>NZ_BMFZ01000029.1 GCF_014639435.1 Hafnia psychrotolerans | reverse complement strand
CCTTTGAAGAACGGAGTATGACGACCGCCTTCATCTTTGCTCAGGATATAAACTTCTGAGTCAAAGGTAGTGTGTGGTTTGATTGAACCTGGTTTAGCCAATACCTGACCACGTTCGATGTCTTCACGTTTAATACCACGCAACAGAACACCAACGTTCTCGCCTGCACGACCTTCGTCAAGCAGTTTACGGAACATTTCAACGCCGGTACATGTAGACTTAACGGTGTCCTTGATACCAACGATTTCAACTTCTTCGCCTACTTTCACGATGCCGCGTTCTACACGACCAGTCACAACGGTACCGCGACCAGAGATAGAGAATACGTCTTCGATTGGCAGCAAGAACGGCTTGTCGATAGCACGTTCTGGTTCTGGGATATAGCTATCCAGGTAACCTGCCAGTTCAATGATTTTTGCTTCCCACTCAGCTTCGCCTTCCAGTGCTTTCAGCGCTGAACCACGAACAACTGGGATATCATCGCCTGGGAAATCGTAAGCAGAAAGAAGTTCACGAACTTCCATCTCTACCAATTCCAGCAGCTCTTCGTCATCTACCATGTCGCATTTGTTCATGAATACGATCATGTAAGGAACGCCAACCTGGCGACCCAG
>NZ_BMFZ01000028.1 GCF_014639435.1 Hafnia psychrotolerans | reverse complement strand
CATTATTCCCCGAACACGGCACGGGATCTGCCCGTGGTCGAGGCACTACAAAAACTGGCGCATCAGTATCCGGCTTATGGTTTTAGACTGATGTTCAATAAGTTACGCCAGGCAGGGTTACTGTGGAATGCAAAGCGAGTTTACCGGGTTTATCGATTGTTAAAACTCAACCTTCGGCGAAAAGGGAAAAAACGCTTACCAAACCGGCATCCACAGCCGTTGGTTATTCCGCATAAAATGAACCACTGTTGGTCAGTTGATTTTATGAGTGATGCCCTGATCGACGGGCGGCGATTCAGGTTATTTAACGTCGTCGATGATTTTAATCGGGAAGCGCTGGCAATCGAGGTTGATTTGAATATACCTGCTCATCGCGTTGTACGCATCCTGGAGCGGTTAAGTGCTGAAAGAGGTTATCCGGCATTTATACGCAGCGATAACGGGCCAGAACTTACAGCCGCTGCTTTAGCTGAATGGGCAGAGTTGCACGGCGTGATACTCGATTTTATTCAGCCAGGCAGGCCAATGCAGAACGGATTTATTGAGCGATTTAACAAAACGCTACGCACAGAAATACTCAATATGTACCTGTTCAGAACACTGTCAGAAGTCCGTGTGCTAACAGAAGACTGGCGCGCAGAATATAACGAAGAACGTCCGCATAGCTCACTCGGTGATATGCCACCCGTTATCTATGCGAGGCAAAAACTGGCCGGAGATCCTCATTGGCGGTGGTACTAAAAACCGGAGGGACTACA
>NZ_BMFZ01000027.1 GCF_014639435.1 Hafnia psychrotolerans | reverse complement strand
TTGCTCTTTAACAATCTGGAACAAGCTGAAAATTGAAACGACACAGCTGAAACTTATCTCTCCGTAGCAGTACCGAGATAAGGAGTACCCTGTGTTGAGTCTCTCAAGACTTGCAGCGCGATACGTGACTTCTTAGAAGACACCTTCGGGTTGTGAGGTTAAGCGACTAAGCGTACACGGTGGATGCCTAGGCAGTCAGAGGCGATGAAGGGCGTGCTAATCTGCGAAAAGCGTCGGTAAGGTGATATGAACCGTTATACCCGACGATACCCGAATGGGGAAACCCAGTGTGATACGTCACACTATTGCATGGTGAATACATAGCCATGCAAGGCGAACCGGGGGAACTGAAACATCTAAGTACCCCGAGGAAAAGAAATCAACCGAGATTCCCCCAGTAGCGGCGAGCGAACGGGGAAGAGCCCAGAACCTGAATCAGTTTGTGCATTAGTGGAAGCGTCTGGAAGGTCGCACAGTAAAGGGTGATAGTCCCGTACACAAAAGTGCACTCATTGTGAGTTCGATGAGTAGGGCGGGACACGTGACATCCTGTCTGAATATGGGGGGACCATCCTCCAAGGCTAAATACTCCTGACTGACCGATAGTGAACCAGTACCGTGAGGGAAAGGCGAAAAGAACCCCGGCGAGGGGAGTGAAATAGAACCTGAAACCGTGTACGTACAAGCAGTAGGAGCCTCTTTTATGGGGTGACTGCGTACCTTTTGTATAATGGGTCAGCGACTTATATTTTGTAGCAAGGTTAACCGAATAGGGGAGCCGTAGGGAAACCGAGTCTTAACTGGGCGTCAAGTTGCAAGGTATA
>NZ_BMFZ01000026.1:976-1284 GCF_014639435.1 Hafnia psychrotolerans | reverse complement strand
ACCTTTATAGGCTTGTAGCTCAGGTGGTTAGAGCGCACCCCTGATAAGGGTGAGGTCGGTGGTTCAAGTCCACTCAGGCCTACCAAATTCTTTCTCATGCTGCGTTATGCACTCGGTCGTTTACACCAGTAAACTTTCCTCGCGCACGCCTTGCCTGAGTAAGAATTAACTCTTTTACGAGTGGTAAATCAAAGGTATCTGTGAGTGACTGTATGGGGCTATAGCTCAGCTGGGAGAGCGCCTGCCTTGCACGCAGGAGGTCAGCGGTTCGATCCCGCTTAGCTCCACCATATCCATACGGCCCCTTA
>NZ_BMFZ01000026.1:0-817 GCF_014639435.1 Hafnia psychrotolerans | reverse complement strand
TAACAATCTGGAACAAGCTGAAAATTGAAACGACACAGCTGAAACTTATCTCTCCGTAGCAGTACCGAGATAAGGAGTACCCTGTGTTGAGTCTCTCAAGACTTGCAGCGCGATACGTGACTTCTTTAGAAGACACCTTCGGGTTGTGAGGTTAAGCGACTAAGCGTACACGGTGGATGCCTAGGCAGTCAGAGGCGATGAAGGGCGTGCTAATCTGCGAAAAGCGTCGGTAAGGTGATATGAACCGTTATACCCGACGATACCCGAATGGGGAAACCCAGTGTGATACGTCACACTATTGCATGGTGAATACATAGCCATGCAAGGCGAACCGGGGGAACTGAAACATCTAAGTACCCCGAGGAAAAGAAATCAACCGAGATTCCCCCAGTAGCGGCGAGCGAACGGGGAAGAGCCCAGAACCTGAATCAGTTTGTGCATTAGTGGAAGCGTCTGGAAGGTCGCACAATAAAGGGTGATAGTCCCGTACACAAAAGTGCACTCATTGTGAGTTCGATGAGTAGGGCGGGACACGTGACATCCTGTCTGAATATGGGGGGACCATCCTCCAAGGCTAAATACTCCTGACTGACCGATAGTGAACCAGTACCGTGAGGGAAAGGCGAAAAGAACCCCGGCGAGGGGAGTGAAATAGAACCTGAAACCGTGTACGTACAAGCAGTAGGAGCCCCTTTTATGGGGTGACTGCGTACCTTTTGTATAATGGGTCAGCGACTTATATTTTGTAGCAAGGTTAACCGAATAGGGGAGCCGTAGGGAAACCGAGTCTTAACTGGGCGTCAAGTTGCAAGGTATA
>NZ_BMFZ01000024.1 GCF_014639435.1 Hafnia psychrotolerans | reverse complement strand
TTCGCCACAAGAACCAATCTCGGAACATCGCTGAAAATCTCTTTGCGTCTCTTAAAACAAAACACCTTTGGTGTTGTAAGGTTAAGCCTCTCGGGTCATTAGTACTGGTTAGCTCAATGCATCGCTGCACTTACACACCCAGCCTATCAACGTCTTAGTCTTAAACGTCCCTTCAGGGAGCTCGAAGCTCCAGGGAAGACTCATCTCGAGGCAAGTTTCGCGCTTAGATGCTTTCAGCGCTTATCTTTTCCGCATTTAGCTACCGGGCAATGCCATTGGCATGACAACCCGAACACCAGTGATGCGTCCACTCCGGTCCTCTCGTACTAGGAGCAGCCCCTCTCAATCTTCCAACGCCCACGGCAGATAGGGACCGAACTGTCTCACGACGTTCTAAACCCAGCTCGCGTACCACTTTAAACGGCGAACAGCCGTACCCTTGGGACCTACTTCAGCCCCAGGATGTGATGAGCCGACATCGAGGTGCCAAACACCGCCGTCGATATGAACTCTTGGGCGGTATCAGCCTGTTATCCCCGGAGTACCTTTTATCCGTTGAGCGATGGCCCTTCCATTCAGAACCACCGGATCACTATGACCTACTTTCGTACCTGCTCGAGCCGTCACTCTCGCAGTCAAGCTAGCTTATGCCATTGCACTAACCTCACGATGTCCGACCGTGATTAGCTAACCTTCGTGCTCCTCCGTTACTCTTTAGGAGGAGACCGCCCCAGTCAAACTACCCACCAGACACTGTCCTCACCCCCGATCAGGGGGCCGAGTTAGAACATCAAACATTAAAGGGTGGTATTTCAAGGTTGGCTCCACAAGAACTGGCGTCCTCGCTTCAATGCCTCCCACCTATCCTACACATCAAGGCTCAATATTCAGTGTCAAGCTATAGTAAAGGTTCACGGGGTCTTTCCGTCTTGCCGCGGGTACACTGCATCTTCACAGCGAGTTCAATTTCACTGAGTCTCGGGTGGAGACAGCCTGGCCATCATTACGCCATTCGTGCAGGTCGGAACTTACCCGACAAGGAATTTCGCTACCTTAGGACCGTTATAGTTACGGCCGCCGTTTACCGGGGCTTCGATCAAGAGCTTCGCCTTGCGGCTGACCCCATCAATTAACCTTCCGGCACCGGGCAGGCGTCACACCGTATACGTCCACTTTCGTGTTTGCACAGTGCTGTGTTTTTATTAAACAGTTGCAGCCAGCTGGTATCTGCGACTGGCTTCGGCTCCGAGAGCTAGTCTCTTCACCTACGCGCCAGCGTGCCTTCTCCCGAAGTTACGGCACCATTTTGCCTAGTTCCTTCACCCGAGTTCTCTCAAGCGCCTGAGTATTCTCTACCTGACCACCTGTGTCGGTTTGGGGTACGATTTCGTGTTACCTGGAGCTTAGAGGCTTTTCCTGGAAGCAGGGCATCAGCTACTTCACCACCGTAGTGGCTCGTTATCACGCCTCAGAGTTATACAGAAAAGCGGATTTACCAACTCTTCCCTCCTACACGCTTGAACCGGGACAACCGTCGCCCGGCCAGCCTAGCCTTCTCCGTCCCCCCTTCGCAGTAACACCAAGTACAGGAATATTAACCTGTTTCCCATCGACTACGCCTTTCGGCCTCGCCTTAGGGGTCGACTCACCCTGCCCCGATTAACGTTGGACAGGAACCCTTGGTCTTCCGGCGTGCGGGTTTTTCACCCGCATTATCGTTACTTATGTCAGCATTCGCACTTCTGATACCTCCAGCAACCCTCACAGGCCACCTTCAACGGCTTACAGAACGCTCCCCTACCCAACAACGCCTAAGCGTCGCTGCCGCAGCTTCGGTGCATGGTTTAGCCCCGTTACATCTTCCGCGCAGGCCGACTCGACCAGTGAGCTATTACGCTTTCTTTAAATGATGGCTGCTTCTAAGCCAACATCCTGGCTGTCTATGCCTTCCCACATCGTTTCCCACTTAACCATGACTTTGGGACCTTAGCTGGCGGTCTGGGTTGTTTCCCTCTTCACGACGGACGTTAGCACCCGCCGTGTGTCTCCCGTGATAACATTCTTCGGTATTCGGAGTTTGCATCGAGTTGGTAAGCCGGGATGGCCCCCTAGTCGAAACAGTGCTCTACCCCCGAAGATGAGTTCACGAGGCGCTACCTAAATAGCTTTCGGGGAGAACCAGCTATCTCCCGGTTTGATTGGCCTTTCACCCCCAGCCACAGGTCATCCGCTAATTTTTCAACATTAGTCGGTTCGGTCCTCCAGTTAGTGTTACCCAACCTTCAACCTGCCCATGGCTAGATCACCGGGTTTCGGGTCTATACCTTGCAACTTGACGCCCAGTTAAGACTCGGTTTCCCTACGGCTCCCCTATTCGGTTAACCTTGCTACAAAATATAAGTCGCTGACCCATTATACAAAAGGTACGCAGTCACCCCATAAAAG
>NZ_BMFZ01000023.1 GCF_014639435.1 Hafnia psychrotolerans | reverse complement strand
GTAGAAAGCCCTGTACTGATGTACAGGGCTTTTTGCTATATGGAATTTGGCGGAAATGAAAGGTGAAGGAGCGGTTATTGAATAGTCCGCTTTGCTGTTGTGCTCCCCTACAACTGATAAAACGCTGCGCCAGAGGTTATCGGATCAGTTAAACTAGGCATAATTAAGTCACTCATGAGTAATATGTTATGTCGACTGATGACACCTCGCTTCAATCCCTGAATACCTTTTCTTTAGCTGCACATGCTGCGGTCATTACGCATATAAATAGTACAACTCAGCTGATCGAAGCATGGAAAAAGGCGCAAGAAAAGCAACAGCCATTTCTATTATTAGGCGAGGGTAGCAACGTTCTGTTTCTTGAAGACTTCACCGGTTCTGTCGTTCTGAACAGAATCAAAGGTATTGAAGTGACGGAAGATGCAGATGAATGGCTATTGCACGTCGGTGCCGGGGAAAACTGGCATCAGCTAGTGTGTTTTACACTCGAACGCAATATTCCTGGTTTGGAAAATCTTGCATTGATCCCTGGCTGTGTCGGGTCAGCACCAATTCAGAACATTGGGGCTTACGGCATTGAGCTGCAAAGCGTCTGTCACTATGTTGACGTCTTAGACATGAAAAACGGCAAAGTAACCCGGCTTCAGTCGGAAGAGTGCCAGTTCGGATATCGTGAAAGCATCTTCAAGCACGCTTATAAAGATGGTTATGCCATTGTCGCTGTAGGTTTTAAGCTGACGAAGCATTGGCAACCTAAGCTGACCTATGGCGATCTCACTCGCCTTGATCCACATACCGTCACCTCGCGTCAGATTTTCGATTCAGTATGCGCAATGCGCCTGAGTAAACTGCCCGATCCCGCAATTACCGGTAATGCCGGCAGTTTTTATAAGAACCCTACGGTTGATGCAGCGCTCGCGGAAAAGATCCGCAGTGAATTTCCCACCATGCCATCTTATCCTCAGCCTGACGGGCAGGTTAAACTGGCTGCAGGCTGGCTGGTTGAACAGGCACATCTCAAAGGATTCAGTATCGGCGGGGCAGCCGTGCATCAGAATCAGGCGCTGGTGTTGATCAACAAAGATCATGCCAGTAGTGCGGATGTTCGTGCGCTGGCAAAACATGTGCGAAATACCGTTGCTACGAAGTTTGGTATCTGGCTTGAGCCGGAAGTTCGTTTTATCGCCGCCGGCGGCGAAGTGAATGCCGTGGAGGCGTTGTCATGAAAGATATAACAGTCCCGTTGCACTTGATCTCTATACTGGCCGATGGTGAGTTCCATTCAGGTGAACAGCTGGGCGTTGCGCTGGGAATGAGCCGCGCCGCGATCAATAAACATATTCAAACGGTGCGCGACTGGGGTGTGGATATCTTCACTGTACCCGGCAAAGGATATAGCCTTCCACATCCAATCCAGTTACTGGATGAAGCTAAAATTCTTTCCATGCTGCCAGCGGGGCGCGTAAATGTTTTGCCCGTCATTGACTCCACTAATCAATACCTTCTTGACCGGATCGGCGAACTGAGCTCGGGAGATGCCTGCGTTGCCGAGTACCAGCAGGCAGGGCGAGGACGTCGAGGACGAAAATGGTTTTCGCCATTTGGCAGCAACCTCTATCTTTCAATGTACTGGAAACTCGATCAAGGCCCGGCTGCTGCAATGGGCCTCAGTCTGGTTATTGGGATCGTGATGACTGAAGTCCTTCAGCGCCTGGGGGCTGAAGACGCACGAGTTAAGTGGCCTAATGACCTTTATCTGAAAGACAGAAAGCTGGCTGGTATTCTGGTGGAACTGACCGGGAAAACCGGGGATGCAGCACAGCTGGTTATCGGGGCGGGCATCAACCTTAAAATGCATGAACCAGCAGCGGAAACCATTAATCAGGGTTGGATAAACTTGCAGGAAGCGGGTGTTAATATCGATCGTAATGAGCTGACAGCAACGCTGCTGAAAGAACTACGGGCTGCGTTATTACATTTTGAGAAGGAAGGACTTGCGCCATTTATAAGTCGTTGGCGAGGTTTAGATAATTTCCTCGACCGTCCGGTAAAATTGTTGATTGGCGAGCAGGAAATTCACGGTATCGAACGTGGGATAGATCAGCAAGGCGCTTTACTGCTAGAGCAGGACGGCATAATTAAGCCGTATATCGGAGGGGAAATATCCCTGCGCGGTCGGTGAATTAAAAAGGAGAGCAGCGGCTCTCCTTTTTAATTCGAAAAATCTATTTTCTCAGCCTGACATTTTCAACGGCGTGGTTAGCACTCTTAGTCAGAATCAGGCTTGCCCGCTCTCTTGTAGGGAGAATATTTTCTTTCAAATTCAATCCGTTGATCTCGTTCCACAACTGTGTCGCAATGTTCACAGCGTCTTCTTCTGGCAGCTTTGCATAGTGATGGAAATAAGAATCGGGATCGGAAAACGCGCCCTGACGGAATTTTAGGAAACGGTTGATATACCATCCCTGTAATAAATCTTCCGGCGCATCGACGTATATTGAGAAATCGACAAAGTCTGAGACAAATACCCGATGCGGATCATGAGGATAGTCCATGCCACTTTGTAAAACGTTTAACCCTTCAAGAATAAGAATGTCTGGCTGTTCAATGACTTTATTTCCGTCTGGGATCACATCATAAATCAAATGCGAATAAACGGGCGCGGTGACCCTTTTCGCCCCAGATTTTACCTCAGAAACGAAATTGACCAACTGGTGCATATCGTAGGACTGCGGGAACCCTTTCTTCTTCATGATCCCACGCTCCTGGAGCGTCTTATTGGGATAGAGGAACCCATCGGTTGTGATTAGCTCAACAGAGCGATGTTCAGGCCAGCGGCTTAGCAGCGCTTGCAGGACTCGCGCCGTGGTGCTTTTCCCTACCGCCACACTCCCCGCAATACCAATCACATACGGGATCTTCTGGCCGTCGGTGCCCAGGAATTGCTCAAGCACAGCCTGCCTGCGTAGGTTTGAACTGATATAGAAATTGAGAAGACGTGAAAGCGGCAAATAAATTTGTGCCACTTCTTCGAGGGATAAGTCCTCGTTGATGCCTTTAAGATTCACCACTTCCGCTTCTTTGAGCGTTAATGGTACCGAATCACGCAAGGCAGCCCACTGTGCACGATCAAACTGCAAGTAAGGCGTTGCCAAGGATGGGTCTCTTTTTTTCATAAGTTAAAGTCTGCCTGTTAGCGCAGGTCAGGATAGGCGCTCACGCCAACTCCAGACAGTAAACCAGCAGCATATTATAGACAGCTTCGTTTTCAGGAGAGATCTTTTTCTTATAACTTAACGATTTCTTTGATTGAGTTAAAAATTTTTTGAGAAAATCATGTAAATGATGAAGAATGATAAGGCAGAGGTGCGGGGTATTCGCACCTGTCAGGTTAAATGAGAGAATGAGAAAAACAGCCTATTGGCTGGAGTTGTTTGTAATAGACCACTTCATTTTTTCTGCTGTAATCTTGAGATCCTGCCCGGGAGGGCGCACACCGATAACCTTGCGCCCGATAAAATGCTTCCGCACCGGAGCCAGACTGCATGTCTGAGGAGAGCAATGTATAGCGTAAATCTTGCGCCGTATTCTCTGACTCACGTAACAATAAGCGCCCTACGCCACGCCTCCTGGCCCTTGAACAAACTAACAAAGTGCTGACCTCGGCCTGATGAGGCGTGTCCGGTGAATGGCTTAAATTGAGGAGCAGCGTGCCGGCGACACCTTGGTCATCCCTGGCTATCCACAGCAACAGTTCATTATTAGAAAGGGCAGGGCGCAAATCATGGAACGCATCCTCGGCTTCTCTCTGTTCAAAAGTGCAAGGTAAACCTGCCTGAACTCCCTGATGGCTGGCTTCTATAAGCAGGAGCGCGAGCTCATCGCGATAGACCGGTAATGTGGCGGTGTTAAGCATGACAATTTTCATTCCTTACCTCTCAAATGACAGCACGACATTCGCGTAAGGAGTAATGCAAAAGATACGCCACAATAAAACAGCTCCAAACTGGGCTCAGGAAGAAAATACGTCTTCCATGATGACCCTTGATGAGGCAAGCGCGCATTTTCGGTGCATAAAGAGTTGTGGTTACTCAGTGGACCTGTTTTTTGTCAAAGCAACGAAAAAATCAGCGTGGCCAGCCTTTACCTGCGAAAGTATCAGGGGGTTGTTTGGATGTTATTTACCCGGTTATAGGGTCGGAAGAGGAAAAAAACCTATTTTTTGAATAAAACATGAGCGAAGAAGCAATTCATACAATTTTTTTGTTGCATACCCCGGCAAGTCTCCCTAGAATGCGCAGCACTTGATGCCGGCATAGCTCAGTTGGTAGAGCAACTGACTTGTAATCAGTAGGTCCCGAGTTCGACTCTTGGTGCCGGCACCATTCAAGTACTTAAAATTAACGAGCCTTAGTAATAAGGCAACTTATGATGTAAGGCACATCGTAAGTGAAGGTGAGGTTTAAGTGTCTCATATCCTTATCCCCGTCTTCGCGTTCTTCAGAACAATCAGGTAGCCGAGTTCAAAGATGCGGGCATCGTATAATGGCTATTACCTCAGCCTTCCAAGCTGATGATGTGGGTTCGATTCCCACTGCCCGCTCCAAGATGTGCTGATATAGCTCAGTTGGTAGAGCGCACCCTTGGTAAGGGTGAGGTCGGCAGTTCGAATCTGCCTATCAGCACCACTTCCAAATTCTCCCTCCTGATTTTTTTCTGTAAAATAATTCATCAAGCAAACGCTTGGTTGATGTGGTGATACCACCGATTTAACCGTGTCTTAGAGGGACAATCGATGTCTAAAGAAAAGTTTGAACGTACAAAACCGCACGTTAACGTTGGTACTATCGGCCACGTTGACCATGGTAAAACTACCCTGACTGCTGCAATTACCACCGTTTTGGCTAAAACCTACGGCGGTTCTGCGCGCGCATTCGATCAGATCGATAACGCACCAGAAGAAAAAGCTCGTGGTATCACCATCAACACTTCCCACGTTGAATATGACACCCCAGCTCGCCACTACGCGCACGTAGACTGCCCAGGCCACGCCGACTATGTGAAAAACATGATCACCGGTGCTGCTCAGATGGACGGCGCAATTCTGGTTGTTGCTGCGACTGATGGCCCTATGCCACAGACCCGTGAGCACATCCTACTGGGTCGCCAGGTTGGCGTTCCTTACATGATCGTATTCATGAACAAATGCGACATGGTAGATGACGAAGAGCTGCTGGAATTGGTAGAGATGGAAGTTCGTGAACTTCTTTCTGCTTACGATTTC
>NZ_BMFZ01000022.1 GCF_014639435.1 Hafnia psychrotolerans | reverse complement strand
CTCACACTGGTTGGCCATCTCATCAAGATTCAGCTCATTCAGCTTTTCGAGTAGCAAAAGTGTCTGCGCCTGGATGAACTTCGCCATGTTCAGCACGGTTTTTTCTTGCTTGGTCATTGTTCCTATATTCTCCACCGTACATTTCTCTCTGTGAGTATACTGTCTCAAAAACGGAGGGTGAGACTATGGCTTGGGTAACCGTGAGACAGGCAATGAAACTGACCGGGAAAGCGCGGAGTTCGCTCTATCGGGATATGGCTAAAGGCCGCGTTTCATATCGTTCTGAGGTAGATGGTAGTCGCTCTATTGATACCAGTGAGCTTATACGTGTTTATGGTGAGTTGGTACATAGTGAGACACCATCGCGGGACACTCAGAGACATGATAGTGAGACAGGAAATGCTGTGATTCAGGAGCTGGTTTCTGAGATAAAAATGCTGCGTGATGAAGTGGCTGGATTGCGGGTTGAAATGCAGGAAATGCGTCGAATCGAGCATAAGCCAGACCCTGATCAATCCCCCGTCAGCACGAAGTGGTGGCAGTTATGGCGGCGGCCAACCAAATAACCCCGACACGGGGACTTTCACTCCCAGGTCTTTTCAGTCTCGATACGGCTTAAATTCACCCCGGCGGCACGGTTTATTTTGCGCTTCATGCGTCACGACAGACATCTGTGCACCGGGGCGGCGAATGGTTGAGTTCTTGCAAGGCTCCCCGGATCTCTGATCCGTTTGCGGCTTTCGCCGGGCTGACGTTCGTCAGACTGCCTCCACACACCGGTCTCCCGGTGTCGCCATCGATGTCGTGTCGTTTTATCCCTTATATAAAAAATGATGTCCGCCGGCGGCGCCGGTACGGACGGCGTAAAGTCGCCGATCACGTGTGTGTCAGATGGTGGAAAATGCCCTTGGGGTTTGCGGCATGGGGTTTCGCGGCGGTTTTGCGCGCGCGTCACTTGGTAAACGCTTCGCGATACGCAAGTGACGCGCATGCGATGCAAAGTGCCTGATGAAGGCGGGTGTGGTTTCGGATGCAGGTAGTGCTGCTTTGAGTGCAACCTAAAGCGAGTCTTTAGGGGCAGACCTCAGCCACTGGAGCGTGGGCGCCGCGTTTTTCAGAGGTTTTCTGCGGCTTCAGTGACCGCCCGAAGGCACCGTCTCTCAGGTCATAACGGTATTGGCATGTGATCACCCGAAGGCGTTCCTCTCAAATCACGGGAACATTGGCAGTGGCCGCCCGAAGGCACCCGTCTCAGGCCACACGGGTTTTGGCAGTTGCGGCACGCAACGATAGCGAAGTCAGGATAACCAGCCGCAAAATGAAGTTCAACAGGCGGACAGGAAATGTTTTGTGTCCACCGCCATCGAGCTGGCCGCGATCCCAAAAGCGCCTGGTCAGGGCTGCGCCCCGACACCCCACCAACGGCTCACGACCGCGAAAAAATTCCGCGCTCGCTCACCGTTACCCGGATGACCTCTGTTTGGAAAACGTCCGGATTTACTCCGGGTAGAATTTCGGATCCATAAACTGCTCAAATGACCACGGGCATTCAGCAGGGAATACTGAGCGCTTGATGTGTGTCTCGCGTTCGGCGCCGATCACCGCATCGCCGTAGGCATCTCCGATGATCTCAGGTAGCTTGTGTCTGATGCTCGGGCTTTTCTTGAGGCTGCGCTCAATCTTGCGGCGCTGTTCCTCTATAGTGAGTTTCCAGCTGCGCTCCTGATGTTCTGACAGCAATTGGCATTTCAGCATATGGATAAACAGGACTTCGAGGCGCGACTCCAGCTCGGTTTCCGCGCTTGTGCCCATTGCCTCGATCTCCTCCAGAAGATTCTGTGTGTCCAGTTCACTAAAGCTGCCATTGCGCAGTAAATCGGCCTGTTCACGCGTCCAGCCATAAAAATCAGTCTCATAACGGGCTGTCATATCCCCTCCATTTCGCTCCAAGAAACAACGCATAGCCTGATCAAACTTCACCGAGAAAGATATCTCCACCGTTTTTAAAAGTTGCGCATGCGCAACGTTCTGCCGCGCCTTCGGCTTGGCCAACGCCTCGCGGCCGCGCAATAAATTGCGCGCCCGTTCACCGTTTTCCTACTGAACCCCTTCAACTTATCTCGACGCGTCCTTCTTCGCACAATGACGTTTCGGCGGACAAATCCGGGTAAAAAAATCCCCGCTAAATACCGTCGTGACGCAACGATAGAGGTAAACACAGGAGGACATTATGAAATTTTTAGAAAAGTTAAAACTGGTACTGGACTGCCTGCAAATGGTGGCGGATTTGTGGGATTGGCTGATGCAGAACAACTTCTTTTTTGAGGCGTTCAGCCTATTTTTCTCATGAAACAGTGCTGCGCCTGTGCGCGTGCATAGCTATTCACCGGCGCAGAATTCATCCGCGCGATTTTGGGCGGTTTTGGTGGGGTAAGCCGTAGATTTCATCGTCTTCGGGGCAAAACGGCGCTGAGGGCGTCTGGGGCGGTGCGGTGAACGGACGTTATGGTAAATGGATGACGCGCGGGAGGCCGAAACGATAAAAGCCCTGACTGTACGAGTCAGGGCTTTTAAGGTACTGCGAACTTAAGATTTGACATTAATATACTTCGTTACTAGATGCTGCTATTTGGTACTGCTTTAAATGCACAAGTTCTTACAGATAACATCGGGTACTGACAACTAAAAACCCCCTCCTTTATCGGTTTAAAACCACCTGAAAGCTTTATATGAAAACAAAGTCAAATCAGGTATTACCGTTCAACTCGTACATCTCCCCTTCGCGATATATACTCTTTGATGCGTGGCTTTACTTCCTTCGCGATATTTCAACTACTGACACGCAATTTTTTCGCGAACAAAATAACAATAATAAACAAAGCCTTACATCATCGCGATTTTTACTTCAATTGATTACTACAACCATTAACACTTCAACTAAAACTTCATGACAACATATTACAGCGACTTTCTAAATCAATATTCTTAATACTATATAAACCAACGGATAAATACTGATGCCACCGCTGTTGAAGGCTAATTTAATGATTTTTAATACGGTGTCAACCCTGTTTTTAATGACATGTTTATACGGCCAGTATTCTTAGAGTTTTCTTATAAAATCTTGCCTTAGGCTGCGTACCTAGGGTGAGCTTGGCTCAAAACAGCTCACTCGAGTAGGGGGGGCATGGTCGTCTCCAGGTGAGCGGTTGGAGCTTTACGGTGACACGATTGTCGCTGCATGACTCGAGGATATGCTCAAAGGCCGGATCACAGGTGTTATGGTAAATTCAGCTATTCGTAGATTTAGTTTTCCATCCAGAAATAATGGAGGACTTTGTGGCAACAAAAGACCAAGTAAGAGAAGTAGAATCTCTTATGGAGAGATATCAGGGAATAACATATCTGAAGCTGTGGGGTTTTTTACAGCTTTCTGAGCCCGCGATTGCGGGCTTTTTTCATGTCCTACGCGCAACGGATGACATTGTAATTTCGTTGTCCCAAGCATACCCACCTTATTTGGCAACAATCCGTTTCTACTTTTATCACTAGTATTTGGTGTAGTACTTTGGATGCTATTTGATAGTATGTGCCGTAGTGATTGCTTGTTGTTTCTTTTTTAATATGTTAAAACCTCTTTTAAATCTAGTTTTAGCCCTTAAATATGGTAGAGGTTGATTTGAAATGTCAGATACTAACTGCATTACTGTTCTTACCGCACGTGGTGCCACAGAAATATTGAAAACTGGTGGAAGTCAGGCTTGGAGGCTTGATGCCAGCCATGCAGCAAAGCATCAGTATTTGGTTTGTGTTCAAAATTCGAAAAAGGATTGGGGTTCCCAGGAAGCAAAGCATCACCATGCGTTTATGATCGGTCAAATTTCTGGAGTAAGCAGGGCTCCAGAAAACCCTAAGCGCTGGATTATAAATATCGATTCTTATGCTGAAATTGACATTCCAGATCAGTGGGATGGCAACCGGAATCCAGTTTCCTATCGAAACCTCGAAAACATGAGGATCGATGTCATGAAACTCGACTTCAAACCAGTTTCAAAAGTAATTCCATCTGCGGTGAGAGATGGAAAGGTAGGTGATGTACATGAATATGAGGTCAAGCCATTGAATATTAAGGATGCCAAGGCAGGTTTGGCTCTGTATTTTGGCGTCAGTGAGGATGACATTCAGATCACGATTCAGGGATGATTAAGGACATGGCGAACTAGAGGTTAAATATTGCGACTTATGTGAATGCAGTGCGTGATGTGGATTGAAAAGTTGTGCTGGTTTCTAAGGTCAGAGGGATATCTAAAAAAAGGGAGTATGGGGGTTCAAAAAATTTAGTGTTCTATATAGGAATATATCTCTTGACAATACACTTACAGTTTGTTACTCTCAGGAAGTTTTCTCGCGCATTTTTTTAGCACGCTTAACAATCTACCGGTGACAGGTCGATTATGGGCAATGGTGACAAGTGCGTCAAGAATTATTTATAACGCATTCGTTATAAGAGGGAAGACAATACATTGCTTGTACCCTTTAAGGGTATACACTAACATAAGGAAAGACATAATGACTGAAAAGCCCAAACCCGAGATTTACCTAGCTTCTGGTTTTGTTGAGGTTGCAAAAAAAGAAGTTATTAGCGATGAGGCACTAGTTGGTGCAGCAAGCGAGATTTTCGCTGGACTTATCGATGCGAACTTATCCGGTAGCTTGGTGAAAAAACGCATTGCTAGTGGAAAACGCAATACGGGAAAGAGCGATGGCACTCGTGCTATCGTTTCAATCAAGAAAGGTAATAAGTTGTTTTTTATACACTTATTCTCAAAAAAAGAGAATGACAACATCTCCAAAAAAGAGTTGGCAGCTTTAAAAGAATATGGCGAATTGCTCTTTTCTTTTACGGATGAAAAGCTCGAGGATATGGTGTCAAAAGGCATACTGAGGAAGTTGTGATGAGTAAGATACTATCTTCAATACACAAAGACGTTACTTTGCTAATGGAGCACGGGTTTGTTGATAGTGTAACAATGCGTACATTTGACGCTCTCTGTCTGGAACCGGTGAAAGATTATCGTCCAGAAGATATTAAGTCGTTACGAGAGCGGCAAAATGTAAGTCAATCTGTATTCGCTATATTTTTGAACGTATCCAAGAAGGCTGTCCAAAAGTGGGAAAGAGGGGAGTCTGTGCCAAATGCATCAGCAATGAAATTGTTATCTGTTGTTGAGCGCAAAGGCTTGGAGATTCTGAGCTAATGCAGTTGAAGCTTAGCTATGAAGTGCACTATCTCATTACCAGCTAACCACCTATCATTAGTTTGCAATGTGACTGTTTATGAATGCCTAGTAAACATTTTGAACCGAGGTAACTGATCTTCGCGGGAACAGTCACCCAAACTTGTCCTTTCAGTGTAGCCGTAAAAGGCATGGCACTTCAAGACCTCAAGAATTAATACCATTTTCTATATCCCGCAAGCTTCCAGTTACCAATGGCTACCGCCAGTGGCGATTCTTCGTGCCTTTCAGGTTTGGTCTCAAGTGTTTGTTACCTGAATTTGGCGCGGTACACCTACAAGGCACCCAGTTGCATGGGAAGGAATGAGAAAACGCCACCTTACGGCGGTCTGCAACGGGTAAACCTCAGGGTGGGAACAGGAAAGCGCACGAGGGAGCGACCTATCGGAAACGGTGGGGATCTTTAAGTCCTGTCAGGTTTCGCCACTTCTGATTTGAGCACCGGAAATCATCCGATTTCTGTGATGTTCATCAGGAGGGCGAAGCCTATGGAAAAACGCCTGGCCGGGCGTGGCCTTTTCCATTTTTTTATTCCTACATCCTATTCGTCTTTTACTGACCCGCAACGCTCGCCGCAGTGTTGACTAGCGAAGTCTGTCAACGCGAGGAAGCGTAAGTGCACTGCTGTCACTTTTGGCACGGTCACTCGACGGTTTCCTGCTCATCTCGGTCTACTTCTTTTTTCAAGCCATCATGTAGCTGTTCTGACAGCTCGTGCAATCTCTCACACTGGTTGGCCATCTCATCAAGATTCAGCTCATTCAGCTTTTCGAGTAGCAAAAGTGTCTGCGCCTGGATGAACTTCGCCATGTTCAGCACGGTTTTTTCTTGCTTGGTCATTGTTCCTAT
>NZ_BMFZ01000021.1 GCF_014639435.1 Hafnia psychrotolerans | reverse complement strand
TTGATTTTTAGTTCCATTGCCGTAAGGTAGTGCCGACACTACGCAACTAATGGGATGGGATATGTCAAATTTCGATGATTTTGAAGATGGTGATCAGGAGCAGCAGGGGGCCAACGTCGCTGTCAAATTTACTTTTCCTGGAGGGTTAGCACGGAGTTTGAATTTGTATGCTCAATCTACTTCAAGATCTAAAACTGAGATTGTTAAAGAGGCTATTGAGCAAAGACTTCGCAGCGATCCTGCTTGGCTAGCAGGACTTTTCTTTTTCGAAAAAAACGGTGAGAAAGATGAAAAGCGTTTTCTGGAGGCGCTTCATCAAGCTCCCAGAGGTACTCTCATTAAAGTAGCTGCTCTTAATAAGGATGCTCCAGATAGTGCTAACATATTGATTTGTAATTTCATTAGGGCAAGAGACCGGCTGATTTCTTTTGAAATACCTACTAATTTTCGGCCAACCTTACTGAGTGAATCACGGTATACCGATCTTACATCTGTGAAGTTAGTTAGTGGGCAAATGGTGTTGCCTCATGAAGATCAGAATGTAGGTGCGCTAGGAATGACAAGAAGGTGGGTTTATACTATTGATATCAAATACATATGGGATGTGGATTGTCAGCCGCCGCAGTTTTTGCTTTAACTCCATGGATCTGGGGGAATTGGATTACAGAAATATATGTGGCAGGGGATGGCACGTTCAATCCGGCGGCATGGCGGGTTCAGATGTGAAAAAGGCCGCTTCTAAGCGGCCTTTAATATGAATCAGGACTATGCGTGATTGTGCTGGGTGTGATAATTACCAGCCCCTATCTTAGATCCTACTGAGCACTCACCAGACAGCGCATCTAACACATCTAGTACATTCTCTTCGGATTCTTCATCCATTTTTCTCGTACGTACAGCATTAAGAAGTAATGTGTACGCAACTGCCCCACCCCGATCACCACAATCTTTAACTAATGACACGCAAGTGTCGTAGATCTTGTTTGAGGTGGCGTCATGGTTGATTAGCCAGTTCAGCTTATGCTCATAGATTTTCATCGATTCATTTTGCTTTTTTTGTTGGGTCGGTTTGAGCATGTTTGTTTTGAAGTACATTTTCATTTATCAACCTCCCATAAGTTTCTCGTAGCTGCTAAATGTTCGTGATACTCATCAATATGCATATCATGCGATGGCTCTATTAAACCATGAGTAGAGCTATCTTGTCTGAAGAACAAATGCTGATGCTCTTCAAAGTAAGCCAAATCAATCCTAAAACACTCCCGCGCAGGGATAGATGGCTCAAGTAAGTGCTCTTTAAAGTTTGTCTTTGGAGGGAGAGTCACTGATAGCCCTCCAGAACCACGAATAACCATACCATTGACGTCTATAGATATGTCATTAACCCGCGGTTTTTTATACCTAACACCAAGACAATCTCGAGTGTCTTCTTTGACGGTCGGTAAGCCATCCTTTGAAACTCTCATGATTCTTAGAACGTGCATTGATAATGCCTTGTATTAATTATGAGCGAAAATATCCACCCAACAATCAGATTGCTCGATGTTTGTGCCGATTAGCTCTATGGCACCGTATTTTATACAATTTTTTTGGCAAAAACCTATTAACTAACGACTAGTTAGGTTGTCAGCTGTCTAGCTAAGATGACTTGACCATCGCGCGTATCTTGTCATCGAAACGAAAAAACCGCCTGGGGAGGCGGTTTTTTCGAGGGTTCAGTAAGTTGGGGAACTTCTGAACCGTGGTAACAGGGTGTACAAGACCGCTGAAACCAAATTCGTCCTTTCAGTTTAGCCGCACTCAGGCCTTAACTTCGAGAAATCTGCATCAGTAATCTCTTGTACACCCATTACCAATGGCTACCGCCAATGGCGATTTGTCGTGTCTGTCAGGGTTGGATTCAGGTGTTATGGTAAATCAGCGCCACCGGTAGGTACAAAAAAAGCCCCGTAGGGCTTTAATAAGTAAACTTTTATCATTCTTACTTATGCTGTGCGAATGCGACCATTTGCCACTTAATCGCAACCCCATCTGGGTGATTTTGGTGCTGTGGGGGAAGTGTATGTCCTTTTGCGATCCCGATCTCATGGCTGCAATTGATGCACCGGTATATCCCTGCATCCGGAGCTGCGATGCCTGGATTGTGTATCGCGTCGAATGCAGCGTGATCGCTATGTTTGACGACTTGAGAATTTTTATAAAGAGCCATCCTGCTTTCCTTGTTGTGCCCAAAGGGTGAATTTACCCACTATTTTAATATGGTCTTTTGGCGGGATTTCAAGTGAGTAATCTATCGCTGCCATCATATTTTTGACAACAAAGGTGCGAAGAGAAATGCTTAGGATCTAAAATGCGACCAAGAAAAAACATAGGGTCAGCAGAAGGTTGGAAGATTTTAGATGACATGAGCAGTACCTTGGCTGAAGAAAGTACCTTTCCAAACTTGCAATTAAAGTTTTTAGCTAATTATTTTTACATTTAATTTAAGAAGGGGTAAATAAATTCCCATGGCTACTAATTTTCATTAGTAATAAAATCACTCATTAATAATCAAACATAATGAAATTCTAATTATGTTTTTAGTGATTTCTTATCGTTATCACATGTTAAGTTTCAAAATCATAGTTTGTGAGTGCCAATATTGACTGTGTTATAATTAGTATTGAGTCAAAATTAACTATGGAAACTTTGGTTGAGTCCCAATATCTGCCATGCGCAAGCCAGTGCCTGTATTTAAAACATTTCTTCAAGTTGTTGTAAAATTTTCTAGTTTCAGGGCTGTCCTCATTTAGTCTTGCATTAATTAAATCCTCATCCAACTTTATTTTCTCTCCCTTTGTTCTGTCGTATATTTCTTTTATTCTTTTGGATAAATCATCCTTCTTTTTGGTGCAATATTTTTTATCTGCATCAAGCCTTATGAGTGCTTCAATTGCAGTTAGCAACAAAAGGCTATGCGTTGTATCATTTTCTTTAATTAAAACTTCTTTCTCTGACTCTATCTCATGTTCGCTCAATCCAACAAAATCCGCATAGTAGTCTGGGTTTTTGGTTGAATACATAAGCGTTATAGACCTATCAAGCACGGATTTCTTATGTATCACGTAGCTGATGTCTAAATGCTGCCCTGATTTTTTTATGGAATGAACTCTAGCCATTTATCATTCTCGTGATAATACTTGTTATGGTGTCGCTATTTACGTCATCAAATTTCATCCACCGATTATCACTAGGCATAGTTTTCCATTCCCAGTCATCTAGTGTTGGTTTTTTCCTAGATTCTTTTTTCGGCTCAACATCACCAGAACTGCCAGCAACCTTAACTCTAATTTTTATTAGATCGCTAGGGCTTTTTACGCCTTTCATTATTAACATGAACTTTTCACTGCCAAAAGGACCAAAGACATCTACTCTCCCTTTTGAACCGATTAGCATTGTTCCCGCCGGGACGAATTTTATTTTTTTTGAATTAATGGAGAGTATGAGTGAGTCAATTTCATATTCACCAAGAGACTCTTCATATATGTTTATTTTTTCTCTGGATACTTTTATCAGATCTTCTTTTATAAGATCTTCAATTGAACTTATAGACAGTGAATATAGTTTCTCAACTAATTCTCTATATTCTTTAACTTGTTCTTCTGGATCGAAGATTTGCTCTTCTTCTTCTTCTTTTTTTTGCTGTTCTATGATGTCTTTTAGGCTTTTGATGCTCATTTTTTTAACCTCTAAATCTACGTTATTTTGCATTCTAGTCCCTACCTGTGTTGCGGGCAATGTGTTGTTCTTGACGCTTATCTATCTCAGAGGTATTGTCGCCCCAGAAACGAAAAAACCACCCGGCAAGGTGGTTTTTTCGAAGGTTCAGTGAGTTGGGGAACTTCTGAACCGCGGTAACTGGCTTTAGTGGAGCGCAGTAACCTAATTCGTCCTCTCAGTGTAGCCGTAATTTAGCTGATACTTCAAGAATTCCTTTAAAGCTTGCTCCACTCAAACAGTTACCAATGGCTACCGCCAATGGCGATTTGTCGTGTCTTTCGGGGTTGGATTCAAGAGTGTGTTACCTGATACGGCGCGGTAGTCGGACTAAACGGGGAGTTCGTGCAGATAGTCCAGCTTGGAGCGAACCACCTAAAAGGAACCCAGTTGCACGGGGAGGAATGAGAAAACGCCACCTTACGGCGGTCTGCAACGGGTACACCTCAGGGTGGGAACAGGAAAGCGCACGAGGGAGCTACCTATCGGAAACGGTGGGGATCTTTAAGTCCTGTCAGGTTTCGCCACTTCTGATTTGAGCACCGGAAATCATCCAATTTCTGTGATGTTCATCAGGAGGGCGAAGCCTATGGAAAAACGCCCGGTTGGGCGTGGCCTTTTCCATTTTTTTCTTCCTACATCCTATTCGTCTTTTCCTGACCCGCAACGCTCGCCGCAGTGTTGACTAGCGAAGTCTGTCAACGCGAGGAAGCGTAAGTGCACTGCTGTCTCCTTTGGCACGGTCACTCGACGGTTTCCTGCTCATCCCTTTCTACTTCTTTTTTCAAACCATCATGAAGCTGTTCTGACAGCTCGTGCAATCGCTCACACTGGTTGGCCATCTCATCAAGATTCAGTTCATTCAGCTTTTCGAGTAACAAAATCGTCTGCGCCTGAATGAACTTCGCCATGTTCAGTGCTGTTTTTTCTTGCTTGGTCATCTTTTTTGACTCCTCGATTTTTGATTTTTGGTTATTTTTATCAGAGGTTCTACACTGTGCCAAAAATTCGGAGGTTTTTATGGCATGGCACACAGTGTCACAGGCACAGAAATTGACACAGAAAAGCCGTCGAACCCTATACCGCGATATGGCTTCAGGCCTTGTTTCATATAGGACTAACGGTTCTGGTCATCGGGAACTTGAAACAAGTGAGTTGATACGCCACTACGGTGACTTGTCAGTTGATGGCACAGCATCACGGCCCACCGTGGCACAGCCTGATGGCACACAAAATGAGGCGGTTTTACTCGATGAAATCCGTGCTCTTCGCCAGGAGGTGGCTGAATTAAAGGGAATGATGCTACGCCTCGAGCATAAGCCAGACCCTGCTCTCTCTCCAGTGATCACGAAGTGGTGGCAGCGATGGCAGCGGCCATCGAAATAACCCCGACACGGGGACTTTCACTCCCTTCGCTGAGATAGCCAAACATTTACCAGGAGCGTCACGATGGACACGAGAACTGCGGCACCCGCAACGGTCGGTGATATTCTGCGAGAGGAATTCATCACCCCAGACATGCACACTTTGTACGATCTCGCTGCCAACATCGAAATGGACGTGGATCAACTTGCCCAGACGTTGAGTAATGAACACCAATTGAGCGACGCCGAGGCCGATCGGCTTGGGGAGTATTTAGGTACCGGCGGCGAATTCTGGAAAAACCTGCGTGATGGACATCTTCGCTGGAAAAATCGCACCAATACTGTTGGCTGATTCAGCCCCCCAGGAACGCAGCCATTTAGTGCGAAACAGTGCGAATTAGTGCGACCGGTTTTAGGTTTAATGCGATTTAGTGCGAAATAGTGCGATTTTCTCTCACAGCCCTCGTGGTTAGTGCGAATTAGTGCGAAACCTCACGCGGCAGTGAATAGACCGAGGCACGTCACCGATGTTTACAAAACGCCTGCGGCGTTCCGTAAGCATCGTGCGCGCCAAAGGGTGCCCCTTTGAAACCCAAGACCAATTGCTTCCCTCTTTTTGCAAATCAATAACAGGGCGGACAGGAAATGTTTTGTGTCCACCGCCAGCACGCTGTCGTGATCCGAAAACGACCGGTCAGGGCTTTTCCCCGACACCCCGAACGTCCTGCGATGGTATTTTTCACTGGCTTACCCGGGCAATACTGATCGCTTCAATACTCGGTGTGCTTCGTTTTCTTGCTGAGCAAAACCACAAGAAATCTCTCACACCCGACGCATTATACAGTGCACGGCTCCAGCCCTTGTGTCGCAAGGACTCGAGGCGTATCACCACCTGTGCATAGGGTGTATCGCCGGATCGCTGCAACACCATGGGGCACAAGGGCTGAAGGTGTATGGCGGCGGGCAAATGAAGGACGCTACAAACGGGGCTGGACAGGTTTTCAGCACCGCCATCACGAGGACCGTTCTGCAAAACCCCCTATCAAAAAAACCACTTTTAACGACGATGCAGGATAGGCAAAGCCACTGCGGATGTGCACATCCCCCGCGCGTTGCCCCTGACCCTGCCGGCGGCTCCCGAACGTCAACGGCGGCTAACGCCCTGCGGTTGTTGAAACCGGCGACCGCCCACAACAAGTGGTGACCGGTCGCCGGTTTTGTCGGGCTTTTTGAGCCAGGCTCACGGCCTTTTGAGGCGCGCTCAATACGCGGTTTCGGCGGCTTCGCCGCCGAACGGGGCGCTAACCGTACGGCGACGGTTTAGGTGCATAGCTATTCACCCGCGCAAAAGTTACCAGCGGCGTTTTGGGCGGTTTTGGCGGGGTAAGTCGGGGGTTTCACTGTCTTCGGGGCAAAACGGCGCTGAGTGGGGTTGAGGCGGTGCGGTGAACAGGTGTTATGGTAAATACGCTTGGTCAGGTGATGTCTCTAGATTCCTCTGCATAGGGAATCAGAACGTAGGAAAAGATATTCTGGTTCTATTGATGGAACCTTTTTATTGATTTTTAGTTCCATTGCCGTAAGGTAGTGCCGACACTACGCAACTAATGGGATGGGATATGTCAAATTTCGATGATTTTGAAGATGGTGATCAGGAGCAGCAGGGGGCCAACGTCGCTGTCAA
>NZ_BMFZ01000020.1 GCF_014639435.1 Hafnia psychrotolerans | reverse complement strand
TTAAAGTTCGATTTGCTTCAACTCGTGAAGCGATGCTCAAAAACTGACTTTTGCAAAACTAAAAGTTCGTAATAATTCAACTAAATGAATTACTGCTTGGTCACTCTTTAAGACTTGATATTTTTTTGCCACCGAAGTGGCTGATATCGTCTTGTAGTTACGCGCTTTCGCTTGGTAACTCGAGGTGGCGTATATTACGCTTTCCTCTTTCAGTGTCAACCGTTTATTTCACCGGATGCCGCTGTTTTTAATCTTTCCGACCCGGTCACTTCGTGATGTTGTTCACGTTGTTCCCTGTCGATGGAGCGGCATTATAGGGATCCGAATTTTTTGCACAAGCCTTTTTTCCAATAAAAGGATCGACTGCGTATTTTTCAACCCTTTCGCGGAGATCTCGCTCGATCCGCTGGTTTTCACACCAATCTGATTGAGCTCAAATTGGTATTTCCTCAGACCCGAACTATATTGCCAAGGTCAAAACTCACTTATGGGGTGCTTCAGATGTCTCAGGCTTTACGTGCTTATCAGGGATTAACACCAACATTAGGAGAAAGAGTCATGGTTGATCCCTCCAGTGTGGTGATTGGCGATGTGGATCTGGCCGATGATGTCAGTATCTGGCCGCTGGTGGTGATACGGGGGGATGTGAATAATGTCGTGATCGGTTGCAGAACCAATGTGCAGGATGGAAGCGTGCTGCATGTCACCCACCAGTCGCGGCATAATCCTGAAGGCCATCCTCTTATTATTGGGGAGGACGTCACCGTAGGTCATAAAGCCATGCTGCATGGCTGCACTATCGGAAACCGGGTGCTGGTGGGAATGGGATCGATATTGCTGGACGGTACGCTCGTTGAAGATGATGTAATGATTGGCGCTGGCAGTCTGGTTCCGCCCGGGAAAATCCTTGAAAGCGGTTACCTCTATTTAGGCAGCCCAGTTAAGCAGATACGGGAGCTGACGTCAGAGGAACTTGCAGGATTGACGTACTCTTCGAATAACTATGTGACTTGGAAAAATCTCTACCTTTCTCAGGAACAATAAAGAAGAGCATTGCCTGAACAGTAAAATGCGCACTGTTCAGGCATTAACGGTTAAGCCAGCAAGTCTTTCTTTAACTGTTCCAGCACAGGTTCAATCTCAGGCATAACACCATGCCACAGATAGAAAGCATGGGCAGCCTGCCCCACCAGCATTCCTAACCCGTCAGCATAACCCGTTACTCCGTTATTTTTAGCCCATGTGAGGAAAGGCGTTAAACCGGCCTGATAATACATATCGTAGACACGCGTCTGCGCGGTCAGCACTTTTTCAGGGATCGCAGGGATCTCCCCTTTAATACCTGAAGCCGTGGCATTAATGATCAGATCGAAGGATTCCTCAGCCAGATCGGCTAATGCGATAGCCCGGATATCCCCTTTCTCTTCGAAGATATGGCTCAGGTGCTGTGCACGTTCAAACGTCCGGTTGGTGACAACAACCGAACAGCCATGAGACAGCAAAGGAAGGATCACCCCTCGCGCAGCGCCACCAGCACCGATCAATAAAACCCGATCACCTTTCTTCAACAGTACCAGCCGCTCAAGGTCACTCAGCATGCCAATGCCATCGGTGTTATCCCCGAGCAACCGGCCGTCTTCAAGCTTTTTCAGGGTATTCACAGCACCGGACATTGCAGCGCGGTCCGTCAGTTCATCAGATTCGGCAAAAGCACGCTCTTTAAAAGGCACGGTGATATTTGCCCCGCGGGCTCCGCCCTCAAAAAAGGTTCGCAGCGTTTCTTCAAACTCTTCATGCGGTGCCAGCACGGTGCCATAGGTGTGATCGACTCCGGTCTGACTGGCAAACAATGCATGAATACGAGGGGATTTACTGTGGCCGATCGGATTTCCAAATACCGCGAAAGATGGCATCACTTCTTCCTTTAACCTTGACGGATCAGGTTGCCGGTAAGGGCATCCCGAATTTCTGATGGATTTTCTCTTCCGCCGACATCGCCATCAATTACAGGGAAATTATCCCCGAACTGGAGTCGGACTTCTGCAGGCAACCGGCATGGCGGCTCGCCATTGAGATTCGCACTGGTAGATACCAGCGGCTTGCCAAATTTTTGGCAAAGCTCTTTTACCAGCGGATGATCGGTAACCCGCACCGCCAGCGACGTAAAACATCCGGTTAACCATTCAGGCGTTGAAGGTTTTGCAGGCATGACCCAGGTTACCGGGCCCGGCCAGAATGACCAGATATGTGCCAGCTGTTGTTCAGTGAGCAATGAGTCATCTATATAAGGAAGAAGCTGCTGATAATTGTCAGCGATCAGAATAAGACCTTTATCTTTTGGCCGCTTCTTCAGCGCCAGAAGCGCATCGACAGCCTGTTCGCTATCCGGATCACAACCAAGCCCAAAGACGGCTTCTGTTGGATAAGCCACAACCTGCTGTTCACGCAGCGCATCAAGCACAAGGGTAAATGAGTTTTCTAAACTTTTATTCATCTTATTCGTTATCTTTAATTTCGACGGCTTTACCGCACAATTTACTGGCACAAAATAGCTTAATACCTTGCGCCGTTTTCTTTTCCATCAATAAAGGGTAATGGCAATGGACGCATTCCCCCGCCACCGGCTTATTATTGATGGCAAACTGACATTCAGGATAACGATCACAGGCATGAAATACTTTTCCAAACCTGGATTTACGCTGTAAAAGATATCCCCGCAGGCACTGAGGGCACTGGAGCGTCGTTTCTTCAGGTTTATCAATCGTTTCTGTGTGGTCACATTCGGGGTAATGGCTGCAACCAATAAACATGCCATAACGGCCCTGCCGCAGCACTAAGGTCGACTCACATTTAGGACATAATTGCCCATCCAGTACTTTCACAATATGGCCATCTGCCTGAGATTTCAGAGGACGAATATACTGGCATTCTGGATAGGATGAACAACTCAGAAAAGGGCCGTGGCGACCATTACGGATCACCAGGTTGGCCCCGCATTCCGGACAGGATTCATTTTGCTTCTCAGCAAAAAGTGCTGCTTTTGTCATATCTTACTTTTTACCTGTTATCCCTTAATGCAGATAACCTTCATTAACTTCAAACAACAGCTCTTCCATTTGCTGATAAGCGCTTTCATATCCGGGGATATTAAAGAGTACCATCAGCACCACCCACTTAAGATCTTCGAGATCAAAATCGTCAGTGTCGAGAGCCATAACACGATCGATAACCATCTCCCTGGTATCAAAATTCAATACTTTTATCTGTTCAAGAAACAATAAAAAACCACGACAGCTGACATCTAACCGATTCGCTTCCTCATCAGTATAAACTCGTAAAGCAAGAGGGTCTGTTTCCATCAAATGAGATGGTGTTTCACCTTCTTGCAGATCAGCAAGTTTTTCAAGCCAATTCAACGCATTGTTGATATCAGCCCGATGAAATCCCGCTTCAGCCAAATCGTCCGTTAACCTATCCTGGTCGACATTCATCTCCGCTTCGTTATGAATGTAAGTTTCAAATAAGTACATTAGTACGTCGAACATGGCCAGCCCTCTTAATTCGGACATAGCCGCCGGGTACAGCTGCGATCCATCCTGCTAACTCCAGTTCAAGTAGTTTACCTACTACCTCTGGCACAGGTTGGCCGGCACGTTCGGCGACGACGTCAACAGGTGTCACCTCATATTCTACGTTAGCCAACACATCAGTAAATGGCAATTCAACTTCGTCGTCTTCTGCACAAATAATATCCTTTGAGGCAAATTTCGCTTCCGGAGGCACAAAATCTTTGTGATCAGGACATGGGAGCGTAGATAACCAAGTCAATCCACTACCAATCTGTTCTGCAATATCATTGGGGTCCGTGACCAGATAGGCACCCTGCTTGATTAACCAGTGTGTTCCTTCACTCGTTGCACTATTGATAGGTCCGGGAAGTGCAAACACTTCGCGATCTTGTTCTAACGCATAACGCGCGGTGATTAAAGACCCACTGCGCAATGACGCTTCAACCACCAGTACGCCAGCACTCATTCCGCTAATGATTCGATTACGTCGGGGGAAATTGGCAGGAATAGCCGCGGCACAGACCTCCAGTTCAGAAACAAGCGCGCCACCTTGCTCGAGTATCCTGCAGGCAAGATGCTCATGTCGACGGGGATGAATACGTGTAAGTCCGCTGCCAAGCACGGCAATCGTTGTACCACCACAATTGAGGGCAGCCTCATGACTTATCCCATCAATTCCCAGAGCCAATCCGCTGGTGATAGTAAATCCACTGTTAACCAAACCGGCTGAAAAATAGGCCGCCCATTGTTCTCCATACTGGGTGTATTTCCGGCTACCTACCATCGCCAATTGAGGCGTAGCAAGGGCAGAGAGATTTCCTGCAACAAAAAGCACTACAGGTGCTGACGTTACGTGTTTTAACAATGTGGGATAACGCAGATCGTTTATCGTAATAAGATAGTGATGTTCGTATTCAAGCCAACGCAATGAAGCACGTAACTGCTCGTGACTTACCCGACAAAATGCGTTGATCTGATCTGCAGTCATTCCAGATTCAACGAGTAAAGCGCTCTTGCCAGCGGCCTCATTAGTCATGATATCTGCCACACGACAGGCAACCGCCACATCAAGCCGCCTGACTGTTGATAAGCGTAACCATACTTCTTGCTGAGTCATCAATATATTTCCTTATATTTCCTTCCAACGCCCGCACCTACTGGTTCAATTGGCAGAGGATGCTGTCAATCAGAGCAAGAAATGTCTAGAATGGTGTCTATATATCGTCAATCAATTGAATAAAGATCCATAAATTTATGTCCGTATTACATATCTTACATTTCCCAGACGAGCGTCTTCGCATTACTGCCAAGCCGGTCAAAGAAGTTAACGCCGAGATTCAGCAAATCGTGGATGATATGTTTGAAACCATGTATGCCGAAGAAGGTATCGGCTTGGCTGCAACGCAGGTAGACATTCATCAGCGTATCATCGTGATTGATGTCTCTGAAAACCGCGACGAGCGTCTGGTTCTCATCAACCCTGAATTGCTGGAAAAAAGCGGCGAAACCGGGATTGAAGAAGGCTGCTTGTCGATTCCTGAACAACGTGCTCTGGTTCCTCGGGCCGAAAAAGTGAAGATTCGCGCGCTTGATCGTGACGGTAAAACATTTGAACTTGCAGCTGATGACCTGCTGGCTATCTGTATCCAACATGAAATGGATCATTTAGTGGGTAAATTATTTATCGATTATTTATCTCCACTGAAACGTCAACGTATCCGTCAAAAGATGGAAAAGATGGCCAAGCTGAACGCTCGACCTGAGTGATTTTTAATTCATAACAGGAATTAGCTTTGCGAATAGTATTTGCAGGAACGCCTGATTTTGCAGCGCATCATCTTGACGCACTTTTCACTTCGGGACACCAGGTCGTGGGTGTATTCACACAACCTGACAAGCCTGCGGGGCGTGGGAATAAACTAGCTTCCAGCCCTGTCAAAGTGCTCGCTGCAAGTCATAATATCCCCGTCTACCAACCTAAGTCCCTGCGTTCTGCAGAAAGCCAGCAATTAATTGCTGAACTGGATGCCGATATCATGGTCGTGGTGGCTTACGGGTTGATCTTGCCGCAGGCGGTATTAGATATGCCTAAGTTAGGTTGTATCAATGTACACGGCTCGCTTCTTCCGCGCTGGCGGGGAGCTGCACCAATTCAGCGTGCCTTGTGGGCAGGTGATACCCATACAGGCATTACTATCATGCAGATGGATATCGGTCTTGATACAGGCGATATGCTACATAAAATCGAATGTGTCATTGAACCGGAAGATACTAGCGCTAATCTCTATAACAAATTAGCAAAGCTCGGCCCAGTCGGCATGTTGACCACGCTTGAGCAATTGGCCTCAGGAACTGCGCATGCAGAAGTACAGGATGAAGCGCTTGTCACCTACGCGGAAAAGTTGAGTAAAGAGGAGGCCCGCATAGACTGGTCCTTGCCAGCTAGCCAACTGGAGCGCTGTATTCGCGCTTTTAATCCGTGGCCAATGAGCTATTTTCTCATTCATGAACAACCGGTGAAGGTCTGGCATGCCACTGTGCTCGCACAGCAGAGCCGAGCCCTGCCGGGAACACTGATATCCGCAACAAAAAATGGTATCCAGGTGGCCACTTCAGACGGAATTCTGAATATTTTGCAGTTGCAGCCTGCAGGTAAAAAAAACATGTCTGCACAGGACATACTTAACTCTCGTCGCGAATGGTTTACCGAAGGCACCGTTTTCGCCTGACTATTCCGATAACGCCCGGCAATACGTCGGGCTCTATCATCTATTTAAGCTGAGCTTTACCAGCCCCTCTGACTATGAAAACAACCTATAATCTCCGAAGTATTGCAGCTCAAGCTATTAGCCAGGTGTTAGACAAAGGCCAGTCTCTTTCTACCGTTCTTCCGGGTTTGCAGAAAAACATCTCAGATAAAGATCGCGGATTACTGCAGGAACTATGTTTCGGTACGCTGAGGGTTTTACCTCAACTCGAATGGTGTTTGCAGCAATTGATGGCAAAACCATTAACCGGTAAACAGCGAACTCTGCATTACTTACTGATGATTGGCTTATATCAACTGATTCATACACGTATTCCTGCACACGCCGTACTGGCAGAAACTGTTGAAGGCACCGTCGCGCTTAAACGCCCGCAATTGAAAGGCCTGATCAACGGTGTTTTACGTCAATTCCAGCGACAGCAGGAAGAATTGCTGTCGCTGATGGTTAACAATGACAGTCGCCATCTGCATCCAAGCTGGTTGCTTAACCGTTTGAAAAAAGCCTATCCAACAGAATGGGAAAATATTGTTGATGCCAATAACCAAAGGCCTCCTATGTGGCTGCGCGTCAACCGTATGCATCATACTCGTGATGAATATCTGCATTTACTGAGTGAAGCACAGATTGAAGCCGTCCCTCATGCAGAATATCGCGATGCGCTGCGTTTGGTGACGCCTTGTCAGGTGAACCTGCTTCCGGGATTTGCAGAAGGCTGGGTGACTATTCAGGATGCCTCTGCACAAGGCAGCGTTGATCTGTTGGATCCACAGAATGGTGAGATGATCCTCGATTTATGCTGCGCGCCGGGCGGAAAAACCACGCATATCCTGGAAGCGGCTCCGAAAGCACATGTATTAGCTGTGGATGTGGATGAACAACGTCTTAAACGCGTTCATGAAAATCTACAGCGCCTGAAGCTCAGCGCTGAAGTTAAACAGGGTGATGGGCGCGAGCCAGATAGCTGGGCCGGTGACCGCATCTTCGATCGCATCCTGCTCGACGCGCCTTGCTCAGCTACCGGCGTGATCCGTCGCCATCCAGACATTAAGTGGTTGCGCCGTGACAGCGATATTACTGAGCTTGCAGAGTTACAATGCGAAATTCTTGAAGCCATCTGGCCAAGACTCAAACCCGGCGGCGTGATGGTCTACGCGACGTGTTCTATTCTGCCGGAAGAGAACAACGAACAAATAATGGCGTTCCTCAAAGCACACCCTGAAGCAGTATTAATTGAAACTGGCGATTTAACGAGTCCGGGTAAACAAAACCTTCCCCATGCCGAAGATGGCGACGGGTTCTATTACGCTAAACTAATTAAATCAGCGTAGCGAAATAGTTCTGCTCTGAATCACAGGGTAAACTGAATTAAGGCGAGAATGAGCGGCTATGAAAATAATAATTCTTGGTGCCGGGCAAGTCGGCGGAACGTTAGCTGAGAACCTTGTAGGTGAGAACAACGACATTACCGTCGTTGACACCAATACTACCCGGTTACGACAGCTGCAGGATAAATTTGATCTCCGCGTTGTGCAGGGACATGGGTCTCATCCCAGGGTTTTGCGTGAAGCGGGAGCTGAAGACGCTGACATGCTAGTTGCGGTCACCAACTCGGACGAGACAAACATGGTGGCATGCCAAATCGCATACTCTTTGTTCAATACACCAAATCGTATTGCCCGAATTCGTTCCTCTGAATACATCCGAGAGTCAGAAAAGCTTTTTCATCCGGAAGCGGTACCCATAGACCATCTCATCTCGCCAGAACAGTTGGTCATTGACTATATCTATAAGCTGATTGAATACCCGGGTGCCTTACAGGTAGTTAATTTCGCAGAAGGTAAAGTCAGTATTGCCGCCGTTAAAGCCTACTATGGCGGGCCATTGGTTGGAAACGCGTTGTCTTCCATGCGCGAACATATGCCTCATATTGAAACTCGCGTCGCAGCAATTTTCCGTCAGGACCGCCCTATCAGACCTCAAGGCTCAACCATTATTGAGGCGGGTGATGAGGTGTTCTTCGTTGCCGCTTCTCAGCATATACGTGCAGTGATGAGCGAGCTTCAACGTCTGGAAAAGCCATATAAGCGTATTATGATTGTCGGCGGAGGTAATATCGGTGCAGGCTTGGCACATCGCCTTGAGAAAAACTATAGCGTTAAGCTCATTGAAAAAAACCAACAGCGTGCTGCAGAGCTAGCCGAGCTGCTTCAAAATACTATCGTTTTCTATGGCGATGCGTCGGATCAAGAATTACTGGCAGAAGAACATATCGAACAAGTTGATGTCTTTATTGCCATTACTAATGATGATGAAGCAAACATCATGTCAGCTATGCTGGCTAAGAAGATGGGCGCAAAGAAAGCTATGGTGTTGATACAACGCAGCGCATATGTTGACCTTGTCCAGGGTAGCGTTATTGATATTGCTATTTCACCACAGCAAGCCACTATCTCTGCTTTGCTGGGACATGTACGTAAGGCTGACATTGTCAGTGTATCATCACTACGCCGTGGGGTGGCAGAAGCCATCGAAGCCATTGCACATGGTGATGAAAGCACATCGAAAGTGGTTGGCCGTACTGTTGAACAGATAAGGCTTCCCCCAGGAACCGCTATCGGCGCCATTGTCAGAGGCAATGAGGTAATTATTGCCAACGGCACTAGCCGTATCCAGCAAGGTGACCATGTGATCATGTTTATTACCGACAAAAAATTTGTTCGTGACGTTGAGAGACTATTCCAGCCAAGCCCGTTCTTCTTATAATGTTCAGCAATTAATTAGTTATCAGCAGATTAGATTCAAGATGGAAAGTTTTGTAGCGCATATGCTACAAATGGTCTTTAATTTGTAAAGACCTGAACTATGGGTTTACCAAGGAGATACTGTATGAGTTTTATGAAAGAGTTTCGTGAATTTGCTATGCGTGGAAATGTTGTTGACCTTGCAATTGGTGTGATTATCGGTGCCGCATTTGGCAAGATAGTTTCATCGCTCGTGGCCGATATCATCATGCCACCGCTAGGGCTACTCATTGGTGGCGTGGATTTTAAACAATTTTCTTGGGTAATACGTGAAGCGCAGGGTACGGTACCCGCCGTCGTTATGAAATACGGTATCTTTATTCAGAATATTTTTGACTTCATCATTGTCGCATTAGCAATCTTCTGCGCCATTACGTTTATGAATAAAATGCGCCGTAAAAAAGAAGATGTGCCAGCTGCACCACCGAAGCCAACGGCTGAAGAAATATTGTTAATGGAAATCCGTGACTTGCTGAAAGAACAACAAACGCCGAAATTCTAAGAAACTCAGTGTATTGAATGGTGCTTGATGATGAAGGGCAGTATTGAATATTCGAACGAACACTCAATACTGCCCTCCAGATAACTTCCTTTCCCATTCTTTTCTTTACGACGGTAACTGCCTTTCCCTTTCAGATTCTTTTCAATCCGTTGCTTAAATAATGGGTCATGTAATAGTGCTTGTAATGCGTTCTCTTGGATCACGCCTTTTTGGTGCTTATAGGTAGTCATAAATTCCTCTGTAAGAAAAAATACGTATCTGCATACAATGCCAGCGCATGATACTGCGATCATCCATGCATCGAAAGTAGTTTCTAACCGACTTTGCCCGCACCATCTTCTAATGCTTCAAGAATAGAACAACTGACGCTGGAATGGGCGGAACCGCAACACGCTTTGCTCAACCGTCGCAGGGATTCACGCATCCGCATGAGCTCCTGAAGTTTAAGCTCTACCTCTGCAAGCCGTTCCTCAACAATCGACTTGGATTCCTGACAGGTGTGGTGTGCAGGATCAATACGAATTGAAAGCAGTTCCTTGATAGCTTCGAGTGTAAAACCAGTCGATTTTGCATAACGGATAAAACGCAGTCTCTGAAGGTCACTGTCGTCATACTGGCGATATCCTGAACCATTACGCACTGTTGAACTCATCATTCCCTGTTTTTCATAGTAGCGAATGGTGTCGCTAGAGACATTGGCAAGTCTGGCTAATTCACCTATTTTGAACATATTCATTCACCTTTAAACTTTTTATTCAGCTCATCTTTGTAGCGACCATCAAGAAAATCCGTATTCATGCCAGCCTGCTGTAGTCGTAATTTAAGAATTTTTAGCCGTTTATCAATGACGACAAACTCAGGATTATCAGACATCAAGCTTTTCAGCATGTCATTTAACTCGATAGCTTCCTTCCTGTCTTGCAGCTCAGGAGGCAAGTATCCTGCATTTTTAAGAATACGATAAGCAGTTCGTAGCTCTTCGGGTACGGCACTGTCGTCATCCAAAACCAGAGGTTTTCCCCTGCCAGCTAAGTTATCAAACTCACCGTTCTCACTGGCATTTTTAATGTGTTTTTCAACCCATTGATCAATAAGAAACATAGCCTTGATCCTGCAAAAGGTAGGAAGAGTCATTCCGTTAGCATAGCGCGAATATAAGATTAATTCTGGGTAGGGTAAATATGGGAATACTAGGCAAGGGAGGACAAATTTTGGATGTAAAAAAACCGGGCAAGCCCGGTTTTTTCATGCATCTACAGATTATTCAGCAGTTGCTACTTCTGCTTGTGACTCTGCACGATCAACGAGCTCGATGTAAGCCATCGGCGCATTGTCGCCTGCACGGAAACCACACTTAAGAATACGAGTGTAACCACCGGCACGGCTCGCGAAACGCGGGCCCAGTTCATTAAACAGTTTTGCCACGATCTCGTTATCACGAGTACGGGCGAATGCCAGACGACGATTTGCAACATTGTCGGTCTTGGCAAGAGTAATCAGCGGCTCAACAACGCGGCGCAGCTCTTTCGCTTTCGGCAGGGTCGTCTTGATGATCTCATGACGAACCAAAGAGCCGGCCATGTTACGGAACATAGCCTGTCGGTGGCTGCTGTTACGGTTTAGTTGACGACCACTCTTACGATGGCGCATGACCTTATCCTTCTCAGTAAAACCTTAACCTGTGATCCGGTTACTCGTCAGCGATACTTGCTGGTGGCCAGTTTTCCAGGCGCATGCCCAGAGACAAACCACGGGAAGCAAGTACGTCTTTAATCTCAGTAAGAGATTTTTTACCAAGGTTAGGCGTTTTAAGTAGCTCAACCTCAGTACGCTGTACCAGATCACCGATGTAGTGGATTGCTTCTGCTTTGAGGCAGTTAGCAGAGCGGACAGTCAATTCCAGATCGTCAACAGGGCGCAGCAGGATTGGATCGAATTCAGGCTTCTCTTCTTTCACTTCCGGTTGACGTACATCACGTAAATCAACGAAAGCTTCCAGTTGTTCAGCAAGAATGGTTGCCGCACGGCGGATCGCCTCTTCAGGATCGATCGTACCATTGGTTTCCATTTCGATAACCAGCTTGTCCAAATCGGTACGCTGTTCTACACGCGCTGCTTCAACATTATAGGCAATTCGCTCTACAGGGCTGTAGCATGCATCTACTAACAGGCGTCCAATTGGTCGCTCATCTTCTTCCGAATGAATTCGGGCAGACGCCGGCACATAACCACGACCGCGCTGAACTTTGATACGCATGCTTATAGCAGCGTTGTCATCGGTCAGGTGGCAGATAACATGTTGCGGCTTGACGATTTCGACATCACCATCATGTGTAATGTCGGCTGCAGTCACAGGGCCAATGCCAGATTTATTCAGGGTAAGGATAACTTCATCTTTCCCTTGAACTCTCACCGCCAGCCCTTTCAGGTTGAGCAGGATCTCCAGGATATCTTCCTGTACGCCTTCTTTGGTGCTGTACTCATGTAGTACACCATCAATCTCAACCTCGGTCACCGCGCAACCCGGCATGGATGAAAGCAGAATACGGCGCAGTGCATTGCCAAGAGTATGGCCAAAGCCACGCTCTAAAGGCTCAAGGGTCACCTTGGCGTGCGTCGAACTGACTTGCTCGATATCTACCAGGCGCGGTTTTAGAAACTCTGTCACAGAACCCTGCATTGTGTCCTCTCTTTGGTACTAAGCTTTACTTAGAGTAAAGCTCGACGATCAGGTGTTCGTTAATGTCCGCAGATAGATCCGTACGTTCAGGCATACGCTTGAACACACCTTCCATCTTAGAGGCATCAACTTCAAGCCAAGTCGGCTTTTCACGCTGTTCAGCCAACTCCAAAGCGGCCTTTACGCGAGATTGCTGTTTAGCTTTCTCACGGATGCTGACAACGTCGTTCGGAGATACCTGATAAGAAGCGATGTTAACGACGCGACCGTTTACCATAATAGCTTTGTGGCTAACTAACTGGCGCGATTCCGCACGAGTAGCACCGAAGCCCATACGATAAACAACGTTGTCGAGACGCCCTTCAAGTAATTGCAACAGGTTTTCACCGGTGTTGCCTTTAAGGCGAGCTGCTTCTTTATAATAGTTGCGGAATTGACGCTCTAAGATGCCATACATACGGCGAACTTTTTGCTTTTCACGCAACTGCACACCATAGTCAGACAGACGCGGTTTACGCGCACCGTGCTGACCAGGAGCTTGATCGATTTTACACTTGGTATCGATCGCGCGAACGCCAGATTTAAGGAATAAATCTGTGCCCTCACGACGGCTAAGCTTGAGCTTAGGACCCAAATATCTTGCCATTTTCTCTCTCCAACAATCCTAAAAGCAGCGTTATACGCGACGCTTTTTCGGTGGACGACAACCGTTATGGGGGATAGGAGTCACATCAGTAATATTAGTGATGCGGAAACCAGCCGCGTTTAACGCACGGATAGTAGACTCACGACCAGGACCAGGTCCTTTAACCATAACTTCCAGATTCTTGATACCGTATTCCTTCACTGCGTCGGCGCAGCGCTCTGCTGCAACCTGGGCTGCAAACGGAGTGGACTTACGAGAACCACGGAAACCGGAACCACCAGCTGTTGCCCAACCCAAAGCATTACCCTGACGATCGGTAATGGTAACAATGGTGTTGTTGAAAGAAGCATGGATATGAGCCACGCCGTCAGAGACTTGTTTTCTTACACGTTTACGTGTACGAACAGGTGCCTTTGCCATTTATTCAATCACCCCGATTATTTCTTGATCGGTTTACGCGGACCCTTACGGGTACGTGCGTTAGTCTTAGTACGCTGACCGCGTACTGGCAGACCACGACGATGGCGCAAACCACGATAAGTTCCAAGGTCCATAAGACGCTTGATGCTCAGGGTGACTTCGCGACGCAGATCACCTTCAACAATGAACTTGGCAACTTGTTCGCGCAGCTTTTCGATTTGCTCTTCAGACAGCTCACTGATCTTAACATTTTCAGCAATACCCGATGCTGCACAGATAGCCTGTGAGCGGGTTTTACCGATGCCGTAGATCGAAGTTAATGCGATCACGGTATGTTTCTGATCAGGAATGTTAATGCCTGCTATACGGGCCACTATGCACTCCTACTATTTATATACGGTAACACCATTCTGAAAAGCCCGTTTTCAGGATACTCAAACAATGTTACTGCTTACACACAAAAGATTGGCTGGCTAATCTAGCCAGCTCAATCCAACTTTGCAAGAAAAATATGCGAGATAATCAGCCTTGACGCTGTTTATGCTTCGGTTCTGCGCTGCAGATTACGCGAACGATACCGTTACGCTTAACAATTTTGCAGTTACGACATAATTTCTTGACGGAAGCACGAACTTTCATTTTTACTCTCCGTAACTTCTCAAACACACCAAATTAGCGGTTATAGCCTTTTAGGTTTGCTTTCTTCAATGCAGACTCATACTGACTTGACATCATCAGAGTTTGCACTTGAGCCATAAAGTCCATAATGACGACAACTACGATAAGTAGTGAGGTACCACCAAAATAAAATGGCACTTTCATTGCGTCACGCATGAACTCCGGGATAAGGCAGATGAAAGTAATATACATCGCACCAATTAAGGTTAAACGTGTCATCACTTTATCGATGTACTTCGCCGTTTGCTCTCCCGGACGAATTCCTGGTACAAATGCACCGGACTTCTTCAGGTTATCTGCTGTCTCACGTGGGTTGAAAACCAACGCAGTATAAAAGAAACAGAAGAAGATGATTGCAGTCGCATAGAGTAACACATAAAGCGGTTGCCCAGGCTGCAAATACAGCGAAATCGTAGTCAGCCAGTTCCAACCAGTTCCGCCCCCGAACCATGATGCAATCGTGGCAGGGAACAGAATGATGCTGGAAGCAAAGATCGCAGGGATAACCCCAGCCATATTTACTTTCAACGGTAAGTGTGTGCTCTGTGCTGCATAGACACGACGCCCTTGTTGACGCTTAGCATAGTTAACGACAATACGACGTTGACCACGTTCCACAAAAACAACAAAGAAAGTCACTGCAAACACTAAAACTGCAACCAACAGCAACAGGAGGAAGTGCAGGTCGCCTTGCCGAGCTTGTTCAATAGTATGCGCTACTGCCGGCGGGAGACCCGCGACTATACCAGCAAAGATTATGATTGAGATACCGTTGCCGATACCACGCTCAGTAATCTGCTCACCCAGCCACATCAGGAACATTGTCCCCGTAACTAAGCTCACAACTGCAGTAAAGTAGAAGGCAAAGCCTGGATTTAACACCAGGCCCTGCATACCAGGCATATTCGGTAAACCGGTAGCAATACCGATTGACTGAAACACAGCTAATACCAGCGTACCGTAACGGGTGTACTGACTAATCTTACGACGGCCAGCCTCCCCTTCCTTCTTAATTTCCGCCAACGTTGGGTGAACCACCGTCAGTAACTGGATAATGATCGAGGCCGAAATATACGGCATGATCCCCAGAGCAAAAATAGAAGCACGGCTAAGGGCACCACCAGAGAACATATTGAACATTTCAATGATGGTACCTCTTTGCTGCTCGAGCAATTTGGCAAGTACAGTGGCATCAATACCAGGGATCGGAATAAAAGAGCCGATACGGAAAACAATCAACGCACCGATAACAAACAAAAGTCTGCGCTTCAGTTCGCCTAGTCCACCCTTGGCACTTTGGAAATCTAATCCCGGTTGCTTAGCCATCTGCTACTTATTCCTCAATTTTACCGCCAGCAGCTTCGATAGCAACACGAGCGCCTTTAGTGACACGCAAACCACGCAGAGTTACCGCACGACCAACTTCACCGGAAAGGATAACTTTCGCGAATTCGATCTGGATACCAACTACGTTAGCGGCTTTCAGCGTGTTTAGGTCGATTACGTCGCCTTCAACAAGTGCCAGTTCAGACAGACGAACTTCTGCCGTGATCATAGCTTTGCGAGAGGTGAAGCCGAATTTCGGCAAACGACGATATAAAGGCATCTGACCACCTTCAAAACCGCGACGTACGCCACCGCCAGAACGTGAGTTCTGACCTTTGTGACCACGACCAGCGGTTTTACCCAGGCCAGAACCAATACCACGACCTACACGCTTCGGCGCTTGTTTGGCACCTTCAGCCGGAGACAGAGTATTTAAACGCATCTCTTACTCCTCAACCTTAACCATGTAGGAAACTTGGTTGATCATACCGCGTACAGCAGGAGTATCCTCACGCTCTACAGTGTGACCAATGCGACGCAGACCCAGGCCGAGCAAAGTAGCTTTATGCTTCGGTAAACGGCCAATAGAACTGCGAGTTTGTGTAACTTTAATAGTCTTTGCCATGGTTAATTACCCCAGAATTTCTTCAACGGATTTACCACGCTTGGCAGCGACCATTTGTGGGGATTTCATATTTGCCAGAGCATCTATAGTTGCACGAACCACGTTGATTGGGTTTGTAGAACCATAAGCTTTAGCCAATACGTTATGCACCCCAGCGACTTCCAGGACGGCACGCATTGCGCCACCGGCGATAATACCGGTACCTTCGGAAGCCGGCTGCATGAACACACGGGAACCCGTATGAGCACCTTTAACAGGATGCTGCAAGGTGCCGCTGTTCAGCGCGACATTCATCATGTTGCGACGGGCTTTTTCCATCGCTTTCTGTATCGCTGCCGGAACTTCGCGTGCTTTGCCGTAGCCAAAACCAACGCGACCGTTACCATCACCAACTACTGTCAGTGCGGTAAAGCTGAAGATACGGCCACCTTTTACGGTTTTAGATACGCGGTTTACCGCGATCAGCTTTTCCTGCAGTTCGCCAGCTTGTTTTTCGATGTGAGCCATCTTAAACCTCTTCCTTAGAACTGAAGGCCAGCTTCACGGGCAGCATCTGCCAGTGCCTGGACTCGACCATGATATTGGAAACCGGAACGGTCAAAGGATACTTTCGTGATCCCTTTTTCCAATGCGCGTTCTGCAATAGCTTTACCTACAGCAGTGGCAGCATCTTTGTTGCCGGTATACTTCAGTTGCTCAGTGATAGTTTTTTCTACAGTAGAGGCAGAAACTATTACTTCAGAACCGTTTGGTGCAATCACCTGTGCGTAAATATGACGCGGGGTACGATGTACCACCAGACGTGTCGCACCCAGTTCTTGGAGCTTACGGCGTGCGCGGGTCGCACGACGGATACGAGCAGATTTCTTATCCATAGTGTTACCTTACTTCTTCTTAGCCTCTTTGGTACGCACGACTTCGTCGGCGTAACGGACACCCTTGCCTTTGTATGGCTCAGGACGACGGTAGGCACGTAAATCTGCAGCAACCTGACCAATAACTTGTTTATCAGCGCCTTTCAGCACGATTTCAGTTTGGGTCGGGCATTCAGCAGTAATGCCTTCCGGCAGTTGGTGATCGACGGGGTGAGAGAAGCCTAAAGCTAAATTCACCACGTTGCCTTTAACAGCAGCACGATAACCAACACCTACCAGTTGAAGCTTTTTAGTGAAGCCATCGGTAACACCAACAACCATTGAGTTCAACAGTGCACGAGTGGTACCCGCTTGGGCCCAACCGTCTACAGAGCCTTCGCGCGGAGCGAAAGTCAGTGTATTTTCTTCCTGTTTAACTTCAACGGCGTTATGGATAGTACGTGACAGCTCGCCGTTTTTACCTTTTATCGAAATAACCTGACCGTTGAGTTTTACCTCTACGCCGGCAGGAATGACGACGGGTGCTTTTGCAACACGAGACATGCTTTCCTCCCGATTAAGCTACGTAGCAGATAATCTCGCCACCAAGACCAGCCTGGCGAGCTGCACGATCAGTCATAACACCTTTGGAGGTAGAAATAACAGCGATACCCATACCAGCCATAACTTTTGGCAGCTCATCTTTTTTCTTATAGATGCGCAGACCAGGACGGCTGATACGTTGAATGCTTTCTACCACCGACTTGCCCTGGTAGTACTTAAGTACTAATTCCAGTTCAGGTTTGGTGTCGCCTTCGATTTTAAATTCTTCAATATAGCCTTCTTCCTTCAGCACGTTGGCAATAGCCACTTTCAGCTTGGAGGAAGGCATGGTGACCGCAACTTTGTTCGCGGCTTGACCGTTACGGATACGGGTCAGCATATCCGCGATCGGATCTTGCATGCTCATCTGTCTTTACTCCCGTGATTCAATTGGTGACAATTACCAGCTAGCCTTTTTAAGACCCGGGATTTCACCGCGCATAGCGGCTTCACGGACCTTAATACGGCTCAACCCGAACTTCCGCAGGAAAGCATGCGGACGACCAGTTTGACGACAGCGGTTACGCTGACGAGACGGGCTGGAATCACGCGGCAGAGACTGCAGCTTAAGAACCGCATCCCAACGATCTTCATCAGATGAGTTCACACCAGAGATAATAGCTTTCAATTCCTCGCGTTTAGCGCGGTATTTGTCAGCCAGTTTTACGCGAACGACTTCGCGTGCTTTCATGGATTGCTTAGCCATTAGTAACCCTGCCTTACTTGCGGAACGGGAAGTTAAAGGCAGCCAGTAACGCACGGCCTTCATCATCGGATTTCGCAGTAGTGGTGATAGTAATATCTAAACCACGAACGCGATCGACTTTATCATAATCGATTTCCGGGAAGATGATCTGTTCACGCACGCCCATGCTGTAGTTACCACGACCATCGAAAGACTTAGCAGATAAACCGCGGAAGTCACGAATACGTGGAACAGCAATGGAGACCAGACGCTCAAAGAACTCCCACATGCGTTCGCCACGCAGAGTTACTTTACAGCCGATCGGATAGCCCTGACGGATTTTGAAGCCTGCAACTGATTTGCGTGCTTTGGTGATCAACGGTTTTTGACCGGAGATTGCTGCCAAGTCAGCTGCTGCATTATCCAGCAGTTTCTTGTCAGCGATCGCTTCACCTACACCCATGTTCAGGGTGATCTTCTCGACCCGAGGGACTTGCATGACAGAATTGTAACCAAACTCAGTCATGAGTTTTTTTACGACATCGTCTTTGTAGTAATCATGCAGTTTCGCCATCGTACTACTCCAAATTACTTGATAGTTACGCTGTTAGATTTGAAGAAACGGACTTTTTTGCCGTCTTCGAATCTAAAGCCTACACGGTCAGCCTTACCGGTTGCCGAGTTGAAGAGTGCAACGTTAGAAACTTGAATTGCAGCTTCTTTTTCAACGATGCCACCTGGTTGGTTCAGGGCCGGGACAGGCTTCTGATGTTTCTTAACCAGGTTTATACCTTCAACAATGACCTTACCAGAAGACAGGACATTTTTAACTTTACCGCGCTTACCTTTATCTTTGCCGGTAAGCAGGATAACTTCGTCATCACGACGGATTTTCGCTGCCATGGTTCGCTCCTTAGAGTACTTCTGGTGCCAGAGAGATAATTTTCATGAACTTCTCATTACGCAGTTCACGAGTTACCGGCCCAAAAATACGCGTGCCGATAGGCTGCTCGCTGTTATTGTTTAAAATAACGCATGCATTACCATCGAAGCGAATGACAGAACCGTCCGGGCGACGAACACCCTTCTTGGTGCGCACCACTACCGCCTTCAGCACATCGCCTTTCTTCACCTTACCGCGAGGAATTGCTTCCTTGATGGTAATTTTGATGATGTCACCGATGCCTGCGTAGCGACGGTGCGAGCCACCTAGAACCTTGATACACATTACGCGACGTGCACCGGAGTTGTCGGCCACGGTCAGCATAGTCTGTTCTTGGATCATGTTAGTGCTCCGCTAATGTCAACTACAACTTTAGGACCCAGGATAGGTCATTAAAAAAACCCCACAAATGAGGGCGCGGCATTATAACACCGGTTCCAGATTATGGGTAGAAAAAATAAACGGCCCACAGTTCATGAGCCGTTTATCTATTTTCGAGCAAGTGATTCTATTACAGAACCGCTTTCCCTACAACGCGAACTAGAGTCCAAGACTTAGTCTTAGACAGCGGACGGCATTCGCTAATTTCAACGACATCGCCGATACCACATTCATTGTTCTCGTCATGTACGTGTAGCTTAGTCGTACGTTTGATGAATTTACCGTAGATTGGGTGTTTCACAAAACGTTCAATCGCGACAACCATGGATTTCTCCATTTTGTCACTGATAACACGACCTTGCAGAGTACGGATCTTGTCACTCATTACGCACCCGCCTTTTCAGTCAGTAAAGTCTTCACACGTGCAACATCACGACGCACTTGTTTCAACAGGTGTGTTTGCTGCAACTGGCCACTTGCCGTTTGCATGCGCAGGTTAAACTGCTCACGCAAGAGGTTAAGAAGCTCAGTGTTCAGCTCTTCCACGCTTTTTTCGCGCAGCTCTTGTGCTTTCATTACATCACCGTCTTAGTTACAAAGGTGGTTTTGATAGGCAGTTTGGCTGCTGCCAGCTGGAAGGCTTCGCGAGCTACCTCTTCAGGCACACCGTCCATTTCGTACAGGACTTTACCAGGCTGGATCAGGGCGACCCAATACTCTACGTTGCCCTTACCTTTACCCATACGAACTTCCAGTGGCTTCTCAGTGATCGGTTTGTCCGGGAATACACGGATCCAGATCTTACCTTGACGCTTAACTGCACGGGTCATCGCACGACGTGCTGCTTCAATTTGACGAGCAGTCAGACGACCACGGCCAACAGCTTTCAGACCGTAAGTGCCGAAGCTCACATCCGTACCTTGCGCCAGGCCACGGTTGCGGCCTTTATGCACCTTACGGAATTTTGTACGCTTTGGTTGTAACATCAGCGACTCTCCTTACTTGCGGCCTTTACGCTGCTGCTTTTTAGGTTGAGCAGCCGGTTCAGGTTGTTCAACTGCAGCCATACCACCCAGAATCTCACCTTTGAAGATCCACACTTTTACGCCGATAACACCATAAGTGGTGTGCGCTTCGGAAGTGTTGTAATCGATATCCGCACGCAGTGTATGCAACGGAACACGACCTTCACGGTACCATTCAGTACGCGCAATTTCAGCACCGCCAAGGCGGCCGCTTACTTCAACTTTAATTCCTTTAGCGCCAAGACGCATTGCGTTCTGTACAGCACGCTTCATAGCACGACGGAACATAACACGACGTTCCAGCTGTGAAGTGATACTGTCAGCAACCAATTTAGCATCGAGTTCCGGTTTACGGATTTCGGCGATATTGATTTGCGCAGGAACGCCAGCGATACCCGCTACGACCTTACGCAGTTTTTCGACATCTTCACCTTTCTTGCCGATAACGATACCAGGACGAGCAGTGTGAATAGTCACACGGATGCTCTTCGCTGGACGCTCGATAACGATGCGAGAAACGGAAGCTTTCGACAGTTCCTTAGTCAGGAATTGGCGAACTTTAAAGTCGCTGTCCAGGTTGTCAGCGAAATCTTTGGTATTTGCATACCAGGTAGAATTCCAAGGTTTGACAATACCTAGGCGAATACCATTAGGATGTACTTTCTGACCCATTGCTAGTCTCCAGAGTCTCAGCGATCGGACACAACCACAGTAATGTGGCTGGTGCGCTTCAGAATGCGATCTGCACGACCTTTAGCACGAGGCATAATGCGCTTCATACTTGGGCCTTCGTCTACGAAAATCTTCGTGACTTTCAGATCATCGATGTCAGCGCCATCGTTGTGTTCTGCGTTAGCAATGGCAGACTCCAGTACCTTCTTAACCAAACCAGCAGCTTTCTTGTTGGTATAGGCCAAAGTTTCCAGAGCTTGCGACACTTTCTTACCGCGGATCAGGTCAGCAACAAGGCGAACCTTCTGAGCAGAAGAACGAGCGTGGCGATGTTTAGCGATAGTTTCCATCTCTTCCTCCTACCTTAGCGCTTTTTAGCTTTTTTATCAGCCGCATGGCCGCGATAAGTACGAGTCGGCGCGAATTCACCCAGTTTATGACCGACCATTTCATCGGAAACAAATACTGGTACGTGCTGACGACCATTATGGACAGCGATGGTCAAACCGATCATGTTAGGAAAGATCGTTGAACGACGGGACCAAGTGCGCAAAGGCTTCTTGTCACCGCTTTCCACCGCTTTCTCTACCTTCTTCAGCAAGTGCAGGTCAATAAAAGGACCTTTCTTGAGAGAACGTGGCATGGCTTATCCTCTAATTATTTTTTACTACGGCGACGTACGATGAACTTGTCAGTACGCTTGTTGCTACGGGTCTTCTTACCTTTGGTTTGAACGCCCCACGGGGTTACCGGGTGCTTACCAAAGTTACGACCTTCACCACCACCGTGTGGGTGATCGACTGGGTTCATCGCTGTACCGCGAACGGTAGGGCGAATACCACGCCAACGAGCAGCACCTGCTTTACCCAGAACGCGAAGCATATGTTCAGCGTTACCGACTTCACCTAAGGTGGCGCGGCAATCGACTTGAACTTTACGCATTTCGCCAGAGCGCAGACGCAGAGTTACGTAGGAACCGTCACGAGCAACGATCTGAACGTAGGCACCAGCAGAACGAGCCATCTGGCCACCCTTACCTGGTTTCATTTCTACGTTGTGAACCGTTGAACCTACTGGGATGTTGCGCATCGGCAGGGTGTTACCTGTCTTGATTGCAGCATCAACACCAGATTGGATCTGGTCACCCACTTTCAGGCCTTTCGGCGCCAGGATATAACGGCGTTCGCCGTCTTTGTACAGAACCAGCGCGATATTCGCGGAACGGTTCGGATCGTACTCCAGACGCTCAACCACTGCTGCTACACCATCTTTGTTGCGTTTGAAGTCAACCAGACGATAATGCTGCTTGTGGCCACCACCGATATGACGGGTGGTGATACGGCCATTGTTGTTACGACCACCGCTTTTGCTCAGTTTTTCAAGCAGCGGGGCATAAGGTTTACCTTTGTGCAATTCCTGGTTAACCACTTTAACAACATGGCGACGGCCCGGAGATGTAGGTTTACATTTAACAATTGCCATTGTTCAAACTCCTCCGACTTACTCTGCGCCGCTGATGAAGTCCAGATTCTGGCCTTCTTTCAGGGTGACGTAAGCTTTTTTCCAGTCGCTACGACGACCAACACGCTGACCGTGACGCTTCACTTTGCCTTTAACAAGCAGGGTGTTAACGCCTTCGACTTCAACTTCAAACAGTTTCTTAACCGCAGCTTTGATTTCTGCTTTAGTCGCGTCTTTGGCAACTTTGAGAACGATGGTATTGTTCTTTTCCATCGCAGAAGAGGCTTTTTCAGAAACATGCGGCGCGCGCACTACTTTCAGCAGACGTTCTTCACGAATCATGCCAGCATCTCCTCAACTTGCTTCACCGCGTCAGAAGTCATAACGACTTTGTCGAAGGCGATCAGGCTTACTGGATCGATACCTGCTACGTCACGAACATCAACCTTGTACAGGTTGCGCGCGGCCAGGAACAGGTTCTCGTCGACTTCGCCGGTAATAATCAGCACGTCTTCCAGAGCCATGTCTTTCAGTTTCTGTGCAAGCAGCTTAGTTTTAGGCGCTTCTACAGAGAACGTCTCGACTACGATCAAGCGATCTTGACGTACCAGTTCGGACAGAATGCTTTTCAGCGCGCCGCGGTACATCTTTTTGTTTACTTTTTGACTGTGGTCCTGTGGCTTTGCAGCGAAGGTTACACCACCGGAACGCCAGATTGGGCTCTTTACAGAACCTGCTCGCGCACGGCCAGTACCTTTCTGACGCCAAGGCTTTTTACCGGAACCAGTTACTTCAGCACGGGTCTTCTGAGCGCGAGTACCTTGACGGGCACCTGCTGCATAAGCAACAACGACCTGGTGTACCAGCGCTTCATTGAAATCACGCCCGAAGGTAGTTTCGGAAACAGTCAGCGCGCTTTGCGCGTCTTTCACTACTAATTCCATTCCTATCTCCTCGACGTTAAGCCTTAACAGCAGGTTTAACGATCAGGTTGCTACCGGTAGCACCCGGAACAGCACCCTTGACCAGTAGCAGATTGCGCTCAGCATCAACACGTACTACATCTAGGCTCTGAACGGTTACACGTTCGTTACCCAGTTGGCCTGCCATTTTCTTTCCTTTAAACACTTTACCTGGAGTCTGGTTCTGACCGATTGAACCATGTCCACGGTGTGCCAAGGAGTTACCATGGGTAGCATCTTGGGTACGGAAGTTCCAGCGCTTTACAGTGCCGGCAAAACCTTTACCTTTAGAAGTACCAGTAACATCGACTTTCTTAACGTCTGCGAAAATTTCAACGCTAATATTCTGACCTGCAGTAAATTCCTCACCTTCTGCAAGGCGGAATTCCCACAAACCACGGCCAGCTTCTACGCCAGCTTTAGCGAAGTGACCCGCTTCTGGTTTGGTTACACGGTTAGCTTTTTTGCTACCAGTAGTAACCTGCACAGCACGGTAACCATCGTTGTCCAGGTCTTTGACCTGAGTAACGCGGTTTGCTTCAATTTCGATAACGGTTACTGGGATAGAAACGCCATCTTCAGTGAAGATACGAGTCATGCCCACTTTCTTACCGACTAAACCAATCATTGTTTCAACCTCTCAATCGTCAATGACCCTGATTAACCCAGGCTGATCTGCACGTCTACACCAGCAGCCAGATCCAGACGCATCAGAGCATCAACGGTTTTCTCGGTTGGCTCAACGATGTCAACCAGACGCTTGTGAGTACGAATTTCATACTGATCGCGCGCATCTTTATTGACGTGCGGAGAAATCAGAATAGTAAAACGCTCTTTGCGGGTCGGCAGCGGGATTGGACCACGAACTTGCGCACCAGTGCGCTTCGCGGTCTCAACGATTTCCGCAGTTGATTGATCGATCAAACGATGATCAAACGCTTTCAGGCGGATACGGATTCTTTGGTTCTGCATGAGACCAGAGCTCCAATTATTTTAAACGTAAGTAATTACTACTCATACCCATTTCGATTGATGGGAGAGTGTAATCGTTCTTCATATAACCCCCATATCGGGAGTATTGTTTGGCTGGTAGCACTTCATTACCAGACAACTAATTCTGAATGAATTAGACCTACCAAGATTAGGTAAGCCCGCGCATTATACGTAAATGAGAGCAAGAAGCAACCTTTCTGATGAGTTAAACGCTTTTATTTCACTCAAATACCCTATGCTGCTTACCCTCTGAAGAGCATTCTGCCCCGACAATACGTCATATATGGGCTTCAATGAAGTCCCGCTGTGTCAAAGCTCTGAATCCAGCGCGCATTTTTAACACTCGTAACAACCTAAACCTCCCGTTCGCTAACCACTCAGATCTACACTGTCATCGTTACCCACATAACGGGCTGGGACATCCAACGTCCCTTCCCATGCAAATGGAGTTGCACCCTTGGACTATTCATCACTTGTTGATTTTCTCTCACCATCAAACGTTATCTACCACAGCATCGTCTTAGTGATCGGGCTGGTTGCGGGAAGTTTTCTCAACGTCGTAGTATACCGTTTGCCTATGATGCTCAATAAACATCAGCCTGAAGATGAAGAGCAACTCAACCTTTGCTTCCCGGCATCACATTGCACTGAATGCAAACACCCGCTGAGGTTCTGGCAGAACATACCTCTTTTGAGTTGGCTGCTTTTACAAGGAAGATGCCACTACTGTCATGAGCAAATCCCCCTGCGCTATCCATTAAATGAGTTAGTATGTGCATCGTTATTTCTCGGAATGTCCGTTCTGTTCGATACACCATTTACTCTACTCAGTGCGTTCACACTAATGTGGTTCTTGTTGGCTTTAAGCCTGATCGACAGTTCAGCTTATTTATTGCCTGATAGACTGACATTGCCGCTTATCTGGTTAGGGCTATTAGTTCACTCAGTAGGCGGTGAAGTTACACTCCATGATTCGCTATACGGAACTGTTGTCGGATATCTGGCGTTGTGGAGTATTTATTGGGGATTCAAAATCCTGCTCAATAAAGAAGGGATGGGGTACGGGGATTTTAAACTACTGGCAGCGTTGGGCGCATGGACTGGATGGCAATCGGTGCCTTATTTATGCATTATTGCCGCAGTCATAGGACTGATTTTCACCATGGTGCGGGCACTTATTAAAAAAAAGACAGGCGAAATCCCTTTTGGGCCATGTCTGTCACTTGCGGGTGGGTATATTTACATCAGCCAGGAGAGCCATGTTTTCTGGCTGATGCTATTTTCACTTAAAGATATCTGACTTACTGAGACTCTTCTTTTAACTGAGACTGGATATAATTTTGGATCCCTATTCGGCCAATGAGCTCCAGTTCAGTTTCGAGCCAGTCAATATGATGTTCTTCGTCTGTCAGGATCGTTATCATCAAGTCACGGCTGACATAATCATGAACTGAGTCCGCATACGTAATGGCTTCGCGAAGATCTTTCGCACCTTCAAGCTCAAGAACCAAATCGGATTTCAGCATCTCTTCGACATCCTCGCCGATATTCAATTTGCCGAGATCTTGTAAGTTTGGCAACCCCTCAAGGAAAAGGATACGTTCGATATAGATGTCAGCATGCTTCATTTCATCGATGGATTCATGATATTCAATACCGTTCAGACGCATTAATCCCCAGTTCTTAAACATGCGAGCATGTAAAAAGTACTGATTGATGGCAACCAGTTCATTTCCAAGAAGTTTATTGAGATGAGCAATGACTTTTTTATCGCCTTTCATAGGTAACTCCTCTATTCCGGTATGTAAAGCGTAGATCCGGATGAGAGTAAGTCAAAGAAAAGACCGATTTTTAGGCAATGTTATCGAACTGAGGTATCTGTTGTAATTCGTCTTCCATTATCTGACGCGCTACACGGATGCATTTCCCACATTGAGTTCCTACTGGAACAAAATTTCTTAGCTGCTGAAATGTCTGAGGCTGATATCGGCGAACAGCTTGGCGGATGGCTTTATCACTAACAGAATTACACAAACATACGTACATAGGATCCACACACATCGAACAAAATTCAGTCGCATTGTAAATGAGAATCGTTATTAGTGCAAACTTGGCCCATAAAAAAGAGTGCCGAAGCACCCTTTCTCATATTGCATTAAAGTATCAGCGATTAAGCGATAACTTTAGCAACCACACCAGCACCTACAGTACGACCACCTTCACGAATTGCGAAACGCAAGCCGTCATCCATCGCGATTGGATGGATCAAGGTTACAACCATGTTGATGTTGTCGCCTGGCATTACCATCTCTACGCCTTCTGGCAGTTCGATGGTACCGGTCACGTCAGTTGTACGGAAGTAGAACTGCGGACGGTAACCTTTGAAGAACGGAGTATGACGACCGCCTTCATCTTTGCTCAGGATATAAACTTCTGAGTCAAAGGTAGTGTGTGGTTTGATTGAACCTGGTTTAGCCAATACCTGACCACGTTCGATGTCTTCA
>NZ_BMFZ01000019.1 GCF_014639435.1 Hafnia psychrotolerans | reverse complement strand
TGAAGACATCGAACGTGGTCAGGTATTGGCTAAACCAGGTTCAATCAAACCACACACTACCTTTGACTCAGAAGTTTATATCCTGAGCAAAGATGAAGGCGGTCGTCATACTCCGTTCTTCAAAGGCTACCGTCCGCAGTTCTACTTCCGTACAACTGACGTGACCGGTACCATCGAACTGCCAGAAGGCGTAGAGATGGTAATGCCAGGCGACAACATCAACATGGTTGTAACCTTGATCCATCCAATCGCGATGGATGACGGCTTGCGTTTCGCAATCCGTGAAGGTGGTCGTACTGTAGGTGCTGGTGTGGTTGCTAAAGTTATCGCTTAATCGCTGATACTTTTTTGTCACTTTACGTTGACGCAATACACACTAAAAGGGCATCATTCGATGCCCTTTTCTACGCTGTGGCACGAGAACCTATCTCATCAGCGATTTATACGTCATAATCATTGGTGAGATAGGCTCTGAGATACAGTGTAAAACACCGAGTTGCGCTCACTGTAGAGCATCGATCGGTTTGGTTTGCCTCGCGATGCGAGGCAAAGTTGTTTGTTCTGAATCATTGTGACGGGTTGGTTTATGAGTGCGAATACCGAGGCTCAAGGGAGCGGGCGCGGCCTGGAAGCGGTAAAGTGGGTAGTTGTTGCCGTTTTGTTGGTCGTAGCTATTGTCGGTAACTATTATTACCGTGCATACAGCCTGCCATTACGTGCGCTGGCAGTGGTTGTTGTTATCGCGATTGCTGGTGCGGTGGCATTATTGACGACTAAAGGCAAAGCGACAGTAGCATTTGCGCGCGAAGCGCGTACTGAAGTACGTAAAGTAATTTGGCCTACACGCCAGGAAACATTGCATACCACACTGATCGTTGCTGCGGTAACTGCCGTCATGTCACTGATTCTGTGGGGGCTGGATGGAATTCTGGTCCGCTTGGTATCTTTTATTACTGGCTTGAGGTTCTAAATGTCTGAAGCACCTAAAAAACGTTGGTACGTCGTTCAGGCGTTTTCCGGCTTTGAAGGCCGCGTGGCACAGTCGCTGCGTGAGCACATCAAATTGCACGACATGGAAGAGCTGTTCGGTGACGTGATGGTTCCCACGGAAGAAGTGGTTGAAATCCGTGGTGGTCAACGCCGTAAAAGCGAACGCAAATTCTTCCCAGGTTATGTGCTGGTTCAAATGGTGATGAATGACGCCAGCTGGCACTTGGTGCGTAGCGTTCCTCGGGTGATGGGCTTCATCGGCGGTACCTCTGACCGTCCTGCGCCAATCAGCGATAAAGAAGTTGACGCTATTATGAATCGCCTGCAACAAGCTGGTGATAAACCACGTCCTAAAACTATGTTTGAGCCAGGTGAACTGGTTCGCGTCAGCGACGGTCCATTTGCTGACTTTAACGGTGTTGTTGAAGAAGTGGATTATGAGAAAAGCCGCCTGAAAGTTTCAGTTTCTATCTTCGGGCGTGCTACGCCGGTTGAACTGGACTTCGGTCAGGTCGAGAAAGGCTAACAAATCTTTCGATATCCATTCGAACAGATGTTGTGCAGGGCGCGAAATTAAACTATAATTTCGCGCCTTTCGTTTTTATGTGCAGCCTCTGCAGGTAAAACATAAAGAACAAAGTACTGCAAATAACGGGGAGCCTATTCTATTAGGCGATATCACCCAACTGAGGAAATTTAAATGGCCAAGAAAGTACAAGCCTACGTCAAGCTGCAAGTTGCTGCTGGTATGGCTAACCCAAGTCCACCGGTAGGTCCGGCACTGGGTCAGCAAGGCGTTAACATCATGGAATTCTGTAAGGCATTCAACGCTAAGACTGAAAGCGTTGAGAAAGGCTTGCCGATCCCTGTTGTAATTACCGTTTACTCTGACCGTTCTTTCACCTTCGTTACCAAAACGCCTCCAGCAGCTGTATTGCTGAAGAAAGCGGCTGGTATCAAGTCTGGTTCCGGCAAGCCGAACAAAGACAAAGTAGGTAAAGTAACGACTGCTCAGGTTCGTGAAATCGCAGAAACCAAAGCTGCGGACATGACTGGTTCTGACGTGGAAGCCATGGCGCGCTCCATCGAAGGTACTGCTCGTTCCATGGGCCTGGTAGTGGAGGATTAATAAATGGCTAAGCTGACCAAGCGCATGCGCGTGATCCGTGACAAAGTTGATGTTACTAAACAATATGACATTAACGAAGCTGTTGCACTGCTCAAAGAGCTGGCCACCGCTAAATTCGTTGAAAGTGTAGACGTTGCCGTTAACCTCGGTATCGATGCACGTAAATCTGATCAAAACGTTCGTGGTGCTACCGTTCTGCCTAACGGCACCGGTCGTTCTGTTCGCGTTGCTGTCTTCGCCCAAGGTGCAAACGCTGAAGCTGCTAAAGCTGCAGGCGCTGAGCTGGTAGGTATGGAAGATCTGGCAGATCAGATTAAAAAAGGCGAAATGAACTTTGACGTTGTTATCGCATCTCCTGATGCAATGCGCGTTGTAGGTCAATTAGGTCAGGTTCTGGGTCCTCGCGGCCTGATGCCTAACCCTAAAGTTGGTACTGTAACGCCTAACGTTGCTGAAGCAGTTAAGAATGCTAAAGCAGGTCAGGTTCGTTATCGTAACGACAAAAACGGTATCATCCATACTACTATTGGTAAGGTTGATTTCGAATCCGACAAGCTGAAAGAAAACCTGGAAGCTCTGTTGGTTGCTCTGAAAAAAGCGAAGCCTTCTCAGGCTAAAGGCGTTTTCATCAAGAAAGTTACCCTGTCCACTACCATGGGTGCAGGTGTTTCTATTGATCAAAGCGGCCTGAGCGCAGTAGCTGTCTAATTTGCTGCCTGCTTTTTATCGCTTTACGCGGGCGGTAGATTTGTCTAGAATCTATGGCCCGTTGTTTCGTTAACCCGAAACCAAGATTTTTCGGTTGGAGCCTGGCCTATCCAGGCCTCCGTCCAAGACCGCAGGTGTCTCGAAAGAGACTTAATTTTTCCTGCGTAGACGGTGACAGAGCCTGAAGAAAATTTTCCTTTGTTACTTGTAATAAAGAACAAGAATAGTCTTTGCTGGATTCTCTGCTCACCGTGTTTGAGCGCTTGATATCGATTTCGATAACAAGCGATGTGAGTTCCGGGGGTTTTTCCCCGGCTAAATCCAGGAGCAAAAAGCTAATGGCATTAAATCTTCAAGACAAACAAGCGATTGTTGCTGAAGTCATGGAAGTAGCCAAAGGCGCGCTGTCTGCGGTTGTTGCGGATTCTCGTGGCGTAACTGTAGATAAAATGACTGAACTGCGTAAAGCAGGTCGTGAAGCTGGCGTTTATATGCGTGTTGTTCGCAACACCCTTATGCGTCGCGTCGTTGAAGGTACTCAGTTTGAGTGCCTGAAAGACACGTTTGTTGGTCCAACCTTAATTGCATTCTCTTCTGAACACCCAGGCGCTGCTGCCCGTTTGTTCAAAGATTTCGCTAAAGCGAATGCAAAATTTGAGGTTAAAGCTGCGGCCTTTGAAGGTGAGTTTATCTCTGCGGCTCAAATTGACCGCTTGGCAACTCTGCCTACTTACGATGAAGCAATCGCACGCCTGATGGCAACCATGAAAGAAGCCGCTGCTGGCAAATTGGTTCGCACTCTGGCTGCAGTACGTGATCAGAAAGAAGCTGCTTAAGCCTCTCTTTTCTCGTAGCTATGCTTACGTATAAACTATTTCTGAATTTTAGGAACACTTGAAATGTCAATCACTAAAGAACAAATCATTGAAGGCGTTGCAGCCCTGTCTGTAATGGAAATCGTTGAACTGATCTCCGCTATGGAAGAAAAATTCGGCGTTTCTGCTGCTGCTGCTGTTGCTGGTCCTGCTGCTGCTGCTGAAGCTGTTGAAGAAAAAACTGAATTCGACGTTGTTCTGGCTGCTGTTGGCGCGAACAAAGTTGCAGTTATCAAAGCAGTTCGTACCGCTACTGGCCTGGGTCTGAAAGAAGCTAAAGACCTGGTAGAGTCTGCTCCGGCAACTCTGAAAGAAGGCATCAGCAAAGATGACGCTGAGTCACTGAAAAAATCTCTGGAAGAAGCTGGTGCTTCTGTTGAAGTTAAGTAAGTTTAACTTCCCGGAGTGCAGTCTGTCCTAGCAGACTGATGGCTGGTGGCTTTTTAGTCACCAGCCTTTTTGCGCTATAGAGTGTCAGTGGTGTTTCACACTGTTTGAGCACTGAACTACTCTAATATCTCTTCTTGATACGTCTTAATATATTGCTGCCGCTTGCTATGGCTCATCCATAGATAATGCACAACGAAATGATTTAAGAGTGCGAGGAACAGGTATTGCGGAAAACGACTCTGTTTTCCGGTCGACATAAACGGTGTTGCATGAACTGTCCTTCTCAGGGCAGATACGATTGGGTCACTGATCAGCGAGCTGAGGAACCCTATGGTTTACTCCTATACCGAGAAAAAACGCATTCGTAAGGATTTTGGTAAACGTCCACAAGTCTTGGACATTCCCTTTCTCCTTTCTATCCAGCTTGACTCGTTCCAGAAGTTTATCGAGCAAGATCCGGAAGGCCAGCACGGTTTGGAAGCTGCATTCCGTTCTGTATTTCCAATCAAAAGCTACAGCGGTAATTCTGAGCTGCAATACGTTAGCTACCGTCTTGGTGAGCCAGTATTCGACGTTAAAGAATGCCAGATCCGTGGTGTAACTTTCTCCGCGCCACTGCGGGTGAAACTGCGTCTGGTGATCTACGAGCGTGAAGCTCCAGAAGGTACGGTTAAAGACATCAAGGAACAAGAAGTCTATATGGGCGAAATTCCGCTCATGACCGAAAATGGTACTTTTGTGATTAACGGTACTGAGAGGGTTATCGTATCTCAGCTGCACCGTAGTCCAGGTGTATTCTTCGACAGTGATAAGGGTAAAACCCACTCATCGGGTAAAGTGCTGTACAACGCACGTATCATCCCTTATCGCGGTTCATGGTTAGATTTCGAGTTTGACCCGAAAGATAACCTGTTTGTACGTATTGACCGTCGCCGCAAATTACCCGCGACCATCATTCTGCGTGCATTAAGCTATACCACAGAACAGATTCTTGACCTGTTCTTTGACAAGGTGACTTACCAGATCCGCGACAACAAGTTGCAAATGGAACTGGTACCTGAGCGCCTGCGTGGTGAAACAGCTTCTTTTGATATCGAAGCTGGCGGCAAAGTCTATATTGAAAAAGGCCGCCGCATCACTGCCCGTCACATTCGTCAGCTTGAAAAAGACGACATTCAACACATCGAAGTTCCTGTTGAGTACATCGCAGGGAAAGTCGTAGCTAAAGACTATATCGATACTAATACCGGTGAGTTGATTGTCCCTGCGAACATGGAATTGTCTCTGGATTTACTGGCTAAGTTGAGCCAGGCCGGTCACAAAACTATTGAAACACTCTTCACCAACGATCTCGACCATGGTGCATACCTGTCCGAGACCATCCGCGTCGACCCAACCAGCGATCGTCTGAGCGCATTGGTTGAGATCTATCGAATGATGCGTCCTGGAGAGCCACCAACTCGCGAAGCTGCTGAAAACCTGTTTGAGAACCTGTTCTTCTCTGAAGATCGTTACGACCTGTCCGCTGTAGGTCGTATGAAGTTCAACCGTTCTCTGCTGCGTGATGAAATCGAAGGTTCAGGTATCCTGAGCAAAGATGACATCATCCAGGTAATGATCAAGCTGATCGGCATTCGTAACGGCCAAGGCGAAGTGGATGATATCGACCACTTGGGTAACCGTCGTATTCGTTCTGTTGGCGAAATGGCTGAAAACCAATTCCGTGTAGGTTTGGTTCGTGTTGAGCGTGCGGTTAAAGAGCGTCTGTCTCTTGGCGACCTCGATACTTTGATGCCACAAGACATGATCAACGCTAAGCCGATTTCGGCTGCGGTGAAAGAATTCTTCGGTTCAAGCCAGCTGTCACAGTTTATGGACCAGAACAACCCGTTGTCTGAGATCACGCACAAACGTCGTATCTCTGCATTGGGCCCGGGCGGTTTGACCCGTGAACGTGCTGGCTTTGAAGTTCGAGACGTACACCCGACCCACTACGGTCGCGTATGTCCAATCGAAACGCCAGAAGGTCCAAACATCGGTCTGATCAACTCCTTGTCTGTGTATGCGCAGACCAATGAGTATGGTTTCCTGGAAACCCCTTATCGCCGTGTGCGTGAAGGTATGGTTACCGATGAGATTAACTATCTGTCTGCCATAGAAGAAGGCAATTTCGTCATCGCTCAGGCGAACTCCAACCTGGATGATGAAGGTCGCTTCCTGGAAGACTTAGTCACTTGTCGTAGTAAAGGCGAATCAAGCTTATTTAGCCGCGACCAAGTTGACTATATGGACGTATCCACCCAGCAGATCGTATCCGTTGGTGCTTCTCTGATTCCATTCCTGGAACACGATGACGCCAACCGTGCATTGATGGGTGCGAACATGCAACGTCAGGCTGTACCAACTCTGCGTGCTGATAAGCCGCTGGTGGGTACCGGTATGGAACGTGCTGTAGCGGTTGACTCCGGTGTTACTGCCGTTGCTAAACGTGGCGGTACCGTTCAGTACGTGGATGCATCCCGTATCGTTATTCGTGTTAACGAAGAAGAGATGTACCCGGGCGAAGCAGGTATCGACATTTATAACCTGACCAAGTACACCCGTTCTAACCAGAACACCTGCATCAACCAGATGCCGTGTGTGAATCTGGACGAACCGATCGAGCGCGGTGACGTGCTGGCAGATGGTCCGTCAACAGATCTGGGCGAATTGGCTCTGGGTCAGAACATGCGTGTCGCGTTCATGCCCTGGAATGGTTACAACTTCGAAGACTCCATCTTGGTCTCCGAGCGTGTTGTGCAAGAAGATCGCTTCACCACTATCCATATCCAGGAACTGGCATGTGTGTCTCGTGACACCAAGTTAGGGCCTGAAGAGATTACCGCTGACATCCCTAACGTGGGTGAAGCTGCGCTCTCTAAACTGGATGAATCCGGTATCGTTTATATCGGTGCTGAAGTGACCGGTGGTGACATTCTGGTAGGTAAGGTTACGCCTAAAGGCGAAACACAACTGACTCCGGAAGAGAAACTACTGCGAGCGATCTTCGGTGAGAAAGCGTCTGATGTTAAGGACTCTTCTCTGCGTGTACCAAACGGCGTTTCCGGTACGGTTATCGACGTGCAGGTCTTTACCCGCGATGGCGTGGAAAAAGACAAGCGTGCGTTGGAAATCGAAGAGATGCAGCTGAAGCAGGCTAAGAAAGACCTGACCGAAGAGCTGCAGATCCTGGAAGCCGGTCTGTTTGCACGTATCCAGTCTGCGCTGGTTGCTGGCGGTGTTGAAGCTGATAAGTTGGGCAAATTGCCTCGCGATCGTTGGCTTGAGCTGTCGCTGACCGACGAAGACAAGCAAAACCAGTTGGAACAGCTGGCCGAACAATACGACGAACTGAAAACCGTGTTTGAGAAAAAACTCGAAGCGAAGCGTCGTAAAATCACTCAGGGCGATGACCTGGCACCAGGTGTGCTGAAAATTTGTAAAGTGTATCTGGCCGTTAAACGTCAGATTCAGCCTGGTGACAAAATGGCTGGTCGTCACGGTAACAAAGGTGTTATCTCCAAGATCAACCCGATCGAAGATATGCCTTACGATGAAAACGGCACGCCGGTAGACATCGTACTGAACCCGCTGGGTGTTCCATCTCGTATGAACATTGGTCAGATTCTGGAAACCCACTTGGGTATGGCCGCGAAAGGTATTGGTGAAAAAATCAATGCCATGCTGAAGAAACATGAAGAAGTTTCCAAGCTGCGCGAGTTCATCCAGAAAGCCTATGACCTGGGCGACGATGTTCGTCAGAAAGTCGATCTGAGCACCTTCACCGACGACGAAGTTCTGCGTTTGGCTGAAAACTTGAAGAAAGGCATGCCAATCGCAACGCCGGTCTTCGATGGTGCGAAAGAAACAGAGATCAAGCAACTGCTTGAAATGGGCGGAATCCCTACCTCTGGCCAGATCACACTGTTTGACGGCCGTACCGGCGAGCAATTCGAGCGTCAGGTTACCGTCGGCTACATGTACATGCTGAAACTGAACCACCTGGTTGACGATAAGATGCATGCGCGTTCTACCGGCTCTTATAGCCTTGTTACTCAGCAGCCGCTGGGTGGTAAAGCTCAGTTCGGTGGTCAGCGCTTCGGTGAGATGGAAGTGTGGGCACTGGAAGCATACGGTGCCGCTTATACCCTGCAGGAAATGCTGACTGTTAAGTCCGATGACGTGAACGGCCGTACCAAGATGTATAAAAACATCGTGGATGGCGATCACCGGATGGAACCAGGCATGCCGGAGTCCTTCAACGTATTGTTGAAAGAGATCCGTTCTCTGGGTATCAACATCGAGCTGGAAGACGAGTAAGTACTCGAATCTGCACTGATCACAGGGGCACCTGTCTGTTTAGCAATAGACAGCGGGTGCCTAACAGGTCTAACCCGACGGGAGCTAATCCGTGAAAGACTTACTAAAGTTTCTGAAAGCGCAAACTAAAACCGAAGAGTTTGATGCGATCAAAATTGCTCTGGCATCGCCAGACATGATCCGTTCTTGGTCTTTTGGTGAAGTTAAGAAGCCAGAAACCATTAACTACCGTACGTTCAAACCAGAACGTGACGGCCTTTTCTGTGCCCGTATTTTCGGACCAGTAAAAGATTACGAATGCCTGTGTGGTAAGTACAAGCGTTTAAAACATCGCGGCGTGATCTGCGAGAAGTGCGGCGTTGAAGTGACCCAAACTAAAGTACGCCGTGAGCGTATGGGGCACATCGAACTCGCGTCTCCGACTGCACACATCTGGTTCCTGAAATCCTTGCCTTCTCGCATCGGTTTATTGCTGGATATGCCACTGCGTGACATCGAACGTGTACTGTACTTCGAATCCTATGTGGTTATCGAAGGCGGTATGACTAACCTCGAGAAGCGCCAGATCCTGACTGAAGAGCAGTATCTGGATGCTTTGGAAGAGTTCGGTGATGAATTCGACGCCAAGATGGGTGCGGAAGCTATTCAAGCCCTGTTGAAAAACATGGATCTGGAAGTGGAATGCGAACAGCTGCGTGAAGAGTTGAGAGAAACCAACTCCGAAACCAAGCGTAAGAAGCTGACCAAGCGTATCAAGTTGCTGGAAGCGTTCGTTCAATCTGGTAACAAACCAGAGTGGATGATCCTGACCGTGCTGCCGGTACTGCCGCCAGACTTGCGTCCACTGGTTCCGTTGGACGGCGGCCGTTTCGCAACGTCAGATCTGAACGATCTGTATCGTCGTGTGATTAACCGTAATAACCGTCTGAAACGCCTGCTGGATCTGGCTGCGCCAGATATCATCGTACGTAACGAAAAACGTATGCTGCAAGAAGCGGTAGATGCTTTGCTGGATAACGGCCGTCGCGGTCGTGCAATTACCGGCTCTAACAAGCGTCCGCTGAAATCTCTGGCAGACATGATTAAAGGTAAACAGGGTCGTTTCCGTCAGAACTTGCTGGGTAAACGTGTCGACTACTCTGGTCGTTCCGTTATCACCGTAGGTCCATACCTGCGTCTGCACCAGTGTGGTCTGCCGAAGAAAATGGCACTCGAACTGTTCAAACCGTTCATCTACGGCAAATTGGAGTTGCGTGGCCTCGCCACCACCATCAAAGCCGCTAAGAAAATGGTTGAGCGCGAAGAAGCTGTCGTTTGGGATATTCTGGACGAAGTTATCCGCGAACACCCGGTACTGCTGAACCGTGCACCAACCCTGCACCGTTTGGGCATCCAGGCGTTTGAACCGGTTCTGATCGAAGGTAAAGCTATCCAGCTGCACCCGCTGGTTTGTGCGGCATACAACGCCGACTTCGATGGTGACCAGATGGCTGTTCACGTACCGTTGACACTGGAAGCCCAGTTGGAAGCGCGTGCGTTGATGATGTCTACCAACAACATCCTGTCACCTGCGAACGGCGAGCCAATCATCGTTCCTTCTCAGGACGTTGTATTGGGTCTGTACTACATGACCCGCGACTGTGTTAACGCCAAAGGCGAAGGCATGGTTCTGACGGGGCCTAAAGAAGCTGAGCGCATTTACCGCGCCGGCCTGGCTTCTCTGCATGCGCGTGTCAAAGTGCGTATTACGGAAGAGATCAGAAACACTGAAGGCGAGTCAATTCACCAGACGACTATTATCGATACCACTGTAGGCCGTGCGATCTTATGGATGATCGTTCCTAAAGGTCTGCCGTTCTCTATCGTTAACCAGCCGTTGGGTAAAAAAGCTATCTCCAAAATGCTGAACACCTGTTACCGCATTTTGGGCTTGAAGCCGACGGTTATTTTCGCTGACCAGATCATGTATACCGGTTTTGCTTACGCTGCCCGTTCAGGTGCGTCAGTAGGTATTGATGACATGGTAATCCCTGCGAAGAAAGCAGGCATCATCGAAGAAGCCGAAACTGAAGTTGCCGAGATCCAGCAGCAGTTCCAGTCTGGTCTGGTAACAGCAGGCGAACGCTACAACAAAGTGATCGATATCTGGGCCGCAGCTAACGAACGTGTTGCTAAAGCAATGATGGAAAACTTGTCTGTCGAAGACGTCGTCAACCGTGATGGTGTGGTTGAGCAGCAGGTTTCCTTCAACAGTATCTTCATGATGGCCGACTCCGGTGCGCGTGGTTCTGCAGCACAGATTCGTCAGCTGGCCGGTATGCGTGGCCTGATGGCTAAGCCGGACGGTTCCATCATTGAAACGCCAATCACCGCGAACTTCCGTGAAGGTCTGAACGTACTCCAGTACTTCATCTCCACTCACGGTGCTCGTAAAGGCTTGGCGGATACCGCACTGAAAACGGCAAACTCCGGTTATCTGACCCGTCGTCTGGTTGACGTGGCACAGGATCTGGTCGTGACCGAAGATGACTGTGGTACACACGAAGGCATCATGATGACTCCAGTCATCGAAGGTGGCGACGTTAAAGAACCACTGCGCGAACGCGTTCTGGGTCGTGTAACTGCTGAAGATATCATCAAGCCGGGTACGGCTGATATCTTGGTTCCACGTAACACCCTGCTTCACGAGAAGACCTGTGATCTGTTAGAAGAGAACTCAGTCGATAGCGTGAAAGTTCGTTCAGTTGTAAGCTGTGAAACCGATTTTGGTGTGTGTGCAAACTGCTACGGTCGCGACCTGGCACGTGGTCACATCATCAATAAAGGTGAAGCGGTTGGTGTTATCGCAGCACAGTCTATCGGTGAACCAGGTACCCAGCTGACGATGCGTACCTTCCACATCGGTGGTGCGGCATCTCGTGCAGCAGCAGAGTCAAGCATTCAGGTTAAGAACACGGGTACGATTAAACTGAGCAACCACAAGCACGTTACTAATGCTAACGGCAAACTGGTTATCACTTCTCGTAATACCGAGCTGAAACTGATCGACGAATTTGGTCGCACAAAAGAACGTTATAAAGTGCCTTACGGTTCTGTAATGGGCAAAGGTGATGGTCAAGCGGTTAATGGCGGCGAGACCGTTGCTAACTGGGATCCACACACCATGCCAGTTATCAGTGAAGTGAGTGGTTTCATCCGCTTTGCTGATATGGTTGATACCCAAGCCATTACACGCCAGACCGACGAGCTGACCGGTTTATCTTCTCTGGTTGTTCTGGACTCTGCAGAGCGTACTGGTAGCGGTAAAGACCTGCGCCCGGCACTGAAAATTGTTGACGCCAAAGGCAACGACGTATTGATCCCTGGCACAGATATGCCTGCTCAATACTTCCTGCCAGGTAAAGCAATTGTGCAGCTGGAAGATGGTACGCAGATCCACTCTGGTGACACTCTGGCACGTATTCCTCAGGAATCCGGCGGTACCAAGGACATCACGGGTGGTCTGCCACGTGTTGCTGACTTGTTCGAAGCTCGTCGTCCGAAAGAGCCTGCAATCCTTGCTGAAATCAGCGGGATTATCTCCTTCGGTAAAGAAACTAAAGGCAAGCGCCGTCTGGTAATTTCTCCGTTAGATGGCAGTGATGCTTACGAAGAAATGATTCCAAAATGGCGTCAGCTGAACGTGTTCGAAGGCGAAGTTGTGGAACGTGGTGACGTCGTATCCGACGGCCCTGAGTCTCCGCACGATATCCTGCGTTTACGTGGTGTTCATGCGGTTACACGTTACATCACCAACGAAGTGCAGGAAGTTTACCGTCTGCAAGGCGTTAAGATTAACGATAAGCACATCGAAGTTATCGTTCGTCAGATGTTGCGTAAAGGCACCATCGTTAGCGCTGGTGGCACCGACTTCCTGGCCGGCGAGCAGGCAGAAATGTCCCGCGTTAAAATCGCTAACCGTCAGCTTGAAGCAGATGGAAAAATCACGGCTACCTTTACCCGTGACTTGCTCGGTATCACCAAGGCTTCCCTGGCGACCGAGTCCTTCATCTCCGCTGCATCGTTCCAGGAAACGACGCGCGTTCTTACAGAAGCCGCTGTTGCGGGTAAACGTGATGAACTGCGTGGCCTGAAAGAAAACGTCATCGTTGGCCGTCTGATCCCAGCCGGTACCGGTTACGCTTATCATCAGGAACGTGCTCGTCGTAAAGCACAGGGCGAAGTGCCTGTTGTACCGCAAGTGAGCGCGGACGAAGCAACGGCTAACTTGGCTGAATTGCTGAACGCCGGTTTTGGTAACAGCAAAGACGATTGATTGTCTTCTGTTCCATGCTGAATAAAACCGCTTCCTTCGGGAGGCGGTTTTTTTTTGCTTCAAATTTTGGTTGGTCGGCAATGCTTGTGGTATGAGTTTTTGGGATTGGTGAGAAACATTGAGGCGCCGCCATAAGCCAAAGATGAAGCCAGCAAATGGCGGCAGTTTGGAAGCTGAGCCAACATGAGGGGCTCCGGCCACTTGCGAGGGTGCAGTGGCAACACCACAGTACGGATTGTTACTTTCCAGGACGAGTGTCTTAACACTGCCTGCCAACCCGAATTCAGACAAAAATTTATACTTTCAGCTTTCGCATATTTTATTGTGAGGCGCGTCCGAGAAAACTATCCCAGTCTTTCCATACTGGCTGTAGCCCTGCCAGCATCAACGCTTCCGCTACCTGTTGCGGTGAGCGGTTATCGTGCGGTGCAAATTGTTCAAGTTCAGGATGATTATCGGCATAGCCACCGGGCTGTGTTTTAGATCCTGCACTGACAGTGTTGATCGCCAGCGGAATAACGTGATCCCGGAAATAGGGGGATTCGCGTGTCGACAGTGAGAGCTCGACATCCGGCGCGAGCATTCTGAAAGCGCAAATCAGTTGTAACAACTGATTTTCTTCCAGCAGGGAAGCCGGTTCGATGCCACCGGTACAAGGTCGCAGTCTTGGAAACGCCACCGAATAGCGACTTTGCCAGTAGGTTTGTTGCAGATACAACAAATGTTCGGCCACCATATAGCTGTCAGTCCTCCAGTTGCCAGAAAGTCCGAACAGCGCCCCCAAACCGATTTTGTCGATTCCCGCACGCCCGAGCCGGTCTGGTGTTTCCAGCCGCCAGAAGAAATCCTGTTTCTGTCCGCGAAGATGATGCAAAGCATAGGCAGGCGCGTGATAGGTTTCCTGATAAACCAGCACGCCATCCAGCCCCAGCGTTTTCAGCTCAGCATATTCTTCCTGTTGCAGCGGCTGAACCTCAATCATCAGTGAATCGAAATGGCTTCTGATCACGGGGAAATGACGGCGGAAATAGTCCATGCCGACCTTTCCCTTATGTTCGCCGGTGACCAGCAACAGATGTTTGAAACCCAGCGCATTCAGCGCTTCGCATTCCCGCCTGATTTCATCTTCGTCCAGCGTTTTACGTTTGATTTTATTGCTCATCGAAAAGCCGCAATACGTACATTCGTTGGCGCAAAGATTGGATAAATACAACGGCGCGAAGAAATTCACCGTATTGCCGAATCGCTGGCGCGTGAGCTGTTGTGCCCGCTGCGCCATTTGTTCCAGATAAGGCCGTGCCGCCGGGGAAATCAGCGCCATGAAATCTTCACGCGTGATTTTGTTCTGGTTCAGCGCCCGTTCGACGTCGCTGGTGGTCTTGCTGTTGATGCGCAGCGAAATGTCATCCCAGTCGAGGGTTGACCAGACATCAGTGAAATTGCTCATAAGGTTGCCTGCGTTGAAGCCAGGAAACTGGTCAGTGGGCTGGATGCGCTGGCCTGCCGTTGTCTGCCACCTAACCCGCTCTGACGGGCAATGATACCGGCTTCAACGGCCAGACGAAATGCCGTCGCCATGGCCACCGGATCGCCGGCAACGGCAATCGCAGTATTCACCAGCACGGCATCCGCCCCCATTTCCAGCGCTTCTGCGGCCTGGCTCGGCGCGCCAATACCGGCATCAACAACCACCGGAATGCGTGACTGCTCGATGATGATTTGCAGAAAATCACGGGTTTGCAGCCCCTGATTGGAACCAATCGGCGCACCCAGCGGCATCACCGCGGCGCACCCGGCCTCTTCCAGACGTTTGCACAGTACCGGATCGGCACTGCAATACGGCAAAACCACGAATCCCTGTTTCACCAGAATTTCTGCGGCTTTTAGCGTCTCAATCGCATCGGGCAGCAGGTATTTTACGTCCGGATGGATTTCCAGTTTTATCCAGTTCGTCCTCAATGCTTCGCGTGCCAACTGCGCGGCAAAGACGGCTTCTTCTGCCGTTTTTGCGCCGGATGTATTGGGCAGTAAACGCACACCGAGCTGTTGCAGTGGCGCGAGGATGTCATCTCCGCCGCGACGCAGATCGATGCGTTTCATCGCCATAGTCACCAGCTGAGAGCCAGATGCTTCAAGCGCCTGTTGCATCAACGCCGGACTGGCGAATTTTCCTGTTCCGGTAAAAAGGTGCGACGTGAATGTGGTATCAGCAATTTTTAACATGTCAGCCTCCGGCTATCGCCTGAAAGAGCAAGATCTCATCACCGTCTTCCAGTAAATGAGCTGGCCAGTTATCACGGGGGATAATGACCTGGTTAACCGCCAGTGCGCTGCCTGCAGGGTTTAACGCCAGCAAATTGAGCAGGTTTAGTAACGTGAGCGGTTGACTGAATTGGTGTGGTTCATCATTGACCAGAATGTTCACACGTGGCCTCCGCAGATGGCACAGGCAGATGAACGCGTGAGTTGCAGTGAACGCCAGTTTTGCGTTTTTCCATCGAACAGACGTAATTTGCCGCTCAGTACAGAGGGCAGGCCAGCCAGAATCTTCAGCGCTTCCAGTGCCTGCAATGTACCGATGGTACCGACCACCGGGCCGAGCACGCCGGATGTACGGCAGTTGCGCTGTACGGTTTCCTGATCCGGATATAAACAGGCGTAACAACCGTGAGCGTAAGGGGCTTCAATAACCAGAAGTTGTCCGCTGAATCCGACGGCGCTGCCGCTGATCAAGGTTTTACCGGCATCCACACAAACTTTATTAACTGCATGCCGGGTTTCCATGTTATCGCTGCAATCCAGAACGATATCGGCGTCCGATACGGCACGGGTCAATGCTTCTCCCGACAGACGTTCCGTGATGGCCACCGCTTCGCAAAGCGGATTCAGGCGCAGCAGTTCACGCTTTGCCAGAACGGCTTTGGGCTGATCGAGATCTGCCGTACGGTAGAGGATTTGCCGCTGAAGATTGGTGATATGCAATTGATCGTCATCGGCCAGAATCAGCTTACCTACGCCTGCTGCTGCCAGATACAAGGCTGCGGGAGAGCCGAGGCCACCAAGGCCGACAATCAGTACTTTCGCCGCCTGTAATTTTTCCTGTGCCAGCGGACCGAATTCCTCCAGCATCAACTGGCGGCTGTAGCGCATAAAAGCCGCATCGTTAAGCATCTTGCGGCACCTTGCTGGCGCATAAGGCCAGCAGTTGTGCCGTCGCTGCACGCCAGTCCGCCGCCTGCGTAATGGCACTGACGACGGCTATACTGCCGACGCCGCAGTCGAGAACCGACGCCGCGCGGTCGATGCTGATCCCACCAATGGCCACCGTCGGAAAGCTGCCATCGAGCTTCTTAACATGTCGGGTGAGTTCTGCCAGCCCTTGCGGCGCCGAAGGCATATCTTTGGTCTGCGTCGGGAAGATATGGCCGAGGGCGATGTACGAAGGATTCACCGCGACAGCGCGTGCCATTTCAGCATCGTCATGCGTGGAAACGCCCAGCCGTAAGCCGGCCTGACGGATAGCCTCAAGATCGGCAGTATCCAGATCTTCCTGACCCAAATGCACGCCATACGCCTGATGCTTGACCGCCAGACGCCAGTAATCGTTGATGAATAACCGGGCCTGATATTTTTTACCGAGCGCGATGGCATCAATAATTGCTGGCTCGGCTTGCTCATCAGGCAAATCTTTCACACGCAGTTGCAGTGTTTTAACGCCCGCGTCCAGCAGACGGGCAATCCATTCCACGGTATCAACGACCGGATATAAACCGAGGTGGAATGGAACGGCAGGAAAGGATTGAGAGGACGGATTCATTTGCTGCTCTCCGAACTGAGGTTATCGGCCGGGTGATAAAGCTCACCGCCGCGCGAACGGAATTCGGCAGACATCTGCGCCATACCGGATTCAACGAGTTCTATTGGTTGGGCTTTGGCTTCAAGCGCAGCGGCGTAATCGCGAACTTCCTGAGTGATTTTCATCGAGCAGAATTTCGGGCCACACATCGAGCAGAAGTGTGCAACTTTGCCGGATTCCTGCGGCAGCGTTTCATCGTGGTAGGCGCGTGCCGTTGCCGGATCGAGAGCCAGATTAAACTGATCTTCCCAGCGGAATTCGAAACGCGCTTTTGACATGGCGTTATCGCGGATTTGGGCACCCGGATGGCCTTTAGCTAAATCGGCAGCATGTGCTGCGATTTTGTAGGTAATCAAACCCTGCTTAACGTCTTCTTTGTTCGGCAGGCCCAGATGCTCTTTCGGCGTGACATAACAGAGCATGGCGCAGCCAAACCAGCCAATCATCGCGGCGCCAATACCGGACGTGAAGTGATCGTAACCCGGCGCGATATCGGTAGTCAGCGGACCAAGGGTATAGAACGGGGCTTCGTGACAATGCTCGAGTTCTTCGGTCATGTTGCGGCGGATCATCTGCATCGGCACATGTCCCGGACCTTCGATCATCACCTGAACATCGTATTCCCAGGCAATTTTGGTCAGTTCGCCCAGCGTGCGTAATTCGGCGAATTGTGCTTCGTCATTGGCATCCTGAATCGAACCCGGACGCAGGCCGTCGCCCAATGAAAGCGAGACATCATAGGCGGCGCAGATTTCACAAATCTCGCGGAAATTCTCGTAGAGGAAACTTTCGCGATGGTGCGACAGGCACCATTTCGCCATGATCGACCCGCCGCGAGAGACAATACCGGTCAGACGTTTAGCGGTCATCGGCACATAGCGCAGCAACACACCGGCGTGAATAGTGAAGTAATCGACGCCCTGCTCGGCCTGCTCCAGCAGCGTATCGCGGAACATTTCCCAATTGAGGTCTTCAGCCACGCCGTTCACTTTTTCCAGCGCCTGATAAATCGGCACCGTACCAATAGGTACCGGGCTATTACGCAGGATCCATTCGCGGGTTTCATGGATATAGCGGCCAGTGGAGAGATCCATTACTGTGTCCGCGCCCCAGCGAGTTGACCAGACCAGCTTCTCGACTTCTTCTTCGATAGATGACGTTACCGCTGAATTACCGATATTGGCGTTCACTTTTACCAGAAAGTTTCGCCCGATGATCATCGGCTCTGATTCCGGATGGTTGATATTGGCTGGGATAATGGCGCGGCCGGCGGCGACTTCCTGACGCACGAATTCAGCAGTGATATTGGCGGGCAGATGTGCGCCGAAGCTTTCACCGGGATGTTGCTGACGCAGGACTTCGCCACGGATCCGTTCGCGTCCCATATTTTCGCGGATAGCGATGAATTCCATTTCAGGCGTGATAATGCCTTTGCGGGCGTAGTGCAGCTGCGTGACATTCTTACCGGCTTGAGCTTTACGCGGGCGGGGCAGAAGCTCGAAGCGCAAGTGATCTAAGCCTTCGTCGGCCAGACGTTGCTGAGTAAAGCCGGAGCTGACCTGTGGAAGTTCTTCGGTATCTGCCCGTTCGGCTATCCAGTTGGCGCGGCATTTTGCCAGACCGGCATGGACGTCAATGGACGCTTCAGGGTCGCCATAAGGCCCGGCAGTTTCATACACCGGAATCGCTTCATTTTCTTCGTACTGTGGATTGTCTTTGCCGCCGCCGACCAGCGTCGGGCTGAGCTGGATTTCACGCATAGGGACGCGGATATCTGCACGGTCGCCTTGCAGATAGATCCGGCGGGAGTTGGGAAATGCTTCGCCTTGCAGGCTGTCGATAAATGACTGAGCCTGCGCGCGCTGTTCGCGGCGGTTGGTGGGTTTCTTTTCAGAGGTAACGGATTTTTGGGTACTCGACATAGCAAATTCCTCGTGTTCTACGAATAGAAAAAACGTGATGGAAAATTGCTTGTCTGGAGGTTTACGGCAGGAGTAAAAATGGGCGGTTTAGCGCAAGCGGCCGTTTTCAGGCTGATGCCAAATTGCGTGAAACGCATAACATTACTCTTGTTCCCTTCGCGGGTACTAACCCGATCAGGTTCCGCGGATCCCGAATTAACGGTCTCAGCCTGGCGTAATGTCCGTGAGGAACATCATGCGCTAGGCACTCCGACAAGAAGCCCCAATATATGAGGCCGATAAAAAAACTACAACCCTTGCTGGGTTATTTACTGCTAATCATGTTAGGCCGTTATCTCGAAAATTATGCCGGACGCGCTAAAACGGTTGCGCTTTCTGTCGGGAGTAATAGATCGGTTTCTTGTTCAAAAGCCATCATAATAAGTTGATCTTCCAGGATAAAGCGTGCATCCAGTGCTTCACCGATGTCGGATAATGCATAATGGAAAGCAAAAGCATTTTCATCGTCGATGTCATTGTCGGTATAACTGTCATGGAAAGCCATGATAGCTTCGGTGTTGAGCTCAAGTGCAGGATAAATTTTTGATGCCATCCGTTTTTTCAGGCTATCAATGCCTGCAACTTCATCAATAATACGTTGATAAAGATGGAAATGGCCGGAGGAGAGATAGTCCACCAGATTATGGCAAAAGTTATCCAGCGCTTTTTCGTTTAGCGGGGTATGCTTTTCTTTATTCGGTTTTAGACCCACGAGAGCGCAATAAGAAACTAATAACTCTTTGCGTGCGTGAAGCCACTGGTCGATAAACTCATTACTGCCACCAACGCGTTGGGTCAGCCTTTCCAGACTATTTAGCATGGTTGACTCCGTGAGTGAGAGAAAAGTAACCAAAACGTTAAAGGTTACTAATATTTAACTTCCGAAAACCAGATTGTCAGTCTCGTCGAGGTTATGCAACAACAATATGGAATTACAGATAACAGACCAATATAACGGCTGGTGGGTCATCAGCCATGAAGGCAAACTCTGGCTGCCCTTGGGGGAATTGCCATTCGGTGATTCGGCTGATTTTTCGCTGATCGGCAAAACAGGTCGGCAAATCGGTGAGTGGCAAGGCTCTCCTGTCTGGCTGGTGCGCCAGCCGATGAACAACCATATGGTCTCCGTCCGGCAACTTCTGGATCAGGAAAAGGGTTTGTTCCAATTGGTGGGCCGTGGTGTACAACTGGCGGAGTTTTACCGTTCGCATAAATTCTGCGGGTATTGTGGTCACGAAATGCATGTCAGTAAGACCGAATGGGCCGCGTTATGTGGGCATTGCCGCGAGCGCTATTATCCGCAAATTGCGCCTTGTATCATTGTGGCTATCCGTAAAGGTGATGAGATTTTATTGGCTCAACATGTGCGGCACCGTAACGGGATCCACACCGTGCTGGCGGGTTTTGTCGAGGTTGGTGAAACGCTGGAAGAAACCGTTGCCCGAGAGGTGATGGAAGAAAGTAATGTGCGTATTAAGAACGTACGTTATATCAGCTCGCAGCCTTGGCCTTTCCCTAACTCCCTGATGATGGCGTTTATGGCCGACTACGACAGTGGTGAGATCAAACACGATCCGAAAGAGTTACTCAATGCTGGCTGGTATAAGTTTGACGCGTTGCCTCAGTTGCCGCCAGCGGGCACTATCGCGCGGCGTTTGATCGAAGACACCGTGGTTCTGTGCCGCGCCGAGCGTAATAGTGAGATATGATACTGCCCGATTATTTAGGGTCAGCACATGATAAGGAAACCCAAATGAGTGAGTTGAAGAACGATCGCTACCTACGCGCTTTATTGCGTCAATCAGTAGATGTTACGCCAGTGTGGATGATGCGCCAGGCAGGACGCTATTTGCCTGAGTACAAAAAGATCCGCGCGCAGGCCGGCGACTTCATGTCACTGTGCAAAAACGCTGAGCTGGCCTGTGAAGTCACACTTCAGCCGCTGCGTCGCTATCCGCTGGATGCGGCGATTTTGTTCTCCGATATTCTGACCATTCCTGATGCGATGGGGCTGGGGTTATATTTCGAAGCCGGGGAAGGTCCTCGTTTTTCTTCTCCGTTAACCAACCGTGCTGATGTCGAAAAGCTACCTGTTCCCGATCCTGAAATGGAACTGGGCTACGTGATGAACGCTGTTCGCACTATCCGAAAAAACCTCAAAGGTGAAGTGCCGCTTATTGGTTTTTCCGGCAGTCCCTGGACGTTGGCGACCTATATGGTTGAAGGTGGCAGCAGTAAGGCCTTCACCAAAATCAAAAAGATGATGTATGCCGAACCGGCAACGCTACATCTATTACTGGATAAACTGGCTGATAGCGTGATTTTGTATCTCAATGCGCAAATCAAGGCTGGTGCGCAGTCCGTGATGATTTTCGATACCTGGGGTGGCGTACTGACCCCACGCGATTACCGCGAATTCTCCCTGAACTACATGCACAAAATCGTTGATGGCCTGATCCGTGAAAACGAAGGACGCCGCGTGCCGGTGACATTGTTTACCAAAGGCGGCGGTCAGTGGCTGGAAGCGATAGCCGCGACCGGTTGTGATGCGCTGGGGTTGGACTGGACGACGGATATTGCCGATGCGCGCCGTCGCGTTGGCGACAAAGTGGCGATTCAGGGCAATATGGATCCTTCGATGCTGTATGCCTCTCCGACACGCATCGAGCAGGAAGTGGAAACCATTCTGGCTGGCTTCGGTAAAGGCAACGGTCACGTGTTTAACCTCGGTCACGGCATCCATCTGGATGTGCCGCCGGAAAACGCCGGTGCCTTCGTGGACGCGGTGCACAGCCTGTCCCGCCAGTATCACGAGTGAGACTGAACGATGATCGACACGCGTGCGTTACGTGAAGAGCAGCGGATCCTTGCTGAACGCATAACATTGCAGGATCCGCCTGATTTCACTACACCAGCGTTGATCGCCGGTGTTGACGTTGGCTTTGAGCAGGGCGGTGACGTGACGCGCGCCGCGGTGGCGGTTCTGCGCTATCCCTCGCTTGAACTGTTCGAATATCAGATTGCCCGCGTCCCGACCGTGATGCCCTACATTCCCGGCTTCCTCTCCTTTCGCGAACTTCCCGCGTTGTTGCAGGCCTGGCAGCAACTCACGTCACGTCCTGATTTAGTGCTGGTTGATGGGCAGGGGATTGCGCATCCGCGCCGTCTGGGCGTCGCCAGTCATTTTGGTCTGATGATCGACGTGCCGACCATTGGTGTGGCAAAAAGCCGGTTATGTGGCCAGTTTTTGCCACTCAATGAGGCGCTGCACAGTCAGCAGGCGTTATACGACGGCGATGAACAGATTGGCTGGGTGTGGCGCAGTAAGCTACGCTGTAATCCATTATTCATCTCGCCGGGTCATCGCATCAGCATGGAGTCGGCGCTGTATTGGGTCGAACATTGTATGCGGCAATACCGTTTGCCGGAGCCAACGCGTTGGGCGGACGCCGTCGCATCAAACCGGGCAGCGTTTCAACGCTGGCAACGGCTGAGTGATGATCTTTAGGAATCAAGGAATAGGGATCTTGATTTATTTCAGGTAAACTTCTGCGCAGAAAAGTTAACGAGATCAACTCATGTTACGTAATCCAATTCATTTACGTCTCGAAAAGCTGGAAAGCTGGCAACACGTGACGTTTATGGCGAGCTTGTGTGAACGCATGTACCCGAACTATCAGGCCTTCTGCCTGGAAACTGGGTTTGGCGAGCCGCAGGTTTACCGCCGCATCCTGGATCTCATCTGGGAAACGCTGGTGATAAAAGACGCCAAGGTCAATTTTGACTCACAGCTCGAAAAACTGGAAGAAGCGGTGCCTTCTTCCGACGATTACGACCTCTATGGGGTTTATCCGGCCATTGATGCCTGTATCGCCTTAGGCGAACTGATCCATTCGCGTCTGAGCGGCGAAACGCTCTCTCACGCCATTGCGGTTAGCGAAACATCGATTCGCACCGTCGCAATGCTGGAAATGACTCAGGCCGGTAAAGAAATGACCGACGAAGAGCTGAAAGTGATCCCAGCTGTCGAAGAGGAATGGGACATCCAATGGGAGATTTTTCGCCTGTTGGCTGACTGTGAAGAGCGTGACCTGGAATTAATAAAAGGGTTACGTTCTGACCTGCGTGAAGCCGCTGTCAGTAACATTGGTATAAATTTAGCGCAATAAGGCAAGAAAACGTGATTTAACGCCTCATTTGTCATGCCTTAAGGCTTCACATCCGCACCCTGTCTGGTCTACATTTGGGGTGCGTAAAAAAAGTGGCTATCGGTGCGTGTATGCAGGAGGGTGCTGTCAATCGGCATTTCCGTCGCACTCGATGCTTTGCAAACGATAAACACACTGTAAAGGATAACTTATGAACAAGACTCAACTGATTGATGTAATTGCGGACAAAGCTGATCTTTCCAAAGCACAGGCCAAAGTTGCTCTTGAATCTACTCTGTCTGCTATTACCGAGTCTCTGAAAGAAGGTGATGCTGTACAATTAGTTGGTTTCGGGACTTTCAAGGTAAATCATCGTAACGAGCGTACTGGTCGTAACCCACAGACTGGTAAAGAAATCAAAATCGCAGCTGCCAATGTGCCTGCGTTCGTTTCTGGTAAAGCTCTGAAAGACGCTGTTAAGTAATTGCTTGCAGTGAAAAGAATAGGCGAGGGGGTGGCTAATATACCCCTTTTGTTTTTCACCCCCAGACTGGCGACTGCATTGCTGGTGCTAAGTCTGGTGGGTTGCAGCTCCCACGAAGAAATCCCACGCTTTACCGCTAGCGGCTATGTAGCCGATCAAGGCATCAATCGCTTATGGCGAATCGACAACGCCCAGCATCAACCCCAGACAATTATCAACGTGTATAGCCCTTATTACGGTGGTGACACGGTGATCGACCGTTATGAATATCAACAGGGACAGCTCCACTTGTTGAGACAAACGCATGCGGAAAAAACTGACTTAGGCGTCATGTTGCGTTTCGATAATGAAGGCAATGTCAGTTTTATGCAGCGGCAACTGCCTGAAAGACGTGAAAAGCTCTCTTCTGACGATATTGAGTTGTATAAGTATCAGGCCAGCAAAGTACTAAATCTAAGCAGTACGCTGCGTGCCGGCAATGTTGAACTGGTACAGGGGCAGTGGAAACAGGGCGTGATCACCTCCTGCGCGGGTCAACCTGTGACGCTTTCTCTCAGTGTTCGTTCGCAGGTCTGGCTGGCGAAACGCGCTTCGCGATCGAATGACCGCCTGGGACTTGCATGGCTGACTGCGCCAGAGGGCGATGAACTGCTACTGGTTGCCAACGAAGATTTTTGTAAATGGGAACCCAAAGAGTCAGATCTCTGACACCGTTATCCCTGGTAGCGAATAGAAAAAGTAAAGGCACGCCAAAGCGTGCCTTTTTGCCGTTTGGAGCAGGATCACTTCTCCTGTTCACGAGCTATCGCCCGGTAACCTATATCTTTGCGACAGAAACTGCCTTCCCAGCGAATATCTTTCGCCAACTGATAAGCTCTAAGCTGCGCAGCCGCCACCGTTTTACCCAGCGCGGTCACGCACAGTACGCGCCCGCCGTTGGTTACCACACGCTCGTTCTGCAAACGCGTGCCGGCATGGAAAACTTTGCCATCTGGGACTTCTTCCAATGGCAGGCCGTGGATAGCGTCGCCGTTGGTGTAATCCCCCGGATAACCACCCGCCGCCAGAACAACACCCAGTGAAGGACGTGGATCCCATTCGGAGGTTACTTCATCCAGACGTCCTTCCGCGCCAGCCAGACAAAGCTCGACTAGGTCGGAGCGCATACGTAGCATGATAGGTTGTGTTTCTGGATCACCAAAGCGGCAGTTGAACTCAATTACCTTCGGCTGACCATCAGCAGAAATCATCAGACCCGCGTACAGGAAGCCGGTATAAGTATTGTTCTCTGCAGCCATGCCGCGCACGGTTGGCCAGATAACTTGATCCATGACGCGCTGGTGGATCTCATCAGTGACAACGGGTGCTGGTGAATAAGCACCCATCCCGCCGGTGTTCGGGCCACTGTCGCCATCGCCTACGCGTTTGTGATCCTGACTGGTCGCCATCGGCAATACGTTCGTGCCGTCTACCATCACGATAAAACTGGCTTCTTCGCCATCAAGGAATTCTTCAATTACGATGCGATGTCCGGCATCGCCGAAGGCATTACCTGCCAACATATCGTGGACGGCGTCTTCCGCTTCTTTCAGCGTCATTGCCACGATCACGCCTTTACCTGCTGCCAGACCGTCCGCCTTAATGACAATTGGCGCGCCTTTGCTGCGTAAATACGCCAGCGCAGGTTCGATCTCGGTAAAGTTCTGGTAATCAGCACTTGGAATGTTGTGACGGGCGAGGAAATCTTTGGTGAAGGCTTTAGAACCTTCCAACTGAGCGGCTTCCTGCGTCGGGCCAAAGATCTTCAGACCGGCAGCGCGGAAAGCATCCACCACACCAATCACTAACGGCGCTTCCGGGCCCACAATGGTCAGGCCGATGTCATTACTTTTGGCAAAGGCCAGCAAACCGGCAATGTCAGTGGCGGCGATATCAACGTTTTCCAGCAATGGCTCCAGCGCGGTGCCGGCGTTGCCTGGTGCAACATAGACTTTATCAGCCAGAGGCGACTGCGATGCTTTCCATGCCAGTGCATGTTCACGCCCGCCGTTACCAATAATTAAAATATTCATTCGAAGACTCCGGATGAGCGGGCGCATAACACCCGCTGAAAGAAATTAATGACGGAAGTGACGCATCTCGGTGAACAGCATTGCAATGCCGTGTTCGTTGGCGGCCTTAATCACTTCATCATCACGGATTGAGCCACCCGGCTGGATAACACAGGTAATACCCACCGCTGCTGCGGCATCAATGCCGTCGCGGAACGGGAAGAAAGCGTCAGAGGCCATGACGGAACCTGCAACTTCCAGACCTTCGTCTGCCGCTTTGATCCCTGCAATCTTGGCTGAGTAAACGCGGCTCATCTGGCCTGCGCCAATACCGATGGTCATTTTGTTGCGGGCATACACAATGGCATTAGATTTCACGAATTTTGCCACTTTCCAGCAGAACAAGGCATCTGTCAGTTCCTGCTCCGTTGGCTGGCGCTCAGAAACGACGCGCAAGTCGTTTGTATCTACCATGCCTAAATCGCGATCCTGGACCAGCAGGCCGCCGTTGACGCGTTTGAAGTCCAGCGCAGCCTGACGACCTTGCCATTGACCACAAGTCAGCACGCGAACGTTTTGTTTGGCGGCGGTCAGCGCCAGCGCTTCTTTGCTGACGGAAGGAGCAATGATCACTTCGACAAACTGACGGCTGATGATCGCTTTTGCGGTCTCAGCATCCAGTTCACGGTTGAAAGCGATGATGCCGCCGAAAGCAGACGTCGGGTCAGTCTGATAAGCGCGCTCGTAAGCGGCCAGAATGCTGTCGCCGATGGCTACGCCGCAAGGGTTAGCGTGTTTGACAATCACACAGGCAGGTTCCGCAAACTCTTTCACACATTCCAGCGCCGCGTCGGTGTCAGCGATGTTGTTATAGGAAAGCGCTTTGCCTTGGAGCTGAGTGGATGTCGCAACAGAAGCTTCGCTGACGTTCTCTTCTATATAGAAGGCTGCGTTCTGATGGCTGTTCTCGCCATAACGCATATCTTGTTTCTTTATATAGCTAAGATTCAGTGTGCGAGGGAACTGGCCGGAGGGCGTTTCGGTATTGCCGTGGTAAGCAGGAACCATCGTGCCGAAGTAGTTGGCAATCATACCGTCGTAAGAGGCGGTGTGCTCGAAGGCTTTTATCGCCAGATTGAAACGGGTCGCCAGTGTCAGCGAGCTGCTGTTGGCATCCATCTCTTCAATCACAGCTGCGTAGTCACTGCTCTTAACTACGATCGCCACGTCTTTGTGATTCTTCGCTGCCGAGCGAACCATGGTCGGCCCGCCGATATCGATGTTTTCTACGGCATCTTCCAGCGAACAGTCAGGGCGTGCGACGGTTTGTGCAAACGGATAAAGATTAACGACCACCATGTCGATTGGCGCGATAGCGTGCTGCGCCATAATGTCATCATCTTTCCCGCGACGACCCAGAATGCCGCCGTGAACTTTCGGGTGCAGGGTTTTGACGCGTCCATCCATCATTTCCGGGAAACCCGTGTAGTCAGACACTTCAGTGACTGGCAGACCGGCTTTAGCCAACAGGCTGGCGGTTCCGCCAGTGGAAAGTAACTCGACGCCACGCTGTGAGAGTGCCTGGGCGAATTCTACGATACCGGCTTTGTCAGAAACACTGAGCAGGGCGCGGCGGATTGGACGAGATTGTTGCATGGTGATTGTATCCTTGGCTTTGGAGTCGCAATAAAGAGCGTTATCTGAATTCAATGACGCTTTTCTTTTCTCTATATAGAGCAATTTGCAGAAAAACGTGGGATCGCGTTCAGATAACTTCCCCTCGGCGACTGACTTTTCATTTATCACCCATAAAGGGCGGGGAGAACTGACGCGCGAAATTGTAGCGAAAACGATTGCGCGACGCTCGAAAAATTTGAGATTCCTGCGCCTCTGTGGATAATTCTGTGTAAAACACGGTATAAGCTGTGGGGTTGCTGTGTAATGCAGCAAACAGTGATTTTTCTTAAAATTAGCCCTTGCGGCCGGCTCAGAACTCCCTATAATGCCGCTCCATCGACAGGGAACAACGTGAACAACATCACGAAGTGACCGGGTCGGAAAGATTAAAAACAGCGGCATCCGGTGAAATAAACGGTTGACACTGAAAGAGGAAAGCGTAATATACGCCACCTCGAGTTACCAAGCGAAAGCGCGTAACTACAAGACGATATCAGCCACCTCGGTGGCAAAAAATATCAAGTCTTAAAGAGTGACCAAGCAGTAATTCATTTAGTTGAATTATTAC
>NZ_BMFZ01000018.1 GCF_014639435.1 Hafnia psychrotolerans | reverse complement strand
CGCGCAGAATATAACGAAGAACGTCCGCATAGCTCACTCGGTGATATGCCACCCGTTATCTATGCGAGGCAAAAACTGGCCGGAGATCCTCATTGGCGGTGGTACTAAAAACCGGAGGGACTACAGGGGAATAATTTTTTTGTATCAATAAAAACGCAGCAGGAGCCACGTTAAGCGATTTTTCATCATACCCTGTGGGGTAGGTAGCCTGCATAAATAAAACTTAGCAGCGTGGCTTACAGGAGGGTTATGGGCCTACTTAAACTTCCACTCCCGATTATATTCTAATTTTATTTTTTCTGATAGGCAGAAGTGAAGAGAGAGCATTACTAAGCAACTTGGAGTGTAAGAGCTTTGGCTTTAGTAGCTTTGAACGTTGCAGCTTTCTTTAACATCTTTCCATGAAGCCTTGATCCTCCATACCGCTTTGTCTTATTGCTTTGGGAATATTTGCCTTCCTCCTTCGCTATGTAAGAAACCCTGTATACAAATTCGTTTAGTTCAGATTCATCATCACGGATGATCATGTAGCCCGCGTTTGTAGGCAAATGGCCGCGACCTTTTCCGTTTGTCAGTTCTAACCATAAACCATTAATCAATCCATACATTCCACGGCCGACAAATCCTGTGCTTTTTACTTGGTTTCCAGGGACGGCAATCCAGAGATGGTAATGAGGTGATTGAGCAGTTTTTATTTCCCAAACCCAACCATAAGCATACGTCTTGATAGGTTGGTTATCCCATCCCTTAGACTTGAATTTGTCTCTGAGTTTTTCGAATAGTTCGCTGATGAGTCTGTTTGATTCTTCCGGGGTCATGCTACTTGGTACACGGAGATCAAATCTGAACGCAAAGACGCGAGCATAGCTCTCTTGCATGGCACGTAGTTCGTTGATGTTTCTTTCTAAAATTTCGGTGCTCAACGGGGAATCAGAATTCCTCTTGCAGTTGACGGAGTAGGAAGCGCCATCATGTTCAAAAGTGTTTGAACTAATCAGGTTAAAACGACCTTTCTTTCTGTTGGTTACTGGTTGTGTTTTCAAAGCTACCTCCTAGTAATGAACGAACGAATACCTAGCTGATCAAGAGATCAACTTGGTTGATTTGAAGTAAGGATATTATTTAAAACCCGTGAAGGTTTGGCTTAGGCGGTCAAAGCGGAAACAGTACGGAGGTGACTCGCCACAAGGGATAGCGGCAGGCCAATGAACTCAAAAATCAGGGAAAATTCAATCCGGAATTGTTGATTATAAAACCCCAATCAGACCTTACCAAAAAACAACTCTTTTGGCAAGATGGATATGAAATTAATTTTGAACTGACTTTCGGTGTAAGACATCCCAAATGGCGAATCCGTAGATACAAAGGCTACCACCCTCCGTGTTACTAACAGCATATTGATCTGTAAAAACGATCGATATTTAATAATCAATAGGAATAATTGATCAACTGAGTTATCATTTTAACGCTCGGAAATTAGCCAACCACCTGTAAAACCGGAGAATTTTTATATGAAGAAAGTAATAGCCTTAGGGTTACTGTTGGGTTTAAGCAGTGCTTACGTGCAGGCAGAAGAGGCTTCTCAAGATCTCAAAGATGCATCACAAGCCGTAATCCAAGCGAAGGGCTACACCTGCGAAAAAATAAACAACGTTATCCCTAAATATTTTGGCGGTTCGGTCGATGTTTATTGTGATGATATTTATCACTACACCATCAAAGATCACGGTGGGCGCTATGTTGTAGAAGTGCATGAATAAGCTAAGGAGAAGCCGTGAACAAGATTAGACCAGCCATATTAATCACTCTGACTATCGTAGTTAATCTGTATGCTAACGATGCGGTCGCAAAATCAGATTGTCGTCAGCTCTCTAGTGAGACGTTTATGAATAGCGATTTAGCTCCAATCTATCTCGATAATAATCACCGAGAAGAAAACCGAAAACAAATACAAGATTTTTTGACTAGCGTCAAAGATGGGGAATTATTCTGCAAGAGAATCGTAAAGTTTCTGAAAACTGGAAAAATATCTGCTAGCCAAACTCGTACAAAAATCGAAACTCAACTTAAAGACGCCTATAAGCAATATGAGATTGATGGAGACATGGATGCTTTAGAAACTGAAAAGACTATCGCAAAAATTGCTAGTGGAGCTATTAATATAGCAGATAAATAATTTATCAACATCAAGTCCCTAACTAAATTCCAGATAACTTGATTAAGTAGGAAAATAAAAAATGGATGCAGGCACATACAAAAAAACAAATTAAATAATTTCTATACGTGGGGGATCGCTATTCTTCCTCTGGCAACAAGTATTCCCCCCGCAGAGTATTTTAAGATAGTCATCATTGTTTCATTCATCATCTTGATTGCGTTGGTCACTGCTGATAATAAAACACTCCGTGATTCTGGATACACTCCGCCGTTACCTGTTTGGGGCATAATAATTGTGCCGGTGTATCTTTGGAAAAGAGCTAACGTTATTGGGTCTAGTAAGCTGCTCATTGTTGTTTGGATCGCTGCTTTGGGATTATCTCTGGCTGTTGATAGTTTAAATCATGAAAGTTCTATCAGTGATACGGCATGTCCCTTGGTCACTAAGATAATAAAAGAAAGTCTTGGTGATGACTCCGCCCAATGCGTAAAAGTGAAAGTGACTGAAAAGCTCACTGATAGCTTTTACAAAGCAACCGCTAGTCTAAATAATGGTAATGATATCAATATTACCATTGAGGAAAAGGGGGATATGATCTACGTTAGAATCCCTCCTAACTATCTTCAACAGTACTAGTCTGTCTGTTCATTGCCAGCGCCAGATAATTTATCTGGCGTTAACGCTGCAATTAAATTGATTAAACACGATTTAAAATAGGAAATTAAGTAATGAAATCACTCAACATTTTAACACTGCTGATGATGTTTATATTCTCAAACAGCTATGCAACAACCAATACCCTTACTCTTGTGGACTCATACTCTACGCAGGGTGGTAAGGTTTGTGTCTATAAAGATGGTCACAGAACGGAATCAGTTAAGAAAAAAGGAGCTGGAGTCTGCCCTAGTAAGAAAACGTTCCATTAATTATTTTACTTCCAGTCAATGCTATCAACAACTATCAAAAGTTCAGATAACTTTGCTCTATGCGTATATCTTTTGGTTTCACCGATATTTGATAATTCGTGCCCTATAACTTGTTGAAGCAACGTAGTATTAACTTTAGGTGTTACATGGGTTATGAACGTGTGGCGTAAACTGTGGACAATTCGTTTCTCATTAAAATCATTAGTTGAAGGGATCTCTAACTCATCACGGATGATATGAAATGCTTTAGTCACTTGATTATGATATGTCACTTCAGGAAAAAGCAAAGAGCCTTTCTTTGAATTAACAAAATCAATAAAGCCATTATTAACTAAGAAATTATGTACCGGTATTTGTCTCGTTCCAGCCGCAGTTTTACTTTCATTAATCATCAGGTAATAACGTTTAGTTTCCTCATCCAAACGAACATCTGCTGATGTTAATTTTGTAATTTCCCCTCTACGTGCCCTGAGTAAGCCAGAAGTAAAAATACCCATTTCTTCCAGTTTTTTTCTAATAAAAAACGACCAACTAAGCTTTTCATTTCGGCATCTGTGTAATTACCATAAGGTTTACTTTTATTCACAAACGACACATTTTCTGTTGGAGAAGAAATCAGAATGTCTTTTTCTTTTGTTAAAAAAGTCGAAAAGAAAGATTGGCAGAGTTTCAAATAATCTTTAACTGTTTTCGAGGAAACCAGATCTTCTTCAGGAATATCATCCTGTTCCAAGCACTCTTGAACAGTCATATTATTATAAGGTTTTTTATTCTGTCTAGGTAATCCCTCAACAGCTTCCAAAAGTCGTTTTATATCTCGCTTAGATATTTCGGTAACAGGTGTATCTCTGCCAAGGACAATTGCGATCGCTTCAAAATACTTTTCATTAATCTGTTGAATTTTGTCGCTCCAGTTCGATTTATATTTGACGAACTCTTTCCATGCCTCGATTAATGTGGGTGTTTCGATTGCTGCCGAAGTCATTTTTTCTTGCTGAACAGTTATAAGCGCTGGTGGACTATCTGGTTTCAAAGATGCAAGTATTTGCCTGTATTCCGTATGGTTAGAATTCAAAAATGCCAGACTAGCATCACATACCTGTCTCCAAAAAAAATCACATTGAGCAGCAATGTCGTCAACCTCGGCTTCTTTATCCGTTAAATCGAACTCACTTCCAAGTTGCTCAATTACTGTATCTTCTAAAAGAGCTGGTGCATCAACGGTAAAGGTTGAGTCGAGCATCTTATTCATAGCTGTTAAGTTGGATTTTTCTAAAGATGGTGATGAAGTTGCATTCCTAACATTCGCTCTTACTTCCATAGGGATGTTCTTCGCTGCTGTATAAAAAACAGCCTGAACTTTCAGCAAATAATTATCGATATCCTTTTGCTCTAACTTTTTCATTTTTTGAACTATATCAAGAAGCTGGATAGGCTCCATTCTATCGGATTTTACCAATGATATGAATAAGCTAAGTCGAAGGGCTATGTACTTGGTTCTCTCCGCAGAATCGCAGCCAAGAGACGCACGGAAGAATTTATTGTTGGGAAGTCTGAAGTGAAGGTAGTAGTACTTGCCACGACGGATTGTGTTTGGAATAGAACAAGCGCTGATGTATCCCATCTTGTATCTCAGTTTGACGTGAAATGCAGACGGAATACATCAACCCATTGTTTTATAAAGAAGTTGGAGTTGACCGTTAAGCCGGGTTCTGTCTTGGACAGTCATTCCTCTAGGCCAGCAATCGCTCACTGGCTCAAGCAGCCTACCCGGGTTCAGTACGGGCCGTACCATGTGAACCCCTATTTGGCCTTGCTCCGGGTGGAGTTTACCCTGCCACGAACTGTTGCCAGCCGCGCGGTGCGCTCTTACCGCACCCTTTCACCCTTACCTGATCCCACTTGCGTGGGCCATCGGCGGTTTGCTCTCTGTTGCACTTGTCGTAAGCTCACGCTTCCCAGGCGTTACCTGGCACCCTGCCCTATGGAGCCCGGACTTTCCTCCCCTCCATCTGTCTCCCCCGAAAGGGACGGCAACGAAGCGGCGACTGTCTAGTCAACTCCGCGGCGGATAATAGGGTATTACGCCCTACTTGTCACCCTCTTGCTGCTCGAGTGCGTATTTATACAACGCATTCTTCTTCACATTGTGGATTTCAGCGGCTAACGCAGCGGCTTTTTTCAACGGTAACTCTTTTTGTAACACGGCCAGCGTGCGCAGCGCTTCCGCTGGCAGTGCTTCAGTATCGATTTTATGACCTTCGACAATCAGCACCATTTCGCCGCGTTTGCGGGTTTCATCTTCTTGTACCCAGGCCAGTAACTCACCGACGGCGTCGCCGCGGATGTTTTCCCATGTTTTGGTCAATTCGCGGGCCAGGACAACATAGCGATTTGGCCCCCACACTTCGACCATATCCTGCAGGCTATCGAGCAAGCGATGGGTAGATTCATAGAAAATCAGCGTGCGTGGCTCTTCAATTAGCGCCTGAAGGGTATCTTTTCGAGATTTAGTTTTGGCAGGCAGAAAACCTTCGTAGCAGAAGCGATCCGACGGTAAACCGGCGGCGGACAGAGCCGTAATTGCCGCGCAAGCGCCGGGTAACGGCACCACGCGGATACCGGCTTCGCGGCAGCGACGGACCAGATGATAACCGGGATCATTGATGAGCGGTGTTCCGGCATCCGAAACCAGCGCAATGCTTTGACCTTCCTGGATTTTTGATAATAAATGCTCTGCTTTTTGCTGCTCGTTATGGTCATGCAGTGGATACATTTTGGCGCTGATACCAAAATGGTGCAGCAGTAATCCAGTATGACGGGTATCCTCCGCCGCAATCAAATCAACGCTGTTCAGCACGGCCAATGCACGTTGGGTAATGTCCCCTAAATTTCCGATCGGAGTCGGTACGATGTACAGTGTTGATGCAGAAATATCTGCTTGATCGTGTTGATTCATTGTTTCATCCGGATTGCCGATTTAATATTGAGCATCTTGAAAAAAACATCACTGGAAATTGAATGCCTTCCTCAACTACTTTTCGTACCCGCACGGGACGTTTAATCCCTGCCGTTATCGTGGCGATGCTTCTCGCCAGTTGTTCGAGCCAGGCTCCGCAAACGCCGACGGAAACCCTTCAGGCCAAGGCAACTGGCAGCTCAGACTACTACCTGCAGCAGGCCCAGCAAAACGGTGATGATACCAAGGCTGACTGGCAATTACTTGCAGTTCGTGCCCTCTTGCGGGAAGGAAAATTGCCAGAAGCGGCGAATCAACTGGCAAAATTGCCGCAAAATCTGAGCGCAGCACAAGCGCTGGAGCAACAACTGGTCAGTGCTGAAGTGCAGATAGCTCAGCAGAACTACCCGGCGGCGGCGGCCACACTAAGTAAGCTTGATCCGGCTAGTTTAAATGATGCACAGAAAGCCCGTTTCTATCAGGCGCAAATCGATGTCAGCCAGGGCCGCACCAGCCTCGGGCTGCTGCGCGCCTATATTGCTCAGGAACCTTTGCTGCAGGGTAAACCACATCAGGACAACATTGATGCGACCTGGAGTGCGCTGTCGCAAATGACGCAGCAGGATGTCAACTCGATTGCCATCAATGCTGATGAGAATACGTTGCAAGGCTGGTTGGATCTCCTCAGCGTCTGGCAGAGTAATAAACAGGATCCCGATCTGCTGAAAGCAGGTATCAAAGACTGGCAGCGCCGTTACCCGGTTAATCCGGCGGCTAAAAACTTGCCAACTCAACTCAATAGCGTCCTTAGCTTCCAGCCTTCTTCTACTGAAAAAATCGCGCTATTCCTGCCGATGAGTGGTGCGGCGCAGGTTTACGGTAACGCCATTCAGCAAGGCTTCAATGCGGCAATGAACGGCTTACCCAGCCAGCCAGCGCCACAACAGGCCACGGTTGATGCAAACGCCGCCGTGCCACAGACCGATCCGAATGCAGCCGTTAGTCCATCGGCGCCAGACACCACCGCAGCTCAGGGCACGCCAACGGATGCGGCACCGTCTACAGCGGCACCCGTAGTCAGCGCAACGCCAGTCAATGGGAGCGCACAGGTGAAAGTCTATGACACCAGCACTCAGCCATTGCCGGTCTTGCTGGCTCAGGCACAACAAGATGGCGCCACCATTGTGGTCGGCCCGCTGCTAAAAAATAAAGTGACTGAACTGGGCTCAATCCAGACACCATTGAACGTTTTAGCACTGAATCAGCCAGAAACAGAGAAAAGCAGCCCGAATATCTGTTACTTTGCGCTCTCGCCGGAAGATGAAGCACAGGATGCGGCACGCCACATGTGGGCACAGCATCGTCAGATGCCATTACTGCTAGTACCGCGCGGCAGCTTTGGTGACCGTATCGCGCAAGCCTTTGCCGATGAATGGCAAAAACAAGGTGGCCAGACCGTTTTGAAACAAGGGCTGGGTTCCTATTCTGAACTGAAATCGACCCTTCGCACCGGTATCCGACTGACCGGAATACCGGTGTCCAGCAGTGTACAAACCGCCGCTCCGGCTCAATCGGGCGTGACCATTGGCGGGATCACTATCCCGGCGCCACCCAGTGATGATCAAATCGCACAGGCTACCAGTGGCAACACATCCGGTAATATTGATTCGGTATATATCGTCGCAACGCAGGATGAATTAACGCTGATTAAGCCGATGATTGATCTGGCGGTCAGTGGACGTAATAAGCCGGCCGTTTATGCCAGCTCACGCAGCTATCAAGCCGGTGCAGGCCCCGACTATCGAATGGAAATGGAAGGCGTGCAGTTCAGCGATATTCCTCTGCTGGCAGGTAACAATCCAGCATTGATGCAGCAGGCTGCCAGTCAGTTTAAAAATGACTATTCGCTGGTTCGTCTCTATGCCATGGGGATCGATGCATGGGATCTGGCCAATCACTTCTCACAAATGCGCCAAATCCCGGGCTTCCAGGTTTCCGGGACAACCGGTCAACTAAGTGCCAACGATAACTGCGTTATCCATCGCAAATTGCCATGGTTGCAGTACCGTCAGGGCTCACTGGTGCAGGTTTCTTCATAAAATATCGGTTTAAGAGAGCGCTGAAAATTTTACTCAGGCATCGGAATGGCTACTGTTAACACGTACAAGGATGTACTGATGTTTAAAAAATTGCCAACAACCCGCGAGCGTGGCGCAGACTATGAAGCCTTTGCCCGACGCTATCTTGAGAAAGAAGGGCTGATTTTCGTCGCCGCCAATGTGGCGTGCCGGCTGGGTGAAATTGACCTGATCATGCGCGATCAGCAAACCTGGGTGTTTGTTGAGGTCCGCTACCGTCGCAATGCCCTGTTTGGTGGTGCTTCGGCCAGCGTAACGCATCAAAAACAGAAGCGGCTGTTACATACCGCCTCTTTCTGGCTTGCAGGAAGAAACGCAAGCTTTGACACATCATCTTGCCGTTTTGATATTTTAGCCATCACGGGTAGCCAGATAGAATGGCTAACAGATGCTTTCAATGCGGATTGATATTGTTTTGAGACTGACGGCCTGCCCGACCGTGCAGCCGACATTTTACTGACTGGACTAAATCACGTGCTGGATAGAATCAAAGCCTGCTTTACTGAAAGTATTCAAACCCAGATTGCCGCTGCGGAAGCCCTACCTGACGCAATTTCCCGCGCCGCAATGACGCTGGTGCAATCGCTGCTCAACGGCAATAAAATACTCTGCTGCGGTAACGGCACCTCTGCGGCAAATGCCCAACATTTTTCCGCCAGTCTGATTAATCGTTTTGAAACTGAACGTCCCAGCCTTCCTGCAATCTCACTATGTGCAGATAACATTGTGCTGACGGCCATTGCTAATGATCGTCTGCACGATGAGATCTATGCTAAACAGGTCCGCGCACTGGGTCAGACAGGTGACGTTTTGTTAGCCATTTCCACCCGCGGTAATAGCCGTGATATCGTCAAAGCGGTTGAAGCCGCCGTGACCCGCGATATGACAATCGTTGCTCTCACTGGGTATGACGGCGGTGAGCTGGCCGGTTTGCTGGGGCCTCACGATGTTGAGATCCGTATTCCGTCACATCGCAGCGCGCGTATTCAGGAAATGCATATGCTCACAGTGAACTGTCTCTGTGACCTAATTGATAACACGCTGTTCCCACACCAGGACGACTAAGGAGTTTCAATGAAGGCAAGTCCTCTCTTTGCAGTATTGCTAAGCGCCCTTCTGTTACAAGGTTGTGTAGCCGCCGCTGTAGTTGGCGTTGCCGGTGTTGCGACCAAGACCAGCACCGATCCCCGTTCCGTAGGCACGCAAGTTGATGACAGCACGCTAGAGGCGCGTGTGAGCAACGCGATCAGCAAAGATAAGCAACTCAAAGATGAAGCCCGAATCGTGGCGACCGCCTATCAGGGTAAAGTCCTGTTAACGGGTCAGGCCCCAACGCCAGATATGGCCGCCCGCGCCAAACAGATCACCATGGGTGTAGAGGGCGCAAGCGATGTGTATAACGAGATCCGCACGGGTAAACCCGTCAGCATGGGGACGGCGTCATTGGATACCTGGATCACCACCAAGGTTCGTTCACAGATTCTCACCAGTGATTCAGTGAAATCTTCCAATGTGAAAGTGACCACCGAAAATGGTGAAGTGTTCCTGCTAGGTCTGGTAACGCCGGAAGAAGGCAAGTCAGCGGCGAGTATTGCTGCCGGCATCAGCGGCGTGAAACATGTCACCACGGCGTTTACCTACGTGAAGTAAGGGTCGTGTAGAAAAGTGGTGAAAAGGGCTCAGCATCGTATGCTGAGCCCTTTTGTTATGCATTAAGATTCAGATAAAAAAGGTTACCGGAGTTTGTGTTCAGCGAGGAATGTCTCACCACCCAGTTGACTCATCTGACGTAGGATCCACTGCTGGCGACGCAGGACATAAGCCGAGGGCGCATTCACTTTAAAAAGATGCGGGTTGGGCAGGACCGCCGCTAACAGCGCAGCCTGAGACGCAGTCAGCTTGCTGGCCGGTTTATGGAAAAAGTGCTGAGCAGCTTGCTCCACACCGAAAATACCATCACCAAATTCTACGATGTTAAGGTATACCGTCAGAATCCGGCGCTTGCTCCATACTGTTTCAATACCAACGGTCAGTCCAGCCTCCAACCCTTTGCGCACCCAACTGCGACCATCCCATAGGAACAGATTCTTGGCGGTTTGCTGAGAAAGTGTCGAAGCACCTCGAATCCGCCCGTCATCTTTATCACTTTTCTCCAGCACTGACTGAATCGCTTCGACATCAAATCCCCAGTGTTCCGGGAATTTTTGGTCTTCCGCTGCCATCACGGCTAATGCCATCGGCGGGGAAATTTCACTCATCGGTACCCAGTTAGAATGGGAGATGTAACTGAAATCTCCGCTCATCCAGGCAGAAATTTGCCGCTCTACCATCACTGCAGAGAAGGGCACGGGCATAAAAGAGAACAGCAGAATACCCGCGCCCCATAAGCCAATAAACAGTATTAAAAGGCGTTTAAGCCACTTTATCGGCGTCCTTAGCAGGACGATTCCTGACGATTTACTCATTTAATCCATTCCATAACACATCTGACCAGCTTATCAATCCCCACAGCCGCTTCACGGTCTGATTCTTCCGCAAGCAAACCAGGAGTGCTAACAATTTTCATTTCCAAATTGACGACAATATCATCAGCCGGGCAGGCAACGTGTTCGGCCCCAATGGCATCAAGGAGTTCCGCGCGATCCACATCACAACCTAAGGTCACTCGAATTTCAGTATCCACCAGTTTAGGTGCCAGTACTCCGGCCTGACTGATGAACGCTAATGGTTTTCGTTGCTTATGTATTCCGTGCGCTAATGTGAATAATTCTTCATCGATTGTGTAATCGCTTCCATCCGTCTCCAGCGTGGTGAAACGACGGATCGCGCCAAAACCTCCAGGAAAAATCAACGCGCTAAAGTTCTTAGGAACCGATTCCTTAAGGAAGGCGATTTTACTTAAGGGCAGAAAAGGAGATTCTGGCGTTATGAGAAAACCTTCTTTTTCTTTCTTTATAAAAAACTCATTTATTACATTAAGTTGCGAATCATTAATGGCTATACATTGGCTTTTGACACCCCGTTTTTTTAGGGCAGAAAGGACCCAAAATGCTTCCAGAAATCCTGTTTTGTCGTGAAAATCATCGCCGCAGAGCACAACGCCAACAGGTTTCATTTTTTTTCTCCAAAAATTCCTGCGATAAAGGCTTGAAGTTTTGTATAGACAAAGACTAATCTACATCACAGTTTTTAATGAATCTTGTAACAGTTACGCTTATATTTGTTATGTTGATTCCTACAAGATGTATTAGACTTTACGGTAAAATGACCAAGACCTGCGAAACCAGAATGTTTAAAACCATCGCGGGTTAACGATTTCCCTGGTGTTGGCGCAGTATTAGCGCACCCCGGCCTCGGCTGGGGTTATTTTTTTTCAGCGTTGGCTGTCCACTCACGTAAAATCTGCACATCGTTACGCCACTCCAGCTTCAATTCATCAATCCATTCTTGAACATTGTCCCACCATGCCGGTAGCGTTGGCGTCTGAATCTGTTGTGCTAGCTGTTGCAGATGTTTCAACCCCACCGAACCCGCCGCTCCTTTGATTTTATGACCTTCTTCAGCAATACCCGCTTGATCGCGGGCAATCATGTTGGAATCGAGCACCGCCAAATAATCTGGCATCATTTTTTCAAACATGTCAGCGCTCTGGTAAATCAGGCTCGGCCCGATCAGTTTGATGTATTGTTCCAGCATGTCGATATCCAGCAATGATTCTTGTGTCTGGGTCGTCACGGAAGGCTCCTCAGTAAAAACAGGGTCAGGTTGGTGATCCCAGAATTGCTGGATCATGGAGGTCAGCGCAGAGACGGACAGCGGCTTACTGAGCACATCGTCCATACCCGCTTCCAGATACTCTTTTTTATCTTTCAGCACGTTGGCGGTGAGGGCCACCAGCGGTGGCAGATATTGCCCTGCGTAGTCATGACGTAACTTACGCGCAATATCCAAACCGGTCATATCCGGCAGTTGAATATCAAGGAGCACCAAATCAAACTCATCTGGGTCAAACATCGCCAGTGCATCATGACCCGTCATGGCCACTTCCACACTGTTACCCAGTTTCTCCAGCACCGAGCGCGCAACAATCACGTTCAGTTCTATGTCCTCGACCAGCAGTACGTTCAGCGCAGGTAAAGGCAGATCTTCGTCTTCATCTCTTTCGCTAAGCGGCTCATCTAACATCGGAGCACTGACCGTCAAGGTGAAGCATGAGCCTTGACCTTGCTCACTGCATACCGTTATGTCGCCGCCCATGCTCTGAGCCAGACGTTTGGATACCGCTAGCCCGATCCCTGTGCCCGTCGCCGGTTTGCCGCCGTTCTGGTCTTTCACCTGGTAATACATAGCGAAAATTTTGTCCTGTTCATCTTTCGGAACGCCCATTCCGGAATCCTGAACCTCGAACCGCAGGAATTCACCGCCGTCGTGATGAACGCGCACCACGACTTCACCCTCGCGGGTAAATTTCACCGCATTCCCAATCAGATTCCACAGAATCTGCCGCAGGCGCGTGCCATCCGTCATGATGTTATGGGGTAGCGGTAAATCCGGTTGCATCACAAACTTCAGGCCTTTGGGCTGAACCAGCAAACCGGAAAGATTTTCCAAGTCGGAGAGGAAACCGGTGAAATCGACCGGCTGGATATCAAGCTGCATTTTACGGCGCTCAAGTTTATCCATCTCAATAATGTCGTTAAAAATATTGCCGAGCGTGATCGCACTGACATGGATGGTCTTCAGATAACTGTGTTGCTCAGCGTTCAGAGCAGTATCGAGCAAAATGCGACTAAGACCGACTATGCCATTAAGCGGTGTACGCAGCTCATGGCTGATCGTTGAGATAAAGGTGGTCTTTTCCCTGCTGGCATTCTCTAGCGCGTCCTGGTAGCGCTTACGCTCGGTAATATCGCGCCCGAAGCCCATCAACCCGTGACGCTTACCGACCCGGTCATAAAACGGGACTTTACGCAGTTCGAAACAGGCTTTGCGCCCATCGGGATACACCAGCCACTGTTCATACGTCAGCGACACATTGTGGCGGAACACTTTTTCATCAGTTTCCACCACTTTCTCGGCGATATCCGGGCTGTAGACGTCAGTGGGCGTCAGGCCAACCAATTGCTTTTCACTTTTGCCGGTCAGCAGCTCCATCGCGCGGTTACAGCCGGAAAATTCTTTATCTTCGTTACGGTAGTAAACCAGGTCGGGCGAGGCATCAAGGAAAGACCGCAACAAGGCTGATTGCTGGCTCAGCTCAATTTGCGCCTGTTCACGATGGTGCATTTCCAGTTTGAGTTTATCCACCACAGCAAGGCGCGCCTCTTCGGCTTTAACACGGTCAGCAATTTCCTGGTTCAACTGTGTAATATTGCCTTTCAACTGCTGATTCAATTTGAGGTCGCGATGGCGCATCTCTTCGAGCTTATCCACCAGGCGCGTCAAACGTTGACGGGACTCTTCAAGTTGTTCAACCACGACGGAAAGAAAATAAACTGCCCATGGTGTTATCAGCAAACCGAAGAAGATCGAACGGACCACATCAATACTTTCTACCTTGCCATGTAGCAACATAGTGACAGCCATCTGGACAATCATCGCCAGTACCACCAGTGCGGAGGCCAGCAGCAGAGAAAAACGCACCAATCCCAGTTTGACCATCAGATCAACATAGTACTGCGCTAACACCCGGACTTGCTTCATAACGATTCCCTTAAGACTATGACGGTCGAATGATACCGCATTTATAGGTTCAGATAAGCCCAAGATGAGCCTGCGGTTGGCGTGGAGTCTTAAGGTTGTGATCAACGTAGCGGCCTGCACTGTTGAGGGGCTCAGGGTAGTGCAGTAGGGCATAATTGCGTGCAGATATTGACTAACCGCCAACACGTTATTATTAATAGCCTGCGGCTTTAATCAACAAGACCCCAATCATTTCAGGCTTTACGCCCATCCCTGCAAAAAGAACCCATAATAGCCTTTGCTCCAAAAAGAATAACTATTCACTATTACTGCAAATAAACTCATTTAGTCTAAGATGAATAATTCTTATCATCGTGCCCCTTTTAGCACATTATTACTGCCTGATTAAAAACAGTCATAAGATACGCCAAATAGTCACAACCCAGCACAAAACACTACAATGGCGTCAATTTACAGCACACCGAACAGTTTACGCCACTTAAGGACAGTGAGACAGCTCACAATTCAGGGTACAAATCTTGTTGAGCCAAGAGGTTAAAAAACGCATATAAAAACTTATAAATCATAATGTTAAATGTGTTTATAGGGTTTTTATTCTCACTTAAATCTGAATTTGACCTGCCAGTGCTTTCTCGCTAAGTTGGGAGTCCGCTGGAAGCAATCTCGACGGGTGTACCACTCGTCATATTTATGCAGTAATTGAAGACTCCCTCATAAAAACAAGTCAATTACCACTTGTGAGAACCGTCACGAGGGGCCTTTGACCGGGAAACTCAGGCATTCAACGCACCGTGAGAGTGCGCGAAAATGTGAGCCATCCCTGTCTAAAAGCCCCCTCGAGTAAGGTGTGAGAGTCTCGCAGAGCCTGGGGAGGTTCACGAATATGTTGTACGATAAATCCCTTGAGAGGGACAACTGTGGTTTCGGCCTGATCGCCCACATTGAAGGCGAACCTAGCCATAAGGTCGTGCGTACAGCAATTCACGCACTGGCTCGTATGCAACACCGTGGGGCTATTCTTGCTGACGGCAAGACGGGCGACGGTTGTGGGCTGCTGTTACAAAAACCTGACCGCTTCTTCCGCATGGTTGCCGAAGAACGTGGCTGGCGCCTGGCCAAAAATTACGCCGTTGGCATGATATTCCTCAGTAAAGATGAAGAAGAAGCTGCCGCGAGCCGCCGCATTGTAGAGGAAGAACTTCAAAACGAAACGCTGTCCGTCGTTGGCTGGCGCGACGTTCCTACGAATCCTGACGTTCTCGGCGAAATTGCCCTTTCCTCCCTGCCTCGCATCGAACAAATTTTTGTTAATGCGCCGGCGGGCTGGCGCCCACGTGATATGGAACGCCGCCTCTATATGGCGCGCCGTCGTATCGAAAAACGCATTACCGATAAAGAGTTCTACGTCTGTAGCTTCTCCAACGTGGTGACGATTTATAAAGGCTTGTGTATGCCAGCCGATCTGCCGCGTTTCTATCTTGATCTGGCAGACCTGCGTCTGGAATCGGCGATCTGCCTATTCCACCAGCGCTTCTCTACCAATACCATGCCACGCTGGCCGCTGGCTCAGCCGTTCCGCTATCTGGCGCACAACGGTGAAATCAATACCATCGCAGGTAACCGCCAGTGGGCACGTGCCCGTGGTTATAAATTCAAAACGCCACTGATCCCCGATCTGCAGGATGCTGCACCGTTCGTCAATGAAACCGGGTCGGACTCCAGCTCGCTGGACAACATGCTGGAACTGTTCCTGGCAGGCGGTATGGATTTACTGCGTGCCATGCGTTTGCTGGTTCCACCAGCCTGGCAGCAGAACCCGGATATGGATAACGATCTGCGTGCCTTCTTCGACTTTAACTCCATGCACATGGAACCCTGGGACGGCCCGGCCGGTATCGTGATGTCAGACGGCCGCTATGCCGCCTGTAACCTTGACCGTAACGGCCTGCGCCCTGCGCGCTATGTCATCACCAAAGACAAGCTGATCACCTGCGCCTCTGAAGTCGGGATCTGGGATTATCAGCCGGACGAAGTCATAGAGAAAGGCCGGGTCGGTCCTGGCGAGCTGATGGTGATCGATACACGCAGCGGTAAAATTCATCACTCTGCGGAAACCGACAACGACCTCAAAGGCCGTCATCCATACAAAGAGTGGATGGAGAAAAACGTTCAGCGCCTGGTCCCGTTCGAAGACCTGCCTGAAGATCAGGTCGGTAGCCGCGAGCTGGACGACAGCGCGCTGGAAACCTTCCAGAAGCAGTTCGGCTACAGCAGCGAAGAGCTGGACCAAATCCTGCAAGTTCTGGGGGAAAATGGACAGGAAGCCGTCGGCTCCATGGGTGACGATACCCCATTCGCCGTGCTATCCAGCCGTCCCCGTATTATCTATGATTATTTTCGTCAGCAGTTTGCTCAGGTAACTAACCCGCCAATCGATCCGCTGCGTGAAGCTCATGTCATGTCACTGGCCACCAGCATCGGCCGTGAGATGAACGTCTTCTGCGAGGCTGAAGGACAGGCACACCGCCTCAGCTTTAAGTCGCCAATCCTATTGTGGTCTGACTTCAAACAGCTCACCACGCTGGACAGCAAATACTATCGCGCCGAAACGCTGGATCTCACTTACGACCCGGCCGAGCAAGATATGGAAGCGTTCGTGGCCAAATTGTGCGACGAAGGTGAACAAAAAGCCCGCGATGGCGCTGTGCTGTTGGTGCTCTCCGACCGCAATATCGCACCCAACCGACTGCCACTGCCTGCACCAATGGCCGTCGGTGCGCTGCAACGCCGTCTGGTTGAGAAAAACCTGCGCTGCGACACCAACATTATTGTCAAAACCGCCAGTGCCCGTGATCCGCACCACTTCGCTGTGCTGATCGGTTTCGGTGCCACCGCCGTTTATCCTTATCTGGCTTACGAAACGCTGGCCAAGCTGGTCGACGCTCGGGTTATCGACAAGAAATACCGTGAAGTCATGCTGAACTACCGTAACGGCATCAACAAAGGTCTGTATAAAATCATGTCCAAAATGGGCATTTCGACCGTGGCCTCTTATCGTTGTTCTCAGCTGTTTGAAGCGGTTGGTCTGCACAAAGAATTATGCAACACCTGCTTCCAGGGCGTGGTTAGCCGTATTGGTGGGGCAAGCTTCAACGACTTTGAACAGGATCTGCAAAACCTATCCAAACGCGCTTGGCTAAAACGCAAGACATTGGATCAGGGTGGTCTGCTGAAATTCGTCTACGGCGGCGAATATCACGCTTACAATCCGGATGTGGTGAACACACTGCAAGCTGCCGTGAAAAGCGGCGAGTACAGCGATTATCAGCAATATGCCAAACTGGTGAACGAACGTCCGGTCGCCGCGCTGCGCGATCTGCTGAAGATCACCCCGAAAGGTCAACCGATCCCGGTTGATCAGGTTGAACCTGCCGAAGGGCTGTTCACCCGTTTTGATACCGCCGCAATGTCTATCGGAGCTCTGAGCCCTGAAGCCCATGAATCTCTGGCTGAAGCGATGAACAGCATTGGCGGACGTTCTAACTCCGGTGAAGGCGGCGAAGATCCTGCCCGTTACGGCACCAATAAGGTGTCGCGGATCAAACAGGTCGCCTCCGGTCGTTTCGGTGTAACACCGGCTTATCTGGTGAATGCTGACGTTATTCAAATCAAAGTGGCGCAGGGAGCTAAACCAGGCGAAGGCGGTCAGTTGCCGGGCGACAAAGTCACGCCTTACATCGCGAAACTGCGTTATTCCGTGCCAGGCGTGACCCTTATTTCGCCGCCGCCGCACCATGACATTTATTCTATCGAAGATCTGGCTCAGCTGATTTTTGACCTGAAACAGGTCAATCCAAAAGCCATGATCTCAGTGAAGCTGGTTTCTGAGCCTGGCGTGGGTACCATCGCCACTGGCGTAGCGAAAGCCTATGCCGATCTCATTACCATCGCCGGTTACGATGGCGGTACTGGCGCAAGCCCGCTTTCATCGGTGAAGTATGCCGGTTGTCCATGGGAACTCGGTCTGGTGGAAACCCAGCAAGCGCTGGTGGCGAATGGTTTGCGTCACAAAATTCGCTTGCAGGTGGATGGCGGCCTGAAAACCGGTGCTGACATTATCAAAGCGGCAATTTTGGGTGCAGAAAGTTTCGGTTTTGGTACAGGACCGATGGTCGCGCTGGGATGTAAATACCTGCGTATTTGCCACCTGAACAACTGCGCCACCGGTGTAGCGACTCAGGATGAAAAATTGCGGCGTAACCATTACCACGGGCTCCCAGAACGTGTGACCAACTACTTCACGTTTATCGCACAGGAAACCCGTGAGATCATGGCGGAACTCGGTATCAGCCACTTGGTTGACCTGATTGGCCGTACTGATCTGCTGCTGGAGCTGGATGGCTTCACCGCGAAGCAAAACAAGCTCGACCTCTCGGCGCTGCTGGCTACTGCCACACCGCATCCGGGTAAAGCGGTGTATTGCACTGAGAACAATCCACCATTCGATAAAGGCCAACTCAACAAAGATATTCTTGAGCAGGCGACAGCACATATTGAGTCGAAACAGAGTAAATCGTTCTTCTTCGATATCCGTAACACGGATCGCTCAGTCGGCGCACTGTTGTCCGGGGCTATTGCTGAGAAACACGGCGATCAGGGTATGGCTGCTGATCCGATACGTATTAACTTCAACGGTACCGCTGGCCAGAGCTTTGGCGTCTGGAATGCCGGTGGCGTGGATCTTATGCTGACTGGCGACGCTAACGACTACGTAGGCAAAGGGATGGCTGGTGGACGTATTGCTATTCGTCCGCCAATCGGATCTGCCTTCCTTAGCCACGAAGCCAGTATCATCGGTAACACCTGTCTGTATGGTGCTACCGGTGGCAAGCTGTTTGCTGCTGGCCGCGCGGGCGAGCGTTTCGCGGTGCGTAACTCCGGTGCTATCACCGTGGTGGAAGGCATCGGCGACAACGGTTGTGAGTATATGACCGGCGGCATCGTCTGCGTACTGGGTCGGACCGGTGTTAACTTCGGTGCAGGTATGACCGGTGGTTTCGCCTACGTACTCGATGAAGACGGCGAATTCCGCAAGCGCGTTAACCCGGAACTGGTTGAAGTGCTCGGCGTTGAAGAGCTGGCCATCCATGAGGAACATCTGCGCGGTTTGATCACCGAACACGTGCAGTCGACCGCATCGACCCGTGGTGAAGAGATTTTGGCGAACTGGCCACAGTGGGCAGCTAAATTTGCCCTGGTAAAACCGAAGTCCAGTGATGTCAAAGCATTGTTGGGTCACCGTAGCCGCTCCGCAGCTGAGCTGCGGGTACAAGCGCAGTAAGAGGTCAAGATGAGTCAAAACGTTTATCAATTTATCGACTTACAGCGCGTTGATCCGCCAAAGAAACCGCTTAAGATCCGTAAAATTGAGTTTGTCGAAATTTACGAGCCGTTTTCAGCCACTCAGGCAGCATCACAGGCAGATCGCTGTATCTCCTGTGGTAACCCGTATTGCGAATGGAAATGTCCGGTACATAACTACATTCCGAACTGGCTGAAGCTGGCAAATGAAGGCCGCATTATGGAAGCCGCCGATCTTGCACATCAGACCAACAGTCTGCCGGAAGTCTGCGGACGCGTTTGCCCGCAGGACCGCCTATGCGAAGGTTCTTGTACCCTGAATGATGAGTTCGGTGCCGTCACCATTGGTAATATCGAACGCTATATCAGTGATAAAGCGATCGAGATGGGCTGGCGTCCGGATATGTCTCACGTCCACCCTACCGGCAAACGCGTGGCTATCATTGGCGCTGGCCCGGCAGGCTTGGCCTGTGCTGACGTGCTGACCCGTAACGGTGTCAAGGCGGTGGTTTACGATCGTCACCCTGAGATCGGCGGTCTACTGACATTCGGTATTCCGGCCTTTAAGCTGGAAAAATCAGTGATGACCAAACGTCGCGAAATCTTCAGCGAAATGGGGATCGAATTCCAACTCAATACCGAAGTAGGTAAAGACATCACCATTGAGGCTTTGCTGGCAGAATACGACGCCGTATTCCTCGGCGTGGGGACATACCAGTCGATGCGTGGCGGTCTGGAGAATGAAGATTCACCAGGCGTCTACGATGCCCTGCCGTTCTTGATTGCCAATACTAAACAACTGATGGGCTTCCAGGACACCCCGGAAGAACCCTACACCACGATGGAAAAGAAACGTGTTGTGGTGCTCGGTGGCGGTGATACTGCCATGGACTGTGTACGCACCTCGATTCGTCAGGGTGCAACGCACGTTACCTGCGCATACCGCCGTGATGAAGAGAACATGCCGGGTTCACGCCGCGAAGTGAAGAATGCCCGCGAAGAAGGCGTTGAATTCAAATTCAACCTGCAACCGCTGAGCATTGAACTTAACAGCGCAGGGCGCGTGAGTGGCGTCAGAATGGCACGAACCGAACTGGGCGCACCAGATGCACATGGACGCCGCCGTCCTGAAATCGTCGTCGGTTCCGAACACGTGATGGAAGCGGATGCCGTAGTGATGGCATTTGGTTTCCGCCCTCACAAAATGGAATGGCTGTCTGCTCACGACGTGGAGCTTGATACCCAGGGGCGTATTCTCGCACCGGAAGGAAGCGATAATGCTTTCCAGACCAGCAATCCGAAGATCTTCGCCGGTGGCGATGCCGTACGCGGTTCAGATCTGGTGGTGACCGCCATCGCTGAAGGCCGTAAAGCTGCAGAAGGCATCATGGGCTATCTCGAAGTCTAACAAACACTTGATATGACTAAGGCCGCGTAAGCGGCCTTTTTTATGAAAACTGCTCGGTTACATCAGTCCCAGTAATTTTGGAATAAACAGGGAAATTTGCGGGATGTAAGTGATCATCATCAACGAGACAAACAGCGCCGCGTAGAACGGGAGTAATGGCTTAATCAGATGCTGGATCTTCACGCCGGTAATCGAGCAACCCACAAACAGCGCGCTACCGACCGGTGGTGTTAGCAGTCCGACGCACAGGTTAGCGACCATCATGATACCGAAATGCACCGGGTCCATACCCAACTGTTGAACAATAGGCAGGAAGATCGGTGTGAAGATCAATACCGCTGGCGTCATATCCATAAAAATACCAACAATCAGCAGCACAATATTAATCATCAAAAGAATAAGCAGCGGGTTATCTGATATCCCCATCAGCGTGTCGCTGATCATATAAGGGATATCCGCATTGGTCATCGCCCAAGACATACCCACAGAAAAACCAATCAGCAACAGCACAATTGACGTTGTGACGACCGATTCGAGAATCAGTCTCGGCAGGTCACCCCATTTTACCTCACGGTATATCAGCACGGATAATATGAAGGTATATACCACCGCAATGGCTGATGCTTCAGTCGCCGTAAATATACCGCCGAGAATGCCGCCCATAACAATGATAACCAGCAACAAGCTTGGCATGGCATCTAAGAATGCTTTCGCTGCTTGCGCACAGGTTGGGCGCGGGGATACTGGATAGCCACGTTTTTTGGCAATAATCCAGCACACCAGCATAACTGACAGGCCCATCAATATACCGGGTATATAACCCGCCATAAACAGTGAAGCGACTGAAACGCCGCCCGCAGTGAGGGAAAAGACAATCAGTACATTCGAGGGAGGGATCAGCAATCCAGTAATACAAGATGACACGTTAACCGCCGTCGAGAACGCGGGGTCATAGCCCTCTTTAGCTTGAATCGGGGAAAGCGTGCCACCCACAGCCGCTGCAGAGGCGACCGCTGAACCAGAGATTGAACCAAACATCATATTCGCCAACACGTTGACATGACATAACGATCCCGGTATCCGTCCCACCATTATCTGCGCCAGATTGATAAGCCTGATAGCGATGCCGCCGCTGTTCATCAACGTTCCGGCAAAAATAAAGAACGGAATAGCCAGCAGCGCAAAGCTATCCAGGCCATTTGCCAGACGCTGCGCGACAGTGATCACCGCCACATCCCAAGGGAACATTAACAGCATTGAAGCTAGCGTGGAGATACCGATAGCAAACGAGATGGGCAGCCCAAGGAACACCAGAAAAAAGAAGCTGCCAAACAGGGTGAGAGCGATATAGCTTTCCATTAATTAGCCCTCTTGTGAGTCAGTGCCCTGGCATCATTGATGATAAAACACAGCGAATAGAACATCATAATGGCTCCGCTTAGGGGCAGAACAAAATAGACATAGCCCATTGGAATTTGCATTGCTGCAGACAGTTGTGCCGTCGCCAGTGTTTTCTCAATCAGCTTCAAGCCACCGTTCACAATAACCAATGCAGAAAAGAGCAAGACCAGCATATTTACCAGTATGCCCAGGGCATGTTTTTTGCGCTCCGATACCATCATGGCAAGAAAATCAATGCTAAGGTGACGCTGTGCACCTACGGTATAGGCTGCACCCAACAAACCGACCCAAATCATTAAAAAGCGAGCTAACTCATCCGTAAACGTACTGGGTTGGCTGAGCACATATCGGCTGAAAACTTGCCACACCACGCAGGCTACCAGCGCGATCATTACCATAATGGTAAAAGCAGCAATAACCCGGTCAACGGCAAGCTTTAGGGATTTCAGTATCATAATTTAATACCTAAAAAAACGAGGCTATGGCGGATTGGGGGTACCCGCCATTACATATTATTTTGCAGCAGCTTCGAATTTCGCGAGCAGTGCGGCTTGCTTAGGATCCTTGGCAAAATCATCGTAGAGCGGTTTTACGGCAGCGCGGAACGGCGCTTTATCGACGCTGACGATGGTGGCACCCATTTCTTTAGCTTGAGCACGTGAATCTGCGTCAACTTTTTCCCACTGTTTTTGCTGGTATACTTCTGAGTCCTTAGCGGCCTTCATCAGAATTTGTTGCTGATTCGGGGTAAGTTTGTTCCAGGTTTTGGTCGAGATCACCAAGAAGTCTGGAATAGAGGTATGCTCATCTTCAGAGAGGACTTTGGCAATTTCAATATGGCGAGTTTGTACCCACGATGGGATATTATTTTCTGCGCCATCAACGACCCCTTGCTGCATGGCGGTATAGACTTCGCCAAAAGAAATGGGTGTTGGGGAGCCGCCCATTAACTCAACCATTTTGATGGTCGTCGGACTTGCCTGTACGCGAATCTTCAGCCCTTTTAAATCTTCTGGCTTCATGATCGGCTTTTTAGCATAGAAGCTACGGGTTCCTGCCACATAAGCAGAAATAGCAAAGAAGCCTTTATCTTTTGTCGAATCCATGATTTCTTTACCAACTTCACCAAATACCACGCGATTAAAGTGCTGTTGGTCTTTAAATAGGTACGGCAAATTATAAATAGCGTAAGTATTATCAAAAGATTCCAGATCGCTTGCCGAGCCTTTGGTCATATCCAACGCACCATTTTGTAATAACTCTAGCGTTTCTCTGGCGCTTCCCATTTGGCTGCTTGGATAGATGCGAATGCGCATGTCACCCTTAGAAAGTTGTTGTACCTCTTTGGCCATTTCTTCAAATGCTTGATGCACAACATGGCTTCGATCAAGATTATGCGCCAGTTTCAAGGTGATTTTCTCAGCCGCATTGGCACCACTAACACACAATGCAAGCAGAGAAACACAGAGTAAATCACGAGGTATTGATGAAATTTTCATAAATAATGCTCACTGTATTTAGTTGTTATAGGTAGGTAATCAAGCCTCAATTGCTGTATGACAGCTTATGGTATTTGAATGACAACTAAACCCTGCCGTATCACATTTTTATGTTATTCATTATAATTTGTAACTTTTTGTGTCATGGATCACATTCTTCAGGAAGGATAAATAACCATTAGATAACGGAGTATTTATTTTAAGAAAAAATCCCAATCATTCATTCGTCGAACAAATCGCTTTTTTCTAAGCATTCTCTATTTTAATAAAAGGGTAATTATCAACATCGTATAAATAGAGTCAGTACCGAATAGGTATATTGGAATAGAAATGAGAAGTGTGAGAACAGCAGAAGAAGGCACACCATTATCAGCGTAAAACGCTGTCTGAACAAACGGGCCGGGAGGATTGTCATCATAAAAAAAACCCCGCATATGAATGCAGGGTTTATACCGCTTTAGTCGTGTAAAAGAATTATTTCACCACGCGTAACGATGGGCGCCCACCGCGAGGTGGGGTCGGCGGTTCATCATCCGGATTTTCTTTAGCGACGTCGGGCAAATCACCATCGATGACCGACATTGTCGGTGCAGATAACGGATCTTTGTTATTGTTATCGTCGTCGTTAAGCCCTTCAAATGCCGCTTCTGACTCATAAGCTGGTTCCGGCTCGAACATCGTTCCGGCGCCATTTTCACGGGCATAAATGGCCAGTACCGCAGCGATAGGGACAAAGACGTTACGCGGAACACCACCAAAACGGGCATTAAAGCGAACGTCATCGTTACCCAGTTCGAGATTACCGACAGCACGTGGCGCAACGTTCAGAACAATCTGGCCATCACTCGCGAATTCCATCGGAACCATAACGCCGGGCATTGTAACGTCAACGACCAAGTGCGGGGTTAACTGGTTGTCGAGCAACCATTCGTAAAATGCGCGCAGCAGATACGGACGCCGCGGAGACATGTCGCTCATCTCCATGACTTAGCCCCGTGTGTGCAAACGCATTTCGCGCTCGGGTTCAGTAAGGGAAGCCAGGAAAGCATCACGCTCGAATACACGGGTCATATAGCCTTTTAGCTCTTTTGAACCTGTACCGGACAACTCGATACCAAGCTCAGGCAGACGCCACAACAGCGGCGCCAGGTAGCAGTCAACCAGACTGAACTCTTCGCTCTTGAAGTAAGGCATATAGGAGAAGATGGGTGCAATCGCCAGTAGCTCTTCACGCAATTGTTTGCGCGCAGCGTCGGCTTCCTGTGCAGAACCCTGCTCAATTTGACGCAGCAGTGAGTACCAGTCATTTTCGATGCGGTGCATCATCAGACGGCTTTCACCACGGGCAACCGGGTAAACAGGCATTAATGGAGGATGTGGGAAACGCTCATCAAGGTATTCCATGATGATACGTGACTCAAACAGCGTCAGCTCACGATCGACCAGCGTTGGAACGGTGCGATATGGGTTGAGGTCAATAAGATCCTGCGGCAGATGATCCATCTCAACCTGCTCGATCTCAACACTGACACCTTTTTCCGCCAGTACGATACGTACTTGATGGCTAAAGATGTCGGTCGAGCCAGAAAACAGCGTCATTACCGAACGTTTGTTGGCAGCGACAGCCATGAAAACCTCCAAGTTTATCTAGAATAATCTGCGAATAGCTAACTGTCAGGCTGCTATCCTGAACAATCATCTTTACTGCCAGCCAGGAAGCGCGACAACAGTCACTGTCCGGTGAACAGGCACAAAAGTGTGTCACAGTTTACCAGATTTTGGCCGGTCTGTGGGGACGGCATAGATGATTTCGTGGGGAAATGTGTATCAGACAGCAATTTGCCGAAAAATCACCGACATTGCAGACATAAAAAAACCCGGTGAAGCACCGGGTTTTTGACGTTGTTCTTTGTGTCGCAACACAGCACTGCCGAAGCAGTAAAGAATTAACGCTTGGAGAACTGAGGACGACGACGTGCTTTACGCAGGCCGACTTTCTTACGTTCAACTTTACGAGCATCACGAGTAACGAAACCTGCTTTACGCAGTTCGCCACGCAGACTTTCGTCATATTCCATCAGTGCACGAGTAATACCGTGACGGATAGCACCAGCTTGACCAGAGATACCACCACCTTTAACAGTGATGTAAAGGTCAAATTTAGAAACCATGTCGACCAGTTCCAGAGGTTGACGAACTACCATGCGGGCAGTTTCACGACCAAAGTACTGTTCCAGGCTACGCTGGTTAATTACGATGTTACCACTGCCCGGCTTGATAAAAACGCGAGCGGCGGAGCTTTTGCGGCGACCAGTGCCGTAGTATTGATTTTCAGCCATTGCCTATAATCCCGATTAAATGTCAAGAACTTGCGGTTGCTGTGCCGCATGAGTGTGCTCGTTACCCGCGTAAACTTTAAGTTTACGGTACATTGCACGACCCAGCGGGCCCTTCGGCAGCATGCCTTTAACCGCGAGCTCAATGACACGCTCTGGACGGCGAGCAATCATCTCTTCAAAGGTCGCTTGTTTGATACCACCGATGTGGCCGGTGTGATGGTAATAAATCTTGTCATTACGCTTGTTGCCGGTTACAGCAACTTTTTCTGCGTTCAGAACGATGATGTAATCACCAGTATCAACGTGCGGAGTGTATTCCGCTTTATGCTTGCCACGCAGACGGCTAGCCAGTTCAGTGGCCAGGCGACCTAAGGTCTTGCCCGTTGCGTCAACTACGAACCAGTCACGTTGTACGGTTTCCGGCTTAGCTGTAAAAGTTTTCATTAAAAGCTTACCCAATTAAAGTTACACGTTGGCGAACACCCTAACGCCTATATGTTTTTATAAACCATAAGAACCCAGATTTATAAAATAAGTATTGGAGGTTCACACGACCATCAGTCCAGCAAACCTACCCCTTCGAATAGCCATTGCCGGCACTATGAAGTTTCGGGAAAAAAACTTCGTTGTAACGTGGGGTCGCAGGATTATAGAGAAGTCACCGGGAAAGATCGAACTCTTTTTGACTAATAGTGCAGATTTCGCTTCATTCTGTTTAGTCTTCGGGGGAAGCAATTGCCCCACCCGTTTTTGCCGACGCACGAATTGCAGGTCAAGGCAGGTGCGGCATCCTGAGATACTCTTCGCTTTGCATCTCTTGCAGGCGCGACAGGCAGCGCTGATATTCGAACTTCAAGCGCTCACCCTGATAAATTTCATACATCGGCGTTTGTGCCGAGATCACCAGTTTGACGCGGCGTTCATAAAACTCATCAACCAATGCGAGAAATCGCCGGGCAGCATTTTCATCTTTCAGCCCCATCACCGGCACATTGTGGAGCAAAACACTGTGATAAATCTTCGATAGTGCAATGTAATCCAACTGGCTGCGTGCTTCTTCGCACAAAGTATGGAATTCAACCGCCAGCACACCATCGCCGGAAGCCATTGCCTGTAACGGACGATGATTAACCTGTAACAGTGGGTTGGTCTCATCCTCTTGCCCGGCCAGCTTATCAAATATATGCCGCATAGCGATGACCGTCTCAGGCTGCAAAGGAGTCAACCACAGGTTCGCCTGCGTTAACGTGCGCAAACGGTAATCTATACCAGCATCCACGTTCATCACGTCACAATACTCTTTAATCAGATCGATGGCGGGCAGGAAGCGTGCGCGCTGCAACCCGTTGCGATAAAGATCGTCCGGCGGAATATTGGAGGTCGCAATCAGCGTAATACCACGCGCAAACAGCGCCTGCAACAGTGTGGCCAACAGCATGGCATCGGTAATATCGGAAACAAAGAACTCATCAAAACAGAGCACATCGGTTTCAGCCTTAAAGCTGTCTGCTATCGTTTCCAGCGGATTTTCCTGTCCCTGTAACGCCGTGAGTTGTTGATGCACTCGCAGCATGAAACGGTGGAAATGCAGACGCAGTTTGCGTTCACCTGGCAGCGTCTGGAAAAAAAGATCCATCAGCCAAGTCTTGCCTCGCCCGACACCGCCCCACATATATAAGCCCTGAACAGGCCTTAAGGTGTTTTTTGCACTGCTCTTTCCAAACAATCGGCTCAACAAGCCACCAGGCGTTGCCGTTTTCACCGCAGGCGATGTATTCAACGCATGATAAATCACCTCAAGCCGTGTAACGGCCTGTAGCTGAATATCATCTGCCTGGAACTCTCCGGCAGTGAGTGCGCTCTTATATAACGTGAGTGGTGTCGTAGGTTGCATGTCAATCAACATCCCTGAGAAAATATTTTTTAGTATTTCACAGCGGTTACCCGCAAATTTAGCACCAGTTCGCCGCTTTTAACGTCGGTCTGTTCGTGGAAAAATCGCTTTGCTGTGGTGAATGTCAGCACAGGATTCCACTCGGACGAGGTAAACGGTTATAGTGGACTGATACGGATGGAAAACGTAGGTAGAATTTACGTTAAAACCATTGCATGAAAAAGCCCTACGAAAAAACGAAGTCAAAATAGGAGTTATTATGACCTGGGAGTATGCGCTCATTGGATTAGTGGTCGGTATCGCCGTTGGTGCGTTAGGAATGCGCTTTGGCAATCGTAAATTACGCGATCAGCAAGTGATGCAAAGCGAGCTGGACAGAAGCAAAGCCGAACTGGACGAGTATCGTCAGGAATTGACGGGGCACTTTGCCCGCAGCGCAGAGTTGCTGGATAACATGGCCACCGACTACCGCCAGCTTTATCAACATATGGCGAAGAGTTCAAACAATCTGCTGCCCGATATGCCAGCTCAGGACAACCCGTTCAATTACCGTTTGACCGGCTCTGAGGCTGACAACGATCAGGCACCTGTAGAAATGCCACGCGACTACTCAGATGGCGCGTCAGGCCTGCTGCGCGGTCAGCGCACGGGTCGCAAATAAATAATGGAACTGCCCGTGACAATGCTCATTGTCGCGGGTCAGCCCACAGCGCGTCGGATCTGCCGACGCCGTACCTCAAGAATGACGCTTCCTACATGCCCAACACAGACTATCGTTCATAGTCCATAACAGACAGCGAGAGTGTTATCCTGATGAAGAAAAAGCCTTTTTTGTTCAGTGTATTAACCATTTGTATTGGATTAACCTTCGCTTCTGTTCCTGCGGCGAATGCAGGTATTCCCGTCGCTGTTGAAGGCCAGCCGTTACCGAGCCTGGCCCCTATGCTGGAGAAAGTGCTCCCCGCGGTGGTCAGTGTGCAGGTTACGGGCACTCAACCCCCAAGCAACGACGTGCCACCTGAATTCAAGTTCTTCTTTGGGCCACAGGCACCTTCTGAAGACCAGGGAGGTCAGGCTTTTGAAGGCCTGGGTTCTGGCGTGATCATTGATGCCGCCAAAGGCTATGTACTGACCAATAATCACGTGGTCAATAATGCCGATAAAATCACCGTGCAGATCAACGATGGCCGCGAGTACTCCGCTAAACTGATTGGTAAAGACGACCAGTCAGATATCGCGTTAATCCAGATCATTGATGGCAAAAACCTCACTCAAATTACCATGTCAGATTCCGATACACTGCGGGTGGGAGATTTTGCTGTGGCGGTAGGTAACCCGTTCGGCCTCGGCCAAACAGCTACCTCGGGTATTATCTCGGCGCTCGGGCGCAGCGGACTGAACCTTGAAGGGCTGGAGAACTTTATCCAGACCGATGCCTCGATTAATCGTGGTAATTCCGGTGGCGCGTTGCTGAACCTTAAGGGTGAGCTGATTGGCATCAACACCGCCATCCTGTCATCCCAGGGCGGCAGCATCGGAATTGGCTTTGCTATTCCGGTCAATATGGCGAAAAACCTGAGCGAACAGTTGATCAGGTTTGGTGAGGTTAAGCGCGGTCTACTGGGCATTCGCGGCACTGAAATGACGCCGGAGCTGGCCAAAGCCTTCAAACTCGACAGCCAGCGCGGCGCGTTTGTTAACGAAGTGCTACCCGCTTCGGCAGCCTCAAAAGCTGGCATTAAGTCAGGGGACATTCTGGTCACGCTGCAAGGCAAACCGCTAAGCAGTTTCGCTGAACTGCGCGCCAAAGTCGGCACAGCCGGTCCGGGCGTAACCATGCAGATTGGTTTGATACGCGAAGGTAAACCGATGACCGTGAACGTCACACTGGATAAGAGTCCGACGGTTGAAACCAGCATCGACAAGCTTAATCCGGCACTGCTGGGTGTTACCCTGAGCGATCTCGCCCCGAAAACAGCCAAAGGGGTCCACGTTGATGACGTAAAAAAAGGCTCTCCTGCCGATCAGATTGGCTTACAGAAAGATGATGTTATCATCGGTGTTAATCGCCAGAACGTTGATAACCTGGCTGCTTTTCGTAAGATCCTCGAAGCCAAACCCGCCTTGATCGCACTGAGCGTTCAACGCAAAGGCCAAAATATCTATTTGTTAATGCCGTAAAAATGATGTTAATGCCGTAAACCTCTGAAAATCGGACGCAGCCCGTGCTGCGTTCGAACAACTCATGCTATCCTTCTGAAATATTCCACCCACCATTCCAGACTCCTATGCTTGTTAAGTTATTGCGATCCGCCGTTATTGGACTGATTGTTGCCGGTATTTTACTGGCATCAGTACCCATGTTGCGCAAAAATATTGTCCAGCCATTGTTTGAACACCAGTTCAGCGAAAACGATGAACAGCCCGTCAGCTTTAACGAAGGTGTGCGTCATGCAGCCCCTGCCGTAGTGAACGTCTATAACCGTAATATGGGTGCTAATTCAAAAAGCGAATTACAGATCCGCACCCTGGGTTCCGGCGTGATCATGAATGATAAAGGCTACATTCTTACCAACAAACACGTTATCAATAACGCGGATCAAGTTATCGTCGCGTTGCAGGACGGAAGAGTCTTTGAAGCGCTGTTAGTTGGCTCAGACAGCTTGACTGACCTGGCCGTTTTGAAAATCGACTCGGGTAACCTGCCGGTCATTCCCATTAACACCAAGCGTGTTCCCCGAGTCGGCGATCTGGTGATGGCCATCGGTAATCCCTACAATCTTGGTCAGACGGTGACGCAGGGCATCATCAGCGCCACAGGCCGCATCGGCCTCAGCCCTTCCGGTCGACAGAATTTCCTGCAAACCGATGCCTCTATCAACCAGGGCAACTCGGGTGGCGCACTGGTTAACAGCCTGGGTGAACTGGTGGGCATTAACACGCTATCCTTTGACCAAAGTAACAACGGTGCCACACCGGAAGGTATTGGCTTTGCCATACCGACCGCGCTCGCGATGAAAGTCATGGGTAAACTGATCCGTGATGGCAGGGTGATCCGTGGTTATATCGGCATTGGTGGGCGAGAAGTCTCACCTCTGCACGGCCCTAATACTGGCATCGACAGAATGCAGGGCATCATTGTCAACGAGGTCACACCAAATGGCCCGGCCGCCAATGCAGGCATGCAGGTTAATGATGTGATTGTCAGCGTGAATGGAAAACCGGCTATATCCGCCATTGAAACCATGGATCAGGTAGCTGAAATCCGCCCTGGAACGGTGATCCCAGTTGAGATCATGCGTAATGGTAAAAAGCTGGCTTTGCAGATAACGATTCAGGAATACCCATCGCATTAATCAACTATCTAGTCTGAAAAGCAGCAATAAAATCTATGGTCACCCCCGTTTTTGCAACACCGATTTTGATTTATGATGGGCTTGCTTAAATCTATACGGCGTCTGATGGGCAACCTTACGTTGCCCGCGCCACGATGAAGTCCGCGCCTGCAGAACCTTAAAAAGCGGACGGCTTCAAAGAGCCATTTTTTATGTCAGGTTCATCCGCAGGTCGCTGTGCCGTTCATGTCATCAATAATCAATCGTCGCAAAACCAGAAAGTCACTGCGTAATGCCTAAGAGCTAACAGTTCGTCCTGTTAGCTCTTTTTATTGGATAAAAGCTGTCCGATGGGTTGTCACCGACCAGGCTATTCGGGCCAGTTTGTTGGCCAGCCCGCAGGCCACTACGTTCGAGTGATGCCGTGTCAGTTGGGCCTTCACCCAGTCAGCCAGCCAGCCGCCCCTGATGGTGTTCAAGTCGTTGCATAAAAGCGCGAGCGCATTGCACCAGAAGACGTCGCAGATTTTTATCCCCACGTTTACTGATGCCCATTAGCGTACTTTTTCCGCCCGTGC
>NZ_BMFZ01000017.1 GCF_014639435.1 Hafnia psychrotolerans | reverse complement strand
GCGCAGAATATAACGAAGAACGTCCGCATAGCTCACTCGGTGATATGCCACCCGTTATCTATGCGAGGCAAAAACTGGCCGGAGATCCTCATTGGCGGTGGTACTAAAAACCGGAGGGACTACAAGTCGGCATGTACTCCAGTCGCAAATCCTGTTTGAATTCAACCACCGCAACAATCCTCTGTATCGTCATTTTCCCGGCAGAGCGGGCTCAGGTCCGTTGATATCACCCGGCGTCACGATGATGAAAAAACGGCCTGCTATTCCAATGTATTTAGCTTATTTTTTGGCCTGTCGCGCCATTTATCTTCGAGCTGCATCATGACATTCAGTGAAGCTGGCAGTACCGTCAGAGTAATTAGGGTGGCAACTAACAAGCCGCCAATGATGGCATAGGCCATAGGTCCCCAAAAAACCTGTTCCGCAATGGGCACCATACCTAATATCGCGGCACAAGCGGTAAGAAGTATTGGACGGAATCTGTGCAGAGAAGCAGAAATTATGGCGGTTTGACGAGACATCCCTTTACGGTAATTATTGTCAACTTCACTGATCAATATAACGGCATTGCGAATGATCATCCCCGTTAAGGCGATGATCCCCAACAGCGCAACAAATCCCATTGCTGTGCCGGTAGGCAACATCGCGAGTACAACGCCTATCAATCCAAAAGGCGCCATCGCCAATGCAATAAACATGCGCGAAAAATTTTGTAATTGAATCATCAGCAGTACCAGCATGACGCACAGTGTCACCGGCAGAACACGATAGACAGAAGCATTGCCCTTATCTGACTCAGCGACTGTTCCTCCCTCTTCTATACGATATCCGGGCGGCAAGTCGGCTCGCATCCGTTCAATGCCAGGAGCAAGTTCTGCTGAGACGGTGTCGGCAAGCCGTCCTGGTGCCAAATCTGTCTGGACCGTGATAAATGGCATGCGTTGACGACGCCAGACAATAGGCTCCTCCACACCCCATTCCAGCGTCGCTACCTGACTTAATGGGATCTTATCTCCACTTTTCGAGGTCACTTTCAGGCTGGAAAGCGTGCCCAGATCCTGCCTTTCCTCATTGTTGGCCCGCAGAACAACATTAATCTGCCGGTCTTTATCGCGCACTGTCGTCACGACACTTCCTGACCAAATGGTATTGAGTTCATCGGCAAGACTTTCTGATGAAACACCCGCGGCCCTTGCGGCGGTTTGGTTCACCCGTAATGTCACCACCCTCTCTGGCTCGCCTGACGTTAAATTCACCTCGCGGGTAGAATGATTATTGCCAATCTCCGCTTCGAGACGTTGAGCAAGACGGCGAACCTTGTCGTAATCGGGCCCACTAACGCGATATTTCAGCGGCCATCCAATCGGAGGTCCCAGCTCTAAGGGAGAAACCCGCGTGGTGATATCATTGAAATATTTCACCATTAGTGTGTCTAATTGATGTTGGAGTCGCTCTCGGTCATCGAGGCTTTTGGCTACCACGACTATCTGCGCTGTATTTTCATTATCAGGCAGGACGTCCATCGGCAGATAAAAACGTATAGCGCCGGACCCCACATAGCTTGAGAAATGATCAACATAAGCATTACCTTTCAGTATTTTTTCTAACCGTTCGGTTTGACGCTCAGTTTCTGACTGGGACGCATTGGCTGGCAACGTAAGACTTATCAACAACTCTGGCCTGTCTGAAGAAGGAAAAAAATCCCCCTGCATGTAAGTGGTACCATAGGCCGCAAGCCCGACAAACACGATTGCAAGTCCGATAGTCGCCCCACGATGCGCCAGGGTTGTCAGCAAAATCTGTCGATAAAAGCACATCACTTTGCCTGGTTGGTCGTTATGCGTTTTAACTCGTGAGGACAATAACCAGGTCCCCATGAGAGGAGAGAAGACAATCGCCACGACCCAAGAGCACAGAAGCGCGATCAGAACCACAGCAAACAGAGAGAAGCAATATTCGCCTGCGCTGGATGCCGCAAATCCTACCGGAATAAAACCGGCGATCATCACCAGTGTGCCGGTCAGCATGGGGAAAGCGGTAGTTTCAAAGGCGTAAGTCGCTGCTCGCCAGCGTGTATCCCCAGCTTCGAGCCGAGAAACCATCGCCTCAACGGTTATCATTGCGTCATCGACCATAAGACCCAATGCAATAATTAACGCGCCAAGAGAGATACGCTGCAAACCGATACCCGCAATCATCATTCCGATGAAAGTCATAGCAAGCACCAATGGAATTGCAGTAGCGACCACAAGACCTGCGCGGGTGCCCAACGAGACAAAAGACACAGCTAGCACGATGACAACAGCCTCGATCAACACTCTGACAAAACCGTCTACTGCCTGCTTCACGACGGCTGACTGGTCAGCCACTTTTGTCATGTTGATCCCATGAGGAAGCTGGTTGCTAACGCTCTCCATACGCTCGTTAAGTGCCTTGCCGAAGCTAAGCATATTGCCGGTTTTAGCCATTGAAATTGCGAGGCCAATGGCAGGTTGGCCGTTAACTCTGAAAACAGGAGATGGCGGCTCCACACTCTGGCGGCTGATCGACGCAATATCGTTCAGGGGAATGTAGTGGCCCGCGATATGTAGTGTTACAGCAGCAAGGTTTTGCTGCGAATTCAGCGCCCCGCTAACGCGCAGTGCAATATTCTCGCGATCACTACGCAACATACCGCTAGGCACCACCGCGTTTTGTTGCTTCAAGGCATCCATGACCTGTTGCAAAGTAATCCCCATACCCGCAAGCTGGCGCGGTGAAAAATCAATCACCATCTGCTCTTCCTGCACACCTAACAGCGTGGTTTTTCCAATATCAGGTAGCGACACCAGGCTGCGCTGAATAGCCTCCACCTTGTCGCGTAATTCACGCGGCGTAAATCCTTCGACGGTAAACCCGTAGATAATGCCGTAAGTATCATCAAACTCATCATTGACAGTTGGCCCCTGAACACCTTCAGGAAGTGAAGGGGAAATATCCTGCATTTTTTTTCGCACCTGATACCAGATCTCAGGTACCGAAGCCGGGGGAGTATCGTCGCGGAGATTGATATAAATAATCGAACGCCCTGCACGGGTATTGCTTTCAACATAATCGAGGTAAGGGAGTTCTTGCAGCTTCTTCTCCAAAACATCGGTGACCAAATTAACGGTGTCATGCAACGTGGCGCCCTGCCACTGCGCCGACACCACCGCAGTTTTGATCGTGAATGCGGGATCTTCATTACGCGGTAAATTTTCATAACTCGTCCATCCCGCAACCAAGATGACTAACATAAAAAAAACAATCAGCTGTTGGTGCCCAAGAGCCCAGGCTGAAAGATTAAATGATGAAGATGAGGATGATTTCCTGCTCATTCCGCCACCTCTCCTGGGCTCACTAACTCACCTTCTCGCAGCTTGCTAACCCCAGCCGTAACCACCGTGTCACCAGGTGCAACACCTGAGATAAGGTAGATATCTGAGACGGAAAACTTACCGATAACCACCTTACGGCGTTCCAGTCGAAGAGTTTTCATGTTAACCACGAACACGGCAGGATGACCATCGGCCTCCGTGAGTGCAGATGCCGGCAGACGGATTGTACGTTGACCTGTTTCAGGTAACTGCCCCAGCACACTGGCACCTAATATCATTGCCGGCGGTGGATTATCCAGCGCAACACGAACACGCCAAGTGCGAGTTTGCGGATCAGACTGAGGACTTAAATCGCGGACAACGCCGGGTACTTGAACGCTCGGTTCAGAAAGGAGGGAAACGTTAAAGATGGCAGAACTTTTCAGCGCACCAGCTTGCGCTTCTGAGAGGTCAAACACGGCATCTTTTCTGTTAGATTCCGCCAAAGTAACGATGGTTTGTCCTGCGCTGACGACCTGTCCGGCCGAGGCACTGACTTGTGTAATCACACCGGCGGCTGGTGATGTAAGGCGAGACCAAGACAGGTTGTTTTGCGCATTTTTCAGCGAATTTTCACTGGTTTGAAGGTGTGACGCAGCTGACTGCCATTCCGAGATGGCGTTATCGAGCTGAACGCGTGAAATCGCACCTTTTGGCATCAACGCTTTCATGCGACGAAGATTAGTGGCCGCCATCTGCTCGGCAACCCGGGCACTGACCAGATCGGCCCGTGTACTGCTGAGCTGGTTCTCACTTGTTTCACTTCCCAGGCTGGCCAGAAGCTGCCCTTGTGAGACAGAGTCTCCGACTTCCACCCTGCGCTCAAGTAGCCGACCGTCTAAACGAAAACCCAGTGTAATCTCATCATGGGCTCGTATTTCACCGGTTTGTATAAACGATGTCGAGAATGAAGGCTGAGGAGCAACAACAGTGCGCACAGGGCGAGTCAATACCCCCTTCTTCGAAGTTTTTTCTCCACAGCCATTGAGGCTTAAGAAAATAAAAAAAAATATGCACACAATAATCCAGTGTGTCAATTTGCGCGAAGAGATGACATGGCTTGGTACGTGGCGGGCAATATGCGAAAAAGTGTCTGTCATAATTGAATCCCTGAATTGATATAACGCTATTCAATCCAGTTTCTGTCCAGATTCATTCGATATTTCATCAAGGATGCGTCAAGACAGACACTTTATTCGATATGTTTAAATTAAATGTTTTCTATTGCAGGCAATTCAAGGCTAATCACTAATCCACCGTCCTCACTATGACTGGCTTTTATCGTGCCTCCGTGCGCCTCACAGATTGCCCGAGCGATGGAGAGACCAAGGCCACTGCCACCGAAGTGGCGAGCACGTGACGTTTCAGCTCGGGTGAATCGTTCAAATATCCGTGGCAGGAAGGCTTCTTCGACGCCTTTCCCCTTATCACGGAATAAAATTTGCAAACCACCTGGCAACCGATTGGCTTTAATAGCTAAAACACCGCCTTCTGAGGCGTATCGCAGCGCATTTTCCATTAGAATAGTAAAGACCTGTCCCAGGCGAAAAGGGTCACCTACGTAGCGACAGTCAACCTCTACGTCAACAGAGATAATCATATCCACGGCTTCAGACTGGGGTGTTAACCATATCACTCGTTCCCGCAGCAATTCCGCTATATCTATTTCACATTTATCCAGACTTAACTGGCCCGCGTCAGCCAGCGAGAGCAGATGCAACTCTTCGATAAGCCGACTCAAATGAATAAGCTGCTTCATCACCATCTCGAGCTGCCGCGGATCCGGCTCAAAGACACCGTCTAACACGCCCTGAAGTCGCCCTATCGCGGCCGTAAGTGGGGAGCGCAGTTCGTGCGCCATAGCCACATGAGATGCACGAAGCTCCCGATCATAACGGGCGAGCTTTCGGGCCATGGTGTTGAAGTCCTCAGTGAACTGAACCAACTCGGTGGGTGCGCCTTTTACAGGATCCGCTCTGGTAGAAAATTGCCCTCGAGATACCGCTCCTGCTGCAGAGGCAAGACGGCTGAATTGTGCGGATAAAGGGCGTGCCGAACGTAATCCCAATATGAGGATAAGCGGTATGGTGACAGCGACAAGTACCCCCATCATAATCCAATCTGCTGACGCAATCGAAGGAACTGAATATTCGATGCCCCACCATTGGTCAACAATCTGGTGAAAGCGTGCAGGGTTGGTTGCAGGGTTATCCAGTAACAATGTCAGTTCATTTCTTACTGCGATAGGCATGTGATGAAGGATCCAAAGGTTCACCAAGGCAAAACGTACCCACATACAAATTGCGATGACAATGACCGAACCAATAGCAAGCAGGAGAATACGCACGCAAATCCAGCGCCAAAGGGATTGGTGGTTATTTTTATTCATGGTTGTCTGAACCGGTAACCGACACCACGGACATTGACCAGCACATCTGCAATGCCAGCCGACTCCATTTTTTTCCGCAGGTTATAAACGTGCGTGTCGACCACCCGCTCTAAAGCCTCACTTTCCGGCAGACAGCACTCAAGAAGATATTGCCGCGAGAAAGGCCGAGTAGGCGCACTCATCAGTGTGGTCAGTACGCTAAATTCAGTGGGGGTTAAGTCCAGATAGCTCAGTTTCCCTGAACCATCAGTGACGCTGGCGGTCAGCACCTCGCTGTCTACGGTTAAATTTTTCCAGTGCAGGGATCCAGATCTTTCAGTTTCTGCCGCAGTGGATGTTCTGCGCAACACGGCCTGAACTCTGGCGACCACTTCCCCTGGATTGTAGGGTTTCACCACATAGTCATCCGCGCCATAGCGAAGCGCACCAATTTTATCCGGGAGATCGCCCATAGCCGTGACCATAATCACTGGCGTATTGTTTTTCCGACGCACAGCTGCCAGCACTTCGGTCCCGTTCATGCCTGGCAACATCACATCAAGCAAAATAAGGTCTGGTTTCCAACGCTGTACCATCTCAAGTCCGACCAGACCATCTCCTGCTACTGCAACCTCATACTGTTCCCGTTTTAAATACGCCTTGAGCACGTCGGCAGCATCAGCGTCATCTTCAATAATCAGGACTCGCTTTATTTGCATATTCACTACCTTGACCGTTTCTTAATAATTTCCCGACAGCAAATTGACACTGCCTCTTCATACTCTGTGCTTCAGACGCGGTCATAATCCGCTTTTATTTGGCGATTGATGAATGATGAGGAGTCACGATGATAACCAGAAAGCTGTTGCTGTACATTACCTGTTTTGCCGTCACCAGTACCGTAGCGCGTGCAGAGACAACCACACCGCCGCCGAGCCTGACTCTTGGCGTTGGCGGGCAAAATTCGCCGCGTTACAGCGGATCGGATAAACGACACTGGCAGGTTGCTCCCGTCGTGCAGGCACGGGATGGCGCATTCTTTTTTGATACTCAGAAAGGTCTTGGCTATGACCTGCAAAGTGACAGGGGTTTGTATCTCGAGCATACGCTGGGATATAGCTTAGGTCGCTCGGATCAGAACTCAAGCTGGCGCGACGGTTCAGATAAGCTCAAAGGCATGGGCAATATCAATGCTGCGCTGAATACAGCCATCGCTGTTGGCTGGTCAGTGACACCTTGGCTGTCTTTCGAAGGTAAAGCCACTCTACCGCTCAGCGATGGGCAAGGCGTGCAGTATCGAACATCGGCGACTCTGCTCCCATTCCAGAATGACACTGACACAGTAGCCCTTCAAAGTGCGGCGCTTTTTGGCGACAGCCGCTACATGAATACATTTTATGGCGTTGATCACAGCCAGAGTCTTCGTTCAGGTTATGCCCCCTACCAGGCCAACAGTGGGTTTTATGGAGTGGAAAGCAGTTTGACATGGAGTCACCAGCTCACCTCGCACTGGGGCACGTTAGCCAGCGTCGACTACACCTGGCTGAACAAACATGCCAAGGATAGCCCGATCGTGTTCAAACCCAACCAGACGTCGATCAGCATGGCAATCCTTTATACTTTCTGAACCCTAATGACGTGTGAGACAGGTAAAAAAATGTCACTATAATGACATTGGCGGAAGTTAATATTTGATAGAACCTTTGGATATTTAGGCAAAAATAAATTGGAAAATCACAGCGTTAAAACCTGTGATTTCACAGAGGCAATAATGCATAAATATGTTGTTTTTATAAAAAATCGCGAATCAAAAGCAATCCAAAAAGAATCTGTCACAGGCTCATTAATTAAGGATATGAAACAAAAAGGATTCAGAAAACATCATATCGAAGTAAACGCAGAAAGCGAAAAAGAAGCCATTAATCAATTAAATGAACACAGTGAAGATTATTTAAGTTCATTAAGAGAATTCTCCGGTAGTGCAGTCATCTGCGCTGTTTGTGTGGGTATTATTGCTTTGGTTTATATTTTCAGATCATAAAATGTTTACCGGCAACCAAATCATGGCCAGGCTGAAGCCGGAACTCCGGTGTCTGAACTGTGTTGCAAACATCGCACTGAGTGGCGATACCCCAAAATGACATGCGCTACGTTCTACTCTTCGCCTCGGCTAAAAATGGGGCATGACCTAACGACAAAGACCGCAGTGAATAACCGTCACGGCGTCACCAGGGTCACCGCCGTTTTACTCTGCTCTTGTCGCAGCAAAAAATAACGTTTTTGAAGCTGCTCCAGGGCCATTTCTACCTGCCGCAACTGAATATCTGAGGGGTTATCCGCGTACCGGCGCAGTTGCTCTTCTGCGGGCACAGAACGGTTAAAAGTTTGGCTCGTCGAATAGACCACAGACTTCAGTTCACTGACCGTCATGTATTTGCCGCGCTGTTCATCCAGCCCGCTCAGCCTGTCACTCAGTTGCTGCAATTTTGTCATTCCCTGATGCCAGCCGCTCATTGAGTCAACAGGTAAAGCTGCTGCATTAAGTTGATGTTGCCACTGAAGCGCCAGGGGTTTTGCCCGCTCCGGCCACAGCACCTGAGCCTGTTGTACCAACTGTCGACTGTAGTTGAGCGACCAATCTGGAGGTAACTGATTTAGGCGGGTGAGTTGCTGCTGTGTCTCTGTAATGAGGGCTTCCGGTAAGGGCGTTTGAAGACGACGTGCCTTCAGTTGCACGGACGAGAGCACCGAAGGTAAAGGAGCCAGCGATGCAGCAAGCTGTGCCTGTAACGGGTCCTGTCGGTGCAAATAGTGCCAGCCCCACACCGCTACGCTGCCTGCCACCAGCATGGTAAACATTCCCATAGCAAACGGCTTCCATAACTTTTTTGGAGCAGGGACCGTCGTCAACACGTCCACGTTCGGCTGAAGTTCCGGCTGTGCAACATACACCCACTTAACAGAGTTAACCGGTTCATTTTTGTCTGCAACCGGAACACCGGTTATGGCATCAGCAGATGTCCCCATGCCATTTATTACCGTAGCTGGCAGTACGATACCGGGCTGAATGACAGAACCGGGTTCGGATGCACCGTCGCTGTTTTCCAGTCGGGATGCACTGTTATGCATCAGAGTGCGCAACGTATCGAGCTGGCTCAGATGTTTGAGCTCCAGACGCTGTAGTACTGCTCCCAGGCTGGTTAGCTGCTGCTCTGCCCGGTAAAGCTGACCGAGGTCGCTGTAGTTCAGGGGCAGCGTGCGCATCAGCTGCTGTAGTCGCTGGCTCAGACTGCTGAGGATTTCCATCCGGGCATGTACCGGTTGCGGCCAGAGAGTCCCCCACTGATGGCGGATCAGGGCTTCCAGAATTGACAGCCCTTCGTTCAGCCCAAGCAACCCGGCCAGATGCATACGGGCAAGCGTATACCAGGCCACTGTTTGCAGTTCCACACCATTTTGCTCAAACAACGAGAGACAGCGTTTTTCGGCATAACGCCAGTTCACATCGGGCCGGGCAGGATGGGACAGTTTAGCCAGTTCAGCGCGCAGAGCAGCATAGTCTGGCAGCGTGCGCGGATCGCTGCCGGTTTTAAGTTGCTTAAAATTATTCATAGAGGATTTCCGTTACTGCCTAAAAATGAGGGTAATGAAAGGGAGTCGCATGCCCGCTAGGGTAATAAACCTTCGAGCGTCGCGAAAAATGCCTCTTCGTCAAACTCGTGCACGGGCCCTGACAACAGGCTTGCCCGGGTGCAACACCACTCAGTGCGCCTGCCCGCGCGCATAAACAGCCGACAAATAGGCGTCATACTCCCCTCTGCGCAGAGGTTCACTTCCACGCACCCCGTCACGCCCTGGCCGTACAAAAATAGAGGCGTGAATGTTATCGTCCTGTTTTCGTAGCAAAGAATAATACCCAGCACCTCAAAAGCCCGTTGCCCGACCAGCAGGTCAATGAGCGATACTGAGGTACCTTCAATACAGATGCCGGTTTCCTTCAGCCACGCATCCATGCGCGTATGAAGCTGAGTGAGTCGCTGACGAAACGCTGCAATATCGGCCTCGGTCTTGCTGTCAAATGTCGGGCAAGAGGACTGCAGTGCCTGGAGTTTTTTAAGAAAGTGTGTTTTTGCTGACATGCGTTACCTGGTAAGCCTGAGGAGATGAACAACCTACATTCTGATGTTAGGGTCGAGATACTGCTGCTGTCTCATATGCCTGATGAGCACCCGCCCCTCCGGCATGAATTCGGTGCCGTAGCGCACCAGACCGATGCCCTTCAGCTCGGCGTCGATGGCGTAACGCAGCTCGCCCGGCACCTCCTGCTCGAGAAGACTCACATTCAGGGCCTGCAGGCGAGGCTCATACTTCAACAACACACCGGCAAGCGTATCAATAAGCGCATGCGCGGTCCCGGGCATGCCCTGTAACATTTTGGTCATGTCAGGCAGGCCGTAATCCGGCAAATGGCTGAGCGTTCCGGCGCGGCAGTTGAGGATGCGTTGCATGTTGTCGAGCACCGAGAGCACCACCTGATCCTCTTCACTGACCTGATGAAGCTCGAGGCCGCCAGCAAAGTTGCCCCGCAGCATTTCGTAAAGTGAGGGAGAGCGGGAGCCGGGCATCATTTTTTCTCCGCAAGCAAGGTCAGCGCGTTATTACCCAGTTCGATAGTGCGCGGTTTATCCGGATCCAGATCTTCACGGGTTAACACCAGACGCCACTGACCTTTGGCTAAATCCGGATTACGGAACAGGGCCACGACCGCCACAAATTTGGCATCCTTCTCCATCGGCATATCCAGCGATGCCGCCGTGCCTGGCTTCACCACCACGTTGCGGCTGGCAAGAAGATCGTCTTTAAGGGCATCATCGCCGTCGCCTGCCAGTTGCTGATAGACCGTTTTCTGGAAGTTTTTATCATCGCGCAGCTGATAAACGCGAACCATGACTGGCTGCGAGAATGAGTTCGCCTCGGTGGCATCGGTATTGAGGGCTTCACGGGCGGTGAAATCCAGATGCAGCACTTTTATCTGCTTATAAAACAGAGATTTTGTGGCTGAGACGGTGCCGTCTGTCACCGTTTGAGTCAGCCCGCAGCCGCTCAGTAATAAAGCCAGCGCAGGCAACCAGAGTTTACTTTTTAAAGAGGTATTTAATAACACGACCATTTCCTTCCTGATGCATATCAGGAGCCATTCCGCTGTAGCGGCCCAGCTCCACGGTAAAGTATTCGGGGATATCCTCTGACGGTGCGTCATCGCCCAGCCCCAACACGCCGGTCAGCCCCAGTCTTATCGGCGAATCACCTAATATCGGTGCCGGTAGCAGCTGAGTGGGTACCGTCAGCTGGATGCACGCCTTATAGCGCCAGCCTAGGTACACGCGCAGCAGTACCTGAAAATCCGCATAAATCTGACCGCCCGGCAGCCATTCACTGGCCTCGTCCGAGTCTGAGGTGTGCAGGGATATCAGCAACTGGCTGTTGGCATCGATCGCCTCATCGCCCATCACGGTGTAGCCATCCAGCCAGTTAGCGCCTTCATCAGCAAATGCCATCGGCGCGGCGATGCGCACGGTGCGCAGGCAATGCGGCGTGATATCCGCCTGCGTCAGCGGCGCTAACAACCGCACCAGCGCCTGCACGCCTTCCGCCGTTCTTCCCGGCTGGCGCATCACACCGAGCAAAGCCAGGAAGCGTGAGGTTGGTGTCGCAAAATGTTGTTGCGAACCGGGGATCCCCATGCCAATCAGCCCCAGCAGGCTTTGCGACGTATTGTCTTTTCCGCCTGCTTCGAAGGTGGCCGGATAGGAGTATTTCCGCCAAATGCGGTAGAACTGCGTCATGATGCGGTGGTTGAAAATATCGAGAAAACCTTCGAGCGCCTCATGTCCTTCGCGCTGCTGGGTGATGTCGTCGATATACGACGTCGGCAGCGGCGAATCCACCCCGTACAGCCCCATAAACGTGGTGCGCACCGTTGGCGGCGCATCGGGATGTTCTTCATCCGTTTCGAAGGCTTTCAGTTCACTGACCGGGAACCCCATGCCCGGATGCGGGCGAAAACGCACCGGATCGTCGGCTGGATTGGCGGTGCTGCCCAGCGGCAGGCAGCCCGGTTGTTGTTCGAGTAACTGACAGAAGCGGAAGAAGTTGATCTTGCCGATGTCGCGCTCAAGCCTGGCGTTTAGCCGGGAATGCGCGGCTTGTGATTCTCTTCCCATTCCAGACGTTCTCCTGTCGGTTGCAGTATCAGGGTCAGGCGGTTAAACAGATGAATATCGGTGTACAGCGCGAAGAAGCGGCTGAGCATTTCACCGAACAGGCAGATATCGCCGTTACCGGCAAAGCCGTTGCTGTCGAGCGTGATTTCGATATGCACGCCGCGCAGCAGATAACCGCGTTCAAAGCGTTCAATTTCGCGGTGCTTCACCTCAGCGATGGCATCCAGACGGCGGCGGTTCATCTCGTTTTCCGTCCAGTCATACAGCGCCAGCGTGCCGCGCAGGACTTCGGCGTTGTCCATCATCCACAGGAAGCTGCTGCCCAGATGGCTCAGCACCCGCCAGTGAAAACGGTCCCGGTTCGGCGGATAACACGGCATCGACGGCACGGACAGATTGCGCACCCGTACATTAGCCCCGGTGGATTTCACCGCGGTATCCAGCACCGTGCTTTGCAGGGATTTACGAGGTAACTGGCCGTTGGTGCCGGTCAGGCTCAGGGACAGGTTTTCGTTCTCCGGTACGGTGTGGTTATCAAACGCCTCACCGCCCAGCACCAGCCACGTATCGTGCAGGCCGGAAGGGCCACGTTTGACGCGCGTATGGTAGTAATACTCGGGTGCATCATGGCGTAGCATCCCGCCTTTGTGGCGGAAGCTGGTAAACGGCACATACACCTGATGCCCGGAATGTTTGGAAGAGATCACCGAGTCCACAGAGTAGATCTCGGTATAGCCATCCTGCACGCGCATCGGATGCAGCAGATATTCCGTCTGCAACGAGGAGAGCGAGAGCGGGTCAGATTCCAGCGGGAACAGATTAATGACTGGCACGCAGTGCAGCCGCAGATGTTTTTCCGAGAACGAGAAATCATGTTCCCAGCGTTTTTCCAGCACGACATCAATTTCAAACCACGCCAGTTCGGCCGGTAAGGCCACGGTTTCCAGCCCTTTCAGCGCGGCGAACATAAATTTTTCCCGGAAGGTGAAGTATTCCAGCAGCAACTGATAACCGCTGAACGCGCTGTCGCCTTTTGGCCACAACTGGTCTTGCTCGCTAAAGCCCTGCGGCGCGAAGAATGCGTCCAGCGGCTGACGGTCGGATTGCCCCGGCAGACGGATCCACAATTTGGCAGTATTGAGCGTTAAGGCTTCATGCAGGGCGCAGGCCAGCGGCGCATCGGCATCAAAATAGAGCGGCAGATGGCTAAGGGTCATTTTGCTCCAGTCGGCCAGCTCACCGCAGTGAAAACGCAGACGGATCACCGAGCGTCCGTCGAGTTCGGTATCCAGCACCGCGCGGCTGAGCGAAAGCGGCAGCAGCGCAATATCCTGCGTGGTGGTGTAGCGGCAGCGCGTGCGACGTTCTCCTATCGGGCGGGAAAGCACTTCAAAACCTTTGCTTACCGCCATGCGCTCTTTCATTCCCTGCCATTCGGGGGTGAATTCCACAATCGAGAGGGAAGGAATGGTGCGCAGATAGTGCGGCCACAGCAGGCTGACCAGCCCTTCGGTCAGCTCAGGCAGATCGTCGTCGAGTTTTTCCCGCAGTCGCCCCATCAAAAAGGCAAAGCCCTCGAACAGGCGCTCTACATACGGGTCGCGGGCACCGGCTTTATCCAGATTCAATCCGGCAGCACGGTCAGGGTGCGCACGGGCAAATTCTTCGCCCGCCTCGCGCAGATAACGCATTTCAGCGTCGAAGTATCGGAGGGTTAAGTCGTCCATGGGTGTCTCAGTAAAATAAAGATGACCAAAATAAAGAGGGGGGCAATTCATATCCATTTAATAGCTATCTTACTTTTTTGAAGATAAGTAGGATCAACGGTACGCAGATCAAAAAACAATAAAAATATCCTCTGCAGTTTTGACTAGACTATCAATTCCCTCTGAATATTCACTCAGAGGGATAGGCCCAGAAAATAGTAAATTTTGACTTTGGTAGGTAAAAGGAAAGGAAAGTGAAACGATCATTAACCCAAGGAGATAACCAAATTATATAAAGAAAAACCCAACACAGAGAAGTATAAATTTTTATCCATGGCAGCATCATTATTTATTGCAGTTTGAAATATCTAGAGTATATTTAGTAGCCATGCCTGGTGTCCATCCTGATGGGACCCCTTGGCACTCAATATACCCCCTGTTTTTCAGGGTGTTTTTAAATATTATTGAAAATGAAATCATTCCTATTAAAGTTGCTGCTAAAAAAAACAATGAAATTCTTATAAGTATCTTTCCGGATTTACTAGAAATACTTCTCCCTTGAATGAAGGCTGGGATTAGCATTAATGCATATGGCATGAAAAAAAGAGGAAATAAAATAGCAAAGATAGACCATATTGAATAAACGACAACGGAATTATACTTTTGATATGAGGATAGCAAATAAAGCCCAGCGTAAAAAATAGAGGAAGACAATCCAGAGAAAAGTAAAAAACCCAAAAAAGAAAAGAAACGTTGTTTCATATTATACATCATCAATAAACCCTCGGTGTTATGTCGTTAATTGAATTCCTCAAATACTTCATGACTTCGGATTCGATAACTTCTACGCCTTTCTCCAGCATTTTATCTGCAAACATGGCGCCTAAATCCCATATTCCTTTTTCAACATCTCTAGACTTACTTCTAGCTGTTTCAACAAATTCTTGCTGAGCAGCTGTTAGGCATGCCACGACTTTATCAGTTACGCCAAACTCTGTATCTAAGACGTTTAAGATAATAGCTATTCCTAGTCCACCTAACACAACAACTCCCAAGGGCACTGCAACGACAGGAACAAATGCAACTAAAACCTCACCAATGCCCCACATAATAGTTGTATTAATCGCTAACTTCGCCACGTCAGTAGCTAAATTACCAATGAACATTGCCAGAGTTGTTTGATCATTTAAAATAAAATCAACTGTACGATATACCGTTACAAATATAAATGTAATGGTAGCACCTTCTGTCATTGCACCTCTTAATCCATATTTCCCTATACCAGCTTTTATTATTTGTGGATTTTCCAAGGAAAATACGGGTGCATTTAATATCTTACGAATTCCCGCGTAGCCTGATATTTTTATCAGCTCTGTGCCTTTTTCATTTACGAATTTTGTTGCAGTGATGCCGAAGCTACCTAACTTTGCTATTACGACCGATGTATTGACTATGTCCCTACCGTTTAATCCATAGTTCACAATAATCTTCCCAGGCTCTGATTGAGTAATATTAACCCAACCGATTTTAACAGCATGCCACGCGCCAAGCAGATCAAAGCATTCTGCTAAGGTAAGAAGCATCACCGTGGTACTATTGGCCTGTAACATGTCACGAATGCGATTATCTGGGAATATATATGTATTAATCAACGCAGTCGCAGGATAATCAGGCACAAAGCCTGAGTCTGTCTTTTCCCCTGTAATATAAGGCGACAAAACCGGCTGTTTGGATTGTTCTGATGAGAACTTATGCTGTGCCTGACCTGCCCCAAACTCATACGTGTCATTTATCATCGACGGAATGAACCGCGCCTGGCACGGGCAACTGCTTTTGCTGTGCAATGTGCCTGCAAATTTCCTGCCCATCACAGAATCTCCCGGGATGTGGCCCACGATGATAAACATACCGGGATGTTTACCGCAGGTGACGCGGTCCTGTTCTCGGGCAATTGCCTTCCCGAATAATGTGTGTGTGGGATCCCCTTCGGTAATAATGCCTCCGCAGGTCGTTTTATCTTTTATTACCAGGTAATAACCCTTTGCCATGTGATATTCCTTTATTTGCGTATTAACCGCACAACACCGCAGCACGTGCCGGATCCAGCGCTATCAGCCCGCTGAGCAGGTTGTCCATTTCGGTCAGTAAGCGGTTCTTGTCACCGTCGCCGCGTTGATTTTTCATGCGCAGTAATTTCAGGCGGCGGGCTTTGACTTCGAAAATTAATTCTGGCTCCCACTGCTGCAAACTGAGCGCTGCACCACCGTTATCGAGATCGCCCAGCAAATGCAAAGCCATATCATTCTTACCGTATTGTTCCGCGACGCGGGCCATCACCAGACGTATCAGCCACTGGTGTCGCGGAGTGCTGATGCCGGGACGTGACTGCAACCACCGCAGGGCCGTTTCGACACCGTCGCTGTCGGCTTGCGTCAGTGCTTCGGATTCGAGCTGAAGGATGTCGTCTTCGCCGGAAGTGACCGCAGCGGCAGTTTCGTTATCCCACCCGCTGGCAGACTCCAGAACGTGCTGGTTAATCCAGCTTTGTGTCACTTCGTCGGCGAACGGTGTACCGTCGCTCCAGGATAAACTTTCCAGCCCCGGCAGACGGGTCAGCAGCAGGTTGAGATCCTGAGTAATGCAGGTGGCCCAGCCGTCATAAGGTGCGCCAGATTTCGTGAGTGCCTGATGCAAATACCACTGCACATCCAGCCAGAAGTGGTTAACCCCTTCACCAAACATGGATTCTGCCTGCTCCAGCAATTCCAGCCAGCTTTGTTGCAGATAAAGACGTTTCAGTTGTGCACGATATTCAGGACGTGGCGGCATCAAACGGGTGCGGCCACTGGCATCCAGCGGCGGCAGTTCGTGCACCGTGTCCCAACGCACACTCTTGATAAGATGATGGCCGGAGAGCCAGCCCTGCGGCTGATCGCGCAGGTATTTTGCCAGCGTTTTGGCCTGTTCCATCAGATCGCGTCCTGACTGTACCGCGCGTAAGGACGGAGCGCTGTTGCTCTCCGGTGCGGAAGAAGACGAACTGCTGTTTTGCGGAACGACGGCGTTCATCCCGCCGGACTGTACCAGCCGGTTTTCCAGCGCGGTAAACAATGCGCCCAGCTGCGGACGGGAGGCTTCATCCCAGTTGTTCAGTGCGTGTTCGATGAGCGTCAGCGCACCGACGATGCGGGTAAAATCAGTTTTTTCGACTTCCGGATAGCGCGACAGGCTGTCCAGCACACGGGACCCGGAAATCCATTCCAGCGCCGTTTTACGGCTGGCGGCACGCAGGGGATGCAAGCTTTCGCCAAACCGGGTGATTAACCCGGCCAGCAGGGAAAGGCCGTCGGCCAGACCGGCCTCACCGTCACGATGCAGACGCGCCCAGATGTAATAGGTGGCGACGCGCACGTCTTTGCACTGGCTGGTCAGCAGTTTTTCTGCCAGCTCGCAGGTGAGGGTAGTATCTGCACCAGAGAGTTTGTTGACCTCTTCGCGCATCTGCTGGAAGTCGTCGTCGTAGCCGGGATCGGTTCCCGCGGGATTCTCTGACGAGAGCGGTTGTAGCCAGTTATCCCAGAGTTCGGCCTGCAAATGCGCCTGCTTTAACAGCGATTCACTTTCTGCGCCGCAAGCGGTTTGGAGTGTGATTAATGTGGCCATCATTGTTCCTCGGCGATCGCGTCAGGATCAAAAGGTTGTTCGGTCAGTGCCGGTGCGGCCTGTGTCAGGAAAATCTGTGTCGGCAGCGTGAAGTTACGTAACTGCAACAGACCCAGCGGGCCTTTGCCCAGTTCAGTGCGCAATATCCATTGAAGCGGCTGTTTGTCCGGGGTAGTGAAGGTCAGCTGATAGCGGCCTTCGTCCAGCTTTTGCTGTTTTGCCTGCTCAAGCCAGCGGATAAGCCCCCAGGTTCCCTGATAATCACCGTACAAACGCGCCCCGGCAGAGGTCGAGGTCCACGTCAGCATGGTGCCCGGTTTATAGGTATCCCCCGGCCAGCGGAAGCTCTGCCAGCTTTCCATCTGGTTGAAGTAATGCAGTTTTTGTCCGTCGATCGACAGATTGGTTTCCACTACATCCGGCACCGGGCGCGCCAGCAGTTCGAAGCGCATACCCTGACTGCCGTCGGTGAACAAAATGTCAGAGATCTGGCTCAGCTGATTAATTGCCGTCAGGAACTCCGGGTTAAACGTCAGCCCCTGACTGTTCACTTTGTCCGGCACCCAGCGTGTGCCTTCTTTGTGCAGAACGCCGCTCAGCTGGCGGGTCAGGAAGCTGTCGATTCGGCCGCTGTCTTTGCGGATAAACTCTGCCAGCATCGGCAGCGACGCATCACTTTTACTGACCGCAAACGGATAGCGCCCGTCAAAGGCTGATTTCCAGTTCGCCACGATGGCGTTTTTCCACTGGTCATTCAGGCTGGCGGAGGAAGGCTGTAACACGGTTTCCCAAGCCTGCGTTAGCGGCTGGACAAACATGGTCTGACCGAACCCGCTCCACTCTTCACCCAGGCTGGCGGCAATCAGGCTGCCGTATTCCTGCGTGTCGGTCAGATCGACGCTTTTCCCCTGAAAGACGGTTTGCGCCAGAACCTGCGTCATTTCCTGCGGATCTGAGGAGTTCGCCACCTGCTGGAGTTTCAGCCGCACGCGGGTAACGCGGGTCAGCAATGTTTGCAGGCTGAGGGAGCTGTCGGAGGACATCATATTTTTCGCGTTGCCTTTGCCCATAAGTGTCAGCAACGGCCCGAAGGTCTCATCCAGCGGGCCGACCGGCCCGCTGGCCTGCTGATCGATCGCTGGTTGCGCATCGCTGTTGATCAACGCTTTGGCGGATTTCACCAGAGAGTCGGTCAGCGCCTGACCTTTCTGTCCGGTCTGCCCCTGCCACGCCAGCGTGTTCATCAGGGCAATCAGCGGCGACTGGCGCACGTCACTCATCAGCGTCAGTTGGTCGATAACGTCTGAAAGATTGTGCACTTCGTTCCAGCGCAGGCTGTTGAGGAAGGTCAGCCAGCTGCCGGAAAAATCGGTAAAGTAGCGTTCAGTCAGGCGTTTTTTCAGCGCCTCGGGGGAGATGTTATCGGCGACCGAGTGGCGGTTATCACTCAGCACCCAGTCAATTTCTTCGCGGCGTGACTCCACCGCTTTATCGATCGCCTGCTGGATCTGTTCATCCCACGCCTTGCGGGTAAACATGCCCGGCACCCCTTCTTCGCTGGTAAACAGCCGCTGCGCATCGGTTCCGCCAGTCATATCGACGAGCGTCATGTCCGCGTAATTGCGGCGCACCGAGAGCAGCATGTTTTCATACAGTGTACTTTCGGCGTTGCGCTGGCCGATTTCTCCCAGCAGCACCTGACGCGCCTGTAATACCAGGGATTTATCGGCAGTAATTTTCCATGATGGCTGGGCGGGTAAATTCACCGCATAGAACTGCCATAAATCCGGTGCCAGACTTTGCCACAGACCGGGAGAGACGCCGGGACGAACCGGTTCTGCGGTCTTCATCACCTGCGCGTAAAATGCGCCTTCGGCTTTTTCAGGGCGCGCCATCATCAGATAGGCTTTCAACTGGTCATAACCTGATCTTGCCAGCGCCGCACGTTTCGGGCTATTGGCGGGCAGGCTGGCCAGTTCGTTAAGTTTTTGCTGCAAACTTGACGCGGCTGCATCACGGATCAGACGGTTGCTGGCGTTGCCATACCAGGGCATCAGAGTAGTGAGCAGTTGGGCATTGTGATCCAGACCAAAACGCTGATACCACGGCGCTCCCTTTGCCACGCGAGCCTGCATCCGGTCAATGTCATTGCGCAACGTCTGTAAGGCGATCAGTTGCTCATCGGAAACTGGCAGCGGTTTAGCGAGGTATTGCGCCTGCTCAGCGGCAGACACCATCTGATGACGGTTTACCACAAAGGACAACACGCTGCCCGCGCCCCACAGAACAATCAGCGCCAGTACGCCGTAGCAGAGCGTTTGCTCCCACGGCAGACCGACGCGGCGACCCTGCGCAGACCGGCAGTCTTCCAGCACACCCTGCCAGCTGGCTGGCGCCGTCCAGGTTTTTTCATGCACATCCGTCGCCGGCGCTGAGCTATCCGGCAGGCTGAACATCAGTCCGCGCAGGGGAATGCGCTGAGCGTATTCGCTGAACCACGGCGTCAGGATCCTGCGCCAGCGCAGTGCCGCGGATTCTTGCAGCGTGTTGGCCAGACGCAGCAGGAAATCATGCTGACGGTTGAGAAAGACCTGCTGTAACCCCTGCTCACGCAACTGAGGCATCAGCGATTTCAGCTGCGATTCTACCGATTCTGGGGAAGCATTCGCGGCAAAAACCGTGCCTACCGGCTGTTCAGCGCGCTCAGCCTGCGGCCACGTACTGTCGCAGACCTGCCACAGATACACCGGTGGCTGATAACGCAGCGCTTCACCGGTTTTTTCCAGCGTCCGCAGGCCGTCATCCAGCCACTGCGGGTCCTTGCTTTGCAATTCCGTCATTGCCCAGACAATGCCATCGAGCGGGCGACTGCGGCGAATTTTCCGCCATTGGGCCTGACGGGTTTCATCCGCTTCTTCATGCAGACTGCCGCCGTGGATCAGCACCGTACGCCGACCTTCCAGCCAGCCCTGCGCGACCAGTTTAGGAGCGAGTGCGGTGATTTGCTCCGGCTCACCGACCACCATCAGCAGGCGAACTTTGTAGCGCCAGAACAGGCCGTAGCGGCGGCGGAGGCGGGTTTTGAGCAGTCTCACTTCCGTCTGAGATTTATCCTCAGCTTTTTCAGCTATTACAGGTGCTGGCGCGTCATCTCCTTCTGCGTGCTGACGCGTCTCGTCAAAACCCTTCTTGGCAGACAGACGTAACCCGGCAAAAGAGAGCAGCGCACAAAGGGTTATCACACTGGTGCCCACCACCAACCCGGTCAGCCAGCGGTCACGCTCTGGCGTCTCCCGGATTAACCTCACCCGCTCAGGGTGTTGCCAGACCAGCCAGCACAGCACGATACCGGCCAGTAACAACAGAAGGGTAATTATCCAGAACCAGACTTCAGGCTTTTTTACGGGTAAGGCAATGCGCTTCACGCTGTATTCTCCTTGTGAGAAGCGAGGGGGGAGACGACGGTAATCCAAACACTTTCACTGTCTTGCTCGCCACTGATGATCATGTGGGGTGCGGGAGTCCGGCTGATTGCCTGTGCGGCAGCAGCAATTGCCAGCCAGGGTGCTGCACGGCCGGGGTTTCCCAGAAACTCATTAATATTGTGTATGCCTATCGCGGGATCGACAGAGGCCAGGGGAGGATTGCCCTGGGCAACGATGGCACATTGATACCCTTCACTTGTTCCGGATATACCGGCTAACCACAAATGTTGCAGCGCGGTCGTTCGCAAGGGAACCCAATCAATAGCTTGCTCAACTTTTTCCTGCAACGCGACGGGGTCTGGTCGTGAAAGTTCAGGCCGATGCAACAACGCTATCGGAGGCAGCGTTTTTTGGGTCAGGCGGTTGCCTAACAGCAGCCCTGTGACGACTTCGGCAGTGTTGTCTGGCTGCCTGGGGGCGATTTGCAGGGCAATCACCAGCAAGACGGATTTGTCCTGAATGCGGTAATCGAGCCAGTGATCAACGGCCATCAGTCCGTGCCCGGGGATAAATGCCATGGGCGGCGTAAGATCGCTCTCAAGCCAGGCTTGTTGCCAGAGATCGCGAACCTGAGCATCCGGTAATGAGGAAGAGGATTCCAGCAAAACGGCGACAGGGTTATCCTGGGGTAAATGAGATAAAGGTTCAGTCAGGGTTTGCAATAATTCGGCAAAGGCGCTGGAAACCTGTGTTTGCGGTAATACATCCACTGAATCAGGTAACCGACTGTGCCTGATGCTGCTCTGGCCATCCCATGAAGTCTGAGAAAAGAGGATGTCTTCGTTATGCAGTAATGCGTCAGTCGTATCCGTGAATTGAGTCTCTGCCACGTGTGCCGTCCGGTGTTCGGCCGCCAGGATTTGTAATGCCCGTCGTCCGCGACAAACCTCCTTTAAAATGAACTGTTCGCGTCTTTTATCCCAGGCGTTGGCATGGATCTGCTGCATCATATATACCGTCATGCGTAACCCCATGAGTACGACCCAAAACAGGACGGGTATCCCAATGGCAAACCACCAAAAAGAGGTTTCGCCCACCAGTCTCCCCAGAAACCGCATGAGTAGTATTCCTGCGGCAATAAGACCCACCAACGTGCTCAGCCAGCGTAACGGCTTGGGCGGCAACGGGCGTAATGCTCGGCCAGGTATGGTATTTAGATTTACGGGCATGGGAGGACTCGAATATTAAAGGTCAGAGATTAAATTAAACTGGGGCGTAAATTAATAGCGCATTTAATCTAACTAAGGTCGTCTTGAGTAAATAAATTTTGGCGAAATAATTTTGTAACTCTTCTATTTATTAAGCTAAGAGTTGAGATGCGGTCGGTCGATAAGTAAAGATTTTTTCGGTAAACCTTTCATAATGGCTTAAGCTTCTTACCCTATGTTACATTACAGTTCATTTAATTCAGCACATTACTTAATTACAACCTATATTTCTATTTTAAAAAATCAATACAATATAAAGAATTATTTCTTTTCTTTTTTGAATGTTTGCAGTTTGCGCGCGTCAATCATGAGGGTTTCCCCATGGCTTAGAGTCATTTTGGAAGAGCGTTCATCCCCTGAAGAAGACAATGCATCGAACTCACCATCTTTTATTTTAACCGAATTGGAGGTAAATATAGGCAACTTTGAGAAATCAATATTTCTGATTCCAGGAGTGGTTGTATAATCTAATTGTCCATTTTTTATTTATAGTTCCCTCCTGCATAAAACATTTTTTACGACCTCGTTTGGGTTGTTTTGTCTTCTAATGTGTCCTTTGCTAATCTATAAAAAATAACCGCTATACAAAATAAAAATTCATAGACTCATCCCTCCTGTTTAATGTCATTCTGACAGAATGATTCTAGTTGTCGTCAAACGAAACACTGCTTAATAATTTTAATGCATCTTGAGAAGAAATACATTCGCCATTACTTTTAACACTCTCACCAGACCCACAAAGTGCATTGTTATTATGTATTAGGCAAAAATAAAATCCTTCACCAATACTACCGTCTTTAAGTTTTTTCATGTTATCTATAGCTATGTAGCCGTTAGAATTTTCACTCTCAACTTTTATTAATTCTAATTGATTTTTTTTGCCATTTTTTTTGTAATTTCCATCTGGCACAGATTTCCATTCTTTATTTTTATAGTCATATGCGATTTTATTGTCTGTGCTGCTTTCATTAACACCATTATTGTTGGTTTTTTGAGTATCATATCCTGCCTCAAATGCATCTCCAGAATAAAGACAAATCCATTCTGAAATAGGATATTTTTTTGTAATATTCATCATCCGTTAATATAGGAAATACATAGTCTTTGAAGTGCACATTGCAAGCATCAAAGCTTGATGATGAAGAAATATCAGCATTGGAATTTGATGATAAGCTCCTAATAATTGAAGGTGGTTTATCTTGATGCGATGGCACTGTATTTAACGCAAATGTGCTAAAGCTCAAAAAAAATAGTAAGGCATGCTAATTTCATACTAATACTTCCTATGAGTATACCCTTCTGGAAATAAAATTGTTAAATTTCCAGAGGTGTCCGGGAATTTATCTTCGGTTAAAATAGCCAGAGCGACTCCGTATGCACAACATCTTGCATCAAATCCATTTAATGAAGGGCTATAAAGGCTGTTTATCCTACCGGGTAAATTAACTGCTGCGCTAGCTTTCCAGAAGGAAGAGCTCCGATAATAATACTTCGTTCCACTATTAGAGTTAACTGAAACTCTTTCAAGAGTATTTTCCATGTCTGCATATTTTGCCATCTTATTTTTCACCCAATAAAAACCAGCACTGTCTGCAGCTGATATATTAGATGAATTGTTCTCACTAACCCCCTCCCTCAACCCGATAATATCGGAAGGTAGTGTCGGAAAGTGACGGTCTTGTAACGTTGTATTAGACCTTTTAGCTGGGGGTTGGGCAGCTATTGTAGCATATGCATCTACTAGACTGTGTTTTAGAGATGCTTGCACAGATGTCCCAGTATATTCAAAATAGTTAAGGTAGTTCTCTGGATTGGTTAGTTGAAGAAATCCACGCCCATACCATGGGGCATACCACAAATTACTGCCACCACCTTCATGAAGCGTACTTAGCCACTGGGTTTCTTGTACCGCATTACCTAAAAAACATGAAATCCTATAAGGCGTATTTATGCAGTATTTTCTCATCATGTTGTTCAAGTTATTGATATGATTGACCAGTACCGAACCAGGTGTTTTCAAACGACTATTTATTACTTCCCAAGCATATCTGTCTCTGCTTGTTTTTCTCAACGCGCTACTTGGAACTGTTTGTATCATCTCAGATAAGCTCACCCACCCACACTTCCTGAAATGCTCAATAAATCCACGCGGATCAAAATGCCATACTTTCCCTGACCCCAAGGCCCCTGAATCAAAACACAGGGCCTCTGCATGCTGTTTAAACCTACCGTAGTCTTCTTCGCTCATCAGAATTCGATCCTTCGATTCCTGAGATCCCGGTATTTGCCACGTTGCGGTTTTTTCCGGTGCGCACTGCTCCCAGGGCAGACCAGTCATCAGCCATTTGTACCGGGCATCAATTGTGCTTTTTTCCCACTCAAACGGAATACAGCAGATGAGTTTGCTGCTTTGTGCTTCGTACCTGTCTTCATCCCTGAGCTTTCTTATTGCCGCAGAGTTGCACTGGCTGTGCGTGTCTTTATCATCATCAATCAGTTGCCATCCCGTCCAGTGGGGGAAATCAGCATCGCTGAATTTTTTGACAGCCGCTACGGCAAGGTTCACAACACCTTGTCCACCGGGATAGTTTACGGTCATCCATAAGGGGGCATCAGCAGGAACCAGGGTTTCATGTTCAGTGTTAATAATTCGCCCAAAGCGCAGCAGTTCATATCCGGCACTCGGACTTTGCGGATAGCGTGAGGTGGCTGTTTTATAAAGGTTGTATTCATAGTCCTCGCCGTCGGCATTGACCAGGGGTAAGCCAACAGGCTCAAAGGCACCTTCTGCATCCGCACATGCCTGTCGCGTGATCATCGTGCATGCCCCTTTGCTGAGACTCATGCTTGCGTACAACGGAACCGCACTGGTATGCACTTCATTCAAGTTCGTTGTAGTAGCTATATTAGTCGAAGGCCGCGCCTCATAAAATTTCGTTCCTGCAGGCAGATAGAAATGAACATCGCCATAGACAACATCTGTCCGGCCGCTTTCATTAATATTCAGCTCATCATTAGCCTTGGCGGTAAGCTTCCTGATGACTTCATACGTAGTTAAATATATATTATTTGTAGCTGATATCTACATCGGACAGATAACCATTATCGACATTGCAATCAATTGAACTTATAATATCACTGTTTTTTACACCTAGCCATTCTATCGATCATTGCTCTTAAGCAACGCTATTTAAACCTTCATTAACAATATATCTTTATATTCGATTTTTAAACTCAATGGAGCTATTCAGCCTATACCCATCAGTATATTTTGTTTTCTATTTGAATTATAAAACCTTCTCTTAACTCTATTTATTTCCTTTATTTCTTTTCGCTAAATTTGTATGTTAGAGCATCACCATCTTGACAGGTTGATATTATTTTAAATTGAGAATTTAAACACTAACTCTTGTGCGTAGACGTTAATGGACAGTATTTCCAAAAAACGATTAAAAATGATATTTACTTATTCACCCATCTCACTTAGGTTGATTTTACTCAGGAATTTCAAGCACGAATTCACGATTATCATTCGAAATTATTTTTCCTTTGTATTAATTGATCTTGAAATTTCCTTCTGGATACATGAATCATCTTACCTTGAATGAAAGATATATGATTTTGTAATAATCAAATAAGGACGGGTCTCCTCTGCCAGTAAAAATGAAATTTATCTTTTTTGGTAAATTTATTTCTGCCTGAAAACACTGTTCAGAATGGTATCCAGCATCATCTTCATACTTGCACGAAATTACTGCGCTCATCCCGGTAAATTTCGATGTAACGTTTATATCTGCCAAAACCGGGATACCATCAGTTACTGCCTCCCATTCCCCGCGATCATTCATGGTGAAATAATCACTTTCCTCACTGAAGGAATTTCTGCATAGTTTAAGGTAATCGGATGCATTTGCATGCTCAGCCCTAATAATTAAACAACCATTTTTTTTGTTTACTTTCCATTTTACAGGGGTATTTATAGCAGCCTCTTCCAGTGAAGTTGATTTATACTCTTCCCGGCTATAACACGAATTAGCAAACAAAAATAAAAAAAACATCATAATGATTTTCATTTAATTATCCCCAATAATAGAATATGTATCTTTCGTTGATTGAAATCTGCGCTCAAAAGATTGCTGATCCCATCTGTTTATCACCATACTAACAGATCTTGAACTATCGCGTGTAACTCCTGCATCTGCTCTTCGTAAAACTCCATTTTTTGCTACGAATTGCCCTCCAGAATCAATACAATTATACGGTATTGTCGATATATTTTGAGGATCATCGATTAAAGGAACCCTTAATCGATTTGGATTTCGCCACCAACTATTATCATAATCCGTACTACGCAACCATCCTCTATAAGTCCAATATCCCGTGTAATTCGCCAGGCCGGTTAACTGTTTAAATCCTCGCCCGCGGAATTTCATCCCATCTCCAATATGAGATAAAGTTGAATCAATAGTTCTCCTTTGAGGCGCAGTTAAAATTGGCCTATTACTTGAGTCTCTTCCAATAACCACAGTCAAAATATTATTTCTTGAATCTCTTAAATCACTTTTAGTGACATTCCCCAAATCATTACCTTCACGCTCATAATTGTGGAAGTAACCATAAATATCTTTCGGGTCAGCATAATAGCCATTAATTTCTTCGGAAAATGATGGATGCTCAGGATGACGGCTAAATGAAACAGAACCCTCAACCATAAGATTTAAGTTTTGTGATTCAATTGCACCTTGCCCCAAGAAGTGAGCTGCGCGCATTGGATTATTCATGCCATATTTAATTAATATAAAATTAATAGAAGCACGGTATTTTTCCCTAATATTTTTAGCTGTAGTGGAGTAAATCCTACTTAAATCTATCTCATCTACCCAGCCACACTTCCTGAAATGCTCAATAAATCCACGCGGATCAAAATGCCATACTTTCCCTGACCCCAGGGCCCCTGAATCAAAACACAGGGCCTCTGCATGCTGTTTAAACCTACCGTAGTCTTCTTCGCTCATCAGAATTCGATCCTTCGATTCCTGAGATCCCGGTATTTGCCACGTTGCGGTTTTTTCCGGTGTGCACTGCTCCCAGGGCAGACCAGTCATCAGCCATTTGTACCGGGCATCAATTGTGCTTTTTTCCCACTCAAACGGAATACAGCAGATGAGTTTGCTGCTTTGTGCTTCGTACCTGTCTTCATCCCTGAGCTTTCTTATTGCCGCCGAGTTGCACTGGCTGTGCGTGTCTTTATCATCATCAATCAGTTGCCATCCCGTCCAGTGGGGGAAATCAGCATCGCTGAACTTTTTGACAGCCGCTACGGCAAGGTTCACAACACCTTGTCCACCGGGATAGTTTACGGTCATCCATAAGGGGGCATCAGCAGGAACCAGGGTTTCATGTTCAGTGTTAATAATTCGCCCAAAGCGCAGCAGTTCATATCCGGCACTCGGACTTTGCGGATAGCGTGAGGTGGCTGTTTTATAAAGGTTGTACTCATAGTCCTCGCCGTCGGCATTGACCAGGGGTAAGCCAACAGGCTCAAAGGCACCTTCTGCATCCGCACATGCCTGTCGCGTGATCATCGTGCATGCCCCTTTGCTGAGACTCATGCTTGCGTACAACGGAACCGCACTGGTATGCACTTCATTCAAGTTCGTTGTAGTAGCTATATTAGTCGAAGGCCGCGCCTCATAAAATTTCGTTCCTGCAGGCAGATAGAAATGAACATCGCCATAGACAACATCTGTCCGGCCGCTTTCATTAATATTTAACTCGCCAGTAGTTCTACCTATCAATTTCCTGGTATTTGCATCATCACAGAAAATCTGGAAATGAAATTCATTCTGCCCATCAGTCATTCCCGAAGAACCCAGCGGGGCTTTACGATAGATTTTAGCGTCAATTTTAATCTCTGCTTCAAGATGTTTCAGATGCATGTACAAGGAGTAAAAAACAACCTTCCCGTCTTCACCGGAACCGATTTCAGTCTCATGTTTCAATAAAACATAGCCATCATCCGTTCCTCTGAGAGGCGAATACTTCAGCGGGAATTGATCTCTTTCCCAGGGTTTTGAAGGCATTCGAAACGACACGACCGTACCGTCAGCTATTGCCCTGACCTTCTCAGGCAATGCGCCTGAGTCCGTATGCTGTATATGGATCCCGCCATGCCATGAATCCGACGCATTAAGAGGATATCCTCTGCGGGAACTGACAGGCATCATGGCGTCAACCCAGTCAGCATCTGACTGGGTTGCATCCCTATTTCTCAGAAATGGAGGACTGATAATCATGTTGTGACTCCTTGTCAGGAAAAAGTGAAGTGACTGGTGGGTTCTGTTGTTTCCGGGGCGACACTCGGAAAATCTTCTGGTTTATTTGCCTTTTCCTGCCGACCGTAGTTCCCCGCCTTCGTCAGATAGTCACCCGCCGTACCAGACTCAATCTTGTTCTCATCCAGCGTGATATAATTGCCCCCGGCGTTAAGCGTGATCTTCTTCTTCGCGGTAATGTAGATTTCATCTTCGGTGCTGGTGATGGCCTCGCTGGCGAGTAATTCCATCCGGTGCGTGAACTTAATAAATTTATGACATTTTTGTCAATTAATTTTCTAATTTAAATAGCAGTCTTGCAGAACAAACTATTTTTTATCTTATATTTGTGAGGCGAGGTTTTTCCTTTTTTTTGTGCTGCACAATTACCTGCTATATTCTCACAAGCCTAATGTTCCTCACAGTTTTTGAATAGTAGACACCCCTTCAAAAACTTTAATACACTTTTCTAGTATTTCATCACTGTTTCTAATCCTTCCAAATTCGTCTATTTTCGTTGGAAAAATCACTCGTTTGTTAATCTTTATATTCCAGACCCCAGATCCTGCAGGTATTTTACCTTCCTGGCAGTTAAAGTCATTTACTACGACATATTTTCCATTAGTTGAAATTTGACCGTCACCATTGCTATCTCCCAGAGAAAATCCTTGCTCTATTTTTTTATTTTTGGGATTGTAAAAACCTGCGTCACGCAACAAGTTTATATCGCTACCAAAATGAGAAAGAGATGTTAACCAACTGTCTTTATCTTCTAATGAAAACTGAAGAAATAACTTATTTCGAAATTTACATCCTGTAGCATAGTAATGTGCGAGTTGGGTAGATAGTATAGTTTCGTCTTGCCGTTTCTACACTCATTTAACTCATTCATTAATAGATATCTATGGGAAGAAAATAATATAATTGCTTTCCTATCACTCGTAAGGTTAAGAAGTTTTCCGCCATCCTTAACATCACCTTTATCTAGGTTAATTATTGTGCACTGTCGTATTTCCCTGTTTTCACTTTGAATAGAAATTGAATTGGTTTTTTCATCTGATAATAAAACTTTCCCCCATTTATTTTTATTTTTTTCGAATAATAACCACTAGTGTTTTAATCTGAAAATGAAAAATTTGGCCAAAGTGGGAGTGTTGCACAAAGACATAATTGTATTAGCTTCATATTAATTCCCTTTTGGCTAACCTAGTGAGGGTCTTGCTTGGGTGTTTTTGAAGTTATACAACTTAAGGAGGTCCTTATTTTGAGACTAACTCCCCTCCAAGTTCTTCTAGACTGGCCACGCCGTTGAAAAGTTTATGACATTTCTCATCTATAGTGATGCTGCTATTTTTATGTGATGAGAATACAACTCTTTTTTTGTTTTCGAGATCCCAGATCCCAGGGAATGAGTCAGAGGAACAGTCCAGATTGACAGGGAAGATATACTTCCCATTTATGGATATTTTACCACCGTATCCGCCACTTGATCCTTCTAAATAAAATGAATTATCTTTATTAGTTGTCTGTTTATTTTCAAATCCTTTGGCATTGATTATATTTTTATTGCTATCGAATTTAGACACGATGGCAGTATAACTCAAGGTACTTATGTCTTCTAATACTACAGAGAGATAGATTTTCTTTTCAAAGTTTAAATCTATAACGGTGCCAAATGGATATGAGTTTGGAACTGGGACTTTGTGTAATGAAACTCCCCCTTCCTGGCAATTAATTACCTCATCTACGTAAAGGTATGACTGTGTATTGGCCAGAAGTATAGCCTTTTTATCCGTTGTTAATGATATAACACCTGCGCCATTGTTATACGTTATATTCCAATTGTTAATTTTACACTTAGTGTCAGAGTGATTTTTTATTATATTCAAAATGGCATTTTCATTTTTGTCTAATAAAATGCTGGAGCCATTAATTGACACTTCATTATAATACGTAGCATGTGCTAAGTGAGGTGTGAAAAATAAAATATAGAAATATTTCATTGTTATTTTTTTAACATTTATCATTTAATATTTCCTTTAAGTTATTAGTCATTATTTTTCTTTGTGACAGCCCAATGATACCACCATTAATCGCTTGAGTGACTTTCGTCACTACACCGTCATCGGCACTATCTGCGTGGTCTTTATCTATCTCTTTTACGGTACTACTTCTAAAGCAAGTAATATAAAAAGAACCAGAATCAATGCAGTTATATGGAGAGGCCGTGATCTTTTGAGGATCATCTATAACGGCGGGGTGTTTTTTCATCGCACTAAAGTTTTTTGATTTATACTTTATATCATCCCACCAGTATGCATCAAAAGAACTTTTCAATAGCCATCCTCGATAAACCCAATAATCTGCATATTTATCTCTACCAGTTAACATTTTAAAACCACGCCCACGAAATTTCTGAGCATCAACATCCCCACAGTTTCCGTTACTCCAGCTATATGACCCAGCGATTAATCCGCCATTTTATTGTACTTATTTCCTGAGTAATATATATCTACTTCACTGGGTTCAGAACCATACCAATGTCCCAACTCGGACTCATTCAAAGTTGATTTTATAACAATGCCGCCACCAGTTTGTTTGCCATTTACAATCACCTGCTCTTGGCTAACCTCTTGCATGGATGTTAGTGAATCAGATTCTACGGCCCCCTGCCCAAGGAAATGACTTTGTCTATTCGGTGTTAATATATTATATTTTCGCATTATTAAATTTAAAGATGTGTAGTTACTATCACTGGCTTTCTCGATTAAATTTACTTTTCTTACATCGCGTTTTTTATTTAATGCTGATGTCAGGATGGATTTTATTTTTCCCGGATCTAACCACCCGCACTTCCTAAAATGTGCAATAAACAAAATAGGGTTAAAGTGCCAGACTCGCCCAGTGGACAAACCGCTGACATCAAAACACAATGCTTTAGCATGTTCGATAAGGGCATTCCAGTCGGCTTCCGCCATCGCGGTGTCTTTTACTGCTTGCTCAAAAGAGAGAGTACTTTGCGCATTCAGCACGCTCATGTCAGGGGTTATATTATCGAATGCATACCCTGAAGCATTATTCCATGTGCCATCTACCTGATGGCTTGCTTTTTGATTGGCCAGACTTTCATTCATCATCGTCGTTTTCAGCCATGAGAGACGCTTTTCTAGCGTCGATGCGTCCCATTCCAGCGGGAAATGGCAGATCAGACCCTGCATATCATCGCCAATGCGGCAAAGAACCTGCTCTGAATTGCACTGGCTGTTTTCGTCTGTGTCGTCATCGACCAGTTGCCAACCGGTCCAGTCCGGGAAATCACCATCACTGAACTTCTTCACTGCCGGAAGGGCGAGGTTCACAAAGCCTTTGCCACCCGGATAACTGATGGTTCGCCACAATGGGGCGTCGGCAGGGACCAATGTTTCATAGTCGGTGTTGATGACCCGCCCAAACCTTAACAGCTCATAGCCTGCACTTTGGCTTTGCGGGTATAACTTCTTAGCCTGCGCATACAAGTTGTATTCGTAATCTGCACCATCGGCGTTTACCAGTTTCTCACCAACTTCTCTGTATTTTCCAATAGAGAACACACCTTTCTTACGCGTGAGCATGGTGCACTGACCCTTATCAAAGCTCATGCTGACAAAGAGAGGTTCGGAGCTGGTATAGGTTTCAGCTTCAGTGGTTGTGGTGGCGTTGTTGGCCGGCGCGTGGCTGTAAAATTTGGTGCCTGTTGGCAGATAAAAATGCATATCGCCATAAACCGCATCTGTTCGACCATTTTTCGTCAAATCCAGTTCTGGCGTCGTGCGGCCAACGAGTTTTACCAGATTAGCATCATCACAAAATATCTGGAAATGGACTGCATTACACCCATCAACCTGGCCGACTGTACCCAGCGGATCTTTTCGATAAACCTTCTCACCTGCCTTTACCGCGACATCAATAGAAGCCAAATGCATATAGAGTGAGAAATACACGACTTTGGCATTTTCACCTGAACCGATCTCAGTTTCATGTTTCAACAAAACGTAGCCGCAATCCGTAGCGCCATTGTAGTTATAAGGCGGAATACCTTTTTTATCACCGACGGGCTGGCGGAGAGAGTGTACCCTGCCATCTGCGATAGCTCGGATCTTTGCTGCCGTATCGCCGCTGTCAGTATGAGGAATATGTATACCTCCGTGCCACGAGCGATGGCTGTTTGTGGGAAAACCGCGCTCAGGATCTACAGGCATCATTCTGGAGACCCAGGAAGCATCAACTTCTGAGTCGGACTTATCTTTTAAAAATAAAGGGCTGATAATCATATTTTTAACGTCCGGTTAAGAGAATAGCCAACGTTTAATAGGGTCTTCAGCTTTAGCGGCTAAGGCTGGAAAGTCAGTTGGGAGCTTGGCCTTATCTAACCGCCCATAATGCCCGGCTTTCGTCAGATATTCCCCAGCAGTGCCCGACTCAATACCGTTTTCATCGATTCGGATATAACTGCCGCCGGCGTTAAGTGTGATCTTCTTCTTCGCCGTGATTTTGATTTCATCTTCGGTGCTGGTGATGGTGATGGCCTTACGGGCCAGCAGCTCCATCAGATCGTTTTGCGCCTGCACGGTTATGGGGCCCTGATTGGCGATGAGTTTCATCCCCAGCTTTCTGACGAAGATACTTAGGGTATTCCCCACACCAATAAAGAAATTCTTCGCGACACTGACATCCGCATTATTACCGGCCATGCCAATCAGGTTGTCGCTGGCACTCATTTGCAGATGCTCACCGCTGCTCAGCGCGATCCCCTTTGGCGCACTCAGTAACAGGACTGCATGTTTAAGTTCTGTGAGGTTTTGCTGCAACAGACTGATTTGAGCCTGCAGATCTGATGGATTGGCCATCGCCGTCTGGGCATTTTCGGAAATAGACCGCATCTGCTCATGGGCGTTTTTCAACACGCTGATAGCGGGTTGCATCTCCAGCACTTTCCCCTGTGCCTTCGCCTGACCGTCAGCACTGATGAAAATCCCTTTTTCGGCGCGGATGGCACCAAAACTGTCGGTGCGCAGCTCAAAACCTTCACCGCGCTGCTGTTTCGCCGCATCCACCAGATGCCCCAGGTTCAGCTGGCTTTTTCCGCCGTATTCGGTGCTGAGCTTGATGTGCTCTTTACCGCGCTCGTCTTCGAGGCGCAGTTTGTTGTTCGACGGCGTGCGCAGGACGTTGCGCTTATAGTTCTTGATGGTAACGTGGTCGCCGTGCGCCGAATCGTGCAGGACGTGGGCGATGTACGGGCGGTCCGGGTTGCCGTTCTCAAACGCAATCGCCACTTCGGTTCCGGACAGCAGCGGCATATGCATGCCGTAGGTGTCACCGGCGTACGGGCGCGCCTGTCGTACCCACAGGCTTTCGTAGCCCTGCTCCCACGCGTCGCGGTCGAACAGCATGTTGACGCGGTAACGTCCGTCTTTATCGATATGACCGTAGGTATCATTGGTGGTGGTGCTGGTGACGCGGGCGGGCAGCGTGCCGGCCATGACGGGTTTACTGGCAGGAACAGGGCGGAAGCAGTAATCCTCGGAATACGGGATGGCGTCGAACGCCACCTCAAAGCTTTTGTCGCGGCGCGCCAAGCAATGGGTGTGAACAATAATCACACCTTTCGCGAATGCCGGAGGGGCATCGCTGCCGGTCACTTTCAGCTCCATGCCCGGCACCAGGGTGGCAGCGTTGGCGATACCATTAAAGCGCGCCTGACTATTCAGATACTGCTCGTGGCGCAGGCGGGCGTAGAACGCGCCGCTCTCGGTTTGTGGCTCGCGGCCTTCGACTCCGGCGGTCAGGTAGTTATCGGCGTAGTGATAGGCTTCGCCGTAGGTGGTGGCATCGCCGCGGGTGATATCGACACTGCCGGACAGGTCTGACGTCGCGGTACGGTAGTTATAGTCACCGGTGCTGACGGATTTTTGCACCACCTGATGGATGCTGGACAGCGCCCAAGCGGACTCGACGCCGCTGTCGTGCATGCCAGAGGGCGGCACGGCCTGCAACGTCAATCCCTGCTGATAGAACTGCTGGTCGTCGTAAAACTCAACAACGTCGATGTTGAGTTTCGGGTCAGCGGTGAAGCGGAACCAGATACCGACTTCGGCCAGCAGGCGTGAAATAAAGCGCAGGTCATCTTCCCCGTATTGCACCACCTGTTCGCGGCGCGGATACTCTTTGGCGAGCGTGAAAACAAAATCCTGTCCGCGCATGTCGTGGCGGTCGCGCAGAATTTTATCCACGATGTCCGGCACGGACATGTCCTGATAAATACGATTCTGATGGCTGCGTGAAAGCAGCGCGAGGCGCGGTTGCAGACACAGTTCGTAGCGGCTCTCATCTTTTGAGGTGGAGAGATGTTTGAAGCCCGTGACGACGCCCTGAATGACGCGCAGCGGCTGCTGAACGGACACACCAAAGGCTTCGGCTACGGGTGCCTGAAGCGTCAGCGAGGCGTCCTGCATCAGCATGGTGGTCGGGTCGATGTTTTTGTCGGTGCTGGTGAACTGAATGTCGTACTTAAACGGTAAACTCAGCCACTCCTGACCCTCAAGACTCAGAACATCCAGCGGTGCGCTGTTGCCGCGTACGGCGAGCGTGTGGTGGCTGTGGTCGAAAAATACTGAGGCAATACTCATTGTTCTTCCCCTTCAAACTCCAGCGTAATCCCCTGCTCTTCATCCCAGCCTAACGTCAGTGACGTGGTGTGCTGTTTCTCCGACATACGGCTCAGGAGTTGCTGGCTCAGCACCGGCAGAATTTGCTGGTTGAGCAGGCTGTCGATGTTGCGCGCGCCGGTGTCCGGCAGCAGGCAGGCGGCGACCAGCGTGTCGTAAAGGCTCTCTTCGATATTGCAGCTCAGGCCGTAATGTTTGTTCAGACGTTTAGCCACTTGTGCCAGCTTCATTTCGACGATGGTGCGCAGGGCGGTGGCATGGAGCGGGCGATAGATCAGCGTCTGAAAGCGGGCCAGCAGCGCGGGCTGGAAGTGGTCGCGCAGTATTGGGCGCAGCAGCTCCTGTAAGTCACCGTTGGTGGCTTCTGGCTGTTCGTCCAGCAGCTGCATCAGGTGATCGCTGCCCAGATTGGCGGTCATCAGAATCACGGTGTTGCGAAAATCGATTTCGCGGCCTTCGCCGTCGCGCATCATGCCGCGGTCAAAAACCTGATAGAACAGGTTGATGACGTCACGGTGCGCTTTCTCCACTTCATCCAGCAGAACCACGCTGTACGGACGCTTGCGAACCGCTTCGGTCAGAATGCCGCCCTGCCCGTAACCAACGTAGCCCGGAGGTGAACCCTTGAGCTGGGAAACGGTATGCGCTTCCTGATACTCGGACATGTTGATGGTGATCAGCGATTTCTCGCCGCCGAACAGGGCGTCGGCCAGCGACAGTGCGGTCTCGGTTTTGCCGACGCCGCTCGGACCGACCAGCAGAAACACGCCCAGCGGGCCATTCCCGGAGGTCAGACCGGTTTTGGCGGCGCGCAAGCGCTGCGCCATATCCACTAACGCCGCGTCTTGCCCCACCACGCGGGTGGCGAGGTGGTGTTCTAACTGGAGTAAATCGGTCTGTTCGTCTTTGAGCAGGCTGGAGAGCGGCACGCCGGTCCAGTCGGCGATCACGGTGGCGACGGTGCGCGCATCGACGTCCAACGACAGCAGCGGCGCGCTGCGCTGCACGGTGCTCAGTTCTTGCTGCAACGCAGCCAGACGCGACGCGTCGGCTGCCTCCTGACGGGCGTCGACGATCTGCGCGGTCAGACGTTTTTCTGCCTCGTACTGCTGTTCGAGTTTTTGCTGATCGACGGCCAGCTCTACGCGGCGTTTTTCGATCTGCTGCAGCCGGTCGATGCCGACGTTCGGCAGCAGCAGGAGATCCTGTTCGATGGCCTGTTGCTCCATCGTCAGCGCGGCCAGTTCGGCATTAATCTCCATCAGCGGTTCTGGCAGGGTATCGATGCTCATGCGCACGCGGGCACCGGCAGTGTCAAGCAGATCGACGGCTTTGTCCGGCAGCTGGCGACCGGTGAGGAAGCGGCGTGAGAGGGTCACGGCGGCGGTGATCGCGGTATCGAGAATATGTACGCCGTGATGTTGGGCGTAGCGGCCTTTGAGGCCGCGCAGCATCAGGCTGGCTTTGGCGTCGTCCGGTTCGTCAACTTTGACCATCTGGAAACGTCGTTCGAGGGCGGCGTCCCGCTCAAAATACTGTTTGTACTCGGACCAGGTGGTCGCCGCGATGGTGCGCAGTTCACCGCGCGCGAGGGCGGGTTTGAGCAGGTTGGCGGCGTCCGCGCCCCCGACCTGATTGCCCGCGCCGATAATGGTGTGGGCTTCGTCGATAAAAAGCAGCACCGGCGTCGGCGACTGCTGCACGGCGTCGATGACGTTTTTCAGGCGCTGTTCGAACTCACCCTTCACGCCGGCACCGGCCTGTAACAGACCGAGATCCAGCGTGCGCAGGCTGACGACTTTCAGGCTGTCAGGTACATTGCCTTCGGCGATGCGTAATGCGAGCCCTTCCACCAGCGCAGTTTTCCCCACGCCCGGCTCACCGACTAAAATTGGGTTGTTTTTACGGCGGCGGGAGAGGATGTCGATCATCTGGCGGATCTCGGTGTCGCGCCCGAAGATTGGGTCGATCTGTCCGGCTTTGGCTTTGGTCGTGACGTCGAGAGTGAATTTATCCAGCGCGGCCTGCAGGGCTTCGCTCAATGACTGTCCTGAGAGGTTATCGGCTTGCGTTTTAGAAGGTTCAGCGAGCGAGGAGACCGGCATGCTCAGGCTGGCCTGCTGATGCAGCTCAGGCCGCTCCTCTGATATCGCGTCCAGCACCGGTTTGAGGTGGCGGATGTGTTCTTCACTCAGGCTGAACAGCGGCCACAGGCCTTCGCAGCGCAGCAGGCGCGGCTGTGCCAGCAGCGCTTCCAGCAGATTGACGCTGCGAATGGTCTGGTTGTCATCTTGCAACGAGGCGGCCAGCCACGCGGATTTCATCAGCGTTTGCAGGTCGTCGGCCAGCTGCGGGCGGGTATGGACGGAGCGCGGCAGGCTGTCGAGGTGCGACAACAGGTTTTGCCACAGAGCGTCCATGTCCCACTCGTAACGGCGGGCCAGCACGGTGATGTCGCCCTCGCCCAGCTCCAGCAACTTGAGCAGCCAGTGCTCAACCGTAATGTAGGCGTGGGCCCGCGTCTGACACAGGGTGGCGGCGGCTTCCAGCGCTTTCGCGCAGTAAGGATTGAGGCGACGAAGGAGGGTGGCTGATTGATGTTCCATACTGAGATTCCTTTTGTTTGGGTACGCTACCGCCCATAGCCTTCCTTTGCAGGAACCCAGGCCCATAAGGTCGATGTCTGAATTGTTTGGTGTTTGCGAAACTGCCGCTGACTCTCAACAAGCAGTTTTGGAAACAACAAAAACAGCAGACGGCGAACCGCCTGCTTGGGGGGTTACCCTAAATAATTCGTGTCGCGGGAAGGCGGCAAGTTCGCAAGTCTCCGGGTGCATAGAACTATGTGACCGGGGCGAGCGAACGCAGCCAACGCACCAGCGGCGCGAAGAATGACGGGTAACTAAGCGGTGGTGCGCTCATTCCATGAATCGGAATGAATGATGTTGCCGTCTTTGTAGGTCCAGGTGATTTTTTCGTAACGCAGTTCGATGGCTTCGAGGTGGTTGTGCTTTTCCTTAGCCGGATCTTTGATGTCGTGCATTTTTGGCGCGACCTTCACCAGTTTGACGTTCTCAAGCTTGGTATTGAAATACTCCACTTCCTGGCCCGCATCGTTGATTTTGTACCATTTGAACTCGGCCGATTTCAGGGTCTGACCGGTGGTCACCGCCTTGTACAGGTACGGGCTGGAGGAGTCGATTTCCTTGGTGAACAGGAACGGGGTATGGATACGGGTGCCCGTTAATTTGCCGGTGTTGTTATCGGTAGGGATGTACAGGTTGTGGTCCTGTGAAACGACTTCGATGCTGCCTTCGCGATCTTTTACGTCAACGGAACCTTTAATGTCCGCACCACCATCGTCTTTCAGCCACAGGTAAACAGGAATTGCCATGGGTAAATCTCCATTTTTAGATTAACGACTCATCAATCATTTGATGAGTCTTGAGATGCTGGTGCTTTACAGGCATCAACCTGCGGCACCAGACTGATTTCAACACGACGATTCGCCTCACGACCTTCCACCGTGTCGTTGGTCGCGATCGGGCGTGTCGCACCATAACCCTGAACCGCAAAGCAGGTCGGTGATACGTCGCTGGTGGACAGCATCCAGTCGCGCAGCGCTTCGGCCCGTTTCTGGGATAAAATCTGGTTTGCCCGCGCATCGCCGGTAATATCGGTATGGCCCGCGACCACGATCAGCCAGCCCGGTTTGGCCTTGATGTCGATCAGCGCATTGACCAGCAGCTTGGTGCTGTTGGGTTTGAGCTGGTACTTGCCGGTGTCAAACAGCGACAGGGCATCGAGGCGCACGGTTTTCGGCGTTTTTTTCTCCACAGGCGGGGGAGGCGGCGGGGATGGAACATAGGTTTTGATCGCCGCCATCAGCGGTAATCTCAGCAGTTCGCCCTGATACAGTCCCAGTCCAAGACGTAGCGGTTCGCCATTGCGGAACCCGTCATCAAGCTGTGCGGCATCCTGACGCAATATCTCCACGGCCTTGGCTTTCCGGGCGTAATCCTTCATCCCGATACTGTCGTAATGGCGGATGTCGAAAGCGACGCGATGAAGCAGTTGCCGGTTGTGCCAGGCGCTGCAATACAGTGCGATGACAGCCGCCAGAGTCAGCAACGTGACCGCATGGCGCAGCATCCGGCGGCGGGATGTCACACCGCTGCCAGAAGGTAATTCTGGGAAAATGAATTTCGGGAAGAGCAGATGACCGGTGTCGGCATCGGCTTGCGGATGCCGACCTGCCACCTGAGTCAGCGCAGTCCGGTCAGCCAGCCAGTGCTGCCAGAGTGAACCTGGCTCAACGTGGTTTATCCCGGTCACCTGATGCAGGATCACCTGCTGTACGGAGACGGATGCCACATCTTCATTGCTTTCCTGCAATACCGGCATCACCTGCGCTTTCAGCCAGTCACTGTGCTCATTGAACAACGCCGTCTGTTTAAGGCATTGAGCTTGCTCAGAATGCCCCTCCTGACGCTGCCAGTTCGCCAGCGTTTCGGGCATGTTAACGGTTGCCCACAGCGTGACCAACTGAGATTTTTGCTGTGAAAGCCAGACGGGGCTTTGCGTTAGACTGGTGGCTACGGTGCTGCTCAGCAGCAAAGGAATGGCGCGGCGGGTATCACGGCGAACCTGAACCATCTGCCAGCGCAGTTCATGCAGGCTGGACGTTAATGCGCGTTGATCGTCGTGCTGCTGTGGATTAACCACCTGCATGACCGCCAGCTGATTGATCCATTCAGGACGTTGCAACAGGATCTGCCGCGCCAGCTGGCGAAGCGAACCGCTGTCATCGACGCGCACCCAGCAGCCCTGTGCGGTCTGATGCACAGCGCTGTCACCGAAGAGAGACGCCAAGTCATCACCACAGACCAGAACCACCGGCAGACGATAATTTTCTGCGGGCAGATCGGCTGATAAAGTGTCTGTCAGCTCAGCGTCTGGCTGACGACCTGCGTGCCACAGGCCGATAACGCAAATAATGACGACCAGCAGAAACGCCAGCCAGCACCCTGCGGGAGATAAAGGCAGAAATACCAGACACAACATGCCTGCCAGTGATCCGGCCCACAGCCATAAAACCCGTCGCCTGAGTGGACTCATTACACTGACCCCGGTAACAAGGTCGGCAATAGCCCTGAAAGCCAGTAATCAAGTCCCCACCAGAGGAGACCGACGATGCAGGCAGCAAGACCGAGGCGCACCGGCCAGTAACGAAGCCAAACACTCATGCGACTATGAGAAGCCGCCACGGCAAGTGCCGGACAGGTTGGCGAAAAGGCCAATGCGGGTACCCGCGCAGAAAGTTGATCCACCAACTGCTCGCGCTCGGCAACATCCGGGGAACTGTAGCCACCCTGGAAACCCAGCATAAGAACCCGATGGAAACAGGTCAGCACGGTAATGTCGGGCGCAGGTTCACGCAAGACGGTACGCATATGTTCATAGAGCTGGTTACCGGCGTCCAGCGTATTGAAGAAATGCGCCTGCAACGGAGAATTACACCAGACAAAATACGCATCATCCTGCACGCCGCGCCCTTTGACGGATTCATCCAGCAACGCGCACTGGGCATAGAGGATATGCTGAATGCTCTGCTCGCTGACGCCGGCGTCTTTCAGGTACTGGCGGACGCGTTCGACATCGGCCATGCATTTTTTCCAGAATGTACGGCCTTCGCCCTCCTGACAACTCACGCCCTGACGCAGGCTGATCACCTGTAACCAGGTGCCCTGAAGCAGGGTATCAATATCCACGGGCTGCGTTTTTTCTTCCATGAATTGACTCATGCGCGCAGCACCGCAAACAGTTCAAGCTGAATATCACCCAGCGTGCCTGGAACATAGAACACGCAGGCACCCGCTTCCATCATCGGCTTCGCGGCAGGATGGTTGAGGTCGAGAGAGAAATACTGGTTTTCCAGTCGTAACGGGATAGCCGCAGGCACATGGCTCAGAGGCGTCAGCGGGATCCCGCTCAGCGCCACGTTCACCACGTTACCCACGTCATCCGGCGCACCAACTTTACACAGCTGCGGGAACTGCGTTTGCAACTGCGCAGACGAGAGGGGCGAGCGGACGGACAGATAGAAATCCACCCCTTCGCGCAGACGCGGATCGTGCAGGTTACCGCGCCATTGGTTGATACGAGCGTCATGCACCAGCTCAATCGCGACAACGCGGGAAGGCAGACTGGCTTCCAGCAGGATATTCAGCAGCGCAAACAGCGGCGGAAAAACGGCCGTCAGGTGATCATGCTGATAGGCAGGAATGGCCGTGACGTCGTGCTCGAGGGAAAACGTCAGCAGGTTGCCGGCCAGACGTGCCAGTTCCTGATAAAGACGTTCCGGATGCACCTGAGGATAGCGCTGGAAATTCCCCAGTACGGGCTCAGCACCGTTAAGGGCGTTCAGTAGCCAGAACAGTGACACGTCGGCGACGGCAAAGTCGGCCATGCGGGCATTGCTTTCGCGGCGCATTCCCATCAGGCGCTGTAATCGCGCCCGCAGTTGCACCATCAGGATTTCCAGTTGCTCACCGCACCAGTGGCTGGCTTGCAGGCTCATCAGCGGAGGAATGAAGTGAGCATCCAGCACCCAGCGCCCCTGCGCATCTCTCTGCAAACGGGCGACCGGGCAGACCAGATAATCGCCGTTTTCCTGTGAATCCAGACGCAGCGTCAGCTCATGCGTCATGACAGCGACCGGTTTCTTGTCATCACCGTAATGGTTTTGTACATCCCGCCACGCCTGACGATAGCGCACCGGACGTTCGGCGCGCTCATCAGGTTGCAGACAGTTACCGCCGTTGGCATAGAGCTGCGGCATTGCCAGCATCACCGTGGTTTCAGTTGCGTCAGCGGGAAGGCTGGCGGCAAGCGTCAGCGTAGGTGGGAGTAAATCTGCACAATCGGTATCGATCAAAACACCATCCTGAAAACGGACATTCAGACGCTCTGCTTTCAGACGCCCTTGCGCCAGCGCATCCCGCTCGAACGTAGCATGAAGCACCCCCCACGGATGGAGGACGCCCATTTGCGCGATGCATTCGTTTGTCCAGGCCTCCAGAGAGGCCTGTTGTTGAAACTGCTGCGGTGAAACCAGAATTCCGCGTGTCCATAGGGGACGTTCAATCTTCATTGCGCCTCCCGGCTTTAAGCTTTCGCTTTCGGCATCTGGGAAACCAGTGACAGGTTGACGTCCATCCCTTCAACCTGGAAGTGCGGTACCGCAAACAGCCGCACGCGGAAGAAGCCCGGGTTGTCCTCGATATCTTCCACCACCACTTTGGCATCACGCAGCGGATGAGATGCCTGAAGTGAATCACCCGGGTCGGTCATTTCGGTAACCAGCCCACGTACCCACGTATTGAGCTCCAGCTCCAGCAAACGGCGATCTTTAGTCGTGCCGATGTTTTCACGCTGAATCAGCTTCAGGTAATGTGCGATGCGTGGCAGCAGGAAGATGTACGGCAGACGGGAGTTGATGCGGCTGTTAGCCGTAGCATCAGCGGTGTCGTAAAGCGCGGGTTTCTGCGTGGAGTTCGCCGAGAAGAAACAGGCGTAGTCGCGGTTTTTGTAGTACGACAGCGGAATAAAACCAAGGTTAGCAAATTCAAACTCACGGGTTTCCGGGATCATCACCTCAGACGGGATTTTCACCTGATTGCCGGTGCCGAGGTCGTAGAGATGGATCGGCAGATCGGTCACTGCGCCGCCAGCTTGCGGGCCACGGATTTGCACACACCAGCCGTTATTGATAAAGCTTTTCACCATATTGGCCGCGAAGGCAAAGGAGGCGTTGGTCCACAGGTATTTATCGTGGTCAGGGCCTTTCACTTCTTCGACATAGTTGAAGCTGCGCACCGGCACGGTATCTGGGCCATACGGCAGGCGGCCCAGCACGCGCGGCATCACCAGACCGATATAGCGGGAATCATCTGTTTCGCGGAAGCTCTTCCATTTGATGTATTCGGCGCGGTCGAAGTAGTTACCAATGTCCTTGATAGCCGCGACCTCTTCCATTTTATCCTTGAGGAAAAATTTCGGACCCGCAGAACCGATGAACGGCATATGGGCGGCGGCGGACACTTTGGAGATATTGCGCAGCAGCGCCACGTCCTGAGCAGACGCATCAAACTCGTAGGCAGAAATCAGTGCGGCAATCGGCTCTCCGCCAGGGCTGTCATACTCAGCCGTGTACGTATGCTGGTATAATCCGCTTTGAATAATCTCCGGCGCGTCTTCGAAATCCTGACGCAAATCGCCTTTCGACAGGTCGAGCAACTCGATTTTGATGTTTTGACGGAAATCAGTTTTATCGACCAGCGACTTCACCCCGCGCCACAGAGATTCTACGGCCTGGAAGACCTCATGGTGCATCACCGCATCCAACTGACGGCTAATCTGGTAATCCAGCTCCGCAATATGGTGGTCAATCAGCGACTTGTCCAATTTTTCAACTTTTGAACCCGCTTTACTCAGGCACTCCAAAAACACCTGCATGCCGGCGGTCAGACGCTCATCAGCAGTGGCATCCGACATCGCCTGATTATCCTGCCAGATATCCAGTGCACTCAGCGTTGATACCGGGTTCAGGTTGATTTTTTCAAACAGGGAGGCGTACACGCTGCCCGCTTCCGGACGCTCCAGCACGATGCTTTCACCACCAGCGGCATTTTCATTTTTCACAGACATCAGCATTTTCTCTTCGTTAATCCGTTAAACATCAAGACCATCAGGTTTATTTAGGAGCCAGGGCAGACAGCTCACTGCGCAGTTCAGCGCTGAGCGTTGGGTCAAGCAGGATTTTTTCCAGCTCTTTACGGAAGGTCGCGTTGTCCAATAGGTTGGCTTTGAGGTCGCGCAACAGATTGCGCATAGCCAGCATGGCTTTCAATTGAGGTATCTGGCGGGCCACCTGCTCTGGCTCAAAGTCTTTCATCTGAGCAAAGGAGAGGTTGACGTTTTCTTCGCTGCCATCACCGGCCAGGGTGTTTTCAACGGAAAGATTGACGGAAGGAGAGAATTCGGACAGCACACTGTCGAAGTTGTTTTTGTTGACGTTGACCTTCTCACGCTCAGAGACCGGACGTTGCTCGGCACCGTTGCTGTAATCCCCCACTACCATAAGCTTGAGGGGTAACTCGACGTTCTTCTGGGCGCCGCCGGTGTGCAGATCGAGTTTTATATTGACGCGAGCCTTGGGGATCTCGGACTGGTAGGAGTTAGACATGGCTATCCCTGTTCTATGAAGTAATAGAAATGGTCAATGCCAGTGAGAAATTAATAAGAAAGGCTTACCCTGCCAAAATAGCATCCCTGCTCGCGCCATCCGGCGCAAATCAAAACTGGGGTCAAAAGCGAGCGCATTCCATTCACTAGCAAACATGACACAGTATTTTTAGGTATAGATCCGAAATATAGAATTTCGGATAAGCACCTATTGATGGGAGTTTAAAAACATTAGCCAGATGATGGGAAATAAAATGATGTAACAAAATACTACATATGATGAATTCAACAAATTCAGATCATCATTTTGATTTATAAGAATTTTCCACAAAAACCCTCCAGGCCGCATGGGATAAGGTTGTGTGGCAATCACTCTATTTTACTTAAGAATAACTTTAGACAAAAACTGATATTGAGAAGGACCTTTTTTAATTTTTCCAAAATTGTGACTCTGGGCATTCTGTGGTGACGGGAAAGAGGCCAGAAGTGTGGTACTGATGCCAACCTTAGGAAACACATCGACTATAGGTAATCGAGAAAAACGCACGACACGCCAGTTCTAACAACGAGGGGAAATTGCTGCCCCCTTAATGACGCACGATAGTATGGATTAATTACTCAGCATTTTTCAGGAATATGAATTATCGCTGAATGACATACCTTCTCTGTCGTATCACAGTCCTCAATGCTACATTTTTGTTACTTGTAAGTTACGCGGCGCTCTTGATATTGCTGAAATCGATGTCGTTGTGAGATGTTGATACGGTTGGTTAATAGTAACGGACGCCCGGCAATGTAAACACGCCCACACTCACGGTAAATAATGACATCTTGTTGAGTTTACGCTGGTTGCGTGATCTGGCCTCCAAAAACCAAACAAAGCCCTCCGGTAAACCACACTTAACCTTTGATTGACATATGATCAACAAATTAAAGGAGAAAAACCATGAGCCATGTGTATAAGCATTCTATTCCTGCTTCTATTGCAGAACATACCCTGATCACACCTGAGAAATATCAGCAGTATTATCAAGAGTCGGTAGAGCATCCGAACCAATTTTGGGCTGAGCAAGGAAAAATACTCGACTGGATTAAACCTTATACAAAAGTGAAGAACACCTCGTTCGCGCCGGGAAACATTGATATTCGCTGGTTTGAAGATGGGACGTTGAATCTGGCGGCAAACTGCCTGGATCGCCACCTTGAAAAAAACGGTGACCGCACCGCGCTGATATGGGAAGGCGATGACCCGAAAGCAGAGAGTAAAAAGGTTAGCTATAAACAACTGCATCACGATGTCTGCAAATTCTCCAACGTTCTGAAAGGGCTTGGCATTAAAAAAGGCGATGTCGTGGCTATTTATATGCCGATGGTCCCTGAAGCCGCTGTCGCCATGCTTGCATGCGCACGCATCGGTGCCGTTCATTCAGTGATCTTTGCAGGGTTCTCACCTGAAGCGGTAGCAGGACGCGTTGTTGACTCCAACTCGAAACTGGTGATCACCGCGGATGAAGGCTTACGGGCCGGACGCACTATCCCGCTCAAACAGAACGTCGATGATGCGCTGAAAAATCCTGCGGTCACCAGCGTGACCAACGTCGTCGTATTTAAACGTACAGGCAAACAAGGGGAATGGCATGAAGGCCGGGATATTTGGTGGCATGACGCAATAAAAGACGCTTCAGCCGATTGTCCGGCCGAAGAGATGAATGCTGAAGATCCGTTATTCATTCTTTATACGTCCGGTTCAACCGGTAAACCTAAAGGGGTGTTGCACACGACTGGCGGTTACTTGGTTTATGCCGCATTGACCTTCAAGTACACCTTTGATTACCACGAAGGCGATATCTACTGGTGTACCGCCGATGTGGGCTGGGTAACAGGTCACAGCTATCTACTTTATGGGCCGCTCGCTTGCGGTGCAATTTCACTGATGTTTGAAGGTGTGCCGAATTATCCTGCACCGAACCGCATGGCGCAGGTTATCGATAAGCATAAAGTGAATATTTTATATACCGCGCCTACGGCGATCCGCGCACTGATGGCAGAAGGTGATAAAGCTATTGAAGGAACAAGCCGCGAAACGCTACGTATTATGGGTTCCGTGGGTGAACCCATTAACCCGGAAGCCTGGGAGTGGTATTACAAAAAAATAGGCAACAGTAAATGCCCGATTGTCGATACCTGGTGGCAGACCGAGACGGGCGGATTCATGATAACGCCGCTACCGGGAGCTACCGAACTGAAAGCCGGTTCAGCAACTCGTCCATTCTTCGGTGTGCAACCGGCCTTAGTGGATAACGAGGGCATTCCGCAGGAAGGCGCATGCGAAGGTAACCTTGTCATCACTGACTCATGGCCGGGTCAGGCCCGTACCCTGTTTGGTGATCATGACCGCTTCGAACAAACTTACTTTTCCACCTTCAAAAATATGTACTTCAGCGGAGACGGCGCTCGCCGGGACGAAGATGGCTATTACTGGATAACGGGTCGTGTGGATGACGTATTAAATATTTCAGGCCACCGTCTGGGCACAGCCGAGATCGAATCTGCATTAGTCTCACACCCAAAAATTGCTGAAGCGGCCGTGGTTGGGATCCCGCATAGCATTAAAGGTCAGGCAATCTATGCCTATATCACCCTGAATCATGGTGAAGAACCCTCAGCAGAGCTCTATTCCGAAGTGCGTAATTGGGTACGCAAAGAAATCGGGGCGATTGCCACACCAGACATTCTTCACTGGACAGATTCACTACCGAAAACCCGCTCGGGGAAAATTATGCGCCGCATACTGCGCAAAATTGCCACCGGCGATACCAGTAATATGGGAGACACCTCGACACTCGCCGATCCTAGCGTCGTCGAAAAGCTGTTGGAAGAAAAACAATCAATGAAAGTGCCGTCCTAATTTTCACCGCCCTGGTGCGGTGAACTCTATCAATGCCTCCAGGAGCCACTGAGATGAATGATCTAATTTATCAAAGAGTTGTAAATAACCCGCGTTTCAGAGAACTCGTCGAAAAACGCAGCCGCTTCGCGTGGCTACTTTCCGGCATCACTCTGGTTATGTATGTTGCTTTTATTCTCCTGATTGCTTTTGAACCTCAATGGCTTGGTACACCCTTATACGAAGGCGCAACCATTACTCGTGGCATTCCGATCGGCGTTGGGCTGATTGTTATTTCTTTTGTACTGACGGGTATTTACGTCTTTCGTGCCAATGGTGAGTTTGACCGACTAACTGCCGATATCATCCGTGAGGTGAACCTATGACTCCCCGTCGCTTAGGGATAATGGCGCTCACGAGTTTATTGGCTCTTCCACTAAACACAATGGCGGCAGAAAGTATAGCAGGTGAAGTGACAAAGCAGCCGCTGAATATTGAAGCGATTGTGATGTTCGTTTTATTCGTTGGTGCGACCTTATACATCACATACTGGGCTTCAAAACGCACCCGTACTCGTCAGGATTATTATACGGCGGGTGGCCGCATCACTGGTTTGCAAAACGGCATGGCAATTGCTGGGGACTTTATGTCTGCGGCATCCTTTCTGGGCATATCGGCGCTGGTTTATACCTCAGGTTACGATGGTTTGATTTACTCAATTGGTTTTTTGATTGGATGGCCTATTATTCTGTTTTTGATCGCTGAAAGGCTGCGCAATTTGGGGAAATATACCTTTGCTGATGTCGCCTCATACCGCTTGAAACAAAAGCCGATCAGAACGTTGTCTGCCTGTGGTTCGCTGGTCGTGGTAGCGTTGTATCTGATTGCACAGATGGTTGGAGCGGGGAAATTGATTCAGCTGCTTTTCGGTCTGAATTATCACGTCGCGGTGATCCTGGTCGGTATTCTGATGGTGCTCTACGTCCTATTTGGAGGCATGTTAGCAACGACCTGGGTGCAAATTATTAAGGCAGTTTTGCTGCTCGCAGGTGCAACCTTTATGGCCGTGATGGTAATGAAGTCAGTCAACTTCAACTTCAATACCCTTTTCCAACAGGCGGTCGCGGTTCATCCGAAAGGTATCGCCATCATGAGCCCTGGCGGACTGGTCTCTGATCCAATATCCGCCCTCTCTCTTGGATTAGCCCTGATGTTTGGGACAGCGGGTCTACCTCATATCCTGATGCGATTCTTTACCGTAAGTGATGCCAAAGAAGCACGTAAAAGTGTCTTCTATGCTACTGGCTTCATCGGCTACTTCTATATTCTGACCTTTATCATCGGCTTCGGCGCCATCGTATTGGTCAGCGCCAACCCAGCGTTTAAGGATGCAACAGGCGCACTGCTTGGTGGGACTAATATGTCTGCAGTCCATCTTGCTGATGCCGTGGGTGGCAGCTTCTTCCTTGGCTTTATCTCCGCCGTCGCCTTCGCAACAATTCTGGCAGTGGTGGCTGGGCTTACTCTAGCGGGTGCATCTGCGGTATCACATGACCTGTATGCATGTGTTATTAAAGATGGTAAAGCAACGGAAAGAGATGAGCTGCGGGTGTCAAAAATCACGGTCATGCTTCTGGGCATTGTTGCGATTCTACTCGGGATATTGTTCGAGAAACAAAATATCGCTTTCATGGTCGGTCTGGCTTTCTCTATTGCCGCAAGCTGTAATTTCCCCATCATCCTGTTATCAATGTACTGGAAGAAACTGACTACCCGAGGCGCTATGATTGGCGGCTGGTTAGGTTTATTGACGGCGATTATCTTGATGGTTCTTGGCCCGACGATTTGGGTAAAAATATTGGGACATGCTGAACCTATCTATCCTTATGAATATCCAGCGTTGTTTTCAATGATTGTGGCATTTGTGGGCATCTGGCTGTTCTCAATTACCGATCACTCGCGCGAGGGTGAGCGGGAAAGAGAACGCTTCTATCCACAATTTGTTCGCTCTCAGACTGGGATCGGCATATCCCAAAGTTCAGATCATTGAGCATCCAATACAGCCAGAGCTTGCACGGGCTCTGGCTTTTCCAATGATTTCTTCGTTTTTTGTACGCCAGACAATTCTGTAATATCCGCCAATACATTGCTCATCAACCCAGAGTAGTGAATGCTGTTAAGTCGTAACTTAAGACAAGGAGGCAAAAATGTTCACGACCGAAGCCTGGATATGGCAAGAACGTTCAGAACCGGGGGCGCTGGAATTTAAAAAAACCACACTATCCGCTCTCAAGGCCGACCATGTATTAATTAAAAATAAAGCCGTGGGTTTGAATCCCGTTGACTGGAAGATGTTGGAGAGTCCTCCTGCGACATGGCAAAACGGCCATATTCCCGGCGTGGATGGCATGGGAGAAATTATTGCTCTCGGCTCAGCAGTGCAACATCTGCGAATCGGAACACGAGTGGCTTACCATGCGGATTTACGTTTTGCGGGGAGCTTTGCGCGTCATACCGTAGTGGCGGCTCACGCGCTAATGCCTATTCCAGAAGCCTTAACGGATAGTGTAGCGGCCGCTTTTCCCTGTCCAGCAATGACTGCATGGCAGGCGATGAAGCGTGTCCCGGAATTGGCCGGTAGTTCTGTTCTCATTAATGGTGCGGGAGGCATTGTCGGTGGAATACTGACCCAGTTGCTCTCGCAGACGAATGCTCGCGTCTACACTACAGCCAGCGAGCATCATCACTCACTTTTAAATCAGAAGGGAGCACTGGGAACGTTTGACTACCACCAGTCAGATTGGCAAGAACAATTGCAATCCGCGCTTAAAGGCCATTCGTTGCATGCGGCTTTTGACATGGTAAATCAACAAAGCGCCGAGTCCCTTGGCCACTTACTTGGGTATTATGGACACCTTGTCTCGGTACAGGATCGGGTTGAAAAGTCGCCTGTGGATCCATTCAGTACCAGTATTTCATTGCATGAGATCGCGCTTGCAGCCATACATATGCATGGTTCACCCACCCAATGGCAACAATTGATCGCAGCGGCTGGGCAAATGCTCGAACAGATCTCACGAGGCAAATTACTCATGCCAACAATTAAAACAGTTGCCTTTGCTGCATTACCTGATGCTTTAAATAACATTAAACATCACAACGACGGGGTCAAATACGTTGCTGAACTTTAGAGCGCCCGAGCTCTAAAATTCACAAAGTCCCTTATTGAGATGGCCTTTTAACTTAATTTTGTCTGTTATTTTAAGCAAAATAGCGTTTTGATTAGGTGATGTAGTCTCCTGGTTAAGAAAGTGCCATTGACCAGTTGAGGAGAATATTCACCCCTTTATTCTATAAATTCCATATAGCAAAAAGCCCTGTACGTCAGTACAGGGCTTTCTAC
>NZ_BMFZ01000016.1 GCF_014639435.1 Hafnia psychrotolerans | reverse complement strand
TCTTTTAGAACTCGCAGGATCTGAGTTTCAGTGAAACGCGCTTTCTTCATGATGAGCCTCCCAATGGTTGTATTTTAACCAGAGAACTCTATCAAGCAGTAAGACTAAATTCAGGAGGGACTACACCCCCGTAGCATTCCAGTAGCGCTTAACTGTGGCAATCCCCAAATCCAACTTAACCGCTGCTTTAGATTGGCTTAGTCCGTGTTCTCTGGCTTCCTGTACACGCTTACGGGTGTCATGGGCAACCGGGCGGCCTAATCTCTTTCCTTCCCGCTTCGCCCGCTCAAGCCCTTCCTTGGTACGTTCAATGATTCTGGACTTCTCGAACTCAGCAAATGCCGAAAACATTTGCAGCATCAGTTTACCTTCTGCACTGCTAAGGTTACTCACTGGTAAATCAAGAGACACCACTTCTATGTTAAGTTCAACCAACATTGCAATAGTCTGCTGTACATCGATATTGTCACGGCCTAGGCGATCCAGCTTCAACACAACCAACCTGTCTCCGGATTCCAGTTTGTGGTTAACCATATCGGCAAACGCTTTACGGCTCATCGCCTGTACACCACCAGAAACAACTTCCGACACTACGCGGCTGTCAAGAACATCATAGCCAGACTGGCGAATCGCCATGATCTGATTCTCTGTTGTTTGTTCGTTAGTACTGACACGGCAATATGCAAAAGTGCGGCTCATAACATCCTCTGACTGGTATCAAAAACGGTATCATAATTAATCATTGGTATCATCAAGTCAATACCCTAATTTATTGACACCTGTTTATATATACCTCAGGGGGTATCGTAAAACGTTCGATTGTTGATTCCAGTCAGAGCACTAAACTCCCATGGTTCACTGATATTTGAAAAACATCCAGTGTCTCTTTAGAGGATAGGTACAAGTGGCTTAACTACACAGTTATGGTTTCAATGAAACTTTAGCTCGTGTGAGCATTTCAAATCTGCTGATATTAGTGAATAACGATATTTGAGAAAGATTAGTGTTGAATAGTATTCCATCCGTAAAATGCCTAAGCAGGGTTTCGCTTGTGTTGTTAAGCGAGATTATAAAAAAGGCTCTTCTTTACAGCCTTTGAAGCTATTTAAGATTTAGTAGATTAGCTTACGGCTCTTTTCTCAAATTTTTCGAGCCAAGTAAGTAGGTTTTGAACATCAACTTCCAATTCATCTAATTCCACGGGCTGAGCTGGGAGTTCTTCTGACTGCGAATGCTCAAACACAGAGTAACGAGTAATAAGATCGTCGAATAATAAGCAATCTTCTGTTTGAATTTTAGCTAGAGAGCCTATGCGATTTTTGGTTTGTATATCTCTGCGGAACCGTTGAAGTACATCATTTAGCAAAATACTTTCGACGCACCGTTCCATTACAATTCTGAAATCACTACATATGCTTTTGGACAAGTGATCGTAATCTTCAACATCACTCTGTTCATACAATTTCCGAAGACGTTTTAATGATTCATTCTGGAGTTGATTCAGCGCTGCTTTAGGTTTTGAGTTTCTAATGTTCATTGGTACTGTCAAACCTGAATTAGCGCCAAGTCTACGCAACGTCTCAATATGAAGCTCGACAGGAGGGTTTGTTTTTTCAAGTTTGGCCTGTTCTTGCAGTTTCTTAACACCAGACTCAATTTGAGTGAGCAGAGATAATCTGTGAGTAAAAATTATGACTTGACGGTCCAGAGAAAGTGCGATTAACCGAGATACAACCTTCTCCTCAAAATCCTGATCTAAAGATGATATAGGATCATCAAAAATGAACGGAGAGGACTGATTTAATCCTGTCATGTCTGCTAAGAAGGCAGATAATGCCACTATTCTGGATTCTCCTTCACTAAGAATCCCATTTACAGGTATCAGGTTATCAGAGCCATTAAGAGCTAAGCCGAAAACAATTTTACCCTTACCTTTTGTAGTACTCTCCGCTTTTACCGGAAGTCTAGAGCCGCCAAGTTCCTTTAATTCTTTCGAGAAACGCTCTAAATACCCTGCATTAAGTTCTTGAACAGAAAGGTCATTCTTTTTCGATGTTAATGGGTTTGTTCTTGTTAGGGTTAGTGCTTTTGTTAAGATTGAATATGATGTTAATCGCTGATGTTCTTTAATTATAGATTCTTTATTTTGATTCAACCATTGGATACCCTTAAGTTTCAAAACTCTACTTTCGAGTATCTTACGCTGATCATTCAGTTGTAGTTCCGTTAATGTTTTTTCCTCAGCATTCAATTTTTCAATAGCTTTTACTAAGCAACTATCAACACCACTTAAATCAAGTTTAGGTATATCAGAATGCAACAAAGCCGATTCCGCCAATAATTTCCTAAGAGTCAATGCGGCATGTAGCTTTCTAGATTCTTTTTCTTCTATTTTGATAAAATTCATGTCTGCTATCCAGTCATCAATGTGAGGTAGCAGAGGTAGTAACTTGAATAATTCAGAGTATTTTAATTCAGCTTGCTTTGCGGATTTTTCAAGCTTACCAATAATGAAAGACTCAAAATTTTGTAATCGTTGTTTAGCTATGGGGCTTAGCTCTTGCTGGCAAAGAACACAAAGCGAATCATGCTCTGTGTTTGGGAATCTTATGTTTTTATAAGCTAGGGATTCAGAGTATTTTCTCGCATGTTCCCAAAGCTCTCTCCATGTTTTCTCACCAATACCATCTAATGATATATTGCTAAAAACTTTTTTAGCATCTTCACTTGCGGTTTTTCTTTTTTCAAAAGCGTCATTTCTTGAGGAAACTAATTGAACTAGTGCAGTATCACTTAGCTTGGTTCTAATGTTTTCAATTCTGGTTTTTATTTGTGTAATTATTGCTCGATCGCGAGCGATTGATTTTAATCGCCCTAAGATATCTTTTTCTGCTAGTGCTGCTTCACCATTAATGCGCTCTATATCTAAATCTGAAGTGTAAAGACATTCGGTGTCAATTATTGTTCTTTTGGTTTTTGGAGTTAGAGTCGTTAACCACTTTGCTGCTGGACTTTCAGATAATTCATTAGGAATATTAGGCATTACTTTGAAAAGGGCTCTTTGCCTTTCTGAAATACATGATGATACATCATCACATACCTTAATCAGTGATGATATGAAACGCATTCTACTTGGTTCATATGTTGCCTCATTTTTTTCTCCCATGTATATTAAGGCGGCTTTTGAGTCAAATACATGTATGTTTCTTAATAGCTGAACTGGGCCTGAGTCTATATTCCATATTAATTCTTTGTCTAATTCATTATGTTTGAAATTTATCTTAGCATGGGTAGAGGGATTGTTTGTTTGGAAAATATTTTGGTATAAGGTTTCTTTGGCTCGAGAACCACATATCTCTTTAAGTAAACGTGAGTATCCACTCTTACCTGAGCCGTTCGAGCCGTATATAACAGTGAGGTTCTTGGCACCAAAATTCAAGGTCGCATCATTCTTAATAGCATTAATTCCGCGAACTTCATTAATTGATGATAAGCGCAATGATTGGCTATTAGCTGCTTGTTGAAGCATTCCCGGTTTTATTGGATCAAAGTCATCTTTATTTACATCTGAAACTTCGTTGATGCATAGTTCTGAAAGTAACTGTATTTCTTCTGCCGTTGGGAACCGCTTAGTTTCAACTAAACGTTTTGCTGCTGTTTGCAGCCACAAGGGGCGGCTATTGAGCCAAGAATCGAAACTATCAGGGCTAACATTTGTCTTTTCACAACTTTCCATATATATATCCTTATTTGATAATAATTAGCTGTGGAGCTATTATGTTAAATAATACATAAGTTAGAGATGTAGCCATTTATTATTCTACTACAAATTCAGGGTTTTTATGGGATAAAACTGGTGCAAGATCACAAATGTCAGATTGGATGAGTTTGATTTATGAAGCGGTTAATTTGATTTTGTCAGTTGTCGAGTTAAACAAACGACATAGATAAGATATAACCTATGTCGTCAGACGTAAACTATCTTGTAATCGTTATTTTGCCCACTCTCTAATTATTTTGCTACCTACTACATTTATGTTATGCATTATTTTTAGTCTCTCTGTACGATTGTGCGTACTGTGAGCAGTTTCAACTAATACAACTAAATCTGAATGTGTATCTTTATTTTCATCATATTCAGGTAAGTTCATGTGCTTAAATACATCCCCAACTTGGATATTAACATTGTGGCTTTCTATCCATTCTTTTACATCATTTGTATTCAATAGACCACAGAGGAAATAAGCAGGTTGTTTTGTATCAAAAGCAGAATAATACACCTTATGATCTGGCACATAGGGGCGCATTCCAACAAGGGGGACGCTGTCAGAACTGGCTACCGCAGCATAGAATTTTGTTGACATCTCAGGCCAAATAACTTTCCATGGCTTAAACACATAATCGCCAACATTATAGATAGCGAAGAATGGCGCTCCTTTCATTTGAAGCCTAAATGTTGACCTGTTTTCGAGCAAATCCTTATATCCTTCAAACCATAGTCTTGTCTGCTTCAATTCTGGAGAAGTGAGTTTTCTAAGACTCTCGTTATAATCAACCTTACCTATGCCATTATTTGGCACGAAGGTGTACAGTTTCTCCTCTTCTGGTTTAATTGCAACTTTCAAATAACATGCTTCAAAATCCCCAGCGCCTTTAATTAAAGGATACAATAGATCTGGCTCAATCCAAGCCTTCCTGCTTACTCCAATATCCTTTTTACCAGCCTCAGGTCTACTTTTTATTTGTACTAATTGGTTGTTTATATCCAATATAGGTACAAAATAAACACCGTTCAAATCAGCAGTAATTCCTTTTCTACCCTCCGTCCATTTACATGTTCCTGATAAAACTTGTAGAGCTTCGTAACGTCCTTTATTTAATACAGCCCAAGGAGAGCCTAAGTCAGCTACAGGGGCAGCTTCAAACTCTAAAATATCAATTCTACCTTTAACATCACTAAGGCTTGCGCTAGTGGGAATAAGGCGAGAATTCCCCTTTTTGCTTCCCCATAATCTATAGGGTATAGGATAACTACCGGGTTTATTTTTCTTATCAAAAACAGCAATTACAGTATGATTAGAGGCATCACTAAATGGTTTGAGAGACTTTAGATCATCTACTCCGACCGGAACAAGATGAGTGGTATCGCCAATCTTAAAATCACGGAATCCTGCGGAAGATGGATTTTTAAATAAGCTACCAGTTAATACGAAAGCAAGCCGACCACCATCTTTAAGCCACTTGTCAGCAGTTGTATACGTTATCATTGCAGAAATATCTAACTCATTTCCGCCATGTCTTTTAGTTTTAGAAAATATTCCATATTTCTCACAGGTAGGTTTGACTCGCTGACGATAGGCATCAGGGAGTTTAGACCAACGAACCCAAGGTGGATTCCCAAGAATATAATCAAAATGTCCCGCAGTTGCAGACCAAAAGAAGTTTCGTACAACTCGGAACCAGATACCATTCCATTGTTGTCTATGTAATTTCAGTATTTGATCATAGGTATGTTTCAGAGGTAAGCGCCAGCATTCAGCTTCTTCTGAACTCATTAATCCGTAATCAAGTAAATTACTTTCGGATACACTATATTCAAGGTCCGACTCAACAGACATCCCCATCTGTTCAAATATCTTATCAAGCCGAATACGATCAAACGCTAACTCTGAAGGCAATGTGATATCTAATCCTGCGACTTGGCTGCCTATTTGATATCTGACTACTGAGTCTGAATCATCAGGGTTAGGTGCTGGTGAATAAATAGCATCAGCCATAAGAATTGGGACTTCAATGTTAGTCCCAGGACAGTTTTTTAAAAGAAAAGCTATTTCCATAAGAAAATTGACACGTGCAGTTTGTACTGCCAGAGGATTTAGATCAAACCCCCAAACAGATGTGCACAAGTTAGTGATAATATCTTTATCACTAAGGCCAAGAATTCTTGCTTCTGATACCTTCCTACGGATGATACTAACTAAGAATGCTCCTGAACCACATGTTGGATCTAGAATTCTTTTTTCTAACCATGGTTTACTGGAAGCTTGATCGACTGTGAACTCAACCAACCAATCTGGAGTATAAAATTCACCTAAGCTCTGTCTGAGACGACCAGGAACAAGACCCTGATAAAGATCGCGTAACACATCGCGTGTATGCGTAAGCCTATCTGTCCGATAAAGAGAAAGTGAAGCTAGCACGCGACGAAGTGCGGATATCACTTTCGCCGAATGATCAGGGTGTGTAGCAATATCCAAATACCAGCTGAATATGGCTTCTTCAACAAAACCTGAAATTCCTGCTTGCTTAAATATATCTGCTCTTTCTATTTGGTCAGACAATGCTTTTACTAAAGCAGTATCGCTGACCATTGTAGACATCGCTTGTGCTGGGTTTTGTATTGAAGTTAGTTCATGTCCAGAAACAATTTCCGCAGCTAATAATTTTATAAGTAGCGAGTTATAGGTATGAATCACAAATAGTCTACCAGACATTGCATGCTGTGCTTTACCATGCCACTCAAAACAGATTTCTTTATTGATTAATTCTGATTGAAGAACTGACATGTCAGCAACTTGGCCGTATAATGTCCTCCATTCTTCATAGAGCATTTTTATTTTAGAATTATCATTATTTTCCAGTTCTGAAGCTAATCCATTTGCAAACGACTGCATCAAACTTTGAGCATTAAAGGCACCATGCCCAAAATCAGACATTAAATTATCGACTGTTATCTCTCGCCTGGTATCAGCTTTTATGGCTTCGATGACTAAACCAACAGCATATTCGGAAAATGGTATTAAGTGCTGCGTGATTAATTTATTATTTTTAAGCTGAGCAAAGCATATATGTTCACCATCAATAGCTATACCAATAAAGCTATCTTCTGAAATTCCAGTATTATGCGACTCGCGCCGAATATAGGGCAGAAGGCGTTCATCTGTAGCTTCTTTAAATTTTTGACTATCTTTTGAGCCTTTAAAAAGACCAGGAGCTTTGAACTCAATGATTACATGGTTGTAGCTGCCATCTTTCTTTGCTCTTTCTGCATCGAAATGGATATCTAATGTTGCTTCAAGAACTGAGATCCAGGCTATACGTACCTCTTCCTCGCCTTTCCAAGGCCTCATTCTTTTTGCATTTATCTTCTTAAAAGCAGTACTCAATGCGCTATCATCAATGTTCAAAATTTGAACTCCAACAAAAATCCTAACAAAGTGCCAAGGATAGGTATGTCTTTCCACTAGATCAATCCATATATCAACCCATTTCTCTTATTTCATTGGTTAGTTTATTTTGAATCCAAGTATGGGATGTAGTAACAATTTTTGATATTCAAATTGGTGTGGCCTAAGTCTCTGTATTTAAAATGGAAAGGTCGAAATTCAACCTCCGTAAGGAAGCCTTAAATGGTGCAATACTGCCCTCAAAAGGCTCCAACTAAGGTAGCTAAAGCTCGAGTCACAAGGGGAAGAGGGCTGCAAATGGTGCCCAATAAGATGCTCATGTCATATCTAGTGGCTTTTATGTGGCAAGCTAATTTGTTTATGTATCAATGGGCGGCTAGCTTGTTATGATGAGATACAAACTGTGATACACACGCACCCTTAACCAAGTGCAATGCAGCAGGAATCAGGCCCTTTGAGTCGGCTAGTTGCCTTAACGGTCAACTCCCACTATAAAAGAAACCCCGCGCAGAGCAATTTGCGCGGGGTTTTATGTTTTCTGCGGCGGAAAGTGTTCAAACTGGCAGGTCGATCAGCAATGCCCGCAACGGGGTACTGGCGGTGATGGTGACATAGGGTTCGAGGTGAATGAAAGCCCCGTCGCCGCATACCAGACGCTGTGTATCTTGACTTTCTGCACCGAGAGCATGGATCTGTCCATGAATTGACTGCAAATAAGCACGTGGCCCACGGATCGGTAGTGTGATTTCTTCACCGGCCGGTAAATCCAGATGGTAGATCCATACCTGCTGGCGCAATTGTAGACTGCCGCTTTCTCCATCCGGCGATGCCAGTAAAAGAGAGGATGCGTTGTTAATGTTGATGTGCTGGATCAACGGATTTTCCTGCAGCGGACAAGCATCAAGCCACAGTTGCATACGGGTTAGTGGTTGGGTCGTGCTGAGGTTGAACTCGCTGTAACTGACATTGCTCTGCGTAGAGAGCAGCGCTGCCTCACCAGCCACTACGCGGACACTGTTGCCCTCGCTGTCGCGATATTCGGCCTCGCCCTGCAAGACCAGATTCAAAATGTCTACGCGCGGGTAGGTCCGCGGTTGGAGACTGGCACCCGGTGCCAGCACTTCTTGGTTCAGCACTCGCAGTGAGGCGTAACCCATAAGGTTTGGATCAAAATAGTGTCCGAATGAAAAGGTATAGCGCGCCTTCAGCCAACCAAAGTCAGCTGTGCCGCACTCTTCTACTGTTCTGCTCTTAATCATGGCGGTCTGGCTCTGTGAAGAAAATTAATGAATAAAGAGTAAGCGTCTGGACGCACTATTGTTAGCAAGTTAATCTGGTCGCCATATTCAAATTTCCTGACAGAGAACCTGATGGCTAAGGATCGCGCACTAACGCTTGAAGCATTGCGGGTTATGGATGCTATTGATCGTCGAGGCAGTTTTGCAGCAGCGGCAGACGAGCTTGGCCGCGTGCCTTCTGCATTGAGCTACACCATGCAAAAGTTGGAAGAGGAGCTCGATGTGGTGCTGTTTGACCGATCGGGTCATCGGACAAAATTCACCAATGTTGGGCGTATGCTGTTAGAGCGCGGCCGTGTTCTACTCGAAGCGGCTGACAAACTCACCGTCGATGCCGAAGCGCTGGCCCGTGGGTGGGAAACTCAGATCACTATCGTTTGTGAAGCACTGGCACCCGCCACACAACTTTTCCCGCTGATAGAAAAATTGGCGCTAAAAGCGAATACGCAGGTTTCGTTGCTCACTGAAGTCCTCGCGGGCGCATGGGAGCGCCTGGAACAAGGGCGCGCTGACATCGTCATTGCACCGGATATGCACTTTCGCTCCTCGTCTGAAATCAACAGCCGCAAGCTCTATAAACTGGTGAGTGTCTACGTGGCCGCACCGGATCACCCCATTCATCTGGAAGCCGAACCCTTATCTGAGGTGAGTCGGGTGAAATATCGTGGCATTGCCGTGGCGGATACCGCCCGCGAACGCCCGGTACTCACTGTACAGCTTCTCGACAAACAACAACGTCTCACCGTCAGCACGCTTGAAGAAAAACGCCAAGCGCTGTTGGCTGGGTTAGGCGTTGCGACTATGCCTTATCCGATGGTAGAGCAGGATATCGCCGAGGGCCGTCTGCGAGTGGTGAGTGCAGAATACAAGCATGAGTCGGACATTATTATGGCGTGGCGTCGCGATAGCATGGGGGAAGCCAAAGCCTGGTTCCTGCGAGAAATTGCCAAGTTATTGGCAACTCGACCCGTGAAATGATCTTTCAGTCTCGTAACTTGACACTGCAACCCGCTTTCCCCTCATGCGAGGGGAAAGCGTGCTTAACGGAAACGACTATCCCGACCATGAGCCGATTCTAAATCCTGTGCCGGTCCGGTGGATATAATCCCATACGGATTGATGGTCGCGTGGCTACGATAATAATGGTTGCGAATATGCGCGAAATCCACGGTTTCAGCAATGCCTGGCATTTGGTAAATATCGCGCAGGAATCCGTACAAATTAGGGTAATCACTGATGCGGTGACGGTCACATTTGAAATGCGTAACGTAAACCGGATCAAATCTCACCAGCGTAGTCCACAAGCGTAAATCGGCTTCGGTCAGATGATTACCGGTAAGAAAACGCTGTTTTTCCAGGATGGCTTCGGCCTTATCTAACGCGGCAAACACGCCGTTCACTGCGTCGTCATGAGCTTCCTGGCTAGTAGCAAACCCGGCTTTGTAGACACCGTTGTTAATCTGCGGATAGACCCACTCGTTCACTTCATCAATCACTGCACGCTGTTGTGGTGGATAATAGTCGCCGGCTTTTGCGCCTTGGGCATCAAAGGCACTATTGAACATGCGGATAATGTCTGCTGACTCATTGCTGACAATCGTCTGCTGCTGTTTGTCCCACAAAATAGGTACGGTCACACGGCCCGTATAATCGTTCTGCGCCCGCAGATAGATCTCGTAGGCATAGTTCAGATGATATAAATCGTCACCGGTGGCGGCAGGGAAATCAGTGCCAAAGGTCCAGCCATTTTCCAGCATCAGCGGGTGAACCACCGATACGGGAATTATCTTCTCCAGCCCTTTTAAGGCGCGCATAACCAAAGTACGGTGTGCCCACGGGCAGGCCAGCGAAACATACAGATGATAGCGGTCCTTCTCGGCGGCAAATCCACCAACGCCGTGTTCACCCGGTGCGCCATCAGGCGTTATCCAGTTACGAAACTGTGCCGCTGAACGTTTGAAATGTCCGCCGGTAGACTTGGTGTCATACCACGTGTCCTGCCAGATACCTTCAACCAGTTGTCCCATGATTCCTCCTTCCCCGTCATCCTTCGCGCTGCTTTCGCAGAGGCAGCTCAGTTGCTGCGTTACCCGGCAAAGCCTCGCCCCGTAGGGGCCAGCGCCAGCGCTGTTCAAAAGGCCAGAGCCTTTTGTGATGCAACTCGAATAATGTCGGGGAGATTTACAGATAAGCGATAAGAAATAAAAAAGGGCGAGGTGAATAATCACATCGCCCATCATCTCATTCAGTATAGCGGTAGATTCCCAGAGCGGGCGCTTACCAGTTTTTCTTAATCAGACGGTCGATGCTGAATGCACCTGGGCCAGCAACGAACAGGGCCATAAAGCCACCTGCGATAGACAGATTTTTCATGAACATCATCTGGTTTATCTCAACGGCGAAATCAGTGTGGAAGATAAGCGCGGTCAGGATAGTGAACACCGCAGTGATGATGGCAGTAGTACGGGTCAGGAAGCCGAAAAGAATGGCCAGACCGCCCCCGAACTCCAGCAAAATGGTCAGTGGCAGGAAGAAACTAGGGACACCCATGGATGTCATATAACCCGCGGTTGCAGTGTAACCATTAATTTTTCCCCAGCCTGCTACGATAAAAAGAATGGGCATTAAAATACGTGCAATCAGCAGGACAGTGTTATTTACCTTGTTCATCTTTGACTCCGGGAAAGTGTCGCCCAAATGGGCGAAAGTATTAACGGTACGTTCGGGTATTATCCCTTTGCGTTACCGCGTCAGGTTGATGGCGAGATAGTAAGTCCAAAGCGGCGATGTTGTTAGCAAGTAAATCTGTCTATTAACATCAAATAAATTGAGATTGTAGCTGACTACATATTTAAATCCGGGAATTATAAAAAAGAAAGAGGCCAAACTGAAGGCATCAGTCTGGCCTCTTTTATCGGCGCTTTACCAAGTGAAAGCGCATTGTTATGTCTTTATCTTTAGCGAGTTATGAAGGTTAAGGCTTCATAAATTGACGGCGAAAAAGCTGTACCGTACCCCAGAGACCAAACGCCCGACGCGACCAGCGAACAACGCTGCTTGGGTTGCGAATGCCGTAAATTGCCATGACGCTGGAACCGAGCACCAGATATTTGCGCATATCAACAAGCTTCAACCAGCCGCGATCAATTCTTGCTGTGGCTTCAAGCCACTCGAGACGCCCGCCCGCCAGTTCGGCACGTTGACGGTCGATCTCACGCAGTAATTTTACCTTTTCGATAACGCGGTCAGGCGTGCTCATTCGTCATCCTTTTCCAGCAATGTGCGGTCTGTATCGAGCTGTTTGCGCGTCATGCTCAATAATGTTGAACGTTTCGCTTTAGACAGCGTCCAGACACCCAGAACTATCGCCAGAAATAACAGCACTCCGGTGGACGTTCCCATTGCTATCAATCGGTAAGCGGGATCGATTGCCCAGAACAGCACAACCAACAAACTCATCAAACCGAACGCAGTCAAAATAAGGGTGATACCAGCCATGAGAAGAAGTTGGAAAATATTGGCCTTTTCCTCTTCCAACTCAATGACTGCCAACCTGACACGCGTTTCAACAATCCCCACCAGAATGGTGACGATCCGTTGAGCTATGTCGAGGATCCCTTTGCCCGGTCCTTGTGGCGGCGTTTTTAATTGTTCGGCCATAATTAGCGGCGAGCTAACAGGACGCCAATCACTACGCCGACGGCAGCACCAATACCAATGCCAGTCCAGGGTTTATCATGAACGTAATCGTCAGCACGGTCCGCGATTTCTTTTGAATGATGTGCGAGCTTGTCGCCGGTATCACTCAGGCGTGAACGGGCATCTTTCAGCAGGTTTTCTGCTTTGCCACGTAGCTTGTCGAGTTCAGCTTTGGGCTTGTCAGTAGAAGTGTGAAGTACTTCTTCCAGGGTATCTGCCAATGATTTAAGTTCTGCGCGCAGATGTTCTGATGTGGTGTTATTAGCCATCTTTAAGTCACTCCATACGTTAACTGATGCGAACTTTTAACATAGCGGATATCTGGCTGAGCGCAACTATGAATAGGTGAATAGCAACTCAGTAAGGGATAAAACAATCCGCCATGTACCGTTAAAAATCTGTATTGATACAAAGGGGTTACTGGCCCTGTGCTTCTTGTAATTCAGACTTGGCTTGGTCTAGTTTTTTCTGTTTCTGGGCGATCTTATTATTATCACCCTTTGTTTGAGCTTCTTTCAGCTCATATTCACGTTGCTTAACTTTATGCTTTTTTTCGGCGACGTGGCGTGCATTTTCAGCCTTCAGGCCTGCATCGGTACAATGCGCTTTGTTTTCGCTAAGGGCTTTCTGTAATCCGCTGATCTGATTTTTATTATTATGCTGGTAAGCATAATCAAGCTGCGTTTGAATTTCCTGCTGTTTAGTCAAACAACTTTCGGGTTGCGGTGCAGCAAAAACAGCGCTGGAAAACGCGAGAACGGGTAGCACGGTCAGTGTGAATAAATGCCATTTCATGAGAGGGTCTTCCTTAGTCATTATGAAACGCGGGGCGCATCTTCCATAGAGCGCCTTGAGTGATGCGTATAATACGTCGAGTATTACAGATGAGATTATACCAGCGAATATTAGAAACGCTTAAGGGAGGATTCCGAAAGCGCGAAGGGCGTCAGCCGAGTTTCAACTGGTCACGAGTGATTTTTTGTACCCAGAGATGACGCTTTGGCGGTTCACAACGTTTGACCGAGAATCCCATGGGAAAAATGTCCTGCAAGGCATGCTCTGCCAGAATGCGCTGTTCGCTGGAATCCAGCGCCACAATCAGACCATCCTCTTCCGAGGTAATACTTTGAATGCGAATGCCGCGTTGACTCAGACTCTGATAGACATAAAAACCATCGGGCATGACCACGCCAGCACGGGAAGGGCGTAGCTGCAGGGCATTGCTTGAATGAGGCATGTGTGAGAAAGCGAACCCCACAATGGTTGCAACCAGCAGCAGGCTCAGCAATGTGACTGGCCACAATATTGAGCGTTTCATCAACATGATTCTCACGGCGCTTTATTGCCTTTTTTTAGACGGTCAGCTTGTTTTTTACGCCACAGCAACAGTAATGAGCCACCTAAACCGCCAACCAACAGCAATAACGGCAACAACATAAGGCCGTTCATCAGTTGATCTTCGTATTTAAGGAAAAACGGGGTTTTACCGATAAAGTAGCCGAATGTTGTCAGGATCAGCACCCACAGCAAGCCGCTTATCCAGTTGAAGAATTGGAAACGGGCATTATTGAGCCCTGACAACCCGGCAATGGTGGGCAGCAATGTGCGAACAAACGCCAGAAAGCGACCCGCCAGCAATGCAGACAGGCCATGTTTGTGGAAGAGGTTGTGTGCACGTTCGTGATATTGCACCGGGAGATGGGCCAGCCAGCCTTGCACCACTCGCGTATTCCCCAGCCATTTTCCCTGAATATAACTTAGCCAGCAGCCCAGACTGGCAGCCGTCGTCAGCAGGAAAATAGTCAACGGGAAGCCCATAGCATCTTTTGCGATCAGGACGCCCACCAGAATCAATAGGCTGTCACCAGGAAGAAAAGCCGCGGGGAGCAGGCCATTTTCCAGAAAAATAATCAAAAATAGAATGATATACAGTGTCCAAACCATCGAAGGGTTGGCCAGGGTTTCGTAATCTTGTTGCCAGAGGGCATCAATGAGTGAACTAATGATTTCCATGTACTTTAGCGAAACTCCATAATTTTCAGTTAACCGACCAGAATGAATACGGAGCAGTAAGGCTCAACGCAGAATAACCCGGCCGATAAGTACGCCTTTCCATGGCGGTAAGGGGAACAGAAGTGGGCGAATTGTAACAAACCCCCCGACGCTGAGACAGATAAATATAGCGGTTAAAACCGAATGATATAAGCGTGCTACCCCCGTCAGGTCGTGCTTTTACACTCGCTGACACAACTCGACAGTGGGCTGACAGGAATCGTGGAAATATTTTTTCAGAATCTTTTATTTAAGAAAACTTTTATTTAGAAACGTTCATTTCAGGAAGCGGATTAAATCCAGAGAGTGCGGCGTTGTTTGTGGAAATCAGCAGGCTGTGAAAAATAGCCTGCTGTGAACATGGGGCGTTATTTGTTGTTCGTCGTAGAAGAGAGATGCAGCGCGGGGCTATCAAGGTGGACGACCGGATTTTCGGAATAGAGATAGCGATCGACATTGAACTCGAAATCATCGCTGGTGGCACGGAACAGCATTTGCTTGGTATTTTCCAGATGCTGCCACATCGCCAGTTTGGCCGCATGTGGATCCCTGCGGATCAGCGCCTTGAGGATCTCGTCATGATCTTCGCACCAGCTTTCGATCGACTTCGCGTCGATATGCTCGTGCAACTTGCGCCAATAAGGATTCTGGCGGCGCTGACTCCACATCTTCTCGACAATGCTCGCCATCGCGCTGTTCTGCGTGGATTGCGCCACCTGAACGTGGAACTTCAGATCCCACTCGGAATCGCGGAAGCGGTCTTCCTGACGGGCTTGTTCCTGAATTTCCATCAAACGTATGATGTCTTGTTTGGTCACCTGTGTGGCGGCAAATTCAGCAATATTACTTTCTATCAGTTGGCGCGCTTGTAATAGCTCGAATGGACCGGCTTCGCCAAATTCCAGGCTGCTGTCGGTCATAACCAGATGCTTTTGCTGGTTGGACATCACATGAATGCCGGAACCCTTACGCACTTCAACATAACCCTCTACCTCTAGCATGATTATCGCTTCACGCACCACAGTGCGGCTGACGTTCATCTCTTCCGAAATCAGGCGCTCGGCCGGTAATTTTTCGCCGACGGGATAAACGCCACCCTCAATTCTCTCCTTAAGCGTGGCTGCCAGTTGTTGATACAGACGTCTGGTTTCAGTAGGTTCCATGGATTTACTCTTCATTGATGTAAACGGAAGCGATAAAAATTCGTTGAATGACAGCGATCATTCACCCGGGTACATCGCCTGCCGGGGTGAAACTTGTTATACCAGTATACGAGGAACGCAAGACGGTTGCACCGTCGAAGACCTGGCAGAAATCGCCATTAAAGTGATCAAAACGAAAAAGCCCGGATTATTTTCCGGGCTAAATAGAGATATTAGATTTTTGCGGGTTGCAAAGGCTGAGCGAGAGGTTCCACCGCTGAACGATTCTGCAGAACGGTCCAGATGACGATGGCACCTAGCAGATCGAACACTGAAAGCGCAGCAAACAGCGGACTGAAGCCCAAGGTATCGGCCAGAGCACCTACTACCAGAGCAAACATTGTGCTGGCTGTCCATGCTGCCATCCCCGTCAGTCCGTTGGCGGTGGCGACTTCGTTACGGCCAAACACGTCTGAAGAGAGAGTGATCAACGCACCGGAAAGTGACTGGTGTGCAAATCCGCCGACGCACAGCAAAGCAATCGCCGCGTAAGGGCTGGTGAATAGGCCAATCATTCCGGGGCCAATCATCAATACTGCCCCCATAGTGACGACCATTTTGCGTGAGACGATCAGGTTAACCTTGAAATATTTCTGGAACAGTGGCGGCAGATACCCACCGACGACGCAGCCTAAGTCTGCAAAGAGCATTGGCATCCAGGCAAACATGGCGATGTGTTTCAGGTCGAAGCCATAGGCTTTGAACATAAACAGAGGGATCCAGGCGTTGAATGTCCCCCAGGCTGGCTCGGCCAGGAAACGTGGCAGCGCAATACCCCAGAACTGGCGGTTACGCAAGATCTGCCAGGCAGACATTTTCTTGCCGTTGGTGGTCTGATGCTGTGCTTCCTGTCCACCAAGAATATATTCGCGTTCAGTTTCGCTGAGTTTCTTCTGGTCTTTAGGGTGTTTGTAGAACACTAACCAGCAAATAGCCCAGACCAGGCTGAGGGCACCGGTAATAATGAAAGCAAGTTGCCAGCTGTGCACGAGAATGCACCAGACAACCAGCGGTGGCGCAATCATCCCGCCGATAGAAGAACCGACGTTAAAGTAGCCGACGGCAATCGAGCGTTCCTTGGCTGGGAACCATTCGCTGCTGGCTTTCAGGCCGGCCGGGATCATCGCCGCTTCGGCCATACCGACCGCACCGCGGGCAATCGCCAGACCGCCCCAGCTGCTGGCCAATGCCGTCGCCATACAAAACAGCGCCCACATGATAGCAAACATGGCATAACCGACTTTCGTGCCCATGACATCAAGGATGTAACCGGCAACCGGCTGCATGATGGTATAGCAAGCGGAATAGGCGGCGATAATATAAGAATATTGCTGAGTGCTAATGTTGAGTTGGCTCATCAGCGTCGGTGCTGCAGCAGCTATGGCGTTACGTGTTAAATAGCCTAATACAGTACCGACTGTTACCAGTCCGATCATGTACCAGCGTAACCCTTTGATCTTACCCATTTAACTCTCTCCCAATAAATAATCCGGCATTGGCGGCATGTTTGCGGCCGCAGCACATTGAGCGCCGCCGCTTAGGGCGGGGCTCAATGTGCTGCTAATAAGTGCGTTATTTGGCTACCCTGCTTTTGTTACCCCAGTGTCCCGGACAAAAGCGTGAGTGATGTGGCAGGTCTTCACTCACGCTTTTGTTGGGGCGAGCTAAAGATAACTTGTCATACAGATTTAAAATTTGAATGACATCACAAAAACACATTAAGAATGTATGGATAATAGATATCAATGTGATGAATTAAGTAATTTGATTATTTTCAACGTGATAATGATTTTTTTATGATGTCTGTAACATTGTCTAGTCCTGTAAAGGTGTTAAATAGTGCTGGACGATGACTTTAATTGGTGTGATAACTTCGCATCAGCAAGCGATAACCAGAAACGAATTCAAGGTGAGGAACCTAAGATGGCGCAGTTTTTAACCGAAGATTTCCTGCTCGACAGCGAGACCGCGCGTCGGCTTTATCATGACTATGCAAAAGACCAGCCGATTTTTGACTACCACTGTCACCTGCCGCCGGAACAGATCGCGCAGGACTATCAATTCAAGAACATGTATGACATTTGGCTGAAAGGTGATCACTATAAATGGCGTGCCATGCGTACCAATGGTGTGCCTGAACGCATGTGTACCGGTGATGCCAGCGATCGTGAGAAGTTTGATGCCTGGGCTGCGACCGTTCCACATACCATAGGTAATCCGCTCTATATCTGGACGCATCTTGAACTTCGCCGTCCGTTTGGCATTACCGGTAAATTACTGTCACCGACGACAGCGTCGGAAATCTGGGATCGCGGCAACGAATTGCTGGCGCAGAAGAGCTTCAGCGCGCGCGGCATCATGAAACAGATGAACGTGAAATTGGTCGGTACCACCGACGACCCAATCGATTCGCTGGAACATCACCAAGCCGTGGCTCAGGACACCCATTTTGACGTCAAAGTGTTACCAAGCTGGCGCCCGGACAAAGCTTTCAACATTGAAGCTGAGAGCTTCAATGATTACATGAAGAAACTGGAAGCGACCGCCGACGTCTCCATTACCCGCTTCAGCGATCTATGTGATGCACTGAAAAAGCGTCTGGACCACTTCGCAGCGCATGGTTGCAAAGTGTCCGACCATGCGCTGGACGTTGTGGTGTATGGCGAAGCTGATGATGCAACGCTGGACGGTATTTTATCCCGTCGCCTGAGCGGCACGATGCCCAACAAAGAAGAAATCGCCCAGTTTAAAACCGGCGTGCTGCTTTATCTGGCTTCAGAATATCAACGCCGTGAATGGGTACAGCAGTACCACATCGGTGCGTTGCGTAATAACAATACCCGCATGTTCCACCTGATCGGTGCAGACGTGGGCTTCGACTCCATTAATGACCAACCGCTGGCAGAACCACTGTCCAAATTGCTCGGTGCGCAGGGCATGGCCGGCGGTTTACCAAAAACGATTCTGTACTGCCTTAATCCGCGTGATAACGAGGTCATCGGCACCATGGTCGGTAACTTCCAGGGCGAAGGGATGCCGGGCAAGATTCAGTTTGGTGCTGGCTGGTGGTTCAACGATCAAAAAGACGGCATGCAGCGCCAGATGACGCAGCTCGCTAATCTGGGCTTGCTGAGCCGCTTCGTGGGGATGCTGACCGACAGCCGTAGTTTCTTGTCCTATACACGTCATGAATATTTTCGCCGCATCCTGTGCCAGATGATTGGCCGCTGGGTAGAAGATGGCGAAGCGCCCAATGATATGGCGCTGTTGGGCAACATGGTTAAGAACATCTGTTTCGATAATGCGAAAGAGTATTTCGCCATTAAATTGAACTGAGTAAAACGCGCCGGGTGTGGTGTGCCGCGCCCGGCGGAGCCTAAAAAATTATTATCCAGATCAATAATTTCTTCTGAACACGACGGTGATGGGGCGTGAACCGCTTTCAAAGACCGGCGTTTGCGTAAATTTAAGGTGAGTGTGAGATGCAAAGGTTAAACCGTCGTGATTTCCCCGGACGTGATTTTCCGGAAAAAATCATTCAGTTTGGTGAAGGCAATTTCCTGCGTGCGTTTGTGGACTGGCAGATTGATCTGCTAAACGAACATACTGATCTGAATGCCGGTATCGTGATTGTGCGCCCGATCAACAGTGATTTCCCGCCTTCACTGAATGAACAGGATGGCCTTTACACCACCATCATCAGTGGCCTGAATGAGCAAGGTGACCGCGTGCGAGATACGCGCGTGATCCGCTCAGTGAATCGTGAAATCGATATTTACCATCAGTTCGATGACTATCTGGCGCTGGCGCATAATCCGGACATCCGTTTTGTTTTCTCCAACACCACCGAAGCGGGTATCAGCTACGTGGAAGGCGATCGTTTTGACGATGCCCCACCGGCCAGTTTCCCGGCTAAACTGACCCGCTTGCTGTTCGAACGCTTCACGCATTTTGCCGGTGCAACTGATAAAGGTTGGGTACTGCTGCCGTGCGAACTGATCGACTACAACGGTGAGAAACTGCTGGAACTGGTGCAGCGTTATGCGAGTGAGTGGGCCTTGCCTGCGGCTTTCAACCAGTGGCTGCTCGCGCATAACACCTTCTGTTCGACGCTGGTGGATCGCATTGTGACCGGCTATCCGCGCAGTGAAGTCGATAGCCTGCAGACCGAGCTGGGTTATCAGGACAGTTTCTTCGACAGTGCTGAACACTTCTACTTGTTTGTTATTCAGGGACCGAAAAGTCTGGCGCAGGAACTGCGTCTGGACAAACTGCCGCTGAATATCCTGTTGGTTGATGACATCAAACCCTACAAAGAACGCAAAGTGGCTATCCTCAACGGTGCACATACCGCTCTGGTGCCAGTGGCATTTCTTGCCGGGCTGGACACGGTAGGCGAAGCGATGAATGACCCACAAATCAGCCGCTTTGTTGAACTGGCGATCGCCGAAGAGATCTCACCGGTGCTGAACTTGCCGCAAGCCGAACTGGCGTCATTTGCGCAGGCGGTATTGAGCCGTTTCCGCAACCCGTTTATTCAGCATCAGTTGCTGTCGATTGCTCTTAACGGCATGACCAAATTCCGTACCCGTATTCTGCCGCAGCTACTGGCCAGCCAGCAGAAGAATGGCCTATTACCACCACGTTTAACCTTTGCGCTGGCCGCGTTGCTGGCGTTTTATCGAGGTGAGCGTAACGGCGAAATATTCCCATTACAGGATGACGCCCAGTGGCTGAGCCTGTTTTCTTCACTGTGGAGTGAAGTCCGCCGTGGTGAACTTACCCTAAGTAGCCTGGTGGAAACGGCCCTCGCTGATGAACAGCATTGGGGGCTTGACCTGAATACTGTGCCCGGTCTGAATGAAAAAGTGACCGAACAGTTACAGGCAATTCAGGACCGTGGCATGCGTGATGCACTCGCGGCTTACAGTTAAGAGGTTGATTATGCATAGCATCATACAGATCCATCCCGCTGATAATGTCGCCGTGGCCCTGCAGGATCTTGAGTCCGGCGAGCCAACCGAAGCCGGTGTTATGCTGCTTCAGGCGGTCGTGCGTGGGCATAAATTTGCGATAAAACCCATCGCTGCCGGACAGAACATCATCAAATATGGCCTGCCTATCGGTCATGCGCTGATGGACATTGCCGTCGGTGAGCATATTCATTCGCAGAATGCCAAAACCAATCTCAGCGATCTGGACCAGTACCAATATCAGCCGGAGTTCGTCGAACTTCCCCCGCAAATGCCCGATCGCGATGTGCAGATTTATCGCCGTAAGAACGGTTTGGTGGGTATCCGTAACGAACTGTGGCTTATCCCGACTGTCGGTTGCGTCAACGGGATTGCTAAGCAGATTCAGCAACGCTTTCTGAAAGAAACCAATCAGGCTGAAGGCACCGACGGCGTCTATTTGTTCACACATCCATTTGGTTGTTCTCAACTGGGTGATGACCACATCAATACCCGCACCATGTTGCAAAACATGGTGCGCCACCCAAATGCTGGTGCGGTTCTGGTGATTGGTCTGGGTTGTGAAAACAATCAGGTGGATGTGTTCCGCGACACGCTGGGAGAAGTCGACGACGAACGCGTGCGCTTCATGACGCTGCAAAAATTTGATGACGAAGTGGAAGCTGGGCTGGAGCGCCTGCGTGAACTTTACGCGGTGATGCGCCAGGATCAGCGTGAACCAGGCACGCTCAGTGAGCTGAAGTTTGGTCTGGAATGCGGCGGCTCAGACGGCTTGTCTGGCATTACAGCCAACCCGCTACTCGGACGTTTTTCCGACTATGTGATTGCTAACGGCGGCACTAGCGTACTGACGGAAGTCCCGGAAATGTTTGGTGCAGAGCGTATCTTGATGAGCCGTTGTCGCGACGAGCAGACCTTTGAAAAAACTGTTCATATGGTGAATGACTTCAAACAGTATTTTATCGAGCACAATCAGCCGATTTACGAGAATCCGTCGCCGGGCAACAAAGCCGGTGGGATTACTACGCTGGAAGAAAAATCGCTCGGTTGTACCCAGAAAGCCGGTCAAAGTCCGGTGGTGGACGTTCTCAAGTATGGTGAACGCCTGTCCCGTCACGGCCTTAACTTGCTCAGTGCGCCAGGTAACGACGCGGTGGCTACCAGCGCGCTGGCGGGTGCCGGTTGCCATATGGTTCTGTTCAGCACCGGGCGCGGTACGCCTTACGGCGGTTTTGTTCCGACGGTGAAACTGGCGACCAACAGCGAACTGGCGGCCAAGAAACCGCACTGGATTGACTTCGACGCAGGAAAACTCATTCACGGTGTCCCGATGGACGATCTGCTCGGCGAATTTGTTGATCTGATTGTCGACATTGCTGACGGCAAACTGTCTCGAAACGAACTGAATGATTTCCGCGAACTGGCGATTTTTAAAAGCGGCGTTACATTGTAGTGACTGAGCTTTAGGATTAAGATGAAACGGTGTTTCAATTTATTAAACGCCGTGAATTTTCTTCCGACTGGCTAGAGATAATGATGTCAACGATGACTTTTTTTACCCATGAGTGACTTCTGGAACGCGCACTACATCTGGTTTGCGCAGGGCGTTGGCGTACTGGCATTTTTTGTCGGTATTACGATGTTCTTCAACCGCAATGATCGCCGTTTTAAACAGCAACTCTCCGCCTATAGCGCCATTATTGGCGTTCATTTTCTGTTAATGGGCGCCAATCCAGCTGGCATGAGCGCCTTGCTCAACGCTGTCCGTACTCTGATCACCCTTAAAACACGCAACCAGTGGGTGATGGTGGTCTTTATCGCTCTGACGCTTATCCTTGGCATCGGCAAAGCCAAACACCTGATGGAGTTGCTGCCAATCGTCGGTACGGTAGCCAGCACCTGGGCACTCTTCCGCACCAGCGGGTTGAAGACCCGATGCATCATGTGGGGTTCCACCTGTTGCTGGGTCATTCATAATGTCTGGCTTGGTTCGATCGGCGGTTCACTGATCGAGGGCAGCTTCTTGCTGATGAATGGCTACAATATTCTGCGTTTTCGCCACCTACAACGTCAGGGTATTGACCCTTTCGCTGTGGAGAACGCGGTGAAGAAAAAGCCCTGATCTCAACGGGTGTCTAATCCAGCTTCAGCGGCGGTAGTTGGCCGAAAATACTGAGCAGGCCTTCGCCCCAGCCTTTACTGATCATAGCGAAGTACGGGTGTGTCTCGGTAATGCGGTGCTGCTGTACGGAACTGTAGCTGTCTGCCGGGTAAATCATCACATCTAGCGGTAAACCGACCGACAGATTGCTGCGCAGAGTGGAATCCATCGAAATCAATGCACACTGCATCGCCTGTTCAAGCGGCGTGTTGTAGGTGAGCACCCGGTCAATAATGGGTTTGCCATACTTGCTTTCGCCGATCTGAAAGTAGGGAGTGTCATGCGTCGCTTCGATGAAATTCCCCTGCGGATAAATATGGAACAACCGCAATCCATCCCCCTTGATCTGACCGCCGAGCAGTAAATTACAACTGAAATCAGTCATGCTGCCCTGATTGGCACCGCTGTCGCGGGCAATCACCTCGCGTACTGTTTCTCCCAGCAGGCTGGCGACGTCATACATCGACGCCGCATTCAACACGTTCTCACGTTCAGGATCAAGACAGCGCCGGTGCAGCAGACTGATGATGCTCTGTGTGGTCGCCAGATTTCCGGCACTCTGAATCACCAGCATTCTTTCATCACTCTGATGAAAAATATGCAGTTTGCGGAACGTGGAAATATGGTCCACTCCGGCATTAGTGCGCGAGTCTGAGACAAAAACCAGGCCAGAGGACAAGCGCATGGCCACACAGTAAGTCATAGAAATATCTACCTTTTCAGTGAGTCTGGGTTATTGCGGTATATCGAGCATATGAACCGCCGCGACGGTGTGCATATCTTCACATCCTCCGCCTAATCGGATGCCGCGAACCGGGCATGCATCAAGATAATCGATACCGATAGCCAGTTTCAAATGCTGATTGGGCTGACAGGTATTGTTGGTCACATCAAAGCTCTGCCAGCAGTCATCGAGCCAGGCTTCGGCCCACGCATGCATGGCGACGTGCGTCGAGTCCTCGCTGTAGAGATAACCACTGACGTAGCGGGCCGGAATGCCCAGACTGCGGCAACAGGCCAGAAAGACATGGGTGTGATCCTGACAGACACCCTGTTGCGCGGAAAATGCCTGCGAAGCGCTGTCTTTTACTGTGGTCGTCCCAGGACTGTAGGGCATTTTCAGCAGCAGTTCGCCCATGAGCGTACACAGACTCTCATGTTGAGCTTGTGGGCGGTAATAGCGGCCGGCGAAGTCACGGATCGCACCGTCCGCATGGGTCAGCGGGCTGGTGCGTAGAAAGACCAGCGGCGATAAATGCCCGCAATTGTCGTCTTCCATATTGTCTTCTATTTCCACCACGCCATTGGCTTCGATAGTGATCGCCTGATGGGGTTGGTCTAAGGTCAGCACATGGAGCACATTCCCATAGGCATCCAGCGTGCGGGTAGCATATTCCGGTAGCGTCAGATCCCACGATAAAATCTTTTGATGGCTGGAGTCCTGCGGGGTCAGGCGCAGGTATTGCGTGCTGCGTTTGACCTGTTGCGCATAGGTGTAATGCGTCTGATGACTCACATTCAGTTTCATTATTGTGCCTCCAGATAAGTTTGGTGAATGCTCTCTGCAATGGCGCTGGTTTTGTCGAGGAACTGCGTCAGCCATTCAGTCAGGCCCTCAGCCATGATTTCATCCAACGTGGTGAAGCGCAGCTCAGCATGCAGTGTATGCACTCGTCGGCGCGGCAAATTGCCCGAAGTGCCGCCAATCAGTTCGAGCTGCTCGGCCATAATCTCCACGCAGGCCAGCAGTGAGCGCGGTAATTCGCCCCGCAAGATCAGCAGTTCGGAGATGGTCTCGCGGCTGATCTGCTGTTTGTAGAGCGTATGAAAAGCTTCGCGTGCGCTCACTGCCCGCAACAGCGTGTCCATTCGGTAGTATTCCCGCACCGGGTCTTCATCGGCATCGAGCAACTGATGGGTGACATCCAGCAATCGTGCCGTGCTGTCAGCTCGTTCAAGCATCGTGCCGAGACGAATGAAATTCAGCGCATCGCTGCGCAGTAACGTGCCAAACATCGCGCCTCGAAACAGGTGCGAACGCTCTTTAACCCAGTCGAAAAAGGCATCAGCGCCGAGCGAAGCCACGCCCTGACGGCGGATCGACTTCATTTCAATCCACGACGCGTTAATGCTCTCCCACACCTCTGATGACAAACTACCGCGCACGGCATGGGCGTTATTCCACGCCATCTGCATGCAACTGAAAATACTGCTGTGGTTGACGTTATCCAGGGCAAAAAAATTGAGCAGATTGCCCATGGTGAGCTGAGAATAGTGCTCACTGAACAGCGTCTGTGTGCCAGTGAGCGTTAGCGGAACCATCAGATCGTTTTGATCGTCGTTCAGTTGGGTGTGATCGCTGATCGACATCATCGACAACTTGTTTGTGACGTCGAGCAGACGGGCAATGTTTTCGGCGCGTTCCAGATAACGCGCCATCCAGTACAACTCACTGGCAGTTCTGCTTAGCATACGTCGTCCTCCGCACTGTTTTCCTCTACCGGCTCATCTTCTAACACCCAGGTGTCTTTGGTTCCGCCACCTTGTGATGAGTTGACCACCAGTGACCCATCCTCCAGCGCTACGCGCGTTAAACCACCGGGCACCAGGCGGATCTCTGCGCCGGTCAGCGCGAAAGGACGCAGATCGATGTGACGCGGTGCCAAACCGCTATCAACGAACGTCGGGCAGGTGGAAAGTGCCAGCGTCTCCTGAGCGATATAATTTTCAGGACGTGCCTTAAGCAGATCGCGAAAACGGGCGATCTCCGCAAGACTGGCTGTCGGGCCAATGAGCATGCCGTAGCCCCCCGCGCCGTGAACCTCTTTCACCACCATTTTTTCCAGATTCGCCAACACAAAAGAGAGGGCTTTTTTGTCACGGCATTGCCAGGTTGGGACATTGTTGAGGATCGGCTCTTCGGAGAGATAAAAACGGATCATCTCCGGCACGTAAGGGTAAATGGATTTGTCATCGGCAACGCCAGTGCCAATCGCATTGGCCAGCACCACGCCACCGGCGCGGTAGACCGACAGCAGACCCGGTACGCCGAGCATGGAGTCAGCGCGAAAAGCCAGCGGGTCGAGGAAAGCATCATCAAGGCGGCGGTAAATGACATCGATCTTACACGGGCCAGATGTGGTGCGCATAAAGACAGCGCCGTCTTTAACATACAGGTCGACGCTTTCCACCAGCTCGACCCCCATTTGCTGAGCCAGAAAACTGTGTTCGAAATAGGCGCTATTAAAACGGCCCGGTGTCAGCACGACGACGGTCGGATCATTGACCGGTGTACTTTCGCGCAGAGTTTGTAACAGATGGGAAGGGTAGCGGGAAACCGGTGCAATACGCTGTTCGGAGAATAATTCCGGGTACAGGCGCATCATCATTTTACGGTTTTCCAGCATGTACGACACACCGGACGGCGTGCGCAGGTTGTCCTCCAGAACGTAATACTCGCCATCACCGCCGCGCACCATGTCAGTTCCTGCAATGTGTGCGTAGGTGTCACGATGCAGGTCGATACCTTGCATACACGGCTGATACTGATCGTTTGTCAGCACCTGTTCGGCAGGGACGATGCCAGCCTTAATGATGTTCTGATCGTGGTAAATATCATGCAGAAAAGCGTTCAGTGCCTGAACACGCTGGCGGATCCCCAGATCCAGCATTTTCCACTCGTTAGCAGGAATAATTCTCGGCACGCTGTCGAACGGAATCAGCCGCTCGGCACCGTCGTCTTCGCCATACACATTAAACGTGATACCCACCCGGTGAAACAACAGCGCCGCTTCTTCTTTCTTGCGCTGGACGGCCTGTTGGTCGGCCTTCTGTAACCACTGCCAGTAAGCCTCATAATGGCTGCGATGTTGCCCTTCAGCCATTAACATTTCATCAAAAAAGGGTGAATCGGAAAGGTCGATGTTGATCATATTCACCTCAATGACAGGTCGGGCTGTTTCGTTTTTTCAGGGATTTTTTTTACGTCACAAAAAGAACACGCACAAAGTGTGCCAGCGTGCATAAACGGCGGAAACAGGCCTGAAAATCAGCCATCACGCGCTATTTCGGTGCGTAACGCCAACGACTTGCCTGAATTGGGGGCAAAAAAACGCGACGTTTATTAAGTATGGTCTTTGATGAGGCAATCGCCAGCGTAGGGAAGAAGGCAAAAAAAAGGCCAGCCGGAAGGCTGACCTGATCAATGCGCTGGGTTCGGATTAACGACGAACAGCGATGGCTTCTATTTCGATTTTTACGTCTTTTGGCAGACGTGCCACTTCGACGCATGAGCGTGCCGGGAACGGCGCGTTGTGCTCGGTGAAGAAGGCTTCATAGGTGGCGTTGACGGTTGCAAAATCGTTCAGATCTTTCACGAAAACCGTCGTTTTCACGATGTCTGAGACCTTCAGGTTAGCCGCTTCAACGATGGCTTTAACGTTTTCCAGCGACTGGCGCGCCTGAGCGGCGATGTCATCGGCAACGGTGCCAGTTTTCGGATCCACCGGGATCTGACCGGACGTGATGATCATGCTACCAAGATCAACGCCCTGAACGTAAGGACCAATGGCAGCGGGGGCATTTTCAGTGCTGATTTCGCGGGACATGTTGTCTCCTGATTTGAGTTATTAGAATTTAAAACCTGCCCCAGTATAAAGGGCAGAGATGAAAAGTCATTACGCCCGATCACGTCAGTCGTTATTCATTACCACGTGATGCTCGAACTCTTTCTCGCAATATTTGCATTGCAGATGGACGTCGCCCTGACGCTGTTTCACGGCAAAACTTGACGCCACGGGTTCGGAGCGGCTGATGCAATTACTGTTCGGGCAGTGCAATACGCCTTCGATACGTTCCGGCAGGGTAGGCATCAATTTCTTCACCACTTCATAATCGTCGATACGATTGACCGTGGCTTTCGGCGCATAGACCGCCAGTTGGTTGACCTGCTGCTCGGTCAGGAAAGTGTTCTCTATCTTAATAATGTCTTTGCGTCCCAGCTCGTTGGACGGCAGATTCAGACCGATGGTAATACGCTGATCGGTCTCGGTGAGTTTAAACAGCGACAGCAATTTGAAACCGATTTGCGCGGGAATATGGTCAATCACCGTGCCGCATTTAATGGCTTCAACCTGAAGTTTATTATCGTGAGTCATATTATTTTCTCCTCAAGTTTATTGTGCAGTGTCGGCGTTGAGTACCAGCGCCAGTAAGGCCTGGCGGGCGAATATGCCATTGCCGGCCTGCTGGAAATACCAGGCATAAGGGGTTTTATCAACGTCGGGCGTAATTTCATCAATGCGTGGCAGCGGATGCAGCACTTTCATATGGGCCTGGGCACCGGCCAGGTCGGCGGCGCGCAGAACAAACTGGGCTTTGACATTGGCGTACTCGGACGGATCCAAACGCTCTTTTTGTACCCGAGTCATATAGAGAATATCCAGCTCCGGCACGACGTCATCAATGCTCTCATGCAGGCTGTATTCAATGCCTTTCTCTTTTAGCAGGGAGAGAATGTAGCCCGGCATCGCCAGCGCATCGGGGGCGATAAAGTAGAAGCGGTTGCCCTGGAATTTCGCTAACGCCTGAGCGAGAGAATGAACGGTGCGGCCATATTTCAGGTCACCGACCATGGCAATCTTGATATTGTCGAGACGGCCTTGGGTTTCTCGGATAGTGAACAGATCAAGCAGCGTTTGCGTCGGATGCTGATTGGCGCCGTCACCGGCATTGAGGATCGGAATGCCGCTGGAGAACTCGGTGGCCAGACGCGCCGCGCCTTCCTGCGGGTGACGCATTACGATGGCGTCGACGTAAGTGCTGATGACTGAAATGGTGTCGGCCAGCGTTTCGCCTTTTTTACCGAGCGATGTGTTGGATCCGTCAGCGAAACCGACCACCGATGCACCCAGTCGATGGATCGACGTTTCGAACGATAAACGAGTACGCGTGGAGGCTTCGAAGAAACAGCTGGCGATCACTTTATGTTTCAATAATTCAGGCTGTGGCTGGGCTTTCAGGCTGGCAGCGGTGTCCAGTACCAGTTCCAATTCTTCACGGCTGAGATCGTTGATTGAGATAATGTGTTTTTGGTATAGCGGGTTAGCCATTGCTACTCTCCTGTCCCCTCGTCCTTGCCGCCGCGCTGCAACGCCAATAACTTTGGGTATATTTAAATAAACTCTCGAATTCTGGACAAAAAAAAGCCCCTTTAATAAGGGGCTTTCATCAGATCGGCAATGCAACGGAAGAACAACGGCAGCGGACTGCCTTCTGGCACGGTGTTTTGTGATTGTTTTTGAACACAGCAAACCTGTCGATTGTTCATGGGTTCTCCCGGCAAATTGTCGCGCATTATACGCCCGTGATTGTCGACATCAAGCGGAAAAATCATACGCAGCTAATCGATTGCCTTCGGACCCAGATTGAGACAAAAAATGTTAACGGGATCATGCGATGTTGCCTGTTGGGGCGTTATTATGGCATAACATTGAAACACCATTTCATTTTATCCTGGAGAAGGGAAAACCATGCTAACCGGAAATATTCATCAATTGCATTTGGTGCCTTACCTGCCTGCCGAACTGCGTGACGCCATCGAGTATGTCAAGCAGCACATCACCGCTGAAACGCCGCTCGGCAAACATGATATCCGCGGTAATGAAGCTTTTGTGCTGATCTCCAATGACACTACCGAGCCAAAAGCTGTGCGGCGTGCAGAGTTTCACGCCCGCTATCTGGATATTCAAATTATTCTTAACGGCACCGAAGGCATGACGTTCAGTAATCTGCCCGCTGGTAACGTCGATACCGACTGGCTGGCCGACAAAGACATCGCGTTTTTACCCGCCGGTGAGCAGGAAAAAACCATCGTGATGCAGACTGGTGATTTCGTGGTGTTCTATCCCGGCGAAGTCCATAAACCCCTGTGTGCTGTGGGCGAACCGGCCAACGTGCGCAAAGCGGTAGTAAAAATATTGGTTAACGCTTAAAGATTTTCATCCGCCAGCGGCGCAGACGGCCAAGGCGTTCCGGGGCTTTTAGTTTGTGCTTAATCCAAATGACCTGCCAGGGTTGCAGGCGCATCTGGCCGGTGAAAGCTTCCCCACCAATCAAATCTTTGCCCTCCACGGCCAGTTTCACCGGTTGAGACTGGCTGCTAATATTAAAGACGCAGGTAATGCGGTCTTCGGTCTGCGGATCATAACGCTCCATCGCGAACAGTGATTTTCCTAAATCAAATACCCGCTGGCCTGCCTGCGGTGAAAACGCCGGGTGCTCGCGGCGGTGTTTAATCAACGCATTCAACCCAAAAAAGACACGTGCGCGCAGGCTGTCAGTTTTTTGCAGCTCCGCCTCCAACTCGTCGAGTTTAAGTTTCTTACGGTTTATACGGCGGTTAATCCCTGACTGGTGCATACCGTCCAGATCGTTTTCGCTGCCCAGCAAGCTGTGAATATAAATCGCCGGCACGCCAATAAACGACAGCAACAGCGCCTGCGCGGCAAGGAATTTGCGCGCCTTCATGTCGATGTCATCATCTGGCTCAGTCAGTGCGCTGAGGAAGTTAATATTGAGCTCATACGGCGAGTGCGTGCCGTCACCGTTGTCTTTGTAAGAGACGCGGCCCTCTTTACGCAGCGTCTCCTGCGCCATATATTTGCGTTCATCATCGTTGAGGAAGGTTTCGGTCGGACGCAGCCCGATGCCGTCATGGCTGGCCAAAAAATTGAAATAAGTCGTTTCTGGATAGCGCGCTTCGGCGTTCAGGCCTTGCGCCCATTTCGTCAGCGTTGTGGTGTCCTGACGCAAAAAAGCATGCAGCGTGAGCGGCGGAAGTGGGAACTGATACACCATATGTGCTTCATCGCCCTCACCAAAATAGCTGATGTTTTCGTGATGCGGCACGTTGGTTTCGGTGATGAGCCGGGTGCCGGGGATCACTTCATCCAGAATTGTTCGCCACACTTTGATGATATTGTGCGCCTGCGGCATGTGGATACAGCGGGTACCGGCCTCTTTCCAAATATAGCCAATCGCATCGAGGCGGATCGACTGCCCGCCGCTGGCGGCGTATTGCAACAGAACATCAATGCTCTCCAGCAATATCTGCGGATTTTTGAAATTGATGTCGACCTGGTCTTCGCTGAAGGTGGTCCACAGATACAGCTCTGTGCCGTCGGCTTTAATAAAGGGAGTCAGTAACGACGACGCGCGAGGGCGGACGACGCGGCTGTAATCCAGCCCGGGATTAGCGCTGATAAAGTAATCTTTGTAATAGGGGTCGTCGTGCAGATAGCCTTTCATCCAATCGCTGGAGCGTGAGATGTGGTTGATCACGCAGTCGAACATCAAGTTGAAATGGGTGGAGAGCTGATGAATATCGGACCAACCGCCAAGGTGTTCGTCAATGCGGTGATAATCGATGACGCTGAAGCCGTCGTCGGAGCTGTAGGGATACATCGGCAGAATGTGAATATCACTGATGATTTCACGTAAATACCTGTCTGCGAAGTGGTTAAGGGTCTTGAGCGGTGGTTGTTCACCGTGGGTAATATTATCGCCATAGGTGATGAGATAAATATTGGTGCCATCGACCCAACGGGTGGTTTGGTGTTTACCGTAATTCCATTTCTCTGCCAGATGGAGAATTTTCTTCAACAGATCGGCAATGTGTTCCCTGGGATATATCCGGCTCAATAAACTTTCCAGGCGCAGAACGTATTCCAAATTCACTGATTTCATCACGATGCCCTTTTTTTTACCCCTTCGCCTGAAAACGGCAAAAGAAGGCGTGCTTTTTTAAAAGGTTAGTTGAAAAACCGGCATTTTGGCGGGGATACTCGGTGAAAAACTGCAATATTATGTAAAAGCGAGTGAGACGATCCTCCGCCAAAAATGACCCGATGCGCGACAAAGCAAGCATCGGATCATCGTGGGCTTAGAGTGAACCCAGCGTGGCGACCATCACCGCTTTAATGGTGTGCAAGCGGTTTTCAGCCTGATCAAACACCACGCTGTGCGGGGACTCGAACACGTCATTGGTGACTTCCATGCCGCCGTGCAGACCATACTCTTCGGCCATCTGTTTGCCGAGGGTCGTTTGGTCATCATGGAACGCGGGCAAGCAATGCAGAAATTTCACCTGAGGGTTACCGGTCAGGGACAGCATCGCGCTGTTGATCTGATAGGCACGCAGTAAGTTGATGCGCTCTTTCCAGGTCTCTTTGGGCTCCCCCATCGACACCCAGACGTCGGTGTACAAGAAGTCGGCGTCTTTGACGCCGGTAGCAATATCTTCAGTCAGCAAGATCGTGCCGCCATTCTCCTGAGCCAGATGTTGGCAGGTCGCGACCAACTCGGCATCTGGCCAGCAGGCCGTCGGTGCCACCAGACGTAAATTCAGACCGCACAGCGCGGCAGCTTCCAGCAGTGAATTGCCCATATTGTTTCGTGCATCGCCCAGATAGGCAAGTTTCATGCCTTTCAGCGGCTGGCCTGGCAGTTGCTCCTGCATTGTCAGCAGGTCGGCCAATAGTTGCGTCGGGTGAAATTCGTTGGTCAGGCCGTTCCAGACCGGCACACCGGCGAACTCTGCCAGCATTTCGACTTTGTCCTGACCGAAACCGCGATACTGAATACCGTCGTACATCCGTCCCAGCACGCGTGCGGTGTCTTTCATCGACTCTTTATGGCCGATCTGACTGCCGCTTGGGCCGAGGTAAGTCACGTTTGCGCCCTGATCATAAGCGGCAACTTCGAAAGAGCATCGGGTACGGGTTGAGTCTTTTTCGAAGATGAGCGCGATGTTTTTTCCTTGCAGGTGGGCTTTCTCTGTACCGTTTTTCTTCGCGGCTTTTAACTCGGCAGAGAGCTGGAGAAGGGATGCAATTTCCGATGGGGTAAAATCCAGTAACCTGAGAAAATGACGTTTACTCAAAAGACTCATGGTGTTCCTCTCTAATTTTTCGCATTTCATGATGAATATAAATTCAATTTATATGTATGAATATGCAATTACAACCCCGACGTAAAAACTTTGTTGTTTATCCCCTTCATACTTCACGTTGCCGATGCGTTGGCTACACTGACTCACCCGAGTCACTGACTTATGTCAGCTCACCTGGAGCCCTTCGCTTGCTGCCTTCCCGAAACGTGAATTATTTTGGGTATGTAGTGGAGGCTTGCCTCGTGCTGTGTGAAAATGGCGGCAATATACGTCAAATTGATTGAGGACTGAGGCATGGCAAATCGTGAATTGCTAGAAGAACAACGTGAAGAAACCCGCTTAATCATCGAGGAACTGCTGGAAGATGGCAGCGATCCTGACGCGCTTTATACTATTGAACACCACTTATCTTCAGAGAACTTCGACGTTCTGGAGAAAGCAGCGGTTGAAGCTTTCAAATTGGGCTACGAAGTGACCGACGCGGAAGAGTTGGAAGTTGAAGATGGTACGACCGTCATGTGCTGCGACGTGATCAGCGAAATTGCGCTGAATGCCGAACAAATTGACGTACAGGTTGAACAGCTGATGAATCTGGCCGAAACCCAAGGTGTGAACTACGACGGTTGGGGAACTTACTTCGAAGGCGACGACGAAGATGAAGACGGCGAAGAAGGCGATGAAGAAGAAGGTGAGGAAGGCGAGTTAGTTGACGAAGATGATGACGGTAAGCGTCATTAATCATCGCATATTTCTGCACTGAATTGAAAAAAGGCTGCCATTTCTGGCGGCCTTTTTCATGCGGTTTGCGGCTCAGAGAGCCAGTATCCTGGCATCTACAGACGTTACACTAACCGGCTTGTGCTGCCTGATTAAAGCACGTCGCCATTGCTGCCAATGACTTTCTTGTACCATTCAAAACTCTGCTTACGTGACCGCGCCATGGTGCCAGTGCCGTCATCGTTCTTGTCGACGTGAATAAAGCCGTAGCGTTTGCTGTATTCGCCGGTGGTGAAGGACACGCAGTCGATGCAGCCCCAAGGCGTATAGCCCATCAGGTCCACGCCATCTTCCAGCACGGCCTTTTTCATCTGCTCGATGTGGGCTTTCAGATAAGCAATGCGGTAATCATCGTGAACCATGCCGTCGTCAGCCACTTTGTCGATCGCGCCGAAGCCGTTTTCAACGATAAACAGCGGTTTCTGATAACGTTCGTAAAGTACGTTCAGCGAATAACGCAGGCCAACCGGGTCAATCTGCCAGCCCCAGTCGGAGGCTTTGACGTGCGGATTCGGTACGCTGCCCGCGAAACCGGACAGGCCGTTATCATCGCTCGGATTCTGTGCAGAAATCGCGTTGCTCATGTAATAACTCAGGCCGATGTAATCCGCGCAGCCCTCGCGCAGCGCCTGCAAATCGCCATCTTCCATTTTGATGTTGAACCCGCGACGTTCCCACTCTTTCAGCGCATACGCCGGGTAGTAGCCCCGCATATGGACGTCGCTGAACAGGAAGCGTTCATGCATCGCTTCGACGGAATACATCACGTCGTCCGGATGGCAGGAGAACGGGTAGAGCGGCACCATGGCGATCATACAGCCGATCTGGAAATCCGGGTTGATCTGGTGGCCGAGTTTGACCACGTTGGCGCTGGCCACGAACTGGTGATGCAACACCTGATACAGGGTTTCTTCCGGATTTTCCTGCTCGGTGTAAACCACACCGGAGCAACAATAACCGAACAACGGATACTTCCAGTTGCGCTGGTTGTTGATCTCGTTGAAGGTCATCCAGTACTTCACTTTGCCCTTGTAGCGTTCCATGACTACCTGGCTAAAGCGCACGAAGAAATCCACCACTTGACGGTTTTTCCAGCCGCCGTATTCTTTCACCAGATGCCATGGCATCTCAAAGTGGGAGAGGGTGATCACGGGTTCGATGTTGTGTTTCAGCAGCTCATCAAACATGTCATCGTAGAATTGCAGCCCGGCTTCGTTTGGCTGTAATTCGTCGCCATTCGGGAAAATGCGCGTCCAGGCAATCGAGGTGCGAAAGCATTTGAAGCCCATCTCGGCGAACAGCGCGATGTCTTCTTTGTAGTGTGAATAGAAATCCACGGCTTCGTGATTCGGGTAGCTGTAGCCTTCCAGCACGCCGTCGGTCATCACGCGGTCAACGCCGTGCGCGCCGCCGGAAAGCACGTCACAGATGCTGACGCCTTTGCCGCCTTTATTCCAACCGCCTTCAACCTGGTGTGCCGCGACGGCGCCGCCCCATAAGAAATCTTTCGGTAACTGATGACTCATTTTTTTCTCCCTTGATGCGGGCTAAATTAGCCCGCTTTACAAATGTAATGTCAGAATTAATTCATTTCTGCCTGAGTTGTACGTCGGGTTTCTGCTTGTACTTTTTTGGTCGCGGCAACGTCGGGTTCATCTTTAAATCCGACCAGCCAGGTAAACAGCGCACCGAGCACAAAGGCGACGCTGATCGACAGCAGGAAACCGAGGAACTGCGGCATATGGCCTTCTTTGAAGAACACCGGCAGCACGGCGATGCCCGGCAGGCAATAACTCCATGATACGGCGTTGAAGGAGCCAGCAATCGCACCGCCAATACCCCCCGCGACGCAGCTGCACAGGAAAGGTTTTTTGAGACGCAGCGCGACGCCGTAAATGGCCGGTTCGGTGATGCCGAACAACCCGGTGACGCCAGCGGACAGTGAAATGCCTTTCATCTCGCGGCTGCGGGTTTTCAGATACACGCCAAACATGCTGCCGGTCATCGCGAAGACGGCGGAGGCCTGCAGGCCGGTAAAGGTGTCGTAGCCCAGCGTTGCATAGTTGCCGACCGTGACCGGCGTAATGCCCCAGTGGACGCCCAGCGTAACCAGCGGCTGCCAGAATGCACCCACCACAAATCCGGCCACCGTCGGGCTGAGGTGATAGAGATAGTTATAAACGCCGCCAATCGCACCGCCAATCAGGTTGCCCACCGGGCCAAAGACCAGCAACGTCATTGGCACCATAATTGCGATACAAAACATCGGCGTAAACAGATTGCGGATAATGATCGGCAGCACTTTATTGAAGAAACGTTCGAGGTAAGACATGGCCCAGACCATCAGAATGATCGGGATCACCGAGGCGGTATAGCTGAGGTATTTTATCGGTATGCCGAGGAAATCCAGCGTCGGCGCGGCAATCGGAATACCGACCACATCCGTCAGGATACGGGCGATTTCCGGGTTATTCACCGCTTCACGCATTAACTGCTGCATGGCCGGATCGGCGGAGTTGATCGACGTAATTTTGAACGCTGTCAGCATGTTCATGTAATCAGGGCTGATCAGCGCACAGGCAGTAATCACGGCGGTGAAAGGGTTGACGTTGAATTTTTTCGCCGCGGTGAAGGCGATCATGACCGGCAGGAAGGTAAACGCCGTCCACGAAACAAAGTTAAGGATCCGGTAGGTGCCGCTGTTAGCATCCATAACGCCGACTGCGGCGAGGAAAGAGATAATCCCTTGTAAAATACCGCAGGCGGCCAGCGGATAAAGGAAGGGAGTAAAAATGCTGGAGATGATGTCCATGACGCGGCTGACGATGCCGACATTGGGCGCAAAGACCGGCGCGTTTTCATCAATGTGGATCAGCTTCAGCACCTGTTTGTAGGCATCGCTGACGTGGTTGCCGATGGCCACCTGCATCTGGCCACTGGCCTCGATAACGGTAATCACGCCTTTAACGCGTTTTAATTCTTCTTTCTCGACGGCGCTATTATCTTTCAGAACAAAACGTAGCCGTGTGGCGCAATGTGTGATGCTAATCACATTACTTTCGCCGCCGATATATTTAACAATATCCTGAGCTGTCTGAGCGTAATCAATAGCCATTATTTATTATTCTCCTGCCGGGGTGTACAGAGATGATGTTTTATTTTTTTAATTTCTGGCAGGAGTGTAGCAAAAGAAAGGATGATGTCACGATATAACAAAAAACAGGATTAGGAATATGTCACAAGTTTAAAACACCTTGTTTTTTCATTGCGCCATGTCACGTTTTATTAAGGGTAATTTCTTTCCAATGGTCTCGATAATATAAAGTACCGGGATCTGCGTGGTAATATTATATTGCCCTTCGAGCACTATTTGCGGCATGTGGTATGAAATGTTTAGATCGGCCATGCGTGCCAGCGTTGAGTTTTCGCTGTTGGTCAGGCTGATAATCTTGCAGCGATGCTGACTGAACTGGGTGGCGAAACGCAGGACTTCTTCCGTTTCTCCGGAGACAGAAAGAATAATCGCAATAGCGTCTTTATACATGTCGCTATTGATCGGGAAATAAGGGTCATCAATAAAGGTGCTGAATTTCCCGACGTTAGAGAAGAAGCGCGCGCTATATTTCCCTAATGAACCGGATGTTCCCACGCCGACAAATATAATGCGTTGCGCTTCGGCAATTTGTTTCGCGGCCTGATCTAATAATTCATCAAACTCGCTGTTATTAATGCTTTTGAAATAACTGATAATTTCACTAATGCCGAATGAAACGGGTGGTTTTTCTTCATGTTCTAAAAACAGTTTAAAACGGATACGAAATTCCGAATAACCGTCGCAATCCATTTTCTTACAGAACCGCAAAACCGTGGTGGTGGATACCCCGGCGGCATCTGCCAGCTCCCGGATGGTCATATACATCACTTTGTCGCCATTTTTGACGATGTAGTTATAAACCGTCAGTTCCAGTTCATTTAACGCGGAAATGGCTTTGTGAGTGAACATACGGCTGCCTGTCAGGTAATGGAAAGCGAAAGAGCGGTTACAGGTATTTTATCATCGTCACTTCGCAATCGACATGACCTGTATTCCCCATTGCGCCATCAATGTGCTGGAAACCGAGGCGCTCATACAGCGCAATCGCCTGTGTCAGGCTGGCGGTGGTTTCCAGATAGCAGCGGGAAAACCCCTGCTGGCGTGCATGATCAATGGCCTGTAACGCGAGACGTTTCGCCAGCCCCTGGCCGCGCAGCGAAGGCATGAAGTACATCTTCTGCAGCTCACACAGATCGTCCTCTGCGCCTGATAACGGTGCCATACCACCACCCCCGGCGACCACGCCGTCCAGTTCCACCACCCAGTACGCACAGCGCGGCTGGCTGTAGCTTTCATACAGATGGTCCAGATTCGGGTCAGCGACGGTGTAGCCTTTATCTGCCGTGAGGCCAAATTCGGCTGACACGTGACGGATCACGCTGGCGATCGCAGTATTATCTTCAGCGCGGATTGGGCGCACCAGAACGCTGACAGGAAGGGAGGTCGTCATGTTACTCACTCAGTTTCCACTATAGGCAATCAAACAGACCGTTTTAATACCACTTTACGGCGTGCGGATGCAACGCCGCCGTCCCATCCTCTCCATTCCCCTATCTCAAATGAGAATCTTTTTCATCTGAATTGTAAGGTATTTGTTGCCTGAATGTATGCGTACATGATTAAATCTTCAGCGTTATACCAAGCTCTATGCCTCTTTCTTCATGATAAGAAAGGCGGTTTCTCATTCCTTTCAGGACGAAAGATAAAAATGTCTGATAATAATCAATACAACGACAACCTGCATCAGGTTCGTTTTCATGGTAAGGGCGGGGAATATTTCGCAATCTGGCTGGTGAATACTTTACTCACTATTGTCACCTTGGGAATTTATTCTGCCTGGGCGACAGTACGCCGTCGTCGTTATTTTCTGGGTAATACTGAAATAAACGGGGATCGTTTTGATTATCACGCAAAGCCAATTCAAATACTGAAAGGCCGTTTGCTGGTGATCGCAGGTATCATTGTATTTTATATTTTAGCGGCATTAATGCCACAACTGGCCTTGTTGTTCGTACTGGCGTTTTTCGCCCTGCTGCCGTGGGTGATTGTCCGCAGCTGGCGTTACAACGCTATCATGACCAGCTTCCGCGGCGTACGTTTTAACTATCACTGCAAAGTTGGCCGCGCTCATGTATCTGTGTCCGATCCTGCTGATGCTGGCGCTGTATATTCCCATTACGTTCGTGGTATTAATCGCCGTTCAGACCGCCAGTCTCAGCGCGATATTGCTGAGCATGGTGTTAGTGGCCGTTGCATTAGTGCCGGGCATTGCCGCTGTGCAGGGTATTATCAGCGCAATGACGCACGATTTATACGTCAATAATATGTTCTTCGGAAAGACGGCGTTCCGTGCCGAATTGAAGAAAACGGCATTTATTAAATACAGCCTGCTAGGCATTTTATTATTCCTGCCGTTCCTGATTGTTGCCTTTTGGCTGATGGGGTCGTTCTTTACGACGATGTATCAGATGGTCTTAATCGGTGGCATGTCTGATGAAATGGCCGGGGCGATGCTGATGAGCAATATGCTCGACTTCTTCTTTGCCATCGTCATTCTTCTGGTTGGTTCGCTGGTGGTTGCCAGCTATCAGGTGGTCGCGGTTCGTAATTATGTGTTCAATCAGACGCGTATTGGCGACGGCCTAAAACTGCATTCTTCGATGAAAACCGCGTCCTATCTGGGGCTGCTGCTCACTAATGCGTTGATCATGGTGTTCTCGCTGGGTCTGGCAACGCCGGTGGCCCATGTGCGTTCTGCGCGCTACGTGGCAGCATCGACGGCTGTGTCTGGTGACCTGTCGTTGCTGGATGTGCAGGCGCACGGCGACTCTGCCAATACGGCGGTTGCAGAAGAAGTGACGCAGGCGTTTGATGTTGGCGTCGGTCTATAATGCATGATAATTGAAGGCTTCTATCAGCCTCCGGGACGGGCAGCGCGTGAGGCTGCCCGCCTCTTTTTAGAAGACGGACAGCAACTGACGCTGGAAAATCCGGACTCACAGACCCGCTTTTCACTCGGCGAAATTGACGTTTCTGATGCGCTGGGCACCATTCCCTTGTTTCTCACCTTCCCTGACGGCAGCCGTTTTGTTCCGGCCGATGACACGGCGTTTCGCCGCTGGTTGCTCCAACATCGCAAGCCGGGCTGGGTATACCGTATGGAAAGCCATAAGCGCGGCGTTGTCCTTACGCTGCTGGCCACCTGTCTGCTGATCGTCTTCTACGTTTATGGGTTACTGCCGTGGGCCAGTAATACGATCGCGCTGCGCATTCCGACCACGATTGAACAAAACCTCGGGCGTCATACGATGACGCTTCTCAGGGCCAGCGATTTTCAGGATTCAGCATTACCGGAGGATCGCCAAAAAGCACTTCAGGCGCTGTTCATTCAAGTGACACCGCCGTCGTTGCGTAATGACCGGACGCCGGTCAGCCTGAAACTGATGAATATTCCCGATGTCGCTAATGCGTTTATGCTGGCGGACGGTACGCTTGTCCTCAGCGACAGGCTGGTGGCACTCAGCCCCGACGATGACGCGCTGGCGGCGGTGATGCTGCATGAGATGGGCCATCACGCCTACCGGCATCCGATGCGCATGCTGGTGCGTTCTTCGCTGGTATCGCTTACGTTGTTGTGGATGACCGGCGATGTCAGCGGCATCGGCGATATGTTGCTGCAAACGGCATCGCTCGCCAATGAATTGCAGTTCTCACGCGGTATGGAACGTGATGCGGATGACTGGGCGATTAAGGAAATGAAGCGGGAAGGGCGATCGCTGGAACCGATGGCGCAAATCTATTCGCTGCTTTCGGCAGAATCGCAGAAGGAAAAAATCAACGACAGCAGCCTGCCTGACTGGATGAGTACGCACCCGGCGATGCCGTCGCGGATTGAACATATCCGGGAGGCCGCCAAGTTGTAGCCGGTTTTATATCGTAGAATTTGATGCATAAAAAAGGCCGCTTTCGCGGCCTTCGTTATTATCTCATGTGCTCATCAACATGACAGGATTACAGGGCCGCGATGGTGGCTTTCTGTTCTGCAATCTTGATTTTGGCTTCGCCGCAGGCTGCCAGACGGTCACGCTCTTTGGCAACGACCGCTTCAGGCGCACGCGCCACAAAACCCTCGTTAGACAGCTTGCCTTCGATAGACGCAATCTCACCGTCCAGTTTCGCGATCTCTTTATCCAGGCGGGCCAGCTCGGTGTCTTTATCAATCAGACCCGCCATCGGGATCAGCAGCTCAGCGCCTTCTACCAGTTTGGTGACAGAAACCGGGCCTTTGTCGCCAGCAGGCAGAAGGGTGATGGACTCCAGACGGGCCAGAGACGAAATGAAGTTCCGGTTCTGTTCCACACGACGCTGTGCATCTGTACTTGCGCCACGTAGCAGCAGTTCCAGCGGCTTGGCCGGAGACAGGTTCATCTCGGCACGCACGTTACGGATAGCAATGATGGCCTGCTTGATCCACTCCAGATCGGCCAGCGCCAGTTCGTCTGTTTTCGCTGCGTCAAATTCCGGGAAAGGCTGCAGCATGATGGTTTCCGCTGTGATGCCCTTGAGCGTTTTGACGCGCTGCCAGATGGTTTCTGTGATGAACGGAATGATCGGATGCGCAAGACGCAGCAGACCTTCCAGCACGTCCACCAGCGTATGACGAGTGCCGCGCAATTGTGCTTCGCTACCGCCCATCATTACCGGTTTGGTGAGTTCCAGATACCAGTCGCAGAACTGGTTCCAGGTGAATTCATACAGAATACTGGCAGCCAGATCGAAGCGGTAGGTATCCATCGCGTCGCGGTAAGCTTTCACCGTACGGTTATATTCGGCGAGGATCCAGCGATCGGCCAGTGACAGCTCGAGTTCACCGCCGTTCAGGCCACAATCCTGATCTTCTGTGTTCATCAGCACGAAGCGGCTGGCGTTCCACAGTTTGTTACAGAAGTTGCGATAACCCTCAAGACGCTTCATGTCCCAGTTGATGTCACGGCCGGTAGAAGCCAGCGCCGCCAGCGTGAAACGCAGGGCGTCAGTGCCGTGCGGTTCGATGCCGTTCGGGAATTGCTTCTCGGTGCGTTTGCGGATTTTTTCCGCTAACTGAGGCTGCATCATGTTGCCGGTACGTTTTTCCAGCAGATCTTCCAGCGAGATGCCGTCAATCATATCCAGCGGATCGATGACGTTACCCTTCGACTTGGACATTTTCTGTCCTTCGTCGTCGCGGATAAGCCCGGTCATGTAGACGGTATTGAACGGAACCTGCGGTTTGCCATTATCATCTTTAACGAAGTGCATGGTCATCATGATCATGCGCGCGATCCAGAAGAAGATAATGTCGAAGCCGCTGACGACCACGCTTGATGGGTGGAAGGCTTTGAGTTCCAGTGTCTGCTCCGGCCAGCCCAGCGTGGAGAAGGTCCACAGGCCAGAAGAGAACCAGGTATCGAGCACGTCTTCGTCCTGAGTGAGCACCACGTCTGCGCCCAGATTGTTTTCGCTGCGTGCTTCCGCTTCGTCGCGGCCAACGTACACGTTGCCTTCGGCGTCGTACCAGGCCGGAATGCGGTGTCCCCACCACAACTGACGGGAAATACACCAGTCCTGAATGTCGCGCATCCAGCTGAAGTACATGTTCTCGTACTGTTTGGGGACGAACTGAATTTCGCCTGTTTCCACGGCTTCGACTGCGACTTTCGCCAGCGGAGCGGTACGCACGTACCACTGGTCGGTCAGCATGGGTTCGATCACTACGCCGCCACGGTCGCCGTAAGGCACGGTCAGATCGTGAGGTTTGATTTCTTCCAGCAGGCCGGCTTCTTCAAATGCCGCGACTACGGCTTTACGCGCGGCAAAGCGCTCAAGGCCACGGAACGACTCAGGAATGTCGTTGCTGCACTCGTCGCTCTCTTCGCCGTTAGTGTTGAACACTTCAGCGGTCTGGCGGATGTCGCCGTCGAACGTCAGGATGTTGATCATCGGCAGGCCGTGACGTTTACCGACTTCATAGTCGTTAAAGTCGTGGGCTGGCGTGATCTTCACGCAGCCGGTGCCTTTTTCCATGTCGGCGTGTTCGTCGCCCAGAATGGGAATGCGGCGGCCCACCAAGGGAAGAATGATCTCTTTGCCGATCAGATCCTTGTAACGCGGATCTTCCGGGTTTACCGCGACGCCGGTATCACCGAGCACCGTTTCCGGACGGGTGGTGGCGACCACCAGGTAATCTTTGCCTTCTGCGGTTTTTGCACCGTCAGCCAGCGGATAACGCAGGTGCCACATGGATCCTTTGGACTCGCGGTTTTCCACTTCGAGGTCAGAAATCGCGGTGCGCAGTTTTGGATCCCAGTTCACCAGGCGTTTACCACGGTAAATCAGGTCTTCTTTGTACAGCCGGACAAACACTTCGCGCACGGCGTTGGACAGGCCTTCATCCATAGTGAAGCGCTCACGCTCCCAATCCACAGAGTCGCCCAGACGGCGCATCTGGCGGGTAATGGTGCCACCAGATTCCGCTTTCCAGTCCCAAATTTTGTTGATGAACGCTTCGCGGCCATAGTCTTTACGGGTTTTGCCTTCTTCGGCGGCAATTTTGCGCTCAACCACCATTTGGGTAGCGATACCAGCGTGGTCGGTCCCCGCCTGCCACAGCGTATTTTTACCCTGCATGCGTTGATAGCGGATCATGGCGTCCATGATGGTTTGCTGGAAAGCGTGGCCCAGGTGCAAGCTACCGGTGACGTTCGGCGGCGGGATCATGATGGCAAAGCTTTCTTTACTGGTATCACCATGTGGCTTGAAGTAGCCCTGTTCTTCCCAGTGCTCGTAAAGCGGCTGCTCGATGTCTTGCGGGTTATATGTCTTATCCATTTCGCTTTCGTTTTTAGTCGGTCGATGTAGTGACAGACGGCGGCGTGGCCGTGGTCAACGTAAAACCGACGCTGCGATAGGCTTTGTAGCGATCGCGCGCCAGTTGTTTAAGGGAATCTTCGTAAGGGACGAAGTCTACCACTTCATGGAAAGCAGTAGCAAAATCTGCAAACTGAGGCAGGAGATTTATCAGCAAATCACGTGGCGCATTACCACGTTTGCCAGGCCAGCATAGCTCAACCGGCGCGCCGAACTTTGGACCTTCGCCCGCTAAATTGTGCGGGACGAACTGGCTTGGATCGCGTTGCCACAGGGCTTCGTCCAGACGTTCTGCCTGCTGCTGATCTTCACAGGCCAGCAACACGCGTTTTCCCACACGACAGCGCTCAGCGGCAATCTGGCAGGCCAGTGCTTCGTGTGAAGCCAGACTCCCGTCCGCGTCCGGCGCATCGATAAGAAAAAAGGTGGCTTGTTTCATCTGTTATCCATAATAAAACAGGCCGGAGTTAACCGGCCTGATCCCCCTCATCCTTCATGCTGTCTCTGCGTTGGCTGCCTTCATTCACTCTGGACACTGACTTGACGTAAGTTCCCAGAGATTCATTCAGTGGCCGCCGTGATACAGCGCGAACGATTTTGGGTATCGTTTAGAGGCATGGAAAGATCAATCGTCGCCGTCAAGGCCTGCACGGTTGAGCAAGAACTGTGACAGAAGTGCGACCGGACGACCTGTTGCGCCTTTGTTTTTACCTGAACGCCACGCCGTACCGGCGATGTCCAGATGTGCCCAACTGTATTTGCGGGTGAAGCGCGACAGGAAGCAGCCGGCGGTGATAGCCCCACCTGGACGGCCACCGATGTTCGCCATATCCGCAAAGTTTGAATCCAACTGCTCTTGATACTCATCAGCCAGCGGCAGACGCCACGCGCGGTCACCGGACTGCTCGGACGCGCCGATCAGCTCGTGGGCCAGCGGATTGTGGTTCGACAGCAAACCGGTGATGTGATGGCCGAGGGCAATCACACAGGCGCCGGTCAGCGTGGCAACATCAATCACCAGCTCAGGATCGAAACGTTCAACGTAGGTCAAGGCATCGCACAGCACCAGGCGCCCTTCGGCATCGGTATTGAGCACTTCAACGGTCTGTCCGGACATCGTGGTCAATATATCACCTGGACGGAACGCCTGACCGCCTGGCATATTTTCACAGCCAGCCAGCACACCGATCACGTTCAGCGGCAGATTGAGCTCAGCGACGACGCGCATCGCGCCGTATACCGCTGCTGCACCGCACATATCGTACTTCATTTCGTCCATATCACCCGCGGGTTTAATGGAAATACCGCCGGAATCGAAGGTCAGACCTTTGCCGACCAGCACAATAGGCTTAGCGTTAGCATTAGGATTTCCTTTATATTCCATCACCGACATCAGTGATTCATTTTTCGAACCCTGTCCTACCGCCAGATAGGCATTCATCCCCAGCTCTTTCATCTGCTGTTCGCCGATGACGCGGGTGGTGATGTTAGTGCTGAACGCATCGGCCAGTTGGCGGGCCTGGGAAGCCAGATAGGCCGCGTTACAGATATTTGGCGGCATATTGCTGAGATCTTTCGCCGCTTTGATGCCGGAAGAGACCGCCAGGCCATGCTGGATAGCACGTTCGCCGCTGGTCAGTTCGCGGCGCGTAGGCACGTTGAAAACCATTTTACGCAGCGGGCGGCGCGGTTCCACTTTGTTGCTTTTGAGCTGATCGAACGTGTAAAGCGACTCTTTCGAGGTTTCGACCGCCTGGCGCACTTTCCAGTAGTTGTTGCGCCCTTTAACGTGCAGTTCAGTCAGGAAGCAAACCGCTTCCATTGAACCGGTGTCGTTCAGGGTGTTGATGGTTTTCTGAATCACTTGTTTGTACTGGCGCTCATCAAGTTCACGCTCTTTCCCGCATCCGATAAGAAGGATACGTTCGGAAAGAATATTCGGAACATGATGCAGCAACAGGGTTTGGCCCACTTTGCCTTCAAGTTCGCCGCGGCGGAGCAGAGCGCTGATGTAACCGTCACTGATTTTGTCGAGTTGTTCGGCAATGGGTGACAGGCGGCGAGGTTCAAAAACGCCGACTACAATACAGGCACTGCGCTGTTTTTCCGGGCTACCGCTTTTTACACTGAACTCCATGCACTCTCCTGAATCTTAAAGACAACGACGAGGGCTGCGGCTAGAATGAATTGCCGGAGGCATCTCCCGCCACTGTGTTAACGACCTGTGTTAACCTAAACGGCGTTAGTTTTAATTTTGGCGGCTATAAGCATGTTCCTATAGGACACCCCATTTCTCGGTGTTGTAATACTATTTTAGCTGTGAAGGTTGCCATATGATGAGAATAAATGACGGATTAGCGATGAAACTATCGATTTTCCTGCAAAAAGACAAGTTTTCACAGGCGTATTAAGCGTGATCATCATTAGATATCTGGTTAGGGAAACCTTCAAGAGCCAAATCGCAATTCTCTTTATTCTGCTGTTAATCTTCTTTTGTCAGAAGTTGGTCAGGGTTCTGGGGGCAGCGGTCGATGGCGATATCCCAACAAATTTAGTCCTTTCTCTGCTGGGCTTAGGTGTGCCGGAAATGGCGCAACTTATCCTGCCATTAAGCCTATTCCTTGGCTTACTGATGACGTTAGGCAAGCTTTACACTGACAGTGAAATTACTGTCATGCATGCTTGCGGACTCGGTAAACGTTCACTAATCCTTGCTGCCCTCAGTCTGGCGGTGATCACCGCTATTTTTGCGGGTATCAATGCATTCTGGGTCAGTCCCTGGTCTTCAAAACATCAGGATGAAGTTCTGGCGGAAGCCAAAGCCAATCCGAGCATGGCTGCCATGGTCGAAGGCCAATTCCAACAGGCACAGAACGGTAACGCCGTGTTGTTTGTTGGCAGTGTGAAAGGTCAAGAATTCAACAATGTCTTCCTGGCCCAACTGCGGCCCAATGGCAATCAGCGTCCTTCTGTGGTCATCGCAGATAAAGGCCATATAGAGCAGCGCCCGGATGGCTCCCAGATGGTTACCCTCGATCGGGGCACCCGCTACGAGGGTACCGCGCTACTGCGTGACTTCCGCATTACCGACTTCACTAACTACCTGGCGGTGATTGGTCATCAAACCGTTGCCGTGGATACCAGTAATTCAGACCAAATGTCGATGCACCAGCTGTGGCAATCCAATGATCCGGATGCCCGCGCTGAGTTCCATTGGCGGCTGACCTTAGTGGTCTCTGTCTTTATCATGGCGCTGCTGGTGGTGCCGCTCAGCGTGGTTAACCCGCGTCAGGGCCGTGTTCTCAGTATGCTGCCTGCTATTTTGCTGTACTTAATCTTCTTCCTGCTGCAAAGCTCGCTACGGTCTAATGGCGCGAAAGGTAAGCTCGACCCGTTAGTCTGGATGTGGGTCACTAACCTGGCTTACTTCGCGTTAGCGATGGTGCTGAATATGTGGGATACGCTGCCGGTACGTAAAATTCGGGCGCGTTTGAGAGGAAATTCCTGATGTTTGGAGTATTAGACCGATATATCGGCCGCACTATTTTCAACACCATCATGATGACCTTATTCATGCTGGTGTCGCTGTCCGGCATCATCAAGTTTGTCGACCAACTGCGCAAAGTCGGGCAGGGCGCATATTCAGCGTCGGGTGCCGGGATCTATACCTTGCTCAGCGTGCCGAAAGACGTAGAGATTTTCTTCCCGATGGCAGCGCTGCTGGGGGCGTTACTGGGGCTTGGTACCTTGGCTACGCGCAGTGAACTGGTGGTGATGCAGGCGTCTGGCTTTACCCGTATGCAGATCGCTTCCTCCGTCATGAAGACCGCGATCCCGCTGGTATTTCTGACCATGGCGATTGGTGAATGGGTCGCGCCGCAGGGCGAACAGATGGCCCGTAACTACCGGGCGCAACAGATGTACGGCGGTTCACTGCTTTCCACGCAGAACGGCCTGTGGGCTAAAGATGGTAAAGACTTTATCTATATCGAACGCGTGGCGGGCGATAACGAGATCACCGGCGTCAACATCTACCACTTCAACGATGCGAACAAATTGCAATCTGTACGTTATGCCTCGTCAGCAACCTTCGAAAATGGCGTGTGGAAGCTGTCGCAAGTCGATGAATCTATTCTGACCGATCCGAAGCAAATTACCGGTTCGCAGACATTGACCGGGGAATGGAAAACCAATCTGACGCCAGACAAACTGGGTGTGGTGGCGCTGGACCCGGACGCGCTGTCGATCAGCGGACTGCATAGCTACGTGAAGTACCTCAAACAGAGCGGGCAGGAGTCTAAACGTTACCAACTGAACATGTGGAGCAAAATCTTCTCGCCACTGTCGGTAGCGGTAATGATGCTGATGGCGCTGTCATTCATCTTCGGCCCTCTGCGCAGTGTGCCAATGGGCGTGCGCGTAGTGACGGGGATTTGTTTTGGTTTCCTGTTCTACGTCATGGACCAGATTTTCGGTCCTCTCAGTTTGGTGTACAGCATTCCGCCAGTTCTCGGTGCGTTGTTACCGAGCATGTTGTTCCTGGTGATCAGTATCATCCTGCTGCTGAAAAAACGCTGACAAGACCGATATCTAAAAAAGGCCGCCTTCTATTGTGAAAAATGAAAGCGGCCTTTTTACTGCCTTTTTTCTGACATTAAATCTCGTTATTGCGCACCAGTTCGGCCACGAGATCATTCACGCCGTCACTCATGTTCTTGAATTTGCTCAGTTCGCTGCGGGTCACCACGATAAATACGCCAATACCGCGCTGCGGCACCATCGCCACGTAGGTAATAAACCCGCCACCACCACCGGTTTTCTGAATAATGCGTGGCAACAGCGGCGTGGGTGCCATGGTTACCCAACCCAGCCCCAGAGAATCCGCGACACCCGGCACGTCCATTCCTTTCAGTGACACCAGATCCGTGCGCTTGTAATACATCTTTTGCGCCAGTTCGGCGGTAATACTGCGTTTACCGAGCGCCGAAGGCAGGAACTGACGCATCCAGCGGCCCATGTCTGCCGGAGTTGAGTAAAGCCCGCCGCTGCCCGCTGCCGCCGTGGTGTTCAGGCATGGGCTTGGCCGCAACCCACTCATCAACCGTGCGCACTGGCTGGCATTTGGCGTCAGTGTGGTATCAACCATACCGAGCGGCTGAGTTATTTGCTCTCTCAATAACTGGGGATAAGGCTTGCGTGCGGCGTTAGACAGCGCGTCTGCCAGCAGATCAAACGCCAGATTCGAATAGGCGGCTTTGGCACCCGGCGGAGTCGTTATTTTGGCTAACCGCAGCCAGGTCCAACGTTCGCTTTTGGTCGGCCAGGTAAACACCGGGCGATGAGGCACACCGCCCGGTTGTTCGCGCGGCAGGCCGCTGGTGTGGGTCGCTAAATTTAACAGAGTGATTGGCGTTGTACTGCTGTAAGAGGGTACCCTGTTTCCGCCGGAATACTTGCGCAGCGGATCGTTAATGCGCACCGTGCCCTGCTGTGACAGCTTTATCAGTATTTCGCTGGTAATGAGTTTCGTCAGCGAGGCGATACGAATCACGGAGTCTTCACGTGGACGGATATCTGAACCGGGCCGCGTTTCGCCAAAACTGCGAAATACCTGCTGCTGATTATCGACAACAACCATCGCCATCCCCATAGCACCACTGCCATAGAAAATGTGCTCAGCGTAGTCATCAACGACTTGCGAGGCCAGACGCGCATTCTGTGCATGGCCCAATATTGGCGCGCTGGCAAAAGCCATCGCCAGAAGCGAAAGAGTGATTTTTTTCAACAGACCGGTATCCATCAACAAGACAAAAGAATTTTTGTAGCCATTATACTAATGCCTACTTTGCGAAACGGCATGAGGAAAAGTGTCTTACGCAGAAAAATAAGTGAGGAAAACTATCGAATTTGCAGCAGGATGCCGTTTTTTTCGGCACTTGAACTCGCTATGCATGGATAACTATTGCGTGACTCGCTGTGCTGGGTATAATGCCCACGTTTTCCGCATACTACTTTCTGTGCCGAAGTGGCGAAATCGGTAGACGCAGTTGACTCAAAATCAACCGCCGCAAGGCGTGCCGGTTCGATTCCGGCCTTCGGCACCATTAGTAATGTATGAAAATTAAGACACCCGCTGAGGTGTCTTTTTTTATGCCTAAAATTCAGTATTTACCGATCATTCCCGCGATATTAATTCTCTCAAGCTCAACCGACATCCATGTACATCTACCAACAGATGTTGGTACTGATGATGGCATCACCGGTTTGATAATGCCTCTACCAACAGGGAAGGGATAAGCATGGCGTTGACAGATATTAAGGCCAAAACTTCCAAGCCCACAGAGAAGCAATATAAACTGACCGATGCCAATGGCATGCATCTTCTGGTTCACACCAACGGCTCAAATTGGTCTAAGGATGCGGTAGAACGGCAGATGAGCCATCAGGAGCGAAACTCGGTGCATTCATAAAGCGGAACATCTTGATGAGCGTAGGCTGATGCTGCAGTGGTGGGCTGATTTTCTGGATGCAAACAGGCAGCAAGCTATCTCACCTTTTGATTATGCAAAAGTAAATAATTCATTCAAATAACCATCACCCGTCTTTTATCGTGATACATCCCTTTCAATGATTTTTATATCATTGAAAGCCTCTATCAAAAGACAAGGGCTTTTTTGCGTTTTAATTAAACTAAAAGGAAATCATGATGGAAAGTAACATTTGTTGTCCGATAGACGCAGATCTTAAAGACAGATTTAGCCAGGTCGATGCCAATGACTTTTATCGAGTTCATGGTGCAATACCTCTGAAAAAACAACACTCAGCATAAGTGTGGCAAACTTATGCTGAGTGAGGCTATTCATCACATGACTACATCAACGGCATCGCTATCACTTAAGAAATCATCCGTTTGGGTATAAATAAACTGTTTTAAAAACTGATCAATGCGAATATTCAGTTTAAATAGAGGTATGGTTACGCCATCTTGTTTTTCAAAATAGGCTTTGGCTTTTGCTTTATCTACCGTTTCTTTTAATGCGTCGAAGCGACCAAAGTCGTTGAGGTTCTTATCATTAACACTATCAGCCATTAATGCTACGAGCAGTCCTTTATCTAAACCAAGAGCATTAACAACTGCGTTTAATTGCGCATTTTCAGCGTTATCTTTATAGGTGTTGATGTAGTCTCTAAAAGTATAGCCTTCAATTAACTGCGCATCGCCGCGCTGCAAGTCGTGCAAGAAGAGTTTTGCGTACTTTTGCTCGTTTTGGGTGAGCGATGCAAACGACTTGTGCAGCTCATTTAATGTGGTTTCAATGCTCGCAGAGTCTTGGTGTTGGTTCAGCTCTTTTAAAAATTTATCAAAGCGGTTGTTCATATAGTCGGCATCGATTTTGCCGGTATCTATTTCAGTTAAATAGCCACTGATATCAAAAGGCACATCGCCGCCACCTGCACCGTCGTGGTCACCTTTGCCTACCAACTCTTTGTAACGCAGGACCAGACTAAGGTATGTTTGTTCGTCTATGGCCAGCGTAACCTCATGTTCTACATTATTTCCTGTAGAGGAATAGAGCGACGGTTCCCAATGCAAACCTTGTACTTTAGCCGCTTCCAGGTGCTTGCTAAAGGTGTTAAATAATTTGGCGAATTGGGCACAGACTTCTATCTCGTCCGGCAACTTTTCGAAATTCTCAACACCTGCGCTGACAAACAGCTCGGTAATTTCAGCCACTAATTCATTCATGGCTTTAATATTGCTTTCTAACTTATCTACGAAGAGGCCGATAGGCTTGTCGCCGGAATAGAGTTTTACCGCAGCGTTAATGTGCTGCTCCATGGTATGCGGATAGCGATAATACCGGATAATTCCGTGGGGTTTGTCGGGGCCAAATAAACGATTGGTGCGTGAGAACGCTTGAATAATATTTTGGTATTTAATCACCTTATCTAAATACAAGGTATTAAGCCATTTAGAGTCAAAGCCAGTGAGCATTTGATCTACAACAATCAGTAAATCTAATTGTTTTGACGGCTCGGTATGAATGCGCTCGTAGGGCTTTTTATGGGCAAGGCGTGCCGCTAAATCTTTTTTAAAGGCCGCGTGGCGGGCAAAATCAAAGTCCTGGCCATAACGCGCGTTATAGTCGGCCATAATTTCTTCCAGACCATCGCCCTTAAAAGTAGGGCCACGATCGCTACTGCCATCGTTATCAATGTGCGGGTCAAATAAAGCCGATATTTTAAGCTCAGGTTTGGCGGCTTTTAAACGGCGGTAATAGTCAATGGCTTCAGCAATGCTGCTAGTGGCTAAAATCGCGTGGAATTTATTGCCCTGGCTGAGCACATCCCACCCGGCCAGAATATCTTCTACCACCTTTTCTTGATGGGCTGCAGTGAGATATTGCTCTTTTGGCACATAATCCTCTATACCTTTGATATACTTACCAACTGCATCTTTATGGCCAGCCATAGGCACTTCATTCATAAAATAATTAAATTTTTTCTTTTTGGCAGGTACAGACATCGCCTCCGCCACCGAATCGGCTTTGGCCTGTTCGAGGGCGACGTGTTGGCGTAGCTCTTTATCTTTAAAGGTACAGGCTTTGTAAGGATCAAAGCCCAAAACATTGCCATCGCGAATACCGTCGGCAATGCTGTAACGGTGTAACTCGTTTCCAAAAACATCAGCGGTCGTGTTGTTGTTAACATGGTTTTCATCATGGATAGGTGTGCCGGTAAAACCAAAAAACAACGCGGCAGGAAACGTCTTTTTGACTGTAATTAACATTCCGTCCTTATTATCTTTGCCGCCGCTCATGGTTGAACGGTGCGCCTCATCGACAATAAACACCAAACGCTTAGCGCGAATTTTTTCAATATCCGCAGAGTTTGTGGCCGTGCCTTCATCGTCTACCGCTTCAAAAATATTACTCATTTTTTGAATGGAGCTAACAATTAAGGTATCGGCAGGTGTAGTGCTTTTTAATTTGGTAATGAGTACGTGAGTATTTTCGGTGGCTTGTACGTCTTCGCCATCGCCAGCAAAATTGCGGTATTCCGCGAGAGACTGCGTGCCCAGCTCAATCCTGTCCATTAAAAAAATGACTTTATCGGCATCTTTGGATTGTGCGATCAACTGCGCCGATTTAAAGCTGGTCATGGTTTTACCCGAACCTGTGGTATGCCAGACATAACCCCCAAGGCGATCGGGATTATTGGCCGCGCTACCCAGTTGCTGCCAGTTGGTTTTGGCCACTTTGTCAGATATCGCATTGGCGGCGTAATACTGATAACTGCGCATTACCTTAAGCACGCCGTCGGTATCGTCGGCGACGGTATAAAAGCCAATCAACTGGTGCGCCATAGGGATGGAAAGCAAGGTAGAGGCGATGTCTTTCCAGTGGTTCATGGGTTCGTTATTAAAATCGGCCCAGTTAAATTGATAGTCGGGGTTAAACTTGCCGTCTAGCCCAGGGTTGGCAAAGTATTTTGCCTCGTTGGGCTCCATGGCCACAAACACCTGGATAAGCGAAAATAGGCCGCTAAATACACCCTCTTTGCTGTACTTTTCAATTTGGTTTACTGCCTGGCTAACCGGAATGCCGCTGCGCTTTAGCTCTACATGGATCACCGGCATCCCGTTAATCAGTAGTAGCACATCACCGCGTCGGTCGTTACGCAAAGGGCTACCGCGTTCAAATTTAGGCTGCTGCACTATTTGGTAACGGCTTTGGCCAGCGGCGATTTCCTGGCGATCGTATATTTTTAAGCTGACTTCTTTGCCCATATGTAAGGTATCGGCTGGGTTATCGCGCTTAATGGCCACGGTTTTACCGTTAATTAAGCCGTTGAGCTTGAGCGGGGTTTTAAGTTCTTTGATTTGCTCAATAATTTGCTGCATCTCAGTCGCGGTAAGCGGAACATCGTTTAAGCGATCCCGCTGGCGATTATTTTCAAACAAAATGTTTGCCCAATTTCGCAGTAAATCCGCTTCGGTTTTATTTTTGAGTATCTCGGTTTCCCAGCCCTTATTGGCCAGTACTTCAATAAATGCCTGCTCAAATTGCGCTTCAGTTGTAAAGGTGGTCATGATTTCTGCTATCCCCGCTAAACAAACATTTTACTCAAGCAAGCCTGCTTGATGTTATTGAGTTTGGTGATTTGTTGTTGGTGCTGGTTTATCAGGTTGTCGAGTTTTTGGAAGTAGTTGCCGATTTTTTGTTGTTCATCTTCTGTTGGAAACATAAAAGACATACTCTTAAAAGAGCCATTGGTAATCTGGTTAATTGTAGCACCTAGATTTTTCTCAACTTCAGATGTGAAAATTTTTGTATCTAATAATGCATTTATAAATGCAGGCTGCTTACTTCTGATGCCAGTCATAAAAGCACCAATTACTGTATTATTCATGCGTGAAGTTACTTGCGCATGTTTCCCAATTAAGGATCTTGAGCCGTTTCGGACAACAACAATAATGTCTCCCTCCACCACATTGCTGCAATTAACTACTACAGGATTAACGTATATGTTATTGTAGTCCCTCCTGAATTTAGTCTTACTGCTTGATAGAGTTCTCTGGTTAAAATACAACCATTGGGAGGCTCATCATGAAGAAAGCGCGTTTCACTGAAACTCAGATCCTGCGAGTTCTAAAAGAA
>NZ_BMFZ01000015.1 GCF_014639435.1 Hafnia psychrotolerans | reverse complement strand
TCTTTTAGAACTCGCAGGATCTGAGTTTCAGTGAAACGCGCTTTCTTCATGATGAGCCTCCCAATGGTTGTATTTTAACCAGAGAACTCTATCAAGCAGTAAGACTAAATTCAGGAGGGACTACACAATGACGAAGTGAACCCTAAGCAAGTAAGTGCATCAAATGACGTTTACTTGGTTATATCACTAGATTAAAATAGTGGCGTATTGACGCTATTTTGATTCATTAGTTCTTAACAACATGGTTGAAATTTTAGGTGATTTTGGCCTGAACGCCAGCGAACAAAAGACGCCGATCTTGTTGTCCGAACCGTTAAAGCGTTCTTCGATACTGACAACGTATCAACGAATCTTCTGAATTAAGATCATGACGTCGGTCAAACTGGCAGGAGTTTTTATAAGGAACCGATATACGACATTGGATGAACGTCTATATCAAATGGGATAAATAATCATTTTTTATATGAATGAGTTATTCCTTAAGGAAAAATGGAGGCTGTATGAATATGGACTTGGATATTTCTATTTCAACTGGGCGTTTTAGAAAGTTAAGAGAGTGGAACAGAAGGAAGAATTACTTCATCAAAGAAGTAAAAGTTAGTATTAAAATATATATTGCAAAGCTTATCTGGGATAAGCGTAGTAAAAGCGTGTTTGATATCAAGTGTGTCAAAACCATACTGCTTCTGCGCAATGAGGGAACCATTGGAGATGTGGTGGTTTCTACTCCACTCGTGAAGTGTCTTCATGAGTCTGGTTATACCGTCGATTTATTACTTACAAAATCAAGTAGCGTCGCTATGAAACATAACCCCTATGTGAGGCATGTCTACGAGGCAGGTGACTGTAACAATGAAGTTTTTTTGAAAAGATTTAGCCATACCGTGGCAGGTCCGACAATTAAAACGTTGAGTGAAAATAATTATGACCTTGTGGTTGATCTCTGTTTGTTTGATACCCCGGTGCATAGGATGATGCTTTTCCGAGACATAAACGCAAGGTATGTTCTTGGATTTAATAAATGGAGTAGCATTAACCACTACAGCAAATCCATTTCATTTGAAAATGGTAAGGAACATGTAACAAAAGCCATTTCTTTGGTGGCTCATAAAATGGGACTTAACCTTACAAACCATCATGCCTATGACCTGCATATCCCTGATATTATCATCAGTGAGGTGAAAAAATATTTCAATATGTGGGAGGATAAAATTAAAGTTATTATTAATGTTTTCACTGGAAGCCCAGAGAGAAACTTGTCTCAAGAACAACTATCCCAAATCATTGGGATGCTTAACGAAGAATCAAATAACATAATTTTTATTGTTCTTGATCACAGAAAAGAACTCGATATGCCTCTTCCTGATAACGTTATTATAAATCCATTTAATTCGCTACATCACGTCATGGCATTAATTCATGAGGCTGATATGGTTATATCTCCAGACACTTCGATTGTGCATATTTCTGCAGCATGGAAAAAACCACTGGTTTGCGTTTACAAAAATATAACGGACAATAATGATTTGTGGGCGCCTGGTTATAAAAATGCAAGTCAGATTATTGTTAATAAAAGAAAAATATCTGATATGGAGAGTGTTCCTGAACTTATATTGCACGAGATAAACAAAAGAGGTTTATTAACTCATCGAGGGACGTGACGATCAGTTATGCTTTATTTTTTCGGCTGAATTTTATTGAATTAGCATCGACAACTCATAAGGGATAGTACTACCAAGTTTTTTTGCTGCTAACAGAGTGTGATCTCATCGGAAAGGAATTGTCCTGATCGTTTGATACTCAAGTAAGATAATGAATAATATACTAAAATTTATAAATCCAGGATAGGTGCTCCCACATTAGTACAAGGTTAGATTAGATAATGCTCGGAACGGTGGTGGTCTAAGTTTGGAGATAGATAGTCTGGATCACTTTCGTTCCTAGCAGCTTTCCGGCGTAACGGAGAGCTGCACCAGCCTGTATATCCAGAGGCGTATCGACACTTAAAATGACAGAGTCAATGATGTCAGCAGAGGGTATCCCAGCAATTTCCACAACGACTTATGCCCTGTTTGAGCCGGCATATCTAAACTAACCGTCTGAATCCTCTACTGGTATAGCAACTTCCCTGGCCTGAGTGATACATCACTCCCGCCGGTTTACCCCGTAAGGCCAGCGTTTACCTGTCCAGGTATTCCACTTCATACACACTGATATGTCGATTTAGATAGACGTTGGTTTGCCTTGAGTAATCGAGAGCTGGCCTTATGCCTGGTAATTATTGGCTTTGATAGATTTGAATGGATGTTGCTGGAAGTGATATTGGAGCGGGTGAAGAGAATCGAACTCTCGTATGCAGCTTGGGAAGCTGCCGTTCTACCATTGAACTACACCCGCATCGGTATGCGAGGTGCATTATAACGGGTTACGGCAGCGGAGCAAGGCGTGATTGTCGATAAGCGCTGGAGTTTTAAGCAGTTAGCGTGTGACGTGATCCTGAACATGAAAAAGGGCGCCTGAGCGCCCTTTTGTGATGTCTTTTGAGGCTTATTTCTGTGTCTGCGGACGCATCGCTGGGAACAGGATAACGTCGCGAATGGTGTGGCTATTGGTAAACAGCATAACCATGCGATCGATACCAATGCCAAGACCTGCTGTCGGTGGCAGGCCGTGTTCCAGTGCTGTCACGTAGTCTTCGTCATAGAACATCGCTTCATCGTCGCCTGCATCTTTCGCAGAAACCTGATCGGCAAAGCGCTGCGCCTGGTCTTCTGCATCATTCAACTCGGAGAAACCGTTACCGATTTCACGGCCACCGATGAAGAACTCGAAGCGGTCAGTGATTTCCGGGTTTTCATCATTACGACGAGCCAGTGGTGAAACTTCTGCCGGGTATTCAGTGATGAAAGTAGGCTGAATCAGTTGCGCTTCTGCGGTTTCTTCGAAGATCTCAGTCACAATACGGCCCAGACCCCAGCTCTTCTCAATGTTGATACCGATGGACTCTGCAATTGCCGTCGCTTTCGCCAGGTCGTCGAGATCGGCAACGTTAGTTTCTGGACGGTATTTGCAAATCGCGTCACGCATAGTCAACTTGGCAAACGGCATGCCGAAATCAAACGTCTGCTCACCGTACTGCACAACACTGCTGCCCAGAACCTTTTCTGTCAGCGTGCGGAACAATGTTTCGGTCAGTACGATCAGGTCTTTGTAATCCGCGTAGGCCATATAGAGTTCCATCATCGTGAACTCTGGGTTATGGCGCGGAGAAACGCCTTCGTTACGGAAGTTACGGTTGATCTCGAATACGCGATCAAAACCACCCACCACCAGACGCTTCAGATACAGTTCCGGCGCAATACGCAGGTACATGTCGATATCAAGCGCGTTGTGATGCGTGATGAAAGGACGTGCCGCAGCACCGCCAGGGATCACCTGCATCATTGGGGTTTCGACTTCCATAAAGCCGTTTTCCACCATAAAGCTGCGAATGCCAGCCATGATCTGTGAACGAATTTTGAAAGTCTTGCGCGATTCATCATTGGCGATCAAGTCAAGATAACGTTGACGGTAACGGGTTTCCTGATCGGCCAGGCCGTGGAATTTATCAGGCAATGGGCGCAGCGCTTTGGTGAGCAGACGCAGTTCAGTACAGTGAATCGACAGTTCGCCGGTCTTAGTTTTAAACAACTTGCCGCGTGCACCCAGGATGTCACCCAGATCCCACTTCTTGAACTGCTCGTTGTAAACACCTTCGGCCAAATCGTCACGGGAAACGTAAAGCTGAATACGTCCTCCCATGTCCTGCAAGGTCACGAAAGAGGCTTTGCCCATGATACGACGGGTCATCATGCGGCCACCGACGGTGACTTCAATGCCTAACGCTTCCAGCTCTTCGTTCTCTTTGCTGTCATATTTGGCATGAATGTCGTCAGAAATACTGTCACGACGGAAATCATTAGGAAAAGCGTTGCCGGTTTCGCGCAAGGCGGCCAGCTTCTCACGACGGGCTTTCAGCTCGTTGTTAAGATCCGGCACATGTTCTGCGCCCTGCACTTTTGGTTGCTGTTCAGACATTTTGGTTCCTTATAACCCGGCTTTCAAACTGGCTTCGATGAATTTATCCAGGTCGCCATCCAAAACGGCCTGCGTATTTCGCGTCTCAACGCTGGTGCGCAGATCTTTAATACGCGCATCATCGAGCACGTATGAACGGATCTGGCTGCCCCAGCCGATATCAGACTTATTGTCTTCCAGTTGTTGCTTATCAGCATTTTTCTTTTGCATCTCATACTCATAAAGCTTGGCTTTCATCTGCTTCATGGCCTGATCTTTATTTTTATGCTGTGAGCGGTCGTTCTGGCACTGGGTGACTATGTTAGTGGGAAGGTGAGTAATACGCACCGCAGATTCTGTTTTGTTGACGTGCTGACCGCCCGCACCTGACGCGCGGTAGACATCGATTCGCAAGTCGGCAGGATTGATTTCGATCGCAATGTCGTCGTCTACTTCCGGGTACACAAACGCGGAGCTGAACGACGTATGGCGACGGCCGCCGGAGTCGAACGGACTCTTACGTACCAGACGGTGAACGCCGGTTTCCGTACGCAGCCAGCCGAAGGCATAGTCACCAATGATTTTGATGGTGGCAGATTTCAGGCCTGCGACTTCGCCGTCAGACTCTTCAATCACTTCCGTTTTGAATCCTTTGGCCTCAGCCCAGCGTAGGTACATGCGCAACAACATGCTGGCCCAGTCCTGGGCTTCTGTCCCACCTGAACCCGCCTGAATATCCAGATAGCAGCTGGCGCTATCATATTCGCCAGAGAACATGCGACGGAATTCTAGTTGCTCAAGTTTAGCCGTCAGAGTATCGAGTTCTTCCACAGCTTCATTGAAAGTTTCTTCGTCATCGGCTTCAATCGCCAGTTCCAGCAGACCGGATACATCATCACGGCCCTGGGTCAGTTGGTCGATGGTTTCGACAATCGCTTCCAGCGTGGAACGTTCTTTACCCAGCGCCTGTGCACGTTCAGGTTCGTTCCAGACATCCGGCTGTTCGAGCTCGGCGTTTACTTCTTCGAGGCGTTCTTTCTTGGCATCATAGTCAAAGATACCCCCTGAGGACGTCAGTCCGCTCAGTCAGGTCCTGAATACGGTTTTTTACCGGATTAATTTCAAACATATTTTTTCACGTCTTACGTTGATTCGGAGCTGGCCCAATGCCATTCGAACCGCCAATTCTAACGGAATTAGCAGCGAGTTTATAGCAAGTTGCCGTTTTTTTAGCGCCGTTTATTTATCTTTGCCACAAGAGGTAAAGAGGCTTATTTCGGCCATAAATGCTGAATAATTAACTGAACGCTGCGGTTGCCACGATATTCATTAATATCCAGGCGGTAAGCCAGTTCAACTTCACGCACGCTACTATCCGGCCAGAAGGTCGGATCGATATTAAACGCAATACCGTCAAGCAACGGCCCGCCACCAATAGGTTCAATCATCAACTTCAGGTGGCGCTCTTTGAGCAGTTTTTGTTGCAGAATGCGAAAGCGACCATCAAAAGTCGGTTCTGGGAAAGCTTGCCCCCAGGGCCCGCCGTCACGCAGTATTTCGGCAGTATCGATAGTCAGCTCTTTACCCGCCAGTTCGCCATCTGACCAGATGACCCCTTCCAGGTGCGAAGGATCCAGCCATTCGCCCACCAACTCAGCAAAGCAGGCGCGGAATTGGTCAAATTTGCTCTCTTCAAGCGACAGCCCCGCCGCCATGGCGTGCCCGCCAAACTTCATGATCAGCCCAGGATTGAGCGTATCGATGCGCTCCAGCGCATCGCGCATATGTAAACCGGCAATCGAACGACCCGACCCTTTAAGAATGCCATCACCGGCAGGGGCAAACGCAATCACCGGCCGGTTGAAGCGCTCTTTCAGGCGGGAAGCCAGAATACCGACCACGCCTTGGTGCCACTCAGGATGGTACATGGCCAGCCCATAAGGCAGTTCGTCGCTGCTGCTTTCCAGCTTGTCACACAACGCCAGCGCCTCAACCTGCATTCCCTGCTCGATTTCACGGCGGGTCTGATTCAGCGCATCCAGGTCGCTGGCCAGAGCACGAGCCTGTGCAATGTCATCACTGAGCAGCAATGCCACGCCGATCGACATATCATCCAGACGCCCGGCCGCGTTCAGACGCGGCCCAAGCGCAAAACCCAAATCACTGGCACCGAGCGTTCGTGCCTCGCGGTTGGCGACTTCCAGCAAAGCACGAATACCCGGACGGCATTTCCCCGCGCGAATACGGTTCAATCCCTGATAGACCAAAATGCGGTTGTTAGCATCGAGCGGCACGACGTCAGCTACAGTGCCGAGCGCAACTAAATCCAACCATTCGGCCAGATTCGGAATCGGCAGCCCTTTCTCTTCGAACCAGCCGCTTTTATGCAATGCGGCACGCAGTGCCAGCATTAAGTAGAACGCTACACCAACCCCCGCCAGTGACTTGGAAGGAAATTCGCAGCCGTGCAGGTTAGGGTTAATGATGGCTTCGGCGGCAGGCAGCGTCTCGCCCGGCAAGTGGTGGTCAGTGACCAACACCTGAATGCCCTTCTCGTGCGCGAGGTCTACACCTGCGTGCGACGAAATGCCATTATCGACCGTCAGGATCAGCTCCGCCCCCCGCGCAGCGGCCTGTTCGACAACTTGCGGGCTAAGGCCATAGCCGTCGTCAAAACGGTTAGGCACCAGGTAATTTATCTCGCTGCACCCCATGCTACGCAAGGACAGTACAGTAAGGGCGGTACTGGTCGCGCCGTCGGCATCAAAATCGCCTATCACGATAATACGCAGACGATCCCGCAGCGCCTTTTGCAGCAGAACCACGGCCGTGTCCATACCATCAAGCCGCTCATAACCCAGCAGCCCGCGCACGCCGCGCTCCAGCTCTTGCGGGTTCTGAACACCACGCGCGGCATATAACCGTCGCAATAAGGGAGAGAGTTCGGCCGGAAGGGAAGTACCGTCAGCAGCCTTACGGCGGCGAAGTTGGGTCAGCAAAGTCACGTAAAATCAACCACCGGTTTTGTTTGAAACATCTTGAGCATCGAGCATCGCAGCCATCTCTTTTGGCGGCTGATAGCCTGGGATCATCGTGCCGTCTTCCAGCACAATAGCCGGGGTTCCGGACACACCAAATTGCACACCCAATTCAAAATGTTTAGCAATATTGGTTTTACAGCTGGCAGGAGATATTTCATCACCACGCATGGCAGCATCGAGAGATTGCTTGCGGTTACCAGTGCACCAGATGGACTGCATATCTTTTTCAGTTTTAGAGTTCAGACCCTGACGTGGGAACGCCAGATAACGCACGGTGATGCCGAGATCGTTATAGTCCTGCATCTGTTGATGCAGTTTGTGGCAGTAACCGCAGGTGATATCAGTGAACACGGTGATCACGTGCTTTTCGTTTTTAGCTTTGTAGATGATCATCTCGCTTTTCAGCGCATCAAGCTTAGTGATCAACGCTTTATTCGTCACGTTGACTGGCTGCGCGCCGCTGACGTCGTACATCGGGCCTTGCAACACGTGTTTACCATCGTCGGTGATGTAAATCACACCATTCTCTGTGCTCACCGCTTTCAGACCAGCAACGGGAGAAGTCTGGATCTCGGCATTTTTCATGCCCAGTTTATTTAGGGTTCCCTGGATCGCCGCATCGTCAGCCTGAGCAGTGGTGGTCATACTCGCGGCCAGTAACGTTAACAGCATTAAACCTTTTTTCATCATTGGGTCCTTTATCCGTCCGCATTTAAGCGCGGGGATGATGTTGTTGATGCAGCAGTCTGAGCCTTTCAGTCGCTACATGAGTATAAATTTGGGTGGTCGATAAATCACTGTGCCCCAATAGCATTTGTACAACACGCAGGTCCGCTCCGTGATTCAGTAAATGCGTGGCGAAAGCGTGCCGGAGCACATGGGGAGACAGCCGTTCAGCATCAATATTGGCAAGGATCGCATAGTGTTTGATGCGATGCCAGAAAGTCTGCCGGGTCATTTTCTGCGCACGGTTGCTGGGAAACACGATATCCAGAGACACGCCGTTAAGCAGCCATGGCCGCCCGTGCTCAAAATAGTACTCAATCCAATACACGGCTTCTTCACCGAGCGGCACCAGCCGTTCTTTATTGCCTTTACCGATAACCCGCACTACCCCTTGGCGCAGACTGAGATCACTGAGCGTCAGCCCGACCAGTTCAGATACACGCAATCCGGTGGCATACAGCAGCTCAAGCATGGCTTTGTCACGCAGTTCAAGGGGAATATCTATGCTGGGAGATCCCAGGAGTGCATCGACCTGCGCCTCACTGAGATCCTTGGGTAAACGCTGTGGCAGTTTCGGTGAGGATAATAGCGCAGTCGGATCATCGTGGCGCAAAGATTCCCGATTCATATACTGAAAAAGGCGGCGCATCGCGCTAAGCAGACGGGCTGAACTGGTGGCTTTGTAGCCCCCTTCCACTCTTTCTGCGAGGAAAGATTTTAGGTTATCGGCCTGGACATGCAGCAAGTCAGTTTCGTGATGATGCAGCCATCCGAGCAGCGATTTTAAATCCTGACGATAAGATGCCAGCGTATTTTCGGCGAGATTCCGCTCGATCCATAGCATATCCAGAAACTGCTCACACAGAGCCTGATCATAGTCGGCATCGGACACGTTGATTCCTTATTTCATTCAAACGCTGTTTCATTAGGTATAGAATGCACCCCATTCACATTCTTATGACGTTGCGGCAACAAGCATGAAAATTGGTCTCTTTTACGGCTCAAGCACCTGTTATACCGAAATGGCTGCGGAAAAAATTCGCGAGATCCTCGGTGAAGAGCTGGTCGATTTACACAATTTAAAAGATGTCGATCCGGTCAAAATGGAAGAGTACGACATTCTGATCCTCGGCATCCCAACCTGGGATTTTGGCGAAATTCAAGAAGATTGGGAAGCGGTGTGGGATAAGCTCCCGACGCTGAATCTGCACGATAAAATCATCGCCATGTACGGCATGGGCGATCAATTTGGTTACGGTGAATGGTTCCTCGATGCACTTGGCATGTTATACGACAAATTAGTGCCGCTTGGCGTACAGTTCATCGGTTTTTGGCCAATCGAAGGCTTTGAATTCACCAGCCCTAAACCTCTGAGCCCGGATGGCAAACACTTTGTCGGGCTTGCGTTAGATGAGGTTAACCAGTTCGATCTCAGTGACGAACGCCTGCAAGCGTGGTGCGACCAAATCCTGCTGGAGATGGATGCTTTGTTGGGCTAAAACGACGTCAGTGGATCTCTCTTTCGGGTTGCGCATTAAGCAATAGTTGGCGCAACCGACGCCACTCTTCCTGACTCATGCTGTCGGATGCCAGCCAAAGCTTCCGTCGCGACCGGCGCATCGCCTGACGTAGTCCGCCTTTGCGCTTCTCGCGGTGCAAAGACAGTAATATTCCGCTGTCGATCATCCAGACCGGTTGTTTGATCACCCACTCCTCGTGCTGCCAAATCAGCCGGTTGTTATCGAGCAGACTGATCACGCCATGCCGCGAGGTGATCCTCCGTTGGCTCCGGATACATTCGAATATCACCACCAACAACAGCGTCATCCATACCGGCCAATAACCTGCAGGCCATGGCGCGAGCAAAATCGCCAGCATTATTCCGCCATGAATACCCAGCGACATGAGCTGACTGCGCCATGAAACCCGTAAATCACATTGCCACAGGGCCACGGTCTTTATTTCGCTTCTGAATGAGAGCCACCATGCGCTGTAATTCGACGTCCTGAGGTTCGCCGTGATTCATCAACCAGTTAAATAAATCGGGATCGTCGCAAGTAAGCAGGCGCGCAAACAGCACCTTGTCAGTGTCATCAAGGCTGTCATATTCGTGTTCGAAAAACGGCATGATGGAGATATCCAGTTCACGCATACCGCGACGGCATGCCCAGTGAATACGGGATCTGTTATGAATGTCCAGTGGGGTTTTGCTTTCCATAAGCTGACTCTTTTTTTAAGGTACATTGACAATGTTTTTTATCGGTCGGAGAGGATTCTAACAGCCCAGGCGCCCTGTGCGTAACCTTTACATGCCCCGATGTTCACTTCCCCATCACGCATCTCAAAAATCCAGGACATTTTCATGTCACAAAGAGATTCGCAGCGAGGCATCCCGTAAATGGCATAAATTGAGTTTGCAAAGCGGGCGGGCTCTTTTACCATGAGGCTAACCGTTCATTTCTCTCAGCCCAGGATTGCATTATGGCGTACACATTTCCGTTTCCACCGCAAAAACCTTCGGCCTCTTCTCATCTGCCGCTGACCTTAATTTCACTGGAAGACTGGGCAATGGTCTCCATGACCGGCGCCGATACGATGAAATATTTACAGGGTCAGGTGACTGTCGATGTCGAAGCCCTCGCGCCAGACCAGCACACGCTTTGCGCCCACTGTGATGCGAAAGGCAAAATGTGGAGCAACATGCGTCTGTTTAAGCGCGGTGACGGCATGGCGTTTATAGAACGCCGTAATCTGCGCAACCAACAGATGACCGAAATGAAGAAGTATGCCGTATTCTCAAAAGTGACCTTTACCGAAGATGATGACGTGGTGCTACTGGGTGTCGCCGGTTTCGAGGCCAGTAATGCGCTGAAAGATCTGTTCTCTACGCTGCCGAGCGCAGAACAACCTGTCGTGCAGCAAGATGAAAGCACGCTGCTGCATCTGTCGTTGCCCGCCGAGCGTTACCTGATTGTCACCAGCCCCGAAAAAGCACAACAAGTGGTGGAAGAGTTGGGCGAGCATGCTCAGCTCAATGACAGTCAGCAATGGCTTGCGCTGGAGATCGAGGCCGGTTATCCAGTGATTGACACCGTCAACAGCGTAAAATTTATTCCGCAGGCCACCAATATTCAGGCGCTGGACGGCATCAGTTTCACCAAGGGTTGTTACGCAGGCCAGGAGATGGTCGCCCGCGCCAAATATCGCGGTGCCAATAAACGTGCGCTCTACTGGTTAGCCGGTCATGCCAGCAAACTGCCTGCCGCCGGGGATGACCTGGAGTTACAGCTGGGGGAGAATTGGCGCCGGACAGGCAGCATACTGGCCGCAAGTCAGCTTAACGATGGCAGCATATGGGTGCAGGCCGTGCTGAATAATGACCTTGAAACCGACGCCAAACTGCGCGTGCGGGATGACGCCGCCAGTCAATTAAGCATTCAGCCGTTGCCGTATTCGCTGGTTGAAGAAAAGTGATTTAAACCCTACTCGCTGGGCCCCATACGGGATGCCCAGCGAGAAACTAGAGATAAAAATACACGGCAAAAAAGTGACATGCGCATCCGCCAAGCACGAACCCGTGCCAGATAGCATGACCAAAGGGAATTCGCTTCGAGGCGTAGAAAATCACCCCCAATGTATAGAGCAAACCACCTACCGCCAGTAAAGTAACACCGCCTGCCGACAACCTTACCGCCAGTTGATAAATCACAATCAGCGACAGCCAGCCCATAGTCAGGTAAGTCACCAGTGACAGCACCTCAAATCGGTGAGCAAAGGCCATTTTGAAGATCACCCCAAACAGCGCCAACCCCCAAATCACTGCCATCAACCCCTTTGCCAGCGGTGAGTTTAGCCCGACCAGCAAGAATGGCGTGTAAGTTCCTGCGATCAAAATATAGATGGCACAATGATCGAGTTTTTTTAGCCAATATTTGGCTTTTTCGTGCGGGATCGCGTGATAAAGCGTTGAGGCAAGAAACAGCAAAATCATGCTGCCGCCGTACAGGCTGTAACTGGTTATCGCCACTATACCGGCGTTTTCGGCCGTTGCCTGTACCAGCAACAGCACTAATCCTACGATACCCAACACTAACCCCACGCCGTGGCTCAGGCTGTTGGCGATCTCTTCAGCCCAGGGATAATCCTGACGCACTGTTTTACTCATAAATTCACAATTCCCGAAAGTAATGATGGAGAAAAACGCCTTATTAGAACGGTCAATAAATAGACCTGTAAAGTAGATTAACTGAGAACTATTCCAGTGTACACGTGTACGCTAAAATTAGTATTAACTGATGTAACCGCCTCTCTTCTTGATATTTATTTAATGTTTAAATTCTTGTTAAGCAATTATAAATACTCACTTTATCGACAAGATCGATATATCACTGATTCCCATGGGCTTCGATCCGTCATGCATAAACATGATTTTTGGGCATCATCGGATTATCGTATAGCCCAATAATCCGAAAATGATGTCAACAATGATTGAGGTTTGAATATGTCTGAAGCTTCTCCCACGCTGAATTTCGGCACAATGACCGAAGTTTTTCAGTTCCTGATGGAAATCGACAAACTGAAAAGCGTGCAACGCCGCACTAAAGTTCTCGGAACTCAGCGGCAAGAAAACTCCGCGGAGCACAGCTGGCATTTCGCCGTCGCCGCCATGACTCTTGCTCCCTACGCACCAAAAGATGTCGATATTCAGAAAGTGATCCGTATGGCGTTGTTGCATGACATCGTAGAGATCGATGCTGGCGATGTGCTGGTGTATGACCTCGCTGCACGCGCAGCCGTACACGACCAGGAAGTGCTGGCCGCCAAACGTTTGTTTGGCATGTTGCCAGCACCGCTGAACCAGCAGTTTCTCGACTTATGGAACGAGTATGAAGAAGGTGAGACGCCGGAGGCATGCTTTGCGCTGGTGATTGACCGCATTCTGCCCGTGGTGATGAATCTGAATAATCAAGGCCAGAGCTGGGTGGAAAATAACATTCGTCTGGAACAGGTATTGGCGCGCAATGCATTCATCGGCGACATTAACCCTGAATTGTGGCAACACGTGCGTGGCCATCTGGATAATGCCCACGCGCAGGGCTGGTTGAAGTAACGCCTGGCGTTTAACGCTAAAGTGCCAAAGAAAAAGCCCCAAGACTATGAATCTGGGGCTTTTTTATTCGCTCATTGAATCTCTTATAAACTTACTTCGGTACGCTCAATGCGGTGGAATCGACGTAAGGTTTCATGATGGCATCGGCTTTCTGTTGCGCAGCGGCGGCAGCGTCTTGCGGCGTCAACTTAGGATCATTGACTAGCGCCCCCAGCTGGTTTTCCATCGCCTGACGCACCGCAACGGTTTCATAAGTCGAATACCACGGATAGGCATATTTCAGCTGTTTCAGCGCGATACCGGCACGGGGATCGTTTGCCAAATACGCTTTCATTTCCGGTGTGTCATAAGACGCCATACGCGGTGAAAAATACCCGGTAAAACGGCTCCATGCCCCGTTCACTTTCGGGCTAACCATATACTGTAGGAAGGTATAGGCTGCCTTTTTCTGATCTTCCGAGATCCCTTTAAAGCTCACCAGGCTTGCGCCGCCGATGCTTACGCCATTGCGTATTTTTTGCGGCATCATCGCAACGCCCAACTCAAAGTCCTTGGTATTTTCCCGCATAAAGCCCAACGCGCCGGTACTGAGCATGGTCATACCCAGTTTGCCGGAAAAGAAGGAGGCACTGATCTGCTTGGAATTAAGCACCCCAGCTGGCATCACTTTGTCGCGATAAACCAGATTCTGCCAGAACTGCAATGCACCCACCGTCGATGCCGTGTTGTAATACACTTCGCCCGGATAGTCGGCATTGGCATACTGGCCGCCGTTGGCGCGGGTCAGCGCGGATAAGATCCAGCCGCCGTAATCATCATTGGTTGACGGCAACATAATGCCCCACTGCCCCTTAGCCTGGTCGGTCAGCTTTTTGGCATCTTCCAGCAGTTGGTCCCAGTTTTCCGGTGGTGCTGAAATCCCCGCTTTGGCAAACAAGTCTTTGTTGTAATAGAGAATCGGCGTCGAATTATGGAACGGAATGGCGTAAGTCACACCATTAAGTTGGGCGTTCTGGCGCAGGGCTGGCCAGAAGTTTTCAGTCAAAAATGGCGTGGCTTTCTGGTCACCATATTTGAACAAATCGTCCATCGGCAGGATCTCACCCTTAATCGCCAGGTCTGTCGTGAAGTTAGCTGACATGATCGCCAGCGCCGGAGGTTGGCCTGACTTGGCGGCGGCTTCGGCTTTGACTTTAGTGGTGTCGTAGTTGCCGGTAAAAATACCACGCACTTCGATATCATTTTGCGATTCATTGAATTCTTTGATAACGCGGGTCATTTCCATGGTCAGTTTGCCGTCAACTGGCGCGGGAAACATGAAATCGATATTTTCTTTGGCGGATACAGAGCCTACGGCGATAAAGCCGATGGCCAGCGTCAGCACGTGCAATTTATGCTTGTTGGTACAACGCATGGTGATTCTCCCGGTGACTGTGTTTTAAATTCAGCTGGTTTTGGCCTGAAAAAAGATGAAGGTCGTGCAAAGAGAAGTACAAAGTGATGCGGTCGCCGGGTTGTGGAATATCCCCGCTATTTTCCCGCAACTGGTTTTTACGAACGTAACGAATTTTCCCAAGCGCCGTGTCGGCGTGGCACAAATACTCCGCGCCGAGCAGTTCGCGATAGGTCAGCGTGGCCTGCAATTGCAGACTCTCGCCTTCCACCGGCTGATCACTGATGTGTTCGGGTCTGATGCCCAGATACACCTCGTTGAGCGCCTGTGAGATTTCTGTCTGCGGCAACTGCACTGGCTGGTTTTCTACCGTCAGCACGCCATCGACGCATGGCAGCAAGAACAGGTTCATCGACGGCGTACCAATAAACCCAGCCACAAACAGATTCGCCGGATGGGCATACAGCGTTTCTGGCGCGCCGATTTGTTGCAGATGGCCTTTATCCAGTACGGCGATCCGGTCCGCCATGGTCATGGCTTCCATCTGGTCGTGGGTGACGTAGACCGTGCTGGTTTTCAGTTGTTTATGTAGGGCCATAATGCCGTCGCGCACTTCGGTACGCAGCCGTGCATCAAGGTTCGATAAGGGTTCATCCATCAGAAACAACTTCGGGTCACGCACAATCGCGCGCGCCATCGCCACACGCTGACGCTGACCACCGGAGAGTTTCCCCGGTTTTCTGTTCAGCAGCGGCTCCAGTTGCAACAACCCCGCCACCCGATCAACCCGCGCGCGGTGCAACGCCTTTGGCTCATTACGCATCCGCATGCCAAAAGTGATGTTCTGCTCGACGGTCATGTGTGGGAACAGCGCGTAGTTCTGAAAGATCATTGAGAAGTTACGCTCACGCGGTTCGAGCGTGGTGATATCTTCGCCATCTTGCAAAATTCTGCCGTCGCTGACCTGCTCCAGCCCAGCCAGCAGGCGCAATAAGGTGCTCTTCCCGCAGCCCGATGGCCCCACCAGCACCAAAAATTCACCATTGGCAATCTCCAGCGACAGATTATTCACCGCCGTGCTGCCCTCAAACTGCTTGCTGATATTTTCCAGACGAATGGCCGACATAGCGTTAATCATCCACCGGGCAGCTAATGGCCGCATCGTATAGATAAGGCCCTGAATACTGCGACAGAGGATGCAGGTAACTGACCAGCCCGGTTTTCTCCACCAGCCGGTGCATGACGCAAGCGGCGGGCTCAAGGTTATAAAACGGTGCAGGGTTGTCATGATAATAAGGAACCTGATGCACCGTACTTGGGATGGTCGTGATGATCGCCTGCTTGTATTGGGTGAAAATCAGCCGATGCGTATGGCCGCAGAACACGCGGCATAGCGCAGGAAAACGGTCAATCAGCGCCAGCAGTTCGTCGCCGTTCTCGCAAGAGATCACGTCCATCTGCGCCGAACCGACCTTCACGGGTGGATGATGCATAAATACAGTTGTCGGTTTGTCGCCGCCCTGTTCAAGCTGATCTTCCAGCCACGCCAGCGTTTCAGCTGTCAGGAACCCTTTCGATTCGCCCGCCAGACTGCTGTCGATAAACAGTAAACGCATGTCGAAATCATCCACCGCATAATGCATATTTTGCGGATCATGTCCGAGATGTGGGCACAACGGATACATGGCATCCAGAAACTGCGCCTTGTCATCGTGATTACCGGGAATGATGTACAGTGGGTAGTGCAAGTTCTGCAAGGTGCGGCGCGCCACCAAATACTCCTGCGCCAACCCGCAGTTCACGATGTCACCGGTGATCACCACCGCATCAGGCTGCTCTTCCAGCGCATTCAGATGGTTGACGACCTCCGCGTTACAAGCGTTGACGTCGATAAAATCATATAACTTGCGACCTTCACTGCGAAAATGCATATCGGAAATTTGTGCGAGAAACATCGGTAACCTCTTTATTTGATGACAGTTTATTTAATGCCTGAAAAACCGAAGCTTTTAAGAAACTGTTTTTGAAAAATAATGAACGCCAGCATCAGCGGCAGACAGACCATCAGCGTACCGGCGGTGATAAGCCCCCACTGGCCGCCGGACTCCGCACCCATCGCGAAGGACACCAGCCCGATGGTCAGCACCTGTTTATCCGGGTCGTTAAGCACCATCAGCGGCCAGAGATATTCATTCCAGTGGTAAGTGATACTGACCGTGGCAAAAGCCAAAATGGCTGGCCATGACATCGGGATGAGTACGCGGAACACCACCTGCCACCAACGGCAGCCCTCCATCAAGGCGGCTTCTTCGATTTCACGCGGGATACTGAGGAATGCCTGTCGCATCAGAAACACCCCAAACGCCGAAGCAAAGTACGGCATCATCACGCCGGTCAGGGTATTGAGGAGACCGAACTGTTTGAGGATCATCATGTTCGGTACCATCATGATCACCGGCATGATCATCAGTTGGATCAGCAGCAGGTAGAACAGCGTTTGTTTGCCGCGAAATTCGTGATAGGCGAAGACATAACCGGCGGTGGTGATGGTCACCAACTGAACCAGAAAGGTGCCGAACGAGAAGAAAATTGTGTTGGCATACAGACGCAGCCAGTCGGCGCTCTCCCAGGCATCCTGGAAGTTTTGCAAGGTCAGCGGAAAACGCGGCAATAAAGAGGCCATACCAGGCCCGAAACTGTTTGCGCTAAAGGCGGCTGAAATCATCCAGATAAAAGGCGCGATCCACAGCAGTGCGGCACACACCAGTAACACCGGCAGTGTGGAGCGTCGTGCACCTCGCAATAATAAAGAGGGCGCACGGCTGCGTGTTTTAGCGGTGAAGAGCAGGTTATTCGAGGTTTCAACGCTCATAGTGCGCCCCTCTTTCCAGTACCCGCAGGTTCATCACCGAGAATCCAAACAGCAAAACCAGCGTCAGGAAGGTCGCCGCCGAAGCTTTGCCTAAATCGTGTGTGTCGTTAGCGAGGCTCTGGATGTAATAAAGCATCACAGTAGTGGCATTGTTCGGCCCGCCCTGGGTCATCACCGATACGTGGTCAATTTGGGTGATGGCGTAAATCAGCGCGATGGTGACCACAAAACTGATGGTCGGGCGCAGCAGCGGTAGTGTGATGTAGAAGAAAGTCTGCGTGCGCGATGCACCTTCCATGGTGGCAGCTTCACGCGCCGACGCGGGAATGGCCTGCAATCCGGCGAGGAAAAACAGCATGTAATAACCGGCGAATTTCCACACGCCAATGACGCTCAGTGCAATCAGCGCGCTGTCGCTCATGCCGAGGTAATTATTGTTCATCGGGCCGAAGAGTTTCGCCAGGTAGTAATCGAGCAGGCCCATGCCCGGCATAAAAATAAACAGCCATAAGGTCGCGGCACTGACCAACGGGATAATCATCGGGAAGAAGAACGCGGTGCGTAACCAGCGGTTGAGTGAAGTGTTCTCCCACAGCGCCACCGCCAGCAGTAACGCCAACACAATGCCGGGAATAACCGTCATCAGGATATAAGCGAGATTATTCAGCAGTGCACGCCAAAATACGTTGTCCTGTAGCAGCCGGACATAATTATGTAAGCCAGCAAACGGCGGCGTATCGGAATTCAGACGGCTGTCATACAGACTGTCCATCGCCGACTGAAACAGCGGGTAATAGGTGAATAAAAACAGAAAAATCAGGGTGGGCAGTAGCACCAAATAAGGAAACAACGAACGGCGCATCTCTTGTTACCGGTCAGTCAAACAAGGTGCCTACCCTAAGCGCTCTTCATGTCAGTTATGTGGCAATGATGTGATGGTTTCTTGTATAAAATCAGATGAATGTTACTGAACAAAATAGAGGTGTAGACTTCTGTATCTCGCACTGATTTAGCCCAGCGAACAACCTCCCTTAAAAATAACGGTAAATTATTACTTTAAAAAAATCACGATATGTTGCCTTATAAGCGACACATACCAACATTTTTAAAAGCTGACTCTCTACCTTTTTTTCACTTCTGCCGCTATGCTGCTTTACATTATTCTTAATCTGTCATCCTTAAGGCGACATATGAGAAAAAATATAAACTGGTTATTCCTGAATACTTATCCCGGCCAGATCATGCTTCAGACATGGCTGACGTCTCAGGGCATTGAAAGAAGCAGTTCGTCAAAATACGTTAAAGAAGGCTTACTCAAACGGCTGGATACAGGCGTCTATTGCCGCGCAGGCAAAGAACCTGGCTGGGTTGATGCCGTACATTGCCTGCAGACACAATGGAATAAGCCGGTTCACGTTGCAGGATTAACCAGTCTGAACCTGCAGGGCAGCTCTCATTATCTTGAACTGAGCACAGCACGCATATGGCTCAACCTTCCGCCGCGAGTCTATTTGCCGAAATGGTTGGAACATGTGCCAGACGTAAAATGGTATTCCACCGCTAATAATCGTCTGGCAAGCGCCGACAACGCATTCCTGAAAGAGATCACGGTCTCCTCACTGAAGATCACATGCAGCTCTGCCGAACTGGCGGCTTATGAAGTCGCCAATAATGTTCCAAAACTTATCGGGTTTACGCATGCGAACGAATTGTTTCAGGGGCTGATCAGCCTCAATCCGAAAAAGCTGCAGTTGATCCTTTCGGCAAGTGATGCCGTTAAAACCAATCGCGTATTCATGTTTCTTGCACAAAAAAATCAGCATAAGTGGTTTGACCGCCTGAAAGTCGCTCAGATAAAAATGGGCAGCGGCGCACGACAGATTGAAGCCGGTGGCAGGCTGGATACCGACTATCAAATAACCGTTCCAGCCAGTCTGATAAGGAGTATCAGGGAAGATGAACAATTCTGAGCACTACAGAAATCAGGTCAAATTACTCGTTGAATGCCTGCCCTCAATCGGCGATGAAAAATGTTTTGCCCTGAAAGGGGGAACGGCAATAAATCTCTTTATTCGCAACTTTCCCCGTTTATCAGTGGATATCGATTTAGCGTATGTGCCCGTTCAGGACAGAAAGTTGACGCTTGACGAGATTTCGGGCGCGCTTCGACGGATAGTTCAAAGACTGAATATCGCAGGATTCCAGGCTCAGATGCAGGAAACCGATGGTCCGGATGCCCGCATATTTGTCAGAAACAAAGAGGGTGTAAATATCAAGATTGAGGTCAACCACGTCTGGCGGGGATTGCTTAATCCGCCCGAACAACTGGACGTGCGGGACGATGTGGCTGATCAATTCGGGTTTGCAGAAATCAGTGTGGTTTCAATGCCGGACCTGTATGGCGGGAAGATTTGCGCCGCCATGGACCGGCAGCATCCGCGAGATTTATTCGATGTAAAACTTCTTCTGGAAGACAGCGGGATCACCAGAGAAATCTATTACGGGTTCCTTGCTTATATGCTGGGACATACCCGCCCGATGGCAGAAGTTCTGGATCCAAACTGGAAAGATCTCCGTCAACCCTTTGAAAATGAATTTGAAGGGATGACGACAGTCCCCGTAACACTTGAGGAATTAAATGCGGTTCCGCCTGCTTTGGCTGATGCTTTGAAGAAGCATTTCACGGCGCAGGATCATCGCTTTTTGCTGTCATACGAACAGGGTCAACCAGACTGGTCACTTTTCCCGCACGATCTTTCAACCTTCCCGGCGATACGCTGGAAACAACAAAATCTTCTCAAACTGAAAGAACAAGATCGGGAGAAATGGGAACGGGCGATTGAAAAACTCAGGGGCGTCGTAGACGGGTGGCTTGCTTAATCTCGGCGAAACAAAGGCGATCGGGTTCTTAAATCGATCGCCAAAAGCTTTCTTTTAAATGAGCCAATGTTCCGGTTTATGGCTGAGCTTTATTTCTCCCCAGCGCAATCCCCGTCTTTTCTGACAGCTCAAACAGCGCAGGCAGCAGATGTGCAGAGGCTTTCAGATACGCGCTCACCTGCACCACACCTTCCGGCGGTAATATCTCACTATTTTCCAGCCCTTCACTCAGGCACAGCAAGCCCTGGCAAAGCCCTTCGGCGGATTCAGCGGCGACACTGCCGAGATCGTATAGCTGGGGATCGGTGAAGTGGCTCAGATCCAGACCGGCAATCAGGGTGCGGAAAGCAGTGACAGAATTTTCTGGGTAGGTGGCTTCGGTATTCATTTCAGTCATGATGATCATTCCATTACTAGATTTGTGTTTCATCACGCCTTCAGGTTCCAAACTAAAGGTGTGACTCAGGCAGGTTTGGAACTCCGGATCTAGCGACCGGCCAACCATTAAGATTGCCCTGCCTAAGCCACGAATTGAGTGTGCACGTAGCCCCTGAAAAAACACAAGTTTTTTCAGTTCCAGATATTCGGAGTTCCAAGTCCGGCTACGGATTTTGCCGCAGCGAGAGCACTATATCCCCGTGAATTTTTGAATGAAATATGCTGGATGGAATTACAGTAAGTTGCTTTGAAATCTGGAAGATGTCTCGCAGAACCGTGCGCACCAGCAGGGTACGCACGGGTTTTGATCAGGTTATTTGGCGGTTTTTTTCTTTGGCTTAGCCGTTTCGCGTTCAGCTTTGATCTTCGCCAGTAACGTTTCGGCGCTGTTTTCACCGCTGATCAGATCCGGATTTTCAGCACGCCACTGCTCCGTCAGTTCACCACGAAACGCCTTGGCTAAAATCGACTGCGTCAGGTTATTCACCCGCAATAAAGCATCCTGCACCTGCTTTTCAATGGTATCGGCGAAGGCGAAAAGTTGCTCAACACGGCGGACGATTTCGGTTTGTTCTTCGATAGGGGGCAATGGTATTGGTAAGAGACTCAAGGTAGTCTTATTAATATTGGCAAGATTGACTGACTGGGTGCCTTCCCTAAGAAAATAATCTTTACCATTAGAATTACCATAAAATGATATGAATTTTGAGCTTATTTCATCACAGTAAGGACGGGCTCTAAAAACATGATTTTGATGAATGCAATTTTCTATTTGCTCTTGCCAAATCCAACCTCGACCAAGCTTATCAATGTCTCCACCCTCATTGAATAATATATCACCAGATATTAGCTTTAATTTTTCAAATTTACTTGCGGGTACAGGTATTTTTTTTACTTCGTTTAAATCCAAATATCCACGCTGAACATTTGCGACTCGCAGATAAGGGAGAAGCATAGTTTCTTCGTTACTTTTCGAACCTTTCGCAATACCGCTAACTATTTCAGTAATCTTAGCTAAGCGAACCCACATCCAAGAATTTGGAATTGTCTCAACAATTTCATCGACTCTGAATGGTTTCTCAGCAAGATTCGCTGAGTTTTTTACATACGTATACTTTGAAAATAATTCACTAACTGGTTTTAAAGTTTTTGTTTTTCGCCATTCCTCCGTCAACTTTCCACTCACCGCCGCAGTCAGCACTGACTGACGAAAACGTTTCAGGATTTGTGGGATCTGCTCGAGGCGAGTTTTGGCGCTATCTACCTGAGCCAGCAGAGCATCGAGTTTTTCGGCGATGACTTTTTGTTCGGCTAATGGGGGTAAAGGGAATTCATATTTTTGGACATCACTAGATTTGGCTGCAGGATATAATGCCCCTTGCACAACACCAGAAATTGAATCAATGAAATGCAGGGAACGAGTCAAACTAAAAATATATTCGCTATTAACTAAAAGTGGTTTTATAACCTCAAAACCAGTCGAAGCTATTTGACCATCATAATTATCTGTAACTAAGGCAACAGCGTTCAGATTTGGCCTCGTTAACGACACAAGAACATCACCTTTTTCAATTACTTTCCTAGCCCGGCTAGGAGCATTATCACCGGATAAGTACTGCGGTGATTCAATGATCTTCAATTCACGATTAATACTTCCGATATCAACATAAATAAAATCCTCACCGGTTTTAGGAGCCCGCTGAGTACACTTTAATGAGATCTCTCCTATTTCTGAAATACACCACCCTTCTGGCAATTTAACATCCGCCATCATTTCACCTCGCCCAGCATTTCATTCAGCAACACCTTTTGCGCATCGGCGTCATCACCGGCACCCAGCTCACGCATCAGGGCATCGAGTTCGCCCAGTGCCTGCACCAGTTCGCCCATCGCTTCGGCGGCTAACACAGAAGGTTCCGGCAGATTCGCGGCATCAATGCTGTTGTTGTCTTTCAGCCAGGAAATATCCAGTGAATCGCCTTTGCTGTCGCGGATCCATTCACGGCTGAATTTACGCCAGCGGCTGGTGGCCATGTGGTGGTCGACGTTCTGATTTTCGGCGGTGTCCGGTGTTTCCAGCTCTTCGGCGTTAAAGCTCCACTCGCCTTCGGTGCGCGGGCTCAGGCCATTCGGGTCTTCGCCGTACACGTCTTCAAACGGTTTTAAGTGCTGATTCCCAAACGGCGTGCGCTTGCCGAAGTTCGACATGTTGGCACGCAGGTCGTAGACCCAGACGTTTTCGGTACAGTGTTTATCCTGCGCCGGGTTGGAGACGCTGCCTTTGGTGAAGAACAGTACGTTGGTTTTCACGCCTTGGGCGTAAAATATCCCGGTAGGCAGACGCAGAATGGTGTGCAGGTTACATTTATCCATCAGGTCACGACGGATATCGGTGCCCTTGCCGCCTTCAAACAGCACGTTATCCGGCACCACCACCGCAGCACGACCGCCCGGCATCAGGGATTCCACAATGTGCTGCATAAAGCACAACTGTTTGTTGTTGGTCGGGTGCACAAAAGTGCGCGTGATGTTGGTGCCTGCCGCGCTACCAAACGGCGGATTGGTCAAAATCAGGTGGGCTTTGGGCAGGTTCTCGCCGTCGCTTCCCAGCGTATTGCCCAGACGGATCGCGCCGCCGTGGTCGGTGTTACCTTCAATGTCGTGCAGCAGGCAGTTCATTAACGCCAGACGACGGGTTTCCGGCACCAGTTCCAGCCCGATAAAGGCTCGGCTGACCTGAAAATCCTGCGTGTCTAAATCGAGATCTTCCATATCGTTAGTATTGGCTTTGATGAAACGATCGGACTCAATCAAAAAGCCTGCCGTGCCCGCTGCCGGATCCTGGATCACTTCGCGCGGCTGGGGCTTCATCACGTTCACGATGGTTTTGATCAGCGGACGTGGAGTGAAGTACTGCCCGGCCCCGGATTTGGTTTCGTTGGCGTTCTTCTGCAGCAGCCCTTCGTACATATCGCCGAAATCATCACGGGATTTGTGGCCGCTGTTACCGTACCAGTCCAATGAATCCATATTGCTGATCAGTTCTGTCAACTGTTTAGGCTGGGTGATGGTGGTGTTCACATTCTGGAAAATCGCCTGCACGATCGCGTGGTCGTCCGCGCCCAACTGCACCAGCATATTGCGGTAATACAGATGCTGTTCCTGCCCGATGCGGATTTTCAGATCATCCCAGCGGTAGCCTTTCGGCAGCAAATCCACTTCCTGACCGGTTTCTTTGCACATTTTGAGAAACAGCAGGGAAGCCAGTTCGTTGACGTAGTTCTGATAAGAGACACCGCCGTCACGCAGATTGTCACAGAGTTTCCACAGTTTGGCGACCAGATCGTTATTATTCATCTTGAGTTCCGGTGAGTTTCGTTCGCGTTAAAACAGACAGCGGCCCACATGTGGGCCGCTTGAGAAAATTGTCCCCAAAATCATTCGGGTCGCCTGAAGGCACCTGAAGGATGACGGGTATGGATGATACAACCTCAGGCCAGCGCATCCCAGATGTAATCACTGAATTTGCCCAGCAGCGGATCCAGTTGATCATCGAAAACTTTCGCCAGCTCAGGCTTGCCGCCGTTACGTTTAAAATTGCCGATTTTGAAAGAATCGTCATCCAGCACGACCTTATCTTTCAAGGCGGAGGCCAAACGATCTAACCAGACCGTCTGCTCCGCGCTCCAGGCGTTTTCGGCTTTGATCCGGTTCAGTGCACTGTCCACCCGCTCTTCAAAGGGTTTCAGCGCATCACCGACCGCAGCACGGCGGATGTGCCCGACCAGACGTGCGGCGATGTCCTGATTGGTTTGCGCACGCCACGCGGCCCGCAGTGAGGATTCCTCAAAATGCTGCGCATCGAACCACTCTTGTAATTCCACCAGCGCTTTACGGGTTAAATCCCGTGGCCGCGAAATCACGGCCTGCAATGCAGGCATGGCGTTTGGCGAGCGGTTGACCAGATCGTCAAAGGCTTCGAGGAAATCTTTGGCGCTGTCATAGTCGCCGTACAGATGTTTGACCTCAATCACCTCGTCGTCGATATCGAGGAAAATGGGCGAATCGCGCAGATCGTTGATATCAACTTTGAGTTTTTCCAGCCGTGCGACGAAGCCCGGCAATTTATTAAAGATTTCTGCGCTCCACTGCGGCCCTTTTTCATGCAGCTTACGCGGCAGGCTGGCGAAATCTGTCCCGGCGGCGTCCCGGCACAGTTCGTCAAAACGGCGGATCTGGTTGTCGATGGCCGGGCTGCGGTCGCGGTTAAACTGCGCCTGCCCGACAATCCGCTGCAACTTCGCCACCAGTTGTTCATGGCTGTGCTCGGCAAAACTGCGGCCATCGGCTTCAGTGGTTTTATAGGTTTCTGAATCCGTGATTTCATTGACCAGCGTTTGCAGCAATACCGACGGGCGAACCACGACCGGCCGCATGGTATCGACCTCTTCCAGTGTGGCGTAAAGATCGACAGCATCGAAAATTTTAAAGTTGGTTTTACCCACTTCAGGACAAAGACGTGTGGCACGGCCTTTCATTTGCTCGTACAAAATGCGGCTTTTCACTTTGCGCAAAAATACGATGTTGCAGATGCTTGGGATGTCCACGCCGGTACTCAGCAAATCCACCGTGACCACGATATTCGGCAAGCGCTCTTTGTTGTAGCGAGTGATAAGAGACTGCACTTTATTGGAATCTTTATCCGCATTGCCGGTGATTTTGATAATGGCATCATGCTCTAGCTGCGGGTATTTCGCCTTGAACGCTTTACGCAGTTCCTCCACCACCGTATCCGCATGCGTATTGTTGACGCAGAACACCAGCGTTTTTTGCTGGCCGGTCGGATCAAGGTGTTTGGTTAACTCCTGACACACCGCTTTGTTAAAACCGGTGATCAAAAGATTGCGGTTGAAATCGGCCACATCAAATTGCTGTTCATCCGCCAAGGTATCGGCAATCAGCTCCCCCTGATTACTCATGCGCTCGACCTGCTCGCCCAGCGAGAAATGCACACCCTTCTGCGACAGCATGGTAGTGATTTTAATCGGCGGATCGTAGTCATTCAGATAACCATCAATGACGGCAGCACGGTAGGTATAGCGGTAAACTGGATCGCCAAAAATCTCCCGCGTATGCAAAGCGGGCGTGGCAGTCAGCGCGACTTTGACGGCATCGAAGTGATCGATAATCCGACGGTAAGCCGACACGTAATCCAACTGGCTGCGGAATTGCTCCTCACCTTCGGTTTGCTCTTTATCCAGAATATAGCCACGGTGCGCTTCATCGACGATGATGCAATCGTAACGCCCGACCGGCATCGGTTCATCCGACTGCAATGTCCGTTTCACCAGAGACTGTACGGTTGCTACGTGAATTTTAGTGCTGTCTTCCGGAAACTTATCCGTCAAACCCTGTACGTTGAAAATACTGTTGAAAGTGTCGCCATTAATTCGGGTGTCTTCAAAGGCATCTAATGCCTGCTTACCCAGCGAACGGCGGTCCACTAAAAACAGCACGCGTTTAAAACGCTGAGACTGAATCAGCCGGAACATCAGGGCAATGGCGGTACGCGTTTTCCCTGTGCCGGTCGCCATTGCCAGCAAAATTTCCTGCTGGCCGTTAACGATCGCCTTTTCCACTTCCCGCACGGCGTCCTGCTGGTAATAACGCAGGCCGAGCTCGTCCATATTGGGGTTTTTAGCAAACCAGAGATTGTCGTTTTTAGGATTCCTGCCGAGTCTTGCCTTCAGCTCTTCCGGACGATGCCATTCCGGCAAGGCTTTGGGCATATTGGTGGTGTCGCGCACATCGCGATACCAGATGCCACTTTTGTTTTTATTGGCAGAGCGATATTCACGGCCATTGGTGGAATAACAGAAAGGAATTTTAAACGTCTGGCTGCCACTGGTATCGCGCCAGCTCACCTGATAGACGGGAATATCTTCATGCAGGAGCAGGCCTTGATCAGCACGGCTTTGCAATTCATCACGCAGGAAATCCAGGTCGAAATATTTACTGTAGCGATAAGACTCCGGTAATTTGCCGGGGATATCGATATTGGTGCGCTTGGCTTCCACCACCGCCATCGGCCTCAGGCCAACAAACAATACGTAGTCAGCAAAGCCCTGTTTACCGGTTTCGTCTTTGCCGGTCGGCCATTCAGCGATAGCTAAATTACGACCCATTTCCGGGCGTGTACCTTTGGCGAAATTAAGCTCTTTGGTATCGGCTTCCCAACCCGCTTTACGAAGCTGTGCATCAATAAGAAAACGGCTTTCGCTTTCGTTAAGATCGATTGAACGACGGATAGCCTGTTCAGTGATTTGCTGCTGATAGGCTTTGCGTTCCTGCTCGGTTTTCTTCGCCAGTTCCGCATTTTTCTCTGCCAGCTGCGCTTCCAGCGCGGCTACCCTGGCCTGCGTTTGCGCTGCCGTTTCCTGCTGCTTGCCTTCAAGGATCGCAATGTAACCGTTAAGCGAAATCAGCTTCTGTTGCTGCGCTTCAATATCTGCGGCGGTTTGCAATTTCTCACGGTTGGTGAGTTCCAGCGTATTTTTCAACTGGACGATTTCATCGTAATAATTGTTTTGCCCATGTTCAGGCAGGACGAATACCGAAACCGGAAAATCGTAATCTTTGGTGACCAGGCGGTAATACCAGATACCCAACCGGTACCCGAGACGCAGGCACATCGCCGCATCATCAAGATCATTATGGTATTCGTGGACAGCCTGATTGCCAATACGGCGCAGCTTATGAAAAACAGCCAGAATGTTATCATCAACAAAAGAGATTTTGCCCAGTTCACGTAACAGATCGTGTTGAGTTTCGGGGGAATCTTTCACGCCTAATAACGTACCCAAATGGCGGGCAGTGGCTTCACCGAACATCCGCATTTTAACGAGAGTAGTATTCGGATCGTCGGGATAATTATTTTCTGCTGCGCACGCAATAGCGTAAATGAAGTCGTTAACGCCTTTCAAAAAATCAAAGTTAGAATTTTTCATTGTTGTTCCATTTCCATCCAGAAACGAAAATTAGTTTTTTGAAGCTGTCAGTTGAAAACACAGGGGCTCATCATGCACCGCAACGCGTCAAATGTAAGAAAAGAGATAACCTTGTAGAGTACTAGAAAGCGTAAGATAGACACAATTAATTATTTTAAAAGGTTGAATGCCTTCAACACCTGATATCCCGATGATTGTATTGTGTTACACAATCACGCTATTTGTTATGGCAGACAAGAAACGACTTTAATTAACCAAATTTTTTGAATAAAGGATCCGCATAATGGACATTATTGAACAAATTGAAGCCGGAACGTTATCTCTCTCTGAATTGGTTAACACTCTGTCCAAAGACTGGGATTATTCCAGCTTAGTATGGAGCCAACGCTACCATGAACTGACTGAGGTTGTGGGGAAAGCCCAAAGTTTCACCGGGCCAGAACACGACGATTTACTCAAACGCTTATGGTATGAACGAGATAACGGCGTCGCCAGTATCAAACAAGGGGTTCCCTCTTCAGCAGAATACCATCAAAACATTCCTTTATTGCGCGAACTCACTGAAATAATAAGAAAAAATCCTGATGCAGCCACTTATCAGCAAGTCACAAAAAGAATGTTACAGGCCATCAGCAGGATGTACTGGAGCCTGAGGAACCGCGTCTTTGCCGCTTTTTCTGCTGAAAATTTTACGACAATTGTGGATGAGAACGCATTTAATAACGTAGTGGGCTTTTTAAATAAACATTATCGTCTGGAGTTAGCACTTAATGGCAGCTGGTTAGAAAAAAACCAGGAGTTCAAACAAGCGATAAATGTACGCTTACCGCATAGAGATCCTCATTATGTGAATATGGCGATGTGGCACACTTATGAGGAATTATGCGAGCACGAAAATAATAAAACACCTAAAGGGCAAATCAGCATCTCTGGCACAGAGAAAGAGTCATAACGGCTCCCGCTCATTTCGCAGCACATTCCCCAAAATCAAATTTATTTCGGGCCGCCGGGAACCGGTAAAACGTTCATTTTACAAAGCAAGATGAAGGAATATACCACGCAGGCCGAACACGCCGATCTGGACGCATGGCTTGATTCGCATCTGGAGTCACTAAACTGGATGCAGGTGATTACATTGGTTTTAGTCGACCTTAACAAGCGCGGTAAAGTCCGAGATATCGTTGAGCATAGCTGGTTCCAGCGAAAAGCATTATTGAATGGCCGAACAGATTACTTATCTCAAACGGCCTGGACAGCATTACAGTCATATACGGTGCCAGAGTCCAAAACCGTTGATTATAAAAATCGCCGTGAACCCGCGGTCTTCGATAAAACGACCGACAGCGTATGGTTCCTTGCTGATTCGCAACTTGAACAAGTCGAAGATTTGGTCGCACTGCACGCCAAAATACGTTGTCCTGTAGCAGCCGGACATAATTATGTAAGCCAGCAAACGGCGGCGCATCGGAATTCAGACCGCTGTCATACAGACTGTCCATCGCCGACTGAAACAGCGGGTAATAGGTGAATAAAAACAGAAAAATCAGGGTGGGCAGTAGCACCAAATAAGGAAACAACGAACGGCGCATCTCTTGTTACCGGTCAGTCAAACAAGGTACCTACCCTAAGCGCTCTTCAAGCGCTCTTCATGTCAGTTATGTGGCAGTGATGTGATGGTTTCTTGTATAAAATCAGATGAATGTTACTGAACAAAATAGAGGTTGGATGTCAGATCAAACAGTAACAGCGCGATACAATCCCATTAAAATGGGGTTGCGTTGAGATATATAAAGACAGAATCAGATTGGTTGGTAAAACTATAAATAGTTCCTTTAACTGTAAAATAGAGATCTCTTCCCTTCAATTGCATTTTAACATTTGAATCTGAAGTAAAAAGAACTGAAGGATAATCGCTGACATCCGCCAGAAACTCTTTCTCTGTTTTTACAGATGGATAAAGATAATATTTATAAGTGTTTTTCGTCGTTGCACCCGCACTACCTTCAGTAACATAAAGAGTATTAAACTCGCCTATACTTTCCCTTCGTATAATCGTTTGTTCATAAGGTGAAAAATCTAAGGCCACCTTAGTTAAACATCCCAGAAAAGCTATAAAAAACACGATGAAAATATATTTTTTCCTAAAAACCCGTTCTTTTTGCATAATCAATTCCTGCTCTTATCCATGTCTGATCTTTAGGATCATCCCAATGGGAGTTTGGCCCCTCATAAGTATCCCATTCAGGATCATTTGTACCTGCAAGTTTTTGAGCCACGCCAGCGCCTCTTAATAAAACACCTGGTGACATACCTGCTGCTGTTCCTACTGCCCCATAATGAAAATTGCCGAAATTTTCATATTTTCCGCCCAACTTTTTATAGTCCCAGGGCCCATGATTCCTGACTTGATTATAGAACCATATATAAGTTAATGCAGATGGACCTTTGTGTAAACGAGCCATCATCATATGATTGATCATAGATATACCGGGGGGCGTGATTGCAGATATATCATAAGGAGGATGTTGATTTACACCTTCTACAGGGTATCTGGACATAGTTTACGCCCTTTCATTCCATGAGTCTGTGAACATGATATTCCCATCGCAATGTTTCCACGTTATTTTCTCGTAATGGAGTTCAATAACTTCAAGATGATTGTGCTTTTCTTTAGTTGCGTCTTTAACATCATGCATCAGAGGGGAAATGCTCACAACCTTAACGCCTTCGATTAACATATTGAAGTACTCAACTTCTTGCCCTGCATCATTGATATGATACCATTTAATTTCTGCTGACTTTAAAGTTTGGCCTTTTGAAACTGCTTTATATAAATAAGGTGATGATGGATCAAACTCTTTTTGGAAAACCATCGCAGAATGATGGCGCGTTGCTGTAATGCTTCCTGTTAAAGGGTCTATAGGCAATCGTAAATTATGTGAAAAACTTGTAATTTCAATACTACCTTCTCTATTATTTACATCCACAGAACCTTTGATGTCCGCACCACCGTCATCTTTCAACCATAAATAAGCTGGGATTGCCATTTAAACATCCTTATTAAAATAAAAAATCACCATACAAACATTACTTCTTTATAATTTAAAAATCAATCACCTGAAACAGTAATGCTTTCGCTTATCCATATAAAATAATAATAATAATAATAAAATTTAATATAATAAATTTTTATATAAAATGAGAATATCTTTATTATATCCCAGCCAATACCTCCGTATTGATTCTGGATGTATGAGTATATTGTTATATATATGGTTCAAATGAAGTTGTAATAGCGTTCAAGATGAAATCTGGAAGATGTCTCGCAGGAATGACGCCGTTTTGCTCCTCAGTTAACAGGAGAAGGAGCAAAACGCATCCTGCATTTCCTCACGCCACCGCCACCTTCATCCTTTCCCGCGCTTCCTCATAGGTCGGCATCGATGCGGCGGCACCTGCGCGTTCGACGCATACGGACGCATAGGCGGAAGCAAACAGGGCGGCATCTTGCAGCGTGGATCCAGCGGCGAGCTGTGAGGCCAGCGCGCCGTTGAAGGCATCGCCCGCGCCGGTGGTATCGACCGGGGTGGCCGGGCAGGCGGCGATGAGCTGGGTTTCACCGTCCACTGACAGCACCGCGCCCTGCGTGCCGAGCGTGATGATCAGCGCCTGAATACCTTTGGCGTGCAGCGCGTGGGCGGCGCGCTTTGCGGAGGGAACGTCACGCACTTCGATGCCGGTCAGCAGCGTACACTCCGTGGCGTTCGGCGTGAGCAAATCCACCTGTGCCAGCAGATGATCAGAAACCGGCTGAAACGGCGCGGGGTTGAGGATGATATAGGTGCCGTTGTCTTTGGCGATGCCGATCAGTTTTTCGATCGCCGATAAGTTATTTTCCAGTTGTGTTAGCAGGATATCTGCCGCCGCGACTGCCGGACGGCACTGTTCAACCTCGTCCTCGGTGACCGTCAGGTTGGCGCCCGGATCGACCGCGATCATGTTTTCAGCGTCGGCACCGGCGACGTAAATCAGCGCGTTGCCGGTCGGGCATTCGCTGGTGGTAAAGAGCGTGACGGCGTCGAAACCGGCGTTGTCGAGATGGCGGCGGGCGAACATGCCGAAGTCATCGCGTCCCACTTTGCCGATATAATGCACCCGCGCACCGGCACGCAGCGCGGCGACCGCCTGATTCGCGCCCTTACCGCCCGCGCCCATCATGCTGTTACGGGCAATCAAGGACTCCCCCGGCTGTGGAAAGCGTGCCATGCCTGCGACGATGTCGAGGTTGAAAGAACCAAATACGCATACCTTGCCTTTGTTCATGCCTCTCTCCTGAAGGAAAACGGTCGCGCTGCAACGGCAGGCTGCGACTGAAAAACGCGCTGTGCGGCTAAACATGCTCCCCGGCAGCCGGTCTCGTCGGTAATGGCGCTAAAGTGAATACTCAGTCCGTTGGCCGGATACGGGCTGCGTAAATGGCTGCGTAACTGCTGTTCGAGCTGAGCGAGTGGGAAGTTGTCCATCGCCAGCACGCCACCGCCCAGCACCAGGAATTCCGGATCCAAAATGTTCATTTCGCTGGCGACGGTGCGCGCCAGACGCGCTATAAATTCAATCAAATCCACATGCCCGGCGTGACGCGTAAACAGGTCGGCGAAAGGCGTTTGCGGCGCATGTTGCCGTGCCCACCCGGTCAGCCAGTTGCCGGAAGTCAGCGTCTCGACGCAGCCGGTTTTACCGCAAGGGCAGAGCAGCGGATTGCCTGCCAGCGGAATGTGGCCGAGCTCGCCCGCACCGCCGTGTGCACCGTGATAAAAATCACCGTTGATCCACAAACTATTGCCCAGCCCGGTACCGAGATACAGCCCGACCGCGACGTCCGGCAGTTCACCGTGCTGATGTAAATCCCACCACATCAGATGGTTAACGTCTTTATCCATCGTTACTGGCAGATGCAAATGCCCGGACAGCAGCGCCGCCACCGGCTGGTTATCCAGCGCCGAAATGAACGGCAGCGACAGCACGGTGTTCCGGTCACGGGAGAGGATCCCCGGCAGGCCGAGCATCACCTGCGCAACCTGAGCCTGTGGATCCTGCGTCCGCAGATACTCAACGATCAGCGCTTCCAGACCGCGTAACGGGGCGGTCTGCCCCGCCCAGCTTTGGGTTGGGATTTTGTGATAGCCGCGAAAATGTTGCTGGCTGTCCATCAGCATTAAACGGGTGTTGGTACCCCCGACGTCGACTCCGAGAAAATGCGGCATACGGCTCTCCTGCCCTCAGGCTGCGTGACGCGCCTGACGCATCTGATCGAGCATTTTGTCCCAGGCAACATCGAGATCGGTGTCCAGCGTGAATAGGCCGGAGCTGCCGACGATCAGCACTTCCGCACCCGCCGCCAGCAGATCCTGATAAGTCCGCAAGTTGCAGGAACCGTCGATCTCGATCAGATAGCGGTAATTTTTTTGCTGTTTGAGATCGCGCAGCTGGGCAATTTTTCCCAGCATCTCAGGGATGAACGGCTGCCCCGCGTAGCCCGGATCGACGGTCATGACGGTGATTTTATCCAGCAGATGAATGTAGTGCTGGATGTACTCCACCGGCGTCGCAGGGTTCAGCACCACGCCGACCTTTTTCCCCAGTGAGCGGATCTGATTAATGATGCGGAATGCATCGCGGTTAATGGTTTCGGCATGCGGGCAGATAAAATCGGCACCGGCAAGGGCAATCGGCTCGATAAAGTCCGACGGGTTCTCCACCATCATGTGCACGTCCAGGATCAGCGGCGTGTGCGGGCGGATCTGCTCGATAAAGAACGGCGACAGCGTGATATTTTTGACGTAATGGCCGTCCATGATGTCGATGTGCAGCATGTCAGCACGACGGTTGAGTACGGCCAACTGCTGTTTGATGTCGATCAGGCTCATGCACATCAGCGACGGAGAAATTTTGTATTCCATGATGTTGTCCTTGGGTCAGAGGCAATAAGTCAATGAAAGCGTTAAGGTTGCGCCGCGCGCGCTTTGGCGGCGCTCATGCGCCCGGCACGTTTTTGCAAATAGCGCGCACGGAAGAATTTCAGCGCCAGCACCACAATCAGCACCGCGCCCCACATCGCCAGGCTGAAATGCGGGCTGACGTTCATCAGGTTCAGGCCGGTGGAGATCACCTGTAAGACGATCAGCGACAGCACCACGCCCGCCACCTTGCCGAATCCGCCGTTGGGGTCGGTGCCGCCGAGAATGATCGCCAGCACTGTCAGCAGCAGATACGAATCGCCGTAGCCCATGCGCGCCGAGTTGAAGCGCGCCATCATGATCAGCCCAGCAATCACGCATAACATGCTGGAGATGACGTAGATGGCGATCAGCACGCGGTGGGTATTCACACCGCTGAAGTGGGTGGCGTTGATGTTGCTGCCGCTCATGTAGATGTATTTGCCAAGGCGTGTGCGCTCTAAGAACACCGCCACCAGCGCCGCTGTCAGCAGGAAGACAATCAGCGGCACCGGGATGCCGAGCAGGGTTTCCGCGCCGATAAAGCGCACGATGTCCGGCATACCGCTGATCGCCGCGCCGTGTGAAAGGTAGATGCCGACACCGTTCACCATGGTCATGGTTGCCAGCGTCACCAGAATCGGATGCGCCCCCACGTAGGCCACCAGCGCGCCGGTCAGCATGCCGATCACCAGCGCCAGAATCATCGCGCCGACCAGTGCCAGCGTCAGCCAGACCGCCTGCATCGCCATGCTGGCATCCGGCGGCAGCCAGGTCAGAAACACCCACGCCATCAGTAAGCTGGTCAGATTCGCGGTGGCGATAATGCACAGATTCAGGCCGCCGCTGAGGATCGGGATAAACATCGCCAGCGTCAGCAAACCGAGCTCAGGCAGCTGGAAGGCGACGCTCATGAAGGTCGCATCACTGAAGAATCGTCCCGGCATCGCCAGGCTGAAACCGACGATCACCACCAGCAGTAACAGCGATAATCCCAGCGTGGTGTTGTCGATCTTCAGGCTGCCTATTTTCAGGCGTGGCCGGGCGTCAGGCTTAGCTTTCAGGTTCAAATTTCTGCTTTTCGCGAACATAGCGGGTTTCCTCACGCGAAGCCGACTTCGGTTTCTTTGCGTTTTTTGTAATGGGTGACGGTGATGGCCGCGACAATCACCGCACCGATGACAATGTTCATGAAGTAGCTGGACACACCGATCAGGTTCAGGCCGTTTTTCAGCACGCCGATCAGGAACACGCCCATCAGTGTGCCGACCACGCTGCCTTTACCGCCGTTCAGGCTGGCACCGCCGAGCACCGCAGCGGCAAGGACATCCAGCTCGCCGCCGACCAGCGCATTCGGCACCACTTCACCGACGCGATAGACCTGCACCAGCCCGCCGATGGCCGCCATCGCACCGAGATAGCCGTAGGCGAACAGATGCAGCAGGCCGACGCGGATCCCGATGCGGCGCGCCGATTCCTGATCGCCGCCGACCGCAAACAGCTGCCGCCCGAGGTGCGTTTTGTTGAGCAGGATCCAGCTCAGCCCGGCGACGCCCAGCATCACCACCACCGGCAGGCCAATCTGATAATGGTGCTCGCCCACGCTGAACGGCAGCACACGGATCGGCGTGGTCAGCCAGTCCGGCAGGTCATACAGGCTGGTGCCGTTGGTCAGCCACATCAACATCCCGAACAGCAACGACTGCATACTGATGGTGACGATGATCGACACGATGCGCAGGCAGTAGATCAGAATCGCGTTGATCATCCCAAGCACGGTGCCGATGGCGACCGCCAGCAAGATGCTGCCTATCGGGCTGCTCAAGCCGTAGTGGATCGCCAGCGTGGCGATGAGGTACTGCACCACCGACGCCACCGCCGCGAAGGAAATGTCGATGCCGCCAGTGACCAGCACCACAAACAGGCCGAGCGCGAAAATGCCGCTGACGGCGTAGCTTTCGGTCAGATCCAGCAAGTTCTGTAAGGTCAGAAACTGGTTGGTGAGCAGGGAAAAGGTGACAATAACCACCAGCAATACCCAGGCTAAATAGCCTTCGTTGCTGGACGGGCGTAACCGGCTGAGCTTAAGCATTGACCGCCTCCGCAAGCTGTTGCTGAGTGATGCCACGCGGCAGGTATTCGCCCACCACTGTGCCTTCGCTGAAATGCAGCACGCGGTCACAGTTGAAATAGACTTCCGGTACTTCATCGGAAATCAGCAGGATCGAAATCCCCTCTTCCGCCAGTTGGTGGATCAACTGATAGATGCTGGCCTTGGCGCCGACGTCCACGCCGACGGTCGGTGAATCGAGGATCAGGATTTTCGGCTGGGTCAGCACCCATTTCGCCAGCACGATTTTTTGCTGATTGCCGCCGGACAGCGTGGAAATCGCCTGATCCGGATTGGCGACTTTGACGCCGAGTTTTTCGATCCACTGCTGGATGATCTTGTTTTTGCGGTATTCGTCGATCAGATGAAAACGGCTGCGTAGCTGATCCATGATCGCCAGCACCGTGTTGTCGCCGACCGACTGTTGTTGGATCAGGCCAAGCGTCAGGCGATCTTCCGACACGTAGCCGATGCCGGATTTGATGGCGTCTTCGTGGCTGCGAAAACGCACCGGTTTGCTGTCGAGATAAATTTTGCCGCTGTCCGGTTTGGTCATCCCAAACAGGCTGAGCGCCAGTTCGGTGCGCCCCGACCCGAGCAGGCCGCACAGGCCAAGCACTTCACCGGCGTGCAGTTTGAAACTAACGTCGTGGTACTGGCCTTCGCGGGTGAGTTTGTCGGCTTCCAGCATGATGCGTTCGTCATTCATGTTGGCGGCTTTCAGGCGGTAATCGAGTTTGAGGCCGGTCATCAGCTCGGTCAGACGTTCGCTGCTGACCTCAGAAGCCGGAAAAGTGCCGACTTTTTTGCCGTCGCGGATCACCGTCACGCTGTCGGAAATCTCCAGCACTTCGTCAAGGCGATGGCTGACGAACACTACGCTAATGCCTTTGTTTTTCAGGTAATGCACGGTGCGCAACAGCTGGTTGACTTCGGTACGGGTGAGCGAGGCGGTCGGTTCATCCATGATCACCAGCCGCGCCTCAGCCACCAGCGCGCGGCAAATCGCCACCTGCTGACGCTGGGCAATCGGCAGCGTCGAGACTTTGCTGTCGAGATTTAAGCTGTAATTGAGTTCGGTAAGAATGCGCTGTGCGGTGTCCCGCAGGCGCGACGGACGATACCAGCCCATCAACCCCTGCAGGTTGTGGTCGAAGGCGATGTTCTCGAACACGCTGAGGTTCGGGAACAGCGATAAGTCCTGATAAATCACCTGCACGCCAAATTGCCGCGCCTGATCCGGCGACAGCCTGCTGAAACTCTGGCTGCCTTGTGAAGGCGAACTGAGCGTGATCTGGCAGCCGTTATCCGGCTGATAAACCCCCGAGATCACTTTGATCAACGTACTTTTCCCGCAGCCGTTGGTGCCCGCCAGGCAGTGAACTTCGCCCCGCATCAGCCGCAGGGAGATATCGTTGAGCGCACGCTGTCCGCCAAAGGTCACCGACAGATTTTGCACGTCAATCAGCGGCGCGTTGTCTGTTTGAATGATCTCGGAGATTGCCATGATTACAGCCCCATTTTGACCAGTTTCGGCAGGTTGGCTTTGTCCAGACTTTCGGTTTCATTGCCCAGAATGGTGTGTGTGGCGTCATCCACTTTCACTTTGCCCATGCCTTCGATGGTCATGCCGTCAGTGATTTTTTCGCCTTTTTCCAGCTTCTCAGCGATGCGTACGAAGACTTCACCGGCGACCATGGGATTCCAGATAAAGCCGCCTTTGATGGCCCCGGCTTTCACCAGACTGGCGCCCTGACCCGGACTGAACGGCCCAAAGACGCAGATGTCATCGGTTTTGCCGCGGTTAAGCACCGCGCGGCCTGCACCAATCGGGCCTTGTGAACCGATGGCCAGAATGCCTTTCAGGTTGGCATCTTTGGACATCAGGTCATTGGTGGTACGAATGCTGTCATCGAGGGATTCACCGACGCCAAATTTGTCACCGACCAGATGCATATTCGGGTAGTGCTCTTTCTGATAATTGATGGCGGCATCGGCCCATTTCTGATGCAGCGGCACGGTTAAGCTGCCGACGTACACCGCGTAATCGCCTTTCTCTTTCATGCACTGCGCGAGAGCGACCATGTGGGTAATACCGTGCTGTGTGGCATCGACCATTTCAAAATCCCAGTCGGCGTATTTCTGATCCGGCGATTCATGGACGATGACTTTGATCCCGGCATCGTGCGCACGTTTCAATACCGGTTCGAGCACGCGGGCGTCGTTCGGCACCACGCCGATCACATCCACTTTTTGCGCGATCAGATCTTCAATCGCACGCACCTGCAACGCCGGATCTGCGCTGGTCGGACCGACCTGCCAGGCGTCGATCCCGCGTTTGGCCGCTTCACTTTTGATCCCGGCTTCCATGGCGTTGAACCAGGCGTTACCGCCGACTTTTACCACCACGCCCATGCGGATTTTGTCGGCGGCGTGGGCAGACAGGGACAACATGGCTGTGGCGAACAGGCAGGCAAGAACGGATTTCTTGATCATGTTTTCTCTCCAAAGAGGTTCAGTTATTGGCCGCAGCGAAAGGGCCGTTACGGCTGTTTTTAGTTTTTTTCTGTAGGGGTAAAGGAGCAACCTCAATGACATTGACGTTGCTCCAGGCCAGTTCCTGTCGGAATTCTTCATCCTCCAGATGGTCTGTTATTAGTGTGTCTATTTCCCGGTAGTGGCAGATCCGCGCAAAAGAGCGCCGGCCGAATTTGCTGGCATCAGCCAGCAAAATTTTGTGCTCGGAGGAAAGCAGCATTTGCTGTTTCAGCCGTGCGTGATGCTCGTTACTTTCACGGATTCCGCCTTCGTGGCTGATGCCGTGACAGGAGAAAAACAGTTTGTTGATCACAAACTCTTTCAGCATTTGTTCGGCCAGAACGCCGACAAAATCCTCGTACTTTGCCGAATATTCGCCACCCAGCCCGATCACCCGCACATTGGCTTTCACCGCCAGCGTCTGAATGATGTGCACCGAATTGGTCAGCACCACCAGTTGAATGTCCGGCAGCTGCCGGGCTAAAAACCAGCTGCTGGAGCTGCTGTCGAGCAGCAGACAATCGCCGGGGTTGATCAGCTGCAGCGCGTGCTTGGCGATGCGGGTTTTGCTGTCGGGTGACTGGTTGCTGCGATCGCGAAACGATTCTCCCTGCTCAATCTGCGAAGGCACCACCGCTTTCTCAGGCGCCGCGTGTTGGGCAAACACCGCGCCGCCGTGGCTGCGCTGCAAAATCCCGCGCCTTTCCAGCATCGCCAGATCGCGCCTTGCCGTCTCCAGCGAGATACGGCACAACTGCGCCACTTCCTGCACCAGAATGCGTCCGCGCTGGCTAAGGATTTCAGTGATAAAACGATGGCGTTCTACAGGCAGCATGTGGTGATTCCTCTTTCCCGATGTCAATTAGGATACGCAGCCGGATGCTTACGGAATGCGCAGTGCCTCAAAAGCGACCGCGTGCCTTTTTCGCCGCCGTCGTCATGTGACAGTTGTCACAAAAAGATGAGAAGAGATGAAATGTTAAAGTTTGGATCTGTGGCGGGAACGGCATTAAATCGTCATTTAGACTGCAACAAGACAACCGCAGATTTGCAAACGGTCACAATTCCTCGCAGCCTGTGGTGACCGAATATGACCGTTTGTGTGGATTTGACCGTTTTGGGGGAGTGACGGGGGGAGCGGTCCCCGTTATCGATGATTTACGCTGATTATCTGCCGCCAGCCAGATCGATAAAACTGCCGGTGACGTAAGAGGCCGAATCCGACAACAGCCAGCAAATCGCCTGCGCGACCTCTTCCGGCTGCCCGCCGCGCTGCATCGGCAGGTTGGCTTTCACGCGGTCCACCCGCCCCGGCTCACCGCCGCTGGCGTGGATGTCAGTGTAAATCAAACCGGGGCGCACGCAGTTAACACGAATACCGTAGGCCGCCACTTCCAGTGCCAGACCAGTGGTAAGCGTATCAACCGCGCCTTTCGATGCCGCGTAATCGACATATTCACCCGGCGCGCCCAGACGGGAGGCCGCCGAGGAGACATTGACCATCGCGCCGCCCTTTCCGCCATGACGATGCGACATGATTTTCACCGCCTCGCGACAGCAGAGGAAATAGCCGGTCACGTTAGTGGACAGCACGGTGTTGATGCGCTCAGCGGTGAGATTCTCAATGGTCGATTGCTGGAATAAGATCCCGGCGTTATTGACCAGCGCGGTGAGCGTGCCGAGTTCATCGGTTAGCCGCTTGAACATGGCAACCACCTGCGCCTCGTCGGCGATATCGGCTTTTATGGCAATCGCATTGCCGCCGCCAGAGATGATTTCATCGACGACAGATTGCGCAGCAGCTTCATTATTGAGGTAATTGACGCCGACGGCGTAACCTTGTTCGGCGAGTAATATCGCCGTTGCACGACCGATGCCGCGGCTGGCACCGGTCACTAACGCTACGCTGTTCATGGGTATCTCCTTTTCGGAAAGTGAGCAAATCATAGAGGGGATGGTTTCAATTACAACTTCGGCTTTAGCTTTAGCTTTAGCTTTAGCTTTAGCTTTAGCTTTAGCTTTAGCTTTAGCTTTAGCTTTAGCTTTAGCTTTAAATTCAAGGTCAAGACCTTGGGCTCGCCGCCCAAACTGGCCTTAAGAGGGGCTTATCGCCGCCCCCCTTAAGAATCCCGGGCTCTTTAAAACATGTGCCATGCAGACCGGCTATGTTTCAGCGGCTTTCACTATTGCCGCAAAATCCCGCCGCTGCGCGGTTCCCTACGTCGGGTTACAACCCGCGCATAAAACACGCGCGGTTTTCCACCTCTTCCTCCGGCGTGATTTTTGAACGCGGCCAAAGCTTTTTAGGTCACAACTTCACCCACTCAGATCATTTCAAAAAAACCAAACTCTTTGCTTAATTTATATTTGTTTTGTTTTTAAAAAAGGTGGGATGGCGCGATCAAAAATCCTGCTGAACGGAGCGGCTTCGAGACCATAGGCTCGAAGACCGAGAGAGGGAACCGCGCAGCGGCAGGGTTTTGCGCCACACGCGGAAGTACCAGAACACGTCCATCGGCCTAGCGACAGCACGTGTTTTAAAGAGCCGGAGATTCTTAAGAGGCGCGGCGATAGGCGCCTCTTAAGGCCGGTTTGGGTGGCAACCCAAGGTCTTGACCTTAAGGCCGGTTTGGGCGGCAACCCAAGGTCTTGACCTGAAGGCCGGTTTGGGTGGCAGCCCAAGGTCTTGACCTTGAATTTTAAAAGCCAGTTTGGGTGCCAGCCCAAGGTCTTGACCTTAAGGCCGGTTTGGGTGGCAACCCAAGGTCTTGACCTTAAGACCGGTTTGGGTGGCAACCCAAGGTCTTGACCTTAAGGCCAGTTTGGGTGGCAACCCAAGGTCTTGACCTTAAGGCCAGTTTGGGTGGCAACCCAAGGTCTTGACCTTAAGGCCGGTTTGGGTGGCAACCCAAGGTCTTGACCTTGAATTTTAAAAGCCAGTTTGGGTGCCAGCCCAAGGTGTTTAATTACTCGTAATCACTCATCGGTACACATGAACAGAACAAATTTCTGTCCCCGTATACGTCATCCAGACGCTTCACCGCTGGCCAGTACTTATTCTCGCTACCTGCCGGGAATACCGCCAGTTCGCGGGTGTACGGATGGTTCCACTCGCTGACCAGTTCGTCCTGCACGTGCGGCGCATTCACCAGCGGATTATCGGCCAGCGGCCATTCGCCCTGGGCCACGCGGTCGATCTCCGCGTGGATTGCCAGCAGCGCGTTGATGAAGCGATCCAACTCCACTTTACTTTCCGATTCAGTTGGCTCAACCATCAGTGTACCCGCAACCGGGAAGGACATGGTTGGGGCGTGGAAGCCGTAGTCGATCAGACGCTTGGCGATATCCATTTCGCTGATGCCGGTGGCTTCTTTTAGCGGGCGGATATCCAAAATACACTCGTGTGCCACACGGCCATCGCGACCGGTATACAGTACCGGATAGGCGTCTTTCAGACGGGTTGCAATGTAGTTGGCATTCAGTATCGCCACCTGGCTGGCTTGTTTCAAGCCTTCTGCGCCCATCATGCGGATGTACATCCAGCTAATTGGCAGAATCGAAGCGCTACCGAAAGGTGCCGCAGAAACTGCACCATTTTGCGTCAGCACGCCATCAATCTGCACCACGCTATGACCTGGAACAAACGGCGCCAGATGGGCTTTCACGCCGATAGGACCCATGCCCGGACCACCACCACCGTGTGGGATACAGAACGTTTTATGCAAGTTAAGGTGCGAAACGTCCGCGCCGATGTAGCCTGGCGTCGTAATGCCGACCTGCGCATTCATGTTCGCGCCATCAAGGTAAACCTGACCACCGTACTGATGCACAATCTGGCAGATTTCGCGGATGGTTTCTTCGTAAACGCCATGCGTTGACGGGTATGTCACCATGATGCAAGAGAGTTCATCACCCGCCTGCACCGCTTTTTCACGCAGATCGTTCAAATCGATGTTGCCCTGCTTGTCACAGCCCACCACGACTACGGTCATGCTCGCCATCTGGGCAGATGCCGGGTTGGTACCGTGCGCAGAGCTTGGGATCAAACAGATATGGCGGCGGCTTTCGTTACGACTTTCGTGGTAACGACGGATCGCCAGCAGACCCGCGTATTCACCCTGCGCACCGGAGTTCGGTTGCATACAAACGGCATCGTAACCGGTCAATTGCACCAACCATTGTGACAGTTGGCCGATCATTTGCTGATAACCGCCTGCCTGTTCCGTTGGGCAGAACGGGTGCAGGTCAGCGAACTCCGGCCAGGTGATGGGCATCATCTCCGCGGCGGCGTTCAGTTTCATGGTGCAGGAACCCAGCGGGATCATTGCCTGATTCAGCGCCAGATCCTTTTTTTCCAGACGGTGCATGTAACGCATCATCTCGGTTTCACTATGGTACTGATTGAATACCGGATGAGTGAGAATAGGAGACACACGCAGCATCGCCGCAGGAATGGAATGGCTGTCAGTCGACGCAATGTCGTCCAGTTTGTCGATGTCCAGACCGTTGTTGTCACCCAACAAGGCAGCGAACAAGACCTGTATGTCTTCACGTGAGGTGGCTTCGTCGAGTGTAATACCGACCGCACCATGAATATCCGTGCGCAGATTCAGGCCAAAGCTCAACGCGCGTTCCAGCACGGCGGCTTTGTCTTTCACTTCCACGGTCAGCGTGTCAAACCAGGTGTCGTGACGCAGGGTTAGACCGCCCTGTTTCAGGCCAGCGGCCAGAATGTCGGTCAGGCGGTGAATGCGTGACGCAATGCGCTTCAGGCCTTCGGGGCCGTGGAAGACCGCATACAGGCTGGCGATGTTGGCCAATAAAACCTGCGAGGTACAAATATTGGAGTTGGCTTTTTCGCGGCGAATATGTTGCTCACGGGTCTGCATCGCCATACGCAGTGCCGTTTTGCCCGCAGCATCGCGGGAAACCCCGATGATGCGGCCCGGCATGGAGCGTTTAAATTCGTCAATACAGGCGAAGAAGGCCGCGTGCGGACCACCGTAGCCCATAGGCACACCGAAACGCTGCGCGGAGCCGAAGACCACGTCAGCGCCCTGCTTGCCCGGCGCAGCCAGCATAACCAGTGCCATGATGTCAGCGGCAACGCTGGTAATAATTTTGCGGGATTTCAGTTCAGCCAGCAGCGCGCGGTAGTCATGCACTTCACCGGTAGTGCCCACCTGCTGCAACAGCACGCCGAACACGCCTTCCAGATCGAGCACCTTTTCGGCTTTATCGACAATGATGTCGAAACCGAAAGTTTCTGCGCGAGTGCGAACCACGTCCAGCGTTTGCGGATGCACATCGTCAGCCACAAAGAAACGGTTGGCATTCTTCAGTTTGCTGGCGCGTTTTGCCAGAGCCATGGCTTCGGCAGCCGCGGTCGCTTCATCAAGCAAAGAAGCCGAGGCCAGATCCAGACCGGTCAGGTCCAGCGTCAGTTGCTGGAAGTTCAGCAACGATTCCAGACGGCCCTGTGACACTTCAGGCTGATACGGGGTATACGCCGTGTACCAGCCCGGATTTTCCAGCATGTTGCGCTGGATAACCGGTGGCATCAACACGGCGGTGTATCCCATACCAATATAGGATTTGTAGCGTTGGTTCTGACTGGCAATGGCTTTCAACTCAGCCAGTGCCTGATGTTCTGTTACCGCATCACCGACCGCGGGTGGCCCCGGCAATTGGATATCGACTGGCACAATTTGCTGGATCAGGGCATCTAGCGAGCCGGCACCGACCGTCTCCAGCATTTGCTGTTGCTGCTGAGAAGAGGGACCAATGTGACGGCCGATAAAGGCTTCGCTGTGTTCGAGTTGGCTGAGAGTCTGAGTCATTTGCTACGCATTCCTGAAATCTGCTGGAGGTGTCTTGGGGTACTGACAAAAGCGACGGGTCTTGAATATGCCCCGCGAATAGGTTGCGGGGCGGCCGTGCCATGTTGCTTATTCGTCTACAGAAGCGGCGTATGCCTCTGCATCAAGCAGTTTGGCGATCTCAGTTTCGTCTGAAGCTTTAATCTGGAACAGGAAGCCGTCACCGTAAGGCGCACTGTTGACCAATTCAGGAGAACCTTCCAGCTCACTGTTGATAGCAATGATTTCACCGCTGATTGGTGAATAAATGTCAGAAGCCGCTTTGACGGATTCAGCCACGGCACAGTCTTCACCAGCAGCCACTTCGCGGCCGACTTCTGGCAGGTCAACAAACACCATGTCGCCCAGTAATTCCTGTGCGTGCTCGGTAATACCCACGGTATAGACACCGTTGCCTTCTGAACGCACCCATTCGTGTGATGCGGCGTATTTCAATTCTGCTGGAACGTTGCTCATGATTTTCTCCTAAATCCCGTTCATCCTTTGCTTAGAATGACGCCGGGTATTGAAATAAGTGTTTGTTGGCTCATTGCCGATGATAAATTCGTTACTGCGCCAGCGGTTTTCCGTTACGCACAAAACCGGGTTTGGTGACCTTCACCGGCATCTCACGGTTACGGATTTGCACCACGGCGTCTTCGCCGATACCGGCCGGAACGCGAGCCAGTGCAATGCTATAACCCAGCGTCGGCGAGAATGATCCGCTGGTAATAATGCCTTCCTGCACGTTACCTGCTGCATCAGTGAAACGCACCGGCAGCTCATTACGTAATACGCCTTTTTCGGTCATGGCCAAGCCAACCAGCTGTTCTGTGCCTTGCTCACGCTGTCTTTCCAACGCAGCACGGCCAATAAAATCACGATCTTCAGGTAACCAGGCGATGGTCCATCCCATATTAGCCGCCAGCGGGGAAATGCTTTCGTCCATTTCCTGACCATACAGGTTCATGCCTGCTTCGAGACGCAGCGTGTCGCGTGCGCCCAGACCGGCAGGTTTCACGCCCGCCGCCAGTAATTTTTGCCAAAAAACCGCCGCCTGTTCTTGTGGCAAGGCAATTTCATAGCCTGCTTCGCCGGTATAACCGGTGGTGGCGATAAACAAGTCACCCGCCTGCACACCGAAGAACGGCTTCATACCTGCAATGGCGGTTTTTTGCGCGTCAGTAAACAGGGTTTCAGCTTTCGTTTTGGCCTGCGGTCCCTGAACGGCGATCAACGCCAGATCGTCACGAACGGTCAATTCGATGTGGTAGGCCTGTGCTTGTTGCGAAATCCATGCCAGATCTTTCTCGCGGGTGGCGGAGTTCACCACCAGGCGGAAATAGTCTTCCGTCAGGAAGTAGATGATCAGGTCATCAATCACACCGCCGGAGGCATTGAGCATGCCGGTGTAAAGCGCTTTGCCGGGGACGGTCAGTTTGGCAACATCGTTGGCCACCAGATAACGCAGGAATTCACGGGTACGGGCACCGTGCAAATCGACGATGGTCATGTGCGAGACATCAAACATACCGGCATCCTGACGCACCGCATGATGTTCATCCAGCTGTGAACCATAGTGCAACGGCATCATCCAGCCGTGGAAATCGACCATACGCGCACCGCACGCGACGTGTTGTTCAAAAAGCTGAGTCTGCTTAACCATCTTATTCCTCATTTGAATACAAATGCATAAACGGCACACCACGTAAAAACCCAAAATCATTCGTGTTAGATCAAGGCGGCAACTGAGTGAATCCCCGGGAGCATACATAAGTATGTGACCGGGGTTCGCGAAGGAAGCCAACGCGGAGATAGCTCGAATGATGACGGGATTTTGCGTGGTGGCGCAAACGATACCCTTGCTTGAACTTACCACTGAATAAGCTCACTAACCATAAGTTAAAATATGCAGAGCAAAGGGAATGACAGTGAATGAGCTGAGGGATTGTGCAGAGTTTTTGACTGGGAAAATGGGGTTTGTAGCGCAAAACCTACAAATGGACGACCAAAATATCGATGTTATATAACGCGGAGACCAGATTTCTCACCATTTGCAGAATTAGATTTCTGGCCTCGCATTAAAAAATGTAATGCAAAAATGTGCCTAAAATTAGATTATTTCAATCGAAGCGCATCTTCCTGCAACCATTCTGGTAAATCATTCAGGCCCATCGCCTGACGAACCAGCGTTGGCTTCACGCCCGGCAGGGAGTCGGCCAACGTCAGGCCGATATCGCGTAGCAATTTTTTGGCTGGATGCTCGCCACTGAATAATTCACGGAAGCCCTGCATACTGGCCAGCATCAGCGCAGCGCTGTGTTTGCGACGGCGCTCGTAGCGGCGCAAATACATATGTTGACCGAAATCCTTGCCTTCACGTTGCAGACGTTTAATTTCAGATGCCAGTTCGGCGGCATCCATAAAGCCAAGATTGACGCCCTGACCGGCCAGCGGATGCACGGTATGGGCAGCGTCGCCCACCAGTGCCAGCCGTTGCGCCGCAAAGCTGCGCGCATAGCGCCCCATCAGCGGGAAGGCCTGACGCTCACTTTCCACCTGACAAACACCAAGGCGTAGGTCAAAAGTCGTGGCGAGTATTTTGTTGAACGCGTCCTCCGACAAGGCGGTCAGACGCTGTGCTTCATCCGGTGAGACTGACCAGACGATAGACGACAGATGGGCATCAGCCAGCGGCAGAAACGCCAAAATACCCTCGCCATGAAATACCTGACGCGCCACTGATTGATGCGGCTCTGCGGTGCGGATAGTTGCAACCAGCGCATGATGGCCGTAATCCCAGAAGGTTAGCGGGATGTCGACATGCTGGCGCAACCATGACTGAGCACCATCCGCGCCCACCACCAAACGGGCACTAAGCTGGCGACCATCAGTCAGCGTGATAAAGACCTCGTTCTCGCCCCAGGCGACATTTTTCAGCGTCGCGGGAGCCAGCAAAGTTATGTCTGACGACTGCTCCGCTTTCTGCCACAGAGCGCGATGAATCACCTGGTTTTCAATGATATGGCCCAGATGACTGAAGCCATATTCCTCGCTGCGGAAAGCAATTTTTCCGAAACTGTCGCGGTCCCAGACTTCCATACCCTGATAAGCATTCGCCCGCTGCGCCATGATATTTTCCCATGCGCCAACGTATTTAAGCAGGCGTTCGCTGGCGGCGTTGATCGCCGATACGCGCAGGCCAGGCTGTTCAGGTAAGGTCGAGGCGAGATCCGGCTGCTGGCTCTCCAGTACTGCAACACGCAACCCGCTGCCTTGTAATCCACAAGCCAGCGCTAAGCCAACCATGCCGCCACCCGCGATAACCACATCAAAAGATTGCATAATAATTCCTGTAAGGCTTGAGCATACTCAACGGTCAACCCATCCTAGCGTTCTGCGAGTGAAGGCATCGCGTAAGGGCGTAATACCTTCCATTGCCAGTAAACCGAGATTACGTCCGACCATGAGTGGCAGCCAGCGATTGGCGAATAAGTGGATCAGGCCATCGGTAACGCCAATGGTAGCCTGTTGATCGGGCTGACGGCGCTGCTGGTATTCACTCAGCACGCGATAACTGCCGATGTCGGTTCCGTGTGCAACAGCGCTGGCCAGCGTTTCTGCCAGCGTCATCACGTCACGCAAGCCCAGATTAAAACCCTGTCCAGCGATCGGATGCAGCGTTTGCGCCGCATTACCGACCAGCGCCAGACGGTGGCTAATATGACTGTTGGCTTTCTGTAATTGCAGCGGATAATTAAAGCGCGTGCCGGCCTGTTTCAGGGTGCCGAGTCGCCAGCCGAAGGCTTTTTGCAGTTCGCTGAGAAATTGCGCTTCACTCCAGCCATCGATTTCCGCTTTAGCGTCACGCGGATGGCACCACACCAGCGAGCTGCGCCCGTCGGACATTGGCAATAAGGCCAGCGGTCCGTGTTGTGTAAAGCGTTCGAACGCGCGGCCATGATGCGGTTCGGAAGTCGCGACATTGGCGATGACCGCGATCTGACCATAGTCTTCCCGCTGCCAGCCAATATTGCAGGCCTTCGCCAGCGAAGAGTGCGAACCGTCGGCGGCGACCAGCAGTGGCGCGGTCAGCGTTTCTCCGGTGTCCAGCGTCACGGTGGCGGAATCCACTGTACGCGCGACATCAATGACTTTCGCCGGACAATGCAGCGTGATGCCCGGCGCTTCGTTCAGCAGTGTAAACAGACGCTTGCCGACTTGATGTAACTCAACCACCTGACCCAAGGCTTCGACGCCGTAATGGGCAGCATTGAGATGCACAAAGGCCGCATGGCCGCGATCGCTGACGTGGATATCTCGGATCGGCGTGGCGATTTTCGCCAGCGCTGGCCAGATGCCGACACGCGCCAGTTGCTGACAAGTCCCCTGCGCCAGTGCGATCGAGCGGGCATCAAAACCCGGATGCCCATGATGTTCTGGCGCTGTAGCTTCCACCAGATGCACTGGCAGACGACCCTGCGTCAGCGTGGAAATCGCCAGTGCCAGAGTGGCGCCGGTCATTCCGCCGCCGACAATAATGATGCTCATATTATTTCCGTGCCGCCGCCATTAGCGCTTCAATATCATCGGCTTCTTTAACGACGTTGCCAGTGAAGATCTCAATCCCCGTGGCGGTGATCAGAATGTCGTCCTCGATACGGATACCAATGCCGCGATAGGCTTCTGGCACATCGGCATCTGGCGCGATATACAGGCCCGGCTCAACGGTCAAGACCATGCCGGGCTCCAGCGTACGGCTGCGATCGGCGGTGCCATAATGGCCGACATCATGCACATCCATCCCCAGCCAGTGAGATAAACCATGCATAAAGAACGGGCGATGCGCCTGCTGGTTGAACAGCGTCTCGACGTCGCCGCTGAGGATCCCCAACTTCACCAACCCTGCGATCATCACGCGAATCGCAGCTTCGGTGGCTTCCTGAATGCTGCTGCCTGGGCGCAGGACATCCAACGCTTTATATTCAGACGCCAGTACGATGTCATAAATTTCACGCTGCTCTTTACTGAATTTGCCACTGACCGGGAAGGTACGAGTGATATCACCCGCATAACCCTGATATTCACAACCGGCATCAATCAGTACTAAGTCACCCTCGCGCAGTTCGGACTCATTTTCGGTGTAATGCAAAATACAGCCGTTTTCACCGCTGCCGACGATCGTGTTATAGGAAGGATAACGCGCACCGTGGCGGTTGAATTCATGATGAATTTCGCCTTCGAGATGGTATTCAAACAGACCTGCACGGCATTTTTCCATTGCGCGGGTATGGGCTTTGGCCGTGATCTCACCGGCGCGGCGCATAATGGCAATCTCCGCCGGCGATTTGAACAGACGCATTTCATGCACAATGGGACGCCAGTCGATGAGGGTGTCCGGCGCGGCCAGATTCTTACGAAAACCGTTACGCAGGGTTTCCAACGCACGGTTTACAATCTCGTCCGCATAGGCGTAATAACCCTGTGCGTGGTACAGCACGTCAAGGCCGTTCAGCAGAAGGGGCAAGTGCTCGTTGATGTCGTCAAAAGGCAGGGCTTTATCGACGCCCAGTTTTACCGGAGCCGCATCCTGACCCAGACGGCGACCAAACCAGATTTCCGCCGTCAGATCGCGCACGCGGTTAAAAAGGACACTGTGGTTATGGTTTTCATCACTCTTCACCAGGATCAGCACTGCTTCTGGTTCATTAAAACCGGTCAGATACCAGAAATCGCTGCTTTGACGGAAAGGATATTCACTATCAGCATTACGTGTTGCTTCTGGCGCGGCGAAAATAATGGCTGCGCTGCCCGGTGCCATCTTGGCTAACAGCGCCTGACGACGATTCTGGTATTCGTGCAAAGTCATCTCACCTTCTCCTGAAACCGTTTTAGTTCATGGTTATAAAGCCATTGATGAAGTACTTAATGCAATGTGCGTGGACTTTCGGGTGCGAGCGGATGGCTGTGGCTGAATTCGCCAAAGCACAGAATCGCGGCAACGCGGACATATTCGACCACTTCTTCGAGCGACGAGGCCAGTTGCTCCTGATCTTCATCTTCTTCATATCCAAGCTGCGCGATGCTGCGCAGGTCGTCAATCGCTTCGCCGACTTCGCCTTTCACTTTGGCAAGCTTCGGTTGCATCATGCCTAAACCGAGCAGGTAATGGTTGACCCATCCGGCAAGCGCATCGGCGCGTTCGAAGATCGGTTTTTCATCATCAGGCATCAGCATTTTGAATTCAAAGCTGTCATCTTCCAGCGTATCTGCCGTGATCTTTCGCAGTTGTTGCAGCAAGTCAGCCAGCGTATGCGGGAACGCTATGCCTTCGTTGGTCAGATCATGGACCAGCGTCAGCCAACTGCCGTCACGGTTACCGCCACAGAGTAAGCCGCTGATCAGTCCGTGCATTTCTGCTGCCGTCAAGGCGACTGATTGTTGTTTCAGTGCGTTTTCCAACGAATCATAAGTAGGATAAGTATTATCAATAGACATGCGTATTCGCCATCGTTGGCCAGTTAAGTTCGTGTTATGCTACCACCAAGGTCAGTCGTAGTACCAGATTAGCAGACCAGCGAACGGCAGTTGTTAAGCCTTACCTTGGCCGGCAAATGCACTGGACAAATATCCAGCAGTCAGTTCGTGATAGGGTTGTAACCTGGTATTGAGATAGTTATAGTGATGTCGCTTCCAACATCCTGTGTCGAGACACAGTGCTCAGGTTGGGGCGGCGTACAAAGAAGGCAGGAAGGTGGCATGTCTGCACAACCAGTAGATATTCAAATTTTTGGCCGCTCGTTACGAGTGAATTGTCCGCCAGAACAACAAGAAGCGTTGAACATGGCTGCTGAAGATCTTAATCAGCGGTTGCAAGATCTAAAAGTACGCACTAGAGTCACCAATACAGAGCAATTAGTTTTTATCGCGGCATTGAATGTATGTCACGAACTTGCTCAAGAACGGTTGAAAACCCGTGACTATGCCTCCAATATGGAACAACGTATTCGGATGCTGCAACAAACCATCGAGCAGGCATTGCTCGAGCAAGGTAAGATCTCTGAACGTGAAGGGGCACCTTTCGAATAACGGTAATTTACGAATAACTTAAGGGGTTGATTCGCTTGTCACAGGCAGTCAGCAACGAGTAAAAGAATTCTCTGAGATGTTCGCCAGCGGGCCCGTCCCCTGAGCCGATAATTAGTACCAACAGAATGTGATGATCCGTAATCGGTGCGCATGCTCGGCCCGTCCGAGAAGCCTAAAGACTGCGACAGCGCGTTCACCTTGAACCATGGGTTCAAGGGTTACAGCCTGCGACGGCATCTCGGAGATCCCCCCTTTCTTCCGGTACAATCCATTTTGGTTCTTGTATCTATGTCGCACACTCCTCAACATGCTTTAATCAGACAAATTCTTCGAACTGAAATCCGCCAACGCAGAAAAAATCTTACCCCCGAACAGCAATCCAATTTTGCTCATCGGGCTGCTGAACGCGTTGCCTCACACCCGCAAATTCAGGCATCTTCAGCGATTTCAGTCTTTCTCTCTTTTGATGGCGAACTCGATACCGCACCGCTGCTCTTACGTCTGTGGCAAGACGGCAAACAGCTTTGCTTGCCGGTACTGCACCCCTTCATCCCCGGAAACTTGTTATTTCTGCGTTATACGCCAGAGACCAGACTCGTCCGCAATCGGCTAAAAATCCTCGAGCCGCAGTTAGACGTCACCCAGGTCGTCCCACTTTCGCAGTTGGATATTATCCTGACACCGCTGGTGGCATTTGATCAGCACGGACAACGCCTGGGAATGGGTGGCGGCTTCTACGACCGCACGCTGGAAAACTGGCAACACGGTGGTCCCTATCCGATAGGATTGGCGCATGATTGCCAGCAGGTCAGCGACTTGCCAGTGGAAGAGTGGGACGTACCGCTGCCGGAGGTTATTACCCCAAGCAGAGTGTGGAAGTGGTGAATAAAATACAGCAAAAAGGCGCCCGTAGGCGCCTTGGCGAGAACTTTTGACGCTAATGCCCTCAATCATTCGAGCTGGCTTAAGCCAGTGATTCGGTTCTCCGAATGCACTAACGAAGCTGTAGCGCGAAGGATGACAAGCATATTAGTACAGAAGACGCGCACGGATGGTTCCCGGTATCGCCTTCATCAATTGCAGTGCGTTGGTCAGCGTCGCGACGTCTGTCTCGGCGTCGATCACCACATAACCAATTTGCGGACTGGTCTGCAAATACTGGGCGGAGATATTGATACCTTTCTCGGCGAAAATCTGGTTGATACTGGTCAGCACGCCCGGACGATTTTCGTGGATATGCAATAAACGGCTGGCATTGGCACCATGCGCTGGCAGTGATGCTTCTGGGAAGTTAACCGCTGACAGCGTTGAACCGTTGTCAGAGTATTTTGCCAGTTTTCCCGCCACTTCCAGACCGATGCCTTCCTGCGCTTCCATAGTGGAACCACCGATATGCGGCGTCAGGATCACGTTATCAAACTCACACAGTGGCGACAGGAACGGGTCGCTGTTGGTGGCCGGTTCTTCCGGGAACACGTCGATAGCCGCGCCGGAAATATGTTTGCTGCGCAGCGCATCACACAGAGCAGGGATATCAATCACCGTGCCGCGAGAGGCGTTAATCAGCAATGCGCCGGGTTTCATCTGCGCCAACTGGTCCGCGCCAATCATGTCTTTGGTATTTGCCGTTTCCGGTACGTGAAGCGTTATTACGTCGCTGGTATTCAGTAGCTCATTCAGACTAGCAATCGGCTGCGCATTACCGAGTGGTAACTTGCTTTCAATATCATAGTAGAACACCTGCATACCCAAGCCTTCCGCCAGGATACCGAGCTGTGTACCGATATGGCCGTAACCAATGATCCCCAGACGTTTACCGCGCGCTTCAAATGAGCCAACCGCCAGCTTATGCCACACTCCACGGTGGGCTTTGGCGTTGGCAGAGGGAATGCCGCGGATCATCAGCAACATTTCACCGAGCACCATTTCAGCGACGGAACGGGTATTGGAGAAGGGCGCGTTGAATACCGGGATCCCACGACGGGTAGCAGAATCCAGAGCAACCTGGTTAGTACCGATGCAGAAACACCCCACGGCAATCAGCTTTTCAGCCACAGCAAAGACATCTTCAGTCAATTGGGTACGCGATCGGAGTCCAACAAAGTGCGCATCACGAATCGATTTTTTCAGCGATTCAGTGTCTAAAGCACCTTTATGAAATTCAATATTGGTGTAACCCGCTGCGCGGAGTGAATCCACCGCACTTTGGTGGACGCCTTCCACTAACAAAAATTTAATCTTGTCTTTCTCGAGTGATACTTTTGCCATTTCCCGACCCTATTTTTCTGACTGACGATGTTTTCGACCGACGATTTATTACGGCTGACGTGGCGACCTAAAGGCCGCAGCACAGTCAACATAACAAAAAATTCGCCAGCATCAATACAAACGATTGCCTGGCACCCAGCAGAAGGCTCAATCAGCGCAGGGGATTTTAGAATTTAATGCTGGGTAAGAAAAACCAAACCGGATGATACCAAGGTATGAAGGGGAAATGTGACATAAGTCACCAAATTTAAGCTTTTGAAGAAAAGATGATTCAACAGGAAAATTATCATCTTCATAACATAGTGTTATGACCGCATAGCCACTGGCTGCGTCAGAAGTCACACAGCCAGATCTTCTGCTTATCATTCGTTAGATTAAAAACGGCCTGAGCATCAATTATTTCAAGGTGACGGTTTTTACGCCTTCAGCAGTGCCCACCAGCGCGACATCGGCGCCACGATTGGCGAAAAGACCCACAGTCACCACACCCGCAATATTGTTAATCTTATTTTCCAGCGCGATGGCATCGAGAATTGAGAGATTATGCACATCCAGAATGATATTGCCGTTGTCTGTCAGCACATTCTGACGGTACTCCGGCAGGCCACCCAGCTTAACCAGTTCACGAGCCACGTAGGAGCGTGCCATTGGGATCACTTCCACCGGAAGCGGGAATTTACCCAACACACCGACCTGTTTGGAAGCATCGACAATACAGATAAATTTTTTGCTAATGGCTGCAATGATTTTTTCGCGGGTCAGCGCCGCGCCACCGCCTTTGATCATCTGCATCTGTCCGTTGATTTCGTCGGCGCCATCAACATATACGTCGAGCTGGTCCACTTCATTGCTGTCAAAAACGTGAATGCCGAGGCTTTTCAGTTTCGCGGTGGACGCATCTGAGCTGGATACCGCACCTTCAATCTGATGTTTTATCGAGCCTAATGCATCAATAAAATGAGCCGCCGTGGAGCCGGTGCCAACGCCAACAATAGTGCCGGGGGTAACATAATCCAAAGCGGCCCAACCGACAGCTTTCTTTAATTCTTCCTGATTCATCATGGCTTCTCTGCTCTCTGATCGGGTGATTTCGTGGAGATGACAATGCCAGTGATTATAATGCATGTCCTCTAAAATTGGGTCATCTGGATCCGCGCCAGATCACACTTATCATCTCATTGATCGGTTCACCCTGAAGATTTTGTCCGCCACTAAAGCCGTAAATCTATGGCATAGTATTCGGATAAATTAAATCCAGGAGACAGAACTCCGATGAAACGCCCAGACTATAGAACGCTGCAAGCACTGGACGCAGTGATCCGCGAGCGCGGTTTCGAGCGCGCGGCGCAGAAACTTTGCATCACTCAATCGGCGGTATCTCAACGCATTAAGCAGCTCGAGAATTTATTCGGCCAACCATTGCTGGTCCGCACAGTGCCGCCCCGCCCGACAGAACAGGGACAGAAATTGCTGGCGCTGCTGCATCAGGTAGAACTGCTGGAAGAGGAGTGGCTGGGTAATGACAGCGGTACCGACAGCAATGACACGCCTTTGCTGCTGTCGCTGGCGGTTAACGCCGACAGCCTGGCAACCTGGCTGCTGCCAGCGCTGAAATCTGTACTGGTTGACTCGCCTATCCGCCTCAATTTGCAGGTAGAAGATGAAACACGTACGCAAGAACGCTTGCGTCGTGGTGAAGTCGTGGGTGCGGTAAGTATTCAGCCCCAACCTCTGCCGAGTTGTCTGGTGGACCAACTGGGCGCGCTGGACTATCTGTTCATTGGATCAAAACCCTTTGCAGACCGCTATTTCCCCAATGGTGTTACCCGTAGTGCGCTGCTGAAAGCGCCCGCCGTCGCCTTTGACCATCTCGACGACATGCATCAGGCTTTCCTGCAGCAGAACTTTGATCTGTCGCCGGGCAGCGTACCGTGCCATATCGTTAGCTCGTCAGAAGCCTTCGTGCAGCTGGCTCGCCAGGGCACCACCTGCTGTATGATTCCCCATCTGCAAATTGAAAAAGAGCTGGAAAGCGGCGAACTGATCGACCTCACACCAGGCCTGTTCCAGCGCCGGATGCTGTTCTGGCATCGCTTCGCGCCGGAAAGCCGCATGATGCGCAAAGTCACCGACGCATTGCTGGCGCATGGCCACAAGGTGTTGCGTCAGGACTGATTGCCCGTGACATATCAGCCTAAAAAAACCCGCCGTAGCGGGTTTTTTTAGGCATCCAGACGGGTATTAGCGCTGGATTTCGAACACGACATCAACCTGATCATCGAAGTGAATGCTCTGCTGCTCGTAGGTCTGGGCAGCGGAGCTCTGACCTGCGGCTTCCGCCGTTTTATACATACGCGCTACCGGCATTGGCTGATAGTTCGCCACGTGGTAACGGATGCTGTACACCGGGCCGAGTTTTGCGTGGAAACCTTCCGCCAGTGATTTAGCCTGCTGTATGGCGTTGTCGATGGCTTTCTGACGCGCCTGATCGCGGAAGCTGTCCGGGTTAGCAACCCCCAGTTCAACGGCACGGATCTCATTCAGACCGGAGCTTAATGCGCCGTCCAGCAGATCATTCAGTTTGTCGAGCTGACGTAGCGTTACCTGAACCTGGCGCACGGCGCGGTAGCCTTTCAGCTCGCTACTGCCATCTTTCAGGTAGTTATATTCTGGCTGAGTACGTAAATTAGCGGCGTTAATGTCTTTCTTCTCAATGCCGTTTTTTTGCAGGAAGGCAAAATATTCGGCCACCCGCTGGTCAGCTTGTTTTTTGGCTGACGCAGCATCCTTGGCGGAAACGTTGACCTCAATAGCCAGCGTTGCAATGTCCGGCGTTGCATCAACACTGGCGGTCCCTGACGTGACCACATGTGGACCTTCAGGTACTTCAGCAGCCTGAAGTACCGCAGGTAACGTTCCTAACCCCAACATTGCGGCCATAGCCAATGCTTTCAATTTCACAGTGCCTCCTTTAATCATTTAAGATATGGCATTACGTTTATTAACGGCAAAACCGTAGCATATTCGATGGCATCAAGAACTAAGATTAGTGACAAAACCTTAAAAAAGGCGGGTTTGCCGGGCGAGTTGCAAGGCGATACCCCACATGATCGTCCCAACGAGAAAATTGATGATGCGCTGTACTTTCCCGGTATTAAGCCAGGGTGAGAGGGTCGCCGCGAGGATCGCCAGCCCGAAGAACCACAGTCCCGACCCCGAAACCGCACCGAGCGCAAACCATGAACGCTCATCGCTGCTGAGGCTACCGCCCAGACTGCCCAGCACCACGAAGGTATCAAGATAGACATGCGGATTCAGCCAGGTGACAGCGAGCATACTGAGCATAATTTTCCAGCGGCTTTGCTTCACCATTTGAGCCTGCGCCAGTTCAGGATTTTTGCTCAATGCCGTGCGAAATGCGCCCCAGCCGTACCACAGTAAAAAGATCACGCCGCCCCAACTGACTATCGCTAAGAGCGTCGGCGATTGGTCCAGCAAGGCGCTACCGCCAAATATTCCAGCACAAATAAGCACTGCATCGCTGAGGGCGCAGAGGGTGGCGATCATCAAGTGATATTGCTTGCGGATGCCCTGATTCATGACGAACGCATTCTGCGGCCCAATGGGTAAAATCATCGCGGCGCTCATTGCCAGTCCCTGCAGAAATATTGCCAGCACGTGGTTATCCTTAAACAGTTAATCAGGTGAATAATAACGTGCAGTGTAGGTGAGCTTTTACATTAGCGGAAATTGATAATTCTAATCCTTCATTAGGATTTCTAATAATCCTATTCGCCTGATACAACCACAAAAAAAGCGCCCGCAGGCGCTTGATGTCTATGTAGAGACGGCAAGGTTATTACACCGTCTCTTTCTATTCGACTGAACGTTGCGCTTCCTGCTGGCTGCCTACCGCATCAGCCACGCGGTATAAATGCACATCCATCTGCGGATAAGCAATGTTGATATTATTTTTATCCAACGCACGTTTGAAGGCTTCAAGCAGATCCCAGTTAACTTCTATCGCATCACCATTGGTTGTCCAGACGCGTACCACAAAGTTAAGCGTTGATGCCGCCATTTCGTTCAACCGGACGGTAACGCCCTTCTCATGCTGAATACGTTTATCGGCAGCAATGATGTCACCGAGAACTTTTTTCACCACGTCGATATCAGAGTCATAACCCACACCGACGATGATTTCGGTACGGCGGTTAGGCTCTCGTGAATTATTGATGATGTTGCCAGCAATGATCTTACCATTCGGCACCACAATTATTTTGTCGTCCGGCGTCCGCAAGGTGGTGGAAAAAATCTGCACCTGCGTCACAGTCCCCGCCACGCCGCCGAGATCGACATATTCGCCAGCGCGGAACGGACGAAAAATAACCAGAAGCACACCTGCGGCAAAGTTCGACAGTGACCCTTGTAGCGCCAAGCCAACCGCCAAACCCGCGGCACCGATAACAGCAATCACCGACGTGGTTTGTACGCCAATACGTCCCAATACCGCGATCAGGGTGAAAGCAATAATCGCATAACGCACCAGGGCGGCCAGGAAATCGGAGACGGTCATGTCAATGCCACGCAGCTTCATTACCCGGCTGACGGTGCCAGAGAGTATGCGTGCAATGATCAAACCGATGACCAGAATGGCAATAGCGGCCACTACGTTCACGGCATAATGCAGCAGTAAATCCTGGTTTCGCACCAGCCAATTGCCAGCATTGTTAATGCTACCCACAACGTTCAAATCATCCATTTAATTATTCCAAAATAGTACCCTGACGGGCTGCAATAAACCAAAGCTGCCCAATATACGGGGAGCAAGTGTGCATTAAGATTAACGAACAATGCGATGAAGTTCCAACATCCCAGGTAAGATCTCTATCAAATCGGGAACCTGAACGGCTGTTTTTTTAACCGCTCGGATATTGAGAAACGCCCGCGCAGCGGATAAATACCGCTGCGCGGGATGTCAGACGCGTTTCCAGGTGAAGGCGTAGTGGTAATGACCGGCGGTCAGCAGGAAGTCCGGGCTGACACTCGGGCTCCACGAATCATCGCCGCCGACGCCCATATGGAAGCCGTCAATGTTCAGCCAGGTGCCCGGCTCTTCACGTAATAAGTGACGATGGCGGGTGTCCATCAGCTGTTGCAGGCTGTAGCGGCTCAGACCGAAGTGAAAATTGCCACGCAGCTGCCATCCGGCATAATCCAGTTCACGGGTGCCACCGCGCAGACCGCTTTCCGTCGGGAAGACATACGGCGTATAAAGCGCCGCCAGCGGTAACGTCCAGCGACCATGTTGTGCGGCCAGACGGCGATCCGGATAGTTTTCATGGGGCCCCAGCCCTAACCAGCTTGCGTTTTCTGCGGTATCCGCCAACTGGCAGGTCATGCCGATGCGGCCCGGCGACGGCACGTTCGACGCGACGCGCACATCCACGTCGATATGCAGTTCACCCTGATTGTCGATGCGGTAAACCTTGCTGCTCAGCACGCGGGTTTCATCTCCGGCGAGGAAGGCGTGTCTGGCAACAATGACCACGCGATCTTGTAACTGATCGGCCATCACACTCAGCGTGCGGGATTCCAACTGATACATCCCGGCGGCTTTCCAACGTTCCACCCACGCATTCGGGTCGATGCGAGTGACTTCGCTGACGCCGATATCGTTATCCACCGGCGCACGCACAAACTGGTCTCGTAGCGCAGAAAGCAGGCGCGGCGTTTTGCCATCAAACCACTGTTCCAGCAAACCGGTCTGCTGGCTGAACTGCCAGCGCTGCTTGCCGTGTGCAACGAAAATCTTATCGCCCTGTATGTCGAGAACCGGTGCATCTGCGGTGACTTTCTTCGGTACCGGCAGGCTCAACGCCTGTGGCAACTGCCATTGATCCCACGCGCTGCGATGCCCAGCTTCTGACCACGCCGTCGCTTGCGGCTGATGCACAGCAACGTTCAGCCATAAATCCCCTTGCGCCTGCGGGATCTGCCCCAGTTCCAGCGTTTGCGTGCCGTTCGGCGCGATCTTCAGCGCGACCTCGCCCTGTGCAATCACGTCGCCATCGCGCTCGATGCGCCAGACCAGTTGCTCGTTATCGCTGTGGCGGAACAGGTATTCGCTCTGAATGTGCAGTGTCAGTGGCGCAGTGCTGACCAGTGAAAACTGGAAGAACTGCTGGGCGCGTTGCGCTTCGAACAGCGACATATAACGTTCGCCGCCTTCGCCGGTGCGCAACAAACTTTGATCGACCCAGTCCCAGACAAAACCGCCCTGCAAACGCGGGAACTGGCGGAAGGCTTTCCAGTATTGATCGAAACCGCCGAAGCTGTTGCCCATCGCATGGGCGTATTCGCAGAGGATCAGTGGGCGCATTTCATCTGGCATGCTGATCCATTTTTTGATCGACCATTTGGGTACCGCCGGGAACGGCTGATCCTGTTCTACGCGGGAATACATCGGGCAGATGATATCGGTCGCGGCACTGTTTGCGCCGCCGCCTTCGTACTGCACCGGACGGGTCGGATCGACAGACTTGATCCAGCGGTACATGGCGTCATGGTTCGCGCCGTGACCGGACTCATTGCCCAGCGACCAGATGATGATACAAGGATGATTACGGTCGCGCTGAACCATGCGGGTAACACGTTCACTGAAAGCGTTGAACCAGACAGGATCGTCCGATAAACGGTTCATCGGTTGCATACCGTGAGTTTCGATATTGGCTTCATCCACCACGTATAGACCATATTCACGATGTCACGACGCATGGTGGCTTCGTCCATCACCTGGCCGTTTTCAGGATGATGCTCATGGCGGTTAGTGCCGCGAATCAATACCGGCTGGCCGTTCACTTTCAACAGCCCGTTGCTGATTTCCACCTGCCGGAATCCGACGTCGCAAGCTTCAGCTTCGATCAATTCACCGGTCGGCGAAATCAGGGAAATCACCACGCGGTATAGCGCAGGCTGCTCGGCGCTCCATAACGCGGGATGGCTGACCGGCAGACGCACGGTGGTTTTGTCGAACGCATGGCCGCGTTCATCGATGATCTCACTACCGAGCGCTTGCTGGTGCTCCGCGATAAATTCATCTCCCAACCACAGCTGGACATGTACCTGATAATCTCTGGCCGTTTCCTGCGGTACGGCGGCGCTGACCTGCACTTCCAGTTCGGCTTGCGTGAAATCGTGGAACAGGTGCGTGCGGACCTGATAATCGGTGATCTGCTCCGCCGGTTTGTGCATCAGAACGACGTCGCGGAAGATCCAACACACCGCTGAGGTCGAATTCTGCCGGTAATCGGCTATCCTGCGAATACCCCATCCACTGACCGTTGCACCACAGATAAAATGCTGAATTGACGCCGTTGAACACAATACGCGTCTGACCGCGGCTCAGCCATGTCTTATCCACATCAACTGTGAGCGAGTAACATCCGGTAGGATTTTCTTCCGGTACAAATGGTGGGTTGATGGGGATCGGGTACTGAACATTGGTATAAATCGGTGCGTCGTACCCTGCCAACTGCCAGTTTGATGGCACCTGAACCGGGTCAGCATCAGGAAGATCCTGTTGCAGCCACTGTTCAGGCACAGCTTCTGGTCGGGTAAAATAGCTGAATCCCCACTCGCCGTTCAGGGAGCGAAGACATGAGGAGGGCTGATTCTGTTTGGCTTCGGCGGTATCGCGCCAGCTATTGAAAGGCGGATGCGCCACGAGGCGGTTGACCTGCGTCGATGCCGGTTTTTCCCAGTCACGACGGGCCAGAACCACAGCCAGCGATGACAGTTTCTCATCCTTTGATGTACTCATGATTTATCCCCTTAAATTGTTATGCGCTCACAATAAGAATGAAC
>NZ_BMFZ01000014.1:73134-127415 GCF_014639435.1 Hafnia psychrotolerans | reverse complement strand
GTCTGGACCGTGTCTCAGTTCCAGTGTGGCTGGTCATCCTCTCAGACCAGCTAGGGATCGTCGCCTAGGTGAGCCATTACCTCACCTACTAGCTAATCCCATCTGGGCACATCCGATGGCGTGAGGTCCGAAGATCCCCCACTTTGCTCTTTCGAGGTCATGCGGTATTAGCTACCGTTTCCAGTAGTTATCCCCCTCCATCAGGCAGTTTCCCAGACATTACTCACCCGTCCGCCGCTCGCCGGCAAAGTAGCAAGCTACTTTCCGCTGCCGCTCGACTTGCATGTGTTAGGCCTGCCGCCAGCGTTCAATCTGAGCCATGATCAAACTCTTCAATTAAAAGTTCGATTTGCTTCAACAAGTGAAGCGGTGCTCAGAGATTACTTCGTAATAATTCAACTAAATGAATTACTGCTTGGTCACTCTAAGACTTGATATTTTTTGCCACCGAGGTGGCTGATATCGTCTTGTAGTTACGCGCTTTCGCTTGGTAACTCGAGGTGGCGTATATTACGCTTTCCTCTTTCAGTGTCAACCGTTTATTTCACCGGATGCCGCTGTTTTTAATCTTTCCGACCCGGTCACTTCGTGATGTTGTTCACGTTGTTCCCTGTCGATGGAGCGGCATTATAGGGAGCCGGGACGGAATGGCAAGCGAATAAATGCAGTTTCATTTCGTTTGCCTGTTTTTTACTCACAAAGGCTTATTTAACCGCTTTTTTGATGAAAGAAGGCAGTTCTGTAAGGCTTGTAAGCACGCCGTCAGCCAAGGCTTCACCTTCTGCAGTAACCGGCTTACCACTTCTCACTAAGATTTTATGTCCCACGCCCGCTGCTGCTGCTGCCTGCATGTCTTCAATTTTATCGCCTACCATATAAGAAGCAGCCATATCGATGTTCAACTCATCTTTTGCAAGGAGGAACATTCCAGGCATTGGCTTTCGGCATTCACATATCTGAGTAAACGCTTCTACCACGCCTTCAGGATGATGAGGACAAAAATAGATGCCATCCAAATCAACGCCACGGTCTGCCAGTGACCAATCCATCCACTCTGTTAAGCGAATAAATTGTTCTTCTGTAAATTTACCGCGCGCGATACCCGACTGGTTAGTGACGAGGACTAAAGCAAAACCTATTTCCTTTAATTGCAGGCAGGCTTCTATTACACCTTCAATAAATTGGAAATCATCGATTTCATGGACATACCCGTGATCAACATTAAGGGTACCATCTCTATCTAAAAAAATTGCTGGAACAGTTTGTGCCACGTCTTGGCTCCTGATAGCTGATTAAGTGAATAGTATTGCATGTTTTAAGGGGGAGTGAGAATGCTATCCCAGTTGACTTAGACGTCTAGACGCCTTAGCATCCACCGCATACTTATGGCTTATGCCATAGAGCCATTTTCTTGAGTCACGGTCCCAAAGATAGAATAAGAAGAATATGATTAAACTTTCTAACATCACCAAAGTTTTTCAGCAGGGTTCGCGCTCTATTGTCGCACTCTCTGACGTGAGTCTTCATGTTCCTGCTGGGCAGATTTATGGCGTGATAGGCTCTTCCGGGGCAGGTAAAAGTACATTGATCCGTTGCGTAAATTTGCTAGAACGTCCGACAGAAGGCCATGTTGTGGTCGACGGCCAGGATCTGATGGCCTTTTCAGAGAAAGCATTGACCAGTGCACGCCGTCAGATTGGCATGATTTTCCAGCATTTTAACTTGCTGTCTTCTCGCACGGTGTTCGGCAATATTGCGCTGCCTTTAGAACTTGATAACCGCTCTTCCGATGAGATTAAAAAAAGAGTCGCGGAATTGCTGAAGCTTGTCGGTCTGGAAGATAAGCATGATGTTTACCCAGCCAATCTTTCCGGAGGCCAAAAACAACGTGTGGCTATCGCCCGCGCTTTAGCCAGCAACCCCAAAGTTTTGCTGTGTGATGAAGCCACCAGCGCACTGGATCCGGCAACGACCCGCTCTATTCTGGAGCTACTCAAAGACATTAACCGTCGCTTAGGGCTGACCATTTTATTGATCACCCATGAGATGGATGTCGTTAAGCGCATTTGCGATCAGGTTGCAGTGATCAGTGATGGTAAGTTGATTGAGAAAGATAAAGTCAGCGAAATGTTCTCACATCCTAAAACGCCACTGGCACAGCAGTTCATTCAGTCCACATTACATCTTGATATTCCAGATGATTATGCGGCTCGTTTGATTCCAGAACCTACTGATGGCCGTGTTCCTTTATTACGTCTAGAGTTCACTGGTCAATCGGTGGATGCCCCACTGTTATCTGAAGTCGTTCGCCGCTTTAATATTAATAACAATATTATCAGCGCGCAGATGGATTACGCCGGCGGGGTTAAATTCGGCATTATGTTGACAGAGATGCATGGTGAAGAAGCGAGTACACAGGCAGCTATTCAGTTCCTGCATGAAAATCAAGTTAAAGTAGAGGTGCTCGGTTATGTCTGAGGCAATGATGTGGTTAATGGGCCGAGGCATATGGGAAACGGTAATCATGACGCTGACTTCCGGTTTTTTCGGCTTCGTACTAGGTTTACCGTTTGGTGTCCTTTTATATGTCACCCGCCCTGGGCAGATTGCGGAGAATAAAAAGGTTTACCGCATTATGTCAGCGCTGGTGAATATCTTCCGTTCGATCCCGTTCATTATCTTGTTGGTGTGGATGATCCCATTCACCCGTTTAATTGTAGGAACGTCGATTGGTCTCCAGGCGGCTATCGTTCCATTAACTGTGGGGGCAGCACCCTTTATCGCACGTATGGTTGAGAATGCTCTGCTGGAGATCCCAAGTGGTTTGGTCGAAGCTGCCAGGGCAATGGGCGCAACCCCAATGCAAATCATCCGTAAAGTGCTGTTGCCCGAAGCGCTACCTGGCCTCGTCAATGCCGCAACTATCACATTGATCACTCTGGTGGGATACTCCGCAATGGGTGGTGCAGTTGGCGCTGGCGGTTTGGGGCAAATCGGTTATCAGTACGGTTATATCGGTTATGACGCCACCGTGATGAATACTGTATTAGTTTTGTTAGTTGTTCTGGTTTATCTGATTCAATTCTGTGGCGACCGTATCGTCAAAGCGGTTACCCATAAGTAAGGCAACAACAGCTGTAACCTAAACATTGCGAATAATTTATCTCCGCTTATAGAGGAAAGGATATGTCTACTAAATTTAAATCAATCGCGTTGGTTGGCGCGCTTCTGGGAACGCTGGCGCTGGTTGGATGTGGCCCTAAAGAACAAGATCCAAACCATATAAAAGTGGGCGTGATTGTCGGTGCTGAGCAGCAGGTTGCAGAAGTTGCACAGAAAGTGGCTAAAGAAAAGTATGGGCTGGATGTTGAGTTGGTAACCTTCAATGATTACGTTCTGCCTAACGAGGCGCTGAACAAAGGGGATATCGATCTTAATGCCTTTCAGCACAAGCCTTACCTGGATCAACAGATTAAAGATCGCGGTTACAAACTGGTCCCAGTCGGTAATACCTTTGTTTACCCGATTGCCGGTTACTCCAAGAAAATCAAATCCATTGATGAGTTGAAAGAAGGCGATCAGATTGCCCTGCCTAATGACCCGACTAACCTGGGGCGTTCTCTGCTATTGCTGCAAAAACAAGGCTTGATCAAACTGAAAGATGGCGTTGGCCTGTTGCCAACCGTTCTTGATGTCACTGAGAACCCTAAGAATCTGAAACTGGTTGAGCTGGAAGCCCCGCAACTACCACGTTCACTGGATGACAACAAAATTGCACTGGCGGTGATCAACACCACTTACGCAAGCCAAATTGGTTTGACGCCGGAGAAAGATGGCATCTTCGTAGAAGATAAAAACTCTCCTTATGTGAACCTGCTGGTTGCTCGTGAAGATAATAAAGATGCTGAGAACGTTAAGAAATTCGTTCAGGCTTATCAGTCAGACGAAGTAAATGCAGCGGCCAATAAAATCTTCAACGGTGGAGCCGTTAAAGGCTGGTAAGCCTTATCACTTTTCTATCATTGAGATTAAAACTAAAACCTTTCTAAACATTTCTTTTAGAAAAATAACAAGGCGGGCTTATGCCCGCCTTGTTATTTTCTCAATACCTTGCTTCAATAACGCCACATTATTCCCCTAACATAGTAAGAGCAGAGGATATACCATGCGTGCTTTACCTCTCTGTTTGTTAGCTTTCTTGTTAGCGGGTTGTGCTACGACTCATAAAACGCAGCCACCCGCTCCTGTACAGCCAACTCCGGTAGAACCAAAACCCGTAAAAACTAAACCCGCCCCTGTTCGTCCGGCGCCGGTGAAACTGTACAAAGATGCTGAAGCGCTGGTGGGAACCCCTTTCCGCGACTTGGGTGAAGTGTCAGGTGAATCCTGTCAGGCAGACACACAAGATTCTCCACCCAGTCTGGCAACGGCCCGCAAAAGAATGCTGACCCGGGCTTCTTATATGAAAGCAAATGCCGTCTTACTGCATCAATGTCAGATTCTGAGTGGAGTTCCTGGCTGCCATCAACAGGCTATTTGCCAGGGATCCGCCCTGAATGTCACCTTTAAATGACCTCATTTCACTTCGCTCAAATAGGGACCATTCATTCGCCCTATAAAGAGAAGTTTGCTATCCCTCGCCAGCCCGGTTTGATCGAAGATGGCGGGGGAGAGCTGCATCTGCTCTCCCCTTACAATCAGCCCGAAGCGGTGCGAGGTCTTGAAAAATCCAGTCATATTTGGGTTATGTTCATTTTCCATCAAACTATGGATGGCGGCTGGCGCCCCACTGTTCGACCTCCCCGTTTAGGTGGTAACACGCGCACCGGAGTATTCGCAACCCGTTCGACCTTTAGGCCGAATCCACTGGGTATGTCGCTGATCGAACTAAAGGGAATTCGTTGCCAGGGCCAGAATGTTATTTTGGAATTAGGAAGTTTTGATCTGGTTGATGGCACGCCGGTGGTAGACATCAAGCCCTATCTTCCTTTTGCGGAGAGTCATCCTGATGCTCGTGCGGGCTTTGCCCAACAGGCACCAGATTCAGACATGCCGGTAGAGTTTTTGCCTCAGGCTGAGCAACAATTGGCTGAATATTTTCGGTCATACCCTCACCTGCGTCGTTTTATCACTCAAGTTTTAGGTCAGGATCCTCGTCCTGCATACCGTAAAGGTGCGGAAAGTGAAAAGGATTATGCGGTAAACTTGTTAGAATTCAATGTGCGCTGGCGCGTTATTGGTGGGTTGAATCAGGTCTTATCCCTCGACAAAAACTAATTTCCGTCCCTTCTCTTTTGACAACCCTCAGTCGCTGGTAAACTAAGAAACTTTTCACGTTTTGGCTGCCCAATGGCAGCCCGATTGCAATTAGCAGTGCTAACGGAATCAACACAACATGCGTACAACTCAATATCTGCTCTCCACTCTGAAAGAGACGCCAGCCGACGCCGAAGTGATCAGTCATCAACTGATGTTACGTGCCGGGATGATCCGCAAACTAGCATCAGGGCTCTATATCTGGCTGCCAACCGGTTTACGTGTACTTCGTAAAGTCGAAAACATCGTCCGCGAAGAGATGAACAACGCGTGTGCCATCGAAGTCTCCATGCCGGTGGTTCAACCTGCAGACTTATGGCTGGAGAGCGGTCGCTGGGACCAATATGGTCCTGAATTGTTGCGCTTTGTGGATCGAGGCGATCGTGCCTTTGTACTTGGCCCAACGCATGAAGAGGTGATTACTGATCTGATCCGTAACGAAATCAGCTCTTATAAGCAGTTGCCGCTGAATTTCTTCCAGATCCAAACCAAATTCCGTGATGAAGTTCGTCCGCGTTTTGGCGTGATGCGCTCACGCGAATTCATCATGAAAGATTCCTACTCTTTCCACGCTACACAGGAATCCTTGCAAGAAACCTACGACACCATGTATGCGACCTATAGCAAAATTTTCAGCCGTATGGGCCTGGACTTCCGTGCTGTACAGGCTGATACCGGCTCGATCGGTGGTAGCGCATCACATGAATTCCAGGTACTCGCATCAAGTGGTGAAGATGACATCATCTTCTCGACAGAATCTGACTATGCGGCCAACATCGAGCTGGCTGAAGCAGTAGCACCTGCGGCACCGCGTGCGGCGGCCTGCGAAGAGCTGCGCCAGATCGCAACGCCTGATGCGAAAACCATCGCCGAACTGGTTGAACAATTTCAGACTCCGATTGAGAAAACAGTCAAAACACTGATGGTGCATGCTACGCCAGAGAGCGGCCATAAATTGGTTGCGCTGTTAGTGCGTGGCGATCACGAATTGAACGAAATCAAAGCCGAGAAGCTGCCACACGTTGCTTCGCCGCTGACTTTTGCCACTGAAGATGAGATCCGCGCCATCGTTAATGCCGGCCCAGGTTCATTAGGCCCGGTCAATCTGCCGATGCCAATCGTGGCTGATCGCACTGTTGCCGCCATGAGCGATTTCAGCGCTGGTGCTAATATCGATGGTCAGCACTATTTCGGTATCAACTGGGAGCGAGATCTACCACTGCCGCAAATTGCTGATATTCGTAACGTAGTGGAAGGCGATATTAGCCCGGATGGTAAAGGTACGCTGCTAATCAAACGCGGCATCGAAGTGGGTCATATTTTCCAGCTCGGTACGAAATATTCAGAAGCGATGAATGCCACAGTACAAGGCGAAGATGGCCGTAATCAGGTCATGACGATGGGCTGTTATGGCATCGGTGTGACCCGCGTGGTGGCTGCAGCAATCGAACAGAACCATGATGAACGCGGTATCATCTGGCCAGCAGCAATTGCACCTTTCCAGGTCGCTATTCTCCCAATGAATATGCATAAATCGTTCCGCGTTAAAGACGCTGCAGAAGAGCTTTACCAGACTCTGCGGGCCAAAGGCATTGATGTGATCCTCGACGATCGTAAAGAGCGTCCTGGCGTGATGTTTGCAGATATGGAACTGATCGGCGTACCGCATCAGGTGGTTATTGGCGATCGAAATCTGGATGCGCAAGAGCTGGAATACAAAAACCGTCGCAGCGGTGAAAAGCAAATGATCAAACAAAGCGATATCGTTTCTTATCTGCTGAGCCAGATCCCGCGTTAAGGATCGGCAATAGATCGTTGTAGATAAAAATGCCCGCATGAGCGGGCATTTTTGTTTGTGCTTTTAGTTTGACTGAAGTGCTTACGGGCAAGCTTTGGTTGCATCAAACTTTACGTTTGCATCCGCCACCACGGCTTTCTGTATCTGCCCTTCTTCCATCGACGGTTCCGTCATGAAATGCCCGTCCATCGACACAAAAACCAGCTGATTTGGTGACTTACGCGCAGCGAGATACCCCTGCTCCAGCGACTTGCTGGCAGACATCGGGAAAACTTTACCTGTCGCACAATCCTTAAAAGAAGCCGCATCAGCGCTGTATTGCATCATGCCGGTCAGCGGCATCGGCGTCTTCGGCAAAGTCTGCTGCGTAGGTTTTAGCGTGTAATTGAGCGACGAAACAATCGGCGCACCACTGGTATCAAGCATTTCAAGATTTTCATCTTTCGGATGGAAGTAACGCTTTTCACCTTTCGCATCGGTCAGGACCAGTTTGTCAGCGGTTCTCGCCCAACTGCCATAGCTGGCGAAAGTCTGATCGCCGTCCCTGGTATCCTGATAAGTTTCCTGCAGAACATAAGTGCCGTCCTGTTGGAGGAATAATGATGTCTCCAGCCCGCCGCAATCGGCGCACGGCAGGACACCACTGTAACTTTGCTGCATCGCCTGCAACGGTTTTTCTTGATTGAAAGCAGCGGTATGGCAGCCGAACAGTGACAGCGCCCCGAGCGCCAGCACTGCGGTTATGATGATTTTTTTCACAGTTTCTCCCCTACTGCTTTTTCTGAGTGTTGCGATAAATATTGTCCTGCAACACGATATAAGGCTATCGAACTTTGCCCCGCAATGCTTTTGTCGCGCCCTTGCGCACTTTACTTTCTACCCGACGAATTTTAGAACCCCGTGTCGGCTTCGTCGCCCGACGTGGTTTTTCCACCACCATCGCCTGCGTAATCAGATTACTTAAACGAGCCAGCGCCGCTTCGCGATTCTGTTCCTGACTCCGGGACTCCTGAGCCTTAATAACCACCCAACCGTCAGGGGTGATGGAGTGGTGATTGAACGCCATCAGCCGCTCTTTGTAATAGTCTGGCAAACTTGAGGCTTTAATATCAAAACGTAAATGTATTGCCGTTGACGTTTTATTGACGTTCTGGCCACCATTGCCCTGAGCGCGGATCGCCGTTAATTCAATTTCGCTGTCTGGTATTTCCATTTTCCCGGAAAGGATAAGCACACCGATTACCTTGCTTCTTTTACGATTGACTCTTTCCATTCAGAAAAATGAATTTCTAAATTACTCTGAGCATCGGAAAGCCAAATAGTTCCGTCTTGCAAAGTCGCCTGTAAATCCATGGTTCTGCTGCCAAATGCGGTGAGCTGAGTCAGCATTTCATCATCAATATAACGGATGCGCAGATTTTCAAAACCTCTGACCTTGCCTTCAATTTGCGACCACCAGACTCTGGCAGCCCGCTCACCGTATGCGTAAAGCACCACTTCGCGCGACTGGTTACAGGCTTTTTTCAGGCGTTTTTCATCTGGCAAGCCAAGCTCGATCCATAATTCAATGCCGTTGTGATCGTTTTTCCGCCAGATTTCAGGCTCGTCTTCCGCGCTCAATCCGCGGGTAAAGCTAAGATGCTCATCGGCATGGCAGATCCAAGCCAGTAAACGCAACATCATACGTTGTTCGGTTTCTGAAGGATGCTGCGCCAGCGTCAGGTTGGCATCGTAGAAAAAATTGCGGTCCATATCTGCAATATTAATTACCGCTTTGTAGATCGTCGCTTTTAACGCCATTGGAAACCTCTTGATAATAGACGCACAGTGTACTTGAAAGCAGTGCCTGGCAGCCAGTTTAACGCCGTCTTGCAAGGGATTAACTGACTATCAGCTAAAGAGAAACCTGCATTTGCTCGCTAATAACTGGACCTTGCCTGTGCTATAGTCGTTAAATACTGAGAGTTTATCTTTCTGGGCTTTTAATACGATAATTACCCCAGCGGGATATGCTTTTAAGGAGAACCTATGCAACAGTACTGTGAGTCTGTACGCCGTAAATATGCGGAGATTGCCAGCGGTGATCTCGGCTATGTGCCCGATGCGTTGGGCTGTGTGTTGAAAGCATTAGACGATGTGGCGGCGAATGCCGAACTTCCGTCTTCTATCCGGGAACAGGCGGCCTATGCCGCCGCTAACTTATTGGTGAGCGATTATGTCGATGAATGATGAGTACCAACCCATCAATTGTGATGACTACGATAATCTTGAGCTCGCCTGCCAGCATGATTTGGTTTTGACGCTGACGTTGCGTAGCGGAGAAATCGTTGAAGGGAAAGCCTGCGATCTGTTAATGCGCAAGAAAGTCGAATATTTAGTCGTCGATATCAACGGCGAAAAACGTGATCTGCGCCTTGACCATATTGAAAGTTATATCCACCCGGAAATCGGTACCGTAGTGGTCAGCATCGAATAGTACTGATCAACCGTCTAAGCTAAACGGGCAATCTAAGGATTGCCCGTTTGCATTTCTGTAGGATGTGCTTTTACAAGCAGGTCATTTAAGTGGCGTCAGATTAGCGTAATAAGCGGCCAAATCGTGGATATCCTCATCGGATAGTGATGACGTAAATGCCTGCATCACGCCTGCCTGTCCTGCGTTGCCACTTCTCATAAGACAGGATAGCCCGCCGGAAAATCACACTTTAAATGTCTTTATTTTTAAATGAGTTATCCGCGACCGGTTGATACCACGTTACCTGCCATTGTGGTGCATTAGTTTTTGCCAGCGCCTGACGAGTGATAAACAACCCCGGTGCAGCCATCAATTGTTCGTTGTAATAAATCAGCGGTGTGCGTTCACGCTGCCACGGTGGAATATTGAGTTCCTGCCACAGCTTTTTGCTCTGTCGGGAATGCTGACGCCCCGCTTTTTCAATCATGCCTTGCGTCTGAAAACGCACGCTGACCTGTTCATCATCACGTGGAAGACGGATGCTTTCAGCATTTTGTACAAACACTTCGCTGGCCTGTAACTGACCGAGACCATCGGGAAGCGTCAGCGGCGAAGCCGTATCCCAAAGTAAGACGGTCTGCTTTAACGAAGCCATCGGTGGCAGAAGATATAAACGCTGGCGAAAACGGCGCACGCTCAAAAGATTAAGTTGCAGTTGGGGTTCGGCATCCTCGCGACTGAGAGCAACTTCATCCCATATACGCTGCAACTGATCCCGTGAAGGCATGCAAGCCCCCTGATCTGCCAGCCACCGGCGTAATAAGGCCTGGCGACGTGGTACGGACATAGCAGCTATAGCGGGAATGTCCAGACTACCATTGCTATCGTCTGTTAAAACTTGCAGAGATTCGCTCAGCAGTTCATCCAGTAGCGTTTCCTGCTCTGCGCACAAGGTGGCGCTGCGGGATACCGCCTGCGGAAAATGCGGCCAGCGCTCATACAACGCAGGTAAGATGCAAAGCCTTAGAAAATTGCGGTCAAAGCGCACGTCCTGATTGCTGTCATCTTCAATCCATTTAAGGCCAGCATCGGTCGCGAATTGCTCCAACTGCTGACGGGAAAGTGACAAAAAAGGCCGTAACAGTGGATACCCCTTATTGCCTGATAGCGCGGCCATCGCCGAAAGGCCAGCCGGACCACTGCCCCGTTTTAACGCCAGCAAAAAAGTTTCACACTGATCATTCAAATGCTGAGCGGTAAGCAATATTTCACCCACTGCAAGATGATCGGCAAAGGCCTGATAACGGGCTGTTCTGGCCGCAGCTTCAACTCCCTTACCCTTCGCGTCAACATTGACATAGACCACTTCCAAAGGCACCTGTAGTTGCCGGCAGAATGCTACGACGTGCGCCACCCAGTCATGGGCCAACTCACTTAGCCCATGATGTATATGGATAGCGCGCAGAGAAAGATCGGGGTGCGGCCCTGCACGCAGTGCTGTGAGGGCTGCCAGCAACACGGTGGAATCCAGCCCGCCACTGAGGGCGACGCAGAGTTTACGTTCATCACCGATCTGTTCTGCGAGATGATTGGCCACGCTAGTTTGAGAAAGGTTTCTGTTCATGATGGTTCAGCTGATTTCGTAAAGTTCCAATGGCAGGCCATCGGGATCGCAGAAGAAAGTAAAACGTCGGGATGTATAAGGATCGATCCGCACCGGTTCACATGACACGCCCGTACTGGCAAGCCGGACAATCGCCAAATCAATATCGTCGACGCTGAAGGCCAGATGGCGCAAACCACAGGCTTCAGGGCGGCTGACCCGCGCCGGAGGGTGCGGAAAACTGAACAACTCAATAGCGTAATGCCCATTGAGAGCCAGATCGGCTTTCCACGAATCTCTCTCTTCACGATAAAACTCATCGAGTAGGGTAAAACCCAACACATCGCAATAGAAGGCTTTGCTACGGGCATAGTCCGACGCGATGATCGCAATATGGTGAATCTGACGCAAGTTGAGCATAATAATGTCCTGTCCGTTCTTGTGAATGACGGTCTATCGAATCCGCACCCACCTCCCTGAGAGGCGGGTATTTATGCGGCAGGCAGTTTGAGAACTTTCACCCAATAACGGCCATCTTCCGTAAGTTTCGCACCGTGAATGTCGGTTTCAAAGCCCGGATAACGTTCACCAATGGAACAGAGCATAATCAAGAAATCCAGCACGGCGCGGCTATGCTGGGTGATCATCTCTCCGGGCATCACTACCGGTACTCCCGGCGGATAGGGCAGGATCATATTCGCCGCGACCTTGCCGATCAAATCGCCAATTTCACACTCTTCTATGTGACCACGCACCTGATGCTGGAACATGTCGTAAGGCGTCATGACCATTTCGGGCAGCACATCAAATGCCCTAATCATCAGGCTTGGCAGATCGTGTTTACGGATCAGTTTATGAATGCCCTGAGCCAGATCCTGAATGCGCATGTGCCGGTAAAAATCAGGATCCTCCGCGTAGAGATCCGGCAGCATATTCTTAACACGCAAATTCAGATCATAACCCCGTTTAAAGTCCGTCAGCCCGCGCATCAAACTCATGGATTTCGTTTTGTCGATACCGATGCTGAACAGGAACAACAGATTGTAAGGCCCGGTTTTCTCAACCACGACACCACGTTCGTCGAGGAATTTCGCCACCAACGCAGCGGGGATACCTTCTGCCGCGAGCTGTCCCTGTTCGTCCATTCCGGGTGTCAGAATGGTTACCTTAATCGGATCCAGATACATATGATCGGTGTCTGCATTGGCAAAACCATGCCAGTTTTGATCCGGGTTTAGAGGCCAGCATTCAGCTTCATCGATCTCTTCAGGTTGCCATATGTCATAGAACCAGCCTTCCGTCTCTTCACGCAAGCGCTGAATCTCTTTACGAAAGTGCAGCGCGCGTTCAACCGAACGGTTGATCAAACGACGGCCGGGATTACCTCGCAACATGGCCGCCGCAGTCTCTGCCGAGGCAACAATACCGTAGTGAGGCGATGTCGTCGTGTGCATCATGTAAGCTTCATTAAAGGTGCTTTCGTCGTAATCACCTTTAATATGAATCATTGAGGCTTGTGAAAAAGCCGCCAGTAATTTGTGCGTAGACTGCGTTTCATAAATCACTTTGCCAGCCACTCGCTCGCCACTCATGCCGCTTTTGCCGGCATAAATTGGGTGGAAATTAGTGTAAGGCACCCAGGCTGAATCAAAGTGAATGGATGGCACATCCAGGGTTTGCTTGATGTAGTCGGTATTGTACAACAGGCCATCGTAGGTGGAATTGGTGATGACTGCGTGTACCGGCCAGGTCGCATTTTGCGTCATGGCGACTTTCTCTTCAATGCTCTCGCGGGTGAATTCACGCTGTGGAATCCCCCCTAAAATGCCATAAGCATTGCGATTCGGCCGCAGATAAATCGGCACGACATTGGTCATCATCATCAGATGCGCCAGCGACTTGTGGCAGTTGCGGTCAATCAATACTGTACTGCCAGCGGGAGCCGCATACATACCCACAATTTTGTTGGCTGTGGAGGTGCCATTCGTCACGATATAGCTCTGCTCTGCGCCGAAGGTTCGGGCGATATACTCTTCCGCCTCAAGGTGCGGGCCGGTGTGATCCAGCAGCGAGCCAAGTTCAGTGACAGAAATAGAGATATCAGCCTTTAGCGTTTTCGCGCCAAAAAAATCATAAAAAAGCGTGCCAACCGGGCTCTTTAAGAAAGCCGTTCCTGCCATATGGCCTGGCGTGCAGAACGTATATTTGCCCTCTTCAACATAGCGGAACAGCGCTTTAGTCAGCGGAGGCGTGATGGTGTCAATATACTCATCGGTGTACTGCCGGATACGTTTAGCAATATCATCGGCCGCATTCAGGGCATATTCGAAGAAATAGAGCACCATGCGCATGTCGTTTACGGTGACATCCAGTGAAGAATGGGTATTGATAAAACCATACAACGGCAGGTATTCATTCAGCTCGTTGATTTCAGTGCACAGCTCCGTGCTGTGCTGATCCCAGTCAAAAATGGCGCCACAAATACGAGCGTTATTTTCGATGAGCTTGAGCAGATCGGCATTGTTCCGTGGATAAATCGTCTTGAAGCCAAGGTTAGTCAGTGCAAGATCTAGTTCGCGGATTGGCTCATCTTTATAGTAGGCCCCTTCTGGGCTCATGATGGCGAGAATATTCATCTGACAAATCCTTCTAATAAAAAAGGCCGTGCAAGCACGGCCTTTCAGAGTCTATAAATGTCTGGATGAAACTCAGCAATAACCGTAATTCATCAAACGCTGATAACGGCGGTTACGCAGTTCTTCATTATTCAGCACATCCAGATCGCTGAGATCGGCTTCCAGCTGTGCGCGTAGCGAGACGGCCATAGCAGGAACGTCACGATGCGCACCACCCAATGGCTCAGGTATTACCGAGTCAATCAGTTTAAGCTCTTTCAGACGAGGGGCAATGATACCCATCGCTTCCGCAGCTAAAGGCGCTTTATCAGCACTTTTCCACAGAATCGAGGCACAACCTTCCGGTGAAATCACCGAATAGGTACTGTACTGAAGCATGTTAACTTTATCACCAACGCCGATAGCCAACGCGCCGCCTGAGCCACCTTCACCAATCACGGTACAGATAATCGGCACGTTCAGGCGGGACATTTCACGCAGGTTGTGCGCGATAGCCTCAGACTGGCCACGTTCCTCAGCGCCAACGCCTGGATAAGCTCCCGGCGTGTCGATGAAGGTAATGATAGGCAGCTTGAAACGCTCAGCCATTTCCATCAATCGCAGCGCTTTACGGTAGCCTTCAGGTGCAGGCATACCGAAGTTACGACGAATTTTTTCTTTGGTTTCTCGGCCTTTCTGATGACCAATGATCATCACGGCTCGTTCACCTAACCGCGCGATACCACCAACAATAGCTTTGTCATCAGAGTATGCGCGATCACCCGCTAGCTCATCAAAATCGGTAAAGATATGTTTGATGTAGTCTAGGGTGTAAGGACGACGCGGATGACGTGCCAGTTGGGCAATTTGCCAGGCACCCAGATCAGAGAAAATCTTACGAGTCAGTTCAACGCTTTTACCACGCAGGCGTTCAACTTCCTCGTCCAGATTAATATCCAATTTTTCGTCTTGACGGCTGACTGCTGTCAGCGAGTCAATTTTCGCTTCAAGCTCCGCAATCGGCTGTTCAAAATCAAGAAAATTCAGACTCATAGCATTCCTATTTTAGTCAAATTCCAGTTCCACCTGCTCGATACCTACAAGCGTCCGCAGATCCAGCAACAGTTTATCGGTTGGCGTAACACGCCATGACGCACCGAATCGTAGCCGGGCACGTGCATTTTCTCTTTGGTAATAGAGATGTACTGGTATCGTCCCCGATCGATGCGGTTCCAACGATTGGCGGAGACGGTTCAAAAGCTGGTCATCAATTTGCCTGTCAGTCAGCGAGATAGCAAGACCGCGAGCATATTTTTCCCGTGCTTCACTGATGTCCATAACATCGCGGGCCATCATTTTAAGGCCACCGCTGAAGTCATCAAAGCTGACCTGTCCTGTCGCGATAAGGATACGGTCTTTTTCCAATAAATGCTGAAATTTTTCCAAAGCTTCAGTGAAAAGCATCACTTCCAGACGCCCTGATCGGTCGTCCAGCGTACAGATACCAATGCGATTTCCCCGCTTGGTTATCATCACCCTCGCAGCAATAACCAGCCCAACCGCGATGGTCATTTTACCCCGTTCGGTCGGGTGCATATCTTTCAGACGCTGCCCGCCACCATAACGTTCGATCTCTTTCAAATATTGGGTGATGGGATGGCCGGTAAGGTAAAGCCCTAAGGTTTCACGTTCGCCATCCAATACCGTCTGTTCAGGCCACCGCGTAACATTAGCATAGGATTTCTCCACCTGCTCAGGCGCATCCGCCAATACACCAAACATATCAACCTGGCCAATGGCTTCCGCCTTTGCATGTTGATCGGCGGCTTTCAGCGCATCGGGCAGCGAACTCATCAATGCCGCACGGTGCGGCCCCAGGCGGTCAAATGCGCCGGACATAATCAGTTTTTCAAGGATGCGTTTATTAAGCTTTTTCACATCGGCACGGGCGCACAAATCAAACAACTCTTTGAAATAGCCTCCTTCATTACGTGCTTCGATAATCGCTTCAATCGGCCCTTCACCAACGCCTTTGATAGCACCGATGCCGTAAACGATCTCTCCTTCATCATTGACGTGGAAGTGATACAAACCGCTGTTGATATCCGGTGGAAGGATCTTAAGCCCCATGCGCCAGCATTCATCCACCAGGCCAACGACCTTCTCGGTGTTGTCCATATCCGCCGTCATTACCGCCGCCATAAATTCAGCCGGGTAATGCGCTTTCAGCCATAAGGTCTGGTAAGAGACCAGCGCATAAGCGGCGGAGTGGGATTTGTTAAAACCATAACCGGCGAACTTTTCCACCAGATCAAAGATTTTAACCGCCAGTTCGCCGTCAATTCCACGGGATTTAGCACCATCCTCGAAACCACCCCGCTGTTTGGCCATTTCGACCGGATTCTTTTTACCCATGGCGCGACGCAACATGTCCGCGCCACCCAACGAGTAGCCCGCCAGTACCTGAGCAATCTGCATGACCTGTTCCTGATACAGGATAATGCCATAGGTTGGCTCCAGCACCGGCTTCAAGGATTCGTGCTGCCATTGTATGTCGGGATATGAGAGTTCTTCACGCCCATGCTTACGGTCAATGAAGTTATCCACCATGCCGGACTGCAAAGGACCTGGGCGGAACAGAGCAACCAGAGCGATCATGTCCTCGAAGCAGTCAGGCTTCAGGCGTTTGATGAGGTCTTTCATCCCGCGTGATTCAAGCTGGAATACCGCAGTCGTTTCGGAACGTTGCAGCATGTCGAAGCTTTTCTTGTCTACCAGCGGAATTGCCGCGATGTCGATAGGTTCCAGGCCGGTTTTCGCCCGGCGGGCGTTGATCATACGCAGCGCCCAGTCGATGATCGTCAGGGTACGCAGTCCAAGGAAGTCAAACTTCACCAGCCCGGCATATTCCACATCATTTTTATCGAACTGGGTAACCGGATGGTTTCCCTCGGCATCGCAGTATAGCGGCGCAAAGTCAGTAATTTTGGTTGGCGCAATCACCACACCACCGGCGTGTTTACCGGCGTTACGAGTCACACCTTCGAGCTTACGAGCCATGTCGATCAGCGCGCGAACCTCTTCATCCGCTTCGTAAATTTCAGGCAACTGAGGCTCAGCGGCGAAGGCTTTTTCCAGGGTCATTCCCGGATCAGGCGGCACCAGTTTTGAAATGCGGTCGACGAAACCGTAGGGATGGCCGAGTACCCGGCCGACGTCGCGGATTACGGCTTTTGCCGCCATGGTACCGAACGTTATGATCTGTGAAACCGCTTCGCGGCCGTACATTTCCGCAACGTGATCAATCACAAGATCACGTTTTTCCATGCAGAAGTCGACGTCAAAGTCGGGCATGGATACACGTTCCGGATTGAGGAAACGTTCGAAAAGCAAGTCAAATTCCAGCGGATCCAAATCAGTGATTTTCAGCGCGTAAGCCACCAGAGAACCGGCACCTGAGCCACGCCCTGGTCCTACCGGCACGTCGTTATCCTTGGACCACTGGATGAACTCCATCACAATCAGAAAGTAACCGGGGAAACCCATTTGGTTGATAACTTTCAGTTCGAGTTCCAGACGGTCATCGTACTCTGGGCGCTTCTGCGCACGCTGTTCCGGGTCTGGGAACAAAAATTCCAGACGCTCTTCCAACCCTTCTCTTGATTTCGCAACCAGGAAGTCTTCGGTGGTCATCTCTCCGGTCGGGAACTGTGGCAGGAAATATTCACCAAGGCGAATAGTAACGTTACAACGCTTGGCGATCTCGACGCTATTCAGCAGAGCTTCGGGGATATCTTCGAACAGCTCACACATTTCGTTTTCACTACGCATATATTGCTGCGGCGTGTAATTTCGCGGGCGTTTAGGATCGTCTAGGGTAAAGCCATCATGAATAGCAACGCGGATCTCATGGGCATCAAAGTCACCTGGCATCAGAAAACGCACATCATTGGTAGCCACGACAGGCAGATCGCGTTCAGCCGCCAATGCCACAGCGGCATGCAGATAATTCTCTTCTTCCGGACGGCCGGTGCGAGTCAGTTCAAGATAATAGCGGTCCGGGAAATAGTGTTGGTAAAACTCCAGACATTGCTCGACCTGAGGCTGATTGCCACGGATGAGGAATTTACCAACATCCCCCATTTTTGCGCCAGAAAGCAGAATCAAACCTTCGTTTAACTCTGCCAGCCATTCACGGTCAATGATCGGTCCTGCTGCGCCATAGCCGCGTTGATAAGCCCGCGAGATAAGCAGGGTCAGATTCTGATAACCCTGATTATTCATCGCCAGCACGGTCAACTGAGCCAGTTCATCACCGAGGATCTCACTCTGCACGTTGAAATCTGCACCAATGAGCGGCTTGATCCCCGCTCCGTGAGCCGAGCCGTAGAATTTCACCAGCCCACAGAGGTTAGTAAAGTCGGTAATGGCCAGCGCAGGCATACCGAGCGACGCCGCGCATTTCACCAACGGGCCAACTTTGGCTAATCCATCCACCATAGAGTAGTCACTGTGTACACGAAGGTGAATAAAACGAGGTTCGGCCATATCCAGAATCCAGAAATGAGTAATGAATGAACGATTGTCGAGATGACAAACTCTTGTGGCTAACGCGAAAACACGCTAGCTAAGCCAGACCCAGCACACGTTTGACCGGCGCGAAACTGCGTCGGTGGTGCAATGTCGCCCCCAGCCTCGACAGACTCTCGAGATGAGCTGGGGTCGGATAGCCTTTATGTTTAGCAAAACCGTATTCAGGGAACTGACGATCCAGCTCGACCATCTCACGATCACGTGTCACTTTAGCTAAAATAGAGGCTGCGCTGATCTCGGCGACTTTGCTGTCGCCCTTGACCACGGCCTGAGAGGCCATTGGTAATACCGGACAACGGTTGCCGTCAATTAATACCATATCAGGCTTGATGCTAAGACCCGCTACCGCGCGTTGCATGGCCAACATTGTCGCATGCAGAATATTCAGCTCATCGATTTCATGCGGCTCAGCGCGTCCTAAACTCCAGGCGAACGCTTTCTCTATAATTTCGATGTACAAGGCTTCGCGGCGTTTCTCACTGAGTTTTTTAGAGTCTGCAAGGCCGACGATCGGTCTTGCAGGATCAAGGATAACCGCAGCAGTGACAACGGCACCGACTAACGGCCCACGACCCACTTCATCCACACCAGCAATGCATAACGCCTGCGGATAGATAAAAATATCACTCATCGTTTTGCCAGTTCTAGCACGGCCTGAGCAGCCTGTTCATCGGCGTCACAACGAATACTTTCGTGCAGTGCCAGGAAGGTTTTCTGCAACTCATGGCTCTGTTCGCCACCGGCTAATAGCGGCAATAATGCCGCAGATAATGTATCCGGTACACATTGGGTTTGCAGAAGTTCGGTGACAATTTCACGCCCGGCCAACAGATTTGGCAATGAGACGTAAGGCGTTTTCACCAGTCGTTCTGCAATCCAGTAAGTGAAGGGTTTCATGCGATAACCTACCACCATAGGACATTTTGCCAGCATGCACTCCAGCGCGGCCGTACCGGAAGCCAGTAACGCGGCATCGCTGGCAATCATTGCATTCCGCCCCTGCCCGTCCAGCAGATGTGCAGGCAAATCTGGCGCTATCTCAGCCTTGATTCGCTCAAACTGTTCACGCCGCTTGGCATTGACCAGCGGCACCACGATATGCAAATCGGGATAACTCTGACGCAACTGTAAAGCCGTTTTGAGAAAGTCTGCACTGAGCATTTCCACTTCGGCGTGACGGCTGCCCGGCAACAACGCCAGACAATGTACGTCAGAAGGAATACCTAATGCTGCGCGCGCCGCCGCTTTATCAGGCTGCAGCGGCATAGAGTCCGCCATCGTGTGACCAATGAAACGACAGGGAACATTGAATTTGTCGTAAAACGCTTTTTCGAAAGGCAGGAATGCCAAAACCAGATCAGTTGCTTTCCCGATTTTGAAAACACGTTTTTGGCGCCAGGCCCAGACAGACGGGCTGACGTAGTGAATAGTTCGGATCCCGCGCTGCTTCAAACGCCCTTCAAGGGTGATGTTGAAGTCAGGTGCATCAATGCCCACGAACACATCGGGATTTAATACAGAGAAACGTTGAGTCAAGTCTTTGCGGATTTTCAACAGGCGCGGCAGACGTTCGAGAACCTCTACCACGCCCATCACCGCCAGTTCTTCCATTTCGTACCAGGCTTCGCATCCTTCCGCCTGCATCAGCGGACCTGCAACACCCACAAAACGGGCGTCAGGATGATGCTTCTTCAAAGCTCGAATCAGCCCGGCGCCAAGAATGTCACCGGACGTTTCACCGGCCACCAGGCCAATTGTCAGAACAGGCTTTTGCATTATTTTCCGTAGCGCAGATCAGCGAATAATGCCGCGCGTTGAGCGGGCAAAGAAATCACTGAATGGTTTAGCTTTCGGGAATTCAGCCGCGATAGCAGCGATTTCCGGTTGTGCTTCTTCCAGCGTTTTACCACTGCGGTACAGTAACTTATAAGCATTGCGGATAGCGTGCAGATCGGCTTTTTCAAAACCACGACGCTTAAGCCCTTCGATATTGATACCGAATGGCGTAGCGTGGTTACCCTGCGCGATAACAAATGGCGGTACATCCTGAGCCACGCCAGAACAGCCACCGACCATCACGTGTGCACCAATGATACAGAACTGATGCACAGCGGTCATACCACCAATGATAGCGTGGTCGTCAATTTCGACATGGCCACCTAAGGTCGCATTATTGGCCAGAATACAATGATTCCCGATGACGCAATCATGGGCAATATGTGCGTTAACCATTAACAGGTTATCGTTACCCACTTTGGTCAAGCCACCGCCCTGAACGGTACCACGATGAATGGTGACGCTCTCACGAATATTGTTGCGATCGCCGACCTCAACGCGTGTTGGTTCGCCCGCATATTTCAGATCCTGGTTAATTTCACCAATGGAAACGAACTGGAAAATGCGGTTGCCGCGACCAATTTTGGTCACGCCATTGAGAACAACGTGTGATTTAAGCTCAGTACCTTCACCGATTTCCACCTGGGAACCGACATAACAGAAAGGACCGATATGAACACCGGCACCGATAACGGCACCGTCTTCAACAATAGCGCTTGGATGAATAAAGGCGGTTTTATCTATCACGTATTAAGCCTCCCGGCGGCGGGCGCACATCATTGATGCCTCGCAAGCAATCTCACCATCTACTTTAGCGACACCTTTAAAACGAGCAACACCACGACGCTCTTTAATAAATTCAACTTCAAGAATCATTTGGTCACCCGGCAGTACCGGGCGTTTGAAACGTGCATCATCAATGGCTGCAAAATAGTACAGCTCACCCGGCTCTAATTTACCCACGCTTTTGAACGCTAAGATACCGGTGGCCTGCGCCATCGCTTCAAGAATCAACACGCCTGGGAAAATAGGTTTACCCGGGAAATGACCCTGGAAGAACGGTTCGTTGAAAGAAACGTTTTTCACTGCGCGTAAAAACTTCCCTTTTTCGAAATCCAGCACGCGATCAACCAGCAAGAATGGATAACGGTGTGGCAGCAGATCCAATATCTCTTCAATACGCAGAGTATGAGTGTCAGTTGTCAAAATACTCTTCCTGTCTAAAACTAATGGCATCAATAACACGGCCTGCTTGATCCTCAAAGAGGGTCATTAGGCAGGCCGCAAATAGAAACTTGTACTGCCGGATATGGCACTCACCGCCTTGTCCCGCAACACAGTAGTCGGTAATTTAGTCTTCTTCGATTTTACGCTCGACAGCTTTCAAACGTTTATTCATCTCATCGATATTCATTACCAACGCAGCGGTTTTACGCCACACTTTATTCGGCTGTAACGGAATACCGGAGGAGTATACCCCAGGTTCAGTGATTGGTCGCATCACCATTCCCATTCCTGTCACCACGGCCTTGTCACAAATATCCATGTGACCGTTGATAACACTGGCTCCGCCTATCTGGCAGTAGCGTCCAATTTTCAGACTACCGGCCATAATGACACCGCCAGCAACCGCTGTATTCTCTCCAATCACGACGTTGTGCGCAATCTGACATTGGTTGTCGATGATGACACCGTTGCCGATTATGGTATCGTCGAGTGCACCGCGATCGATTGTGGTACAGGCACCAATTTCAACGCGATCACCAATTAAAACCGTACCGAGTTGCGGGATTTTAATCCAATTACCACGGTCATTGGCATAGCCAAAACCATCGGCACCGATGACGGTACCGGACTGAACAAGGCAAGCTTCGCCTATTTCAACATTATGATAAATAGACACATTCGCCCAAATACGAGTTCCTGCACCTAATCTTGCATTCTTACCAATGAAACAGCCAGCGCCGATAACCACGTTATCGCCAAGAACTACGCCAGACTCGATCACCGCGTTAGCGCCTACAGAGACATTCTTACCCAAGGTTGCGCTGTCAGAAATGACGGCACTCGCCGCAATATCCTGCGCAGGAGCCGGCGTAGTGTCGAGCAGCTGCGCCATACGTGCGTAAGTCAGGTAAGGGTTTTTAACCACTAAAGCCGCTGTTTGGCAAAATGGCAGATCCGCTTCCGTCAACACTACAGCCCCTGCAGCGCAGGTTGCTAACTGTTCACGGTAACGGCTGTTTGATAAAAACGTGATTTGCTCAGAGTGTGCGGAATGCATTGAAGCAACGCCGGTGATGACGAGATCGCCATCACCGTGCAATTGTGCATCCAACTGCTGTGCGAGATCAGCCAGTCGAATTGAAGACATGTTATTTAACCTGTTTCAGCACATCAGCAGTGATGTCTTTATCACTGTTAGCGTAAGCCACAGCGTTAGCATCGATTACAACATCGTAACCTTCTTTGCTGGCAACAGTTTTAACAGCATCCTGAATACGGCTCAGGATTTTATTACGTTCTTCAGCCTGGCGGCGACGGTTATCTTGTTCAAAAGCCTGAGCTTTTGTAGAGAAAGTTTCGCGCTGAGCCATAACATCTTTTTCAAGTTTGCTGCGATCGCTGGCCTTCATGGTCGAGCCATCACGCTGCAATTTCTGCATTTTAGTCTGCAGATCACGCTCTTGAGCCTGCAATTGAGTTGCACGGCCTTTGAACTCATTTTCCAACTGTTTTGCTACAGCATCACGTGCTGGCATTTGTTGGAAAATGCTTTGAACGTTAACAACAGCAATTTTGTCAGCAGCTTGAACGCTGGCTGAAGAAGCCATAACTAAACCGAGGCCGGCGGCATATAACCACTTTTTCACTATATAACTCCTTCCATCACCCGTTTGTGCCATATGGCACGATAAGTACACAATAAGCATGAATTGAAAAACAACTCTCGGGCGATTTACCCGAGAGTTGTGGCAAACTCAAGCCTTTGTAACTTCTGCGTAAAGACTTAGTTCACCCAACGTGTTACCACGTTTTACCGATGTTAAATTGGAACTGTTCCGCTTTATCACCGTCGTATTTCTTGATCGGTTGTGCGTAAGAGAAGACCAATGGTCCCAGTGGTGACATCCACTGCAGTGCAACACCTGAAGATACACGGAAGTTGTCTGCTTTACTGTAGTCAGGTACACCAGCCGCTTCAGTCTGTGCTGTATTCTTCCACGATGTATCCCATACAGTACCACCATCAACAAACAATGAAGTACGTACAGAGTTAGCGTATTTCTCACTGATGAATGGTGTAGGAACGATCAGCTCAGCACTCAAAACAGCCATCGCGTTACCACCCACAGCATCGTCCGAGTTATTAACCGCACAGTTGCTGTAAGAAGTACTGCCTGCGGCGCAGTTATAATATGCCGCCTTAGGACCAATGGTATTTGACTGGAAGCCACGAACGCTGCTGGAACCACCGGCATAGAAGTTGTCGTAGAACGGCACTTCTTTACCACCTAAGCCATCGGCATACCCCGCACGCGCACGCCCCATCAGCACCCAGTTACGGCTCTCACTCAACGGCATATAGCTGGTTGAATCGAACGTAATTTTATAATACTCGTTATCCGAACCTGGTACGGTCACTTTTCCATTCAAGCTGGCTTTAGTACCGGAAGTAGGGAAATAACCGCGATCCAGATTATTGTAACCCCAGCCAAGGTTGGCAAAGAAGTCGTTCGTACTGAAGTTAGCATCCGACGTCGTACCAGTACCAACCGTAACCGCTGGGTCAATCCCTACTGAATTCAGGTATCTGAACATACTAACCTGAGGTTCCATATTGGACAGGTCGTTATGTACGTAATCCAGGCCAAGACGCAACGAGTTGGTTTCGTTGATAGGGAAACCCAGTGTTCCACCCAAGCCATAACTTTTGTTGGTATAGTCAGATAGATCTGCGTTATCCGCTTTAAAGTCATTGTAGAAGACACGGCCACCCAGACTCACACCATCAACGGTGAAGTACGGGTCAGTGATCGTGAATTCCGCATAGGTCTGATAATCATTTTTGGTACCGCTGATACCCACTGAGTTACCCGTACCCAGCCAGTTATCCTGTTGGACACCCGCCTGGAAACTGACGCCACTCTCAGTACCGAACCCTACACCAAAGTTGAAACTACCGGTGTTGCGTTCTTTAACTTTGTAGACGACATCAACCTGATCTGGGGTACCCGGAACACGTTGTGTATCAACATCAACGGTATCGAAATAACCTAAGCGGTTAAGACGCTCTTTACCTTTGTCGACCAGATCGTTGCCCAACCAGGCACCTTCCATCTGACGCATTTCGCGACGCAGAACGCTGTCTTTACTGGTGTCATTACCTTCAAAACGTACGTGACGGACATAATACCGGTTACCGGCATCTACGCTCACATGCAGTTTAACAGTTTTATCGACATCATTGATTTCCGGCTGAGTTTGAACGCGCGGATAAGCATAACCATAACGACCCAACATTTGCTTGATGTCGTTTTCCATCTTGGTCACTTTAGCGCCGTTATAAAGCTCGCCTTTGTCAATTTTAGTCAGACTTTCTACTTCCGCAGAATGCCCAGCCATGCTGCCGTTGACCTCGACGCCAGAAAGCTTGTACTGATCGCCTTCAGTAATGTTGAGGGTAATATAAATGCCTTTTTTATCCGGTGTCAGGCTGACCTGAGTCGAATCAATGTTGAAACGTGCATAACCGCGATCCAGATAGAAGCTACGCAAGGTTTCAAGATCGCCTGCCAGTTTCTGTTTCTGGTATTTACGGTCGCCGACCACGTTCCACCAAGGCACTTCATCACGTAATTGGAAACGTGAGATCAGTTCGTCGGTACTGAAAGCATGGTTCCCAACGATGTTAATCTGCTGAATTTTGGCAGACATACCTTCGGTGAAGACCAACTTCAGGTCAACACGATTACGCGGTAAAGGCGTGACAACGGCTTTCACCGAGGCGCTGTATTTACCGACGCTGTAGTAGAAATCTTCAAGACCTTTTTCAATGCTGGTGAGTGTGGTCCGGTCCAGCGCTTCGCCAACCCGGACGCCAGAGGCTTCCAGGTTTTCTTTTAGCATGTCATCTTTCACCGATTTATTGCCGGAGAAAGTGATGCTGGCGATTGTAGGGCGCTCTTTGACTTGAACAATCAGGGTATTACCATCGCGAAGGACGCGAACGTCCTCAAAGTTGCCAGTGGCAAACAATGCACGAATAGTATTACTGATGTCGTCGTCGGTGATGGTATCACCTACGCGAACCGGCATATTGAGTAACGCCGCACCGACGGCAACTCGCTGCAGGCCTTCGAAATGAATATCTTTCACTACGAAACCGTCTGCACCGTATACGGTGGCGCTGCCAAACAGCAGCGACGCTATGAGCAACTTTTTGATCGCCATCGTTGTTATGCGTTCTTCCTAACCTAATCCCCAGCCTTAAAGACGGGAGAAATCATTGAAAAGTGCAAGCCCCATTACCATCATCAGCAGTACTGCACCAATACGGTAACTGAAGTTTTGAACTCGCTCGGAAACTGGTCCACCTTTTAGTTTTTCTATAGCCAGAAAAACCAGATGACCACCATCTAACACGGGTAACGGGAAAAGGTTTACGATCCCAAGATTGACACTGATCAGTGCCAAAAACATCAGGTAGTACACCAACCCATATTCCGCTGATATTCCTGCGCCCTGTGCGATAGATATTGGGCCACTCAGATTGTTCAGCTTTACATCACCCGTTATTAATTTACCTAGCATGTTGACCGTTAGTTTCATCAGTTGCCAGGTTTTGTCCCCAGCCTCATAAAACGCCACAAACGGCCCATACTGACGGATAATTTTGTACTCATCAGGAAGAGGTATGACTTTCGGAACTACCCCAGCAAAACCCTGCGCTTTACCCTTCCCTACCGACTTACTGTCCGGCACCAACGTCATGTTAAGAGGCGAACCCGCGCGCTCAATGTCAAGCGTGATGGGTTTACCCGGGTTGTCGCGTACTAGCAAGGCAAACGTGCGCCAATTTGCCAAAACTTGACCATCGACTTTAACGATCCTGTCCCCAGCTTGCAAACCTGCTTTCTGGGCGGCGGAACCCGTTTGCACTTCCGCAAACACTGATTCTATCCGTGGACCGAGAGGAATAATACCCAATGCGACCACCGGGTCCTGCTTTTCGGGATCAAATAGCCACTGATGTAAATCCAGTGTTTTTTTAATCACCTCAGATGACCCAAACGGTGAGACACCTAAAGTGGTTTGATTGTTTCCAATCTCCCCCATTAAAGACAGACGAACTGATTCCCAATCAGGCGTTTCGATACCGTCGATTGACTTAAGTTCCATGCCCGGAGAAATTTTGGCTTGCGCAGCAATAGATTGCGGGGTGATTTCACCCACAATGGGACGCACGGAAGGGACGCCGATAATGAAGACCAGCCAGTAAGCGAAAACCGCAAAAATAAAGTTCGCGATCGGGCCTGCGCTGATAATGGCAGCACGCTGCAAGACTGACTTACTATTAAATGTAAGATGACGAAGTTCTTCTGGAACAGGTTCAACCCGCTCGTCGAGCATTTTGACATAACCACCGAGGGGGATCACCGCGAGCACAAACTCAGTACCGTGACGGTCTGTTCGTTTCCATATTGCGCGCCCAAAACCTACGGCAAAACGTTCTACCCTCACGCCACAACGACGAGCAACCCAGAAATGGCCAAACTCGTGCACGGTGATTAGCACCCCCAATGCAACGATAAAGGCGGCCAGGCTCCAGATTATGTTCATCATATTCGCAACTATTCCTTAAAAGACGTCCCGTCTTAGACGGTTAAAACACCAATAGCATTAAGCATGCAAATACAGGGACGGCGGCAGTCAGGCTATCGATACGATCCAGTATCCCACCATGACCGGGGATAAGATTCCCGCTGTCTTTTATACCAGCTTCGCGTTTGAACATACTTTCGGTCAGGTCACCCAATACCGAGGCCAGCGCCGCAATCACTGTACATATCAGCAACGTGGCAGGCACGACATTTAGCGGAGCATAGCTGCCAAACAGCCATGATATCAGCGCTGAAGTAAGAAGACCGCCGATTAATCCTTCCCATGTTTTCCCTGGAGAGACTTTCGGGGCCAGCTTATGCTTGCCGAAAAGCTTACCGAACAAATAAGCACCAGAATCAGCCCCCCAGACCAGTAGCATGACATACAGCAACCACCATGCGCCGGCATGGTGATTTTCAACATACCCATACTGGCGCAGCGCCACCATACCCCAAAAGAATGGGACGATGGTTAATAAACCGAAAACTAAACGCAATACACGTGAATTTCGCCATAGCGAGGCGGATGTGGGATAAAAAATCACCAGCAAGAATGCAGTGCACCACCACACCAGCGATACCCAAAGTAAGGAGCTCACCAGAGGCAAGTCAACTGACCGACGATAAGCAGGTAAACTCAACATCATGGCGGCCAGTAGAAAACCGCAAAGAATGGCTAGCCAAACACGCTGTGATCGTGATGAAAAACCAGACAACTGGCCCCATTCCCAGGCAGCCAACATACAAATAGCCAAAGTGACAATGGCAAAACCGAGTGGCGGTAATAAAAACAGCGCCGCGATAACAATCGGGATTAAAATCAAAGCTGTGATAATGCGATACTTCAGCAAAAGTTCTCCCTAGGACGCATTGGCGCCAATAGGTATAGTCCCCCCGAAGCGGCGCTCGCGTTGTGCAAAAGCATTTAGCGCACCTTCAAAGATGTTTTCATCAAAATCAGGCCAGAGGACATCAGTAAAGTAAAGTTCAGCATAGGCGATTTGCCATAAAAGAAAGTTACTAATGCGATGTTCCCCACCGGTTCTGATCACCAAATCGACGGGTGCCAATTCGCTCATACAGACTGCAGCACTCAATGCCTCTTCTGTAATATGCTCAGGCCGTAAAGTGCCAGCTTCTACCTGAGTAGCTAGCTTTTTTACACCCTGAATAATATCCCATCGCCCACCATAATTGGCAGCAATGTTTAGCGTAAGACCATCGTTATTTTCTGTAAGTGTTTCTGAACGACGGATTCTTTCCTGCAGACGTGAGCTGAAACGGCTGACATCACCTATTATCCGTAACCTGACGTTATGCTTGTGCAGACTTTTGACCTCACTGTCCAATGCACGCACGAACAGCTCCATTAATGCCGAAACTTCCTGCACCGGACGGTTCCAGTTTTCACTACTAAAGGCATAAAGCGTGAGGGCATCAAATTGATGATTGGCTGCAAAGCTGACAGCTTTACGCACAGACTTCACTCCAGCTCTATGGCCAAAAACCCTCATTTTTCCCTGAAGTTTTGCCCAGCGGCCATTGCCGTCCATAATAATGGCGACATGACGTGGTGTCTCGCAAGACAGGTCAGCTATCTGTTGATTTTCGAGGGACATAACGCCTACACATTTCCTTAATCAGAACACAACGGCATTCACTCATCGACTGTCGCCATTAAATGCGCAAAAAAGCCGTGTCTCCTGCTCAGGCACGGCTCATCCTGACAATTTATCGCTACATAAGATAAACATATTCAGGTACAAGCCCTGAAGACACTATCAGGTGCCGCAGACTATAACATTTCAATGTGATGCGAACAAATTGCCGCAACTATAAGTGCGAGATATCACAGCGCAAAGGCCTGTAGCTTCTCACGCGTAGAGGCCCGGGCAAAACGATCAATTTCCAGCACTTCTTCCACCGAGTTCGGCTCTTTCGCCACCGAATGCTCCATAATTTCGCGGTTGATGTTAGCAATATCGTTAAAACCAATATGTCCTGCGAGAAATGCAGCTACCGAGATTTCATTTGCCGCATTCAGTGCCGTGGTGGCAGCTTGCCCGGTCCGACTGGCTTCCATCGCCAAATAGAGACAGGGATAGCGGCTGTAGTCGGGCTCATTGAACGTCAGCGCGCCAATACGACAGAAGTCCAGTACTTCGACGCCAGCGTCCACACGCTGCGGATAAGCCATCGCATGGGCAATAGGCGTGCGCATATCAGGCGAACCCAACTGAGCCAGAACACTGCCATCGCGATAACGTACCATCGAATGGATAACGGACTGTGGGTGAATGATGACTTCCATCTGTTCAGCAGACGCATTAAACAGCCAGCGGGCTTCAATATACTCGAGGCCTTTATTCATCATTGTAGCGGAGTCGACAGAAATCTTACGGCCCATTGACCAGTTAGGATGAGCGCAAGCCTGATCGGGGGTGACACGCCCCAAATCAGCTAAGGGTAGCTCACGGAACGGGCCACCGGAACCGGTCAGAATAATTCGCGAGACGCCATTCTCTTCCAGTGACGCATAACCTAATTGCTGCTGAATTCGTTCAGGCAGACTCTGGAAGATAGCGTTATGTTCACTGTCAATTGGCAGAAGCTGGCTGCGACTCTGGCGCACGGCTTCCATGAATATACGGCCACAAGTGATCAGGGACTCTTTATTGGCAAGTAAAATCTGTTTCCCGGCGCGAACGGCTGCAAGGGTAGGCAACAAGCCAGCGGCACCGACAATTGCCGACAATACCTGATCCACTTCATCTAATGCAGCCAGCTCACTCGCAGCCTCAGAACCTGACAATACCTCAGTATTCACACCCTGCTCTGCAAGAATAATGCGCAGTGCCTTTGCCGACTCTTCGTTGGCCATGGACGCAAAGCGTGGGAGGAATTCGATACATTGCTGCGCCATAACCTCGACGTTACTGCCCGCAACCAATGCGGTGACGTTAAATGCTTCAGGGTTAGCGCGAACAACCGCAAGGGTGCTGGTGCCGACAGACCCTGTCGAACCAAGGATAGTCAGTTGTTTCATGAGAATGCCCGGTAGAACGAGTATAAATTCGAAAAGTGCATCAGTCTGAAACCTCTTTAACAGCTTGTCTATGAGATTTAAGAAGTAGATGTAAAAAGTCGATCCCTACTAAAAAATAAAGCGCCGCAATTGCGGCGCTTAGGCGGTGTTGAAGCAAGGATTAAAAATCCATCAATTCAGCTTCTTTCTCGCTCAACGCGACATCGACCTTCTTGATGAAGACATCAGTCATTTTTTGAATCTCGTCCTGAGAGCGACGATCTTCATCTTCACTGATCTCTTTATCTTTCAACAGCGCTTTGGTTTTGTCGTTCGCATCACGGCGCACGTTACGTACCGATACGCGCCCCTGTTCAGCTTCAGCACGAACCACTTTAATGAGGTCTTTACGGCGCTCTTCGGTCAATGCGGGTAATGGCACACGAATAGTGGCACCGGCAGAGGAAGGGTTAAGGCCTAAATCAGAAGACATGATCGCTTTTTCAACGGCTGCGCCGATTGAACGGTCAAACACAGAAATAGCGAGAGTACGGGAATCTTCAACCGTCACCTGAGCCAACTGGCGCAGTGGTGTTGCAGAACCATAGTAATCCACCATGATGCCGTCAAGAATACCCGGAGAGGCACGGCCAGTGCGGATTTTGCTTATATGGTTTTTGAATGCTTCGACACATTTTTCCATACGGATTTCAGCATCTTTTTTAATGTCGTTAATCACGTTGCGAACCCTTTAAAACTGGTTACTTGGCAGACCATAACATCAGTATAGTCCGTGAATACTCATGCCAGCGAAGGCTGGCAAAACTTGCTGTCTGAACGTATAGACTTGGGAAATATCAGACGCTACTTTTACCGTTAGTGATCAAAGTGCCTTCGTTTTCGCCCATCACCACACGGCGTAGCGCGCCAGGTTTATTCATGTTAAAGACACGGATTGGCAGATTATGGTCGCGTGCCAATGTAAAGGCCGCCAGATCCATCACTTTCAATTCCTGCTCTAACACTTCCTGATAAGTCAGCTCTTCGTACAGTGTCGCTTCAGGGTTTTTCACCGGATCGGCAGAATAGACGCCATCCACTTTAGTCGCTTTCAGCACGACATCGGCTTCAATCTCAATACCGCGCAGGCAAGCTGCAGAATCCGTAGTAAAGAACGGATTGCCAGTACCGGCAGAGAAAATCACGACACGATTATGGCGCAGCAGGCTAATGGCTTCAGCCCAGCTGTAGTTATCACACACACCATTAAGTGGAATTGCAGACATCAGACGAGCATTCACATAGGCACGGTGTAATGCATCCCGCATTGCCAGACCGTTCATTACCGTGGCCAGCATACCCATGTGGTCGCCCACAACGCGGTTCATACCCGCTTGCGCCAGACCCGCACCGCGGAACAAGTTCCCGCCGCCAATGACAACGCCGACCTGAATGCCCAGTTCGACCAGCTCTTTGACTTCCTGAGCCATACGATCCAAAACGCTCGCGTCGATACCAAAACCTTCACTGCCCTGCAGGGCTTCGCCACTGAGTTTTAGCAGGATACGCTGATAAACGGGTTTTGCATTGGTAGCCATGGTGTGTGTCCTAGAAGCAATGTGTCGTAATGGGAATCAATCTTTACATCATAGCGTTGTTATAAAAAGACAGCGCATAATGTTATTAGAATTTGGGGGTGGATAAAATGGAACCGCTAAATTTAGCGCGGTTCCATTTTTGTACATCAATGACGAATTAAGACTGTTTGGTCATTGCTGCAACTTCAGCAGCAAAGTCAGTCTCAGCTTTCGCGATGCCTTCACCCACTTCAAAACGGATAAAGTTGATAACGTCAGCATTATGCTCTTTTAGTACCTGTCCAACAGTCTTGCTTGGTTCGATAACAAAAGGTTGACCCGTCAGAGAAACTTCGCCGGTGAATTTCTTCATGCGGCCTTCAACCATTTTCTCTGCGATTTCTTTAGGCTTGCCAGACTGCATGGCGATGTCCAATTGAACCTGGTACTCTTTTTCTACTACATCGGCAGACACATCTTCCGGCTTCACGAATTCTGGCTTGCTTGCCGCAATGTGCATTGCGATCTGCTTAACCAGCTCTTCGTTAGCGCCTTTAGCCGCAACCAAAACACCAATACGCGCACCGTGTAAGTAGCTACCCAGTACATCGCCTTCCAGGGAAGCAATGCGGCGAATGTTGATGTTCTCACCGATTTTGGCCACTAACGCTACACGTTCTTCTTCGAACTGAGCTTTCAGTACTTCAACGTCAGTAATTTTGCCTGCAAAAGCAACATCCAGCACTTTTTCAGCAAACGACTGGAAACCACCATCTTTAGCAACGAAGTCGGTCTGGCAGTTAACTTCAAGAATCAAGCCATAGTTGCCTTCGATCTTGGTTTTAATCACGCCGTCAGCAGCTACGTTGCCTGCTTTTTTCGCTGCTTTGATCGCGCCAGATTTACGCATATTTTCAATCGCCAGCTCGATGTCGCCATCAGATTCAACCAGCGCTTTCTTACAATCCATCATGCCAGCGCCAGTACGTTCGCGCAGTTCTTTTACCAGGGCAGCGGTAATATCAGCCATTGTATTTTCCTCGATTATCTCGGTGCAAAAAGGCATTTCGCGGTGAGATATTTCTCGCATTTAAGATAAGCAAAGGGGGCCAATTAAGGCCCCCTAACCAACATATTCAATACCTGGTTAATAAGGGCTCTTGCGTAGAGCTTGCCTTATTATTCAGCTTCTACGAAGCTTTCTTCTGCCTGAACAGCCAGATCTTGCGAACGGCCTTCACGGACAGTGGCAGCAACAGCGCTCAGGTACAGATTAACTGCACGGATTGCGTCATCGTTACCAGGGATAACAAAGTCAACGCCATCCGGATCGGAGTTGGTATCAACAATGGAGAATACTGGGATACCCAGGTTGTTAGCTTCTTTGATTGCGATGTGTTCGTGATCAGCGTCGACAACGAACAGTGCATCAGGAAGACCACCCATATCCTTGATACCGCCCAAGCTATTTTCCAGCTTCGCAAGCTCACGAGTGCGCATCAGCGCTTCTTTCTTAGTCAGCTTTTCGAAAGTGCCGTCTTGAGACTGGATTTCCAGATCTTTCAAACGTTTGATGGACTGACGAACTGTTTTCCAGTTAGTCAGCATGCCGCCCAACCAACGATGGTTCACGAAGAACTGATCGCAGTTGTGTGCAGCTTCTTTTACCGCTTCGCTTGCAGCGCGTTTAGTACCAACGAACAGGATCTTTCCTTTACGGGAGGAGATCTTCTGTAACTCAGCCAAAGCTTCGTTGAACATTGGAACAGTCTTCTCAAGGTTGATGATGTGAACCTTGTTGCGTGAACCGAAGATGAATGGCTTCATTTTCGGGTTCCAGTAACGGGTCTGGTGACCGAAGTGTACGCCGGCCTTGAGCATGTCGCGCATGGAAACAGTTGCCATGATAAAACCTCTAATAGTAGATGTTGGGGTTATGCCTCCACGTATCCCATAACACCGACCCCGTAGAACGAATTCCCAGAGCACCCCGGTGTATGTGCCGATACGTGTGTGTTATTACTTACGATAAACAATAAGTACACATATGAGTGTTCGGCTTTAACCGCACTGGAGCCTCTCAGCCACAGCGGATTGCCGGCGCGCTTTATACCATAATCCACCACCACAGAGCAAATTTTGTTAGGAAGTTTGCCGCATGAGGAAATGATAATTTGGCAGGTATTATCGGGGCTGATACCATGGGACCTAGCTCATTATTGACGACGTTGCAGTTGAAAGAAGCGCGTCAAAACAGGATATCTGCAGGACTATTCATGGCAATTACAATCAAAACACCTCAAGACATCGAAAAAATGCGCATCGCTGGCCGCCTGGCCGCAGAAGTGCTGGAAATCATTGAGCCTCACGTCAAACCTGGCGTAAGTACCGGTGAGCTGGACCGCATCTGCGCTGATCACATCAATAATAAACAGCAGGCGATTTCAGCCTGTCTGGATTATCACGGTTTTCCAAAATCAGTCTGTATCTCTGTCAATGAAGTGGTGTGTCACGGCATCCCAAGTGACGACAAAATTTTGAAAGACGGTGACATTGTTAATATCGACGTGACTGTCATTAAAGAGGGTTTCCACGGCGACACTTCTAAAATGTTTATCGCGGGTAAACCAACCATTCTGGGTGAACGCCTCTGTCGTATTACCCAGGAAAGCCTATACCTGGCGTTGAAGCTGGTTAAACCTGGCATTCGTCTACGTACATTGGGCAAAGAAATCCAAAAGTTTGTTGAAGCAGAAAACTTCTCCGTAGTCCGTGAATATTGCGGCCATGGTATCGGTGAAGGTTTCCACGAAGAGCCTCAAGTCCTGCATTACGATGCAGATGACGGCGGCGTGGTCTTGCAGGCGGGTATGGCGTTCACCATCGAACCGATGGTCAACGCTGGCGACTATCGCATTCGCAGCATGAAAGATGGCTGGACAGTAAAAACCAAAGATCGCAGCTTGTCGGCTCAGTACGAGCATACTATTGTGGTAATCGATAACGGTTGTGAAATCATGACGCTGCGTAAGGATGACACCATCCCGAATATTATTACGCACGACCAGCAGTAACCCGTACTTCTCCCGAGGGTTGAATCTGGTGACCAAGCCGGCGAAAGCTGGCTTTTTTGTCTCTTACTGTGAATGGGCTGCGCAAATATGATTAAACATCTTCCCTCTGAAGAGAGTATTAAGTCCCAGCAACTGCCGGAACTTATCCAGGAGCACCTTCCGCAGCCCGCCTCTCCATTTACCTACCCTGATGACGACCTCAACCGTCAAAGCCTCAAACAGCACATGGAGCAATTTCAGCTGTGGCTGGCTGATGCCTTTAACGCCGGGCACCGTGCCGAAGCGTTAGTGGATGCCCGTTCACTGTTTATTGATCGTCTTTTACAGCGGTTATGGACCTTCTACGGCTTTGATAATATTCCGGAAACTGCCATGGTCGCTGTCGGCGGTTATGGACGTGGTGAATTACATCCTCTTTCAGATATCGACGTGCTTGTGCTGAGCCAGAAGCACCTGAATGATGAACAAGCCCAGCGCATTGGTGAACTGATCACCCTACTGTGGGATTTAAAGCTGGAAGTTGGCCACAGCGTTCGTACGCTGGAAGAGTGTTTGCTGGAGGGTTTGGCCGACCTGACGGTTGCCACTAACCTGATTGAATCACGGCTGATTTGCGGCGATGTAGCCCTATTCCTCAACATGCAAAAGCACGTCTTTAGCGACGGTTTCTGGCCCTCGCCAACCTTCTTCCGTGCCAAAATTGATGAACAGAACGAGCGCCATCAGCGCTACCACAGCACCAGCTACAATCTTGAGCCTGACATCAAAAGCAGCCCAGGTGGCCTACGCGATATACACACCATTTTATGGGTAGCCCGCCGTCACTTCGGCGCGACCTCATTAGATGAAATGGTCGCGTTTGGTTTCCTGACCAAAGCCGAGCGTAACGAGCTGATTGAGTGCCAAAGCTTCTTGTGGCGCATCCGCTTCGCACTGCATCTGATTCTGCCGCGTTACGATAACCGCCTGCTGTTTGACCGCCAGCTCAATGTCGCTCAAATGCTGCAATATCAGGGCGAAGGCAACGAGCCGGTAGAGCGGATGATGAAAGATTTCTATCGCATGACCCGACGGGTTGGCGAGCTGAATCAAATGCTGTTACAGCTGTTTGATGAAGCGATTCTGGCCATAGGGCCAAACGAAAAACCCCGGCCACTGGATGAACATTTCCAACTGCGTGGCGACCTGATCGACCTGCGTGACGAAACGCTATTCACCCGTCGACCGGAAACCATCATCAGCATGTTCTATCTGATGGTGCGCCACCGCGAAATTAAAGGTATCTACTCCACAACAGTCCGCCTACTGCGCCATGCGCGCCGACATCTGAAAGAGCCGCTGTGCATGATCCCTGAGGCACGCGATATTTTCATGGCGATTTTACGCCATCCCGGTGCCGTCTCCCGCGCGCTGGTGCCAATGCACCGCCACAGCGTGCTTTGGGCTTATATGCCGCAATGGGGGTTGATTGTCGGTCAAATGCAGTTTGACCTATTCCACGCTTACACCGTCGATGAGCACACTATCCGCGTGCTACAAAAGGTGGAAAGTTTTGCCGACGAAAACATCCGCCCAAAACATCCGCTGTGTGTGGAGTTGTATCCGCGCCTGCCGCAGCCGGAGCTGCTGTTAATGGCCGCACTGTTCCACGATATCGCAAAAGGACGTGGTGGCGATCACTCGATCCTCGGCGCACAGGATGTTCTGGAGTTTGCCGAACTGCATGGTCTCAATTCACGCGAAACACAACTGGTTTCCTGGTTGGTGCGTTGCCATCTGCTGATGTCAGTCACGGCGCAACGTCGTGATATTCAGGATCCAGCCGAAATTCAACAGTTTGCTGCCGAAGTGCAAAGCGAAAACCGCCTGCGTTATCTGGTTAGTCTGACCGTTGCAGACATCTGTGCCACCAACGAAACGCTGTGGAACAGCTGGAAGCAAAGCCTAATACGCGAACTCTATTTCGCCACCGAGAAACAGCTGCGACGGGGTATGCAAAATACGCCTGACTTACGTGAGCGCGTTCGTCACCATCGCCTCCAGGCATTGGCGTTGCTGCGCATGGACAATATTGACGAAGAGGCACTGCACCGCATCTGGAGCCGTTGCCGTGCAGACTACTTTCTGCGTCACTCGCCAAACCAGCTTGCCTGGCACGCCCGTCATCTGCTCGAACATGATTCGACCAAGCCGCTGGTATTGGTCAGTCGCCAGGCGACGCGCGGCGGCACAGAGATCTTTATCTGGTGCCCGGACCGGCCTTATCTGTTTGCCACCGTAGGCGGTGAACTGGACCGGCGCAACCTGAGCATCCATGACGCGCAAATCTTCACCAACCGTGACGGAATGGCTATGGATACCTTCATCGTGCTGGAGCCGGATGGCAGCCCGCTGGCACAGGACCGTCACGAAGCTATTCGCTATGCGCTGGAACAATCGATGACCCAGCCCTACCAGCCGCCGCGTGCCCGTCGACCTTCGCCAAAACTACGTCATTTCAGTGTACCGACTGAAGTTAGCTTCTTGCCAACCCATACCGACCGGCGCAGCTATATGGAGCTGGTTGCACTGGATCAGCCAGGTTTACTGGCCCGCGTCGGGGAGGTGTTCTCTGATTTAGGACTGTCACTTCATGGCGCGCGTATCTCAACCATTGGCGAACGCGTAGAGGACTTATTCATTCTGGCTAACGGCGAACGCCGGGCGCTGGATAGAAATACACGGCATGAAATACGGCGTCGCTTAACACAGGCGCTCAACCCCAACGAAAAAATGTGATACAAGTAGCGTTGACTTTTTTACATCACTATCAGGAAAGAGAACAGGATGCAGCAACTACAAACCGTTATTGAGCAGGCCTTCGAACGCCGTGCAGAGATCACTCCGGCAAACGCAGACAGCGTAACGCGCGATGCAGTTAACCAGGTTATCAATAAGATCGACAGTGGCGAATTACGCGTTGCTGAGAAAATTAATGGTCAGTGGGTAACACATCAGTGGCTGAAGATGGCGGTACTGCTCTCTTTTAGAATCAACGACAACCAGGTTATGGATGGCGCTGAAAACCGCTTCTATGACAAAGTGCCGATGAAATTCGCTGACTATGATGAAGCCCGTTTCCAACGCGAAGGTTTCCGCGTCGTACCCCCCGCAGCGGTGCGCAAAGGCGCATTCATCGCACGCAATACTGTACTTATGCCTTCCTATGTCAATATTGGCGCTTACGTCGATGAAGGCACGATGGTTGATACCTGGGCTACTGTTGGGTCTTGCGCGCAAATAGGTAAAAACGTACACCTATCGGGCGGTGTCGGCATCGGCGGCGTTTTAGAGCCATTACAGGCAAGCCCGACGATTATCGAAGATAACTGCTTTATCGGCGCACGTTCAGAAATCGTTGAAGGTGTGATCGTCGAAGAAGGTTCAGTGATCTCGATGGGCGTTTATATCGGCCAGAGCACCAAGATTTATGACCGTGAGACCGGCGAAGTCCATTACGGCCGCGTACCGGCAGGTTCTGTGGTTGTTTCCGGCAACCTGCCTTCAAAAGACGGCAAGTACAGTTTGTACTGTGCGGTGATTGTTAAGAAAGTGGATGCCAAAACGCTAGGTAAAACGGGTCTTAATGAGTTATTACGCTCTATCGACTAAACTGAATCGGGCGGGTTTGTTTAACTCGCCATTTTATATTTTCATGGCGGCAAACTATGTCACGAATCAACGATCCTGACCGCCGTTCGGTTCATCATGATAATCCTCTGTAAAAACTAAAAGGTGCCGCTATGTATGACAACCTGAAAAGCTTGGGTATTAATAATCCCGACGATATTGATCGTTATAGCCTGCGTCAGGAGGCCAATAACGACATCCTGAAAATTTACTTTCGCAAAGACAAAGGCGAGTTTTTTGCCAAAAGCGTGAAATTCAAATATCCACGCCAGCGCAAAACTATCGTGGCCGATAATGCTGGTCAAGGTTATAAAGAAATTCACGAAATCAGCCCAAATCTCCGGTATGTGATTGATGAGCTGGATCAAATTTGTCAGCGAGATCAGGTAGAGGTGGATCTGAAACGCAAAATTCTTGATGACCTTCGTCATCTGGAATCCGTTGTGGCGAATAAAATTACCGAGATCGAGTCCGATCTGGAAAAATTAACCAACGGCCGTTAATGATCCCTCTTTCGCTTTTGTGAAAGTAGAAAATAAAAGGTCAGGGATCACCTGACCTTTTTTATTTCCGTGGAGAACAGGCTGGTTTATTCGCACATTTATTTAAGCAACTGCGCCCATTTCATTACCCAGGGTATGGCAACAGACTCCGGCTCTGGTGTTTCCATTGCATCAATTTCCAACATGTCACCGACGCGCGACGCGCCCTGTTCCTGCAATAAATCATCCATCTTATGCCCACCACCACAGAAGTGATCATAACTGCTGTCACCGAGAGCGATGATCCCATAGCGCAACTCAGGTTGATAACCCACCGTATCGCGGATCACCGTGAACAGCGGTGCAATGCTGTCAGGCAAGTCGCCCTGACCGGTGGTTGAGGTGATAATCAGAGCAAAATGATGGCGATAGTACTGCCAGGCTTCCAGTGTGCCTTCCTCAAACAGTTTGACCTCGTGGCCTTGTTTCTTCAGGACAGTTTCAGCCTCTTCCGCTACCAGCAGCGCGTTACCGTAAACGGTGCCGACAAAAATACCAATCTCAGCCATGGTTTTACTCCCTTGTTGTCCTGAATATCATTAAAAATTGTTAGTTATCCTGACCCCAGTCTGCGGCAAACTCAACCCTTTCAAGTGCAGGGACAGTGTCTTGCCAGCCGAACTGCTCCACCACATGTTGCCACCGCGGATCCCACCTGGCGGTTAACTCAATCGTCTCTCCGGTCACAGGATGGGACAACTGCATATGGCTGGCATGCAACATCAGGCCAGGGCAGGAAAAATGTTTAATCATGCCGCGGTTCTGCTTGAGATCACCATGCGCGCTGTCACCCAGAATCGGATGGTGCAAATGGGACATATGACGACGTAGCTGATGCTTGCGACCCGTTTCAGGTGTCAGTTCTACCAGACTATAGCGTGCCGTATCATAGGGGCCGACCGGTACAGGCATCTCCACTTTAGCCAGCACACGATAATGAGTGACTGCCGGCTGCGGTGCTTTGCCCGGATTGGCGAACTTGTCCGCAATCTTGTCCAGCTCTTCGGTGAGGGAATAATCCACCGTTCCATCTTCTGGCATATATCCACGCACCACGGCGTGATAGACCTTATTCACCTGATGATTTTCAAGCTGCTGTGAAAGCAGACGGGCGACATCGCTTGACAGTGCCAGTAGTAAAACCCCAGACGTGGGCTTATCCAGGCGATGAACAGTAAACACATGCTGACCAATCTGGTCGCGCAACGTTTGCATCACAAAAACGGTTTCGTGCCTGTCCAGCCAGCTACGATGAACCAACATCCCGGCAGGTTTATTCACCGCCACCAGATGTTCGTCCTGATACAAAATTTCCAGCATGTCAGTCTTCTATATTCAGCAAGTCATCAAGGCGCTGTAGTTCTGCCAGCAAAAGAACGGCATCGGGCATTGCCACTTCAAAATAGGGGGTAATAGCAAAACGGGTTGGCAATGCAGCATCGGTCCCCAACAGTGAATACATCCGTGGAATCAACACCCATTGCAACCATTGTTCTGAAGACATGGTATCGACGGAAAAAGGCTCGACACTGTCAAATGCAGCGTCTTCAGGAGGCGTGGCATGCCACAATTTCAGATCACGCATGACCTGTTCGATATCCTGCAATATCTGGCGAACCTGATTTTCTGTACTCATCAATCTCTCTTGAATTCGTCATTTGTGACAGCCACAGTGCGGGCGCAAAGTGGCAAAGCATAGCATTGAAGGCGTTTGGCCCCAACTTTCTCCTGCATGACTCTTTTAATCATAATGACTAAATCTCAGCCATCAGTTTTTCATACTGGTACTCAACCTCCTGACCGGGCAAAATAAATCAACCTTACATAAATTGACACGACCTAATGCCTGCTCAACGTTCCCAAAAAGCCCACGCAACACCAGCAAAAGCCATGATCGCCTCCGTCACCGGATATGCAATGGATGGCTTCGATTTATTAATTCTTGGTTTTATGCTGCCAGCCATCGCCATCGAACTCGGTTTGACCTCGTCTCAAAGCGGTTCACTGGTTACCTGGACGCTGATTGGTGCCGTGCTGGGCGGCGTAATTTTTGGCCCCATCAGTGACCGCTATGGCCGCATCCGCGTTCTGACATTCACCATTTTGATGTTCTCTCTGTTCACTGGCTTGTGCGCCGTGGCACAAGGTTACTGGGATTTACTGGCTTACCGCACTTTGGCAGGCGTTGGTCTGGGCGGTGAGTTTGGTATCGGTATGGCACTGATTGCTGAAGCCTGGCCCGCTGAAAAACGTAACCGCGCTTCGGCTTATGTCGGTATGGGTTGGCAACTCGGCGTGCTACTCGCTGCGTTTCTCACCCCCTTGCTGCTGGGTGTGATTGGCTGGCGCGGTATGTTCTTAGTCGGTCTGCTGCCAGCACTGGCCTCCTTCCTGATTCGCAGCACGATGGGCGAGCCTGAAGAATTTGTGAAGCACGCCGCTCAGGCCCCCAATGAGTCCCGGCTAAGCCGGATAAAACTACTGTTTAAGGATCGACCAACCACGAAGGCGAGTATTGGGATCCTGATACTCTGTTCAGTCCAAAACTTTGGTTACTATGGGCTGATGATCTGGATGCCCACTTATCTCTCGAAGAACTTTGGCTTCTCGCTGACCAAATCCGGGTTATGGACGGCCGTCACCGTAGTCGGTATGACTTTCGGTATCTGGCTATTCGGAATGCTCGCTGACCGCTTCCCACGCTGGAGGATTTTCCTGATTTATCAGGTTGGCGCCGTTGTGATGGTGGTGTGTTATGCGCAGTTAACCGATCCAACAGCTATGCTGTTTGCGGGTGCGATAATGGGTATGTTTGTGAATGGCATGATTGGCGGTTACGGCGGCCTGATTTCTGATACTTACCCAGTCAATGTGAGGGCTACAGCGCAAAATATTCTGTTTAATATCGGACGTGGTGTCGGCGGATTTGGACCGTTAGTGATTGGCATGCTGGTCTCGCAGGTGTCATTTACTGCTGCATTAACTTTACTGGCGGCGATTTATCTGCTGGATATTTATGCAACGCTCTTCCTGTTGCCAAAAAGTCAGGGTAAAGAAGATGCACTGGGAGCGATTGGCTAAGACGGATTGGGTTACGGGATAATGTCTGAATCTGCCTGAGCGAAGAGTGATGCTCAGGCAGTGCATCGCATAACGACAACGAATAGGACGCAAAAAAAGTTGAGGGCACTGTTTTCACAGTGCCCTCGGTTCGTTTTATAGCAATCCAGCTACCTAAGTGCTCCCTGCTCAATCCTTGAAAACTTTTCCTGTGGTTATCCTAACCAGCCATCCTTTGCATCGTCCTACTTTCATCCTGACGAGTCTTCCTAATGTCTTCCAGACATGTTTCCTTCAGTCTTCCTGACCCACCCGTTATCCCTTCCGAGCTCTCAATCTCCGTCCTGGAGGTGTCCATTGCTTCATCATGAAGCGTCCTGACCATTCCTTAGTCTTTCCCCTACTTTATGAAACAGCCATCATCCTAATGTTCCGTTTCATGCCATCCTTCGGCACAGTTAGAATCGTTGATTTTGCCTCTTCAAACAATACAGCCTGTAAGCCAAATAAAACGGCCGTAAGCTTTACGGATAATAAAAAATAGTTAAGATTTTGATTTTAATTGACTATTTGAAAGAGACGTGGAAATTACCGCAAGGATTAAACGAGATATCCTACAGGCCGTGTGAGAGATATCTCACACGCTTGTGAGCCAATGCTCAAGGAAGTAAATAAGAATCAGTCGGGGAAACGAGGAGATAGCATGGTAAGAAATTCAGACAACGATGACGACAGAAGCGTTCGCTTCTTACTGCCAAATTGTTCGAGTATCACTTCACCACTCACATTGCATAGCGACACCATGCTCATTTCTGACTCTGTGGTAGCCAGAAAAATCGTCGGCGGGAGCTTGAGGCGCTTTTGGGTAACCAGATGCCCTATCAGATTCTCCTGTAAGCGGGTGAAGTCTTCCGGGCTCCAAACCTGTAATAATGTCAAAGCATTATCCTCCCATTGAGCGGCCATATCTCCGGCAAACTGGGTGGTATAAAACGCATGAGCTTCGGGCCGCAATTGCAGTTCCAGCGCGCGTTCGACATTAGTCAGTGTATCAGCCGGGTTAAAAATCTGCGTCAGCCAGTAGACGGCCGTTTCACTGCTTTTCACCACACAAGGCGACTCAACATCCAACAACGCCTCGCTTGACGGAGGGAAGCCTGTCTCCCGCTGCCATAAATCCACATACCGTTGGGTAAATTCGCGCAACGCGACAGAAACATCAGACTCCATAAATTCTCTCATCTTCAGACCAGGCTAAGTTAAACTAGGGAAACGATTTCAAACTCTATTGTACCCAGAACTTAGACCAAGGTGACAGCATGTCCTTTTATCAGGATAACCCGGCCCTATCTCAACTGACATTGGGCAAACCGACTCCGTACCGTGATCGTTATGACGCTTCCTTATTACAAGCTGTTCCTCGTAGCATGAATCGGGAGCCGTTGGGTCTTTTTCCGGATGCGCTGCCCTTTCAGGGGGCGGACATCTGGACGTTATATGAACTCTCATGGCTTAATGCCAAAGGATTGCCGCAGGTTGCCGTGGGTGAAATCAGTCTGAATGCGGACAGCATCAATCTGATTGAGTCCAAAAGCTTCAAGCTCTACCTCAACAGCTTTAATCAGACAAAATTCGACAACTGGGGTAGCGTTCTGGCTACGCTCACGCGCGATCTTAGCGCCTGCGCGGAAGGCGATGTCGCAGTCACTCTGACTCGCCTCGGCGACGTCGAAGGCAGTACCATTGGCCGCTTTACCGGCGAGTGCATTGACGACCAAGATATCGAGATTGATAGCTACGAATTCAACGCCGAATACCTTGTTAATGCAGTTGGTGACGAGGTTGTCGAAGAGTCACTAGTGAGCCATCTGCTTAAATCCAACTGTCTGATCACGCATCAGCCAGACTGGGGGTCGGTGCAAATTCAGTATCGCGGGCCTAAAATAGACCGGGAAGCACTGTTGCGTTATTTAGTCTCCTTCCGTAACCACAATGAATTCCACGAGCAGTGTGTTGAGCGCATCTTCAATGACATCCTGCAATGCTGCACGCCTGAATATTTGACAGTGTACGCCCGCTATACGCGCCGCGGAGGGTTGGACATCAATCCCTGGCGATCTAACTTCCCGTTTACCCCTGCAACAGCAAGACTTGTCAGGCAATAATGCGAGGCCTTGCTCAAGAACTGAGCTAACAGTCAGCAACGGTTGGTAAAAGCCTGAGGACAAGGTTACTGTTAATTCAGAAGTGATACTGCAGGGCAACAGACCCCGCATAGATACCTTCAAAATCAGTTAATTATTTCTGCCAACAGGATTCGGCACGCCGCAAAAAGCGAGATCCAAAAAATCATGTGCAACCTTTCTCCGGCAGAAATGACATCCCATAATGGGTGTAAAGGAGCAACTTTGATTACACATATCAGCCCTCTTGGCTCAATGGATCTGTTGTCGCAGTTAGAAGTTGACATGCTAAAGCGCACAGCGAGCAGCGACTTATATCGTCTGTTCCGTAACTGCTCATTAGCCGTGCTCAACAGTGGCAGTCAGACCGACAGCAGCAAAGAACTACTTGAGCGCTATGAAAGCTTTGATATCAATGTGTTACGCCGCGAACGCGGTGTTAAACTTGAGCTCGTCAATCCGCCTGAAGATGCTTTTGTGGATGGCCGAATTATCCGTTCCCTGCAAGCCAATCTGTTTGCCGTGCTTCGCGACATCTTGTTCGTCAATGCGCAAATCAGCAATAACATCCGCTTCGAGAATTTCAACAGTGAAAACTCGGTGCATCTCACCAATATGGTGTTCTCTATTCTGCGTAACGCCCGCGCCCTTCATCTGGATGAAGATCCGAACATGGTGGTTTGCTGGGGTGGACATTCAATAAACGCCGTCGAATACCAGTACGCCCGCAACGTTGGTAGCCAACTCGGCCTGCGTGAATTGAATATCTGTACCGGTTGCGGCCCTGGAGCCATGGAAGCACCAATGAAAGGTGCCGCAGTAGGCCACGCGCAGCAACGTTACAAACTAGGGCGTTTCATCGGAATGACCGAACCTTCTATCATCGCCGCTGAACCACCAAACCCGCTGGTGAATGAACTGATCATCATGCCGGACATTGAAAAACGGCTTGAAGCCTTTGTACGTATCGCTCATGGGATCATTATATTCCCAGGTGGCGTAGGTACAGCAGAGGAACTCCTGTATCTGTTGGGAATTTTGATGGATCCGGAAAACAGTGATCAGGTTCTGCCTCTTATCCTCACCGGTCCGAAAGAGAGTGCAGATTACTTCACCGTACTTGATGCTTTCATCAAAGACACACTGGGCGAAGAAGCGCGTAAGCATTACACCATCATCATTGACGACCCGACTGAAGTAGCACGTCAAATGAAGCGTGCCATGCCGCTGGTGAAAGAGAACCGTCGTAACAGCGGCGATGCCTACAGCTTTAACTGGTCTATACGCATCGCGCCTGACCTGCAAATGCCGTTTGAGCCAAACCATAGTAATATGGCAGCACTGAATCTCTATCCAAATCAGCCACCAGAAGAACTCGCTGCCGCACTACGCCGCGCCTTCTCGGGAATTGTGGCGGGTAACGTTAAAGAGTTCGGTATTCAGGAAATTGAAAAACACGGCTGCTTTAAACTGCACGGCGATCCGGCGTTAATGAAGAAAATGGACAGCCTGTTGCAAGGATTTGTCGCTCAGCACCGTATGAAATTGCCGGGCAGCGCGTATATTCCTTGTTATGAAATTTGTGCCTGATAGCGGGGTTACATCATTTTAAAAAGGCTTGATTCAGGGCGGCGTATATGTCGCCCTGTTTATTAATGGAAGCCACCTCAACATGCCTATAAATCTGCTTATTATTGACGCGCTGAATCTTATCCGCCGTATTCATGCGGTACAGGGTTCGCCGTGCCTACTGACCTGCCAGAATGCCATCGGGCAGTTAATTCAACACACCCAACCCACCCATGCTGTCGCCGTGTTTGATGAAGATGACCGCGATAACAGCTGGCGTCATCAGTGCCTGCCCGACTACAAAGCAGGCCGCTCACCGATGCCTGACAACCTTTTGGCCGAAATGACGAGTCTGAAAGAGGGATTTATTGCCTGCGGTGTCGCTTGCTGGCATTCACCTGGCAATGAAGCCGACGATTTAGCCGCCACGCTGACAGCCAAAGTTGCGGGTGGGGGACATCAGGTAACCATTGTATCTACCGACAAGGGCTACTGTCAGTTACTGGCACCTAACGTGCAGATTCGTGACTATTTTCAAAAGCGCTGGCTGGATATGCCTTTTGTACGCGAAACCTTTGGCGTTACACCACAGCAGTTAACCGATTACTGGGGGTTGGCGGGGATCAGCAGCAGTAAAATCCCCGGAGTGCCAGGCATTGGGCCGAAAACGGCCATAACACTTTTGACTCAGGCCGGAACGTTGGATGCGCTCTATGAAAACCTCGAGTCTATTCCTGAAAAATGGCGTGCAAAGTTAGCCGAGTATCGGGATTTGGCCTACGCATGTAAACGGGTTTCAACTCTGCAAACAGATCTCCCTCTCGACGGAAACCTGCGACAGTTACGCCTGCCCTAATCGACTATGAAACAATAAAAAACGCCGGGCTTAGAAAGCACCGGCGTTTTAATTCTCACCTGAATAAGAGTCAGGTTATCGCCATTTAACGCTCGTCGCGGCGTCCACCCACGGTAGCCCAGAAGCGGCGCACGTGGACAGTGACTTCTTCACGGTCATGGTAGAGATGCTTGGCAAAAATTTCTGCGTGAATGTGGTTTTCCTCCAAACGCTCTTTAATACGTTCGAGAATGTTAGTCACTTCCTCATAACGCTTCTTCATTGGGAGTTTCAGGTTGAAGATAGCCTCACGACACCAGCCGTTGACCAACCAGTCACACATTAACGCCGCCACTTTCGCCGGTTTCTCTACGACGTCACATACCAGCCAGTAGTTTTTCCAACTTGTTGATTTATACCTAAAAGCATCTTCTTTCAGATGAATTACCTGCCCGGTATCCATCAGGCTCTGTGCCATCGGACCGTTATCTATTGCGGTAACCATCATGCTGCGCTGAACCAATTGATAGGTCCAGCCGCCCGGACAAGCTCCGAGATCCACTGCATACATCCCGCTTGCCAGACGCTCTTCCCACTCATCGGCAGGAATAAACACATGGAAAGCTTCTTCCAGTTTCAGCGTCGAGCGGCTTGGCGCCTCTGACGGAAACTTAAGACGCGGAATACCCATATAAAACGTCGAGTTATTATTGCTATATGAATAGCCGACATAACAGCAACCGGACGCAATAAAGAAAACATGGACGACCGGGCGCAGCGAATTTTCACGTTTTCCCAGGATCCGTTGCTCGCGCATCGCCGAACGCAGAGGAACGGTCAATTTACGACAAAACTTAGTCAACTCTTTACTTTCATTAGTATCCGGCATTTCAACACGCAGCTCGCCGCCGTTGGTGATCACACCATGCAGCATGCCGACAATCGGCGACACGCGGTCTTCCGGCGGGAGATCTTTCAGCAACTCGCCGACCACAATCAACTGGCGAGCAAAAATCAGCTCGCGAAAAGGTATTTCTTTCGCCAGACGATCGGCATCTTCAGGCTGGTAGCATTCAAAAATCACATAACCGCTGTCTTCTTTAACGCGAGCAAAACCAAAGATTTCAAGTTTGGCGGCTTTGGCCGTAATTTCTGCGGCACACTCTTTTTCAAAACCAGAGCGGCAATAGAGAGCAACTTTATTCATGGCGTTCTGCCTTATTTTTCAGACGCAAAGCGCCAGTCAACATCAATATCCAACCGATCAGGAAGAAAGTTCCACCTATCGGCGTAACAAATACAAACAATCTGAGGTGTGAAAGCGCCAGGCAATAAAGGCTGCCGCTAAACAGCACAGTACCAAGTGCCAGGCACGCGCTGCTCCAATAAAACCAGATATTACGCTGACGTTGCATCGCAACACCTAGCGCCAAAATGGCCAGCGTATGCACACTTTGGTACGTTAAGCCGGTTTGGATCCAAGCCATCTCAGCCTGACCCAGTGAATTATTCAGTACATGGGCGCCGAAAGCGCCGAAAGCAACATAGATAAAGCCACTGATAGCAGCGAAGATCAACATTGAACGACTGGTCATGAGGCTTACCTATTATCGTTAGTGATTGATGAGTCAGCCGGGATCGGCAACTCAGCAATATAATCTACGGGATGTATTATCAGGCTTAGGCCTGGTCGTAACGAAAGCGCAATTTCTCCTGCTCGCTGGCTGCACGGGCAAGGATCCACTGACGAAAGGCGGCTATTTTACCCAGTTCTGCCTGACTGTCATGACAAACCAGATAAAAAGCATTTTTACTGATCAATACTTCATTAAACGGGCAGACCAGTCGTCCCGCTTCAATCTCAGTTTGCGCCATGACATTATTTGCCAGAGCCACGCCCTGCCCGTGAACAGCAGACTGAACAACCATCGCACTGTGGCTGAAGATTGGCCCTTGCTGCACATTAATATGCTGCAACCCCAGTTGCTTGGTATAAGCCAGCCAGTCCCGGCGTGAAGCATCATGCAACAGCGTATGGTTTGCTAGATCTTCGGGAGTTTTTAACGGCTTATCCCCCATTAGCAACGAAGGGGAGCAAACCGGTAACAGATATTCGGCGTATAAACGTTCGACTCGCAAGCCCGGCCAATTACCCCGCCCATGAAAAATCGCCACATCAACATCGTCCGCCAGCTTATCTTCTTCACGGTCAACGGCCTGGATACGCACGTCGATTCCCGGATAAGCTGAGTTAAAGCCAGAGAGTCTCGGCACCAGCCACTGAATAGCAAAGCTTGGGGGTAAACTGACGGTCAGCGCGCCTTTCGCACTTCGTGCCTGAAGCTTACGCGTCGCTTCATTCAGCGAAGAAAATATCTCTTTGATATCCAGATAATAACTCTGGCCTTCCTCGCTCAGTAACAAAGAGCGGTTACGTCGACGAAATAACTTCAATCCTAGAAAGTCCTCAAGAGACTTAATCTGGTGGCTTACTGCCGCTTGCGTAACAAAAAGTTCCTCTGCCGCTTTAGTAAAACTGAGGTGGCGTGCTGCAGCGTCGAAAACACGCAGGGAATTAAGAGGCGGTAAACGTTTTGACATGGAATGGATACTTCTCATTCGCCGGCGAGCGACGCGCTTAGCCGTGGGTTGTACTATTAGTTTTTTTAATCCGAGACATTATAAATTGTCCGTTGAGGATGTACAGGCAAAAACCTATAGTGGCGCCACTTCCCAGGCCGGAACGAAAAGTAGTTTAGTATGAGGATGCTGAAATGCTTTTGGCTTGTGGTTGTGATGTTGTGTTTGCATTGTCTGGCAATCCGGACACGTGGCTTGAATGCCACAAATTTTTCACTTCCTGTACATTACCCTGTCTGTCCAAAGTGATTTTTTAGCACCGCATTTAGCGGTGCTTTTTTTTATCTGTCACTTTATTACCGATGAGCAAAACCGAGTCGCATAATATAACAAAACCGGCAGCATCTTTAAGATGGCCGGTTTTGTTAATGCAAGTAAAGAGCGCTTTCCGCTTGGGAAAGTCTCAACTTAAGGATTAGTTACCTTGAGCCATCTCTTTAACTTCAGATTTATTGATCTGCTGTTTGTTGCCATACGCATCGGTATAACTGATCATACCGGTATCGCTGTCTGTGCTTGGCTTGCCTTCAGCAACAATCGTGCGGCCATCATTGGTATGCATGACGTAGTTGCTCGAACACGCAGCAAGGGTACAGGTCAGCAGTACGGCTGAAACTACGGCGGCGATCTTCTTCATCATAGACTCCTTGTAGATTAAAATACTTATAATGGCAGTGAATACATATATCTAATTCTTCTTGCCTTCGTTATTCAGCATAACAAGCTTCTGATATATTGCCACGGTAACCATTCCTAAAATGAATACATCCAGGCTACCGATAGGGAGAAACTTCATGCCAGGCTGCTTACTCACAAAAGTTGAACGCGTATGACTGACTTTGATTTCGCTAAATTTCGCCTGCAATTTCCTGCACTTACTCACGGACAATGCTACCTGGACAGCGCGGCAACAGCCCTTAAGCCCAAAAGTGTCATTGATGCAACCCTCGAGTTTTACTCGCAAGAAGGTGCCACGGTTCACCGCAGCCAGCATCGTGCAGCACAATCTTTGACCGAAAAATATGAGCAGACGCGTGTACGGGTGGCGAGATGGATCAATGCCGCGTTACCCGAAAATATTGTGTGGACACGCGGAACTACCGAATCAATTAATCTTGTCGCGCAAAGCTATCTGGCACCGCGTCTGCAACCAGGCGATGAAATCATCGTCAGCCAGGCGGAGCATCATGCCAACCTGATCCCTTGGCTGATGCTGGCTGAACGCTATAAAGCAACAGTGGTTACGCTGCCGCTCGATGAAAAATTCTTACCAGATCTCAACCGGTTACCCGCACTACTTAATAGAAGAACACGTCTGCTGGCACTCGGGCAGATGTCGAACGTGACGGGGGGTATGCCAGACTTATCTCGTGCCATTGAGCTGGCACATGCCAACGGCACCTTGGTGCTGGTAGATGGCGCACAGGGCGTAGTCCATTGTCCCGCCGATGTTCAGGCATTAGATATCGACTTTTACGTATTTTCCGCCCATAAGCTTTACGGTCCGACCGGTATCGGCGTGCTCTATGGCAAAACGGCATTGCTTGACGATATGCCCGCCTGGCACGGCGGCGGGAAAATGTTAACGTACGCCTCAATGCAAGGTTTCACCCCGCAAACAGTGCCACATCGTTTTGAAGCAGGCACACCGAATATCGCCGGCGTGCTTGGGTTTGATGCCGCTCTTGGCTGGCTGGAGAGTATTGATACTGCGGCAGGTGAACGATACGCTCAGCATCTGGCGACGCAGGCTGAACAGCAACTGGCAGCACTGCCCGGTTTTCGCAGCTTCCGCTGGCAGACTGCCTCTATTCTGGCCTTTGATATCGCAGGTGTGCACCACAACGATATTGTGACGCTAACCGCTGAGCAGGGCATCGCGTTACGCGCCGGTCAACATTGCGCGCAACCGCTGATGGAGGCAATGGGGGTCAGTGGCACACTTCGAGCCTCTTTCGCTCCCTATAATACGGCAGATGATGTCGATCGTCTGGTAAAATCGATAAAGTATGCGCTGGAGCTACTGGCCGATTAACGCCTTTTAAAATAGAGAAATTGTATGTTAGCACCTCATCCTTTTGGACATAACATTACCGAACAGACGCTGGTCGAAAGCTTTTCCGGCTTACGCCAGTGGGAAGATCGCTACCGTCAGTTGATCCTAATGGCGAAAAATGTCCCCACGCTGGACGGCAGTTTAAAAACGCCGGAAACTGAACTGTCAGGCTGTGAGAATAAGGTGTGGCTGGGGGCGGAGCTATTGGAGAATGGCAACATGCATTTCTATGGCGACAGCGAAGGCCGCATAGTCAAAGGCCTGCTGGCTATTTTGCTGACGAAAGTGGAAGGCAAAACACCACAAGCGATCCTGGCAGATGATCCCCTGATATTGTTTGATACGTTAGGCCTGCGCGAACAGCTTAGCACCAGCCGCGCCAGCGGTTTAAAAGCCCTGTCAGAAGGCGTACGGCAACTGGCACGCAAGGCGTTGTAGTTCAGTCTGAATCTCGGGTGGCGGCTTGCAGCCGCTGCGCTTTGGCCATCATCTTTTTTAGCACATGTGATACCGCGACAAAACCGAACGTGGCAGTGACCATGGTTGCCGCACCAAACCCCGTTGTACAGTCCATGCGTTTTGGCCCTTCCGCTGTAGCACGTGATGCACACACCGAACCATCTGCCTGCGGATACATCAGCGGTTCGCTGGAAAAGACGCAATCAATCCCGAATTTGCCCTTACTGTTCTTCACTACGCCAAAATCACTTTTCAGCCGTTCACGTAATTTTGCTGCCAGCGGATCCTGAATGGTCTTCGCCAGATCCACGACCGCGATTTGCGTCGGATCAATCTGCCCGCCCGCACCACCGGTAGTCACCACCGGGATCTTGTAGCGGCGGCAATAAGCCAGCAATGCCGCTTTAGGTCGCACACTGTCGATAGCATCAATCACATAGCTGAAATCGCGATTGAGCATTTCCGCCACATTGTCTGGGGTAATAAAATCGTCGATACAAGTGACATGACACTCCGGGTTAATTGCCAGAATACGCTGCGCCATTACTTCCGTTTTTGCCTGCCCGACATTTTCACGCAGCGCATGAATCTGGCGATTCGTGTTTGTCACACAGACATCATCCATATCAATCAGCGTGATAGCGCCAATACCGGTACGCGCCAGTGCTTCGGCCGACCAAGAACCTACGCCTCCGATACCGATAACACAGACATGCGCCTGCGAGAACAGCGCCAGCGCCTGCTGACCATAAAGGCGCGCGGTGCCACCAAAACGCTGCTGATAGGCATCGGAGTAAACTGCTGTCATGACGGATTAACCTCTGTACTTGCTATGAAATTCAACGTGATACTGATTTTTCGCCAAAACAAAGCAGCCCGCAGGCTGCTTTGAGTAGAACATTTTACCGCAACCAGACTATTTCAGCAGGAAAGATCCGCTGTTGCTGGTGGTTGCCGGTACGGGGGCCAGCGCAGAGGGCGTCGCGCTGGAAGACGAACTACTCGCTGCATTGTAAGCAGTAAACAGCGGCTTGCCATTTTGCGCTGATTTTAGCACCCAAACGCGGCCATAGTGATTGTAATAACCGGCCGCATGTCCGGCATCTGGCCCAATCCCCTGATACATATCAAAATGTTGTCCTTTAATTGCCCCACCGACATCCAGTGCAACCATCAGACGCATATGATATTTACCGGTGAACTTGCCTTTATTGTTCAGTTCAGGTACTTCTGCCAATATGGTGGTTCCCGCCGGAATCAGGGAACGGTCAGACGCCACAGAGGCTTTCGCAATCAATGGAACACCGCTGGCACCTTTAACTGGCGCAAAAGGCACGGGCTTGAAGAAAACAAATGATGGGTTTTGTTCCAACAGTTCCTGAACTTCACTCGCGCTGTGCGTGTCAGCCCAATGACGGATTGCCTGCATGGACATATTCTCACGCGCAACTTCGCCACGGTCGATCAGCACTTTACCAATACTGCGGTAAGCGTGACCGTTTTTACCGGCATAGCCGAAGAACGTCAGCGGGCGGCCATCGCCATAATCGACATAACCGCTTCCCTGCACTTCCATCATGAAGTTATCCATCAGGGAATTGGTCCAGGCCACCACATATTTTTCGCTCAGTGCCCCGGAATAGATAGAAGCGCGATCAGGTAGACGCCCACGTTTCGGCGGCATGCGGTATAACGGATACTGGAATGCGCCCTGACGGGTATAACGAGCTTGCAATACCGGTGTGTAATACCCGGTAAATTGCACGTTACCGAAATTGTCTGCCCCTTCCATCTGGTAGGCATTGATGCCGTATTGGCTCAAGGTGCGGGTATCAGCGCCGGAGCGAATCCACTGCTCCACCGCCTGAAAAGTCGTGTTGTTACGGCCATAAAGGGATGAGGAGGCGTATTGCACTTCCATCACCTGATCAGCGTAATCTTTAGCGTTAACCGGTTTGCCGGTGGCGTTCGGCTCATTAACGTACTCAAGTGCATTGTCTAGTCGACCATCTTTATACTGCTGACCGCGATCAGTAGGCCTGGACGAGCACCCCGCCAACACGGCGATGACCAAACCACTCAGCAGATACTTACTCCAACGTCCTTTCATTATTACTGCACTCTCTTGCTTTCAGGTGGACTTGCGCCAAAACCATAACAAACGGGCTATCAGAAAGGAATTGGCATCAACGAAAATAATAGATTCTGTTAAACCCGTAGAAAAAAGCAGCACTCTGTATAAAAAGCAAGTAACCGAGTGGTTTATCACATCAATTCCGAAAAAAAGGTTGCACGAATTCTCATGCAGCGTATAGTTCGCCCTCATCGGACGCGGGGTGGAGCAGCCTGGTAGCTCGTCGGGCTCATAACCCGAAGGTCGTCGGTTCAAATCCGGCCCCCGCAACCAATACGATGCTGTAGTAAAAGCGCGATTGGAATGAAAGACTTACCGATAAAAGTAGTACAGTAGTGACGGACGCGGGGTGGAGCAG
>NZ_BMFZ01000014.1:0-73090 GCF_014639435.1 Hafnia psychrotolerans | reverse complement strand
GGTAGCTCGTCGGGCTCATAACCCGAAGGTCGTCGGTTCAAATCCGGCCCCCGCAACCAATTACTGGATGGGTAGTAAGTAGTAATAAGTACATTGTAGTGACGGACGCGGGGTGGAGCAGCCTGGTAGCTCGTCGGGCTCATAACCCGAAGGTCGTCGGTTCAAATCCGGCCCCCGCAACCAACTACATATTAAGCGGTAAAAGAACATCGGACACCTTAACGGGTGTTTTTTTGTTTCTGACGTCTGATGAACTCGCACAACCCAATGCCAGACACCTATCTTAGGCAACTGAGCAGCCGAGCACTACCTTCTTGCGGACATTCCTCCTTGCGCGAAGTAGGCTTTAATCCCTGCCAATATCGACTCTGCCACTTTCTGTTGGAAGTGACTGGTTTTCAGTTTTCGCTCCTCTTCCACATTACTGATAAATGCAGTTTCTACCAGAATCGAGGGGATATCCGGCGCTTTCAGAACAGCAAATCCAGCCTGATCGACTTTGTTCTTATGCAGATGATTTATTTTGCTCATACGCATCAACACTTCTTTGCCAAATTTCAAGCTGTCATTGATGGTTGCGGTCTGCACCAAATCAAACATGGTATGGTCGAGATAGCGGTCACCGCTTTTACTGACGCCGCCAATCTGGTCAGACTCATTTTGCGTTTGCGCCAGAAAACGCGCCGCCGTACTGGTCGCCCCTTTAGTCGACAGCGCAAATACGGAAGATCCACGGGCGGCGCGGCTGGTAAAAGCATCCGCATGGATAGAAACGAAAAGATCTGCGCGCAATTTCCGCGCTTTCGCCACCCGTACTTTTAGCGGAATAAACACGTCCTCGTTGCGGGTCATATGAACGGTCATATTCGACTCGCGTTGGATCAGCTTTTGCAATTTGCGCGCTATTTGCAACACGATATCTTTTTCGCGAGTTTTATATTTCCCGATAGCACCGGGGTCTTCGCCGCCATGTCCGGGATCGAGCATAATCACCAACGGCCGTTCATGTCCGGCCTTGCCATCTTTTGCCATCTCGGGCGGCAAAGTCCGTGCCACATCGCCCTTATTGTAATCTTCCAGTAATGCCAGCAAAGGATCATCATCCGCACTGACCGTACCTTCGACTGGGTAGAGATCGACCACCAGCCGATTACGGATCCCCGCAACCGGTTTCAGAGTGAAGACATGCGGATTAATGGGTTGCTTGAGCTCCATCACCAAGCGTACCGTTTTTTGATCGAACTGCCCGACTCTTGCTTCTTTAATGAACGGGTCACTCTGCTGGATCTGATGACCTAATCCCTTGAGCACACTGTTAAGGTGCACACCTTCGATGTCGATCACAACGCGATGAGGATTGGTAAGAAGAAATTGCTTATATTTCAGAGAAGTACTGGACTCAATAGTAAGGCGGGTATACGTAGATGCAGGCCACACACGAATGGCAACCACCTGTGCACTGGCGGCGAAACCCACCCGACTGACACTTAATAACCAAGAGGCAGCCACGCTTTGTAACAGCCGTCTGCGGCCAGAATTGTGATTATCGTCAGTCATGCTTTCTCAAAGATAAGGGCTCAAAACAGAGCTAAAAATAAAAAAATAGCCATAAACTGGCCCAATCAGAAAATTCTAACCAATCGGTCCCCACATGTCATTCTTAAACCGGCCATTGATTTTTAGTATTGTTGTCGCTTTGTGAAAGAGAAGAGAGAAAAAACAGAAATTTCTTGCTTGCCACACCGGCTTAAAAGAATAAAAATACAGAAATTACGAATAAAAATTCAAATGAGGTTTTGCCGTGAAGGAACGTAGTACTGAACTGGTCCAGGGATTTCGCCACACCGTTCCCTATATCAATGCGCATCGTGGCAAAACCTTTGTGGTCATGCTCGGTGGTGAAGCCATTGAACATGAAAACTTCACGAATATAGTTAACGACATCGGTCTGCTGCATAGCCTGGGGATCCGTTTGGTCGTGGTGTATGGTGCTCGCCCGCAAATCGATAAAAATTTGGCGGAGCATAATTATGAACCCATCTACCATAAAAATACCCGCGTAACGGATGCCCGCACCCTCGAATTGGTGAAGCAAGCTGCCGGTCTGTTACAGCTCGATATCACTGCCCGCCTGTCGATGAGTCTGAATAATACGCCACTTCAGGGCGCGCACATCAACGTGGTCAGCGGTAACTTCATCATCGCACAGCCTCTGGGCGTTGATGATGGTATCGATTACTGCCATACCGGCCGCATCCGTCGTATTGATGAAGAAGCTATCCATCGCCAGCTCGACAGCAACGCGATCGTTCTTTTAGGTCCGGTCGCGGTATCCGTTACCGGGGAGAGTTTCAATCTCACTTCAGAAGAGGTCGCCACGCAGCTGGCTATTAAGCTGAAAGCAGAGAAAATGATCGGCTTCTGTTCATCTCAGGGCGTGATAGATGAAAACGACAAAATCATCTCCGAGCTTTTCCCTAATGATGGGCAAGTACGTATTGATACCATGGAGGCAGACGGTGACTATCAGTCAGGCACCGTGCGTTTCCTGCGCGGCGCAGTAAAAGCCTGCCGCAGCGGTGTGCGCCGCAGCCATCTGATCAGTTATCAGGAAGATGGCGCGCTAGTGCAGGAACTGTTTTCACGTGACGGTATCGGTACGCAAATTGTGATGGAGAGCGCCGAGCAAGTTCGCCGCGCCACCATCAATGACATTGGCGGCATACTTGAGTTGATCCGTCCGCTTGAGCAACAGGGTATTTTAGTTCGCCGCTCACGCGAGCAGTTGGAAATGGAAATCGATAAGTTCACTATCATCGAACGCGATAACCTGACCATCGCCTGCGCAGCACTCTATCCATTCCCCGAAGAACGCATCGGCGAAATGGCTTGCGTGGCGGTTCATCCGGATTACCGCAGCTCATCTCGCGGTGAAATGTTGTTAAAACGGGTGGCTAGCCAGGCTAAGCATATGGGATTGGATCGCCTGTTTGTACTGACTACGCGCAGCATTCACTGGTTCCAGGAACGAGGTTTCAAACCGGCAGAAGTTGACGTTCTACCGATTCAGAAACAGGAAATGTATAACTATCAGCGCCGATCCAAAATATTGCTGATTGAACTCTGAACCGCTTCTAACTAAACAATAAAAAGACGCCTTCATTAAACAAGGGCGTCCCTTTTATTTTATCCGCCAATCCGCAACACGATACGATGACTATCCCTGACCGATCAACCTCTGCGCCAACCCGCTCCGACGGTGAGTTCGCGTGCGGGTGGCAATACTGAATACTTTCTCACTGGCATATAGTGAAAGCTTCGCTCTGGCGCGGGTAATGGCGGTGTAAACCAATTCACGAGTCAGTACCGGCAGGAAGTGATTAGGCAATACAAATAGCGTGTGCTCGAACTCAGAACCTTGAGATTTATGCACCGTCATAGCATAGGCCGTTTCATGCGCAGGTAAGCGACTTGGCTGCACAGATTTGACTTCCCCACCAGGCAATTGGAACCAAACTCTCAGCTCGCCCTGCCCATCCGGTAAAGCGATACCGATATCGCCATTGAACAACCCCAACGCACTGTCATTGCGACTGATCATCACCGGCCGTCCGGCGTACCATTTGCCCGCCAGCACCGCCGGTCGGCGGATCAACCCTTTGCGATTGAGTAACTGCTCAATGCGTTCATTCAACCCCTTCACGCCAAATGGCCCTTCACGTAAAGCGCAGAGCACCTGAAAACGACTGAATGCCTGCAAAATACTCTCCGCTGAACCCCCTTTAGCGACGCCCAGTAAATAGGGTTTATATCCGCTGACGCAGGCATCAAGCAGAGGCTGAAAATCCTCGGTTTCATTGAGTGGGTAACCTGTCACATCGGGTAAACCTTCACCAAGAATACGAACCGCTGTCGTGCTCTCCCCCGCATTGACAGCGGTGGCCAAACGCCCTATCCCCGACCCCGAGTCAAAACGATAACTGTGTCGCAGTAGGCACAGGCTATCCCGCACCTTGGCTGGGTGAGCCGTTTGCGTCGGCTTGAGCTGACAGCCGGTGAGATAGCTCAACTGCGTGGCACGTTCCGGGCTGTAACCCTGTTCGGCAAAACGGCAGATGTCCCCCAACACCGCACCGGCCTCCACTGAGGCGAGTTGATCGCGATCGCCAAGAAAAATCACCCGTGCTTGCTCTGGCAAGGCTTCAATCAGCCGGGCCATCATGGGCAAATCAACCATTGAGGCCTCATCGACCACCAGCACATCAAGATGCAAAGGATTACCCAGGTGGTAACGCATACGCTGGCTACCGGGTTGAGCCCCCAGCAAGCGGTGTAACGTCGACGCTTCATCCGGGAAAAGTTCGCGCTCTGCGGCACTGAGCGGTAATTCCAATATGGCTTGCCCGAGGGAGTCCGTTAAACGCGCCGCGGCCTTACCGGTAGGGGCTGCTAACTGAATACGCAGTTTTTGTTCGGGATACAGCTGAACTAATGCCGCAAGCAGCTTGGCCACTGTCGTGGTTTTCCCTGTCCCCGGCCCACCGGAAATAATCGAAATACGCTGGGTCGCCGCCACGGCTGCCGCCACTTTCTGCCAATCAGTGTCACTGCCGGATTCAGCATCGCCAAAGAGTGTATTGAGAATGGTCCGTAACCTTCCTTCATCAACCGCCAATGATGCGCCCTGCACTATCTTTTCAGCATTGAAGAAAGCCGCGACCTTACCTTCGCTCTGCCACATACGCTGTAAGTACAGGCGATTGTCCTGAAGCACCAGCGGCGCAGGATGTGAGCCATCACTGACGGAAGGATGCTGATGCAGCAATGCCAGCCATTGCTGTATGTCCGGCGATCCAGCGAGTTGCCAGAGCGCCGTCGCCAGTGCAGGGAAACGCCCACCGAATAGCATGTCGGGTTGAAGTTGTTCAAGATGAAGACAGACATGACCGCTCCCCGCTTCGGCACTCAAACATGCCGCAGCCAACATTAATGCAGCCTTTTCACTGTCCGACTCGCTCCACGATGCATGCCCCCCAGTTATCATGCGGGCGAATTGAACATCAAGTGACTTCAGCGCACCTGAGTTTTGCGCTTGCTCATATAACAGGTTCATTGGGTCCCTTCCGCAGGCTGCGAGTGGCTCAGCATCATTTCGTCCACCACCATTTCTCCTTTGAATAAGCGGTCAAGGCACCCGACAAATTCCTCTGACGGTCTGCGGCGGAAAACACCGTTACCTGGATGCTCGATATCCATACCACGCAGGAAAAGGTAGATAACGCCGCCAAAATGCTGCTGGTAGTTATAGCTCACCACGCGGTGGCGTAAATAGCGGTGCAATGCCAGTGTGTAAAGCTGGTACTGTAAGTCATAGCGATGTTCGGCCATGGCATTTTCCATGGCGGATTCCGTATAGGCACTGCTGTCTTCACCCAGCCAGTTGGATTTATAATCAAGCAGGTAATAGCGCCCGTTCCAGTAAAAGACCAGGTCGATAAACCCTTTCAACATGCCTTTAACCTGCTGGAAATCGAGCGGTGGGCAGAGCGCAGACAGACTGTCGTGATGCTTTGTGACAACATCAAGTTGGCGAGCCTGCAACAACCCCTCAATAGGCAGGTAAAATTGCAGTTCTGACTGGAGTTTTTCATGGTCAAGAGCACTCAGCGTCAACGCAGGCTCTCCGAGTGGAGTATGCAGAATAGCGTCGATCCACGTCTTAAGCACCGGCAACCATACCGGGTCAAGCCCTTGGGTGGTCAGTTTTAGCCGCAGCCATTCGTCATCCACCGGTTGGTCAAAAGCAATCTCTTCAAAGATGCTGTGCAGGAAAGTACCGGGTGATGCACCGCGCGGGAAAGTATGCGCATTCATCTGCGGCTCTTGCGCAGGTTGCTGCTCACCCGCAGCCTCTACATCCAGACGTGGCAATAAATCCTGCGCCAGCGCAGTTCCATGCTGTTGCAGGCCGGAGTAACTAGTCACCCGCCAGTTGTCATGAATTTTTCGTTCAACCCCCCGTGCAGACAGCGACTTACTCATCTCATCCGGCGGTACCCACGGCGTTGGTTCCGGCGCGTCGATGGTCGAAAACACCACATCATCACTACATAACGCTGATAAATACTGGTTAAGACCCTCAGCATCAGCCACCTGTGATTTCTGAACCAGATACCCCAAAGCACCAAGATGCACATCAGTATTGCCCTGTTTTTTCCGCGTGCCTTGAATCAGTGGGGCGATCCCTACGCTACAGTGATAAACCGAACGAGTCAGTGCGACATACAATAGGCGTAAGTCTTCCGCCAGACGCTCTTCTTCGGCCAGCGTTTGGCTCAGTTCATTACTGTTAAGGTCGAGCATGGATGAAAAGGTATCGCGATCGTGATACACGCCTTGCTGCTGCTGACGAAAATTACTGATAAATGGCAGCCAGACCAGTGGATATTCCAGCCCTTTAGATTTATGTATAGTCACTATCTGCACCAAATGCCGGTCGCTTTCCAGGCGCAGTTGTTGACTCTGTGACTGCCGGTCAGGGGCGGAGATCTGCTGCGCTACCCAACGTATCAGCGCGTGCTCACTATCTAGCTGAGCCGCCGCCTCCTGCAATAATTCTCCCAGATGCAACAAGTCAGTCAGACGCCGCTCACCGCCATTCATCGCCAATAAATTTTCTGCCAGATGCCGCTGGCTTATTAATGATTTGAGCATCGGTAAGACGCCGCGACGCGTCCATCGCTGGCGATAACTGTCGAACTCATCGACCAGCGCATCCCAGGCGTGTTCGTCCTTACTGAGCCGGTCGAGCGTTAGGGCATCCAGGCCGATCACCCCCGTCGCCATAGCGCTGCGCAGCGTGCGCTCATGCTCCGGGGCTAGCACCGCTTGCAGGATCCATAAAATATCTTTCGCTTCTGCGGTATCGAATACGCTATCGCGATTGGAAAGATAGACCGATGGGATATTCAGGCCACTTAATGCATCACGAATTAAAGCCGCTTCTGTACGGCTTCTTACCAGAACCGTAATATCTGACGCCTGCACGGGTTGACGCCCTTTGGCAGTGACTAGCCATGCCTGTTGCTGCTGGCCGGCCGTTAACCAATCTCTGATTTGCGCAGCGCACTGACGCGCCATCAACTGTTGGTAATCACTGACTCCGACGCCTTGACCCTGTTGGAGCCAAAAATGCAGCGCTGGCTGTTTCACGCCGGCAATATCGAAGGCCAGGGCAGCATTTTTTTCTGCGGATACAACCTGAATAAATGGAATTTGTGAAAAAAGAAAGGGTGAATCAACCTGAGAAAACAGATGGTTAACGCCCTGCACCATAGAAGAAGATGAGCGCCAGTTAGTGTCCATTGTGTAGTGAGCACTAACTTCCGAGCGGGCACGCATATAGGTAAAAATATCCGCACCACGGAAGGCATAGATCGCCTGTTTAGGGTCGCCAATCAGCAGCAGCCCGCACTCTGGCTGATTGAGATACAAACGCTGGAATATCCGGTATTGCTGCGGGTCAGTATCTTGAAACTCATCAATCATCGCCAGCGGATAACGACTACGGATGGCTTGCGCCAGCAACTCGCCACCGGGCTGTTGTAATGCCCCGTCGAGACGACTGAGCAGATCGTCGAAACCCAGTTCAGCGCGCTGACGTTTCTCTTTCTGGATAGTAAAACGTATTTCACTCAGGGCGCGGGCAAAAATCAGGTCACGCAGCGTCAGCGGTTCAGAGTAAATAGCATCAACCGCGTCAAAGACCGGGTGTTCAGGTGGGTTGCCCTTTTTGGTCTTTTCAAACAGAACAGACTGTTTGAAGCGCTCAAGCTCCTTGGGAAGACTATAATCCTCCGTATCCTGTGCCGCCCACTGACCTACTGTTTCCAGCCATGCCGGTAAAAAACGCGTGCTGTAACTGCGCTTATCGACACCAGAATCAGCAATAATGGCCCCGAGATCGGCAGCGGCAGCGCGCCACTGCTCCTTGATGTAATCTATGCGACAAATTATTTGCTGGTGTCGGATCTCTATCGTTTCATCATCGCCCGGCGGCTGGCGCAATTGAGGCATTTCACCATGTAGATAGGGTGAGAGGTCACTTAACAGAGCCTCTGGGCCACTCCACTCCTGCGAAATAGCCCGCGCAATACCTAAAGGTAATGGGTAGCAGTGGCGACGCCAAAAGTCAGCACAAGCCTGCCGTCGGAGCGGCACCTCATCCTGTATCAGCGTTTGTTCGAACAGGATCCCTGACTCAAAGGCATTATGCGTGAGCATCCGCTGACAAAAACCGTGAATGGTATAAATCGCGGCTTCATCCATCTGTCTTTCGGCAGCCAGCAAGGTTTGCGCCGCAAACAGTAGGTCGTCGATTTGCGTCATCAGCGCAGCCATCATCGGGTTATCACTTTGTCCGCGCACACAGGCTAGCCGCAACTCATGAATATTGCTGCGTATGCGGCCACGTAACTCCTGTGTGGCCGCTTCGGTAAAGGTCACCACCAGAATCTCCTCCACCGTCAGGCTGCGCGGGAATGCCGCGTCTTTACCCAAACCGAGTAACAGACGCAAATAAAGCACGGCGAGAGTGAACGTTTTCCCCGTCCCCGCCGAAGCCTCAATCAGCCTGGCGCCGGTTAAAGGCAGAGTCAGAGGCTCAAGTTTCTGCGGAGTCATGTCTGCCATTATTGATTCACCTGATGGGGAAAGGTTTTTTGCAATGCGGAAGTACCTGGATAGGTTTTAAAACCGGCAGGCGCGGCATAGCGCGCGGTTTTACCGTCATTGCCAGATACCTGGGACAGCATTGCCAGCCCTTGCTGGCTAATCACGCCTTTATGGAAGTAATCTGCCAGTTGGGTCTGCGTCAGACTATTAATAACGGCAATGACTTTGCCACGCGTGTCAAAGCGGTCATCTCCACGGCTGAAATCATTGGCGAAACGGTCAGACTCTTCATCCAGCGTTTGTGGCCGCTGTTGCATCTCGTTCATCAACCCCTGTTTGTATTGGGCGAACTCATCATTTTTCATTTCACGCAGACGCTTCTCCGCCTGCGGATAAAACGCCAGATAACGCTGGTAGAGATAGTCGGGTTGCTTGCTGTTGCTTTGTAACAGGAAACCGATCCCCCACTGCTTACCTACCGGAATAGGGAACGCAAACACCGCATACCCTAACTGTTCCTGAGTACGCAATTGGCTGTAGAACCAGGGCTGGATTATCTGCCCTAGCAGTGTGCTGTAAGCCATACTCTGGACTTCGTCATAGCCAGTTGGCACATAGACAGCGGCCAGTGCACAATCCGTACTGCTGCCTTGACGCTGTATATTGACCTTTTGCGGATGCCTGATTTCGACCTGGCGACCACGCCACCATGTGGATCCGTGTGCACCCACTTTATTGACGATCACCTCTGACATTGCGTTAACTTCAGACGGAGTCATATTGCCGATCACCATGATCTCTATGGCGGCATTGTGGATCAGGCTCTCACGATAGGCATTCACCTGCTCCAGAGTGATACCAGCGACCAGCTTTTCGCGCTCTTCCCTTTCGGTATAAGGCAGGCGTGACACCAGCTGTACCGGCTGCAATGCGAGTTCGAAGGCTTTGCCTTTATCCGCAGAAGCAAGGCGCTCCAGATACCATGATTTTGCCTGATCGAGTTGCTCCTGCGTTGGCTTAAAGTTCGGATAACTCCCGACCAGTTTGCTAAGCAATACCGGCAAGCGCTCAGTGAAACCATTAGCATTAAACTGTAACCCCTTATCAGGAGAGGTGGAAAAACTGATCCCGCCAATCGAGGCCTGATAGCTCAGTTGGTCAAATGCCACACCTGTCAGATAGTCGGTCAGCCCGTACATCACCTGATTTTTTGCGCTGTCGAGTGCCTGAGCATTTCTAAATGACACCGTGACATTAGCTTTAGGTTCGGCAGAGAAATAACGGCTGGGCATATAAAAGACCCGCAGCCCCCTTTTCTCTATTAAGAGCTGGGGTTTGGTCGTCTCAGTCCCTTTATTAATTAACGCCAACGAATCAGGGATGTAGGGGTTTAACTCAGGTAAAGAGAGCGAAATTTGCTGCGCGGCAATGTTCCATTTGGCGAATTGCTCAGCCGGTATCTTATCCACCTGATAAGGCGCTTCGACGAAATAGGCGGTTTTGTTATGTGGCTCTTCCGGGCTGATATACCAGTAGCGCGCGTTCTGAGGCGTCAGTTCATCAAGACGCGAACTGATGGCCGCCGGATCAAATTGATCGGTCAGATAAGGCGAATCAAGAACGTGCTCAACGGGAACCCGCAACATCGTATCCACCAGCCATTCAACATAATCCATATCGCGGGTCAGTGCCGGATAGCGGTAATCCAACGCCATAACATCGGCAATTTCATCAAAGTATTCTTGTTTAATACCCTGTTGGTGTATTTTCGCTAAATAGCTGAAGACCGCTGCAATCACTCTGTCACGTTCAGCCAGCCCTTTATCCGTAAGGGATACCGATATATTAAAAACGCCCTGATTGCGGTCAATCATAGGGTCAGCACCGGCGTTAATGCCGTCAGCCAGCCCCTCTTTTTGTAGCCAGTCTGAGAGCGTATTTGGGCTGCGGTTGCCGATGAGATAGCTGATATAAGTGTCGGTTTTACTGCGAAATGCAGCGCTGTTATTGTCGATGGCAAACTCTATGCGCAACTGCTTGCGCGGCTGTGCTGGAACATAATGAATGATCACGCCTTTTTGCGCGTCAGTCAGGGTTGGCACCGTGATAGCAGGAACCTCGGCATTGTGGTTGCCAATTTTCCCAAAGGTATCCGAGGCCATTCTTGCCAGTTCAGGCAGCGGTTTATTACTGTAAATCACCGCAACCATCAGGTTGGCAGAATAATAGCGTTGATAAAATGCCGTGAGCGCGTCATGTAACTTGCTGTTGAGTTTATCTTTGAGGGTATCGAGATTTCCCCCCGAGAAGCGCGCACCAGGGTGTGCCGGGTTTAGGGTTTCCGCCCGTACCTGGGCCATACGCATTCCGTCGCGTGAACGTGCCATGGTCAGCTCGGCGTTAACCGCATTACGCTCACGGTCGGCATTAGTCGGGTCAAGAAGAGGTTCAGCGATAGCATCTGCCAGACGATCAACTGCCGGTTCCAGCGCATCATTTTCGACTTCGAGATAAAACGCCGTACGGTAGGAGGCCGTGCTACCGTTGTGGCTACCGCCATGTTTTTTCAGAAATTCAGACAGGCCTTCAGGGTTAGGATATTTTTTAGACCCCATCAGCAACATGTGTTCAGTGTAATGAGCCAACCCCAACTGAGTATCGGGATCTTCCAGAGACCCGACCGGAATCGCCAATGCGGCTAAAGACTTGCTCGCTTCGCTGTCTGAAACTAACAATACGGTGAGTCCGTTGGCCAATGTTATGGCCTGATACTGACGCGGGTCATTCTGACTTTTATTGATTGCATGTGAATACGGCTGCCAGCCCGTTGCGGCCCATACGACGGGGACCCAAAAAACCGATAACAACAGTAACCCGCAGAAACGGGTAAGCTGTTTTAACATTACCACTCTCCCTCAATCAGATAAATTTGCATCATCTCTCTACTATGCCAGATTGTGTCGGGCAATAGGCAAAAGGAAGCGCTCCGCCTCACGGACGATAATTTGTAGTTTTTGCGTGTCTATCTGGCGGAAAACACGCTGAATATAGGGGTCGGCCCCTTCACCGGCAATTCGGTAGTCACCCTGCCAGGCTTGCAGCAATTTACTGCGGCCCTTCTCCTGCTTTTCAGCGTCGTGGCTAATGGCCCCAGAGCTTTGGTCAAAGCATTGTGCTAACCAGGCCCAGCCACTTTTATTGAGTAAAATTAATGGCTCGCACATACCCTGCGCATAGCCGGCAATGAGATCATCAAGATACTGCATCGCATGTTCAGGCGGTAAAGCGGCATAGCGCCATGCGGTTCCGCTTCGCCCATACATACGACTGTCACCCTTGCCACCTGCGGCGCAATAGGCCAAATGTTCAATCCATAACAATAGGCCATCCCGCGCCAATAATGCCGCAGGCCGCCAACGCAATAGCCCATTATCCTGCACTTGATGTAGCCAGCCTGTCAGTTGGATATCCCCGACCGCCAAATTCAGTTCAACACTGGCGTGTTCCTGCCTTTCACTTCGAACCTGTTCCGCGAGTTCAGACATCTCGTCGAGCTGTTTCTGCCAGTAGATCTCACCGAATGGGCCGTAGGGCAAACCACCTGAGGCTCGAATGCGGGAAAAGAGTTGTTTGCTGTCTTGTTCTTCAATGAGGGTATTCAATAATTGTGAGTTGAACTGATAACGATCGAGATTATCCAAAATGAAGGGTTCTTCATCCGAGAGTTCCGTCTCTTCCAGAACAAAACTTACGTTCAGCCTCATCTGGAAAAAGGCCTTTATCGGATGACGATAAAAGCGCAATAGGTTATCGAGCGTGACTTCAGTGAGTGGTAAAGGCTCAAGGGGTTGATTGAATTCAATGGCTTCATCACCTTGCATACTGGCCGCGGGAAGCCACTCGGTAGCATAACTTTGATTCTCACTACCCGCCTCAAAATTGAGGGCATCAAATGGGGTGCGCGGATGCCAACAAAGTAAATACTCAGTTACCCGCTCAGCACTTTCGTCGGCACTTAATTTGCTGTCACCCTCAAGACAGTAACTCTGCCCGATATATTCCAGCAACTCACTCACCAGAACTGAAGGGTAACGCTCGCTGTTATCTTGGATAGAGCGCCCTATGAAGCTGATGTACAAATGGTCCTGAGCAGAAAGTAGTGCTTCCAGGAACAGGTAGCGGTCATCATCACGGCGGCTGCGATCCCCGCGCTCGACTTTTTGTGACATCAAATCAAAGCCCAACGGCGGCAAGGTTCTTGGATAAATACCGTCGTTCATCCCCAATAGACAGACTGCACGAAAGGGAATCGAACGCATTGGCATCAGCGTACAGAAGTTAATGGGACCCGCAAGAAAACGCTGACTGATACGTTCCTGATCGAGTCTTGAGGAGAGTTCATCGCGCAGGATAGACAGCGGAATAACATCAGGGTACTGCGCCGCCACGCCATGGCTGAGCACCTTTTGCCACTGCTGTTCAATCAATGCCAGCGCAACTTCGGTCTCGCCCTCGGCTGAAAAGAAAGTGGACAGCAGCTCCTGACATAAAGGTAACCATTCACTTACCGGGCGCGGCTGCGATAAGATCATTCGCCACTGACTGAGTTGCATCAGTAACTCGGCCAGATGCCCAGCCAGTTCTGCCGCCAGGCCGGTTGACTCATCGTAGGGTAAAACGCCCTGCCATTCACCGGACTGACTATCCATGGCATACCCTAACAACATCCGGGTCAGGCCAAAATGCCAAGTGTGCTGGCCGGTGGCAGGAAGCGATAACTCACGCACGTTGTCGTCGTCCAGCCCCCACCGGATACCGGACTCTCCGACCCACTGACGCAGTAAACGCAGCCCATCTTCATCAATAGAGAAACGCGCCGCCAGTGCAGGAACTTCGAGCAATCCCAGCACTTGTTCTGCCGTAAAACGACTTTGAGGCAGATCCAGCAGCGAGATAAAAGCCTGAAGCGCCGGATGAGCCTGACTCGCTTTTCGATCTGACAACGCAAAAGGCAGGTAGCGGTCAGACGGAGCATTACCGAATACGGCCTGAATATAAGGCGCGTAGCTATCGATGTCGGCAACCATCACGATAATGTCACGCGGAGTGAGATCGGGATTCTGGGCCATTAATGCCAGCAGATTATCATGCAGGACTTCGACTTCACGCTGCGGGCTATGACAAACATGCAAACTTACAGAGCGGTCATCCGGTGCCAGCACCCGTTTTTGGTTGCTGTGCAATAAAGTTTCTGGGGTCATCCCCATCACTGCATTATCTTCCAGCTCCAGCATATCTTGCTGAATGGCATGTAAAAGGTTGCTGTGACCTACATCCACAAAGGCCTGAACTTCCTGAATGTCATCAATTTGAGACAATAAATACATATGGTCTCGCCCCAGTTTGCCCCACGAGGCCAGCAGCGGATTACTGATGTTCTGCTCGCCCTCATCGTTGAAAAGCTGCGCAGCCTGTAGGGGATCTCTAAAGAGAGAGGCTTCTGTTTTCTCAATAAAATGGCGACGTTTACGGCTTTGTAGTCGTGCCAGGAAAGCATAATTCTGAATGTCGCCCCAGTAATATTTACAGGGATTGGTAAACATCAGGTGAATATCAATATGTTTCCCAAGCGCTTGCAACGCCTGTAAATAAACGGGTGGAAGGGCGGAAATACCGCAGATAAATACTCTTGCGGGCAGACCGGCCGGTGTCACGCTGGCTTTATCTAATTCTGAAATAAAGCGTTGATAGAGGTTGGCTCGGTGCCACTCGGGTTGCTGCAACTCTTCAGTGTACGCGCACAGTGCGCGCCACAGTGAAGCCTGCCAGCACTGAGACTCATCAAGCCCTTCAATTTCTTTTTCGTTTTCCCAGGCTTGTAACCACTTCGGCCTGTAGACCAGATACTGATCGAATAAGTCCGCTACGCGGGCAGCAAGCTGATGAATTTTGCGCTTGTCTTCATCATCATCCAAATAATGACGCAAGGCGATAAAATCCTTGCCAGCCAATTTCTGCGGAAGCAACCACATCAGTTTCCATGTCATGGCGTCTTTACTGAAGGCGCTCTCTTTCGGAATATCGTGAAGAACTTTGGTAAACATGTCCCAGATAAAGGTCGCGGGCAGTGGAAAAGCGATATTCGCCGCAATGCCAAAAGTCTGTGCCAGTTCCATTTGTAACCACTGGGCCATGCCGGGGCTTTGAACCAATATCACTTCCTGACGGAAAGGATCGGTAAGTGGACGTCCTTCAATCAGCGCTGTGGTGAGCGTTTTCAGAATATCTAATTGATTTGAATGATAAACCGTAAACATTAGCGCTTCCTTGAGGAAAAATAAAAAGCCGTGTTTTTGACACTGGGTAGACTACTCTAACCAGATAAAAGCGTAATGAAAACCGATGGTCGCAGGCTTTATGACGCTCATAGACTCGGTGAAACAGTGGGGTCACATATTATGCGAGAGGACTGCGCGACATATCCTAATGGAGTTTGAATACGTGCAGTCACGATTTTACAACCTGCAGGTCCAGCGGCTGACGTGATCTGACTCTGCCAACCCGCCAGAGTCATTGCATAACCTTTACCCATTATCGAATAGGTATCAAGTTGAGCATGTACTGCGGACCAGGCCTGCCTGAATTGCCACTGCCGTATAAAACCTTGCGTCAGCGCCTGATAATATTGCAGCAAACCCAGAAGTGAAACGGCCAACAACAAAGTGGCAATCAAGGCTTCCGTCAAACTAAATCCCTTTTCCATCAGTTGCCTCCGTGTGGGTTGCCTCACAATAGGTCGCGTCAGACTCGGGGCAAAAGTCCAGATACCCCTGCTTAAGCGCCACCAGAACATATCTTCCCCCTGAGATTGTTATCGCGGTTGCTTGCTGATAGAGCGTGAGTGGCGCCCCATCGCCTATTCTCGGCCCTTCCCCTTTGAGCAAAAAAATCCCCTCCCGCAATGAGGGGCGCATACAGCTATTCAGTGGTTGCCCCAAGCCGGCCGCACTCAGGTTTCTCTGCTGGCACTGCCAGCCATTCCCAGAAGGTATTGCCCAAGATTGTTGCATCCCCCAGTTGAGCGATGATTCCGCCTGTTCCCATTCGAGGAAGTAACGATGCTCATTAGCAGTAATTAACAGTGCACCCGATAAATGCTGCCCCAGAGTCGTGAGGACCAAAAGGCCGAGCGACATCATCATCACAATACTCAATATCATTGCACTGCCGCGCTCATGACCACCTGCCTGACCGCTAACCGCCCTCACAGCTGATGCCCTGCCACGTGCGTTTCAATCCGCCGATGAATAACAGGCGCATCCCTCCATCTGGCTGACAGAACGATTGAATACAGATGGGCATTCTTCGGCGAAATAGTGTCTGTGATCTTAAATTCAGTCACTTGCACCTCCGAGGGATCCAGAAGCTTTTCCCAACCGCTCTCAGAGCAATGTTGTGTTCCTCGCTGTGTTTCGATCCCACTATCGCGCAATCGATAGCCAAAATAATCTGACTCACTGCTGCCTGGCGGATCCCAGCGGCCGTTGCGGTTCAGGTCATACAGAATAATCACGCAAGAACGCGCGGCTTCACCACGACTATTACCTATCATTACGGCCTTTCCTTCGCACTCACCATTGCAAAATCCTGCACGCCGCAAGTCCTTTTCAATATTGAACGCCACCCCTCTGAGAAGTTGCTCCAGTTGGAAGTGTCGACTAAGGCTTTGGCTGCGCTGACGTAACATCGGGTAGAGCTGTGCCGCACTGAGCATTAGCATGCTGCCAATACTGATTGCCATCAGCACCTCGGGCAGTGTGAAGCCTTGTGAGCGACCTTGATTCAGAGACATACCGGTGAGCCCGGCATAGGTTTGCCTTCACTGCATAATCTGATCCGTCCTCGGGCTGAAAGAACCAGGCGAATACTGCCCGCAGAATTTCTCAATGTGATATGTCCCGCCTGGGCGGCATTACGTATGCCATAGAACCCCATGACTTTCTCCGTGAAATCGAGGATTTCCATGTCGGGTTCAGACACCATAAAGTGCGCCATACTGTCAGAAGACGTGCAACTTGCCGGACGCAATGAATAACCGACACAGCCTTGAACCCCGCCTATGGCCCATAAGATGATTGAACGGTTATAAGCATTAGCTTGCGTCTGTAAACTAATGAGATAGAGCCTTAGTCTCTGGGCATTTTGTTCAAGACGAAGTGCCTGCTGGTAACTCTGCCAACTGTGCATTCCCCACAGGCTACAGATGCTAATCAGCATAATCACCACCAAGATTTCTATCAGGCTCATGCCCTGCTGTTTTGAGTCATAGGCTGTTTTCATGCGGAGATTTTACTCAACCGTATTGAGCCAACAACTGACAAAGTAAGGCTTTCCAGCCATCATCTGGAATATTTTTGAGGATTAGTTTTACACAACAAACATTATGCGATATGGCTCGCAAGACGGTAATACAGGCAGGAATTGTTATGGAGAAAACCAGAATAACGTGTAGAAAAGGGGACAGGAAACTGAAACCGACTTTTTAGCAAGAAAGATCCCCCGCCAGCGTGAGCCAACGGGGAAACCAAGGCTTAAATAGCGACCAGCGCTTTGATCGCAGGATGCGGATCATAACCTTCGATATCAAAGTCTTCGAAACGATAGTCAAACAGCGAGGCTGGCTTACGTTTGATGATGAGTTTAGGCAACGCTCGTGGTGCACGGCTCAGTTGCAAATGCGTCTGATCCATATGGTTGTTGTACAGATGCGTATCACCGCCCGTCCAGACGAAGTCACCCACTTCCAGGTCACACTGCTGGGCCATCATATGAACTAATAGAGCATAGCTGGCGATATTGAAAGGCAACCCGAGAAAGATGTCGCAAGAACGTTGGTATAGCTGGCAGGAGAGCTTGCCATCAGCCACATAGAACTGGAAAAACGCGTGGCAAGGTGCCAGCGCCATTTGATCCAGCTCCCCAACATTCCATGCAGAAACGATAATGCGCCGGGAGTTCGGGTCCTGTTTCAACTGGTTTACCACATTGGCCAACTGGTCGATCTGCTGGCCGTCGGCAGAGCCCCAGGCGCGCCATTGCTTGCCATATACCGGACCCAGATCGCCATTTTCATCGGCCCACTCGTCCCAGATAGAGACGTTATTTTCATGCAGATAAGCGACGTTGGTTTCACCTTTCAGGAACCATAACAGCTCATGAATGATGGAGCGCAAATGACATTTTTTAGTGGTAACCAGCGGAAAGCCATCTTGCAGATTGAAACGCATCTGATGACCGAAAATTGACACCGTCCCCGTACCGGTACGATCAGCTTTAGGTGTGCCCTCATCAAGCACTTTCTGCATTAAATCCAGATACTGTTTCATGTTACCTCACGACAACTGTTTTTGCGGGCGGCGATAGGCCCAGATCATCACGATGATACCGATGACAATCATTGGAACGGAAAGGATTTGCCCCATGCTGAGGAAACCGTCAAACAAGCCAAGTTGAGCATCTGGCTGGCGGTAATGTTCAACGATGCTGCGGAAAGTACCATAACCAATCAAGAACAGACCCGACACTGCACCCATTGGGCGCGGTTTGCGGATAAACAGGTTGAGGATGATAAACAACACCACACCTTCAAGCAGCAGTTCATACAACTGTGACGGATGACGCGGCAGAACACCGTATTGGTCTAGCAATGGCTGCCATTTAGGGTTAGCCGCGGCGATAGCGATATCTTCCTGGCGAGAGCCTGGAAACAGCATCGCCCATGGCACATCGGTCGTCACTCGGCCCCACAATTCACCGTTAATGAAGTTACCCAAACGACCGGCACCTAATCCAAACGGGATCAGCGGAGCAATGAAGTCGGCAACCTGGAAGAAAGTGCGTTTGGTACGACGCGCAAACCACAGCATGACCAAGATGACGCCGATCAAACCACCGTGGAAGGACATTCCACCGTCCCAGACTTTGAATAAATAGAGCGGATTTTCGAGGAACAAAGGCAGGTTATAAAACAGTACATAACCGATGCGGCCACCGACGAAAACACCGAGGAAACCGGCATACAGCAGATTCTCAACTTCATCTTTTGTCCAGCCACTGCCTGGCTTGTTAGCCCGGCGAACGGCTAGCCACATTGCAAAGACAAAACCGACCAGATACATCAGGCCATACCAGTGCAGAGAAACCGGTCCTATGGAGAAAATGACCGGGTCAAACTTGGGAAACGCCAGATAGCTGTTACTCATCTATCACCCTAAATAGTTTATTGTTATCGCCCGGTTAGGGGTCGGCAGGGGCAGGATCATAGCACAGGCAATGCTTGGCGCGGACCAGACAGTCCGGAAAATTTCTGTAAAAAAACATCACACACCCTACTTCCGGAGCAGCCAATGCATCGCATCTTAAGAATTTAGGGTATTTATTTACCGCCGCGGATCAGACCGCCCAACCCACGTCTTTCCATGAAAGCCGCTGTCATGTGGCGAACATCAGTCGTGAATTGCGCCTCAAGTGCTCTGCGGGCAAGTTCCTGTGCGTCCACCAAATCAATATGGCGTAACAGATATTTAATACGTGCCACGCTGCGTCCGTTCATGCTGAGATTGCGATACCCCATACCGGTTAGCAACAGCGCTCCCATCGGATCCCCCGCCATTTCACCGCAAATACTAAGGGATAAATCGGCAGTTTCGGCATCGGCCACGATCTGTTTAAGCACCCGCAGCATGGCCGGATGCAGACTGTCATATAACCCGGCAACCCGGGTATTATTACGATCAACGGCCAGCAGATATTGTGTTAAGTCGTTGGTTCCAACTGAAAGAAAGTCGACCCGGCCAGCCAGCGAAGGCAACATAAAGATCATCGATGGCACTTCGATCATCACGCCAATACGCGTTTTAGGTAAGTCGTAACCGAGTTGTTCCTGCACCTCGCGCGCGGCACGATCGATCAAACGACGCGCCTCATCAATCTCTTCAAGGCTGGTGATCATCGGCAGCAGAATACCAAGGTTGCCCGTCGCCGCATTCGCTCGCAGCATGGCGCGAACCTGAATCAGGAAAATTTCTGGCTGGTCGAGGGTGATGCGGATACCGCGCCAGCCAAGACAAGGGTTCTCCTCGCTGATTGGCATGTAGGGCAGTTGCTTGTCAGAACCAATATCCAACGTACGCAAGGTCACTGGCTTGGTAGGAAACAGCTGCAGCATCCCCTGATACTGCGCAACCTGTTCCTCTTCAGACGGAAAACCACTTTGTAACATAAAAGGGATTTCGGTGCGGTAGAGGCCCACGCCATCAACGCGACTGCCGAACAGCTTTTCGTGATCCGCGCTCAGGCCAGCATTAAGCATCACCTGAACCCGCTCACCGGTTTTCATCGCCGCAGGTTGTTCAACGTCATCTTCCGCACGCTGACTGAGTTCCATCTCTTCGCTGATCAACCGCTTATACTCGTTAACCAGCACCGGCTCAGGATCGATCAACAGCTCGCCGCGGTAACCATCGACAATCAGTTGGCGCTGATTGAGCAGGGACGGTTGAATATCTGCCCCCATGATCGTTGGCACGCCCATGGCGCGCACGAGGATCGCCGCATGGGAGTTAGAGGCACCATCACGCACAACCACCCCAGCCAGCCGATCCTGGGGGACTTCAGCCAGTAAGGTGGCGCTCAATTCATCCGTTACCAGAATAAAACGCTCTGGCCACTGGGTATTCCCCTGAATAGTGTCATCAAGATGGAAAACCAACCGCTGCCCGAGCGCCCGAAGATCACTGCCGCGTTCTCGCATGTAAGTGTCTTGCAGGCTGGCAAACTGCGCGGCAAATGCCTCCACGACTTTTTTGACCGCCCACTCCGCCACGGAGCCTTTATCGATTTCAGCGAAGAGCTCACGCTTTAGCCGCGCGTCATTAAGCAAGTGTGAATAGAGGTCAAAAATGGCAGCACTTTCTTTCTGCGCGCTGGCACTAAAACGCTTACTGAAACGACGAAACTCGGCACCGGCATCCTCCAGAGCGCGGGTCAGACGCTCACGCTCACGCACCGTGTCCAAGGTGGACGCCATATAGACCTGATCTAACGAAGGTTGCGTGCTGTCCTGCCAGCCAGTACCAATAGCTACACCTGGGGAAGCAGCCAGCGCTTTAACTCGGGTTTGACGAAAGCGGCCGTAGAGGACGTTGAGCTGAGCCAGGGACAAAATGCCCGCGAGCTGGTTAGCAAGCGTAACCATGAAAGACTCTTCACTTTCATCGAATTGCCGGTGTTCACGCTGCTGGATAACCAGCACGCCAAGTAACTGGCGACGGTGAATAATCGGCACACCGAGGAAGGATCGAAACAGATCTTCTTTTACCTGGGGGATATATTTGAAGCTGGGGTGACTTTGCGCGTCGGCGAGGTTAATGGGTTCAGCCAGTCGCCCGACCAACCCGACAATGCCCTCGTCGAACGCCAACGCAATAGTACGCCCGCGAGGTTTTTTCAAACCTCGCGTCGCCATTAGGTAGTAACAACGGCGGTCATTGTCAGCGAGATAAACGGAACAGACTTCGGTATCCATCGCCAGGCAGGTTTCATTGACCAACACATCCAGCGCATCATTCAGGCTGGACGTCATCGCTACCTTTTCAACAATTTCTCGCAAACGCGTGAGCATTTCTTCGTGACTTAGCCTCTTTTACGGCGATAAACGGATGACGTTCGGAGCATGGATGTTTCCTGCATTGGCATCACAGTCATGGAAAACTCCTTCATAACGCGACGATAAACATCACGTTTGAATGACACGACCTGACGCACCGGATACCAGAAACTCACCCAGCGCCAACCATCAAATTCTGGCGTACTGCTGCGCTGCATGTTGATATCTGCATCATTACATACCAATTGCAGCAGGAACCATTTTTGCTTTTGGCCGATACATACCGGCTTTGTATCCCAACGCACCAAACGTTTTGGCAATTTATAGCGTAACCAGTTGCGGGTCGAAGCCAGAATACGCACGTCTTTTCTGCCAAGACCCACCTCTTCAAACAGCTCACGGTACATGGCCTGTTCAGCAGTTTCACCGGAGTTGATGCCCCCTTGAGGAAACTGCCATGAGTGCTGGCCATATCGTCTGGCCCATAAAACCTGGCCCTGTTTGTCACAGATTACGATACCAACATTCGGGCGGTAGCCATCATCATCGATCACCGGACTACCTCAATAAGCTCAAAATCATAGATGTTCTGATTGTTTCATACTACCAACAGGCGGTAAACCACTGCTTCGTCCCTATCTTCACGAATAAAAAAGGGATAACTCACACGAAAAAGTAAAGTTATAAACAGGCAACCCTAAACAAGTGCAACTTTATTCACTTTTTCTGTGGATAGACATGTGAAGAACTTCATAACAAGAGGGGTAAAACTATTTTAAGCTTTTTCCTACTCAGTTTTTAAATTCAATTTAAATCAATAATTTTCAATCATTTAAAAACAACTCACAGCTTCTCCACTGGTTTAATTTATGACTTTAACGGCACTGTGGATGATGGCTGGCGAAAGAACAACCAACGGTGTTTTTATCCACAGATAAAAGCTATCCATTGACTAATTATGGGACAAAATGACAAAAAACCCCCACAGTCAAGCCTGTAAATCAAACCAGTGATCCCTATAAGTGTGGGTTATCCAGAAAATCTGTGGATAAGTAGGGGGAAGATCCTGTTCATTGTCTGCTTCAACTGTGAGTTAACCTTAAATGATCCGCCAGGATAATGGGACTTTTCGAAAAAAAACCCACGATAAATCATGCTATTATTCGGGGTAGTCGCGGGTATAACTTTTAATTGTATCCAGCGCACAGCCTGCGTATAAAAATCAACCAACTATTGCGGAACTTGCTGCATGTCGATTCCACTGCCCACTATCGAACCACCTCGCGACGAACAAACGTTGCTGGCACGCGCACAATCACTCGCGGGTTATTCTCTGGGGCAATTAGCCGAGAACGCTAATCTGGCTATCCCGCCAGATTTAAAACGCGAAAAAGGCTGGGTGGGCATGTTGCTGGAAGTCTATCTGGGTGCAATGGCAGGCAGTAAACCCGAGCAAGATTTTGCCGAGATCGGTATCGAACTTAAAACCATCCCTATTGATGCTGCGGGCAAACCTCTGGAGACCACTTTTGTATGTGTCGCACCGTTGACCGGTAACAGCGGAGTGACCTGGGAAAGTAGCCATGTCCGACATAAACTGGCACGCGTACTGTGGATCCCGGTAGAAGGAGAACGTCAGATCCCGCTGTCAGAAAGAAGAATTGGCGCGCCACTGCTGTGGAGCCCTTCCCATGACGAGGAACAACAGTTGCGTCTGGACTGGGAGGAGTTGATGGATTTGATCGTGCTGGGAAAAGTAGAAACCATTACCGCTCGTCACGGCGAAGTATTACAGCTACGTCCTAAAGGCGCTAATAGTAAAGCGTTGACAGAAGCCATCGGCGAGTTTGGTCAGCCCATCATGACGCTACCGCGTGGGTTCTACCTCAAAAAGAGCTTTACCGGACCTCTGCTCGCGCGACATTTTCTGCTTTAGCCGATGTTTGTTTTTAACAATAAACAAAAATAAACATCTTTCACCTAACCTAACCCAGAGGTTTTGCTATCCTGATAACAGTTTGAACAAGCCCATGATGAAGGAATAGCAATGATGAAAGGAAAAGCAATGAATAAAGGCTTATTGATACTCAGCGCAGCGCTGATTGTAGTGGGTCTGGCGGGTTGTGCCAGTGATTATGTCATTTCAACCAAAGACGGCAGCATGATACTGACAGACGGCAAACCTAAATTGGATAAATCAACCGGGTTGTTGAGTTATACCGACGATCAAGGTAATGAACGTCAAATCAATAACGACAACGTCAGCCAGGTAATGAAACGCTAAGCGTTTGAGAAAAAACATTCCAGATGGGTACCAGCGGGGAGTCACCGCTGGCACCCACCCTTATTAACGCCAGCCTGACCATTTCCTGCCGAACTCAGCTTGCCGCTTCCCCCATCCGCATCGCTTGTATATAGTCAGATATCGTCTCTGACGCACAGACAACGGTAAAAACCGATAACGTCTAAACGTGAAAATAGATTTCATCCTGGAAAGAAATACAAAGTTAGTTAAGGCACGTTTTATCAGCCTGACATCCTCAAAAGTAAGGAAGACCGGCAATGCAATATCACCGTATACCCCACAGTTCTTTAGAAGTGAGCTTATTGGGACTTGGCACCATGACATTTGGTGAACAGAACAGCGAAGCCGAAGCCCATCAACAGCTGGATTACGCCGTCGCTGCTGGCATCAATCTGATTGATACGGCAGAAATGTATCCGGTGCCGCCACGCCCGCAAACGCAGGGACTGACTGAAAGCTATATTGGCAGTTGGCTGAAAGCCCGCGGCAATCGCGAAAAGATCGTGTTGGCCAGTAAAGTTTCCGGACCTTCACGCGGCAGCGACAACGCCATCCGTCCAGATCAATACCTGGATCGCAAGAACATCCGTGCGGCACTTGATGCCAGCCTCAAGCGTTTGAATACCGACTATCTGGATCTTTATCAATTACACTGGCCACAACGTCCAACGAACTTCTTTGGTAAATTGAGTTATCAGTACACCGAAGACAGCTCACCGGTCACCATTCTGGAAACACTGGAAGCGCTGAATGAGCAGGTGCGTGCCGGGAAAATTCGCTACATAGGCGTATCCAATGAAACACCATGGGGTGTGATGCGTTATCTGCAACTGGCAGAGAAACACGATCTTCCACGCATTGTGTCGATTCAAAACCCCTACAGCCTGCTAAACCGCAGTTTTGAGATTGGTCTGGCAGAGATTAGCCAACATGAAGGCGTAGAACTTCTGGCCTACTCAAGCTTGGCTTTCGGTACGCTAAGCGGCAAATACCTCAACGGTGCAAAACCGGCGAATGCACGTAATACGCTATTCAGCCGCTTTACCCGCTACTCTTCGCCGCAGTCTGAAGCCGCCGTGGCCGAATATGTGACTCTGGCCCAAAAGCACAACCTGGACCCATCACAGATGGCACTGGCCTTTGTCCGTCAGCAACCTTTTGTCGCCAGTACCTTGCTCGGCGCGACATCACTGGAGCAATTGAAGATCAACATTGATAGCCAGAACCTGACGCTGGGAGAGGATGTGCTTAACGCGCTGGAAGAGATCCATAAACGCTTTACCATTCCTGCGCCGTGATCGCGATTTCAGACATTAAAAAGGGCGCAATCTGCGCCCTTTCGTTTTTGTTCCAACAATGAATTATGACGACGACAGGCTGCGACGCTTTTGCATCACCTGCCATACCCACAGCGCGGTAATGGCCAGAGCGAAGATCACGCCAAAACCAATACCAATGCCCACGACCGGTACTCCTGCCATGACCACCAGCGAATACAAGCCAAGCATCAGCAGCATCGCGGTGTTCTCACCGAGATTCTGCACCGCAATCGCGTTACCCGCGCCGACCGACTCTTTACCTCGATGCTGCAACAGCGCATTAAGTGGCACCACAAAGAACCCGCCGAGGATCCCCATAATCACCAGTAACAAGTAGCTGTTCAACATATTGGTTTGCAAAGCAAAAACAACGACTGCGATACCAATCGCCACACCAGCAGGTAGGCAGCGTTTGACCGTTTTGAGGGTGATCAGTTTAGCGGCCGCAGCGGCACCCACCACGATACCGATCGCCACCATGGCGTTAAGCAGCGTTGGGGTTTTGTTGTCAGTAATACCGAGCGCTACCGGCACCCACAACACCAGCAGAAAACGCAGCGTGACGCCTGCGCCCCAGAACAAGCTGGTTCCGACCAGTGAGAAACGGGTTTCGCCGTCGTTCCACAAAATTCGACAGGCGCGGAAAAAGGTGCCCGTTATGGCTTTCGGCTTCCATGACTGCCCCGGACGGGCCGCCGTAAGCTTAGGAATAAACCAGTTCGCCACCACGGCCGCTGCATAAGCCAGCACACAGACGCTCAGTGCCGCCAAAATACTCCAGTCAGCCAGCGAGCCACCGGCCACCGAGCCCAGCAAAATAGCAGCGATAGTTGAAGCTTCCATCAGACCATTGGCTTTGACCAGCTGTTCGCCTTCGGTAATTTCACCGAGGATGCCGTACTTAGCGGGTGAATAGGCTGCCGCACCAATCCCAACCAGCGTATAACCGAGGAACGGATTCAGTCCGGCGCAAATAACGGCCGCTCCTGCCAGTTTGAGGATATTGGCAAACATCATCACTCTGCCCTTGGCAAAACTGTCTGCGAACTGACCGACAAACGGCGCGAGAATGATGTAAGTGGCGACGAAAGCCATTTGTAAAATGGGCTGACTCCAGTCGGGATAGAGTTGTTGCTTAATCAATGCCAGTGCGGCAAACAGCAGCGCGTTATCGCCGAAAGCTGACAGGAACTGCGCAACGATCACCGCAGTCATGCTACGCGACATGAGCGGGGATTTTGCAAGTAAGGGCTGGATCATGCCTCATTCTCCGGTTTTTCTGCCATCTCGCGCAGGGTGACAAAGTCAGGTTTACCGCTGCCGAGTAGCGGCAGCGCTTTGATCACGCGAATATCGCGCGGCACAGTGAGTTCAGGCAGCCCGAGTTCGCGGGCGGCTTTGGAGAGTGCATCGCGGCGCAGTTCGCCATCGGTGGTAAACAGCACTAACGCTTCACCTTTGCTGCTGTCACTGCGCGACGTCGCGGCGTGCTGAGCATCAGGCGAGGCTTTCAGTGCCAGCTGTTCTACACTTTCGAGCGAGACCATTTCACCGGCCAGTTTCGCAAAGCGCTTCACGCGGCCCTTAATGGCACAGAAACCCTGCTCATCAAGCGTGACGATATCACCGGTGTCGTACCAGCCGGCTTGCATATCACCATCAGCATTTTCGGCCTGCGGCGTCTCCAGTACACCGGGGTTTTCCACCCGCAGATAGCCTTTCATAATATTCGGCCCGCGCAGTTGTAAACGCCCCCCCACGTCAATACCCGGTACCGCAATCAAACGCGATTCCATACCCGGCATAATGCGACCCACGGTGTTAATTTTAGTGGCCATAGGGACATTGATAGAGACGACGGGCGCACATTCCGTCACGCCATAGCCTTCCAAAATGCGGATACCGAATTTGTCCTGCCAGATTTGCTTGGTGCTTTCAGACAACTTCTCGGCGCCAGCCACCACGTAACGCAAACGAGCGAAATCATACGGATGGGCGAAGCGAGCGTAGTGACCGAGGAAAGTCGAGGTGCCAAATAGCACGGTGCAGTTCTGATCGTAAACCAGCTCCGGCACGATGCGATAATGCAGCGGGCTTGGGTAGAGGAACACTCGCGCACCGGTAATGAGTGGTGTCAGTAGCCCAACGGTCAGGCCAAAAGCGTGAAACAGCGGCAACGACGACATAAAGCGGTCGCGCGGCGTGAAGTCTGCAATAGTGCGGATTTGCTCGACGTTGGCCAGCAGGCTGGCATGGGAATGCACGACGCCCTTCGGATTGCCTTCCGAACCGGAAGTAAACAGCACCAGCGCTGCATCGTCGGCTTTTTGTGGCAGCATCGCCCGGCGTGGGAAGATCAGATGGAAAAGGATCCACAGCTTATCTTTGGTGCTGACGGTATCTTTTAGATCTTCCAGATAGACCCATTTCGCGTCCGGGACGTTCTCCGGCAGATGCGTTAATTTGCCTTTTTCCAAAAACTGGCGCGAGGTGATAATGGTTTCAATCTTCGCCGCTTTCATCGCGCTGTTGATACCTTTGGCACCCGACGTATAGTTAAGCAGCGCCGGAATACGGTTACGCATTGAAGCGCCGAACAGTGCTGCAGCCATAATAGTGGCGTTCGGCAGCAACATCCCGACATGTTCACCTTCACGGGTGAAGCATTGCAGAATACGGCTCACGCCCAGAGATTTTTTCAGCAATCCCTGATAACTGTCCTCTTTGAAAGCGATGTCCGCAATACAAGGTTTACGGCGGCCATAACGGGTCTGTGCGGACAGCAATGCCTGATAGAGCGTCTCGGGTTCGCGGGTGTTCATCCGCGCATCCATCATGATGTCATGCAACGTCTGTCCCGCCAGTATGCGACGTTCACGGGCGCGCGGGGCATCCGGTATCGGTATCTGCTGTGGCGGCAAAATGTTGATCGTGATTTTTGGGAACCAGCGGATTTTGAAGCTACCGAACAGGCGGCCGAACGGCGTGTACTCTGCACCGTCAATACGCACAGGTATCACGGTGGCCTGTGACTTCGCGGCCACAAAAGCGGCGCCGTCGTAAATCTTCATCAGTGAACCGGTGACGGTGATGCGGCCTTCAGGGAACACCACCACCGGACGCCCCTTTTCAACTTCGCGCACCAACCGTTTAATCGCCATCGGCTTGGTCGGATCCAGCGGCACAAAGTCGACATAAGGTTTCAACCATTGCATATACCCACTCTCGGTAATGCTGGAATAGACTGCAAACACTGGCTTGACCGGCAAGAACAGCACCAACAGCACGCCGTCGATAAACGAAACATGGTTCGGTGTGATCAGGAGTTTGGGATAATCAAAATTGGCGTTGGCGGGTGTGACCGTAACGCGAAACGCCAGGCGGAACAGCAGCCTGAAAAATTGAAAAAGAAAGTTGTACATCCAAGCCATCTCCTTATGAGTCATTCCTGATTCTGAAAGAAGAAAAAGGTTAAGGAAGCAGCATACTATAGGAGCAAGGAATTTTACGACGGGTAGGTGAAAGTTTAGGAGAGTCCCGTATTTAGCGATGCAAAAAAGCAAAAAAAAACCTACGCATCCGCGTAGGTTGGTGCAAATTTAATCGGTATCAACATACAGAGTACGCTGATGATTCACCAATCAATACCTCTGGGACGTTCAATTTAGCCGTTTTGCCCTATTCCCTGCCAGCAGCCAATAGCAACATAATCCCGCAAAGTGTAACCAGTGGTGAAAAACTGTCTGAGTTCAGTCATTAATGACACATCAGACAGTCACCCGATAAAATTTCATGTGTTTATACCGGCAACCTCCACCAGGCAGCTCATGGCATTCGGCCCCTGGGTCAGTGGTGACGTGCCGATATCTAGCGTCAGTACGTTGGGGTTACCCGCCTGTTCAGTCTCCTGCCATTTGCCGCCAAAGCCTGGGTCAAACCATGCACCGGTCGCCATCAATACGACCCCACGGGTGATCCCGTCATTGAGCGATATACCCGCCAGACAACTACCGCGATCGTTGGAGACTTTCACCAGCGCCCCATTTTGAAGCCCGCGCACAGCCGCATCCTCAGGGTGCATCATCAACGTTTCTTTGCCTGCCGTTTTATTCGACTGCGCTAACGGGGACTGATCCAGCTGGCTGTGCAGACGATCTTTCGGCTGAATAGAAATCAGGTGCAGCGGCCATTGTTTAGCGATGTCAGCCCCAAGCCACTCTACCGGTGGCTTCCATTCAGGATGACCTGCAAAATCCTGATAGCCGTAGCTGGCGATTTTCTCAGAGAACAGTTCAATTTTTCCGCTCTGGGTACCGAGCGGATTGGCGCGCGGGCTTTTACGAAATTCCTCGAAAAACACGAAATCTTTCTGCGGCATCGGCAACTCAACAAAGCCACGCTCCCAGAAGCTTTCAAAATCCGGCCACTCCACGCCCGTGCCGTTTTGCGCTTCACCACATTTTTGGTAAATATGACGCAGCCAGGCATCTTCGTCACGGCCCTGGGTGAACGGCTCGCGGTAGCCCAGACGCTCAGCCAGATCGGCAAATATGTCGAAGTCATTACGCGCCTGATGCTGAGGCGCAATCGCCTGATGCATCGCCAGCACGAAGCGGTCGCGGGACGAACCCCCAATATCATTACGCTCAAGTGTCGTGGTGGCCGGTAATACGATGTCCGCCATTTTGGCGGCCGGTGTCCAGACATTGTCTTGCACAATCACTGTGTCCGGTTTCTGCCACCCTTCCACCAGCCGGTTAAGCTGCTGGTGGTGATGGAACGGATTACCACCAGACCAGTGCACCAGATGAATATCCGGGTAGTTCAGCGTTTCCCCCTGAAACTGATAAGGCTGGCCGGGGTTGAGCAGCATGTCGCTGATACGCGCCACTGGGATCGACAAACCGGATGGATTTGGCCCAGCGCTGACCGCTGGCCCCGGCGTGTCAAAACGTGGGTTGCCGACGCTATTCATCGAACCGTGGCCGAATGAGAAGCCACCGCCTGGCAGACCGACCTGCCCGAGCATGGCTGAAAGGGCAATCATCATCCAGTAAGGTTGCTCGCCGCGATGGGCGCGCTGAACCGAGTAAGAGCAGGTGATGAAGCTGCGCACGCCAATCAACTGCTGCGCCAACCGAGCAATACGCTCTGCCGGAATACCCGTGATCAGACTCGCCCACTCGGGTGTTTTTGCCACGCCGTCAGTTTTGCCTTGCAGATAGGCTACCAGTTGCGGATACCCCACGCAGTGGCTGGCGAGAAAGTCATCATCCTGAGCACCCTGACGCTGAATTTCGAAGGCTAGCGCCATCATCAGTGCGGCATCCGTATTGGGACGGATGGGGATCCACTCGGCATTGAGAAAGGCCGGGCAGTCATCACGCATTGGGCTGATATTAATCACTGGCGTGCCTTTCTTCGCCAACTGCTCCAGCGCCGGTTTCAGCGTGTGCTCCACCGCACCGCCGGACGCCACCTGAGCGTTTTTCAATGCCAGGCCGCCAAAGGCCAGCAGGATCTCCGCGTTGTGCACTACGCTCGGCCATGACGTGACACGCCCGGTCATAGGGGTAAAAGTGCCAATCACATAAGGAAGGAAGAATTGTGCTGAGCCCCAGCTATAGTTGCCCTGCTGATCCACACCGCCACCGCCGGTGAAATAAAAACGTCGCACCAGTGATCGCGCATGATGAAGACGACCGGCGGAAGACCAGCCATAGGACCCGTTGAAAATACCGGATGCACCATAGCGATCACGCACACGTTTGTTCTCCGCCGCCACCAGATCCAGCGCCAGATCCCAGTCCACTTCGACAAAATCTTCTTTACCACGCAGCGTACGGTCGCTGTTTTCTCGCTTTTGCAGCCACGAACGGCGCACCGCCGGTTTACGGATGCGCTTATCGGAATACACCAGTGGGACGATGGAGTCGAGCAAGGGTGAAGGGTCAGCATCCGCAGAGTGAGGCTCACAGCGGATTAAGCGCCCGTCTTCCACCACGGCGGTATAGGCTCCCCAGTGAGCCAGTTGCGGATAGCGTTTGATTGTCATGTTGTTCTCTGATGGGATTATTATAGGCAAGTGAATAACGTTAAAAATAGCATTGCTGGTGACGGTAACTCAAAGCACAAATATCGATAATCGCTGAGTTTTACAGAGGAAGCTGGTTTTAATCAGCCCTTATCTTTTGAACCACTGATCCACAAAACATTGTCTTGCATCACAAAGTTACGATCTGCATCCCTTGTCCCACCGCGCTTTTTCCGCAAAACTGATAATGTAAACGCTTACCCTCACACAAACTTTGGACGTGTAATGGCTACCATCAAAGATGTTGCAAAACTGGCAGGTGTCTCCGTTGCGACGGTTTCACGCGTGATTAACCACTCACCCAAGGCCAGTGACAGCTCGCGAGAAGCGGTGCAGATCGCCATGCAACATCTGCAGTATCATCCTAATGCCAATGCGCGAGCGCTGGCACAGCAATCGACTGAAACCCTCGGCCTGATTGTCGCGGACGTCTCAGACCCTTTCTTTGGTGCCATGGTAAAAGCCGTGGAACAAGTGGCCTATGCTACCGGCAATTTTCTGCTGATCGGCAACGGTTATCACAATGTCGAGAAAGAGCGTCAAGCGATTGAACAGTTGATCCGTCACCGCTGTGCAGCGTTGGTGGTCCACGCAAAAATGCTGCCTGACGACGAGCTGCAAAACCTCATGCAACAGATCCCGGGTATGGTGCTGGTCAACCGCACTTTGCCTAATTTCGAACAACGCTGCGTAGCCCTTGATGACCGCCACGGCTCATGGCTGGCGACCCGTCATCTGATCCAGAGCGGCCACCAGCGCATTGCCATTTTGTGTTCAAACCACGGTATTTCTGATGCCAAAGATCGCCTGCAAGGCTATCTCGATGCCCTAAAAGAGCACAACATTCCCGTCGACGACAAACTGATCGCTTACGGAGAACCGGATGAAATTGGCGGCGAGCAGGCCATGGCTGATTTACTGGGATTAGGGCGCCACTTCACCGCAGTGACTTGCTACAACGACTCGATGGCGGCCGGTGCGCTTTCGGTGTTAAGCGATAACAGCATTGATGTGCCGGAAGAGATCTCACTGATTGGTTTTGATGATGTGCTGATTTCCCGCTACCTGCGCCCGCGTCTGACCACGATTCGCTACCCGGTGGTGGCAATGGCAAATCAGGCGGCACAGCTGGCTCTCGCCTTAGCTAAAGGTCAGCCGCTGCCGGAAACAACCCATATGTTCAGCCCGACGTTAGTACGCCGACACTCGGTGAGCGGCCCTGCGAGATAAACACCCGTCATACTGCCAGCGACAGGGCATTGGCGGCAACTCGAAGGATACTGCCTGATATTTTAAGACGTGTGATTTAACCTACCGCTGAACGTGGTGGGATTGTGCCGGTGTTCGCGGGCATTCTTCTTGTACTCAGCCATACCGGGGCCTTTTGCCTAATCAGACAGAAAGTAGGCCCCGTGAATGCCTGCCGATTAAATCAGTTCAAGTGCCAGTAACTCTTCGATCGTTTGACGGCGGCGAATCAAACGCGGTTCGCCTTTTTCAAACAGCACTTCCGGCAGTAACGGGCGGCTGTTGTAGTTTGAAGACATCGATGCGCCATACGCGCCGGTATCGTGGAACACCAGATAATCACCGATATGGACTTCAGGCAACGGGAACGTCTCAATACCGCCGCCCGCTTCCTGCGTAAACACATCACCGGACTCACACAACGGGCCGGCAATCACTGAGTCAATAAGCGGTTGTCCACTGAGGTCCCGGCCATCGGCAGGCAGCAGCGAAATATGGTGGTAACTGCCGTACATCGCCGGGCGCATCAAATCGTTAAAACCGGCATCACACAACACGAAGTGACGGCTTCCCATATTTTTCGATGCCCGCACCTGCGCCACTAACACCCCCGCCTCGGCGACCAGAAAACGACCTGGTTCGATTTCCAGATGGACGTCATGACCGAAATGCGCGGCAATCTGTTCCCGCGCGCGGTTCCATAAACCATAATAATGCGCGGTATCTATGGCTTCTTCGCCGAAACGGTAAGGAATAGACAACCCCCCACCGGCTGAAATAGCCTCAATATCATGGCCCATTTCAATCACCTGACGCGCCATAGCATCGCACACCTGTTCAAGATGCGCATAATCCACGCCGGAGCCGATATGCATATGAATGCCAATCAGTTTCAGGTCATAACGCGCTATCTCGGCCAGCGCGGCGGACAAATCGGCATACCAGATCCCGTGTTTGCTGTTTTCACCGCCGGTATTGGTCTTCTGACTGTGCCCATGACCGAAGCCCGGATTGACGCGCAACCACACCGGATGTCCCGCCTTCTGGCGGCCAATTTGCCCCAGCATGTCAATGGAACCGGCGTTGACCGGAATATCCAGTTCTATCACTCGGTCGAGAGTCGGTTGATCCAGGACATCAGCGGTAAAGACAATCTCGCTGGCGTCACGGCCCGGTTTAAAGCCTGCCAGCAGCGCACGTTCAATCTCGCCGAGCGACACAGAATCCACCTTGACACCCTGTTCACGCATCAGACGCAAAATATGAATGTTCGAGCAAGCCTTCTGCGCAAAACGGATCACATCAAACTGGCGCAACTGCGCAATACGCTGGCTAATGATCTGTGCGTCATAGGCCCAGACCGGGCAGCCGTATTGCTGTGTCAGCGCCAGAAGATTGGCGGCATTCAGCGCGGTGGAGGTGTCATTTAAGGCGCGTGGCATAAGAAGTCCTGAGATCCGAGAAATTAAGTTAACCTGAGTATCGCCGATTCACACACTGCGGGAAAATATCTTCTTTGCACCAGTCTATTCATTTATGATATGGATATTGCCCGCTAAGCATCCTCTGCGGAGAGCCTGATGCCCACCCTTTCCCTGCGCCATATCGAGATTTTTCACGCCGTTATGACCACCGGCAATCTGACCGAAGCCGCTGCGCTGCTCAACACCTCTCAGCCTACGGTAAGCCGTGAATTAGCCCGCTGCGAAAAACTTTTGAATTTACAACTCTTCGAGCGCCTGCGCGGACGCCTCTTTCCGACCGTGCAAGGACTGAGATTGTTCGAGGAAGTGCAGCGATCCTATTACGGACTGGACCGCATCGTCAGCGCGGCAGAAGGCATCCGCCAGTTTGAACAGGCACAGCTCTCCATTGTCTGTTTGCCGGTGTTCAGTCAGTCTCTGTTACCTGCGGTGTGCAAGCCCTTTCTGGACCGTTACCCGGACGTCAGTTTTAACATTGTGCCGCAGGAATCGCCGCTGCTGGAAGAGTGGTTATCGGCGCAGCGCCACGATCTCGGGCTGACCGAAAATACTCATACGCCGGCCGGTACCGAGCGGCAACCGTTACTGACGCTGAATGAAGTGTGCGTATTGCCCGCCGGGCATGTGCTGGCAGCTAAAAATCGTCTGACACCAGAGGATTTTTCTGGCCACAATTTTATCAGCCTATCGGCCACCGACAGCTACCGACAGTTGTTCGATTCATTGTTCAATGAGCATCAGGTTAACCGTCGTCTGGTGATGGAAACCCACAGTGCGGCGTCGGTGTGCAGCATGGTGCGCGAGGGCATCGGCGTGTCGATAGTCAATCCGCTCACTGCTCTGGATTACGTCGAGAGGGGCGAAAGCGGCATGGTGGTGCGAGCATTAAGCCTGTCAGTCCCCTTCACCATCAGCCTGATTCGCCCGCTGCATCGGCCTGCATCGGCACTGGTGACGACGTTCATCGAACATTGCCATCAGCAGGCGCAGCGGTTTGCGCAGCGTCTGGAATATGCGCTGAAACAGTCATAGAATCCGAAAAATAGACGATAAGCAGCGAGAGCTCCAATCCAATATCACGATGAGTCGTGGCTCTACGCTATCACCGTAAAGGTCAGGCCACGGCTTTAACCGTTTTCTTCGCCGCGCGGCGGAATGTCACAATACACAACAAAAAGCCGACCAGGCCAAGGCTGGCAGCGGCCAGCGGCACGGCTGTCAGACCAAGACCCCGAGCAATCACTGCCCCACCGACCCAGGCACCTAGCGCATTACCCACATTAAACGCCGCAATGTTAAGGGTAGAAACCAGATTCGGCGCGTTTTTACCGTAAGTCACCACGTTAATCTGCAACGCCGGCACAGCAGCAAAACTGACCATCGCCCAGAAGAACAGCGTCACTTCAGCGGTCAGCAGATTCGTGCTGGTCCAGCGGAACAGCGCAGAGAACACCACGATCAGCAGAAAAATCACCGTCAGAGTGGCCCCTAATCGCCAATCGGCCAAACGCCCGCCGACCACATTCCCTATCGTCAAACCCAGACCAATCAGCAACAGTGTCAAACTGACGCCGTGCTCGGAAATGCCGGTAATTTCAGTGAGCATCGGGGCAATATAGGTGAACAATGCAAACATCGCTGCGGCGAAAAATACCGTGATCGACAACGATAGCCAGAGGCCAAGACCGCGCAGCGCGCCCATCTCTTTGCGTAAATCGGTAGGTTCTTCCTCTTTCTTATCCGGCAGATTTTTATACAGCGCGAACAGCGATGCGACGCCGATAAGCGCGACGGCCCAGAAGGTCGAACGCCAACCCAGAGCCTGACCGAGTGCGGTGCCGAGTGGCACACCCAATACGTTCGCCAGCGTCAGGCCGGTGAACATCAACGCCACGGCAGAAGCCCGGCGATTGGGTGCCACCAAATTGGCGGCCACGACGGCACCAATGCCAAAAAAGGCACCGTGACACAGCGCAGTGATCACTCGCGCCAGCATCAGGAAACCGTAGCTGTAAGACAAGGCGCACATCAGATTACCGAATATGAAAATCACCATCAGCAACAGCAGGGTTTTCTTGCGCGGTAATTTCGCCGTCAGTACCGCCATGATCGGCGCACCGATTGCCACGCCCAGCGCATATCCGCTGATAAGCCAGCCCGCCAGCGGAATACTGACCTGTAAATCGTTCGCCACATTGGGCAACAACCCCATGATGACAAATTCGGTTGTGCCGATGGCAAACGCACTTAACGCCAGTGCCAGAAGTGAAACAGGCATAAAATTCCCCGTGGTTTATCTATTATTGTTAGAAGAATGTTTCATAGCAGCACAGAAATACCACGCAGATCACACTTTTGACCAGTGACGATGGCACAAATTGCCATGTAATTTGGATTAACTCAATGATGTTTAAGGGTTATGAAAATGTGGGTAAACGGTTTTAAAAAATAGCGCCGACAGCATCAACCAGACTATTTTTCAGTACTCAGTGATAACCAGCTGTGGGTGCTCCGCAAACCACACCACCAAAAAGTCCAGCAACGCCCGCAGCGCAGCGGGCATTTGCCGACGAGAAGCGTAAATCGCATAAATGCCCATCTTTTGCGGTTGCCACTGCGACAGCAGCGTCACCAATTGTCCACTGGCAACCAGCGGTGCAGCAGAGTAATAAGGTTGCATCACAATGCCTGCACCTTCCACCGCGCCGGTCAGTAGCACCAGTGATTCATTGGCGCTGAGATTACCACTGACGGGGATTGCCGTTTTCTCGCCATCGCGCTCAAACTGCCACAGACTTTTGCTGAAATAGCTGTACGTCAGACAGTTGTGCAATGTTAAATCCTGAGGTTGTTGCGGCGTGCCGTGCGCTGCCAGATAGGCCGGTGCCGCGCACACGACTGACGGACACTGCGCCAGCGGGCGGGCTATCAAGTTGGGATCAAGATCGTTGGTGATGCGCAGCGCCAGATCGATGCGATCTTCCACCAGATTGATCGCCCGGCTCTCCAGTTGCAGATCGATGCTGACTTGCGGATGACGGCGCAAAAACTCGGCCACGGCGATCACCACCGCTCCCTGACCGAAAGATTGCGAACAACTCAGGCGAAGTAATCCGTGCAAAGCGTCGTTCTGACTTTCCCCGACGCTGACCATCTCCGCTGCCACCGCCAACATTTTACGGCAGCGTGTCAGCGTGTTTTCACCGGCATCCGTGAGACTCAATTTGCGGGTCGAGCGGTGCAGCAGACGTGCACCTGACCATTTTTCCATTTCAGATAAATAGCGCGTCACCATCGCCCGTGACATATTCAGCGACTCAGCGGCACTGACCATACTGCCGCGTTCGACAATGGCGACAAAAACTTCAGCAGCGGTAATTCTGTCCATAGATTGATCCGATTTACGCAACAAACAGTTGCGCATTATCCGGTTTTTCTCCCGCACTATGCAACGTAGAGTATGTGCTTACCAAACGTTATTATTTTACTTTGTTACCGTCTCTGAGGAAATTTTATGCGCCTGAACACCTTAGCCCTGACCGCCGCGTTATTACTCGGCACCAGCCTGGCCGCCAATGCCGCTGCGTTAAAAATGGAAGTCTATAATCCGGGTGAGGCCAGCATCTTCCCGGTGTCGTCTGAAATCATCACCGGAGAAAAAGACGCGGTGTTAATCGACGCACAGTTCCAGCGCAATGACGCAGAAAAACTGGTTGAGAAGATTAAAGCCAGCGGCAAGAACCTGACCACGGTGTATATCAGCCAATCAGATCCTGATTACTACTTCGGTCTGGATGTGATCCACGCCGCTTTCCCGCGGGCTAAGATCCTTGCGACTCAGGCGACTATCGATGAAATCAACGCCACCAAACAAGGTAAAATGGCCTTCTGGGGCCCGCAGTTAAAAGACAATGCACCGAAAACTGTGATTGTTCCACAAGCCCTTAAAGGCAACAGTTTTGAGTTGGAAGGCAAGAAATTCGAAGTGAAAGGCCAGGTCGCTGATCGTACCTTCGTGTGGATCCCATCGCTGAAAGCCGTTGTCGGCGGCGTGCTGGTCGATGGTAATAATATGCATCTGTGGGTGGCTGATAACCAAACGGTGGAATCTCGCAAGCAATGGGTTGCCGCGCTGGATCAGATTGCTGCACTGAAACCCTCTACTGTCGTGCCAGGACATTTCCTGCCGGGCGCACCGCACACGTTGGTGTCCGTTAAATTCACTAAAGACTATTTGCTGACGCTGGAACAAGAGCTGCCAAAAACCAAAGACTCCTCCGCGCTCATTGCCGCGATGAAAGGTCATTACCCGGAACTGAAGGATGATTCATCACTGCTGATGAGCGCCAAAGTATTGAAGGGCGAAATGAAGTGGCCGCAATAAACTTTCGATTCTTACTATTGCTGTATGGACAACCTTAACCCTCCGCGACAATCTGGAGGGTTAAGGAGAAGAGGGGAAAACATCAGAAAGTTATGGTGACACTCTAACGAAAGGCCCTTCGGCCTGCACGTTCATGCCAAAACCGCATTCACCTGTAGTATGCAGATTAACCTGTTCGGCCACGAAATCCATGCTGACCAAGCATTGCCCGCCACCGGCATTTTTGTCATCGGCTTGGCGGTACAGGGCTTTCCCCTCTTTTATTGTCGTCACCACCGAGAACTCACCGGTGTTCGGGCCGTAGTAGAGTGACATCAGTCCCATATACATTCCGCTGAAATCAATCCTGAACTGAGCCTCTTCCGCGTGAACGTCGACTTCATTCCAACTACCGTAACCGGCATATTGCCAATACTCCCCCGCCGCGCTGGCGGCGGCTGGCAGGGCATCAAGCTTAGGTTTGATCTGACTGAGATTGTATTGGGATTTCTTATTATCCGGCGCCAACATCAACCAGGCTTTCGCTTTGCGGTACTGCCCCTGACGAATATAGGTCAGCGCAATGTTGTTATAAGCAGTAGCGATACTGTCCTGCGGCTTGTGGCAGAATTCACTCCACGCCACCTGATCGCGAAAGACTTCTCGTGCTTTGTCGTACTCGCCCTGCTGATAAGCCACTTTTCCGGCGGAAGCATAAATACCGGCTTTCACACAGTCGCCGTTGATGTCGGGTTCATCGATCTTCGCCAATGCCTGAAAGCTGACCGACCCGCCGACGATCAGCAGTAAACTCAACGCGACTTTCATCAAAACCCCTTTTCTAAGTGCGGAATTGAACTTTACCGCAGGAAAAACATCCTTACATGTGTGCGATTGCCCTCTCGCGCTGGTTCGCTCATTCTGGGATGATGATTCATTCTCCCTTTAACTCTTTGAAACACGGCAATTATGACTAATAAACCTGGGAAATCGGCACCATGGCGTGCCGTCTGGCAACTCATTAAGCCTTATTGGCTCTCCGAAGAAAAATGGCGTGCATGGGGCCTGTTGACCATGATCATTATCCTTTCACTGGCTAGCGTCTACCTCAGCGTCCAATTCAATGAATGGAGCCGGGTGTTTTACGATGCTCTGCAAAACAGAAACTATCCGGTGTTCAAAGCCCAGTTGTTTAAATTTACCTGGCTGGCGCTGATCTTTATCGTCATTGCCATCTATAAAGTCTATCTGACACAGGGCCTGCAAATGAGCTGGCGCCGTTGGATGACCGAAGAGTATATGGACAAGTGGCTGGGTAATCACGCCTATTATTATACGGAGTATCAGCATCAGGTTGATAACCCAGACCAGCGTATTTCCGACGATCTTAACGCGCTGACCAGTGGTACGTTGTCGCTGATGCTGGGTCTGTTATCCAGCGTCGTCACACTGTTCTCTTTCGTATTTATTCTGTGGTCAATCAGCGGGCCGCTGACCTTTGCCCTCTTTTCGCATGAGATCACCATTCCAGGCTATATGCTGTGGTTTGCGCTGCTGTATGCCATTGTCGGCTCAGTCATCGTTTGGTGGGTGGGTAAACCGTTGGTTCGCCTTGGATTTAACCAAGAGTGGTTCGAAGCAAACTTCCGTTTTGGTCTGATCCGTGTTCGAGAAAACAGCGATGCGATTGCCCTTTATCACGGAGAGAAAAGCGAACGTGAGCAGTTGTCGGGCAAGTTTGATTCAATAAAGACCAACTGGTGGTCAATTATGAAGGTCACGCGTAACCTCAACGTAGCGTCAACCTTCTACGCCCAGTTTGCTAATATATTCCCTATTCTGGTGGCCTCACCGCGCTATTTCTCCGGCGCGATTCAGATGGGCGCACTGATGCAGATTGCCTCGGCTTTCGGCCAGGTACAGGGTTCGCTCTCCTGGTTTATCAATGCATTTACCGATCTCGCGAGTTGGAAAGCTTGCGTCAACCGTCTGGCTGGTTTCAATGCCGCCATCGATCAGGTTAACGGCCAACCCCGTGGTATCAGCGTGATTGAGTCAGAGAAGGTCGATCTGCAACTCGATGATCTTACGCTAAAACTCCCCAATGGCAGCCCGCTATTTTGCAACGTTTCCGCCAACCTTAAGGCCGGTGAACGCGTGCTGATTGCCGGTCCTTCCGGCTGCGGTAAATCTACGCTGCTGCGCGCCATTGCCGGAATATGGCCTTACGGCACTGGCCGCATTCATCTTGCCGCCGGTAAAAGTCATCTTTTCCTGCCACAGCGTAGTTACATCCCCATTGGCACACTGCGCGAAGCGCTGAGTTATCCAGATTCCAGTCGCGACTACACGGATGACCAGCTTAACAACGTGCTTGAGCAGTGCTGCCTGCCACACCTGCAAAGTGTACTGGATGATTACGCCAACTGGAGCCAACGCCTGTCGCCGGGAGAACAGCAACGTCTCTCGTTCGCACGAGCATTGCTGATCCAGCCGGCTATTTTATTCCTCGATGAAGCCACCAGCGCACTGGATGACGAAACCGAGCAACGTATGTACAGTCTGCTGGTCAGCGAATTGCCTGAAACCTCAGTGATCAGCGTCGCGCACCGTAACAGCGTGGCAAAATATCATCAGCATTGCTGGCGCTTCAAAAGCCAGGAAGATGGCTGCAGCCAATTCTCCTCCTCCGCATTACTGCCCGAGTAAATACCGCTAACCAAACCCCTGTCGGGGTTTGGTTATTTTCACTTCCGGCCCGGTCCTAAAACCCATCCCAGCGCACAGATCCTCGCTTTAAATTTGTTCAATTGTATACCTGGCTATACAATTTACACAGATAATCGGAGGCCTGATGAAAATCGACAAAACCTCGTTCGTTCCACTTTATTTACAGATAGAACAACAGCTTACTGAAAAGATTAATGCGGGTGATTTCCAACCCGGAGATGCTATTCCCACCGAAGCCGCGCTGTGCGAAATTTATGGTGTTTCTCGTATGACAGCGCGTAAAGCGGTGGACTACCTGGTACGTCAGGGGCAAGTGGCGCGTTTTCGTGGCCGGGGGACTTTTGTGGTCAAAAAAAGCAAAATCAGCAAAGTGAATCTTCCCCTCGACCGCCATCTCACCGCCAGTGAACTGGCCATCGAAATCAACCAGCCCATAGAAAACCGGGTGTTAGAGTTCAAACAAATCGCTGCAGACATCGATATTGCCACCGCGCTCAATGTGCCAGTGGGTACCGCACTGCATTTTATGGTTAGGTTACGTTTGCTCGGCCAGGAACCTTTTGTTTACGAACAGTGCTGGCTGCTGGCAGATCTGTTCCCGGATATGACCCGCCAGGCGCTGACCACGTCGAAATACGCTTATCTGCGTTCGAAAGGTTATGACCCGCTGGGGAGTAATAAGCAGATATCGGCCGAATTGCCTTCGAATCAAATTCGTTTGGTGCTGAATCTATCGCGTGATGAGCCGGTACTGCACTCACGCGCCGTGGCTGAATTCACTGACGGTACGCTGTTTGAAGTCTCTGATGTCTATTACAACCAACAGCACTACAATTTCAGTATCCGTGCCGTCGTCAAAAACAAAGGCCAAAGCTGACCTGTTGGCCAGCTTTGGCTGTAGACAGAAGTATTAAGCAATACCTGAAAGTTGGGCTTTGACCAGGTTAGCCACCTGTTCAACCTGTGGACCGTAAATCACATGCACATCATTTTCCGTCACCCGTTTCACCCCCATCGCTCCCGTTTTTAATAAAGTATCATCCTGAACCTGTGCCATATCTTTAACCTTCACCCGTAAACGGGTAAAGCAGCAGTCGACTTGTGAAATATTCCCTTCCCCACCCAGACCGACAATAATATTTTTAGTCTTCTCGTTACCCTGCGCAGGTGCGGCGCGCTCATCGGCATCGTTTTCATCCTCACGGCCCGGCGTTTTTATCTGCATACGCAGGATCACCCAGCGGAAACTGAAGTAATAGAGTGGCGCATAAATGATCCCAAGGAACAACGAATACCACCAGTGCGTTTTCGCTCCACCCAGTACCCCGAAGATCAGGAAGTCAATCGCCCCACCTTGAACATTCCCAATCATCACATGCAGCATCTGCATTAGCACAAATGAAAGACCGGTCAGCACGGCATGCATGACATACAGTAACGGCGAGACAAAGATGAAACAGAACTCCAGCGGTTCGGTAATACCGGTGGTGAAAGAGGCTAACGCCCCCGCCAGCATCAGCGCTTTTACCCGCCCTTTATGCTCAGGCCGGGCACAGTGATACATCGCCAGCGCAGCGGCTGGCAGCCCAAACATCATCACCGGGATTTTGCCCTGCGCCAGAAAACGGGTGGCCTGCTGAGTCACCGAATCGCTTATCGCGCCGGGATCGGACAGGGAAGCGTTAAAAATATTTAGGGCACCCACAATGGTCTGATTATCGACCGTGGTGACACCGCCAATCGGCGTAAAGCGCACGGTTTCATTAATGATGTGATGTAAACCGGTCGGGATCAGCAACCGTTCAGACGTCGCATAAATAAAAGTGCCCATCTCGCCGGTGCGGCCAATCAACTCACCGATCCATTGTATTCCCTGCGCAACCGTCGGCCAGATCAGTGACATCAGGACCCCAACAATCGGCAGCACCAATATCGTCACAATCGGCACCAAACGCCGTCCACCGAAAAAGGCGATAGCCGTCGGCAGTACAATGGTATAGAAGCGGTTATGCAGCCACATGGTGATTAACCCCACCAAAACCCCGCCCAGCACGCTCATGTTATAAGTGAAAATCCCCAGCGTTTTGGTGAACTCCGCCGCGTAAATCATCGCATCACTTTCTGTCATGCCTTTGGCGGTAAGTTTGGCAATGGTGATGGTCTCTGGCGTGATGTTCTGCACCAACAGACTATAATTCACCCCCACATGCAGACCAACAAAGCCAATCACGGCGGCAAAAGCGGCCGTCGCTTTCTCTGCATTGGCCAGCCCCATCGCCGTAGCTACCGCGAAAAACAGCGGTAAGTTGGCAAACAGCGCACCAGAAACCTGGCGGATAAAACCGATAATGAGTTGCAGGGATTTTATTTGTGCAAAAGATTCACCGGTTACTGCCGGGTTTTGTAACGCCGCTGCCAATCCGAGGAAAATCCCCGCCGCCGCGATCACCGAAATCGGCGTCATCAGCGCTTTACCCAAGTCGTGGATTTTGCTGCCTAATTTCATCATCCCTATCCCCTTAGTCAATTGGCGAAAAAAACGCCATTCATTGAGTAAAGTCACTGAATGTATAGTTGTATAGACATATAGGTCAGGAATATGAAAGAGATCACAGTTTGATGGGTATTCATGGCTGGGTTCACATCCAGCGCTTCGGCAATAATCTTCTCCCCTTTCGGCCATGAGCGGGACAACGCATTAGCTAATGTCGAAGAACTCAGCCCCGCTGCGCGCGAAACCGCCGCCAGCGTAGTACCACGTTACGCAGTGAAGCAATGATGTCGGCCTGATGCCAGTCGGTACGTAGAGATTTGGTTTTCATGATGATGTCCTTTTCATGCAAATGATAAGAGAGAGTTTAACGCAATCAATTATCCTGTTTTGGGATATTACAGTAAAGAGAAGATATTCGTTTTTGGGATTTTTTATGACGAGTATTTTTGATGGCATCAATCTATGATCGTGATTATCAGGAAGTCATTGGCCTGTTGAAAAAAGCCAGACAAGCTAAAGGAATGACGCAGATACAACTCGCTGAGATGCTGGGAAAACATCAATCATTTGTAGCGAAGTTTGAAAATGGTGAGCGGAGATTAGATGTGGTTGAATTCGCCCACATTGCGCGACTCTTGGGCGTTAATGCTCTCGAAACGCTCGAGAAAATTTTCAAGTAACTCATTATTTTTCAATAACATCATTCTAACTTTTTGAAATGAACTTTCTATAAGGAATATGATTACTACGCCGGTGGAATCAATAATGAAAAGAATTTACATAATTTTTTAAGTATATCTTGGGTCTCAAAGAAAAGATCAAATGATGAATTGAGAGCGTACGAATATTTTGACCTTGTGGAACTATCAACAACTCTTGATTAATCATTTCTACTTTCATTTTTAAGGCTGCATTGCAGCCCTATGAACCGAGAAGATCTTGCTTCGCAAGATCTTCTTCTCATCATTCCCCGACGTCCCCATTCCATCCGCCGCCAAGTGCGGCAATCAACTTAACGCTGGTAACCATCTGGGTGCTAAGCAGTGATAGCACATTTTGCTGCTGGGAAAGGCTGGTGTTTTCGGTGCTGGCAACGTCGAGATAATCGATCATCCCCGCCTGATACTGGTTGTAGGTCACGCGGGCTGACTCTTTGGCGGCATCAGCGGCGCGTTGTTGCGCCAGTGTTTGCGCGTCAAGAGTATGCAACTCCACCAGATAATCCTCCACTTCCTGCAAGGCACCCAACACACTCTGGCGATACGCCGCGACCTGCGCGTCATAGGCGGCTTCGGCCTGAGTCACTTTGCTACGCGTCGCGCCGAAATCCAGCACGGTCTGGCTCAGTTCCGGCCCCAGCGACCAGGCGCGGTTCGGTAGAGAGAACAGACTATGGAAAGCATTACTGGTGAAACCGCCGCTGGCACTGAGCGTCAGATCCGGATAATAGGCAGCAGTGGCCACACCGATGGCAGCGTTAGCCGACGCCATCGAACGTTCGGCCGACGCGATGTCCGGGCGACGTTGCAACAGTTGCGACGGGAGTCCCGGCGGGATCGACGGCAAAGTGAAGGTCATTTCGCGTGCCGTCAGGGTGAACTGCGCAGGCGGTTTCCCCATCAACACGGCAATGGCGTGCTCCATCTGTGCACGCTGCCACTGCACCTGCAACGCTGAAGCGCGTGCGCTTTCCAGTTGGGTTTGCGCCTGTGCCAGCGTGGCCCGCGACGTATTGCCGCCGGTATATTGATTCTGAATAATGGTTTGATAACGCTCATAGGCCGCGATACTGCGGTTATACAGCGCGATTTGTTGGTCCATCACACGCAACTGGAAATAATCCTGTGCCAGCTCGGACTGTGCACTGAGCGTGGCGTTCGCCAGATCGGCCTTGCTGGCCTGTGCACTGGCCCGGTCCTCTTCAACCGTGCGGCGCAATTTGCCCCACAAATCCAGCTCCCAACTGGCGCTGAGCTTCGCCGATTGCTGCTTGGTGATCGACGAATAGGTGCCGCTGCGGGTGCTGCCCACGCTGGCATCAACGGAGGGATACAGTCCGGATCGCGCCTCTGTCACCAACGCCTGCGCCTGCCGATACTGTGCTGCATATTGTGCGACGTTTTGGTTGGAAATCTGCACCTGACTCAACAAAGACGACAGCTCAGGGTCTTTATATACCGCCCACCAATCGCCCTTTGTGTGATTGTCCTGCGGCACCGCCGCCATCCAGCCTTTGGCCTCTTTAAATTCCAGCGAAAGCGGAGCAGATGGCCGCTGATAATCCGGGCCAACGGTGCAGGCGCTGACCAGCAACACCAACGCCAAAGGTGCAAGGCGGAATAGAACGGAACGGGTGTTAGCGGATGTCATCAGAATCTTTTCGCTTTTCAAAGGATGAGTCATAAAAGAATTAATCATGCGAATCGGCCTGTGGTGATGCCGCATGAGGACGCAGACGATGCCAGAAACGGCGCGTCGCACGGCTCGAGCGATCCATATAGAGATAGACCACTGGCGTGGTGAACAGGGTCAATATCTGACTCAGCGCCAAACCACCGGCAATGGCCAGTCCCAGCGGGCTACGCAGGTCAGCGTCGCCGCCGCTGCCGAGAGCCAACGGTAAAGCGCCAAAGAATGCCGCCAACGTAGTCATCAGGATCGGGCGGAAGCGCATCAGGCAGGCCTGCGTGATCGCCTGCTGTGGTGATAGTCCAAGGCGGCGTTCGGCATCGAGCGCGAAGTCGATCATCATGATCGCATTCTTCTTCACAATACCGATCAACAACAAAATCCCGATCAAAGCGATCACCGTCAACTGCGTGTTGGTCAGCAGCATCAGTAGCAATGCCCCCAAGCCCGCAGAAGGCAGCGTTGAGAGGATCGTCAGTGGATGAATGTAGCTTTCGTATAATACGCCAAGCACGATATACACCGCCGCCAACGCCGCGAGGATCAGCCAAGGCATCATGCTGGCCGATGAGTCAAACGCCTTCGCGGTACCGGCAAATCCGGCTTGAATAGTGTCAGGCAGACCAATTTTCGCCATCGCGGTTTTAATCAAACCCTGTGCGTCGCCAAGCGCCACACCGTCGGCCAGATTAAAGGCCAGCGTGGTGGTGGCCGATTGATCCTGATGCGACACAGACAGTGGTGCGTTGGCGCCGCTAAACTGGGTGAAAGCCGAGAGCGGTATCTGATCACCCGCATCGGTGATGACATACAGCTGATTGAGCACGTCAGGATTGCTGGTGTAGTCGTCTGTCAGATTCATCACCACGTGGTACTGATTGAGCGTTTTGTAGATAGTGGCAATTTGCCGCTGGCTGAACGCGTTGTTGAGCAGCGTGTCGACCATCTTGATATTGACCCCAAGACGCGACGCCTTGTCGCGGTCAATCGTCAGCATCACTTCCTGACCACCGGTTTGTGAATCGGTGTCTACGCCGGTCAGCTGTGGCAGTTTCTCCAGTGCAGCTTTCACTTTCGGCGCCCACTCACGCAGTAGCGACAGATCATCTGCCTGCAAGCTGTACTGGTATTGTGCGTTGGCGCTGCGTGCGCCAACGCGTAAATCCTGCGCGGCCATCAAAAACAGTTGCGCCCCCGCCAGCTTACTGGTTTTTGCCATCAACCGATTGGCCACTTCATTGGCGTTGGCGCTACGCTGTTTGTAGTCCTTCAGCCGCACAAAGAACGTCGCGGTATTACGCGAACCAAACCCGCCGCTCCCCGCTGAACTCATCACGGCCTCAACGGCCGGATCGGCCTGAATAATTTTGCTGTATTCCAGCACTTTTGGCTGAATAGACTGAAATGAGGTGTTCTGATCCGCGCGCATCATACCCATCAGCATGCCGGTGTCCTGATTGGGGAAAAAGCCTTTCTCCACCACGGTATAAAGGTAGACGTTGAGCATGATGGTCAACAGCAGGCCAAACAAAGTGATCAGTTGGTGCCGCATCACCCAGCCAAGCGCAGCAGCATAGCTCGCCAGCAAGCGGTTAAGTGCCCGTTCGATAATGCGGTAAATGCGCGGCTGACGTTTTTCCACGGCCGGTTTACGGCTTAGAAAACGCGCACAGAGCATCGGTGTGAGGCTCAGCGACACCAGCATCGAGATGAGCAGCGATACGGTGAGTGTCACGGCAAACTCGCGGAACAAGCGCCCCAAGATCCCGCCCATCAGCAGCAGCGGAATGAATACGGCAACCAGCGAGAGGGTCATCGACAGCACGGTAAAGCTGACTTCTTGCGCGCCTTTGATGGCAGCCCGCACCGGCCCCAATCCCTCTTCAATATGGCGGGTGATATTTTCCAGCACCACAATGGCATCATCGACCACAAAGCCAGTGGCGATAATCAGTGCCATCAGCGACAGGTTATCCAGGCTGTATCCCAGCAGGTACATCACCGAGCAGGTGCCGATGAGTGACACCGGCAATGCCAGCGCCGGAATGATCACCGCCTGTAAATTGCGCAGAAAGACAAACACCACGGCGATCACCAGCACCGTAGCTTCAAGCAATGTCACTTCGGTGGCGCGCAAGGAACCGGAAATCGTACCCGAACGATCCAGTGCGATGTGTAGCGTCACGTCGCCCGGCAGGCTCTCTTCCATTTGTGGCAGCGCGGTTTTGATGGCCCGAATGGTCTCCAGCATGTTAGCGCCCGCCTGACGGGTGACACCAATCATCACCGACGGGGTGTCGTTGTAGTAGCCAACGTTGTACTTATCTTCCACTGAATCATACACATTCGCGATGTCGCTCAGGCGAATTGCTGCGCCATTAATGTAAGTGACAATCAGCGTTTTATACTGAGCCGCCGTGCTTTGTTGGCCGTTACCCTCAATCATCCAGGATTGACTCGAGCCTTGTAAAACGCCCTTCGGCAAATTGGTGGTGCTGTTAGCAATGGCGGAGCGAATGGTGTCGAGCGAAATGCCATACTGGCTGATGGCCTCCGGACGCAGATCGATACGTACACCGGGCAACGCAGAGCCGACCAGTGATACCTGGCCGACGCCGTTGACCTGCGCAATTTTCTGTTGCAGCTGGCTGGAGGCGATATCGTACAGTTCGCCTTTGCTACGTGTGGACGAAGTCAGCGACAGCATGATGATCGGCGCGTCCGACGGGTTGGCTTTACGGTAGGTCGGCAATGACGGCATGCTACTTGGCAACAAAGCCCGCGAGGCATTAATCGCCGCCTGCACGTCGCGTGCTGCACCGTTGATTTCACGGTCTAGATCAAACTGCAACACCACGGAGGTACTGCCTTGCGAACTGTTGGACGTCATTTCGCTGACACCGGCAATCTGCCCCAAAGCACGTTCGAGCGGCGTCGCCACGGTGGCGGCCATGGTTTCCGGGCTGGCACCAGGCAGGCTGGCGCTGACCATGATCACCGGCAGATCCAACTGCGGCAGCGGTGCAACCGGCAGCAGGCGATAACCGAGCAGACCCAGCAGGACAATCGCCCCCGTCAGCAACAGTGTCGCTACCGGGCGGAAGATGAAAAAGCGCGAGATATTCATCTATTGATTACCAGTAGGCGGCTGACTGGCTTGTTTTTTTTCAGCCTGAAGAGCCCGTTTTCTTTTTAGACGCGGATTCCAGCGGGTCGCCAGGCGGTCAAACATCAGGTAAATAACCGGCGTAGAGAACAGCGTCAGCAACTGACTGAGGATCAAGCCACCAACAATCACCAACCCCAGCGGCTGACGCAGTTCCGCGCCGGATCCGCTGGCCAGCATGAGCGGCAGCGCGCCGAGTAGCGCCGCCATGGTGGTCATCAGAATCGGTCGAAAACGCAGTAAGCATGCCTGGTGGATCGCCTCCCGCGGCGACATGCCCTGTTTGTTTTCCGCCTCGAGCGCAAAGTCGATCATCATGATGGCATTTTTCTTGACGATGCCGATCAACAGGATCACGCCGATCAGCGCAATCAGACTGAATTCGGTATTGGCAAACAGCAAGGAGAGCAGCGCACCCACTGCCGCCGACGGCAGCGTCGAAAGGATTGTCACCGGATGAATAAAGCTTTCATACAGAATACCGAGCACCACGTACATGGTCAGCAAGGCAGCCAGAATGAGCCACAGCGTATTACTGGTGGCGCTTTCAAAGGATGATGCCGCGCCCTGATAGCGCAGAGTAATGCTGTCCGGCAGGGAAAGATCCGCCACGCTCTGCTTGATGGCTTCCTGCGCTTGTTCCAGCGAGTAGCCCTCTTTCAGATTGAAGGAGACGGTCACTGCCGGGAACTGATTGAGACGTGCCTGCAACAGGGCACCCGTGCGCATATGTATTTTGGCGATCGACGTCAGTTTGATCATGCCCGCCGTAGTATGGGTGGATGTCCCGCTGGCGGAACTGCTGGTGGTTGAGCCTGACGCGCTAGTGGTCGAGGTGCTGTTTGCATCCGATGTCGATGACGATGACGCGTCAGTGTTGCTGGTCGCCAGATAGATATCCTCAAACGAGGCCGGTGACTGCTGGAACTGCGGCGCGACTTCGAGTACAACCCGGTATTGGTTTGACTGAGTAAAGATGGTTGAAACCAGTCGCTGACCGAAAGCGTTATAGAGCGCGGTATCGACATCAGAAGCCGTAATACCAAAACGCGAAGCGGCATCGCGGTCCAGTTCAACGTAGGCCACCTGCCCCTGATTTTGCAGGTTGCTGACCACGTCACTGAACTCCGGCTGCTGACTCAGTTTCTCAATCAGTTTCGGCGTCCAGGTGACCAGATTTTCGCTGTCGGCATCGTCGAGCGTAAACTGGTACTGGCTTGGCGTAACCTGGTCATCGACCGTGAGATCCTGTGAGGACAGCATATACAACCTAATGCCTGGCACCGAAGCCGTTTCTTGCTTAAGACGCGCAATGATCGCGGGAGCGCGTTCGCCCCGCTGAGCAAAAGACTTAAGGTTAATTTGCAGACGCCCGCTGTTCAGACTCGTGTTGTTACCGTCCACACCAATGGTCGAAGATACGCTGTCGACCGCCGGATCTTGCAAAATGGCGGCAGTCAGCAACTGCTGGCGGCGGCCCATCTCACCGAAAGAGACATCCTGCGACGCCTGCGTGATCCCCTGAATCATCCCTGTATCCTGTGATGGGAAGAAGCCTTTCGGCACAATCACATACAGCAATGCGGTGAACACCAGCGTAGCGGCGGCCACCAGCAAGGTCAGACGCTGATGGTTGAGGACCACGATCAGCATACGGTCGTAGCCGGCAATCAGTTTGTCGAATAGTTGCCCGCCTTTGCGGTAAAAACGACTCTGTTTTTCTTCGGGAATATGACGGAGTAAATAGGCGCACAGCATCGGCGTCAGGGTTAGCGACACCACCATCGACACCAGAATCGACACCGCCAACGTAATCGCAAATTCACGAAATAACCGCCCCACCACGTCGCCCATAAACAGCAGCGGGATCAATACGGCAATCAGAGAGAAAGTCAGGGAAATGATGGTAAAGCCGATCTGCGCAGAGCCTTTAAGCGCTGCCTGCATCGGCGTTTCGCCCTCTTCCAGCCGTCGCGTAATGTTCTCCACGACCACGATAGCGTCATCGATAACAAAGCCGGTGGCAATGGTCAGCGCCATCAGCGACAGGTTGTTCAGGCTGAACCCGCACAGGTACATCACGCCGAATGTCCCCACCAGCGAAAGTGGCACCGCGACGCTCGGAATGAGCGTGGCCGCGACGTTGCGCAAGAAAAGGAAGGTGACCATGACGACCAGCGCAATTGACAGCATCAACTCAAACTTTACATCGCTGATGGAGGCACGGATGGTCTGAGTACGGTCTGACAAAATCGTGACGTTGACTGAGTCCGGCAGCGATTCCTGCAATGTCGGTAACTGCTGTTTAATCGCATCCACCACCGCAATCACGTTGGCACCTGGCTGGCGCTGTACGCTAATGATGATCGCCGGTTTTTTGTTGGCCCACGCCGACAGGTACTGATTTTCTGGCGCTTCGGAGAGTGTGGCGATGTCGCGCAGACGCAGCGCCGCACCATTCTGATAAGTGATAATCAGATTGCCATACTCAGCAGCGGTACGCAGTTGATCGTTGGCATCGATGGTGACCGAATGGTATTTGCCATCAAAGCCGCCTTTGGAGCCGTTGACGTTGCTGTTGCCAATCAGCGTGTTGATATCTTCCAGCGTGAGGTTGTGCGCCGCCAACGCGCGCGGATTGACCTGCACACGAATGGCGGGCTGATTGCCACCCGCCAGCGTCACCATACCGACGCCGGATATTTGCGACAGCTTCAGCGCCACGCGGGTATTCACTAAATCCTGCACTTTGGTCAGCGGCAGTGATTCAGAAGTCACGGCCAGTGTCAGCACCGCGCTGTCGGCCGGATTGACCTTTTTGTAGGTCGGTGGATTGGGAAGATCTTTAGGCAGGAGGTTGTCAGCGGCATTAATGGCCGCCTGCACTTCCTGTTCGGCGACGTCTAGCGAGAGATCCAGCGAGAATTTCAGCGTGATGATCGACGAACCGCTGGCGCTGGTAGAATACATCTGACTTAGGCCAGCCATCTGCCCCAACTGACGCTCAAGCGGTGCAGTAATACCGGATGCCATCACATCCGGGCTGGCACCTGGATAGAGCGTGGTCACCTGGATAGTTGGGTAATCGACCTGCGGCAGCGCCGAGGTAGAGAGCATATTGTAGGCAAAAATGCCCGACAGCAGCACGGCCACCATCAGCAAAATGGTGGCGACCGGCCTTTGTATAAAGAGGCGTGATGGATTCATTTCGGCCCGCTGTCTTTACCGGTACTGGCGTTGTCTGGGCTAATGGCGGCGGGTTGTTTCGGCGCTGTAGCGTCACCCGCAGCGCTGGCGGTAACAACCTGTACTTTGCTGCCGTTGTTCAGGCTGTCAATACCCGTGGTGACCACCTGTTCGCCCGGTATAATTCCAGACAGCACCGCAACTTTGTCATCGCCGAAGGATGGGCCGGATTTCACCTGGCGTCGCTCGATCGTGTTATCGGCCTTCACTACATAGACAAAATCTCCCGCGGCACTCAGCTGTAAGGCCGCCGCCGGGATCACGGTGGTCTTCTCCAGCGTCCCCACCTGTAAACGGACATTCACAAACTGGTTCGGATAGAGCTTTTCATCTTGGTTCTCAAACAGCGCTTTCAGCTTAATGCTGCCGGTACTGGTGTCGATTTCATTACTGATGAATTGAAGTTTGCCTTGCCCAAGCACGTTGCTACCATTTTGATCAAAGGCTGTCGTCGGCAACTGCTGGCCGCCGCGCAGTGCTTTAAGCAAAGTTTGCACGTTGCTTTGCGGCACGCTGAACGTGACGGCAATCGGCTGAGTTTGGGTAATAGTGACGATTCCGGTCGTCGAACTGCTGCTCACCATATTGCCCGGATCGACCAGACGCAGACCGACATGCCCGCTGACCGGTGCGGTGATTTTGGCAAACTCCAGATTCAGTTTTGCCGCAGCAATCTGTGCCTGATCGGCTTTCACTGCACCGGCGTATTGGCCGGCAGTCGCCATCTGGCTTTCCAGATCCTGACGCGCCAGAGAGTCCTGTGCGTAGAGTTTTTTATAACGGGCCAACGTCAACTCAGCGCTTTTGGCCAGCGCCTGGTTCTGCGCTAAATCGCCCTGATACTGCTCCAGCGTCGCCTGATAACTGCGTGGATCAATCTGCGCCAGCAACTGGCCTTGCTCCACTTTCTGGCCTTCGGTGAAATAGACTTTCATCAGTTGCCCGTCAACCCGGCTGGTGACCGTCACCGTCGCATTGGCCACAACGGTGCCCAATGCCCGTAGAAAGACCGGCACATCGGCCTGCTCGGCTTTCCCCGCCTGCACCGGCGTTGGGCCGCCCTTCATCGCAGCACCGTGCATTCCCCCGCGCATTCCGCCACGTCCTGGCCCGCCATTTTTCACAGCAGTGGTTGAAGCACTGTGATGGAAGGCAAAATACCAGACCAAAATAGCCGCAATGATCACAGCAATGACAAGCCACAATCTTGTGCGGCGTTTGGAGCGGGAAGAGGCATTTGGCAGCATAAATTTCTTGGTTTCGCAGTAAAAATGAGGATAAAAAAGCTGAATGAGGTCCTTCAACCAGACAGAATCATTATCCTGAAAATAGCGACGGGCTGTTTCTAGGACAACGTAAAGATTACGTCAGCAATTAATTTTATATGTTTCTAATGACTGTATGAATTCTAACAGCAAAAACAACGCAGCGGTAAACCTCACAACCCCCGAGATCATGAACTGCTGGCGATGAGACAACCTTGTAATATGGTACGCAAACCGTCGTAGATGACCGATTACAGTGGTAAATTCCAAATACCTCTTGCATTGATAATTTGTATTGTTTCTGCCCCCGGCCTGTTGATATGTTGAGATAAAGTCTTTTCCTTCTCCTTTCTCTTTGGGTTAACTACGGAGTGCGGCAGATTATGATGAGCACAAAATTTCAATCTAAGCCGGTTATTGGCGTGACGCTGGATAGCGAAGAGGCTGGCGGATACTCCGATTCACCCTGGTACGCATTGCGCCAAAATTATATGAGCAGCCTGGCAGAACTTGGAGCCGTTCCGTTGGCGCTGCCCCACCACGGCGAACTGGCAGACGAATATCTCTCTTTATGCGATGCGGTTGTGGTCACCGGCGGTGCCTTTGACGTTCCGCCTTCACTGTTCAACGAACAGCAATCCAGCGATCACATTCGCCTGAAACCGGCACGCACTGAGTTTGAAACTGCCATCGTGCAGGGGGCCATGCGCCGCAATATGCCGCTGCTCGGCATTTGTGGTGGTCAACAACTGCTGGCGGTGCTTACCGGCGGCACATTGCATCAACATATCCCCGATGCACTTCCCGACGCACTCGAACACAACACCACAGTCAATACTGAAAATACCGGCGGCAAAAAACGCGCGCGTCATGAAATAGAGATCTTTGCAGGCACCTTGCTTAGCCGCTGTGTGGATTCATTGCGTTATGAGGTCAACAGCTCCCACCATCAGGCTGTGAAAACAGTGGGCGCAGGTTGCCGTATCAATGCCGTGGCACCGGATGGGGTTATCGAAGGCATAGAATGCGACGGCTATCACTTTTGTCTCGGCGTACAGTGGCACCCGGAATATTTTCAACATCAACAGGACAGAGAACTGCTTGCGGCGTTTGTCAGCGCAGCCGCTCATTACCAACAAACCATGCGCAGCAGCGGCCAGGCCATGGCACAGGCGATGAATCGCTTAGGGCATCACGACAGATGAAAAGGGAAAACTCGTTGATTTCTCAGAAACGGATGACAAAGGGCACCCACTGGGTTCAAACGTGAAGTGGAAACCTGGATGCAACAACGTATTGCGCAGTCCCGCAAGTCACTCGCCCCTTGTTCCGTTCCCCGTAAATCAACGACTCACCGACCCGACCAGAATCACTTTGCCCTTCGCATCCTGTCAGGCTGCCCATGCCGGGACGGCTTTCGCCTGCGTGCCATATGCGCAAGCTGAAGTGTCATCCCACAAACGACAGGATCGGGCATTGTATTATGGCCAACACTGCACGAACGATGGTCTGTAAACACAAAGCGCCGTACGCCCAAAAAATATAATTTGCTTGCTTTCTAGTCTGTTGAATGAATAATTACCGTCAAGTTACACATCTTTACACTTTATGAAACGGATTTTTCATGAAAAGGATTTTTATAACGCTCTGGCGTCAGCCAAAAGCGTGGGTTCCTGTGATTACTGGAATGCTGCTAACCCTTTCTTCCCCGATATTTGCTGCCAGCCAGCCCGGCGCCCTTGAGCAAGAGGCTGCGACACTCGATGCCCGCCAGCAACTGCGTCAGCAAGAGCGTGAAAGCGCCCTACAAAGCCAAAATACCCCGCAGACGGATACGCGCCTTGCCCGTCCCGACATTGCGCTGCCTGACTATCCTGCCCACGAAAGTCCCTGCTTTACCATTAACCAGATAATCCTGATCGGCGAGTCTGCCGACCGCTTTCAGTGGGCACTTAGCGCCGCCGATGACGCCAAAGGGCGCTGCCTGGGCGGCCAGGGTATTGTGCTGGTCATCAATAAGGTGCAAAACGCCATACTGGCTAAAGGCTACATCACCACCCGCGTTATGGCGCAGGAGCAGGATCTGACCAAAAGCATCCTGACGCTGACTCTGCAGCCCGGGCGCATCGGCGACGTTCGCTTTGACCAACCCGTTTCGTGGCGCGGGCGATGGTGGAACGCCCTCCCCGCCTCATCAGGCGATATTTTGAACTTACGCGACATCGAGCAGGGACTGGAGAATTTCCGGCGGGTGCCCAGCGCCACCGCCGACATCAAAATTGTCCCCGGCAAGCATGATGCCACCAGTGACCTGCTGGTCAACTGGCAGGAAGTCCGGCCGGTGCGGCTCAGCCTGGGCCTCGATGACAGCGGCTCTAAAAGTACCGGACGGTATCTCGGCTCCGCGACGTTAGCACTCGATGCGCCTTTTGCACAGAACGACCTGTTTTATGCCAACGTCGGTAAAGACCTGTTCCAGCACGGTCCGTTTGGTAACCGTTCGCACACGCTGAACTACTTTTTCCCGGTGGGTTATTGGGGTTTTTCCGCCAATTACAACGACTATACCTACCATCAGAACATCCCCAACGCCAACGAAGTGCTGCGCTACAGCGGTAAAAGCGACAACGTTCAGCTGACAGTCTCCCGGTTGCTGTACCGCGACCAGTCGCACAAAACAACGCTAAACCTGCGCGCTTACCGCAAGCATTCGACCAACGCCGTAAACGACATCGATATCGACCAGCAGAAGCGGCGCACCGCCGGCTGGGAGCTGGGGCTCAACCAGCGCAGCTACCTCGGGACCACCACCCTTGACGCAAATATCCACTGGCGACGCGGAACCGGCGCGTTCAACGCCCTGCCGGCCCCGGAAGAATCGCGTCATGAAGGCAGCGCACGGACAGGCATGTTGCTCGGTGACCTGGGCATCAACCAGCCCTTTACTGTGGGTGAGCAACCCTGGCGGGTATACACCCACCTTCGCGGACAGTGGAGCCCGAACGCGCTGACGCCCCAGGAGCGCATGGCGATTGCAGGGCGTTACACGGTGCGCGGCTTTGACGGCGAACAGGTGTTGTCCGGCGAGAAAGGCCTGCTCTGGCGTAACGACATCGCCTGGAACGTATTCGCAAGCGGCCACGAGCTGTACCTCGCGGCCGACTACGGCCGGGTGGACGGGCCGGGTACGCGATACCTGGTCGGTCACCAGCTGGCCGGCAGCGCGGTTGGCGTGCGCGGGGCGCTGTGGGGCCGGTTGAGTTACGACGTTTTTGCCGGCATACCGCTCTATAAGCCATCAGGCTTCCACACCTCGGGCGCCACGGCCGGATTCAGCGTCAATCTTGAAATCTGATGCCCGGGCGTGATACCGCCCTCTTTATTGATACTGACAGAACGGACTGACTTTTCTCAAGGAAGAACCCCATGAACAAACATTGCTACCGCCTGATATTTAGCCGTACCCACGGGGAACTGCGGGTCGTGTCCGAACTGGCCCGCAGCTGCAGCACCGAACCCGGCCAGCACCGCGGTACCGGCCTCACGGGAGGGGATCGTTTATGGGTGACCCTGCGGCGTGCGGTGTGGCTGCTGGGGCTGGCTTTGTTTGCCGGGCCGGTCATGGCCAACAGCATTGTGGCGGACGGCAGCGCCGCGCCCGGCCAGCGGCCGGAGGTGATCGCCACCCAGAACGGATTGCCGCAGGTCAACATTACCGCCCCTAATCCGTCCGGGGTATCGCACAACCAGTATCAGCAGTTCGACGTCGAGCAAAAAGGCGCCATCCTCAACAACTCGGCGGTGATGACGTCCACCCAGATGGCCGGGATGATCCAGGGCAACCCCCATCTCAATCCCAATGCAGCACCGGCGCGGGTTATCCTCAACGAAGTGAACAGCAATAATCCCAGCCAGCTGCGGGGCTTTCTGGAAGTGGCCGGCGGCAAGGCACAGGTGATTGTGGCTAACCCTGCAGGCATTGTGTGCAACGGCTGCGGCACCATCAACGCCGGACGCATGACGCTGACCACCGGCAAGCCGCAGATCAACGCCGACGGCAGCGTGGCGGGATACCAGGTTGAGCGCGGCGTGGTGCGCATTGAAGGTGGCGGACTCAACGGAGACGTCCGTCATGATACCGAGTACGTCGACATCCTCGCCCGTGCGGTCGAGGTCAACGCCGGCGTCTGGGCCAAAGAGGGCGTGTCGGTGGTCGCCGGCCGCAACCGTATAAGTGCGGACGGAAAAACCGTGGCGCCGCTCTCTGATGACGGCAGCGCTAAACCCCAGTTGGCGATAGACATGGGCCAGATGGGCGGCATGTACAGCGGCAGTATTCGCATGATAGGCACCGAAGCCGGCGTGGGCGTGCGCAATCAGAACGCGCAGGTTCAGGCGGGTAAGACGCTGACCGTAAGCAGCGAGGGCAAGCTCAGCTGGCAGTCGGATGCGCAAAATGCCGTCACGCAGGCCGGCGGCGATATCAGCCTCGCGGCCAGAGACGCTGTCGACTATCAGGGTAAATTACACGGCGGCGGCCAACTCTCCGTGCAGAGCCGCGAGGCCACGCTGACGCAGACAGGCACCCTGGCTGCGGCGGGTGATGTGCACCTCAGCGCCGCCCGCGGCATAGAGAGCAGCGGGCATCTGCTGGCGGGCAGCGATGCCAACAGCCAGATTGTACGCGATGCCAGCCTGCGCCTGGAAAGCCAGGGCGATATTCGTGCGAGCGGCAGCCTGCTCAGTAAAAAAGAGGTTGATGTGAGCGGACGCCGGATCGATATCAGTGGCGCGAACGTCGCAGCCAGCCGTGCCGGGCTGAGCGCACGGGAAGGCGGCGTGGCGCTGCGGCAGTCCGCCATCGACAGCGAACAGCTTGCCATTAACACCGCTGGTGATATTGATGCGCGGCAGGCTCAGGTTAAAGCAGGCCGCTGGGAAGTCGATGCCAGTGACCTGTTCAATCAGCAGGCCGCCTGGTCCCAAACGGAAAGTGCCGAGAGTCGTTTCACGCTGACGGGACGGCTTGACAACAGCGGCGGCACCATAGAAAGCCGCCAGCTCAGTTTCAACGCAGCGGCGCTGACCAACCGACGCGGCCGCCTGTTTGCACTTGATAACGTGGCGCAGCAGTGGCGGGTCGGTGGCCTGCTCGACAATGCGGGCGGCGAGATGGGCAGCAACGGCGACCTGCGGCTTGACGCAGGCAGCCTGGACAATCAGGACGGTACGGTAAAAACGCAGGCGGCGCTGACGGTGCAGACCTCCGGCGCGGTCAACAACGCGGGAGGTGACCTGCTGGCCGGCAACGCCCTGACGCTCAGCGCGGGCGGTGACGTCAGCAATCAGTCCGGCACCCTGAGCGGCGGCCGGCTCACCCTGACGGCCGGGCATCTGGATAATACCCAGGGGCAGGTCATCAGCCAGAGCGACCTCGGCCTGACCACAGACCGGCTGGACAACCAGCGCGGCCTTATAGGGGCGGGCAAAGGTCTGGACATTCGCACCGGTGACCTGAACAACCAGGGCGGCACGGCGCAGGGCGAAACCTCACTGACGGCGGTGGCGAATACAGTCAACAACGACGACGGCAAGCTGCTGTCCGGCCAGCAGTTAACCCTCAATGCCGCAGGGCACGCCTCTAACCGCGGTGGCGAAATCAGCGGCACGGCGCTGACGGTAAGCGCTGACGGCCTCGATAATACGCAGGGCAAGGTGATTGGCCAACAGACCTTAGACCTGCGTGCCCGCCAGGGGCTGGACAATGCCCGGGGACTCATTGGCGCAGGTAAAACGCTGGCGGTTCACACCAACGGCGACCTGAATAACCGCGGCGGCACGCTCACCGCAACGGGGCAGACTACCGTGACCGCCCGGGACGTGCGCAACGACGCGGGCAAACTGCTGGGCGGTGAGCAGCTCACCCTCACCGCGGCGGGTGTGCTCGCAAACGGAGAGGGCGAAATCAGCGGTGAGTCGCTGACGCTGACGACCGGCAGTCTGGATAACACGCTGGGTAAGGTCGTCGCCCAAAACGATGCAACCCTGACGTCGCAGCAGGGGCTGAACAATGCCCGCGGCTGGCTTGAGGCCGGTCATGTCCTCTCGCTAAACGCCGGGGGCGACTGGGATAACCGTGGCGGTACCGCACAAGGTGGCCAACAGGTGACCGCCGCCGCACGCACCCTCGATAATACCGGCGGCCAGTTGCAGTCCGGCGGCGACCTGACCTATGACAGTGCAGGAGATATCCTTAACCGCCAGGGCAAACTGACCGCGCAGCAGGCCCTCGTCGTCAACACAGGCACGACCAGCCTGTTTGACAATGACGGCGGATCGCTGCAAAGCGGCGGAGCCCTGTCCCTCCACACCGGGCGACTGACCAACCGTCAATCGGGGCTGGTTTTCAGCCAAAACACGCTGTCCCTCAGCCTCGCGGGAGAATGGAACAACCAGGGCGGCAGGTTTACCGGCAACGGCAGCACGTGGGTGCGCGCTGCAAACCTGCTAAATGCTCAGGGGGCTATCAACGCGCTGGATAGTCTGGACATGCAGTTCACCGGGACGCTGGATAACGGACAGGGACGCATTTTCAGTCAATTATCTCAGAGGCTTGAGGCGCAGGATATGGTCAACGCGCAGGGCTGGATGGGCAGCCAGGGCCGCTGGCAGGCCATCAGCGGCGGCTTTGACAATACTGAAGGCAGTGTACAGAGCCTGCAGGCCGCACAACTTGCGGCGGACTGGCTGGGCAACGCTAAAGGCGTGGTGCAGTCGGCGGCGGATCTGGTACTGCGCGTTGCGCAGGATGTCGATAACCGCGCTGGCAAGGTTTCAGCGCAAGGGCTGCTTGCCGTGCAGGGCACGACTGAAAGCGCCGTCGCAGGCTCGATAAACAACGCCGGCGGCCAGTGGCTGGCCGGTGAGGCACTGAACATTGCCGCCCTGAGCCTCAACAATACCCAGAGCGGCCAGCTGTACAGTCAAAAGCAACTACGCCTGAATCTGAACGGCGGGCTGGATAACCATAGCGGCAAGCTACAGAGCGGCGAAGCCTTGTCGCTCGACGCACAGGCGCTGAACAATGCCGGTGGGACGATAGACGCCCAGCAGGCGCTTACGCTGCGCATTCTCAACCTGCTTGACAATACTGACGGTGCGGTACGCAGCAATGGTGAACAGCAGGTGACGGCGGGCAACATCAATAACCGACAGGGCGTGTTCAGCAGCCGCGGCGGCATTGCCCTGTCGACCTCGCAGTTGGACAACACTCGCGGCACGCTCATCAGTCAGGGGGCGGGCAGCTATCACATCGACCGGCTTAACAATCCGCAGGGCAAGGTTCACAGCGGTGCATCGCTGACGCTTGACGCCACACAGGTGAACAATCAGGGCGGCCAACTGGTCGCCACGCAGGGGCTGAAGATCAACGCTGGCGCGCTCGACAACAGCGGTCAGGGAACGCTCAGCAGCCAGGCGTCGCTTGACGTACAAACCGACCGCCTGAATAACCGCGACGGCGGCCTGATATTGGGCACCACGCACACCAGCATTACCGCGCGCGACATCGACAACACGGCAGGCCGGTTGCAAAGCGCCGCCACCCTCACCCTCGCGGCGGTCTCACAGTTAGACAACCGCCAGGGTCATATTCTGGCTAATGGCAATCTCGATATCAACGCCGAACTGTCACCGACCGACTCACCGCTCGCCCTGCTCAATCAGAGCGGACGGCTGGAGAGTGCCGGTGCCCTGACCCTGCATACGCGCACCCTGGAAAACCAACAGGGTACCCTGCTGGGCCTGCAGGCGCTGACGCTGACCGCGCAGCAGGATCACACCCACAGCGCGGGCGAAACCCTCAGCAGCAACGGCACGGTCACCTTCTCCCTGAGCGGTGTCTTTAACAACCTCGCGGACTGGTTGCTGCCGGGCAACCTGGTGCTCAATGCGGCCAGCATTACTAATCCGGCCACCCTGGTGGGCAAAACGCTGCAGCTGACGACCGAAGCCTTGCAAAATACCGGACGTATTGAGGCTGACAGGATAACGCTCAACGTCGATACCCTGGACAACGCCACCGCGCTGATGGGTGACGATATCACCGTGCTCGGGCGCATCATTAACAACCACGGAGCGCCGGCGGTGATGGCGGCGACTCAGAGCCTTCAGCTTACAGCCGGTGAACGCCTGAGCAACCGCGACGGCGCCCTACTCTACAGTGGCAACCGTCTGTCTCTTCGCAGCGGTGACCTGATTGAGAACCGGGCGAGCTTTATTGAAGCGGACGGCGACCTCACCGTCGAGGCCCGCCGGCTGGACAACCTGCGCGAAGGGCTTGAGATACAGCGCGATGCACAAAAGAGCGACTATAAGTGGCATCGCTACAACTATTACTGGCGCTCTTACGGCGAAGGCGTCAATACCGATGTCAGCACCATAGCGCCGACCACTCAACAACTGACATTCCGTGATGCAGCAGCCGCAGAGAGCAACCCGTATGGTACGTTGCTGAACATTGACGCTGCGGCTAAACGGGCACAAGTGCGAGTGAAAGACAATACAGGGCAACTGATCAACCTGTGGATCAACTACCTTGCGCTCAAACCCAACACTGACGGCAGTTATGCCATGACATTTTACGACGTGCGCGGGTGGAATCAGGACGTTATCCCAACGCCTTATCAAAACTCCTTCCGCCGGGAACATGATATCGGGCAAGCCGTTGTGTGGGATCCCGTGAAATTTCTGGATATTGCCACCGCCCCCTTTGTGAGTGACTACAACACCCTGCGCGAGCGCACAGTGACCGGTACGGTGACGGCAGACAAACTGATCTCCGAAGGACTCGGGGCACGTATTCTGGCTGGGGGCAATATGGTGCTGCGCATCACCGGTCAGTTGTTCAATGACGCCAGCGTCATCACGGCGAACGGCGACCTAACGCAGGACGGCGGTGGCAGCGTGGACAACCGGGGTTACTCGATCAATGAGCGGCGCCAGGAGTTCATTGTCGACCACTACGACAGGGGCGAGTCGCACTGGTATCCGACGTTCAACCATGACGAAACCACAGCGCTGGCGACCATTGACGGCATTATTACCGGCAACGGCAACGTCACCATCAGCGGAGCCAGCATCACCAACACGACGGTAAATCAGGCGCAAATCAGCCGGCTGGAGGCCGCGCTGAACGCCGTGGATGCCGAGCGCGCCGAACTTGAGCGAAATCCGCTGGCCTTCACGGTGGAAGGCGCTGGTCACCAGGGCGGCGACATGTCGCTGGCTCCGGGGAGTCAGCTTACACCGTCCGGCGTCAACTCAACATCGCCGCTGGGACGGCCGCTGCTGCCTTCTGAGCTGGCGCTGACCCAGATGCAACACCTGGGCAGCGTGGCGACCAGCGTCCCTAACAACGGCCTGTTTGCTCAGCATACGGCGGCAGGCAGCCCGTTCCTGGTGGTCACCGATGAACGCTTTACCAGCCGTAATAAGTTTATCAGCAGCGATTATCTGCTCGACCGAGTGGGTTATGACCCGGCGCAGGCGCACAAACGCCTGGGCGACGGTTTTTACGAGCAGCGCCTGGTGCGTGAACAGGTGCTGGCACTTACCGGTAAACCGTCCGTCAGGGGGGAAGATGCGATGGCGCAGTACCAGCAACTGATGAGCAATGGTGCTAAGGTCGCGCAGGACTTCCATCTGGTGCCCGGTGTGGCCCTGACGCCTGAACAGATTGCCGCGCTGGGGCAGGACATCGTCTGGCTGGTCAGTGAGACGGTGCAAACGGCCGACGGTCCGCAAACCGTGTGGGTGCCGAAGGTCTATCTGGCGCAGACCACGCTGCGCCTGACCGGTGATGGCGCGGTGATTGGCGGCGGCAATCTGCAACTCTCGGCGGGCAGCATTACCAATGCCGGCAACCTGTTTGCCGACAAGGCCCTCGCCGTCGATGCCGGGCAGTTCCTGCACCAGAGCGGTGACATCAAGGCCGGCAGTATTGACGTGCAGGCCGACACCCTGTCGATGAGCACCAATCTGCAGGACGCTCTGCGCCAGGCGACGATGAGCGCGGGCGACATCAGCCTGCGCGGCACCGACATTCGGCTTACGGGCGCGAAGTTGGACGCCACCGACACCCTCAGCCTGAGCGCGCGCAACGACCTGACCATTACCACGGCCAAAAGCACCCACACCGCTGATCTCGAGGTCATCTCGGGCTCGATGGGCAACCGCACCCGCGCCGGGATGGAGGACGCAGGCAAGCGCATGGCACAGGTCAGCGGCGAATGGCAGCAGGCGCTGAGCAGCACGTTGACCGCCGGTAGCGACCTCAGCCTGTCGGCCGGGCGGGACGTGGCGCTCATGGGAAGCCAGGCCCAGGCAGGTGGCAAGCTGGGCGTGCAGGCCGGGGGCGATATCAACATCAAGGCCGACACCACCACCAATACGTCGCATCTTGAGGCCGACAGCCGCACCTCGTCTGTCAGCAACCACCGCGAGGAAGAGCGCCTGACGCTCAGCACCCTCGGCGGTGACCAGGGTGTCACCCTGGTGGCGGGCAATCAGCTGTTGGCCGAAGGAGCACAAGTTGACAGCAAAGAAGGTCGCATTGGCGTCAGTGCGCAGGACGTGACCATCACTGACGCGCGCACTCACACCCTCGCTCAGGACAGCGAAAACAAACGTGAGGGCAAAACGCGCAGCCATCGCGAAGAGGAAAGCGCGCGCGAAGCCAGCACGGGCAGCACCTTCAGCGGTCAACAGGGTGTGACGGTCATTGGACGTGAGGACGACGTGACAGTCACCGGCAGTACGCTGCACAGCGAACAAGGGGCCATCGCGCTGCAGGCGAAAAAAGATGTCCTGCTCAACACCGCCACCGAAAGTGAATCCCAATACCGTGAAGAGCGCTCGCAGAAAAAAGGCTTCCTGAATAAAAGCAGCAGCCACACCGTGACCGATGATCGCATCACGCGCGAGAAAGGCACCCTACTCAGCGGGGAAAGTGTCAGCGTCACTGCCGGTAACGACCTGACGCTGAAAGGGTCGGCGATTGCCGCCGACCGGGATGTCAACCTGCAGGCTGGCCACAACGTCGATATCGGTGCAGCCACCGAAACCAAGTCCCACTACCTGCTGGAAGAGAAGAAAAAAAGCGGCCTGCTAAGCAGCGGTGGCATCGGCTTCACAATAGGCAAACAGTCGAGTAAACACGAAGTCGACGAGAAAGGCACCACCCAGAGCCAGAGCGTCAGCACCGTCGGGAGTAACCAGGGCAACGTCAGTATCACGGCGGGCAACCAGCTGCACATCGGTGGCGCCGACCTGATAGCGGGCAAGGACCTTAATCTTACCGGCGACAGCGTGACCATTGACCCGGGCTACGACCAGCGCACCCGGACAGAAACCTTCGAGCAGAAGCAGAGCGGCCTGAGCGTGGCGCTGTCGGGTACCGTGGGCAGCGCACTCAACACCGCGGTCAGCTCGGCGCAGCAGGCCAGAAAAGAAAGTGACAGCCGGCTGGGTGCTCTGCAAAACACCAAGGCGGCGTTGTCCGGCGTGCAGGCTGCGCAGGCCTATGCCCGTGATAACGCCCTGACCGAAGCGGCGGATGCAAAAAACGCCGCCGCCGGTTTGAGCCCGGACAACCCGGATGCCGCGAAAGGGGCCACCAACACCGTGGGCATCAGTGCATCCTACGGCAGCCAGTCGTCGAAGAGCGAAACCCGCACTGACAGCCGCCAGTCGCAAGGCAGCACGCTTACGGCCGGGCAAAATCTGTCGGTAACGGCCACCGGTAAACGCAACACCGCAGAGAGTGGCAATATCGCGATATCCGGCAGCCAACTTAAAGCGGGCAAAGACCTGGCGCTTGATGCCGCGCGGGACATTACCCTGCAGTCTGCGCAAAACACCGAAAGTACGGTCAGCAAAAACGAGAGCCGCGGCGGTAACATCGGCGTGGGGATCGGCGTCGGCTCGGGTGGGTACGGCATCAGCGTCTCGGCCAGCGTCAACGCGGGCAAGGGATATGAGAACGGCAACGGCCTGACCCATACCGAAACTACCCTCGATGCAGGCAGCCATCTCAGCATGACCAGCGGCCGCGACACGACCCTGAAAGGGGCGCAGGCCAGCGGGGAAAAAGTCACCGTGGATGTGGGACGCAACCTGACGCTTGAAAGCGAACAGGACAGCGACCGTTATGATGCCAAACAGCAGAACGCCAGCGCAGGCGGCAGCTTCACCTTCGGCTCGATGACCGGCTCGGCCAACGTGAGCGTCAGCCAGGACAAGCTCAGGAGCAACTTCGACAGCGTCAAAGAGCAGACCGGGCTGTTTGCGGGCAAAGGCGGGTATGACGTCACGGTCAAAGACCACACCCAGCTTGATGGCGCCGTCATTGCGAGCACCGCGGATAAAGAGCACAACCGCCTCGATACCGGCACGCTGGGCTGGACGGACATCCACAACCAGGCGGACTACAACGCGACGCACAGCGGCGGCAGCTTCAGCACAGGCGGACCTGTGGGCAAGGACCTGCTGACCAACATGGCCGGCGGCATGCTGTCGGGTGCCAACAACAGCGGACATGCCGAAGGCACGACAAAAGCCGGTGTCAGCGAGGGCACGTTGATAGTCCGCGACACCGACAAACAGCAACAGGACATCACCCAGCTTAACCGGGATACCGAGCATGCCAATGCCGGCAGCATCAGCCCGATATTCAACAAGGAGAAGGAGCAGAACCGGCTCAAACAGGCGCAGCTTATCGGGGAAATCGGTAGTCAGGCGATGGACGTCATCCGCACACAGGGCGAAATCGCCGGGCTGAAGGCCCAGACAGACCCGGGCGCACTGTCGCAGGCCCGGGAGCAGTTGACCAAAGACGGCAAACCGGCCAGCAACGCAGACGTCATGCAGCGTGCATATAATAATGCCAGGCAGCAATACGGCACCGGCAGCGACCTACAGAAGGCCGCGCAGGCGGTGACAGGCACACTGACGGCGCTGGCTGGCAACAACCTGGCGGGGGCGCTGGCGAGTGGCGCGTCACCGTATCTGGCGACAGAAATCAAGAAGCTGACCACCACCGACGGTCAGGTGAATGTTGCGGCCAACGCCATGGCGCACGCGGTGCTGGGTGCGGTGACCGCACAGTTGAATAACCAGTCGGCCATAGCCGGTGGGCTGGGCGCTGGCGGCGGCGAACTGGCAGCACGCTATATAGCCGGCCAGCTGTTCCCGGATAAGAAACCGGAACAACTGAGCGAAAGCGAGAAACAGCAGGTAAGCGCGCTGAGCCAGCTGGCCTCAGGACTTGCTGGCGGCCTGGCAACGGGCGATGCCGGCGGTGCAGTGATCGCGGCTCAGGCGGGTAAGAATACAGTAGAGAATAACTATCTGAGCGCAGATCAAACGACATCTTGGCTTGAAAAATACAAGGCCGCTTCTTCCGATGATGCACGAAAACGTCTGATTGACGTCGCAAATAAAGCAGATAAAGATCAACAGCAAAAAGCTATCGATACAAAAATATCGAAGGATTACCTTATTCAGCAACAAGATGATCTTATCAGGCTGATTCAGTCACCGAATTGCGATGCAGATTGTCAAAAATTAGCTAAGTACAGTATCAATCAACTCAGCCCTATAATTAAAAATTATGATGAACTACAACAGGGGAATAATATTCCCCGTGCTGCAATCGCGACAATAACACTTGCGATCCCAGTATTGAGTAAAGCGGTAGCTCCAGTTATTGGGGAATGGTTGGGTAGCCAAACCATAGCCAACCGTGTAATAGGTGCAGGAACGAGTGGAGCCGCAAATATGGGAATGCAGGGTTATAATATTTATAATGATCCTAATGAAAGTTTCAGTTGGGCAGGCTTTGGTACATCAATTATTACAGGTGGGGTGACTGCTGGCATGGGATACAAGCCATCAGTAGTAATTAATACAGCAGGGGCCGGTTTTTCCAGCGTTGTTGACGGGAAATCCCCTTGGGTTCCTATGGGAGGAGCCTTCGCGGGTTCTACAGTGGGTTACTGGGGAGCAGGTAAAATTACTCCTTATGCAGAAAAGCAATTTAATCCTTGGTCAAATGGATTTAAAGAAAAATACAATCTGAATATTCCATCTATATCGGCACCGCCAGTAGCATCTCCATTGCCAAGTATTATTGGTGGTGGTACAGGTGCAATTGGTTCGGAAATGACAAACAAATATGTTGATAACAAAAGCAAGGAAATATCCAGTGAGGTGAAAAATGAAAATGTTGAAGTATTTTTCTTTTTTAACTTTAATGTTTTCATTGCTAATAATGTTTTTCTTATTTGGATTGAAGGTGTTTGTTGAAGTGGTTTTTTATTTTAAAACAGACTCTTTCTCGATAAAACAGCAGGATGTTACTGAAATAATTTTTCTTGGCTTGATAATTGGTATTTTTTTTAGTTGTGTTGTTTGTTTAGTACAATATATACAACACAAAAATCACTGAACAAAGATCTCGGCCAGCTCGCCGGGATCTTTGTTCAGCCGTTACTTGCACCATCCGTCACGGCGCTTGAACACCGGCGCATCGCCGGTATCGTTCAGCGCCCCCGGGAAATCCTTCAGCCACAGAGCCACCTTCTTGCGGTTGATGTGAGGCGAACTCAGTGCTCATACTGTCCGGCACGGCATACCTTCGGCGCCGGGTAATACACAGGTGGATGCAAATGTCGCTGACCAAGATGCCATTGGCAGTAGTCTCTTTTTGGCAGCACGGCAACGACAGACAAGAACCGTCTCGACACCGGCACCCTGGGCTGGAGCGATATTCACAACCAGGCCGATTACAAGGCCGAGCACAGCGGCGGCTCGCTGAGCACCGGTGGACCGGTGGGCAAGGACCTGCTGACCAACACGGCGGGCGGCATGCTGTCGAGGGCGAACAACAGCGGCCATGCACAAGGAACGACCAAAGCCGGCGTCAGCGAGGGGACGTTGATAGTCCGGGATACGGACAAGCAACAGCAGGAAGTCACCGCGCTTAACCGGGATACTGACCACGCCAACGACGGCAGCATCAGCCCGATATTTAATAAAGAGAAGGAGCAGAACCGGCTCAAACAGGCGCAGCTTATCGGGGAAATCGGCAGTCAGGCGATGGATGTCATCCGCACCCAGGGCGAAATCGCCGGGCTGAAGGCCCAGACAGACCCGGGCGCGCTGTCGCAGGCCCGGGAGCAGTTGACCAAAGACGGCAAACCGGCCAGCGACGCAGACGTCATGCAGCGCGCATATAATAATGCCATGCAGCAGTACGGCACCGGCAGCGACCTACAGAAGGCGGCGCAGGCGGTGACTGGCACACTGACGGCGCTGGCGAGTGGCGCGTCACCGTATCTGGCGACAGAAATCAAGAAGCTGACCACCACCGACGGTCAGGTGAATGTTGCGGCCAACGCGATGGCGCACGCGGTGCTGGGTGCGGTGACCGCGCAGTTGAATAACCAGTCGGCCGTAGCCGGTGGGCTGGGCGCTGGCGGCGGCGAACTGGCGGCACGCTACATTGCCGGCCAGCTGTTCCCCGACAAGACTGCAGACCAGCTGAGCGAAAGCGAGAAACAGCAAGTAAGCGCGCTGAGCCAGCTGGCCGCAGGACTTGCTGGCGGCCTGACGACGGGCGATACTGGCGGTGCAGTGACCGCGGCTCAGGCGGGTAAGAATGCGGTTGAGAATAACTTGCTGGGTGGAAATGAAGAGACCCAGACCAAGTTCGTACAGGAGCATGGCAAGAATATAGCGTCCTGTGCAGACAATCCGGATTCAGCGTCGTGCCAGAAAGGGCTGGCGATGAATGATGCGCTGATGGTTGCGCTTCCGGCTGGTCTTGGTGGCGGCATTCTTGCTGCCGCCACGCCTGAAATCGCAGCGGCAGCAAAAGCAGCGATACAGGGCTGTGCGGGTAATGTGGTGCTGTGTCTGAATAATGCTGGTATCCAGATGTCGGAAGTCATCGTGCCGGGCGGTGTTGGCGCTGGCGGTGCGGTCGGTATCGGCAAGACAGCTGCAGAGGCGACGGCGGCGAAAGCTGAAGCGGTGGCGGCCAATACCGCGAAGGAAGTCTGGAAAGGCTCGATCGTTCAGTCCAGGGTCAACCTCAGAAATGGTGATAGCTCGACAGGTTCAGGGCTAGAATATGCCTGGAAGAAACACGGCGGTGAGTGGGGCTCTAATAAGTCACACTTCACGGTGACGAAGGATGAACTGAAGACGATCTTGCAATCAGATACTGTAGTGAAGACATCTGTCCAATATTCTAAAACAACAGGAAATTATATGCGCTTTGTTGATGTAGGGCATCCAATTGGTATTGATGCTAAAAGCGGAGGAGTTCCTACGTCGATAATGACGGTAATAACGGATAAACAAGGAAACCTAGTTAATACGTTCCCTGGCAGAACGGGGGTTAACTAATTATGTTTACGATTGTATTATGGGATGTTGAAAAATATCAACAAGTTAAGTTGATAGAAAACTATGCTGATAATGAGGTTTTTTTAGCCCAATCGGATCAAGATAAATATCCGCTTTTATCACAGCTAACATATTGTGATGAAGAATTATTTAGCAATGATGAGTTAATTGGATTATCAAGTGAAATTAATGAGTTAAAGATGGAAAGTGTTGATACAGAAATCTCGGCATATCTTGAGAGTGTCGAAAATATGATCGCCGAGGCTATTAGCACGCATAAAAGTATTTTAATAACACCTTTTGTTGATTGAGTTTAACCCCGGCTGAGACCGGGGTTACTGTCTTTAAGCTCTAAATCCTCCCTATTCCCGCCGCCGCAACCGAATAACACCGAGTGCGGCGGTGATCTCCAACTGTTCCGCGTCAGTGATCCCGGACTCGATAAGCCAGTCGCCGCCGATGATCAACTCGCCGTTATCCCTCACCCAATCCGCCCCCAAATCTTGCCGGTCTTGGCTGGCCGCGCAGACGGCTTCCCATGTGACTTCATCGGTGACGGTGGTGATCCACAGGCCATCGGGCCTGAGTGTGAGCTGAAAGGGTGCGCCGGATATAAAACCCAGCCGGGTGAGGGCGTCGCCGTTAATCGTCAGTTCCGGTATTGGTTCGGGGGTAAAGGTGATGTTCATGCGGTGCCCTCCGTGGCCGGTGCGATGCGGATGATCAACTGCCCCGGTTCGGTGAGCACCTCGATCCGCTTGCCCGGTGGTGAAGCCCAACTGTTCCAGCCATCTTCCCCTAATCATCAGTGCGGGCTGGGGTTCGGCATGCCGCCCTTGGGGCGATAACTAACGGGCCTAGTGCACAGCAATTGTTTCTTAGCTAGTCAAAGCATTTAATCGAACGTGCCACGACGGATATCACAATGATAAAACAACGAGTTATGAATTTTTTAAGATCCCTTTATACTACTGATTTTGTCATTCTTGCTCTTTAACATCGTGAGGCAAACTCAGTGCTCATACTGTCCGGCACGGCATACCTTCGGCGCTGGGTAATAGACAGGTGGATGAAAATGTCGCTGACCAAGATGCCATTGGCAGTAGTCTCTTTTGAATCGGCAGTCAGGCGATGGACGTCATCCGCACCCAGGGCGAAATCGCCGGGCTGAAGGCCCAGACAGACCCGGGCGCACTGTCGCAGGCCCGGGAGCAACTAACCAAAGATGGCAAACCGGCCAGCGACGCAGATGTCATGCAGCGTGCATATAATAATGCCATGCAGCAATACGGCACCGGCAGCGACCTACAGAAGGCCGCGCAGGCGGTGACAGGCACACTGACGGCGCTGGCGGGCAACAACCTGGCCGGGGCGCTGGCGAGCGGCGCGTCACCGTATCTGGCGACAGAAATCAAGAAGCTGACCACCACCGACGGTCAGGTGAATGTCGCGGCCAACGCGATAGCGCACGCGGTACTGGGTGCGGTGACCGCACAGTTGAATAACCAGTCGGCCGTAGCCGGTGGGCTGGGCGCTGGCGGCGGCGAACTGGCAGCACGCTATATAGCCAGCCAGCTGTTCCCCGACAAGACCGCAGACCAGCTGAACGAAAGCGAGAAACAGCAGGTAAGCGCGCTGAGCCAACTGGCCTCAGGACTTGCTGGCGGCCTGGCGACGGGCGATGCTGGTGGTGCAGTGACCGCGGCACAGACGGGTAAGAATGCGGTGGAGAATAACTTCCTCAGCGTAACCCAGCTTGATAACTTTGCTCAGAAAGCTAGGACGTGTGAAGGTGCAGCCTGTCAGCAAGTGATTCAGGACATGGTAGATACCAACCTAAAACAGCAGAAGGAAATGCTGGAGTTCTGTAGCAGTCAGCCTGATCAATGTGGGAATAAGTATGGTTATCTGGTTGATCAGTGGGATGTGTTCGATCAAGCCATCAAGCAGTTGGACACTGACGGCAAGTTACCTAACGAGTTCAAGAACTACCTGTCAGCAGTGTACAGCTCAAGTATGGAAGCCGAAGGGACGGTTGCCAATTTAGGGTGGCAACAGAAGTTCGAAGCGCTTGGACTGGACAAGGATACAGCGGCAGCGATGGCGGCTACTGTGCCTGCAATGATTAATGCCAAGGGCGGGAAATCAGGAGCAAATTATACTTTAAATAAAAATGGACAAATGCTTGGTGCAAATGGAGTAAGAGTAGATAGCAAAACCATTTGGAAAGGAAAGGGACAAGAACGTATAGATGTGGAAAACCCAGCACCAGGAAAAAGAACTGGGCAGCTACATTACCAAGATAATAAAGGTAATAAGTATTATTATGATCCCATAACTCAAAGTTTTCCTGATGCTCCAAAAAGTGTAAATGCTCAGTTGAAAAATTCAGCTTTTAAAAATGCTGTAGAGAAAGGCATGTCTAAGTATTTGGGGGAACAGTAATTTGTTAACTAATAGCTTAATGAATATACAACTTGCCAAATTAACATCTGATGATTTTGTTGATTTGGAGTTGCCAGAAAAACTTAATGAAATAATAGGGTTAGGATTTTTAGAAGAACAAGGTAGCTTTTTGTCCAAGCGATTGATGGATTATTGTACGTCCGTGCAGCGCTCAAGTTTTGATGATGAAATTGCTTATGAATGTTTTGTGAATTCTTTTCATATGGAGGACTATGTAGATAGATCACATCTTGCATACTCCATCGTTTTCTCTAATGAATTGATAAGAAAGTGGAAGTTATTTAGAAGCTCGGCGCTAAATGTAATCATTGCGTTAGACGATGAAACTTTTTTACCAAAAATAAAATTTCACGCTAAAAGGGATGGTGCAGAGTGGTTGATGGAGAATGAATTAGAGTCTTATATTCAACCAATCCTTATTACTACAGAAGAAATTCATATTTGAATTGATTTTATTCCATAAGTAGTCGTAATCCTTGAATAAGATCCCGGCCTTGTGCCGGGATCTTTGTTTTTACGCCCTAAAAACGTCCACTTCTCGCCGCTGCAATCGGATCACTCCGGGTGTAGTCCCTCCGGTTTTTAGTACCACCGCCAATGAGGATCTCCGGCCAGTTTTTGCCTCGCATAGATAACGGGTGGCATATCACCGAGTGAGCTATGCGGACGTTCTTCGTTATATTCTGCGCGC
>NZ_BMFZ01000013.1:40213-140519 GCF_014639435.1 Hafnia psychrotolerans | reverse complement strand
CGTAATAATTCAACTAAATGAATTACTGCTTGGTCACTCTTTAAGACTTGATATTTTTTGCCACCGAGGTGGCTGATATCGTCTTGTGTGCGTTGCCGGATAAATCTCGGTAACGCGGGAGGCATATAATACGCTTCCTCCCTGAATAGTCAACCTTTTTCTCTTGCGAGACACGGTGTTTTCACCGGGTTGAAACTTCCTGACTGAGCGACTTGGTTCTCGTTAGAGGAGTCGTTGTTCCCGGTCAGTGGAGGCGCATTATAGGGAGTTCTCAGAAGGCCGCAACCCTTAATTTCAAAAAACTTTTCAACTGCTTTTTTTTTGGGCGATGCGCCCAGAGATCCAGCATTAGAGCGGTTTTTTGTACGATAACTTGCCAAAATCCTCGGCAAACTTCTTAACTTGCTCCCAATCGGTGTATTCCACTTCTTTACTGGTATCAGTTTCACCACCGGTCATGCGCATGATAAGTTGAATCATCACTTTATCTATCCACCGATAGCGCGGGTAACGAAGTGCTCCGGCGAATACGCCACACATCACGGGCTTCCATGGTGTCGCCAGCAGAAACTTGCGTACATACGAGTTAGTCTGTGGCGTGCGCTTTTCAGGTTTACGTGCAGTAAGGTTCACCGCAAAGAACGCCGATGGCATAGTATTAAGCTGTTCAACATTCTGCCTAACGAATTTATCAAGTACGGCGTTAAAGTGTCCGTAGCGAATTGACGCTCCCACCAGCACCTTATCGTATTGAGAAAGCGTGACATGCTCCGCGTGCACCAGGTCAATCACATCACACTCGTACTTCTCTTTCATGCAATTCGCTATATAAGACGCAATGGCATGTGTTTGCCCATCACGTGTTGAATAGAGCATCAATGCTTTCATAGCAAGGTTCCTTTCTTTATGAGGTTCTTAATTACTCACGCCAGAAGGTCGGCGTAAACAGAACCAATAACGTAAACACTTCAAGTCGGCCAAACAGCATAGTGACAATGAGGATCCATTTCGCCGCCGAGTTCATCGACGCAAAGTTGTCAGCCACGACACCCAGGCCCGGCCCGAGGTTATTTAACGTCGCTGTTACGGCCGCAAAGGCTGAGAAATCATCCACGCCCGTCGCCACAATAGCTAGCATACTCACGATAAATACCAACGCATAAGCAGAGAAGAAACCCCATACCGCTTCAATAATACGTTCAGGTAACGCACGATGACCAAGCTTTATGGTATAGACGGCGTTCGGGTGGACCAACCGTTTTAACTCACGTGTTCCCTGTAAATAAAGCAACAGGATGCGAATCACCTTCAGCCCGCCCCCGGTAGACCCTGCGCAACCGCCGATAAATGCCGAACATAACAGCAGGATAGGCAGGAACAGCGGCCATTTGGAAATACTGTCGGTGGTATAACCTGCGGTGGTAGCCATTGACACGACCTGGAAGAACGCCTGATTGAGCGTTTCCAGTCCAGAACTGTAAACATCATGCATCCAGAGCACTGACGTGCAGACCACCACTAACGTTAGCTGCACACCAATAAACATGCGAAATTCCGGATCGCGCCAATACACCTTCAGATTGCGTCCACTTAGCACGGCAAAGTGCAAGCCGTAGTTACAACCAGATATCAGCAGGAAAACGGCGATAATGGTGTTAATCGTACCGCTATGGAAATAGCCAATACTGGCATCATGTGTAGAGAACCCGCCAATCGCAATCGTTGAAAAGCTGTGGGATATTGCGTCAAATACCGACATACCTGCGCCCCAGAGCGAAAGCGCACAGGCAATGGTCAGCAAAACATAGATCAACCAAAGTGTTTTCGCCGTTTCAGCGATACGTGGTCGCATCTTGTTATCTTTTAGCGGCCCCGGCATTTCAGCGCGGTACAGCTGCATGCCCCCGACGCCCAAAATCGGCAGGATAGCGACAGCCAGCACAATTATCCCCATTCCCCCAAACCATTGCAGCATCTGGCGATAAAACAGGATGGCTTTCGGCAATGAATCCAAACCGACCAGCGTGGTCGCACCGGTAGTGGTTAAGCCTGAGAAAGATTCAAAAAAGGCGTCAGTCAGTGACAGGTTTGGCCGCTCAGAGAAGAGAAAAGGTAGTGCACCCACGCTTCCCAATACCGTCCAGAACAGCACCACAATCAGAAAACCTTCGCGCGGTTTAAGCTCGCTTTTCTGTTTTCGGTTTGGCAACCACAGGAAAAGACCGATGGCCAGTGCGACAAAGAATGTCTGACTGAATGCGCGCCCTGCGCCATCACGATAAATCAGCGCAACCAATCCGGGAATAATCATCGTTCCAGAAAACAGGATGACGAGCACCCCCACGATGCGTGTTATGGCACGAAAATGCATGCTGGCGCGTTCCTCAGCGAATTAACCAATGAATAAAAATTTATGAAACCGGCTCTAATTGAAGCGTGCCGCGACTGAGATCATATAAACGGATGACAATTGCCGCCGCCTCGAAGGCTGGTAACGCCAGACGCAATTTGACTGCTGCACCATAATCACTATGCAGCATTTGACCGCCAACCTGCTGCATCAGGCTTTCCACCATCGAGAGCTGGGAATAATCGCAGTACAGCTTATATTCTTTGAATGGGACTTTTTGATGGACGATAAGTCGTTTCAACGCCTGTTGAATACCACCGCCATAGGCTCTCACCAAGCCGCCAGTGCCCAACATAATGCCGCCATAATAACGCACAACCACGGCGGTTATCTCACCAATGCCACTTCCCATCAAATGCCCAAGGATCGGTTTTCCCGCCGTTCCCGCTGGTTCACCATCATCAGAAAAACCAAACTGTTGAGAATCCGCAGGCGCTCCGGCGACAAACGCCCAACAGTGATGCCTTGCCGCCGGATGCTGATGTCTTACATCCTGTATAAAAGCTTTCGCCGCTTCTACACCTTCAGTCGGTGCCAAAAGCGTAATAAAGCGGCTTTTCTTTATTTCCTCACTGAAACTGCTAGCTTCAGCGGGAACAGGATAAGGTTGCATCAGGCCAGTTTCAAATCACGCGTCATATTTTCAATATGATTATCGTGAATGACAATATTGTCTTCGATACGAATCCCACCGTACGGTTTCATCGCCTCGATACGATCCCACGCAAAATGCTTACTGAACTCGCCATCGCGCCATGGTGCCAGAAGAGATTCGATGAAATACAGGCCCGGCTCGATGGTTAACACCATTCCCGGCTGGATAACGCGGGTACAACGCAGGAAAGGATACTGCGCCGGTGCCGCCAGATGCGTGCCCTTCGCATCCTGCATAAAGCCAGCCACATCATGAACCTGTAGTCCCAGCGGATGGCCAAGACCATGCGGCAGGAAAGGTCCGGTCAGGTTTTTCTCGACCATGGCTTCTTCGCTGATATCCACCACCAGCTTGTGCGCTTTGAGCAATTTGGCAATGCGATGATGCATCTGGACATGATAGTCGGTATAGCTCACACCGGCTTTCATGGAGTCAATCAGCGCAAGCTCTTCTTGGTTTAAATCCTTCACCAACGCAGCAAAATCGCTGTCAGAGTGACCCACGTAAGTCCGCGTTATGTCGGCAGCATAGCCGTTATATTCAGCACCGGCATCCATCAAAAAGCTACGCATCTCAGATGGCGGTTGGTGGTCAAGCTTGGTGTAATGCAGCACTGAAGCGTGTTCGTTCAATGCCACAATGTTGTCATAAGGCACATCGGTATCACGGTGGCCAGTAGCCGTCAGGTAAGCGAGGTTGATATCGAACTCACTCATACCGGATAGGAATGCCTCTTGTGCCGAGCGATGCCCACTGACGGCAACCTTTTGCGCCTCCCGCATACAAGCTAATTCATAGCCTGTTTTATAGGCGCGATGGTAGTGGAGGTAATCCAGCACACCCTGAGGATTAATGTTGCCAGCCAGCAACCCCATTTGCAGGGCGCGATCCTGACTTGAACCTAAGTAGGCCACGCGTTTTAAATCCGCTGGCAACTGGTTTCTGATGTCATCAGCTTTCGTCAGCGGCGACAGCGCCACGTCATCAGTCCAGAAAGAATTCGGCAGCGGTTCAACACTGTGCCAGTAATCCACGGGGGAATAGAACCAGAGTTTGGGCGCGTTAACTCCATCGACCCATAACCAGCAATTCGGCACCTTGGTGACGGGCACCCAGGCTTTGAATTGGGGGTTCACTTTAAATGGATAGCTGTGGTCATCAAGGAAAGTGGTTATCAATTCGCCGGAGTGAATCAATAACGCATCGAGCTGGTTGTGTTGCAGTACTTCCCGCGCACGCGCTTGTAGCGTAGTGATGTGTTCTTTGTAAAGCGTAGAGAGCGATTCCATCAAACAGTCCTTTTTTCTGCACAACGATGCCGCATCTTATCACAGCCACGCATGGGTCGTAGCCCCGGAAGGTTTGTGATCTTGCCTGCAAATTACACTCATCTCATTTGCAAATTGTTAACATAAAAACCACACTCCATTCATCTGGTCATACCAGATCATCCGAGATGATTCAGGAGAGACACATGCTCTACCAAGGCGACACACTTCACCTGCACTGGCTACATGACGGCATTGCTGAGCTGGTATTTGATGCACCCGGCTCTGTTAACAAGCTCGACACCCGTACTGTCGCCAGTCTTGGCGAAGCCATCGGCGTGCTGGAAAAACAATCCGACCTCAAAGCTCTGCTGTTAAGTTCGGCAAAACCGGCGTTTATCGTGGGTGCTGACATTACCGAATTCCTTTCACTGTTTAATGCGCCCGCAGAGAAGCTGCATCAGTGGCTGAATTTTGCCAACAGCATCTTTAATCGCCTGGAAGATTTACCGGTGCCGACCCTTTCCGCGATTGCAGGATATGCGTTGGGTGGTGGCTGTGAATGTGTGCTGGCGACAGATTTCCGTATTGCCACGCCAGATGCCCGCATCGGCCTGCCGGAAACTCGTCTGGGGATTATGCCGGGTTTCGGCGGCTCAGTACGTTTACCCCGTCTGCTCGGCGCCGACAGCGCACTAGAGATTATTGCGGCAGGTAAAGATATCAGTGGCAAAGAGGCGCTGAAAGTCGGTCTGGTGGATGCGGTAGTGTCTGTGGACAAACTCCGCGACGCGGGGTTGAACATGTTGCAGCAGGCGATTGAACGTAAACTGGACTGGCAGGCGCGCCGTGCACCCAAACTTCAGCCACTGAAACTCAGCAGCGTCGAAGCCACAATGTGCTTCAGCGTGGCCAAGAGTATGGTGCTGCAAACGGCAGGAAAACATTACCCCGCACCGATGACCGCCGTGAAAACCATTGAGGCTGCCGCGAAGCTGGGTCGTGATGAAGCTTTGAAACTGGAAACCGCCAGCTTTGTTCCTCTCGCACAATCTAAAGAAGCCCGCGCACTGGTCGGAATTTTTCTTAATGATCAGTTTGTCAAAGGTAAAGCCAAAAAACTGGCGGGTGACCGTGAGAAAACTGCGCAGGTCGCCGTTCTCGGTGCGGGGATCATGGGCGGTGGCATCGCCTATCAATCGGCACTGAAAGGTGTGCCGGTCATTATGAAAGACATCAATGATCAATCACTGACATTGGGCATGAACGAAGCGGCTAAACTACTGAACAAGCAACTTGAGCGCGGCAAGCTGGATGGCCTGAAAATGGCAAAAGTACTGTCCACTATTCAACCGACGTTGAATTACAACGGTATTGAGCGCGCTAAGATTGTTATCGAAGCGGTGGTTGAGAATCCAAAAATAAAATCGGCCGTGCTGGCGGAAGCGGAAGCGCTGTTGGACAGCAACATCGTGCTGGCCTCAAATACCTCAACCATTCCAATCGATCAATTAGCCGCTGCACTAAAGCGTCCTGAAAATTTCTGCGGCATGCACTTCTTCAACCCGGTCCACCGTATGCCACTAGTCGAAATCGTTCGGGGCGCCAAAACTTCGGAAGGAACGCTGTCGCGAATCGTCTCCTATGCACTCACCATGGGTAAAACGCCGATTGTGGTCAACGACTGCCCGGGATTTTTCGTTAACCGCGTGTTATTCCCTTACTTCGCCGGATTCAGCCTGTTGCTGCGCGACGGTGCGGATTTCCGCCAGATCGATAAAGTGATGGAAAAACAGTTTGGCTGGCCAATGGGGCCCGCTTATTTGCTCGACGTCGTGGGTATCGATACCGCACATCATGCACAGGCCGTTATGGCAGCCGGTTTCCCGGATCGCATGGCGAAAGAGTACCGCGATGCCATTGACGTTTTGTTTGACAGCCAGCGCTTTGGTCAGAAGAACCAACTCGGCTTCTACCGTTACAGCGAAGACAGTAAAGGTAAACCACGTAAAGAGAATGACGATCAGGTCGATAAACTGCTGGCTGGCAAGGATGCTAAAAAGACCGAATTCACGTCAGAAGATATCATTGCCCGCATGATGATCCCGATGATTAACGAAGTTATCCGTTGTCTGGAAGAGGGCATTGTCGCCAGTCCGGCGGAGGCTGATATGGCGCTGGTTTATGGTATTGGTTTCCCACCGTTCCACGGCGGCGCGTTCCGATACCTGGATACGCTGGGCACGGCGGCTTACCTGAAACTGACTGAGCAGTATGCGCAACTTGGTCCGCTATATCATGCACCTAAGGGGTTGTGCACAAAAGCCAAAACCAATGACACCTATTACCCAGTCGCTGCACCGCTGGAAGATCTCAACATCGGCACAGAGGCATAAGGAGCGAAATCATGGAAAATGTAGTCATTGTTGACGCCGTACGCACACCGATGGGCCGTTCAAAAGGCGGGGCATTCCGTAATGTGCGTGCTGAAGATTTATCCGCTCATCTGATGCGCGCAATTCTGACCCGTAATCCAGGGCTGGATCCAAAAGAAATTGACGACATTTACTGGGGCTGCGTTCAGCAAACCCTTGAGCAAGGTTTTAATATTGCCCGCAATGCCGCCCTGCTAGCGGAAATTCCGCATAGCGTACCGGCCACTACGGTGAATCGCCTGTGCGGTTCTTCGATGCAGGCGCTACATGATGCTGCCCGCGCCATTATGGTTGGCGATGCACACATCGGCTTGATTGGTGGCGTGGAACATATGGGCCACGTGCCCATGAGTCACGGCGTGGATTTCCATCCGGGCCTCAGCCGTACCGTGGCAAGAGCCGCGGGTATGATGGGCCTAACGGCAGAAATGCTGGCGAAGATGCATCAGATCAGCCGCGAAATGCAGGACGAGTTTGCCGCACGTTCACATCAGCGGGCTCACGCAGCAACCCTCGCCGGACACTTCGCCAATGAAATTATCCCCACGGATGGCCATAACGCCGATGGCGTGCTGACAAATTACAACTATGACGAAGTGATCCGGCCCGAAACCACCGTCGCTACCCTGTCCGCTTTACGTCCCGCATTCGACCCAGTCAACGGCACGGTAACCGCCGGTAGCTCGTCGGCTCTTTCTGACGGTGCTTCTGCCATGCTGATCATGAGCGAGTCGAAAGCTAAATCATTGGGGTTCAAAGCCCGCGCCCGAATTAAATCCATGGCAGTCGTCGGCTGCGACCCATCCATCATGGGATATGGCCCGGTACCGGCGACCCAACAGGCATTGAAACGCGCCGGACTGAGTGTGCAAGATATTGGTCTGTTTGAACTGAACGAGGCTTTTGCCGCACAGACTCTGCCTTGCGCAAAGGATCTGGGGCTGCTGGAAACCATGGAGGAGCGCATTAATCTCAACGGCGGCGCCATTGCCTTAGGTCATCCGCTCGGCTGTTCCGGCTCACGCATCTCCACCACCTTGCTTAACCTGATGGAACGCCGTGACGTACAGTTTGGCGTAGCCACAATGTGTATAGGACTCGGTCAGGGGATTGCGACAGTTTTCGAAAGAGTCTGATAATAAAGTGAAAAGCGGGTTTATGCCCGCTTCAATCGACTTCTTATTACTGCGTTTTTTACTGTTTTATCGCCCGTCAGGGCGATTTTTTATTGTCAGTATTAAATGAAGGAAAACGCATCACCATACATACGGTCTTCTAACGCACCACGTTCTGCCACAAATCGCTCGCGCGCAATTTTAGCCATCTCAAAACGCCCTGCAATATAGATATCGTGGCCTGCCAGTGATGAAAAGTCCTGCAGCACAGCACTTAGAACGGTACCACTTCGCCCCTGCCAGCCCTCTTCCGGCTGTTCAACCACCGGGATCACCTTCAAATTAGGATGGTTCACGCTCAGCGCTTCCAGTTCGCCCAAATCATAAAGATGTTTGAGTTCACGACCGCCCCAATAAATGGAAATATCGCGATCCGGTTGCTGCTCAAGTGCCGCCACCAGAATTGAACGTGCATAAGAGAAACCGGTGCCGCCTGCGATCAACACCAGCGGGCGATCACCATCGACACGCAACCAGGCGTCACCATGCGGAATATCTACGGTGATGTTGTGCCCTTTCAGGATACGATCCATCACCGCCATCGCGTACAAATTCAATTCTGAAGCGCCAATATGCAGCTCAATCATTTCGCTTTCAGCAGGTGTAGAAGCGAGTGAAAATGGGCGCTTGTCGCGCTCGTCCATCACGACCATCAAATACTGACCTGGTCGGAAAGAAAAAGGGGCTTCCGGCAATAACCTAACCCGATACACCGTATCGGTAATGGCCTCAACCGAGGTCACTTTACAGCTCAATGTTGTCATGCGTTCCCTCTGAGGGTCATCAAAGCAAAGCTGAAAACAGCGATACGGTTACTTCTTCGCGCTACCGCTGTTTGCACTTTTATTATAGTTTGGCGCTTTACTGGCGTATTTATCACCGGCAAAGATAGCCAGTTCATCCCAGATGGCATCGACACGCGCAGTCACAGCGGGATCCTTCACAATAGGACGACCCCATTCGCGCTGCGTTTCACCCGGCCATTTATTGGTGGCGTCTAAACCCATCTTCGAGCCCAAACCGGAAACGGGTGAGGCAAAGTCGAGGTAATCAATTGGGGTATTTTCAACTAACACCGTGTCGCGCGCTGGATCCATGCGAGTCGTTATTGCCCAGATCACGTCATTCCAGTCACGGGCATTAATATCGTCATCACAGACAATCACAAACTTAGTGTACATAAACTGCCGCAGGAATGACCAAACTCCCATCATTACGCGCTTGGCATGACCAGCATACTGCTTCTTCATGGTAACGACTGCCAACCGGTAGGAGCAACCCTCAGGCGGAAGATAAAAATCCACAATTTCCGGGAATTGTTTCTTCAAAATCGGTACAAAAACTTCATTTAGCGCAACGCCCAGCACGGCCGGTTCATCAGGCGGACGCCCTGTGTAGGTGGAATGATAAATGGCGTTTTTACGCTGAGTAATATGGGTGATGGTAAATACCGGGAAACTGTCTACTTCATTATAGTAGCCAGTGTGATCGCCGTAAGGGCCTTCAGGTGCCCGTTCTGCCGGATCAATATAACCTTCGAGTACAATTTCAGCGCTGGCAGGGACTTCAAGATCGTTGGAAATACACTTCACGACTTCAGTTTTATTGCCGCGCAATAGACCGGCAAAAGCATATTCCGATAACGTATCCGGTACTGGCGTCACTGCACCGAGGATGGTCGCCGGATCAGCGCCAAGCGCCACAGAGACAGGGAACGGTTTGCCGGGATTATGCTGGCACCACTCCTGGAAATCCAGTGCACCGCCTCGATGGGACAACCAACGCATGATGACTTTGTTCCGTCCAAGCACCTGCTGGCGGTAAATCCCCAAATTCTGACGCTGCTTGTGCGGGCCACGCGTGACGGTCAGCCCCCAAGTGATCAGTGGCGCAGCATCTTCCGGCCAACAGTGCATCACAGGAATGCGCGACAGATCGACATCATCACCTTCCCAAACCAGCTCCTGGCAAGGCGCAGAATGCAGAACTTTGGTCGGCATATTCATCACTTGCTTGAACTTCGGCATTTTGTCGTAAAAATCACGGAACCCACGTGGTGGCTCAGGCTCTTTTAGAAATGCCAGTAACTCACCGACTTCGCGCAAAGCACTCACATCTTCCTGGCCCATCCCCAGGGCAACACGCTCAGGCGTACCGAACAAATTGCACAATACCGGCATATCGTAACCCTTAGGATTTTCAAACAATAATGCAGGGCCACCAGCACGCAGAGTACGGTCAGCAATCTCGGTCATTTCCAAATAGGTATCGACAGGCTGAGTAATGCGTTTCAGTTCGCCTCTCTTTTCAAGTAATGAGAGGAAGTCACGTAAATCACGGTATTTCATGCTGATTTTTATCGCCAAATTGGTGGAGAGCATTATAGGGGCTCTCCAGAGTTGTTGCTGCCTTTTCGCGACCAGTCAGTTAATCCCGATACTGGAAAGGCAGTATAACCGTCAGCTCGATTTCCGATTGGACTGACGATGCGAAAGGTAAACTTATTACTATTGGCAGTTAAACGGAAGCAGAGAGCTCAATGCCCGAGTATCCTGATATTCCAGAGTTTCCTGACCGTGGCGGAAGACTTTAAAGCCCTGCCCTTTGGCACTGAAGTAGCTCAGATTATTACCTGAGACGTGTAGTAGACTGCCTTCACGCAACGCAATAACCGACTCACTCGGATTAACGGCGCAAAACTCGGCAATGCGTTCGTCGCGAGTTTCGCCCATGTGCCCACTTAGGTGTGCATCAATATAATGTGGGTTGATTTGCACTGGGAATAGCCCAAGGGAAGGCAGCACCACTGAATTACTCACTGGCATATCATTGGTCGTGCGAATACTTGGCGTGGCGACATTACAACCTGCACTCCAGCCGATATAGGGCACATTGCGTTCACGCACGGCGCGCTGGATAGGGACGATCAACCCATTCTCATGCAACCGCTGATTCAGCATCCAGGTATTCCCACCACTGATCAGAATACATTGTGCCTGCTCTATGACTTCGGAAGGTGCCTCTGCATGATGAATACTGCTTACTTTTATCCCAAGTGCGTCTTCCAAGTCTTGCGCACGGGCATCGTAGTCACTACGGATCAAGGCATAAGGAATTAAAACAGCGGAGTGAATATTAAAGGTTTTAAACATTGCCTGAATATGTTCATTAGCATAACCTAAAAGCGCTGGCTCATCAGGTAGCTTTCCGTTACTTAGCAAGAACAACTCCATAAACGCCTCTCCGTCTTATTGTTAGATTAATCTGTAAAGTGCCTGATAACTTTTTGCACTCATCCTCCCACCTGTCTATCACCTACCACTTTTGGTATGCTTCACTGCTAGGCTTGAAGGTGTGTGAGACTATGGAATCCTGGTACTTATTATATTGCAAACGCGGACAGCTTCTTCGCGCTAAAGAACATTTAGAGCGTCAACAGGTTAACTGTTTAACGCCGATGATCACACTGGAAAAAATGATGCGTGGTCGCCGGACTCCGGTTAGTGAACCCTTGTTCCCAAACTATCTGTTTATTCAGTTTGATCCCGAACGAATCCACACAACGACTATCAGCGCAACGCGTGGTGTCAGTCATTTTGTCCGCTTTGGCCCGCATCTGGCCACAGTGCAGCCAGATGTCATCCAACAACTGATGACTCAACCCATGCCAGAAGTGCGCGATCCGCAAACGCCGTACAATGGCGACATGGTAGTCATTACGCAGGGTATCTTTGAAGGGTTCGAAGCAATTTATACTGAACCTGATGGCGAAGCCCGCTCATTGTTGTTGCTCAATCTTATCAATCAAAGGGTTAAACAAAGCCTCGATAACACACATTTCCAGAAAATTTGATTACCAATGCCTCATTTTCTTCTGATGCGTTGAGTTGGCGTATAAAGCTAAGGCACCCATTGAGGTGCCTTTATTGTATCCTTCTCGGTAAACCAAACAGCGCACGTGCGTTATCTTCGGTTTTTTTCGCCAGCCATACCGGATCCTCTCCGCGCCAAAGCGCCACCTGATTGATAATGTGCGGTAAAAAAGCCGGTTCGTTACGACGGTTTTTGGGCTTTTCCGCCATATCCCGAGGGAGCAGGTAGGGGGAGTCAGTTTCGAGCAGCAACCGGTCTGCCGGTATATGTCTGAGCATCCCGCGCAACTCCAGTCCCCGGCGCTCATCGCACACCCATCCTGTTATACCGATAGATAGCCCCAGCGACAGATACCATTCAAGCTCCCGCTCATTACCGGTAAAACAATGAACTACTGCACCCGGAAGCTCATTCAGCCATGGCATCAGCAGATCGGTAAAACGCCGATGAGCATCACGACAATGGAGGAATACAGGCAGTTCGAGTTCCACTGCCAATGCAAGTTGTGCACTGAAAGCCGCTTCCTGCTTATCAGACGGCGAGAAATTACGGTTAAAATCCAGCCCACACTCGCCGATTGCCACAACCTGGGGGCTCGCAGCCAGCGCTCTGATGCACTGCTCGGTCTCGTTATCCCAGCTACTTGCCTGGTGGGGATGTACACCCGCCGTAGACCAGCAGAACTGCGGATACTCCGCAGCAAGTCGCGAGGCTTCAATACTTTCACTCGCAGATGTTCCGGTGATCAACATGCCAGACAGCCCGGCAGCCCGGGCGCGTTCCACGACCTGCTGACGATCTTTATCAAACTGATTACTCGTAAGATTTACGCCGATTTCAAACATACCTGGTCCTAAAAAAGAAACCGCCCAACGGGGCGGTTTTTCACTTCAATCACATCATCAGGAAGCCTGATCCTGCTCATCATCTTCAGCATCAACATCGGAACGACGTCGCTTACCGACATAGAAACGGGCACAGAACACACCAATTTCAAAAAGAAAGTACATCGGAATAGCTAATAATGTCTGCGAGAAAACATCAGGTGGCGTCAACAACATGCCGACGACGAACGCACCGACCAAAACATAAGGGCGTTTTTTCTTCAGATCTTCCGGTGTCGTCACACCGCTCCAGCACAACAATACAATGGCGATCGGCACTTCAAACGACACACCGAACGCCATAAACAGCGCCATGACGAAATCGAGATAGTTATTAATATCCGTCGCAATTTGCACACCGACAGGAGCCGTTTTAGCAAAGAAGGCAAAGGCCAGCGGAAACACAATAAAATAGGCAAACGCCATGCCCAGATAAAACAACAGTGAGCTGGAGAAAAGTAACGGCATCATCAAACGACGTTCATGCTTATAGAGCGCGGGAGCGACAAAGCCCCACACTTGATAAAGAATAAACGGTGCGGAAACGAACACCGAAACAATCATCGTCAACTTGATTGGGGTAAAAAATGGTGACGCGACGTCGGTGGCAATCATGCTTGCCCCAAGCGGCATTTGCTTGATTAACGGAGCAGAGACCAGATAGTAAATATCATTGGAAAAATAGGCTAATGCCAGGAACACCACCACAATACAGATGATGGAGTTGAGTAGACGCTTACGCAGTTCTATCAGATGGCTGATAAGCGGTTGGGTATCTTCAACAGCCATATTTTAACGTTCGCCTGTAGAATGAGTCGATGGGGTCGGTTTTACCGCTGACAATGTTTCATCCGTCGGAGCTGACGTGTCAGTACGGTTAGCTTCACAGTCAGTTGTCTGCTGCTCATTGCCCTGCACTGATTCATTGAGAGGCGCAGAGGCAACATGGCCTTCGACAGTCGCTTCAGCCTGAGCAGGTTTGCTCGAAGCAATCGCTGCCTCCACCGCGTTTTGTGGCGCTTTCGCTGGTGAAGAAGCGACATGACTGGCGGTGGCTGGCGAAATACCTTCGTCATGCATGGCTTCAGCGTCCTGCACCACAGGATTATGAATGGTATTGCCTTCAGAAGACGCGGTTTCAACCGCTTTAGCTGGCGCATCAGGCTCGGCGGTAAAAGATCGCTTCATTGATTCAGCGGCCTCTTTCAACTCGTCCATAGAGGCTTTGATTTCTGGTGTAAAATTCTTAAGACCAGATTCCTCAGCTTTCTTGAGGCTATCCTGCAACTCCTGAAGTTTTAACTCTTGCGATAACTCATTTTGTACCGAAGCCGCCATTGCACGTAGCGCACGGATCCAGCCTGCAACTGTTCTGACCGCCACAGGTAAACGCTCAGGCCCAAGTACAACCAAGCCAATCACCAATACCAGCAACAGTTCACTAAATCCAATGTCGAACACGGTTTATACCTGCTCTTTGTCTTTGTTTTGGCTTTTGGTTTCTTCCGCTTTAACGTCTGGTTTAACCTCAAGAGGTTTAGTCGTGAAATCAGCGTCAACGTCCTCAGTGTCGCCGTCTTTCTTTACTTTACTGGCAGTGTCTTCATCACCCATGGCTTTTTTGAAACCCTTGATTGAAGAACCCAAATCGGAACCTAAACTACGGAGTTTTTTGGTACCGAAGAGCAAGACCACGATCACCGCAATGATCAGAAGTTGTGTAATGCTAATACCACCCATTATCTTCACCTCAATATGAAAGAGACTACGTCCATTGCCGCCAAAAGCAGCACTCAATTTTAAATACTTTAAATCGTTCTAAAAGCTGTAGTGATCAACTGCCGCGCCTCCAGCCAATAAGCCAGGAAATCACGCCGGCGGCCATCAGCCAAGCCGGATAAACGTCAATCTGTCCGATCAACAAGATTGTACCGCTGAGCAGAAGCGTTGCACCAATACCGAAAAGATATCGAGACTGCGCCTGACGTACACTCTGATGCCGCATCTGCGAAGAGAGTTTCTCTATATTGTATTGCAAAAGCTTATGCTGATGCAGGCTCTGGTAAATCAAATCAGGAATCTCAGGCATCTTCTCAATCCAGAAAGGTGCCTTCTCTTTAAACGCCCGCAGCATCGCCGGTAAGCCGACCTGATCCTTAACCCAACTTTCAAGGAAAGGTTTTGCCGTAGTCCAGAGATCAAGCTGAGGATAAAGCTGACGTCCCAACCCCTCAACATATAACAGTGTTTTTTGCAGTAAAACCAGCTGAGGCTGCACTTCCATGTTAAAGCGACGAGCAGTGTTAAACAGATTTAACAGCACGTTACCAAAGGAGATTTCTGCTAACGGTTTTTCAAATATAGGCTCGCAGACAGTACGGATAGCGAACTCAAACTCTTCAACATTGGTATCACGGGGAACCCAACCTGAATCGACATGTAATTCAGCCACTTTGCGGTAATCGCGGTTGAAGAAAGCGATGAAGTTCTCCGCCAGATAACGTTTATCCTCTTTATTCAGTGAACCGACTATGCCGCAATCAATACCGATGTAGCAAGGGTCTTCAGGGGTTTCATAACTGACGAAAATGTTGCCTGGGTGCATATCCGCATGGAAGAAACTGTCACGAAAGACCTGAGTAAAGAACACCTGGACACCGCGTTCAGCCAGTAATTTCATGTTGGTACCCTGCTTTTCCAACGCTTTCACATCAGAAACAGGAATACCGTAAATACGCTCCATCACCATCAGTCGCTCGCTGCAATAATCCGGGTAAACTTCCGGAATATATAACATCGGGCTACCCATGAAATTGCGACGCAGCTGGATTGCATTGGCAGATTCACGCAGAAGATTCAGTTCATCAAGTAGCGTTTTTTCATATTCTCTAACCACTTCGCGGGGTTTAAGGCGGCGACCATCCGGAAGCAGTATTGGCACCCAGCCAGCCAGACGCGACATCAGCCGGATATCCGCTTTAATGATCGGCAAAATATCAGGACGAATCACTTTGAGTACAACAGGCTTCCCGTTCTCTTTCAGAACGGCAGTATGGACCTGTGCAATCGAGGCAGAAGCTAAGGGAGTCTGATCAAATTCATCAAACCAGGTTTCCAGCGGGCCACCTAATGCTTGTTCAATTTGTTTGCGGGCCAGTGCGCCGTCGAAAGGGGCGACTTGATCTTGCAACAACGCCAACTGGTCGGCTATGTGTGGCGGAAAAAGATCACGACGCGTAGACAGCATCTGACCGAACTTGATCCACACTGGGCCTAGTTGCTCCAGAGCTAAACGCAAGCGAGTACCAAGGGGTTTATCTTTGTGGCGATGCGGCAACCAGAAAAATAGATATCGACCCAGCCGCAATGGCAACGTTAAACGGATATTAGGAATCAGCTCGTCAAGACCGTAGGTCAAAAACATGCGAATAATCAGGTACAGGCGTCGCATTTCACCTGGAGTCATGGCGTATTCTCCAGCGTATTGAAACGCTTATCCAGTGCATCAAGCTCTCGGGCCATGGCAGAAACTTCATCGTTGAACCACACCACTTCGAGCATTCCCGGCGCCAGTTTCCACTCTTCAGTTAGCGTTTGCGCCACATAACTTTGCTGACGTTTCAAGCCATTTTGTACCAGACTAAAACCGCTCGCTAAGGCCTGGGTAAAGCCCTGAGCGGCAATATCGCCGATGTAAGGGGCGAGTATCTCAGCGGGATCCCACTCAGCAAGATCCAACAGCACAACTAACTGCTGGACGACGGAAATATCGCCTTCGACAATGAGCTCGCCGCTGCGCATCAGAGGAGAGAGTTGCTGCCGATCGCGTAATTTTTGCAGCACCGATAGTTTTGACGTCACAGTACAATCCGTCGCCCCGACCCACTGCCCCAGCACATCGATTTTCTGCTCACTGAAGATGAACGTTAGCGGAGAACTCAGCTCTTGCAATTCCACCCGCAAAACTTTCCCCGCTAATCGGATTCGCGCAGCTTTCAGACTTCGGTCTCTGAACAGCAGATAATTCAGCGATGTTTCAATCGCGGCAGTCAGTAACGGTGTCAACAACATCGGCATACTCATCTCAGAACTTAAAACCACGGTGCAGTGCGACAATTCCGCCGGTCAGGTTGCTATAGGTTACATTTTCGAAACCCGCATCTGCCATCATACCTTTGAGCGTTTCCTGATCAGGATGCATACGAATGGACTCCGCCAGATAGCGATAGCTTCCCGCATCTTTCGCAACCAGTTCACCAATACGTGGCAAAATGTGGAAGGAATAAGTGTCGTACGCTTTTCTCAATGGCTTCAGCAGTGGTTTGGAGAACTCCAGCACCAGTAAACGGCCGCCCGGTTTTAGCACGCGGAACATCGAACGTAGCGCTTTTTCTTTTTCGGTCACATTCCGCAAACCGAATGAAATAGTGATGCAATCAAAATAGTTATCTGGGAACGGTAACGCTTCAGCGTTTGCCTGCACATAACTGACATTGCCGACAATGCCCAGATTACGTAGCTTTTCGCGCCCCATTTTCAGCATTGAATCATTAATATCAGCTAGCACCACCTCGCCTGTTTCACCGACCAGACGGGAGAACTTGGCAGTAAGATCGCCGGTACCACCCGCTAAATCGAGAACGCGCTGGCCACGACGAACGCCGCTGTTGTCGATGGTAAAACGCTTCCAGATACGATGAATACCGAAGGACATTAGATCATTCATTAGGTCATACTTGGCCGCGACAGAGTGGAAAACTTCTGCCACCATTTCTGCTTTTTCATCTTTGGCTACTGTACGAAAACCGAAATGAGTGGTTTCCGGCGTTTTCTTTTCCATTATTTATGCCTACTTATTCAGTCAAACTATTGGATAAAGTGTACCAGAACCCCGGTGAAAGCCCCATCACAGATACTGATTCAACCGTCAAAGACATTCCCATGAAGAATCACTGAGAAACGACGGAGATAAGACCTGACTATTCCCTTTCGCGGAACGGGTCAGCATCACTATCACTGTTTTCCTGCACCCTGCCATGATCCCCTTGCGGCAAGGTATCTTCAAACGAAGTGGCGCTTTCCGGCTGGTCTTCCGCTTTTGCCTGCTCGGCCAAAGAAGGGCTGATAGGACGTTTAACTTCAACACCCAGAGTACGAAAACTTTCAACCTGGCCGATCACGTTGCCTCGCCCCTGCGTCAGTTTGTTCATGGCCAGATGATAGCTGCCCTGCGCTTTTTCAAGACTCTGCCCCATCGACACCATATCATCAACGAACAAACGCAGCTTATCGTAGAGCCGGGCGGCCCGGTCAGCGATACGCTGAGCGTTTTGACTTTGATGCTCATATCGCCACAGGTTACTGATGGTTCTTAATGCCACGAGTAAGGTCGTCGGACTGACCAGCATAATATTGTGCTTAAGCGCTTCACTTATCAATTCCGGCTCGCGATCGATGGCCAGCATAAAAGCAGGTTCAACCGGAATGAACATCAGCACATAGTCAAGACTGCGGAGTCCCGGTAACTGCTGATAATCTTTGCGCCCCAACAGCCGAATATGGCCACGAACAGACGCAATATGTTCGTTCAACGCGATTTCACGCTCAGTATCATCTTGACTGTTAAAATAGCGTTCGTAAGCCACCAGCGTCATTTTGGCATCGATTACGACGTCTTTCTTTTGCGGCAGTCTTACCACCACATCAGGCTGCATGCGGCTATTGGTATCAACCTGTACACTGACTTGGGTTTGATATTCGTATCCATCACGCAGGCCAGAGGCTTCGAGAACCCTGCTCAATACGACCTCACCCCAGTTCCCTTGCGTTTTATTATCGCCTTTAAGCGCTTTGGTGAGATTGATCGCTTCACGCGCCATCTGTTCGTTCAGTTGTTGCAGATTACGAATTTCATGTGACAGTGTATGCCGCTCACGCGCTTCCTGCCCAAAGCTATCCTGTACCTGACGACGGAAGCCATCCAACTGTTCACGCAGTGGCAACAACAACTTATCCAGGCTTTGTTTGTTTTGCTCATCGGCCTTGCGCCCGTTGTGCTCGAAAATCCGGTTAGCCAGATTTTCAAACTGACTGGTCAACCGCTGTTCACTGTTGATCAGCAGCCGTTGTTTGTCTTCTGTCGCCATCCGGGTTTCATCTAAACGAGTCGCGACTTCGCGCAGTTCAGCTTCCTGCGCACTGTTGATTTCACGCTGGGCACGCAATTCCTGATTCAACTGTTCACATTCACTCTGCCAATGCGTCAGACTCTGTAACTTTTCACGGTTGCCAGCCAACTCACTGTGTAAATTGCGCAGATCCAGCTCAGCCTGACGGATCTGCTGCTGCGCCTGCTGGCGTTCGGCTTTCAGTTCGCCATTTTCCGCTTTCTGCTGCTCTAGCGCCTGCTGTAACAGTCGGTACTGTGTTTCATGCTCGTTCTGATGTCGCTGCTGGCGTAGGCTGGCAACCAGCCAACCCAACAATAAGCCAGCCAAACCGCCGCCCAACAGGTATAGGATGCTAAGGTCCACAGCCTCTCCATTTCAGTCAATTATTGTGGTCACGTTAAAGTGATGCTGTATGGATGTCCAGCCTATTTTGAGGCGACTTGGCACTTTGCGAGACGTCTCGCACGACGAGATTTTTCACTTATCGCTCTCTTGTGCAAAACTTTTTATCCCTCCAGGATTAAAACCAGCGGCTGAGCCATTGAATGCCAAAAGCGCCGGGTGCCAGAACTCCAAATGCCCATATCAAGGCAGAGGAAAAGTTAGCGATTTGGAAATAGCGCTGCGGCATGCCGCAAATGCCCGCAACCAGAGGTACAACGGCACGAAGTGGCCCAAAGAAGCGACCAATAAAAGCACCGGCCATTCCCCATTTATCAAAGAAGGCATGTCCACGTTCTAGCATCTGTGGGTGTTTTGAAAACGGCCAAAAACTACCGACTCGATCTTGAAAATGTGCGCCGATCCAGTAAGAAAGCCAGTCACCGACGAAGGCACCCGCCGCCGCCGCCGCCCAGATCGGCCAGAAAGGAATGCCGCTTTCACCTATCAATGCCCCAAGTCCCAGCAAAATCACCGTGGCGGGAAGCAGCAGGGAAAGAAATGCCAAGGATTCACCGAATGCCAGGAAAAAAACAATCGGCACTGCCCAGCCCTCATGCGCACGAACAAACTCCGTGGTAAGGTGAATAATGTCGCTAACGGTCAAAGATCTTCCTCGTCATACGTACTTCAAAACCCGTCGTTTAAGCTAACCAAAGGGAGTGGAATTTGATATCAGGAGCTACTCAAGATAACGGTCACGCAGATTCTCACGCTGCACCGTTGTCAGCCCATACTCTTTTTCCAGCCACAGATCGGTGGAGCCGTACAAATCATCAATAGACTTTAGCGCAGTCTCAATAAACGCTTCGCGCACAGAAAGTACGTAGGCAAATTTAGCCAGTGCTTTTTCGCTGAGTTTGATGGACATTTGATTGAGCATTTGTTCGCGAAAAGGTGCCAGCGTAGTGTCAGTGAGCAAGTAGTCTTCCAGCACCGTGTTACGGTCAGCACCTAGCGCAAAAAGGACCAGCGCAGAACCTATTCCCGTGCGGTCTTTACCCACCGCGCAGTGCTGGACAATTGCACCGCCATCCGGTTGCATCAGCAAGGTTGCTAGCTGCTGGTAAGCCGCATTATTGAAGGGTAATCGGCGATAAAGCTCAAGCATAAAGGCTTCAGGGTCAAAAGCATTGATGGTGTGCGCGGTCAATTTTTCGAGGTTGGCATTCACCTCATTGCTCAACAGGTTGGCGGGTACGTGACAATACTGAGCACCATGCCAGAGTAAATCAGGTTTTGCGGCAACTTCATCGGCATCACGATAATCCAGGATATGCGTGACCGGGACTTTACTTAGGAAATCGCAATCTTTCGCGGTCAGCGCATCAAGCGAGCCGGAGCGGTACAACCAACCACGTTTAATACGGCATCCATCTGCGGCTCTGTTGCCGCCTAAGTCACGGAAGTTAATACCACCGTCAAGGGGAGCCAGCGAAGGATGAAGTAAGATGGTTGCTGTCATAAGAAGTCCTTTTTCGTGAATTATCGTTCCCCAAACCTTAACAGATTCACATGTTGAGATAAAAAAAACGGGCTACCGAAGCAGCCCGTTATTCGTAAGCAAAAGCAAAGCAGCGGCCTTTAGATCAGGCGGCGTGCGGCCTCTACGACAATTTTCACCGCATGACTTTCGGTTTTTTTCATCGTCTCGGCATTCGGGATTTCTTGCTGGGTACGGTTGACGATGACGCCCGCGACCATACCGGCGCGCAGGCCCTGGCTTGCACACATGGTCAGCAGCGTTGCAGATTCCATTTCATAGTTCATTACGCCCATTTCCTGCCACTCTTTCATCGACTCTTTAAACCGACGAACTACACGGCCAGAGTATGTGTCATAGCGCTCCTGGCCAGGATAGAAAGTGTCAGAAGACGCAGTCACACCGATGTGCGTTTCTGCGCCAACGGCCTTCGCCGCAGCAACCAGCGCGGTGGTGCAGGTAAAATCGGCGACTGCCGGGAATTCCATCGGCGCGAAGTGCAGACTTGCGCCATCCAGGCGGACAGCCGCGGTGGTCACCAGGACATCACCCACATTAATGTGTGGCTGAATCGCACCGGTTGTCCCAACGCGCAGGAATGTGCGGATGCCCAATTGAGCCAACTCTTCTACTGCAATAGAGGTCGATGGACCGCCGATACCGGTAGAACAGACGATGATGGATTTACCATCAAGTTCAGCACGCCATGAGGTAAATTCACGATGAGAAGCCAGACGGACTGGATTCTCCATCAGATTGGCGATCTTCTCGACGCGCTCAGGATCACCGGGAACGATAGCCAGCGTCGCGCCGTTTAAATCTTTTTTGGTCAGGCCAAGGTGGAAAACGTCAGACATAACAAACTCCTCTTTATTTAAGGTCATATTTCGCAGGAGGACACCCGGCTACTCTACTGATCATTGTGCCGTTATTTAGTGATGAAGATCACTACGATGTAACAACAAAATCAGTACATACATTTAAAGTGTGATAAGCATCACAAATTAGGGTCAATTTGGTGATTATTCATCCTGTTAGGACCTTCCTATACACGTTTTAAAAAACAAAGGCATTGCCTGTTGCTTGCCAATGCCTGTTTTAAAGCCCGTCGTGAGTTTAGCTATCTAGGCAGGGACGCCATCCGCTTTTGCACTCCGTGACCAGATGCGGTGTTTAAGCATATCAGCAAGGAAAGTCTCCAGTAGCGCACCTTCGGCTTTCTCACCTTCGACTACCCCTTCCTCAGCCACTCCATCCTCCAGGCCCAGCATGGATTTGAAACGACGAGCATCGCCGCTCAGTCCTATCACTTTGAGATGCTTATAAGCTTCCAGCACGTAATGCCGAGCGTCGCCACTCATCAGCAACGCATCAATATGACCGTGAGGCACCAGTAATGCATCCACGGTAATGGAAGGAGAGCCAGCAAACGTGGCGTCAACCGGTAAGGTTGAACCATCATCAGCGACCACTTCCCCTAAGTGACTGGCGAGTAGTTTTGGATGCACGCCGGCCACCTGTAATGCCTGCAAAGTATTGAGCACGTCCGCAGCATTGACACCATCGCTGAGCAAAATCGCCACCTGTCGCCCTTTAATAACACCTTTACCGCTGGCATACAGACTCAGAGAATCATCTTTATCCAGACCATTGACCGGTTTCGGTGGCTGAGTTTTCAGGGCATCATCACTGAGTTTAATCCCCAGGTTGTTCGCCACTTGCTCCGCTAACGGCACATCAATGTGCGTCAACAAATCCACTACCCGTTCACGGATATAGGCACGTGCGACTTTAGAGAGTTCGAAAGAGAACGCCGCAACAATGTGGTCCTGCTCAACCGGCGTCTGACTTAACCAGAACAGCCTTGGCTGAGAGTAAAACTCAGCAAATGACTCACTCCGCTGGCGGATTTTATCGCCATCAATGTGCTCATGGTAACTCTCAAAACCCCCACCTTTTGCCGCCGAGGGGGTTTCACGCGGCCAGTTATCGTTGAGCGAATTCGGCTCATAGTTAGCCGGGTTGGTATCAATATCCTGCCGATGCATGCCATCACGCTGGAAATTATGATAAGGGCAGGTAGGTCGATTGATCGGGATCTCATGGAAATTTGGCCCACCTAATCGACTGATTTGTGTGTCGGTATAAGAGAAGAGACGGCCCTGCAATAGCGGGTCATTACTGAAGTCAATGCCAGGCACAACATGCCCCGGATGGAAGGCAACTTGTTCGGTTTCAGCAAAATAGTTATCAGGGTTGCGGTTAAGCACCATCTTGCCGATGATTTCTACCGGCACCAGCTTCTCAGGAATCAGTTTGGTGGCATCGAGCAGGTCGAAGTCAAATTTGAACTCGTCCTCTTCGGGAATCAACTGCACACCGAGTTCATACTCCGGATAATCTCCGCTTTCGATGGCTTCCCACAGATCACGGCGGTGGAAATCGGCATCTTTCCCGGCCAGTTTCTGCGCCTCATCCCACAGTAGGGAGGCCTTTCCGGCCAGCGGTTTCCAATGAAAACGGACGAAGGTTGATTTCCCTTTGGCATTCACAAAACGAAAAGTGTGGATGCCAAAGCCTTCCATTGTCCGGTAGCTGCGCGGAATGCCACGATCGGACATGGCCCAAAAGACGTTATGCAAGGTTTCAGGTTGCAGCGATACGTAATCCCAAAAACTGTCATGTGCACTCGCGCCCTGTGGGATCTCATTATGTGGCTCGGGTTTCACTGCATGGACAAAATCTGGGAATTTATGCGCATCCTGGATAAAGAATACCGGGGTATTGTTGCCGACTAAATCGTAAACGCCTTCCTCGGTATAAAACTTGGTCGCCCAACCGCGAATATCGCGCACTGAATCTGCCGAACCTCGAGATCCCTGAACCGTAGAGAAACGCACAAAGACAGGCGTCTTCTTTTTTGGATCGGCAAGAAAATCAGCCTTAGTCACATCTGACAGGCTGCGGTATGGCTGGAAGTAACCATGAGCGGCGGCTCCGCGGGCATGGACAATGCGCTCAGGTATGCGTTCATGGTCAAAGTGAGTGATTTTTTCGCGCAGAATAAAGTCTTCGAGCAGCGTCGGGCCGCGACGACCTGCCGTTAATGAATTTTGATCATCGGATATTTTGGTGCCTTGATCCGTGGTCAGGGCGTGCTTTTCACCTTTTTTACGGTGGATCTCCAGTGCCATCAGTTTAGCGTTGGTGTTTTCCGGGCTTTTGGTACTCCCGGACGCCGTCGGCTCTTTGCCTGGAGGCGTCGGTTTTGCCGACACTTTATGAGAACCGTTCGCAGGTGCCAGACTTCCCAATCCAGGTCGAGATGACTCGATGCCCGTGGCGGGGGCGCGACTAACCGGTTTCTGCTCACTTTTCTTTTTCGGGGTTGATTTCGACATTGATCATCACTCCTATCGCTACGATGTTGATCGTAAAGGTTCGTTTTTTCAGAGTTTCAGCCTTGAGACTTTTTATCCTCAGCGCTTAACTATAGGACATACCTTCTATATTGCTGCGCGGGCTTTATGCCTATAGTTTAAAAACGACAATGCGACTCATTGCCTAAAAAATAGGGTGACCAAAATGAACAATGACGATTTACCTGTACCTGCACCGCAAGTGAAACAGGCTCCGACCCACTTCGCACCGGCAGTGACGCCTGTCGCCAACACCACGGTACACACTGATACCGATGGGCTGCATGCCGGTCAGACCAACATTCCATCTCAAGGTGAGGACATGCCGGCCTATCTGGCCCGCCCTGAAAACTACACCGGGAAATTGCCGGTGGTACTGGTGGTGCAGGAAATTTTCGGTGTGCATGAGCACATCCAGGATCTGTGTCGTCGTCTGGCCAAACAGGGCTATATGGCCATCGCGCCTGAGCTCTACTTCCGCCAGGGAGATCCGCGAGATTACACCGAAATTAGCGACATCCTCAGTAAAGTGGTCGGCAAAGTCCCCGATCAGCAGGTGTTGTCCGATCTTGACCACACCGCGCACTGGGCGTCACAACATGGTGGAGATTCTTCTAAACTGGCCATCACCGGTTTTTGCTGGGGTGGACGGATAACCTGGCTTTATGCAGCACACAACCCGCAATTGAAAGCCGGTGTAGCCTGGTACGGGAAATTGGTGGGAGATAAAACATTGACCACGCCGACTCACCCGGTTGATGAAGCAGTAGACCTGACATCGCCAGTGTTGGGCCTGTATGGGGGTAAAGATTCGGGTATTTCCCTGGAGAGCGTGGAAACCATGCGTCAGGCGATTCGCGCAGCTAATGCCACCGCTGAAATTGTGGTGTATCCGCAAGCCGGGCATGCGTTTAACGCGGATTACCGTGCAAGCTATGACCCTGAAGCGGCTGCCGATGGCTGGCAACGTATGCTGGGATGGTTTGAGCAATACGGCGTGAAGTGATGAAAAGCGACGAATAGCGAACGAGACAAGGAATGTTGCGTTTATATGCGATCATAATCGGCAGACAAGCCCCGTAAGCAATGCGCTTTGCGGGGCTAAACTCACTTAATAACGACACTCACGGTATAACGACCGCGACAACTCGCGTTATGATGTCTTAACCCGCCAGCGGTGGCTGACCGTTTGAAGCCATCAACCCACCATCTACCGGCAGATTAACTCCCGTCACGAAACGCGCGTCATGACTGGCCAAAAACGCGATCACATCAGCGATCTCTTCCGGCTCTGCGCCGCGCCCCATCGGAATACGTTCGGAGAACTTATCCAGCAAAGGCTGGTTTGTTTTGATATTAGCGGCCATTTCCGTGAAGGTCAGCGATGGGCATACCGCATTGACACGCACGCCGTCTTTAGCGTGATCCAGCGCAATTGAGCGGGTGAAATTGCTGACACCCCCTTTGGCAGCATTGTAGAAGCTCATGCCCCAATCGCCTCCCATGCCGGATACCGACGAAATATTGACGATATTCCCTTTGCTTTTAATCAGCGCAGGCATGAAGAAACGTGTGCAATAGAACACGCCGCTGAGATCGATTTCGATGACTTTATGCCAATCTTCCAGACTGGCTTCGGTGACTTTTCCCTGCACCGCAATACCCGCACCATTAACCAGCACATCGACACGACCAAATTTGTCATTAATTACTGCCGCCATCCGTTCAACATCCTGCGCCTTAGAGACATCAGCAATATGAATGTAGTACTGCGTGCTGCTCAGTGACTGCGCGACTTTCTCTAGCGTCTCTTCGGTCCGTCCGACCAGCACGACAATTGCGCCCTCTTTGGAGAAACGCCGAGCCGTTGCAGCCCCCATTCCCGAGCCAGCGCCCGTCACTACCACGACGTTGTCTGTGAATCGATTCATCGTTTTCTCCTTCATTAAAATCAGTTAAACCTGCTTTAAGCCTAGAAGAGAAAAGTGGGTGACGGGTAAAACGGCTTGACGGCAAAGGTCGTTAACCGCCTGAAACTGGCGCGATAATGGGGGATCAATGGCAGGAAGAAAGTCGTTACAAAATACGAATGAGCTTTGCCCTTATAGAAAAAGGAGCGCCGAAGCGCCCCTGAGTTTCATCACAACAATAAGCTTATCAACTAGATTTTCTCAGCCCGCAGACGTTTAGCCGCTTTGACCATGTTTTCCAGTGATTCGCGGGTTTCTGGCCAGCCGCGAGTTTTCAGGCCGCAGTCCGGGTTAACCCACAGGCGCTCTGCCGGGATACTGTCGGCCGCTTTACGCAACAGGTTTTCGATCCACTCAACGCTTGGCACATTAGGTGAGTGAATGTCGTAAACGCCGGGTCCGATTTCATTCGGGTAATCGAATTCCTTGAAGGTTTCGATCAAATCCATATCAGAGCGAGAGGTTTCGATAGTGATCACATCCGCATCCAGTGCAGCAATCGAATCCATGATGTCGTTGAATTCGCAGTAACACATGTGGGTGTGGATCTGCGTGTCATCTTTGGCAATCGCGGCGTTCAGTTTGAACGCGTCGACGGCCCAGCGCAGATAGGCATTCCACTCAGACTGGCGCAGCGGCAGGCCTTCGCGCAGTGCGGGTTCGTCAATCTGGATGATACCGATGCCGGCTTTTTCCAGATCTTCCACTTCATCACGCAGCGCCAGACCGATTTGCTTGGCGATGGTTTCACGGCTAACGTCTTCACGCGGGAAGGACCAGCAAAGAATAGTGATCGGGCCGGTGAGCATGCCTTTGACCGGTTTTTCAGTCAGCGATTGTGCGTACTTCGCCCACTCGACGGTAATGGCTTGCGGACGGCTGACGTCGCCGATGATGACTGGCGGTTTCACACAGCGGGAACCGTAGCTCTGTACCCAGCCGTTTTGCGTGAACACAAAACCGTCCAGATGCTCACCGAAGTATTCGACCATGTCGTTACGTTCTGCTTCGCCATGAACCAGGACATCGATCCCCAGACGTTCCTGTTCTTTGATGGCTTGCTTGATGTGTTCGCTGATACCGGTGCGATATTTAGTGTTGTCCAGGCGACCCTGTTTGAAGTCCAGACGCAGGCCACGGATTTCGGTGGTTTGCGGGAATGAACCGATGGTGGTGGTCGGCCAGGCTGGCAGGTTGAAACGGGCACGCTGGGCGATAGCACGTTGGGTGTAAACGTTTGGACGCTCGATATCAGCGGCGGTAATGGCCGCAACACGTTTACCGACGGCTGCGTTATTCACGCGGGTCGATTCACGGCGGGCGCGGATTGGCGCGCTGTATTCGGCCAGTTTCTGCTGTGCTTCAGCTGTCGGATTGTTCAGCGCTGATGTCAGCAGTGATAGCTCGACGCATTTTTGCAACGCAAACGCGAACCAGCTTTTCACTTCTTCATCCAGGCGGCTTTCAACGCTTAAGTCGATCGGGCTGTGGAGCAGTGAACAGGAACTGCCGATCCAGACGTTACGACCTTCGACCAGCGGTTTCAGGCGGTCGAACCAGGTGCTCAAATCCGCACGCCAGACGTTACGCCCGTTGATCACGCCCAGTGAAATCAGCCACTCTTTTGGCAGTGTGTTAATCACGGTTTTTAGGTCATCGCGACCGGCGACTGCATCAATGTGCAGGCCTTGTACCGGCAATTGACGAAGGGTGTTGAGGTTGTGGCCAATGCTGTCGAAATAGGTGGTCAGCAACAGTTTGGTGTTGCCCTGCAGTTGCTCGTACGCCGGTTTGTAGGCATCCAGCCATGCCTGCGGCAGTTCCAGCACCAGCGCAGGTTCATCAATCTGCACCCACTCAATGTCACGTTTTGCCAGTTCGGCCAGCACTTGCTGATAAACCGGCAGAATGTCGTTAATCAGTGTCAGACGGTCGAACTGCTCGCCTTTCACTTTGCCAAGCCACAGGTAAGTCAGCGGGCCGAGCAGAACCGGTTTCACTTTGTGGCCGAGCGCCAGCGCTTCGTCTACTTCTTCCAGCAATTGCGTCCAGCTCAGTTTGAACTGCTGGCCTTTCACGAACTCCGGCACCATGTAGTGATAGTTGGTGTTGAACCATTTGGTCATTTCCGCAGCCGCAGCCGGTTTACCGGTCGGTGCGCGGCCACGGCCAAGACGGAATAAGGTATCGAGATCCACAGAGCCGTCGGCATTCTGGTGACGTGCAGGCACGTTACCCAGCAGCAAGCTGGTGGTCAGTACGTGATCGTACCAGGCGAAATCGCCAACCGGCAGCAGATCCACGCCCGCTTCGGCCTGTTGTTTCCAGTGACGGGCGCGTAGTTCGCGGCCAGTTGCCAGCAGCTCTTCCTGTGTGGAATTGCCTGCCCAGTAGCTTTCTTGTGCTTTTTTAAGTTCACGACGCAGACCAACGCGTGGAAAACCCAGAGTGTGATTCAGTATCGTCATCTTTTAAATTCCTGTTTAGCCGTCCAGATGTTTACACATCTATAATCCGCAGGTACTGTATATTGCACAAGCGCAAATTATTCATGGCACAGTGAAGGACTCTCATGATCGAATTGAAACACCTCAGGACGTTGCAGGCTCTGCGCAACACCGGGTCGCTGGCCGCCGCAGCTTCACAGCTGCACCAAACCCAATCGGCTCTTTCGCACCAATTCAGCGACCTTGAGCAACGTCTGGGTTTCAGGCTGTTTGTGCGCAAAAGCCAGCCACTGCGCTTTACACCTCAGGGCGAGATCATGCTGAATCTGGCGGAACAGGTGCTGCCGCAAATCCAGCAGGCGTTGCAGGCATGCAATGAGCCGCATCAGACGTCGCTGCGCATCGCGATTGAATGCCACAGCTGTATTCAGTGGCTGACACCCGCGTTAGATAACTTTCGTATCCACTGGCCGCAGGTCCTGATGGACTTTAAATCCGGCGTCACCTTTGACCCGCAGCCGGCGCTGCAACAGGGCGAGCTGGACATCGTCCTGACCTCCGACATCCTGCCGCGCAGCGGTTTGCACTATTCGCCGATGTTTGATTTTGAAGTTCGTCTGGTGCTGGCGCCGGATCACTCTCTGGCCGCCAAACCTGTCATCACGCCGGAAGATCTCAGCAGTGAAACGCTGATGATTTATCCGGTGCAGCGCCAGCGTCTGGATATCTGGCGGCATTTCCTGCAACCGGCAGGCGTCAGCCCGTCACTGAAAAGTGTCGATAACACCTTATTATTGATTCAGATGGTGTCGGCGAGAATGGGGATTGCAGCGTTACCACACTGGGTGGTGGAGAGTTTTGAGCGCCAGGGTTTAGTGGTGACCAAAACCCTGGGCGATGGCTTATGGAGCCGACTCTATGCCGCCGTGCGCGATGGCGAACAGCGTCAGCCGGTCGTTGAAGCCTTTATTCGTTCTGCGCGCCAGCACGCGTGCGATCATCTGCCTTTTGTTCGCGATGCGGCACGACCCAACGCCGGTGCACCCACAGTGAGGACATGATCACCGCCGCGCCGAGGATAAAACTCGGCCAGTGTGGCTGCTGTTGCCAAATCGCCAGATTTACCAGCAGCCCGGCCGGGACGTGAAAGTTGTTCATAATCCCCAACGTTCCGGCGTCCACCTGCGTCGCACCGTAGTTCCACATGAAGTAACCCAGCCCCGAAGCGCCGATCCCCAGCCACACCAGAATGCCCCATTGCAGATCCGTGGTGGGCAGTTTCTGCGGATTACCCCACAGGCACCACGCCACCACCGCGCAGAGCAGTGCGCCAAGATAGAACCAGGAAAACGCCGTATGCTGCGGCATTGGATGCGTTTCCATCAGCCGTTTGTACCCTACCTGTCCAAGCGCAAAGCAGAGGTTCGCCGCCTGTACCAGCAACAACCCAATGATGAAATGTTCGCTAATATGGTCATAACGGATAATCGCCGCACCTACGACGGCCAGCAGTGCGCTCAGCGCATAGCCGATGCGGATTTTACGCCCACTAATCAGGTCATAAATCAGTGTCACGTAAAGTGGCGTCATCACGGTAAACAGCAGGAATTCGGGCACCGAGAGGTACAAATAGGCCTCAAAGCTGATGAGATACATGATGCCAAGCTGCATCGCACCGACTCCCATATACATCAGCAGCGTTTTAACCGGATACCCTTTCCAGCGCAGAAACGGCAGAAACACCAACGCCGCCAGCCCTAAACGGACTAACACGGCAAAGACGCTGTCGACCTGTCCGGCAAGATAAACGCCAATCAGGCTGAAGGAAAAGGCCCACAAAATGGTGGTAATAATAAGTAACGGCACGGCGTTCAGCCCGAAAATGAAGAAGGTGGCTGATTGTAACGGAAGTTGGAAAGGTGCGGCATCGAAAGTGGGTTTACGTCTGTACAATAATAAACCTAATGAGAGCAAACACACGTTTTAAGCGTTACCTGCTGCGAACATCCGCGTTATACGGTTCTATGGCGTAGACTTAAAGAATGACTCAATGGAGGGTACTCTGATGAAACACTTTTATGGATTCTTGGCCTTAATGCCGCTGATTTTTGCCGTACAAGCCACCGCAGCCAATACGATCCCACCACCGGACCGCGCACAGCAGTTGTTAAATAATCCGTCACAACAACGGATGCAACAGCAACAGCAGAACAACGCACAACTGCAAAAGCGCCAGTTGCAGCAAGGGATGACCAACAGCCAGCAGCAGGAACAGCTCAGGCTGCGCTCGCAGATCCAAAACGATCAGCAGCGCCTGCAAACCCAACAGCTCAACCAGAACAATCAGCAGTTAAATCAGAAATTGAATCAGACACCATAACGGCGTCTTTTCATCCGGTTCTGCCCTGCTTGGTTTAAACCCGTTCAGGTTGTTCTCTGGGGGAAAGCGATAGCAACTGCTCCACGGCGCTGAGTACCTTTTCGCGCTGCTCATTTTTCCGCATCACCAGATAGACATCAATATTCAATTGTCGGGCTGTCCGCGCCTCCAGCTTGCGATAACACAATCCTTCACGCGTCGACAAACACATTGATTCAGGCATCAGCGCCATCCCTTTTCCACGGGCTACATTCGCCAGCGTCAGCAAAGAGTCATCGGGTTCTGATTTTCGTTTGAGGGTGAAAGGCAGCTTTTCAAAAAACCCTTCACACTTATCATAAAAGCTGGGATTGGCGCTGCGGCTGAACCAATACAGTGGCAAATCCGCCACATCCTGTAATGAGAGGCTGTCCTTAATACTTGCCGGATGTGATGAAGGCAATGCCAGCATCAGAGGCTCGCGATGTAACCAGCGGAAATCAAATTCGTCATCATGACTGGAAGACTTTTCCCCGGTGAGCACGATGTCCAAATTCCCACGGGCAAGGATTTGTAACAACTGCTTGGACGACAGCTGATAAGAAGCAACATCATCAGCATCAGTCAGTTTTTCCAGATGTGCATTAATAGTGGGAATTAACGTGAAATCCAACGTTCGGGTCACCCCCATTCTGACAACGCCACTGTCTACTTTAAGACTTTTGACCAATTGTGAAAGTTGTTCAATCAGTTGCATAGCCTGTGCCTGTAACTGCATACCTTCCTCAGTTAAGTGAACCTGATGAGTGTTACGGGTGAAAAGATGGCAACCCAACACGTCTTCAAGGCACTGAATTTGACGGGTCAGCGGAGGCTGAGTCATGCGCATCTGCTCGGCCGCACGCCGAAAATTCAGTTCATGGGCGACAGCAACAAAGCATTGTAATTGTTTGATTGTAGGTAATTTTTCGCTGAAATAATTCAATACATAACTCCCGCGCCATTTTCCCTGGATCCCAAGAGAAAGAAGGAATAGTCAACGTCAGAAAAACAACCTGTCCGGGTGTCCGTTACGGTAGAAAGCGTGCTGTTAAGTAGGTTACCCGAACCCACCATCGCTTTCCATAATATGTGTGATACCAAATTTATATTACAAAAGTAACAATTCTCTAAAAAGAGTGAATTGATATTGTGATGTCTCTTACTCGTGATCTACCCAGGATCCCCAGCATTCGCCAAATAATATTTATTTAACCCATTTTAAATCTATGGAATTAATTCCGCCAAATAACCTCCACCTTAAATATCGAAAATAATAAGTCCCCATTAATAGGAATATTATGAATACCGCACATCATGACCATCCGTCTCTGAGTTTACAAACATGGCTGGCGCTGATTATTCTCGCGCTTTCGACGTTTACCATCGTTACCACTGAATTAGCGCCAATTGGCCTGTTAACCCCCATGGCACAGGGTTTACATCAATCTGAATCGATGATTGGTCTGACCGTCACACTGTATGCCTGGGTTGGAGCGATCAGCGCGCTGCTCTCTTCGCTGTTTCTGGGCAACCTGCCGAAGAAAATGCTATTGCTGGTGTTGACCTTAATTATTTTGGTTTCCAACAGCCTCTGTGCATCAGTTGACAGCTATTCATGGTTGCTGGCCGCCAGAGTCATTGGCGCACTCGCGCACGGCGCGTTTTGGGCAATGATCGGTGCTACCGCTGTTTCGATGGTTCCTGCGCGGTATATCGGCGTAGCCACTTCGGTGGTTTTTGGTGGTGTCTCTGCCGCCAGCGTATTGGGTGTACCGCTTTCAAACTATATCGGTCTTAATCTCGGCTGGCGTCCTGCCTTCTGGCTGATGTCATTACTCAGCGTGATCGCTTTTTTCGGTATTGCTCTGATCGTGCCGAAAGTCAAAAACAGCAGTACATTGGGACTGGATGCACTGGCGCGTGTTTTACGCTCCGGCGCAATGTGGAAAATCTATGCAGCCACCTTGCTGGCGATCACCGCCCACTTTGCCGCATTTACCTTCATCGAACCCTGGCTGCATAGTATTCATTCCGTCTCTGCCAGCATGATTCCCGTAATGCTGTTTATTTTTGGCATCGCCGGTTTAGCAGGCAATGTTGTCACCGGCATATTGATTGATAAATGGTTGAAACCTTTGGTTTCGATCTCCGTACTGCTGATTGCCGCAACGCTGATCACCCTTGGTCAATGGGGTGCCAATCTGGCATCGGGTCAAATTCTGGCGCTGATTGTGGTCTGGGGCCTGGCGGTTTCCGGTATTTTCGTCGGTTTCCAGACCTGGGTATTAAGGCTGGCTGGCGACAACGCTTTCCCGGCTTCTGCCATCTATGCCTCTTTCTTTAACGGTGCGATTGGCTGTGGCGCACTGGCCGGCGCCTGGGTGGTCTCTATATTGAGCATTCCCGTACTGATGAGCATTGCAGGCGTGGCGATCGTCCTGTCATTACTTCTGGTCGCCATCATTCCGATAAAAATTGAGCAGACAACCCTTCTCTCCGGGGAGGCAGCATGAAATCAGGTAATGATTTAACCGGGTACGGGCGTTCGATTATGGAGCGTTTATAACCAGAGCGGGTTGGAAACGTTATTTCATCTATAAAGAAAGGGCTGATCATTCAGCCCTTTTTTATACCTTAACGGTCAAGCTTCAGCGCTAAGCATTGACGCCTTTCATGCCTTCGAGGCTGTAACGCTCGCCTTTAATTTCAATACTGTTTTTGAGCGCGTTAATGAACGCCACATCTTCAGGGCTTAACGTAATATCAGCCGCACCGGCATTTTCTACCGCATACTGACTGTTTTTGGTGCCTGGGATCGGCACAATCTGCTCATATTGCGCCAACAGCCACGCCAGGGCGATTTGCCCCAATGTGCAGTGATATTTTTCGGCCAGGGGCTGAATAACATCCAGGATGCGAGTGTTGTACTTCATATTCTCATCACTGAAACGGGCATTGTTCTTACGGAAATCTCCTTCAGAGAAATGGCTGTTATTGAGGTATTTCCCCGTCAGGAAACCACGTCCCAGCGGTGAATAGGGCACCACACCAATCCCTAATTTGACAGCCATCGGCAGGATGTCCTGTTCAATATCACGCGTCCAGAGGGAGTACTCGGTTTGCAACGCGGCGACCGGATGAACACGGTGAGCTTTTTCGAGCGTTACCGCCGACACCTCACACAGCCCCACATGCGCAATTTTACCTTCTTTCACCAATTCACTCAGGCAAGACATGCTCTCCTCAATCGAGGCATCAGGATTGACACGGTGCAGGTAGTAGAGATCAATTCGTTCCACACCCAGACGCTGCAAAGACTCATGACAGCATTGGCGAATGTAATCAGGTTGGTTGTTGATAGTGCGTTCGTAGGTGGCGTCGACCGGGCGGTCGATACCGCATTTTGTGGCGATTTTTATTTGGTCACGCTGCGCGCTTTTCAGCGTAGCCAGAAAATGTCCAATCAGCCGTTCGTTATGTCCACGACCGTAGACGTTAGCGGTATCGATCATGTTAACGCCGGTGTCGATCACCGTTTTCAATACCTCAAGGGAATGCGCATCTTTTGCTTCGCCGTAGAACTCACTCAGCCCCATTGCGCCGAAGCCCATCGCCGATACGCTCAACTCGCCACCTAATGTTCTTATTTGCATCTTCATCTCTCCTCAGAATAAGAAATAAGTATGAAGCAAGGTCAGAAGCGGGAGAATTCCAAAGATATTAATATAAGAAAGGTATCACCGGGATACCACAAAGAGGATATCCCTTTTCACGACGGGTGCTTTCAGGCGATTAACTCAAACAAAATCTGGCCCAATCACATCAATCTTGTCCGTACAAATACAATCCACGCCCCAGCCTAGCAGCTCGCGCGCGCGCTCGGGTTTATTGACCGTGTAAACCAGAATATGCAGACCGGCATTTTTGAGCGCTTTTACCCGTTCTGCGGTCAGCACGTTGTGGTTGAGGTGCAATGACACGCACTCCAATTCGTCGGTCAACGTTTTCCAATCATCTTGCCATTCGTCGATCAAAAGTCCACGCGGCAGCTCAGGTGCCGCTTTTTGGGCTGCCACCAGCGCGTCGAACGCAAACGAGGAGAGCAACGGCAGCACAGCGTTACCTTTCCACAGCTCACGAGCCGCCAGCGCTATCTGGGTGCCGGTTTCCGTGTCGGTGCCGGTGGTAGGTTTAATCTCGATGTTCGCCATCATGTTGTGCTGCGCACAGCGCTGTGCCACTTGTGCCAGCGTCGGCAACTTTTCGCCTTTGAACGCCGCGCCGTACCATCCGCCAGCGTCAAGTTCGTTCAGCTGGCTCCAGCTCAGTTCGCCCGCCACGCCCCAACCATTGCTGGTCCGGTTTAGGGTATCGTCATGCAGCAGGAAAATTTCGCCGTCCTGCGCCAGCTTGGCGTCGAATTCAATCATGGTATGACCGTATTTCGCGCCTATATCGATGGCGGCAAGGGTATTTTCCGGTGCCAGCGAACCGCCGCCGCGATGCGCCACAATCCGTGGATAAGGCCAGACTGACATGTGTTACTCCATTCGTGAGCCATTGTGAGAATCGAAAAAGTGTAGCGCGTTCGTCGGCAAAACCAAACGTAACTGTGTGCCCGGTTGTGGGCAGACTTCGTAATTGAGCCGCACGACCACACCACTGCCTGCCCACTTGCCATGTGCCAAATTGTCGGCACCCAGCAGCTCAAGCGTGGTGAGATCAAGCGGAATGCCGGTCTGCGGGTCGTCAGAGAGCTGAATATGTTCAGGCCGTATTCCGACAGTCAGCTCACGCCCGCCCCATTCCGGGCGCGGTTCGCTGAGTGGCAGCTCGAAGCCACCTTCCATCACCAGCGATGTGCCATCGCTGGCAAGTTGGCCCGGTAACAGATTCATGGCCGGAGAGCCGATAAAGCTAGCGACAAACAGCGTGGCTGGACGGCGATAAACTTCAGACGGTGTGCCGATCTGTTCGGCCACTCCTTTGTTCATCACGATCACCCGCTCGGCCAGCGTCATGGCTTCAACCTGATCGTGCGTCACGTACAAACTGGTGGTGCGCAGGCGGCGATGCAGCTGTTGCAGTTCGAGGCGCATCTGCACGCGCAGTTTGGCATCGAGGTTAGACAGCGGTTCATCAAACAGGAATACCGCCGGTTCGCGTACGATAGCGCGCCCCATAGCAACGCGTTGACGCTGGCCACCGGAAAGCTCACGTGGTTTACGTTTCAGCAACGGGCCGAGCTCCAGAATACGCGCAGCTTCTTCTACACGAGCGAGGATCTGGGCTTTACCGAAGCCACGGATTTTCAGACCGTAAGCCATGTTGTCGAAGACGCTCATATGCGGATAAAGCGCGTAGTTTTGAAAGACCATGGCGATGCCGCGATCTTTCGGCTCCATCTCGGTAACGCGCTGATCGTTAATGTAAATATCACCGCTGGTGGTGCGCTCAAGCCCGGCAACCATGCGCAACAGCGTGGATTTACCGCAGCCTGACGGGCCGACCATCACAATAAACTCGCCATCCGCGACGTCCAGATCGATGCTCTGAATGATCTGGTTTTTCCCGTCATAGGATTTGGTCACTGCCTGTAATTTTAAATTAGCCATTTCGTATTACTTCTCACTGTCTACCAGACCGCGCACAAACCAGCGCTGCATCAGGAGCACCACCGCAAGCGGCGGTAATAAAGTCAAAATCATCGCTGCCATCACCTGATTCCACTGAGTAGAACCGTCGCCGGAAGAGATCATACTTTTGATTCCCGCCACCGCCGTCCCCATGGACGCGTCGCTGGTGATCAGGATTGGCCACAAATACTGGTTCCAGCCGTAGATAAAGGTGATGACGAACAGCGCGGCAAGATTGGTTTTCGATAGCGGCAATACGATGTCCCAGAAAAAGCGCATCGCGCCTGCGCCGTCGATACGCGCCGCTTCCAGCAGTTCATCCGGTAATGTCATAAAGAACTGTCGGAACAGGAACGTGGCCGTGGCCGACGCCATCAATGGCAGCGTCAGGCCGGTATATCTATTGAGCATATTGAGATTGGCGATCACCTGAATGGTCGGAAAAATACGCACTTCGACAGGCAGCATCAACGTGATGAAAATCAGCCAAAAGAACAGGTTACGCAGCGGAAAACGGAAATAGACGATGGCATAGGCCGAGAGCATCGACACCGAAATCTTCCCGATGGTGATCACTATCGCCATGATAAAGCTGTTGATCAGCATACGACCAAAGGCCGGACTGCCATCGCCCACGCCTTGCGTCCAGATGGTCCGGATGTTCTCCCACAAATGGGTGCCCGGGATCAGGCTCATCGGCACTTGGTGAATTTGTTGGATGTCCAACGAAGCGGCGACAAACGCCACATACAGCGGAAATAAAATCACCAGCACGCCGAGGATCAGCATGATGTGGCTGAAAATATCCAGCCCTCTGCGGTTTTCAATCATTGGTAACGCACCTTACGCTCGACGAAACGGAACTGAATAAACGTCAGGCCGCAAACCAGGACCATCAATACCACCGACTGCGCCGCAGAGCTGGAGAGATCCAGACCGGCGAAACCTTCGCGATAAACTTTATAAATCAGTGTGGTTGTGGCCTGTACCGGGCCGCCGCTGGTCGCCGCATCGATAACAGGAAACGTATCAAAGAAGGCATACACCAGATTGACCACCAACAGAAAGAAACTAACCGGTGAAATCAGCGGGAGCACCAGATTGAAGAAACGTCTCACCGGCCCTGCACCGTCAATAGCCGCAGCTTCCACCAGCGATTTAGGAATTGATTGCAGCGCAGCGAGGAAGAACAAAAAGTTATAGCTAACTTGTTTCCAGACCGACGCCAGCACCACCAGGAACATCGCCTGGCCGCTGTTTTGCGCGTGGTTCCAGTTGTAGCCTATCGAGCCAAGGAAGTGCGTGATAAGGCCCAGACCGGGGCTAAACAAGAACATCCACAGCACGGCGGCAACGGCCGGTGCCACGGCGTAAGGAAGAATCATCAGCGTCTGGTAAATTCGGCTGGCACGCACCACGTGGTCCACGAGGGCGGCAAAGAACAGGGAAACGGCAAGGCCAATAAACGCCACCAAAAAGCTGAATTTCAGCGTGGTGTAGAAAGACGCGAGATAGTAGGGGTCCTGAAACAGCTGCTCAAAATTGAGCAAGCCGACAAACTGACTGGATAAACCGAAAGGATCGAGCGTCTGTACCGAATACCACAGCGCCTGGCCCGCTGGCCACAGGAAGAATATTGCGGTGATCAGCAACTGCGGAAAAACCAGCGCATAGGGCAACCAGCTGCAACCAAAACCGGTACGGTGTGAACTCATGATAATTTACTCGTTGATGCGATGACTAAAGACAGGCTACGCCGAATAAGGCGTAGCGAGCGAAGCCAGACTGGAGGCAGACAGCACACCGCTCCCGAGTGGACGCAAAGTCCATGGAGGAATAGTCGTTTCACTCCCCCTCCGGGCCGCCCTTACGGGCGTGCAAAGGCTACAGCCTTTGTGCGAGTACTGCCCAACCCCAGTCTGGCAAAGCACTGCAGCCGACTTACTTAGTAGAAGCTTCGAAACGACGGAGTAAGACATTGCCACGTTGTACTGCGCTATCCAGTGCTTCCTTGGCTGTTTTCTTACCGCTCCATACGCTTTCTAATTCTTCATCCACGACGGCGCGAATCTGTTGCATGTTGCCCAGACGCAGACCTTTAGTGAACGGTAACGGTGGCTTGTTCAGCATCTGGCGGGTTGCCACGTCAGAACCTGGATTCTTCTCGTAGAAGCCCTGCTGCTTGGTCAGTTCATACGCAGCGGTGGTCACTGGCAGATAACCGGTTTTCTGATGCCACTCGGCCGCGATAGCCGGAGTCGTCAGGAATTGCAGGAACTCTGCCACGCCTTTATAAGTGGCTTTGTCTTTGCCGTTCATCACCCACAGACTGGCACCGCCGATGATGGCGTTTTGTGGTGCGCCCTTCACGTTAGCGTCGTAAGGCATCATACCTACGCCATAGTTGAATTTGGCGTACTGGCGGATATCGGCCAGTGAACCGGACGACGCAGTGGTCATCGCACAATCGCCGTTATAGAACTTCGCGGTGGACTCGTCTTTACGACCAAAATAGGTGAAGTCACCTTTTTTGTTCATATCTTCGAGCATTTGAATGTGTTTGATTTGCTCTGGTTTATTGAATTCCAGAACGGCGTCAGTACCATCAAAACCGTTGTTTTTTGTCGCAACTGGTAGACCATTCCAGGCGCTGAAGTTCTCAATCTGGATCCAGCCCTGCCATCCGCTGGCGTAACCACAGGTCACACCCGATTGACGCAGTTTTGCAGCATCGGTTGCCAGCTCCTGCCAGGTTCTTGGCGGCTGGTCTGGGTTCAGGCCAGCTTTTTTGAAGGCATCTTTGTTGTAGTACAGTACCGGCGTGGAACTGTTGAACGGCTGCGAAAGCAGGCGGCCTTTTGAATCTGAGTAGTAGCCGGAGACCGTCGGCACGAACTGGGAAGCGTCTTGCTTGAGGCCCGCATCCGCGAATACTTCGTAAACGGGTTTGATGGCTTTACTCGCCATCATGGTGGCGGTACCCACTTCGTAAACCTGTAAAATATCCGGGGCGTTGCCAGTACGATACGCAGCGATGCCTGCAGCCAGGCTTTCGTCATATTTGCCTTTGTAAACAGGCACAATTTTGAAGTCTGGATGAGTCTGGTTAAAACGATCGGCCAGGGAATTCACCTCTTTACCCAATCCGCCATCCATTGAGTGCCAGAAAGAAATGTCCGTAACCGCCATCGCCTGGGTGCTGAACGCGAATGCCAGTGCGATGCAAAGTGTCGTTTTTGTAACAGCGTGCTTAAGCATGCTTGTCTCCTGAAGAGGGCTGGTGTGATGTCAGTGGTGCAAAGGAACTTCTGCTTCGGCAGCTAACATGACATGCACAAATGACAGAAAAATAACCATCAAGTGACATTGATGTGACAAAAACGTGAAGTGCAGGTGACGGAGAGATGGCAATTTTTACGGGGCCAGAATAAGGCGTATTGCGGGCGCAATACGCCTTGGGGATTATAAAGCGCGTTTCAGACGGGCAACAGCTTCCTGCATTTGTTCTTCAGTGGCCGTGGCGAATGACAAGCGGAAGGTCGAATGATCGGGATTTTCGGCAAAGAAATACTCACCGGGAACAAATACCACGCCTTGTTCCAGCGCCTTTTTCATCCACTCGGTGCAGTTACGCGGTTCGCGGAAACGCACCCACAAGAACATACCGCCTTTCGGGTATTCAAACGTCAGCACATCACCGAGTTCACTTTCCAATAGTTGTGCCAGTACCGCGCATTTTTTCTTATAGGTTGCGCGGATTTTTTCGACCTGTGCCGTCATGCGGTTCAGGCCGAGATAACATTCGGCAACGGACTGAGACAGCGCACTGGCATGTAAATCAGCCGCCTGTTTGATGATCGCGACGTTGTGCAGCAGCCATTGCGGCATGATCACCCAGCCCAGACGCAAGCCCGGAGCCAAAATTTTGGAGAACGTCGAGGTATAGATGATGTTTTCCGTGTTCCCGAACAACGATTGGGACAATTCGAAAAGCGTCGGCTGGCGTTCGTCGGTGAAACGTAACTCGCCGTACGGATCATCTTCCAAAATCAGAAATTCATGCTTTACCGCCAGTTGCACCAGTTGCTCGCGGCGGGCGCGGCTCAGGGTCACACCACTCGGGTTGCCGAACGTCGGCACCACATATACCCCTTTGATTTTGCGGGTTTTCAGCAATTCAGCCAGTTCATCGACAATCATGCCGTCACTGTCTGAACCGACGGACAGGATCTGCGCTTCAGCCAGTTCCAGCGTCTGCAACGCGGCCAGATACGTTGGCCGTTCCACCACGAAAATGTCACCCGGATCCACGACCGCACGCATAACCAGATCCAGCGCCTGTTGGGAACCGGCGGTAACCACGATATCGTCCGCACTCGCCACCACGCCACGGCCTTCGCAAAGCTCAGCAATACGCTCACGCAGCGTGTGACTGCCTTCGGTTAGGCCGTACTGGAATGCATGCTCAGGATATTCGGTGATCGCCAGTTGTGTTGCTTCACGCAGGCCGTCGAAATCGAACAACGCTGAAGAAGGAATGCCACCGGCCAGTGAAATAACACCTTCCATTTTGCTTTGTTTCAGCAGTTCCCGGATGGCTGAACTTTTGAGCCTGGCCATACGAGCGGCGAGAAAACCTTCTGTGTTCATGAAATGTTCCTGATGATTTGCGAAGTTGATAAGAATGTAAGCGCGGTAAATTTACCCACAAAATAAAAACCGCAAAGCGCCAGCCGTGCGGTTTGGAGATATTACAGTAAATTTTGGCGAAATCAGCCGCCGAGATAGGCCGACCGCACCGCTTCGTTGGCCAACAGCGCCGCGCCGCTGTCTTCCAGCACGACGTGGCCATTCTCCAATACGTAACCACGATCGGCGAGCTTCAGCGCCTGATTGGCGTTTTGCTCTACCAGGAAGATGGTCATGCCCTCTTCACGCAGTTGCTGTATGGTGTCAAAAATTTGCTGAATGATGATCGGTGCCAGGCCGAGCGAAGGCTCATCGAGCAGCAACAGACGTGGCTGGCTCATCAGTGCACGGCCAATCGCCAGCATTTGTTGTTCGCCGCCGGACATCGTGCCAGAGCGCTGAGCACGGCGCTCTTTCAGCCGAGGGAAAAGCTCGAAAACTTTAACAAGCCGCGACTGATACTGATCACGGGTAGCGAAGAAGCCGCCCATCGCCAGATTCTCTTCCACCGTCATGCGCGAAAATACCCTTCGGCCTTCCGGAACAATGGCGATATCACCACGCATAATTTTTGCCGTCGGCCACTGAGTGATATCCTGACCTTCGAACATAATCGAACCCTGAGAGGCTCGGGGTTCGCCGCATAAACTGCCGAGCAGCGTGGTTTTCCCTGCACCGTTCGCGCCGATCAACGTAACGATTTCACCCTTATTGATGTTAAGGCTGACTTCATGCAGCGCCTGAATTTTGCCGTAATGGGCGGATACCTGATTGAATGACAACATCGTGTTCTGTCCCTTACCCTTCGCCTAAATACGCGCGGATCACGTCAGGATTGTTACGGATTTCTGCTGGCGTGCCCTGTGCCAGCGGCGTGCCCTGATTGACCACGTAGATACGGTCCGAGATGCCCATCACCAGTTTCATATCATGTTCGATTAACAGCACCGACACGTTGTGTTGGTTACGCAGTTCGGCGATCAGCTGGTTCAGCTCTTCGGTTTCACGTGGGTTCAGGCCGGCAGCAGGTTCATCGAGCATCAGAATTTCCGGCCGCGTCACCATGCAGCGAACGATCTCTAGCCGTCGCTGTTGGCCATAGGCCAGATTCCCGGCCTGGCGGTTAGCCAGTTCGAGTAAACCGACACGTTCCAGCCAGTCGGCGGCTCTATCCAAGGCATCGGCTTCAGCACGACGAAAACCCGGTGTTTTTAGCAGGCCAGCCAGCACGCCGCTTTTCAAATGCTGATGTTGCGCCACTAACAGGTTTTCAATCACCGTCATTTCACGGAACAGGCGTACATGCTGGAAGGTTCGCACTACGCCCATACGGGCAATTTTCTGCCCGGGCAGCCCTTCCAGATGCTGGTCACGCAGTTTTATGGTCCCGCTGCTGGGTTTGTAGAAACCGGTCAGGCAGTTGAACACCGTGGTTTTGCCCGCGCCGTTCGGGCCGATCAACGAAACGATTTCGCTCTGATTGAGATTCAACGCGACGTTATTCACTGCCAGTAAACCGCCGAAACGCATCATCAGACCTTCGACTGACAACAGAGGTTGCGTACTCATGCTTGCTCTCCCTGATCAGCAATCTGTTTTTTCGACAACTTCAGTTTTAATTGTGGGCGTTTCATCGGCAACAAACCTTGCGGACGCCAGATCATCATCAGCACCATCAATGCACCGAGCAATAACATGCTGTATTCATTCAAATCACGCATTAACTCGCGGGAAACCACCAGCAGAATTGCCGCCAGAATGACCGCAAACTGCGAGCCCATCCCACCGAGCACCACAATGGCCAGTACGAAAGCAGATTCAACGAAGGTGAAAGATTCCGGACTGACGAAACCCTGACGTGCTGCAAACAACGTACCGGCGAAACCGGCAAAAGCCGCGCTGATAGTGAAAGCCGTCAGTTTGATGCGCGTTGGATTCAGGCCCAGTGAGCGACAGGCAATTTCATCTTCACGCAACGCTTCCCATGCACGGCCAAGTGGCATACGTAACAGACGGTTGATGATAAACAGTGTGGCCACGACCAACAGCAACGCGACCAGATAGAGAAAAATGATCCGGTCGCTGGGATCATAGCTTATGCCAAAGAAGTGACTGAACGTATCCCAGCCGCCATCACGTGGGGTACGGCTGAACTCCAGACCAAACAGCGTCGGTTTGGGGATCTGGCTGATACCGTTCGGCCCTCCGGTAATTTCAGTATTATTCAGCAGTAAAATACGCACTATCTCGCCGAAACCGAGGGTCACGATGGCAAGATAGTCACCCCGCAGCCGCAGCACCGGGAAACCGAGCAGGAAACCAAAAGCGGCGGAAACCAGACCCGCCAGCGGCAACGCTTCCCAGAACCCAATACCATAATAGTGGTTGAGCAGCGCGTAAGTGTATGCGCCGATGGCGTAAAAGCCGCCGTAACCTAGCACCAGCAAGCCGGAGAGACCAACCACCACATTAAGCCCCAGACCGAGCATGATGTAGATCAGCGTCAGCGTAGCGATGTCTACCGTGCCGCGTGACACAATAAACGGCCAGGCAACGGCGGCAATAATCAGCAACAGCGCCAGCAGTTTTTGCTTCGGCGTGGAGCCATCAAAGCTCGGCAGAACCCAGCCCGGCCCCGAAATTTTCTTCAGGCCGCTGCTCACTAACGGACGAAACAGCTGGAACACGAACACGATAACGCAACCCACGCCGATCCACATCCAGCGCACTTCACCGGCGCCGTTGACCACCAGTTTGGTGCCATCAAGACCGAGTTTCAGCCCCATGATGAAAGAGGCCAACACCAGTAAGACGAAGGCAGAAAGCAAGGCGTTGAATAGATTGAGGTGCTTCATACTTTCTCAACCTCCGGACGGCCCAAAATGCCGGTTGGCAGCACCAACAACACCACAATTAGCAGCGCAAAGGAGACAACGTCTTTATATTCGGTGCTGAGATAGGCTGAAGTCAGTGCTTCGGCCACCCCCAGAATCAGGCCGCCAATCATCGCACCTGGAATACTGCCGATGCCGCCAAGTACTGCTGCGGTAAAAGCTTTCATCCCGGCCATAAAGCCGATATACGGGTTAATCACGCCATAGAACTGCCCAAGCAGAACGCCCGCAACGGCGGCCATTAAGGCACCAATAACGAAGGTAAGCGAGATCACGCGGTCAGTATTGATACCCAACAGGCTGGCCATTTTGAGATCTTCGGCACAGGCACGGCAGGCGCGGCCCATACGGGAATAACGAATGAACAGCGTCAATGCCAGCATCGCTACAAAGGTGACCACCCAGATAATCAGCTGCATGGTCGAAATCGTTGCCGCAAAACCATTGGCGACGCCGAGCGTCCACTGGCCGGTGACCAGACTTGGCAACGCCAGATCGCGCGAGCCTTGCGTCAGGCTGACGTAGTTTTGCAGAAATATCGACATCCCGATGGCAGAAATCAGCGCAATAAGGCGCTTGGAGTTACGCACTGGCTTATAAGCCACGCGTTCAATGCTCCAGCCATAGGCGCTGGCTATGACAATTGCAGCGATGAATCCGGCACCGATCAGCAACCAGCTGGCATCAATACCTACCATCATTAAAGCGGCAATCACAATAAAAGAGACATAGCTGCCAATCATATACACCTCGCCATGAGCGAAGTTGATCATGCCGATAATGCCGTAAACCATGGTATAGCCGATGGCAATCAGCGCGTAGGTACTACCCAACGTCACACCGTTGAACATCTGCTGAAGGAAATATAAGAACTGCTCTGACATACCCTATCCTTTTACATCAAGGGGGTTGAATACGGTGCTGCGATCCCCGCTTTGCCTCGATCAAAGACAAAGCGGGGTACTGTGTTGTTCTACTTTGGATACCCAATATTATTCAGGTCGCAGAGCATTTATTTGATTGGCGTTGAAGTGCCGTCCTTATGCCACTCAAAGATACCGAATTCGAACCCTTTCAGGTCGCCTTTCGCATCCCAGCTCAGCGGACCCATCACGGTATTCACCGGCTCAGCCTTCAGGTTCTTGGCAATATCAGCCGGCTCCATGCTACCGCTGCGCTCCATACCGGTGGTCAACGCCTGCAATGCAGCATAGGTGGTCCAGACGAACGGGCCCGTTGGATCCAGTTTTTTGGCTTTCAACGCATCCACAATGGGCTGGTTAGCCGGAACTTGATCATAACGTTTTGGCAACGTGACCAGCATGCCTTCGGACGCATCACCCGCAATGTTCGACAGTGATGAGTTACCCACGCCTTCAGGACCCATAAATTTCGCATTCAGACCGGCTTGTTTAGCCTGACGCAGGATCTGGCCCATTTCCGGGTAGTAACCGCCGAAATAGACGAAGTCCACGTTGTCTTTCTTCATGCGCGCCACCAGCGTGGAGAAATCTTTATCGCCTGCGGTGATGCCTTCAAACAGCACAACGTTACCGCCGTTTTTCTTCAGGCTGTCCTGAACAGAACGCGCCAGACCTTCACCGTACTGCTGTTTATCATGCACCACGGCAATACGTTTAGGCTTGATGGTATCAAGGATGTATTTTGCGGCCGTCGGGCCTTGGTCAGAATCCAGACCGGTGGTACGCATCACCATTTTGTAGCCACGGGTGGTCAAGTCAGCATTCGTCGCCGCTGGTGTGATCATCAGCACACCTTCGTCTTCATAGATGTCAGACGCTGGCTGAGTAGAAGATGAACACAGGTGACCGATGACATAACGGATGCCGTCGTTGATCACTTTGTTGGCCACCGCCACCGCTTGTTTTGGATCACAGGCATCGTCATATTCAACGCCAACCAGTTTGTCACCCTTTACGCCACCTTTGGCATTGATGTCAGCGATAGCCTGTTTGGCACCGGTGAACTCCATGTCGCCGTATTGGGCAACTGGACCTGACATGGCACCGACGATGGCCACTTTGATATCTTTTGCGACTGCGGCGTGGCTCATTGCTAATGCGATACATCCTGCCAGCCAGATCTTGCCCGTTGTTGCTTTCATCCTGATACCCCATTTGTGTGTGATGTGTATATTGTTTTGCACCTGCTTAAAACATCATCAACTAATAATTTTCTTATAACTAATAATGCGTTAGAGGCTTATGGCGCCTTATTTTTCAATAAAACTTTATATTTCATATTATTAAACAGGAATTTTCTGCTGCAAATCAAATGATGTACTCAGAAACAATAGGTGTAAACAGAATTATATTTGGGTGTTAACTCGGATATTGACACAGAACTAAGCAGTTAACGCTGGCTTTGTCCTTTAAAGCCAACATTTATCGCTTATACAGGGATCGTTGAAAAAGTTTTCAACCTGTTACTGTACAAAAAAAGTTACGCATGCGTGACGGGACGATCCGCTACACTGAAAATCTCTTTTTCTATGCACCCAAAATCATGAAATTAACCATTGAAAAGTTGACGACGCTCAGCGCTCAGGACCTGATCGATCTGGCAAAAATCTGGCCTGAGCAAACCGAAAGTGACTGGCAAGCCAGCCTGACGAACAACCGCATGTTATTCGCCGCCGTGTTTAATGAACGCATTCTGGGTGCGGTTAAAATCAACCTCAGCGGAGATCATGGCGAACTCAGCGATTTGTTTGTGCGGGAAGTTACGCGCCGACGTGGTGTCGGGTTGTATCTGATTGAAGATCTGCAGGCGCAGTTGCCACAGGTGAAAAGCTGGGAGATGAAAACAGATGGCGATGCCGTCACTGCAGCATTCATGCAGGCATGTGGTTTTTCTCTTGAAGGGAGTGTCTGGAAGAAGAACTAGGCAGCATTGAGCTCCGGCATAAAAAAAACGACCCGCAGGTCGCTTTTTCCTTCAGAAACAAGGTTTATCAGGCTTCGATTGCCACACGCAGTTTTTTCATCGCGTTCTTTTCTAACTGACGAACACGTTCTGCGGATACACCGTACTTGTCTGCCAGTTCCTGCAGGGTAGATTTGCTGTCGTCATCTAACCAGCGCGCACGGATTATATCCTGACTACGCTCATCCAAACCTTCCATCGCGCTACTCAATTTATCTGCGGCGTCGCTATCCCAGTTGTCTTCCTCGATACTTTCTGCAAAGTCAGAGCTTTTATCTTGCAGATAAAGCATCGGCGCCATGGCAGCGCCATCGCGCGGTTCGTCATCAGGAGCGGGATCAAACGTCATGTCCTGGGCGGCCATACGTGATTCCATTTCCATAACGTCTTTACTGGTGACACCCAGTTCGCGGGCAACGTGTTCTACTTCATCGTGACTAAACCAGCCAAGACGCTGCTTGTTTTTACGCAAGTTGAAGAACAACTTGCGTTGCGCTTTTGTGGTCGCGACCTTCACGATGCGCCAGTTACGCAGCACATATTCGTGAATTTCCGCTTTAATCCAATGCACCGCAAAGGAGACCAAACGCACACCGACTTCCGGATTAAAGCGACGAACCGCTTTCATCAGGCCGATGTTGCCTTCCTGGATAAGGTCAGCCTGTGGCAGACCGTAACCTGAATAGTTGCGGGCAATGTGAGCAACAAAGCGCAGGTGAGACAGGATCAGATGTTTCGCTGCTTCCAGGTCACCGTCGTAATGCAGCCGTTCAGCCAGCTCCCGTTCTTCCTCAGCCGTCAGCATCGGATAAGTGTTGGCGGCCCGCACATAGGCTTCCAGACTACCTTGGGGTACTAATGCTAAAGTTCGCATTTCTTTGGTCATTCAAAGCCTCTCATGTATGACGTAATGCAGGTTTTATACTGCGTTGCTGCGGAGTGAATACCGCTCGCCTCATTGGGCGGACTAACAAAACAACGCAGAGCCCTTCATATTTTACTGCCAGTTTGTTCTAAATTTCGTTGGTTCTTTTACCGCTACTAGGACCACTAATTTTACATAAAGTTCATCGTTCAACGCAACAGCATAGCGACTGTATGTGACGAACGGACGACAGGATAGGGAATTCGTGCTTTCGGGGAAGAAGAGATGTAAGGGCGTAATGATCGAGCACTAATCTGGCTCTTCCCCTGTGCAGGATCCTTTGCAGCCGGGGAAGAGTATATCAAAAAATCGCTATTGTGGTGTAAATCGCCGTAAATGTTGCACCGTGGCCAGCCAGGCTGCAATCCAGCCAATCATCGCGGAAATCAACAGCAGCAGCAGGCTTTCATCCCACGCAAGACCATGCAAGTCAAAGGTGGTGCCGAAGACTTTTGCCACCTGGGTTACTACGCTTTCCAGTCGCAGTACCAGCGCTTCGGAAAGGATCAGTGACAGCAATGCACCACAGAAACCGAGCATCGCGCCGCCATTGAGGAATGGCCGCAAAATAAAGCCATCGGTAGCGCCGATCAGTTTCATCACATTGATGGTGTCGCGGCGGCTGAAGATACTCAGCCGTACACTGTTACCAATCACCAGAAATACCGCCACAATCATCAGTACGCCAATCATCGCAGCAACCTGCCCAACCAGCCCGGTCAGCGCAGCCAGCCGTGCAAACCAGCTGTCATCCATGCGAACCTCATCAACCCCCTGCACCGCCGCCACACGATCGCGTAAGGTGTTAAGCGTGTTGGAGTCCTGGAAATTCATTTTCGGGGTGATGATGGCCACCGCAGGCAACGGATTCTGTTCCAGCATATCCATTGCACCGCCGAAACCAGACCAGTTGCGGAACTCACCCATGGCTTCATCACGCGATAAATAGTTAACTTTCTCGACACCGGCTTCCGCTTTCAATGCCTTAATGACATTTTCCGCTGCGTTGTCGTCCAGCGCCTTATCGAGATATACCGTCAGCTGTGGCGTCGGATACCACTGCTCAGCGGCTGTGCTGACGTTTTTCCACACCAGATAACAGACGCTGGGTAATGTCAGGGAAATCGCTATCACCATTACGGTAAGCAGTGTCGCCAGCGGCTGGCGCATCATGTCCGCCAGGGCGTTAATCCATGCATAGCGCCACTGTTCACGCCAGCCACCCTGTAGCGCTTTGCTTTTGGCGTCACGTGCGCTTTTGGCGGTTTTCGCTGGATTTGGACTATTGACCATGGCGCGCGCCTCCTACCATGCGACCCTGACTCAACGTCAGCGTGCGGTAATTACGACGAGCAATAAGTGTCATGTCATGGGTTGCCATCAAAACGGTCACGCCGACGCGGTTGAACTCTTCAAATAGGCGCAAAATGCCTTCTGACAGCGCATCGTCAAGGTTACCTGTCGGTTCATCAGCCAGTAAAACCGACGGTTTGTTCACCACCGCACGGGCGATGCCCACGCGCTGTTGTTCACCACCGGAGAGCTGGATCGGGAAGTTTTTGGCTTTATCGAGTAGGCCGACTTTATCCAGCGCCGCAGAGACGCGGCGTCGGATATCCTCACTGCTGGCACCCGCGATGACAAGCGGCATAGCCACGTTGTCGTACACCGTGCGATCCAGCAGCAGATGGTGGTCCTGGAAAATCATGCCAATCTGACGGCGTAAAAACGGCACTTCACGCGATTTTAGACGACTGATATCATGCCCGCCGAACAAAATGTGCCCGGCGCTTGGGCGTTCAATTCCACAAATCAGTTTCAGTAGGGTACTTTTACCCGCACCAGAATGGCCGGTCAGAAAAACCATTTCAGCTTGCTGGATGTGAAAATCAACGCCCTGCAGCGCCTGTCGCCCGCCTAGATAAGCTTTACTGACCTGTTCAAAGCGAATCATCCGTATTAATCCTCTCGGGCAAAAAGTGCCTCAATAAAATCGTCAGCCTTAAACGGCCGCAAATCTTCAATGCCTTCACCCACACCGATATAACGGATAGGGATTTCGAACTGATCGGCAATCGCGAATATCACACCGCCCTTGGCGGTACCATCCAGTTTAGTCAAGGTAATGCCGGTCAGACCAACGGTTTCATTGAAGAGTTTCGCCTGACTGACCGCATTCTGACCGGTGCTGGCATCAAGCGTCAGCATAACCTCATGAGGGGCATCCTCGTCTAGTTTTTTCATGACGCGGACAATCTTCTTCAGCTCTTCCATCAGGTGCGTTTTATTCTGCAAACGCCCGGCGGTATCCGCAATTAACACGTCAATATTACGGGCCTTAGCGGCCTGGATAGCGTCAAAAATCACCGAGGCGGAATCCGCACCGGTATGCTGCGCAATCACCGGGATCTTGTTACGTTGGCCCCAGACTTGCAGCTGTTCAACCGCCGCGGCACGGAAGGTGTCACCCGCCGCCAGCATGACTGATTTGCCCTGCGCTTGAAACTGACGCGCCATTTTGCCGATGGTGGTGGTTTTCCCCACACCATTGACGCCGACCATCAGAATCACGAAGGGCGTTTTGCCGCTGACATCCAATGGCTGGTCAACTTTAGCCAAAATTTCAGACATTTCTGCCTTCAGCTTGCCATACAGCGCTTCCGCATCTTTTAACTGCTTGCGGCTGGCATGTTCAGTCAGTGACGTAATAATTTTACGCGTGGTTTCAACACCCACGTCGGCGATGATCAACTGCTCTTCCAGCTCATCGAAAAGATCGTCGTCGATCTTCTTACCGCGGAACAAACCAACGAAGCCGGATCCCAGATTCTCTTTTGTTTTAACCAGGCTACGTTTCAGCCGCGCAAAAAAGCCCTCTTTGGTCGGGCGTTGTTGTTCGGTTTCAACGGCTGACAAATTGTTGTCAAGCGAAGACAAAGTCACGATAGGATCCAACACTACCGGCTGCGGCTCATCAGCAAGACGGTCGTCAACGATATCAATTTCATCCTGCTGTTCATCGGCGGCGATCTCCGCTTCAGATTCAACAAAATGGTCATGCTGCGCTTCAACAACCTGTTCCGTAACGGCAACAATCTCTTCAGCCAGTTCAACGGCAGCCGACTCTTTGGCGGCAGGTTCAATAGGAACCTGATGAAGAGTTTCATCAACAGGCTCGATCTCTGTAGCGACTTCCTGTGGTTCGACATGAGATCCGGTCTTGACCGGCTGCTCTTCTGAAACAGAAGCATCATGCGATTTCGCGGAGTGTTCTTCGACCACTGAGGGTTCAACGTTGGTCTCTTCTTTCTGCTGTTCTTCTTCCTGACGGCCACGGCCGAACCAAGAGAAAAATCCGCGCTTTTTATCTTTTGCCATTTTACAACTTCACTCCTCGCCGTGGATTCAGGGCGAACGGATTGTTAATAAGGTAATGCGTTGCAGTCTATCACTTTCCAATAAGGCCTACACACCCGCATGTTGATTTGCGTAGGGTATTCAATCGGGAATGTTAAATATTTGCCGCAGACCGACACACCGGTAGAATAGCCCCCAATTGATTTGCAATGCTGCCATAACGGTAGCGTACTATTGAAGCGAGCTATGGCTAAAAAACCCAACACTCCTGCGGCAGGCCAGATCCGACTGATTGGTGGTCAATGGCGTGGACGTAAACTGCCGGTCCCTAACAGCCCGGGCCTGCGACCGACCACAGATCGCGTACGCGAAACTCTGTTCAACTGGTTGGCGCCGGTGATCCGGGGTGCGCAATGTCTGGACTGCTTCGCCGGAAGCGGTGCGCTGGGCCTTGAAGCGCTGTCGCGCTATGCGGCCAATGCCACGTTGCTGGAGTTCGAACGTCCGGTAGCCCAACAACTGGAGAAAAATCTGGCGCTGCTCAATGTCAGTGATGCGAAGGTGGTGAATACCAACACGCTCAACTGGCTGGCAAAAAACGGCACGCCGTTTGACGTGGTATTTGTCGATCCTCCGTTTCGTAAAGGCATTTTGCTAGAGACGCTGGTTCTGCTGGAACAAAATGGCTGGTTGGCGGATGAAGCCTGGATTTATGTCGAAGCGGAAGTAGAACACGGCGTGATCCCGGTGCCCGTCAACTGGCGACTGCACCGGGAGAAGGTCGCCGGGCAGGTTGCCTACCGTCTTTATCATCGCGATACCTCGCCGACATCTGGCGAACAGGAGCAGTAAAATGTTAATAAATGTTGGCCGCTTATTAATGCTGTGCATCTGGGGTTTCTTGCTGTTGAACCTCATTCACCCATTTCCAAAACCGATGAAATACTTTCTGGATGTGGCAATGGTCTTCATGTTCTTCATGCATGGTTTACAGGTCATGCTGCTCAAAGCGACTCAGGGGAAGGAGCCGACCAAAATCGGCGGCTGGTTACAACTGAGGATTTTCCTGTTCGGCGTGTTTGAATTGTTGGCGTGGCAGAAAAAGCAACCGCCACTGCCAAAACGGTAAATCATGCAGCAAGACCTTTCCTTACAGGCATTGACCTTGCTTACATTTTTCTAAAAAAAGGATAAACAATGAGTTGGCCATTACTTGCTGTGTTTTTCTCAGGCTGGCTGTTTGTCGATGCCAGTTACCGCGGTCCACGCTGGCAGCGCTGGTTGTTCAAACCGCTCACGCTTTTGCTACTTCTGCTGCTCGCTTGGCAAGCGCCGGTTCTGAATGTTTATAGCTACCTGATCCTGCTTGGTCTGGCCGCAACCCTGGTCGCTGATGGCCTACTGTTGCTACCAGAAGAGCGTTTTCTTTATGCGATTGGGGCCTTTTTCCTGTCGAATTTGCTCTATACCTTGAGTTTCGCCAGTCAGATGACACTGACGTTTTTTTGGCCGTTGCCTGTAGCACTGATCGTTATCGGCGCAGCGTTACTGGCGGTTATCTGGTCACGGCTGGCAGAAATGCGCTGGGCGGTATCCCTTTACATTGCGATGACCTTACTGATGGTCTGGCTGGCCGGTGAGCAATATTTTGCCCGCAGCACCGATCTGGCGTTTTCGCTGTTGTGCGGCACGCTGTTGTTGCTACTCGGCAATATTTTTTGGCTGACCAGCCGCTATCGTTTTAAATTCCGTGCAGCTGATGCCATTGTCGCGGCCTGCTACTTTGGCGGCCATTTCCTGATTGTTCGCTCACTTTATCTCTAAGTCCTCTCTTCAGGCGAAACCCCGGTTTCGCCTTTTTATTTCCCAGGTTATTTTTCTCTTGACCTTGGAGTTAACTCCAAGCTGTAGACTGAATGCAACTTAACGCTGTTCCGACAGGAGCCCGTATGCTTCAGCCACGTAAATTTTCTCCGTCCGGTTGCGGTTGCCAGTCCGGCAAGTGCACCAAACCAGCCATGCTGCGTATTAAAAAAATCACCGATGTCACTCACAGCGAACCACATCCGGCCAGCTGTTGTAACGACAAAGCCCCACTGATTGCATCGGCTTGTTGCACATCCGACGGTGGCAGCCCACAACCCAGTAAGCACTCACCAACATCGGGTAGTGATGACAGCGACGCAGATGACGACGACCCCAGCGGCCAACTGAGCTGGAAAGTGACAGGGATGGACTGCCCGGCCTGCGCACGTACCATCGAAAAAGCCGTCAGCGCCGTCGCAGGGGTTAACCGTGTAAAAGTCCAGTTTGCCACCGAGAAGTTGCTGGTCCGTGCCGCAGGTGACGTTTCCGACGACGTAAAAAAAGCGGTCATCAGTGCCGGTTTCACGCTGCAATCACTGACTCAACCATCGAATCAAGCCGCCGCCGAAACTTCGCGTCTGAAAGAATACGCGCCGCTGCTGATCCTCATTGCGTTGATGATGAGTAGTTGGGTAGTCGATCAGTTCAGCCAGCCACTGGGAAGAATCGCCTTTGTGGTCACGACATTGGTCGGGCTGTGGCCGGTCTTGTTGCAGGCCATACGTTCTGGCCGTGCCGGTTCTCCTTTCACCATTGAAACCCTGATGAGTATCGCAGCGTTAGGCGCATTATTCATTGGCGCCACCGAGGAAGCGGCAATGGTACTGCTGCTGTTTATGGTTGGTGAACGGCTGGAGTCTTTCGCCGCCGACCGCGCGCGCAGCGGAGTGAAAGCGCTGATGGCGCTGATCCCTGATAGTGCGTTGCGCATTGTTGCAGGCCAGTCATCCCGCGTGCCGGTCGCCGACTTGCGACCCGGCGATGTTATCGAGGTGTCAGCCGGTGGCCGCCTCCCTACCGACGCCATCCTGCTTGATTCTGCCGCCAGCTTCGACGAAAGCGCGCTGACCGGTGAATCGGTGCCGGTGGAACGCCATCCGGGTGAAAAAGTCCCGGCAGGGAGTTTGTGTGTCGATCGCGTGGCTCGACTCAATGTTGCTTCAGCTCCCGGCGCCAGCGCCATTGACCGTATTCTGCAACTGATTGAAGAAGCAGATGAACGCCGTGCCCCAATTGAACGCTTCCTGGATACCTTCAGCCGTTACTACACGCCCGCCATTATGCTGATGTCACTGCTGGTTATTTTGATCCCTCCGCTGGCGATGGGCTTGTCATGGGAAACCTGGATTTATCGTGGGCTAACGCTGCTGTTGATTGGTTGTCCTTGTGCGTTAGTTATTTCAACTCCAGCCGCCATTACTTCGGCACTGGCCGCGGCAACGCGTCAAGGTGCATTGATTAAGGGCGGTGCCGCATTGGAGCAGTTGGCATTGATCCGGACCGTCGCGTTGGATAAAACCGGCACACTGACAGAAGGTAAACCGGAGGTCACTGACATTCTGCCGCTGAACGGCGTCAGTGAAAATGAGTTGCTGAGTCTGGCTGCCGCCGTAGAGGCTGGTTCGCATCATCCGCTGGCATTAGCCATCATTGCCCGAGCCAAACAGAAAAATCCGTTACCCATGAGTGCCCAAGACCGCCGGGCTCTGGCCGGTTCTGGCGTCGAAGGGGTCGTGTCGGGCAAAAAAGTTCAGGTGCTGGCACCGAAAAATCTGGCGGACAATGGCGTGGCAGTAGAACGGCTACAGCAAATTACCGACTGGGAATCAGCCGGAAAAACAGTCGTCGCGGTGCTTCAGGAAGGGAATGTTATCGGACTGATCGCCATGCAAGACAAACTGCGTGACGACGCGGTCAGCGCTTTGGCCGAACTGAAAGCCTTAGGCATCTCGGCAGTCATGCTGACAGGTGATAACCCAAGAGCCGCCAAGAGCATTGCTGATCGCTTAGGCATTGATTACCGGGCCGGTTTATTGCCTGCGGATAAAGTGCAGGCCGTCACCGAGCTTGGTCTGTTGAACCTGACGGCAATGGTCGGTGACGGCATCAATGACGCTCCGGCAATGAAAGCCGCGCGGATAGGCATTGCGATGGGCAGCGGGACCGATGTGGCTCTGGAAACGGCGGATGCCGCGTTGACTCACAACCGTCTTGGCGGGCTGGCCCAGATGATCAGCCTGTCGCGGGCCACACGAGTCAATATCCGCCAGAACATCACTATTGCATTGGGGCTGAAAGCGATTTTTCTGGTCACCACGCTGATGGGGCTGACCGGGTTATGGCTGGCGGTGCTGGCCGACTCGGGCGCCACTGCGCTGGTCACCGCCAACGCCCTGAGGTTGTTACGGAATACATCGAAATAAGCCTTTATTGCTACTGTGCTTTTACCACACCTTTGGCCAATAAATAGCGGTACGGCAGCTGCTCTGTCTCGGCCGCTAACAACGTATGTTCCATGAAACGGCAAAAACCCGGTATATCACGGGTGGTTGCCGGATCGTCAGCAATCACCAGTAGGGTTTCGCCATCTTTCATTGCACGCACCGTTTTGCGAACCATCATTACCGGCTCAGGACAACGCAGACCCAACGCATCCAGTTGATGGTCAGGGTTCATAAAGGGATCAGTCATTGGGTATCTCAACATCTTCAGGCATTAATTGCGCGACAGTTTATACCGCTAATTGGGTTACGCAACACAGGCAATGGATTGCGCTAAAATTAACCATGCCATCTGTTGCGCAAACGTCATGCTAACAGGTACTATGCGCGCCGCTGATTGTTAATCGCATGGCGGCAAGACAGTCAGCGAGTAAATTCCGATAGCTAACATGGGTCTGTGATTCTGGTTTGCTATCGTCGCTAACGCCCCTGTGGCTTCAAAGACACAGGGTATTTGGGTTCCCTCACCCCAATTAACTAAAAAGGTCACATGTATGTATTCCTTTACTGCTCAACAGCGGGTTTCCGCGTTGATATGGTTGTCGTTATTCCACATAACCATCATCACTTCCAGTAACTATCTGGTGCAACTGCCGATCTCTATCCTCGGTTTCCACACCACCTGGGGTGCGTTCACGTTTCCCTTCATTTTTCTGGCAACCGATCTGACCGTGCGTATTTTTGGCGCACCGCTAGCTCGGCGCATTATTTTGTCGGTCATGATGCCTGCGCTGATCATCTCCTATGTCATTTCCGCGCTGTTCTTTGACGCCGCATGGCAAGGTTTTGCCGCACTCGGCAGTTTGAATATCATGGTGGCACGTATTGCTATCGCGAGCTTTATGGCTTACGTGCTGGGCCAAATCCTCGATGTTCACGTCTTTAACCGCCTGCGCCAGTTGCGCAACTGGTGGGTGGCGCCTGCCGCCGCCATGTTCCTTGGCAACATCAGCGATACGCTGTCATTCTTCTTTATCGCTTTCTATAAAAGCAGTGACGAATTTATGGCAAATAATTGGGTGGAGATCGCCTTAGTGGATTACACATTCAAGCTATTAATATGTATGATTTTTTTCTTGCCGATGTACGGTGTGCTGCTCAATGTGCTATTAAAACGTCTTTCACAAAGCGGGCATAACCCCCATTTTCAGCTACATTCTCGCTAGTCGCTCTGTGGTTATATTCCAGATAATTGGAGTTGCATTTAGCGCGTTAATGGGTTGCCATACAGGCCGTGAAATCAAGAATCTATACCCAAAAAATGTCGAGTTGCAGTACGGCTGCAACCTGAAGTATGGCGGGTGTATAGCGCGTTAAAATCAAAGGAAGAACTATGCGTAATTTAGTGAAATTTGTAGGTATGAGCGTGCTGATCATCGGTCTGGCTGCATGCGATGGTAAAACCAGCGACAAAGTGGCGGATAAAGGCGCACCGGCGGCTTCGGCTACGGTACCAGTCAGCCTGCTTGACGGTAAAGTAACGTTCTCTCTGCCGCAAGGCATGAGCGACCAGAGCGGTAAGCTGGGCAGCCAAGCCAATAACATGCACGTGTACGCCGACAGCACGGGTCAGAAAGCGGTGATTGTGATCCTGGGTGACAACACGAACGAATCGCTGAATGTTCTGACAGCCCGCCTGCAGGATCAACAGAAAGCCCGCGACACTAATCTGCAAGTGGTAACGGATAAGTCGATTCAGGTCAACGGCCAGACTCTGCAACAGTACGACAGCGTGATATCTTCTGCCGGTCAGAAAGCTTACTCGTCTATTATTCTGGGTAAAGTGGACAGCCACCTACTGACCTTGCAGATCACCTTACCTGCGGATAATCAGCAGCAGGCGCAAACTGATGCAGAAGCAATCATTAACACGCTAAAAATTCAGTGATTATTCTCTTTTAAGTATGAAAAAGCGGGGCTTTCCCCGCTTTTTCATTGCTGATCTCTTCCTGACACGTCCTGACACATTAAACCCATTCCCTTCCTATGGACTTATTCGCTCATAAACGAATATTTTCGCGCCGACGCCCCAGAATGTGACAATAAAAAGCTAAAAATGTGATCATTGACAGCTAAAAGGCGCAATTTCGTATTTCAAAATGTTAATTAATGCCGCAATATTTTGCCGCCATATTCATAAAACTGTAATAAATATGTCATCTTACATCGTTCACTTACGCGCATACGATTATTACAACGCTCGTTATGGAACATTTCAGTTTGGTTTTATTGTCAATCGTTCAAGATGAGCGAACTGACCAATGCCATTGGAGGCGTTAATGCTCAGTATCTTTAAACCCGCAGCACATCAGGTTCCCGTGTCAGCCGCCCATGTTGATCCCTTGTATCGCCGCTTACGCTGGCAGATCTTCATGGGGATTTTCTTCGGTTATGCCGCTTACTATCTGGTGCGTAAAAACTTCGCACTGGCCATGCCCTATTTAATCGATCAAGGCTTCTCCCGTGGCGATCTTGGTTTCGCACTGTCAGGTATTTCTATCGCGTACGGTATTTCCAAATTCATCATGGGATCGGTGTCCGACCGCTCCAACCCGCGCGTGTTTCTGCCTGCCGGTCTAATTCTGTCCGCAGCCGTGATGCTGTTTATGGGCTTTGTGCCTTGGGCAACCTCCAGCATTGCCATCATGTTTGTGCTGTTGTTCCTGTGTGGATGGTTCCAGGGAATGGGTTGGCCACCTTGCGGACGTACCATGGTTCACTGGTGGTCGCAGAAAGAACGTGGTGGCGTCGTGTCGGTATGGAACTGCGCCCATAACGTCGGCGGCGGTATTCCTCCGCTGCTGTTCCTGTTAGGTATGGCGTGGTTTAACGACTGGCATGCGGCGCTGTATATGCCCGCTTTCGGCGCGATTGCGCTGGCCGTTTTTGCCTTCATTACCATGCGCGACACTCCGCAGTCTTGCGGTTTGCCGTCGATTGAAGAGTACAAAAATGATTATCCGCCAGACTACAATAAAGAGGAGTCCGAGCAAGAACTCACGGCAAAACAGATCTTCATGCAATACATTCTGCCAAACAAACTGCTGTGGTACATCGCCATCGCCAATGTGTTTGTCTACTTACTGCGTTACGGCATCCTCGACTGGTCTCCAACCTATCTGAAGGAAGTGAAGCACTTCGCACTCGACAAATCTTCGTGGACTTACTTCCTCTACGAATATGCCGGTATTCCAGGCACCCTGCTGTGTGGCTGGATGTCAGACAAAGTGTTCAAAGGTAACCGTGGGGCAACCGGCGTGTTCTTCATGGTGCTGGTGACTATCGCCACCGTCGTGTATTGGCTGAATCCGGTCGGTAATCCAGGCATTGATATGGCCTGTATGATCACTATCGGTTTCCTGATTTACGGTCCGGTCATGCTGATTGGCTTACACGCTCTGGAACTGGCACCGAAAAAAGCGGCAGGAACCGCAGCGGGCTTTACCGGCCTGTTCGGTTACCTCGGCGGTTCGGTTGCGGCCAGTGCTATTGTCGGCTATACCGTTGACTACTTCGGCTGGGACGGCGGATTTATCGTGATGATTGGTGGCTGTGTGCTGTCGGTGATTTTGCTAATAATCGTTATGCTCAGTGAGAATAAGCACAAAGCACAATTAGCTAAAGGAGCATAAGGATGCGCAACATATTCACGCACGTGCTGAAAAGCAGTCTGCTGGCGGGACTGATTGCTACCTCCTACTACACCAGTGCTGCCGAGCCGATTGTTATTGCGCATCGTGGTGCCAGTGGCTATCTGCCGGAACATACTCTGCCAGCCAAAGCCATGGCTTACGCTCAGGGTGCCAATTTCCTCGAACAGGATCTGGTGATGACGAAGGACGACCAGTTGGTCGTTCTGCATGACCACTATCTGGATCGCGTGACTGATGTGGCCCAACGCTTCCCGCATCGTGGGCGTAAAGATGGTCGCTTTTACGCCATCGACTTCACGCTGGCGGAGATCAAATCGCTGAAGTTCACCGAAGGCTTTGATATCAAAAACGGCAAACAAGTGCAGACCTATCCAGGGCGTTTCCCAATGGGTAAGTCGGATTTTCGTATGCACACTTTTCAGGAAGAGATCGAGTTTGTGCAGGGCCTAAATCATTCGACAGGTAAAAACGTCGGGATTTATACCGAGATCAAAGCGCCATGGTTTCACCGTCAGGAAGGCAAAGATATTTCGGCCAAAGTGCTGGAGGTCCTCAAGGCGTACGGGTACACAACGAAGAGCAGCAACGTCTATGTGCAGTGCTTCGACCCGAATGAGCTAAAGCGTATCAAGAATGAGCTCGAGCCTACAATGGGCATCGACCTGAAACTCGTTCAGCTTATCGCCTATACCAAGTGGGACGAAACGCAGGAACAGAGAGAGGGAAAATGGGTGAACTACAATTATGACTGGATGTTCAAACCTGGCGCAATGAAGCAAATCGCCGCATATGCGGACGGAATCGGTCCTGATTACCATATGTTGATCGAAACGGACTCCACGGTAGACAATATTAAACTCACGCCGATGACGTCAGAGGCTCACGCCAACAAGCTGGTGGTTCATCCGTTTACCGTGCGCGCAGATGATTTGCCGAAGTATGCCACCAACGTGAATTCGCTGTATCAGATTCTCTATCAGCAGGCGCACGTTGACGGTCTGTTCACTGACTTCCCGGATAAAGCCGTGAGTTATTTAGAACATCAGCAAACACAGCCACAGAAGTAAGTTTCTTTTCACCGCGCTGAAACCATAACAAACGGGCAAGGTTCTTACCCTGCCCGTTTGTTGCAGGAAGGTTCGGTCACAGACCTGACAACGATAATCTCAGCGCACACCCTACCCAGCCGACTCTTTTTAGCAACGTCACACTCTGCATTATTTCTCTACCGCCACAGCGAAGCTATGTCCGTTCTGGTACCAATGAGAAACTGCAACTTCAGGAGTGGCCAGCGTTTCAGGATCGAGTTGAATATGCTGCATTTGCCACACACTCTCTCCTTTTTGCTTAAGGATCGCCTCACGAACGGTCCACAACCGCCAAAATTCGGCGCAAACCCCCTCCACCGGTTGTGCAGCAAGCCACGCATACTCTCGCGAACTGAAATAATGACGGGCGATCTCAAGGCTGGCAGGTCGTTGGCGGATAAGCTCCACATCACAGCCGATCTGCCCGCGCATCGTGGTGGCAACGAAAACACAGTCACCGCTGTGGCTGATATTAAAAGCGGGGAATTCAGCATGGCTGAATGCAGGCTTGCCGTTTGGTGCCAGTAAAAAGGCAGGAAGAGGTTGCATTGGGATTGATTGCGCTAATAAAACCCGCCCCGCAAGCCACGCTCTCTGGCGTTTTCCAGAGGGCATTTGCGCCAACAAATCCTCACCGAGCCAGCCGGACACCTGTTCCGGTTGACTCAGTTCACCTATCGGACCGCACGCGGTTTCAAACATGCATTACGGCCAGCGGCGGAACACCAGCGACGTGTTAATTCCGCCGAAGGCAAAGTTATTGCTCTGGAAATACTCGGTGTCTATACGACGCACCTCACCCATGATGTGATCCAGTTCGCCACAGGCTGGATCTGGCTGGGTAAGGTTAATGGTTGGCGCAAACCAGCCTTCATTCATCATTTCCAAACTCATCCACGCCTCTAATGCCCCACAGGCACCGAGCGTATGACCAAAATAACTTTTCAACGATGAAATCGGAGTCCGATCGCCAAAGACGTCTGCCGTCGCGTGGCTTTCGGCTAAATCGCCTCGCTCAGTCGCCGTTCCATGCGCACTAATATAGCCTATGTCCATCGCGTGCAAATTAGCCATCTTCAGCGCTTTCTCGATACACACTTGCATCGTCTCACGCTGCGGCTGGGTAATGTGTGCCGCATCGCAGTTAGTGGCAAAACCGACGATTTCGCCGTAGATTTTTGCCCCGCGCGCCTTGGCGTGTTCCAGCTCCTCCAAAATCAGCGTCCCCGCACCTTCACCGATGACTAACCCATCACGATTGACGTCAAAGGGCGATGGCGTGGTGTGGGGTGCATCATTGCGTTGGCTGGTGGCAAAAAGGGTATCGAAAACCGCCGCTTCAGATGGGCATAACTCTTCCGCGCCTCCGGCCACCATCACCGTTTGATAGCCATGACGAATGGCTTCCCACGCGTATCCAATTCCCTGGCTACCCGAGGTACAAGCGCTAGACGTTGGAATGACTCGGCCTTTCAAACCAAAGAACAGCCCGGTATTGACCGCTGCGGTATGCGGCATCATCTGTACATAGGTGGTGCCGGTAATATTGTTGGTGTGTTTTTCAGTCAGCATGGTGGCAAACTCACTCACCGGTTTGGTACTGCCGGTGGATGAACCGTAGGCAATCCCCGTGTCGCCATTGGTCAGTACCGCTTCACCCAACAAACCAGACTGGGTCAAGGCTAACTCGGTGGCTCGGGTTGCCAATAGCGAGACACGTCCCATCGAACGAATACGCTTGCGCGTATAGTGTTCGGGCAATACAAAATCGTCTATCGGTGCGCCGACTAAGGTATTTAAACCGTCGTATTGAGACCATTCCGGCATATAACGGACCGCATTCTGCCCGGCTAATAAACCGGCGGAAACACGTTGCCAATCGTTGCCAAAAGCGGTAACGCCGCCCATACCGGTAATAACCACTCGGCGCGTCATAGCATGCCCCCATTTACAGAAATTACCTGGCGCGTAACATAGCCAGAGATATCAGACATCAAATAGCTCGCCAGCCCTGCAACCTCTTCGGCTGACCCCATACGTTTCATCGGGATCATACTCATGGCTTCTTTTAGCGCGGGCGCTTCCATCTGGATCATGCCGGTATCTATCAGGCCTGGGGCAATACAGTTAACGGTTATTTTTCGCTTCGCCAGCTCAATCGCCAGTGCTTTCGTCGCGCCGATGATACCCGCTTTCGCCGCGCTGTAATTGACCTGCCCGCGGTTACCCATCAGGCCAGAAACGGATGACAGCGTGATAATTCGACCGCCCTGACGTAGCCCGATCATCGGCATCACGCAGGGATGAATAACGTTATAGAAGCTGTCTAAATTGGTATGAATCACACAGTCCCAATCCTCTTCGCTTAACGCGGGGAATGCGCCATCACGTGTGATCCCTGCATTGTTAACCACGCCGTAGTAGGCACCATGGTTTTCAATATCCCGCTCAATGGCGCTTCGGCTGGCTTCTCGATCAGCGATGTCAAAACCCAGTACTCGACCACTGCCGCCGTTGACGTTAATCTGCTCTAACGTTTGCTGTGCGCCCGAAAGATCACTGTGGTAATGCACCACAATGCAAAAACCATCAGCGGCTAACTGGCAGGCGATCGCCCGCCCAATACCTTTGCTGGCACCCGTGACCAACACTGAACGCGTCATGCCATTCCATCCTGTTTGAATAGTTGTTTTAGTTCTTGTTGATCTGGCTGGTATATATTTATCCGAGCCGTTGCCAGAGAGCATTCCGCACAGCTTACCTCACCTTCAAAACTGCCAAATTTTTCGTCTTGCAGTAGCAGCGTCATTTTTATATCTAATACGTTGCCGCAAGCGATGGCGGGTGTTTGGCTGCGTAGCGTTCTCGCACCCAGTAACATCCCAAGCCTCGCAACCGGCTCACCGCGTTGGCGACTGTGCCAGCCAGACCATACGCCGACGGTCTGCGCCATAATTTCTAAAGTGAACCATGCCGGTAAGTCACCGGCTGGTGTCAAGAACGGCGCTAAAACGCCCTCACGACAGACCCTTACGCGACAATGCACGCTGTCATCCGCCACAGAGATAACGTCATCAAGTAGCATCATCGGCGAGTTGTGTGGCAGGTACTCGCCTGCTGTCAGATATTCACCCATCAGACTTTTCCCAAAATCAGGCTGGTATTATTGCCGCCAAAAGCAAAAGAGTTCGACATCACCACCGGTTTCATTAGCGATTCAGCATTCAGCAATAAACCACATCTCGGCAGTGATTCATCGGGTGTCGCATTTGAAAAGTCCTGCGCAGGCAACGCAATATTACGCGTTAACAACAGCCAGCACAGCGCCGCTTCACAGGCGCCAGCGGCACCTAATGTATGCCCGGTTAAATGTTTCGTTGAGCTGCAAGGTGTCTGTTCACCAAACAGCTGGTTGACGACCTTCGACTCGATTAAATCATTAAGCCGCGTTGCCGTGCCGTGCAAATTGATATAACCAACGTCCTTCGCGCACAACGCCGCATCTTGCAACGCCTGCTCGATGGCTCGAATAGCGCCAGCGCCTTCGGGATGCGGCGCTGACATATGCCACGCATCACTTGATTCTCCGACGCCCAACAAGGCGACTGGGTGGGTGTCGCGAGTGAGTAACATCAGCGTTGCCGCTTCTCCAATGGTGATCCCACAACGTTCGCGGGCAAACGGCTGGCAGCGCGTCAAAGACAACGATTCTAAGCTATTGAAGCCATTAATCGGCATTCGGCTGAGCGTATCGGCCCCGCCGACAATCGCCACGTCAGCGAGACCCGCGTCAATAAGACGACGTCCACTGATGATAGCGCGTGAGCTTGAGGAACAAGCGGTAGAAAGCGTAAATGCCGGACCTTCAAGATTGAGGTAAGCGCTGAGAAAACGCGCGGAGTCGCCCAATTCCTGCTGATAATAGTGATAGCCCTCGGTCGTCTGGCGATTTAACTGGCCATTCACTAAGCGATCGCCCTCATTGAGCCCAGAGGTGCTGGTTCCCAATATAACCGCAACGCGATCGTGGCCAAAACGGGCAATAGCCTCTTCAACCTGAGGGCGGATTTGGGCTAACGCCGCTAATAACAATTGGTTGTTGCGGCTGCGATGCATCGCAAGATTGGCCGGGATCTCAGGAAGCTCGCCCTCAACGTTGCCGAGCCAACACGGCTGTTCTGGCTGAACCCAGCCGTCACTCAACCGCATTCCGGGCGCTTCGTTGCGATGTAAATTTTCGGCAATTTCATCAACATTGCGTCCCAGCGCATTCAACATACCCACCGCAGAAATGTAAATCATGTTAGCTTTCCAGATGTTGAATGGCGATCTGATAACCGAAAACGTGCTGGCGGATACTAATAGGCTGACGCTCACCTCGACGGGTCATATAAACAATTTCTGTCACCAGATGACCTTGGTTATCGCGCAATTCACGGCGATCACCTTGATCCCGTAGTGTCCATCCTTGTGGCAACTGTGGCTGCCATGCCGCAATCGGCCAGTAACTGAGCATGATATCGGCCAACACCTGGCTGGCGGGCGGCAGCTCAGGCAACACGATCGATTGTTCAGTGTGGATACCGTTCGCGTCGTAGGTCAGCATAAACAGGCGGATACCTAACGAAGACAGACCAGCCAGCGACAGCCGTTGCTGATCGGCATTGAGTAACACCAGCAAGGATTGCTGTTTACCTTTCACCGTAGCCGTCAGCAGTTGCTGCTGGCTGATCGCAGGCTGGATATTCGGCGCAGGCAGCGTGACGCGCACGCCAGGTTTTAACCATGCCTGTGGTCGATTATCCTGTGGTTTAGTGGCGCAAGACGTCAGTGCCAGCGCGAGACACAGCGCCGCAATAATGCGTGAGATCATGACTATTTTTTTCCTCTGCGACGCGGTGGCATCGCCAATGGCGACAGCAGGAATGCCGTGAATATCCCGCTGCCCAATACAATACCGAAACTGCTAATCGCCTGAGTGTGACTAAAAATCAACATACCAAGCGTCAGTAACGAGGTACTCATCGCCACGCTAACGGCAAGCAACGACGTTAGCGGCGTGCCGCGTGGATTACTGAAGAACAGCGTGTAGTTAATACCAATGCCCAGCACCAGCACCAGCGCCAACAGCGAAAACAGATTTAAGCTGTGACCACTGAACGTTAATACCGCTAATCCACAGCCTAAGGAGAGCAGCGAAGGCAATATACTCATTAACCCTCTACGCAGGCCCAGTCGCATCACATAGGTCAATGCAATGGCCACAATAGCCCCTAGCAATAACCATCCCAACATGGCGCGATAAAACGCAAACAGGTGGTCGAATGATGCTTTGCGGTCGACCCAACTGACGCCGACTTGGTTGGCCGCCATCTGTTTCAGCGCAACCGTATCTTTCACACCGTCAGTGGGAACTAACACGCCGCTACGGCCATCGGGCAAAGAGAGCCACATCAGCGCCCAACCTTCACTGGCCACACTGTTGAGCCAGGTTGCTGGTGTCACTGGCATCGGGCTAAGATCAACCTGCACCTTAGTTATCCCCGCCACGGCGAGATTTTCCACCACCTTTGGCGATGCCTGTTTTAAAAGTTTTAAATCCATGTCTTGCTGTTTTAAGGAAGAAAGCGGCAGCAGACGATAGCTCCCCAACCACCCGAGTTTCCTGGCCTGATCCAGCTTCGGCACAAAACTCTCCAGACGTTGCAGTGTTTGTTCAGGGGTATCGCCATAAATCACAAACCATTTCTGGTCGATCCCTTGGCCAGTCAGCGCAGTAATGGCTTTTTCCTGTTGCTGAATATCCTGTGGCAGCGACTGTAGTTGAGCAATATCATCATTGACCTTTAGGTGCAGTAATCCTGCTAACGAGAAGAGGGTCAGTGCCATCGGCAAACCAATATATAACATCTTGCGGCTACGCCATGCCGCCAGCCAACGCATCATTGGCAGCATTAAGGGAACCGGTCTGACCGGCAAACCGCATGCCAGCCAGGGATACCAACACACCACCGTCAGGCATGATGCCGTAAGACCGGCAGCGGCAAAAACAGCCAGTTGGCGGATTCCGGGAAAGGGTGCCAGCATCATAATGAGATAGGCAATCACGGTCGTTCCCAGCGCCATCAGCAGCGCGGGAAGCACTTTGTGTAGACTCTGCCAGGGGGTGGTTTCACGGCCGTGAACCATACGCTCAGTGAGATAATAGAGGGTGTAATCTGCGGAAATACCCACGATGCTGATACTCATTACCAGCGTCATCAGATGTAATTCACCAAAAATCAATAACGTTACGGTACTGCCCGCTAACGCGCCAATTCCCACTGATAATACACAGAGTAATAGCGGCCGTAGTGATCGGAATACGCTGTAGATCAGTAATAAAACGCCGAGGATAGTCGCAGTTCCCAGCGTTGAAATATCGTGCTTAGCCTGTTGGCTGGCGTAATTACTGTAGAACAGTGTGCCACGCGACATCACTTTTGCGCCCGGAAACTGATGCTGGAAATCCTTTTCCAACGCGGCCAGATCGGTAACCACCTGATGCGATTGCTGCATATTATAGGACGAGCCATTGAGCTCACCGTGGATGAAGTACCAACTGCGCCCTTGGTCGTCCTGCGCCATCAGCCAGCCATCTCTCATTCGCAGGCGACTGGCATTTTGTTGTAGCGCAAGCTGAGAACCGCGTACCAACATCAGGGGATCATTTTTAATCTCTACCCCGCTTACGCCAGCAAACGCAGAGTACAGCTGGGCCAGCACCCAGTTAGCCTGCACGTCACCACCGTTGGATAAGCGGTGGCGCGTTTGTGGGTCGATCATGCCATTGCGGTGTTGGTAGAAGAACTGCCCCCATTTTTTTTGCTGTTCGGCATCCATCGGGCCTTTCACCGCCGTTAGCGTTGATAGCCCTTGCAGGCGCGCTAACCAACCTTTCGCCACCGCGGGATCGTCCCCTTGAGCAGGGCTCACCATCCAGACCAACTGGCGATCCAGACGCTGCATAAAGCCATCGTTCAGTGCCGGCGGGATTGACCCCATCGTCTGAGCCGGCAAGAGTGCTAACACACTGCTCGATATCTTCGAATGCGGCACTAATACCGTTAGCGTTGCACCAAGCAGTACGCAGATGAAAAGCCATCCCCATGCCCACAGCCGTGGCTGCTGCTTAGAAGACAAAACGCTGTTGCTCGTCATCAGTTAAATTTTTGGGCGTTAATCGCTGATTACTGAAGGTGATGTCCGTACGGTCGCCCTGACGATCATTAAGCGCAATGTGGTCCAGGTATTGCTGACCTTGCAATGTGATGGTGTTAAACAGTTTGTCGAGTGGTGATGTCTTTGGCACTAATACCAACTGCCATTTTCCTTGTCCTTGGTCGCTAAATTTCAGCGAGAAATTTTGCTCAAGAACACGACGATCGGCCTGAAATAACGCACGCAGCAGATGATTAAATTGGAACATCTGAGGATTAGATGCGGCAGTGATAATCTGCGGAGGTTGTCCATTAATCACTTGCACCATGCGGCTATCATCCAACACCAATGTCAGCGGAAAAGGCTTTTGCTGCTGCCACCATAGCCCCTTATCTCGGGCTATCATCAATTCGCCGCTAGACCTTAGTGCCTGCGGCATATCTTTAATATGTCGCTCTTGGCTAAACTGCGCACGGACCACCGGCTGTTGGGCAAAACGTTGCTGAATCTCATCAAGAGTGACAGCCTGAGCCGCGCTGCTTAACATAATAAACAGCATTAATATCCATTTTCTCACGGCTTAACTCCCATTCTCTCGAACAAAATATCTGGGCTAACGAAACACATTTCACGTGTGCTGGCGTCTACGGCAACCTGAATGGTGTAGGCCGTGGTGGTCCGTTTTCCGCTCTGCACATCAAAAATTTGGTAGGCTATTTTTAATCGATTCTCATATTCTTCAACCGTGGCACGAACTCGGATTTTTTGTTCAAATTCAATAATATCGCGATACTTCACGCGGGTATCCACCACGGGCCACACATAGCCAGACTCACGCATCTGCCGATAGCCGTAATTGAACTGGTTGAGCAACGCCTCACGCGCTATTTCAAAATAGCGGAAGTAATTGCCGTGCCAAACTACGCCCATTGGGTCAATGTCATGAAATGGAACGGTAATGTCCACCTCAGCAGTAAAGCGTGTATCGGTTAGCACTTGTTATTCCTTATCTGAAGGCGCATCAGGCAGCCGCCAAAAATCAAAAAAGTTGAACCAGTCGAGCGGGGCTCGCAAAGCATAATGCTCTAGCCTGGCGGCGTAGCGATCGACAGTTTGTTGCAAGGCGTCCACACGCTGAGCCCTTGGCAACAGCAACGGATCGGCAAACGGCTCACAGTAAATATGTAATTTCCCTTGTTGGCGCAAAGCAAACATCAGTACCACCGGGCAACGTAATACCGCAGCCAATACAAAGGGACCTTGCGGAAAAGGTGCCATCTGACCCAAAAATGAACTCCACACCACTCGGCGTTCACCGCCGCGCTGGAGGTTAACGGAGGTTCGGTCGCCGACAATTGCCACCCATTCGCCCGCCTCCAATTTTTCTTTCAACAACATGGCCGTTTCAGGCCCAACATCCGTCACGGGGATGAGATTTATGCCTGCCTGAGGACTCATTTCCTCAATGATTTGTTTAAAGCGCTGAGCATGTTCACTGAATACCAGCGCATTAATCTGCCGATGACCATGGTGTTGGGCCAACGCACGGCACACTTCAATGTCACCCAGGTGGGACGCCAGGATCAGTTTCCCGCCATCACTTTTTGCATTTATTGTTTCTTGTGAACCGGGAGCAAAGACAATTTCCTGACCTAAGCGTAAATCGCCTCGCCAACTGGCAACCTTGTCCAACATCGCGCTACCGAAACGCAAAAAATGTCGGTAACTGTTCATGTTTTTTGGCAAGGTGAATGACTGTTGTTCGGCGGTGGCTTTCACCCGAGAAAGATAGCGCTGAGAAGCCAATCGCTGCGTGGTTCCCGTGAGCCAAAAATAGCCCACCACAGGACGTAGCATCACTTCAAACGTCCGGCGACCCAGTAGACGATAAACACCCAGCATAAAACGCATGCCACTCAGCCCTTTGCGCTCTTTGATCCCAGCCCAATGCGGCTGGCGTCGACGCATCAGCAAAGCGGGTAATCGCGGCAACATGCCAAAAAATAAGCGCGTGTGCATCCATGAGATTCGCAGGTTGTCACGCAGCGCATCAAAGTGAGACAGGCCACCAGCAGGATAAGTGACCCGTGTTGGCACGAAATGGCTGTCGGTACCTTGCCAGTAAAGCCGCACCATAATTTCGGTATCAAAATCCATTCGCTTGCCGATCGGCTGCCGGGCAATTAACGCCATCACGGGCGCAAGAGGATAGACTCGGAAACCGCACATGCTGTCTTTGAGCGACAGCGACAGTGTTTCAATCCACACCCAAACATGGGTGACATAACGCCCATAGAACCTTGATTTCGGCACCGACTCATCATACACCGGTGCCCCAGAAATCAATTTTTCGGGAAACCTCTGTGCCTGTTCCAGCATCCGTGGAATATCTTCGATACAGTGCTGGCCGTCTGCATCAACCTGTAACACGTGCGTATAACCGGCCCGCAAAGCCGCCCTAAAGCCCGTCAATACCGCCATGCCCTTGCCGTTGTTTTGCGGCTGTCGGATTAACGTCACCTCAGAGTGAGCAGCCGCCAGTTGCCCCAGTGTCTGCTGGGTGACCTGATCGCTGCCGTCGTCGACAATGAAGCAGGGCAAACCCAAAGGAACAAGGCGCTCCAAAACCGACGCCATCATTGCGCCGTGGTTATAGCAAGGGATGACCACGCACGGAGAAAAGTGATTGGCGCTTAGCGGCATAATTTGATGCTTCCGTGGCTCGCAATGCGAGGTTCTTGCCCCTGCAATAATGCGTAACTGAACGTGATTAGACCTCGCGCCTCATTCCAATTGAGCTTCAGCAGAACTCGGTTATTGGGCAATAACGGCAATTGAAATTTGACCTTATCAATGCCACAAAATTGCCACTCAGAGCCCGCAATCTCAGCGGCATAGCTCATCACCCAGTCAATTTGTGCCACTGCGGGTAATAATGGTTGAACATCGAAATGTCCCATAAACCAAGACAGCGCGGGATCCAGATACAGGCTAACCTCCCTCTGATGCGGCTCCGACGGATAGCGGCATAGCTCAATGGGTTTCATTAAATAGCTCCTGTAACTGTGGCCAAGATCGTTTACTTTGTTGATTCAGCGGAATTTCACTCACGATGCGCCAGTAGCGCGGTATGGCAACGGGCTCCAACCAATCGCTAAGCTGCTGACGCCAGCGGCGAATTTGAACACCTCGCCCGGCGTGATTTAGTCCGTATAACCCGTTTGAATTGAGTACCAGTACTGCGCCGATGCATTGCCTCTTCCCACGCTGAACCAGCAGTACAGCCGCCTGATCAATACCTTCTAATGTAGTCAGTCGACGCTCAATCTCGCTAAGAGAAATCCGCTTCTCTTCAATCTTGACCACCCGATCATGGCGTCCATCAAGACGAAATGTCCCATCAGCCGCAAAAGTCAGACGGTCATCGAGCAGGAATCCTTCAGGATCGGCAATCAACGGCGACATCACGCGCCAATTATCTTGCAGGTCACGCTCGAATTTAACGCCCGGAAACCGCTGCCATTGAGCCTCCGCTTGCCGAGAACGCCATGCCATCACGCCAGTTTCAGTGCTGCCGTAAATTTCATCAACGTGAAGCCCCAACCACTGATGAACGCGCTGCGCATCCTTTTGGGTGAGCGGGCCACCGGCAGAAACGACCAGCGCTGTTGGCGGTGCAGGTAGTTGAGTATCCAAACGTTGCAAAAAAGCGGGGCTGCTAATAAATACACTGCGTTGATTGTTATGCACGACGTTACGGGTCAATTGTTCAGGAAACGCCACCATTTCACATTCGAACGGTATCCCTAAGGCCTGAGCCAACCAAATACGGGAGGTAAGCCCATATAAATGCTGGTGGTTGACGGATGAGCGAATCAGGCAGCCATCCATTCGCTCACCCCATAATTGAGCCAGCCATGCAGCTTCGCAATCCATCGCATTGATCTGTTTGATAATACGGCGTGGTTCACCGGTTGATCCCGACGTAAACAGCGTCATAGACGCGGTGTCGGAAACCGGAGGCAGCGGCTGCGTGATGTTTCCCGTTTCACTCAGCGACCACACAGCGCAAGGAAGATCGAGTGACATATCACTCAGCACCGCATCAAAATGCGCTTGTTGCTCAATCAGTTGAGCATTACGGCTATGTCCCAATAAAACAGGCACTTTCGCGGCGTGCAATAGCGCCAGAAGCGCGACGCAAAATTGATAGCTATCATGAAAGCAGAGAGCCCATCGCAGCGCCGAACACGTGATCAAACGGGCATGCAACATGCCAACATCACGGCGCAAATCCGCCAGAAAGAGATTTTTATCCGCGCGGCGGGCAACCACATGGTCATTCGAGCGAGCGTCAGACAACCATTTCGACAGCGGCAATGTATTGTTCATTTTTTGATCCGCTGACGAACCAGCCATTCCACGCCCATTAACGTTCCAATCAATAAATAGCTTATGAAGCCGTTCCATAACGTCCATATTTTCATATCATGATGTAAACAGGTTGCCAGAGCGATAGATCCGTTAACCATAAAGAATACGCACCATACCTGCGTGACTTTACGGGTATAACTCACCCCTTTGGGCGGCAAGTCTGGCTCACCTAACCGGGCGATTTGTTCCGCGATTGGCATGCCATAAAACAATGAACTGCCGAACACGAGTAGCAGTACGACATTCACTGCCACCGGATAAAACAGCAACAGTTGATGATCGCGTAGTAATAAACTGGCCGAGCATAAGGCTACGCCAGTTAGCGATAAGGCTTTTTCTGCATACCGTTTCTCCCCCATTCTTCCCTTTAGTAGCCAGAAGCGCAGCAGGAAAAACAAGACAAATACGAGAGCGAGCCAAAAAGAAGCGCCGTGCACAATACTCGCCCAGATAATGAACGGCCACGATACCATCAGCAGCGCATTAACAACGTCTGGCAGTGCCTGTAATCGCGAATTGACCCGTTTATTCGACACGCAATCAGCTTTCTTGCAGTAACTGCTCTACCGCATCCACGACGTCTTGCACCGTGCAAACGGCTTTAAACGACTCTGGCTTAATTCTGCGTCCGGTTTTCTTTTGTAGATGTACGATCATATCGACGGCATCAATACTGTCTAAATCCAGGTCTTCATACAAAAGCGCCTGCGGGGTAATTTGTTCTGGTGAAATGTCGAAAAGCTTAACCAAAAGGCCAGAAACTTCTTGATAGATATCTTGTTTTTCCATTGATTGTCACCTAACTATTAAGCACGTTGAGATTGAATAAAGGACGTTAAGGTCGCCACAGAATAGAAATGCTGACGCACCTCTTCATTTTCCGCAGAGAGCACCACGCCATAACGGTTTTTAACGGCTAAACCCAATTCCAGCGCATCAATAGAATCTAATCCCAGCCCATCGCCAAACAGCGCGCCATCAGTCTCTATGTCATCAGGCGTAATATCTTCCAGGTTTAAGGTGTCAATAATGAGTCTTTTTATTTCAAGAGAGAGTTCTTGCATCGTTTGCTACATCCAAAAGTATGTTGCCTTTATCAGGCGTAAAAATCAGGGCTAATGACCGATTGCATTGGCGGGCGGCGAATGCTCGCCAATCCACGTCGACAGTCATAAAATTTTTATTGGCTATATACACTTAGCGGCTATCACAGAGGTTACCGATTCCACTGCCAACCAAAGCGTTCTCCGGTAACCGTAAATGACGTTTTGTTACCCAGCCAGTGATGCAAAAATTGCAGGCTCTGAGGTAAATCGGGTTCGGATGCAGGCTGAAGGAGCGGAACGGTTTCACAACGTAGTGCGTTGCCGGGCTCGATCAGCAATGCCATCGCAAAAGGATATCTCGGCATCGCGGGGGGTATGATCTCATGATAGAACTCAGGGATCAGGCCATCAAAATCCACCATCAACACGCGAGAATAACCCGCCTGATGCATCGCTAAAACTTCACATAACCCTTGTTGAAAAGTGTCAACGCCGGCCGAAACTGAAGAAGAGACTAACGGTTGTTTGGCCGCAATCGTCAGATTCCCCACCGCTGAATTGTGCACCGACATAGCAAAATCCGTAGGCGATAAACTCTGCTCCGTTGCCAGCGCGACCAAAATGCGATAGTTGCGCTCAAGTTCGCCGTGACGGCTGGTATATACGATGGCATCAACGGGCTGGCGGCGTAAAATAGCCAGCCCACACTCAACGGCTAAACGACTACCAGAACTTAAACGACGGGCCGTCATCATCGGTAATTGGCTGCATTTCGCCAACGCCAGGGTGTGATCCACGCGTGCAGGATGCTGTTCAGCCCATAAGAGCCACTCATCACGATCCGCGAGGCCCGGTGCCATGGCCTGCCAGTCAGTTATGTTCAGTGTCAACTTCATTAGTGGGTGTTCTCTTGGCGGAGAAATGAGCAAAAATCAGGGTTAAATATCGATAACGAAAATATTTGCCCATTATCTACCATATTCCCTGGTTTACCGCCATTCTGCGGCCTGCATCAAAAATGCATCAGCGTTTTTTACAAATCAGCAAGGTATGCCCAAGCCCAAGGTTACTTATTTGTTTCTCAACGTAAAAACCAGATTTATGCAAATAACTCAGGAAATTTTCCGCACTGTAAAATCGACTGTTGCCATTTGCCATACAGGTAAAATAGAGAGATGAAGCATTTAGGCTAAAAGCGCCGGCTTCGTAAGCCTGACAATCCCAGAAGAGCTCCATGATACATACCCGCGCATCCGGTTTCATTTCTGCCGCGATTTTCTGCAAGATGGCAATAATTTGAACTTCAGAGAAACAATCAAGAAACTGGCTCATCCACCAAATATCGGCATCATTGGGCAATTTGGCGTCAGAAAGCATGTCTGCAGCATGAACGAAAATACGTTCAGATAATCCATGGCTGGCTACGTTCTCTTGGGCGATGGCGATCTGCTGAGGAAGATCGATAATCGTGACTTCAACCTGCTCATCGTGCTGGCAGCAACGTAATGCCCACTTGCCCGTATTACCGCCCACATCATAAATTTTAGCTGGCTGGAGGCCAAACACGTGCGGTAACGCAGCGTTAAATGCCCCATCTGAGTAAAAATGATCGAAGGCAAACCAGCTTTTTTTTGCCTGCTCAGGTAAATGGCTTAATGCCGGATAGATCGTCGACCATGCACCAAAGACTTGTAACCCCGCAGGTTTACCCTGCTGTAGGGACTCTTTCAAGTGGAACAGTCCCTGATAACAGACGTCTTGTGTAAAATCCATATTGATGCGCGTCATGGTGTCGTGAAGCAAGTAATGGCCAATTTTGCCCATGAAATAGCGCCCATCAATTTGATAGAGAATGTGGCCACTCATTCCCATGTCTAGCAAAACACCAACGGCATAATCATCCAGATCACAACCAAGAATAATCTCTTGTAACGTAATGCCTTTCTCTCGGCAATTATCGAGCAACGCTAAAATCCCAGAGTCACGCAAATTTAGTGCAGCCTGAAATAACATCGGAGCAAATGCAATTTTTTGCGCCTCAGTAATTGCATCCAAAGCACTCATGCTATCGTTGTCGTAATTATAGTGTGCAGTCACGGGTCGATATCCCTGATCGTCATTCCTAATAAAAAGTTAAGCCAAATATCAGTCGGGCTTAATCCTAACTTATTTTTATTTAAATGCTTTTGCCGCTAACTGTAACTGAATATCATTATCCAGATTATTTACCCATCGATTGTAATTACGATGGATACTTCCTCTGCGAGCCCTGAGATTAGTGCTGCTAACATAGTTAATCGTATAGGCGCTGGCGCTATAGTTAACGCGAATATTGACACTATAACCACGACTAGCCATGCGACCGTTTATGACACCCGCGCCCGCAGGCGTCATAATCCAACCGCGCTTTAGACCCGCCTCAAAAATTGCTGACTTAACCTGATCGGTAGAGTTATGTGTGGTGATTGTCGTTTGGGGTGTCAGTATTGGCGCAGTACGCGCGCAACCAGCCAGAGCGGTAACAAAAATAAGACCCAGTAATAATTTATAGGTAACGTTCATATATACCTTTTCATTTTTTAATTTTAGCGCTTTGAAAAATATAGAATACAAGAGTAAGAGTGTAATGGTTTATATAAACATAAGTAAACAATGAAGTCGCATTCTCCATTATGCTGAAAACATAAAAAAGCGGGCAAAGCTTTCACTTTACCCGCGGTTTTATGGTTCAACGTAACGAGAATTTAATCCCGTTCAGACATATACATTTTCCGCAGGTAGTGCGGCACGGCATCGTCAGCGTTCGAACCAATAATTTCAGCGTCCGGCATGGCCGCTTTCAAGCGCGGCAATGAGCCGCTCATCAGACAGCCTTTGCCCGCCATAGTCAGCATTTCTAAATCATTCAGACCATCGCCAAAGGCGATACAGTCCGTCAGCGAATAACCCATTAATTTAGCGACATGTTCCAGCGCGTGGCCTTTCGATACGCCGCCGGCCATCACTTCCAAGCAGATTGGCAACGAGAAGCTGACGTTAACGCGGTCACCCCAGCGGGCATTAATCGCATCTTCCAGCGGTATCAACTCTTCATGGGTGTCAGCGGTGAAGTAGACTTTACAAATGCCGTCAGTTTCCAGCAATCCCGGCTCATAAAGTTTGTGTTTGAATACGGATTCGCGGAAAAACTGCTCCTGGTCGTCACGATCGCGGTTCATATACCAGTCATCGTTACGGTAAACGTTAGTCAGAATGTTCGGATTGTTATGCATGATACCAAACAGGTCACGGGCAATGTCTGCATCTACGTTATGGGAGAAGATCAGCTCGCCTTCCGTGTTATGCACTCGTGCGCCGTTGGACGTTATCATAAACGCGCTGATTTCCAGATTGTCGCGAATTTGTGCCACGTCGATGTGATGTCGACCTGTGGCAAAGACGAAGTGTACACCACGTTGAGTCAGCATCTTCAGCGTCTCTTTGGCATACGGGCTCAGGGAATGATCGGGCGACAGCAAGGTGCCATCTAAATCGGAAGCAACAACATGATACATAGCGGTAGGTTCTAACCTCTGATGGAGTTGTGCGCGGCAGTCCGCCGCGAGTTAATGCCGCGCAAAAAAGCGCATGATGGCATCGAGCGCCTTTGCCCTCAGGTCGTCCCGCTCAAACAGGATCTCATGGCGCGCGCCTTCGATGACCAGCGGTTTCCCCCCTTCACAAGGGTGTCCGGCAACGGCCATCGCCTGACAAAAAGCAAGCTGTGACGAGTTATCAACTACCCGATCTTCGCTTGCCTGTAATAATAGTAACGGTGTAGTGATGTTTTCGGCCTGTTGCAGAATATGCATCCCCGCTTCAATACTTTCCCGAACCCAGTGGTAGGTCGGCCCACCAACCTGTAATTCTGGGTAATCGGCATAAAAACGCATGTTGCGGCGATAGCGTTCGCGGCTGTGTGTCAGGCCATTCACCAAAAAGGGCAGTGGATGCCAGTGGCCGGTTCCCAGGGCGTAGCCGTCGCGACGCGGCGGGCGATTTTCCGCCCAATTGAGTATTCGCCGTGAGATCCAGCTGGGTATACGTAAATAGATGCCGGTCATCGGTGCGCAAAAGGCTGCTGCGTCAAACGTCTGGGGATATTTTGCCAGCAACAACGCACCAATCGCCCCGCCCATCGAATGGGCCAGCAGGAATTTTTTGCTGTAACTTCGTGGGGCAATTTCAAGCTGGTAGAGGCGGTGTAAATCCTCAACATAATCGTCAAAATGCTGAACATGGCCGCGATGCGGATCCTCCAGCATGCGGCCGGAACGCCCTTGTCCACGGTGATCCACAATGATCACATCGTAGCCACAGTGAAAGAGGTCGTAAGCCAGTTCCGGATATTTGACATAACTTTCAATACGGCCCGGTGACACCAGAATGACACTGTCGTTTTGAGCGGCCGTGAAGCGGACATAGTGAATATCAACACCATCCACTCCGGCAAAATGGTTCTCTTCACGCTGACGCCAAAAATCCAGCAATGGCCCGGTTGCAAAGGCAGAAAACTCTTTCTCTCGCGTTAACCACGTTGCAAAGTTTGATGACATTCAGGGGTTCCGAAAACCTGTTACAGGAGTGTGAAGTAAGTTTTTTGTGAGCCGTAGCACAAACATAAACAATAGCGTATTGTGCCATAAAATGACCGTTTCAGGGAGTAACGCGATGACATTGGATTGGTGGTTAACCTATCTGCTTACCACTTCGATTTTAAGCCTTTCACCGGGTTCCGGTGCCATCAATACCATGAGCGTGGGTATCAGTCATGGTTATCGCGGCACGGTGGCCTCAATTGCTGGCTTACAACTCGGCCTGGCTATTCACATCGTACTGGTTGGTATCGGCCTTGGTGCGCTGATTTCGCAATCCCTGATGGCCTTCGAAGTGCTGAAATGGCTGGGTGCGGCTTACTTAATCTGGCTGGGTATCTGTCAGTGGCGCGCCGCCGGTGCGATTGATCTCAGCGCGCTAGCCAGCAGTATGCCACGACGTCGCCTGTTCAAACGGGCGATTCTGGTCAATCTAACCAATCCGAAGAGCATTGTGTTTTTAGCCGCACTGTTCCCGCAGTTTATTATTCCGCACCAACCCCAGGCCGCGCAGTATATGGTGCTTGGCGTCACCACCGTGGTGGTCGATATTATCGTGATGATTGGCTATGCGACACTGGCGACGCGCATTGCCGGTTGGGTCAAAGCACCAAAACAGATGCAACTGTTGAACCGAATTTTTGGCTCACTGTTTATGCTGGTCGGCGTGTTGCTGGCGAGCGCCAGAAAGGTTTAAATCTAAAAAATGCAAAAGGGTCCGACATGCGGGCCCTTTTGAATGCGCACAACGTACCAATCAGCGATTCACAATCAACGCGATACCAAAACCGGTAAACACCACGCCCGCTACGCCATCAATCCATTTTGCCAAACGCTGGTAACCACGACGCATCGCAGGCAATGCAAAGACCATCGCCACAACCGAGAACCAGACAAAGGTTTCCGCTACGATCAAAATAAACAAGCCACCGCGCTCCCCGCCACTGACATTGTCACCGACAAACAATGAGAACACGCTGCCGAAGTAAATCACCGCTTTCGGGTTGGAAAGATTGGTCAGAAGACCGCGCATAAAAGTGCGGCCACGGGCAGGCAGATCGATGGGGCTTTCCACTTCATCGGTATCACCAGCCAATTTTTTGGCCCGCGCTGATTTCAGCAGTTGCCAGCCCATCCAGCACAGATACAAGCCACCGCCGACGGTAATAATCTGGTGCAGCCAGGCCATCTTTTGCAAAATCAGATGTAATCCCATCAGCGCCACTGCCGCCCAGACGGCCACGCCCAGCGTAATGCCCACCACCCCCATCATCGCATCTTTACGCGAGCGACTGGCCGCCGTTTGCGAGACAAAGAAGAAATCAGGACCGGGACTTACCAGCGCGATCATATGCATCAATGCAACGGTCAGAAATAGAATTAACATAGGTCACACTCATTTTTTTGTGGGGAAGAGTCATGCAATCCAATATCCTAAATCACTCGAGCTGCATCCAGGCGGCTCGAAGGATGACAGGTATTAGTCGTCGCCATTATCGATATGGTCTCGTATCATCGCCATAAACGGACGACCAAACTTCTCGAGTTTACGCTGGCCAACGCCGGTGATATCCAACAAATCGCTCGGGCTTATTGGTAAATGCTCAGCCATTTCCAGCAGTGTCGTGTCGTTGAACACAACATAAGGCGGGACGTTGTTGTCATCGGCCAACGATTTACGCAGCTTGCGCAGTTTGGCAAACAGTTTGCGATCGTAATTGCCACCGTACGTTTTCTGACTGGCGCTGCTCTTAATCTTCAGAGTCTGAATGCGTGGTACCGCCAGTTGAAGGGGCGTTTCACCGCGCAGTACTGGGCGTGCTGCTTCGGTCAGTTGCAGCGCAGAGTGCATGGCAATATTCTGCATAATCATACCAAGATGAATCAGTTGGCGCACCACACTGGTCCAGTGCTCATTACTTTGTTCTTTACCGATACCATATACCGACAGCTTGTCATGCCCATATTCGCGGATGCGCTGATTGTTAGCACCACGCAACACTTCCACGACATAACCCAGACCAAAGCGCTGCCCCACGCGCGCTACTACGGATAGCGCCTTTTGAGCATCAAGCAGACCGTCGTAACGTTTTGGCGGATCAAGGCATACGTCGCAGTTACCGCAGGCATTCTGTTTACCTTCGCCAAAATAGTTGAGCAGCACCAGACGGCGGCAGGTTTGCGCTTCGGCAAAAGCATTCATGGCATTCAGCTTGTGGCGTTCCACGTTCTGTTGGGCGCCTGGGGGTTTTTCTTCCAGGCAGCGGCGCAGCCAAGCCATATCAGCCGGGTCATACAGCAGCACCGCTTCGGCGGGTAAGCCATCACGTCCTGCACGCCCGGTTTCCTGGTAATAGGACTCGATGGTGCGCGGAATATCAAAGTGGACCACGAAGCGCACGTTGGGCTTATTGATCCCCATGCCGAACGCCACTGTAGCGACCACGATTTGTAGATCATCGCGCTGAAAACCTTCCTGCACGCTGGCGCGGGTAGTGTTGTCCAAACCGGCATGATACGCGCCGACGCTCATACCACGACTTTGCAAACGCGCGGCGGTATCCTCGACTTTGGCACGGCTGTTACAGTAAATAATGCCACTTTTTCCGCGCTGGTCCTGCACGAAACGAATCAACTGATCGAGGGGTTTAAACTTTTCCACCAGTGTGTAACGGATATTGGGGCGATCGAAACTACTCACCTGAATCAGCGGATCGTTAAGCTCGAGCAGACGCACGATGTCGTTGCGGGTCGCTTCGTCAGCCGTGGCAGTCAGCGCAATGACCGGCAAGTGAGGATAGCGTAGTTTCAACTGACCGAGGGCACGGTATTCCGGGCGGAAATCATGGCCCCATTGGGAAATACAGTGAGCTTCATCCACGGCCAGCATGGCCGGATTCCACTGTTGCAATTGTTCGAGGAAGTCGCCCATCATCAGGCGTTCTGGGGCAATGTAGAGCATTTTGATGCGCCCGCTGCGACAACCCGCCATGACTTCCTGTTGCTGCTCGCGGTTTTGGGTCGAGTTGAGGCAGCCAGCTTCGACACCTGCGGCCATAAGTTGATCAACCTGATCTTTCATCAGTGAGATCAACGGCGATACGACCAACGTCAGGCCATCCATCACCAGAGCGGGGATTTGGTAACACAACGACTTACCGCCACCCGTAGGCATCACTACCAGGCAGTCTCGCCCGGAGATGGCCGTATTGATGATGGTTTGCTGACCCGGTCGGAATTGCTGATAACCGAAGGTATCGCGTAATACCTGCTGTGCCAGCTCTTCTCTATTTATCACTGCCGCCGTAGACACTCAATTCCCCAACTGTTCAAACCGCCCAACGACCTGAAAGCCGTTGGGACTGTACTCATGATATACCCGAAGTCATTCCCGTTGCAGAAAGGTGACCAACGAAAGAACCCGTTGAGCTTACTCATGTAAGTGATTCGGGTGATTGCGCGCGGCCAATACATCTGCAACGTGAAGTATGAAGGGTATATCACATTATATCGTTGAGCATGATACCAACACCCACGCGAGTCTGCTTGTAGTTATAGTCAATCAATGACTCGCCGTAGCCGCTGAACACTTTGGTGTAGAAACGCATGTGCTTGGTGATCGGGTAGCTGACGCCAATGTCCGCGCCGCCATAACCGGTATTCCAGTTGTACCGGCTCTCAACGCTGATAACACTTTCGCCCAACGCATAACCGACTTTCAGACGGTAGTAACCCATGTACTTGGTGATATCAGGGTTATCATCATTTTTGTCACTTTCAGGAATGCGATACCAGGGTTTCAGATCCACCTGCCAGTTACCATTTTGTGCCATAAAGCGGGCATAAACACGATTCCAGCTCCGGGACGTGGGGTCAGACCGGCCATTAGAGTCATGGTTGAAACCGTATTCTGCCTCACGCAGGGTCCAGCCCATCAACTGGTAATCCGTCGCCCAGGCTATGAAGATTTGCGGCTCATAATTCGTTTCACGAAACGGCGAAGATTCCGCACGGTTAGAGAGCTGCCAGAAGGATTTCTGCGTGTAAGATGCGCCCAGCAATGAGTTATCACCGGCAATTCCGCGCCAGATCGGGAAGCCCAGGCTGAGCTGGAATTCGACTTCATCATGCCGGGCGTTATCAGCCCAATCATATGATTTAATAGCTTTTTTATTTATGCCGCTCGTGTCACTATAAACCAGATAGTTAGTATCATAAGGATATAAGGTAAACGGGTTATCGTGCTCTTGCAGCAAACTGGCGATCACGCTACCACGTACCACTGGCTTATCATGTATATCCTGAATGGTTGCCTCAGCCGCATGGCCCAGCGCCGGCATAGCCAGTAAAGCAGCCCCAACAGTCCAATTTTTACGCATTATTCCTCCACCAAAATAGTCAATTGCCGACTGCGCGGCTGAGATGTTATTAGATTTTGAGAACCCAGAAAAAGCAGGCTATTTTACACACAAATAGCACGCTCACTGCGTATTGATTAGATTTATCATTGTCACTCTGGAAATCAATACACCAACGGCCTAAAATCTACATTCCATTAACATTTAGGTCCGCACTTCAGGAAGTCTGTCATGTCTGCCACTCCCATGAGCCACGATGCCGCGCGCCAGCTAATCGGCGATATTTTCGTTTACGATATGCCGTTCAACCGCGAACTGGGTCTTGAACTTAAACGCCTTGAGGCAGACCACGCCGAGCTACTATTTACTCATCAGGACCGCCTGGTCGGTAATGCCGCACAGAAGATCCTCCACGGCGGCGTGATCGCTGCCGTACTGGATGTCGCAGCCGGTCTGGTATGCGTCACCAGTTCGTTGATCCGTCGCGATAAGCCTGATCATCCCTTGCTGGAAGCGGAAATGCGCCAGCGTCTGGCGAAAATGGGTACCATCGATCTCCGTGTTGACTATCTGCGCCCAGGGCGTGGCGAGGTATTTACTGTCACCAGCCAACTGATCCGTGCGGGAAATAAAGTGTCCGTCGCGCGGGTCGATCTACACAATGACAGTGGTGTACATATTGCTACGGCGAATGCCACTTATCTGGTGGGCTGAATAATGAGAAAGCAAATCCATCGCGGTAAGTATCGGTTACACTCGCTTTCTTAATTTTCATCAGGTCAGCTCAACATGGACGAACAACGCACTCGACAAGGCATTATTTTTGCTTTCATCGCCTATCTTATCTGGGGTATCGCCCCGGTATATTTTAAGTTGATCAAGCAGGTTCCCGCAGGGGAAATCCTTACTCACAGGGTAATCTGGTCGTTCTTCTTTATGCTGATTTTACTGTCAGTTAGCCGCCGTTGGGGCGATGTGCGTCAGGTGCTGAAAGTGCCGAAGAAGGTGGTTCTGTTATTGTTGACGGCCACAGTGATCGCCGGTAACTGGCTGTTATATATCTGGGCCATCAACAATAGTCATCTGTTGGAAGCCAGCCTTGGCTACTTCATCAACCCGCTGGTTAACGTACTGTTGGGAATGGTGTTTTTAGGCGAGCGTTTCCGACGGATGCAGTGGATTGCCGTGATACTGGCGTTTATCGGTGTCGGTTATCAGGTGTGGATGTTTGGTTCGGTACCGATGATTGCCCTGGGGCTGTCGCTGAGTTTTGCGCTATATGGATTGTTGCGTAAACGCATCGGCGTAGAGGCCCAAACGGGCATGCTTATTGAAACGCTGTGGCTGTTGCCGGTAGCGGCCATCTATTTGTTTTTCATCGCCGATACCGTCACCAGTCATCTGCCAGCCAATCCATGGTCGCTGAATCTGCTACTCATGGCAGCCGGAATCGTTACGACGATCCCGCTGCTGTTTTTTACCGCAGCAACGGCGCGTCTCAAACTCTCCACCTTAGGCTTTTTCCAATATCTTGCCCCAACGCTGATGTTTATTCTGGCGGTGTTCTACGGTGAGAAAGTCAACATATCGCAGCTCGTTACTTTCGGGTTTATCTGGGCGGGTTTGATCTGCTTCGTCACTGACGCGCTTTATACCCAACACCGCCTAAGGCATTGAGGACGACGGTTTGGCACTGCGTGAAATAAACTTCGCCATGGCCGGACCGGTCACAATGATGGTCAGCAGACGCAACGTCTGCATTGCCATCACGAACCCTAAATTGACATTACTGCCTGCCGCGATGATCGCTACCGTATCCAGCCCGCCCGGGCTGGTCGCCAGATAGGCCGTCAGCATATCGACATGCAGCACCTGTGTGAGGACCCACGCCATCCCACCGCAAATCAGCATCAGTCCGATAATTGACGCCACCATCTGCGGTAGCGTCTGCAATGCCAGCCTGAAAATGGGTCGGGTGAATCTTAATCCCACGCTCCAGCCAATCAGGGTATAAGCCATCGCCAATAGCCACTCAGGTACCTGTAACGTCATGGTTTCAGTCGAGTGAAGTACCGCACCGACAACAGCCGGCAATAGTAATGCACCGGAGGGAATACGCAGTCGGGGTCCCAGCCAGACGCCTGCCAGTGCCAGCAGCAGCGTGGCGGCAAAGCGCCAGTCAACGGGAGGGAACCAAATCACAGCAGCAGCCGAAGCGCTATCGCCGAGGGTTATACGCGCGACAAATGCCGCCGCCGTTGCCACAAACAACACCCGTAGATACTGCATGAATGCCACCAGACGCACATCGGCTCCGAAGTCTCCAGCCATCGCCACCATCGCGCTGGCACCTCCGGGGGAGGAACCCCACGCGCCGGTTGGCCCAGGTAGGCTACTGAATTTCACCAGCAGCCAACCGGATAGGCCGCTTGCCAAGAGTGTAGCGACCAGTACCAGCAGGACCATCGGCCAGTCATTCAGCAAAGGGGGCAAGATAGAGGGCGATAAACTCTGGGCAATCATGCAGCCGAGAATACCCTGCGCAATTTTGAAGAAAACCGGTGCGATACGCACAGTCGCGCCCAGTAATCCCATCAGGACACCGACGATCATCGGCCCCAGCAGCAAAGCGGCTGGTACGTGGAATGCCTGAAAGAGAAAACCGAGGATCAGCGAGGCGATAACCAGCAACGACCACTGACTCCCGGAAGCAATCCTTTCCATCAACATGATTTAATTCTGCATCAGAGCAAGCGGAGGCATATTTTTAACATAGTTTGAACAGCGCAGGGAAATCAGGCGCGAAGAACCTGCTGGCATAGGTACACTCCCATGTCAGCAGGATTAAGGCTTAAAGCCAATTCTTGCGTTTGAAGTACAGATAAGGTGCCAGACCGGCCAGGATCATCAGGCCAATCGCAGCCGGGTAACCAAAGGTGAGATCCAGCTCAGGCATAAACTTGAAGTTCATGCCGTAACTAGATGCCACCAGTGTTGGCGGCAGAAACACCACGGAAACAACCGAGAAGATCTTGATGATGCGGTTCTGTTCGATATTAATGAAACCCATTGCCGCCTGCATCAGGAAGTTGACCTTCTGAAACAGTGATTCGTTATGTGGCAACAGCGACTCGATATCGCGCAACACTTCACGCGCCTGTTCAAGCTGGCTGCCAGGTAAACGGGCCTTGCGCACCAAAAAGTTCAGCGCGCGCTGGGTATCCATCAAACACAGACGCACTTTCCAGCCAACATCTTCCAGCTCCGCCAGCGTAGATAACGCTGCGTCATATTCATCGCCCTGCTGACCTTCCATGATCACACGGCTAAGTTTTTCCAGATCGCTGTAGATATTTTCGATTTCATCTGCCAACTGTTCGATTTTGGTTTCGAACAGATCCAGCAGGAGTTCATAAGCGTTTCCATCCACCAGCGTCTGGTTTCTGGCACGCATACGGTAGAGACGAAACGCCGGTAGTTCGCGCTCACGCAGTGTATACAGCCGGCCTTCGCGGATGGTAAAGGCTACGGTACTGTTTCCCGCGTGGTCTTCCGCATCTTCATAATAGAAAAAGGAGTGAATGTGCAGGCCATCTTCGTCTTCAAAGAAACGGGCCGACGCTTCGATATCATCCAATTCCGGACGTGTTGCCAGGCTCTGGCCTAACTCACATTGAACACGCTCACGTTCCTGTTCATCTGGCTCAATCAAGTCGACCCATAACGACGTTTTCAGCTCGTCAGTTTCGGCTTCAGACTCGTCCAGCTCCAAACGGGATAAGCGGCTGTTATCTAATTTAAAAGCACTCAGCATGTGCCCGTTCTCCCAAAGGTGACAGGTATGGACAACGCGTTGAAGCACAGGAAAACACAAGGTGAAAAAGTGTCACCGGCATGTTTAGACCAAATTCAGATCTGACTCACAGCGACAGAACGGGGATCGCTGACAACCACTAAGGCCATCAGCAATGAGGATAGCCTTAGAAGTGGTACCTGAAGAACAGGTTATCGAGCCAGTATCTACTGGGTGTGTCCAAGGCGAAGATCCTCATTGATATTAGTGCGCGCATGTTACGCCGAGAAGAAAAACAGTGTCAACTATCAACAAAAGTAATCTCGCAACATTTATGCATAATACTAAGACTATCGCGATAACCTCCACGGACTTATATACCGCAGGTTTTTTGGCTACACTCGACGGCCTCGATTATGCCCTTTTCCGGCGTGTGCCGCACAGGAACTCCGATGATTAAACAGATTAACCAAGACATGATGTGCGAACTGATAACCCAGGCCGCCAACTCCCCTCGCCTTCGTCAGAACCTCAATATTCATCCGGCTCCGGAAGATGGCGTGCAGCGTCTGGCGATTGCCATGGAACCTGGCACTTACGTGCGCGTCCATCGCCATCCGCACACCTGGGAGATGCTCACCGCGCTACGCGGACGTTTTCTGGTACTGATTTATGATGCTGAAGGCAACGTCACTGACCGCCTGTGGTTGGGCGCAGAAACCCGCTTGCTGGAGATCCCCGCCAATACCTGGCACAGCGTGTTATCGCTCGACGAAGGTGGCGTGATATTTGAAGTGAAACGCGGCGCCTACCAGCCCGTTACCGAACAGGATTATCTGCCCGGTACTCCGCCAGAAGGCGACGAACGCGTAAAAGTAACGCTGGAATGGTATGCGAAGGCAGATGTGGGTGATGCTTTCGCCGCCTGACTAAAATCCTGACAAGCGTCAGGCGTCAGCGGCACAGCGAGGCTGAGTTCGACCAGCGCGGAGACACCGGAATGGACACGTAGTCCATGAGGATGTCGAGCACTGCCCGGACTCAGGATCGCCAGTAAGCTAGCTTGCAGCTTCCAGACGGGCGTAGGCGGCAACCAACCACTTGATCCCCTCACCGGGGAAAGCCACTTGCAGACGACTATGCTCGCCGCTGCCTTCCATATTCACGATGGTGCCTTCGCCAAATTTCGGGTGCACCACGCGCTGGCCGAGGGTGAACCCGGTGTCGCTGGTACTCATCGGCGTGCCCATGCGTTTATGGCTGACTGGTCGTGACACGCTGGCGCGAAGGCGAACTTCTTCGACACAGTTCTCCGGTAATTCACCGACAAAGCGTGAAGGCTTGTGATAAACCTCTTTGCCGTACAGACGGCGGGTTTCAGCGTAGGTCAGGGTCAGCTTTTGCATCGCACGCGTCACGCCAACATAAGCCAGACGGCGTTCTTCTTCCAAACGCCCGCCTTCGTCGAGTGACATCTGGCTCGGGAACATGCCCTCTTCCATACCAACAATAAACACCTGCGGAAACTCCAGCCCTTTAGCTGAGTGCAACGTCATCAACTGGGCCGCATCCTGATTGGCATCCGCCTGCCCTTCGCCGGCTTCCAGCGCGGCATGGGACAGGAAGGCCTGTAGCGGCATCAGATCCTGGTCTTCATCTTGGTAGCTGAACTGGCGCGTCGCCGTCACCAATTCCTCAAGGTTTTCGATTCGCGCCTGCCCTTTCTCGCCTTTCTCCTGTTCATACATCATGAACAGGCCGGAGTCTTTAATTACCCGGTCAGTCTGAACGTGCAGCGACAGATCGGCAGTTTCGTGTGCCAGAGCATCCACCAGTTCGCAAAATCGTTGCAATGACGATGCTGCGCGGCCCGCCAGAGCTTTATCCTGCAACAACGCACGCGTGGCCTGCCACATGGTCATTTGCCGGTCACGGGCCGTCTGGCGCACGACGTCGAGGGTGCGATCGCCAATGCCGCGCGTCGGCGTATTCACCACACGCTCGAAAGCGGCATCGTCATTGCGGTTGGCCATCAGGCGCAGGTAAGCCAGTGCATCTCTAATTTCCTGACGTTCGAAGAAGCGCTGCCCGCCGTAAATACGGTACGGCATGGCCATCTGTAATAATGCTTCTTCCAGCACACGTGACTGGGCGTTGCTACGGTATAAAATCGCACAATCTTTCAGTGCGCCGCCGTTGTCCTGCCAGGCTTTGATGCGGTTGACCACAAAACGCGATTCATCGAGTTCATTGAAAGCGCAATAGAGCGAAATCGGTTCGCCTTCAACTCCTTCGGTCCAGAGGTTTTTCCCCATACGGCCGCTGTTATTGGCGATTAGCGCGTTGGCGGCGGTCAGAATGGTGCTGGTGGAGCGGTAGTTCTGCTCCAGACGAATGGTGTGCGCATTGGGAAAGTCTTTCAGGAAGCGCTGAATGTTTTCGACCTGTGCACCGCGCCAGCCGTAGATCGACTGGTCATCATCGCCAACGATCATCACATTATTATTGTTGCCCGCCAGCAGACGGATCCACGCGTACTGGATGCTGTTGGTGTCCTGAAACTCGTCCACCATCAGATTGGTAAAGCGGTCGCGGTAATGCTGCAAAATATGCGGCTTGTTCAGCCAGAGTTCGTGGGCGCGCAGCAATAACTCGGCAAAATCCACCAACCCCGCACGGTCGCAGGCTTCCTGATAAGCTTGATAGATGCGCAACCAAGTGGCTTCCACCGGGTTGTTATAGGTTTCAATGTGTTGCGGACGAAGACCTTCGTCTTTTTTTGCGTTGACGTACCACATCGCCTGACGCGGCGGCCACTGTTTGTCGTCGATATTCAGCGCTTTAACGATACGCTTAAGGAGACGTAGTTGGTCATCGCTGTCGAGGATCTGAAAGTCCTGTGGCAGTTTTGCGTCAAGGTGATGGGCGCGCAGCAGGCGGTGCGCAAGACCGTGGAAAGTGCCGATCCACATACCGCCCTGGGTGCTACCAATCAGATGGTCAATACGATGACGCATTTCCGCCGCCGCTTTGTTGGTAAATGTCACCGCCATGATGGAGTACGGCGAGCAATTTTCTACCGACAGCAGCCAGGCAATACGGTGGACCAGGACGCGGGTTTTGCCACTGCCTGCTCCTGCCAACACCAACAGATTGCTGCGTGGCGCGGCCACGGCTTCACGTTGTTTTTCATTCAGGCTGTCGAGCAGGTCAGAAACGTCCATAGGCACCGTTGGTCTGGAAGAGAAAAGTGCCCAACGGACACTTTTCTACTGTGAATTTATACAGAGAATGACGAGGATTATAGCAATGCTGTCAGCGATGCCAACTGCGAAATCTCAATATGCGGCAACAGACGGGTATCGCGGATGTGCATAAGATTGCCCTCGCGCAGATTGATCCAGCATGCCTGCATCCCGCAGGCCACGGAACCCGCGACATCGGTCGTAAGATCGTCGCCCACATGCAGGATGTTTTCCAGAGGAATATCCAGCTTCATCGACGTCTTTTTATACATGTCAGCATAAGGCTTTGCCCGACCATGATCGCCAGCACGTAAGGTAAACTGGAAATATTGCGCCAGACCGCAGGCGTGCGGATCGGCATTGCCGTTGGTGATTGCCACCAACGGCCAGCGTTCGGCCAAGACGGCCAGCGCATCGTGATTTTCCTGTGGCACATAAATTTTGCTGCGCCAGTAGGCGAAGGTTTCCATCACCGCTTTCGTGCCCTGCTTCGCATCATCATCACTCAGACCTGCACGGGTCATCGCCAGCAGTACCGCCTGACGACGCCATTCGGTGACGTCGTGGTAAATCTCCGCATCCTGCGTCAGTAATTCTGCGCGCATAAGACGGATAGCGTCTCCCTCTATGTTCGCCAGTGCCGGATGAAAACCCTGAATAAACTTCAGTGTTTCAGTATCAGTACGCCGGATCACTTCATAGTTTTCGTACAGCGTGTCGTCTAAATCGAAGGAGATCGCTTCAATGCGTTTCAGCGGTCGATAGAACTTCATTAGGATTTTCCTCGTTTAGCCCGTGGATGCGCGGCATCGTACACCGACGCCAAATGCTGAAAGTCTAAGCTGGTGTAAATTTGGGTCGTCGACAAGCTGGAGTGGCCTAACAGTTCCTGAACACCACGGAGGTCACCGCTTGATTCAAGCACGTGCGTGGCAAAAGAGTGGCGCAGTTTATGCGGATGAATATGGCTGTTTACCCCTTGCTTGACGCCCCATTCGGCAAAACGCTTCTGCACATTACGCGCGGAGATTCGCTTCCCTTGATTGGATAAAAACATCGCATCATCTTGCGGGGAATAATTCAGTCGGTGGGCCAGCCATTTTTCCAGCCAGATAATAGCAGTCCGGCCAATAGGCAATCTTCGCTCCTTACTGCCTTTCCCCACCACCCAAACCTCACCAGAGAGCATATCGATATGTTTAGTATCAATGCCGACCAGTTCTGACAGGCGCAACCCCGCTCCGTACATCACTTCCAACATCGCACGATCACGTATTGCAAGCGGGTCGCTGGGGTCGATATCAAGGAGTTTGTCGACTTCGTCGACATCAAGATTCTTGGGCAGATGTTTATTCATTCGCGGCGTGGAGATACCCTTCGCGGGGTTCACGTCGAGCATTCCCTGACTCACTTGCCAGTCAAGGCAACTCCGTAATGCCGACATGCGTAAAGCAAGACTGGTTTCCCCTTGCCCGGCACGTTTACTTTTTGACAGTAACATCCGTATCTTTGGCGCATCCAGTTGCCCCCAGTGAGTAATCCCGATTTCACCGGCCATGCCGATAATCACGTCTAACTGACGTTGGTAGCTGCTGGAGGTTAGCGGGCTAAGCTGGCGCTCAACGCGTAGGTAACGTAAAAATGCCTCGACCGCTGGATTCAGTGGTGAGTCAGTGCGGCTCATGCCCGTTCGATCCAACGCTCCAATAAACCGGGCAGCATTTTCGCCAATTGGTTGAGCATCACGGTGCCCATCCCCGGCTGATAGTGTTGTGCGTCGCGGCTGCTGAAAATCAGCATACCCAGCTCACCATTTTCGCCCATCAATGACAGCGCGACTGAACCAACGGCTTTGGCCTGAGGTAATACCAGCAACAACTCGGGGCCATTTAAGCTACCGAGGAAATGATGAGTGTCGCCAAGACGCTGAATGCGTAGTGACTCAAATGCACTGCGGCTGAGTGCCAGATGAGTAAAGTCCGACGGCGCACCTATGCGCCAACTTTCGCTGAACAGACGGACATTCGCCCCCGCCAACCCAAGACCGCGCGCCCAGCGTTGCAGACGGTTAAGCATGTCCTGCAAACTACTGGCAGCGGCCAGCGTGGCTTGCAACTCGATCAAACGCCCAAAGAGAGCTTCATTAACGGAAGCCTGCTCCATCAGCAAGGTGATCTCTTCCTCCAACTGACCAATCTGGTGACGCTGGCGGCCTAATTGCCACTCCACCAGCGAAATACTGCCTTTCACCGGGTGCGGCACATGCATTTGTTCAACGCTGCGCGCATTGCGAATGAAGAAGTCTGGATTCTGCAGCAGATATTGCAACACGCTGTCATCGTCCAGCGCGATGGCAACCGCCGCGTCCAATTGATCGTCAAGATTGTTCATAGATGAATAAATCCGTCGTATACGTGGGTGGCAGGGCCAGTCATATAGAGTGGATGACCGGGTCCTTTCCAGAGGATCTCGAGGTTGCCTCCCGGCAATTCCACCAGAACATCTTCAGCAAGTAAACCCTGTTGGATCCCGACTGCAACAGCCGCGCAGGCACCGCTTCCGCACGCCTGGGTTTCACCGGCACCCCGTTCGTAAACACGCAGTTTCACCGTTTCACGATCCACGACCTGCATGAAACCAACGTTGACGCGTTCAGGAAAGCGCTCGTGACTTTCCAGCATCGGACCCAGTAATTCCACGCTGGCAGTGGCAACATCCTCGACCTGCAATACGCAGTGAGGGTTACCCATCGAGACTACACCGCAAAATATCGTGTGATCTTCGGCACGCAGGATGTAGGTCTTTTCTGGTTTTGCGGCACGGAAAGGCACTAACTGCGGGTCGAACACCGGCTCTCCCATATTCACCTGCACCATTTCGTCTTCGGTGACATTCAATATCATGCGACCGGTTTGCGTACTCACGCGGATCTCACGTTTATTGGTTAAGCCTTTAATACGGACAAAGCGGGCAAAGCAGCGAGCGCCGTTGCCACACTGAGCGACTTCACTGCCGTCAGCGTTGAAAATGCGGTAGTGAAAATCGAGTTCAGGATCGTAAGGCGGTTCTACAACCAGTAACTGGTCAAAACCTACACCACGGTTACGGTCAGACAGACGGCGGATCAACTCAGGAGAGAAATAAACATTTTGGGTGACGGCATCGACGACCATAAAGTCGTTGCCCAAGCCGTGCATTTTGGAGAACTGCATATTTTGCTCCGCTTACCGCTGGTCAGATCCAGTCGCGATGATCCTTTACATTATTGTCTATTCCTGCAGAAAACCTGCAGAAAGCGCAATCTGGTCACTCAATTAACTTCTTGAGTGGGTACCTAGTTTCTCGGGTGACACACCGTTTTGCTGAGATGAACCATCGCCTGCGACACCTTGTGACTGGCTATTTTTTTGTGTCGATGATTTGTCAGCCGGCGGGAAATAGAGTGGTCCTTTCAATCCACAACCAGAAAGAGTAAAGATTACCATTGCGGCCAAAGACCAGAGTAAAACGTTTTTCATTTTATGAATGCCTGTAATTCGTGCTACCAAGCTCTCTATAATCGCAGGTGGATCATGAAAAGCAATAGGAATCGGTAATCTCAGACCGCGTAGTTTAGAGATTCAAAGGAGAGAAATCTCGGTTTAATGCAGTTGGAAACGCTTTGGCTCTTCTGCTGTGCTTTCAGACGCGGTGACACAAAGATGCGCCAGCGGATTATTGCGAAAAGGGATCACTTGGGTACGACCATCGAGTGACACAATCTGGTAAAACTGCGGCAGATTGAAATTGATAAAGCTTGAGCCATAGGTAAAACGGTCATGTGAAGATGAGTAGAAACGGCTGACGTCGCGCACCAGATCTTCTTTGCTGCCTTCGCAGTGGTGGTAAACCTCAACGCGATTGGCTTCATCAAGGATATAGATGTTGAAACCGACATCATCACTGCTCTCCTCGAAGAAGAATTGAATAATCCCTTCGCTGGCGTAGCCGTCAATTACCGCCGGTAAATGCGCCTGACCGGTTTGCACTTTGACCGATAAACCGTGCAACTTGTTGTTAGAAATAGCGCCGTAAAATTCGATCGCGTTTTCCAGCTTTTGCACGGAAACACTCAGACGCTCGAAGAATAATCCCCAGGTTTGCCCGGCGACGCGCACCGCTTTAAAGCGGCCCGGCTCAAGACGTTTGCTCGACAGACGCAACTCGATGCACTCAGATACCAACTGTTGAATACGCGTACGGATCAGGCCACGTAAGTGCTGGCTGTAGCAGAATACTTCCACCGATTCCGGTGGCGCAGCATCCTGATGCATCTTGCCCAGAATGGTTTTTAGCGCTTCCAGCACCGCCTGCTCCCCGCTGAAATGCAAAGTTCGCACTTCATTCCACGAATTGCGGTACAGCAAATCAATGCTGCCTACCAGGCATTGCTGTTGCTGGCCAAAGCTGAACACATCCAGCTTGCGGAAATCGAAATGTACCACTTGATTGCGGAAAGCGGCGGTCGGGTCGTGTTCCAGGTTAACAATGATCGCCAGATGGCGAATTTCACACGGGCTATAGAGCGCCTTGGGTGTTGGTGCCGCCAGCCGCAACGAGAAATGATGCGAAACATCCGCCACCAGTTCGCGCAGTTTGGCGATATCACACAAGTTGCCGCTTTTAATATGTAACCGCGTGGTGGCAGTCAGTAAGCCATTAAAATAGGCCCAGGCTACCAGCTTGTTCAGGTAGCGGTTATATTCCAGCGGCTGATGACTGACGATGGACTCCATCGACGGTGACCGGTTATACAGATACCAGCCGGTCCGGTTGGCACGACCAATCGGCACATGAATAAAGGTTAAGTCGCTCTCTGACAGGTCGGGAGAAATCTGTGGATTCACCAGCGTGACTTTGCCCGGCAGCGCTTCAAATGCGGCGTACAATTTACGGGTCAGCACGCCGATATCCTGCGGGCTGGCACTGACGCTTAAATTGTTGCGACGGGCGAAACGGATCAAATTGCGGTAACTCTGCATCATGGCATCAAGCAGTTCGTTATGCGCTTCGCGCACCCGCTCGATTTTCCAGTTGGCGCGGTTATCCAGAATCGCCAAACGCTCATCACTCCAGCCCCATTCGCTGACCAGTTGGCTGAGGATTTCACGACGCCAGCCGACTGAGGCACTGGAACGGGAGAGCTTTTCACACACTTTCAGATAGAAGCATCGGCGGACAAGATCAAGGCGAGTGGTGTCTTCTACCTGGGTCAGATAACGCGTCACGCGATCAAGCATCATGCAGTAAGAGTCCAGACCAAAGCAGACAATTTCGCCCTGATGCAAACGTTTTTTGATGTCCATCGCTAACAGTGATGTATTCGGATATTCCCAGGAATAGGTTTCTAATAGTAAGGTTTTGAGCACTGCTTTGTAGGGCGAGTCGATACTTTTATACAGTTGCCATAAACTGGCACCGAAATATTCTTCCGCCGACAGCGTATCAAGCCCGCCCAGATCCAGCCACTCATTGGGCGTCAATGCGCCCTGGGCGTAAAGCGAAAGCACATATTCGTCGTAATGCCCCTCTTCTTCACCTGGCACCATATTCCACAGAATACGTTTCCCCGCCAGACGCACGGCGGTCCGGTAAAATTCATCAAGTAAAAGAATGTGCTGTGTCGAACCACAGTCTTCACCACCAAGGCTACCACTTTCATTATGCCGGAAGCGGTTTTCATCAATCAGAAAGAAGCTGACTTCAACGCCCAGTGACGCGGCCCATTTTTCCAACAAGCTGCATTTTTGCTGTAAGCGATTGCGCTCTTCGTTGTCGAGCCACGACTGATGACAGACCCAAATATCGAGATCTGAGGTGTTGCTCTGACCAATCGATGAGGTGCTGCCCATTGAGTAGACGCCGGTGATTGGCAGTTCGCCTTTCGCCATCACGTCTACAGCGCTGCCCCATTTATCTTCAAGGTCAGTGAGGTAGGTGGTTTGGATATCATCAGGCGTGAAGATGCAGACGCCGTGTGGAACCTTACCGTCAAGGTATCCGGGCATCAGAGGGTGATGGTGATGTAGTAAAACTGGCAGAAGACTGTAGACCTGTTGGAAAGCCGGTCCCATAGCCGCTAAGGCGCGATCCACGCGTAACTGGTTTATCGCATCCAATCTCTGCTTCAGTGTCTCGATGTAGAGGTACAAGACTGTTCGCCTGATTTTACAGTGTTTAGAAAAAACCCCGTTCCAAAACCGTCATTTATCGTATAAAAGAAAGTTAGTTGACGGTTAAATGCTGGAAACGTGATCAATTTAACACCTTGCTGATTGACCGTAAAGGAAGTAACGCACCACTATTATCCTTCCGCAACTTTACATTTTACTTCCCGATCACGAACTGAGCGTGGAGGTAATCCATTCCTTTTGCGCCTATTTCCCGCCTTTGACTATGGCTTCTTACGCTGACAGATTTCCTATGTCGGTGGTAGGATGGTCGATGAATCAGTAAAAATGGTACCCGGAATGTTAGATAAAACTATTCGTATTGCGACCCGACAGAGCCCTCTGGCTTTATGGCAGGCACAATATGTTCAAACCCAGCTCATGGCGCTTCACCCCGGTTTACGCGTTGAACTGGTGCCAATGGTCACACGGGGTGACATCATTTTGGATACCCCGCTGGCAAAAGTCGGTGGCAAAGGTTTGTTCGTTAAAGAACTCGAATTGGCGATGCAAGACGGTCGCGCGGACATCGCCGTGCACTCAATGAAAGATATTCCGGTGGAATTCCCTGAAGGATTGGGTCTGGTGACGATTTGTGAACGCGATGATCCGCGTGATGCCTTCGTTTCGAACTATTTTGCCAATCTCGCCGCCCTGCCTGCTGGCAGCATCGTAGGCACCTCAAGCTTACGTCGACAGTGCCAGTTGCGTGAACAGCGCCCCGACCTGGTGATCCGCGATTTACGCGGCAACGTCGGGACCCGTCTCGGCAAACTCGACAACGGTGATTATGATGCCATTATTTTGGCCGTTGCCGGTTTGAAACGTCTGGGTCTGCAAGACCGAATCCGCGTTGCGCTGTCGCCTGAAGAGTGTCTACCCGCTGTTGGCCAAGGTGCGGTCGGCATTGAGTGCCGCCTTGACGATCATCGCACCCGCGAATTGCTTGCTCCTTTGGCTCACCGTGAAACCACGCTGCGCGTATTAGCAGAACGAGCGATGAATATGCGACTTGAAGGGGGTTGTCAGGTGCCAATTGGCAGCTATGCTGAGGTGGATGGCGATAAAATCTGGTTACGCGCACTGGTTGGCGCACCGGATGGTAGCCAGATGGTGCGCGGTGAGCGTCGCGGTAATACCGCTGATGCTGAAAGTCTGGGCGTTGATTTGGCCGAAGAGTTGTTGGCTAATGGCGCACGTGAGATCTTACATGAGGTGTATCAGGGAAATCTACCACGATGACCATATTGGTAACCCGACCTTCCCCTTTTGGAGAGCAGCTTGTCAGCCGCTTGCGCACGCTTGGCCGGGTTGCCTATCACTCTCCGTTGATTGATTTTGCACCCGGCAACGGACTCGCAGTCTTGCCGAACCTGCTATCCTCATTAAGTCAGCAGGATCTGGTATTTATTCTTTCTCAGCACGCCGTGAAATATGCTGATCGGGCGTTGCAGCAATCACACCAGAGCTGGCCTGCAAACGTACATTACTACGCGATAGGTCGCACTACGGGCCTGTTGTTTCATCGCATGAGTCGCCTTCCTGTGGTCTACCCACACGATGGTGAAACTAGCGAAACTTTGCTACAACTGCCTGAATTACAAAATATTACAGGCCGAAAAGCGCTGATCCTACGCGGCAATGGTGGCCGGGAACTGCTGGCCGAAACACTTCGCCAACGTGGCGTTGAGGTCATATATTGTGAATGCTACCAGCGCAGCCCGATTCTCTATGACGGCAGTGAGCAAAGCTCAAGTTGGCAGCGTGCTGGCATTTCGACGCTAGTCGTCACCAGCGGCGAAATGTTACAACTGCTTTATGCGTTAGTTCCTGAATACTACCGTAATAGCTGGCTACTGGATTGTAGCCTTGTAGTGGTCAGTGAACGCTTAGCCACACTCGCCCGCCAATTAGGCTGGAGCGACATCCGTGTTGCTGAGAACGCAGATAATGATGCGCTGATCCGCGCATTAAAATAACCTGACTAAGGGATGTGCCAAAATGACGGAACAAAAAAATCCTTCCGCCAAGGATGATGTGATAACCCCTGCGGTTGAGAGCACCCAACAGCCAGACGTTGCCTCCCGTGACAAGCAGCAACAAGACCAGTTGAACACCTTGCGTAAAAAACAGCGCACTGCTCCGGTTCTCGGGGCGATTGCGATTGTGCTGGTGATAGCACTGGGTGCTGGTCTTTATTATCACGGGCACCAGCAAGCGCTGGGGCAAACGGCCGCTGTCGATGAGCTACAAGACCAACTTATCGCCTTGCAGAAAAGCCAGCAGCAGGATAAACAACACATTGCCACCCTGCTCGGTGAGCAAGATAAATCACAACAGGCCACTGAGCGCCAGCAGGCTTCGTTTAGTCGCCAGTTGAATGAATTACAGGACAAAGTTGCCAGTATTTCCGGCAGCGATGCCAAAACCTGGATGCTGGCTCAGGCTGATTTCCTGGTGAAATTGGCTGGACGTAAACTGTGGAGCGATCAGGATGTCACCACTGCCGCTGCGCTGTTGAAAAGTGCCGATGCCAGCCTCGCTGACATGAATGACCCGAGCCTGATTGATGTACGCCGCGCGCTCAATGAAGACGTTGCCAGCCTCTCTGCCGTGACGCAGGTCGATTTCGACGGCATCATCCTTAAAGTGAATCAGCTCTCTAATCAAGTCGATAACCTGCGTCTGGCTGACAATGACAGCGATGAAGCCCCCATGGATGACGATAGTACCAGTTTGTCGGGATCACTCGCGGAATGGCGGCAAAACCTGACCAAAAGCTGGCATAACTTTATGTCAGATTTCATCACTGTCCGTCGCCGTGATAGCAGCGCAGAGCCTTTGCTGGCACCCAATCAGGACGTCTATCTGCGTGAAAATATTCGTTCCCGCCTGTTGATTGCCGCACAAGCAGTGCCCCGTCATCAGGACGAAATTTACAAACAATCTCTCGAGTCGGTATCGACATGGGTACGCGCTTATTTCGATACCAGCGACCCGTCGACCAAAGCCTTCCTGGCAGAGATTGATAACCTCAGCCAGCAGTCTATTTCGATGGACGTTCCCGATCAGTTGAAAAGCCAACCTATGTTGGAGAAACTCATGCAATCCCGGGTGCGTAATCTGCTTCAACAGCCCGCAGTCGCTACTCAGGGGGAATAACGCATGTTAAAAATTTTCGTGTTATTCCTGATTGTTATTGTTGGGATTGTCGTCGGCCCTATGCTAGCAGGGCATCAGGGTTATGTACTGATCCAGACGGATAATTACAATATCGAAACCAGCGTCACCGGTCTGGTGATTATGTTTGTAGGGCTGATGCTGGTGCTGCTCTTCATCGAGTGGATTTTACGCCGTGTCTTGCGCACCAGTGCGCGCACCCGTGGCTGGTTTGCAGGTCGTAAAAGCTCCAAAGCCCGAAAACAGACCCATGCAGCGATGCTGAAACTGGCAGAAGGCGATCATCGTCAGATGGAAAAATTGCTGGCGCGCAATGCTGACCACGCCGAACAACCGGTAGTGAACTACCTGCTGGCAGCTGAAGCGGCACAACAACGTGGCGATAACATTCGCACCAACCAGTATCTGGAACGCGCAGCAGAAATTGCCGATACCGATCAGATGCCGGTGGATATCACGCGTGTGCGTATTCAGTTGGCCCAAGGGGAAGTTCATGCCGCGCGCCATGGTGTTGACCGACTGATTGGTCAGTCTCCGCGTCATCCAGAGATCTTGCGTCTGGCCGAACAGGCCTACTTGCGCACCGGTGCGTACGGCTCATTACTGGAGATCCTGCCATCTATGTCCAAAGCCGGTATTCATGACGACGAGGAGCTTCGTGCGCTGCAAGAACAAGCGTACATCGGCATGATGAATCAGATGATGGCGGAGGAAGGTAGTGAGGGTCTGAAACGTTGGTGGAAGGACCAGAACCGTAAAACCCGCCATGAAGTAGCCCTGCAAGTCGCGATCGCTGCGCATTTGATTGAGTGTAATGATCAGGATCTGGCGCAGGAAGTGATCCTCGACGGACTAAAACGCCAGTACGATGAACGCCTGATCGCCATGATGCCCAAGCTACGTTCAGGCAATCCTGAACAACTGGAGAAAACAGTACGGCAGCTCATCAAGCAAAATGGCGCTACGCCGCTGTTGAACAGCACGCTGGGACAGTTGCTGATGAAGCATGGTGAATGGTTGCAAGCCTCGGAGGCCTTCCATGAAGCGATTAAACAACGCCCTGATGCCTATGACTATGCATGGCTGGCTGACGCACTCGATAAGCTACATAAACCCGCAGAGGCTGCCGACATGCGCCATAAAGGGTTAATGCTGACGCTGAATAATTCTCAGGGACAGTAACGGTAGATTAGTAGACACAGATTGATAAGCTCCTTCGGGAGCTTAATAAGATGGTCACCCCCACCCTGTGAGCGGTACGCTGGCAGGGTGTTTTTCTTTCTGAAGGGGATCATCATGCAAAACGTTACGCTCATCGGTATTGATCTCGGCAAGCATTCGTTCCATGTCCACGCTCAGGATAAAAACGGCCATGCATTGCTACGTAAGAAGTTTTCTCGCAACCAGTTAACCGCCTTTCTCTCTACTTGTACCCCTTCTACCGTTGTAATGGAGTCCTGTGCCGGCGCACATTTTATGGCCCGCCACATCAGCCAGTTCGGGCATCAGGTCAAGCTCATCTCTCCCCAGTTTGTCCGCCCCTTTGTTAAAAGCAACAAGAACGATTTCATTGATGCCGAGGCTATCTGCGAAGCCGCATCACGACCTTCTATGCGCTTTT
>NZ_BMFZ01000013.1:0-40033 GCF_014639435.1 Hafnia psychrotolerans | reverse complement strand
GCGCTCGTCAGAGAGCGCGTTAAAACCACCAATCAGATGCACGCTTTCCTGCTGGAGTTTGGCATAAGCATGCCGCGCGGTATCGCGGTTATCAGGCGTCTTTCTGCGGTGCTTGAAGAGCACGAATTGCCGCCTTATTTAGCGCGATTGCTTATGCGACTCCATCAGCATTACGCCTACCTCACTGAACAGATTGAAGCGCTCGAACAAGAATTAAAAACCCATATGGCGGATGACGACACCACGCAGCGCCTGCTGACTATTCCCGGCGTTGGACTTATCACGGCCAGCCTTTTAGCCACGAAGCTCGGCGATGGAAGAAGTTATGCCAGCAGCCGGGACTTTGCTGCCTCGACGGGGTTAGTCCCACGTCAGTCAGCACGGGCGGAAAAAGTACGCTAATGGGCATCAGTAAACGTGGGGATAAAAATCTGCGACGTCTTCTGGTGCAATGCGCTCGCGCTTTTATGCAACGACTTGAACACAATCAGGGGCGGCTGGCTGACTGGGTGAAGGCCCAACTGACACGGCATCACTCGAACGTAGTGGCCTGCGGGCTGGCCAACAAACTGGCCCGAATAGCCTGGTCGGTGACAACCCATCGGACAGCTTTTATCCAATAAAAAGAGCTAACAGGACGAACTGTTAGCTCTAAGGCATTACGCAGTGACTTTCTGGTTTTGCGACGATTGATTATTGATGACATGAACGGCACAGCGACCTGCGGATGAACCTGACATAAAAAATGGCTCTTTGAAGCCGTCCGCTTTTTAAGGTTCTGCAGGCGCGGACTTCATCGTGGCGCGGGCAACGTAAGGTTGCCCATCAGACGCCGTATAGATTTAAGCAAGCCCATCATAAATCAAAATCGGTGTTGCAAAAACGGGGGTGACCATAGATTTTATACCCGCAAAAAAAAACACTTGCCGGTCAGCAAGTGTCGAAAACAATCAGGTCATAGACAACAGGGGAGTGCCTCACTCAACGTTTTGCCTGCTGGTTGATAACTGCCTGATGAGAGGCGCTTATCGGTCAGATAGACAATAGGCACTATAAATTGGCTCTGCGTCATTCCCAGGTTTATGAAGCCGGTAGGCGAACATAAGAGGTGGAATGAGCATCTACGGCGAGAATAATGCAGGATGCGTGCCACACTGGCAATACCTGCCGTGAAATATTTTATACTTATGATAATAAAAGTTTTTATTCCCCGGTGATGGTATGAGTATTTTTCCGGCGCGGGTTATTACACGCCAGAAGTCCAGATCTGTCTCCTGAGAGCGACAGTACAGACAGGGATGAAATTAAAGACTGTTTATCAATAGGATAAATGTCTCAAGACAGAGACAGCGTAAAGTGGGAAAGTCGTGATAAAGCAACGTGGTCTCGCTGCGCTCGGCTCAAACCTCCTTCGGAGGTTCTCATCCTCATAAACTATAGGCGAAAAAAAACCCGCTTCAAAAGCAGGTTTTTCAAATGTGGTCGGCGAGAGAGGATTCGAACCTCCGACCCACTGGTCCCAAACCAGTTGCGCTACCAAGCTGCGCTACTCGCCGATGTCGTGCATATTACTATTTTTTGATACTAACAGCATCATTTAAATGCATTTTGTGTGTGGTGCGAAGGGAGGGACTCGAACCCTCACATCCAAAGGACACTAACACCTGAAGCTAGCGCGTCTACCAATTCCGCCACCATCGCATGTCACGTTCACAAAATCATTTAAAAAATTTGGGGTGGCTAATGGGGCTCGAACCCACGACAACTGGAATCACAATCCAGGGCTCTACCAACTGAGCTATAGCCACCATTTCAAACTCTTCTACATCGTGGACTGCTTAACTTCAAACATGACCACCGCAACTCTAGCGCAAACTTAATGGTGCGCCCGACAGGATTCGAACCTGAGACCTCTGCCTCCGGAGGGCAGCGCTCTATCCAGCTGAGCTACGGGCGCTTAGCGCCGTTGCGGATGGGGATACTACGGTTTCCATGCCACCCTGTCTAGTGCTTTTTATTGGAAAAGTTTCGTTTGACTGCTCTTTGTCCAATACGCGCTAAAAATAGGCGTCTTAGCCTCTCTGCCCATGACTTACGACGTTATTTTGTCTATTCAGCCGTCAGTGACATACACATACTTATCCCTGTTCAGGAGTATATCAGGCGGTTCGCTGCGATGAAAACCCTGTCTACCCGCAAAAAATCTGCCTATCGAGGCAAATTCCCCCCATCAACAACACCATGCCCTGATAGGATGCCATGACACACCGCAGGGGAAGTTTAGAGCCGCCCCGTATAGTGGTAACGCAGATATTTAAGCAGTTTAATCTGACGACCAAGCCGACTAGGCTGGCGGATTAAACGATAAAGCCACTCAAGTCCCAGCTTTTGCCAGATTTTTGGTGCGCGCTTCACATGGCCGGTAAACACATCGTAAGTGCCACCGACACCCATGTATAAGGCATCAGGATGCACTACCTGGCAATCGTACATGAGAACCTCCTGTCGAGGCGATCCCATCGCAACCGTGATAATGGCAGCCTGGCTCGCTTTAACACGTTCAAACAATGAATCGCGCTGTTGTGGAGTCAAATAACCGTTCTGACTGCCAACAATGTTTACATTCCATTGCGCGCGCAGTTTGGCTTCGGTTTGCTCCAGAACATCAGGCTTACCGCCAATCAGAAATACTGGCGTTCCTTCCTGCCCAGCACGCTGCATCAGCCCTTCCCATAGATCCACACCAGGAATACGTGACACTTTAGCCCGTGGATATTTACGACGGATAGAACGCACGATACTTATGCCATCGGCGTATTTATACTCTGCGCGGCCAATAAGCTCAGCAATTTCCGGCTGGCTCTCCGTAGCTAACACCTTTTCAGCATTCATCGCTACCAGCGCACCGGTCTTCACCCTGTGACCGGCAAACAGATAGTCGATGAACTGATCCATGTCGCGAAAGCCCCACAGATCAATGCCACGGATTGAATAGATTGGAATGTTATTCTCTAAATTCATGAATGTTCCTGCGACGGCGGATGCGTCGTTGGGGTCCCTTCGGTATTGATAATATTAAGAATGTGACATGGACGCGGGTTGATCAGACCAACTGCGTCAAAAAGCCAGTACAGAAGTTTTGCTATGACCAGACACGCGCCAAAAATCAGGCAAAAAAAGACGACACGCGAGAAAAAAGAATCAACGCCTTCTCGGGCAAGCACGATCATATTAAAGACAGCACCGAAACAGAAACTTTGCAAAATTGCCGCTTTGTAGCGATTCTTCTCCGCTTTCCCGAGTTCATACAGCCAGTCAAACCATTTGATGATCATACCAACTGCCACCGCGCCCAAAGGAATAAACCACACGCCACCCATCACCACCAGCGAGCCTATAAGGGTCGGGGAGATGGCAAGTCCGGAATGGTTATTGAGGACTTCCCAGGTAAAGTAGTTGGCGGAATTAAGTACCTCACTAGGCCTGCCCGGCCACAACCAGCTCGGAATAAAGACATAGAAGTCGCGGATAATAGGGGCGAGCCCCTGAAAACTTATTTGGTCATAATGTTGCAGCAGCAGGCCCAGATTTTCCCACGGCGAGAAGGTGTCACGAGTAAGGTAGAGGAAGGTATAGAATGCCTCCGAGCCATTAACATTCATCCCATAACGCTTCAGTGCCAGCCAGAACATACCCACAATAGCCATGACGCCCGCCACAGCCAGCATCCACAGCGATATCCAACCCCGCACAATGCCGATAAACAGGAACAATGCAAAAGCGATGATGATGTTGGCACGCGTGCCGCCGACGATCACGTAAGTCAGCAGGCCAAAAGCTACCGTGCTCACCAGGAAAAACAGCCAGCTACGGCTGTTCTGCCGCAGGAAATAAACCACCAGCATGGCAGGAATGAAGAAGTAGAAGAAACGTTTGAGCGCCACACCGGAGACATCTCTCGAGAAGATCTGACTATAAGACGTCAGTTTGAACAACAGGAAGCCGTTATGCAGGAAGAAAATCGACACGGTAACAATGGCAACGAGTGCCAGCAGCATCCACGTCAGGTGGGTTTCCACTCGGTTCATGGTAAAGAGCGCCGCTCTTGGTGTCGCTGAGGACGCTTTCAGTCGGGTTTTATAACTTACGTAGTAAATGCCGTAGAAACAGGTAGCGGCTAGCATCGCCTGCAGCAGATACTCCACCGGGACCACCTGCACGTCAAAACGAAACACCAACAGACAGGTCAGCGGAAAGCCGAAGTAGAACGTCAGTAAATAAAGCATGGAAAAGAATACGTTGAAGTTAAACCGGACCCGGCGGAATTCTTTGTAGGTCAACGTCAAAATAAATATCAGCGAAAAAGCGTAAACCACGCAAAGACCGCCGAACTGGGCCAACGTCATAATGACGCTCCCGCTGCCAGACTCAGCGCCTGTTGCCATCCGCCAATATAATTGGGATTAAAGAACGCGATATTTTGACGATCGGTACTCAATAATTGACGGCGCGCCTCGGCGACAGTCGCAACATTTAGCCTATCACCGTAAAAAAGCACGGGCAGATGCTGCTCGGCCAAATCCTGCCAAAACGGGTTCTTGCGGCTCACGACAAAGGGCACGCCAAACTGGATGAGCAAACACAGAGTACCTATACCCTGCTGGCGATCAAAAATAAAATATCCCAGCGAACAGCGGCGTAGCATGTTGAGGTAATCGTCAAAGGCCATGGATTCTGTCAGTAATTCAACATTCTTTGCTGGAAATAGTTTCAGGGCTTCGGCGTAGACTTGCTCAATATAAGGCTGATTGTTGTCCGGATATCCCATCGGAATAATCACCCTAATCTCCGCACCAAATTGCTGATACAGCGCATTCAACGCTTCGACGTGCCGATTGCTAACATCACCTGAGTTGCCAACCAGAACGGTCATCGGCTCACTGTTTTCAGGCTGACAGTCTACCTGCGTCAGGGCGGGATCCATGCGAGTCGGAAAGTAGAGCAGCGAAGAGGCCACCCGCGGATGGCGCTGATGATAATGAATCAGATCGCCGCGCGTACCCAATACATGACCGACGCATCCTTGGGCAATGCGACGCAACAGATAAAACAGACGAAACTTCAGGCTACCGGACGCCTCATACAAATCTGCGCCCCAAATATGCCAGCATACCTGCCGCGCTTTGATCTTGCCGCCGAGTAATGCCAGCCACAGGGTAGGGTTAAATTGCCCGTGCAGGAAGAAACGATGACTGCGGTTTTGTTGTGCGTTAGCGATCATCGCCCGCGCCAAACTTTTTTTATCTGGGTAGATATCAATCTGCAGGCGGGTCAATCCTGTAAAGGCGGCACTGTCCGCTGCAGCCACCATAAAATTGCGGATCTGTTCCTGTGGCGCGCACTCTGCCAGCACATCATTGAAGAAGCGCAACACAGTGAGATTATGGTGTGGGATGTCAGATCCCAAAACGTGAATCAGCGTTGTCATACTCGTCTACGATAAAGAAGAAATACGGTGCAACACAGCGCGAAATAGACGATATATGTCGCCATATACGCCTGCGCAGCGCCCAGAGAACCGTGAATCGGGATCAGCCAGTGTGAGAATCCGGTCAGTAACGCGAACTGGCTGATTTCAGTCAGTATGTAAAAACGCAAAGACGCACGGGCGATCACCAGATACCCAAAAACATACGAGCCAACTTTCAGCACGTCGCCGACCAACTGCCAGGCGAATAAATCGCGCATCGCGATAAACTGTTTCGAAAACAGCAGCCAAATGGCGAAATCCCGTAACAGCCAGACAGTAAAACTGACGGCGGCGACGGCGGGAAGTACGAATTTCAGCGACTTGACGATCTCATGGGAAATCGCCTGTTTGTCTTTTAGTCGTGACAGCGTCGGCAGCAGGTACACGCTGAAAGACGCGGTGATAAATTGCAGGTAGGCATCGGAAATACTGCTGACGCCCTGCCAAATCCCCACCGCTTTCCAGCTGTAATGTTCTGCCAACAGATTTCGCATCATCACATAGGCCACCGGAATGGTGACGGAGGTGATCAGCGCCATCAGCGTAAATTTGCCCAGATGGCTGGCGATAAAGCGATCCCAGCCCGGCTTCAGATACGCTAGCGGGAAGGATTTTCGTCGCCACAACATACCCGCGGCAGGAATAATCACCAGCGCCGGCACCAGCGCCAGACCCGCCAGCGCACCTTCGTAGCCGCCAAGTTTGAAACACAGCAGATAAGCCAACAATCCAATCAGGCTGCCGCCGATCACCGCCAGCGCCGTGCCCATCGCATCGCGATACCCTTTCAGGATCGCCTGAAAATAGTTGGCGTAGGCGATGCCCATCTGAATAAAGGCCAGGGTGCGAACCACTGCCTGATAGCGATCGTGGCCGAACAGCCCAACGCTGATTGGCGCCGCCGCCAGCAAAAATACCGCCGCCAACAGCGTCGAGAAACCTAAAATCAGTGATGACGACGTGCCGAGGACAGCTTTGAGGCGCTCAGGGTTTTCGTGGTGCTCGGCGACATATTTAGTCACGCCATTGAATATTCCCGCACCAGACAGCACGCCCAGCACCGTGATCATCTGGCGGAAGTTACCAGCCTGACCGAGTCCGCTGGGTCCAAAGGCCACTGCCAGCAGTTTCACCACCAGCAAGCCCGCAGCGATTTTTATCAGTGTTGAACCCGCAGTCCATACCGAAGCTTTTGCCAGAGACATATCAGGCGAAGTATTTCAGCATAGCGGCGATCACAGTCTGTTGAATCTCATCCGTCATATTATAGAACAGCGGCAGGCGCACCAGACGCTCGCTTTCCGGTGTTGTAAAGCGGTCGTTTCCGTCGAAACGGCCAAAATCTTCGCCCGCCGGGCAGGCATGCAGCGGAATATAATGGAAGACGGTGAGGATATCCGCCGCTTTCATGTGGCGGATAAAGGCATCGCGATCTTCGATGTCGTTCAGGCGCACATAGAACATATGCGCGTTTTGCACACAATCCTGCGGAACGCCCGGCAGTTGAATGCGTCCGGCGTCGGCCAGATCCTGCAAGGCTTCATAATACGCATTCCAGATGTACAGACGGCGTTGGTTAATTTTCTCAGCAGCCTCTAGGTTTCCCCACAAATACGCGGCCTGCAAATCGGACATCAGATAGCTGGAACCGATATCACGCCAGGTGTATTTATCCACCTGACCACGGAAGAACTGGCTACGGTTAGTGCCTTTTTCACGAATGATTTCCGCGCGGTCGATAAGATTCGCATCGTTAATCAGCGTCGCGCCACCTTCCCCACCAGCAGTATAGTTTTTGGTTTCGTGAAAACTGAAACAGCCGATATGGCCGATGGTGCCCAGCGCTTTGCCTTTGTAAGTCGACATCACACCTTGTGCGGCATCTTCCACCACAAACAGATGATGTTTGTCAGCCAGCGCCATGATGGTGTCCATTTCACAGGCCACACCGGCGTAGTGCACGGGCACAATCACTTTGGTTCTATCGGTGATCGCCGCTTCAATCAGCGTTTCGTCGATATTCATCGTATCCGGGCGAATATCGACAAACACGATTTTCGCGCCGCGCAGAACAAACGCGTTGGCGGTGGAAACAAAGGTGAAGCTCGGCATGATGACTTCGTCGCCGGGCTGGATATCCAGCAATAGCGCAGCCATTTCCAGAGAAGCCGTACAAGACGGTGTCAGCAAGACTTTCAGGCAGTGAAAACGCTGCTCGAACCATTGCTGGCAGCGCAGGGTAAAAACGCCGTCTCCGCATAACTTGCCGCTGCTCATCGCCTCGCGCATGAAATCAACTTCAGTACCCACAATCGGAGGCGCATTAAAAGGGATCATTGTTTCACCTGTACAGCCAGTACGCCGTGCGCGTGACTTTGCCACCGCTGGCGAGATAAAGGTTTAAAGCCGCGAGGTTGCCAGTTTGGGTGGCAACGTGTAAACGCGACATTCCCTGTTCAGCACACCACTGTTTTGCAGCCGCCATTAATTTCCTGCCCGCTCCCCGTCCCTGACACTCTGGTCTGACGGCCAGCAGGCCAATTCTTGCTTCATCCGGTGAGAGCTTTCGCAGCGTCACAAAGCCGAGTCCGCTGCCCTGCGCATCATCTGCCCACAGGCAAAGATGGTCGAAGGTGCCGAGCACCGCTTTTTCCGCCCACATCGCGTAAAAGCGCTCGCTGTCGCCCGGCTGATACCACGGCGCACGAAAACGGCTGAGCCGGAACGCCTGGCGGGCAATGGCGACCACACCAGCAATCTCTTCTGGCACGGCCAGACGTCCGGCTGCGAGCGCAGCATCCTGCGGTTCCACCCACATACACAGGTCGGTTTCGCCTTCCGCCAGCCGGAAACCCAACGCGGAAAGTGCGTCCAGCGTATCCATCCGATCGGCGTCCACTTTCACCTGTACCAGCGCGTACTGCGCCAGTGCCTGCAGTGTCACTTCAGCCGCGCCAGTATCGAGCGTCAGCTTCGCGCTCTGTAGCCGGAAGAATTCACTCTCCCAGCCGAGAGGATCAATATTGCCGCGAAGACTTATCGCCATACGCCTTTGGTATCCACGATCCACAACTGTTCAACTTGAGCGGCGGGGATCGCTTTGAAGGAGGCGTGATCGACCAGCATCACCAGCAGATCGGCATTTTGCAGCGCGTCATCCAAAGTATGCAGCGTCACTTTCTCGGCCAAAGAGGCAGGCAACAGGTGAACGTTCGGTTCGACTGCCCAGGTTTCTCCGGCGTGCCAGTCGGCAATCAGATGTGTCACTTCAACCGCCGGGCTTTCGCGCAGATCGTCAATGTTCGGTTTAAAGGCCAGACCAAAGCAGGCGATTTTGACGTCAGCCGCACGCTTTCCAGTGGTGGTCAGGCAATCTGCCAGCGCCGCTTTCACGCGATCGACCACCCAGTATGGTTTGCTGTCATTCACTTCCCGTGCTGTGCGGATGATGCGCGCCAATTCCGGATTTTGCGCGACGATAAACCACGGATCGACGGCGATGCAGTGACCGCCAACGCCTGGGCCAGGCTGCAAAATATTAACGCGAGGATGACGGTTCGCCAGACTGATCAGTTCCCACACATTAATACCCTGCGCATCGCAAATCAGCGACAGCTCATTGGCGAACGCAATATTGACATCGCGGAAGCTGTTTTCGGTCAGCTTGCACATTTCTGCGGTGCGGGAATTGGTGATGACGCATTCGCCCTTGAGGAAAATATTGTAGAGCTCACTGGCACGCCGCGAGCAGAGTGCCGTCATGCCACCGATGACGCGGTCATTTTTAATCAGCTCAACCATCACCTGCCCCGGCAAAACACGCTCCGGGCAGTAAGCTATATTGATATCAGCCTGCTCACCCACCTGCTGAGGGAAGCTGAGGTCGGTACGCATTTCTGCCAGCCATGCAGCCATTTGCTCGGTCGCACCGACGGGAGAAGTCGATTCCAGAATGATCAAATCGCCTTTTTTGAGCACAGGCGCAATAGAACGTGCGGCCGACTCGACGTATTTCAAATCCGGTTGATGATCGCCCATAAATGGTGTCGGGACAGCAATCAAAAAAGCATCCGCAGATTGCGGGCTAGTAAATGCCCGAAGAAACCCCTCCTCGACGGCGGTTTTCACCAACGCATCAAGATCCGGCTCCACAATATGTATGGCACCGCGATTAATGGTTTCGACAGCATGTCGGTTGATGTCAACACCCACGACTTTTCTCTGTCGTGATGCAAAGGCTGCCGCAGTCGGCAGGCCGATGTAGCCTAGCCCGATGACACTGATGGTTTGGAAGCTCATTGTGATACTCGTTGATTCTTTAACGCGGCAAGAATACGACGGCAGGCTTGTCCGTCGCCATAGGGATTATGCGCCCGGCTCATACTGTGATACTCATTTTCGTCATTCAACAATCGGGTCACTTCTTTCACTATTTTAGCGATATCTGTGCCAACCAATCTGACGGTTCCAGCGCTGATCGCCTCTGGTCGCTCAGTGGCTTCTCGCATCACCAGCACAGGTTTTCCCAATGATGGGGCCTCTTCCTGAATGCCTCCTGAGTCAGTGAGAATCAGGTAGGCTTTATCCATCAGGTAGACAAACGGCAGATAATCTTGCGGGTCGATCAGAATAATGTTGTCGATACCGCGCAGAATACGATTGACCGGCTCACTGACATTGGGGTTGAGATGCACCGGATAAACGATCTGTACCTCCGGATGTTGTCGCGCAATTTCAACCAGTGCACTGCAAATGCGGTCGAAACCACCGCCAAAACTCTCGCGACGGTGACCAGTAACCAAAATCATTTTCTTGCGGGCGTCGATGAAGGGATAAAGGGCTGCCAGTTGTTTGGCCAAACTGACATCCTCTTTGACCCGATCACGAACCCACAGCAAAGCATCAATAATAGTATTGCCCGTAACGAAAATATTCTCTGCCGGGATCGCTTCGCGCAACAAATTGTCTCGCGAGGTCTCAGTCGGCGCAAAATGCCATTTTGCCAGATGAGCGGTTAAACGACGGTTTGCCTCTTCCGGCCAAGGGGACGATAGGTCGCCAGTACGCAAACCGGCTTCAACATGTCCGACAGGGATCTGCTGATAAAAGGCTGCAAGGCTGGCGGACAACGTGGTCGTTGTGTCGCCATGAACCAATATAACGTCAGGTTGGAATTCCTGTAAAACAGGTTTTAATCCTTCCAGGATACGGGTGGTTATCTCTGTAAGGTCCTGCCCTGGCCGCATGATATTGAGGTCATACTCAGGATGAATACCAAACAAATGCAATACTTGATCTAACATTTCGCGATGCTGGGCCGTGACACAGACTTTTGACTCAAAGGCGTCATCCTGAGCCAAAGCGTGCACCAGCGGTGCCATTTTTATGGCTTCCGGGCGGGTGCCGAATATCGTCAACACTTTCACAGCGAGTCTCTCTTGTTCAATTAGGCGCAGACACGTCCTGCTGACCAGGCGAAAGCTTCCGCCTTATCAATTCATTTATTGGCCTTCGCACTCCTGCGACGGACCAGCGCAACGCCAGCCCCCGTCAGACCGCCAACCACGCCCCACATAATCATCAGGAAGGCACGGCGCGGGCTGTCGCGTTTCACCGGCTCTTCCGGTGTGCGCAGATAACGGTAAGTCTGAAAATGTGCGGTGAGCGTAGGTCCAACGTTCAGCGTCGATAACATGGCGCGATTTTGATCGTAGTCCAGGTCAAAGTTCGGACCTGAAGCTTGTAATAACTCCAAGCGAGCCTGCAGCATCGGAGCCCCTAACAGGAACATATCCGAAGAGGGCAGTTGTTCAGCCGGTGTATCAGTCAAGCTTTTGTTAATATTTTGCTGTTGGGCAATTTTCAGTGCCTGCTGAGTATTATTTGTCTCACGCAGGAAGATAGACTGAGCCACTGCTTCCTGACGTTTAACCTGTGCTTTCATCGACTGTGTACGTGCCGCCCAGGCTCCCTGAAGCTCATCGTATAAATGCTGCGCAGCACGTTTGCTGGCAAAATTAACATACTCGCGCAGTAGTTTGTTGGCCTCAGCAGAGTTTTCGGCAGTGAGCTTTACGCTGTCATTAGGGATTTTGAGTCCATCACGCGCAGTAAACTGGACGTCGTTAATCAGGTCATCAAGTAAGACAGCATCGCTGTGAACATCGCCTTCTTTACGCTTCTGGTAATAAGGGCTGCTTAACCAGAAATCACGGCGGGTGTCGTATGCACCCAATTGCATAATAAATTCGTTATAGGCATCTTCGGAGATCGATGGCTGTTCACCCAGCGGAACAGACGTATTACGCACATCTAAATTGCGTAAAAACTGGGCCTGCGAAAAATACGAGGCCAGATTGTTAACCGTCGGCCGGTCCGTGATCGCCGTTGAGCTCCACTCCTGCTTCATCAAATACGAAGAACCCAGTGCAATGAGGGCGAACAACAAACCAAGACCGACAATCCAAAATTTCCCACGCCAAAGTGTGCAGCACAAACCGCGGATATCCAGTTCATTATCAATACTGGCTTCGCATTTTTTGTCATTTGTCTCTGATGTTATCACAGCCAGCAAACCTCTAAATAATGAACAAGTAAGGGGCTATTGAGCGCGGCGAAGACGTCTTTTAAAACGTTTAAGCAATCGTGCTACGCGCCACGCGCGTTTTATACAGTAGCCATAGAACAGGAAAACCAGCAGGAATAGTAACAACATCAACCATTCCGGGATGAATACAAGATGCTCGCCGATCACACCCACAGCAGCGAGAATAGCAGCAGCCAGGGTGATCAAGACAAATGCCTGACGCGAACTGAATCCGGATCGCATAATCAGATGGTGAATGTGTTGTCGATCAGGAGAAAAGGGACTCATTCCCTTACGTAGACGGCGGTACATAATGGCAATCATGTCCATCAGAGGGATGGCGATCAACCACAGTGCAGTCACTGGCGTCATGGGATGCATCACTCCCTGGGTGCTTTGCAGCAAAATCCAGATGACCGTAAAACCAATCAACGTACTGCCTGCGTCACCCATAAAAACTTTATAACGCGGGCCAAAAAAACCGAGATTGAGCAGGACGTAAGGCAGAGTGGCTGCAATCATGGCAAAGCACCAGAGCGCAAGCTCCATGTGGCCACTCATGTACATCACAATCCCCATCGCGCCAAAGGTGACGCTGGATAATCCCCCAAGCAGCCCGTCAATCCCATCCACCATGTTAAAGGCGTTGATGGCAGCCCACACGGCAAATAGTGTTATCGGATAACCAAAGGGTCCAAGGATCATCTCCCAGGGACCAATAATATGGCCCAGGCTTTTCAGGAGCAGTCCGGCGTAAACCATCATTGCAATCGCGACCAACGCCTGCACCAAGGCACGAATTTTAACGCTAATATCGAAGCGATCATCCAAAGCACCGACAAATACCAATAGGCCAGCGCAGCCCAAATAGAGCATACGATGTGCTATCTGATAATCAGTGATGAGGAAAGTGAAGCAGATTCCGGCATACACGGAAATACCCCCAACCAGCGGGATAAGCCCCTGATGACGCTTGCGATAATTGGGTTTGTCAACTAAGCCGACTTTTTTGGCAACCTTACGGGCCAAAAACAAAAAGACAAAAGAAAACAATAAAATAATAAGGAGTTCAGTACTCATATTGAGCATGTTCACAGTCAAAAAATTTCTGCAAAAAGATAAGGCAGCTTAGCATGGCCAACGTCATAAAACCTCACAGCCGTACGGGCATATCCTATGGGACAGTTATGGTTTTGTATAAAGCGATACCTTTACTAAGGCACTTCCCTGTTACTTGAATAAGGTAGAGAAGGAGTTACTAAAGAACTATCGGTACTTATCTTAATTCCCACAATTTCCGAAAGTTGCTTTATCGTAGCCGCCAAAAGCAAAAAACGCCACGGCTTAGCGTGGCGTTAGCTGACTTTTACACCAAATTACGAACGCTTCATCATGTCGAAGAAGTCGTCATTGGTTTTGGTCATAGCAAGCTTATTGATGAGGAATTCCATCGCATCAATTTCACCCATCGGATGGATGATTTTGCGCAGGATCCACATTTTCTGCAGCTCTTCCGAAGTCGTAAGCAGCTCTTCTTTACGCGTACCAGAACGATTGTAGTCGATAGCAGGGAAAACGCGTTTCTCAGCGATTTTACGCGCGAGGTGCAATTCCATATTGCCGGTACCTTTAAATTCTTCGTAGATAACTTCATCCATTTTAGAACCGGTATCAACCAGTGCGGTAGCAATGATGGTCAGGCTACCCCCTTCTTCAACGTTACGAGCGGCACCGAAGAAACGTTTTGGACGATGCAAGGCGTTAGCATCCACACCACCGGTCAGAACTTTACCTGAAGAAGGAACGACGGTGTTATAAGCTCGCGCCAAACGGGTGATGGAGTCGAGAAGAATGATGACATCCTTCTTGTGCTCGACCAGGCGTTTCGCTTTTTCGATAACCATTTCGGCTACCTGTACATGACGGGAAGCCGGTTCATCAAAGGTTGAAGCAATCACTTCACCTTTAACCAAACGTTGCATCTCGGTAACTTCTTCCGGACGCTCGTCAATCAGCAATACCATCAGTACGCAATCAGGGTGGTTATAAGCAATGCTGGTCGCGATGTTTTGCAACAACATGGTTTTACCGGCTTTCGGTGGTGCAACGATCAAACCGCGTTGGCCACGGCCAATGGGTGAGGCAAGATCCAGTACGCGAGCGGTTAAATCTTCGGTAGAACCATTACCTCGTTCCATACGCAAACGTGAGTTTGCATGTAACGGAGTCAGGTTTTCGAACAAGATTTTATTACGGGCATTTTCTGGTTTGTCGTAGTTAACTTCGTTAACTTTCAACAGGGCAAAATAACGTTCACCTTCTTTAGGCGGACGGATTTTACCGGCAATAGTATCGCCAGTGCGAAGGTTAAATCGGCGAATTTGGCTGGGTGAAACATAGATGTCGTCTGGACCAGCGAGGTACGAACTGTCTCCGGAGCGGAGGAAACCAAATCCATCCTGCAATATCTCCAGTACGCCATCACCGAAGATGTCTTCGCCGCTTTTCGCATGCTGCTTCAAGATTGAAAAAATAATGTCTTGCTTGCGCATACGGGCTTGGTTTTCAAGCCCCATATTTTCGCCGAGTGCAATCAGGTCAGAGACCGGCGTGTTCTTTAATTCGGTAAGATTCATAATGGTGGGTTCTTAAACTCGGGGTATGTCTCGAACATCTGTCGTGAATGGGTAAGGCAGGATCATCCATGCCTGTTTGTGTAGGACACTCATTAGCAGTTTCTGAATATAGACCGCAGGCAGTCACTCGCGGACTATTCTTGATGGGCAGACTGATCTTGAAGGTGTCTTAATACCGATTTTGTCAAAACCGTTAGGTGGTCAAAGCACATTGCCAGTTCAACTTATTTTTATCAAAGTTACTTTATAGGTCTAGGCAGATGTTTTCGACACAGAATAAAACGTAAGAATCAAACTACAGGTAAGCTCTATTTGCAGTAAGCGTAAACTTAGCACGCTTCTTGACAGGCGTCTAGCGGACAATATGAAAAACATTTGAGCCCGCTAAACACCTGGGGTTGGTCATCCCAATAAATTACAGATTAGCCGTCAGGAACTCTTTCAATTGACCTTTTGACAGTGCGCCAACTTTCGTCGCTGCGACTTCACCACCTTTAAATAACAGCAGAGTGGGAATACCACGAATGCCGTATTTAGGTGCAGTGCCTGGATTTTCATCAATATTCAGCTTAGCGATGGTCAGCTTGCCTTCGAACTCAATGGCAATTTCATCAAGAATCGGAGCAATCATCTTGCACGGACCACACCATTCAGCCCAGAAGTCGACCAGCACAAGCCCTTCGGCTTTCAGTACATCTTTGTCGGTTCTACTCCAAAGGATTATCTTTACCTTGTTGATGTAGCATTAATCAACATTAGGTTGACTTTATTTCACCGGATACGCTTTCGTAAAGCAATAGTTAGCTGATATTCTACCACACTATGAGCAAAACACACTTGACCGAACAGAAGTTTTCCGACTTCGCCCTGCACCCGCTTGCAGTTGAAGCCCTTGAAAAGAAAGGCTTTCATTACTGTACTCCTATTCAGGCATTGGCATTGCCAATCACGCTCGCTGGGCGTGATGTTGCAGGTCAGGCGCAAACCGGTACCGGCAAGACGCTGGCTTTTCTAGCGTCTACTTTCCATTATCTGCTTTCCAACCCTGCTGCGGAAGGTCGTCAGATCAATCAACCGCGTGCTTTAATCATGGCACCAACACGCGAGTTAGCGGTACAAATTCATTCCGATGCTGAAGCATTGTCTGAATCAACCGGACTGAAACTAGGTTTGGCTTACGGCGGTGACGGCTATGACAAACAGCTGAAAGTGCTAGAAAGTGGCGTTGATATTCTCATCGGCACAACCGGTCGTCTGATTGACTACGCTAAACAAAATTATATTGATCTGGGTGCAATTCAGGTTGTCGTCCTCGACGAAGCCGACCGCATGTTTGATCTCGGTTTTATTAAAGATATCCGCTGGATATTCCGTCGCATGCCACCAGCGACTCAGCGCCTTAATATGCTGTTCTCCGCAACCCTCTCTTACCGTGTAAAAGAGTTAGCGTTCGAAAACATGAACAACGCCGAGTCGATTGAAATCGAACCGGAACAAAAAACAGGTCACCGCATTCAGGAAGAGCTGTTCTACCCTTCAAACGAAGAAAAAATGCGCCTGTTGCAGACGCTGATTGAAGAAGAGTGGCCTGACCGCTGTATTATTTTCGCCAATACTAAACACCGATGTGAAGACGTTTGGGGCCATCTGGCTGCTGATGGACATCGTGTCGGTTTGCTGACCGGTGATGTGCCGCAGAAAAAACGTCTGCGCGTGCTGGAAGACTTTACTAAAGGCGTGCTGGATATTTTGGTTGCGACCGATGTTGCAGCGCGTGGCTTGCATATCCCAGCGGTAACTCACGTCTTCAACTATGACTTGCCTGACGACTGTGAAGATTACGTTCACCGTATTGGCCGAACTGGCCGTGCTGGTTTAAGTGGTCACTCCATCAGCCTGGCTTGCGAAGAGTACGCATTGAACTTAACGGCAATCGAAACTTATACAGGTCATAGTATTCCCGTTAGCCGATACAACAGCGAAGCCTTGCTCGAAGGCTTGCCTGCGCCAAAACGTTTGGCACGTGCCCGCAGCGGTAACGGCCCACGCCGTAATGGCAACTCATCATCGCGCCGTAACAGCAGTGCACCGCGCAGCAACCGTAAGCGTCCGGGCTGATACTATGCTGAGTTCCACCTCACTTTATGCAGCGATAGATCTAGGCTCGAACAGCTTTCATATGCTGGTTGTCCGTGAGGTGGCCGGCAGTATTCAGACGCTGGCGAGGATCAAACGCAAAGTCCGTCTGGCGGCAGGCTTGGACCAAAATAACCTACTTTCCCAAGAAGCCATGCAACGGGGCTGGCAGTGCCTGAGACTGTTTTCCGAACGTCTGCAAGATATTCCTCGGGAACAAATTCGAGTCGTGGCAACAGCTACGTTACGTCTGGCGAGTAATGCCGATGAATTCCTGCAAAAAGCACAGGAAATCCTCGGATGTCCCGTACAGGTCATTACCGGTGAAGAAGAAGCTCGCCTGATTTATCACGGTGTTGCCCACACAACCGGCGGTCCGGATAAACGTTTAGTTGTCGATATTGGCGGCGGCAGTACAGAATTAGTTACCGGTATTGGTGCGCAGGCCACCACGCTTATCAGTTTATCGATGGGCTGCGTGACTTGGCTGGAACGCTATTTTGCCGACCGTAATCTGGGCAAAGAGAATTTTGAACAGGCCGAACAAGCCGCGTTCGAGATGATAGCCCCGGTAGCGCCTACATTGCGGGCAAATAGCTGGCAAATCTGCGTAGGGGCATCAGGCACCGTACAGGCTCTGCAGGAAATCATGGTTGCTCAGGGTATGGATGAGCGAATTACTCTCGTTAAACTGCAACAATTGAAACAGCGCGCAATTCAGTGCGGAAAACTGGAAGAGCTCGAGATTGAAGGGCTGACGCTAGAGCGTGCACTGGTTTTCCCAAGCGGGCTTTCCATTTTGATCGCCATTTTTAAAGCCCTGAATATTGAAACGATGACCCTTGCCGGCGGTGCGTTGCGTGAAGGCTTGGTATACGGCATGCTGCATTTGCCGATTGAACAGGATATACGCCAGCGCACTCTGCGTAATTTACAGCGTCGTTATCTGCTCGACAGTGAACAAGCTTCTCGTGTGGCGCAACTGGCAGATAATTTCTTACAGCAGATCTCGAGCCAGTGGCAGCTTGATGCGTATGCCAGAGACTTGCTGAACAGTGCCTGTCTGATCCACGAAATTGGTCTCAGCGTTGACTTCAAGCAGGCAGCTCACCATGCCGCTTATCTGATCCGACATCTGGATTTGCCTGGTTTTACTCCGGCGCAGAAAAAGCTGCTGGCCACGCTTTTGCAGAACCAGACCAATGCGCTCGATCTGCCTTTACTGAGTCAGCAAAACGCTGTTCCACCACGTCAGGCGCAACGCTTATGCCGTATCCTGCGGTTGGCGATTATTTTTTCCAGCCGTCGCCGGGATGACACGCTGCCAGCGGTTCGCCTACGCGCCAATGAAGACGACCTGAATGTGATCGTTCCTCATGGCTGGCTGGAACAGCATCCGCTGCGTGCCGAAGAGTTGGAGCAGGAAAGCCACTGGCAGAGTTACGCCCACTGGCCGTTATATATCGAAGAAAGTGGTAAATAGGCAACGTATCTGTTCATTTCTAAACGCATCAGGGCGACAGCAATGTTGCCCTTTTTTATAGCCGTTAGTCCTATTTTTTGGCTTTCGCCAGCTGTTCGCGGATCTTCTCAAGATGACTTTGCCCTTTGACCATTCTCTCCTGAGCACTAACGACTTTGCGTTCAGTTTCCCATGCCATGTCATCCTGCGGTAACTCCATCAGGAAGCGGCTCGGCTCTGGGCGGAGCAGTTCACCATACTGACGTCTTTCGCGGCAAAGCGTGAAGAACAGTTCTTTCTGTGCACGCGTGATGCCGACATAAGCCAGACGGCGCTCTTCATCGACGTTATCTTCATCAATACTGCTTTGATGTGGCAGCAAGCCCTCTTCCATGCCGACCAAGAATACATAGGGAAACTCAAGACCTTTAGAAGCATGCAACGTCATCAGTTGGACCTGATCCAGCTCTTCGTCACTCTCGCCACGCTCCATCATGTCACGCAGCGTAAAACGCGTTACCACCTGAGTCAGGGTCATAGGCTCGTCAAGGTCGGTGCCTTCGAGCATTTCAGTCATCCAGCTAAACAGTTGGTTAACGTTTTTCATGCGCATTTCGGCAGCTTTCGGGCTAGGCGAGGTTTCAAACAGCCAGCTCTCGTAGTCTATTCCGTGAATCAGATCACGCACCGCCGCCACCGGCTCACGCTCAACACGATCGGCGATACTGCCCATCCAATGCGTGAAACGTTGCAGCGATTCAAGACCTCGTCCCTTGAGGAACTGACTCAAACCGAAGTCAGAACTGGCTTTGAACAACCCTTTATTGCGTTGATTCGACCACTCACCCAACTTCTGTAATGTGGCAGCACCAATCTCACGGCGCGGCGTATTCACTATACGTAGGAAAGCACTGTCATCGTCCGGGTTAGTCAACACGCGTAAGTACGCGAGTAGATCTTTGATTTCCGGCCTTGAGAAGAAAGACGTCCCACCGGAGATACGATAAGGAATACGGTTTTGCATCAGCATCTTTTCGAACAGGCGCGACTGATGATTACCACGATATAAAATCGCGTAATCACCGTAGTCGGTCTTATTCATAAAGTGATGAGCGATCAGTTCACCCACCACCCGTTCAGCCTCATGATCTTCGTTATTGGCGGTGATCACTTTGAGCGATTCACCATAGCCCAGTTCGGAAAATAGCCTCTTTTCGAACACGTGCGGGTTATTGGCGATTAAAATGTTGGCGGCTTTGAGGATCCGCTGCGAAGAGCGATAATTTTGCTCCAGCTTGATGACTTGCAGAGCGGGAAAGTCCTCTTTCAGCAACACCAGATTCTGCGGTCTCGCACCGCGCCAGGAGTATATCGACTGGTCATCATCCCCAACGACGGTGAAACGCGCGCGGCTACCCACCAGCAGTTTCACCATCATGTACTGGCTCGTGTTGGTGTCCTGATATTCATCCACCAGCAGATAACGCAGTTTGTTTTGCCAGCGCTCACGGACCTCTTCATTGCGCTGCAGTAACAGCGTCGGCAAGAGGATCAGATCATCGAAGTCGAGAATATTACAGGCACGCATATGGTCGTGATACAAACGATAACAATGCGCGAAGGTCTTATCGCGTTCGGAGCGCGCCATATTAGCGGCGGCTGAAGGATCAATCAGATCATTTTTCCAATTGGAGATCGTTGAGACCAACTGCTGCAAAAGCGTCTTGTCCTCTTCCAGCCAGGTTTCCCCCAGCTCTTTCAACAGGGCAAGTTGGTCCTGAGCATCAAACAAGGAGAAGTTAGATTTCATGCCCAGCGCCACATATTCCTTTTTGATAATTTCCAAACCCAATGTATGGAAAGTGGAAATCAGCAACCCACGCGCCTCTTTACGACCCAGAGTTTGAGCAACACGCTCTTTCATCTCACGCGCGGCCTTATTGGTAAACGTCACGGCGGCGATATGCCGAGCCTGATAACCACATTGGCGAATCAAGTGCGCGATTTTATTGGTAATGACCCTGGTCTTGCCTGATCCGGCACCGGCCAGAACCAGACAGGGCCCGGTAACAAATTCAACGGCGTGTTGTTGGCTGGGGTTTAATCGCATGGCGTATTTTTGCTCACTTGATGGACAAGGACGGCGATTGTAGCAGAAAGCTGAGGCGAGATTGACAGGCTTTACGCCGCATTTTGTTATGTCAGGAATACAGGCTGGATTCCACTTAGCCGGTTGCAGATGTTACATTACACCTCTGGAAACTCTCTCGTAAAAAGGTCTTATCATGGCAAAAACAGCCGCAGCAATGCACATCCTGGTAAAGGAAGAAGCCCAGGCTCAGGAAATTATGACTCTGTTGAAAAACGGTGGTGATTTCGAGAAGCTGGCGAAAAAACACTCTACCTGCCCTTCAGGTAAAAAAGGCGGTCATTTAGGCGAATTCAAGCAAGGTGCAATGGTCCCAGCTTTCGATAAAGTGGTGTTTTCCGCGCCGCTGATCGAGCCACAAGGCCCGCTGCACACCCAGTTTGGTTACCACATCATTAAGATCCTGTACCGCAACTGAGTTTTCGTCACGGCGCAGTCACAAGAAAGGGCACCGCATTTGCATGCAGTGCCCTTTTTTAGTTCTCTTTCTGCCTGTCTGTATAGCGAATTAACTTGCTACAGCAATACGTTTCATATCAGTCATATAACCGCGCAGTTTGTGGCCTACCGCTTCGATTGGATGGTTACGGATGGCTTCGTTAACATCACGCAGTTGCGCATTATCAACGTTGGTACCTGCCACCGATTTACCCAAATCGCCAGCCTGCAGCGTAGTCATGAACTCTTTCAGCAATGGTACCGCTGCGTTAGCAAACAGGTAGTTACCGTATTCCGCAGTATCAGAGATAACCACGTTCATTTCATACAGACGCTTACGTGCGACAGTGTTAGTGATCAGCGGTAACTCGTGCAGTGATTCGTAGTAAGCGGACTCTTCGATGATACCTGCATCCACCATGGTTTCGAAGGCCAGTTCAACACCGGCTTTCACCATTGCGATCATCACAACACCGTGGTCGAAATATTCCTGCTCAGAAATTTTACCGTCGAACTGTGGTGCGTTTTCAAATGCCGTTGCGCCGGTTTCTTCACGCCAGGTCAGCAGGTTTTCATCATCGTTGGCCCAGTCAGCCATCATACCGCTGGAGAATTCACCGGAGATGATGTCATCCATGTGTTTCTGGAACAGCGGTGCCATGATGCCTTTCATCTGCTCGGACAGTGCGTAAGCGCGCAGTTTCGCCGGGTTAGACAGTCTGTCCATCATAAGCGTGATGCCGCCTTGTTTCAGCGCTTCGGTGATGGTTTCCCAGCCGAACTGCAGCAGTTTTTCTGCGTAGGCTTCATCAACACCGTCAGCAACCAGTTTGTCGAAGCACAGCAGAGAGCCGGCCTGCAACATACCGCACAGAATAGTCTGCTCACCCATAAGGTCAGATTTTACTTCGGCAACGAAAGAAGATTGCAGAACGCCGGCACGGTGACCGCCCGTTGCCGCAGCCCAGGCTTTAGCAATCGCCATGCCTTCGCCTTTTGGATCATTTTCCGGGTGAACCGCGATCAGCGTTGGAACACCAAAACCACGTTTGTATTCTTCACGGACTTCAGTACCAGGACATTTTGGCGCAACCATCACCACGGTGATGTCTTTACGGATTTGCTCGCCCACTTCAACAATGTTGAAGCCGTGTGAGTAACCCAGCGTCGCGCCGTCTTTCATTAGAGGCTGAACCGCTTTAACGACCGCGCTGTGCTGTTTGTCCGGCGTCAGGTTAACCACCAGGTCAGCCTGTGGGATCAGTTCTTCGTAGGTACCCACTTTGAAGCCGTTTTCAGTCGCTTTGCGCCATGAAGCACGCTTCTCAGCAATGGCTTCTGCACGCAGGGTGTATGACACATCCAGGCCGGAATCACGCATGTTCAGACCCTGGTTCAAACCTTGTGCGCCACAGCCCACAATCACCACTTTTTTACCTTTGAGGTAGCTGGCTTCGTCAGCGAATTCATCGCGACCCATGAAGCGGCATTTGCCCAGTTGTGCCAGCTGCTGACGCAGGTTCAGTGTGTTGAAATAGTTAGCCATGTCTTGCTCCGTTCTATCGAGGTAAGTGCTGTTATTTTTTGTTTCACCGGTGAGCCGGTGAACGCCGTGAATTCACTATATGTCATGCGACACATTGCTTAAATTGATATATTACGAAGATGACGTTGCATAATTTGCAATACTCTAATTTTGTCATCTGTGAAACCAAAGAGCCGGATAATCTTTATGGACTTACGTGATCTGAAACTGTTTTTGCATCTGGCGGAAAGCCGCCATTTTGGCCGTTCATCGAAGGCGATGCATGTTAGCCCGTCAACGCTGTCACGCCAGATCCAGCGGCTGGAGGAGGAACTCGGGCAGCCACTGTTTCAACGTGATAACCGCACGGTACAACTGACCAGTGCAGGCGAACAGCTACGAAACTTTGCTCAGCAAACGTTACTGCAATATCAGCAATTATGCCATGCGCTTAGCCAGCATGGTCCGACACTCAGTGGCGAACTGAGGCTGTTCTGCTCCGTCACCGCCGCTTATAGCCATCTCCCACCAATACTTGACCGCTTCCGGGCGCAGCATCCACTGGTAGAGATCAAACTGACGACCGGCGATGCAGCAGATGCCGTTGAAAAAGTACAATCTGCCGAAGCAGATTTAGGCATTGCCGGTCACCCGGAAACCTTGCCCACCAGCGTCGACTTCACAAAAATCGGTGAAATCCCGATGATTCTGATCGCGCCTTCACTGCCGTGTGCGGTCCGTACTCAGGTCAGCGAACCGCATCCCGACTGGTCGAAAATCCCGTTCATTCTTCCCGAGCATGGCCCGGCGCGAAAACGTATCGACATTTGGTTCAAACGTAACCATCTGACCAACCCGCTGATTTACGCCACCGTTTCCGGTCACGAAGCCATTGTCTCTATGGTGGCACTCGGTTGCGGGATCGCTCTACTGCCCGACGTTGTGCTGGAGAACAGCCCGGAACCCGTTCGTCACCGAATCACCGTGCTCGACAACGTTACGCTCGGCGCACCGTTGGAGCTCGGCGTATGCGTGCAGAAAAAACGTCTCAACGAACCGTTGATCGACGCATTCTGGCAACTGTTATAGCCCGCATTGACGACAAATGATGGCAAAGAAAAAGGGCCCGCGCAGGCCCTTTGATTTTTAGCCCGCCAGGAAGAAGCGGAACGCAGGATTATCACTTTCGTTATGACAGTCATAGCCCAGCGCTTTCAGGTTCTGTTCGAACTCCGGCTCCTGCTCATTGAGCTCAAACGCCGCCAGCACGCGGCCGAAATCTGTACCGTGGCTGCGATAATGGAACAACGAAATATTCCAGTGCGTGCCCAACGTGTGCAGAAATTTCAGCAAAGCGCCCGGTGATTCCGGGAACTCAAAGCTGTAAAGCCGCTCGCGCAGAGGCTTGGTTGGACGCCCGCCCACCATGTAACGCACGTGCAGTTTCGCCATCTCATCGTCGGAGAGATCCACCACCTGATAGCCGCCACTTTGCAATTCATCGATGATCTCTTTACGCTCGGCGTGCCCGCGAGTCAGACGTACACCGACAAAAATGCAGGCGTTTTTATCGTCGGCATAACGGTAGTTGAACTCCGTCACTGAACGTCCGCCAAGTAGCTGGCAAAACTTCAGAAAGCTGCCTTTTTCCTCTGGGATCGTCACAGCCAGCAAGGCTTCACGATGCTCACCCAACTCACAACGCTCTGAAACATAACGTAATCCGTGAAAGTTAACGTTAGCACCTGATAAAACATGTGCCAGGCGTTCACCCTGAATGTTGTGTTGCTGCACGTATTTCTTCAATCCGGCCAGCGCCAGTGCCCCGGAAGGTTCAGCAATCGCCCGCACATCTTCAAACAGGTCTTTCACCGCAGCACAAATGGCGTCGCTGTCGACAGTTATCACGTCATCAAGGTATTCGCGACACAAACGGAAGGTTTCGTTACCTATGCGTTTAACCGCGACACCCTCTGCAAATAACCCGACACGCGCCAGATCAACCGGTTCACCAGCATCCAGAGCCGCTCGCAGGCAAGCGGAATCCTCAGCTTCTACGCCGATCACCTGAATCTGCGGCATCAGTTGTTTAATCAAAACCGCCACGCCCGCCGCCAGGCCGCCACCGCCTACTGGCACGAATACCCGGTCAAGATGCGCATCCTGCTGCAATAGCTCCATCGCCAGCGTGCCTTGACCGGCGATCACCGCCGGATGGTCAAATGGCGGCACGAAGGTCATGCCTTGCTGGTGAGCAAGCTCGATGGCTTTGCCTTTGGCTTCGTCGAAATTCGCGCCAAACAAGAAGACTTCGCCACCGAAACCACGCACCGCATCGACTTTGATATCAGCGGTTGCCACTGGCATCACGATCAGCGATTTGATGCCTTTTTTGGTGGCTGACAGCGCGACGCCCTGTGCATGGTTACCGGCCGAAGCCGTAATCACACCGCGGGCCGCCTGTTCCTCAGTCAGGCTGGCAATCATGGAATACGCGCCGCGCAGTTTAAAACTGTGAACAGCCTGGCGGTCCTCCCGTTTCACCAGAATGGTGTTACCCAGCCGGGTTGAGATTTTCTCCATCACCTGTAAAGGCGTGACTTGTGCCACTTCATAGACCGGCGCGCGCAGTACGGCGCGGAGATACTCCGCGCCGCCCGGTTGGTCGGATAGGGGTTGTGATACCGCCATGACCGCTAGCCTCCCAGCTTACTTTTATCGCGGACGGCGCCCTTATCGGCGCTGGTTGCCAGCATGGCATAAGCACGCAGCGCGTAGGACACCACACGTTCACGGTTTTTCGGCGTCCATGCTTTGTCACCGCGAGCCAGTTCAGCCTCGTGACGCGCAGCCAGTTCTGCTGCCGGAACGTCCAACACCATACTGCGGTTTGGAATGTCGATGTCGATAAAGTCACCATCTTCAACCAGCGCAATCATGCCGCCGCTGCCCGCTTCAGGAGAAACGTGGCCGATAGACAAACCTGAAGTCCCGCCGGAGAAACGGCCGTCGGTGATCAGTGCGCACTCTTTGCCAAGACCCATCGATTTCAGATAGGTGGTCGGATACAGCATTTCCTGCATGCCAGGACCGCCTTTTGGCCCTTCGTAGCGGATAACCACCACGTCGCCGGAAACCACTTTGCCACCGAGGATCGCCGCTACTGCGTGATCCTGGCTTTCGTATACTTTAGCCGGGCCACGGAAGGTCAGGTTGGATTTATCCACGCCTGCGGTTTTCACGATACTGCCGGCTTCGGCGATATTGCCGTACAACACGGCCAGGCCACCTTCCAGACTGAAGGCATTTTCCAGCGAGCGGATACAACCTTCGGCGCGATCATCATCCAGCGTGTCCCAGCGGCAATCCTGTGAGAACGCCTGTGTAGTACGAATACCTGCGGGACCGGCGCGGAACATTTTTTTAACGGCTTCGTCCTTAGTCAGCATGATGTCGTACTGATTCAGTGTCTCAGTCAGGTTCAGGCCAAGGATGTTTTTGACATCGCGATTCAGCAAGTTTGCACGATCCAGTTCGCCCAAAATCGCCAGCACGCCACCGGCGCGGTGAACGTCTTCCATATGGTATTTCGGGGTGCTTGGTGCCACTTTACACAGGTGTGGTACGACGCGTGACAGACGGTCGATGTCGATCATATCGAACTCGATACCGCCTTCCTGCGCAGCCGCCAGCAGGTGCAAAACGGTATTGGTCGAGCCACCCATCGCGATATCCAGCGTCATGGCATTTTCGAATGCCGCTTTGCTGGCGATATTGCGTGGCAACGCGCTTTCGTCGTCTTTTTCGTAATAACGTTTTGTCAGTTCAACGATGCGTTTACCTGCGTTGAGAAACAGGTCTTTACGGTCAGTGTGGGTCGCTAGCAATGAACCGTTACCCGGCTGGGAAAGGCCGAGTGCCTCAGTCAGACAGTTCATCGAGTTAGCCGTGAACATACCGGAACAGGAGCCGCAGGTCGGACAGGCGGAGCGTTCGATCTGCGCGCTGTCAGCGTCGCTGACATTCGGGTTTGCGCCCTGAATCATGGCATCAACCAGATCGAGCTTGATGATTCTGTCAGACAGTTTGGTTTTACCGGCTTCCATCGGGCCGCCGGAAACGAAGATCACCGGAATGTTCAGACGTAGTGACGCCATCAGCATTCCTGGGGTGATTTTGTCACAGTTGGAAATACAGACCATGGCATCGGCGCAGTGCGCGTTAACCATATATTCCACGGAATCGGCGATCAGCTCACGTGAAGGCAATGAATACAGCATGCCACCATGCCCCATCGCGATACCGTCATCCACGGCGATGGTGTTAAATTCCTTTGCCACGCCGCCGGACGCTTCGATTTGCTCAGCAACCAGTTTACCCAGATCGCGCAAGTGTACGTGTCCTGGGACGAACTGGGTAAAGGAGTTGACGACGGCAATAATAGGCTTACCGAAATCATCATCGGTCATGCCGGTGGCACGCCATAATGCGCGGGCGCCAGCCATATTGCGGCCATGAGTGGTGGTATGGGAACGGTACTTAGGCATGCTCAGTTCACTCCAAATCATTTCTGTTTAGCAGGCAGCGACATCGCCACCTGCATTATTCTTGTTCTTTAGATTACTGTGGGTTGATGGGATCCAACCAACCCCATTTATCTTCGGTCTTGCCGGTAAACAGACCGAAGAACGCATCCTGAATTTGTTTAGTCACCGGACCACGTTTGCCAATGCCAACCTGAATGCCGTCAACACTGCGCACCGGGGTGATTTCAGCGGCGGTACCGGACATGAACACTTCGTCAGCCAGATACAGCGATTCACGGGACAGAACTTGCTCGCGCACTTCCAGTCCCATATCTTTCGCCAGTTTAATAATTGCGTCGCGGGTAATGCCCGGCAATGCGGAAGAGGTGAATGGAGGTGTAAACAGAATGCCCTCTTTTACTTCAAACAGGTTCTCACCAGCCCCTTCGGACACATAGCCGTGAATGTCCAGCGCGATCCCTTCCTGATAACCGTGGCGGCGCGCTTCGCTGCCGACCAGTAAGGAGGACAGATAGTTACCACCGGCTTTGGCGGCAGTCGGAATGGTGTTGGCGGCAACGCGGTTCCAGGAAGACACCATCGCGTCGATACCCTGCTCCAGCGCCTCTTCGCCCAGATACGCGCCCCATGGGAAGGCGGCGATGATGACGTCAGTTTTGTAGCCATCCGGCGGGTTCACGCCCATGCCAACATCACCCACAAACACCAGCGGACGGATATAAGCACTAACCAGTTTGTTAGTCCGCAGAGTTTCGCGGCAGGCTTCCATCAGCTCATCAACGCTCTGAGTCACAGGCATACGATAGATTTTTGCTGAGTCACGCAGACGCTGCATGTGTTCACGGTGACGGAACACCACTGGGCCTTTGTGCGAGTCGTAGCAACGCACACCTTCGAAGACCGAAGTGCCGTAATGCAATGCGTGGGACATTACGTGGACTTTAGCTTCTGCCCAAGGCACCATCTCGCCGTTGAACCAAATGAAATCAGCTTTCTTGGTCATTCTCTCTTTCCTTCACTCACGCATTCGCGCGTATTTGTTGTGATGTGTGTTGTTGGATCTCGACGCAGGCGACATCCATCAGCTTGCTTAACTGTAAAGACAGTAAATCCACAGACCGCTGGCTGGCAACGGTCAATTCAATATTTATGTTTTCCGCGTTGACCATCGGGCGCATATTCATTGCGCATACCTGAAAACCACGGTGACGCACCACGCGCAGTACGCGCTCTAATATTTCAGGGCGAAAACGCGCCTGGATTGAGACGTTATGTTGCATCATGACATTTCCTCCAACATGGTTTCGTTGCCAGCACCCGGTGGAACCAGGGGCCAGACGTTCTGGCTTTCGTCGATGGAAACCTGAAGTAAATACGGACCTTCACTATTGAAGAAAGCATCCAGGGCGGCATCGACTTGATCTTTACGGCTGATGCGTTGGCCAGGGATATCGAATGCGCTGGCCAGCGTGACAAAATCGGGGTTATCGGAGAGGTTTGTTTCACTGTAGCGCCCATCAAAAAACAGTTCCTGCCATTGTCGAACCATTCCCAGTCGCTGGTTATCCAGCAACAAGATTTTTACTGGCAACTGTTTTCGTTTGATGGTGCCAAGTTCCTGAACGTTCATCATGAATGAGCCATCACCCGATACACAGATCACCATGTCATTCGGGCGCGCAACCTGTGCTCCAACGGCGGCGGGAATACCAAAGCCCATCGTGCCCAGTCCGCTGGAGGTGATGAAGTTTTCAGGACGGGTGAACTGCATGTGTTGCGCGGTCCACATTTGATGCTGACCCACGTCGGTGGTGATAACGGTGTCAGCGGCTTTGCGATCCGAGATCTGTTTCAGCAACAGCGGTGCGTAAATGGCTTCGCCCCGATGCTCGTAACACCATTCACATTGCGCTTTCAGGGTCATTACATGGTCACGCCATGCGTTGAGCGACAGCGGTTGTTTCAGCGCCGGTAATAACGTTTTCAGATCACCTTGCAGCGCCACGTTAGCCTGACGCAACTTGTTCAGTTCGGCTGGGTCAATATCCATATGGATCACCGCAGCGTGCGGAGCAAAGGTATTCAATTTGCCGGTCACGCGATCATCAAAACGCGCACCAACGGCAATCAGTAAATCGCACTCCTGTACCGCCAGATTTGCCGCTTTGGTTCCGTGCATACCCAACATACCGAGATAACATGGATCGCTCACATCCGGTGCGCCCAAGCCTTTCAGTGTGGCAACCGCAGGAATGCCGGTGGCAGAGATAAATTCGCGCAGCGCCGGAACCGCCTGCGCAATGCCCACGCCACCACCGACGTACAACATCGGTTTTTGCGCCGCAGCAATCATCGCACGAGCTTGTTTCAGTTCAGCGGCGGGATGCGGGAAACTTTCCTCAACCGCCAATAGATGCGGGGGCAATTCACCGACAGCCAGCTGGATATCTTTTGGAATGTCGATCAGAACCGGGCCGGGGCGCCCGCTGCTGGCGATGGCAAAAGCCTCTGCCATGATTTCTGGCAGCGCCTCCAGTGATTCAACCAGGAAACTGTGCTTGGTGCAGGCTAGCGATAAACCCAAAACGTCGATTTCCTGGAAAGCATCAGTACCGATAAACGCAGAACCGACCTGCCCCGTAATGGCAACCAGAGGAACAGAGTCCAACAGCGCATCAGCCAGACCGGTGATCAGGTTAGTTGCACCTGGACCTGAGGTGGCGATACACACACCGACTTTACCAGTTGAACGGGCATAGCCTATAGCCGCCATTGCAGCGCCCTGCTCGTGCCGGCACAACAGGTGTTCCACGCCGCCGTCATACAGTGCATCGTATACCGGCATGATTGCACCGCCGGGATAACCAAACACCATATCTACCCCCTGCGCACGCAACGCTTGTACTACCCACTGTGCTCCGTTCATCCTTATTCTCCTGCCTTTTTGCGGCAAGTGCAGAATATTATGCTGTTGCTCATTTTCCGACCTCGCTTCATTGTCCACTAAAATCGCCGACCCAAAAAAAAACCCCGGACCTTTCGGTGCGGGGTTTCTTTTCAGGTTCAGGCTTGTTTAATAAGCCTTTCTTCGTCCAAGTGCAGCCCCGCACGGTGGGATAATAATCACCACCACACGAATCACGATTAGGCTAACGACGAGGAGAAGGGCTTTCATTTTTTGGGTTTCACTAATTCATATTACGAACGATTGCCTACAGAGTTATCACAGTAATGCACTTAGTGACAACATTTTTCTTACGTTATTATTTGCGGACTGTTGCATAATCCGCGAAAAAATATTTGATAAATCAAACCTTAGCGGGATGATCGGCCGTCTGATTATTTATTGCTCCTGCTATCGCTTTTCCGCGCGTATCCTGTCCAAACGCAACCAGTATAGAAATCACGATCGCCACCGTCCCCGCCACAATCGCCATCGCTAAACCATAATTATGGCCATGACTCTCGGCGATGTAAGCCTGTAAGGTCGCATTGACTGAGGCAAGCAAATTCCCCAACTGGTAAACGAATCCCGGAAGTACAGCTCGGGTGTTTGCGGGGACCATTTCTGTGAGATAAGAAGGCACCACACCCCACGCACCCTGCACCATAAATTGCATCAGGAATGCACCCAATCCAATCGTCCATGTGCCGCTGGAGAAGGCCCACAAAGGTATGACCGGTAGTGAGAGTAATGCCGCGATAATAATGGCTTTTTTACGTCCAATCCGCTCCGACAGCGAACCAAAGAAAATACCGCCAATGATCGAGGCGATGGTATAGCCGATGGCAATCAAGCTGACGGTGTGAGCGTCAAATCCGTGCTGAATTTTCAGGAATGAAGGGTAGAGATCCTGAGTACCATGACTGAAGAAGTTAAAGGCCGCCATCAGTACGACCAAATAAAGACATAACTTCCACTGCGACTTGAGTACCGGCAATAGCGCAGTACTTTCTTTACGCTCACGTGCCGCCAGCCAGACCGGAGACTCCTGCACCTTAAACCAGATAAATGGCAGCAGGAAAATGGGGACCGCACCGATGACAAACATGCCGCGCCAGCCAACAGTATTGAAGAACAACCCGTAAACTACCGCCGCCAGCAGGTATCCAAACGGATAGCCCGCCTGAAAAACGCCGGACATAAATCCGCGGGAGCGATCGGGGATGGTTTCCATTGCCAGTGACGATGCAACGCCCCATACCCCCCCCATTGCCACGCCATAAATGACACGTAGGATCAGGAAAATCGTCAGTGAAGGCGCAGCGGCTGTACACAGTTCAAATACTGAGAAGCAGGCGATATTGATCATCAATATCGGTTTACGGCCGTACTTTTCTGCCGCGCGGCCAAATAAAAGCGCACCAATGGGACGCACAGCGAGAGTCAGAAGAATCGCGATGGTGACTTCTTTGATATCGACCTGAAAAGCACTGGCAATATCACTTAACAGAAAGACAAGAATAAAAAAATCGAAAGCATCGAGTGTCCAGCTTAGGAAGCTGGCAATAGCGACATTACGCTGCCTGGAAGTCCAACCGAACATGAGCTGTCTCCTGTACCGGAAAGTGTAGGGTGCGCTCACTGCGATTCCGGCACAGATCAATGAGGCTAAAGGAATGTTAATCGGAAAGATTTAATGTTTAATTTTTGTTAACAACATCATGAATTAAACACCTCTCACGCTGAGCAGGCAACATAATTAGGACGCTAATTTGTTTCCAGATTACGCAAAGTGTTAACGAGTGTTGCTCACTACGTGAGCGGTCTCGCAATCCGGTGCTGAAATTGCAGTACACAAGAATATGATCTCGAGGTTTGCTGGACAGTGCGTATCTGCAGACTCTGTACGTTGGACTTTAAGGCATGCTGGAGTTTTAAGATTATTCATCGCAAGGAAAAACCCATGGCATTAGCGGTGGTATATACCCGCGCTTCTCTCGGCGTACAGGCGCCAGGCGTCTCAGTGGAAGTACATATCAGCAACGGCTTACCCGCGCTCACTCTGGTTGGCCTGCCGGAAACAACAGTTAAAGAAGCCAGAGACAGAGTCCGCAGCGCCATCATCAATGGCGGATTCTCCTTTCCCGCTAAACGTATTACCGTCAATTTAGCACCGGCAGACTTACCTAAAGAAGGAGGTCGCTACGATTTGTCAATCGCTCTGGCGATTCTGGTGGCTTCTGAGCAGCTTTCTGGGGACAAGCTAGGTCAGTATGAGTTTCTTGGGGAGTTAGGCCTCTCCGGAGCTTTACGCGGCGTAAATGGCGCTATTCCGGCGGCAATCGAAGCGCAGAAAGAGGGGAGAATGCTGATCCTACCGACCGATAACAGGCAGGAGATGGCATTACTTGAAACCGGCGTGGCAAAAGTCGCGGACCACCTTTTACAAGTCTGCGCGTTTTTGCAGGGGGAAGAGAGCCTTTGTGACGTTGAGCCAGCCGAAGAAGCAGATATTTCGACAGACCAACCTGATATCGCGGAGATTATTGGGCAGGAACAATCAAAACGGGCGCTGGAGGTCGCGGCAGCGGGCGGACATAACTTGCTGCTTATAGGCCCACCCGGCACAGGAAAAACGATGCTGGCGAGTCGATTACCGGGTTTACTGCCACCACTGACCAATCAGGAAACGCTGGAAACGGCGGCGATTGCCAGTTTGGTTTACAACCCCGAAGATGACGGGCAATTCTCCCGCAAGCGCCCTTTTCGCTCGCCCCATCACAGTACCTCAATGAGCGCACTGGTCGGTGGTGGTTCATTGCCACGTCCCGGCGAAATTTCGTTAGCCCATAACGGTGTTTTATTTCTCGATGAGTTGCCGGAGTTCGAACGCAAAGTGCTTGATGCCTTACGCCAGCCAATGGAGTCAGGCGAAATTACCATTTCGCGGGCGCGCGCCAAAGTGCGTTATCCGGCCCGAGCACAGTTGATCGCAGCCATGAATCCCAGCCCGACCGGACATTATCAGGGCATCCATAACCGGACACCTCCCCAGCAGGTTCTGCGTTATCTCAGCCGTCTTTCGGGGCCTTTCCTCGATCGTTTCGATCTGTCTATCGAAGTGCCTTTACTGCCACCGGGAGTACTCAGTCAGCAAAGCCAACGTCAGATATCGCGCATCAGAGAGAGCAGCAGTCAAGTACGAGAACGCGTGATCGCCGCCAGAAATATTCAGTTGGCTCGTGCCGGTAAAATTAATGCACATCTGAGCAGCAGTGAAGTGGAGAAATATTGCGAACTAAAGAAAGATGATGCAGAGTTTTTAGAAAGCGTTTTGCACAAGCTAGGATTATCGGTCAGGGCCTGGCATCGGATCTTGAAGGTGGCGAGAACATTAGCCGATCTCAGTAATCAGTCTATGATAGAGAAAGTGCATATTTCTGAAGCATTGAGCTACCGGTGTATGGATAGACTATTGTTAAAATTGCATAAAAGCCTGGCATAAAAAACGGGGCAATGCCCCGTTTCATTAATCATCGCTATCAGTGTAATCTTCCACCGTGTCAGCTTGTGGCTTACCGCCGGACAACGTGTGGAATTTTTTTGGTCGACGAGTGCGAATAATATATTTATTCCACACTTTTTCCGCTTCGGTTACTGGCTCACGGGTGCCACGGCAAACCTCTAAAAAGAGTTTTTCTTCATCGGTTGCAGGCTCGCGTTTTCCCAAATCCAGCTCATTGAATGCAAAGCCGTGACGTTCTAGCATTTGCGCTTCTTTAATGGTGAAATCGCCATGCCGGGAGAACCCGCGAGGGTAATGTTTATTGTCAAAAAAACGACTTGTCGTAGTGAAGCTTTCCGCCATCTGACACGCTCCTAATTTACTCATGGTCGTGCTGTTATGGCGCGGAGTATTAGATAGGCTTGATAATGTGTAAAACAAAACATTTAAATCTTAACGACAAAAAATATTGGAGATGGTTTTGGATACGGAATTACTGAAAACCTTTTTGGAGGTCAGTAGAACGCGCCACTTTGGTAGAGCAGCTGAATCTCTCTATTTGACACAATCGGCAGTCAGTTTTCGCATCCGTCAGTTGGAAACCCAACTTGGGGCAAATCTGTTCACCCGTCATAGAAATAATATCCGCTTAACGCCCGCAGGTGAGCGCCTGCTGCCCTACGCGGAAAACCTGATGTCAACCTGGCAAATGGCCAAGAAAGAGGTTGTACGCTCACTACAGCACACGGAATTATCGATCGGCGCAACAGCTGCGCTCTGGGAAGTCTATCTGACGCCATGGTTGCAGGCGCTTTATCGCCAGCGAGAAGCATTACGTCTGGAAGCGCGCGTGGCACTTCGTAATTCTCTGGTCAAACAACTGCATGAAAGACAACTGGATCTTTTGATAACGACTGAGCCGCCAAAAATGGATGAGCTCTCCAGCCAGTTATTGGGCAATTTTTCGTTACGTCTTTTTGCATCAGATAAACAAGATAAAAACGAATACGCACCCTATGTGCGACTCGAGTGGGGTGCTGATTTCACCCAGCAGGAAAACCGTGCCCAAACCAATGAGCTGGAACCCGTGCTGACGACGACGTCCGCCCATCTGACACGCCAACTGCTGGAAACCACCGGAGGCTGTGCCTATCTGCCGACACACTGGGAAAAAGAGTTTCCGCAGCTATCGGCTTACCATGATATTCCACCGGTGATCCGTCCGCTATACGCTGTCTGGTTGCAGAACAGTGACCAACAAGTGTTAATTCGTCAGTTATTAAAAACGCCACTTCTGACCTACTTATAATCGAAAGAACTCTGTGCTCCTCATCCCGCTTCAGGTCGCTGATGGCGGGCACGGCGTGCGATCCAAAATGAGCCCATGCCTTTTTGCAGGGCGATAAAGATGAACAGCAAAATCCCCATCACAATTTTAGTCCACCAGGAACTCAGCGTCCCATCAAAGGTGATATAAGTCTGAATAAGCCCCTGAATCAATACACCAAACAAACTGCCGAGAACGGTTCCTATTCCTCCGCTGAGCAGCGTTCCCCCAATGACAACGGCGGCAATCGCATCCAGCTCCACACCACTGGCTGCGAGAGCGTAACCCGCTGATGTATAGAGTGAAAAAACGATACCCGATAGCACAGCCAGCGTACTGGAAAGCATATAAATATAAATCGTGGTGCGTCGAACAGGAACGCCCATCAGTGCGGCAGAAACGCTATTGCCACCCACGGCGTAAACGTTATTCCCAAAGCGTGTACGGTGCGCGAGGATAATACCGAAGACCACGACCAACAGCATAATCAACGCCAGTAAAGTAAGGCGGCCACCACCGGGCATTTTCCAGGCATAGCTAGCAAGCATGGTATAAAGCGGATGATTAATGGGCAACGACTCTTCAGAAACAATGAAGCTCATGCCACGCACAAAGAACATGCCTGCCAGAGTGATGATAAAAGCGGGCAGTTTCAGCGTGTCGATGATCCACCCCATCAGTCCGCCAAAAATCGCCCCCGCGAAGAGCACAATCACAAAGGCGTAACCCGGCGCAATACCATACACACCAATTAACTTAGCCAATGCAAGACCAGTAAAGGCGATCACTGATCCGACAGAAAGGTCAATACCGCCAGCAAGGATCACGAATGTCATCCCTACGGCAACAATTCCGAGGAAGGCATTGTCAGTCAGCAGATCGAAAAAGACACGAGTCGAGGCAAAACCAGGGAACTGGGTGAAGCAGTAGCCATAACCGACAATGAACACCAAAATGGTGATCAGCAGTGGCAGATTTCGTTTCAGCATTATTCTTTCCTCCGCCATAAGGCACTCAGCGATACCCGTGGAGACTGGGCCACCAAAACAGCTAACACAACCAACGCCTTCAGCACCAGGTTGAATTCCGGTTTGAATCCTGAAAGTAAAATACCGGTGTTCATCCCCTGAATAATTAGCGCACCGATGACAGAAAGTACTAGGTTAAAGCGCCCACCCAACAATGACCCACCACCAATCACAACGGCAAGAATGGCATCCAGTTCAAGCCATAATCCGGCATTATTAGCATCAGCACCGCGAATATCGGCGGTGACGATCACGCCAGCTACCGCGGCGCAGATACCGCAAATCACATAGACAGCCACCAGTACCAGCCGGGCATTCACTCCCGCATAGTAGGAAGAACGGATATTGATCCCGACGGACTCAATAAACAGGCCGAGCGCAGTTTTACGTGTGAGCGCCCAGACGAGTAGCAGCATGACGGCGGCAATGATCACCGGCATCGGCAGGTAACAGAATGAGCCGCTGCCAAATTGTGAAAGACCGTTATGTTCGAAAGTAACAATCTGCCCTTCGGTGATGAGTTGAGCAATCCCTCTTCCCGCCACCATTAACATCAAAGTGGCAACAATCGGCTGGATTTGCAGGACCGCCACGAGGAAGCCATTCCATAATCCACAGGCGGCGCCGACCGCGACCGCGGCCAGAATGACACTCGGCAGCGGATAGCCCTGAACAGTCATAGTGGCTGCGGTGGCTCCTGCAATCGCCATGACGGCCCCAACGGAAAGATCGATACCACCGGTCGCAATCACCAGCGTCATACCGATAGCTAACAGAGCCACCGGCGCGCCGCGGTTAAAAATATCGACCAAGCTGCCAAACAAACGGCCATCCTGAATATGGATCGAGAAAAATCCCGGTGCCACCAGGCTATCAATCAGTAATATCGCCAAAAAAGCACCGAGCTGCGTCGTACCTTTTGGGAATACCCATCTCACTTTGCGCGGTTTTCCTGTCATCGGCAGGCTCCTGTTGTTCATCGCCTTCACCTCATTGAACCGCAATGGCTTTCATAATCGCCGGAACGGATATTTTATCTTGTGTGATCTCTGTAACATGGCGGCGATCGCGCAGGACAACGATACGATCAGCATAGCCAGCCAGTTCCTCAAGTTCAGAGGAGATAACCAACAGAGCTAATCCCTCATCACACAATTTTTCGATCAAGCGGATGATTTCAGCATGAGCACCGACGTCAATGCCGCGCGTGGGTTCATCGAGGATGAGAAAGCGCGGATTCGTGGCTAGCCAGCGTGAAAGCAACACTTTTTGCTGGTTTCCACCTGATAGATATTGAATTTCCTGCTCAGCGCTGGGTGTGCGTATACCAAGTAGTTTGATAAATTTCTCGGCAATCTGATTTTGTTCTTTCAGCGAGAGAGGGCGCAGCCAACCTCGTTGGGCCTGCAGCGCCAGAATAATGTTTTCCCTAACCGTTGCGGCACCAATAATGCCGTCAGTTTTGCGGTCTTCCGGGCAATAGCCAAACCCTAGACTGGCAGCTTTACGTGGTGTATTGATTTTGCACACTTTGCCATCCACGCTGGCTTTACCGGTATCATGACTTTTGATGCCAAAGATCAGTTGCGCGGTTTCGGTTCGCCCGGAACCCAACAATCCGGCAAGCCCGACGATCTCTCCCCGCCGGATATTTAAATCGAAATTATCTACCATTCCCCGACGCCCATATTCCTTAAATTCGACCAGCGGTTCGCCTGTAATAACCCGATGTTCACCACGCTTAAGCAGGCTTTCATCAAAACTGTGACCAAGCATCATCGATACCAAGTCCATACGGGGAAGATCTCGAGTGAGTTCACTGCCAACTAACTTACCGTTACGTAACACAGTGATGCGATCGCTGATGCGATAAACCTGATCAAGAAAGTGGGTGACGAAAATCATCCCAACGCCCTGGCCGCGAAGTTGCTTCAAAATATCGAGCAACATGCTGACTTCTTTGGCATCCAGGCTAGCTGTAGGCTCATCGAGAATCAGTACCTGCGCAGAGAGATCAACCGCACGGGCAATAGCAACGATTTGTTGGATAGCGACGGAATAAGTAGAGAGAGGCTGGCTGACATCAAAGTTCAGGCCATAAGCAGCAAGTAAATCACGTGCTTGTTGTTCCATTCGACGTTGGTTGACGAGCCCAAAGCGGGTAGGCTCGCGGCCTATAAAAAGGTTGGCGGCAACGGAGATATTCGGGAGAAGATTGACTTCTTGATATACCGTGCCGATTCCCAGAGCCTGAGCATGTGCCGTGTTGATAGGATCAATAGCCTGAGCATTGAGATGCACCGTCCCGGCAGAACGCCGGTTAACACCGGTCAGCGCTTTGATCAACGTGGATTTCCCTGCGCCATTTTCCCCCAAAAGTGCCACTATTTCACCGCTATTTAGCGTGAAATCGACTTTATCCAGCGCTTTCACGCCAGGAAATTCAACAGATAAGCCACGGACTTCGAGCAAAGTTTGAGAGCGTGCATTATCCGCCACGATATCAACTCCTACGGTATTTTCCTGAGGTGAAATGGGAATGAATCATTATCATAGACACCCGTCCCGCAAGGCCGCTGAACGGGTGTTTCAGACTTAATAACCCATGTCTTTTTTCATGTCATACTGTTTCTGTGCTGCGTCAGGCAACACCAGAGTTGATTTTGTCTGAATGAATTTTGGCGGCTGAGTACCATCCTTTTTCATAGCAATCAGCGCATCGAAAGCAGGGCCAGCCATGTTTGGCGTGAGTTCGACCGAGGCATTGGACTCACCATTGAGCATAGCTTTGTAGATATCCGGCACGCCGTCGATTGAAACAACTTTGATCTGTGAACCAGGCTTAAGACCGGCTTCTTTAATGGCCTGGATAGCACCAATTGCCATGTCGTCATTATGCGCATAGACGGCACAGATGTTTTTGCCGTTTTGCTCAGCCTTGATGAAGCTCTCCATGACTTCTTTGCCCTTACTGCGCGTAAAGTCACCGGATTGAGAACGCACAATTTTTATGTTTGGCGCAGCGGCCAAAGCATCAGCAAAACCTTTCTTACGGTTCAATGCGACACTCGCGCCCACAGTACCCTGCAACTCAACAACGTTACATGGCTTACCGCCCTCTTCTTTTACCAACCAGTCACCGGCCACTTTACCTTCGTGCACGCTGTCAGAAGCAACGGCTGCGGTATACAGAGAAGGATCACTGACTTCGATGGTGCGATCGAGCAGGAATACCGGGATCTTGGCTTCTTTCGCTTCAGTCAATACCGGTGCCCAACCGGTCGCCACAACAGGAGCGATGAAAATGGCATCCACACCTTGAGCGATAAAGGAGCGAATCGCTTTAATCTGGTTTTCTTGCTTCTGTTGAGCATCCGCAATTTTCAGCGTAATACCACGCTTTTCGGCTTCAAGTTTTGACACTTTGGTTTCTGCGGAACGCCAACCTGACTCAGAGCCGATTTGTGAAAATCCGACAACAAGAGGTGCCGCCTGCGCCATTCCACAAAATGCCGTTGCAACTGCTGCTGCCAATAATAATTTCTTGTACATGGTTCGTTCCTCGCGTGTAGTCCTGCACAGTTTTTTGTTATTGCTTTTCGGATACGGCTAAGACGTCTCTCTAACTCGCCTGTCTTCTATTTGTTCTCTGAAACCAACAAAGAACAAAGGAGAGAGGAGATCGTTAGATTTTTTAGCGTCATAGGACGATTAGTAGTTTTAGTACAAACAAAAAAAAGCGTTATGAGCGCGGTCACATACCTGTATTACAATCATTTAGTGCATGTATTCAGCTAAAAAAACACAAAAAATAAGCGATAAAAAGGCAGAGTTAAGCGTTTAAATGAAGGTAAAAAGAACAAAGGAAGGATAGATAGGAGGGTATTGATATCTAGATGACGTGGAATTTCTATGGATTTTGGGTGTGCACAAACGAAAAAACCCCTCGCTTTCGCGAAGGGTTCTTAAGTGGCAGGGGCGGAGAGATTCGAACTCGCGACACCCGGTTTTGGAGACCGGTGCTCTACCAACTGAGCTACGCCCCTAAATTACGCTTAACATTATGCCTGCTATAATTAGCAGGCATAATTTATATAAGTGGCGGAACGGACGGGGCTCGAACCCGCGACCCCCTGCGTGACAGGCAGGTATTCTAACCAACTGAACTACCGCTCCACCGATTCTGTACTGATATCAGAATAATGCTTCTGATTTCAGGT
>NZ_BMFZ01000012.1 GCF_014639435.1 Hafnia psychrotolerans | reverse complement strand
ATGGAACGAATGCTTGCCGAGATCAATACCGATGAGCGTAACGTTTTGCATGATGATCCCCTTCAGAAAGAAAAACACCCTGCCAGCGTACCGCTCACAGGGTGGGGGTGACCATCTTATTAAGCCGGAGAGTGAATCCTTCCGGCTTTTTTATTGACGATTCAGTCTGGCAATTTATTCACCATTGAAACGCTCTATTTTCGCACCAAGCTGACGCAATTTATCCTCGATACGCTCATAACCGCGGTCGATGTGGTAAATACGGTCAACAATGGTCACACCTTCAGCAATACAACCGGCCAGAACCAGGCTGGCGGAAGCGCGTAAATCAGTCGCCATCACCTGCGCGCCTGAAAGCTGCTCAACACCATGGCAAATCAGAGTGCTGCCTTCAATTTCAGCGTGAGCCCCCATACGGATAAGTTCTGGGATATGCATGAAGCGGTTTTCGAAAATGGTTTCAGTGATAACACCGGTCCCTTCTGCCACCAGATTCAGCAAACTGAACTGTGCCTGCATATCAGTGGGAAAGCCCGGATGTGGCGCGGTACGGAAGGTGACCGCTTTCGCACGTTTGCCATGCATATCAAGACTGATCCAGTCTTCGCCAACGTCAATATCAGCCCCGGCTTCGCGCAGTTTTGCCAGCACGGCATCCAATGTATCTGGACGGGTATCACGACATATTACTTTACCGCCAGAGATAGCAGCAGCCACCAGGAAAGTACCGGTTTCGATACGATCTGGCAACACGCGATACACCCCACCCCCCAGACGCTTAACGCCTTCGATGGTAATTCTGTCAGTACCCGCACCCGTGATTTTTGCGCCCAGTGTATTCAGGAAACCCGCGGTATCAGCGATTTCAGGCTCACGCGCGGCGTTTTCGATAATCGTCGTGCCTTCCGCCAGTGTCGCTGCGCACATAATGGTTACGGTAGCACCAACGCTGACCTTATCCATTACGATGTGCGCGCCCTGCAAACGGCCATCGACGGACGCTTTGACATAGCCTTCTTCCAGCACGATTTTCGCACCCAGCTGCTCAAGCCCGGAAATATGCAAGTCGACAGGACGGGCACCGATCGCACAACCGCCCGGCAGTGAAACTTGTCCCTGACCAAAGCGGGCAACTAACGGACCCAGCGCCCAAATGGAAGCACGCATGGTTTTCACTAAATCGTATGGTGCGCAAAATTCATTAACGTTGCTGGCATCAACAAAGACTGAACCATTACGTTCAACTTTAGTCCCCAACTGACCCAGTAATTTAAGGGTGGTATCGATATCTTTCAGATGCGGCACGTTCTGAAGCTCTACAGGCTCTTCTGCGAGCAGCGCAGCAAACAAGATAGGAAGTGCAGCATTCTTTGCACCGGAGATAGACACTTCGCCACTCAGACGAGTGCCACCCTGTACACGAAATTTATCCATTGTGACGGCTCTCTTAATTTCAAATACTTAATTCAAATACGCCTTGCTGACGGAGGGAACCTACAGCTTTAAAAACCATTCAGTTTGCGGTCACGCTGCCACTCTTCTGGGGTGTAAGCCTTGATAGAGAGTGCATGAATACGGTTATCTGCGATGTGTGCCATCAAAGGGGCATACACAGTTTGTTGTTTTTTCACCCGGCTCATGCCGTCAAATAATGCGCCCACTACGATTGCCTGAAAGTGGCTGCCGTCACCTGTAACGTGGGCTTCATCCAATGCCAATGAGTTCATCAGCACGTCTTTAATTTCGTTAGTGTCCATAGGAGTCAGTTCTTCTGAAGAGATCATAACAGCCGAACATCTTATAGGGATCCGGCCAACTCTTAAACCACGAAAAAGCCCCGGTGCGTGAGTTTTGCACAGGGGCTTGTGTGTATTACATTGGCTATCGCAGAAATACCCGCTAACTTACGGTTACTGCTACCTTATTTAGTAAGCCACTTTTTGTGCTCTCAATTAACCGGGATAATACCCTGCAGATTATAGAGTGCGATAAGTGTGCTCAGACGATCGGTGATGCCGGTGAGAGCCAGGGTTACACCTTCCTGCTCAGCCTCTCCGAGCAGGTGAACCAGCATCGCCAGACCGGCTGAGTCCACGCGCGCCAGACCGGCGAGATCAACCGTATTGACCTGATTCATCAGTGCCTGACGCTGATTCCACAGCGGCAGCAACGTTTCGCGATCCAGATCACCGCGCAGAATCAGGCGTGGCGGCTGATGCTCCCAGCTCAATGCATCTTTCATCATTTGTTATTCAGCGTGATGGGCTGTGCTGCAGCTTGTTTCAGGCGCTCAGTAAGACCATCGATGCCTTTCTGGCGCAGGATATCTGCCCATTCGTTTTGCTTAGTGGAGATCATACTGACGCCTTCAGCAATCATGTCATATGCCTGCCAGTCGTTAGTCCGGCTGTTTTTACGCCACTGGAAATCCAGGCGAACCGGCGGTCGGCCGTTAGGATCAATGATAGTCACACGAATCGCAATGATATCCTTACCGGCATAGGGTTGCTCCGGTTGCACACTATAGCTTTGGTCGTTATACAACGCCAAAGCCTGGCCATAAGCCTGTTGCAGATATTCACCGAACGCGGTGAAGTAAGCCTCGCGTTGTGCGGGAGTCGCCTCTTTGTAGTAACGTCCGAGCACCAGAGCACCCGCATACTTGATCTGTACAAACGGCAGCAGCTCTTCACGAACAATAACGCGCAGATAGTTCGGGTCCTGCTTGATTTTTGCCTGCTCGGTTTTCAGACGAGTAAAAGTGTTCTTGGCCGCTTCATTCATCATACTGTACGGGTTTGTCTGGTCTGCGGCAGCATTGGCGAGTGGCGCCATAACCAACAACATAGTGGCTAAGATGATACGTTTAAACATGCATTCTTCCTCTCGTATACGGTACTTGTGAAAAGTGCTTAATGAAGGGTTGCTGCGGGCTGTGGAGCAGCCACTGCATCGGGTGCCGCCTGAGCATCACCTGCATTAGGGACAGTTTTATCTTTATCCCCGCCACTCTTATATAAGAATTGACCGATCAGGTCTTCCAGGACCAGCGCTGATTTGGTGTCTTGAATCGAGCCACCATCTTTAAGAATAGTCGTTCCCATATCCGGATCTTCAAAGCCGATATTCAGCGCTAAGAATTGCTCACCCAACAAACCGGATGTGCGGACTGCCAGCGTACTGGTGCTTGGAATCTGGTTATATTTCTTCTCAATATCCATTTCCACTTTCGGCGAGTAATTTTTGTCCAACGTAATGGAACTCACACGTCCTACCACCACACCACCCACTTTAACCGGGGAACCGGCCTTCAGGCCGCCGATATTGTCGAAGGTGGCAGAAATACGGTAAGTCGGTTCAGAACCGATCGAACGAATATCCGCCACTTTAAGGCAAAGAAATAACACGGCACACAAGGCGATGATTAAAAATGCACCAACCCAGATCTCACTTTTCTTCGTTTGCATTGATTAATTCCCAAACATCAGTGCTGTCAGCACAAAATCTAATCCCAGCACCGCCAGAGACGAATGCACCACAGTACGGGTCGTTGCCCGGCTGATCCCTTCCGAAGTCGGGATAGCGTCATAGCCGTTAAACAGAGCAATCCAGGTCACGGTAATAGCAAAAACTATGCTTTTTATCATGCAGTTAAGTAAATCGTGACGCCACTCTACCGCATTCTGCATGGCTGACCAGAAGAATCCGCTATCGATTCCTTTCCAGTCCACACCAACCAGCGACCCACCCCAAATACCCACGGCGACAAAGATCGCGGTCAGTAACGGCATAGAAATCAGCCCGGCCCAGAAGCGAGGGGCGACAACACGACGCAGCGGATCGATCGCCATCATCTCCAGACTTGAGAGTTGCTCAGTGGCTTTCATCAACCCAATTTCAGCGGTCAATGCAGATCCAGCACGGCCAGCGAACAACAATGCGGTCACGACTGGTCCCAGTTCGCGCAGTAGGGAGAGCGCCACCATCATGCCGAGGCTGGCTTCTGCACTGTACGTCGTCAAAACGATGTAACCTTGCAAGCCAAGCACCATGCCGATAAACAAACCCGACACCAGAATGATCAACAGCGACTGCACCCCAACACTGTAAAGCTGCTTGAGCAACAACGGCCACTGTTTGGCAAACTGCGGCTTGCCGACCAGTGCACGGAATAACATCAGTCCGGCGCGGCCAAACGAGGTACATGTCTGAATACCGCGGCGACCTATAGAGGCTAATGCCTTAATTAACATTGATATACAACTCCATCATCCAAGCAGCTCAGTTTTATAATCACTGGCCGGGAAGCGGAAAGGTACCGGCCCATCGGCGATACCGTCGAGAAACTGGCGAACACGGGGATCCGGATTATTTTGCAGCGCTTCGGGTGTCCCTTCAGCAATAACATGCTGTGCCGCCACAATATAAGCATAATCAGCGATGCTCAGAACCTCAGGAACATCGTGGGATACAACAATACAGGTCACACCCAGAGCATGATTCAGCTCATCAATCAGCTTTACCAGAACGCCCATGGTGATTGGATCCTGTCCCACGAAAGGCTCATCAAACATAATCAGTTCAGGATCAAGCGCAATCGCACGCGCCAGAGCAACGCGACGCGCCATCCCGCCGGAAAGCTCTGCTGGCATCAGTTTACCCGCACCGCGCAAACCTACGGCTTCCAGCTTCATCGTCACTGTGCTGTGCAACAGTTCTTCTGGCAACTTACTGTGTTCACGCAGTGGAAAAGCCACATTCTCAAACACATTCAAGTCAGTAAACAATGCACCAGACTGAAACAACATACTCATTTTCTTACGCGACTCGTACAGCTTGCTCCGCGATAAGGCAGGGACATTTTCCCCGTCGAACCATATTTCACCGCTGTCCGGGGCTAATTGCCCCCCGATAAGGCGCAACAAGGTCGTTTTACCGATCCCCGATGGCCCCATGATGGCGGTGACTTTACCGCGGGGCACCGTCATATTTATCTCTTCGAAAATGGGACGTTCGCCGCGCGTGAAGCTCATGCCTTTGATCTCGACCAGATTCGATTGGCTCTGACTCATTCAGTTTATCCCTTCGGATTGTTTCAGCTTACGGTACCCCTGATGTTAGAGGCATCGAGGCTTAACTCCGGTATTTTTACAAAAACTTACCGCATTTACGTCACCAAAATTGCCATTGATTTACTTTTCTACCCCAGGCGGTCAAAATCAGTGAATAACAGTGTTAAAAGAAACGCTAGATTCGTCTAACATACAGCAGCTTTAGCTGGCTGTTTAAGGACCCATTGTAACCCTTGATATTTTTTGACTATCCTTTGCTCGGCTGTTCAGGCAACAACCCTCGCATTATATCTAATTAAAGGACTTTTCATGCTTCTCGCTATCGTACTCATGGTTGTCGGCTTATTGCTCTTAGTCTATGCCGCCGATCGATTAGTGTACGGTGCAGCCGTTCTTGCACGCTCAATGGGTATTCCCCCGCTCATCATCGGCATGACCGTGGTGGGTATCGGTATTTCCCTCCCAGAACTGGTGGTGTCAACGACGGCTGCCATCAACGATCAGATGGATTTGGCCGTTGGAAACGCGATTGGTTCGAATATTATTAATATTCTTCTGATTTTGGGTGGCGCGGCGCTGATTCATCCACTTTCCGTGGGTTCTGATATCTTGCGGCGAGAACTCCCTTTATTGTTACTGGTCACTGTACTAAGTGGCTTTCTGCTCAGTGACGGTGAACTCAGTCGCCTGGATGGTATTTTACTGCTGACAACGGCAGCAGTTTTCGTCATTTGGATGATTAAAATCGCCAGGACAGCTGAAAAGCAGGGGCTGGATACACTGACTTACGAACAGATGGCTGAACTCCCGCAGGATAGCAGCAATACCGTCGCCTTCCTGTGGCTGGCGCTGGCGTTCATTATTATGCCGCTGGCATCAAGCATGATCGTCGATAACTCTACGGTCATCGCCCGTTACTTTGGTGTCAGTGAGCTGATTATCGGCTTAACAGTGGTGGCTATTGGTACCAGCTTGCCGGAAATGGCAACCTTTATCGCCGGTTCGGTAAAAGGTGAGGATGATATTGCTCTGGGCAATATTATTGGTGCCAATATTTTTAACATCTGCCTGGTTCTGGGTTTGCCTGCACTGGTTGCTCCGGGGTCGTTCAGCCCAGAGGCTTTTCACAGGGACTACTGGGTCATGCTCGCCGTGAGCGTCGTGCTCTCCGGGTTGTGCCTAATGCGCAAACACCGCATCGGTCACTTGGCAGGTGCTCTGTTATTATGTGGCTTTGTCGCGTACCTCGCGCTGCTGTACTTTGTACCTGGCAGCTTTGAGTTTTAAACCCCATCAGGAAGAGATCATGGGAAATGTGGAACCAGAAGAACGATTTGATTTCCAGTCTGCAGGAAAAGCCGTACTGAAGAGCGAACGTGAGGGACTGGAGCAGCTCGATCAATACATTAACGACGACTTTACCCGCGCATGTGAAAAGATGTTCGCTTGCGTCGGTAAAATAGTGGTGATGGGCATGGGGAAGTCAGGCCATGTTGGCCGAAAAATGGCGGCGACCTTTGCCAGCACGGGAACACCGGCGTTCTTTGTTCATCCGGGTGAAGCCAGCCATGGCGATCTTGGAATGGTATCTAAACAAGACATTGTGATACTTATCTCCAATTCTGGTGAGTCGCACGAAATCTTGGCCTTGATCCCGGTATTAAAGCGACTGGCGATCACCATGATTTGCCTGACGGCAAATCCGGACAGTTCAATGGGAAAAGCGGCAGATGTACATATTTGCGTCCGCGTTCCGCAGGAAGCCTGCCCGCTAGGGCTGGCACCGACCACCAGCACCACGGCGGCAATGGTGATGGGTGACGCGCTGGCCGTGGCGCTTTTGCAGGCACGCGGTTTTACCGCCGAAGACTTCGCCCTTTCTCACCCTGGTGGAGCACTTGGCCGCAAGCTTCTGCTGCGCGTCAGCGATATCATGCACAGTGGTGGCGAAATTCCGCACGTCAGCCGCGACGCGTCATTGCGTGATGCCTTGCTTGAGATCACCCGTAAAAACATGGGGATGACCGTCATTTGTGATGACCTGATGAAAATCCAGGGCATTTTTACCGATGGGGACTTACGCCGAATCTTCGATATGGGCGTCAATATTAACGAAGCGTCCATCGCTGACGTCATGACCACCGGTGGAATTCGCGTTCGTCCGACACTGCTGGCGGTTGATGCCCTGAATCTAATGCAGGATCGCCACATTACCTGTGTCATGGTTGCAGATGGCGACCAATTGTTGGGTGTGGTACATATGCACGACATGCTGCGCGCTGGCGTAGTTTAATTGAGGAATGTCCTGAATGAGTAATAGCGCAGCCAAGGTGGATACCTGCTATGGTCCGGTCAGTATAGAAGTACTGGAACGGGCAAAGGCCATTCGCCTGCTGATTTGTGACGTTGACGGTGTCATGTCTGATGGTCTGATTTATATGGGAAATCAGGGCGAAGAGTTGAAAAGTTTCAACGTCCGCGACGGTTACGGTATACGTTGCCTGCTGACATCTGATATTGAGGTAGCGATTATTACCGGCAGAAGCGCAAAATTGTTGGAAGATCGTGCTAATACACTGGGCATTCGCCACCTTTATCAGGGGCAATCAGATAAGCTTTTGGCCTTCCGCGAACTGTTGGATACACTGTCTTTAACTGCCAGCCAAGTCGCTTATATTGGTGATGACCTGATTGACTGGCCAGTCATGGCTGAAGTGGGTTTGTCGGTTGCGGTGAATGACGCACATCCGATACTGCTGCCCAAAGTGCACTATGTCACGCAAATCCGCGGCGGACGCGGCGCAGTGCGTGAATTATGCGACCTTATTCTGCTTGCGCAGGGTAAGCTTGATGACGCCAAAGGGCTGTCAATATGAACAAACCAAAACTTTGGATAACGATCCTGCTGGCCGTGCTGGCATTAGCCCTGATTGGCTGGTCTCTCTCGGACTCAGATAATCCGGCACCGTCAGCGACTAACAATCAGGATCCGACCTATCAGAGCCAGCACACGGTCACTGTGGTATACAACCCGTTGGGTAGCCTGAATTACAAACTGGTCTCTGAACAAGTTGAATATTTCGCCGCCGACCAGTTGACCTGGTTTACTAAACCCGTGATGACCATGTACGACAAAGACAAAATTCCTGTCTGGACCGTACGCTCAGATCGCGCCAAGATGACCAATGATAAAATGCTCTATTTGTACGGGCACGTTCAGGTAGACAGCCTAACGCCGGATACGTCACAGTTGCAGCGCATCATAACGGACAATGCTTCTGTCAACCTGGTCACACAAGACGTAGCTTCAGATGATGAAGTGACACTTTACGGCACAGGATTTACATCTAACGGCATGAAAATGCGTGGAAATCTGCGTAATAAAACCGCAGAGCTGATCGAAAAGGTAAAGACCACTTATGAAATCCCAAGCAAAAAATAGAATCCGTAATGTCCTGATCACCAGCTCTCTGCTCGCCGTCAGCATTCCAGCATTTGCGCTGAAAGATGACACGACTAAGCCGATCACCATCAACTCGGTCAATCAGGCGCTTGATGTCAACACTAACACCGCAACATTCACCGGCAACGTCATAGTCAATCAGGGATCAATTCAGGTCAAAGCCGACAAAGTCGTGGTTATCCGACCTAAAGGCGAGTCGGGTAAAGAAGTGGTTGAAGGTTACGGTAACCCGGTGACGTTCTATCAGATGCAGGACAACGGCAAACCGATCAGCGGCCATGCATCAAAAGTACGCTACGAAGTCGCCACCGACCTGGTGACTCTGACTGGCAATGCTTACCTTGAACAACAAGACAGTAATGTGAAAGGCGACCGTATTACCTATCTGGTGCAAAAACAGCAGATGGAAGCCTTCAGCGACAGTAAAGGCGGCCGGGTGACCACCGTTCTGGTCCCTACGCAGTTACAGGATAAAAAGCAGCCGGCAACTGCCCCCGCGGCGCAGACGAAAAAGAGTAAGTGACAATTTATGGCAACGTTAATCGCAGAAAATCTGGCTAAGGCCTACAAGAACCGCAAAGTGGTTGAAGATGTCAGTCTGGCCGTCAACTCCGGCGAAATTGTCGGGCTACTGGGCCCAAACGGCGCGGGTAAGACCACCACGTTTTATATGGTTGTGGGCATTGTCCAGCGCGATGCAGGCCGCATCATTGTCGATGATGAAGACATTAGCCTTTTGCCGCTGCATACCCGCGCCCGTCGTGGCATTGGCTATCTGCCGCAGGAAGCCTCGATCTTCCGCCGCCTCAGCGTATTCAACAACCTGATGGCGGTGCTTGAGATCCGCGAAGACCTGAATAAAGAGCAGCGTAACGACCGAGCCAACGAACTAATGGAAGAGTTCCATATCTCCCATCTGCGCGACAACCTCGGCCAGTCTTTGTCCGGTGGTGAACGCCGCCGTGTGGAGATAGCTCGTGCGCTGGCCGCCAACCCTAAATTTATTCTTCTGGATGAACCTTTTGCCGGTGTTGACCCCATTTCAGTTATCGATATCAAAAAGATCATTGAACATCTGCGTGACAGCGGCCTCGGCGTACTGATCACCGATCACAACGTGCGTGAAACGCTCGACGTATGTGAACGTGCTTATATTGTCAGTCAGGGGAAACTCATCGCCCATGGCACACCGACTGAAATTCTGGCAGATGAACAAGTTAAACGTGTTTATCTCGGTGAAGAGTTCCGTCTGTAAATCACGCCGTATCAGTTCAGGATATAAAGCCAAGATATGAAGCAAGGTTTGCAGCTACGATTCAGCCAGCAATTGGCCATGACACCTCAGTTACAGCAAGCGATTCGCCTGTTGCAACTGTCGACGCTTGAACTCCAACAGGAGATCCAACTCGCGCTGGAAAGCAATCCGCTGTTAGAGCAAACCGACTTACATGAAGAGATCGATTCAGTAGAAACTACGGATAGCGAAGGTCTTGATACCCGTGAAGCTCTTGAGCAAAAAGACATGCCCGAAGAGCTGCCGCTAGACGCAACATGGGACGAGATTTACACAGCCGGAACGCCGTCCGGTACGGGTAATGATTACAGCGACGACGAACTGCCCATCTATCAGGGCGAAACAACCCAGACACTGCAGGATTACCTGATGTGGCAGGTGGAATTAACCCCCTTCACCGAAACCGACGCCGCCATCGCGACGTCAATCGTCGATGCCGTGGATGACACCGGCTATCTCACCGTGTCTCTGGAAGACATTCTGGAGAGCATGGGCGACGATGACGTCACCATGGAGGAAGTGGAAGCCGTACTCAAGCGCGTTCAACGCTTTGACCCGGTGGGCGTGGCAGCAAAAGACCTGCGCGACTGCCTGTTAATTCAACTTTCGCAATATGTACCAGAAACGACGTTTCTGGTCGAAGCCAAACTGATTGTCAGCGAACATCTGGATCTGCTGGCCAATCATGATTTCCGCGCTCTGATGCGATCGACCCGGCTAAAAGAAGATATACTCAAAGGAGCGATGCAGTTGATCCAGTCGCTGGATCCTCGCCCCGGACAATCTATCAACACCGGGGAATCAGAGTACGTGATCCCTGACGTCTTGGTCCGTAAAGTGTCAGACATCTGGACCGTGGAACTCAATTCCGACAGTATTCCGCGCCTGAAGATCAACCAACAGTATGCCGCGATGGGCAATTCTGTACGTAATGACAGCGACGGCCAGTTTATTCGCAGCAATTTGCAGGAAGCAAAATGGTTGATAAAAAGTCTGGAAAGTCGCAATGAGACGCTGCTCAAAGTGACCCGTTGCATCGTCGAACAGCAGCAGGCTTTCTTTGATTTAGGCGAAGAATTTATGAAACCGATGGTTCTGGCGGATATCGCCAGAGCGGTCGAAATGCACGAATCGACCATCTCGCGCGTGACCACACAGAAGTTTTTGCACAGTCCGCGCGGTATTTTCGAGCTAAAATATTTCTTCTCTAGCCACGTCAATACTGACAGCGGTGGCGAGGCATCGTCGACCGCTATACGGGCGCTAGTGAGGAAATTGATCGCGGCGGAAAATCCCGTCAAACCGTTAAGCGACAGCAAGTTAGCTACCTTGCTTTCCGATCAGGGGATCATGGTGGCCCGTCGTACTGTTGCTAAATACCGAGAGTCTTTGTCCATCCCGCCATCAAACCAACGTAAACAGTTAGTTTGACCTCAACTGAGAAGGAAGACATTATGCAGCTCAACATTACCGGACATCACGTCGAAATCACGGAACCCATGAGAGAATTTGTCTCATCGAAGTTTGCCAAACTTGAGCAATACTTTGATCGAATCAATCAGGTATACGTGGTGCTCAGCGTTGAAAAAGTGCAGAAAGTGGCTGAGGCCACACTGCATGTGAATGGAGGCGAGTTGCACGCCACCTCGGAACATCAGGATATGTATGCGGCCATCGACGGTCTGGTTGATAAACTAGCCCGTCAGCTCAATAAGCATAAAGATAAACTGAAACAGCACTGACACTTACGTAGCCTCTCGCGCTACGGACGTTGTGAGTATCGGCTCGTGGCCCTCGGGAAACGAGCCGATGTTCTCATTAGGGTGAAAGAGCGCTAAAGTGAAGAAGAAATGATTAACGATATAGCTATGCAGTTAACGTCTGTCCTTAATGCCGAATGCACGAAAAGCGGCGTTCACTGCGCCAGTAAAAAACGCGCGCTGGAAATCATCAGCGAACTTGCCGCCAAACAGCTCAATTTGGCGCCGCAGGTCATTTTCGATGCCATTCTCACCCGCGAAAGAATGGGCAGCACAGGTATTGGTGCAGGCATTGCTATTCCACACGGTAAACTGGAAGAGGATACGCTGCGCGCTGTCGGTGTGTTTATTAAACTGGAACAACCTATCGCCTTCGATGCCATTGATAACCAGCCGGTTGATCTGCTTTTTGCCTTGCTGGTCCCGGCCGATCAATGTAAAACCCACTTACACACCTTGTCTTTGGTCGCCAAAAAACTGGCTGACAAAACCGTCTGTCGCCGTCTGCGTGGCGCACAAAGCGACGAAGAGCTGTTTCGGATCATGACCGAAAGTGAATAATGACAAGACGACAATTAACGGCTCAAGTGGAAGGATTGCGTTCGTCTGGTGAACATTCATTGTCAGCGGCCCAATTTTTCCACTGTCATGGTTCCCGGTGAAAACCGGGGTCGTACATTCTAGACACTGAATTGCAGGGGAGTGAAAACATGGTGCTGATGATTGTCAGCGGCCGTTCCGGTTCTGGAAAATCGGTTGCCTTGCGGGCACTTGAAGACATGGGTTTTTACTGTGTGGACAACCTGCCGGTGGTCTTACTGCCTCAGCTTGCCCAAACCCTCGCCGAACGTAATATGTCGGCTGCGGTCAGCATTGACGTGCGTAACATGCCGGAAAACCCGGAAATTTTTGAACACGCGATGAGCCAGTTGCCGGCGAGCTTTTCTCCACAACTCCTGTTTCTCGATGCCGATCGCAATACGTTAATACGTCGTTACAGTGACACCCGTCGCCTGCATCCTCTTTCCACTAAAAATCTTTCGCTCGAAAGTGCCATCGATGAAGAAGCTGACCTGCTTGAACCTTTACGTTCATCCGCCGATCTCATTATCGATACGTCAGAAATGTCAGTACATGAACTGGCTGAAATGCTGCGAACCCGCCTGTTGGGCAAACGTGAGCGCGAACTGACGATGGTGTTCGAGTCATTCGGCTATAAGCACGGCATTCCTATTGATGCCGACTACGTCTTTGATGTACGTTTCTTACCGAACCCACACTGGGATCCCAAACTACGCCCGATGACCGGCCTGGATAAACCCGTGGCGGCGTTCCTTGACCGCCACACCGAAGTGCATAACTTCATTTATCAGACGCGTAGCTACCTGGAACTGTGGCTGCCAATGCTGGAAACCAATAACCGCAGTTATCTGACCGTCGCCATCGGTTGTACTGGCGGCAAACACCGCTCGGTGTATATTGCAGAACAATTGGCCGACTACTTTCGTTCACGCGGGAAGAATGTGCAATCCCGTCATCGCACGCTGGAAAAACGCAAAACATGACAGTTAAACAAACGGTAGAAATCAAAAACCGGCTGGGTATGCACGCACGCCCTGCGATGAAATTGTTTGAGTTGGTGCAAAGCTTTGAGTCAGAAGTGATGTTGCGCAATGACGCAGGCATTGAAGCGGAAGCCAGCAGCGTGATTGCGCTACTGATGCTGGACTCACCGAAAGGACAGCAGATAGAAATTGAAGCCACTGGACCCGATGAAGCCCAGGCGCTGGAAGCGGTCCTCAACCTGATTAACTCCGGCTTTGATGAAGATTGATCATTAAATAATGAGTAACGTCATGTGGTTGCTTATTCCCAGGGAGAAAGCTTCGGGAAGATAACCTGGCCGTTTTATAATACGCAACAACACAGACTTGCAGTAAAACTCATTAATTTTTAAAGCCGTTTAAATTCGGCTCAGACAGTCGATGGCGATTGCCTTGAAACTGCCAAAATTTTCACTACTCAATAAACGGCTCATCGACCTCTCCCGCACAAATGTCACGAACAGATCGTAAATCGCCATTGCCTCTTCGTAATCTGTTTTACTGATTGCCAGCAGGAAGATCACGTGGGCGGTTTGCCCTTCACCCCATTCGATCCCCTGCGGCGACAGCAGCGTTATTACCACGGTCTTCTTGGCCAGCAAACCGAGCGAATGCGGCAACGCGATACCTTCCCCCAACATGGTCGAGACAATCTCTTCACGCTCTACCACGGAAGGATAAAATTCGGCATCGACATAGCCTTCCTCTTCCAGTTGGCTGCACACTTTATGAAACAGCTGCGCCTGGGTCATCGGTTCATTGATGATCATAAAATGTTTTTCGTCGAAGAACTTCTCCAGCATGTAGGGCCGAGTGCGGTCTACTAACACCAGTTTCCCTAGCTGTTCCATCTGGTACTCCGTCGGGAAAGGTGACAGCACTATCACGGGTTTGTTTTTCTCACTGATGCGTGCGTTGGAGATAATGAAGTCTTCGTCGACATGTTCGAGTCTCTCGTAATCACGCAGCGACACCACCTGTGTCACCACCAGTTGTGGGTATTTACGACTGATCTGGGCCTGAATCATGCGAATAGTCGAGTTGCCGGTATCGCACACCAGCATGACCTGAGGATGGCGCTGGTAGCCAATGTTGTAATGCCGCTCCAATCCCACACCGATGTGCAGCACCAAAAAGCCGATCTCGTTCTCACTGAGTGTATACGGTGTGTATTTCCCCCAACTGGAGACCGCGGCCAGCGTCACGTCGTAAGCCATCGGATAGTGCTGCTTGATATTACCCAGCAAAGGATTAGGAATATTGATCTGATATTTAACCCGAGTGATCATGGTTTTAATGTGGGTGAGTAGATCGGCTCGTAGCTGTTTATCAGCTTGTAAATCATAATTATAGTGCGCATTGATGTACGAAAGGATGTAGTCCACCAGCGATTCATCGTCGTCGGCATTAATGTCGGTAGGCAAAATGTTCTGTATCCGCCGCGCCGCAATATTAACCCGTAAATAAGCTTCTTCCGCCGCTGGGATCTCTTTGCCCACCAGTGACTTCAGCTCAGCCGCCAGCCGAACGGACACCTGTCGCACCGCCGGATCCCCCTCTTCCGCCTCAAAATCAGTCAGCGGGTTGCCTCCGGCAATGCGTTTGACTGCCACCGCGCAGTAAAGGATCAGATACTGCTCGCCTTCATCAGTCAGTTGGATCGAAGACTGGGACAGCAACTGATGCATAAAATGGGTCAGCGGTACCAGTGCTTCACGCTCCAGACTTTCCGTTTTCAGCAGCGGGTTAGTCTGCTCTTCGCCATCTAGCTGAAACAGTAAATCGGTCAGACAAGCGCGGATCGTCAGTTCAGCGCCGAACAACTTCATACCGTAACGCGGTTTGGTTTCAATGTTCAGATGATAGTGCGCCAGACGTTCTCTGACCTCAGCCATATCATTTTGCAGGGTTCCCCGGCTGACAAACCATTCATCGGCCAGATCTTCCAGCTTGAGTGAGAAAGCTGAGGTCAAAAAACGTATTAGCAGGTAATTCACTCGCTCAGGGGCAGTACGTGGAGTTGGGCTGATGCGGCGGTTATTGGTCTCTTTCAGGGCGGAGAACAGCATTGGATCATCAATTTTCAGCTGATACCCGCTACCGCGGTTGTGCACAAACGACGCACCATACTGATCCATGATCTCATTAAGCGCCGTAATGTCCGCCCGCACCGTGCGTGTCGAGACGTCCAGGCGTTTCGCCAGTTCTTCCTGCGGCAGGGTTTCGGCCTGTAGCGCATCAAACAAGTGGGCCAGTCGTTGATAGGGAAATCTCACCATAATCCTTCCAGGGCCTCGGTTTTATCTGCGCCGCCTCAACAGGGCTGGCGCAGAATATTTAACAGCGCAGACAGCTCACCGCGCGAAAGGAAATGTTGCTTATCTCAACCTATCAGCTTTTTAACGCTGGCCAGCAGAGTTCTGACATCATCAGGACGGGTGTTACCACTATTGCTGTCAATAATTGAGCTATAGATGTGGGGAATGATTTTACTGACGCCAGCTTCCAGCGCGATTTCCATCAGCGGCTCGAAGTTTTCCAAATCGATTCCACCGGTCGGCTCCAACCAGAAGTCATGCTCCGCACAGGCACGTGCCACGGCGGCATATTCATCGCGAGTTTTCAGGCCGCCCATAGGGAAATATTTTACTGAGCTGCCGCCCATATCTTTCAGTAGCGCAATGGCGGTTTCTACCGGCACCACAGCATCAGTGAAAGTGGCGCTCAACGGCCCGGTATTGATTTTAACCCAGCCGACTTTACCGGTGGGCGAGATCAGTCCGTTAACGATACTGTCACTCTGACCAAGCAATGCGCGGCTGGTCCCGACACCGGTGAACACCTGATTCACATGCTGAGGCTGAACCTGCTGTGAGATCTGGCTGACCATCAACGACTGGCGTGGATCGCCAGCACCCAGGCCGATGGACAACGCGTTTTCAATCAGCACGGCGTACTCTTTCATATCCGCGACGGCGCTGGGTACATCCGCGTAATTTTTAGACAGCACCCCCACCAACACGTGCCCCTGTGCGGCGTCATAAATATCGCGGGCGTTATCTTTGGAACCCGCCAATACGTTCAGACACACGCGATCATGATAGAAATTTGGGGTCAGCTTCATGCTTTTTCTCCGCTGAAGAGTTGTTTAAAACGATCTGCGATGATAGCGAGTTGCGGCAGCGTCACGCTGCGCACATCGACTTCAATTTTGCCTTCGTTGGCACGGTAACCACGGAAGTAGATGGCAATCTGGCCATTTTTCATCGCATCGACAATGTCTTTAGTTTTCCAGCCCAATACCGCTTCATCAAAGGTGATTTCAGTACGCGCAATATCTCGCCCGGCGCTATCCCACACCACACGGCCACTGACACCGTTGATCTGGTTCAGGCTTTCAATAAAGGGTGTCATCTTATCGACCATTTCCTGGCCGGTGGTTTTCGGCAGGGTAACATAGCTTTCGATTGCCTGAGTTAAGCCGAGAATCCCCTCTTTACCCACTTTCATCGCCCGGCCAATACCGCCAGATTGCAGTTTCACCCACTCAACATACTGATGCTTACCCAGTACCAGTCCACTGGTCGGGCCTTCGATAGCTTTGGCACCGCTGTAGATCACCAAGTCAGCCCCCATGTTGTAATAACAGGTCAGATCTTCTTCGGCAGCAGCGTCGACGATCAGCGGAATGTTGTGTTCCCTCGCGACGGCAGCGGCTTCGCTAACCGACAGAATACTTTTCTGCACCGAATGATGTGACTTGATGTACAGAATGGCGGCGGTACGCGGAGTAATGCAGGCGGCAAGCTGAGCAGCCGAACATTCGTTGGCATAACCCGCTTCCACTACTTTGCCACCGCCCATCAGCACCATGGTCTGTACCGGCGCACCGTAGTTAACATTGTGGCCTTTCGGCAGCACGATGTCGTGCGGCAAGTCCAGTGGTGCGCCGTGCAGGTTTTCCAGTAGCCATGCATTGTCTTTCACAATCACAGCCGCGATGGATTGCGCAATACCGGCAGACGCGCAGGACACCACGACGGCATTTTCAACGCCGAGCAATTTAGCGATGTACGCGCCGGTTTTGTTCACTAAATCCTTCATTTCGAAGTAGTGATTCAGACCGGTATTAACCACATCGGCCACTTCTTCGCGCGGGGTAGAAACGCCCAGCGCCGTCATGCGGCCGGAAGCATTAATGACTTGTTTTAAATCGTACTTCTCATAAAGATTAGCATTTGAAGACATCATTTGATCTCCCTTCATCAGTGAATAGGGTTACGCCCGCCACCACAGCGGCCAATGGCACGAGATGATGCTCACCGGTCACTGAAAAGCCTTCAGAGTCAAGGAACACCTTCGGCGCATGTTGAAGTTCAAACAGCGTCAGGTCGGCGTCAGCGCCAACCTCCAGGCGCCCTTTGGACCGCAGGTGGAGCGCATCGGCAGCATTGCAGGTGACGCAATCAATCACCTGTTCCAGTGACATACCGACAGTAAAGAATTTGGACATCACCGCAGCCAGGCTATGAACTGGCCCGTTGATGCGGTTACGGCAATAGATATCAGAGCTGATGGTGTGCGGCGTAATGCCTTGCTGGATGGCGAGTTCTGCCACTTCAAAGCTGAAGCTGGCACTGCCATGGCCAACGTCGAGTAACACACCACGACTGAGTGCGCGTTTTATGGAGCCGCGTAGCACGCCTTCTGGCGATAAAATGCGGTTCGGTTTACCGTTGTAGCAATGAGTAATGATGTCGCCTGATGTCAGTAGATCCGCGATCTCATCGAGATCTGGCGGGTTATTACCGATGTGGACCATCAGCGGCAGACCCGCATTCTCCTGCTGAATTTCCTTGGCGACAACCAATGGCTTGATGCCATTCTGACCGACAACGCTGCTGCTCATGCGCGCTTTGATGCCGATGATAAAACCGGGGTTACGGGCGATAGCATCACGCACGCCAACCTTGTCAATTTGCGCCATATCCGCCAGCTCGTTTTGCGTCACAATACCGGTACGGGCAATATTGAGGAAAACAAAGACGTTGGTTTTTGCCTGACGAGTCTGCTGATAGAAATCATCGACATCATTGGCTCCGGTGCTTCCCGCATCAATGACCGTGGTGACGCCGCTTGCGATGCCGACTAAGTCAGGCTCGTCATGATAAATCGGCGATTTGATGTAACAGTGAACATGAGAGTCGATCCATCCGGCGCTGACGAAAACCTTGCCGTGCAAATCGAGAATGCGGTTGGCGGTCACGCTGGAGTCCAACGAACCGATAGCAGCGATTTTACCGCTGTGAATTGCAATATCAGTCAGGCTGCCGTCTGGGATTTTTGCCTGTCGGATGAGTAGATCATACATATGCCTTTCTCCGTAAACGTAGTGAAGTTACCGCGGTCACCCGCTCTTTTCTGCACCGTTTACTCTGCTAACGGGTGCCGGAGCAAACCTTCTCCAGCACCTGATTTACCTGGTTATTATCTGTTAAAGCACGACGGGGAAAATAGCACCAAGGATCATCGCACCAAGGATTGCGCCACCGGTGATCGGTTTCTGCCAGATGTAAAACACCAACGCACCGAGCAATGAGCCCAGACCGATAGGGATCGACGCGGCCATCGCAGCGAGGATAATCAACGGCCCAAGGAATCGACCAGAGGCATTACCTGCGCCCATCATCACATCAGCACCGTAGGTCGAGTTACTCTGATTGATAGTAAATTTACGTGCCAGAATAATGATATAACCTACCGCCAGACCGAGGATCAGCCCCGTGACCAGAGCCGCAGCGAAGTTGGCGACCGGGAAGATGATCCCAGCACCCAATAGCATCGCCGGAACCCCGAGGCCGATACCGGTCTGAATCGCGCCACCGATATCGAGTATCCCCACCAGCGAACCTTCGATAATTCGTGCGAACAGAAAGCTGGCACCGAAGGCCGCTACTGCACCGTAAACACCGGTATCCATGCCTGCGCGCAGCATTGAGACAAAGGCGACTTCGTTAAAAGCACCAATACCGTACAAGTAGTACATGTGCGTCCCTGCAAACACCCCGGACGAGAGTAATCCGACGAAAATCGGGAAGGACCACTCGGCGTACCAGAAACCACTTTTGGCTTGTTCTTCCATTGTCATGAGCTCCAGTTCTATTGATTCGCGAAGTTACTTGCCGCTAAGAGAGTTATGAATGCCATTCAGCCAGGTTGGGACGTCCAACATGAAGGATTGCAGTAGTTTCACATCGAAACCGCGGAAGAACCCGCTGAGCACGAACAGCGCAATGATAGCCGCCATCATCACTTTAGTGATGTGGTTCCAGCCGCCCTCTTCAACACCCTTACCGATCAGGATACCCAGCACCAAACCCGGTACGGCATTACCCATGATCATCTGCGCCAATCCGCCAAAAATGGTGGCCCAGAAACCAGAGCGACGCCCTGCATCAATCGCCGCCAGCCAAAAAATCACTGGCATCACGGTGTTAACCAACATGTTGGCTGCAGGTACCAGTACTTTCACCGCTGTCACCTGTAGTGATTCAGGTACAGCAGAAGCGGTCGTGTTCAGGAAAGCCACGACAATCATGCCGATCACTGCACCAGCGATCGCCATCTTGCGTGGATCATGCAGGGTTTCAGCGACGTTACGGTTTTTCACCATTATCGCGGCGGCAGCCCAGTGAGGAATAATGCGGTGGTCTACGTCTTGTGTGAACGAGCCTGCTGCCACAGAAGATGCCCAAGCGTTGAAGAAGAAGCCTAAACCGAACGAGAAATGCGAAGCCGGATCGCCTTCACAGGAATTTAACTCCCCGAGAGTACGAAAAGCCCCCATCCCTTGCACGTTTGGTGCGTGAAACATACGTGCAGCACCTGCACCTACGCCCACACCCACCAATCCCCCGATAATAAGCGACTTAAATAAAATAATTAGGAACATCAGTATATCCTTGTCATTTATATACCTTTCATCATGCAATTTCCGTGTTGGTGAAAATCGAATAATCTCGGGTATAGATTATATTTTTAGAGCCTATCCTCCGAAAAGGATGCCCCTTATTTAGTGACAAAAACAACCTTATCGGTATTAATTACCGTCAGATTGACGGTAATATCCAAGGCTACGTAATAACTTTTTCTTTCCCTGGACAGAAAAAAGAACAGGAATTTTTCTCTTTTTATTGTCTCCTCTGCCGTAATGACGTTGACGTCCTGCGGCTCAATGCGTAGCAGAATATTTTGAGTGGATTTAAGCACGTTCCGCTGTACCTGACTCAGTGCGGCAGAAAAAGCGGCAGATTTATTCTCGCCTTTCCCTTCAACCCGAACAGTCGTCGTTAATTGTTGTTTCATTACGGCTGACCAAATTTCTTGATATAAGCTTCTACCAGTCGTTGCCCAAGCTCTTCTTTGTCCATAAATCCGAAGCCTAATACATTACAGCCTTCATTAATTGCGGTGACACCCTCATCAACAGAGCGCATGCCGTATTTAGCTTTATATCCATATTTGGTTTGCGCAGTAATTGCGCCCGCGCCGCCACTGCCACAGAAAGAGATACCAAAGGTGGCATTTTCTGCTTTCATCACGTCGCCTAATTTCATGTCAGCGGCAACACCCGGCACCACGACAGCTCGGCCTCCCGCGGCTTCAACACCTGCGGCCACTTTCTGGCCTTTACCTAAACGATCGCCGATAACAACAGTAATTTGTCCCATGATCTCTTTCTCCAGATAAATTATTAAAAAGATAAATCGTTATGAATTATTGTCTTTAGCCACTTCGAAATGCACCGAGAGTAAATATGCCTCCTCAATCGGTAAATTCTCGAACAAGTCAACCACCTGTTCGGCCATTCGCATAGAATCTGCAGATATCTCGTCAAACAGTTCTTTATCAACTTCAGGTAATGGTTCTCCGGTAATAGAACGTAATACCATGGCCTTTACATGGGAAGTTAACATCTGCTGTTGGACAGCATTGGTATAAATATCTTCGGCATTTAACATTGCCTGAATATCTTTTAGTACTTTCTCTGTTGTTGCTTCTGCGTCTTCCAAACTGATTTTCCCTGCCGTATTAACAGATGCGGTTGCGTTGTTCACTCGCGATCACCTCTTTCCTTACCATGCGATGCCAAAAATCATCTGTCTTTACCCTAACCCTAAGACCCTTTTCTGTGTAGTCGGTTTTTTTCCAGTTCGAACTGGAAATGCGATGACCTAAGTGGATCACATCCTCAAAACCGAGATTAATCTGGAGATATGACGGCCACGATGGCAGGTACTCAGAGTATTTCATTGGTAATAGGAATTTTAGCAGCACCGAATGAAGAGAACGGCGCTTCCATTTTCGGCAATCTCCGCCTAGTATCAAAGGATAGAAAATAAAAACACCAACACCCCTGCGCTGATGCGCGGGGGTGTTGCTTTTTAACAACTGGCAACCCTGCCGCCCCTACGCCATCCATGTGGATGGCGAGATAGAAGGAAATTAGGAAAAATGATATGAGCAAACCGACCCTGACCATCAATGAGCTTGATGCAGAACGTTTAGACACCCTCTTGGCGAAGCCGATGTATGCCAACAACCCGGTTGCAGAGGCCCTAAACGAAGAACTGGATCGCGCTGAAATCCTGCCGCCGCAGGACATGCCTGCCGACGTCGTGACGATGAACAGCAAGGTACGCTTTACGGAAGGCAAAGAAGGCGAAGAACATATTCGCACGCTGGTATACCCGGCTGCACTGAAGGACACTGACCAGCAGTTATCCGTGATGGCACCGCTCGGCGCGGCACTGCTTGGCCTGCGCGTCGGTAGCATCATTACCTGGACGATGCCTAACGGCAAAGAGAGCCGGATTGAAGTGCTTGAGTTATTGTTCCAGCCCGAAGCCAGTGGGGAGTTGCGAGGTTAATATAGGTTTGGTAAGGGCTCAGCATGCTGAGCCCTTCATACTTCAGAGGCCAAAAAGCTTACTTAAATTTCTTGTGATTCTCATTGCGGGTCGCTTTAAAGCCCTGGGCTTCTTTCTTCGCCTCATCCATCTTACCGGCTTTAGCCAACTCGGACGCTTTGTCGATCTGACCGATTAACGTATCCATACCTTTACGGTAATCCTGCATTTGCGGGCTATTAGCATCCTGACCTTTCAGCTTCGCCGGTGTGGCTTTTCTCGCATCCTGAGCCGCCGCTTTCATGTTAGAAAGACCTGCGGTGAAGTCGTTGGCATTGTCTGCTTTCAGTACTTTGCCGTAGTTATCGGCAATCGTGCCCATATCCGTTTCTAAATCTGCCGCGACTGCGGCCATGCTACTGCCTAACATTGCTACCACTGCTAACGCTATCAATTGTTTACGCATAATTATTCTCGCTTATTTTAACTTTTATTAGATCAAACGACATGGCTTGTAAGACTTACTAAAAATAGGCTGATAGAGGAGAAACTGGCACGACTTTTTTGTAAAGATAAGTCTGGAATATACGCAGCGGCCGGGCAGCCACTGCGCATAGGATAAACGAAGAAGAATTACTCGCCAGCAATTTTCATTTGTGGCAGGAGTACCGAACCACACTGAATGTTGCTGCGGGTTTCGATATCACTACCAATGCTAACCATATTGCGCCACATATCTTTCAGATTACCGGCGATGGTGATTTCACTGACCGGATACTGAATCTCACCATTTTCCACCCAGAAACCGGATGCTCCGCGAGAATAATCCCCTGTCACGCCGCTGACGCCCTGGCCCATCAATTCAGTTACCACTAAACCTTTGTCCATCTTGCGCAGCATCCCCGCGAAATCTTCACCCTGGCCGGCAATACGCCAGTTGTGGATGCCGCCTGCGTGACCGGTGGTTTGCAAGCCAAGTTTGCGGGCGGAGTAACTGGTCATCAGCCAATTCTGTAATACGCCATCTTTGATGATGTCACGGCGCTCGGTGCGCACGCCTTCACTGTCGAATGGGGTCGATGCCAAACCCTGTAACAAATGCGGATGCTCTTCGATGGTTAACCATTCGGGAAGGATCTGTTTGCCGAGGCTATCAAGCAGGAATGAAGATTTCCGGTAAATGCTGCCACCGCTGATAGCGCCGACCAGATGACCGAATAAACCGGTTGCCACTTCGGCAGCAAACAGGACCGGCGCGTGCATCGTCGGTAATTTACGTGGAGAAAGGCGCGACAGCGTGCGGCGGGCACATTCCGCCCCCACCCACTCAGGATTGGCCAGGTCATTCATACTGCGAGCGATGGTATAAGCGTAATCGCGTTCCATATCACCGTCATGCTCAGCGATAACCGAGGCAGAAATAGAGTGGCGAGTAGAACAGTAGCTTTGCAGCATGCCGTGGCTGTTGCCGAACACGCGGATACCATAATGGCTATTGAAGCTCCCACCTTCACTGTTGGTGATGCGTTTATCGGCTGCCAGTGCCGCCTGCTCAGCACGCGCAGCCAACTCGATACCGCGATCGGCGTCAAGTTCGGTCGGGTGGAACAGGTCAAGATCCGGTGCATCAAACGCCAGCATCTCACGATCGGCGACACCGGCAAACGGATCTGGCGAGGTAAAACGGGCGATATCGAGCGCAGCCTGCACGGTACGCGAGATTGCATCGGCACTGAGATCGGTTGAGGATGCACTGCCTTTGCGGTTCTGATAATAAACTGTAATACCGAGTGCACCATCGCTATTGAACTCAATATTTTCGACCTCGCCAAAGCGGGTGCTGATCCCAATACCGGTGGTTTTACTGACCGCCACTTCAGCCGCATCTGAACCTGCTTTCGCCAATTCCAGAGCCTGAGCTACGGCCTGTTCCAGAGTCTTACGCTGTTGTGCAACTTGATTGACTACGTTCATCAGCCTGCCATCACTTATGAGAAAAAAGGGGTGTTGTTGCCACTGAGTCTAACAGAGAGCGGAGGGAATTTCGCACTCAGGCCAGCCCTATACGGCTTAATCTGCAACAGAACATGGAGGATTACCGCATAACCATGCATAATGCCGCCATGCAATAAAGCACAATCAAGCTGACAGGAATATCCCAACGGCTATTCCCGGGAAAGAGAAAGCGCCCCATGACAAAGAAAATTGACGACTGGTCCGATGATGTTCCGGAAAACGAGAACGAAGAAGATGATGAGATCATTTGGGTCAGTAAAAGTGAAATTAAACGTGACGCCGAAACCCTGAAAGATCTGGGTCAGGAGATGGTCGACTTAGGCAAGAACTCGCTGGATAAACTGCCGCTGGACGAAGATTTGCGTGACGCAATCAATCTGGCGCAGAAGATCAAAAAAGAGGGCCGCCGCCGTCAGATGCAACTGATCGGTAAAATGCTACGCTCGCGCGATGTCGAACCTATCACCACAGCGCTGGACAAACTGAAGAATCGTCACAACCAGCAGGTTTCGCTGTTCCATAAATTGGAAGTGCTGCGTGACCGTCTGGTGGAAGAAGGAGATGACGTGATCCCTTCCGTGCTGGAGCTCTATCCCGATGCCGATCGCCAGCAGTTGCGTGCGCTGATCCGCAATGCCCAAAAAGAGAAGGCGACCAATAAGCCGCCGAAGTCCTATCGTCAGATTTTTCAATATCTGCGCGAGCTGGCCGAAACCAAAGATATGTGATCCACGGTTCCCAGTGAATGACAGCAGCCACCGTGGCACACTACGGTGGTTTTTGTTTTTCAGGACAGGTTAAGCTTGCTGCTTATATCCGGCCGGTTTTTCAAGTAGGTTAAAACGCAATCCACCGTCCAGTTCCTCTTCTGCTTCCTCAAACAGCAAAATCAGCGCTCCAAAGCGCCGTTTTCGCGCTGCTGAAAGATTGGCAAAATCTATTTCCACCGGCAGTTTTATTCCACCGGTGACTTCATCCCAAAGCGCATCCAGATTGGCACCAAAGCTTTCACTCAGCGCAAACTGACGTGCGAACTCGCCATAAAAGGTGGCTAAATCCGGGATGTCATTAAAATCGAAGACCACTTTACTCATCGAATTCACTCCACCCGAACACGTTGTCTGTTGTGTTGGCCATCACTGGCGAAAAGTACCCGGTCTGTGCCGCGGCGGCCGTCACTCATCAAGGCCAGTTCTGCGGTCAACACCGCCATTGTAACGGCGGATTGTTTCGCCAGCACGACAACGGGAAAAAACCCGCGCGTTCTTTTACCCATGAAATAATGCCGCCATTGGCATACTCCGCCTCTTTGCTAAACCATTGCAGGCAGCGGATGGCGAAAGAATAGTTATGTATCCAATACCTTAAGTATAGCGGCTAAAATCGGGGGCTGAACACTTACCGCACAGCATGCTCATCGCCATTTAGACAAAAAAAACCGCTGCCTTGAATGACAACGGTTTTTTTCGCACAGCCTTTACAGTCAGGCTAAGAAGGCGTGCTGATACTTTTTCAACATCTCAGTCAGCCGTTTTACCGGTTCGGTCACTTTGGGTGGCGCATTGTATTCGACCAGTTTTTGCTGGTACTCATTCAGTTCTGCAAGCAGCCGCTGATAGTAGTATGGGCGCTTGCTGTCGCCCGCAGAAACCACGTGGTCTGCAGTATTACGGATCTTTTTATGGAACGTCGAAAGCTCCTCACTGACCGGAATTTCCGCCATTTTCATCCGCTGGTGAGCGATGATCAGCATCAATGCTAACCGGTATTTGCCGATATCATTCGGGAACATTACCAATAACTGGTTGAGCTGATGGTAAAGCGCAGGCAGATGGTTTTCACGGCGGCGATACACCTTGGTGGTCAGTGCCGACACCGCACTACTCATAAAACGGTTGAGCAGCGTACGGCCGGTCCTTTCGCGCGAATTGTCGCGGATCAACAACAGCACAACCAACGCAATCATGGTCCCAATGGCCTGACCGGTGGCGCTGTCGAGAAAAGCGGCCACATTGAATTTCATCGGATTACTGAGCACCAAAATATTGATTGTCCCAACCAGTAGCCCGAGCATTCCAAGGCGTCGCTTGGTCACCTCAATGCCGATAAAGAAGGTGAATATCCCCAACGATAGACACAACAGAAACAGACTTTGCTGAGTCGCTGGCATAATCAGCATGAAGTACACCGAGCCGACCGGAATGGCCAGCAGCATCCCGACGATAAAATCAGTCGCCATACCTTTGGGATTGGGCGTACGCATCGCCAATGAAGTCACCACTGCGATGATAACCACGCAGCCACTGCCAGAGGTCCAACCGGTCCACAGCCACAATAGACAACCGGCCGCACTGGCAACAAAAGTTCGCAGTCCGTTGATCATGGCGTGATGCCGCTCAGCTGAAGCCGGTTTCACCACGACTTCACTGTTAAGAATGTTACTTTCCACACTACTGATACTGCAGTTGGTTTGAATACCTTTTGCCAGGAGCAGCGCCCGCGTCCCACCGCCGATCCATGAGCTGATTGTCAGCAAAATCTCGTCGCTGCGCGTTGAGGAGATCGCCTGACGCAGCTGTTTCATACGCCGATGGACCTCAATTGGCGTTTCTGCCGGTTCGGCAAACAGTTCCTCAATATTGGATGTAATACGATCGGGTGAAGTTTGCAAGATAAGGTAGGTTTCACAAGCTTGCGTGATCATACTCAGCGATGTGCTGTGCAGTGCTTTCAGCCGCTCATTAACACGCTGCCAACGTGACGACTCCATAATCAGGCTTCTGCGCATACCGTTAAGTGCCGTGGTGCTCTTAATCAGATTGCTCCACGATTTATCAATATCTTCCTTTTCGCCCTGATTGACGCACAACCGCATCAGAGCGAACTGGTCGAGCAGTAACTGACTGACCGAACGGTCAACATCAGATTTGATCGACCGTGGCGAAAACAACAGGTCAGCGACAACGGCACAGCAGATCCCCAATACAATCTCGCTGCACCGCTCGACGGCAAACTGCGGTGTCTGCAGTGGCGTACTGGCGGAAGTCACCACGATAATTAGCGCGGTATAACCAGCCAACCCCAAGGCATAAGAGTTTTCAACCCGGACCAGTGAAGACCACCAGGTACAGACGCCAGCCCAGATGCAGCATAAAAGTAACATCACTACCGGCGCACGAGCGGTGGCGACGATGATCACTAACGCAGCGATACACCCGATGAAGGTACCGATAACACGCAGAAGACCACGATGACGGATAGCACCGGCAAAAGGCTCACCGCCAGCGGCCATCGCGGGGCCAGAGACCACAATCGCAGCCGTCATCGCTGACCAGCGCGGTGTTTCCAAATGAAAATAGAAACCGAGGATCAGCGCGCCGAGGATAGCGAATGTCAGCTTGCAGCCGAATCTGACGCGCGAAATGAGTTGGCTGTTCATGTTGATCTCTTAGCCGAATTCACGCAGACGGCGCAACAGTCGGGTAAATCCTGACTGATGTTCATGCTGTCTGTCGTGATCCCCGGTGATCACCACGGTCGCCGTGGTGCCCGCAGGATACGGGTGCTGCTGGTCTACGTCATCCAGGGTGATTTTCACCGGCACACGTTGTGCCAGTCTTACCCATTCAAGATTACTGTCGATGGTTGCAAGGCCATTGGTGGCGGCTGAAGAAGAGCTATTGGTTACCGCAGCGGCAATGCTGTCGACCGAGCCATGCATAATGCGGTTACTGCCCAGTGGTGTGATTTCCGCCCGGTCACCTTTCTTCAGACCTGACAGTTTGGTTTCTTCCAGATACGCCAGAATATAAAAAGTGTTTTTCTTCACCAGTGCGACGGCGGTCGAACCGCGATTGATATAGTTTCCAGGGTGCACATTAAGGTTGGTCACCCAGCCTTCAGCAGGCGCGGTTACCACGGTACGCTGGAGATCAAGCTCCGCCAGATCGCGTGCAGCCAGGGACTTCGCCAGTTGATGCTGTGTGGTTTGCAATACGTTATTAGCCTGATCAATTTCTTCCTGCGACATGGCCTGCACGCCAAGTTTTTCACGACGTCGCGCTTCGCGTTTTTTCTCCGCAGCGAGTGCCTGGTAGTAAGCAACATCAGCATTGGCTTCATCCAAAGCCTGTTGATAGCGCGGCTGATCAATCTTGAACAGGATCTGGCCCTTTTTCACCAGTTGGTTATCAACGATAGGCACATCAGTGACAAGACCCGTGACATCCGGGGCGATAGAGACCACATCAGCACTGAATTTCGCATCGCGAGTCCAGGGTGATTCGGTATAGAACGCCCATGCCTGGAAGATAGCGACGACAGCGAGGGCGACAAGGATTAACGTTATTGCGTAACGCATTATTTTTATAGAAAAATTTTTCACGACACCCTCAGATGAAGAAGCAAGAAATCAAGTAAAACACACAGCAAAACAGGGCTGTATTAAATAACGCCGGATGCCAGACAACGTCGTAAATCCCGGTAGGCTGTAATAGACGCCGCAACAGGAAAAAGATCACCAGCGCCAGCAGGATTTCAAAAAATACCGGAGGAAACGACAATCCGAAAATCACCATAACCGGAAGCAAACTCATGCATAATTCCTTAATGTAGCGCAGCGGAAAATCGCCCCTCACCACGTCCGCGCATGATTTATTATTTTAGACAATATCGTCTCATTCTGAGAGCCAGAAGAGGGTAAAAGACACCATGGATTTGCCAGGGAAGTGTGCGAAGGTAAGTAGCGATACCGCCAGTCAATACTGAAACTGGGGTTTATTACCTAGAAGGGTATATTAGCGTGCTTATTATCAAGTTATCAACATTCTGTGACCACAATCACTTTTAAGCCAGAGTTAACAATGGACCGATTAAAACGCATGTCGATTTACGCTCAGGTGGTGGAGAGTGGTTCTTTTACCGCTGCTGCACGTCGCCTCGACCTGAGCGTTTCCGCCATCAGCCAGACTGTTTCAAAGCTAGAAAATGACTTACAAGTCAAATTGTTAAACCGAAGCACCCGCAGCATTGGCCTGACCGAGGCCGGTAAAATATATTATCAGGGATGCCTGAAAATGCTGCAGGAGGTACGCGAGGTGCATGAACAATTATATGCCTTCAACAACACGCCAACCGGCACATTACGCATCGGTAGTTCATCCACAATGGCACAAAACGTATTAGCCGCGATGACCGCCGAGATGCTGGTTGAGTATCCTGGACTGAAAGTTAATCTGGTTACCGGCATTCCGGCGCCGGATCTGATTGCCGATGGCCTCGACGTGGTGATCCGCGTTGGTGCGCTCCAGGACTCCAGTTTGTTCTCCAGGCGGTTGGGGTCAATGCCTATGGTGGTCTGCGCCGCGCGCAGCTATCTGAGCCAACACGGCACACCTGACAAACCAGCCGATATGGTCAACTTCTCATGGCTGGAATACAGCGTGCGACCCGACAGAGATTTTGAGTTAATCGCACCGGAAGGTATTACGACACGCATTACGCCACACGGACGTTTCGTCACCAATGATTCGCAGACCTTAATTCGCTGGCTGAAAGCTGGAGTCGGCATCGCGCATGTGCCGCTAATGTGGATCATTGACGAAATCAACGCCGGAGACGTGGAGATCCTGTTCGGCAATTATCAGTCCGACCCACGTCCGGTGTATGCGCTCTATACCGAAAAAGACAAAATACCGCTGAAAGTGCAGGTGTGTATTAACTATCTGACAGAATATTTTAAACAGGTTGGGAAAGTTTATCAGGGGTATAGGCAAGGGACGATGGGGCCGAAATCATCAAAATAAAACGGGAACCCTGAGGTTCCCGTCAACGTCGATGAAAAAACGATGATTACGCGCTGCCACCCACGGTAATATTATCCAGCTTCAGCGTTGGCTGGCCGACGCCGACTGGTAGGCTCTGCCCCTCTTTTCCACAGACACCGACGCCTTTATCAAGCGCCAGATCGTTGCCGACCATGGAGATCTGCTGCATGGCTTCGATGCCTGAACCTATCAGTGTCGCGCCTTTGACTGGTTTGGTGATGCGACCTTTTTCGATCAAATAAGCTTCAGTGGTTGAGAAAACGAATTTTCCGGAGGTAATGTCTACCTGTCCACCACCAAAGTTTGGCGCATACAAGCCGTATTCGACGCTGCTGATGATCTCTTCCGGTGTGGATTTTCCCGCCAGCATGTAAGTGTTGGTCATCCGCGGCATCGGCAGATGCGCGTAGGATTCTCGGCGGCCGTTTCCGGTGGGTGGCACACCCATCAGACGCGCGTTTAGTTTGTCCTGCATGTAACCTTTCAGCACGCCGTTTTCGATCAGTACGTTGTACTGACCCGGTACGCCTTCATCATCAATGGCGAGCGATCCACGACGTCCTGGCATGGTGCCATCATCCACCACGGTACAAAGCTCCGATGCCACTAACTGGCCCATCTGACCGCTGAACATCGAGGTACCACGACGGTTAAAATCGCCTTCCAGACCGTGACCTACCGCTTCATGCAGCAGAACACCGGGCCAACCCGCCCCCAACACCACAGGCATTCCACCTGCCGGAGCCGCGACCGCACTCAGGTTAAGCAGTGCCATGCGCACCGCATCACGCGCGTAGGCCTCCGCACGCACTTCACCATCAACGCTTTCGAGGAAGTAGTCGTAACCAAAACGTCCGCCGCCACCGCTTGAGCCACGCTCACGGCGGCCATCATCTTCCACCAGCACGCTGACGGACAACCGCACCAACGGACGAATATCTGCCGCCAGCGTACCGTCAGTGGCCGCAACCAGTACACTTTCATACACGCCAGTGATGCTGGCACTGACTTCCTGCACCCGCTTGTCAGTTGCTCGTGCCACGCGATCAACACAATGCAGCAATTCAATTTTCGCTTCACGTGAAAGGCTTTGAAGTGGATCGAGGATCGTGTAAAGCGCCTGATAGCCAATTTCGCCCAGCGTATGGACTTTACCGTTACCTTGTTCACGTACAATGCTGCGCGCTGCTGAGGCACTTTGATTCAAAGCATTCAGGGTGATTTGGTCTGCATACGCGAAACCGGTTTTCTCGCCGCTGACGGCACGAACGCCTACACCTTGATCAATATTGTAAGAGCCATCTTTGATGATGCTGTCTTCAATCACCCAGGACTCGTGGAAACTGGATTGAAAAAAGAGATCTGCATAGTCGAGACGGCGTTCAGCCAGTTGACCTAACACAGCAAACAGGTCTTGATGACTCAGATTATTAGCGGTTAGTAACCGCTCACTGACTAAGGCCAAACTCATAAGTTCTTCACTCTCTTTGGGGATGAATTGTTCTGGCCGGAAGATTCGTCATTCCAGGCCAGACAATATAATCGTAACACGGGATATACATAGCCAATACCGTAATGACAGGTATTTCAGGGCGCAGCGGCGGCTGCGGGTTCTTTTGCAGGTCTTGGCTGGCGAAGAACCTCATTAATTTTTGGCTCGGCGATGGTGCCATCAATGTGATAACGGATCAGCGAAATTTTATTCCACAACGGTGCCAGTACCTTACTGGCAGCAAATACCGCAGCCCCCACAATGGGGTTGATGGCGAACGCTGTTGCCACACCGACCGTGGCAGAAATTTCCGGGGCGACCACGGCTTCCATATTCAGACGCTGGTTAACCAGATCAACGCTGCCAGTCATAGCGATATCAGCAGCCAGGCCGTCAACCAGCAGGTCATCGGTATGAATCACGCCATCTTTAATCCATGCTGTGGATTTGATCGAGTCAAAATAGAAATTTTTGCCAAAAGTATCGCTGAAATCTAGTTGTAACTTACGCATTAGAGCGTCAAAGCTCACAAGACGTAGTAGTTGACCAGCACGCCCGCCACCGAGGTCAGCAATTTCGCCTTTACCGAGATCCGTTTTCATCGTGCCATTGAAGGTTTTCAGATCCGGTTTCCAGGGTATGGATTTCCAGTGCAAGTCAAAATCGATGTTAAAAGGCGCACCGCGCAGCGGCGTAGTCACACCAAAGAACGAGGTGGCGACTTCGACATCTTTGCCCGTCAGTTTACCTTTCAGGCCGGTGCTTTGTCCTGAGCCATTCTGCTTCCAGTCACCCTGCACATCCAGGCGTACAACGCCGGTGTCGATAAGGCCGTTGCGCAGCGATAGCTGGTTACCCACTGGTATCAGATCAGCATTCACCCGACGGAAATTCTGCCCGAGGAACCAGCACGCTTGGCAACGGAGCTGTAAGGCAGGCCAGTTGGCGAAGGAGATATTGTCTTCAGCAAAAGGATTAGATGAGGTTTTACCTCCGCTTGCCGCATCAGCCACGGTCCACTGCGGGTTAAAGTAGAGGTAACGTAAATCGGCTTTCCACGGGCCAGCATCATTCATCATGAGTGTGCCGTCGATCTCTTTACCCATCGCCGTAATGCTCATACCGTTGCTGCCTTGGGTCGAGCGTAGCAGCAGGTCATTCCATACCTGGCCGCCCAACGTCAGTTGCGGCGTGGTCAACGTGATCTCATGCGGGAAGCTGAATTCGGGCGCAAGTGCCTTGCTGGCCACTTTGCCACGACTGCCGGCCTTGGTGGTGGTGGCGCTATCCGATGACATCAGCGCCAACCAGCTTTCACCATCTAGCGCCGGTAGATGCAACGTGAGGTTACTGGTTTGCGGTAACGCTGGCGTCTTCGCGGTATTCATCTGCCAGGCTGCGCGATCGAGTTTCAACTGTTTACCCAATAGCCAGCGACTATTAAAGCGGTCTTTCCCACCTAATACACCGCTAAGATCAAAACTTTGCAGCCCGCCTTTGACATTGACATTAAGGGGAAGAGCATGGCCGCCCTTTTTATCTAACGGGCTGGGTAAGTGACTACTTACATTCTTCAGATCCGTACTGATTGCAACACGGTAGTTTGGCTCGCCTTTATGCGGCAAAGAGATATCAACAACACCTTTCCATGGAGCGCTGCCACTGATTTTGCTGGCAACAACAGCCGGTGTGCCGGTAATTTTCGCCAGTTGCCAGTTCCCTTCCAACCCGACGTTAATGGTGTAATCGTCCTTCAGTTCGTGGGTGCTAAACTGGGCTTTAAATGGCTGACCGAACCAGTTGCCGGCGAGCTGGCTACTTTGCAAATTGCCGTTATCATAGGCGAACTGCCCGCTGAGGTGTTCCATCGTGCTGTTCAACGACTTAATAAACAGGCTGTTATTGTTGAGATTGACGCCCCCCGTGGCACGTACCATTTCGCCATTGAGTGGAATGCCTAAATGTAAGCGACCACTTACATCGCCGCTGATCTGCAATTCGTCTAACGCGGCTCCCAGCGAGTCTTTCAGCGGGGTATCCATAAAGTAGGCGCCAATATCTTTGCCCGTACCTTTGATATCAGCATCAATGAACAGTTTTTCTTTCAGATAGTCAGGGATATTTGCGACGACGTTGTTGCCATCCACTTTCCCCAACTGAGTATTGGCCGCCTTCATAAACAGACCGTCATTGAGGAAGTCGAGGTCAATATCCAGATTGGTCAACGCTGGCCACTCCGGCTGAAACTGGAAGGTCGAATGACGCAACGGCACCCAAACCTGGAATTGACCTTCGTTATTTTTGAACGGGAAATCCTGCGGGTTGCCGTTAAAGGTCAGCGTCGCATTGTCCACCTGCCCGCCCTGAATCGCACCGGAAAGGTAGTCTGCCAGATGTTTACCCATTAGGGTTTCAGGGAAATATCGCCAAGCCTGGCCTGCATCGTATAGACGAATACCGGTCAGAATATTCAGCCATGGCTGGCCGTTGGCGGGATGGTTATAGTGGAAGTCGCCGTGTGCCCAAAGCGCGTTGGCTTTGACATCCACACCTTTAGCCCACAAACCCCACCCGTCTTTGTCATTACTCCAGTCGAATGTCCCTTGTGCGGAACTCACTTCTAGCGGTGCACGAAACATTTCGCCATACGGTAGTGTACTGTCCTGTAAATTCACCGTCATCTGACCACGCTGTACGCTGCCTTTTAAAGCGCCGCTGAAATGATTAATACCCGGCAGTAATTTCCAGCGCTGCCAGGTGACATCATGCCATTTGGCATCAAAACGAGTGTGATCGGGCTGATTGATCGGAATGTCTAGGGCTAGCGTATCGACCATCCCTTGGGGTTGTAGATCCTGCCAACGCTCAAGCAGTTCCGGCGTCAGGAATGAGAAGGTTGGAATGATCGGGCCAAGCCGTTCAAGCTGTAACTGTGTACCGCGCAGGCGTAGTTCTTCACTTTGCGATGGTCCAAGGAACGCATTGTTTTCAGGCAAATAGAGTGCGCTAAGCGTACCTTTTGGCCAGGCCTGCCCGTCCGTTTTCAGGTTGAGCTGTTTAGTCTCCACTTGCCAGCCATTACCCTGCCGACTGCCGTGCATCGTCAGGTTTTCAACATCCAGTCGGTGGTCCTGGCCCTCACTTATCCATGTCGCAGCCCCCTTTTTCACCCAAGCGTCGCCAGCGGCGATATCACCATTGCGTACGGTAAGCCAGGCCGCAAGGCTAAAATCAGCACTTTCTAATCCGGTGTTACTGCGCAACCAGCGGCTGAACCAGGGTTTCATATCAATATTATCGGCCTGCAGATAAATCTTTCCGTTATTGAGCAGGCCTTTATTGTCGTTAAGATCCATACGCAGTTGAACGACGCCGTGCTGCCCGTTAAAGCTCGACAGACTCACCAATCCTTCAGCACGATGGCGGTTGTGACTGTTCAACCAGGTCAGTTGTGGGATAGAAATATCGGCGCGTGGACCGGAGGGTGTCAGAAAGGAGATACGGCTGTCGCGCAGGTCAAAATGGTCGACCTGTTTGAGAAAAATATCACTGATACGGTTGGCTTCGAAACCTTTGCTGTCTTTGGTGTTGCCGCCAAAAGTGGCGTTGATATCGAGATCGAGATTGTAGAACGTCAGATCACGAAACTGCCAGCGCATATGCAGCAAAGATTGCCAAACATCGAGCGCCAGTGTGACGCGTTCTACGTTGACTGAAGCATCAGGCAGGGTCACGCTGAGTTTTTTCAACTCCAGCGTCGGTCCAAAGATTTGCCAATTACCGCTGATTTGGTCGAGAGTGATCGGCACGCCGCTAATCGACTGCACCTGGTCAACCAACTGCTGCTGGAAACGATGAAGCTGAGGTAAAGCCAGACGCAAGCCACTGATAATCAAAGCAACAATCACGACAATTGTTGCACATGTGGTTAGCAGTATCCCGGGCAGTCGCCTCAAACTTATCTCCTTGTCTTCCATTCTGTGCGGTGTGTTAATTGACTTAAGTAGCAATGGAAACCAAACATTTATACCCTACATAATTCACGTTGCAGAAAGGCGGCAAACTAACAAACGCCAACCTCGTGACCCTCAGTGAATGCGTGTCGCCAACGCCTCTAAAACTTAAGTATTACAGGTATATCACATCATCACGACGTCGAACTGCTCTTGGTTGTAGAGCGGTTCAATTTGAACTTTCACCTGCTTACCGACAAAAATTTCCACTTCAGCCAGCGCGTGGGACTCTTCGCTTTTCAACGCTTCACCGACAGCCGCAGAGGCGTACACCAGGAAACGGTCAGCATCATAGGCATGATGAACCCGCACGATTTCGCGCAGTATTTCATAACATACCGTTTCGACCGTTTTCACCGTACCGCGGCCATGGCAGGTCGGGCAGCCACTGCACAATACGTGCTCCACGCTTTCACGAGTACGCTTACGCGTCATTTCAACCAATCCGAGCGCGGAGAAACCGTGAACCCCCGTTTTGACGCGGTCTTTCGACAATGCCTGTTCGAGAGAGTGCAAGACTCGACGACGGTGCTCTTCATTCGACATATCAATGAAATCGATGATGATGATACCGCCAAGATTACGCAGACGCAGTTGGCGAGCGATGGCCTGAGTGGCTTCGGTATTGGTATTGAAGATGGTTTCTTCGAGATTGCGATGGCCAACGAAGGCGCCCGTATTGATATCCACGGTCGTCATGGCTTCTGTCTGATCGATAATCAGATAACCACCTGACTTGAGTTCGACTTTACGCTCCAGCGCGCGCTGGATTTCGTTCTCGACATCAAACAGATCAAAAATAGGCTGCTTGCCATTGTAATGCTCGAGTTTGGCGGTCATTTCCGGAATGTATTCGCTGGTGAACTCCACCAGTAATTCATACGTTAATCGCGAGTCAACGCGGATCCGGTCCAGCGCTTCACCGGCAAAATCACGCAACACGCGGTGCGCCAGCGCCAATTCACCATAAAGTTTGCACTTAGTTTTGTTACGACGCTTGCGTTCCATCACTTTGGTCCACAAACGCTTAAGGAAGGCGGCGTCCTGCTTCAGTTCTTCTTCGCCCACGCCTTCAGCCGCGGTGCGGATGATGTAGCCACCGTGCTCATCACAATATTCCGACACGACTTTTTTGAGGCGATCGCGTTCTGCTTCACTTTCAATGCGTTGCGATACACCCACATGGGATGCACCTGGCATGAAAACCAAATAGCGTGAGGGCAACGTGATATCGGTGGTCAGGCGTGCACCCTTGGTGCCCAGCGGATCTTTTACCACCTGCACCATCAGATCCTCGCCCTGATGCACCAACTCTACGATGTCACGCACGTTGAAGTTTTTCTGTTCATCACGAGCCACACATTCGGTGTGCGGCATGATATCCGATGCGTGTAAAAATGCCGCTTTCTCTAAGCCAATATCTACAAAGGCCGCCTGCATGCCTGGAAGAACCCGGCTAACGCGCCCTTTGTAAATATTGCCCGCAATGCCGCGCTTGGCTTCACGCTCAATATGGATCTCTTGCAAAATGCCACCGTCAATGTAAGCCACTCTGGTTTCCGACGGGGTGACATTGACCAATAATTCAGCTGTCATGCTTTCTCCTAAGCTCGCGTAATGCAACAAAGTCACCGAACAGTTCCTGGGTTTCCACCAGAGGAAGTCCCATCACTGCGTAGTAACTGCCGCGAATTTCACGGACGAAACAACCGCCCTTTCCCTGAATACCGTATGCACCCGCTTTATCCATGGGTTCTCCGCTCAGAATATAGTGGTGAATATCCTCCGCGGATAGTGAACGAAAGGTGACATCAGTCACAACCAGCGTACTGCGATAAATATTTCGATCGGCAAAAGCCACCGCCGTCATCACTTGATGCTGGCGACCGGAGAGCGCAGCCAGCATTTGAGCGGCCTGAGCTTCATCCTGCGGCTTTTCCAATACCTTGCCCTCAAGGACCACGATGGTATCCGCGCCGAGCACCGGAAGATCCTGTGGAGCGACTTTCACTCCTGCCTGCGCTTTCTCACAAGCCAACCTGACGACATAGGCGTCTGGTGCTTCACCCACCTGCTGTTCTTCCGCGACATCAATAACCAGATGCTCAAACGCGTATTCAAGAACGGCAAGTAACTCACGACGTCGTGGTGAACCGGAAGCCAGATAAAGTGCAGTCATCATTCCCTCATTGAACAGCGAACTGACGGCGAATTTTACGCATCAGCAGAAAGAGCCATGGCCACAAAATACCGTCCACTACGCTGCTCCAAAAAACTTCAGGGTGGAACGAAACGTTAACCACCAAAAACTCTGCCCAGAAAATCACCACATCAACAGCCAGCGAGAGCAACATAACAATTAATGCCTGCTGCCAAAGCGCCATATTGCGGAATAGCTGGAATTTTAACGCCACCAGGTAAGCTGTCATCGCCAGTGCAAGAGCGCGTACTCCGAGAGTAGAACCGAGGATCAGATCCATAATAAACCCGACGATAAACCCCGTCCCCACGTTAACCCGGTGCGGTAAAGCCATGACCCAATAGATCAGGATAAGCATTAGCCAAGATGGGCGGAACATGTAGATCTCTTGGGGCCATGGCATCACCTGCAATAACATGGCTATCAGAAAGGATAGCCAAATTATCCAGCGCCCATGGCTCCGGTAGCGATTCATTGCCCGCCCCTGGTGGTTGCAGGCCGTGGCGATACCGGCGTAGTGATAGTACCGGTTGCAGGCTGCGGAACCGGTGCCGGTGGGCCCATATCACCCGGAGGTGGCAGGACCTGCGGCATCATTTGCATTAGACGCTCGTTGGCAACACGATGGACTTCCTCTGGTGGCAACGGTTTGTCCCCGTTACGATCAGAACCCCAAAGCAGTAACAGGTAACGCAAACGTTGCAGACCCGCCGTCGGGCGAGCCTGTATCACCGTGTAAGCACGCTGACTATCGACTCTAACCGAAGAGACGACGGCAACCGGGTACCCCTCAGGGAAACGCCCACCCAGACCAGAGGTCACCAGCACATCACCCACACGAATATCGGTATTGCTCGGTAAGTGCTCTAGTTGGAGATCGTCTGTGCAGCCACTGCCGGCGGCAATGACGCGGATATCATTGCGTAATACTTGAATCGGCAAAGCATGCGAGGCATCGCAGATCAATAATACGCGACTGGTCAGAGCGCCCACGGCGACCACCTGCCCAACGACACCTTTGTCACTGATCACCGGCTGACCGACATACACACCTTTTTGGCTACCCTGATCGATAACCACCTGGTCGCTATAAGGATCATTACTGGTCGACAGAACCTGCGCCACCATCTTGTGCTCATCCTGACGCAACGGTGACCCCAATAGTTCACGTAAGCGGGCATTTTCCTGTTTGAACTGACCAAGCAACATCAGATCGCTGTTTTTGAGCAGCAACTCCTGACGCAATGCGCGGTTTTCAAGTTCAAGGGATTGGCGGGTCGCGAACGTGTTGGATATCTGATCCAAGAATTCACGCGGAGCATTTGACAAAAAATAGAAAGGGCTGACGGCAGTGTCCATATAGGTACGGATCTTAACGAACGCACCTATTTTACTGTCGGCAAAAATCAGGACGATGGCAATGAGAATAGCCAAAAAAAGTCGCAGTTGCAGGGAAGGGCCCCTGCTAAAAATCGGCTTCATAAAATATGCGAGTTCCTCTGCAACAAAAGGTATCAGCCAATCGAAGTGAAAGACAACCCTGGAAGATAAAGCAGCAACCGAATGACGACGTGCGCAACCTGCCTGAACAATTTCTCATTCAGGCAAGTCAGTGCTCGACGCCAATTTGACACTGCATACTTTGACGCAGCAGGTTTTCACCAGATTGACAGCTACCTTTGCGGGCAAGACCCATTTTCGCTAAATAAAGTCTTTGCTAAAACGCTAACGTCTTAGCTTAGACTACTCTTCGCTAAATAAGTCGCCGCCGTGCATATCGATCATCTCCAACGCTTTACCACCGCCACGCGCAACGCACGTCAACGGATCTTCTGCGACGATCACCGGAATACCGGTCTCTTCCATCAGTAAGCGATCGAGATTACGCAACAATGCGCCACCGCCGGTCAGAACCATACCGCGCTCGGAGATGTCGGAAGCGAGTTCTGGTGGACACTGTTCCAGAGCAACCATCACCGCGCTAACAATGCCGGTCAGAGGCTCTTGCAATGCTTCCAGAATTTCGTTTGAATTCAGTGTAAAGCCACGCGGAACGCCTTCAGCCAGATTACGTCCACGCACTTCAATCTCATGGACTTCATCACCCGGATAAGCAGAGCCGATGCCGTGTTTGATACGCTCAGCCGTTGCTTCACCAATCAATGAACCATAGTTACGGCGCACATAATTTATGATGGCTTCGTCGAAGCGGTCACCGCCGATACGTACAGAAGAAGAGTAGACCACACCGTTAAGAGAGATGACGGCCACTTCTGTGGTACCACCACCGATATCTACAACCATGGAGCCTGTTGCTTCAGAAACAGGTAAACCTGCACCGATCGCTGCAGCCATTGGCTCTTCAATCAGAAACACTTCCCGCGCACCCGCACCTTGTGCAGATTCGCGGATTGCACGACGTTCAACTTGCGTTGCGCCGACGGGAACACAGACCAGAACACGCGGACTTGGGCGCAGGAAGCTGTTGCTATGAACCTGTTTGATGAAGTGCTGCAGCATTTTTTCAGTCACGAAGAAGTCGGCGATAACACCATCTTTCATCGGGCGAATAGCCGCGATATTACCGGGCGTACGCCCTAGCATCTGCTTAGCTTCATGTCCGACAGCCGCAACGCTTTTAGGCGAACCGGCACGATCCTGACGAATAGCCACAACTGAGGGCTCATTCAGCACGATGCCTTGTCCTTTTACATAGATGAGGGTATTGGCGGTACCCAGGTCGATGGACAAGTCGTTGGAAAACATGCCACGAAATTTCTTAAACATAACGAAAGGATAATCCTGCTAGCTGGGGGCGAAAAATAAAATCCGCCTACTTTACCAACCACGCGAAGCAGCGACAAGGCGCAAAAACGTCCTGCTTCGGTGAAATTGTCCACGATGTCGGTGACTTAACCTGCAGTTACTCTGACTGCAAAACATCTTACATCCAATTTCCGAATCCAGAGGCATCCAGATTCAGAGAGTATGATTGCAGATCTTTTGCAGGAATAAACAAAAGCACCAACACCGCACATGAATTCTTGCACTTACACCGGAATCCCCTGAAAAAGCAAACTGCTTAAGGCATCAGACAAACTTTCTGTGACAAGGACCGGTTAAAGGCTGGGCCATTCTACGTTAAATATTCCCATTACAGTCAGTTTAAACGTCACCGTTGTGTGAATATTTTTTGCTGACAGGTTCGACGGCTTGTGGTCCGGCAAAAAAAGCCCCTTGCCCACCGTGAATACCTTTTTCAACCAGCATCGTCCACTCTTCTTTCGTACGCACACCCGAGGCAAATACCTTGGCTTGCGTTCCCTCACATGCGCTGATAAGACTTTGCACAAACAGTTGATTTTCAACCCTCTTATCAATATCCCGCACCAAACCCGGATGGAGTTTGACACGATCAACGGGGAAACTCTTGAGATAAGAGGTACTGACTACCGTCAAACCCGCCAGAGAAACAGCCAAACGACAGCCCATCCCTTGCAGCAAACGTATCGCCGGGCGCAACTTGTCGATATGTTGACAGAGATCTGACTCTGCAAGTTCAATCAATATTCGGCTACGCTGTTTTTTTCCGCACTGCAACAGCGTATCACGCAACCAACGGAGAAAAGAGCGCTGCAATAATGAATCAACCGTCAGGTGAAATGCCAACGTTTCGTCAGGCCAGTGAGTGAGTAACGGAATAATCTGAGACAACATCTGTCGGTCATAGCTTTGCGACATCCCGAACTGCACCACTAACGGCATAAACTCCGCCGCTAACAGCTCTTGTTCACCATCAAAGATACGCCGCTGCACCTCACGATGATCCCGTTGGCCCTCAGTCAAGTATGCTGGCTTGTGATAAAGGCGCGGGCCGCCGCGCGCTAAAGTATTTTCCAGTAACGTGCGCCACTTAACACTGCCTCGCACTTTCTCCGGCACTTTTCTGTCGTAAATCAGCCAGCTATTGCTTCCCTGGAATGCTGCGTTTCGAGTGGCTTGTTCAGCATAGTCCATCACTTCTTCTGGCAATTGGCCGTGGCGATAGGCACTGATACCGATATAAAGAAGCGCATCGCGATCAATCGTATTTGAAGTGGGTAGCGCACCGAGGGCGTTAACCAGTTTTGCCGCCATGACTTCCGCATCTTTCAGGCTTCGGTGCGGTAACATTACGGCAAAATCAGTGTGGAAGTAGCGGGCCAGCAACGCGTTGGAATAACGCATAACAAAGGTAGAGAGAAGATTGATCATCGCCGAGCGCAGTTGGTCAACGGGGTGTTGGCCATGTGTATCACGTAGCATGTCGAAATCCGGCAAACGAACCAGCATGACAATACCGTGCGCGCCCTCCTCTTCCAATTGCGTGGCGAGCTGATTGTCAAAAAATAGCCGATTACTCAACCCAGTTTGTGAATCTTGCTGCGCGAAGGCGCGGATCAGCGTGTCCACGCGGGTACGTTGTTCCCGGGCGTCTCTCAGGTCGGTCAGCAGCAAATCAATTGCACTACTGACAGCAGGTGGCCATTCGGTAATATCCCCCAGAATCAGTTCATCACGCTCCCCGCGCAAAATACGGGATGCCCGGCCTTCCAGCTTCTCCAGCCCGGCAGTTTCCAAACGCAACCAGCGGAAACTGAGCAACACGGCGATGATCATCAATATAATAGTCACGCTGATGGCCAAGGTGGAAAGCCGTGAGCGGGTATAAGTGCCGATAGGATCAACATAGACGATGCGCATTGACATCGAGGGGTGCTGTATTAGAGGCAATGTGGTGGTGATGTGATCCGGATAACTGTTGTCCCATGGGGTATTCAGATCCGACGTATCTCGATATGAGAACAGCGTTTTTTCGTGCTCGAGCACTGTCACTTCGGAAATATCAAGCATACGCATCGCCGTGAGCATCCAGTGTTCAGGCCGCTGGGGTGAAGGCGAAACAAGAGATTGATCGTAGATTGTCGCCAGTATGCGTAAATGTTGTTCGGTATTTTGCCTGTTTAAAGAGATAAAACTGAAGGTAACACCGAGCAACATTAATAACATTGCCAGTGCAACCAGCATGGAAATCAATGCCGCCAATCTGTTAGTAAATCGCATCCCTGTGCCTTACCCGCTAGTGTGCCAATGGATGAGACCATCCCCGGTAAAAGCCTCTCACCACGGACCGTCATTGAAAGGCCACTACTATAAGACATAGGCGCTACAACGCCGGTAAGTATTTGTGAGTAAGGCCCTACTCACCAACACCTTAGTTGTCTCATGTCAGCCTCGTTAGCTTAAGTTGAGTTATATTCATAGCATAGCAACGGCACAATCAGTCAATTCAGAATTCTTATGGAGATAGTCAATGCGAGCACTTTTGTTGGAGCAGAATGACGGGAAAACAGCATCGGCCGTTGGCCAAATCAACACAGAACAACTGCCGGAAGGCGATGTGACCGTCGATGTTTATTGGTCGAGTCTGAATTATAAAGATGCCATGGCTATCACGGGTACGGGCAAAATTATTCGTGATTTCCCTATGGTTCCCGGGATAGATTTCGCCGGACGTGTCAGCAGCAGCCAAGATAAGCGCTACAACATCGGGCAACCCGTAGTGCTCACCGGTTGGGGCGTGGGAGAAACCCATTGGGGCGGACTGGCAGAGCAGGCTCGCGTCAAAGGCGACTGGCTGGTGCCGTTGCCGGAGGGCCTCGAAGCCCGCCATGCCATGATTATCGGTACTGCCGGTTTTACCGCCATGCTTTGCGTGATGGCTCTGGAGGAAGGAGGCGTACTTCCTGGCAACGGTGAAGTTATTGTCAGCGGTGCCAGCGGTGGTGTTGGCAGTACAGCCATCACTCTGCTGGCGACGCTGGGTTACAACGTAGTCGCCATCAGCGGACGTGCCAGCAATACCGATTACCTGACTCAACTTGGTGCCAAACGGATATTGACCCGCGAAGAGTTCAGCAAAGAGGGCCGTGCACTGGATAAACAACGTTGGGCTGGCGCTATCGACACTGTCGGTGATCAAACACTGGCAACGCTGCTGTCGCAAACGGTTTATGGTGGCACGGTTGTGGCCTGCGGCCTGGCGGGTGGTTATAAGCTTCCGACCACGGTGATGCCTTTTATTCTGCGCAATGTGCGTCTGCAAGGCGTTGACTCCGTCATGTGTCCACTACACCGGCGCATGGATGCTTGGGAGCGCTTGGCACAAACATTACCGGCATCATTCTATGAGCAGACGGCGACAGAAATCAGTCTTGAACAAGTCCCTGAAACGGCAGCAGGGATCATGGCAAATACCGTAACAGGCCGGACATTAGTGAAAGTACGGAGCTAGTGCAGTCATTGAATACAACAGGCACCGCTTGCGGTGCTCCTGTTTGAAAATCATCTTCCTCTCTGAAATTTCGTATTTTCCGCTACACCCTCGCTAAATCGACGTTTACCCGCCATTATTGAGTCATATTTATCAAGAGTGATAATGATACCGGAGTTGGTCATGAACAAATTGCGCAAATTGACTGAGGCGGACGTCACGCCGGAAAGTATTTTTCACGATCGCCGCAAAGTGCTGCAAGCCCTGGGCATAAGTGCCGCTGCCCTGGCATTACCGCAAAGCGCGAAAGCCGATGTACTCTCCTGGTTTAAGGGTCACGATCGCCTGAAAGCTCCAGCAGGCAAACCTCTCGATTTCACCAAGCCCGCCGCCTACCAAAATGATTTAACGCTGACACCGGAAGATAAAGTCACTGGCTACAACAACTTTTATGAATTTGGGCTGGATAAAGCCGATCCGGCAGCGAACGCAGGCCAGCTCGTCACCTCCCCCTGGAAAATTGTCATTGATGGCGAAGTCGGTAAACCGATCACGCTTGATATGGATGACATCATGAAACGTTTTCCGCTCGAACAACGCATTTACCGGATGCGCTGCGTTGAAGCCTGGTCGATGGTCGTGCCCTGGATTGGCTTCCAACTGAGCAACATTATTAAACTGGCTGAACCCACCGGCAATGCGCGATTTGTGGCCTTTAAAACGCTGTATGACCCGGAGCATATGCCAGGCCAGAAAGATCGCTTTATCGGCGGTGGTCTGGATTATCCCTACGTGGAAGGTTTGCGACTGGATGAAGCGATGCATCCGCTGACCATGCTGACCGTCGGCGTATATGGCAAAGCGCTGCCCCCACAAAACGGCGCGCCGATCCGCCTGACGGTGCCATGGAAGTACGGTTTTAAAGGTATTAAATCTATCGTTAATATCAGCCTGACTAAAGATCAGCCACCGACGACCTGGAATCAAATTGCCACGAATGAATATGGTTTCTATGCCAATGTAAACCCGCACGTTGACCATCCGCGCTGGTCGCAGGCGACGGAACGTTTTATTGGCTCCGGCGGAATTCTGGACGTTAAACGCCAGCCAACGCTACTGTTTAACGGCTACGGCGAACAAGTTGCCTCCCTATACCGCGGGCTGGATCTGCGTAAAAATTATTGATTTGCGAAGTAAATTGATGAGGGAAACTCAATGCGGCGTTTGAGTCTGACACACATTAAGTGGCTAAAAGTGGTCATCCATTTGGCCGCTTTTTTGCCGTTTCTTTGGCTATTATTATCCATCAATCAGGGCTGGTTCAGCGCCGATCCGGCAAAAGATATTCAGCATTTTACCGGCAGGATGACGCTTAAATTACTGTTAGCAACTCTGCTTATTACGCCAGTGGCGCGTTATGGCAAGCAACCGTTGCTGATCCGCGTACGCCGTCTGGTCGGTCTATGGTGTTTTGCGTGGGGAACCCTGCATCTTCTGAGTTATTCATTCCTCGAGCTGGGGATCAACAACCTGGCATTACTGGGCAGTGAACTGATTTCTCGGCCTTACCTGACACTGGGCATTATCTGTTGGATCATCCTGCTGGCGCTGGCTTGTACCTCAACGCTATGGTCACAACGCAAGTTAGGTGCAAAGTGGCAGATCCTGCATAACTTTATCTATGTCGTCGCAATTCTGGCCCCGATCCACTACATGTGGTCGGTCAAAGTCCTATCGCCGCAACCCATCATTTATGCGGTAGTTGCTGCTATCTTATTAGCATTACGCTATAAAAAATTCCGTCAGTGGCTGCGATAAGCAACGGAACTTTTCTGTGTTCTACTCCTCATAATTCCATGGTCACAACCCTCAGTTACATCCTGAGGGTTGATTATCTTCGCTGATAAGACCAGTATTTAGCTGCGAATTGCCACGATATCATTATAATGCCCGACCTAATGCTGAAAAGCTGGGCCGATTTGCCGCGAAATAGGTGACAAATCGGTGACGTCAGGGTATTTTCTACAATCTTGGTCTAATTGCCGGAGATAGGCTCACAATGGCGGATAAGTTTGACATTTTGCTACTTAACGGTCCTAACCTGAATTTGTTAGGGACACGTGAGCCTGAAACTTATGGAAGCACCACACTCAACGATATTGTTAAAGGTTTAGAACTGCAGGCTGCCGCAACAAACGTTACGCTCAGCCATCTGCAATCTAACGCAGAGCATCTCCTGATTGATAGGATCCATCAGGCACGCGGAAACACTGATTTTATCTTGATCAACCCCGCAGCCTTTACCCATACCAGCGTGGCGCTGCGCGATGCGTTGCTGGCAGTACAGATCCCATTTATTGAGATCCACCTGTCTAACGTTCACGCACGCGAACCTTTTCGGCACCATTCCTATCTATCTGATATCGCAGTGGGCGTTATCTGCGGACTTGGCGCAGATGGCTACCATTTTGCTTTACAGGCAGCGGTTAACCGCCTGTCTAAAACCCATTAATTTTTTCGCAAAAAGAGTACGGAATCACACCCATGGATATTCGTAAAATCAAAAAACTGATCGAACTGGTTGAAGAATCAGGAATTTCTGAGTTGGAAATTTCTGAAGGTGAAGAATCAGTGCGCATCAGCCGTGCAGTTCCTGCACCGGCTTATCCTATGATGCAACAAGCTTATGCGATGCCAATGCAGCAGCAACCGCAACCGGGTCTGTCTACGGCAGTTGCACCAGCCGCGGCACCTGTTGAAGCTGCTCCGGCTGCGATCACCGGACATATCGTCCGTTCACCGATGGTGGGTACTTTCTACCGCACGCCAAGCCCAGATGCGAAAGCCTTTGTGGAAGTCGGCCAGAAAGTTAACGCAGGTGACACCCTGTGCATCGTTGAAGCAATGAAAATGATGAACCAAATTGAAGCAGACAAATCTGGCGTGGTTAAAGCCATTCTGGTGGAAAACGGCCAGCCGGTTGAATTCGACGAGCCGCTGGTCGTCATCGAATAACGAGGCGTACCATGGTAGATAAAATTGTTATCGCGAACCGCGGCGAAATCGCGTTACGTATTTTGCGTGCCTGTAAAGAACTGGGCATCAAAACCGTAGCCGTTCACTCCACCGCTGACCGTGACTTGAAGCACGTACTACTGGCTGACGAAACCGTCTGCATTGGCCCTGCGCCTTCAGTAAAAAGCTATCTCAACATTCCGGCGATCATCGCTGCAGCTGAAATTACTGGCGCGGTGGCTATCCACCCTGGCTACGGTTTCCTGTCCGAGAATGCCGACTTCGCTGAACAGGTTGAACGTTCCGGCTTCATCTTTATCGGTCCGAAAGCAGAAACTATTCGCCTGATGGGCGACAAAGTGTCTGCTATCAGCGCAATGAAGAAAGCAGGTGTTCCTTGTGTACCAGGCTCTGACGGCCCGCTAGGCGACGACATGGACCAAAACCGCGCCTATGCGAAACGCATTGGTTATCCAGTGATCATCAAAGCCTCTGGCGGCGGCGGTGGTCGTGGTATGCGTGTTGTGCGTCACGATAAAGATCTGGAACAGTCCATCACCATGACCCGTGCGGAAGCCAAAGCGGCTTTCAACAACGACATGGTTTACATGGAAAAGTACCTCGAAAATCCACGCCATGTCGAAGTTCAGATTTTGGCTGACGGTCAGGGTAACGCGATTTATCTGGCAGAACGTGACTGCTCCATGCAGCGTCGTCACCAGAAAGTGGTTGAAGAAGCGCCAGCACCGGGCATTACCGCAGAAATGCGGCGTTATATCGGTGAACGTTGTACCAAAGCCTGTGTGGACATCAACTACCGCGGTGCGGGTACTTTCGAGTTCCTGTATGAAAACGGCGAGTTCTATTTCATCGAAATGAACACCCGTATTCAGGTTGAGCATCCGGTTACCGAAATGATCACCGGCGTTGACCTCATAAAAGAGCAGTTGCGTATTGCTGCTGGTCAGCCGCTTTCGATCAAACAGAATGAAGTTCACATTCAGGGCCATGCCGTCGAATGCCGTATCAATGCTGAAGACCCGAATACCTTCCTGCCAAGCCCAGGCAAGATCGACCGCTTCCATGCTCCTGGCGGTTTTGGTGTACGTTGGGAATCGCATATTTACGCTGGCTATACTGTGCCGCCGTATTACGATTCCATGATCGGCAAACTGATCACTTACGGTGAAAACCGTGACGTGGCCATCGCCCGCATGAAAAACGCACTGGCTGAATTGATCATCGATGGCATCAAAACCAACATTGATCTGCAAATGCGTATCATGACCGATGAAAACTTCCAGCACGGTGGTACCAACATCCATTATCTGGAAAAGAAACTCGGATTGCAGGAAACTTAAGAACGTACACTTTACGTACTCTCTTAGCAGGGCCGGATATTCCGGCCTTTTTCATTTGGGACTTTTGACGATGAAGACGCCAAAAATGGATAAGCGCTTTCTACAGGCGAACCGGGAAGCCCGCTGGGCATTCGGTCTGACGCTGGCATACTTGCTGGCCTGGTGTCTGGCAGCCTACCTACCGGACGATAAGCAGGGCATCACCGGTCTCCCCCACTGGTTTGAAATGGCCTGTTTGTTGGTTCCGCTAATTTTTGTATTCCTGAGCTGGTTGATGGTATGGGTGATTTACCGCGACATTCCATTGGAGGACAGTCATGCAGACTGAAGTCTTATTGCCGCTGGTCGCTTACTTACTGCTGGTGTTCGGACTGTCGGCCTATGCCTATACCCGCCGTCAGTCAGGGAGTTTCCTCACCGAATACTTCCTCGGTAATCGCTCGATGGGCGGTTTTGTCTTAGCGATGACTCTCGCTGCCACCTATATCAGTGCAAGTTCGTTTATCGGCGGGCCAGGTGCAGCGTATAAATTTGGGCTGGGCTGGGTACTGCTGGCGATGATCCAACTTCCGGCGGTCTGGTTATCACTGGGAGTTTTGGGCAAGAAATTTGCCATTCTGGCAAGACGCTACAACGCCGTCACGCTTAACGATATGCTCTATGCACGCTATAAAAGTCGTCTGGTGGTATGGCTCGCAAGTTTCAGCTTGCTGGTCGCTTTTCTCGGTGCCATGACCGTGCAGTTCATTGGCGGTGCCCGTCTCCTGGAAACGGCCGCAGGCATTCCCTACGATACCGGCTTGTTGATTTTTGGTATCAGCATCGCGCTGTACACCACGTTTGGCGGCTTCCGTGCCAGTGTGCTCAACGACGCGATGCAAGGCCTGGTGATGCTGCTCGGCACAGTGCTGTTGCTGGTCGCCGTGATTCATGCTGCCGGTGGTCTACACAGTGCGGTGGATAAGCTGCAACAAATCGATCCCAAACTGGTTTCTGCCACGGGCGCCGGTGACGTGCTTTCACTGCCGTTTATGGCCTCGTTCTGGGTACTGGTATGCTTTGGCGTGATTGGTCTACCGCACACTGCCGTGCGCTGCATCTCTTACAAGGACAGCAAAGCGGTTCACCGTGGCATCGTGATCGGTACGTTAGTGGTGGCAATCTTGATGTTTGGTATGCACTTGTCAGGTGCGCTGGGCCGGGCCATTCTGCCGGATCTCAAAATCCCTGATCAGGTCATACCCACACTGATGATCACCGTTTTACCTCCGTACGCCGCAGGGATTTTTCTCGCTGCTCCCATGGCAGCGATTATGTCGACCATCAACGCCCAGTTGCTGCAGTCATCTGCAACTATCGTTAAAGATTTGTACCTGGGTGTACGCCCCGAAGCGATCACCAATGAGAAGCGCCTGAAGCGTTTCTCCAGCTCAGCCACCTTTGTGCTTGGCCTGTTGGTGTTGCTGGCCGCGTGGCGTCCGCCTGAGATGATTATCTGGCTCAATCTGCTGGCCTTTGGTGGACTGGAAGCGGTATTCCTGTGGCCACTGGTTCTCGGCCTTTATTGGGAGCGGGCCAATGCGGCAGGGGCGCTCAGCTCAATGATTGTTGGCGCAGTTTGTTATACCCTGCTTGCCAGTTTCGACCTGCACTTCGCCGGTCTGCATCCGATCGTACCGTCGCTATTGCTCAGCCTGATGGCCTTTTACATCGGCAATAAGTTTGGCGATAACCACGCTGAACCCGTGCTGAAGCCGTCCTGAGGGCGGCTCCATTTTTACTGCATGCTTAGAAGAGAATTGCTATGCCTTGGATCCAACTGAAAATTAACACCACCGGTAACGACGCGGAAACGCTCAGCGACGCGCTTATCGAAAGTGGTGCCGTGTCTGTGACGTTTTTGGACACCCATGACAACCCGGTGTTTGAACCGCTGCCGGGTGAGACCTTGCTATGGGGCGACACCGACGCTATCGGCCTGTATGACGCCGAAACAGATATGGCCGAAGTCATCGCCATGCTGGAAAATGAGCCGCTACTGGGCAAGGGTTTCGCACATAAAATCGAGCAGCTCGAAGATAAAGACTGGGAGCGTGAGTGGATGGATAACTTCCATCCGATGCGTTTTGGCCAGCGTCTGTGGATCTGCCCGAGCTGGCGCGACGTACCGGACCCAACCGCTGTCAACGTGATGCTCGACCCAGGTTTGGCGTTCGGTACAGGCACTCACCCCACCACCGCGATGTGTCTGGAATGGCTGGATGGTTTAGACCTGCAAGGCAAAACCGTGATCGACTTTGGTTGTGGCTCTGGCATCCTGGCCATTGCCGCCCTGAAACTCGGTGCTGCAAAGGCTATCGGTATTGATATCGACCCACAGGCCATTCTGGCAAGCCGCGATAATGCGCAGCGTAATGGCGTGTCAGAGCGTCTGTCGCTGTACCTGCCTCAAGACCAGCCTGACAATCTCTCGGCTGATGTGGTGGTTGCCAACATCCTCGCAGGGCCGTTGCGTGAACTCGCGCCGCTGATTAGCGTACTGCCGGTCACCGGTGGCCACCTTGGGCTGTCAGGTATCCTGGCCAGCCAGGCGCAAGGCGTAGCAGATGCGTATCAGACGCTGTTCGAGTTGGATCCGATAGCTGAAAAAGAAGAGTGGTGCCGTATTACAGGTGTTAAAAAAGCCTGATTTTCTGCTCTCAACCCCGTCGAAACGACGGGGTTTTTATCATATTCCTCTGCTCTTTTTCTGCCATACCCACCTCCCTCTGCGCCTGCACATTTATTCGTCACTTTTTGTCATTAATTGTTACCCCGAATGACTCACTTTTTAACCGAATCAAGATCTGCATCACAGATATTTACGGTTGTTGCTACTTAAAACACCAAACTTAACCTTAGAATCAACTGGCTCATCCGGTATATACAGCGAGTTTTGAGGAATTTTCACAAGCGCACAATTTAATCAACAAGAGGTAACTCAATGTTTACTATAAATAAAAATGTCACATTGATAAATAATGCTTTTCAAAGAGGCATGTTACCGGCGTATTGGTCAAACTTTGGCCTTTCATCTCACATCAAAAATGCGTAATATACGCGCCCTTGCGGACATCAGTATGGTCATTCTAAGTCTATGCGCATCGGACACCACCAGCTTACAAATTGCCTGATTGCGGCCCCAATGGCCGGTATTACAGACCGACCGTTTCGTGCCTTATGTCATGCGATGGGAGCTGGAATGGCAGTATCCGAAATGCTCTCTTCCAATCCGGAAGTATGTCAGACGGACAAGTCACGATTGCGTATGGTTCATAACGATGAACCGGGGATCCGAGCCGTGCAAATTGCCGGTTGCGACCCCGAAGATATGGCGGCTGCCGCCCGAATTAATGTGGCGAGCGGTGCGCAGATCATTGACATCAATATGGGCTGCCCGGCCAAGAAAGTGAACCGCAAACTGGCAGGATCTGCCTTGCTGCAGTATCCGGATTTGGTCAAACAGATCCTCTCTGCCGTTGTGAATGCGGTAGATGTGCCAGTTACGTTGAAAATTCGTACTGGTTGGGCACCGGAACACCGGAACTGTGTACAAATTGCACAATTGGCTGAAAGCTGTGGAATTCAGGCCCTGACTATTCATGGCCGAACCCGTGCCTGTCTCTTCAATGGAGAGGCTGAGTACGACAGCATTCGGACAGTTAAGCAGAGTGTTTCCATTCCGATTATCGCGAATGGCGACATAACTGACCCGCATAAAGCCAGGGCAGTACTCGACTACACCGGAGCTGATGCTCTGATGATTGGACGTGCTGCTCAGGGGAGACCCTGGATCTTCCGGGAAATCCAGCATTATCTGGACACAGGGGAGCTGTTACCGCCGCCACTAATTGGGGAGGTTAAGCACTTGTTGTTAGGGCATATACGGGAATTGCACGACTTTTATGGTCAAGGCAAGGGATTCCGTATCGCCCGTAAGCACGTTTCCTGGTATATCCAGGAGCATGCCCCGAATGACCAGTTTCGGCGCTCCTTCAACGCCATAGAGGATGCCAGCGAACAGCTGGAGGCGTTGGAAGCATATTTCGAAAATCTTGCGTAACAAAAAAGAGCTGACAGAACTATGTTCGAACAACGCGTGAATTCTGACGTACTGACCGTTTCTACCGTTAACTCTCAGGATCAGGTTACCCAAAAACCCCTGCGTGACTCGGTAAAACAAGCACTTAAGGGCTATTTTGCTCAATTGAATGGTCAGGACGTGAATGACCTGTATGAGTTGGTATTGGCTGAAGTTGAACAGCCATTGTTAGACATGGTGATGCAATATACCCGTGGCAACCAGACTCGTGCGGCCCTGATGATGGGTATCAACCGCGGTACGCTGCGTAAGAAACTGAAAAAATACGGCATGAACTGATACTAATCAGTCAACCTATTGAAAAAAGGCGCTTTTACTTAATTGAAAAGCGCCTTTTTTATTAAAATGACTACACAACAGACTACACAACATTGTGAACAGTGATAAACAACGGGAAACAGAGGCACACTATTTCTTGGTTTATTAGTAAGAGTTTTTCTTACGCCTTGGCTGTTCAATCTCATCTAAAGCAGTCCAATTGGGTTCTGAGCTTACATCCGATAACGACCTTCTATTTCCCCTAGCCCAGTGATTCACTTCAATCAGGTCGATCCAGCGTTCTTTAACGCCATCAATTTTCAAAACCTGTAATCCTTCGTGCCAAATGCCTCGCTGTATTCGTTTGTTGATTGCTTCGGGGGTTTCGCCAGTCATTTGGCAATATGCCGTTAATGGAATGCATTCTAAACTCACTTTTGATCTCCCGCAGAACCTGTCATATATTGGCTAAAATTCACCCTATCGTATAAATAGGATTTGAAATGGCAAGATTAATACCGCTGTACGAATGGGCTATTGAGGAATTTGGTGACTATGCACCTTGTAAGGTAACTCTGAGCAGGTATGCAAAATTCGGCATGATTTACCCACCGGCGTTGAAAGTGGGCAGATCTTGGATGGTAGAAAAAGATGCTCGGTTTGTTGGTTTAAGCGAGCCTCTAATAAGCCCAACGATAAACCCGGCGTTGAGCCCAGCAGCTAACCTTTTGCTAAAAAAAATCTTGATGGATGGATGCAATAAGTAAGTGTATTTATTGTCAGGCAACACAATTCTTATTGTAGGATAGATCTACCCCACAATAAGAAAAGTACCAGCCAATGAGAATTACAGCCCGCAAGAAAGCCATTCTTAGCTACTTCGATCCCCATGCTCTTGACTTTATCCAGAGTGAAATTGGACGCCCGCCCTATGATGTGTCAGGAATTGCCTACCTGCTAAACGGTGGCTTGGCGGGCAATAAAAAACACCAGGTCGAATCTGCCAGGCGCACGCTTGAATCAATGGTGAAGGATGGACTATTGGAACGGGTTACTTCCTATGAGAAGCGTCAAGATAGAACGCAAGGTTCAGCTCAGGCGGCTGGAGTGTGGTGTAAGGTGTCGCGCTATGGATTGCCAGGGCAGTGCGCTGTAGCCCGTGACAACGGCGGAAGTAGTGCCATTGACGGCGAATGGTCACGGGTGGAGTAATTCTCTATCTGCGCGGCGGTGCAGGCTTATTCCATTGAAATGCACCGGTGCTGTTCACGCGCTGCTTATACCGTTCTTTGGCTGCCAGCGTTGCCGCTACCTTTGTCCGAATATCCAGCAAGTCCTTACCGCTCAGACCTAACCCCTGCTGCTTAGCCGCGGCGATCAAAGTATCTTCAATCTGTTCATGTTTTAGCATGTCGATATTCCCATTCGTCGGAAGAATCACAAAAGCCCGGTTATACAATTCTGAGTGCAATGCATAAAAAAAGGCCAGCACGAAGCTGGCAAAGGTTGGAGAGTGCAGGTCTGAGCCCGCTAGATTGTCAATTATTCATCTTTCCCAAGTACGTAGAGCAATGCCGGGATCACAGGGTAAGTATCAGACTCATCCTCGACCACATAGAGTACATGTTCCCGGCAGTCGCCGACGACATCAAAAGCCGAAAGGCCGAACGCACCACCCGCGACAATTTCAGACTCCCATTGGGGACAGTCATTCATCGCCAGGCGATAGCCTCCAAACGTCACTGGCGGGTTATCTGGCCCCTCGCTCAGGTATAGGCCCACAGCCTTAGCCGCCAATGCTGCACGTTCGTCTTCATCCATCTCGATAGCTTGCCCAGTACATCTGGCCAAATGCTGCTTAATCTCTGCAACGCTCATATCCACCAGCTCGCTCCCCGTCTTAGGCTTACCCCTGGCGGGTGCCGGTTTACTGTTGGCGTTCTTCGTGCGCGGATCATGGCTGTCACGGAATTGCTTCAGATAGGCATCGCAGGCCGTCTGATCAATCTTGCCGCCTACCCGCGTCGGAAACCCTTGCTTAGCCTCCCAGGTGTAAAGTGCCTGGCGGCTCATGCCGGCGTGTTTTGCATACTGGCTTACGCTCATAAAACTCATCGTGCTGGCTCCCGTTCGTGCGTGGCCGCCGGTGTAATATGTCAACCTGCAGGCGGCGAAGTGTCAATCAAACTGTAAAGTGTCAACCGCTTGACACTTTTTCTGTCAACTTGACACTTTCAGCCGGAAAAGTGTCAATCAAACTGTCAATCAAAATCACCGTCAATTTCCCGCCAGACCTTACCACGCTTGACAATTAACAATTGCGCAACAAAAAGTGACAAGTGTAAAGTGTCAATCAAATTCAAAAATTTATAGCTGGTGAAACCACACGGCGCGCAATGCCCGTGAGTTAAATAAATCCGGGGAAGGACCCATTTTTACTTGCCGATAAAATCATCCGTATATCCCTCCCCACTAAGCCATCACTGGCGTCTTAAGAGATGTTTTTTTCATGGCCTGATTTCCGATCTTCGTAGTTTGATATCAATCCCTATATATCCTTAAACACCCCGTCGATATAGGAATCACCAATATTGGCATCAACACCTTCATTAATGAGTACCACATCTAAACCTTCGCCGGGATCCCATGAAGATTCAGCATCCCAAAGAACAATGTTTACAACCATCCCGCTATCAATAACTGCATATCGTGAAATTATCATTCTCATCACCACTCAAAAGTAACAACACCAGAGGAACCATTACCTCCAGCCCCCCCTGCATAATTGGAGTTTGAAGCTGCGGCGGCACCACCTGCACCACCACTCCCATAACCATATGCACCGCCGCCAATATTTCCGTTCAGAGGTCCTAGCGCTGCACCACTAAATAATGAACCACCGCCATTCCCACCGCCGGCAGTGCCCCCAGCCGAACTTCCATTACTCCCTGAGCCTCCACCTGGGCCACCCGATGGGTACCCAACGCCTCCCGCAGAACCTCCGATTATTATGCCGCCCTTCCCTTGAGCCCCACCTTTGCCTCCAGTTAACGTTATGAGCGAACCGACGATGGTATCGCCGCCAGCCCCGCCATCATACCCATTGCCGCCGCCCGCTGTGCCACCAGCGGCAGCGTAGCCAAAAGCGCCAATGGTTATACTGATAATTTGACCCGGTGTGACACTGAATGCTCGTTTGTAAATCGACTGCCCGGCACCACCACCACCGCCGCCGGATGCATCGCCGCCAGCTTTACTTCCCCCGGCACCGCCGCCAGCGCCCCCTCCTGCAGCTGCTGAGGCATAAATTGTGTATACGCTAGCAGGGACAGTGAAAGAACCACTGAAAGTAAAAGTTTTTTGCCTTATAGCGCTCTGACTTATAAGTATTTTTATTGCAGAAAGAACTTGTGAATCATCAATTGGATTCAACGTCGCCCCACCCGAGATTGCTACATTGATCAACTCTCGCTGAATGGTATTCAACCATGTTGCATCAATAATTGTCGGCGGTGTACCTGCTGCAACGTTGCCACTTGTCCACTCCCCGTTAGCATCAGCCGTTTGTGTGATATTCCCGATTTTCTGCATCTGTAATCCTCGATATTTGTTAATTACTAAATAACTAAGCTAAGAAATCATCTTGGGAAAATTGAAAAAGACAGTACCGGTATTTCTGCAGGCTATGAATTAACATGCTTCTCCAGCGCCTTCAGTGCCGCATTGAATCCCGCACGGTAGCCGTTGCTGTCCTGGTGAGTTGTGCTGTAAGTGAAGGCCTCCTGATTACGATCTTCTGTATCCATGCATTCCCAGCCGGAACAGATGGCCTTCATTTTTTGCTTAGTAAAGTTGCTGAGATGGCGATGGCTGGCTTCAAGCGTCTCAATAGCTCGCTCTGAGGGTTCGCCGCGGTCAATAAGCTTGAGTGCCAGTATCGGGTTGTTCTTCGCTGGCTGGCTGACCGCAATTCGGTGCGCATTGGAATGCTTTGGCTTTGCCTGCTGCTCTTCAGGCGGGGAGTTATCACCTAAAAGTGCCAGCGCCCAGCGCTGTTCTGGTGAACAGCGGCTTACCGGCCCGCTGCTCTGCAGGCCGAGACTCTGAAAATCGAGGTGGCTAAAATCATTCATACCCGTTCACCTAATTATCGAATTGGCGTTCCGGCAACTCCCAGCCCAGCATCCAGTTGAGACTTGATCAAGGATGCCTCATTTACTGGAGTTGCTGCCCTGCCACTCACCAGTCGACTGTCACCCGTCAGAACGGCACCGGTTGCACGCATACGCTGATTGCGTCGGGCTGCTGCATTGGCCACTTCCTGTTTGTATTCTTCATCAGCCCGGCGGCGGGCTTCTACATTGTCCGGTGTATTTGGATTGTCTTCATTCGCCATGCGCCTCATGGTTTCCATGAATTCCTGATGCTCGTCATCGGTCAGAGGCTCTTTCAATTTCTCCAGCGATTTAGCCGCACGGTTGCGACCTGCCATATATCCGTTCGTATCGCCACGCTGGGTTGAGAAGGTCAATGCTGTGCTCGCCTGGTCTTCTTCGTCCTGAAACTCCCAGGTCGGATCATTGGCTTCCATGAAGTTCTGCGTGAACTTGGAGAGTGCCATTGGGGCATCAGCCAACTGGGCGACGATTTTCTTTGAAGACAGGTCTGTGTCATTCAGCAGCCGCATGGCCAGAATGGGATTGGCTTTGGCTTCGTCCGAAACGGCAACGTTATGCTCCCGACTGTGTTGACTCGGTTTGGCAACGATAATCACTTTCTCTTGTTGCTTAGTTTGATCAAGTGGTACCGGGGCATCGGTACTGGCGCTGAAAAGGTGGCCGAAAGGGCCCGTTCCTGCAGTTGCTTTACTGTTGTTGCTAAAGAGGTGTTTGAATGATTTCATCGATATATCCATCATTGTGATTGTTTAGCTGACTAAGGCAGAACGCGCTTACTCAGTGCTTTATCCATAATTCCCCGTGCGATGGCATGGAGGCTAGGCGTGATGCCAAGCTGAGATTTCACCCGTTCCTCTGCCTGAATACGCTCTAAAGAATTCACCTGTTCCTGACTGAGCAGAATGGGTCTCACTTTCGCCTTGCTGGTCATAAAGCCTCCTAACCCCTGATATAAACACAGCCCTTAGTATTGCATAAATAGCAATACTATCAATTATTATTGCATAAATAGGGATAATTGTGTTTCATGCATTTAAGCTGCATACGTATTTACAGCAGGTGGTGCGGGTGATTGGCTCACTAACGTTTACCTTGTTTACAGACGACAGATAAAACCCAGGCAGGCTTCCGTGTTCCGACAGTTGTTGCAGGGGGAGATAGATCGTGTGCTCAGGACTTCAGGAAAGGATAAAACGGCACGGCTCAATGAAGCCGATTATCAGATTAAAGCGGGTAGGATGTGGGGAAAAAATACTTCCAGTGAATAGAAGAGGAGAGATGCAAAATCGATCTTAACAGGAAGCGGTAACTAATCCCCCATGTCGAAATCATCAATCCATTCGGCTTCTCGTTCAGTCCTAGCAATAAAAACACCAATTATCACATTATTAGGCAGATGCTGCCTGATAGTGGTTTTCATTGCTTTGAAGTGGCTCCCTGCAGTTAAAACATCATCAAAGATCACAATGCTGTTTCTTATACCGTTAGCAGCAGCGTGGTTAAAGATATAATTCTGAGCAATCTGCTCAGGATTAGGGCGATTATCAGCAGCATGTGAGGCTACCATTGATAGTCGCTGCGTTATGAGCTCTCTGAAGTCGAAATCTGCCTTATTCTGCTGACAAATTCTCAATACATCGACAAGCCTGTTGTCATACAAAGGGTCTGCTGGACACTTCGATGGGGGGATGGGAACGAAGCTCAAAACATCTGTATTGCTGATTGTGTTGATTAGCTGCGCAGCGCGCCTGATGGCTGATTCCTTATATTGATATTCAGCCCTTCCCTTCCGGTCTATTCCCTTTTTGAAGTTATGGATTAAATTATTGGTTTCGCTAAACCCATAGCCTTGACGAGCTGTATATTCGCCAAAGAAGTAGCAGCAATCATCATCGGCCAAATGATGATGCTGATTGCGAGTAAGCTCGTCGATCATTGTTAGCCGCATAATCAATCCAGATTGCTCCGAATATCATCGTAATCCCTAACTCTGATAGCCCCCTGTGCTTCATATTTAGCGGGCCATGAGATTGAAGTATTCTTGAAGCATGACTCCAGAATGAATAGTTTTCTGCCCTGAGCTAGGGCTGCACGAGCTTGAGTCAAGGTGCCTGATGTGTCAGACGCTTCAATAATTATGGTGGCTTTGGTCAGGGCAGACATCGTGACATTACGCTCAGGGAAAAATATCCTGTTGCTGCGATAGTCCTGATCCAGATAGCGCTGAAATGGCACTTGGCTGATAAGCAGAAAATTATCTCTTATCTTTTTCTGCAAATCGACATTTTGCTTTGGATAGTTATGGGACAGGGGCGTACCGATAACAGCAATAGTGTTGCCGCCCATCTCTAAAGCAGTTTCATGTGCGCAGGTATCAACACCTTCAGCCAATCCTGAGACAATCGTAAATCCATCATTAACGAGGCACTTAACAAGCTTTCTCGTTCTTCGGGCCCCTTCCTCAGATACTTTGCGCGAACCAACAACCGCAACAGAAGGCGTATTAACTAAGTCCCACCAGCCCTGATAGTAGAGAACTTCAATAGGATGCCGGGCATCGCGCAGTTTCTCCGGGTATTCACCAGCCCCATGCACACGAACGCCAAAATCATCGACATTGTACTTATCGAGGATGTTTTTCAGCTTCGATTTGAAGGTTTCGATCGTGCTATCTGGAACTAATTCTGACGGCAACACATTACCGTGTGCATGACGAAACTTATCAGCAATCGTTTTAAAGGTTGCGCCTTGCTCCGTCCACAAGGCCTCGTAAGCAGCCATCTCCCTGAAAGGAGACACAGCACGCTCAAATGAGTTGTGTGATGCGAAATCAAGTAGTGACATAGGTTTGTTCTGGCTATCCGTTGAGAAATTAAAAATGCTCACCTCTCACTTTACAGTAATAGAAAAAACCTACAATTACTGTATGAATGATCAGTGTTATTATTTATATCATAACTATGAAGCTGTCAATAAGCGCACTTTCAAAGCTATCACCCAACCTTTCGGGCTTCCCCTGAAAAATTCAAACGCTGCCAGCAGCTTCTTGTGCTTTGCCAACCACTTACCCCATTCCAGACCTGCTGCGCCGTAATTCTGCTGACAGGGTTCTTTCAACGCGTAAGCGTGCTGCTGGCGCTCTGGATAAGTTGGGCCAGTCGAGAGCTTCTCTTTCTAATCTTACTCCGTGCTGAATGACGGCATGCTAGAATGTAATAAATTATTACCATCTAGGGACTCATATGAAAAAAATCAAAAGCGTTATTGGCTGCTGTATGTTTGTAGCTTGTTCAAGTTTCGCTGGTATCAACTACAGCAAAGAGCAGCTTAATAATATGGCGTCATCAGGAAATTATCCTGAGCAGGAAGATGCGGTTACTAAAAGTGCAAATCCGATGTCTTTTGAAGACTGTAAAAGTGGGGCTCTGAGCATGTACAGCCAAGTAGTAGGGGATTATCCAGTTCAGATAGTGGTAGACACTAACATCCTTTACGTTCTGAAGCTTTGGACTAATGACGGGGCTATTGTAATGTCTTGCTCTGGGCCAGATCAAAAAAGGGTAGTTACTGTGGCTCGGTACAAATAAAAAAACAGCGTATTGAGCTTATTCATTCTGTTTTACCGATATGCCGGTTTAGTACTGCCCCCCGCTGTTAATACCTGCCCCATTAAGCCGTTAATCGTAGTTGTACGCATCAGTATGCCCGACCGCTTTACCTCAACATTCGGCAACAACTTCACAATCTCCAACGCATGGTGGCCAATGGACCACCAGCACCGTTGATAGCCTCAAACGCAGGGCGAGATAGTAAGTTGCCGAAGTTTACGGTTAAATTCGGCCAGTAATCTTAAACACAAAGTGTGTGATAATTTACTTGATAATCAGTGATTACAGACACCAAAAAACTAGCGAAGGGCCGAGTTGGACTAGTGGAGATCAGATGATATATCTGAACTCATATCAATTAGGACTTGCACTGGAACAGGGTCAATATCTGCGAGTGATTTAACAACTATCCCCATTTCTTTGCAACGGTTGAACACGCCTTTATCATGCGTCCAAACTTCATCGGCATTTAGTGATTTTGCTATTGAAATTATTTGCCTATCAAACCTAACCTTATTTGCAGTATCAGACTTCATCATGTTTTTTAGCTCTTTTAATGATGGCATCTGAGCGCATTCTATTGCTGCAATTTCGTCAAAACTAGCAATCTCGAAGCATACCTTACGCTGGATTAAGTTTAGGTGAGTTTGATGGTCTTTTTCATCTATTCCCACCAAGTACTCAGCTAAAACAGGGGTGGGGATAATAATTATTCCGCCACTGCGTTCTACCATATCGATTAATGCCTCTATTCTCCTCTCGGGATCAGGAATCTCTATCCCTGTCTCAGGATTAGACAGTTTGCATCCATCTCGCATTCCAGTGATAGCCTGCACTAAGATGTTTGTATCGAATATTATTCGCAATTTAGTGCCCTTAAAGCTTGTAAGATGGCTTGTGTGTCATCTTCTTCTTTCCATTGATTACCAGAAGCATCATGCAATGCTTTAAATGCAGTCTTCAAATTGGACTTTTCAAGAACTTCATAGGATTCAATTATTAATTTTTTAAGCTTCCATTTCCCATCTTTTTTTAACCACTCGCTACTACCTGAAACTCTTACCTGCTTAAAAAGATGAGCCCCAAGTTGGGCTGCCATAGCTGGCGTAGCTTCGCAATGGAATGTTTCCCCGTTTGCGCCCTCAAGCTTAACCGGGGCTGAATCGTCTTTGCCGCCAACGTTATATAACTTTCCTTGGACTTTACCTTTTTTTCTGACTATGAAAGGTAAATCTTCCTTTATCGACGGGAATTCTAAAATAGTCACCTTATCTTGGTTGATGATTTTTGCTTCAAATCCATCCTGAGCAAGAAGGGTAACTAACTTAAGGTATGAAGATCCGGACGCGTTAGCCTGGGAGATTGAACGTTGAATGACGGCATTATAAGAGGCTACGTTATCAACCCAAGTATTCAGACATGCTGACCCCTCGCTCACATCCTTAAAGTGAACGGCGTCTACCGAGCCATATAGGTCGGATAGAGCTGACAGATACTTGCCAAGACGAGACATTGAAAGGTCGTCAGGACTTGTTCCACCAAGTTTTAGGGTCAGGCGATTGTCTTTGCCCATGAATTTTGTATAAACCTCTACATCAGTTAAAAAACGCCAATTACCTCGATTTCATTGTTGTGCATGACTGATCTGGCGTCAATTCGTTTCTGCCGTTTAATCTCTGCGACCTCACCCGAACGTTTCTTCAGGCTATTGGGCTAAAATCATTAAGGCAGCATAAGCTTAAAGGTTTGCAACACAAATACTGGGAATATATCGAGTAAAAACGGACGGATGCCAGACTGGGCAACTGCGCTAAATTTTAGATATCGGTTAGCCAATATGCCGTTTTAACATTCCCTCAGCCAGTCGCTTAACCATCTCCAACGCGCCGTTCACGTTGGTGGCGTTCAGCCACGATTAAGTCACAGTGATAACTGCGGTTGCGCCATCTTCTCTAGCTCTATTTTCATGCGGCATCCTTAATTAAATAGGGAAAATGCCATTTAGACTCAGAACCATATAGTGAGAAGCGACCTTACTTAGTCTTGAGCAGCATTTTTACTATCTGAACAATGGAGTAGATCACTAGCAATTCTGCAGATGCCAGCGCGTAGATGACATAACCCCACTTAGCCCATATAGATTTAAAGAAGATACTTGCGTGAGACTGGATGCGGCAAATAACAAAAACAATCACAACGAGCATAGGGGGAGCGACAAACAGTGTGAGTCCCCACAATCCAACCGCAAGCCCGCTTTTAACGATATAGGCCAGTGGAATGGCAAAGAGAAAGGTTAAAGCGGCGTTACCCAAGAGTATGTCTTTGATCGTGTTTTCGATGAGTTTTTGTGTATCTTCTTTCATTACATTTATTCAGTTACGCTCGTAACTAAATGGTATTTAATAAATGTATCCCACACAATGATCTAATGTCAATTTCATGGTGATGACATCGACACATCTATAAAACATGTCTAAATAATGATTTTTTATAGATACATATAGAAAACCATAACGAGGACCATCTCGAAATGGTCAGGCAGGGATGTCAAAATTTAAAGTCGCGGTGCAGAACATACTTCTGTAAGCCCCTAGAGAGTTTTCATCATAGCGCGTTGCAGGTCTGCCACCGATCGCGGCGTCATTTTCCCTGCTCCTGCGTTGTATCCCGGCCAATAATCACCAGCGATGCTTAACAGCTAAACTTCCTCGGTATCAAATTTCATTCGTAGTTTTGCATTTTTTGCTGTACCACCTGTACCACTTTGCATTTAACCCAGTACTGGCGCGGCTTGCAGCTGGTACAGGTAGGTAAAACAGACCTAAACCGACCTGTACCACCTGTCCCTATATCCCCCTTAAAACGGTATAGGTGGTATAGGTCTGGTATAGGTTAATAAATGACCTGTACCATATATAAATCCATACAACACAACGTTTTAACGCTGTGTTGTACAGGTGGTACAGGTCTTTCCTCGTACATGTGTTATGAGATAAACACCATCGCCGGATCTTCTCCGATTAGCCCGGCAAACCTTTCCTGCAGCTCCTCTACGGCTGGGACCTCGTAATATTTGCCCGGCCCCCTGTCGGAGCGACCGCATACGGACATATTCAATCGAGCCATTACCTTTCCCACCGCAGAACGTGCCGCCGCCTCGGTGAGCTGTTCTCCATGAGCCTCACACCAGACATTGAAACGCGATATCAGATCCGTGGCATAAATCTTATCCGTATCACCGAAAGGCTTACCCTCCCACAGTTCGCTATAGAGATACTGATAAGCTGGTGGAAGGCTGGCTAATTTTTCCTCCACCAGCGCAGCGGTTACCGGTGGGCGACGGGGGTCGAAGCCTGCCAGTTCATAACTGAGCAGATAGGCCAGAAGGTGCGATGCCCCTCCGTGGTTAATCCAGTGGTGTAACTGGTCAAAATAACCTTTGTTTTGTGCTTTGGTACCGTCAGGTTCAAGCACCAGGTAACGGCGTTCTCGCATACCGGCCCTGATAACGCGCTCGTGGTTGCTGGCAAACACAAAGCGAGCATAGTTCGGCATGGGTTCCGGATCTTTCCCTTTCCGCTCGAGGTTTATTGTCGGCTCACTGATAATCGCCTTGAGCCTGTCAGCGGCGCGGCTGTCCGTCAGTTCGGCCTCATCCACGAACACAAACAGCTTATTGGCGATCGTGCCGTTAAAACGCCCAGCGATTTGGCCCGGCCCGTTTACCTGAATGCCGTACATCCCCAAGATTTCAAGAAGCGGCTTTACCATTGACCCCTTACCCGTTCCCTCTATCGACTTCATCACAACAGCTACAGAGGGCTTTTCCTCGGGCTTTTGGAACAAGTGCGCCAGCCAGCCCACCAGATACTTGTACGCCTCATCGTGACCCGCACAGATAACATCTCGCAGGTGATCAAGGTATGGGCCGCATTCACCGTGAATGGGATCAACAGACAGGCCGCTGAAAAGGTTGTAGACGCCGGATGGACATAGCGACGGGTTTGGATAAAACCCCACACCATCAAGCCTTTTGGAATGACCCGGCCACTGTAGCCATGCCTCACCCAGCTTGCGGCCCGCAACCCTGCCAACATCCAGAAAATTATTCCTGAATGAATTTAGCGTTTGGAAAGCGTGAGTCTCCCCAGTAACTGGATTAGCTCGCATGCTGGCCACGTGGTGATCACCAAAAGCCAGAACGTGCGTGTAGGTGGTGTTCAACCCTTCTAATTTATCAACATCATCACCACTAACAGTGGTCCCATCCCCCAACTTGCGACGGTCGATCTGCGCCACAGAAAACGCAACTGGCGGGAATAAATGATTAATACGTTTGCTATCGGATAAAGCATCATTGAGATCAGTCCGACCGATAAACTCCAGAATCACATCTTCCCGCTTCTCCCTAGCCTTATCGGGATTTCGGCTAGAGAAATAACCATTTTCAGTGAGCCATTCAGGGGTAACGCCTCCCCCCACAGAAAGTGCGCGCATACGAATAGCCAGGCCACCTAATGGGCTCAGTGGATCATGCCTTTGTATCGCTGCTGAAGCATCCTCTGACATGATTGGTTTACCAACCACCCAAAGATAGACGCAGGAAAAGAGTGCATCGGACCAATCCAGTTTTTGTTTTGTCTCCACTGTCATAGATTCGGCCTCATAGACATGGTGAATTTACCGATCAGCGGGTGGTACCAGTACTTGCTGCCATATTTCCGTTTAGCAGCCCGGATGATCAGCAATGCCGCTTCCCGAAACTTAGCTTCATGTACCGCATAGCTGCCACCATGACGAACAATCATCACTCCGCTGTTACGCGCCAGCTCCTCGGCCTTCTTGGTGGAGATCCCCATCTCTGACGCCATCGTGGTTAACGGTGCCATACCTTCTGGACAGGCATCCTTACGGGACATCGCTGCCAGCGCCAGCTCAAGGGCGGCAACACGTTTTTCCAGCTCGTTAAATTTGATTGGGCTGATCATTTGATTACCCCCCGGCGTTTTAATTCGTAATCGGCGCTCTCACGGTTTTGATCAAGGGCCTGCATCAACCGTGGCAAGTGCCTCAGAGCGCTACTTAAACCCATCATGTCTCTTCGGCATTCTTCATCTGAATATTCGTCACTATCGCAAGCTTCCATGGATAAACAGCCCAGAGTGGTAAGGGCGAAAACTATTCCTGACGCAGCATCACCACAGTTGTTTTTGTAATCAGTGAGTGCTTCTTGAGAGAGGTTTTTGAGGAGGTCAGAGTTACTCACGACAGCATGGTAGATATCACGCATGATCCACCTCCAGCAATGCAGCCAAGGCACGTTCCAGCGCACAGTTAACAGCCTCAATGGCCTCTTGAGCCTCCCCGGGTTCAACGTCATTCAATACCAGGCGGAGAATAGCTTTGGAGTGGATAAGCTCAGTGACTGCAACCTCCTGAGGATTCAGCTTAAGCATGGCGGGCCTCCCCTGACTTGAGATCCTGGGCAAGTTCGCGAGACCGAACCAAGGCAATATCTATCAGCACGATCGCCGTCTGTTGCTCCTCCTCGATGTTGTCTCTCATCAAGAGAGATGCAGCCAGCAGGGTGGCAATATTCCTGATTTTATTAGGCGCATCCAACATAGTGAGCTTATGCATGTTGCCCCCCCTGAACCGGCAGGCGGCCAGCAAAGACCATCACGCAGCCAACTGGTGACTGGTCACGGGCTTCGCGTTCGGTAGTGGCGGTGATGTGAATAACATTGCTAGAGCTGGCGCTGAGAGCCAGAAAACGCCATGTGAATTTAGGATGAGTTTGGGTATGCTGTGATCCAGCCATAATCGTTACCTCTTTTAACGGTTTGGTAAGAGGCCCGCCGGTGTTGGTAGCACCTGCGGGCTTCGCACTTAAAAGGTGTATGTCACCTATGTTTTTAACGTTAGCCCAAAGTGAAATACACCTCAAGTCTTTTCTTATCATTTTTTTTGCGTATACTGAAATACACCTAACACAAGGAGTCTCAGTAATGGCAACAGGTGCGAAGAACGCTAAATCACAAATGACAACGGTTCGCATACCACATGACGTGATGGAAGATATCGAGCTTTTGAAGCAAGAAGGTGAAAGCACGGCAGGCTTTCTCGTAACTGCTGCTAAGGGAGAGATCAAACGCCGCCAGCGGAAGCTGGCCAAAGAAGAACCGAAAGGATAAGCCCCGATGCGTAAAATAATCATCATGCTCATCGTTATTGCCGTGGTTTCGCTTTGCCGATGGGTGTTTTTCGCGCACGGGAAATAAATAACCTGTTGATTTTGTTCCAGAGAGGAGATTTCCTCTGTGGGAATATTGTTGTCTAAAAGAAGATCGGCCGGTTTCTCGGCCAACCAGGTATCAGCGGAGTTTTCCGCCGATTGGAGATCTCCCGAAAACCAAGGAGACTGGGTAGAGCGCCAACGCCGCATACCCCCTGCAAGAAGCGAGCTGCAGATTTGCAACACAGTAAGGAACCGCGCCATTGCCGCAGTTACCGAAGGAGGAATTCCCCCCGCGCTCAGATGTTGCGCGGATTTCACGTAGTTAGAAGAGATGTGAGCAAATCTGCGCGCATTGACCTGATCGATCACTGTGCTATGCTCTTCAGTGTTCTTGGTGAAGTGACTTAGGCGGCCCTGCAAGGTCGCTTTTGTTTTTGCAGGCATACCCTACCTCACACCGTTTTATCGACGATGACTTTCGGCTGGCTATGCTGCCATCCCACAATCTCAGAAAGCATCCAGCCAACAGCTCGCCCCCCAAGCTTTCTGCGAGCAGGAAATTTACTTTCTTTTTCCATTAAATAGCGAGTGGTTCGGCAGAGACCCGTCAACTGGCGACACTCGGCCTCACGTATTACTCTTTCTAAGATCTGTGGGGGTTGTTTTAACTGGTTCATAATTAATTACTCTCGTTCATTAGAAGACGAGAGCAATCATTACTTTAATGATATAACATAGCTGAAATATTACGTTTGTCTTCGCAATATTGCGTCAATCAAGATCTCCAATACTATCAACATCTATAAATTTCAACCAACTATCAACTGCTACCCCTGATGGGGCATGAAGATTTTTCCCCTCGAAATCTGCAAGAATAATTCCTGATCCTGAACTTTTCCTTTCTAAATGTTGCCTTGGACTGTTTGCAACATCAGCTCCATAATGAATTTGTAAAAGCGACTTTATAAACTTAGCCTGAGCATTACGAGTTTTGCTAGACCCTTTTTTAATTATATCTGGTAGGCTTGGCGCAACATTATTGGAAGGAACTCCTGAGAGTCTAGCAATCTCAACGTCCGTCATAAATAACCTATCAATAATATGATTAAGCGATACCTTCTGAACCTCGTCTTCATCTGGCTCAATATAAACAGCACCAATAACATTATCGAACCCGGCACCATTACCCGCTGGGCAAAAAACTTGGTTAAGAGAAACCGGAGTGTCAGATAAGAAGTCGAAAGCTAATAAATCTTGAGGGGGTAATGCAGCCAAGCCATAGAAATCATTTATATAAACACCATCGCTCGCACGCCTTAATTTAAATGAGTTATACACACCATCAAAATAAATCTTGCTCGCATCAAATAAAGTTTCCATATTATTTTCATCTGCCAATTCAAAATCACAAGAAGCTTTATGAAATGATAAATGAATACATATCTCCACACTGGAGGTTGCCCCAAAATGTATGAGGTCTGACACATCGCAATTGAGCTTCTTAGCGGCTTTATCCAGTGGGTAGTATAAGCGTGCCGGTAAATTCATTTTGCCACCTTCATTAATATAATATTTTCATGTTCACCAGCAAGCAGACTCAGGCGCTCACACCACATATTCAGCGCCTCTAATTTTTCCGGCATGTATTGGCTAAGATTATATACGGCCATCACGCTGGGCATGGTATGCCCCAAAAGCTGTTCGACTACATGCGGAGCAATGCCCAAGTCATTGAGCTTAGTAGCGAACGTGCGGCGTAGATCGTGAAGTGACCAAGGTTCTGCATGCCCTAAGCGCTTCCAGACCAGTCGGCCCCATTGGCTCACTGCAGATGAGTCTTTGATCTCTCCGAGCAATAGACCGCTGGCTTTATGCTGTTCATGTAGTTCTTCTATAAATGGCTGCAAAGCCTGTGGTACTGGTCGAACTATCTTGCTGCCGCCTTTGCTGTGTTCCTTAGGCACGGTCCATACCCACTTTTTTAAATCCCACTCTGACCAGGTAGATAGTCTAGTTTCTTGAGAACGGCACCCAAAAGCCACCAGCAATCGCAACATAGAGGCGTAATAAGGTTTGAACTTGAGTTGCTGGCTAGCCTGCCAAATCTGACCGATCTCTTCGTCAGTATGGTCTCTGTCACCTTTTATATGTTTGCTGCCAACATCAGGTATCGTTAAATCGTCTAGTACATTACTAACAGCATAGCGTCGCACCCGGCAGAATTTGAGGGCCTGTTTAGACATCTGAAAAACGTAACCTGCGGCTACAGGGGAATCTTTCTTGATCCGGTCGAAACACTCCAGCCAATGCCGGGTTTCGCACTGCGCCAGCGGCAGAGCGCCAATATAAGGATAGACATGCTTCTCGAGCTGAGCCTTGTGCCGTTTTACGTTAGCGCGGTTGTCAGTTGCGTACTCTGATATCCAGTAAATGAGTGCATCTTTAACGGTGACTGGTTTAAGAGTTTCAGAAGAGGTGAAATTTAACTGATGTCTTGGGTCTTTGCTGTCAGCTAACCAAGCGCGGCACTGATCACGTTTCTCCCGAGCCAGCTTTAATGGCATATCGGGATAATTACCCAATTTTAAGCGCTGCGGCTTTGCTTCCCGGCCACCAAGCCTGTAAGCAAAGAACCAAGTCATAACCCCAGTTTTAGAAACCTTAATACTCAGGCCATCGCCATCAGCATAAAAATTCTCATTAGGGCTCTCTCTCCCGATCATTTTTCGAAGAGAGGTGTCACTTAGTTTGTTGGTTATTCCGGCCATAAAATCTCAGTTCATTTTGCCCACGGACTACACCATAGACTACACCACTTCCCGCATACTTATAAACCAGAGCAAACAACGATGAACAAGAGATAGTATTAAAATCAATAAATTCAACACATTGACTTTAATTAATGGATCACGACGAACGGCAATAAACATGACTTCATAGAATACGGCATGAACTGATACTAGTCAGTTAAGTATTTGAGAAAAGGCGCTTTTCCGCAAGGAGAGCGCCTTTTTTGTCGCTACTTTTTGTGGTTTAAGGTTCGTGTTGAAGAACCGCTAGAACGAAACTGCGCAAAACATAACCCAGATCAATTTGAATGAGAATAATTCTCTCAATGATTCGACGAATACGTCGTAATTTAAGAGGACAAAAACATCGCTGAGGATACGACTATGCTGCAGAAAATCATCACCCGTTTTAATGCATCGTTGAATAAACCCGACCTGGCTAACTTGCTGTTACGACTGACCTTTGGCCTGCTGATATTTCATGGTTGGCATAAACTTCACGACGGTATTGGCGGCATTCAGTCTATGCTTGAAGCTCACAGCATCCCGGGGTTTGTCGGTTATGGCGTACTGGTAGGCGAATTTATTGCCCCTATCATGATCATTCTAGGTATTTTTACTCGCCCGGCGGCACTGGTGGCGGCAATAACGATGCTGGTTGCCTGGCTGCTGGTGGGTATCTCGCATACCTTCGAACTTTCACAGACCGGTGCCTGGGCCATTGAAGATATCGTCTATTACTTCATGGTCGCAGTGGTTATCGCGCTGATGGGTTGCGGGCGTTATTCGGTGATGAAAAACCCGCTATACCGCTAACGTTAGGAATCTGCTGAAAATGCGCCTTCGCCAGCGCATTTTTAGTTTTTTTACGCATAACGTTACATTCCATCAAAATACCGCACCCCAGATTTCGATAATGAATGGTTTTGTATGACTTTCTAAGAAAATCCACAATGCACGATAAAATCGTCTATTTGTCGGACTATCCCCCACTCTGGATTGTTAGGTGAGCGTGATATACTGCGCACCAAGAGTCGTTTTCGCCCCGCTCATCGCCAAAAAAAGCCCATTAGCAACGCGATTTCGCCTTTTAAAGTAAAGATTTCGTCAAGTCAGGTGCCGTTTAAAACATTCATCCGCTTACGTTGTCCAAATATTTCCCACACAATACGTATTGCTGCTGTACTTTTTTATACGTGGTACCTCAGATTCTTAAATACCGATGATTGAGCTTATATGACCTCTCCGTCCTGTTTTCGCGCTTCATTTTTACATCCACGCTACTGGCTAACCTGGTTTGGGCTGGGCATCCTGTTTCTTTTGGTCCAGCTCCCTTATCCCGCCCTTTATCGTTTGGGAAACTGGCTTGGCCGTACGTCAATGCGCTTTTTGAAACGCCGCGTCTCCGTCACCCGCCGCAATCTGGAATTGTGCTTCCCTGATTTGGAACAAACCGAAATCGAACATCTGATCGTCCGCAATTTTGAGTCCCTGGGCATGGGCTTGATGGAGACCGGCATGGCTTGGTTCTGGTCAGATGCGCGAGTAAAACGTTGGTTTGATGTCAGCGGGCTGGAGCATCTAAAGAGTGCGCAAAAGGACAGCAAGGGCGTACTGGTCATCGGTGTGCATTTTATGTCACTGGAGTTGGGTGGCCGTGCGATGGGTCTCTGTCAGCCGATGATGGCGATGTATCGCCCGCACAACAATAAAGCCATGGAGTTCGTGCAGACATGGGGCCGCATGCGGTCTAATAAAGCCATGTTAGATCGCAAAGATTTGCGCGGTATGGTGCACGCACTGAAAAAAGGCGAAGCAGTATGGTTTGCACCGGATCAGGACTATGGTCCGCGCGGCAGTGTGTTTGCACCGTTATTTGCGGTTGATCAGGCCGCAACCACCAGCGGTACTTACATGTTGGTTCGTCTGGCAAAACCTGCGCTGGTCACCGTCGTATTGATCCGTAAAGACAATGGCAAAGGCTATAACTTGGTTATCCGGCCAGCACTGAAAGATTACCCAGTCGACGATGAGATGGCCGCTGCGGCTTATATGAACCGTGTTGTGGAAACAGAGATCATGCGCGCCCCTGACCAATATCTGTGGCTACATCGTCGCTTCAAGACCCGCCCGGAAGGTACCCCTTCGCTCTATCTCTAAATAGACCTATCCAAACAAGCCTGACGATCTGGTCAGGCTGCTAGTACTTGCGCAGCATAGAAATGCTTCATTATTCAATAAAAATTATTCTCATGACGCGAGATTAACTTTTATATAACATCTCCTTTTAACTCCCCAGGAGAGAAATGATGAGCAAGCCAATACGTCTGGCGTTAGTCGGGGATCACAACCCCGCCATTGTTGCCCACCAGGCTATTCCCCTCGCAATACACCTCGCAGCACAACGGTTTGACCTTGATATTCACGCCTGCTGGCTGGCGACCGAAACCCTTACTGACGATCGGCCATTAAACGATTTCGATGCCTTCTGGTGTGTGCCTGGCAGCCCTTATGTCTCGACAGAAGGCGCATTGCGGGCTATTCGCTTTGCCCGCGAACACAATAAACCCTTCCTCGGCACCTGCGGCGGATTCCAGCACGCTATCATCGAATATGCCCGCAATGTTATGCAGTGGCAGGACGCAGGACATGGTGAAACAGACACCGAAGGGCGTTTGGTCATTGCGCCACTGGCCTGTGAAATGGTGGAGAAAAAGGCCGGGATCCGTCTGGTTGCAGACAGCATTCCAGCCCGTGCGTATGGCTCTCTGGATATTGAGGAAGGGTATCACTGCCGTTATGGTATCAACCCTGAATTTCAGGCCGCGCTGGAAGCACAACCGTTACGGATGGTTGGCCACGATCACGCTGGCGAAATCCGCGCGGTCGAACTGCCAGATAACACGTTTTTTGTTGCTACCTTGTTCCAGCCTGAGCGCGCAGCGCTTAAAGGCCAGCTTCCCCCGCTGGTGGCTGCCTTGATTCAGGCTACGACGCAGCCATAGACTAAAAGCGCTCAGATCGCAGGGTCTGAGCGTTTTTAGATCTGCCCACAATTAACCATCACTTAACCATGCAATAGCATTCTATTCACATCATTTGCGGTGAGATCCAGTTCCAAATAGTGAAATAAGCCGCACCGTTTTATTGCAAACATGTTGACCACGCACCGGATTGGGGCAATAAATTCAATCACGCCAATCAATGTTACTGTGCGATACCCTTCCGGTACTTGTTTGATAAGCGTTTCTCATGTTGGCACTCCTCTTGCAACGAACTCGTGCAGAGGGCTATGCCCCAAAAAACACAGGGTGCTCCGCGCACTCACACAATAATAATTTTCGGCTTTGTCTCACAGGACGATTTATGAAAAAAATACTGCTCTCAACACTGCTTGCCGCAGCAAGTTTCGCCACTTTGGCAGGTCAGGCACACGCAGGCACAACGCTAGATGCCGTGAAGAAGAAAGGATTTGTCCAATGTGGGATCAGCGATGGTTTGCCCGGTTTCTCTTACGCTGATTCAAAAGGTAAGTTTACTGGCATCGACGTTGATGTTTGTCGTGCTATTGCCGCGGCCATTTTTGGTGATGCAGGAAAAGTAAAATATACCCCGCTGACCGCGAAAGAACGTTTCACCGCTCTGCAATCCGGCGAAGTGGACATCCTGTCACGTAATACCACCTGGACGTCCTCGCGCGACGCTGGTATGGGTATGATCTTCGCTGGTGTGAATTACTACGACGGCATTGGTTTCCTGACCCATAAGAAAGCAGGGTTAAAGAGTGCGAAAGAGCTTGATGGAGCAACCGTTTGCATTCAGGCCGGTACGGATACAGAACTGAACGTAGCAGACTACTTCAAAGCGAACAAAATGACCTATACACCGGTCACCTTCGACCGCTCCGATGAAAGTGCCAAAGCGCTAGACTCAGGCCGTTGTGACACTCTGGCTTCTGACCAATCTCAGCTTTACGCACTGCGTATTAAACTCGGCAAACCTGATGACTTCATGGTTCTGCCAGAAGTTATCTCCAAAGAACCTCTCGGCCCGGTCGTTCGCCGTGGTGATGAAGACTGGCTGGAAGTCGTGCGCTGGTCACTGTTCGCCATGCTGAATGCTGAAGAGATGGGCGTAACTTCTAAAAACGTTGAGCAGTTGGCCGCAAATCCGACCACGCCTGACATGAGCAATCTGCTGGGTAAAACCGGTAAATATGGCCAAGATCTTAAACTGCCAAACGACTGGGTCGTGAAAATCGTTAAGCAGGTTGGTAACTACGGCGAGAGCTTTGACCGCAATGTCGGTGCAGGCAGCGCGCTGAAAATCAAACGTGGACAGAATGCACTTTGGAATCAGGGTGGTATCCAATACGCACCACCGGTCCGTTAATTAAGCCTTATTTAATTTATACAGATAATCCCCAACGTGATTGGCGTTGCAGGCAGGTAGCAGCGTGACGCCAGGTAATAAGGGGATAAGGATACCGATGCACCAGTCGTTCCCTGGTGCATCGATTCCAGATGAAAGATTGCTAAAGGTCATTCCCTATGTCGCAACGCCCAACCGAAAAAAGGTCGTTCTCGCTAACGAATCCAGTGGTCCGTGCCTGGCTTTACCAAATTTTCGCGGTGGTGTTACTGGTTGCCTGTCTGGGCTACCTCCTGCACAACGCTATTACTAATCTGAGCACAAGAGGCATCACCTCGGGTTTTGCTTTCCTCAATAGAGGGGCCGGTTTCGGCATTATTCAGCATCTTATTGACTATCAGGAGGGTGACACCTACGCGCGCGTTTTTGTTATTGGCCTGCTTAATACCTTACTCGTTTCAGCGCTGTGTATCGTGTTTGCCTCCATTCTCGGTTTTATCATCGGGCTTGGTCGCCTTTCAGATAACTGGCTGATCCGTAAAGTTTCCACCATCTACATCGAAATTTTTCGTAATATTCCACCGCTTCTGCAAATCTTCTTCTGGTATTTCGCCGTGCTGCGCAATCTGCCGGGACCACGCCAAAGCCTGGAAGCGTTTGGGGTCGCCTTCATCAGTAATCGTGGTCTTTATTTACCTTCGCCCGAGCTGGCACCAGGCAGCCTGGCGACGGCCATTGCGCTACTGCTGGCGGTGTTGGGTACTTTGGCCCTTAAACGCTACAACCACTTCCGCCAAATCCACACCGGGCAGGTTGGCCGCAGCTGGCCATGGGCCATTGCGATGCTGCTTATCTTTCCAGCATTAGCGCATCTGTTCTTTGGACCGGCGCTGCACTGGGACATTCCTGCGCTACGCGGCTTCAACTACCGTGGTGGCATGGTACTGATCCCAGAGCTGGCCTCGCTGACATTAGCGCTGTCGGTCTATACCTCAACCTTTATCGCTGAAGTGATCCGTTCAGGGATTCAGTCGGTTTCCCACGGACAGCATGAAGCGGCGCTCTCTCTCGGCCTGCCAAATCCGGTGACGTTGCGTCAGGTTATTTTGCCACAGGCAATGCGGGTGATTATTCCACCGCTGACCAGTCAGTACCTCAACATCGTGAAAAACTCCTCGCTGGCCGCGGCCATCGGTTACCCGGATATGGTGTCGCTCTTTGCAGGTACGGTGCTAAATCAGACCGGGCAGGCGATTGAAACCATTGCGATGACCATGTCGGTCTATCTGATCATCAGTCTGGTGATTTCGTTCTTAATGAACATTTATAACCGGCGTATCGCGCTGGTCGAGCGTTAAGGGAAACGAATGACGATGAGCACACATCCCCATTCCTTACGGGTTGTCAAACCCGGCACGCCGGTTGGCACCGCCGTATTGTGGGCGCGTAAAAACCTCTTTTCCAACTGGTTTAACAGCCTACTGACGCTTTTCTGTTTGTGGCTACTGTGGGTGGCGATCCCTCCCCTACTCAACTGGGTCGTTTTTCAGGCTAACTGGATTGGCACTACCCGTACTGACTGTACAAAACAGGGCGCGTGTTGGGTCTTTATTCATGCCCGTTTCGGTCAGTTTATGTATGGTTTGTATCCGTTTGAAGGACGTTGGCGCATCAACCTGACGCTTGTCGTCGGGCTACTAACGCTGATCCCGATGTTTGTGAGTGCTATGCCACGCCGTGGGCTATACATCACCGCCTGGGTCATCCTGTTCCCCATTTTTACCTGGGTCATGCTGTACGGCGGTTTCTTTGGTCTAAAGGTGGTTGAAACTCGCCAGTGGGGCGGATTGACGCTGACACTTATCATCGCCGCCGTCGGGATTGCCGGTGCCTTGCCGCTGGGTATTTTGCTGGCTCTGGCGCGTCGTTCGCGATTGCCGATCGTGCGGGTATTATCGGTCGTTTTCATCGAGTTCTGGCGCGGTGTGCCGCTGATCACGGTGTTGTTTATGTCCTCCGTCATGCTGCCCTTGTTTATGCAGGAAGGCACCAACATCGACAAGTTGGTGCGTGCCATGGTTGGGGTGATTCTGTTCCAGTCGGCTTACGTGGCGGAAGTGGTGCGAGGCGGGCTACAGGCGCTGCCGAGAGGCCAGACTGAGGCTGCCGAGTCGCTCGCACTGGGCTACTGGCGAACCCAGGGACTGGTCATTCTGCCGCAGGCATTAAAGATGGTGATACCCGGTCTGGTTAACACCATCATCGCGCTGTTCAAAGATACCAGTCTGGTGATCATCATCGGTCTGTTCGACCTGTTCAGCAGCGTACAACAAGCCACCGTCGATCCAGCGTGGCTCGGCATGTCGACCGAAGGCTACGTCTTCGCCGCTGCCGTTTACTGGATTTTTTGTTTCAGCATGTCGCGTTATAGCCAACATTTGGAAAGACGCTTTCACACCGGACGTTCCGCACACTGAGGTAAACCATGAGCGACCATCAAGTCACTGAACCTAAAAAAATGATGATCACGCTGCAAGACGTGAACAAGTGGTACGGGCAGTTCCACGTGTTGAAAAACATCAATCTGAACGTGAAGTCGGGCGAGCGCATTGTATTGTGTGGCCCTTCAGGTTCGGGTAAATCGACCACCATCCGCTGTATCAACCATCTGGAAGAGCATCAGCAGGGGTTGATCGTGGTAGACGGCACCGAGCTAAATGACGACCTGCGCAACATCGAGCGCGTACGCACTGAAGTTGGCATGGTGTTCCAACATTTCAACTTATTCCCACACCTGACCGTGTTGCAAAACTGCACATTGGCACCCTGCTGGGTGCGTAAAATACCGAAGAAAGAGGCCGAGGAACTGGCGATGCATTACCTGAAACGCGTGCGTATCGCCGAGCACGCGCACAAGTTTCCTGGGCAGCTTTCGGGAGGACAGCAGCAACGCGTGGCCATCGCTCGTTCGCTCTGCATGAAGCCTAAAATCATGCTGTTCGACGAACCCACTTCTGCACTGGATCCGGAAATGGTGAAAGAGGTGCTAGATACCATGGTGGGACTGGCAGAGGAAGGTATGACGATGCTATGCGTAACACACGAGATGGGCTTTGCCCGTACTGTCGCCGACCGGGTGATCTTTATGGATCGCGGGGAGATCGTCGAAGAAGCGCCGCCGCTGGAGTTCTTTGCGAATCCAAAGTCAGAAAGAACGAGGGAGTTCTTATCGCAGGTGATTCATTAACGCGCTAATGTTGTGGGCTGCGGCCCACATACGCTTTTAACCTCCATTCAAATTCAACTTCAAGACCTTGGGCTGCCGCCCAAACCGGCCTTAAGGTCAAGATCGTGGGCGCCGGCCCACACCGGGTTAAGAGCCGTAAACGCGGCCCTTAACAATCCTGCGTTTTTTATGAAGCTTCCGTAGCTACGCTGGTCACAATGGCCGTGTTTCAGGGGCCAAAACGATAGCCACCAACTACCACATCAACACCCCGATGACCGGTGCCATCACCACGGTGACAACCCCCGCCAACATCATCACTAAACTCGCGACCACGCCTTCCTCCGCCCCCAACTCATACGCTCGAGCCGTCCCGGCGCCATGCGACGCAGCACCTAAACCCGCGCCTTTCGCCAGCCCGCTTTTTACCGCCAATCGCAGGAAAAGAATATCGCCGACCGCCATACCAAATACGCCAGTGATAACCACAAACAGCGCCACCAAGTCAGGCTGTCCCCCCATTTGCTTCGCTGCAGCCAGTGCGAATGGCGTGGTGATGGAACGCACTGCCAGACTGCGCTGTATCTCTTCCGGCAGGGTCAGCATTCTCGCCAGCCAGACTGAACTGCTGACGGCAACAACGATGGCCGTCAGCACGCCTGCACTTAGCGACATCCAGTGACGGCGGATCACCGCCATATTTTCATAGACCGGCACCGCGAACGCAATGGTCGACGGGCCGAGCAACCATAACAGCCAATGGGTTTCACCTATGTAATCCTGATACGACGTATGCGTTGCTACTAGCAACACCACCAGCACAACCGGCGTGAACACCAACGGCATCAACAGCAAGCGACGGCGCTGACGGTAAAGTCTTTTGTTGGCGTAATACAGCCCCAGCGTGACAACAAAACACAAAATGCTGATGAGAAAATCAGTCACGGGATATCTTCCTCGCCGCCAAACGTTGTTCCAGACGATAAACCCTGTCCACAACCAAGGCTGTCGCGCCCAGTGTCAGCATGGTGCTAATGCCAATGACCAGAAAAATCTTCCAGCCCTCGACCATCAGCAGTTGTGCATAGTTAACCACCGCGACGACAGCGGGCACAAAAAACAGCAACATTTCGGCCAGCAGCCAACGTGAACCGGCTTTCACCCATTTAAGTGGCAAGACGCGGGACACTATCAGCAATAACATCATCAGCATGCCCACGATATTGGCCGGTAAGGGGATATGCAACAACGTGACCAGACGGTCTGCTATCAGGAAAACAATGGCATACAGCACCACCTGAACAGGAACCTGACAGCGATTTAACAGGGACGGCGCTCGGGCACGCAACACCAACAACATGAGGACGACCTCAAAAGAGGAAAAAGAGAATAGACTGAATTATATGCTGTCAGGAAACCGGTAAAGAAATGAATTAAAATCATCCCAATGATTCCAAAATGGAATACTCAATAATGGATGTCCGCACACTACGTTATTTCGTCGAAGTGGTCCGCCAGCAAAGCTTTACCCGCGCTGCGGAAAAACTGTTTGTCACTCAGCCGACCATCAGCAAAATGCTGCGTCATCTGGAAGACGAACTGGAATGCACACTGATCGTCAGAGAAGGGCGTCGCCTGCGTCTGACCGACAGCGGGCAGGCGGTGTATCAGCGCGGCCTGCATATTTTGGAAGAGTTCCGTCAACTCGAAGCCGAACTGGAGGACATCAACTCGGCGAAACGTGGGCGACTGCGGCTGGGGATCCCACCAATGGTAGGGACACAAATAGCACCGCTGATCGGCAAATTTCGCCAACACTATCCCGGGATTGAGTTGATCATCTCAGAGTTTGGGGGTCTGACGGTGCAACAGGCGGTGATCTCCGGTGAACTAGACCTGGCACTGACCGCCCTGCCCGCCGACGCCGTCACCTCAATAACGTCGTTGCCGCTCTTCAGTCACCCGCTGTGCGTCGTGGTACCACGCAACGAGAAATGGCTAAACCGCACCAGAGTCCCGATTGCCGAACTGGCTAGTGAAAGCATCTTGATTTATAACGAAGATTTTGCGCTCTACCGCATGTTGATGGACGCCTTCAGCACCCATGGATTTACGCCAAAAATCGCCGCCCGCAGTGGTCAGTGGGATTTCCTCGCTGCTATGGTACAAACCGGTATGGGCATCGCTATTTTGCCAGAACCTATCTGCCGGCAGTTGGATAAACACAGCCTGATGTGGATCCCGCTGGAACCCGCTATGCCCTGGCAACTGGGCCTTATCTGGCATCAGGGGAGCTATTTATCACACTGTGCCCAGGCATGGATTGCACTTTGCAGAGAGTACTGGCAGCAGGAAGGAGAAGAAGGTGCGCACGCCATATAGCGCACCCGTGGTATGAGGAAAGACGATCAGACTTCCTTCTCTGCCAACAACGCTTCAAGTAAATCGAGGTCATGCAGCAGTTTTTGCAAGGTTTCGTTACTGATTTTCTGAGTAGCGCGCAGGTGATAATACTCACCACGCTCCGCACGTAGGGCCGTGAGGCGGAAGCGGCGCTCGAGGTTTTCCAGCTTCAGCGCGGCTTCTATATCATCTTTATTGGCCGTTCGCCGCCGCAATGTCCCTATCACCCGTGAGCTGATCTCCTTTAGCGTCTGCTCGTCGATATTCTCTTCAGCATCCGCCGCGAGTCGTTCCTCCATTTTATGCAGGCTTTCAATCGCCACTTCGGCAGCAATCGACTTCGCCATGCGCTCCTCTTTTCGGAAGGTCGAACCGTCGGCGACCACTACGCCTTTGAGCAGGAATGGCAGGGCAATCACGCCGGCAATCAGTGAGAACAGGATCACACCGGTCGCAAGAAACACCAGTTGGTAACGCGACGGAAAAGCGCTGCCATCGGTCAGGAATAAGGGAATAGAGAGCACACCCGCCAGGGTTATTGCTCCGCGCACCCCAGCGAACGAGGCGACCCACAATTCACGAGTACTGTAGCTGCCAAACAGTAACGGTTTCTTTTTCATGAAACGGTTACTGATGTTTTTCATCACCCACAGCCAGACAAAACGCAGCAGCAACAGCGCAAAGTAAATAATGCCGACATCCGCAAATAGGTGCCAGGTGACAATCGAAGGATCATGCGTAGCCTGAACGAGCGAATTCTCAAGAATACCCGGCAATTGAAGACCAAGCAGAATGAACACCATGCCGTTAAATACAAACTCCAGCATCGACCATACGCTGTTGGCACGCAGGCGCATCGCCAGTGGTGCATTACGGATAATACCGGACTGGCTGATGGTCATACCGGCAGCCACGGCAGCCAGAATGCCTGACACACCGATATGTTCGGCAATCAGATATGAGGCAAAGGGTAACAGCAGAAGAAACACGATTTGCGTCGCGGGATCATCGCCGCTCCAGCGGCTCATAATGCGCAACGATTTACTGTACAGCCAAGTCACCGCCACACCAGCCATCAGACCGCCAATAGCCACTTTGAGAAACTCAACCGAAGCACCACCGACGGTAAAGATCATGGTGCCCATGGCCACCGCGATAGCAAATTTCAGTGACACCAGGCCGGACGCGTCATTCATTAGTGCCTCGCCTTCCAACACGCCCATGATCGATTTAGGAATGCGCCCTTTACCGACAATGCCGCCAAGCGCCACAGCATCGGTAGGAGAGAGTACCGCCGCCAACGCAAAAGCGGCGACCAGTGGGATATCAGGCACCATCATATAAATCAGATAACCGATACCGACCACCGTGAGCAGCACCAGCACAAGCGCGAGCCCCAGTATTTCACGCCCGTGGTGTAAAAATTCACGGGTTGGGGTTTTCCAGCCATCGGCAAACAGTAGCGGAGGAATAAAGAGGACTAAAAATAGTTCCGGGTCGAAATCCACATGCAAGCCAAAATTCGGCCAGGCCAGCAAAGCCCCGACGGTGATTTGCATGAGAGGAAGTGGAACTTGAAACGGCAACATTCTGGTCACGATGCCTGAGAGCGACACCACCAGAATCAAAATCAGAATAGTAAAGAAGATTTCCATGCTTTCCTTAGACTCTTTTTTTTATGATTCCAGTCGAACTGAGTCCGACACATACCATGGGAATAGTAGATCAAAAAAGAGGGAGGGTTAAATCAGAGCGTGCTTAAACCCGCTTTTAAATTCAAGTTTAAGACCTCGGGCTAGCCGCCCAAACTGGCCCAAAGGAGGTGTAAACGAACCTCCTTTGGAATCCTGCGTTTTCTCACTGCGCGCTTTCGCTGAATCGGGATGGACGTGTTTCAGGTGCCACAGCGATAGCCGTAAAATGTCAGCCCTGACGGGTTTCCCGGCTGCGGGTTCGAGCCAGGGGTAAAGATGTTGTCTCTCCACCGACTTGCCAGTGACATTTTGAACACGGCCGACGCTTCTTTAAATTCAAAATCAAAATCGGCACGTTATTTGTCTTTAAAGATGTCGAGGCCGCATTCAAAAATGGCGCTGAACGAGAGGTGCAAAACCGCGTGTTTTTTTACGCGGGTTGGAACCCGAAGTGAAGGAACCGCAACGCGGCGGCATTTTGCGGCGATAATAGCGGCACCTGAAACACGGCCATTGTGACCAGCGCAGCTGCTGTTTTTAAAAGAGCCGGAGATTCTTAAGAGGCGTGGCGATAGGCGCCTCTTAAGGCCGGTTTGGGTGGCAACCCAAGGTTTTGACCTTGAATTTAAAAAGCGGGTTCAGACCGCAACCCGAAACCCGCCCTTGCCCTTAAAGGGCGTTACATTTTTTCGCCCTAAAAAATCTTAAATGGCCCATCCACCCGCGTAGAACGCCACTAACGCCACCGCGATGATCACCGTGCCGACATTAAGCTTACGCCATTCGCCAGAGAAGATACGGCCGATAACCAGTGCGCTAAAGCCCAACATAATACCGGTCACAATATTGCAGGTCAGCACAATAAAGACGGCACACAGCAGTCCAGACATGGCATCAACAAAGTCATCAAAATCCAGTTTCGTGACGTTGCTTAACATCAACAATCCAACATACATCAGCGCCGGTGCCGTAGCATAAGCCGGAACCAGATAAGAGAGCGGTGACAAGAAAAGCATCAACAGGAACAGTACACCAACTACCGTTGCCGTCAGGCCGGTTTTGCCTCCTGCCGCTGTACCCGCCGCCGATTCGATATACACCGCCGCTGGCGAAGCACCGACCAAACCCGCAAATATGCTACTGAGGGAGTCTGATGTCAGCGCTTTACCCCCGCTGATGATCTGACCCTCTTTATCGAGCAAGTTAGCTTGCCCGGCAACCGCGCGGATCGTGCCAGTCGCGTCAAACACCGCCGTCATGACCAGCGCCAGCACGCTTGGCAGCACAGCCAGTTTGAGCGCGCCCATGATGTCGAGATTAAACAGAACAGAATGTCCACTCGCGTCAGACAACGACGGCATGGCGAACAACCCCTGATACTTCACCGCGGGATCAAAAATCAGGCCGATGATGGAGATCGCAATAATCACCAGCAGAATACCGCCAGGAACGCGCAGTTTTTCAAGACCGAAGATCACCGACAAACCGAGTAAGGTCATAATCACCGGGAAAGAGGTGAACGCGCCAAGCGTCACCGGCAAGCCGTCGAGAGGGTTTTTGATCACCAGCCCGACACCGTTGGCCGCGATAAGCAACAAGAACAGGCCGATACCAATGCCGGTCCCGTGCGCAACGCCCATTGGTAGATTGCGTAATATCCACGAGCGGATACCGGTTACGGAGATGATGGTAAACAGCACCCCCATCAGGAAGACCGCACCCAGAGCAACGGGTACGCTGATGTGCTGGCCCAATACCAGACTGAAAGCGGTAAACGCCGTCAGTGAGATAGCACAGCCAATTGCCAGCGGCAGGTTAGCCCACAGTCCCATTAATAAAGAACCGAAGCCTGCCACCAGACAGGTTGAGACAAAAACGGCGCTCGGTGAAAAACCCGCTTTCCCCAACATGGCCGGAACAACAATAACGGAATAAACCATCGCCAGGAACGTCGTCAGACCGGCAATGACCTCCTGACGGACATTGCTGCCGCGTGCAGAGATTTTAAAAAAAGCATCAAGCGAACCCGTTCGCGCAGCAGTACTGCCCGTTTGGTTGTGTTGACTAGACATGTGCAACCCTCTGAAGTGTCTTGCTGAAAAGCCTGCGTGGTCATTACGAAACCGTTTCGTCACGTTCACTTCCCTACCCAGTGAAATGCGTGCCGAGAAACCGGCAGAACCGACGCGCAAAACCAAGGCAAACGTTTAACTCTCATCGCGTAAGGCAGAAATAAATACCACGGTACTGCAAAGCAAACGATTATCCGGCCATTAACCCTCTCTTTTCAACTCCTGTTCGCGACAAATTGGTCTTATTTGTTGATTAAAAATGCATATCGTCCAGTAATTTGCGCAAACCCATTCTTTTTGGTGTTTTGCCTGATAATCGGGTTATGTATAACGTTATTTTGCCTGATATTCAGGCAATACGGGCAGGCGAAAAAATTGGCGTTCAGGGAGGATTTAAACAAAATGGTGCGAATTAAACGCCGTATTCAATAAACACGTCGGAATGACCTTCGACATAATGCCAATAATAGAGAAACACCGCCGAAGGGATAATAGGTTTCACTTATGTTTCACCGGAACGCCTTACAACCTAAAAACGTCAGCAAAACATAATATATAGAATCAAAAGATCCTATTGAGGTGAGGAAACATGGCCAACCTCTCTTCAACTTGAAGTATGACCAACATATCCGTTAACTCCCGATATGGTAAGGCCCGCCTTGTTCCAGCGCTTTCTGATAGGCTGGTCGCGCCTGAATGGTCGCAAGCCAACGACTGACATGCGGATATTTGTCCAGCCCACCGCGAGACACCATCGCCTCAATCGGGAAACTCATTTGAATATCCGCCGCGCTAAAATCGCTGCCCGCAAACCAGGCACTGTCTGCAAGATGCTTTTCGAGATAAGTACCATGAGTGGCCAGTTGCTTATCCAAATAATTCTGCTGTACGCCTTTACCAATGGCTCCGGCAATTGGACGAATAAGCCAGGGCATCGGCGGTTTACCGAGACGTCCAAAGATTAACTTCATCACCAAAATTGGCATCAGCGACCCTTCGGCATAGTGCAGCCAATAACGGTATGCCTGTCTTGCAAAATGATCCGTAGGTTTCAGGTTGCCTTGTGCATCATAGGCTTCTTGCAGATACTCGATAATGGCACCTGACTCAGCGAGCGTCAGATCGTTATCCACCAGAATGGGAGATTTCCCCAAGGGGTGCACGCTCTTCAACGCGTCTGGTGCCAGCATGGTCTTTTCATCACGTTGATATCGTTGTATTTGGTACGGAACGTCCAACTCTTCCAACATCCACAGAATTCTCTGTGAGCGTGAGTTATTTAAATGATGAACCGTGATCATGCATTCTGCTCCTAACTGATAAGGTTGATTTATCAGTAACTATAGTCGATATGAGCGGGGCTGTAATTACACCAATAAAAAGCCTACTTTTATTATGCTGTAACAACACAAGGCAGTTCGTTTCATTTAAATCCAGCCTCGCATTAAACTTAAATTAATTTAATACGGAGCGACGAATGCATGGCCTTTATTTTTCATAAAGGCCATCATCACTGTGCTGTAATTAGCCGTGTATACGTACTTCACTGTGTCGGGTCTTGCCTCCTTTCCAGTGAATACAACGAGGTGCTTATTTTATTTTCCTTCATCCTTGCCATGCTCGCTTCTGATTGCCAAACCTCACGCAATAACACTCAGCAGGCGATGACCTTACTCTGCAGCTATGCGGAAAAATCGCACAGCATTGCGCAACTCGACACTTTGTTCGGTCAGTGATTGCGCGGCGGCGGCGGCCTGCTCCACCAGCGCGGCGTTTTGCTGCGTCACCTGATCCATCTGTTCTACCGCAATCCCGACTTCATGAATTCCCGTATGTTGCTCAGTGCTGGCCGTGGAAATTTCACTGACGATCCCCGCGACCTTATTAACCGAGCTGACAATCTCGTTCATCGCCTGGCTGGCACGATCGGCTTGCTGCGAACCTTCAGCGATTTGGTTGACGGTGCCGTGGATCAGATTTTTAATCTCTTTCGCCGCCTGTCCGCTTTTTTGCGCCAGTACGCGGACCTCGCTAGCGACCACCGCGAACCCTTTACCCTGAGTGCCCGCCCGTGCAGCTTCCACCGCCGCATTCAGCGCCAAAAGGTTGGTCTGGAATGCAATACCTTCAATCACGCTGATGATGTTGATGATCTCCTTCGAACTGCCGGAAACATCACGCATATGCGCCTGCATACCGCTGACAATGGTGCCGCCCTGCAATGCCGTCTGCGACGTCGCATGTGCCAACTGGCTGGCCTCACGCGCATTCTCCGCGTTATGGCTGACGGTGGTGGTCAGGTTCTGCATATTCGCGCTGGTTTGTACCAGCGACGCCGCCTGCTCCTCGGTACGCTGCGATAAATCAATATTGCCTTGCGCAATTTCGCGTGCGGCATGATTGATCGACTCGCTACCGCTCATAATTTGATGAATGGTCTGGTTTAGTTGCTGACTCATGCTGCTCAGTGATGCCAGTAAACTGCCGTTATCACCGGGCTTAAGAATAATTTTTGTGGCCAGATTTCCCGACGCAATTTCTTGCATGATCCCCGCCGCATAAGCCGGTTCCCCCCCCAGTTGCCGGTTCAGATTACGCGCCAGCAGCAATGCCATCGCGACCGACAGCACCAAAGCAAACACCACCAGCACCAGGAATAGCAAGCTGGCGGTATGGTAATGACTGCGGGCCTGCACAGCGACCTGCTCGCTGTTGCTGATTTCATTTTTTACCAGCATGGCGAGGTCGGCCATCAGTTGTGTGCGATATTTTCGCGAGTTGTCACCGCTGATTTGAGTGGCTTGCTCAATATCATTGCGTCCCATCGCGGCAATCACCTGATCGTTCGCCAGTGAGAACTGCTCAAAGTTATGGATAATTTGCTTAAGCAAGTCCGACTGACTGCCACCGCTGTTCAGATTTTTGTAGGCGTTTTCAGCCGCTTTGAAATTGGCGACAGCCTGCATGATTTCAACCCGATGACCGTCACGCGGCGCCCCCTCTGGTGAGGCGATGTATTGCACTTGTTGTAGCCGCAACTCTGCCAGTGTGCCGCGCATCACGAGCGGATATTGAACGCCCGGCAGGCGGTACGCCCGGTAGTCTTCAATCTGCTGATTAATATTTCTCAACTGCCATGCCGACATCGCAGCCAGAACCAGCATTAGGGTAAGAACGATTGCAAATGCCCCCAACAAGCGGGCAAGAACAGAGAGATTGGTTATTTTTTTCATCAGGACACAACAAAGTGAGTGACAGGAAATAGAGATAACGGCAATAACCTGGATAACTTTACAAAAAAATGAAATAATATTTCATTTTGTTAATCATTGATATTATTGATGTAATTTTAAGGTTGCCAGACGAATTCAGAATGTTACTTAATGGGTGAACGTATAACGTCATCCACACTAAAATCATGTCAACACCCAACCGATTTACCTTGGCTGTAAATCCCAAAGCGGTCTAACGATTGCCATCAATCCTGGCGTTCCCGCCGCTACCGCCAAATCTCGAATATTTTCCGAACCAAAACTGACCACGGTTTCCAGCCCCGCTTCCTGACAGAGCACCGCGCCACCAGCAATATCCCACAGAGTGGTGCGTCGCTGCAGGTGGCCGTCAGTAATCCCTTTTGCGGCGAACACCATACCGACCGTGGTACAGCGGTAACATTGTACTGACCAGTCAGCGGCACGCAGTCCCTGATAAAATTGCGCGGCTTCATCGAGTTTGTCATCTGAACTGTCACCCAGCGACACAATCCGCACGTCACCAAAGCGGCCATCGCGCACGAAAGGCTGCCCGTTGCGAAAAATCCCTTTGCCACTTTCGGCAGCAAACTGTTCATTGAGCACCGGCAAAGCGACCACGCCAATCACCGGTTTTTTATGCTCCACCAGCCCGAGGGAAACGCCCCACAGCGGCGAGCCGCGCAGGAAATTAGAGGTACCGTCAATAGGGTCAATAACCCAGCATGCCGCATCCGTTAACACCCCACCCATCTCTTCGCCAATGATGCCATCATGCGGGAAATGTTTTGCCAGCTGAGCGCGAATAAACTGCTCGACGGCCACATCGGCCTGCGAAACAAAGTCCTGCACCTTTTTACTGCTGACCTGGATACCATCACGGCGATTAAAATAACTCAGCGCAAGTTCGGCAGCCTGCGCGGCAATCTGACTGGCCTTCACCAGACGGCTGGACATATCATTGTTGGTCATCAATTTTTCCTGTTTTGAAAATTCGCTAAAGCAGTCTGCTACCTAATCATGTCACTGAAATGACAAGGCAACATTCAAAACATTAAACGGTGGGTAACACTCTCATCCCCACTTACCGGTTCAAAACCAAGACGTTGGTAGAAGGCGTAAGCGGCTTGCGGCGCATGGGTATTCAGGTAATTGAAATAAAGGGATGCACCGTCGATCAGGTGCGCCATCAATAACTGCCCGATCCCCTGCCGACGCAAAGCATGGGTAACATACAAATGACGGATACGACCAGCACGCTGTTGATGACTGTAGGGATCAATATTACGCCCGCCGGTAGCAACCAACCGCCGTTGATGATGGTCATCCAGACAAAAAACGCCATTAAGCCTCTCTCCAGGCAAAGCGAAGCGATTCACCCCCGAATGCCAGTTGTCACGTAAGCGCACCAACATTCGCTGTCCCTCCAGCTTGCTCTCTTCCAGTAATGAGTCAAAGCTCGCAGTGAAAGGATCCAGTGGCGCGATTATTAACATAACGTTCTCCTCATTGATTTCTGAAAGCTTGCCAAAACAGTCCAAAAAGCTCTATATCGGTTGGATAATTATTTCTTAATCACCTGACTTTCAGCCGCTGGGCAGTGCGGATGCGACGTGTAGCACCTAAGTGATCTGCCGTTTAAAAAACAGTTTAATTCTAGTCACTTGATGCTGAAGTGTATCGTTATATAATCCTTTGCATAGCGAATCAGAGGATTTTTATCGTGCACATTTTCCCTTCCGTTTTTCTGCTCGGCATTACGCTGAGTTTTGCTCCCGTGTCGTCATGGGCTTCCCGGCAGGTCACTGACCAGCTTGGCCGCCAGGTCACCATTCCCGATAAAGTCGACCGCGTAGTGGTACTGCAACATCAGACCCTCAATCTGCTGGTACAGCTCGATGCCACGGACGACATCGTCGGCGTGCTGAACAACTGGAAAAAACAGCTCGGCGAGGGTTATGCTCGTCTGGCACCTTCGCTGGAAAATAAAGCGCAAGTCGGTGACCTGACCAGCGTCAATCTGGAAAGTCTGGTTGCGTTGCATCCGCAGGTGGTGTTCGTTACTCACTATGCGCCGCAGGAGATGATTGATCAGATAAGCCAGACGGGTATCGCCGTCATCGCCATCTCCCTACGTGAAGATGCTAAAGATCAGGCGGAAAAACTCAACCCGACACTGACTCATGAAGATAAAGCTTACGATGACGGACTAAAAAAGGGTATCAGACTGATTGGTGAAGTGGTAAACCGTCAAAAGCAGGCGCAGGCATTGATCAACTATACTTTTTCGCAACGCCAATGGGTGAGTCAGCGATTGAAAGACATTCCAGCGGATCAGCGCATCCGCGCATACATGGCCAATCCGGAACTGACCACCTATGGTTCAGGTAAATACACCGGTCTGATGATGGCGCACGCTGGCGCAATAAACGTGGCGGCAGCAACCGTAAAAGGCTTTAAAAAGGTGGCACTGGAGCAGGTGATCGCCTGGGATCCGCAGGTGATCTTTGTGCAGGACCGTTATCCGGACGTCGTGGATCGCATTAACCAGGATCCAAAGTGGCAGACGATCGACGCTGTAAAACATCACCGCGTTTATCTGATGCCGGAATACGCCAAAGCCTGGGGCTATCCAATGCCGGAAGCGCTGGCGATCGGCGAATTATGGATGGCGAAAAAGCTTTATCCGCAAAAGTTTACTGACATCAATATGCAAAAACAGGCCGATGATTACTATCAGCGCTTCTACCATACTCATTATATTGGTCAGTAGGAGATGATGCGTACAGGGTGTTTGCCTCACCCCTGACGCTACAAAGGTGAGGCGTCGTGGCGACCAGGAGTAATGATGACTAATTCGATAAAAGTACTGGCAGCAGGCAGTTTACGTCAAGCGTGGACACCGTTGTGTGAGGCTTTCCAGAAAGAAACAGGCTGCAAAATTTTAACCGAGTTCGGTCCCGCTGGGTTGCTGCGTGAACGTATCGAACAGGGTGAAAAAGTCGATCTGTTTGCTTCGGCTAACACGGCGCATCCGCTGGCACTGCAACAACAGGGTAAAGCCCTGTCCGTGGAAAAATTTTGCGGAAACAGCCTGTGTGTGACAGCGCGCAAAGGGCCGGAACTGGAGAAGTTGAACTGGCTGAGCGTTCTGCTCGACCCGCGTTTTCGGCTCGCAACATCAACCCCACGAAGTGATCCTTGCGGTGATTATACCTGGCAGATGTTCGAGTTGATTGAACGACGTCATCCTGATGCTGGAGCGACATTACGGAATAAAGCGTTGCGTTTGGTGGGCGGTAAAACATCGGCGAAGGTGCCGGAGGGTAAACCGGCGGCAGAATGGCTGATTTGTACCGGACAAGCCGACGTGTTTATCGGCTATACCAGTTATGCGACTCTGCTGCGGGAAAATGATGCGCTGGAAGTATTCAACATCCCGGCGGATTACAATCAGCGCGCCAATTATGCGCTGGCAACTTGCACTGATGACGCTAAGCCGCTGGCGGCATTTATTCTGTCAGAAGCAGGGCAGCATATTTTGCAGAACGCCGGTTTTTGTGGCCGCAATTCAGTCATGCGCGACTAGCCCTTTCGGACCACAACCGGCGTTTATCGCCACGTCAGTCGTTGAAGTCACGTTCCTTTAACGCACGCTGACGGTCATAGTACTCATCTTCTGCGGCGATGATCTCATCCAGCAGTGAACCCACGTCTGCTTTCGACGTGTCTTCAGCAAACTCGCCGGTCAGTACGCTTTCCGGCGTCAGTTTGCCATCTTCATACAGTGCCCAGATCTCTTTGGCAAAACGCGTTTCCAACAGTTCAGGCGCGAACTGACCGTAGTAACTGCGCATATTGTTCACGTCACGTTCGAACATCGATTCCGCATGGTTATTGGCGGAAGCATCGACAGCTTGCGGTAAATCGATGATCACCGGCCCATTAGCATCCATCAACACGTTGAACTCGGATAAGTCCCCATGCACGACGCCGGCACACAGCATACGCACAATATTGCGGATCATGGTGCCATGGTCGTCTATCGCCTCTTCCTTCGTCAGCATAACGTCGCTCAGACGCGGCGCTACCAGTCCCTCGGCATCGGTGATCAGTTCCATCAACAACACGCCATCAAGGCAAATATAAGGCTGTGGAACGCGCACACCGGCATTGGCCAGGCGAAAGAGTGCATCCACTTCAGCGGTTTGCCAGGTCTCTTCCTGCTGCTTCTTACCGAACTTCGAGCCCTTTTGCATTGCACGCGCGTTGCGAGTGTTGCGGACCTTACGCCCTTCCTGGTACTGCACCGCCTGTTTGAAACTGCGCTGGCTGGCTTCTTTGTAAACCTTGGCGCAACGGATCTCTCCACCGCATAACACGGTGTAAACGTCGGCCTCTTTGCCGCTTTTTAGTCGACGGACCACATCGTCTATCAGGCCGTCATCCACCAGAGGTTGGATTCTATTTGGGATTTTCATGCAGCCTTGTACCTTATTTACGCGCGCGAGGGAATCACCAGCTCAATATTCCCTTCAGGAACTTCGATGAAGACTCCTGATCTCATCCATTTATCGGCATCCGCTACGCTTACTGTAACACTCCGTGCGCTCTCATTTTTTGTGCGCACCTGTTTTACCCATCAGTTTATCTTAATGCAGAAGCAGTGCCTACTTCCTGCACAAAGCGGCGTGATTATGCCACACCCAAAACAGATCTCTGAGACTCAGCCTAACAAAAAACCACCGCAAGCAGACAAAGAGGATTTGACCGCTGTACTTCACTCACGCAGATAAAGCGCACATAAGCACCATAAAATTATTCCTAAGCCTGCTAATTTAAGCAGCGTCTACACCTGACGCCATTTTTATATAATTAATAAATACTCATTATTACCAGGTGTAAAAATGTGGTACTTATTATATTTATTCCTCCATATTTTCATCACTTTCGACATTTGTCACTCAATCTCGTTTAACCTCTGTTTATTTATCATCTGATTTGGTATACATGCGGTTTATAATTACAGTGATACTGTCCCGGGACTTTCTCGTTACAGGTAATCGTCATGCCAAATATTTTAATTACCGGCGCATCCGGTTTTGTCGGCGGCGCTGTGGTTGAACATATTCTTCGCCAACCTTTAGTAGACAATGTTCAATTACTCTTATTAGTCAGGGCAGACGATAAAGCGGCAGGTTTTAGCCGAATCATTAATAACCTGAAGAAATTTGAATTAAGTGAACAGCAGCTTGCCTTGATCACCGAAGATTCTATTTTAATTGGCGATCTTGCTGAACCAGAAAATTTCATTAATGACACGCGCCTGGATAATATTACACAGGTTATCAACTGCGCTGCCATCGCGTCATTTGGCAACAATCCCGTGCTGTGGAAAGTTAACGTTGATGGCACACTGATCTTTGCGAAACGAATGGCACGGGTAAAAGGCCTACAACGTTTTGTGCACGTCGGTACGGCTATGGCCTCAATGCCTGATAAAGGCAGCGTGTTCTATGAAGATATGCCCGATAATGACCACAATGAAGATCTGGTGCAGTACACTGCATCCAAACGCGCGATAGAAAAGCTGATTCGTCAGGAATGTCCGCTGATGCCATTTGTGGTTGCACGACCTTCTATCATCGTCGGTCATACACAATTCGGTTGCCGCCCATCCAGCAGTATTTTCTGGGTATTCCTAATGGCAATCAAACTGAAGAAATTCACCTGCACTTTCGATGCGAATATCGATGTTATTCCTGTGGATTATTGTGCAATGGTATTAGTGAACTTATGCCTAAACCAGGATATTCAGCATGACTTCTATCATATTTCTTCCGGTGAAGAGATGTGTACGCCATTCCATGAAATAGATACCTTTGTTGCTAAAGCCAGTAATACTAAAACAATTATTGACGAGTACAAGCAAACCTCCTATCAAGACTTCACCGGCATCAGAAAACAGTTCAAAAATATTCTGGGGCCATGTAATGATAAGATTATCTTACGTGCTATTAAATTGTATGGTGGGTTTGCCGAATTAGATGTCAAATTTGATAATCAGCGCTTAATGGATATGGGCATACCTAAACCTGCTCCATTCAGAAGTTATATTGATAAATGCGTCACGACAACACGTGGCCAGTCTATTTCAGAATTGATGATGGTAGATTTCAAATAAGCACGTTACCGTGAGAGATTGATGCCACGCAGCGAGACGGCGCAGAATTCATCATTCTGCGCCATTTTTTTGCGACCAGATAGCGACACATAACTTCGGAGCTCCCTGCAATAAAAATCACCGCAGGGCAATACCCACACCCTCGCAATAGGTTGCGTACCTTGCGGTGATCCTGCTGGATAATCGGGTCATGTTCGCCAGAAAAGCCGGGCTGAGCATGTTTCATCAAACCGAAACCATGCTGAATTGAGTCAGAATGCGAGAGCGGGGAAAATTCAGCTAGACTTTACTCCGTGAACTGTTCATACCTGACAGGCAACGCGCCGCAACGAAGACGCGCACTCTTTCGCATTCATTAAGTACTCTTTTAAGGACGTACCATGCCATTAGTTCGTGTTGATATGATTGAAGGCAAACCCGGCACCTTCCGCAAAGCTATCGGTGACGTGATTTATAACGCATTGATAAGCCACCTTAAGGCGCCGGAAAATGACCGTTTTATTATTTTTGCTGAGCACACGCCTGAAGAGATGATGATCTCGCCCGACTACCTCGGGATTGAGCGTACTCAGAACTGCATTGTGATACAGGTGACGCTGAACAGCGGCCGCACGCAAGAGATGAAGAAAGCCTTTTATCACTCGGTTGCCTATGGCCTTCACGAGCACACCGGCATGCGTCTCGAAGATGTTTTCATCAGTCTGGTCGAAGTGCCGAAAGAGAACTGGTCCTTCGGCAACGGTGAAGCACAGTACGCCTGAGGATAAAGCCTGAATGAGCATTGCGCGAGGATTGCCTAATCGAGATGAACCGGAGTACGTTGAACGATCGCTGACACATCCCGAGGCAAAGATACTGATGACCCTATCAACGGTTTTATTACATATTGGCAGCGAAGAGACCAAGGTGACGGTGCGCAAAGAAAACGGTGACGTGATAGAGCGGCTATTAACGCTGGGTTCCCAACTGACCTCGCTGGGCTATTTCCATCACACGCCGCCGACACCGGATGAAATGGAAACGGCCATTATGGTGGTCGAGGATGAGATCATGCGCATCCGTCATGACATTCCCTCAGCCGCCAGACTGGTGAGCAACGACAATGATATTCGCGCCATCGCCCGTTTGGCTGGCGTGGCAGAAAACGAAGCGATGCCGCTGTCAGTCGATGCCGTCGAACGCACATTCGATCGTCTGGCGCTGGTGATCAGCGGTCGCCCTGCGAGCTTCGAAGGCATCCCCAACGGTAACGACTTCGCCGCGACATTGTTGATTTTGCGTGAGTTTATGCATCATTTGCAGTTTGCACAAATTGTAGTGAAAGGGACAAAGTTTGTGATCTAAAATTCCGGGCTGAGGCTTTACAAGAGGTCAACCTGGCGCAATAAGTCAGTCTGGTAGGGCGTCGCGACACACCAGAAACACAAAAAGCCCCGCGAGGGGCTTTTTGTGTTTCTGACATTGATGCTCAGAGGGAAGCAATCAGAACGGGATATCGTCGTCGAAATCCATCGGAGGTTCGTTGCTCTGTGCTGGCGCGTTGTTTTGCGCAGCTGGACGAGCCTGCTGGCCACCGCTGAACTGATTACCACCTTGTGGCTGCTGAGGCTGACCCCAACCGCCTTGCTGACTGCCTGACTGGCCACCCGCTGCTGGCTGACCGCCACCCGCAGGTGCGCCACCACCGGCACGTCCACCCAACATCTGCATGGTGCCGCCAATGTTAACGACAACTTCGGTTGTGTATTTTTCAACGCCAGCCTGATCGGTCCATTTACGGGTTTGCAGCGCACCTTCAATGTAAACCTGTGAACCTTTCTTCAGGTATTCGCCTGCGACTTCGGCTAATTTGCCAAACAGCACAACGCGGTGCCATTCAGTCTTTTCTTTCTGCTCGCCGGTGGCTTTGTCACGCCAGCTTTCGGAGGTTGCCAGCGTGATGTTGGCAACGGCACCGCCGTTAGGCATGTAACGAACTTCCGGGTCTTGACCCAGGTTACCGATGAGAATGACTTTGTTTACGCCTCTGCTGGCCATGTGGATTCTCCTGATGAGGTATGTCGTGGTTGAAACCACAATTTGGGGTGTGAGGGATTCACTTCGCGTCATTATAACCACAAAACGTTGCCTTCGTACCACGGATGTAAAAGGTTGAAGCATTCTTTCCAGTTTATTCCGCAAACCATCCAGGGTTACATCGAGTACTGGATATACATTCAGGTTCCAGGGTGGCATAGACTGTGATTTGTGTCATAATTGCGCGTTACGTTCTTCTCTGTGCCCGATTCGTTGGCCGAAGTAATGCCAGATTTACCGACGGTCATCGGCACGGTGAGCTATCACGTCAATCCGGGAATAATGAATGGATAAGATCGAAGTTCGGGGCGCACGCACCCATAATCTCAAGAATATCAACCTGATTATCCCGCGCGACAAACTGATTGTTGTCACCGGCTTATCGGGTTCAGGCAAATCTTCACTGGCGTTTGACACGCTCTATGCAGAAGGCCAGCGCCGCTACGTAGAGTCGCTGTCTGCTTATGCCCGCCAATTTTTATCTTTAATGGAAAAACCGGACGTCGATCATATCGAGGGCCTCTCTCCGGCAATTTCTATTGAGCAAAAGTCGACGTCGCACAACCCGCGTTCGACCGTCGGTACCATCACCGAAATCCACGACTATCTGCGCCTGTTGTTTGCCCGCGTGGGCGAACCGCGCTGCGCGGAGCACGGTGTGCCGCTGTCAGCCCAGACCGTCAGCCAGATGGTGGATAACGTGCTGGCACAGCCAGAAGGCGCACGCCTGATGCTGCTGGCGACAATTATCAAAGATCGCAAAGGCGAGCACACTAAAACGCTGGAAAACCTGGCGTCACAAGGTTACATCCGTGCACGTATCGACGGCGAGGTCTGCGATTTGTCCGATCCGCCGAAACTGGAGTTACAGAAGAAACATACCATCGAAGTCGTGGTTGATCGCTTTAAAGTCCGCGATGACATCGCGCAGCGTCTGGCCGAGTCCTTTGAAACTGCACTTGAGCTCTCCGGCGGTACGGCCGTGGTTGCCGACATGGATGACCCAAAAGCGGAAGCGATGCTGTTCTCTGCCAACTTCGCCTGCCCGATTTGCGGCTATAGCATGAGTGAACTGGAACCCCGGATGTTCTCGTTCAACAACCCGGCCGGTGCCTGCCCTACCTGCGACGGTCTGGGTGTGCAGCAATTCTTCGATCCGGAACGCGTGGTACAAAACCCTGAACTGTCGCTGGCAGGTGGCGCCATACGCGGCTGGGATCGCCGTAATTTCTACTATTTCCAGATGCTGCGTTCGTTAGGCGAGCACTACAAATTTGACGTGGAAGCGCCCTATAACGATCTGAGCAGCGACGTGAGACACGCTATTCTGCAAGGTTCCGGCAAAGACACTATCGAGTTTAAATACATCAATGACCGTGGTGATACCTCGATTCGCCGTCACCCGTTCGAAGGTGTTCTACATAATATGGAGCGGCGTTATAAAGAGACGGAATCCAGCGCGGTGCGTGAAGAACTGTCGAAATATATCAGCAACCGCTCCTGCTCGTCTTGTAAAGGCACCCGCCTGCGCGAAGAAGCACGCAACGTATTTGTTGAAGAGACCACGCTGCCAGAAATTTCCGATTTCAGCATCGGTCACGCATTGGATTTCTTCCGCAATATGAAGCTCAGTGGCCAACGGGCACAGATCGCCGAGAAGGTGATGAAAGAGATTGGCGATCGCCTGAAGTTCCTGGTGAACGTCGGCCTGAATTATCTGTCGCTGTCCCGTTCGGCGGAAACGCTCTCCGGCGGTGAAGCACAGCGTATTCGTCTGGCGAGCCAGATTGGCGCCGGTCTGGTGGGCGTCATGTACGTGCTGGATGAGCCGTCTATTGGCCTGCATCAGCGCGATAACGAACGTTTGCTCGAGACGCTGGTCCACCTGCGCGACCTCGGTAACACCGTGATCGTGGTTGAGCACGACGAAGATGCCATCCGCGCCGCCGATCACGTGATTGATATCGGTCCCGGTGCTGGTGTACACGGCGGTCATGTCGTCGCCGAAGGGACCGTTGATCAGATCATGGCGGTGCCAGAGTCGCTCACGGGTCAGTTCCTCAGTGGCAAACGCGAAATCGCCCTGCCGGAACACCGCGTACCGGCTGACCCAACCAAAGTGCTGAAGCTTTCCGGGGCCAGAGGCAATAACCTGAAAGATGTCACACTGACGCTGCCGGTCGGCCTGTTTACCTGCATTACCGGCGTGTCCGGCTCGGGTAAATCGACGCTCATTAACGACACACTGTTCCCGCTGGCACAATGCGAACTCAACGGCGCGACGCTGGCCGAAGCGGCGCCTTACCGGGAAATTGACGGTCTGGCACACTTCGATAAAGTCATCGATATCGATCAGAGCCCAATTGGCCGTACACCGCGTTCCAATCCGGCGACCTACACCGGTATTTTTACGCCGGTACGCGAACTGTTTGCCGGTGTGCCGGAATCTCGTGCGCGTGGCTACAACCCAGGGCGTTTCAGCTTTAACGTCAAGGGCGGGCGCTGTGAGGCCTGTCAGGGCGATGGCGTGATCAAAGTCGAGATGCACTTCCTACCGGATATTTATGTGCCGTGCGATCAGTGCCGTGGCAAACGCTATAACCGCGAAACGCTGGAGATTAAATATAAAGGCAAGAGCATCCACGAAGTGCTGGAAATGACCATTGAAGAGGCCCGCGATTTCTTCGATGCCGTTCCTGCCCTGGCGCGTAAGCTGCAAACCCTGATGGACGTCGGTCTGACATACATCTGTCTGGGCCAGTCAGCGACCACGCTCTCCGGTGGTGAAGCTCAGCGCGTAAAACTGGCGCGAGAGCTGTCTAAACGCGGCACCGGCCAGACACTGTATATTCTCGATGAACCGACTACCGGCCTGCACTTTGCCGATATCCAGCAACTGCTGGCGGTTTTGCATCAGCTTCGCGATCAGGGTAATACCATCGTGGTGATTGAACACAATCTGGACGTGATTAAAACTGCGGACTGGATTGTCGATCTCGGGCCAGAGGGCGGCAGTGGCGGCGGCGAGATTTTGGTCGCCGGTACGCCAGAGACCGTCGCCGAGTGTAAAGAGTCACACACCGCGCGCTTCCTGAAACCTTTGCTTGAGCACCATAAGCAGAAGGCGAAGAAGTCGGCTTAACCGCCATGAAAAAGGCCTTCCCACCGGGGAAGGCCTTGGATTGCTGAAGTCACGCCACTTCCGCGGCATGACTTACCCATTATTTAAAAATCTTCTGCACAAACTCAGCATACGCCGGACGCCAGACATCCATCTCATGACCCAGATTCGGGTATTCGTGGTAATCGAACTTAATTTTATGCTGCTCAAGTTCTGACTTCAGCCCGGCGATATCGTTACCCGTTACCACATCTTTATCCCCCACTACTACAGTGAAGTTTTTCAGCTGCGCATTGATTTTCTGTGGCTCAGCGAAGCGTTTTTCTACCTGTTCATTCGGCACGGTCGTGGTACTGACGCCACTGAAAGTCGCCAGCCAACCGAATTTATCCAGGTGTGTCATGCCGCTGACCAATGTCTGATATCCGCCCTGTGAAAGACCGGCCAGCGCACGTCCGTCTGCATCGTCACGCACGCGGAAATTTTTCGCCACCAACGGGATAATATCCTGCATCAGCTCGCGATCAGCCGCCGCTGCGTTAGCAGGATAGAATGTCTGTCGGCGCTCTTTTGGCACAAACGCTTCCGGCACGATGTCTTTGGCATCCGTTTCCGTATCCGGGATCACCACCAGCATCGGCGTGATTTTTTTCTCCGCCAGCAGGTTATCCATGATTTGTGGAATTCGACCTTGGTCGATCGCAGAACGGCCGGTATCACCAAAGCCATGATAGAAATAGAGCACCGGTAGCGGCTTCGACACATCGCTGTAGCCCGGCGGCGTCCAGACGTAAATCTGCCGTTCGGCATTCAGCGCCTTGCTGTGATAGGTAATGGCACGCACTTCGCCGTGCGGCACGGCTTTCACATCCAGTATGCTGCCCGGCACCAGAATCAGGCTGGTATTCACCTGTCGCTGCGGCTTCGCCATGGCGCTACCGGTGTCGATTGAGCGGAAGCCATCAACGTTGAAAAAGTATTCGTACAGATTAGGTTTCATCACGGACGAGGTGAAGGTCCAGACGCCCTGAGGATCTTTGGTCATCGGATGGGAAACATAGCTTGGTGCTGTTGCACCCGTGACCACGTCGACCTGCCTGGCTGACGGTGCAAACAGCCGGAAAGTAATGGTTTTGTCAGGGTTCACCACAGTCAGATATTGATTGGCTACCTGCGCCTGATCTTGTTGCACCGGAAGCGTCTGCGCCATAACGGTGGCCAGCAACGGAAGGGGAACAGATAAAGACAGAATCAACAACGTAGCGCGATTAAGCACAGAACAATTCATTTCTTTTTCCTCAGTCAGACGGGTTGCACATCAACCCAGATGTCTGTCTGATAATGACGGATTATGCACGGTGGGTCTGCGACAGCTGACTCAATCTTTCCCACGCAAAGTCCCAGAAGGTTCTGACTTTTCTTGGGATTCGCTGAATATTCTGCACCACCAGTTGAACCGGCATCGGTGACGGCTCGGCCTCGGGCAGCAGTCTGACCAAGGTTCCGGCGGCCAGATCGTCAGCAACCTGATAACTCAGCAGCCGCGCTATACCATAACCCGCACGCACCGCTAGCAGTTGCGATTCGACATCATTGAGCAACAGGCGTGGCGACAACTTCACCCGCAGGCCATCCTCATTGGGGCCGAAGCGCCACTCATTACGTGGTGATCTCAGGGTACCAACAATGGTTTGATGTTGTGCCAACTCCGCTGGTTGTAAGGGGTTGCCATACTGTTGCAGATAGGCCGGGCTAGCGACCAGCATACGGGTGACCTGGCCCACTCTGCGCGCCACTTTGCCGGAGTCCTCCAGATGACCGATGCGCACCGCGAGGTCCAGCCCTTCGTCGATCAACTCCAAATTACGGTCATTAAGCACCATATCAATCTGTATATCGGGATGCAACCGCAGGAACTCCATCACCAGCGGCGCGACATGTTTACGGCCAAACTGCACGGGTGCGGTAATGCGTAGCAGGCCGCTAAGTTGGGTTTCAGTGGTGTCGAACAGCGCCTCTTGGTAATGGCAGAGCAGCACCTGTGCGTGCTCTGCCAGCCGTACGCCCGCTTCCGTTGGAGCCAGCCGTCGCGTGGTGCGTTCAACCAGCCGCGCACCAAAGCGCTGTTCGAGTGAGGCAATAGCGCGGGTAATCGCCGGGGCAGAACGCCGGGTTCTCCGCGCGGCTTCCGCCAGGCTACCGTATTGCAGGACGGCGACGAAAATCTCTAACTCATCCAAACGATCCATAAATTCTTCCACAAAACGAAATAGTCACTTTCAATCTTTACGGATTCGCTTCGTTTGTTGCAAGAGTAATCTGGGTGCAAATCGATAGAGGAGAAGACACATGCACCCTATTCAGCTTTATGGCACTCCGCTTTCCGGACACTGCCACCGCGTCGTTCTGTTACTCAACATGCTGAACTTGCCGTTTGAAGCCAAAGAGGCCCCGGCCAGCGTACGCCTCACCACCGAATTTCAACAATTCAGTCCAATGGGGCAAATCCCGGTACTGATTGATGATGGTCTGGTGCTGACCGACAGCAACGCTATTCTGGTGTATCTGGTGAAGCGCTATGCGCCGGACAGTCACTGGCTACCGGAGGATGCAGTACAGGCGGCGCAGGTGCAGCTATGGCTGTCGAAAGCCGCCGGAGAAATCCGCTACGGCGTGGCGGCTGCCCGCATGGTGGCACAGTTCAACGCGCCAGAAGACTACGATGCTTCCGTCGCGATCGCCGGCTTGTTCTTTCCGCATCTCGAACAGCATCTGAGTCAGCATGACTTTCTGGCAACCGGTCAGGTGACCATCGCCGATCTGGCTTGCTTCAGCTATGTTCGCGCAGCGCCAGAAGGTGGCCTCTCCCTGGAGCCCTATCCCGCCATCCGCCGCTGGCTGGCACGTATCGCAGCTCTGCCTGGCTATCAGCCTCAGCCCGAACTTCCGCTGCCGACCATCGCGCAATAGTTATCGGTATAAAAGGAGGCCGCATGAAAGACAGGGTATTTCATCCTGGTGAGCGACGGGCTCAGGCACTGGCACAGTTGGATATCGTCAGCGCCCCGATTCGCTCAGCCATGCCGGAGCAGCACCGCGATTTTTTTGCCGGTTTACCCTATGTGCTGGCCTCTACCCTCGATGAAAATGGTTGGCCGCTGGCGACGCTGCTCACCGGACAGCCGGGTTTTATCCGTTCGCCAGATGCCACCCATTTACGCATTAACGCCCCGCGCAGGCAGGATGATCCAGCTCTGGCGGCAATGCATTCCGGCAAAGAGATCGGTCTTTTGGGGATCGACTTTTCCAACCGGCGACGCAACCGCGTTAACGGCAGGATCGGCCGGATGGATAAAAACCGGATCGAGATCGTCGTCGATCAGAGTTTTGGTAACTGCCCGAAGTATATTCAGATTCGCGAACTGGTGGAGAGCACAAGGCAAAATCCGCTGCCGCTCAGAGAAGATCTGGTCACGCTGGACGATGACGCGCGCAGACTGATCGCCGGTGCCGACACTTTTTTTGTTGCCACCCACGCCCACGGCGATAAACCACAGGGCGGTGCTGATGTCTCACACCGTGGAGGAAAGCCGGGGTTTGTAAAAATTGAAGGCAACCGATTATGGATACCGGATTTCAGTGGAAATAACTACATGAACACGCTGGGAAATTTACTGGCTCAGCCGCGTGCCGCACTGCTGTTTCCTGATTTCGATAATAGCGATATTTTGCATCTGCAAGGCACCACTGAGATCCTCTGGCAACCTGGCGCACTGAACGGCCCCGACGGCGCACAACGCTATTGGTGTATGGATATCGCTCGCACGTGGCGCTTTCGTGGGGCATTGCCCTGGCGTGGTCTTCACGTGCAATATTCTCCCACGACGATGGCCACGGGAAGCTGGTGACCCGTTAAATGCCCAGCCCGTGGCGCACTGCCTCCGGCAGTGATGACACTACCATCTGATACGAACCATCGATCAAATAATAGAACTGCGAGTCCGGCAGTTCGCCATCAAGATAGATAGTATTCCAGTGGGTTTTGTTCAGGTGATCGCCGGGAATAATACAGCTGTGCTTAGCACGCAGATCGTCGGCAAGCTCAGCGCTGGTTTTGAGCGAAATCGCTTCCCGCCCATTGCATTGGCACAGCATGGCAAACATCACATCCGCCACTTTGATCTGATTGGCACCACGCTGGTTATTTTGCGTTTCCTCCGCGCCGGGCTTGGCCAGGCAATAATCAAGCAGTTCCGTACTGGTCATATTTCATTTTCTCCATTGAGGTGAGCAAAAAACAGACGTTTAATGTCTCAGCGTAGTTCAAAAAAGGCCAACATTGCTGTCAGCCCTTATTGGCATGATGAAGAGTAAATCAGACGAGAATATTACTGCACGGCGGCGAACGCATCGGCGACCTGTTTCACGTTGTGGTAATTCAGACCCGCCATGCAGACGCGGCCACTGGCAATCAGGTACACACCGAACTCTTCACGCAGACGATCGACCTGCGCCACGCTGAAACCGGTGTAGCTGAACATGCCACGCTGTTGCAGCAGGTAATCAAAATTGCGCCCAGGTAACGCGACTTTCAGGCTGTTAACCAGCGTCTGACGCATTTCCAGAATACGGATGCGCATGCTTTCTACTTCATCCAGCCATTGCGCTTTCAGATGGGCATCGCCCAGCACTTTTGCCACCACTTGCGCACCGAAATTCGGCGGGCTGGAGTAATTACGGCGCACGGTGGCTTTTAGCTGGCCCAACACACGGCCTGCGGCTTCGCTGTTTTCACAGACCACAGATAGCCCGCCCACGCGCTCACCATACAGTGAGAAAATTTTCGAGAAGGAGTTGCTAACAAAGCAAGTCACACCCGCAGCTGCCATGGCGCGAATAGCATAGGCGTCTTCGTCAATACCGGCGCCAAACCCCTGATACGCGATGTCGAGGAACGGAATTAAATCGCGTTGTTTGGCCACTTCAATCACTTGGTCCCACTGGGCTGGCGTCAGATCCGAGCCGGTCGGATTGTGGCAACACGGGTGCAGCAGCACGATGCTTTGCGCGGCAAGGCTTTTCAGGCTGTCTAACATTCCGGCAAAATTCACGCCCAGACTTTCGGGATCAAAATAGGGGTAGGTATGAACCTTGAAACCGGCGCCGCCAAAAATAGCCACATGATTTTCCCAGGTGGGATCGCTGACCCACACCTCAGAATTCGGGAAATAAAACTTGAGGAAATCAGCACCCACCTTCAGTGCGCCCGAACCGCCGACAGTCTGAATGGTCGCAATACGGTTTTGTTGCAGAGCCGGATGTTCCGCGCCGAATAACAACGTCTGAATAGCGCTGCGGTAGGCGGGCAGGCCATCCATCGGCAGGTAAACCGAGGCGGTTTGCGGCAGCGCGTTCATCTGATTTTCAGCCACTTCCACGGAGCTAAGTTGGGGAATAATACCTTGCTCGTCGTAATACAGACCGATGCTCAGATTAACCTTCTTGTCTCTTGGGTCATTTTTGAAACTGTCCATCAGCGACAGGATCGGGTCACCTGCGTAGGCATCGACATGTTGGAACACGGTATAAACCTCCTGGTTTGATTTCTGCAATACCGCGCATAGGCTGGCGCGGCTGTTGTTCGGCGGGTGATCAACATTACTTCACAGACTATCAAAGTTCGTTAAAAAAGATGACAACAATGTTGTGATTTCTCACGCAACCGAACGACATGAATATCAGACACTGTAACGCCCCGGACGATGGTTCATCGCGATAATCAGATTCACAATCACCGCGCCGAGAATCGAGGCGATCAGCATTTCGTAACTGACCACAAACAGCGATGCCAGCACAATGCAACAGTCCACGCCCATTTGCAGTTTGCCGGCGCGGATGCCGTACTTATCTTGCAGAAATAGCGCCAGAATATTCATACCCCCGAGGCTGGCTTTATGGCGAAACAGCACGATGAAGCCGATCCCCATAATGACGTTGCCGAACAGAGTGGCGTAAAACGGTTGCAGATGATCGAAGTGAATAAACAGCGGATGCAGATCGGAAAATATCGACACCAGCGCCACCGAGCTGAAAGTTTTTAGCGTGAACGGCCAACCCATGCGGCGAATAGAAAGATAGTAGAACGGTAAATTGATGATAAAAAAGGCCGTACCGAAAGACACTTGAGCCATGTAATGCACCAGAAACGCTATGCCTGCCGTACCGCCGGTCAGCGCCCCGACCTGACGCAGCATCACGACGCCAAAAGACACCATCAGCGTGCCAATGACAATCGCCAGCATGTCTTCAATCAACGTATGCGCGGTTCGTGGTGGTTCCACCGGTTTTTCAAAACTGTCGCAACTTGCCATAAATTCCAATTTCCCTGAAGAATGCACACCAAAAATCTTTTAGTGATAATTCATGAGATAGGAATACAAGGCAATATTCACGCACCTAATTTGTATTAAAAAGCGAAAATAAGATTTTCAGTCGCGTTAATTATTCTTTACATGCCAAAATCACGCATTCAAATTAATAACAATGCACTGTAAAAATGAATCTGCACCAAAACAAATCACCATAACAGTGCGGCATGAAATACCCCCCTTTTAATCCTCACGCCACTATTAATAAGCCTTTTTCTTTTCATCGGTTAAGTACGACTGACATTTTCACATGCGCGACATTTTTATAAACGGAGAGAATTTGGCTGTACAGGGTACTTTCCCTGTCGCTTTATTTTGGTTTGTCGTCATTTCACACTGTAAGGACTGTACCCTAAATAATTCAAGCTACAGGAAGACGGCAAGCGAGTGAGTCCCGATGAGCTTACACAAAGCAGTGATTTGGGTGATTGAGCGCCGCCAACGCACAATGCAGCTTTAAGTAGGCGGCTAAATACTTATCGGTTATTTTTTCTTATACTGGGCGAATTATAAACAAAGACGCATTACGCTACCCTACCGCTTGATATCAAGGAAAAGCTTCATGAAGAAAACGCTAATAACCCTGACGTTACTGGCCGCCAGCACACTGGCCGCTCACGCCGAAGGCACGCCTTCACACCTGGATCGCGTACTGCAAAAAGGGGCGATTAACGTCTGCACCACTGGCGACTATAAGCCTTACAGTTTTCTCAATAAAGAGGGTCAGTACGAGGGTATCGATATCGCTATGGCACAATCGCTGGCCACCAGTCTCGGAGTGAAGGTCAATTGGGTGCCAACGACGTGGAAAACGATGATGTCAGATATGACGTCGAACAATTGTGATATCGCCATGGGCGGGATCTCCGTCACCCTCGCACGCCAACAAAAAGCCTGGTTCGCTGAAACCCTTGATCAGGATGGTAAAATCCCGCTGGTGCGCTGTGAGAATGTGCGGAAATACCAGACGATTGCGCAGCTGAACTTACCCACAGTGCGGCTGATTGAACCTGCGGGGGGGACCAACGAGGCCTTTGTTCGCAGCCATCTCCCCGATGCCAAGTTGGCACTACACGACAACGTGACGATTTTCCAGCAACTGGTGGATAAGAAAGCAGACGTGATGATAACAGATGCGTCGGAAGCGTTGTTCCAACAAAAACATTACCCGAAACTCTGTGCGGTGAACCCGAAGAAGCCGCTGCAGTATGGCGAGAAAGCCTACATGCTGCCGCGTGACGACGTGAGCTGGAAGATGTACGTCGACCAATGGCTTCACCTGAGTAAAGCCAACGGCGATTATCAGAATCTGGTGAGTAAATGGTTAGCGGTAAAGAAATAGTCTTTGTCGCTATCGTCCATGTTGATGCGCCCTTGTCGACCAAAAGCATAGGGCGCAGCAAGCTGCGCCTATTCTCCTACATAAATGCGGACAACGCGTGAGGTCAGCTGGGTTATTAGCTCATACTGGCTGATTCCGGTCGCGGTGGAAACCTGTTCGACCGGTAAACCTTCCCCCCAGAAAATAACCTCATCACCCACAGCGTCACGAGCATCAGGACCGAGATCGACTGAAATCATGTCCATGGACACGCGGCCAACAATCGGCACAATTCGGCCATTGACCAGTACTGGCGTACCACTCGGGGCGCTACGCGGATAACCATCGCCGTATCCCATAGCGATAACACCTAATCGTGTTTCACGCTCACTTCGCCAGATCCCACCGTAGCCAACCGGTTCCCCAGCGGCATGGTCACGCACGGCAATCAGGCTGGAAGTCAGGGTCATGACGGGTTTTAGCCCATAATGCACGGCATCGTCGGAATCCAGCGGCGAGACACCGTATAAAATAATGCCGGGCCGCACCAGATCCATATGTGCGTCTGGCCATAGGAGCACACCACCTGAAGCGGCAATGGACGTCAGCCCCGGCTTACCCTGTACAAACTGCAGAAAAACGCGCAACTGGTTTGGCGTGGTTTCCGCGTCCGGTTCGTCTGCACGGGCAAAGTGACTCATGATATTCACCGGTTGCTGCACGTTAGGACAGGCACACAGACGCTGATAAAACGCCTCAGCTTCCGCGGGATGCACACCTAGCCGGTGCATCCCGGTATCCAGTTTCATCCACACGTTTAGCGGTTTAGACAACGTGGCTTGCTCAAGTGCGGCGAGCTGCTCGTGGCTGTGGACAGCCGTATCCAGCCCGTGCGCCACGACCTGAGGTAAATCCTCAGCGCTAAAAAAACCCTCGAGTAACACAATTGGCTTCACCACACCGCCTGAACGAAGTGTCAGCGCTTCGCTCAGGCGAGCCACACCATAACAATCCGCATCCTGCAAACTGTGAGCTGCATCGAGGAGGCCATGTCCGTAAGCATTGGCTTTCACCACGGCCATCACACGACTTTGCGGCGCCAAATGCCGCACCCGTTGTAGATTATGTCGCAAAGCGCGGCAATCAATCACCGCCGTAGCCGCTTTCATTTCTATTCCTTAATCTTCATCATATTGCGGACCGCCATAGTTATCAAAACGGGAGAATTGGCCATTGAAGGTCAATCTCACCGTGCCAATCGGACCATTACGCTGCTTGCCCAGAATGATCTGAGCAATACCTTTCTCTTCGCTGTTATCGTGGTAAACCTCGTCACGATAGATGAACATGATCAAGTCAGCATCCTGCTCAATAGAGCCAGACTCACGTAAGTCGGAGTTCACCGGACGTTTGTCAGCGCGCTGCTCCAGACTTCGGTTAAGCTGTGACAACGCGACGACCGGGACCTGCAACTCTTTCGCCAGTGCCTTAAGCGAGCGAGAGATCTCGGCGATTTCCAATGTACGGTTATCAGACAAGGCCGGCACACGCATCAGTTGAAGGTAGTCGATCATGATCAGACTCAGCCCACCGTGCTCACGGAAAATACGCCGTGCACGCGAGCGAACTTCGGTGGGAGTCAGCCCGGAGGAGTCATCGATATACATGTTCCGTTTCTCCAGCAAAATACCCATCGTACTGGAGATACGCGCCCAATCTTCGTCGTCAAGCTGACCCGTACGGATTTTGGTCTGATCCACGCGCGACATGGATGCCAGCATACGCATCATGATCTGGTCACCGGGCATTTCGAGGCTGAAAATCAGTACCGGCTTTTCCTGCATCATCGCAGCATTTTCACAGATGTTCATCGCGAAGGTCGTTTTACCCATCGATGGACGGGCTGCGATGATAATTAAGTCGGACTTTTGCAAGCCTGCGGTTTTTTTATTGAGATCGGCATACCCAGTGTCGACGCCAGTCACACCATCATGCGGGCGCTGGAACAGCTCCTCAATACGTGAAACAGTGCTTTCCAAAATGCGGTCAATGCTTTTCGGGCCTTCATCTTTACTGGCACGGCTTTCGGCAATCTGAAAAACGCGTGATTCGGCCAGATCCAGCAGATCTTCACTGCTGCGGCCCTGCGGGTCATAACCCGCATCGGCGATTTCATTGGCGACCGAAATCATTTCACGCACTACAGCACGTTCACGAACGATATCAGCATAAGCACCAATATTCGCGGCACTTGGGGTGTTTTTCGATAATTCGGCTAAATAAGCGAACCCACCCACGGAGTCTAAATCGCCCTTCTGCTCCAGGGATTCAGACAGCGTGATCAGGTCAATCGGCTTGCTCATTTCCAACAAGCGCTGCATTTCGGTAAAAATCAGACGATGCGGACGGCTAAAGAAGTCATTACTGACCACGCGTTCCGCTACGTTATCCCAGCGCTCATTGTCCAGCATCAGGCCGCCCAGAACGGATTGCTCAGCCTCCAGCGAGTGCGGCGGAAGCTTGAGGCCTTCCATCTGGCGGTCGCGGTTTTCGTTCTGTTGATTGGTCGGTTTTTTTGCTGCCATCAGTCGATTAATTCCTGGTCTAAGAGCCTGTTTTCAGAACATGCAATGGAAATGGGTTATCAAAATGGGGCATATGATAACGCGTCAGTATACGCAATTATATTTCCTTGTAATGCCTCATTTCCAATTGGTCTTAGCCGCGCTGGATTGTCTCAATTAAATAGCCTAGGGTTACCACTGGCCCGATAACGAGGAAGCAAAATGGCTAAGCGCATTCAATTTTCCGCCATCGGCGGACCCGAGGTTTTGCAATATGTCAGTTTTCAACCACCAGCCCCCGCAGCAGGCGAAGTGCAGGTCGAGAACAGAGCAATAGGGATAAATTATATTGATACCTATATGCGCAGCGGTCTGTATCCAACGGCTTCGCTACCGTCAGGCTTAGGGACGGAGGCGGCGGGGATAGTGAGTAAAATAGGCAGCGCGGTGACGGGCATTAAGGTCGGAGATCGCGTGGTGTATGCGCAGTCCGCACTCGGCGCGTACAGCGAAATCCATAACGTGCCGCAGGAGAAGATCGCCCTGCTGCCCGATGCCATCAGCTTTGAACAAGCTGCAGCCTCCTTTCTGAAGGGCCTCACAGTCTATTATCTGCTGCGTTTGACGCACACCGTTAAAGCGGGCGAAACCTTTCTGTTTCATGCCGCAGCCGGCGGTGTTGGGCTCATTGCCTGTCAATGGGCCAAAGCGTTGGGGGCTAAACTCATCGGCACTGTCGGCTCAGACGAAAAAGCCGAGCGTGCTAAACAGGCGGGTGCATGGGCGACGATCAATTATCAGAAAGAGGATATCGTGGCACGCGTTAAAGAACTGACCGCCGGAGAGAAAGTTGGGCTGGTGTACGATTCCGTCGGCAAAGATACCTTTGAGCGTTCGCTCGATAGTCTTAAGCCACGCGGATTGCTGGTCAGTTTCGGCAATGCTTCTGGGCCGGTGGAGGGCGTTAATCTGGGGATCCTCACGCAGAAAGGCTCGCTATACGTGACTCGTCCGTCGCTGAATGCTTACATCACCACCCGCGAAGAGCTGAAAACTGCCAGCGATGAACTGTTCTCTATGATCGCCAGCGGCGCAATCAAGGTCGACGTTAGCGAAGCACAAAAATTTCCGCTGTCCGAAGCCAGGCGCGCACATGAAACGCTGGAGAGCCGCTCCACGCAGGGTTCCAGCTTGCTGATCCCAGGGAAATAGTTAAGCCCAAGTTTATGAGCGTTACAGCAAGCCAGAATGAGAAGGCATCGAGATAAGTTGACTCAGGTAAGCGATTCCTGTGAATGAGTGCCGCTCACACCGTGGCGGCGTCAAGGGAAACGGGGATGATGGATGCAAAAAGGGCCTCCAATATGGAAGCCCTTTTATGCTGTCTGTCTCAGACGACCTCTGATTCAAGACGGGTACTGCTGTAGGGTACTACCTGGTAAACCCGAAAGGCGATGTCACTTCAGTGACTATTTTATAGCTTATCGGACTTGATGAATTCAGCGCTGCGGCCTGATAACCACGCATTGATTTCATCCTAACAGCCACCCATGTTAAAAAATATGATAAATACCGTTTTACCGCACATTCTGATCCAGCTTGTGATCGCTAGCACATAAGTAAAAGTTATAGATGTAACAATTACATTTTTATGTGCTCAGGAGTAGACCACTAACCATCTTAATTTCATGAAGTTATGATAATACTTTGGAGTCTACAACTACGGCAGGCGGCGGCGACGATATTTTGGCTGGTCCGGCTTAATAAACTTCCGGTAAACCCAGACGACGAGCACGGCAAAAACCAACCATGGCAACATTTTTATAACAATTGCCAAAAATCCACCAAACATCATCAAAGCAAATGCCACAATCAGTGCGGCGATCATCCCTAGCACTGAAATGCCGGTCAGTATCAGCATAAAGAAAAAACCAAGCACAAAGAGAATTTCCAGCATCGCATGCTCCTTACAAACAGCGAGAAAACGGAATCAGCCTGACAAGTGCCATTCTGAGGTATAGATGATGTTACAAGAAACATGCCAGAGCGGCGGGGAAATTAACTTATTGAAAAACAAGAATAATCATAACCGCCTCGGGGAATGAACCTGGCGGTTATGTAGTAACTCAGACTAACCTTTGGCGATTTTCACTACTTTACTCAGGCCTGAATCAGTGCCCTTTGTGCCTGGGTAACCCGTTGCAACGCCTGTTCAACCACATCGATGCCCGCTCCCGGCTTGTGAGCATTTTCGCTGAGATGGCGACGCCACTGCCGGGCGCCAGGTACACTCTGGAAGATCCCCAAAATATGGCGGGTTATATGCCCGAGATAAGTCCCTTTCGTCAGTTCCATTTCAATATAGGGATACATGGCACGGATGATGTCCGGCGCAGTGCGCGGTGGGGCATCAATACCAAACAATTCATGATCCACGTCCAGCAGCATACCCGGATTTTGATAGGCTTCGCGCCCAACCATCACACCATCCATATATTTCAGATGGGTTTTGGCCTCTTCCAACGTTTTAATCCCACCGTTAATAGCCATGGTCAGGTGCGGGAAATCTTTTTTCAGCTGATAAACGCGAGGGTGATCCAGCGGCGGGATCTCACGGTTCTCTTTTGGGCTGAGGCCGGAAAGCCAGGCTTTACGTGCGTGAATAATAAAAGTCTCGCAGCCGCCATTTTCAGCGACTTGCTGTACAAAGTCACAGAGAAATTCATAGCTATCCTGCTCGTCAATACCGATTCGGGTTTTGACGGTGACCGGAATCGACACCACATCACGCATGGCTTTAATACAATCGGCAACCAGCGAAGCCTGTGCCATCAAGCAGGCACCGAACATGCCGTTTTGTACGCGGTCAGATGGGCAACCGACGTTCAGGTTGATTTCATCATAGCCACGCTCTTCGGCAAGTTTAGCGCACTGGGCCAGATCGGCAGGATGACTTCCGCCCAGTTGCAGCGCCACTGGATGCTCGGCATCACCAAAGCCAAGGTAGTCACCTTTACCGTGGATAATCGCCCCGGTAGTCACCATTTCTGTGTATAGCAGCGCCTGGCCGGTCATCAGTCGATGAAAATAGCGGCAATGACGATCGGTCCAATCGAGCATCGGCGCGACGGAAAAACGTTGCGCGGAAAATGGCATAGCATGAGTTTTGGGATTTTGATTTTCTGACATCGACCTGAAATTCGCTGAAGAAGGTGTGCGGGACGCGCCTTCCAGCATTATGCCTGGAAGGGAGTTAATCGGTGATTATACCACAGAACAAAGATTAGGCACTCCGCCTCGCCAGCACCTCATGGAACAACGGAAAACCGACGCACACCAAACAATGACACACGGGAAAGACGGCGCATAATTCGTCGATTCCATCGAAGCATGATAAAATCCATCTTCGCCTTGTTCAAAGCGCTCAACCCAGCAGCGTACTCAGAGAACCTTTTATGACCCTGACCAATCCGGATCAATTACTTGCACAGGCCGAAAAACTTTGTGTGCAACGAAATGTGCGTCTGACGCCACAGCGACAGGAAGTACTGCGTCTAATGACGCAACAGCCTGGTGCCATCAGTGCTTACGATCTATTGGATTTATTGCGCGTCAGCGAACCCCAGGCAAAACCACCGACCGTTTACCGGGCGCTGGATTTTCTTCTGGAACAGGGGTTTATTCATCGTGTGGAGTCGGCCAATAGTTATGTACTTTGTCTCCACTTTGAGGAGCCCAGCCACACTTCGGCACTATTTATCTGTGACCGCTGTGGATTAGTGACAGAGAAAACGACTGATGGTATCGAAGAGCGGCTGGCAAAACTGGCGGCGGATTCCGGGTTTGAGTTACGCCATTCCGTAGTTGAAGCGCATGGCATGTGCGGCGAATGCAAGGTCGTTGAACAATGTGACAGCCCAGACCATTGCGAACATGACCACAGCATCGTCACTAAAAAACGCTAAAGTGTTTATGTTTTACAGTGAGGTATTTGAAATAGTGCGGGGAGCGAGGTAGCGTTACAAACTTATATCCTATGAAGAGTGGTACATCCCTGTACCATGCATCCTGAAAGCATTCCCGGGTAGGAGCAGCGTATTTCTCAGGACACATCATTGATGTGCAAGGGAAATGACGACTTACCAGTGATATTTGTTATCCGCTTCCCAAGACTTGAGTTCTTTCTCGGCTTCTTCTTTCTTATAGCCGTAACGTTCCTGGATTTTACCCACCAGCTGATCACGCTTCCCTTCCACCACCGTCAGGTCATCATCAGTCAGCTTGCCCCATTTTTCTTTCACTTTGCCTTTAAACTGCTTCCAGTTACCTTCGGTTTGATCCTTATTCATAACAAATTCTCCTATTACCTTGGGTTAGGTTGTCGTGCTTTATGAAACACTCTAATTGCTTACCACATGAATAAGAGTAGTTGATAATTTGGCTTTTACCTCAGATAACAGCGATACACGCCATGATTAGGATTATTCCAGAGTGATAAGTAACGATAACCGCTGGATAGTTAACTTAAGGCGGTAAAGGAAATAGTTTACCGCCGCAGGAAATGAGAGATGGGAATTGGAGGTGGGAATTAGATCTCGCAGATCAACAACGATAGGCTCAAAATCGCTATTTTCAGGCAGAAGCTGAACAATACTACCTTGTTTTTTCAAGCGTTTAACCGTCACTTCATCATCAATACGAGCGACGACAACCTGACCATTTCGCACATCCTGTGTTTTATGCACAGCCAGTAAATCACCGTCGAGAATACCAATATCGCGCATTGACATACTTGGCTTAAACATTGCGGGATCAACCTGATAATGCCCTTCAATATGTTGCTGTGCCAACAGAGGTTCACCGGCTGCGACGCGACCAATCAGTGGCAAACCCTCTTCTTCTTCCATCAACAAGCGAATGCCACGCGACGCACCAGAAACAATCTCAATAACACCTTTGCGTTGCAGTGCTTTAAGGTGCTCTTCCGCTGCATTAGGTGAGCGGAAACCCAAACGCGCGGCGATCTCAGCACGGGTTGGTGGCATACCGGTGGTGGCGATATGATCGCGAATGAGGTCGTAAACCTCTTGTTGTCTGACTGTTAAAGCTTTCATCCCGCCCCCTGATTTTTTATACAGTATTGCTGTGAGTATATACAGGTACTCTCTGAATGAAAACCTAAGAGTGAATAAAAACAGATGCTAAAGCAAAATATGGAATCTTGATTCCGCTTTAGAACCAACGCGGCCAAAACACGCTGACCCAGGTGAAAACCGCCAGTATAATAGTGAGCAGAACCGCCGCAGAGCCAATATCTTTGGCGCGCCCTGACAGCACGTGAAATTCGTGCCCAATACGGTCAATAGCACATTCCACGGCGCTATTTAATAATTCGACGATGATCACCAATCCCAGAACCCCGACTAACAGGATGCGTTCAATGCTGGTTACATCAAGGAAAAATGTCAATATGATGAAGGGCAGTACACCAATCACTTCCTGGCGAAAAGCCGCTTCGTGTTTCCATGCAGCGCTTAAGCCTTTGAGCGAAAAGCCTGCAGCCTTAGCGATGCGGGTTAACCCGGTAGATTCATTTTTCATGTGTTATTCGTCTTAACGGTAAAGTTGCGGCATTTTATACTTAAAAGCTCTCAGGTTGCAGCAGGACGGCAAAGGAATGACTCTCTAAAAACTTAATTAGGCAGGTGATTGAAGTGAGTGAGAGAAAGCAATGCCGCGGCAGCTTGAAGGATGAAGAGTATCACCACAGACCCCATACCCACTTTCTGGTATCCTTTCGACGAATTGCTAACAAAGAGGCTTCACGTTTTTATGTCAGGTTGGCGTAGACTTTATTATACCTTATTGAATTTACCACTAAAATTACTGGTAAAGAGCAAGGTCATTCCAACAGATCCGGTTACCGAGTTGCGCTTAGATCCAACTCGGCCGATCCTGTATGTTTTGCCTTATCATTCAAAGACAGATTTACTGACCTTGCGCACCCAGTGCCTGGCGCAGAATCTGCCCGATCCCCTTATTCCATTGGAAATTGACGGCGTACAGCTGCCTAGCCACGTATTTATCGCTGAAGGACCACGCGTATTTACTTATTACACGCCGAAACTTGAGTCGATCAAACTGTTCCACGACTATCTGGACTTGCATCGCAACAACCCACTGCTGGACATTCAAATGTTACCTGTATCGGTAATGTTTGGCCGTGCACCGGGTCGCGAAGGGCAAGATACACCCCATCTGCGCGTGCTGAACGGCGTGCAAAAGTTCTTTGCTGTGTTGTGGCTGGGCCGTGACAGTTTTGTGCGCTTCTCCAATACGGTGTCACTACGCTATATGGCAACCGAACACGGTACCGATAAAACTATCGCCCAAAAACTGGCCCGGGTCGCGAGGATGCACTTTTCACGTCAGCGGCTGGCCGCGGTGGGGCCACGTTTGCCGGTGCGTCAGGATCTGTTCAATAAATTGCTGGCATCCAAAGCCATTGAGAAAGCCGTCGAAGACGAAGCGCGCAGCAAAAAGATTTCCCACGAAAAGGCCCAGCAAAACGCCATTGCTTTGATGGAAGAGATTGCCGCTGATTTCTCCTATGAAGCCGTTCGCCTGTCCGATCGCGTATTAAGCTGGACCTGGAACCGCCTCTATAAAGGCATCAACGTCAATAATGCTGAACGTGTCCGGCAGTTGGCGCTGGATGGTCAGGAAATCGTGTATGTGCCCTGTCATCGCAGCCATATGGACTATTTACTGCTCTCTTACGTGCTTTACCATCAGGGGCTAGTCCCGCCACATATCGCTGCGGGTATCAATTTGAATTTCTGGCCAGCAGGGCCGATTTTCCGCCGTCTGGGCGCGTTCTTTATCCGACGTACCTTTAAGGGTAATAAGCTTTACGCAACGGTATTTCGTGAATATCTCGGCGAACTATTCACTCGCGGTTATTCGGTTGAATACTTTGTTGAAGGTGGACGTTCACGTACCGGCCGTTTGCTGGAACCGAAAACCGGCACGCTGGCAATGACCATTCAGGCGATGCTTCGCGGCGGTTCACGCCCCATCACGCTGGTCCCGATTTACATCGGTTACGAGCACGTGATGGAGGTCGGTACCTATGCCAAAGAGTTGCGCGGTGCGACAAAAGAAAAAGAAAGTTTTATGCAAATGATCAACGGATTGCGCAAACTGCGTAACCTCGGTCAGGGTTACGTTAATTTCGGCGAACCGCTGCATCTCACCACCTATCTCAACCAGAATGTACCGACATGGCGTGAGTCCATCGATCCTATCGAAGCCCACCGTCCAAGTTGGCTGACGCCAACGGTGCAGGATCTGGCGGGGAAAATCATGGTGCGTATCAATAACTCTGCAGCGGCCAACGCCATGAACCTGTGCTGCACGGCGCTGTTAGCCTCGCGTCAGCGTTCACTGACGCGCGAACAGCTAACCGAACAGCTCGATTGTTATTTGCAACTGTTGCGCAATGTGCCTTACACGGCTGATTCCACCGTGCCAAACCTGAACGCAGAGCAGCTCCTCGACCACGCACTCAACATGAATAAGTTCGAAGTCGAGAAAGACAATATTGGCGATATCATCATTCTGCCGCGTGAACAGGCCGTATTGATGACATACTACCGCAATAATATTCACCATCTCCTGGTACTTCCCTCACTGATTTCTAGCATTATCATGCACCATCAATCAGTCACTGGTGTCGAATTACTGCGTCAGGTCGCACTCATTTTCCCGATGATGAAAGCCGAACTCTTCATGCATCACAGCAAAGAAGACCTTCCTGTCGTGCTGGAAGTCCTTTGTGCTGAGCTGGCACGTCAGGGGCTGATCAAGCTCGATGGTGAAACGCTGTCGCTGAATCCGACGCGTATACGTCCGCTGCAACTGCTCGCTGCTGGTGTGCGTGAAACCTTGCAGCGCTACGCCATTACCCTCTCCTTACTGACCAACAACCCAAGCATCAGCCGCGGTGCGCTGGAGAAAGAGAGTCGAATTATGGCTCAGCGTTTATCTGTACTGCACGGCATCAACGCACCTGAGTTCTTCGACAAAGCCGTGTTCACCACGCTGGTTGGAACGTTACGTGCGGAGGGTTTTATCAATGATATTGGTGATGCTATCCCTGAACATACGCGTGAAATCTACACCATCCTCAGTGATTTATTGACTCCGGAAATCAAGCTAACGATCGAAAGCGCAGGTATGCCGTCTGAGCTTCCGCAGGCTTCTGCACCGCTCGCTGAACCGAAAGTAGATGTACGGGATACTGACCATTAGTTAAGCCTTTGGGGGGGTTAAAAACCCCAACTCACACCACGATAAAAATAAAACGCCCGGCACTCTTTACTGAGAGCCGGGCGTTTTATTTTATGAATAAAGTCAGCGTCAGAAACTGAAGTGCGACAGGCTCATCAGGATGCCGAGGAACAACACCAGCCCGACATAGTTATTCTGGCGAAAAGCGAGGAAACAGGCATCACGGTCGCGCTTAGCGGTGAGTTTATGCTGATGCGCAAACAGTGCCGCAGCGAGTAGCAACGACCAGTAGAACGGTGCACTAAGCTGTGCCAGATACCCCACCATCGCCATCAGCGCCAGCATGGCTAATTGCAGAATACCGTTGATAAGATTGTCAAAACGACCAAACAGGATCGCCGTCGACTTGACGCCTATTTTCAGGTCATCGTCACGATCGACCATCGCGTATTGCGTGTCATAGGCGACGGTCCAACAGATATTGGCGGCAAACAGCAGCCAGCAGCTAAGTGGTACAGATACACTCACCGCCGCATAGGCCATTGGAATCGACCAACCAAAGGCGGCTCCCAAGACCACCTGCGGCAAATTGCTCACCCGTTTAACGAACGGATAGATCCACGCCAGTGCTAATCCGGCCAACGATAACAAAATCGTCATGCGATTGAGGGTCAGTACTAACAGGAAAGAAGCCAGAACCAAACTGACAAACAAGATTTTGGCCTGTTTACTACTAATAGCGCCACTCGGCAGTGGGCGGTTGGCAGTACGTTTAACGTGACCATCAAACTTGCGGTCGGCGTAATCATTCACCACACAACCGGCTGCACGCATAAAGAACACGCCGAGTACGAAAACCAACATAATTTTCAGCGATGGCATAGCGCCACCCGCCAGCCATAGCGCCCATAGCGTCGGCCACAGCAGCAGCAGAGATCCGATGGGTTTATCGATGCGCATCAGGCGGCAGTAATCACGCCAATGTCCCTGAGAAAGGCTCGCAGACACCTCTTGATCCCCTTGTTGATTGGCCTGATTCATCCTTTCGGCACCTTGTTTTCGGGGCGATGAACAGGCGATTCAGGCAGAAAGATTTCGGTCAGTAGCAGGGGTTTGTCGGAAAGGCGCAGTCTGGAACGCCGAGCCCACAGATCACCCTGTTCATGCTGTAAGAGACCGAGATGAATATAGTCGCGGGTCAGTGTGTTACCACCGAACAGGTAACGACCCAGCGGCACCGTACCAAGATCCACCAGCGCCAGATCGGGACCCGTCAGTGTTTCCTCCGGGATCACCGTGCGCCCCAGCAGCCATGGCTCATCATCGCCAAATAGCACCACTTCGCGTACCCAATAGCGCTCACTCGTAGGTAACTGTTGGGCTTCGCTTTCGCCCAGCTCTTCACGGCTGACGAAGCATTCGCGCTTGGGTTGTACTGTTACGGTTACGCCTTGCTTTTCAAAACGGCGGGTCATGGAGCCCATTTCCATCAGCCAGTCGGTAACATCAGCAGGAACATGCTGCGGATCGTCAAACCAGTGAATGGGCGGCTGTGTGGGGGAGTGAGACTCAGACATTACGAACTCCGTGACGGGAAATATTGAACTCCCCTATTAATCATTAGCTTCGCATTCTAGCGCAGAATACGTCAGCAGCAATCAGCTTGCTGGCAACCCGTTACTCACGGCGCAGGCGTTCGCTATTAGCCATGAACAATGTGATCACCAGAACCAGAATTGCACAGGCATAAACCAGCGTATCGTACGGGCTTTTGTGGTCAACGATAATCAGCCGAATAATTGCCGTTATTCCTATATAAATAAAGTAACGCAGCGGGAAATGATACCCGGATGAAAAGTACTTAACAATCAGCGCGATAAACTCAAAATACAAGAAATAAATGACGATACCTTCAATCAATAAATAGGAGGATGACTGGTCATTATTGACGAACAGCACCATGGACAAATGGTAAGTTTCACGCCCCAAAAAGAGCATTAAGATCGCCGCCAGTCCCAATAAAAACATGTTCAAAATTCGCTGCATAATGACGGCTATCATAGTTCCACGTTTAGAACCTGCCATGTGATCTACATCCCACTTTTGTTATTAATACTCGCAGAATACCACAGTGCCAGCGAAGAAAAAGTGGCATTAAAAAAGGCTAGCCTGCAACGGCTAACCTTTTATTTTCGATGTATTACTCACGCTCTAATGCCCTAAATCATTCGAGTTGCATCAAGGTAGCAACTGAAAGAACGATGGAAGCACACATCAGTATGTGACCGGCGTTCTTAGCCAACGCAGAAGCGTCTCGAAAGATGATGAGAATTAGCGCCAGTTTTTGAAGCGATTAATGAGCCCATTGGTTGAGCTATCATGGCCAACCACGTCTTCATCGCCTTTTAGTTCTGGCAGAATACGGTTCGCCAGCTGTTTACCCAACTCTACACCCCATTGGTCAAAGGTGAAGATGTTGAGGATTGCACCTTGGGTGAAGATTTTGTGTTCATACATAGCAATCAACGCACCTAAGCTGTACGGCGTGATTTCGCGCAGCAGGATAGAGTTGGTTGGACGGTTACCCTCAAACACTTTGAACGGCGCAACGTGTTTTACGTCTTCAGGTTTCTTGCCCTGCTCCGCAAATTCTTTCTCTACGACGTCCAGAGACTTACCAAATGCCAATGCTTCAGTCTGTGCAAAAAAGTTAGACAGCAGTTTGGCGTGGTGATCGCCCAGTGCGTTATGACTGACAGCGGGAGCGATGAAGTCACAAGGGATGATTTTGGTGCCCTGATGAATCAACTGATAGAACGCGTGCTGACCATTAGTGCCTGGCTCGCCCCAGATGATCGGGCCAGTCTGGTAATCCACTGGGTTGCCGTTTCGATCGACAAACTTACCGTTAGACTCCATGTTGCCTTGCTGGAAGTAAGCAGCAAAACGGTGCATATACTGGTCGTATGGCAGGATAGCTTCCGTTTCTGTGCCATAGAAATCGTTGTACCAGATACCGATCAGTGCCAGCAGAACCGGCAGGTTTTTCTCCGCTGGCGTATTGGCGAAGTGTTTGTCCATAGCGTGTGCGCCACTGAGCAGTTGTTCAAAGTTTTCGAACCCCACAGACAGTGCGATAGACAAACCGATGGCGGACCATAAGGAGTAACGTCCGCCGACCCAGTCCCAGAACTCGAACATGTTGTCGGTGTCGATGCCGAATTCGCTGACAGCTTTACCATTGGTAGAGAGCGCGGCGAAATGTTTGGCAACGTACTTGTCTTCGCCCGCCGTTTTCAGGAACCAGTCACGCGCACTGTGCGCATTGGTCATGGTTTCTTGCGTCGTGAAGGTTTTTGATGCCACCAGGAACAGGGTAGTTTCCGGGGACAGGTCTTTCAGCGTTTCGGCGATATGCGTACCATCAACGTTGGAGACAAAATGCATATTCAGGTGGTTTTTGTATGGACGTAGCGCCTCGGTCACCATGAATGGGCCAAGGTCAGAACCACCGATACCGATGTTGACCACGTCGGTAATTGGCTTACCGGTGTAACCTTTCCAGTCACCGCCAATCACGCGCTCGGTGAAGCCTTTAATCTTCGCCAATACTGCGTTAACTTCCGGCATCACATCTTTGCCATCTACCACGATCGGCGTATTGCTGCGATTACGCAGGGCAACGTGCAGCACGGCGCGGTCTTCGGTGCGGTTGATCTTCTCACCAGAGAACATCGATTTTATTGCGGCCTGTAGATCAGTTTCTTTCGCCAGTGCCTGCAGTTTATCCAACGTCTCGCTGGTAATGCGATTTTTGGAGAAATCAACCAGCATCTGGTCTTCAAAGGTTGCAGAAAACTTGAAGAAACGGTCGCCATCTTCAGCAAACAGATGGCTAATCTGCACATCTTTCATCGTATCGAAATGCTGCTGCAGTGCTTGCCAGGCAGCGGTCTGAGTTGGATTGATATTTTTCATAGCAATACTCTTAGGCTGAGAATAAATTTGAGGTAACTATACCGATTGTATCCTGAACTTCCTGAGATGAGATGCCTTTTCTTGCGATAGGTCCGATCTGTGAAATCACAATGACAGATAACAAGATTAGATGAGAATTACTCAAAATGTGGCGTGATTGGCCGTCAGACCGTTGACAGACGGGCGATAACCCGTTATTCCTAAGCGCCTAACTCGCACGCGTGCTCATGCACGGTGTGTGAGCCAGAAGAGGCGCGTCGCCCAGGCAGTGTACCGGAGGAGCCGGATTCCTACGAAGGTGCATCAGGGGGAGCGACGCCGAGGTCAAACGCTGACGGCAGGCGAACGATCGACCACAGGGGCTGAATCCTCTGGGTTGTCACCGAGATATCTGCAAGGGTATCGGCAAGGTGGAGCGCTTCTGGGTGTATCGTAGCTTCTCTACGTCTGCTCCCGTTTCCCGCTCTTCCCTAGTGCCAATTCTTATGGAATAGATGGTCGTGTTTTTACGCGACCCTGACACGAGGTTTACCATGAATCACGCTGTATCCCGCAACGCCAACGCCCCTTCTAAGGGCACCACGGTTGTCGCCAAATTTGGCGGCACCAGCGTAGCGGACTTCGACGCCATGAACCGTAGCGCCGAGGTTGTTCTCGCCAATTCCGATGTGCGCCTGGTGGTACTTTCAGCCTCTGCGGGCATCACCAATTTGCTGGTTGAACTGGCTTTAGGCCAGGACGTCGAGCGTCGGATATTTCTGCTCGACGAAATCCGCCGCATCCAGACCGCCATCATCGACAGGCTTGATAAGCCGGATGTGATCCGCGATGAGATCAGCCGCATGCTGGATAACATCGGCATGCTGTCAGAAGCGGCGAGCCTGGCGACGTCAACAGCGCTGACAGATGAACTCGTCAGCCACGGCGAGCTGATGTCCACCTTGCTGTTTGTTGAAATTCTGCGTCAACACAATGCCCCGGCAGAGTGGTTTGACGTGCGTAAAGTCATGCGCACCAACGACCACTTTGGCCGCGCCGAGCCGGACACGGATGCCCTGTCTGAACTGGCTATTCAACAATTGCAACCCCGTCTACAAGAGGCACTGGTGATCACTCAAGGCTTTATTGGTAGCGAAGGTAAAGGCCGGACCACCACGCTAGGCCGGGGCGGCAGCGATTACACCGCCGCCCTGCTAGCCGAAGCACTGAGTGCTGCACGTGTTGATATCTGGACCGACGTCCCCGGCATATATACCACCGATCCTCGCGTGGTACCGGATGCCAAACGCATCGACCGCATCGCGTTTGAAGAAGCGGCTGAAATGGCCACTTTTGGTGCTAAAGTGTTACACCCAGCCACGCTGTTACCGGCAGTGCGCCGCGGCATTCCAGTGTTTGTCGGCTCAAGTAAAGACCCATCAGCTGGCGGCACATTAGTGTGCAATACCACCGACAACCCGCCGCTATTCCGCGCCCTGGCGCTGCGCCGCAAGCAAACATTGGTCACGTTGCACAGCCTGAGCATGTTGCATTCGCGCGGTTTTCTCGCCGAGGTATTTGGCATTCTGGCGCGTCACAATATTTCAGTCGATTTGATCACCACGTCAGAAGTCAACATAGCACTGACATTGGATACCACGGGTTCAACCTCTTCGGATGACAGCCTGCTCACGACATCGCTGCTGACTGAGCTGTCCTCACTGTGTCGCGTGGAAGTCGAAGAGAACCTGGCGCTGATCGCCATCATCGGCAACAAACTGTCACAAGCCTGTGGCGTCGGAAAAGAAGTGTTCGGCGTGCTCGATCCGTTCAACATCCGCATGATTTGCTACGGAGCAAGCAGCTACAATCTCTGCTTCCTGGTACCGGGCAATGATGCTGATCAGGTGGTTAAAACACTTCATCGCAACCTATTCGAATAAGAACGGGCGCGGTGCATGTCAGTGCCGGGCCTTTGTGCCCGGTTTTTTTATGCGCCCGGTTTTATGCTACACCCCAAATGCTATGGCAAAGCTTTACCTGCAACATCACATAATTAAAAACAACAAAGACCAATAAGGGATCCTCACCATGTTAGCCAAAATAACCCGCCTGTTCCCGCTGTGGGCCGTGCTGCTCTCCGTCGCCGCCTACTATACGCCGGGCACCTTTACGCCCATTGCCCCACACGTCGCGACACTGCTAATGCTGATCATGTTCGCGATGGGCGTCACGCTGGAGTTCGGTGATTTCAAACGCGTGCTGTCACGCCCGGCGCCGGTGGCCGCCGCTACGTTCCTGCACTATCTGATTATGCCGCTGGCGGCATGGGGGCTGGCTAAACTGTTTCATATGCCAGCAGATTTATCGGCGGGGATGATTCTGGTGGGCAGCGTGGCGTCAGGTACCGCATCCAACGTAATGATTTATCTCGCCAAAGGGGATGTCGCCCTGTCGGTGACGATTTCTGCCGTCTCCACTCTGGTCGGTGTTTTCGCCACCCCGCTGCTGACGCGCTTCTACGTCGATACCCACATTAAGGTCGATGTGGAAGGCATGCTACTGAGCATTTTGCAGATTGTGGTGATCCCGATTTTAGCCGGTCTGATTATTCATCATCTGTTCACCAAAACCGTGAAACGCATCGAACCGCTGCTGCCGCTGTTTTCTATGGTGTGCATTATCGCCATCATCAGTGCCGTCGTGGCGGGCAGTCAGGGCTTTATCGGTTCTGTCGGTCTGGTGGTGATTGTGGCCGTGATCCTGCATAACGGTATTGGTTTGCTGAGTGGTTACTGGGGCGGGAAACTGTTTGGTTTCGACGAAACCACCTGCCGTACGCTGGCGATGGAAGTCGGTATGCAGAACTCAGGGCTGGCGGCAACACTCGGCAAAATGTACTTCAGCCCGCTGGCGGCGTTGCCAGGCGCTCTCTTCTCGGTATGGCACAATCTGTCAGGTTCTTTGCTGGCCGGTTACTGGTCCGGTAAGCCGGTCAAAAAAGACTGATTTCCAGACTAAAAAGAATATGAAAAAGAAACGGGCGCCTTCCTCAGCGCCCGTTTTGATTCGTACTACACCCGTTGCACATCATCATTCGGTTCGCGCTGCTCATCTTCCTGCTCATCCTGATCCAGCACGTTATAGGCCACCGCACAGAACAGTGAGTTCAGACGTTTCATATCCCCCAGCAACCCGAGGTGCAGCGAGCTGGTTTCGATACTCTGCACATTATGCTGATGCAGGCGATCAACGTGCGCATGCGCATAACGGCGGTCGAGAATGCGGAAACGGTGTTTGGAGCGGCGCAGACGGCGCGCACTGGTCAGATCGTTCGACAGGAAAACGCCCAGACTCAGACGCAGGTTATCCTGCAATTTTTCATGTAAGCCATCCAGCTCCACCAGTCCTTCCGGCGAGAACGCGCGGCGCGTAGCGTGGGATTTGGCGGTGATATCGCCGGTCATGCGCTCGATAATGTCACCGGCCTGTTCGAGGTTCAGCGCCATTTCGATGATTTCGGCCCAGCGGCGGGAATCATCCTCGCCCAGTCCTTCCTTGTTGATTTGCGCCAGATACAGTTTGATGGCGGTATAGAGCACATCAACGTCATCGTCGAGACGCCGCACTTCGCGATCCTGCGCCAGTTTACCGTGCATCACTTCCCGGTTGAGAATCAGCATATGTTCGACCACGTCGCCCATGCGCAAGGTTTCACGGGCGGCATTGGCCAGCGCCAGCGTCGGGGTATCAATTGCGCTGACATCCAGATGGCGCGGACGCAGACGGGGATCATCTTCAGGTACATCGGCAATCATCATCTCGCAAACCTTCGCCATCGGCGCAGTCAGCGGCACCAGCGCCAGGCAACGGATCAGGTTGTAGAACATGTGGAAGTAGATCACCAGTTCTTCATCCGGAATGCCAAGCCGCGCCAGTTGCGTCGACAACAGTCCGACAAACGGCAGCACAATCACCAAACCAATCAGTTTAAACAGCGTGCTGCCGAGCGCCACACGTCGCCCCGCCGCATTCTGTTTACTGGCGTTAATCATTGCCAGCAGCCCGCTGCCGAGGTTGGCACCGATGACCAGACAAAGTGACACTTTAAGCGAAATCACGCCGGTCGCGGCAAGGGTTGCCGTCAGCAAAACAGCCGCCAGACTGGAATAGCTGATGATGGCAAACACTGCGCCGGTCAGGGCATCGAGCAGCACATCACCGGTCAGGGACGAGAATAAAACCTTAACGCCGGAGGCCTGCATGATCGGCGTCGCTGCGCCCACAATCAGCTCCAGCGCCAGTAAAATCAGCCCCAGCCCGATACCGACACGGCCCATTTGCCCCGCGCGGGTTTGTTTACGGCTGAGGAAGAACGCGACACCGACGAAAATCAGCAGCGGAGAAAGCCAGGAGAGATCGAAGGTCAGGATACGCGCCATCACGGCGGTCCCGACATCTGCACCGAGAATAATCACCAATGCTGGAGCCAGTGCCACCAGCCCCTGCGATACAAACGACGTGACCAGCAGCGCGGTAGCATTACTGCTTTGCACCAGCGCAGTAACGCCAATGCCCGCTACAAACGCTAGCGGTTTTTTCTCGACACTGTTACTCAGAACACGGCGCAGATTGGCGCCAAAGACACGCATGATGCCGGTGCGCACGATGTGCGTACCCCATACGAGCAGAGAAATAGCAGACAACAAATGTAAAAGGGTTAACACGAAAGAACAGCTCCATTAACGCCAGGCATAGACCGGCCATCCTGCCTGCCGGGCGTGTTGGTGCAGGATAGCGTCCGGATTGACTGCACACGGCTTGCCAACCTTAGTCAGCAAGGGCAGATCATTATGAGAATCCGAATAAAAACTGGCGTGCTGCAACTGTGAAACATCTTGATTAAGCAGTTCCATCAGCCGCGTGACTTTCCCCTCACGGTAAGTCATCACGCCTTGCGTCGTGCCCGTGAAAATTCCCTTTTCAATGCCAACACTGATCGCCAAAGTGTCGTTAACACCGAGATAACGCGCGATCGGGGCAACCAGATGAGCACCTGAGGCCGAAATCACCACGATGCGATCGCCGCGTGCACGATGCTGTTCCAGACATTCACGAGCATCATTATAGACGCGCGGAGCGATCACTTCCTGGATATAACGCTCGATCATTACTGCAACATCTAATTCACAGCGACCTTTCAGCGGTACCAGCGTACAGGTCATGTATTCCTGCATGTCCATCTGACCTGCGGCATATTGCTGCATCAGTAGAGTGTCGCGTTGCAGGAAGGCCTGCTCATCCGCTACCCATCCCTGTGCCACCATATAGGCAGACCACAGGCTAGAACAGTCGCCGTTAATCAGAGTTTCATCGAGATCAAACAGCGCCAGACTCATGCCACTTCCCGTAACGTAACAAGATCTAACTGAAGACCAATTTCAATGCCATCGGCGAGAAGAGAGGCTACAGATCGGTTTAATACATCCACTGACAGCTCAACATTATTCGCCAGCACGCGATAACGTACGACGTTGCCAAGCAGGCTGTGATGTAAGATTCGGGCAGGAATGCCCTGTTCAGGCGCACATATTACAATCGATTCAGGGCGAATTGCCACCTTACCACCGTAGTGCTGGCCGGTCAGCGCTTGCGCATCAGTGGCATTGAGTAAGTTATAACTGCCGATGAAACCGGCGGCAAAGGCATCAACCGGCTCAGTATACAGGGTTTCGGCATCCGCATTTTGTACGATTTTTCCTTTATTCATCAGCACAATGCGATCTGACATCGTCAATGCCTCTTCCTGATCGTGGGTCACGAAAATCGCTGTCAGGTTCATCTCACGCTGAATGCGACGGATTTGTTCGCGCAGATGTTTACGGATCCGCGCATCCAGTGCAGACAGCGGCTCATCCAGCAACAGTAGGCGTGGCTCAGTGACTAATGAACGGGCCAGCGCCACGCGCTGACACTGCCCTCCGGAAAGCTGATGCGGGTAGCGCTTTGAGTACTCATTCATTTCGACCAGCGCCAGCACGTCGCCGACTCGCCGATGAACTTCACTGGACGATAATTTCTGCATTTTCAGGCCGAACGCCACGTTGCCTTCCACCGTCATGTTAGGAAACAACGCATAACTCTGGAAGACCATACCGATGCCGCGCTGCTGCGGGCTGAGCGGAACGATATCCTGCCCCTGCAAAATAATCTGCCCACTGTCCACAGATGTCAGCCCAGCCAGACAACGTAGCAATGTCGATTTTCCACAGCCGCTGGGACCCAGCAGAGTAACGAATTCGCCCTCTCTGGCACTGAAATCGATGTTGTTGAAAATCTGCGTCTGACCATAATGCTTGTTGAGTTGTGTGACCTGCAAATAGGACATATCAGCTCTTTCCTTTATTCAGCACGTTAGCCATCCAGGTAAATGCCAGGACAACCACGAAATAGGAGATAACCAGTGCACTGGTGAAATGACCGCTACCGTTGCGCATGTTGTAGAGATAAACCTGCAACGTTTCATAGCGGCTGCCGGCCAACAGATTCGCGAACACGAACTCACCAATTAAAAATGAGAAAGACAGCAACACAGCGATCGTCATCCCCTTACGTAAGTTTGGCAAAACCACCAGCAAAGCCGCTTTCCAGGTACTGGCCCCGAGCAGGTGTGCGGCGTCCATCAAATCACGTAAATTAATCGCCTGCATATTGTTGGAGATAGCACGATAGATAAACGGTAGCGCGATAGTGAAATAGCAGCCGATGAGGATCCACGGCGTCCCGGTCAGCGCCAGCGGCCCTGACGAATAGAGCGACATTAAGCCGACAGAGGAGACTACCGGTGGCACGGCAAAAGGCAAAAGGATGAGCACATTCATTATCGCATCAAGTCTGGGGAAGTAGTAAGCGATCACAAACATCAGAGGCAAAATCAAGACCAGCGACAGCAACAGCGTACCAAAGCAGATCAACAGCGAGTGCCCAAGTGCGACCAGAAAGCGCGGATCACTCCACAGTGCCGTCATCCATTTAAGGGTGAACCCGCTGGGTAAAATGGTCGCTCCCCATTCGTTCACCAACGCATAAACCAGCGTGGCTGCCAGCGGCAACAGTAGGGTGATCATCAATACCCAGACAATCAGACGATGATATAAACCTTCAGCGCGTGACATGGGCCTCCTCCCGGCAATTAGCCAAATTTTCAGCGCACATTCAGATAGCTCCTGCGTAAAAACCACTGATGTATCAGCGTGATAAAGGCCATGAGCACCACCAGCAGCATCGCCAGCGCACTGCCCATGTTCGGATCGAGTGAAATATCACCGGACACCAATGCGGCAATTCGCACTGGCACCACGTTGAAGTTACCGGTAGTCAGGGCGTACACCGTGGCATAAGCCCCCAGTGCATTGGCCAACAGAATGACAAACGTCCCCATCAACGCAGGAAACAACACCGGTATACCAATATGCCGCCAGTAACGCCAACGCCCGGCACCAAGCAGCGCCGCCGACTCGCGCCAATCGTCACGGAGCGCATCAAAGGCTGGATAGAGCAACAGCACGCCGAGCGGGATCTGGAAATAGGTGTAAAGCACAATCAGTCCGTCTTTCGAATACAGATTGAAGCTTTCCATCAGCCCATACTTCTTCAGTAACAGTGTCAGACAACCGTTCAAGCCAAGTAAAATCACAAAGGCAAACGCCAGCGGGACACCTGCGAAGTTGCTGGTCATATTGGTAAAGGACATCACAAAGTCATGCAGCTTTGTCGGACCGAGCTGACGAAGTGAGTAACTACTTACCAATGCAATCAGTAATCCCAATAAACTCGACCAAACCGAGATATCGAGCGAGAAGCGCATCGCTTGTAAATAGAAGGGCGAAGTGAGGATATCGCTGTAATTTCCCCATCCCCAGGCTTCGTAGGTATCACTGTAAAAACTGCTGACCGCTACCCAAATTAGCGGAGCCAGCTGAAAAGCCGTAAAAAACACGGCAAACGGCAGCATGAATAACACGGCTATCCACTTGGCTTTCATCGGCACTCCTCAAAAAGTGGCAGGGTTCAGGCCAGCAATTCCGCGCAGTGCGGTTTATCGTGCGCAATGTTCAGCAGTTGACACAGTGTGCCGCATAGCTCAGTTTGCAGCGGTTCGGCCGCTTGCAAGCTGAAGGCTGATCCAAAGACAAACAGCGGGACCAGACGCTCTTCTGGCAAAATACCGCCGTGGCTACGGTCATCATTCATTCCGTGATCGGCGGTGACAATGACCTGATAACCCGCGGACAGCCAGTCGCCTAAATAGTGCGACAGGATACCGTCAGCTATGCGGGCTTTGTTGCGGTACTGTGGTGTGGAGAGACCGAATTTGTGACCGGCATCGTCGATATTCATCGAATGGATCAGCAGAAAATGCGGGTCATGGCGACGGCGCAGGCTCTCGGCGTCATCAAATAGATGCGAGTCGGGATAGCTGTCATCGTAATAGAAGTGCCCGTGTTGGATCGCCAGCGTTTCATCACTGGTATGGCGGTCGCGCGGCGGGTCAAACGGCGTGCGATTATACAGCTCGCTGACCCAATGATACGCCGCTGCCGCGGTGGACAGCCCCGCATCTCGGGCGTAGTGAAAGATGCTGCGCTGCGTTGAGAGTCGGTCAACCTGGTTGTGTACGATGCCACTCTCAACCGGCGTGATGCCGGTGAGGATGCATTCGTACAAAGGCCGAGACAGCGAAGGCAATGCGCATTCCAGTTGATACAAGCGGCCGCGTCCAGCAGCGCACTGTGCCTGTAAATATCCCATTGCATCACGAGCAACCTGATAATTCAGGCCGTCCAGTACCACTAGAATGCTTTTCATCAACGCTTCGCCTTTATCACTCAATTTTAGTTGTTATTGCTGCATGTTAATCATGACGTTTTCCTGCCACAGACGCGGCAGCGTTTTAGCGCTTTTATCCCACGCAGCAGTGTCAGCAATCGGATGGGCGTTTTTGTATTCTTCGGATGGCAGCAGTTTGACTTTCACATCATCAGGCAAAGTGATGTGATCAGCTCGGATTGGGCGGGCATAACCACGAGCGAGATTTATCTGACCGGCATCGGAGAAAATATATTCACGAGCCAGCTTCGCGGCATTAGGGTGTTTGGCAAATTTGTTGATAATAGTCGTGTAGCCGGAGGTGATGGTGCCATCTGAGGGGATGAGCACATCAAAGCGGGTTTTGTCGATCTTGTCGCGATAGCTCAATCCATTGAAGTCCCAGACCACGCCAACCTGCACTTCACCTTTTTCCAGAGAAGCAATCACCGGATCTGTCAGGCTTAAACGCCCGGCTTTCGCCAGCTTGGCAAAGTATTCCAGACCAGGTTTCAGATTCTTTTCATTTCCTCCCATGGCGTAAGTTGCGGCCAGTACGCCATTTGCCGCCTGCGCTGCAGTCCCCACATCACCGATGGTCACTTTATAGTGACTTTTCAGCAGTTCAGCCCAGCTATGGGGTTCATCTTTCACCTGAGATTTGTCGATAATGAAGGCGATAGTTCCTGTATACGCAAGCGCCCACATACCGTCTTTGTCTTTCGCCCAGTCAGGCACCTGATCCCACGTCGTGGGTTTATAGGCCTGGGTCACGCCTTTCTGGACAGCAATGGGGCCAAAAGCAGCACCAACATCACCAATATCTGCGCTGGCATTGTCTTTTTCAGCCAAAAATTTAGCGATTTCCTGCGCGGAACTCATATCAGTGTCGCTGTGTTTCAGGCCGTACTTCGTGTTCAGGTCACTCCAGGTACCTTTCCAGTTAGCCCAGTCATCAGGCATACCGACACTATTCACCGTTCCTTCAGCTTGGGCAGCCTTGAGAAGTGCCGCTGGAGGCTCAGCAGCAAAAGCCACTGAGGTCGAAAGAACGAGTGCACTGGTAAAGACAGAAGTGAACAACTGTTTCATAACGAATGCTCCAAATGGTAGTGTGAGAGGACTGGTCTAGTCCAGCAAGAACTAAGCCAATCTAGCGACCAATTGTGATAATTATATTACAGTGCGAAAAACCAGCATTTTTAAACCGAAAGCTGTTAATAAGCGCACACAAATTCAGCACAAGATCACCTTGGTGGTGCAAAAAATGCACTGTAATGAGACCTGTACCCATGAGCGAAGCCTTAACAACCGTTGCAGTGATTTGCCTGACACTGAGCGAAAAAATTGCCGCTGGCGTTTTTTCTGTCGAGGGACGTCTGCCTTCTGAGCGCCATCTGAGTGAATATTTTTCCACCACTCGCATCACACTTCGTGAAGCCCTGAGTCAGCTTGAGGGACAGGGTTTAATTTACCGGGAAGTCCGGCGCGGCTGGTTTGTTTCTCCGCCCCGCATTATCTATAACCCGCTGCAACGCAGCCATTTCCATGCCATGGTGCGTGAGCAAGGGCGCAGTGCCCGAACAGAAGTGATTGATGCAGCAGTGCTGACGGCCAGCGACACGGTGTGCAATAAGCTGGCATTACCACTCGGAAGTGAGGTTTATTGCATCCGCCGTTTGCGTTACATCGACGGGAGACCCGTGTTGTATGTTGAGCACTACCTAAATCCGCAGTTCTTTCCAAACATCCTCAATGCTGATCTGACCCAATCGCTGACCGACCTTTATTCAACTCAGTATGGCGTGAGCTACGGCCGGGTTCGTTTCGATATGGTGCCAACTCGCTTATCAGAGCAAGCCTCGTGGGCGTTGAAAGTCGCACCAGGTAACCCGGCGCTGTTCATCACTCGCGTTAACCGTGATCAACATCACCGGGTAATTGACTGTGACCTGGAGTATTGGCGCTATGACGCGTTACAGATTGATGTGGAAGTGAATTGATTAGGGACGAGGCCTGGAAAAAGGCCGAGTAATGTGGCAACTGCGGGAACGCCAGTCAGTGACTGGCGTTCGTGATGGTAGCCAACGCAGAGTCAGCGAGAAAGATGACAGGTATTAGTCTGCGTCGTAACCTAAGTTAGGCGACAGCCAGCGTTCGACTTCAGCTATTGGCATATTTTTACGTGCCGCATAGTCCTCCACCTGGTCACGCTGAATTTGCGCTACAGCGAAATATTTACTGTCAGGATGGCTGAAATACCAACCGGAAACTGCCGCACCCGGCCACATAGCAAACGATTCAGTAAGTTGCATACCAGTGTTCTTTTCCACATCCAGTAACGTCCAAATCTGGCCTTTCTCCGTATGTTCCGGACAGGCCGGATAGCCGGGTGCAGGGCGAATACCTTGATAATTTTCGCGGATAAGTTCTTCGTTACTCAAGTTTTCATTAGCAGCAAAGCCCCAGTATACCTTGCGCACTCGCTCATGCAGGTATTCAGCAAACGCTTCGGCCAGACGATCAGACAGGGCCTTAATCATGATTTTGTTGTAGTCATCATGTTGTTTGTCATAAGCATCGGCTAAGGCGTCCTCCTCCAGACCACCGGTTACCGCAAAAGCCCCCATATAATCTTTTTTACCGCTGGATTTAGGTGCCACAAAATCAGCCAAACAGTAGTTGGCAAAATCAGTTTTTTCAGTTTGCTGCCGCAGGTGATGGCTGACCACCAGCACCTCATTACGTCGCTCATCACTGTAGATTTCAATATCGTCGCCAACACGATTGGCAGGGAACAAGCCTACAACTCCGCGCGGGTTCAACAGTTTTTCACGCGAGAGTTTGTCGAGCAGGTCGTTGGCATCCTGAAATAAACGTTTGGCCTCTTCACCGACGACTTCATCTTCCAGTATTCGCGGATATTTCCCGGCAAGTGACCAGGTCATAAAGAACGGCGTCCAGTCGATATAATTACGCAACGTTTCAACACTGGCTTCCACTTTCTGGATACCCAAACGATGTACCGCAGGTGGTGTGTAGCTCTCCCAGTCGATGCTGGTAGCATTGTCCCGGGCTACTTCCAGGCTGACAGGTGGGGTTCGAGGTTTCTTGCGCCCATGCTGAATGCGTACAGTTTCGTACTCTTTGCGGGTACGCTCGACGAACGCATCACGTTGAGTGTCCGACAACAGTGCTGAAACGACGCCAACTGAGCGCGAAGCATTCTGCACATAGGTTGTAGAGCCGCTATAGTTTTGCTCTATTTTCACCGCCGTATGTGCCTTAGAGGTGGTGGCTCCACCAATCAACAGCGGGATGGTAAAACCACGTCGTTGCATCTCTTTGGCAACGTTCACCATTTCGTCAAGGGAAGGCGTTATCAGGCCAGACAGCCCGATAATATCGACCTTTTCTTCAATCGCGGTTTTAAGGATCTTATCGGTGGGAACCATCACGCCGAGATCGATAATTTCGTAGTTATTACACTGCAATACGACACCCACAATATTTTTACCGATGTCATGCACGTCACCCTTCACGGTCGCCAGCAGAATTTTACCGTTGGTTTTTCCTTTCTCTTTGCTGGCCTCAATGTAGGGTTCCAGATAAGCCACCGCCTGCTTCATCACACGGGCTGATTTCACCACCTGCGGCAGAAACATTTTGCCCTCACTGAACAGGTCACCAACAACGTTCATACCGTCCATCAGTGGGCCTTCAATGACTTCGATTGGGCGCGCCGAAAGCTGGCGAGCCTCTTCGGTGTCCAGCTCAATAAATTCGGTGATTCCCTTAACAAGGGAATATTGCAGACGCTTACGGACGTCCCAGCCGCGCCATTCCGCCTGCTGTTTGTTGGCTTCACCGTCGTCTTTAGTGCCACGGTATTTTTCCGCAATATCCAGCAGACGCTCAGTACTATCATCACGACGGTTGAGGATCACATCTTCAACGGCATCACGCAGTTCGGCGGAAAGATCATCGTAGATGGCCAACTGACCCGCATTGACGATACCCATGTCCAGGCCGCTGCGGATCGCGTAGTAGAGGAACACCGCGTGAATAGCTTCACGTACCGGATCATTACCGCGGAAAGAGAATGAGACGTTAGAAACCCCACCGGAGATCAGCGCATGCGGCAGCTCAGATTTAATATCAGCACAGGCCTCAATGAAATCCACCGCATAATTGTTGTGCTCTTCAATGCCCGTTGCCACGGCGAAAATATTGGGGTCGAAGATAATATCTTCCGGTGGAAACCCCACCTCTTCGGTGAGCAATTTGTAAGCACGACGACAGATTTGAATTTTGCGCGCACGCGTGTCCGCCTGACCCTCTTCGTCAAAAGCCATCACGACCATAGCTGCGCCGTAACGACGAACTTTGCGGGCCTGTCTAAGGAAAGCCTCTTCGCCCTCTTTCATTGAAATAGAGTTAACGATGCCTTTGCCCTGAATACACTTCAGTCCTTTTTCAATAACGTCCCATTTTGAGGAGTCAATCATTATAGGCACACGAGCGATATCAGGCTCACCGGCAATCAGATGAAGGAACCTCACCATGGCTGCCTCGGCATCAAGCATGCCTTCATCCATGTTGATATCGATGATTTGCGCACCGCTTTCTACCTGCTGGCGCGCAACGGCCAGGGCCTCAATATACTTCTCTTCTTTGATCAAACGCTTAAACCGGGCGGAGCCGGTGACATTGGTTCGCTCACCCACGTTAACAAACAGCGTACTGGCATCAATGGTTAATGGCTCGAGTCCGGCCAGACGACACGCGACTGGAATATCTGGCAGCTCGCGTGGGGCGACGCCTTCGACGACTTCTACTATTGCGGCAATGTGCGCGGGTGTCGAACCGCAGCATCCCCCAACAATGTTCAGAAAGCCGGAACGTGCCCATTCGCCAATGTGTTCCGCCATCTCTTTGGCATCCAGGTCATACTCCCCAAAGGCATTCGGCAAGCCGGCATTGGGGTGTGCCGTGACATAACATTCGGCAATGCGAGAAAGCTCAGCCACATATTGACGCAGCTCGTCTGGCCCCAGAGCACAGTTCAGACCGAAAGTGAGCGGTTTAACATGACGCAGTGAGTTATAGAAGGCTTCAGTGGTTTGCCCTGAAAGCGTTCGGCCTGATGCATCGGTGATTGTGCCGGAGATCATGACCGGCAAAATGACGCCCATGGCCTCAAATTCGGTCTCTACCGCAAACGTGGCAGCTTTCGCATTCAAGGTGTCGAAGACCGTTTCAATCATGATCAGATCAGCGCCGCCTTCAATCAGAGCACGCGTCGATTCACGGTACGCTTCAACGAGTTGATCAAAAGATACGTTACGAAACGCAGGGTCGTTAACGTCTGGGGAAATCGATGCTGTGCGGTTAGTCGGCCCAAGCACGCCTGCAACATAGCGCGGTTTATCGGGTGTGCGGGCGGTCCATTCATCGGCGCAAATACGTGCCAGTCGCGCAGCTTCGTAATTGATTTCGGCCGATATCGACTCCATGTGGTAATCCGCCATAGCAATGCGGGTGGAGTTGAAGGTGTTAGTTTCGAGGATATCGGCACCCGCTTCCAGGTAGCCATAGTGGATCGCGGTGATCACTTCAGGTTTCGTCAGTACCAGAAGATCGTTATTGCCTTTGAGATCACTTTCCCAATCGGCAAAACGCTCGCCGCGGTAGTCCTCTTCTTCCAGGCGATAGCTTTGGATCATGGTTCCCATGCCGCCGTCCAATACCAAAATACGCTGTGCCAGCTGCTTACGTAGCGCCTCAACTTGATTCGTCACTCTCACCTCTTCACCTGTCTCTCACCACCGGCAAACCCAACGCACAAGCCGGAAATCATGGTCAACATCCTAGCATACCTTGCTTAGTGGAAAGCTCAGCCCAACGTGAGACTTTTTCAATTCGGGAATACATCCCGCAGTCTGAATGCAACACATCGGATGAGCGAAAAGCCCCGTTGCGATCCATACTGTAGAAACGAAAATGAATTCCAAAAAAACTTTTATTCATCGCTAATTCGCGCATCTTACTAGGAAAAGGCCCATGCCAACGTCCACGTCAACCCCAGCCAAACGCGTTAAGAAAACCAAAGCCGCTGCCAACTCTGGCAGTGCCGCCACCGGACAGGTGCAGTCCCTGACCCGTGGCCTGAAATTATTAGAGTACATCGCTGAAGCACAGGGCAGCGTCGCACTGACCGATCTGGCGCAACAGGCAGGTCTGCCCAATTCCACCACACACCGCTTGCTGAGCACCATGCAGCAGCAGGGATTTGTTCGTCAGGTGGGGGATTTAGGTTTATGGACTATTGGTTCGCATGCTTTCGTCGTGGGGAGCAGCTTCCTGCAAAGCCGTAATCTGCTGGCAATGGTGCACCCGATGCTGCGGCGTTTAATGGAGGAATCAGGTGAAACGGTCAATTTAGCGGTACTGGATCACAGCGATTATCAGGCGATCATCATTGATCAGGTGCAATGTAATGCGCTGATGCGAATGTCAGCCCCGATTGGCGGCAAGCTACCAATGCATGCTTCAGGCGCAGGTAAAGCGTTTCTTTCTACGCTCCCGGAAGAACGGCTGGTAAAGCTGTTGCATAAAATCGGGTTGCACAGCTATACGCCGCTGACCAAAACCTCACCGGTGAACCTGAAGCAGGAGCTGGCGGAGACGCGTAAGCGAGGTTATGCCTTTGATGATGAAGAGCATGCACTGGGATTACGCTGTGTAGCGACATGCATCTATGACGAACATAACGATGCCTATGCGGCGATCTCAATTTCAGGCCCCATTTCCCGTATTACAGATGACCGCGTCACTGAATTAGGGGCACTGGTTATTCATGCTGCCAAAGAGATCACGCAGGCATATGGCGGTGGTAAAAATTAACGAGTCGTCATTGTTACTTCCGAGTGAGAGTCGCATCAACGGATGGGCTCTCATCAAGCCGCAGGCTGAAACGTTGTCTGCGGCGGTATGCGTAGACATCTTCGACATAACCGCCGAGGATACGACGTTGCACTGCCTGCCAGTAACTGGCTTCAAACAGATCGCCATGCAGTTTTTCAAATAAAGGTTTGAGCCGTTTATCGCTGCACAGAAAATAGCGGAACTCCTCAGGGAAGACATCGTTCGGGGAGATGCTGTACCAGGGTTCGCTTGCCAGCTCATCTTCCGGATAGCGTGACGCAGGAATATGGCGAAAATTCACCTCAGTCATGTAGCAAATCTCATCGTAGTCATAAAATACGACACGCCCGTGACGGGTGACACCAAAGTTTTTAAATAACATGTCGCCGGGGAAAATATTAGCGGCTGCAAGTTGCTTTATCGCGTTGCCATACTCTTCAATCACGTCATGCAATTGCTGGTCACTGGCCTGTTCCAGATAAAGATTCAGCGGCGTCATACGACGTTCGATGTACAGGTGCCGCAGAATAATATTGTCACCAGCCTGTTCAATTTTACTGGGAACTTCACGCATTAATTCCGCCATCAGTTCTGCGCTGATATGGTTCTTCGCCAGACTGAAGTACTCAAACTCCTGGGTATCCGCCATGCGTCCCACCCTGTCATGTTCTTTGACCAGTTGGTAGCAGGCCATAACCTGCGCTTCGGTTACCTCTTTTGGCGGAGCGAAGTGGTCTTTAATCACTTTAAAAACGCGGTCACTGCCTTGCAAGGTGAAGACCAGCATCACCATTCCTTTAACGCCAGGAGCAATAATAAACTGCTGGTCATTTTGTGCGATAAAACGCAGATGCTCGCGGTAACACTCTGTTTTTGCATGTTTCTGGCAACCGATGGCGCTATACAGTTCCGCTGTCGTTTTACCGGGCAGGATCTCACGTAGCCACTCCACTAACGCACCAGGCTGGGGTGCATAAACCATAAAGTAGGAACGGGCAAAACCAAATACAATGCTGGCGTCATTACGATCAGTCAAACAGGCGTCAACAAACAGCTGACCGCTTAGGCTACGGTGAATAGGTAAAAGAAACGGTAAAACCTCTCCGGCAATACGGATTTTACCGACCAGCCAGGCCGCTTTATTGCGATAAAAAAGTTCGGTGGCGACGTCAAAAACAGCAAGGGAGAGCTGCTCAGACGTAGCGATGGCTTGCAGGGCGTGACTGATATAGCGAGCATCACGTTCACTGTCCTCCCATTCAAGTCGCAGTGGGAGATCGGCCAGCAACATTTTTATCATTCGAAGAAGATTACCCTGTCCTTCATATCGGCGAAAAAGCGGACGGGGAAATATGCTGTGATTGCCGTCCGTTTGTTCACTGAAAATAAACAGTTTTTCAGCAGCTAAATCACGATGTTTAAAAATGCGGCAGTAGACGGAATTAAAAAAACTTTCGGCAATTTCAGCCCTTGGGTAATCAGGTAACAGCTCGCCGTAGGCGCGTTTAACCTTTGCCAGAAAGGTTGTGTCATAGAAATTAGAGCCGGTGATACATTTGAGTTGGGTAACGACCAACCCTACATGATGGTCGTACAAGTGGATCCGCTGTTTCATTGCCGTTTGCACGGCGACCCAGTCGGCTTGTTCAAATCGATGTTGAGCGCCTGAAGTGACCTCCAGAAAGCGTCCATACTGGGCATCAAACCCTTGCAAAATAGTCTGAGCGATCAACAATTCAATACGCATAGGCTGCGCTCCTAAACAGGAAACAGGCCTGGGGATACCAGACCTGTAGACATCAAACGCCGAATTGTTGTTCTTCAGTAGAGCCGGTTAACGCCGTCACTGATGAGCGACCACCCTGAATAATGTTAGTGACTTTATCAAAATATCCGGTGCCAACCTCCTGCTGATGAGAAGCAAAGGTATAACCGTGTTGGATAGCGGCAAACTCGGGTTCCTGTACTTTTTCAACGTAATGCTTCATACCTTCGCCCTGAGCATAGGCATACGCCAGATCGAACATGTTGAACCACATGCTGTGAATGCCGGCCAGGGTAATGAACTGATATTGATAACCCATCGCGGCAAGCTGATCCTGGAAACTGGCGATGGTTTTATCATCAAGATTCTTTTTCCAGTTAAAGGATGGTGAGCAGTTATAAGCCAACAGTTTGCCAGGGAATTTGGCATGAATGGCGTCTGCAAAATGCTGAGCCAGAGCCAGGTCTGGCGTGGAAGTTTCGCACCATACAATGTCAGCATAAGAGGCATAGGCCAATCCGCGGCTGATCGCCTGCTCTATTCCCGCACGAGTGCGGTAGAAGCCTTCGGGAGTGCGTTCACCGGTAATGAATGCGCTGTCATATGGGTCGCAGTCGGAAGTCAGTAAGTCAGCAGCGTCAGCATCGGTTCGCGCAACCAATAGAGTGGGTACGCCTAACACATCAGCCGCCAAACGGGCCGAAATCAGTTTATGGACCGCCTCCTGGGTAGGTACCAGCACTTTTCCGCCCATATGCCCGCATTTTTTTACGGCGGCAAGCTGGTCTTCGAAATGCACCGCAGCAGCACCCGCTTCAATCATTGATTTCATCAACTCAAAGGAATTGAGTACACCACCGAAGCCCGCCTCTGCATCGGCAACAATCGGTAGAAAGTAGTCGGTATAGCCTGCCTGCCCAGGCTCAATACTGTTCGACCACTGGATCTGGTCAGCGCGACGGAAAGTATTATTAATGCGCGCCACGACTTCCGGGACCGAATTCACCGGATAGAGAGATTGATCCGGATACATGCTGGAAGCGGTATTGGCATCTGCTGCCACCTGCCAGCCTGAAAGATAGATAGCCTCTATACCCGCTTTAGCCTGCTGTAGCGCCTGCCCTCCCGTCAAAGCACCGAGGCAATTTACGTAACCTTTACGCGATGTCCCATGCAACAGATTCCATAAACGTTTAGCGCCATTCTGCGCCAGAGTGCATTCGGGATTGACCGAGCCACGTAGGTTTACTACCTCGGCAGCGCTATAAGGACGGCGGATACCCTGCCAGCGTTGTTGTGACCAGATCTCTTCAAGCTGCTGAATTTGTTCAGTACGGGAGTTTTTCATGGCGCGGTTTCCTGTTCTTAATATTATAAGTTTGCCGTTTGTAGGGTAAGACGACTTCAAGCCAATAAGGCGTAACCTGGCAGCGTGAGGAAATCGATCAGCTCATCCTGTGTAGTGATACGTTCCATTAAAGCTGCGGCTTCATCAAACCGGCCTACGCTGAAGCGCTGCTCACCCAGTTCCTGTTGAATAATCTGCATCTCCTCACACAACATCTGACGAAAGAGCGCTTTAGTGACCGATTGACCATCACTGAGCGTTTTGCCATGGTGGATCCACTGCCAGATGGATGTGCGGGAGATCTCAGCCGTCGCCGCATCCTCCATCAATCCATAAATCGGCACGCAGCCATTGCCGGATATCCAAGCCTCAATGTATTGCACTGCGACACGAATATTGGCGCGCATGCCCTCTTCGGTGCGCTCCCCCTGACAGGGTTCAAGCAGTTGGCTCGCAGTAACAGCAGCATCTTCCTGGCGTAATACATCGAGCTGATTTTTGTGCTCACCTAATGCTTGATTGAAAACAGCCATTACGGTATCTGCGAGGCCTGGGTGCGCTATCCAGGTTCCGTCGTGACCGTTTGCCGCTTCAAGCTCTTTGTCCGCTTTAACTTTATTGAGCACCCACTGATTACGTTCGGTCTCTTTACTGGGAATAAAAGCCGCCATTCCCCCCATCGCCAAAGCGCCGCGGCGGTGACAAGTTTTGATGAGCAGACGAGAATAAGCACTAAGGAACGGCTGCGTCATCGTAACGGCTTGACGGTCAGGCAATACGCGATCAGCGTGATTCTTAAGGGTCTTGATATAGCTGAAGATATAATCCCAACGCCCACAATTTAAGCCAACGACGTGATCCCGCAAATGGTAGAGAATTTCGTCCATTTGAAAGACCGCAGGCAGAGTTTCGATCAGCACGGTGGCTTTAATGGTTCCGCGTGGCAGGTCGACATAATCTTCCGCAAAACTGAATACGTCACTCCACCAAGCCGCTTCCTGATATGACTGAGTTTTGGGCAGATAAAAATAAGGACCGCTGCCCTTTTCCAGCAGTGCGCGGTAGTTGTGAAAAAAGTAGAGCGCAAAATCAAACAAGCCACCGGGTATCGATTCTCCTTTCCATAGCACATGCTTTTCCGGTAAATGGAGACCACGAACCCGGCACACCAGTACCGCAGGATTTGGTTTTAACTGATAAATCTTGCCCGATTCATTGGTGTAACTGATAGTCCCATTGACAGCATCACGCAGATTGAGCTGACCCTCGATGACTTTATTCCAGTCGGGAGAGAGCGAATCCTCAAAATCAGCCATGAATACCTTCACGTTAGCATTGAGCGCATTGATCACCATTTTCCGTTCTACCGGCCCTGTGATTTCAACCCGGCGATCCTGGAGGTCGGCAGGTATACCGCGAATACTCCACAATTCCTCTTTAATGGAAGTTGTTTCCAAAATAAACCCTGGCAAATGGCCCTCATCAATACGCTGCTGAACAATATCTCTTTCCTTCAAGAGCTGATTTCGAGCATCGGTAAATCGACTTACCAATTGCGCAAGAAAATCGACGGCATCATCAGTTAATATTTGAGATTCTTTTTCAGTAAAACCGCGCGTGAAATCCAGTATGGAGCGAGTTACTTGTTGATTCATCGATAATCTCCCGACTTATCTCTCTTATCAGCCAGGATAATAAACGTCCGGCTGGCTCATTACTGGTGGCTGATAGTTAAGTGCTAAAGAACTTTTTACTTAAAGGATCTTTACCTAAACATAAGCCTCCATAAGATCTAAGCGTAACCAATAAAATGATAAAATCAAAAACGATTTCCATTTTATTTTTAAAATAAATTTTTAATTATATTAATCATATGGATACACTGAAAAATATTTTTACAGTAATAAGATAGGTTTTCATTTTCGAAAATCAGGAGGAGAAGGATTTGCCAGGAGGTATTGAGGAAACAGACTGAGGACTATGGAAGTACTTTGGCGGGCGACCCATAAGATCACCCACGAGATCAAACAACTACTCGAAGCTTGGGTTCATCTGCCGTAAGTCGAATGGTGTGATCTGATAAACGTAATAGTTCAACCAGTTAGTGAATAACAGATGCCCATGACTACGCCATGTAGCCTTCGGTGATAGCTCAGGGTTATCTTGAGGGAAGTAGTTGAATGGCATATCCGGCGATAGCCCGGCATCGCGATCACGCATGTATTCGCCCGCCAAAGTGCTCGCGTCATATTCCGGATGACCCGTAACAAAAGCCATCCGCTTGTCTTTTGTAGCAAACAGATAGGCACCGGCTTCTTCAGATTCAGCCAAAATATCGAGATCGGTATACTTACGCAGTTCTTCTACAGGAAAATCTGCATAGCGAGAATGTGGGGCTAAAAAGCTCTCATCGAATCCACGTGTCAACAATGCCAGAGGCTGCAATATATGGTGATGGTAGACACCCGATAGTTTAGTCTCTCGCGTCATTTTGGATGTCCCGTAAAGTACATTTAGTGCCGCCTGCACAGCCCAGCAAACAAACAGAGTAGATGTGACGTGTTCTCTCGCCCAATTAACCACGCGTTCAATTTCCGGCCAGTAAGCGACATCGCAGAAATCAACCAGACCGAGGGGGGCTCCGGTAACAATCAGACCATCAAAATTGTCATTCTGGATATCTTCGAAGTCACAATAAAAGTTATTCAAATGTTCAGCAGGCGTGTTTTTTGACTCACGGCTATCAATGCGCAGTAACTGCACATCGATTTGCAGAGGCGAGTTGGAAAGAAGACGCAAAAACTGATTTTCAGTCTCGATCTTTTTTGGCATCAGATTCAGGATCAGTACCTTTAAAGGACGAATTTCCTGTGTTTTTGCACGTGAAGACGTCATAACAAAAACATTTTCATTCCGCAGAAAATTCACGGCAGGTAACTCATCTGGAACCCGAATAGGCATAACAACTTCCTCACTACATCCATTTATACGTTTAGACTTCTAGATGCCTGAAGATAACGTTTTTACGCTTGAAAGTCGATAACAGTATTATCAAGGTGAAAAATCTTCAGCTTTAAGGAATATTTTTAGATGTTTTTGCTATATGGCAGCCGGTAACCAATAGTCATTGATCTGTTGAGAAGAATGTTCACCCCTTTATTCTATAAATTCCATATAGCAAAAAGCCCTGTACGTCAGTACAGGGCTTTCTACTTATTTGATGCCTGGTTGTTGATGACCCACGCCGTGGCTCACCCTGCGGGCCGTTGCTGCGCAACGTTCAAAAGGCGTCCCCTTTTGTCCTACTCTCTGTTCGTCTAGCCAACCACCTGATAGCAATAAAGACAAAAGCCCCGTACTTTCGTACGGGGCTTTTGTC
>NZ_BMFZ01000011.1 GCF_014639435.1 Hafnia psychrotolerans | reverse complement strand
GCTGAAGAGTCAAGAGATTATTCATTCGAACTTTCATCTTTTCCTCTTCCTGTCCGAGCGACTTGTCAGTCGTTGTTCCCGGTCAGTGGAGGCGCATTATAGGGAGTTCTCAGAAGGCCGCAACCCCTAAAATACAAATAATTTACCGACCGCTGATTCTTTCGCCAAATGCCGTTTAAAGCGACAATTCCTGGATACTTCTAAAGCCATATGACTGTAAAACAGGCAGTAAACTTTGGGCCTCAGTTGTCATCGCCATGCAGTAGGCGACGCTCTCTATTTCCACATCGGCTTTTTTCTGCGGAATTGGCACACCAGACGTCTCAATTAACCAGTGTGCACGACGGGCAATGGCAGAACCGGAGTCGATCATACGTGTGCCGTCGGGTAAAACCTGCGCGAGCTCATCTGAAAGCAACGGGAAATGCGTACAACCTAATACCACCGTGTCCGGTGGCTCACGCAGACGCAGCCACGGATGCAAGATTTTCTTCAGCGCCTCCAGAGAAACCTCTTGGCCATGCAGCTTCGCCTCTGCCAGTTCGACCAGCTCCGCCGAGCCCAGCATCAGAATTTGACAATCCGTCGCAAACCGCGCCACCAGATCATGTGTATAAGGACGCTGAACGGTCGCGCGTGTTGCCAGCAAGCCGACGACACCATTGCGTGTTAATTTTGCCGCAGGTTTGATAGCAGGGACAACACCGATGACCGGACAATCAAACTTCGCTCGCAGTGCAGGAAGGGAGACCGTACTCGCCGTATTGCAGGCAATAACAATTATGGAAAGGGGATAACGTTTTGCGATCGCGCTGACGATCTCGACCACACGCTCAACGATGAACTCTTCAGACTTCTCGCCATAAGGAAAAGCCACATTATCGAAGGCATAAATATAGTGTAGGTCCGGCAACATCTGCCGGACCTCTTGATAGACCGACAGCCCGCCGACGCCGGAATCGAAAACCAGCACCGTCGGGCGGCCAGGAACTTGCGTTGTATCAGAAGGTATAGCTTCCAGTAAGGTAGAACTCACGTCCTGGTGTGGCATAGCCATAAGCCGTCTCGTAATCTTTATCAAACAAGTTGGCAATTCTACCACGAACCGTCAGATGTGAGGTCACCGGATATGATGCTGCCAGATCCCATAAACTGACGCCACCAAGTTTGACGGTCTGATAAGGATACGTACCGTAGTCGGTGTCGTAACGCTGTCCCAGATACTGATAATTGATGGACCAGTCGATGTCAGCGATATTCCAGTCAACCTGGTATTTCACCTGCTGTTTCGCACGACGCTCCAGAATTTCGTTGGTCTCGGCATTACGCGGGTCAAGATATTCCAGCGTAATCTGATGCTGCAACGGACCGGTATCGAATGATCCTGTCCATTCAACGCCTTTGATGGTCGCTTTGCCGATGTTGTAGTACTTGTTGGTAAAACTGTTGTAATCGATCATCTGATCGATGTCGTTACGGTATGCCGACAAGCGCCAGTTAAGTGGACCGGTCAATCCTTCCAGGCCGCCTTCCCATTGCTTGCTCTCTTCAGGATTCAGATCCGGATTGCCGCCAAAACTGCTGTAAAGCTGCCCAAGGTTCGGTGATTTGTATGCCGTACCGTAAGAAGCGATGAAACGGTATCCGTCGATAAATTCCCATGCTGCGCTGCTCTGCCAGGTCGTATGCTGACCAAACTGGGAGTTATCATCGCTGCGTACCGCGCCTTCGAGCGTGAAATCACTGATTTTCTGCTGAGTCGTCAGATAGACGCCGGTATTGTGCTGGTTATAGCCATCATCCAGATAGTTGGTGCCCGGTTCAGTCGTCAGCTTCTGCCAGTCGAGGCCTGCGCTGACTTCACCTTTCCCGATCTGGAATGTGTTGCCCCATTGCACGTTGTACTGATCGGAATCATCCAGCGAGGCCGAAGAGTCGTACGGGCCATATTTCGGATCGTAGTTATAGTCTTTGACGTGGCTGTAGCTGCCGATAAGTTGCGTGGCATAAATGCCGTTCTCATAACGCAAGCCGGTATCATAGGTGCGACTATAAAGCTGACGAGTGTCGATCAGCGGGCTACCTGGGGTGTCATACGCGTCATACGCCGTACGGTTGTCGTAACCATACGCGCGGGCGAAACCATTGATTTCCTGATTGAACTGGTGTTGCAGCGCGAGATACAACGTCTTGCTCATGAAACCGTCGCGGTCAGGCTGAGGAATGCCGCCGTTATTACCCTCCGCGACAACGTCGATACCGCGGGTATAAGTGTAATCCCCTGCGGCCGTCAGCGTGGTGTTCTCGCCCAGCTTCTGCTGCGTGGAGCCGTTATAGTTCTGATAACCGTTTGAACCGACACCCGCGCCGAGCGTCGTGCCATCTTTATCACGCGTCGTAATAATGTTAACAACGCCACCGACCGCATCCGAACCGTATACCGCAGAACGCGGTCCACGAATGAATTCGATACGCTGAACCAGTGAAAGTGGGATCTGGCTGATATCCGCCGCGCCGGAAATACCGGCCTGATTAAGACGTACACCGTCAATTAATACTAACGTGTGATTGGAGTTGGTACCGCGAACAAATAAAGACGTCTGCTGCCCCATACCACCACTCTGCGCAATATCGACGCCCGGTAAACGACGTAATACATCAGCGACAGATTTTGACTGCCATCTGTCGATATCTTCACGCGTCACCACATCAGTCGGTGCCAGTACGGAAGACACTGGCTGCGGAAAACGATTGGCGGTAACAACCATATTATCGCTGTTATCCGCAGAAGAGGTATTGTCTTGCGCCCACCCTGAAAAAGCTGTGACAGATAATACCGCCATCAGCGCGTGCTTTTTAATTGTCATGAATTGAGCATCCAAAATTAATTGGCGGATGCCGCAGAAAAACACCGGCGTTTTCGCGACGACAGTGAAGTTGCGACGTAATATCGGCAGGTTTTCGGACTTAGGATTTGTTGGTCATTAAAGAAAGAAATAATAGACCGCCACCGGGCGATGACTTCCCATCTCTTCTTTGCTCTCCCTTATAAACAAGAATAAGAAGAAGACAGTGTCTGCATAATAAGTGTGCTATCGCCGTGCTTTCCCCATACCGCTGCGCGCCAGTTCCGGATTCACACCGGATTCCCTTTTAACTCAGTCATGAGGCCGAACGGCAATCCTACGATCAACCCATTTGGAAATCCAGACATCCGTAATTATGTATAAGCGATACCTTAATTACGACGGGTAAAACTGGACATCATGGGCACATTCCCTACAATCCCCCGCAAAGTTCGCCCATTTATTCCCAGTTAGACGAGATAAGCCATGACGCCTGAAAACTTGCCCACTGAACAATATGACGATCAACTGGCGGAAAAGACCGCACGTCTCACGGCGATGATGTCGCCTTTTCAGGCACCGACTGCAAAGGTTTTTCGTTCCCCGGTCAGCCATTACCGTATGCGTGCAGAATTCCGCGTCTGGCATGACGAAGGGGATCTGTACCACATCATGTTTGATCAGCAGACCAAAGCCCGCGTACGGGTCGATCAGTTTCCTGCCGCCAGCGAGATCATCAATCGCTTGATGCCACTACTGATCTCGGCAATTAAGCAGGAGCCAGTACTGCGCCGTAAGATCTTCCAGATTGATTATTTATCCACACGCAGCGGAAAAATTATCGCCTCGCTGCTTTACCACCGCAAACTGGATGATGAGTGGACACAAGCCGCCAAGGCACTTCGTGATCAACTGCGCGAACAAGGTTTTGATATTCAGCTTATTGGCCGTGCATCCAAAACCAAAATCATGCTCGATCAGGACTACATCGATGAAGTGTTACCCGTAGCGGGTCGCGACATGATTTACCGTCAGGTAGAGAACAGTTTTACCCAGCCGAATGCCGAGATGAATATTCAGATGCTTGAGTGGGCGCTGGATGTGACCGAAGGGTCAACCGGCGACTTGCTGGAGCTGTATTGCGGTAATGGTAACTTCTCGCTGGCGCTGGCGCGTAATTTTAACCGTGTGCTGGCGACAGAAATTGCCAAACCCTCGGTCGCTGCGGCTCAGTACAACATTGCGGCTAATCATATCGACAACGTGCAAATTGTCCGTATGGCCGCTGAAGATTTCACGCAAGCGATGAACGGTATACGTGAATTCCGCCGTCTGAAAGACATCGAACTGACCCGCTACAACTGCAACACCATTTTCGTCGATCCCCCACGCAGCGGGCTGGATTCAGATACGCTAAAAATGGTTCAGGGCTACGACCGCATCCTTTATATCTCCTGCAACCCGGAAACACTGTGCGCCAATCTGGAAACACTGAGCCAGACGCACCGCGTCACACGTCTCGCCCTGTTTGATCAGTTCCCGTATACCCATCATATGGAATCGGGCGTTCTGCTGGAAAAGATCTGATTCACGAAATGCAGACGTAAAAACGGGCACCTCAGCGTGCCCGTTCTTTTTACGGCCGTAACATGATGACCAATACACGCGCAGATATTCCAACAGACACAGAATCGCCAGCGTCAGGAAAGAGCTCATGGAATTGATGTTTTTGGTCGGCGTTCCTTCAGCCAGACGTGCAATAAACCTGCCATCAATGAGTTTTGACCTATGAGTTGGGAAACATAACCGTCAATAAAAAGGGCAACCCGCAGGCTGCCCTCAATCACTTTTTGTGACATGCATCTGTGCGACACACAGAGCAGGAAATCGATATCAAACATGCTCGGATTTGCGCTTCTTCAGCTTGGCGCCAATCCAGAAGAGCAGCACAACACAAATCACGGACGGCAGGAAATTGGACCCGATCTGCGGATACTCTGCACGTATAATTGTACTATGGAGTAACATCCCCAGCAGAAAACAGAGAGCGACCAAAGTCGGTAGGCCTTTGGACATTTCACCTTGATGATAACGCAAGTGCAGACAATAGACGGTCAGCACCAGTGTAATGATCGGGAAAATAGAGAATGTAACAACAGGGCTGAAGAACGCCGCGAATGTTCCGCTGATCGACAGTCCAGAAATCAAAGCCAGGACCAGGGTGCCATTATCCTGGTTCGCTTGTTCGGTCATTTTCTGTACCTCTGGGCTTATTGATTGGAGACAGTGCCGTCCTCTCCTGCTGACGGCGATACCAGTAATACGCGCCTTTGGAAATCATCCGTAACTGCAGCACCAACCGTTCTTCAAGCTGACGCCGCTGAGCAATGTCTACATCAAGTGCCTCGGCACCGGCGTTGAACACGATGATGACCATAGCTTCTGCCTGCGCTTCGGTAAAACTGCGGGGCATATGGTTTTCGAGTTGCAGATAGTCAGCAAGTTCCGCAATGAAGTGCTGAATTTCACGGGCAACAGCGGCGCGGAAGGCCGAAGAAGTCCCGGAACGTTCACGCAACAGCAGACGAAATGCATTGGGGTTATTTCCAATGAACTCCATAAAGGTGGAAACAGAAGTACGGATCACACTGCCACCTTTGGCAATACGCTGGCGCGCCTGACGCATCAGTTGACGAAGCATTAAACCGCTCTCATCTACCATGGTCAGACCGAGTTCGTCGACGTCACGGAAATGCCGGTAAAATGACGTCGGTGCGATCCCCGCCTCACGGGACACCTCACGCAAACTCAAACTGGCAAAACTGCGTTCGGCACTGAGTTGGCTAAATGCCGCCTCAATCAGTGAGCGACGCGTACGCTCTTTTTGTTGTGCTCTTACGCCCATAACCTTCATACGGAATTTTTTCTTCTTATTTAACTGTTTGCCCAATGCAATTTCACTATACCAAAGTTTTTGATCGTCCGAGCGAAAGAAACCACAGCATTAACTGGGTAAGAATGTTGCGGTTTTCCCACAATTTGACAACTCAGCGTAGGGAAAATCGGACTAATATGTTACTTTCTCGTTGTTATTTTGTATAAAATAGGTTTCAAACCATGCAACAACAATCTCATTTTGATGCCATCATCATTGGCTCAGGCCCTGGCGGAGAAGGCGCCGCGATGGGACTGGTTAAACAAGGGGCCAGAGTTGCGGTCATCGAGCGCTATAATAACGTCGGTGGCGGCTGTACTCACTGGGGTACTATCCCTTCGAAAGCACTGCGCCACGCCGTCAGCAGAATTATCGAATTCAACCAAAACCCGCTCTATAGCGACAACTCACGCACAATGAGTTCCAGCTTTCCTGACATTTTGCGCCATGCTGATACCGTGATTAATCAGCAGACCCGGATGCGTGAGGGATTCTACGAGCGTAATCAGTGCAAGCTTATTTCCGGCGATGCAAGTTTCGTTGACGAACATACCATCAATATCCGCTTCGCTGATGGCACCCATGAACAGATCACCGCAGACAACATCATTATTGCCTGTGGCTCACGTCCGTACCGCCCGCACGACGTCGATTTCAATCATCCGCGTATTTACGATAGCGATTTAATTCTCGAACTGAGCCACGAGCCGCGGCATGTGATCATCTACGGCGCAGGGGTTATCGGGTGCGAATATGCGTCGATCTTCCGTGGATTAAACGTAAAAGTTGATTTAATTAACACGCGTGACCGCTTACTGTCGTTCCTTGATCAGGAGATGTCAGACGCTCTTTCCTATCACTTCTGGAATAACGGCGTGGTCATTCGCCACAACGAAGAGTTCGAGAAGATCGAAGGGGTTGAAGATGGCGTGATTATGCATCTGAAATCCGGCAAGAAAGTGAAAGCGGATGCTCTGTTGTATGCCAACGGACGCACGGGTAACACCGACAATCTGGGTTTGGAAAATATTGGTCTGCTCGCCGATAGCCGAGGCTTGCTGAAAGTAAACAGTATGTACCAAACGGCACTGTCGCATATTTACGCGGTCGGTGATGTGATTGGCTATCCGAGTCTGGCTTCCGCTGCTTACGATCAAGGACGCATTGCCGCGCAGGCAATGATCCAAGGTGAAGCAAAGGTGCATTTAATCGAAAACATTCCGACCGGCATTTACACCATTCCAGAAATCAGTTCCGTCGGCAAAACCGAACAGGAACTGACGGCGATGAAGGTGCCGTACGAAGTAGGTCGCGCACAGTTTAAACATCTGGCCCGTGCGCAGATTGCCGGTATGAATGTAGGTAGCCTGAAGCTGCTCTTCCATCGTGAAACCAAGGAAATACTCGGTATACATTGCTTTGGAGAGCGCGCAGCGGAAATCATTCACATCGGCCAGGCGATCATGGAACAAAAAGGCGAAGGCAATACGATTGAGTATTTCGTTAATACAACCTTCAACTATCCGACCATGGCTGAAGCCTACCGCGTTGCCGCACTTAACGGATTAAATCGCCTGTTTTAACGCAGCGGCGTCCATATGAGCCTGCATGTGAACCTTAATGGCTTCTGCAAGCTGCTCATAGCGGCCACGCAGTGGGGAACCGGGACGATATACCAAAGCAATGGTGCGTCTCGGTTCCGGTTTGTCACACACTAGATAGGTTACACCATCACGGCTGCGCTCTTTCGGCACGGCCAACGCGGGTAATAGCGTGATACCGCTACCTGCGGCGACCATATTGCGTAACGTTTCAAGACTGGTGGCACGAAAATGCGTGTCCTCATCAGCTCCGGCCTGGAAACAGAAACCCAGAGCCTGATCGCGCAAGCAATGTCCGTCTTCCAGCATCAACAACTTCTCGCCGGCTAGGTCAGCCATGGCCACACGATCGCGCGATGCCCAAGGATGCTCATCGTAAACCGCCAGTTTCATCGGCTCATCAAACAGCGGCACTTCAATGAATGCCTCACTCTCTTTGACCAACGCTAAAATTGCACAGTCCAGCTTTCCGCTGTCGAGCTGCGCCAGCAGTTGCAGGGTTTGAGCTTCGTGTAGATACATCTCCAGCTTTGGAAAGGTTTTGTGTAGCGTGGGAATAATTTGTGGCAGTAAATAAGGCCCGACTGTTGGGATCAACCCGATATGCAACGGCCCGGACATCGCCTCGCCCTGTTGACTCGCCATTTCACGCAATACTTTGACTTCACGCAACACCGTCCGCGCCTGATCTACCAGCAACAGACCGGCCTGAGTGAACAATACCTTACGGCTGGTTCTTTCCAGCAGCATCACGCCCAATTCATCTTCCAGCTTGCGGATCTGCCCGCTTAATGTTGGCTGGCTCACATGGCAAGAATCAGCCGCACGACGGAAATGACGAAACTCAGCCAGTGCCACCAGATACTCTAAATCACGAATATTCATTTATCCTCCATTCTCATAACGGGTCGCTACGATAGTTCGAGACGATAGATAAGATAGCAATCAACGATTATAACTATCAACAACAATCGTTAGCAATGCCCATTATCAAAATGGCACAGCCAGAATGGCGACTTTATTTTTTATAAATTAAGAAGTTATTCATATTTGTAAGCCGCGAAGGGAAACAAGTACCGCAAGTGACATTCTATACACGTCAGGACGAACAATGGTGTGTAACAGCATAGTAGAAAAATGTTTGTAGAACCGAACAAACCGGGCGGGCCTGAGTGCCCGCCTTTCTTATTCTCTCCGATAAAGGTTACGCTAATCGTGCTTTTGCTTCACGGATCGCAAATGCAACCTGCTCAGGTGATACGCCACCTTTGGCTGCACGCTTGTCGAGACAGGATTGCAGTTCGAGGATCGGGTAAACGTCGTCGCCTATCACGCTACTGAATTTTTGCAGGTCAGCCAGCGTCAGAGCTTCCAGCGCTTTGCCTTGAGCAATGGCTTCCACGACGACTTCGCCGACGATATGATGCGCTTCACGGAAAGGAATATCTTTAGCGACCAGGTAATCCGCCAGCTCGGTGGAATTAGCGTAACCCTGCTGAGCCGCTTCTTTCGCACGCGGACGCTTCACCTGAATGCCATCCAGCACCAGTGCCGCCATGTTCAGGCAATCCATCCAGGTATCGAGTGCGTCGAACAACCCCTCTTTGTCTTCCTGCATGTCTTTGTTGTACGCCAGCGGCAGGCCTTTCATGGTCATCATCATGCCGGTCAGTGCGCCCTGCACGCGGCCACACTTGCCGCGAATCAGTTCCAGCGCATCCGGGTTTTTCTTCTGTGGCATCAGTGAAGAGCCTGAGGTCACGCGATCTGACAGGTCCACAAACGCCGCTTCACCGCTATTGAAGAAAATCAAATCTTCAGCGAAACGCGACAGATGTACCATGCTGATGGACGCATTAGAAAGCAGTTCCAGCACATGGTCACGGTCAGAGACGCTGTCGAGGCTGTTGCGGGTCGCGGAAGTAAACCCAAGCCAACCAGCCAGTTGTTCTCGGTCCATAGGATAGGCGGTACCGGCCAATGCACCACTGCCCAACGGGCTAACATCCAGACGTTTCAGGGTATCTTGTAAACGGCTTTCATCACGCGCCAGCATTTCCACATAAGCCATACACCAATGGGCGAACGTAACCGGTTGAGCACGTTGTAAATGCGTATAGCCCGGCATAACGGCGTCTTGATTCGCTTCAGCCGTTTCCACTAATGCATGTTGCAGCTGTTTTACAGCCAGTTGCAGTTCAACCACCTGCTCTTTGCACCACAGTTTGAGGTCAGTCGCTACCTGGTCGTTACGGCTGCGGCCAGTATGCAATTTCTTGCCGAGATTGCCGACTTTGTCGATCAACTTCTGCTCAACCCAGCTATGAATATCTTCAGCATCGCTTTCCAGAATGGCACGCGGATTAGCACGGACCTCTTCCAGCAAGATATTCAATGCTTCTTCCAGCTGTAATTGTTCGTCAACGGTCAAGACATTGACGGTCACCAGCGCTTTTGACCAGGCCACAGACCCAACGATATCCTGCTCTGCCAGCCGGTAATCAAAGCGTAGTGAATCGTTTAACTCTTTAAACCGTTGATCGGCTGCCTGGCTGAACCGTCCGCCCCAAAGTGCCATAAGATCCCCTCCTGAAATGTATGCAAAAGGGCGCAGCCTGTGCGCCCTAAAATGTGTCTGTGCGCGAACTATTTTTTGGCGTTCAGTGCGCGAATACGTGATGACAACGAGAACAGACGAATAAAGCCGCCCGCGTGGCTGTGGTCATACACTTCGTCTTCACCAAAGGTGGCAAACTCCTCTGAGTACATGCTGTTTGGCGATTGTTTCTGAATCGCTGTAGCAGTACCTTTATAAAGTTTGAGCACCACTTCGCCGTTAACATCCTCAGCCAGTGCATCAACGGCTGCCTGAATAGACTCACGCAGTGGCGCGAACCAGCGGCCATCGTAAACCACGTAAGACATTTCATGGCCCAACTGCTCACGCCATTTGAAGCTGTCGCGATCCAGAACCAACTGCTCAACGCCACGCAAAGCTGCCATCATGATGGTGCCGCCAGGCGTTTCGTAGCAACCACGGGATTTAATGCCAACCAGACGATTTTCAACGATGTCGATACGACCGATACCGTGTTTCACACCTAGCACGTTCAGCGCTTCGAGGCACTGGAACGGGCTGAGTTCAACGCCGTTTACCGCAACGACTTCACCTTTTGCCACTTTAACGGTGACCGTTTCGGCCTGGTCCGGCGCATCTTCTGGTGCAACAGTCCATGCCCAGCAATCTTTGTTAGCTGCATTCCACGGGCTTTCCAGCACGCCGCCTTCGGTGGAGATGTGCCATGCATTTTCATCACGGCTGTAGATTTTTTCCAGCGATGCGGTGGTTGGAATCTTACGCTCTTTCAGATAATCCAGCAGAGCTTCGCGAGAACGCAGATCCCACTCACGCCAAGGTGCAACCACTTTCAATTGTGGTGCCAGCGCGGTGTAGGTGGTTTCGAAACGCACCTGGTCATTCCCTTTACCGGTCGCACCATGGCACAGTGCATCTGCGCCAATTTTTAGCGCCAGTTCAACCTGCGCTTTGGCGATCAACGGACGCGCCATTGAGGTCCCCAGCAGATAGCTACCTTCGTACAGTGCGCCGGATTTCAGTACCGGATACACGTAGTCTTTGATGAACTCTTCACGCAGATCGACAACGTGGCACTCAGAGGCACCGGTACGCAGTGCTTTTTGCTCGATGCCTTCCAGATCGGCACGTTCCTGACCAATATCCGCCACGAACGCGACCACTTCGCAGTCGCCATAGTTTTCTTTCAGCCATGGAATGATCGCTGAAGTGTCCAGACCGCCGGAGTAAGCCAGAACAATTTTCTTGATGCCTTGAGTTGCTGCCATGATGATTTCCTTCAAAAAATTCAATATATCTAATGAGTAATAAACGTGCCGAACGGTGAATTACGCTGAGATGCGTGTCCCGATCGCGACGCCGTTAAAAAGTGCCGGTAACTGCTCGGCGTGACGCCAGCTGGCGATATCCACCGGGCGTCCGAGCGTACGGGCGGCGTCCAGCGCAGCGTGAACTTTAACAATCATGCCGTCGGTAATAATACCCTGTTCAATCAGCAGCTCGGCTGCTTCTGCCGACATTTCAGGAATACGCTGACCTTTGCCATCGAGGATACCACTCACATCTGACAGCAGGATTAAATCTGCGCCCAGCGTTGCCGCCAGTGCCGTCGCGGCCTGATCGGCGTTGACGTTCATCAGTTCACCTGACGCGGTGATACCGATAGAACTAACAATCGGCAGATAACCGGCCCCGGTGAGCGTGTTAATCAACACAGGAGAACCGGCTTCGGCTTTACCGACGTTACCCAGATCTTCGCTCAACTGCGTCACACTCACAGAACCGCCGTCGGCCAGCGACAGGCCAACCGCATTGATATTACTTTTGATCGCCCAGGCCAGCAGGGCTTTATTGGCGCTGCCAGCCAGTGCGCCAGTAATAATATCGATCTGGTCAGCGGGAGTGACACGCAGACCAGCTTTTTTCACCACCGGCAGGTTCAGCTTTTTCATCAGCTCATCGACCAAGCAGCCGCCGCCGTGAACGATAACCAATGGGCGCTGATATTGCTGACGATAAGTCACCAGCGCCATGAACAGGCGCTCAAGCGCTTCTTCATTATCTAGTAACACACCACCCAATTTAATGACTAACGGATTCATAGCTGTTTGCGCCTCAATCGGTAAAAAGTAAGTATTTGATTTTAACTTAAGGTTTATCAAATCAGGGAGAGCGTTTCAGGGAAACCAAATCGCAGGTTCAAACATTGTACTGCCTGCGCTGATGCGCCTTTAAGCAGGTTGTCTTCGGTCGCGACAACAATCAGGTGCTCTCCTTTGACCGCAAAACCAATATCGCAGAACGGCAGCCCGACCACATCTTTCAGTGCGGGAACACCTTTAGCGTACAAACGCACCAGAGGTTTGTCGTGATAGGCATTGTGGAACGCTTGTGCTATATCCTGCGACGTCACACCGGCTTTCAGACGGCAGGTGATGGTGGCAAGAATACCGCGCGGGAAGTTACCCAAATGCGGAGTGAAAATCACCGGTACACCAAGGTGTTCAACAATTTCTGGGTGATGACGGTGATTGAATAGGCCATATGGCTTCAGGCTGACTTCACAGAAACTGTTGCCAATAGAGGCTTTGCGCCCTGCGCCGCTAACGCCGCTAGTGGCATTGATGACCGGCCACTGGCTGTCATTGAGCAGGTCGTTTTCAAGCAGCGGTTTGATCGCCAGCTGTGAAGCCGTCGGGTAGCAGCCCGGTACAGCGATCAACTGTGCATCTTTGATTTTGTCATCTTGCCATTCAGCCAGACCGTACACTGCTTTGTTGAGCCAGTCGATATGCTGGTGCTCAAAGCCGTAAAATTCGGAGTAAAACTCAGGTTTTTTGACGCGGAACGCGCCGGAGAGGTCAAACACTACGCAACCGGCAGCCAGAAACTGTGGGGCTAAATCGTGGCTGACTTCATGGGCCGTTGCGAGAAAAACGACATCAACACCTTTCGCCGCTTCCTGGACATCTTTCATTGCTAAAACAGGCAGATCAACGATGCCTTTCAAGTGCGGATGCAAATCAGAAAGTAATTTTCCTGCATCTGCACTTTGCGCTGAAACCGTTAAACCGGTTATGTTCATATGTGGGTGGCGACTTAGGTAGGTCGCGAGTTCAGCTCCGGCATAACCCGTGGCACCAACAATCAGCGTATTCAACATGGGGTCTGTTCACCTTCTCAACTTAACTGTATGGCTCCGCGATACAGTGTACTTCTTAGGTAACAGGGCTTACCGCGTTATACGCCGTTCACCCGCGAAATTTTCAACCATTTCGTTTTACAGGGCCGGTAAAATATTCCGGTTTCCTTACGGACTGGGTTATTGTATTTTTATTCACATAAACTGCATGAATATGAATACTACCCTAACTAAAGGCTGTCAACAGTGAAGATGAAATTACCTCCTTTTATTGAGCTATACCGGGCGTTAATCGCGATACCTTCGATCAGTGCTACCGACAGCGCATTGGATCAGAGTAATGAAACCTTAATCAATGTATTCGCTGGCTGGTTCCGCGATCTCGGCTTTAAGATTGAGATTCAACCGGTACCCAATACTCGTAATAAATTCAACATGTTGGCAAGCACAGGCGAAGGTGCAGGTGGTCTATTGCTGGCAGGTCATACCGATACGGTTCCTTACGACGACGGACGTTGGACCCGCGACCCCTTCACCCTGACCGAACACGAAAATAAACTCTACGGTTTGGGTACAGCGGACATGAAAGGTTTCTTTGCTTTTATCGTCGATGCACTGCGTGACATCGATACTAGCAAACTGACTAAACCACTCTATATTCTGGCGACCGCTGATGAAGAAACCACCATGGCCGGAGCCAGCTATTTTGCCAGGAATGCCACGATTCGTCCGGACTGCGCGATCATCGGCGAACCGACCTCGCTGAAACCGGTACGTGCACATAAAGGTCACATCTCGAATGCACTACGCATTACCGGCCAGTCCGGTCACTCTAGTGACCCAAGCCGTGGCGTTAATGCTATTGATCTGATGCATGAGTCGATCACCCATCTAATGGAACTGCGCAATACGCTGAAAAAGCGTTATAACCACAGCGGTTTTGTTATTCCTTATCCAACCATGAATTTCGGCCACATCAGCGGCGGTGACGCAGCCAACCGCATCTGTGCCTGCTGCGAATTGCACATGGACATCCGTCCATTACCGGGTCTGACTCTCTCCGATCTTGACGGTCTGCTTCAGGAAGCGCTGGAACCGGTAAGCAGCCGCTGGCCCGGCCGGGTGGCCATCGAAAAGTTGCATCCACCGATCCCCGGCTACGAATGCCCTCCAGACCACCCGTTGGTCCAGGTAGTGGAAAAGTTGCTCGGCGTGGAAACCGAGATCGTCAACTACTGTACCGAGGCACCGTTCATTCAGGAGCTATGCCCGACGCTGGTGCTGGGTCCCGGTTCAATAGAACAGGCGCATCAACCAGATGAATACCTTGATACCGCATTTATCAAACCAACCCGCGAGTTGATCACACAGGTTGTGAACCATTTCTGCTACCACTAATTCTGTATTACCCAGACGACAGAAACAAACAGGGTACCTACGGGTATCCTTTGATACTGTACAAAAGCGTGATTAGCCAAACTAATATGCCGCTGGCGATGATGAAAGTTCTGTAATTTGCCAAAAACACCATTTTTTTAGTGAGGGAATTGGGGGTTTTGCGGTAAAACATGTGCTGTTTTTGAAAATGTGATCACGTTCGCAGCGTAAAAATGATTTAAGGCGAAAACGTCTAACGGGTGATAGTTATTTACAAAATATAATTTTAAATATGAGAACGGGTCAGAGGCGATATGAACGAACAATATTCCGCAATGCGCAGTAATGTCAGTACCTTAGGGAAACTGCTTGGCGATACGATCAAGGATACTCTGGGAGAGCATATCCTTGATCGTGTTGAGAAAATTCGTAAGTTATCCAAATCTTCACGTGCCGGTAATGATGCAGATCGTCAGGAACTCCTTTCCACGCTGCAAAATTTGTCCAATGACGAACTCCTGCCTGTGGCCCGTGCTTTCAGCCAATTTTTGAATTTAACCAATGTTGCCGAGCAATATCACAGCATTTCACCACACGGTGAAGCCGCGAGTAATCCGGATGTGTTGGCGCAACTGATTGAACGTTTGAAGTCTAAAAATCTGACTTCTCAGCAACTGCGTGATGCAGTTGAACAACTCTCCATTGAACTGGTGCTCACGGCACACCCGACTGAAATTGCCCGCCGGACCCTGATCCACAAACTGGTGGAAGTGAACAGCTGCCTGAAGCAGCTCGACCATAACGATCTGGCCGACTACGAGCGCAAACAGATCATGCGCCGTCTGCGCCAGCTCATTGCCCAGTCATGGCATACCGATGAAATCCGTAAAAACCGTCCGTCTCCGGTTGATGAAGCCAAGTGGGGCTTTACGGTGGTTGAAAACAGTCTTTGGGAAGGCGTTCCTGCTTTCCTGCGTGAGTTCAACGAACAGCTGGAAACCTCACTCGACTACAAAATGCCGGTTGAGGCCGTCCCCGTACGCTTCACATCATGGATGGGCGGTGACCGCGACGGTAACCCAAACGTCACTGCTGACATTACCCGTCATGTGCTGCTGCTGAGCCGCTGGAAAGCCACTGACCTGTTCCTGCGCGATGTCGCTGTACTGGTTTCGGAGCTTTCCATGACCGAATGTACGCCAGAGTTGCGTGCACTCGCCAATGACGAAAGTGAGGCGGAAGCTTACCGCGTGATCATGAAACGTTTGCGTGCTCAATTGCTTTCCACCCAAGCCTATCTGGAAGCGCGTCTGAAAGGCGAAAGTCTGCCAATCCCGCATGATTTACTGGTGCACAATGAGCAGTTGTGGGAGCCGCTGTACGCGTGTTACCAGTCGCTGCAAGCCTGCGGCATGGGTATTATTGCTAATGGCCAGTTGTTGGATACACTGCGACGCGTCCGCTGTTTCGGCGTGCCGCTGGTACGTATCGACATTCGTCAGGAGAGCACCCGTCATACCGACGCGATTGCAGAGATCACCCGCTATCTGGGCCTCGGTGACTACGAAAGCTGGTCAGAGTCTGACAAACAGGCATTCTTGATCCGCGAACTGAATTCTCAGCGTCCACTGGTGCCACGTTTTTGGGAACCAAGCGAGCTCACCAAAGAGGTGCTCGATACCTGTCAGGTCATCGCAGAAGCGCCGGAAGGGTCGATTGCCGCCTACGTGATTTCGATGGCGAAAACCCCATCAGACGTTCTGGCAGTACATTTACTGCTGAAAGAGGCGGGCTGTCCGTTCACTCTACCCGTCGCGCCACTGTTCGAAACCCTCGACGACCTGAACAATGCCGATTCCGTCATGACCCAGTTGCTCAGTATCGACTGGTACCGTGGCTGTATTCAGGGCAAACAGATGGTGATGATCGGTTACTCCGACTCTGCGAAGGATGCGGGCGTGATGGCAGCATCATGGGCGCAATACCGTGCACAGGATGCACTGATCAAAACCTGTGAGAAGGCCGGTGTTCTACTGACACTTTTCCACGGACGCGGCGGCTCCATTGGTCGCGGCGGGGCACCTGCCCACGCGGCATTGCTGTCACAACCGCCGGGCAGCCTGAAAGGCGGCCTGCGCGTGACCGAACAGGGCGAGATGATCCGCTTCAAATTCGGCCTGCCAGAAGTCACCATCAGCAGCCTGGCGCTCTACACTGGCGCGATTCTGGAAGCCAACCTGTTGCCACCGCCGGAGCCAAAAGAGGCTTGGGTGAGTATCATGGAACAGCTATCTGACGTCTCTTGCAACATGTACCGTGGCTATGTGCGTGAAAACAAAGACTTCGTACCTTATTTCCGCGCCGCAACACCAGAGCAAGAACTGGGGAAATTACCCTTGGGTTCACGGCCAGCAAAACGTAAAGCTAACGGCGGCGTCGAAAGCCTGCGTGCCATTCCCTGGATCTTCGCCTGGACACAAAACCGTCTGATGCTGCCTGCATGGTTAGGCGCAGGTGCCGGTCTGCAAGCCGTGGTGGATGCAGGGAAACGCGGTGAGCTGGAATCCATGTGCCGTGACTGGCCGTTCTTCTCAACCCGCATAGGTATGCTGGAAATGGTGTTCGCCAAAGCCGACCTGTGGCTGGCGGAGTACTATGATCAGCGCCTGGTGGACAAAGAGCTTTGGCCACTCGGACAAAAGCTGCGTGACCAGTTGGCAAACGACATTAACGTGGTCCTGGCGATTTCCAACGACGACCATCTGATGGCCGATCTGCCGTGGATTGCCGAATCAATCGCGCTGCGTAACGTCTACACTGACCCGCTGAACGTGTTGCAGGCTGAATTGCTACATCGCTCACGTCAGCTGGAAAAAGACGGTCATACTCCTGACGCTCGTGTTGAACAGGCGCTGATGGTCACTATCGCGGGTGTCGCAGCAGGTATGCGCAATACCGGTTAGCACACCGATAAAAGCAAAAAACCGGCGCAGATGCCGGTTTTTTTTCGCCTGATATTTATGCCAGAAAGCGTTGTCTGACGAGTGGATCAAACCGTAGCGCGAATCGGCGCAGCAGCTTCCGGGCGGACACCCAGCGTATGGCAGATAGCATAGCTCATCTCGGCACGGTTGAGAGTGTAGAAGTGGAAGTCTTTCACGCCTTCACGACTGAGAATTTTCACCATATCCATAGCGATATTGGCGCCAACCATTTTGCGGGTCTCGGGGTCATCATCAAGCCCTTCAAACATGCTGGTCATCCAGTTTGGCACACGCACGTTGGTCATGGTGGCAAAACGGGTCAGCTGTTTGAAATTCGATACCGGTAGAATGCCTGGCACGATCTCCACGTCGATGCCCTGCCCGGCGCAACGGTCACGAAAACGGAGATAGCTTTCGACGTCGAAGAAGAATTGAGTAATAGCGCGGTTGGCACCGGCATCGATTTTACGTTTAAGATTAATAAGGTCAGCCTGTGCGCTTTTGGCTTCCGGGTGAACTTCCGGATAAGCTGCAACCGAGATATCAAAATCCCCCACGCCCTTCAGCAAGTGCACCAAATCGGCGGCATAAAGGTCAGGTTTACCGCCGCCTGGGGGTAAATCACCGCGCAGCGCCACAATGTGACGGATACCGCTTTGCCAATAATCTTCGGCAATTTGAATCAGTTCTTCGCGACTGGCATCAACACAGGTCAAATGCGGTGCGGCTTCCAGCCCGGTGCGTTCTTTGATGCCTTTAATGATACTGTGCGTACGGTCACGCTCACCGGAGTTAGCACCGTATGTCACGGAAACGAATTTGGGTTTGAGGCTACTGAGGCGGTCGATAGAGCTCCACAACGTATCTTCCATTTCGCTAGTTCGCGGCGGGAAAAACTCAAAAGAGACGTTAATCTGACCTTGCAACTCGGCCAGGTTCTGGTTCAGTGCTTCGCGCTGGTTGACGTGGAAAAAACTCATGCTCTCTACCTCGTTGCTCACTTCGTTTTATATTATAAGCGTCTAGACGTCTAAACGGATAGATAGACAATGAAGGAAGTCAGCAAAACTGTCAACGCCAAAAATGCATCCGCATATGATTAATCTTCATTCAAATTGAAGAAATTTCACGTTGGGGATTTTGCCGCACAGGACGATGAAATAGATGCATGAAGCCCCTTCGGGTCGACGCCAGAAGGGGAAGAGCAATTATAGCAGTTGAGTCAACCGGTTAAGATCGGATTGCAGGGCGCCAGCGGTGACATCACGCCCGGCACCTGGCCCGCGGATGACCAGCGGGTTGTCCCGATACCAGCGGCTTTCGATGGCAAAAACGTTATCACAAGGCAGTAATGACGCCAGCGGGTGATCGTCACGTACAGCTTCGACACCAACGCGCGCTTTGCCGTTCGCATCAAATCTTGCCACATAACGCAGTACCAGCCCCATTTCCTGGGCCGCCTCCAGACGTTGCAGCATCTGCTGATTCAGTGTTTCTCCATCTTCAAAGAACTGATCTACTGAGCCGCTTTCACAGCCGAGCGGTACCAGAGACTCAACTCGCACCTGGGTTGGTTCGATGTCATAGCCCGCTTCCCGCGCCAGAATCACCAGTTTGCGCATCACATCCTGACCAGACAGGTCGACTCGCGGATCCGGTTCAGTCAGCCCTTGCTGCCAGGCCAAGTCCACCAGTTCGGTGAAAGGCAGAGTGCCGTCAAATTGCAAGAATAACCATGACAAGGTACCTGAGAAAATCCCGCTAATCGCCAGAATGCTATCGCCGCTGTCGCGTAAATCTCGCACCGTGTGGTTGACGGGTAAACCGGCGCCGACGGTGGCGTTATACAACCAATGACCGCCGGTTTTGGCGAAGGCGTCACGGATCTGACGATACTGATTGCTGCTGGAGGCACCGGCCACTTTATTTGCGCTGATGACGTGGAAGCCATAGCTGGCGAAATCCAGATATTGATCAGCCAGCTCGACACTCGCGGTGACGTCCAGCACCACTAAATCATCATAGGGATGTGCGCGCATCCACAGGAACAATGATTCGTCATCGTGGTCACGGGCTTCATCATCAAAGAACGCGAGCGCACGGCTGGCGTCCAGCCCGTCATAACTCAACAGGCTGCGTTTACTATCCACAACGCCTGCCAGAACGAATTCAAAACCACTGCGGGCGGAAATATTTCGTTGTTCACGGGCAAAAAGTTCGAGCCAGCGTGAACCGATGTTGCCTTTGCCGAACAGCATCAAGCCGATGCGTTTTTCCGCGCGGAATAGCGTGTTATGCAACCCCTGAACCAGATGTTCGGTCGGCCCAAGGCGCAGTACGGCTACCAGACTGATGCCATCTTCCGCCTGCCAGACAAATTCAACAGGCTGGTCTTTCAATTCCTGATAGAAACGGTGACTGTGCAGCGGGTTCTTGCACACGCCAGCACCGACTAATGCCACCAGCGCTAACCCTTCACGTAACGATAAACGTCCCGGCAAACCAGCCTCTTCCAACGCCTGCATGGCGCTGCCGACCACTTCCGACGTGTAGCAAAGTTGCAGCAAGTTACGGTCCGGATGGATACCGGTAGCCAGCGGTTTGACCTGAGCACGCTTAAGCAGTAGCTCGACATCTTTATGCGCCAGTTGGAAGTCATGCTGCGACGGGATGACAATTTCAATCAGGCAAATGTCGTCATGACTGGTGACAATTTTCGCACCGGTCCCGGAGGCCAACACGCGTTCAATTCGGGTTGAGCCTTGCTCCGGCTGATAACTACAGCGCAGTTGCAGGTCGATGTCGCTGCCGGAAACAGGCTGCAGAGTGCGAGTATGCAGAACCGGTGCAGCCAAACGGGCCAGTTCACTGGCTTCGTCGAGACGTAATAAGGGCAGCAAACAGGCATCTTTCACTTTGCGAGGATCCGCGCTGTAAACCCCAGCGACATCGCTCCAGATGGTGACACGGTTGACGCCTGCCAGCGCGCCAATCTGCGTGGCTGAGTAGTCACTGCCGTTACGGCCCAGCAATACGGTTTCACCCGCTTCGTTACGCGAGATAAAACCGGTCACGACCAAATATTGCTGCGGATGTTGCGCCAGAAGTTGTTGCAACAGCGGGTATGAACGTCCTTCATCAACCTGAGGTTGAGCAGCACGTTCTGCGCGCAGAAAATCACGCGCATCAAGCCAGGCAGCCGGCAGGTCTTTCGTCGCCAGCAGCGCAGCCATAAGGCGTGCCGACCAGATCTCACCATGCCCGACCACTTCGGCATGCACAGCATCGGTGATTTTGCCATCCAGCAGCGTCGCCAGACGTTCGAGATCCTGAATAAATCTTACAATAAGCGGTTCTGCCATTTCCGGTGGCAGAAGACCGGTGATCAGATCACTTTGATACCGGCGCAAGGCCTGTTGAACCTGATGCGCCGATAAGCGATCGGTCTGGCTGAGTTTCAACCAACTGATCAGTTGGTTAGTGGTGCGACCTGCTGCAGAGACCACCATTATGTCGCCTGGGTTACCGTACTCGGCCATGATCCCGACCACGCGCAGATAACATTTCACATCAGCCAGACTGCTACCACCAAACTTATGCAACTGCCGGCTTCCCGCCGGTGCTGCTACCGCTATTGCATTCATACTTACCTCGTTGCCGCCGCCTGAAATGCGTGTTCCAGATCGGCAATCAAATCTTCGCTGTCTTCAAGACCTACAGAAACCCTGAGCAGGCTGTCAGATATCCCGGCCGCTTTACGCGCCTCTGGTGCCATGCCCGCATGGGTCATGGTCGCCGTATGGGAAATCAGGCTCTCAACGCCGCCCAGAGATTCAGCGAGGGTAAACAGCTTCAATTCAGAGAGGAAATGCCGTAACCGGGCTTCATCTCCGTCGAATTCAAAACTAATCATGGCGCCAAAGCCATATTGCTGGCGACAGGCTATCTCATGCCCTTGGTTCTCTGGCAGGGAAGGATGATACAGCTTTTTCACCAAGGGTTGTTGCTGTAAATAAGTAACAATGGCCAGCGCATTTTCCTGCTGCTGTTTTACGCGAACCGTCAACGTCCGAAGGCCGCGCAGCAACAAATAACTGTCAAAGGCGGCGCCGGTTACGCCAATGTTATTGGCCCACCAGGCAAGTTCTGTCGCATGCTCAGCCGTTTTAGAAATTACCGTTCCGGCGACAACGTCAGAGTGGCCGTTAAGATATTTAGTACAGGAATGGACCACTAAATCCGCACCAAGTTTCAACGGCTGCTGCAACACCGGGCTGAGAAAGGTATTATCGACGACGGTCAGTGCGCCAGCCGCGTGCGAAGCATCACAAATTTCCTGAATATCAACAACGCGCAGTAGCGGATTACTCGGCGTCTCAATCAGCACCAGTTTGGGCTTTTCAGCGAGTGCCGCTGCCAGCGCCTGCGGGTTTCCCTGATCGACGAATAACACACGATAAGCCCCGCGCTTGCTTAGGCTGTCAAACAGACGGTAGCTGCCACCATAGCAGTCATGCGGTGCAACCAGCAGATCTCCAGGCTTGAGAAACACGGTGCAAACTAAATGAATCGCCGACATACCGCTGCTGGTCATTACCGCACCGGCTCCGCCTTCGAGATCGGCCAGTGCGCGCTGAACGACATCACGCGAGGGATTTCCACGGCGTGAATAGTCATGGGCTCTTGGCTGATTAAAATCTTCGAAATTGTAGGTACTGGAAAGATGGATCGGGGGAACGACACAGCCATATTGCTGGTCATTGTTCAGTCCACTGCCGACGACAATCGTCGCTTGCTTGTGCGTCATAGTTGTTTCTCTCTGCCAGGATGCTGAGGATAGGTCATCAAGACTAGTCGCTGTTGATATAGACGTCAATACATCTGGACATCTAAACTTCTTTGCGTATAGATTGAGCAATAGGGTAATACCCGCTAAAATTATAACCTTATCAGTACTGGCGTGTTCAGTAGGTGCCTGGACAGGGCAGCAAACAGACCAAATGAACAGCAAAGCGCACATTTCTCTGGTATTACCCGGTCCCTGAGGGACATTTATTTAGTGAGATCAGCGAAAATCGGGCATAATCCCCGGGTTTTCAGACTATTATTTTTTGATAAATTTTAAGGTGTCCCATGGCTGAGTGGAACGGCGAATATGTCAGCCCTTACGCTGAACACGGTAAAAAAAGCGAGCAAGTTAAGAAAATTACAGTTTCTATTCCGCTGAAAGTCCTCAAGATCCTCACCGATGAACGCACACGTCGACAGGTGAATAACCTGCGTCATGCGACCAACAGTGAATTGTTGTGTGAGGCTTTCCTTCACGCCTTTACCGGACAGCCTTTGCCGAATGACGAAGATCTGCGCAAAGAACGCAGTGATGAAATACCGGAAGCGGCAAAGATCCTGATGCGTGAACTGGGTGTGGATCCTGATACCTGGGAATATTAGACGAAGCGATGAGCAGCCTGCGCAGCCCTCGTGCAGGCACGCATTGGCTGTAAGAATGGCCTACCCAGTAAATGAAATGAACGTGATGCCTGAATAACAGGCAACAAAAAACCCGCCGAAGCGGGTTTTTTTGCTCTCAAACAGCGATTACTTGCTGCTTGGCATGCTGAAACGCTTGTTGAAGCGGTCAACACGGCCACCGGTAGCGACTTCACGTTGCTTACCAGTGTAGAACGGGTGACATTCGCCACACACGTCCAGGTTCAGATCGTGACCCACAGTTGAGTGAGTTTTGATAACATTACCGCATGAGCAAGATGCAGTAATTTCTACGTATTTAGGGTGAATACCTTGTTTCATGGAAACCTCTTCTTAAGGCCGCGTCGCTATCCAACCCTGTTTTGTCGGACACCACGCGTAGTGGATGATTAGGTTTTGATGCGAAATGCATCAAAGGCGGCGAATCATACAGAATCTAACTGAGCCACGCAATGATGTTCATGCATTTCGAATGGCACAGTGTACACTATCTCGTCATTTTTTTAAAGTCTGGACCCCCAATGCCTGTTGCTCACGTTGCGTTACCCGTTCCGCTTTCCCGCACATTTGACTATCTCTTACCTGAAGGCATGAGAGTGGTGAAAGGTTGTCGCGTCAGCGTGCCTTTTGGTAAACGCGACGCGATTGGCATTGTGACGGCCATCAGTGAGACCAGTGAATTCGGTCTTGATAAACTCAAGCCGGTGCGAGAGGTTCTCGATTCAACCAGCCTCTTCACCCCAGATTTGTGGCGCATTCTGCTTTGGGCAACGGAGTATTATCACTTTCCGTTGGGTGAAGTTCTTTTTCACGCACTCCCCATCTTGTTGCGCCAGGGAAAGCCCGCCGAACTGACACCTTTATGGCAGTGGTTCGCCACCGAGCAAGGGCGCGCCACACCACTCGACAGCCTGAAACGGGCAGCCAAACAGCAGCAAGCCATGGCGGCGCTGATGCAGGGTGGAATTTATCGCCATCAGGTGAATACTCTCGAACTGACCGATGCCGCACTTCAGGCCTTACGTGCCAAAGGGCTGGCGGATTTGCGCAGTATCGCGCCCATCACTCAGGACTGGCGAAAGGATTTCACCATTATCGGGGAACGCCTGCGGTTGAATACCGAGCAGGCCACCGCCGTCGGGGCTATTCGCAGCGAAGACCAGCAATTCTCCGCCTGGTTGCTGGCCGGTGTTACGGGTTCAGGAAAGACCGAAGTTTACCTGAGTGTGCTGGAAAACATACTTGCGCAAGGCCGCCAGGCGCTGGTAATGGTGCCGGAAATCGGCTTAACACCACAGACAATTGCCCGTTTCCGCGAAAGGTTTAGCGCTCCCGTCGATGTCCTGCACTCAGGTTTGAACGACAGTGAGCGCCTGGCCGTCTGGCTGCGGGCACGTAATGGCGAAGCAGGCATTGTCATCGGCACGCGCTCTTCTTTATTTACGCCTTTTGCACGGTTAGGCGTGATCATCATTGATGAAGAACACGACAGCTCCTACAAGCAGCAGGAAGGCTGGCGCTACCACGCCCGTGATTTGGCGGTTTTCCGCGCACACGAAGAAAATATTCCGATTATTATGGGCTCCGCAACGCCCGCGCTGGAAACGCTGCATAACGTCGAACTTGGCAAATATCGTTCGTTGAAGCTGACCAAACGTGCCGGGAATGCAAAACCGCCGCAGCAGCATCTGATAGACCTGAAAGGTATGCCGCTGAAAGTTGGCCTTTCGCAACCGCTGATCCAGCGAATGCAACAACACCTGAAAGCTGACAATCAGGTGATGCTGTTCCTTAACCGCCGAGGTTACGCCCCAGCACTGTTATGCCATGAGTGCGGCTGGATAGCTGAATGTCAACGCTGTGATCACTACTACACACTGCATCAGAATCAGCGTCAATTGCGCTGTCACCATTGCGATAGCCAGCGTGCCGTTCCTCATCAGTGCCCGGATTGTGGCTCTACGCAACTGGTCTCCGTTGGCGTAGGTACTGAGCAGCTTGAGCACGAACTGGCACCGCTCTTTCCTGACACGCCCATCACCCGCATCGACCGCGATACCACCAGCCGCAAAGGCTCACTGGAACAGCATTTAGCGGAAGTGCATCGTGGTGGCGCGCGGATCCTCATCGGCACGCAAATGTTGGCCAAAGGCCACCACTTCCCCGATGTCACGCTGGTATCACTCCTGGATGTCGATGGGGCTTTGTTCTCGGCCGATTTTCGTTCTGCTGAACGTTTCGCCCAGCTTTACACGCAGGTTTCAGGGCGTGCGGGGCGTGCCGGTAAGCCAGGTGAAGTAGTGCTGCAAACTCATCATCCCGATCACCCGCTGCTGAAGGGATTGCTTGAGCAGGGCTACGACGCCTTTGCCAGGCAGACGCTGGCAGAACGCAAAAGTGTGTTTTTACCACCTTACACCAGCCACATTTTGATTCGCTCGGAAGATCACGACAATCAGCAATCCCTGCTGTTTTTACAGCAGCTACGTAATTTATTTGAAGCCAGCCCACTGAAAGACGAATCCCTGTGGATTTTAGGCCCGGTCCCCGCACTGGCTGCTAAACGTAATGGCCGCTTCCGCTGGCAGCTCCTTTTGCAGCATCCTTCACGCCGCGCTTTGCAGCATTTGATTAAAAGTTCTCAACCTTTGATTGCTAATTTACCGCAGTCAAGAAAAGTGAAATGGACGCTGGATGTTGACCCAATTGACAGCTGATATGCACGAAGCCTGATGTTTTCTGCATGATGGATCGAAAAAAATCATCTGGGTCACACTTTTCATGCAAATTAGGTAACAAATCCTAACCACAAACTGTTTAGAATGTGATGAGCTACGCAGCCTCTGTAAACCGGATGCGTTAAGTCGCGGATTAATATCGGCTGAATCTCGGGAAACCTGTGTAGCGTTGAGGACGAATCCATGTTGTCGTATCAGAATGATGTAGTTGCAAGGAGAGAGACGTTGGACGAAAAAAAAGAATTAGCTGCCGCCACCATGAAAGATGTGGCAGAAATGGCAGGTGTTTCGACGGCTACAGTATCTCGCGCATTAATGAATCCAGAAAAAGTATCGGCAGCAACTCGCCAAAAGGTGGAGCTGGCCGTCGTCGCGGTGGGCTATTCTCCGCATGCGCTATCCCGCAATCTGAAACGCAATGAGTCCCGCACTATTCTGGTGATCGTCCCGGATATCTGCGATCCCTATTTCGCTGACGTCATACAGGGGATCGAACGTACAGCCGCTGAGAATGGTTATCTGGTGTTGATCGGCGACTGCGCACAGCAGAATCAGCAAGAAAAAACCTTCATCAATCTGATTATCACCAAGCAGATTGATGGCATGCTGCTGCTCGGATCTGATTTACCTTTTGATGCAAGCAAAGAAGAGCAACGTAATTTACCGCCAATGGTGATGGCGAATGAATTCGCACCGGAACTTGAACTACCTACAGTGCATATCGACAATCTGACCGCCGCCTACGAAGCCGTACATTACCTGATTGGTCTGGGCCATCAGCGTATCGGGTGTATTGCTGGGCCAGACAACATGCCACTATGTCAGTATCGATCTCAGGGGTACATTCAGGCTTTGCGCCGTAACGGACTGACGGTGGAAAGTAGCTATACGGCAAAAGGCGATTTCAGTTACGAATCAGGGGCATTGGCGCTTGCCGAATTGATGAGCCAGTCGGTACCGCCGACAGCCATTTTTTGCCATAACGACGTCATGGCAATTGGTGCCATGTATCAGGCGAAGAAAATGGGGCTGCACATCCCGCAGGATTTATCGGTTGTCGGATTTGATGACATTAAGCTCAGCCAGTACTTCGATCCTCCGCTGACCACCGTGGCGCAGCCAAGATTCCAGCTTGGCCGCCAGGCCATGTTATTGTTACTCGAACAGTTGTATGGCAATTCTGTCAATAGTGGCTCGCGTTTGCTGGAAAGCGAACTGATCGTCCGTGGCAGTACTGCTGCCCCCAAGCGCTGATAAGATGTTCTCCTTCAGCACGTTTTTGTTTCAGTAAAGACTCAGGGTTCAGTAACATGACGCACTTCTCTCATTATAACGACACAGCGAAACGATAGTGGCACAAAGAGACTATGTAAGCCGTGGGCGCTCAGGAGCGCGGCGGAAAAGTACCAGCCGGAAGAAAAAAAGCAGTTCCCCAATGATCTCCAAAACCATGGTGGTGTTAGCCGTGGCTGTCTTGGTAGTGTTCATCGGTGGCCTCTATTTCATTACGCACAACAAAGCTGAAGATGCGGTCATTTTGCCAATGCATTCTGTTCGGCCGGGCAACGGCTTGCCGCCGAAACCAGAAGAGCGTTGGCGCTACATTAAAGAGCTGGAAAACCGGCAGATGGGTGTCCCCGCCCCCACCGAGCCGACTGGCGGTGGTGCAGCACAGACCAAAACCCAACTGACACCGGAACAGCAGCAGTTGCTTGAACAGATGCAGGCAGATATGCGCCAGCAGCCAACTACGCTGTCTGAAGTGCCATATAACGACCAAACTCAGGTCACTCATAGTGCGCCAGCTCAGCGGCAGACCACCAGCCAGCAACCTTATATTCAGCAACAAACCGCGCCAAGAAATGTGCAAACGGCGCCGACGCAACCGGTTCGTGCACCGCAAGCCCAAGTGCAGACTGAGCCGGTTCAGCCAAAACAAAAACCGAAAGAGCCACCGGCGGTGATCACCCAGGTGACGCCAGAGAAGGCAAAAGACAAACCGAAAGAGCAGGAAAAAACGCAGAAGTTTATGGTGCAGTGTGGTTCATTCAAAGGCACAGAACAGGCGGAATCTCAGCGCGCCAAACTGGCATTTGAAGGGATTGAAGGCCGGATAACCACTGGCGGTGGCTGGAATCGTGTTGTCATCGGTCCTTACAATAACCGCGCAGGGGCTGACAGTATTCTTTCACGCCTGAAGAGCTCAGGTATCTCCGGTTGCATTCCCCTCACCATCGGGGGTTGAAAACCTGTTTTCATCCCCAATCTATTACTTCAATATGCCCCGTACACTGATGTGACACTCAGGTGTAACACAAGAGTGCGGGGATCTTTTCCGTCTGCAACGAGGAACTGCTCGTGACAACAATTGTAAGTGTACGCCGCAACGGCCATGTCGTTATCGGTGGTGATGGTCAGGCCACATTGGGAAATACGGTGATGAAAGGCAACGTGAAGAAAGTACGTCGCCTGTATCATGACAAAGTCATCGCCGGTTTCGCGGGCGGTACCGCTGATGCTTTCACGCTGTTTGAGCTGTTCGAACGCAAGCTGGAAATGCATCAGGGCCATCTGGTGAAAGCCGCGGTGGAACTGGCAAAAGACTGGCGCACCGACCGCATGTTACGCCGCCTCGAAGCACTGCTGGCCGTCGCTGATGAAAATGCATCGCTGATCATTAGCGGCAACGGTGACGTGATCCAGCCAGAAAACGACCTTATTGCTATCGGCTCTGGTGGTCCTTACGCACAGGCCTCTGCTCGCGCGTTGCTGGAAAATACAGAACTGAGTGCCCACGATATCGTTGAGAAATCGCTCAGCATTGCTGGTGACATCTGTATCTACACTAACCAATTCCACACCATCGAAGAATTATCTTCTAAAGCGTAAGGATCGAAAACCATGTCTGAAATGACCCCGCGCGAGATAGTCAGCGAATTAGACAGCTACATCATTGGCCAAGACAAAGCGAAGCGCGCAGTTGCCATCGCTCTGCGTAACCGCTGGCGCCGCATGCAGCTCGACGAAGCGCTGCGCCACGAAGTTACCCCCAAAAATATTCTGATGATCGGTCCGACCGGTGTCGGTAAAACCGAAATCGCCCGTCGTCTGGCAAAATTAGCTAACGCACCGTTCATCAAGGTTGAAGCCACAAAATTCACCGAAGTGGGTTATGTCGGTAAAGAAGTCGATTCCATTATTCGTGACCTGACTGATTCCGCCGTGAAAATGGTCCGTATGCAGTCCATCGACAAGAACCGTCACCGTGCCGAAGAGCTGGCAGAAGAACGCATTCTTGATGTGTTGATCCCTCCAGCGAAGAACAATTGGGGCCAGGCCGACGAAGCCCAGGAACCCTCGACTGCGCGTCAATCCTTCCGTAAGAAACTGCGCGAAGGCCAGCTCGACGATAAAGAGATTGAAATCAATGTTGCAGCCGCCTCAATGGGTGTCGAAATCATGTCCCCACCGGGCATGGAAGAGATGACCAATCAGCTGCAATCCATGTTCCAGAACATGGCCGGTCAAAAACAAAAACCGCGCAAAATGACGATAAAAGAAGCCTACAAGCTGTTGGTTGAAGAAGAAGCGGCCAAACTCGTCAACCCGGAAGAGCTGAAAGAGCAGGCGATCGAAGCCGTTGAACAACACGGTATCGTCTTTATCGATGAGATCGACAAAATCTGTAAACGCGATGGTCAGAACTCAGGTCCGGATGTGTCACGCGAAGGCGTCCAGCGAGATCTCTTGCCACTGGTGGAAGGCTGTACGGTGTCGACCAAACACGGTATGGTCAAAACGGACCATATCTTGTTTATCGCCTCCGGCGCTTTCCAGACGGCTAAACCCTCTGATTTAATTCCGGAATTACAAGGCCGTTTGCCGATCCGCGTTGAGTTGCAGGCGCTGTCTACCGAAGACTTCGAACGCATCCTAACCGAGCCAAGCGCATCGCTGACGCATCAGTACAAAGCCCTGATGGCCACCGAAGGCGTCACTATTGATTTTACCGCCGATGGCATTCGCCGTATTGCCGAGGCCGCATGGCAGGTTAACGAAACCACCGAGAACATCGGGGCGCGTCGTCTTCACACGGTTCTGGAGCGTTTGATGGAAGATATCTCCTATGATGCCAGCGAAAGTCACGGTATCTCCATAAACATTGATGCAGATTATGTTAGAAGCCACCTTGACCAACTGGTAGCAGATGAAGATCTGAGCCGATTTATCTTATAATTCGCTCATACGTTCCGAAAGTGATCCACAGGGAGGCGTTATGCCTCCCTGTGTTATTTCTAAACGGACTCTTGGCTTTACTGAGCGAAAAATAATATGAGCATAATGACTCCCTGCAACACCACATCACATGCCAAAGCCTGGATTGAGAGTCTGCGTCTACGTACTTTGCCTCTGGCCTTTGCTTCTATTGTGATGGGATCTGCGATTGCCAGCCTGCAAGGCGTTTTCCATCCGCTGACCGCCCTGTTGGCACTCGTCACGGCTGGTTTACTGCAAATACTGTCTAACCTTGCCAATGATTATGGCGATGCCGAAAAAGGCAGTGATACGTTGGATCGCGTAGGGCCATTGCGCGGTATGCAAAAAGGATTGATCACCGCCCCACAGATGAAACAGGCCATCATGCTAACGGTGGCGCTGACTGTTGTTTCAGGCATCGGCCTGATTGCCGTGGCCTGCCAAAAGCCCAGCGACGTATTCGGTTTCTTGATCCTCGGCTTACTGTCGATTGGTGCTGCCATCACGTATACCGTGGGTACCCGCCCGTATGGATATATGGGCCTGGGTGATATTTCGGTGCTGATTTTCTTTGGTTGGATAAGCGTTGCCGGAACATTCTATCTACAGGCGGGACATTTCGATTGGATCGTCATGCTGCCTGCAACAGCGACAGGTTTGCTGGCGACAGCGGTTCTGAACATCAATAATCTGCGCGATATCGACACCGACTCCGCCAACGGTAAAAATACGCTGGCTGTCCGTCTCGGACCGAAAAATGCCCGCCGATACCATGCAATCATTGTCTCTGCGGCGGTAATTTGCCTGGCGCTATTTGCTTTACTCTATCTGCAACGCTGGTCAGGATGGCTGTTTGTTTTGGCTATTCCAATGCTGGCGAAACATGTCTCTCAGGTCATCCGCGAGCAATCCGCAGAAGGCATCCGTCCTCTTCTGGAAAACATGGTCAAGGCGGCGTTACTGACTAATGTGCTGTTTGCGCTGGGCCTATTGCTCGATTAACAGGCGGAGCACCGTTCTTGTCCCTGGCGAAAATTTAACAATTGATGGTTTTGCCAACACACTTCAGAAAGGGATATACTCAATACTCATGCAGCAACCAGATGAAATCCTATGAAATACGATACTTCCGAACTATGCGACATCTATCACGAAGAAGTGAATGTCGTTGAACCCTTGTTCTCCAACTTTGGCGGACGTACTTCATTTGGCGGGCAGATCACCACGGTGAAGTGCTTTGAAGACAATGGCTTGCTCTATGACCTGCTCGAGCAGAACGGTTTAGGCCGGGTTCTGGTCGTTGACGGCGGTGGTTCAGTTCGCCGCGCATTACTCGACGCTGACCTGGCCGCAATTGCACTAGAAAACCAATGGGAAGGTATCCTGATTTACGGCGCAGTCCGTCAGGTGGATGACTTACAGGACCTTGATATTGGCATTCAGGCTATGGCCGCGATCCCGGCGGGTGCTGCAAGTGAAGGTATTGGCGAGAGTGATATCCGCGTGAATTTCGGTAGTGTAACCTTCTTTACCGGTGACCATCTTTATGCGGACAACACGGGTATCATCCTGTCTGAAGACCCGCTTGATATTGAGTAAATCCTCTCTTACGGCTGGGACAGCCCATTAAAAAAGGACGCCGCGGCGTCCTTTTTTAATGGGAAAAAGTCGGAATTCAAACTTCTTCCATTTTGCCCAATAGCGCACGCAGACGATCCTGCCATACGTGTTGCTCATCTTTCAACTGCGCATTTTCACGCACTAAAGACTCATGGTTTCCGCTGGCTTGTTGAACTTCCTGAGACAGCGTGTTGTTCTGCTCTTTCAGCTCTTCAATTTCCATCTGCAGCAAGGTAATAGTATCAATCGCTTGCTGAACTTTTGCTTCTAATTTCTCAAATACTTCGAATGACATTCTTCGTTCCCCTTATGTTCGCAAGGCGCACATCTTGTAAGTTCTGCCGCATCATCCGGATACGGCTCAAAAATTCTCGCACCACGCAGATTTTCCTGATGTTTTCTGAAGGAAACGCCGTAAAACCTGCCGATGTCTTGAAATACGATTGTATGTAGCCAATCTTGCCCTGTCTAGCAACATACCGACCCTAAACGCAGTCTGTTGCAATTTTATCGCCCAAACCATCAGTAAATGCTTAAAAATCACGAGTTATCGTGAGAATCAAAGGCTAATTTCGCATAACGTACCCAGAGACGGTGGATGACAGTGTCGGGTGGTCGACAATCAGATTCAGAATGAGAGGCCATGAATGAGGAGCAAACCGGGCAAGGGACCGTTTTTTAGGAGAGATACAACACAAGGAACACTCGAATACGCTCATTTTTATGACACAACACACAAAATTTGATTTCGCTATTTCTCGTTTATGCTCGTTAACGATAAATTCACATTGCGTTCTCATTTGATGACGAACGTCTTATTCCGATTACGTTCAATGTACTTCTGGTAAGAAAAACTATAACTAACCCTTAACATCATCCTTGATAGGATCTGACTATGAGCCAAACAATGAGTTCCACATTAAAAGGTCAGTGCATCGCTGAGTTCCTGGGCACCGGGCTTATCATATTTTTCGGAGCCGGTTGCGTTGCTGCACTGAAGCTTGCCGGGGCAGTTTTTGGTCAGTGGGAAATCAGTATTATCTGGGGGCTGGGTGTGGCAATGGCCATTTATCTGACCGCAGCGATTTCTGGCGCTCACCTCAACCCTGCAGTCACCGTCGCGCTCTGTATATTTGCACACTTTGAAGGACGCAAAGTTTTGCCATACATTCTCGCGCAGGTTGCCGGGGCCTTTTGTGCCGCTGCACTGGTTTACGGCCTTTACTACAACCTTTTCTTCGACTTCGAACAATCTCACCACATGGTACGTGGCAGCGTAGAAAGCTTGGATCTGGCCGGTATATTCTCAACCTATCCAAACCCGCACATCAGTGTTTTCCAGGCCTTCCTGGTTGAAACTGTGATAACTGCAATTCTGATGGCCTTAATTCTCGGTCTGACCGATGACGGCAACGGTATCCCACGCGGCCCGCTGGCACCTCTGTTGATCGGTATTTTGATCGCAGTCATCGGCGCGTCAATGGGACCGTTAACCGGTTTTGCCCTGAACCCAGCGCGTGACTTCGGTCCTAAGGTATTTGCCTACTTCGCCGGCTGGGGCAAAGTTGCCTTCACCGGTGCCCGCGACATCCCTTATTTCCTGGTGCCTATTTTTGGGCCGCTGATCGGGGCATGTCTTGGTGCTTTCGGTTATAAAGCACTGATTGGTCGCCATCTACCTTATGAAATTCACGACGCAGAAGAAGCAGCAGCAGCGGCGGCCGCACAACAGCCAGCCAAACAACGCAAAGCCTGATCGGCTAAACTGTTCCACAGCACTCTCATTCGTAGGAATATTATTATGTCAGCAGATACGACTCACGAAAAAAAATATATCGTCGCACTGGATCAAGGTACCACCAGTTCCCGCGCTGTCATCCTGGACCACGATGCCAATATTATCAGTGTGTCACAGCGTGAATTCGCGCAGATTTATCCAAAATCTGGCTGGGTCGAACACGATCCGATGGAAATCTGGGCTTCGCAAAGTTCGGTACTGGTTGAGGTACTGGCGAAAGCCGACATCAATTCAGACCAAATCGCCGGTATTGGTATCACCAACCAACGTGAAACCACCATCGTGTGGGAAAAAGAGTCCGGTAAGCCCATTTATAACGCCATCGTCTGGCAATGCCGTCGCACGGCTGATATCTGTGAAAAACTGAAGAAAGACGGGATGGAAGAGTACATCCGCAACAACACCGGTCTGGTTGTTGACCCATATTTCTCAGGCACCAAATTGAAATGGATCTTGGACAACGTTGAAGGCTCACGTGAACGCGCTGCCCGCGGCGAGTTGCTGTTCGGTACTGTTGATACCTGGCTGGTATGGAAAATGACTCAGGGACGTGTTCACGTTACAGATTACACCAACGCTTCCCGTACGATGATGTTCAACATTCACAGCCTGGAATGGGACGAACGCATGTTGGAAGCGCTGGATATCCCGCGCGCTATGCTGCCGGAAGTGCGTCCATCGTCGGAGATCTATGGCCAAACCAACATCGGGGGTAAAGGCGGAACACGTATTCCTATCGCGGGTATTGCCGGTGATCAGCAGGCTGCGCTCTATGGACAGCTATGTGTTCAACCGGGTATGGCGAAAAATACCTACGGTACCGGCTGCTTCCTGTTGATGAATACCGGCACAGAAGCCGTGGTATCTAAAAACGGCCTGTTGACAACTATCGCCTGCGGTCCGCGTGGCGAAGTGAACTATGCGCTGGAAGGTGCGGTATTCGTCGGTGGTGCATCGATTCAGTGGCTGCGCGATGAGCTGAAACTGATCAGCGATGCCACAGACTCGGAATACTTTGCCGGTAAAGTGAAAGACACCAACGGCGTTTACGTGGTGCCTGCGTTCACCGGCCTTGGCGCACCTTACTGGGACCCGTATGCCCGTGGCGCGATCTTCGGTCTGAGCCGTGGTGCCAACAGCAATCACATTATTCGTGCCACGCTGGAGTCTATTGCTTATCAAACCCGCGACGTACTCGACGCGATGCAAGCTGATTCCGGTACCCGTCTGCAATCCCTACGTGTTGACGGCGGCGCAGTAGCCAACAACTTCCTGATGCAGTTCCAGTCCGACATTCTCGGTACTCGCGTTGAGCGCCCGGCTGTTCTGGAAGTCACCGCGCTGGGTTCGGCCTTCCTTGCCGGTCTGGCCGTGGGTTTCTGGAGCGATCTGGAAGAAGTCCGCAGCAAAGCAACGATTGAACGCGAGTTCCGTCCGAGCATCGAAACAACCGAACGTAATGTGCGCTATAAAGGCTGGCAAAAAGCTGTTGCCCGCGTACGTTCATGGGAAGATCACGACGAGTAATCGCCGGCTTCATCGCAAAAAACATTCTTCAAAACTCCCCGATCGGGGAGTTTTTTTATGCGTCTTTCCCACTGTGCTAAAATCCCGGCACAGATGAGCCTTTGCCTCACCGACCTCTTTTTTTTTCTTACAGGCTTTCCAATGAAACGTGAATTAGCAATCGAGTTCTCCCGCGTGACCGAAGCAGCCGCACTTGCGGGTTACAAATGGCTTGGCCGTGGCGATAAAAATCTCGCCGACAACGCCGCCGTTCAGGCGATGCGTATCATGCTCAACAAAGTCGATATTGATGGCACCATCGTGATTGGCGAAGGAGAGATAGATGAAGCGCCAATGCTCTATATCGGCGAGAAAGTCGGCACCGGTAACGGTGATGCCGTAGACATCGCCGTAGATCCTATCGAAGGCACGCGCATGACCGCCATGGGCCAATCCAATGCCTTGGCCGTGCTGGCTGTGGGCGACCAAGGCTCCTTTCTGAATGCACCGGATATGTACATGGAAAAAATTGCCGTCGGTCCTGGCGCTAAAGGTGCGATTAACCTGGCTCTGACATTGGCTGAGAATCTCGCCAATGTGGCGAAAGCGCTGAATAAACCATTGAGCGAACTGACCGTCGCTGTGCTGGCAAAACCGCGTCATGACGATGCCATCCGTGAAATGCTGCAATCCGGTGTGCGGGTGTTTGCCTTTCCTGATGGCGATGTCGCAGCCACCATTCTGACCTGTATGCCAGAAAGTGAAGTGGATGTGCTGTACGGTATTGGTGGCGCACCGGAAGGTGTGATTTCCGCTGCTGTGATCCGTGCACTTGACGGCGATATGCAGGGCCGCCTGCTGGCACGTCACCATGTAAAAGGGGATACGCTTGAGAACCTCCGCATCGGCGCAGAGGAGCTAGTGCGCTGTAAGGCGATGGGCATTGAAGTGGGTAAGGTTTTACAACTCGATGATATGGCGCGCAACGATAACGTGATTTTCTCCGCCACCGGTATAACCAAGGGCGATTTGCTGGAAGGCATTAGCCGCCAGGGCAATATGGCAACCACCGAAACGCTGTTAATCCGTGGTAAATCACGCACTATCCGCCGCATCCGCTCCACGCACTATCTCGATCGCAAAGATATCGCGCTGCATGAGTTTATAATCTGACGGGCAGGTATAAAGCACCAAGCAGCACCATGGTAGCGCTGTTTAGATGGCGAAAAAAAACCTGCTTTTAAAGCAGGTTTTTCAAATGTGGTCGGCGAGAGAGGATTCGAACCTCCGACCCACTGGTCCCAAACCAGTTGCGCTACCAAGCTGCGCTACTCGCCGAATCGGAGCGCATGTTACTGCTGCTGATTCAGAGCGTCAATGCCTTTTTGTCGTCCAGATGCTGACTGCTTAGAATTCCAGCGAATCCCCTGTTTTCTGGCTTAAATAGTCTTGTTAGCCTGAGGTTTAGCACACCAATTGTTCGCTGGGTTAATCCCGCCGTCCGGTGACGTATATCCTAAACAGCCGAGGACCGAATCAAACAACGCTTCGTGGCGCTTTTCACCTCCGACTCGCTGTTGGGCTTTCAAGCGTTCGAACGCCTGCTGGTGATCGGGTTGGTCGAGGAAGCTGTCAGATGCCCATACCAGCATTGGCACGCGGAACTGCTCCGGTGGAGCCATCTCACGTGGTGTCCCATGCAGATGCGAGTTCTCATCAATAGATTCACCGTGATCAGCCGCGTAAAACACCAATGCCTTTTTATCGCGCAGCTGATCCATCACGTTCGCAATGAAGGTATCGGTATATAGCACACTGTTATCGAAAGCATTGATCAACTGATCCTTACTACAGGCACGATCTACTCCCATGCATTCTGGGGTATAGCGCGCAAAACTGCGCGGATAACGCTGGGAATAAAGGTAGTGCGACCCTTTGGTGTGCAGCACCACCAGATGCTTGCCCTGTGGATGCGTTTTCAGGGACTCCTTCAACTCGTTAACCAACAGCATGTCATCCACCGGTTTACCGTCATTGCGTTTCTCAGAGGCGATAATTTCACGGAATGAGTAGTCATCAGGATTGGTGTTATTGTAAAACCACACTTCACTTTGCATCGCGAACAGCTCAGAACTGAAACCCAATGATTTAAGCACCGCAAAAATATTCTGCTCTTTCAGAGTCCGTTGCTGATTATTCTCCACCCCACCCTCACGCACGAACATACAGCGTAAAGAGAGCTTAGTGGAGGTATCACAAGACTTGCCGCGAAACGCGACCAGATTCTTCTCTTTAGACAAACGCGGTGTGGTATCCCGCTCATAGCCTAGCAAACCCATATGGTCCCAACGCGTGGTTTCCCCAATGATAAAAACGATGTAGGTATCGTCGATACCAACGGGTGGCACATAGGTAAATTCTTTCGCCGGATCGAATAAATTTTCCGCATCCTGACTTTCATCCACCTTGGTATAAGCAAACAAACCCAGTGCTGCCAGCCAATTGGAAGGCAAATAGGAGTGCGCGACCACCCCGCCATAGCTCGGCAAATCGATATTAGTCAGCTTTTCATTGCGGCTTTGCTGCCTATCCAGCATGCGCAGCGGCACCCATACCAAGGCGACAACGATCACTAAAATACCTAAGGGTAATAATCGCTGGCCCGGTGTTTTGAGCTGTTCAATTAGCGTTAACCGCAGATCATTTTTCCAAATCAGCAGCAGCGGAATAGCGCTGACGGCTATCATCCATATCAAGAAATACCAGCCCACCACCTCTTTGCTCAGATCAATATCCGTGGTCATCACCGACGCAATAATGCCGTAGCCGATCACCACATTGAACATCACCATGTAGTAACTGGCTGCTACGGAGATCAACAGTAATAAGCTGCCTACGATGCGGAAAAATGTTCGGCCGCCCAGAGAGAGCAAGCGCAGCAAGAAGAAAGTGAAAAGCACAATGACGACCACTTCGGTCACTGCCTGAGACAATTCAATGAAATTAACGCTATGGGTGAGCGATGCGAAACGTCGGAAAAAAACGGAGACATTGAGAAAAATGCCGATATAGATCGCTAACAAGAAAGAGATATTTTGCTGCGATAGAGTCTTCACTCTATTCATGTAATGGGGTTATCCAGACTATTTTAGAAAGATTCTGAATCATTGTGACATGTTTATATACAGCAAGTTCCCAGATTATGCTGAGATTGCGTTTATCGGCAGACTTCCAGAAAATTCCGTGCACAAGTGCCTTGCGGCCGAGATGAGGTAATGAATCAGCACTTAAGCATGTGACTAGGCAATAAAAAAGGAGGCCGAGGCCTCCTGGATATTTTCCTACCAAACGCCCTGGTGAAGGCGCTACTGCTAAGAAATTATTTAATATTCAATGTGACATCGATATTGCCACGCGTGGCATTTGAGTACGGACAAACCTGATGTGCTTTGGCTACCAGCGCTTCTGCATCGCTGCGTTCAAAGCCTGGCAAGGTGATATCAAGCTGAACTTCAATACCGTAGCCGCCGGGGATTGCACCGATACCAACCGCGCCTTCAATTTTCGCGTCAGCAGGGATTTTGATTTTTTCCTGCGCGGCGACCGCTTTCAGTGCGCCGAGGAAGCAAGCTGAGTAACCGGCAGCAAATAACTGCTCTGGGTTGGTACCGCCGCCCATGCCGCCCATTTCTTTCGGCACGCCCAGTTTCACATCAAGAACGCCGTCGTCAGAAACAGCACGGCCGTCACGACCACCGGTAGCAGAGGCATGAGCGCGATACACAACTTTTTCGATAGACATATTTCGTTCCTTTTCGGGTCAGATCACTGAGAGTGAAGGTGTACTTAATTGATGTGTTTTACACTATTTAATCGTGCGCTATTTATTTAATATTAGCAGACAAACTCGAAAGCGCACGCCGGATTTGTCTGTTTGTTGCAATAGGTTTAATCAATCATTGCGTGAAGGATGTCCGCACAGCGTTGCCATCCCGATCAGGATTTATCTTTCAGGTTCTCGCGCAGGGATTCCAACTGCTGCTTGAGCGTGACCATCTCGGTGATATCACAATCGGTCGCGCACAAAATCGCTTCGGGAATACCTTTGGCTTGTTCACGCAACAGTTTACCGGTGTCGGTCAGGGTGATAATCACCTGTCGTTCATCGGTTTTTGCGCGGTGCCGCATCAGCAAACCCGCGGCTTCCAGCCGTTTCAACAATGGCGTCAACGTCGCCGAGTCGAGGAATAACTTTTCGCCGATCTCAGACACCGTCACATCATCGCGCTGCCACAAGACCAACATCACCAGATATTGCGGATAGGTCAAATCGAGCTTGCTCAGCAGCTTACGGTAAACTTTGTGCAATGCCAGGTTCGCCGAGTAAAGCGCGAAACACATCTGTTGATCGAGATGTAAAAGGGCATTGGCCGGTGAGGCAGAATCATTGTTGGTGCTCATGGACCTCAATATATATAGCGCACTATATTATAGCAAGCACTTTAAACACCAAGCCACCCTATCATGGGGTATCGCCGGTGTTTACTCTGCAATTCTCTGTAGCATATAGGGGTAAAACGGGTTCGATGAAACCCGCATCAATTGGTCCATACTCACCACCAGCGCCCCGGTTTCCCCACGGGCAGCAAGACGACCAAGATGAATACCATATTGTGGTGCGCCCTGCGGATTTCGGCCATACAGCGAATCATCGGTGGGGAACGGGAGCGCAACGTGCGATAGCGAAAAGAATTCCGCAGGATAATCCAGCCCCAGCGGCGTCGTTATCGCTTCTGTCTGACCCGCCTGGGTTATCTGCGCTACGGTGGCCGACTGATCGGGCGAAGCATTGGTGATCACCGTGGTCTGATAATGACGCGGGGATGGCGGTAATAGACGCTCGACCGCCGCTTCTACCGCCGGACGCAGTAGCGGCCCAACGTACGCGCTGCGGTTGATGTCAAACAGCACCAGTTGGCTGCCATTGGCGGGCAACTGATTAAACAGACTGCTCACCACCGCGCGGGTACTGACGGTGGAATCCACCACCGACTGAAACGCCAGCAGCGGCGGCAACTGCGCCAATTTACCGGATTGCGCATCTTTACTGATTTGCTGCTGCAAAACATGGGTGAGCAGATAGGACTGGCGTGCCGCTTTCACTGGGAATGAATTGTATTTAAACGGATTAAATTCCGGCATCACGTTAAGCCAGGCGGTTTTGGCGAACGCAGGGAAAATAGCCGGCCAGCCCGCGTAACCGGCGAAGCGGGCAAAACGGGTGATGCCAATCATCGGGGAGATCAGCACGACGCGGGAAGGTCGCGTAAGGGCGGAGTCGTCGAGCGTATCGAGCGTGTATTTCATTGCCAGCGCGCCACCGTTGGAAAAGCCGACCAGTTGCAATGGCACATCCGCACCGGCCGCACGACGCGCCTCGCGTACAGCTAAGCGGGTTGCCGCCAGCCACTGCTCCCAATCTACATTGGTCAACCCGCCGGGTACCGTGCCGTGCCCCGGCAGACGGATCCCAACGGCAACAAACCCACGCCGACGGTAATCCTCCGCGATATGACGCAAGCTATAAGGAGAGTCCGTCAGCCCGTGCAATAACACCACCGCACCCACCGGTTTTCCTGCGGGCATCAGTTCATAAGAACGGTTCCAGTCTTGCGAAAAATGTTCAGGATAAATCGGGCTGCGATCGTAATACCGGTTAAGCGGGATACGCTCTTCAGCGTCCAGTTTATCCGTCACTTCTTGTTTCACTTCAATAAACGCCTGCTGCTCAGCACGTAAATAGGCCGTCCAGTCGCTTTTATCCAACTGTTCCGCGCTCAGTTCATCCGGCACCAGCTTGTGCCACGGCTCGAGCGGCGGTCCCTGTAGTGCGTCATAAGTCCGCACACCCAACAGCGTGATAACCACCAGAACGATCGCCAGTAACAGCTTTTTCAGGCGTTCAAAGAGAGTATGAAGTTGCATCAAATGGCATTTTCCTAAAACCCGTCACAGCGGCATCGAGCAGCACAACGATATGCCACTCACACCACACTTTATTCGCTAAATAATAATGCCATATAAGTTGAACGGCGACTGCACAAGTGCAAACTTTCGCCCCTTTTTTGTTCAGTCATATTCCCGTCATGGTGCAACAAACCAATGACCCGATGATGGAATCATCAACAAACCATTATAAATCAATAAATAAAAAATTGGCACAGGCTTTGCTTTAGTGAATTCAATCTTGTGTACTAGATGGAATTCAAAACATGGCTTCAACTTCAGACTCAGTCATCTCGCCTTATCGCGGTTTTACCCTGCGGGAATGGCAAGAGCATTACCGCACTGCGCCAGGCAGCCTGCGCACCACGCTTTCGATGGTGTTGGGCAGTCTGAATCATCGCGATAACGCCTGGATTTATCGCGCGACGGCCAATCAGCTTGAAGACCAGATTGCCCATCTGGAAAGCCTGCTTCAGAAGACCGAAGGCTCGAAGGCTGCCCTGCCACTGTTTGGCGTGCCATTTGCCGTCAAAGACAATATTGATATCGCGGGCTGGCCGACCAGCGCCGCCTGCCCGGCTTTCACCTATACCGCCGAAGCCGATGCTACCGTCGTCGCCAATCTGAAAGCCAAAGGCGCCATTGTCATCGGCAAAACCAATCTCGACCAGTTCGCCACGGGTCTGGTCGGCACCCGCTCGCCGTTCGGCGCAGTACGCAACACCTTCAACCCGGACTACGTCAGCGGCGGCTCCAGCTCGGGCTCGGCCTCGGTGCTGGCGCGAGGTTTGGTCGCTTTCTCACTCGGTACTGACACCGCCGGTTCCGGCCGTGTGCCTGCCGGTTTCAACAACATCGTTGGCCTCAAACCGACCAAGGGATGGCTATCGAATAAAGGTGTGGTACCCGCCTGCCGCCTGAATGATTCCGTCTCCATTTTCGCTCTGACCGTCACCGATGCGCAAACTGTCGCCCATGCTGCTGGCGGATATGACACCGCCGATGCCTATTCACGTAAAAATCCCCGTACCGCCCCGGTCGCGATTTCTGCTCATCCTCGCTTTGCCGTACCCGACAGTCTGGAATTCTGTGGTGATGCGCTGGCCGAATTTGAATTCGACCAGGCACTCGAGCGTCTGAGCAGCAGCGGCGTTACGCTGGTACCGATTGATTTCACGCCGTTCCGCGAACTGGCGGAGCAGTTGTACTACGGCGCATGGGTAGCTGAACGCACCGTGGCCGTGGGCGGGATTTTCGAACGAAACCCAGCAGCGATGGACCCGGTGGTGCGCGGCATTGTAGCAAACGGTCTGGATTACACCGCCTGCGATGCCTGGCGCGCGGAGTATTTGCGCGCTGAGCTGTCGAGGAAAATCAATCTGGCGCTGGAAGGGTTTGATGCGCTGGTGGTACCGACCTCACCGACCATCCGCACACAGGAAGAGATGGTGCAAGAGCCGATACTTTATAACTCGCAATTCGGGGTTTACACCAACTTCACTAATTTGGCGGATTTGTCTGCGCTGGCGCTACCGGCCAGCCTGCGTGCTGACGGCCTGCCCGCCGGGATCACGCTGATTGCGCCAGCCTGGCACGACGATGCCTTAGCCAGCTTTGGACGTCAGTGGCAGCGCAGTCTCAACCTGCCGCTCGGCGCGACCGGGATCAGGCTCAAGCCTGAAGCATTCATGACGTCCATACCGGTCAACCCTGCCTGCGTACGTGTCGCGGTAGTCGGTGCGCACCTGACCGGTATGCCGCTGAATGTCCAGCTCACCAGCCGCAACGCGGTGCGCGTCGAGCAAACCACCACGGCCGCGACCTACAAACTCTACGCTCTGGCCAACACCACGCCGCCCAAGCCGGGGCTGGTGCGGGCAGAAACGGGCAGCGCCATCATCGTCGAACTGTGGGACATCCCGCTGGCGCACTTTGGCGAGTTTGTCGCCGAAATCCCGGCACCGCTCGGCATCGGCTCGCTCGAACTGGCCGATGGCCGCACGGTGAAAGGCTTTATCTGCGAGCCGTGGGCGATCCCTGACGCCACCGACATCACCCATTTTGGCGGCTGGAGAAGTTACCTCTCTCACCTCGCCTCCCTGAAAAACGCCTGAGGAGCCACACCTATGTTCACGACTGTTCTGGTCGCCAACCGTGGCGAAATCGCCTGCCGCGCTATTCGTACGCTGAAATGCCTTGGGGTCACCAGCGTGGCCGTGTATTCCGACGCCGACCGCAATGCACCGCACGTCGCTGATGCTGATATCGCCATCGCACTGGGCGGCGAAAAAGCCAGCGAAAGCTACCTGATGATCGACAAAATCCTGGCCGCCGCGAAAGAAACCGGCGCACAAGCGATTTATCCCGGTTACGGTTTTTTATCCGAAAGCGCCGAATTTGCCGATGCCTGTGAAGCCGCAGGGATTGCCTTTATCGGCCCGACCGCCGGCCAGATCCGTGAATTCGGCCTCAAGCACCGCGCCCGTGAGCTAGCCGGTGCCGCCAATGTGCCGATGACGCCGGGCACCGGTTTGCTCGACAGCATTGAGGATGCAGTGACCGCCGCGGCAAACATCGGTTATCCGATTATGCTAAAAAGCACCGCAGGTGGTGGTGGCATTGGTCTGACACGCTGCGACGACGAAGACGGGCTACGTGCTGCGTGGGACAGCGTGAAGCGCCTCGGCGAGCAGTTTTTCCGTGATGCGGGCGTATTTCTGGAGCGCTTTGTGGATCGCGCCCGTCACGTCGAAGTGCAGATTTTTGGCGACGGTAAAGGCCGCGTGGTAGCGCTCGGCGAACGCGACTGTTCCCTGCAGCGCCGCAATCAGAAAGTCGTAGAAGAAACACCAGCGCCTAATCTGCCACAGGCCAGCCGCGAAGCCCTGCATCGCGCCGCCGTGCAGTTGGGCGAATCGGTGAATTACCGCAGCGCCGGTACCGTCGAATTTATTTATGACGCCGCACGCGACGAATTTTACTTCCTCGAAGTGAACACCCGTTTGCAGGTCGAGCATCCGGTCACCGAAATGGTCACCGGGCTGGATCTGATCGAATGTATGCTGCGCGTCGCCGCGGATGAACCGCTCGACTGGCCGCATCTGGAACAAGCCCCTCAGGGCGCGTCAATGGAAGTGCGCATTTACGCCGAAGACCCGCTGAAAAACTTCCAGCCAAGCCCCGGCGTGCTGACCGACGTCTTTTTCCCGCAGGATGTCCGCGTCGATGGCTGGGTATCGACCGGCAGTGAAGTCTCGGCGTTTTACGACCCGATGATCGCCAAGCTGATCGTCCACGGCACCGACCGTCAGGACGCGCTGGCAAAAATGTCCACCGCGCTAGCTGCTACGCGCCTGCACGGTATCGCCACCAATATCGACTATCTGCGTCAGGTGGTGGCCACGCCGGTGTTCCGCGACGGCGACATGTGGACGCGGATGCTCGACAGTTTTGCTTACGCGCCGAACGCCATCGAAGTGATCGCTCCCGGCACCTACAGCAGCGTACAGGATTATCCGGGCCGTCTCGGTTACTGGGATATCGGCGTGCCGCCGTCCGGTCCGATGGATGATTTTGCGTTCCGCCTCGCCAACCGCATTGTCGGCAATCATCTGGATGCCGCCGGTCTGGAATTCACCTTACAAGGCCCGACGCTGCGTTTTCACTGCGAGGCGACCATTGCCCTGACCGGTGCGCGCTGCCCGGCCGATCTTGATGGCGAGACGATTGACTACTGGCAGCCGGTGGCGGTCAAAGCCGGTCAGACGCTGACGTTAGGCCGCGCCACACAAGGCTGCCGTACCTATCTCGCAGTGCGTAACGGTTTCGACGTACCGGTTTATCTCGGCAGCCGTTCGACCTTTGCCCTCGGCCAGTTCGGCGGCCATGCCGGTCGCACGCTGCGCGTCGCCGATATGCTGACGGTTTCCCAACCCGAACTCGCCGCCTGCACCACGCCCGCGCCGGTCGGATTGCCGCAGCCTGCGGCGGAAAACATCGTTCCAACGTATGGTGATCTCTGGAACATTGGCGTGCTGTATGGCCCTCACGGCGCGCCGGACTTCTTCACCAAAGAATCCATCGACACCTTTTTCGCCGCCGAATGGCAGGTACATTACAACTCCAACCGTCTCGGCGTGCGGCTGGTCGGCCCGAAACCGCAATGGGCGCGGCAGGACGGTGGCGAAGCCGGTCTGCATCCGTCAAACGTGCATGACTGCGAATACGCCATCGGCGCGATCAACTTCACCGGCGACTTCCCGGTGATCCTGACCCGCGACGGGCCAAGCCTCGGCGGTTTCGTCTGTCCGGTGACCATCGCCAAAGCCGAACTGTGGAAAGTCGGGCAGGTGAAACCGGGCGATAAAATCTGCTTCCACCCAATCAGTTTCGAACAGGCGCAGGCGCTGGAACTGGCGCAGCAAGGCACCCTCGATTCCCTGATGCCGATTGAGGCCATGCCGCTGCCGGTGCCGTCGTTGCTGCCAGACACCACCACCTCGGCCACCATTCTCGCGGCTTTACCGGCCACGGCGGATCGTCCTGCGGTGGAATACCGGCAGGCGGGCGACGGCTACGTGCTGATTGAGTACGGCGATAACGTGCTGGATCTGGCGGTGCGGATGCGCATTTATCTGCTGATGAACGCTATCAACGCCGCCGGTCAGGCAGGCATCGAAGAACTGTCGCCGGGCGTGCGTTCGCTGCAAATTCGCTACGACAGCCGCGTGCTGCACCAAAGCGCGCTGCTTGAGCATTTACTGACGCTCGAGCAAAGTCTGGCGGATGTCAGCCAGCTCAAAATCCCGACCCGCATCGTGCATATGCCAATGGCGTTTGAGGATTCTGCCACGCTCGGCGCGGTGGAGCGTTATCAGCAAACCGTGCGCGCCGACGCGCCATGGCTGCCGAACAACGTCGATTTCATCCAGCGCACTAACGGGTTGGCGAGCCGCGAAGAAGTCAAAAACATCCTTTTCGACGCCAGCTATTTAATCCTCGGACTGGGCGATGTGTATCTCGGCGCGCCGTGCGCGGTTCCTGTCGATCCACGCCATCGCCTGCTCAGCTCCAAATACAATCCGGCACGCACCTACACCGCCGAAGGCACCGTCGGCATCGGCGGGATGTACATGTGCATCTACGGTATGGATTCGCCGGGTGGCTATCAGCTGGTCGGCCGCACGCTGCCTATCTGGAACAAGTTTCTTAAAAATGAACAGTTCAAAAATGGTGAACCCTGGCTGCTGCACTTCTTCGATCAGGTGCGTTTCTATGAAGTGACCGAAGCGGAACTAGACGCCCAGCGTGACGCCTTCCGCGAAGGCCGTGCGCAGGTGCGCATCGAAGAGACCGAGTTCGATTTTGCGCAATATACCCAATTCCTTGCCGACAACGCCGCCGATATTGCCGATTTCCGTACAAAACAGGCTGAAGCCTTTACCAAAGAGGTTGCGCACTGGCATGAAGCGGAGAGCGCGGCGGTAGAAGCGGCCGCCAACGCCGTCCAGTGGGTCGAAGACGATGCCGACCAGGATGGGCATCTGGTCAGCGCCGATCTCAATGGCAATATCTGGAAAATCCTGGTGGAGCCGGGCCAACACGTGGTCGAAGGCCAGCCGCTGATTGTCGTTGAGGCCATGAAAATGGAGCTGTCAGTGAACGCGCCGTGCGCCGGAACGGTATTGAAAATCAGTTGCCAGCAAGGCCGTCCGGTCGGACCGGGCGATGCGCTGCTGTGGCTGGATTTAGCGGTTTAAGCAGGTGAAAACCACAAGGGACTTTTTATGCAACTGACAGACGCCAAATCGGCTCGCACTAAAAATAACCGTCCGGAAGGACTGGCGGAACGTATTTATCAGCAGCTAAAGGTCGATATTTTCAGCTTCCGCCTGCTGCCGGGCGATCGCTTCAGCGAGAACGACATTGCCTACCGCATGGAGGTCAGCCGCACACCGGTGCGTCAGGCGCTGTTCTGGCTGGAACGCGAAGGCTATGTCGAAGTGTTTTTCCGCAGCGGCTGGCAGGTAAGGCCGTTCGATTTTGACTTCTTCGAGCAGTTGTATGACCTACGTATTGTGCTGGAGCTGGAAGCGGTGAAACGCCTGTGCGCTTGTCTGCCGGAGGCTCAGCCCTTGCAACTGGCCGAACTGAAAGACTTTTGGATAGACCAGCCACGGCTGGAAGATGGCCAGACGGTATCGCGCTTTGACGAAGAGTTTCACATGACGCTGGTGGCGGCCGCCGGTAACGCGGAGATGGCTCGTATTCACCGCGAGCTGACCGAGAAAATCCGCATCATCCGCCGGCTGGATTTCACCAAAGACGAGCGGGTGAACGCCACTTACAAAGAACACGCGAGCATTTTGCTCGCCATCATCGGGCAACACACTGAGGAGGCACAACGCCAACTACACGACCATATTGCCGTCAGTAAAGCCGAGGTGCGCAAAATTACCCTGCATATGCTGCATCAGGCCCGGGCGGAGAATGACGGGAGCCTTTCGTCATGACTTTTTTAAATATTTTTTCGACTTTCACCATAACAGCGTTCTCTTAATCATTTTCACTTTCGAGGGTACATCTATGCAACGTCGACGTTTTATTAAAGCCTTTGCTCTGTCCGCCATCGTAGTCAGCATGGGATTAGCCTGGAGCGCACAGGCTGCCGAGACCATCAAAGTCGGCATCATGCACTCCCTTTCCGGCACCATGGCGATTTCTGAAACGCCGCTGAAAGACATCGCGCTGATGACCATAGACGACATCAACGCCAAAGGCGGCGTGCTGGGCAAAAAGCTGGAACCGGTGGTGGTCGATCCGGCTTCTAACTGGCCGCTGTTCGCCGAAAAAGCCCGCCAACTGCTGACGCAGGATAAGGTCGCCGTGGTGTTTGGTTGCTGGACATCGGTCTCGCGTAAATCGGTGCTGCCGGTCTTCGAAGAGCTGAACGGTCTGCTGTTCTATCCGGTGCAGTATGAAGGCGAAGAGATGTCGCCAAACGTGTTCTACACCGGTGCTGCGCCTAACCAGCAAGCCATTCCGGCGGTGGAATATCTGATGAGCGAAGACGGCGGCGCAGCCAAACGCTTCTTCCTGCTCGGCACCGACTACGTCTATCCGCGCACCACCAACAAAATTCTGCGCGCCTTCCTGCATTCCAAAGGCGTGAAAGACAGTGATATCGAAGAGGTCTATACGCCGTTCGGTTACAGCGATTATCAGACCATCGTGTCCAATATTAAGAAATTCTCCGCAGGCGGCAAAACAGCGGTGATCTCCACCATCAACGGTGACTCCAACGTACCGTTCTACAAAGAGTTGGCGAACCAAGGCGTGAAAGCGACTGACGTACCGGTGGTGGCGTTCTCGGTGGGTGAAGAAGAACTGCGCGGCATCGACACCAAACCGCTGGTGGGCGATCTGGCGGCGTGGAACTACTTCCAGTCCGTCGATAACCCGACCAACAAGAAATTCGTCGCCGAATGGAAGGCTTACGCCAAAGCCCACAAACTGCCGAACGCCGACTCTGCGGTCACCAACGACCCGATGGAAGCGACCTACGTCGGCATCCATATGTGGGCCCAGGCGGTGGAAAAAGCCGGAACGACTGACGTGGATAAAGTCCGCGCCGCCATGGCCGGGCAGACCTTCGCCGCGCCGTCTGGCTTCACGCTGACCATGGATGCGACCAACCATCATCTGCACAAACCCGTGATGATCGGGGAAATAGAATCCAACGGGCAGTTCAACGTGGTCTGGCAGACCGACAAAACGATCCGCGCCCAGCCGTGGAGTCCGTACATTGCTGGGAACGATAAGAAGCCGGATACCCCAGTGAAGACGACGAATTAGGGCTGGCTAGCCATGCCCGCTAACACCGCGGAACACCGTGGGCTTGCAGCCCACACCCGCTAAGACCTTGGGCTTGCAGCCCAAACCTGCCCAGAAGGAGCGCCAAGGCGCGCCCCTTCTGGACATCCCGCGCCTTTTTGGTTGTGACACCGACAGCTATCGCTGCTGGCAGGGAACGTGTTTCAGGAGCTTTCGTTCACGGCGCAAACGCCGCCGCTACGCGGTGCTCTCATTTCAGGTTCGGACCCGCTCGGAAAAAGACCCGAGCGGTTTCTCACCGTTCATTCGACGTCGTTTTGACTGCGCCTTTGAGGCATTTTTAAGGTCAAAAGCAGTTTGGGCTGCTGTTTTCTTTTGACTTACATAGCCTCCAGGCCGCAGTCAAAAATTCCGCTGAGCAAGAGGTGGAAAACCGCGCGTCTTTTTGCGCGGGTTGGAATCCCGCAGCGAAGGCACCGCGTAGCGGCGGGATTTTGCGGCGAGAACAGGAGCCTCTGGCACACGGTGCCTGCATGGCGCGAAGCTGTCGGTGTCTCAGAGAAAAAACGCAGGATTCCAAAGGAGGCACGTTTATGCCTCCTTTGGGCCAGTTTGGGCGGCGAGCCCAAGGTTTTGACCTTAAAGTTGAGGTTGAAAAGAAATACTACTTTTATGGCGAAGACATGATGAAAATATTCACCCGATCTCTGTTTTTCCTGCTTGGCTGCCTGCCATTGCTGGCGCAGGCCGGGGCGGCGAATGACTTTGCCGCCGCCAGCCGCAGCCAGCAAGCCACGCTATTACAACAATGGGCGGCGGATCCGCAGCCGGAAAGACTGTCGCTGCTCGAGGCACTGAAGCAGGAAAATGTCGTTATCGACGAGGCTAAACACGCCTTCACGCAAAATGGCAAACAGCTCACGCCGCTGGAAGGTGATGCCAAACCGCAGGGCGATACCAAAAAAGTGTGGCTGAACAACCGTCTGCGCATTCTGATCGCTAACGCCCTTTCCGCCCACCGCTTAGTCAGCACCGACAGCGCCGTGCGTTTACAAGCCGCCAAATCCTTACAACGCGAAGCGCAAGCCGACCAGTTGCCATTGCTGACTCATCGTTTTGAGGCGGAAAAAGACCGCACGGTGCATGATGCCCTGGCCATCGCGCTGGCAAACTTACAACTGGCCGACGCCAACCCGCAGGTGCGCCTGAAAGCCGTCGAGCTACTCGGCACCTCCGGCGATCCAGATACCCAGAGCCGTCTGCAAAAACTGACCGACCCGAAAACGGAAGCCGATGCCACGGTGCGCGCCGCCGCTGCCGTCAGCCTGAAAGCAGTGCAGCACCGGTTACTGATCGGCGATTTGCTCGGCCAGGCGTTTACCGGTTTGTCGCTCGGTTCGATTCTGCTGCTGGCCGCGCTGGGTCTGGCGATCACCTACGGACTATTGGGCGTGATTAATATGGCCCACGGCGAGATGTTAATGCTCGGTTCCTATTCCACTTATATGGTGCAGTCGCTATTCCAGCACTATGCACCGGGGCTGCTGGCACTGTATCCGCTGGTCGCGCTGCCGGTGGCGTTTTTCATTACCGCAGGTATCGGCATGGCGCTGGAGCGCACGGTGATCCGTCATTTATATGGCCGTCCGCTGGAAACGCTTCTGGCGACCTGGGGCATCAGCTTGATCCTCATCCAGGGTGTGCGCGTGCTGTTTGGCGCGCAGAACCTCGAAGTTGCCAACCCCGGCTGGCTCTCTGGCGGCATTCAGTTGCTGCCGAATCTGGTGCTGCCGTACAACCGTATCGCGGTGATCATTTTTGTCCTGCTGGTGCTTGGCCTGACCTGGCTGCTGCTTAATAAAACCCGACTCGGCATGAACGTACGCGCCGTGACACAAAACCGTGCGATGGCCGCTTGCTGCGGTGTGCCAACCGGCCGCGTCGATATGCTGGCGTTCGGCCTCGGCTCCGGCATCGCGGGGCTTGGCGGCGTGGCGCTCTCACAACTGGGCAACGTCGGCCCCGAACTGGGCCAGGGTTACATCATCGACTCCTTCCTGGTGGTGGTGCTCGGCGGCGTTGGGCAACTGGCCGGTACGGTAGTCGCCGCCTTTGGTCTGGGCATTATGAACAAAATTCTTGAGCCAGAAATCGGCGCAGTGCTGGGGAAAATCCTGATCCTCGCGCTGATTATCCTATTTATTCAGAAACGTCCGCAGGGACTCTTCGCCTTCAAAGGCCGGGTGATTGACTGATGAGCCAACCTCTAACCCTAACCGGCGTGCAAAAAGCGCCAAAGATTGCAATTTCCGTGGGCGCGGTAGTATTGATCGCGCTGCTTATCATGCCATTTCTGGCGCTGCTGCCGGCGGATAACCCGCTAGCGATCTCTACGTATACGCTGACATTAGTTGGTAAGATCCTGTGCTATGCGATCGTCGCGATCGCCCTCGATCTGGTGTGGGGTTATGCGGGTTTGCTGTCGCTCGGTCACGGTCTGTTTTTTGCGCTCGGCGGCTATGCGATGGGCATGTATCTGATGCGTCAGGCAGCGGGCAGCGGCCTGCCGGATTTCATGTCATTCCTCTCGTGGACCGAGCTGCCGTGGTTCTGGACGGGCACTCAGCATTTCGCGTGGGCGCTGTGCCTGATCGTGCTGGTCCCCGGCGCGCTGGCGTTTGTGTTCGGTTACTTCGCGTTCCGTTCGAAAATCAAAGGCGTCTATTTTTCGATCATGACGCAGGCGCTGACCTACGCCGGTATGCTGCTGTTTTTCCGCAATGAAACGGGTTTTGGCGGCAATAATGGCTTCACCGGTTTCACGACCCTGCTCGGTTTTCAGGTCACTGCCACCGGCACTCGCGTCGGATTATTTTTGATGACCGTATTGGTGCTGGTCTTCAGCCTTGCGCTCGGCTTTGCGCTGGCGCGCAGCAAATATGGCCGCGTTCTGACCGCTGTGCGCGACGCCGAAAACCGGCTGATCTTCTGCGGTTACGATCCGAAAGGTTTCAAACTGTTCGTCTGGACGGTGTCCGCCATGCTGTGCGGGTTGGCCGGTGCACTGTACGTGCCGCAGGTCGGCATCATCAACCCCAGCGAGATGTCTCCGACCAACTCCATCGAGGCCGCCATCTGGGTGGCGCTCGGCGGGCGCGGCACGCTGATCGGCCCGATTCTCGGCGCGGGCATCGTCAACGGCGCGAAAAGCTGGTTCACCGTCGCCATCCCTGAATACTGGCAGTTCGTGCTCGGCGGCATGTTTATTGTCGTGACACTGTTCCTGCCGCACGGTGTGATTGGCCTGCTGCGCAAGAGGAAATCCTGATGAGCCCGATGACCATGACCGAAGACCTGTTTACTCAGCCGCATCTGGCAGACAGGCACCGCGAACAGACCGACCCGATTTTGCAGTTGGAAAACATCAACGTCAGTTTTGATGGTTTTAAGGCACTGACCAACTTGTCGCTGAACATTGGTGTCGGCGAGCTGCGCTGCGTGATCGGCCCGAACGGCGCGGGAAAAACCACGCTGATGGACGTCATCACCGGCAAAACCAAACCGCAGAGCGGACGCGTGTTTTACGATCAGCGCACCGATCTGACCAAGCTCGATCCGGTGCGCATCGCGCAATCCGGCATTGGCCGTAAATTCCAGAAGCCGACGGTCTTCGAAGCGCTGACTGTGTTCGAAAATCTGGAGATCGCGCAGAAAACCAATAAATCAGTCTGGGCTTGCCTGCGCGCCAAAATGAACAGCGAACAACGTGACCGCATTGATGAAATGCTCGGTACGCTGAGGCTCACAGCAGAACGGTATCGTCCGGCGGGTTTACTGTCGCACGGCCAGAAACAGTTTCTGGAGATCGGCATGTTGCTGGTGCAGGAGCCACATTTGCTGTTACTCGACGAACCGGCAGCGGGCATGACCGACGCCGAAACCGAATACACCGCTGAGCTGTTCAAACAACTGGCGGGCAAACATTCGCTGATGGTGGTCGAGCATGACATGGGTTTTGTGGAAAGCATCGCCGACCACGTCACCGTGCTGCATCAGGGGCAAGTGCTGGCGGAAGGCTCGCTGAAACAGGTGCAAGCTAACGAGCAGGTTATCGACGTTTATTTAGGCCGATGAGGTTTAAGCAGAGGAAGGGAAAGCATGTTGCAAGTCAATGAACTGAACCAATTTTACGGCGGTAGTCACATTCTGCGCGGCCTGTCATTCGAGGCCAACATCGGCGAAGTCACCTGCCTGCTCGGCCGCAATGGCGTGGGCAAAACCACGCTGCTGAAATGCCTGATGGGACTGATCCCGGCGAAATCTGGCACCATCAGCTGGCAGGATCAGGTGATCAACACCCGTAAACCGCATCAGCGCGTGCAGGCAGGCATCGCCTATGTCCCGCAGGGCCGCGAAATTTTTCCGCGCCTGACTGTAGAAGAAAACCTGCTGATGGGGCTGTCACGCTTTTCCGGTAGCGATGCGAAACAGGTGCCGGATGAAATCTACCATCTGTTCCCGATCCTGCTGGAAATGAAGCATCGCCGCGGCGGTGATTTGTCCGGTGGCCAGCAGCAACAGCTCGCCATCGGCCGCGCGCTGGCCTGCAAACCCAGCCTGCTGATCCTCGACGAGCCGACGGAAGGCATTCAGCCATCGGTCATCAAAGAGATTGGTGCGGTGATCAAACAGCTGGCCGCCAAAGGCGACATGGCCATCCTGCTGGTCGAACAATTCTATGATTTCGCCGCCGAACTCGCTGACAGCTATCTGGTGATGTCGCGCGGTAGCATCGTCAAGCGCGGACGTGGGGAAGACATGGAAACGGAAAATGTACGAGGTTTAGTGGCGATTTAGCTCAGACTGACTTTCCACCAGATAACCTTTTTTTTCAGGCATATAGTAGGTCTGCGAGGAGTATTCCAACCTCCTCGACTTCATCAAAGAGTCATTTTGAGACAAAAAAAACCGCGACACTGCGCGGCTTTTAATCGTCAGGCACAGCGGAGCATGATCAGCTGCGAATTTTACGATAGATGAACAGCACGACCAGCGCACCGATCACGGCAACGATAAAGCTGCCAAAGTTGAAACCATCGACCCGGCCAAAACCAAAAAACGTACTGATATAACCACCGACAACGGCACCGACAACACCGAGAACCACAGTCAGAATGAAACCGCCGCCATCTCTACCCGGCATGATCCACTTCGCCAAAATACCCGCAATCAGACCAAAGATAATCCAGGATAAAATCCCCATTGCTAACTCCTCCAAATAAATTTTGTTACCGTGACGTGAGTAAAACGCATGGTCTCACCATCAATTGTGTCGAGCCAATTTGGCTAAACAAGAGCGGAACCACCCACATTCCACTTACCGGTCGGCGGAAAAACACCACAAACCGTTTCTGGCACTGCAGGTGCAGTCTAGCAGAAATGGGGAAACTCGCTCAAAATCAGGGGGAAGGACAAATTTTCGTCAGTTTATGACGTATTTTTCAACCGGCGTAAGCAACAATGGCGTTTCGTCAATCGGCCACAGCAGCCTGTAAAACCACGTAAAATATAGAGCAAATTTTTTGAATGACTTACTCAAATCAATCCGTTTTCCATCTATGCCAGACAGGTCTATTATTCACCAATCGAAAGGAAATCGCCTTTCAACCTCATAATCTGAATGGAATAATTGTCATGAAAAACATCAAAATTTTTGCTGTAGCTGCAACCCTTTCTCTGATCTCTTTCGGTAGTTTTGCTGCTCAACAAGTTTCACAACCTGCCGACGGCGCACAAAAAATCGGTGTGATCTCAGTTGCAGGCCCAACCACGCTTGGTGGTCTGGAAAGTAAATTGGCAGCTCAGGCAAGCGAAGCCGGCGCCTCTTCTTACCGTATTATTGCTGTGACCGGTAACAATCGTATGCACGCTAACGCTGAAATCTATAAGTAATCACCACGCAAAGCGGTTGCTCCAATACCCTCTCAAAAGCCTATGGAAGATCATCTTCCGCAGGCTTTTTTTGTTTTCCACGCATCCTCTTGCAGATTTTCTTTGTCTGCACATTGCATCTTCCCTGCCAGGTTCACTATTCTGATTTTTTTGCTCATCAGGAAAAGTCATGACCGTCACCGAATCTCTGCTTTCTTACGCGCTGGCTGCAGGCATTTTAACGCTTACGCCTGGCCTCGACACGGCGCTGGTTCTGCGCACGGCAGCCAGTCAGGGCAGTAAAAAAGCGCTCTTGTCGGCATTTGGGATCAGTACTGGCTGTCTGGTATGGGGCGCGATGGTGGCTCTCGGGCTTGGCGCGGTTCTGGCCGCCTCAGAAGTCGCCTTTACGGTGCTGAAGTGGATCGGTGCAGCGTACCTGGGCTGGCTCGGCCTGCAAATGCTGCTGAAACCACGCAGCGAAATGAACATGGCCGCGCCGGAAGGCAGGACGAAAGCCTTACGCATCGGCAATTCGCCTTTCGTCAGAGGGTTGTTCGGCAACGTGCTAAACCCAAAAGTCGGCGTCTTTTACGTTTCCTTCCTGCCTCAGTTTGTGGCGACCGGTTATCCGGTCGGCCCGTATATTTTCGGCCTGGCTGCCATGCACGCGGTTATCGGCACGTTATGGTCTGTCACCATGATTTCCGCCACACGTCCGCTGTCCCGTTGGTTGCGCCGTCCGACAGTCGTTAGAACGCTGGATCGTTTGACCGGCACTGTTTTTATCGCTTTTGCAGTTCGGCTCGCGACAACAAAACGCTAAAAAGGAATCCTGTCATGAAGACCCGTCTCACCCATGCGCCCACCACCGAAGACCTCGAAGAGATCAAAAATGGTCTGCGCAGTTTCAATAGAAACTTTATTCCTCAGCCGACACTCCGTGAGTTAGGGGTATTTGTAGAGGATGAAAATGGCAAGAAACAAGCCGGAATTGTGGCTGAAACCGTCGGAAAATGGATGTACATCCAGATGCTGTGGGTCGATGAATCGCTGCGCGGAAAAAATGTCGGCACGCAGCTGATTACCGAAGCGGAAGAAGAAGCCAAAGTACGTGGCTGCCGGTATTCGCTGGTCGATACGTTCAGTTTCCAGGCGCGGCCTTTCTATGAACAGATGGGATACCACATGCAGATGGCACTGGAAGATTACATCGCCGACTCCCGCGCGCCGGAGGATACCCCGGCCACCCATACCCGATTTTTCCTGACTAAGATACTGAGCAACGGCTGAGGGACGTGTCAAAAAACGTGGCCACAGCGGCACCGCCGCCGGGAGCCATCTCGGCTATAACACCAACGTGCACTGGCTCAATACGCTTTACACCAGCCTCCCGATTGATGACGGGCAGGGTCAACATGCGATTTATATTTTCTGCTCAGAAACGAATAAAAACCGCTAACGCAGAGTTAATCACCGGCCGACAGCGCTAACCATTCCTGAACCGACGGGCGTTGCCACTGGGCCTCCGCGTAGGCCGCCAGATTTTCTGGCACCGCGTCACCGTTTAGGCGCAACCGGTTGATCATCAACGCCAAATCCGTATCGGCGATGCACCATTCCCCAAATAAGTTTTCGCGGTCTTCCAGCAGGCGTTCAGCGGCACCGATCAGTTTTTCGGCAGCAGCCTGACCTTGTGGCGTCAGTGCCGGGCATTTTTTGCCGCCAAATACCACTTCAGTTGAACGTTCTTCGCGGATAGGCATTAAATCGCTGCGCAGCCACGCCTGAACTTCACGGGCTTTGGCGCGATTTTCCGGGTCTTGCGGATAGATCGCCGGAAAGGTAGGTGCGGGGAACAGCTCTTCAACATATTCATCAATGGCGGAAGATTCCGACAACACAAAGCTGCCATTCGCCAGAGTCGGCACGCGACGGGTCACTGAGAGTGCTGAATAGTGATCTTTCAGGTTTTCGGCCTCGGCTAAATTCACGGTTTCCAGCTCAAAAGGTATACCTTTTTCCGTCAGCGCCACAAAAGCAGACATGACGTAGGGGCTGAAATAATTGGCATCGGAATAGAGTGTCAGCGAAGGTTGACTCATGGTCATCTCCTGAAAAAATAAAGTCAAAGGGTGAAAAATATAGCGCAGAAGTGAAGAGGTGTCGTTAAAAACAGCGTTGTTCGGAACAGACGAGCGGTCAATCCCCCATCCAAACCGGGTCAGTGAAGATCGTCACATCCGCAAAGATAAACGTTCGCATCCTGCACCGGCCTCCCTATACTGCTGAAACCCCCTGATGTCGGGCTTTTTACTCCAGGAATAGACCATGAAAAAACGGAACCTTGCCTTTATGATGCTCCTGCCGCTGCTGGTATCTGCAGCGCAAGCCTCATCCCCCAAGGAGATCAAAGCGCGATTTAATCAGTTTAAGGTGGGCGACAAAACCATCTGCCTGGATGAGTTTACCTATCCCAACAACCTGAAGATGAAATCGTTCGAGAACGGTTTTGTGGTCAGTAAGAAAAATAATGTACTGACGTATCAGATAGTCAGCATGTTTTTACTGGGCAATGACGTAACGGCTAACGTGAAAGCTATCGTTGAAAGTCGGATAGAAAAAAACGGGCTAAGTACGGTGTTTAAACAAGCATTCATTGACGTTTCAGGAATGGATAAACCTGAACAGGCCGATGCCAAAGCCAAGCTTCTCCGCGAATTTGAAAAGATGACCAGTGCCAGGCAGGATCTATTGCCCTACAGCGCGATTGTTCTCAACGATAAGGGCTATGTCATCACCACAGTAGAAACCAATGGCACCAGCGTCAGCGAATGCTTTGTTACCCCTTATAAGAAACCGAAGAAGGATTAATCACCATGACGGTACTCTCGCCGATGAGCGAAACGTTTTACCCGCAATTTTTTGAGCAGCTGGTCACGGACTATGCCAACGAAAATGTCACCTCAGGCCGCTGGATGCCAGAAAACGCACTGACACGTTCGCAGGATGAAATAGCACGGTCACTACCACAAGGTGTGGCCACGCCGGATCATCATTTGTTTGAAATTAGAACCGATGTCGATGGGCAAATCGTCGGTTATATCTGGTTTGCGGTCAGCGAACGTCAGGGCGAACGCAGTGCTTTCATCTATGAAGTGTCGGTGTTTAGCGAATTTCGCCGTCAGGGACATGCCCGCGCTGCCTTTTTACAGCTGGAAGAGAAAGTGCGCGAGCTGGGTTTGAAATCCATCGGCCTGAATGTGTTTTACCACAACAGCGCGGCGCAGGCGTTGTATACCAGCCTGGGTTATACGCCGACCAATCTGACCATGGTAAAAGCGTTAAAAGCGCTGTAATAGCGCCCATTAGCGCTGATATTTGATGAAATCCGTCAGTACTCCGACTCGGTCATACAGTTTACGTGCGGTGTGGTTCGAAGTTTTAGTAGTCCAGTAGACGTTGGCTTTGTCATTCTGGTCAGCGTAGGCGTACACCGCTTCAATCAATTTTTGCCCGACACCCAACTTGCGCGCGCTTTCATCTACGTATAAATCCTGCAAATAGACCACCTGCTGCATATACCAGCCGTGATCGTGATTAATACAGTTCACCAGCCCAACCAGTTTCCCCTGATATTCTGCCACATAACCAAACATGCCAGCATAGTCAGGCTGCGACAAGCGCTGGAAGGTGTAGTCGAACTGTGCCGGTTCAAACTCTGACTGGTAAAAGTCCAGATAATCGCGCCACAGAATTTCCCAACCAGCACGATCCATTGGGGTGAGTGGGTGAACCGTGATCGCTTCCGATGAACTCATATGATGCTCTCCTCAAATAAACCGATGCAGCAGGTAACAATCCATCAAGGCCAAGTGTGGGGATAATGTATCAGGTCATGAAAACGGACGATATCTGTACTTTCATTGCGGTAGGCATGCCAGGAATCCGCATTAAAGCACAGTATAAAAAGGAAACCGCGGCATGGCGCGCATTCCAGAAGTTCGCTGTTAAATATGGTCAGCAGGCCGTGGCAATGCAGCGCTGATGACATTTTGGGCGAGTTCTGGCATAGGACTTCCTTTATTCATGCCGGCTGCTGAAGGGGTGTTGTATGTTATAACGCACAATGATATGTTGAGTGCGTTATAACGCCCCACAGAATGCCGCCATCGTCGCCTGATCAGAAGGATTTTCAATCATGAATTCCCGTTTAAAGGATTTCACCTTTTCCGCTGTGCTCGCCGGCTTTGTCGCGGTGATGGTCGGCTACACCAGCTCGGCAGCGATTATTTTCCAGGCCGCCGAGGCCGCAGGCGCCAGCGCGGCGCAAATCGGCGGTTGGCTGACAATGCTCGGCCTTGGAATGGGCGTGACATCCATCGGGTTATCGCTGTGGTACCGCACGCCAGTAGTGACGGCCTGGTCAACGCCCGGCGCGGCGCTGCTGGTTACCAGCCTACCGGGCACCTCAATTAACGACGCCATCGGCGTCTTTATTTTCGCCACCGGGCTGATTCTGTTGTGCGGCGTAACCGGCCTGTTCGCCCGTCTGATGCAATACATTCCGCAGGCGCTGTCGGCGGCGATGCTCGGCGGTATTTTGTTACGCTTCGGGCTGGATGCTTTCACCTCGCTGCAAAGCAATTTCCCGCTAGCAGGCGCGATGTGTCTGGTTTATCTGCTGGCACGCCGTTTGCTGCCCCGCTACGCGATTGTCCTGACGCTGGCTGCCGGGCTGGTTGTCGCCGCATGGCAAGGGGGAATCGCCTTACAAGGCCAGAGCATGACGTTTGCGATACCGGCATTTATCATGCCGCATTTCTCACTTGCCACGCTGCTGGGCATCGGTATTCCATTTTTCGTGGTCACTATGGCGTCGCAGAATGCACCCGGCATCGCCACCCTAAAAGCGCATGGCTATAAACTGCCGGTTTCTCCGCTCATTTCATGGACTGCGCTGGCTGCGTTGATTTTGGCACCGTTCGGGGGGTTTACCATCTGTATCGCTGCCATTACCGCCGCGATCTGTATGGGTGAGGATGTTCATCCTGATCCCAAAAAACGCTATACGGCGGCCGTGGCAGCGGGAGGGTTTTATCTTCTGGCCGGTCTGTTTGGCGGCTCGATTGGCATGTTGTTTACCGCATTGCCGACACCCCTGATTCACGCCATCGCTGGGCTGGCACTGCTGGGGACTATTTCCGGCAGCTTGCATCGCGCACTGGCTGAAGAGAGTCAGCGCGATGCCGCGATTGTCACCTTCTTGATCACTGCTTCAGGGCTTTCACTGCTCGGCGTCGGTTCGGCCTTCTGGGGTTTGGTTGGCGGTGTGATCACACACTTGATTCTGAGTTATTCACGCCAAAGGACGGTGTAAAAGTTGAGGTCATTCAAGTTATGGGTAACAGCTTTTCGTAACACTGTTTAAAGTGATGTCGATCACATTTATGCCCAAAGAAACCCTCTTTACTGGTGTCTATCCTGCCGTAAATACTGTCGTCACGGCGTCCAATAAAGAGTGAAAATGATGAATATTGACACCCAATCCTGCATCGTCACCGGTAAAAAAGAGGTCTCAGTGGTCGATCAGAAGATTGACTACCAGGGACAGGGAACGCTGGTCAAAGTGACCCGTGGCGGTATCTGCGGCTCGGACTTGCACTATTATGAGCACGGTCAGGTCGGCGATTTTAAAGTACGTGAAGCCATGGTGTTGGGCCATGAAGTGGTCGGCGTGGTGGAGAAATCCGACAACCCGCATTTGCAGCCCGGTCAGAAAGTGGCGCTGAACCCCAGCAAACCCTGTAAAACCTGCAAATACTGCCTGTCCGGCGATGAAAACCAGTGTACGACGATGAAATTTTTCGGCAGCGCCATGTACTTTCCACACATTAACGGGGCGTTTACACAGTATAAAATCGTCGAGAGCAGCCAGTGTATTCCCTTTGATAGCAAGGTCAGCGACCGCCTGATGGTATTCGCCGAGCCGCTGGCGGTTGCGATCCACGCCGTCAATCAGGCCGGCGATATTCAGGGTAAGACTGTGTTTGTTTCCGGTGTCGGCCCCATTGGTTGCCTGATTGTGCTGGCCGCTAAGGCTAAGGGTGCAGCTGAAATCATCGTGACCGACCCGAGTGAGCGCTGCCGCACGCTGGCACTGGCGGTCGGTGCCAGTCAAGCGCTGGACGCCGCACAGGGCGATTTCTCAGCCTATCAGACGGAGAAAGGCTTTTTCGATGTGTCCTTCGATGCCTCCGGCCACCCTTCATCCATCCGTCGCTGTCTGGAAGTGACGCGCGCGCGCGGTACGCTGGTACAGGTCGGTATGGGACCGGTAGTGAATGATTTCCCCCTGATGATGCTGATTGCCAAAGAGATTAACTGGGTCGGTAGCTTCCGCTTCACTGAGGAATTCAACACCGCCGTGGCGTGGCTGGCCAATAAAACCGTCGACCCGATGCCGTTGCTCTCCGCCGAGTTCCCACAAGGGGATTTGGTGGAAGCGCTGGAGTTTGCACTGGATAAATCCAAAGCATCGAAAGTGCAGTTGGTGTTCTAGCCTGCAACGTCAATCGCGAAATTAAAACATGGCTTCATTTTATTATGTCCTCCTGATATTAACTTTCACGAGGACATTTTTATGCAACCTGATAGCGTAAAGAAGCAGGTCGTCCGTCCCGGTCAGTACCCTGTCCGTTTTTGGCATTTTCTCAGCATTATTTCAGGTGCAAACTGGCTTCACTCTCACAAGATGGAGTCCGAAAATGACTAAAAGTGCCCTGTTAAATATCGACGTTCAACGCTCATTCGAGCATCGCCCTTTCTGGCAGGAAGACGATCTCCCTGCATTTCAGCATGCGCTTAGCCGCCTGATTGACGGCTGCCAGACACGCAATATCCCGATTGTTGATGTGTTTCACGTCAATCCCGAAGGTGTGTTTTCGCTGGAATCCGGATGGGTAACGCCGATGACTTTCCTCAGCCATACACCGCAAAAAACGGTTCACAAGCACGTGCACAATGCACTGCTGGAATCCGGTCTGGACACATGGCTGCGCGAAGAAGGCATCACGCATTTGATCATCGCGGGCCTAAGGACCGAGCAGTGCTGCGAAACGACAACGCGTGTGGCGTCGGACATCGGTTATAAAGTGACGTTCGTGACCGAAGCAACCATGACTTTCCCGATGGCACACGCCGATGGCGGCATATTCTCTACCACGGCCATCAAGCGTCATACCGAACTGGTACTGGCTGATCGCTTCGCGACCATTACTGACGTTGACGGCGTGCTGGCGGAACTCGACCAGGCTGTGTGAAGATAGGCTTTTGTACTGACGAAGAAATGAGGCGATATGCAGCGAAATGTCTATTTTGTGGCGCTACCGGGCGTGATGTCGTTAGATCTGGCCGGTCCGGCGGAAGCGCTACGGCTAGCCGGACAATTTCAGCTGCATTATATCGGCCCACAGCCGGAAGTGATGATGTCCACCGGGCTGACGGTGGCGCATTTACAGCCACTGCCCGCGAGCCTGCCGGAAGGCAGCATTCTGATCATGCCTGGCGTTGAGCACTCCGCAGAAAACTTTGTCAGCCCGGTGGCCATGATCACGCGCGACTGGCTGAGGCAGCAAAAAGCCGCCATCGAACGGGGCGATCTGACGCTGGTGTGTATCTGCTCCGGCAGTCTGCTGGCCGGTCAGGCGGGTCTACTCGATGGCTACCAGTGCACCACTCACCATGACGTGATCGCCCGTCTGCGCCAGCAGGTACCGACCGCGCAAGTGAAAGATAACCGAATTTTTGTCGAAGACCGTTTTGTACTAACCAGCGCAGGGATCACGGCGGGTATCGATCTCGCACTGCACATTATTTCCCGCCATCTGGGTGCGCAGGCCGCGCTGGACGTCGCCCGCGAGATGGTAGTCTATTTCCGCCGCGCAGGTGATGACCCACAACTGTCGCCGTGGCTGCGCTACCGCAACCACCTGCATCCGGCCGTACACCGCGCACAAAACCTGATGGCCGCTGAACCGGAATCCACATGGCAAGTCGAAGAGGTCGCCGCCAAATCCCACATCAGTAGCCGCCACCTCACCCGCCTTTTTAAACAACATCTGGGGATCAGCGTGCGCGACTATCATGAGCAACTGCGTATTGCCATCGCCAGCCAGCGTCTACAGCAGGGACTGGGCATCGAGAAAGCCGCACTGGCGGCAGGATTTTCTTCCGGTAGGCAGTTCCGTCGGGCACAGGAGAGATGGGAAGAGCGTTAACTCACCCACTTTCGTGTATCCACTTTTCCCAGCAATATCGCCAACCCCAGGCTGCCAAAAAGACCGCAGGTAAAGAGAAAAGCGATATTAACCAGCGGCCACTGAGGGAAACCAATATGCGCAGCGCGCAGACCGATAACGATCATCGCGTGAAAACCGTAGATTGGCAAAGAATGACGGGAAACCAGCGCTAATCCCGGCAATATGCGCCCGGATAAGCTATTTTTGACGATAACATACAAAGAAAGAGCGGCAACGAACACCAGCGGGCCGCAATAGACGTAGAAGGTGTCGGCAAAGTTTTGGTTTATCAACGATTGATAGCGTGTTCCCCAGGCGATCCCCAGCGTGCTGAGAATAAATAGGCCAATAGCCGCCGCAGTGATGCCGGTTTTTTGCGTATTCATCATGCCAATGGCGCGCCCCATCAGTGCATAGAGCAGGTAATAGAAAGTATCGCCGCTAATATAGAGATCCAAGGGAAGAAGGTGAAAACCCTGCCAGTTCAGCACGGGGAGCTGCGGGTTCGCCAGCACACCGAGGACAATCCCTGCCACCAGTGCATAACTTCCCACCACCTCTTTCACTCTGATGAATGGCGAGAGAAGGTAGATCACGACAATCGCGTAAAAGAACCAAAGATGATAAAACACCGGCTTTTGCAGGATATTCTGCAGAGAAGGCCAAAAACCGATATTAGTCAGGCTGTAGATATACATCAGCATTATCACGCTGTAAAACAGCAGACATAATCCCACGCGCAAAAAATGGCGTTTGGTCGCACTTTTCTCGCCAAAAAATAGATAGCCGGAAATCATAAAAAACAGCGGCACACTAACCCGTGAGGCGGAGTTAAGCAGATTAGCTACCGTCCATTCAACATCATGGATCGCCTGAAAATTTACCACCTGCGCCGTGCTGGCGTGGATCATCACTACCATCATGCAAGCAATGGCCCGCAGGTTATCTATCCAACTGATTTTTTGACTCATTGACGGCCTATTCCTTCTCCCGACGGAGGTTTTACTGCGCTGTCGGCAGGTTAATCAGCTTTGCTGTCGCTAACAAGCTATAAACCACAAACTCAGAAAATGCTTTACGCCACAAAGGTTGATTGCGTTACGTTCAATAAATCGGCAAAATGATCACCATTACTGCCCCGCTTGCCTTACCCGCCCGGACAGTCCCTATTTTTTGCTAATGATTTTCTCTTTTTTCAAATCATTAGCCTTACGTCTGTGAAGTAACAACAATGCATAATTCTCCAAATACTGCGTCCCTTTTGGGCCGTCGGGCTCTGCTGTTTCCTCTGTGCCTGGTGCTTTTTGAATTCGCCACTTATATCGGCAACGATATGATTCAACCCGGCATGTTGTCCGTGGTGGCGGGTTTTAACGCTGGCGAAGAGTGGGTGCCTACCTCAATGACCGCCTATTTAGCTGGCGGTATGTTCCTGCAATGGCTACTGGGACCGCTGTCTGACCGCCGCGGACGTCGACCGGTGATGCTGGCGGGTGTCGGTTTTTTCATCATCACCTGTCTGGCGATTTTGTTCGTGCAAAGCATCGAACAATTTATGGTGATGCGCTTCCTGCAAGGTATCAGCCTGTGCTTTATTGGCGCGGTGGGTTACGCAGCCATTCAGGAATCTTTCGAAGAGTCGGTGTGTATTAAAATCACCGCAATGATGGCCAACGTGGCGCTGATCGCTCCGCTGCTCGGGCCGTTAGCGGGTGCGGCGCTGGTACAATTCGCGCCATGGGAAACCATGTTTGTGCTGTTCGCCGTACTGGCCGCGATTGCCTTCTGGGGATTGTGGAAATCCATGCCAGAAACCGCTTCACGCCTTGGCGAAGCCTTCTCGATGAAAAGCCTGTGGAATGATTATAAAGAGGTGCTGGGAAATCGTCAGTTCCTGTGTGGCGCACTGGCGATTGGTTTTGCCAGCCTGCCGCTATTGGCATGGATCGCGCAGTCGCCAGTGATTTTAATCAGTGGCGAAGGTCTGCCTCCATTTGAATATGGCTTATTACAGGTGCCGATTTTCGGCGCGCTGATTGTCGGTAACGTGACGCTGGCAAAACTGACCGGTAAACGCAGCGTTGAGCAGTTAATCAAATTGGGTGCCGGACCGATGATTATCGGCTTGATCATCGCTGCGGCAGCGACCCTGCTCTCTGGCCATGCCTATCTGTGGATGACCGCCGGGCTGAGCTTCTACGCCTTCGGTATTGGCGTGGCGAATGCCGGTTTATACCGTTTAACCCTGTTCTCCAGCAGTATGAGTAAAGGCACTGTTTCTGCTGCGATGGGGATGATCAGCATGATGGTATTCACCTTAGGTATCGAACTGGCGAAAGTGGCTTACGTCGGGGGCGGCAGTGGGTTGTTTAATCTGTTCAACCTGATTAGCGGCCTGTGCTGGCTGGCGCTGGTCGCCGTGTTTATCCGCCGACGTCAGGTGTTCGTCGCCCCGAATAACGCGGCCTAAGAATGAAAAAGCCAATAACATCCTGGCAAGGACGTTATTGGCTCATCATTTAGCTCAGTGCATAGCCAGCTTCAGTACGGACAGCGCGCAGTACCTGGACGCGTACTTAAAGTACGTGAGGAGTGCGAGCACTGCCCAAGCTGAAAATAGCCAGCAGACTCAAAAAAGGCCCATAGGTTTGTCTGAGTAACTGACCAATAAACACTTAGTTTGCTGATAATGGTCCAGCATCATCTTGTGCGTTTCCCGCCCAATTCCTGACTGTTTGTAACCCCCGAACGCGGCATGCGCCGGATAGGCGTGATAACAGTTGGTCCATACGCGGCCCGCCTGCAAGTTACGCCCCATGTGATAGGCCACGTTACCGTCGCGGCTCCAGACGCCTGCACCCAGCCCGTACGGTGTGTCATTGGCGATTTCCAGCGCTTCCTTCATGTCTTTAAAGGTTGTCACCGCCAGTACCGGTCCGAAGATCTCCTCCTGGAATACCCGCATGTTATTTTTGCCCAGCAGGATAGTGGGTTGCAGGTAGTAACCTTCGTTGAGTGCGCCTTCCAGCTTTTTCTTCGCGCCCCCCGTCAGCACCTGCGCACCTTCTTTTTTACCGATCTCAATGTAATCCAGAATGGTTTTCATCTGCCCGGCAGAGACTTGCGCGCCCATCTGCGTTTCAGCATCCAGCGGGTTACCGGTTTTGATGGCTTCCACACGTTTGATGGCCCTTTCCATAAAGCGTTCGTAAATCGACTCTTGCACCAGCGCACGGCTCGGACAGGTGCAGACTTCACCCTGATTGAAGGCAAACAGCGCGAAACCTTCCAGCGCCTTGTCGAAGAAGGAGTCCTCTTTGTCCATCACGTCGGCGAAGAAAATATTCGGGGATTTACCCCCCAGCTCCAATGTGGCCGGGATCAGGTTCTGCGCCGCATAACCGGCGATCTGCTGGCCGACTTCGGTCGAACCGGTAAAGGCCACTTTGGCAATACGTTTTGAGGTCGCAAGATACTCACCAATCTCACCGCCCGCACCGTTCACCACGTTGATCACGCCCGGTGGCAGGATATCTTTCACCAGATCCATCAGCAGCAGTACGGATAGCGGCGTGAGCTTGGCTGGTTTGAGCACAATACAGTTACCGGCAGCCAGTGCTGGTGCCATTTTCCAGCAGGCCATCAGCAATGGAAAGTTCCACGGAATAATTTGCGCCACCACACCCAAGGGTTCATGGAAATGATAGGCCACGGTTTCACTGTCAATTTCGCTGATCCCACCTTCCTGCGCACGGACACAGGCGGCAAAATAGCGGAAATGGTCGATGGCGAGCGGCACATCGGCACCGGTGGTTTCTCGGATAGGTTTGCCGTTGTCCCAGGTTTCAGCATTGGCCAACAACTCGAGATTCTGCTCCATACGGTCCGCAACCCGGTTCAAAATGCTGGCGCGCTCCTGCACTGAGCGCTTGCCCCATGCGGCTTTTGCGCCATGCGCGGCGTCCAATGCCAGTTCAACATCTTCCTTGCTGGAACTCGCCACTTCACACAAAGCTTCGCCAGTGATCGGCGTCAGATTAGAATAATATTGTCCTTTCACCGGCGCGACCCATTCACCGCCGATAAAGTTATCGTAGCGTTTTTGTAGTTTTAGTGGGAAACCATACTCTTCCGGTTTAACGGCCTGAGGGTTTTTGTCATAAGCCATGATAATGATCCTTATGCTGCATCGGTCGTAGGGGAACAAAGAAAACGGAGCACTGCATAAAGAATAGGCCGTGGAAAGATAACCGTCGGAATGTAAAGAGAACTCTTCGAGCCGCCTCACAACTTTTCAGAGGAAGGAGCACGGAATGATTAGGCAGGATAAAGCAAGCAGCCACGCGAGGTTTTACTCACGGGCTGCTCGTTAGTTACGGCTACTGAGCGGGGAGCAGGAAAGGGTTTATACCGCTGCGGGAAAAGTCTTTCTTTTCCATCAACTGGTCGAGAGGCAGCGTTGCCAAATCATCGGCCACCGCGTCAGCTTGCGGATCTTGTTCCTGATAAATGATTTTCAGGTAAGAGCCGCAGTCGTCGCAGGTTTCGGCTTTTACTGTTGCCCGTTCGCTGTCCAGCGACCAGTAGTTGATGTTTTGCATCTCTTCACAATTGCTGCATTTGGCGCGTACTACGTGCCACTCGGTTTCGCACAAACTGCAATGGAGATAACGCAGGCCGCTGATCGTCCCCATCGTGATCACCCCGGAAACCGGCATGCTGCCGCATACCGGGCAAAACTGGCGGTTTTCCCCGTAGTCCGCGCGGCCGACAGCTCGCAGCTGCGCCGCCATCTGTGCCCAGTAGAGCGACAGTGCAGCCCAGATAAACGGCGCCTCATCGGCAGGAACGTGTTTGAAATCCTGATTCAGCAGTTGCGTCGCCATCATTTCGCGTTGCAGGCCAGGCGAATGCTCAAGACGTCCCAGCACGCCCAGCACCGGTTCGGAGGCATCCGGTTTGAGCGCCGCAATCAGCGCATCCAGCAATTTCAGCCAGTGTGGCGTACGCGGAAAAAGTTCGCAATCGAGCGGCGGTTTTCCAGCGGCTTGCTGCAATTCCTCACTGAGATCGATATTCAGCGGAAACACCTCCAACACCTGCTGCTGCGCGTCACAAATCGATGCTGCAAAATCAAGATACCCGCCCAACGGGCTATCTTCTGCCAGTTTGCGCAGACGATCGGCGCGCCGTTGGTAGAGCGTTTTGAGGTTGGAGAACAGCAGCGGCGGAATATTCTCCGCCGTTTTTCTGCCGTCGGACAGTTCATCCTGCGGGACAATCTGGATACTCATCCGGCTTTCCTCTCGTCTTCTTCTTTTTTCTGCTGCTTCGCCAGCACCTCACGATACCAGCGTGGATGATGATACTTCGCCCATGATCCCGGCACTTTCCCTTCCGTCATGGCGGTAATCGACCCTCTTGCCCACGTCGCGGCGTACGCATGCATGATGATGACCAGAATCAATCCGACACCCGCGACAGAATGCATCACCAGCGCCAGACGGATCAGCGGGATGGGGAAGTAACCGGCAAACCACGGACGCCAGATCACGACACCACTCGCCATCAGTAACATCAGACAACTGATGGCGGCCCAGAACACGCATTTCTGGCCGAAGTTATAGCGCCCGGTATCGCCGACTTCGTGATTGGTCAGCACTTTGTGAATATTTTTCGCCCATACCAGATCGTTTTTTTCCGGTAGATTGTGTTTCCAGTAGCGGAAAAACATCCCAAGGAAAGAGACGAACATCACCACACCGAAGAACGGATGGAGAATGCGCGCCATCTGAGGCGTACCGAAAATGTTCAGCAACCCGTTAAATGACGGAAAGACGAACCCCAGTCCGCTGAGTGCAAGAGGCACAAAGCAAAAAGCGACGATCCAATGATTGAGGCGTTCCGGCAGGTTATAGCGCTGGATTAACTTCTCTTTTTTCATGGGAGCATCTCCTCATCATCATGTTTTTCTTCCTCTTCCTCTTTCACATGCTCTTCCTCTTTCACATAGTTCGGTCCTACACCGAGGAAGTGGAATGCACTGGCGGCAAAAGTCGCGGCAAAGCCGATCGCTGCCAGCGGTTTCCAGATGCCTTTCCACAGAGTAATGGCCGGGCTGATGGTCGGGTCTTTTGGTAGACCGTGGTACAGCTCAGGTTTATCGGCGTGATGCAGCACATACATGACGTGCGTCCCGCCGACACCCTGAGGATCGTATAGTCCGGCGTGCTTGAAGCCACGTCCTTGCAGTTCGCTAACCCGTTCAGCGGCCAGAGACTTCATCGCGTCTTTGGTGCCGAAATGAATGGCACCGGTCGGGCAGGTTTTGACACAGGCGGGTTCCTGGCCGACGCTCACGCGATCGACACACAGTGTGCATTTGTAAGCACGGTTATCCTGTTTGTTGATACGCGGCACGTTGAACGGGCAACCGGCGATGCAGTAACCACAACCGATACAGTGTTCGGACTGAAAATCGACGATACCGTTGGCATATTGAATGATCGCGCCTTCTGCCGGGCAGGCTTTTAGACAGCCCGGATCGGCGCAGTGCATGCAGCCATCTTTGCGGATCAGCCATTCCAGTTTGCCGTTTTCTTCCACTTCGGAGAAACGCATCACCGTCCAGGATTTCGCGCTGAGATCCATAGGATTGTCATACACGCCGCTGTTGTGGCCGACGTCGTTACGCAGGTCATTCCATTCGGAACAGGCCACCTGACACCCTTTGCAGCCGATACAGATGGTGACATCAATCAGCTTCGCCACCTTCGGCTGATGGTCGCGGACACGCGGAGCCGGAGTAAAACCATTCGTTGCGGACTTACGAAGTATGTCCTGAGATTGCATTGCCATAATTCGTCTCCGTTACGCCTTTTCCAGGTTAACCAGGAACGCCTTGAACTCCGGCGTTTGCGAGTTTGCGTCACCCACCGACGGCGTCAGCGTATTGGCCAGGAAGCCTTTGCGGGTTTCACCCTCAAAACCCCAGTGACAGGGAATACCGATGGTGTCGACGGGTTTTCCGTCAATGGTTAAGGTTTTGATACGCTTGGTCACCACGGCTTTCGCCAGAATATAGCCGCGTTTGGACGACACTTTGACACTGTCGCCCGCCACAATATTCTTCGACTTCGCCAGCGCTTCGCCAATCTCGACAAACTGCTCAGGCTGAGTAATGGCGTTAAGCAGCGCGTGCTTAGTCCAGTGGCGGAACAGCTCAGTAATGGAATAGGTGGTGGCGACGTACGGGAAGTTTGCCGCTGTGCCCATGTTCGGCAAGTCGCTGGCAAAGATGCGCGCCACCGGGTTGGAGATCACGTTCGGATGCAACGGGTTGGTGCCGATCGGTGTTTCAATCGGTTCGTAGTGTTCCGGGAACGGGCCGTCGGCCATTTTGTCCACGGCGAACAGGCGTCCCATGCCTTCAGGCTGCATGATAAACGGCCCGACACCGCTGCCCGGCTCAGCATTGCTGTAATCGGGGACATCAAAACCACCCCATTGACGCCCGTCCCAGCGAATGATTTCGCGTTTTGGATCCCACGGCTGGCCCTGCGGGTCAACCGAGGCGCGGTTATACAAAATGCGGCGATTGAGCGGCCAAGACCAGGCCCAACCGGAAGTGCAACCTAAACCCGATGGGTCCGCATTGTCACGGCGCGACATCTGGTTACCGGCTTCGGTCCAGCTGCCGGTATAGATCCAGCAGAAGCTGGCGGTGCTGCCATCGTTTTTCAGGTGGGCAAACGTAGAGAGCTGCTGACCTTTTTTCGCCAGAAGATGACCTTTGTCATCGGTAATATCCGCCAGCGCCTTGCCGTTGGCTTCGCGGGCGATCTCTTCCGGCAACGGGTCAAGCGGGTCGTGATAATCCCACGCCATATTCAGCACCGGCAACGGATTAGCACCGCCTTCTTTCTGGTACAGTTCGCGCAGTTTCATAAATAGACGGGCGATGATTTTAGCATCGTGCAACGCTTCACCCGGTGGCTCTGCTGCCTGGAAATGCCATTGCAGCCAGCGGGCGGAGTTTACAATCGAGCCATTCTCTTCGGCAAAACAGGACGACGGCAGGCGGAATACTTCAGTCTGCACGTCGGTGGTCTGAATGTCGTTCATCTCGCCGTGATTCTGCCAGAAGTTGGAGGACTCGGTCACCAGCGGATCGATCACCACCATGTACTTGAGTTTGGCGAGAGCACGCGAGGATTTATTTTTGTCTGGGAACGCCGCCAACGGGTTGAAGCCCTGCACGATGTAACCATTCATTTTGCCTTCGGTCATCAGCTCGGCCTGTTGCATCACGTCGTAGCTTTTGTCCCACTTGGGTAGCCAGTCGTAGCCCCAGTCATTTTCCGCCGTGGCGTGATCGCCCCAGAAACTTTTCATCATACTGACGAAAAAATTCGGCGTGTTTTTCCAGAAGTTAACCTGTCCTTCCACCAGCGGTGCTGGCGTAGTTTGTTTCAGATAATCAGCGAGATGGGTTTGTTTTTCAGACGGTAAACTCATATACCCAGGCAGATTCAGTGACAGTAACCCAAGGTCGGTGTAACCCTGAATATTTGAGTGCCCACGCAGCGCGTTGACACCGCCGCCCGGCATGCCGACGTTGCCGAGCAACAATTGGATCATCGCTGCACAGCGGATGGTTTGCGCACCGCTTGAGTGGTGCGTCCAGCCCAGCGCGTAGAGAATGGTGGCGGTTTTATCGCGCGCACAGGTTTCTGCCAGAATGGAACTTATCAGCAGGAAATCTTCTTTCGAAGTACCGCAAAGACGCTCAACCAACTCCGGTGTGTAACGGGAAACGTGCTGTTTCAGCAGATTCCAGACACAGCGCGGGTCCTGCAGGGTTTTGTCACTTTTGGCGAAGCCCTTTTCATCCAGTTGGTAGTGCCAACTCTCTTTGTTATAGGTTTTTCTCACCGCGTCAAAACCGGTAAACAGGCCGTCGTTGAAGGCGAAATCATCCCGCACCAACAGGCTGGCGTTAGTGTATTCGCGGACGTAGTCGTGGTGAACTTTATCTTGAGTGATCAGGTAGTTGATCATACCCAGCAGGAAAACGATATCAGAACCCGCGCGGATGGGGGCGTAAATGTCGGCCACGGCCGCGCTACGGTTAAAGCGCGGATCGACCACGATGACTTTAGCGTTATTCCGCGTTTTTGCTTCAATCACCCATTTGAATCCGACCGGATGCGCTTCTGCCGCATTGCCGCCCATGATTAAAATCACATTGGCATTTTTGATGTCGGCCCAGTTGTTGGTCATCGCACCACGACCAAAACTCGGCGCTAACGCCGCAACAGTCGGGCCGTGGCACAGACGCGCCTGGCAGTCGATGGCGACCATACCGAGCGCGCGGGTAAATTTCTGATCCAGCAGGCCGGTTTCGTTACTGGCCGCAGAAGAGCAGAGCATGCCGGTGGTCAGCCAGCGGTTGACCGTTACGTTGTTGTCATTTTTCTCAACGAAGTTGGCATCGCGGTCATCTTTCATCAGGCGAGCAATTCGGGAAATCGCCTCATCCCAACTGATGCGCTGCCACTTATCAGACCCTGCTGCACGGTATTCTGGATGAGTCAGGCGACCTTCGCTGTGGATGTAATCCAGTACACCCGCACCTTTCGGGCACAACGAGCCACGACTCACCGGATGGTCCGGGTCACCCTCTATATGGAAGATGTTCTCTGTGACGTTTTTAGCACCGTCGCCCTGACTGTAAATCAAAATTCCGCAGCCTACCGAGCAATAGGTACAGTTGTTGCGGGTTTCGCGCGAGCGGAGCAACTTATATTGACGGGTTTCCGCCAGCGCCAGCGACGGCGCAAAACCGAGTAGTGTCGCGGTGGTTCCTGCCATACCGCCCGCGCAGATCTTAAATAACTGTCTTCTGCTGACCTGCATGAAAGACTCCTTCCTATCATTTATTAATACATCATATTCACATTGACGCTTTGCCCGTCGTGGCGAGAAGCGCTAAAATAGTGGCCTAAAACCGGATTGTAATTGTGGTTTATTGTATCCGGGGTGTTTATAAGGTTATTGCCAATGGATGTCCATCTCGTAAACGAATTTGACGAAAAAGATGACCAAAAAGTGACTCAGATCATCGGAGCCACCCGCAAAAAGGTGATGCAGCGCGGACATCTGGATGCCACGCAGGATGACTGGATCGCCGAGGAAGTCCCCGTCGCATTGGTCTACAACGGTATCTCGCATGTGGTGATGATGGCCTCACCGAAAGACCTCGACGCCTTCGCGTTGGGGTTTTCACTATCAGAAGGGATTGTCGATTCGGTCGCAGATATTTACGGAATTGAGGTGTCATCCAACTGCAACGGCATAGAAGTTAATATTGAGTTATCAAGCCGCCGCTTTGCCGGGCTGAAAGAGCGCCGCCGCGCAATGGCTGGACGTACCGGCTGTGGCGTCTGTGGCATCGAACAACTTGGCGATCTCTTTCGTCCCCTCGCTCCGCTGCCCTTTACTCAGACTTTTAATTTAGACCATCTGGATAGCGCACTGCATCAGTTGAAATCGGTACAGACCATTGGCCAAGTGACCGGCTGCACCCATGCAGGTGCCTGGCTAAGCCCACTCGGTGAGCTGCTTGGTGGCTGTGAAGATGTCGGCCGCCACGTCGCATTGGATAAAGTTCTCGGCTGGCGGGCGAAAAAACCGGAATGGCAAGCAGGCGCGGTGCTGGTATCCAGCCGAGCCAGCTATGAAATGGTGCAAAAAGCCGCTATGTGCGGTGTCGAAATTCTGTTTGCCGTTTCCGCCGCCACAACGCTTGCCGTTGATGTTGCCGAGAAGTGCAATCTGACACTGGTCGGTTTCAGTAAACCGGGTCGGGCCACGGTGTATACACATGCGCGGAGACTGAAAGGATAAACATCGCGGCAGAATGGTCCTAATCACGCCTTAGACCGTTTGCGACAATGCTGAGTTAAACGCGCTCTAAGGCACGTATAACAGTACGTTACGAATACCCGTACAAAGTGCGGAGCATAGATAATCATTTTCAATATCATTTAATTAACTATAATGATCCGACTGATTACGCGGTACTTACATCAGACAGTGCCGCCCTACACTATGGAGACGATGAACATGAGTTATTCACTGCCATCACTGCCTTACGCATACGACGCACTCGAACCGCATTTCGATAAAGAAACGATGGAAATCCATCACTCTAAACATCACCAAGCCTACGTTAACAATGCTAACGCTGCGCTGGAAAGCCTGCCAGAACTGGCAAAGCTGTCCGTTGAAGAGCTGATCGCAAACCTCGATAAAGTGCCAGCAGACAAGAAAGTTGCGCTGCGTAATAATGCAGGCGGCCATGCCAACCACAGCTTGTTCTGGAAGGGCCTGAAAACAGGCACTACCCTGCAGGGCGACCTGAAAGCAGCTATCGAACGCGACTTCGGCAGCGTTGACGCTTTCAAAGAGACTTTCGAAAAAGCAGCAACCACTCGTTTCGGCTCAGGCTGGGCGTGGCTGGTTCTGAAAGACGGCAAACTGGCCGTGGTTTCTACTGCTAACCAAGACAGCCCGCTGATGGGCGAAGCCGTTTCTGGCGTGTCAGGTTTCCCGCTGTTGGGCCTGGACGTGTGGGAACATGCTTATTACCTGAAATATCAGAACAAACGCCCTGATTACATTAAAGCGTTCTGGGCTGTAGTGAACTGGGACGAAGCAGCAAAACGTCTGGCCGAAGCGAAGTAATTTCGCGCCACCCTTAACCGGTTACACGTTCGCACAATGGCGGGGCCTTCCCCGCCTTTTTTATGTCCTAATCCCGCCGCCTATTTATTCCAATACCAGACCCCGTTCGCAGTTCTTAAATAAGTCCGCCTTCCCCCTAAAGTTTCTCTTAAGTCCTTCCGATATGCTCTTAACAAAGCTTCACGGAAAATACAACTTACATAAGCAAGGACGTCGGTGGAGAACAGTTATGGGAAATAAAACAGGTCTGTCACAGCGGATTGAAAACCTCAAAGTCGGTACCAAACTCGGACTGGGTTTTGGTTTGGTTTTGATCATCGCGATGGTGATCGCCACTGTCGGTATGGTGAAGTTCAAAGACATTAACGATCGTGCCGAAAAAGTGGATTTCAGTAACCAGATGAATACATTACTGAATGAGGCCAGAATCAGCCGCACGTTGTATCAGCTCAATTACGATCCTGACTATCTGGCCAGAAATCAGCACAGCATTGCTGAATTACAAAAGCTTGTCGAATCGGCAAAAGGTCGGCTGGTTTGGGACACAAAAAGCCAAACTAATTTCGATCAGGTTCCGGTAAAAATTCAAGAGTACAACCAGGCACAGGCCGCGTTTAAAAAAGCGGTGGCTGAAAAAGACGCCGTCCGTAAGAGTTGGAATCTGTCGGAAACTGAAGATGTCGTTCAACGTTTGCAGGAACAACTGCGGGTAGAAGATGCCGATCCGGTCATTCGCCTTTCATTAGCCAATGTGGTTCAGAGACTGATCAGCGTGCGCTATTACGTGCGTGGCCTGCTACTGAAGATGGATAAAGAATCCGAACAGACGCTACTAAAAGCGATTGATGACACCCAGGCCAACGCCAAGAAACTCAACGCTCTGTTGCTACCCAACCAACAGGAAACGCTGGCACCACTGATGTCCGCGCTGGCAACCTACAAGTCCCGCATTGTGGCCTATATGCCCGCTTACCAACAAGAACAGCAGAACTCACAGGTGCTGTCGGTAAAAGCGGCAGAGATGAATACACTGGTCAGCAACATCTTTAAAAATGAGCTGGATAATACGCATCGGGATATCAGCCGGGCGCTGATGCTGATGGCGATAATCGCCTTGGTGGCGCTGTTTATCGGTGCACTGATCGCCTGGCGCATTACCCGTCAAATTACTCATCCACTGCGCGCTACGCTGGTGACAGCAGAGCTGATTGCCAAGGGCGACCTGACGGCTGCGCAGTCCACTCCGCGTCGCGATGAGTTGGGCATGTTGATGAATGCGGTGGCTGGAATGAGCCAAAATCTGCGCAATATGATTTATGAGATCCGGATGGGTGTCAGCCAGGTGTCGCACGCCGCCTCTGAGATTGCGGCGGGGAACACCGATTTATCATCACGTACCGAGCAGCAGGCCGCCGCCGTCGAAGAGACCGCCGCCAGCATGGAGCAGTTGAGTTCAACCGTGAAACAGAATGCCGAGAATGCCCATCATGCCAGTAAGCTGGCGGCCGATGCCTCGCAAACGGCGACACTCGGCGGCAAGCAGGTCGGTGATGTGGTCGTCACCATGCAGCAAATCTCTGGCAGTTCAAAACGCATTGCTGAAATTACTTCCGTGATCAACGGTATTGCCTTCCAAACTAATATTCTGGCGCTCAATGCCGCAGTAGAAGCAGCACGGGCGGGCGAACAGGGCCGCGGATTCTCCGTCGTTGCCTCCGAAGTGCGGTCACTGGCGCAGCGAAGCGCACAGGCGGCCAAAGAGATCGAGGGGCTGATCGCCGAGTCGGTTGAGCGTGTGAACACCGGTTCCAAACTGGTCGAAAATACCGGCCGCACCATGCAGGATATCGTTCAGGCGGTCACTCACGTACGCGATATCATGGGAGAAATTGCATCAGCATCCGATGAACAAAGCCGTGGGATTGCGCAAATATCTCTGGCCATCGTTGAAATGGATAGCACCACCCAGCAAAACGCCGCGCTGGTAGAGCAATCGGCTGCCGCAGCAGACTCGCTGGAAGATCAGTCACGCGTTCTGACCAATGCGGTATCCGTATTCCGCTTGTCAGAGAATGATACTTTCGTCACGTCTGATGTGCAGCGCGCCGCGCCGGCTAAAGTTGCCGCGCTGCCTCGCCCGGCCAGCGCAGAACAAGGAAACTGGGAGACCTTTTGAGGTCACAGGTAACCTGAGATATCACGGGTGAACCGCAACAACATTGAGGTTTGAGGAAGAAGGGTGTTGGATTAGAGGAAGAGATCAATGTAACGGCCTTCCCGGCTAAAGGGAGGCCGTTAGCTCATCAGAAAGCTTTCTTGGCGTAACCGGTGACCACTTTCAAGCCCATTTCACGGCCCAGCGCTGTCATCGGGTGAACCACCACAATACCGCGCACAACTTTCTTCAGCGTGCCCATATCGGCCTGCTCTTTTTTGGTAATTTCACGGCTGTACGGCAGTGTTGCCAGCTTCTGCGCTTCTGCACTCAGTTTGACGACCCGCACATTTTTCAAGCGGGCGATTTCAGTTGCCAGCTTCTCTTTTTCGTCTTCATGCTTGGAAATCAGTTCAGAGTTGCCCTGCTGAATAACAGCGGCATCTTTGTGATTCAATGCGTCCAGCATGTCGCTGAGGCGTTTAATTTCGGCTTTTTCGACTTCTTTCATAGTGTTTTCGACCCGTGCGTGCCGCTTCGGCACGATGTTGCTCAAGATAATAACGTCTAGTGTATCAGGAAGTACGCGTTTCATCAGCCCGAGCGTCAGCCGTTGTTGTTGCCAATCCCGGCGGCAGTCCGCTCATTTCACAGGCACGCTGCCCGAGACGCGCTAGCGCGGCGGTATAGCGGGCATTAAAAGGATAACAGCACGACAGCCGCAGGCCATTGCGATAGCGCCCACTCGGCGAATAAAGCGTGCCTGGCGTCATGCAGATTTTCTCATCCAGCAGTTGCTGGAACAGGACCACGGTATCGACACCGGGAGGAAAATCCACCCAGAACACAAAGCCGCCCATTGGTTGTGTCGCGCAAGTCCCTTGAGGAAAATAGCGGGAGATCAGCGCCCGTGCTTCATCAACCTGCGCGGCGTAACGGCGGCGCAGCGCGCGCAGATGGTGGTCGTAACCGCCGGATTCAAGAAACACCGCCAGCGTTTGTGACAGCAAAAAAGACTCCGACATCGAGGACACCGCCTTCAGCTTGCGCAGCTTCTCAGCAAAGCGACCACCGGCTATCCAGCCAACACGAAAATCCGGTGCCAGTGTTTTGGTGAAGCTGGTGCAAAACAGCACCCAGCCATTTCGGTCGAAAGATTTTACCGCTGGGGAGAGTGCGTCACTGAATTGGATCTCAGCGTAAAGACCATCTTCAATCAGCGGCACCTGATGATCGTTCATCAAGTGCGCCAGACGTTTTTTCGCCGCCAGCGGCATGGTAAAGCCCATCGGATTCTGCGCCGTCGGCATGGCAATCACCGCATTCAGACGCTTTTCATTGAGCATCAACTCCAACGCATCAAGCGAGATCCCGGTCTGCGGATCCGTTGGGATTTCCACCGCTTTCAGCCCCAGACTGGCCAGCAGCGGCAGCAGGTAAAAGTAAGTTGGCGTCTCCAACCCCACGCTGTCGCCCGGCTGGGTCGTCACCCGCAGCGCCAATTGCAGGGCTTCCATACAGCCATGTGTCAGGGTGATGTCCCCCGCTTCAAGCATCATACCCAACCCTAAAGAACGGCGGGCGATCTGCTGGCGCAACCCAAGGTTTCCCGGCGGCAGTGCGTACTGCCCAATGATATGCGGCTGACGACGCAGTAACGACGCCATGATGCGACCCAGTTTGGCACCGGGATAGAAATCATTGGCCTGCGGACAAGCCAGCGAAAGATTGGTATAGGCCGGATTAACTTGCGCGGCAAACACGGTATCGATGAGGTCCAGAACATCACCCGCGGGTTCGGCAGCAGGCGTATGGGGCTGATGGCGAACCTCCAGCGCCGGTAGCGCGGTGCGTACATAGAAACCTGATTGCGGTCGGGCTTCGATCAGACCGCGATCTTCAAGCCGCCGGTAAGCCGCCACCACGGTATTGATACTGACCGCATGGGTTTGAGCACTGCGTCGCACTGACGGCAAGCGGCTGCCTGCAGGCAATGTGCCACGGCGGATGGCTTCAGCCAGATTATCTGCCAGCTGGTTATAGCGCGTATCGTTAGATATATCGGTGAGCGAGCTCAGCGTATCGACCATGGTATCAGTTCCGCAAAAGTGAATAGGTACAGTTTGTTTTTCACTCAACTGTAACCATGACAATAGCGTATTTTTGGTTCTGTTACCTAACTCTCTGACTGCTTACTCTGTATGGACAGACTTTAGATACCAAGGAATAAAAATGCTGGATACCGCTTTTGTCAGTTATGTCACGGTGATGTCGATCACGCCGGGGCCGAATAATTTGCTACTGGCAGCATCGGGGGTCAATTTCGGATTGCGCCGCAGCGTGCCGATGATGCTGGGGATCACGCTCGGCTGTGTCGTGCAGTGCGCGCTGATGACCTCAATGCTGGCGATTTTACTCAGTTGGATAAACGCGGTGCGTCTGCCGATGGCCGCGGTAGGCTGCGCGTATTTGTTCTGGCTGTCGTGGAAAATCTACCGTTCAGGTACGCCAAAAGAGGGCGAGAAACAGCAGCCGATGAATTTGGTCGGCGGTGCGCTGTTTCAGGCAATCAACCCAAAAGCGTGGCTAATGGCGACCAACGTGGCCATTCTGTTTACGCCACCGAACGGCAATATGCTGCATCACACACTGCTGATTTGCATCGGTTTCGCGCTGATCAATCTTCCGTGCATTCTGGTGTGGGTGTTGATGGGGGACAGGTTACGTCAGGCGTTACGTGTTGAGTGGAAGCTGAAACTGTTCAATACGATCATGGGCGGCATGATGGCACTCACCGCACTGTGGCTGCTGGTTGGCGAGGTGCGCCATGCACTTCAATAAGCATCAGCGTTGAACCGGTGATAAGCGTGACGGCTGCTGATTACTGATATGAGCGATCAGCCCGGTAACGCAAAGAACCATGGTAGAGCGGACGATTTGCTGGTAGCGCTGACGTTGCATGGCGATCAACGATTCGTCGGCTTCGCCGGGCTTGGGGAAGGTTGGCGCAGGCGGCAGTTCGGTCACGCAATGCAACTCACCAAAGGGGCCGAGGATTTCGTCATCGGTGAAGCGGTAATCTTCACCGTCGTAATTCAGCTCTTCACGCAACGCCATCAGCAGTTCGGCATCTTCATATTCGTGGCGGCTGATCACGCCGAGCGCGTAAATCAGTTTCAGGCGTACGCTTAAATCACCCAGCGGGCCACTGCCATTCAGTAAAGGTTCGACGGCATATTTGACGGCGTAATCGTCTTTACGAAATACCTGCACGACCAGAATATCCAGCGCTTCCGCCAACAATTCCACGGCCGTCATTAAAAAGCTGCGCACAGTTTTCCCTGCGTTCAGCTTCTCCAGTACCCTATTTTCAAACGCCTGTGCTTTTTCCATCGAGTTACTTACTGTAAGAGTCGCGTCATGAATTACGGCTTCAGGTGTGTCCATAACGCCTCTGCTGTCATCCGTGCAATCCCCTATGTGTTTGAAGCTACAGCTACATTAGCCGCTCTCGTTCACCCGAAACACTGACTGATGTCAGCGCATCGTGATTCTCTCGCTTGCTGTCTTGCTGCAACACCAATCACTTAGGGCATCATTTAGTGCATTTTATCGTAGATACCGACGGCCTGGGCAACAACTTCACCGTCCTCCGGCAAACCGGATACCTGGGCCAACGCGGCTTTCGGCCCGACTTTTTCCAGCAGATCAGCCCACTCTTTGGCCTGCTGATCTTCGTCACTGCGGTAATGCATCGCCGCGGCGATACCGATCACCAAATTGTTGTGTGGCAGGCGGTATTCCAACGTGCCCAGCAGAGGTTTGATCAGGCGATCCCCCGCACTGAGTTTGCGCAGCGGTTGGCGGCCAACGCGTTCAACATCATCGTGCAGGTACGGATTTTCAAAGCGTGAGATGATCTTTTCGATATAAGCAAAATGTCTTTCCGGGTCGAAACCGTAACGGTTGATCAGCACCTGACCGCTCTCTTCCATCGCACCACGCACCACCAGACGGACTTTCTCATCCAGGATAGCGTCTCGGATGGTCGCGTGGCCCGCCTGCTGACCGAGATACGCGGTAATCGCGTGACCGGTGTTGAGCGTAAAGAGTTTGCGCTCAACGAAAGCCATCAAATTGTCTGTCGGTTCCATACCGGCGATGGCTGGCAACGGACCTTTAAACTGAGTCTGATCGACAATCCATTCGCTGAAGGTTTCAACCGTCACTGCCAGCGGATCCGTAGTCCCGGCCGCCGCCGGAGGCACGATGCGGTCAACCGCAGAGTCAACAAAACCAACGTGGGCTTCAACCCAGACTTTCTCATCTTCCGGCAGCGCGTTAAAGACGTGCTGTTTGAACTGGCTGGTCCCACGCACCATGTTTTCACAGGCAATGATGTTAAGCGGAGATTCATTACCCTGCTGATGACGCAGAACCAGACCTTTGGCGACATTCGGTGCGATTTTTTCCAGCACAGTCGGGCCAACGGCGGTGGTCACCAAATCAACGTCAGCGATCAGGTTAATCGCATCCTGACCGGCACTGTTGACGGCATTAACATTGTTGACAGGCTCAACGCTCGCCTGCTCACCGACAACATGGACATCATAACTATGACGACTGTTCAGTGCTTCGAGTAATACCGGGCTGACGTCTGCAAATGTCAGCTCAACACCAGCATCGGCCAGTAATTTACCAATGAAACCGCGGCCGATGTTACCGGCGCCAAAATGTAATGCTTTCATAATATTTCCTTCAAATCGGGGGCCATGCTTTAGGGTAAAAAGCTTGAGGTAAAGCTGGGGAGCCGCCCGGCTCCGAATCAACAAGCGGGTCTCGTAAGACCCGCTGAGTGACGCTCTAATTCCCCTTCATACTTGAGCCGCAGCGGCGTTAGTAGCGTTCGTTCACCCGAATCACTGACCTATGTCTGCTCATCGGGATGCTCTCGTTTGCCGCCTTGCTGCAACATCAATTATTTTGGGTAATGATCTGGAGCCTTCCGGCTGCGAATCATTAATTAACCGCGAAGAATACTCAGAACCTCTTCAACGCTGGTGGTGTTCGCCAGACGCTCAATCACGCCATCTTCGTCCAGCGCCGTAGTCAGTTTGGTGATCACGTTGATGTGCTCATTATTACGCGCCGCGATACCAATAACCAGACGGGCTGAGTCATCTTCCTCTTCGCCCCAACGGATACCCGCCGGATACTGACAAAATACGATACCGGTCTTCAGTACGCGATCTTTGGCTTCTATGGTGCCATGTGGCACAGCGATAGATTCCCCCAGGTAGGTAGACGTCAGCTGTTCGCGGTCCAGCATGGCTTCAACATATTCAGGTTGAACATAACCCCCTTTGACCAGTTGCTCACCCGCAAAACGGATAGCTTGTTCTTTGCTGGTTGCCTGCTGGCCGAGGAAGATATTAGCTTCGCTCAGACGGAACAGGTTTTCGTTTTCCTGCTCTGATACCAGGCTGTCACTCAACGTGGTATTGACTTTCTCTTTGTACTGGCTGGTTTTGTTCACCTCAACCAGACGCGCAGTCAGGTCAGTGTACAGGCCGCTGTCGAGGAAGTTAGTCAACGATATATGCTGGGCATGGGGCACCTGACGCATGGCACGTTCAGTCAGGTCACGATGGGTGATCACCAGATCCACGTCGTCCGGCAGATTATTGATTGCGCTATTGGTGACACTAATGTTGGTCAGACCCGCATCTTGCACTTTTTTGCGCAGCACGCCAGCACCCATGGCGCTGGAACCCATACCAGCATCGCAGGCTACGATGATTTTACGCACGGTAGACAGGTCGCCCGCAACGCCAGCAGCAGAAGGTTTGCCGCCTTTAGATTCCGCTTTCATGTCCTGGATGCGACGGGTTGCGTCGTCCAGATCGTCGCCTTCTTTTACCTTGGTGGTTTTCAGCAAGAATGCAGAGACCACGAAGGAGACCGCAAACGCCGCCACGACAGCAGCAATGTTCGCGAAGTAAGTCCCTTTTGGCGTCATCGCCAGTACGGCCAGGATGGAACCCGGAGAAGCCGGAGAAACCAAACCCCCGTTCAGCACGGTCAGAGTGAACACACCTGTCATACCGCCCAGAATCACCGCCAGTAAAAGGCGTGGGTTCATCAGCACGTATGGGAAGTAAATTTCGTGGATACCACCGAAGAAGTGAATAATTGCCGCGCCGCCCGCAGACTGCTTGGCACTGCCACGGCCAAAGAACATATAGGCCATCAGCACGCCCATACCCGGACCCGGATTCGCTTCAATCAGGAAGAAGATAGACTTACCGGTTTCAGTCGCCTGCTGGATACCCAGTGGAGAGAAGATACCGTGGTTGATGGCGTTATTGAGGAACAGGATTTTCGCCGGTTCAACAAAGATAGAGGCCAGCGGCAACAGGTTATGAATAACCATGATGTGTACGCCAGCAGCCAGCACTTTAGATAAGGCCTCGACTAACGGGCCGATTGCCAGGAAGGCCAGAATCGCCAGCAGCATACCGATGATACCGGCCGAGAAGTTGTTAACCAACATCTCGAAGCCGCTTTTGATTTTACCGTCTACCCAACGGTCAAAGCGTTTGATACACCAACCACCCAGCGGACCACCAATCATCGCGCCGAGGAACATCGGCATATCCGCACCGACGATCACACCCATTACGGTGATTGCGCCGACCACGCCCCCACGATCACCGCCGACCAGACGACCACCGGTGAAACCGATGAGCAATGGCAGGAGATAAGTGATCATCGGGCCGACCAACTTGGCTAACGTGGCGTTGGGTAGCCAGCCGGTAGGAATGAACAGAGCAGTAATGATACCCCAGGCAATGAATGCCCCGATGTTAGGCATCACCATATTACTCAGGAAACGGCCAAAGTTTTGAACTCCGACCTTAACGTTTGGTGAAAGCATAAAACGCACCCCTATTGATACGCGCTAACAATAAGAGCGCGTTATATTTGTTAATTATCGGTGACGGTTAATACGGGTCTTTGTGCCACTGCTTTAAAAATCCGTCCGTCGAATTGCTGTCTGCGAGGCGGACTCTACCACGTGATTATGGCACCGCGTAGCCAGTGCGCGAGACGTGAGCAAGATCACACACCACACCCCACCACACAGCCACTTTAGGTGACGCTGATCACAAAAACGGCTTGAAAACTCAACATGACGCTCAAAAAACACGCGTCATCGTGATGAGAATGTGACTTTAATCACTCTTTTGAAGGGATGTTTTGTTATTAAAATGTGATATTCATCACAAAGTATTTTTCGTCGAACTTGCGTATTTCGCTTAAAAAGCATTCAGCTGGGTCTGAACCGCGCAGGAATGCGTTTACGGAGGGAGAGGTTGAAAGAAAAGGATAAGGGGAATTAAAACGGCGAGCTGTCAGACAGCCCGCCGTTGTATTAAAGCATGCCTTTAAAGAATTACTTCCCGCCCTGCGCTTTCACGATGGCGGCCTGCAAATCGTCGGCAGAGACGGCGCCCGGCAGTACGGTGGTATTTTCACTGGTTGCGCCGTGGGTTGGCATTACGATAAAGCCCGGCGTACCGCTAAAACCTAAAGTGCGCGCCAGTTGATCATTGGAAGCGATCGCTTCGTGAGTGGCTTTCAACTGGGCAGCGGTTGGGGTGGTGGCTTTAGCCGCTTTCACAGCACCGGCGATATCTGCGTTAGTCAGTTTGCCTTCGTCATGACCGGTGCGGTAAATACTGTTGTGGTAATCGAAATAAGCCTGTGACCCTTTCTCTTTCCATATCGCCATGCCGGTTTCAGCGGCAGTGATAGACTCTTTCCAGCGGTCACCGAAGATTGGCCACTCTTTGAACACGAAACGCACGTTCGGGTTAGCTTTTACGGTTTGCTCAACCAACGGCGCCATGTGGCTACAGTACAGACACTGGTAATCGAAGAATTCCACGAACGCGACTTTGGCATCTTTAGGTCCATAGCTTGGAGTGGCCGGATCGCTGACCAGCGCTTTGGCATTCTCCAGCACCGCTGCCTGCGTTTGCTGCTGCTGTTGATCCGCCTGCTGGGCCTGCAATTTCTGGCCGACCTGGACCAGGATTTCAGGGTGCGCAAGCAGGTAATCAGAGGCAATTTTGCCAATAGCCGCCTGCTGAGCCGGGGTAAAATCAGCGGAGGCGCTGTCAGCAGCCATCGTGATTGTCGGTGCCATAACCAGCGCAGCCAGCAAAGTCATCGTCAAACGTTTCATCAATAAACCCTTAATTAGCAGAAAGCGTGAATATATAAAGTTGCTGAAAAAATAGATGAATTTCGTCCTCTTTGCAGGAAAAAAATTGTGATTGTTTATAAATTTTTTGTGCAAAACGACCATTCGCCCCATAAAAAAACCACGCCGAGTATAGCGTGGTCATATTTCTTTTATAAATCAGATGATTAATGGCTAGCGGCTAAAATCACCTTGCGCGACTTTCTGCGCGCTGAGCAACGTCTGCTGTTTACCCACCAGATTCGACATCATGGTGTTGTATTGCATTGCCTGTTGTTGCGTCGGGAACTGCACGCCACCGTTAGCAAAAGCAACGTTAGCACCCTGCTGTTGCAGGTAATCCCCTACCGCAATAATGTCCTGCGTGAAGCTGGTCAGCGCTGGCACCAGCGGAGTCAGCACATTGGCTGGCTCAGTCACCACGTTAGCGTAAACCTGCGCGTAAACGGCTTTAAGATCGCTTGGTTGCTTGAGAGCAGCCATAGCGGTATCCGCTTTGTTCTTGGAATCGCGAATTTGCGCACTCAGCAGATTCAATGCACCCACCGACTGTTGCAGCTCAGTACGCTGTGTCATGTAGTCTTGCGGTGTACGAATCTGCCCAATGGCGCTAACCGCAGGAACCAAACTACTTTCCACGGCCTGCTTCATCTGGCGTGAATACGACAGAATGATGCCGTAGTCATTCGCATAATTACCAAACCTCTGTTTCTGATCTTCACTCAGTGATGGCAGGTTCTGCCCACTGCGCATTACGGTATTTTGCAAATAGTCGATAAAGGCTTTGCGTTGTTCCGGTTCTTTATCGCCGCATGCAGTAAGCTGAAAAACTACCAGCAGTGCGATAAACGGCGCCAGCCAGCGAGAAAATACACCGCTTCTGATCCCTACAGCCATGAGTCCTGACTCCTGATTTCAATGTTCTTTTGCCGGCAAGTTCCCTGCCGAGTTTATGCATTCCATGCGGGTTATAGGATAGAACATCTGGGGGGAGAACGCTTTTTAAAAAAGCGTTGGAAAAGTTTTAAGTTCAAATTCGAGGTTAAGACCTTGGGTTGCCGTCCACACCTGCTTTTTTAAATTCAAGGTTAAGACCTTGGGTTGCCACCCACACCCGCTTTTTTAAATTCAAGGTTAAGACCTTGGGTTGCCACCCAAACCGGCCTTAAGGCCCGCAGTCGCTCGGGCCTTAAGAATCCGAGCTTTTTTAACTGCGCGCTATCGCTGAATCGGGATGGCCGTGTTTCAGGTACTTGGGTTATAGCCGCAAAATAGCGCCGCGTTGCGGTTCCTTCATTTCGGGTTCGGACCAGCTCGCAGTAAACCCGCTCGCCGTTTCTCACCTCTCATTCAGCGCCATTTTGAATGCGGCCCATACTTTTTTTAAAAAGATAAAAACAGTTCCGATTTTGAACTTAAAAAAGCGTCGGCAGCATTTAACGTATCACCGCTTCGGCGGTACCCTCGCTGTGGGTTTCAGCCTCAGGTATTGAACCGCTTGCTCGGCGCCATTTTGAATGCGGCCTCGACATTTTAAAGGTCAACACCACACGGGTTTTGATTTTGAATTTAAAGAAGCTTCGGCCGTGTTCAAAATGTCACCGGCAAGTCGGTGGAGAGACAACATCTTTACCGTTGGCTCGAACCCGCAGCCGGGAAGCCCGTAAGGGCTGACATTTTACGGCTATCGCTGTGGCCCCTGAAACACGGCCATTGTGACCCGCGCAGCTGCTGTTTTTAAAAAGCGCGGGAGTCCAGAGGGTGCGCGCTTACGCACCTTCTGGGCCAGTTTGGGCGGCAGCCCAAGGTCTTAAAGCGGTGTGGGCGGCAAGCCCACGACCTTGATTTTGAATTTGAATTTGAATTTAAAAAAATTTGAAATTAAAAACAAAAAAACGAGGTCCGGATCGTAACCCGGCCTCGCTCAATATTTTGCTTCTTCAGCGTTAATAAAGCTGAAAAGTCCCCTGCTTACTGAAGCAGCGAAATATCCGCTACCTGCAAGAACAACTCCCGTAACTTAGACAGCAGTGTCAAACGGTTGATTCGAACCGCTTCGTTCTCATCCATCACCATCACCGTATCGAAGAACGTATCGACGGTTTCGCGCAGTGCAGCCAGTTCAACCAGGGCTTCTTTGTACTGACCGGCAGCAAACAGCGGCGTCAGCTTGTCACGCAGAACCACCAGATGCGTTGCCAGTTTCAGCTCGGCAGGCTCTTTCAACACCGAGGCGCTAACATTCTCAAGCAGCGTATCCGTCGATTTCGCCAGAATATTGGAAACGCGTTTATTGGCAGCAGCCAGCGTCGCGGCTTCATCCAGCGTGCGGAAATAACTGACCGCTTTCACACGGGCATCAAAGTCAGCCGGTTTGGTCGGACGACGCGCCAGCACAGCCTGAATAGTGTCAACGCTGTGGCCCTCTTCCTGATACCAGGCACGGAAACGACCGAGCATGAAATCAACCACGTCATCCACAACCTTGGCGTTAGTCAGCTTGTCGCCGTACAGACGCACCGCTTCTTCGGTCAGGGTTTGCAAATCAAGAGACAGGTTTTTCTCAACAATAATACGCAACACACCCAGCGCTGCACGACGCAGTGCGAACGGGTCTTTATCACCTTTCGGATGCTGTCCGATGCCAAAGATACCGGCCAGCGTGTCCATCTTGTCGGCGATGGCCAGCGCACAAGCGACGGAGGAAGCCGGTAAGGCGTCGCCAGCAAAGCGTGGCTGATACTGCTCGTTCAGTGCAACCGCCACTTCTTCCGCTTCGCCGTCGTGACGTGCATAGTGCATGCCCATCACGCCCTGCGTGTCAGTGAATTCGAAGACCATGTTGGTCATCAGATCGCATTTTGACAGCCGACCGGCACGTTTTGCGTTATCAGCGTTGGCACCGATTTTATCGGCAATCCAGCCAGACAGCGCTTCAATACGGTCAGTTTTATCACGCAGCGTACCGAGCTGTTTCTGGAACATCACGGTAGCCAGACGCGGCAGATGGTCTTCGATACGCTTTTTCAAATCGGTATTGAAGAAGAACTCAGCATCAGCCAGACGTGGACGCACCACTTTTTCGTTACCAGAAATGATTTGCTGTGGATCTTTCGATTCAATATTGGTGACGAAAATAAAGTTTGGCAGAAGTTTGCCCGCCGCGTCGTACACCGGGAAATACTTCTGGTCGCCCTTCATGGTGTAAACCAGCGCTTCAGCCGGAACAGCCAGGAATTTCTCTTCGAATTTGGCGGTCAGCACCACCGGCCACTCCACCAGCGAGGCCACTTCTTCCAACAGACTTTCGCTCAGATCAGCGATGCCGCCAATCTGTTTGGCCGCCGCTTCGGCGCCCTGTTTGATGATGGCTTTGCGCTGCTCGTAATCAGCGATGACTTTGCCGCGCTCGAGCAAAATTTGCGGATACTGATCGGCGTTGTCGATGGTGAATTCCGGCTCACCCATAAAGCGGTGGCCGCGAATAGTCCGGGCAGAATCGATACCGAGAATCTTACCCGGGATCAGCTCATCACCCAGCAGCAAGGTCACGGTGTGAACAGGACGCACAAACTGCACGTCAGAATCGCCCCAGCGCATCAGTTTAGGAATAGGCAGTTTGGCGAGCGAGGTGGCAACCATCGGTGCCAGCAGATGCTGCGCGCTTTCACCTTTGACGTGCGCACGGTAAACCAGCCATTCGCCTTTGTCAGTGACCAGACGGTCGGCCTGATCCACGGTGATACCGCAACCGCGAGCCCAGCCTTCTGCGGCTTTACTTGGTTTACCTTCGGCATCAAATGCCTGAGAAACCGCAGGGCCGCGTTTTTCAACTTCTCGATCGGCCTGTGATTGGTGCAGGGCAGAGACTTTCAGTGCCAGACGGCGAGGTGCTGCAAACCATTTGACGTCGCCGTGTGGCAGATTCGCCGCATCCAGCTCGGCAGTCAGGTTAGCCGCAAAAGATTCAGCAAGGCTGCGCAGAGCCTTCGGTGGCAGTTCTTCCGTGCCGATTTCCACCAGAAATGTTTTTTCAGTCATCACTGTTTCTCACTTCTCGTTCTTTTTGCACATCGGGAAGCCCAACACTTCGCGGGAAGCGTAATACGCTTCAGCTACCGCTTTGGTCAGGGTACGGATGCGCAGAATGTAGCGCTGACGTTCAGTCACGGAAATAGCTTTGCGTGCGTCCAGCAGGTTGAAGCAATGTGCCGCTTTCAAAATGCGCTCGTACGCTGGCAATGCCAGAGGCTTTTCGAGCGCCAGCAGAGTTTGCGCCTCTTTCTCGTGCTGTTCGAAGCAAGAGAACAGGAAATCAACGTCGGCGTATTCGAAGTTATAGGTGGATTGCTCCACTTCGTTCTGATGGAACACGTCACCGTAGGTCGTTTTGCCCAGCGGGCCGTCGCTCCAGACCAGATCGTAAACGCTGTCCACACCCTGGATGTACATCGCCAGACGCTCAAGACCGTAAGTGATTTCACCGGTCACAGGCTTACATTCCAGGCCGCCAACTTGCTGGAAGTAAGTGAACTGTGTCACTTCCATGCCGTTCAGCCACACTTCCCAGCCGAGGCCCCAGGCGCCCAGCGTTGGGTTTTCCCAGTTGTCTTCAACGAAGCGGATATCATGGATCAGCGGATCAAGACCCAGCTCTTTCAGGGAGCCGAGGTACAGTTCCTGAATGTTTTCCGGAGAAGGTTTGATCATCACCTGGAACTGATAATAGTGTTGCAGGCGGTTCGGGTTCTCACCGTAGCGACCGTCAGTCGGGCGGCGTGATGGCTGAACATAGGCTGCCGCAAAAGGCTCAGGGCCGAGTGCACGCAGGCTGGTCATCGGGTGGGAAGTCCCCGCGCCGACTTCCATATCCAGCGGTTGAACAATGGTGCAGCCCTGCTGCGCCCAATAATCTTGCAGTGTCAGGATCAGGCCCTGAAATGTCTTGGTATCAAACTTTTGCATGTTGGATTCGCACGCGAGAAAGTGGGTTTATATAGAGCCGAACAGTATACCCGCTGAACGGAAGATAATCAGCCAGAATGACTATGTTAGAGGCGAATGGATTCAGTTTGTTTTCTATAAAATACAAATCAAGGACAGTCCAGAGAGGACATAAGCAAGTAAGGAAGGGGCGTTACGCCCCTTAAATTTTAATTTTAAAACCGCGCACTGATCCCCGCGTTATAGGACGTTTGCTCGCCGGAATCCAGGCCGGTGGTTTGCGAGACAGCGGCGAAGGCCGAGATACTGTGAGTGATTTGTATATTCGCGCCGACGGTCATGTCGACCCAATCGTCATCTTGTTCGCCAGTGGTGCGGCTAAAGTGCGTGCGGGTAGATTTAATGGCGCCCGTGGCGGTATAGGTTTTGTCACCGAACTGGCGGTCATAGGTCACCTGCGCATACGGGTTGACGATGCCGAGCTCAGCATTCAAACGCCAGCCCAGTGCGCCGATTTGGGAATGCGACGTCTGGTCGCCAAAGCGCATTGAGGTGCTGTTGTTGCCCTTCTCACTGTACCCGTCAATGCTGCTGTAATCCCAACGATACTGCGCTACAGGGCCGGTTTTCAGCACCGGCAAAATCGGGAAATCCCAGCCTGCGGTGACGCGTCCGCCAATCTGTTTCCCGTCGGTATCGCCGCGCTCGGTGCGGGTGGTTGGCCCGAGCGTGATGCTGCGTTTGATGTCGTCGTAGTTGAGTGAGCCATAATGGATATCACCATTGATCCACCCATTATCGGCGATTTTCACGCCGGTAAAGGCGGTGGCCATCCAGCCGCGCGTGCGGTAGCTGTAATGGTCGGTCGGATCCTGTTTGTCGTCTGAACCGGAAAGCATCAGCCCCATCATCCAGCGATCGGTTAACTGGTAATCCATGCCAATATTGCCCGAGTTAGTGGTGGCATCCCCATCACCGAGCGACGGATTGATTTTGCTGTCCAGACGCTGCCCGGCATACCCGCCAAACATGCCGAAGGTGCCAGATTCATTCTCTTGCGAGCGTAACTGCTGATAGCGACTGTCGAGTAAACCCTGCGTATTTCGCGCCAGCGCCAACGAACCTCGATTCAGCGCAGTGACCTCCAGCGGACCGTTGATCACCGACTGCATATATTCGGCAATCAGTGCATGCGCTTGCGGTGTTGGGTGAAAATGGTCAGCAAACAGGAAGGATTTACTGCTGTCGAAACCCGGCAGGTTCGACGTACATTCAGAGGCCGACGTTCCTACCGGGCAAGCCATACCCGCGGTATTGGCAAAACCGTACAGCGCCGGATCGGCAATCACTTCGTTGAATAGCCCGTTGATGTCCACCCGCGCAATATTGCCGCCGGTATTTGCCAGCGCAATGTCCTCGGTGGTGTTGTACGTATCCGTCAGATCGCTCGCCACGCTTTTCAGCGCGTCATAAGCAGCAATCAACCCTTTAGAAAGCAGGTCCTGCACCAACGCCGAATTCAGGCCAGCGGTGGTCGAGGCCTTCAGCGCATTATGAATCGCTTCGGTACGCGCATCGGTGTCTGGCGTATTTTGCGCATTCAAATATTGATAAGCGGCTGCCAGTGCCTGCTGCTGAACGGGCAGCAAGCCGACCTGAATAATGCCCTCCATTAGCACTGGCGTCAGCCCGATATTCGGCACGGTCGGCACGACTACGGTTCCGGCTCCGGCTTTCAGTAAGTCATTCACCTGCGCAGCGGCCTGCGTGGCGCTATTGATGGCAATCTTCACAGCAGAAATCGGGTTCAGGCTGAGCGCGGCGGCGGCTAAATCGTTACCGCCAATCCAGTGAATATACAGCCCGTTCGGGTCGGTTTTACCCCCCGTCGACGTCAGATAATTTTTCACTTGATCCTGTGTGGTGTAATCGGAATCAAGCCCTGGCACCGCCACACCGCCGCCTTCAGCATAGTTCAGGCCACCTTTGGAGGACGGCGTCAGCGTCGTGCCGATATTGTCTGCCAGAATTTCGTCGTACAGCGGATGTGAGCTGCTGTCGAAGGTCCAGCGGCCGATGTTGCCGGTGTCACTCAGGCTGTCGCCGAACACATAAAGTTGATCGTAAGCCCGCGCCGGCGCTTGTAAGCCCACACACAGCGCCACAGCGAAAGCGCCCTGTGTAAGCCGTAATACGGCGTTTTTCTTACCTGTCATTGTCGTAATGCCCCAAAATATCAGCGGTCCTGAATCCAGGAAAACGTAAGGATTTCGTAATGAATGGCTTTAAATATTGTTCAGATCCGACCAGCGTCAAGTTGGCAGGCGGTAAATAACGACGTTGCAGACTTATCCGAGAAGCCACACACTGCTCCCATGCATGCCGATCTACTTAGAAGGACAATTGAATGACGACACGTTGCAGTTGGGTCTCAAAAGAACCGATTTATCTTGAGTACCACGATAAGGAATGGGGCGTGCCAGTTAAAGATGGCCGTGAGTTGTTTGAAATGCTGTGTCTCGAGGGCCAGCAGGCCGGGCTGTCGTGGCTCACCATCCTGAGAAAACGCGAAAACTACCGCCAGAACTTCCACAATTTTGATCCCGTGCGCATCGCCAAAATGACGGATGACGATGTAGAACGTCTGGTTCTCGATGCCGGGATCGTCCGTCATCGCGGAAAAATCAAAGCTATCATCCTGAATGCACAGATTTATTTAGCCATGCAGGCCAATGGGGAAGATTTCTCTGCGTTCATCTGGAGCTTTGTTGAGCATCAACCGGTCATCAATAATCCGCCGGGGCCAGAAGGCGTACCGGCCAAAACCACGGTCTCTGATGCGATGGCCAAAGCGCTGAAAAAGAAAGGCTTTAAATTTACCGGTTCGACCATTTGCTATGCGTTTATGCAGGCCGCCGGACTGGTGAACGATCATCAGACCTACTGTTTCTGTCACCCAAAAAATCAACCGGCATGATCCGCCTCTCGCAACCTGCCGACACGGAAGCCATCATGCGGTTGTGGCTGCGCAGCACGCTCGTGGCGCACCCGTTTATTGAAGCGTCATACTGGTACGAAAGCGCGTCAATGGTGCGCGAAACCTTTCTGCCGCAGGCAAAAACCTGGGTTTCCTGTGCTGAAGACGGCGAGATCGATGGCTTTATCAGCGTGTTGAACCAGCAGTTTATCGGCGCGCTGTTTGTTAAAGAGAGTGTCTACGGCAAAGGTGTCGCGCAACGCTTAATGCAGGAAGCCAAAGCGTTTTTCCCGCTATTGCTGCTGGAGGTTTATCAGCAAAACCATCGGGCTGTGGCTTTCTACCGCAAAGAAGAGTTCTTAGTGATCAACGACACCGTTCATCCCGGAACCGGTCTTCCTACCTGGGTTCTGCGTTGGTATCAGCCCCTTTGTGAATAAGTTCCCAACCCCCCTTAAAGACATGAAAACGGATAACCGGAATTCTCCTACTGCTTAACGACACGAAATTCCGCATAAAGAGCGTAAGAACGCCGCAGGGCTGAAGTCCTTGTGTTGCATTTGTTTATGTTTTGTCACCATTTTCGGTGCAACTTACCGGAAGACGTGCAGTCATAATGCAGCGGTCAGGTTCTGAGAAAAGAACAGAAAGAAAACATCCAAAAAGGAAATAAGATGAAAAAACGACTTCTTGTAGTTGCAGGCGCACTTTGCATCACGATGGGCCTGTCAGCCTGTACCACCAACCCATATACTGGCGAATCCGAAGCGGGTAAATCCGGCATTGGTGCTGGTCTGGGTGCCGTTCTGGGTGCGGGCGTTGGGATGCTCTCATCATCTAAACATGATCGTGGCAAAGGCGCGCTGATCGGTGCCGCAGCAGGCGCTGCGCTTGGCGGTGGTGCGGGTTATTACATGGATGTGCAAGAAGCTAAACTGCGAGACAAAATGAAAGGTACCGGCGTCAGCGTAACCCGCCAGGGCGACAACATCGTGCTGAATATGCCGAATAACGTGACCTTTGACACCAACAGCAGCACGCTGAAACCGGCAGGCGCTAACACGCTGACCGGCGTGGCAATGGTGCTGAAAGAGTATCCGAAAACGGCGGTTAACGTGGTGGGTTATACCGACAGCACCGGTACCCGTGCGCTCAACATGAGGCTGTCACAGCAACGCGCTGACGGCGTCGGTAGCGCGCTGATCACTCAGGGTGTGGCGGGCAGCCGCGTACGCACCACCGGTGCCGGCCCGGATAACCCGATCGCCAGCAACAGCACCGAAGCAGGCAAAGCGCAGAACCGCCGCGTTGAGATCACCCTCAGCCCGTTGCAGTAAAATCGCTGATATCCAAAATATGAACGGAGCCGCGAGGCTCCGTTTTTGCGTTTTATGTTATCCTCCGGCAACCGCTTCTCTCCATTGCGCACCGGATGCCAGTATGTCTCTGAAAGCTATCGCCAAAGATCTCGGTCTCTCTGTGACCACCGTCAGTCGTGCGCTGAACGGTTACCATGACGTTTCAGCAGACACCAAAGCGCGAGTGCAAGCGGCGGCGGATCTGCGCGGCTACCGGCCCAATACCCTCGCTCGTCGCCTGAAGATGGGTAAGATCGACGCCGTTGGCCTCATTTTCCCCTTCACTTCCCACCCGTTAAGCAATTCGGCGTTTGTCGAAATGGTCGGCTGTATCACCCGCGAACTGGCGAAGCATGAAATCGACCTGCTGTTGGTGCCGGATGAACTGGGGACGTTTTCGTGGCGAAGGCTGATCGAAAGCAAGCGTGTGGACGCCATGCTGGTGGCACATACGCTGAATGACGATCCGCGCCTGCTGGATTTGCAGCAGCGCAATTTTCCGTTTCTGGCACTCGGACGCAGCCACTGCCTGACGCAGGATTACGCCTGGTTCGATTTCGATAACCGCGCAGGAATGCAAATGGCCGTCGATCATCTCGCTGAACTCGGCCACCAGCGCATCGCTTTTCTTGGTGAAAACAATCAGCAATCCTTTATCAGCCAGCGCCATCAGGGGTATCTCGACGGGCTGGTGGCAAATAAATTGCCGCTGAATCCGCAATACGTGAACAAAGTCAGCCCAAGCCGCCGCGCCGGTTATCAGGCGACGCAGGCGCTGCTGGCGTTACCTCAGCCACCGACGGCGATTGTCTGCGACTGTAATATGCACGGCGAAGGCGCAGCACTGGCATTGTACGAGGCCGGATTGCTGCTCAGTGGCGCAGTGTCGTTGATTATTTATGACGGTTTGCCGTCTGACAGCCTGCCGGACGTCGCAGTCACCGCGATCCGGCAAGGCACCCGCGAAGCGGTCGGGCTGCAAATCGCCGAGATGACCATGGCGCTGATCCGCAACGAACCCATGGGGAATTTGCAGGTTCTCTGGCAGCCGGAATTGCAGGCCGGCGTCACCGCGCATCCACCGCAGTTATAGTTCTCCTTTAGATTATTTTTCCACCCTACATCACAAATTTGCATCATCACATTTCCTATCCGAAACGTTTCGGATCAATAGTTACTCCACCAGATAGCATCTTATCGCTGCAAGTTACCCTGTGGAGTCGTGACACTATGGAAAACCAGATCGTTCATTTAACCAGTGAACAAACCAGCCTGATCGTGCGTTGTACGCCATTCGCCGAAATCCTTTATTGGGGAAACCGCCTGAGTCAGTTTTCGGCTGACGATGTGATCACCCTCAGCCGCGCGGTGCCCAACGGTCGGATTGATGTCGAAGCACCGGTCAATTTCAGCGTCGATTCCGGGCGCGGTTCTTTCGGTACGCCGGGTGTGGAAGGACATCGTGACGGTCTGGACTGGTCGCCGGTGTTCAATACGGTTGACGTACAACAGCAGGGAAATCAGCTGACGATCACCACGGAAGATGCCATCGCCGGCCTGCAATTTCGCAGTGAACTGCGCCTTGATGACAGCGGCGTTTTACAAGCACGCAATGCACTGACCAACCTCAAGCCCGGTACCTATCAGTTGACGCGCCTGGCTGTCACGCTGCCACTGCCCGAACGCGCCGCCGAAGTGATGGCGTTTCATGGCCGCTGGATCAAGGAATTCCAGCCACACCGCACCTTGCTGGAGCACGGCGGCATTATTCAGGAAAACCGGCGCGGCAAAACATCTTCGGAATATTTTCCAGCCATGATGATCGGTCATCAGGGGTTTAGCGAAGAACAGGGAGAAGTCTGGGGAATGCATCTGGGCTGGAGTGGCAATCACCGCCTACGCGCCGACATCAAAATCGACGGTCGCCGTCTGGTGCAAGCCGAAGCGCTCTATCTACCGGGCGAACAACGCCTTGAACAAGGTGACACGCTGGAAACACCTTGGCTATACGCCAGCTATTCTGCCCGCGGGCTAAACCTCATGAGCCAGCAATTTCACCGCTTCGTGCGTGAGCAAATTTTGCGTTTCCCGGCCGGAAAACCCCGCCCGGTGCATCTGAATACCTGGGAAGGCATCTACTTCGATCACGATCCAGACTATATCATGCAGATGGCGACAGAATCTGCCGCATTGGGCGTTGAACGCTTCATTATCGACGACGGTTGGTTCCGCGGCCGCGACCACGACCGTGCCGCACTTGGCGACTGGTATCTCGATGAGAAGAAATACCCGCATGGGCTGGAACCGGTGATCAGCCATGTTAAAAATCTCGGTATGGAATTTGGGATTTGGGTCGAACCAGAAATGATTAATCCGGACTCCGATCTGTACCGCGCCCACCCCGACTGGCTGCTGGCGTTGCCGGGTTATCAGCAACCGAGCGGTCGTCATCAGTTCGTGCTCGATTTGAATAATCCGCAGGTGTTTGACTATCTGGTGGAACGCATGAGCTGGCTGCTCGGCGAACACGATGTCGATTACGTGAAGTGGGACATGAACCGCGAGATCGTCCAGCCTGGGCACGAAGGCCGGGCAGCACTGACGGCGCAAACGCAGCAGTTCTACCGCCTGCTCGACGTCCTGGGAGCACGCTTCCCGCAGATTGAATTTGAATCCTGTGCCTCCGGCGGCGGTCGCATTGATTATGAAGTGTTGAAACGCAGCCACCGCTTCTGGACATCAGACAACAACGACGCACTGGAGCGGCAGAAAATTCAGCGCGGCATGAGCTATTTCTTCCCACCGGAAGTGATGGGTTCGCACATCGGCAACAAACTGTGCCACGCCACCTCGCGCCAGCACAGCATTGCATTCCGTGGCCTGACCGCGCTGTTCGGCCATATGGGCATTGAGCTGGATCCGGTGAAAGAAGGCGATACCGAGCGCGCTGGTTTTGCGAAATATACCCTTTTGCATCAGCAGTTACGTCCGTTGCTGCACAGCGGAAATGTGTTCCGCGTGGACAGCCATGACAATGCGATGCTAATTAACGGCGTCGTCAGCCAAAAGCGCGATCGCGCCGTGTTTTTGGTCAGCCAACTCAGGATGCCCACCTGGTCATTGCCCGGCTCGCTCCGGGTCCCTGGGTTGAAACCCACGGCCCGTTATCGCGTGACGGTGCTGGATGAACCGGCACTGCTGGCCGGTGGTGGCAGTGGCCACACCATGCGCGTACAACCCGCGTGGTTGCATGACTCTCCGGTGCTGAACGGTGAATGGCTGGCGAATGTCGGGCTGACGCTGCCGGTGCTGGACCCGGAAAGCGCGCTGCTGCTGAGTTTTGAGCGCGTTTAATCGGTTGGTATCAAAAACAGATAAACATAAAAAAACGCCGGCGCTTCGGTGCCGGTTTTGATGGTTTCGGCAAGGAAATCACTATGAACCCTACACAAACTGGCGATCGTTGCTTCTATAAAAAAAATACCAACTTCTGGATATTTGGCAGCTATTTCTTTCTCTACTTCTTCATTATGGCCACCTGTTATCCTTTTTTACCGATCTGGCTGTCTGACGTTATTGGCCTGAGCAAAACGGAAACCGGCATTGTTTTCTCCAGCATGTCGCTATTTGCCATTCTGTTTCAGCCGTTCTTCGGCATTATTTCTGACAAGCTCGGCCTGAAGAAACACCTGCTGTGGATCATCGCCGTCCTCCTGTTCCTCTTCGCGCCGTTCTTTATTTACGTGTTCGCGCCATTACTGAAAATCAATATCGTGCTCGGCGCCATTCTGGGCGGCGCGTACATCGGGTTCGTCTTTGCGGGCGGTTCCGGCGCAACCGAGGCGTATATCGAAAGGGTTAGCCGCAATAGTTCATTCGAATACGGCAAAGCGCGGATGTTCGGCTGTTTCGGCTGGGGGATTTGCGCCTCAACCGCAGGCGTACTGTTTAACATCAATCCGGATATTGTGTTCTGGATGGGGTCTGGCGCGGCGGTGATTTTGATGATTTTGCTGCTGATCTCGCGACCGCAGGAAAATAAAAATGCGCAGGTGCTAGATAAACTCGGTGCCAATCAGTCGCAATTCTCGCTGAAAACGGCGGCTTTGTTACTTAAAGAGCGCAAACTCTGGATGCTGATTTTGTACGTAGTGGGCGTTGCCTGCGTCTATGACGTCTTCGATCAGCAGTTCGCCACCTTCTTTAAAAGCTTCTTCTCCTCACCGCAGCACGGTACCGAGATGTTCGGCTACGTGACCACCGCAGGTGAGCTGTGCAACGCGCTGATCATGTTCTGTTCGCCGTGGATTATTAACCGCATCGGCGCGAAAAACACGTTGCTGCTGGCGGGGACTATCATGTCGATTCGCATCGTGGGTTCTGCTTTTGCCACCACGGCGGTAGAAGTGATCCTGCTGAAAATGCTGCATGCGCTGGAAGTGCCGTTCCTGCTGGTCGGCGTGTTCAAATACATCACGCAGATTTTTGATGTCCGGTTCTCGGCGACCATTTATCTGATTGGCTTTAACTTCGCCAAACAGCTGGCGGCGATTTTCCTTTCCGCCTTTGCGGGCAGTTTGTATGACCGCATCGGGTTTAGTGATACCTACCTGATCCTCGGGGGAATTGCCTTCAGCGTCACGATAATTTCCGCCTTCACGTTGAGCAGTCGTCCACAGAGACAGGCTGTTCCGGCGGCGAGGACGGTGGAAGGAGTGCACTGACTTTATATGGCTAGCGGTTACAGCCTTTCGACACTCTGTGCTAGTCTCCGTGGGATGAGCATGAGGGGAGAAAGGTTGTGAGCAAAAAACAGGAGCCGGGCGCAGCAGTCCGCGCCACGATACGTGACGTTGCCCGTGCAGCACAGACCGGAAAAACCAGCGTTTCGCGTTATCTCAACGGTGAACAACACCTGCTGTCCGATGATCTCAAAGAGCGCATCGGACAGGCCATCTCCCTGCTGAATTACCAGCCGAGCCAGATGGCCCGCAGCCTGAAAAGCGGTCAGACACGGCTGATTGGGCTGATTCTCGCTGATATTACCAATCCCTATTCTGTTGATGTCATGCGCGGTGTTGAAGCCGCCTGCCGCCAGCAAGGGCTGACATTGCTGGTGTGTAACACCAATAACCAGCTGGATCAGGAAAAGCACTATCTGCAACTCCTTAGTAGCTACCGTGTCGATGGCATGGTGGTCAACGCGGTCGGCATGCGCGAGGCGGCCATTTCTACGCTACAACAAGCCAATTTACCGATGGTGCTGATTGACCGTAAAGTCGCGAACTTCTCCTGCGATGTGGTCGGGCTGGACAATGCCCAAGCCACAATGATGGTGACCGATCATCTCCTGAATCAAGGTTTCGAGGCCATCTTGTTCCTCAGTGAACCGGTGACCATCAACACCCGCCTCGATCGTCTGCATACGTTCTTACAGCGTATGCAACGCGAGCCACAGCACGTCGCTGAACAGGGTGAAGTTGAACTTAGCGACACCGCCGCGCTGGAAACCTTGCTACGTGATTTCGTCGCGCGCTATCCGGACAAACATAAAGCCGTGCTGTCAGCCAACGGTGCCTTGACCCTGCAAGTCGCACGCGCCATGCGCCGGATAGACTTGGTTTGGGGCCAAGACATCGGCTTGCTGGGCTTTGACGAACTGGAATGGGCGGAACTGGCTGGCGTGGGTATCACCACGCTAAAACAACCGACCTACGACATGGGCGTCGCGGCACTTGAACAACTGGTGACCCGCATTCAGGGCAACCAGGAACCGATCCGTGAGCAGGAATTTTCCGGCGAACTGGTTGTGCGCGGGTCAACATCAAAGCATTAAGCTCATCAAACCCGATAATTCTTCTCTAATCTCCTCCTGCCGCGCCGTTTCTTCGTGAGCGGGATCATATTTTTTATTCTTGCCACTTCCCAATGGAACCGGTCCCATATAGCGTGAATTGAGAGACAGCAAAGAGTTAACAAAAATCTGCACCCTATTTATCCGTCTAAAATTGAATATTGCCCCGCAATACCGGGCCGGTTTTTACAAGGATATTGAGATGAAAAAAGAGATTGTGGTGGTCATGTCTGCTTATGGTAATGACAACGTGAAAGCACTGGGCGGGCAGGTTGCACTACTTCCGGTGATTGCCGATGCCGGTGCCGACGGCGTTGAGATTCGCCGCGAATTGTTTACGCCCGCAGATCTGAGCAACTTGCCAGATTTGGCAGAAAAAATCCGCCAGAAAAATTTATTTACCGTTTATTCCGTGCCTGAATCGCTGTTTGTTGAGGGCGGAAAGGTGAATCCGTCACTGGCAACATTTTTGGAGGAAGCGGCAACACTCGGCGCACGCTCACTAAAACTGGCGCTGGGATATTTCAAAGCCGGTAAAGACCTCACTCCGCTAAAAGTCATACTGGGGTCGCACCCAGTTAAACTGGTGGTGGAAAATGACCAAACCTCCGACTGCGGCATTTTATCGCAGTTGAACGCGTTTATGTTCGCGGCACAGTCCCTGCATTTACCGCTGACTATGGCCTTTGATATGGCCAACTGGCTGTGGGTCGGACAGGACCCGATGGCCGCAGCCGATCGAGTGGCGCAGCATGTCGGCTACATTCACGTAAAAGCAGCCCAGAAGTGCGGCGAAAAATGGCACGCCGTGGCGCTGGACGACGCCGATGGCAGTTGGAAGCCACTGCTGGAAAAACTGCCGCAAGATGTGCCGCGTGGGATTGAGTTCCCACTAGAAGGTGAGGATCTGACCGCCGTGACCCGTCACTACGTTGAAATGTTGCGTGAGGACACCGCGCAAGCATAAGGAACCAAAGCATGTCGGAATTATCGTCTCAAGCCGCACTGGATGTGGTGACTCTCGGTGAAGCCATGGCGATGTTTGTCGCCTGCGAAACCGGCCCGCTTGAAGAGGTGACACAGTTCACACGCCAGGTCGCGGGTGCCGAACTGAATGTTGCCATCGGGCTATCGCGCTTAGGGCTGAAGGTCGGATGGGCCAGCCGCGTGGGCGATGACGTGTTCGGCCGTTTCGTGCTCAAGCAGCTGGAAAAAGAACGGATTAATGCCAGTCAAGTCACCGTGGATGATCACTATGCAACCGGCTTCCAGCTGAAATCAAAAGAGATCGGAGGCTGCGATCCCCGCGTTGAGTACTTTCGTAAAAATTCGGCGGCCAGTCATCTTTCAGTGGCCGATTTTAACCCGGCTTATTTCTGCGCAGCCCGGCATCTGCACCTCTCCGGCGTCGCCGCTGCGCTGTCGGACACTTCGCGGGAACTGTCGAAACTGGCGGCTAAGGAGATGAGAAAAGCGGGAAGGAGTATATCGTTCGACCCTAATCTTCGGCCTGTGTTATGGGGTAGTCAGCAGACGATGCGGGAAGAGATTAATGCCCTCGCCTTTGCTGCCGACTGGGTATTACCCGGCCTCGGCGAAGGTCAGTTGCTGACCGGAAAGAAAACACCGGAAGGCATTGCTGATTTTTATCTTACACAGGGAGTAAAAGCCGTGATCATCAAAACCGGTCCAGACGGCGCCTGGTATAAAAATGCAGACGGCGAGCAGGCGCAGGTTGCCGCTTGCAAGGTGGACAATGTGGTAGATACCGTCGGCGCGGGGGACGGTTTTGCCGTCGGGCTGGTGAGTGCCATGCTTGAAGGGCTGACACTAGAGCAGGCAGTCAAACGCGGGAATAAAATCGGCAGCCTGGCGGTGCAGGCCATCGGTGACAGCGAAGGTCTGCCGACGCGGGCACAGCTCGTGGACGCATGACGCACACCGTTTTTACTCTGTTCCCTACACTTACTGAGCACCCTATATAACAGTAAATAAACCACATCAGTCACGAAACTGAGGATAAAAGTCATGAACGAAGCCAAAATCGCCATCAGACGCTGGTGGTATATCATGCCGATCGTATTTATCACTTACAGTCTGGCCTATGTCGATCGCTCCAATTTCAGCTTTGCATCAGCAGCGGGCATCAATGAGGATCTCGGTATTACTAAAGGGATGTCATCCTTGCTCGGCGCGCTGTTTTTCCTTGGTTATTTCTTCTTTCAAATTCCCGGCACCATTTACGCCGAACGCCGCAGCGTCAGGACATTGATTTTCTGGTGCCTGCTGTTGTGGGGCGGTTTTGCCTCCCTGACCGGGGTGGTCAATAACATTCCGATGCTGGCGGCGATCCGCTTTGCACTGGGAATCGTTGAAGCGGCCGTGATGCCCGCCATGCTGGTGTATATCAGTCATTGGTTCACCAAATCTGAACGCTCGCGGGCCAACACCTTCCTGATACTCGGGAATCCGGTCACGGTGCTGTGGATGTCGGTGCTGTCCGGCTATTTGATCCACGCCTTCGGCTGGCGAGAAATGTTTATTTTCGAAGGCATTCCGGCGGTGATCTGGGCATTCTGCTGGTGGGTCCTGGTGAAAGATAAACCGGAGCAGGTTAACTGGCTGACGCAGGGAGAGAAAAAAGCGCTGGCCGATCAGTTGGCAAAAGAGCAAGAAGGCATTAAAGCGGTACATAACTACGCCGAGGCGTTTAAATCCCGCAATGTGATTCTGTTGTGTATGCAATATTTCGCCTGGAGCATTGGTGTCTACGGTTTTGTGCTGTGGCTGCCGTCAATTTTGCGCAGCGGCATGCAGATGGGGATGGTCGAAGCAGGCTGGCTCTCTTCGGTACCTTATCTTGCGGCCACTGTCGCGATGATTGTCGTATCATGGGCGTCTGACAAATTGCAGAACCGTAAGATTTTCGTCTGGCCACTGCTACTGGTTGGCGCGCTGGCGTTCTTTGCGTCATGGGCCGTCGGACCCAATCATTTTTGGGTATCTTATTCGCTGCTGGTGATAGCTGCCGCCGCCATGTATGCCCCTTACGGCCCGTTCTTCGCCATTATTCCTGAGATGCTACCCAGGAATGTCGCTGGCGGCGCGATGGCACTCATCAACAGTCTGGGGGCACTCGGCTCTTTCTTCGGATCGTGGTTTGTCGGTTATCTCAACGGCAATACTGGCAGCCCGGCGGCCTCGTTTATTTTCATGGCCGTGTCCTTGCTCGTTTCCGTGGTACTGACACTCATGGTGAAACCTGAGCAAACATCGGCGAGGCCGCAGTCGGTTTAACTTTATATCAAATTTAATCAATCCTTTATTATGGAGTGTGCAATGAAGCCATCGATCGTTTTATATAAAAAACTGCCCGCCGACCTGCATCAGCGCCTGGAAAAACACTTTTCAATCGTCGAGTTCGAAGGCATTACCGAAGAGAACCGCCCGAAAGTTTTTGACGCACTGCAACAAGCGGAAGGGCTCATTGGTTCGGGCGGTGCGGTGAATAAAGAGCTGCTGGATCACGCGCCGCGTCTGCGTGGCGTGTCGACTATCTCAGTGGGATACGACAATTTTGACGTCGATGAACTGACCCGCCGCGAGATCCCACTGATGCATACGCCGACCGTGCTGACCGAAACGGTCGCCGACACGGTGATGGCGCTGGTGCTTGCCACCGCACGCCGCGTGGTGAATGTTGCCGAGCGCGTGAAAGCCGGTGAATGGACGAGCAACATTGGCGCAGACTGGTTTGGTGTCGATGTGCATCACAAAACCCTCGGGATTATCGGTATGGGCCGTATCGGCCTTGCGCTGGCGCAGCGTGCGCATTTCGGCTTTGATATGCAGGTACTGTACAACGCCCGCAGCCAGCATAAAGCTGCCGAAGAGCGCTTCGGCGCGAAGAAGTGCGAGTTGGACGAGCTGCTGGCTAAGTCAGATTTCGTTTGCGTACTGTTGCCACTGACCAATCAAACCTTCCACACGATTGGTAAAGAACAGCTAGCCAAAATGAAGTCCAGCGCCATTTTGATCAGTGCAGGTCGTGGTCCGGTCATCGACGAAAAAGCGCTGATTGCGGCCCTGCAAGAGGGCACGATCCACGCCGCAGGCATGGACGTCTTTGAAACTGAACCGCTGCCGAAAAACTCCCCGCTGCTCAGCTTACCCAACGTCGTGGCGCTGCCGCATATCGGTTCTGCTACCCATGAAACCCGTTATGGCATGGCCGCCTGCGCAGTGGATAACCTTATCGCCGCCCTTACCGGTGAAGTCAAAGAGAACTGTGTTAACCCGCATATTTTGAAGAAATAGATCGTCAAACAACGCGTAAAATTCCGCCAGATAAAGTGTCCAATAAAAGGGGATTCACTTCATGATGGCGGTCCTTTTTTATCTGTCGTGGCTGTAACAATACATTTCTACGTATCGGGGGCGATTGCACTGTTTTACAGCAGACGTTATGGTGAGCGTCACATTCTGATAACACACAAATCTTTCTATGACGTTTTCTGTTTTCGGCGATAAATTTACCCGCTTCACAGGCATTAGCCGCCTGATGGGCGATATGAATGATGGCTTGCGCACGCCTGGGGCGGTCATGCTCGGCGGTGGGAACCCTGCGCAAATACCGGAGATGCAGGACTATTTCCAAACGCTGTTAAGCGAAATGTTAGCAGAAGGTAAGCTGACAGAAGCCCTGTGTAACTATGACGGACCGCAGGGTAAAGACGTGCTGCGCCATGCATTAGCTGGCCTGCTGAAGAAAGAACTGGGCTGGGAGCTGGACGCAAAAAATATTGCGCTGACCAATGGCAGCCAGAGCGCCTTCTTCTATCTGTTTAACTTGTATGCCGGCCGCCGCGCCGACGGCTCGATGGCGAAGGTTCTGTTCCCGCTGGCACCGGAATATCTCGGTTATGCCGACGCCGGGCTAGACGAAAATCTGTTCATTTCTGCCAAACCCAATATTGAATTACTGCCTGAAGGCCAGTTTAAATATCATGTCGACTTCGATCATCTCAACATAACGGATGATATCGGTCTGATTTGCGTATCACGCCCGACCAACCCAACAGGCAATGTGATAACCGATCAGGAGTTACAGCGTCTGGATGTACTGGCTCAACGGCGTGACATTCCGCTGCTGATCGACAATGCCTACGGCGTGCCCTTCCCCAGCATCATCTTTACTGACGCCACACCGTTGTGGAACCCAAACATTATTCTGTGCATGAGCTTGTCGAAGCTTGGCCTGCCGGGATCGCGCTGCGGCATCGTGATTGCTGACGAGAAAGTCATTACAGCCATCAGTAATATGAACGGCATCATCAGTTTGTCACCGGGCAGCGTCGGTCCTGCCATCGCCACTGAAATGATCACGCGTGGTGATCTGCTGCGGCTGTCAGAAGAGGTGATTAAACCCTTCTACTATCAGCGAGTGCAGGAAACCATCGCCACGCTGCGCCGCTATCTACCGCCAGAGCGCTGTTTGATCCATAAACCCGAAGGCGCGATTTTCCTCTGGTTATGGTTTAAAAACCTGCCTATCACCACTGAAGTTCTGTATCAGCGTCTCAAGAAGCGCGGCGTGCTGATGGTACCGGGGCATTACTTCTTTCCGGGGCTGGAGCATCCGTGGGCGCATACGCATCAATGTATGCGGATGAACTACGTGCCTGACGCTGAGCAAATTGAGTTAGGCGTGAAGATTCTGGCGGAAGAAGTGGAAAAAGCGCACGCGGAAAACCCGTCATGATGCCACGAATAACAGATAGATAAGAAAGCCGGGGCAACATGACCCCGGCTTTTTTTATACGTTTTAAAGAAGAGTTTAAAACGAGATGAATTAAGACAGCTGATTTTCTAACGTAGGTTTATCCGTCCCGATAGCAATTTTCTGCGGTTGCAGCGCTGGCGGTACGTCGCGGACCAGGCTGACGTGCAGTAGGCCGTGAGTAAACTCAGCAGCGGAAACATGCATGTGCTCAGCCAGCGTAAAGCTCAGACTAAAAGGCTTGATCACTAATCCCTGATGCAAATATTCCACCTTGGTTTCCGGCGGTACTGGCGTCCCGCTGATCGTCAGACGCGGCCCCTCCACTTCAATATTCAGATCGCTTTGCTGGAAACCAGCCAGCGCCAGTGAGATGCGATAATGATTATCGTCTGATTTCTCAATGTTATACGGTGGGAAGGCCTGATCGGCGCCCTGCATTGAGCTGGCGAGTTTATCGAAGCCAATCCATTGACGCAGCAATGGGGAAATATCGTAATTACGCATAGTGTAACTCCTTCTATGAAGCGAGATAAATGAAGTCACCACGGTTTCAAAGGCGTGGCGTTTCTGCTCCCTGACGGCGAGCAATGCTGTTTCAAAAGTGTTTGTGGTCCAAATTAACGTATATCGATGCGACGCGGTTTAGATGATTCCGGCACGACGCGTTCAAGATCGATGTAAAGCAAACCATTCGCCAAATTGGCGGATTTAATTTGAATATGTTCAGCCAGCTGGAATTTACGCTCGAAATTACGTTCTGCGATGCCCTGATATAAATAGGTACGCTCTGCTGCGGCGTCTTGATGAGCACCTTTAACCAGTAACATATTATCCTGAGCCGTGATCTCCAACTCGGATTCAGCAAAACCGGCCACCGCAATCGCAATGCGATAATGGTTTTCATCCACCAGTTCGACATTATAAGGAGGGTAGCCGCCACCCTGATTTTGTCCGGATTCAATTAAATTGAATAGACGGTCGAAACCAATAGCTGAGCGGTATAACGGGGATAAATCAAAATTACGCATGAGTGATTCTCCTGACATGCAGCGAGTCGATTGTTAGTGACCTTCCCTCGGGACAGGTCTGTGACGCGTCATACCCTTACGGCGTATGCTTTCCTGCGTTGTATGATAAAAATGGTGGTATAAAAAAGAATTTCAAGTCAGCAAACGAAAAAAATATGCTGGCTAAATAAAAAAGTGAGTAACCTAAACAATCACCCTACACAATATATTTAGATTTTTCATCGCAGGATATCCGTCATCCCTTAGACTATAATTCAACATACCGACGTTTAGCTAAGGCAGTAGCTTCAGATATAAACGAATAATTGAGACGGCCACCACAGAGCCACACCTTGCTTTGTTAATTTTTTTGGCTGAGTGATATAAGTCACCTTTGACGATAAATCCTCAGTCCGACAGCATGAGATGAGTTCGAACATGATGAAAACAGTTTTACTGCCGCTCGTGACAGGATGTGCTTTTTTATCGACCAGCGGCTGCTCCAGCGTCATGACTCACACCGGGGGCCATCAGGGATATTATCCCGGGACCCGCGCCGACATGACCATGATTGCCAGTGATGACACCAGTTGGGCAATGACGCCTTTGTTAATTGTCGATCTGCCTTTCAGTGCGCTACTTGATACGCTGTTATTACCTTATGACTACTATCGTCAGGGAAATCAGAACACCCGGGATCGCATCAAAACCAGCGAAGAACATAATCTGGCGTTAAGCCACGGGGTGGATATCGACCACGTTCCGCCAATGACGGCGACAACACATTCGCAAAAGTCATCAGCCCACAAAAAGTAACGGTTTCCAGTAAAAAAATTGACGTCTAACCGGCCTGAGCAGGCCGGTTCTCTGCGATTAGCGGCTGAACGTTACTGCGATCTGGGCAAACTCGCCACACTGGCGCATAAACGCCACTTTTTTGCCGTCGGGTGAAAACACCACCGCATCAGCACAAGGCGCAACGTCGGTTCTCTCCGTCAACCGGTGCATCTTTGCGCTTTCCACATCAAGTTGCATCAAGCTATTGTCGCAGACCAGCGCCAGGCTGCGGCCATTCGGGCTCCAACTGAAGGCCGACTGAATGCTCGTCACCGCATGGCTGATTTGCTGCGGCTCACCGCCGTTGGGCGAAACCGTCCACAGCTGAACGACCCCATCATCATCCTGCATCAGAAATGCAATAGCCGAACCGTCGGGCGAGGTGCGCAACCAGTGTCGCGGCTGCTGCGCGATGCCTTTTGCCGTGAAGGTAATGCGTCGCTGTTTGACGCTGGCCGGAGGGGCTGGCAGCGTGTCCGGCGTCCCTTCAAGTGGCTTCTCACCGGCTTGCCTATAACCGCTATCGTGTTCAGGTAAATCCACCACAAAAATCTCCGGGTGTTTTTCACCTAAGGCAGAAAGCGTATCGCCAATGAAAGCCAGCGCCCAGCGCTGACGGCGACCATCCGGTTTTTGATAGCCTTCCTGACCGATCCAGCCCTCCTCATAGGCGCGGTTAATCTCGTCGCTGCCTGGCTGAGGATGCGGTGTGGTCTGGCTGACCAGTACGCTGAAGTGGTTACCGTCGTATTCGCGCGGATGATGTTTTGCAGACAGCACCGGATGGTCCGAAATTGCCACGCCGACGTTGCGCAGATCTAGCGCGGGGTCCCGTTCATGCAAAACGTGATCGTTATAGGTAAAACTGAGGCGCGAACCGTCTGGACTGAAGACATGAACATGCGTGCCACCGCGTAGCGCGCCGGGCGTAAAAGGGGCGCTGATATCAAAGGCATCCAGCGTGACAGCCGGAGAACGAAGCGGTTCACTGACAATCACGCCGCGACGATGGTGAAAGTCGTACTGCCAGGTACTATCAGGATTTTCCGGGCCATGAATAAACACGTAACGAGCGGGTTGGTCCGGGCTGACCGTCGCCACACCAACATGTGCGCCCTGCGTTGCCTGGTAAATCACCTGCACTTCACCCGTCGCTACATGCACCCGTTCGATGGTTGAACCGGTAAATGAACCGCCATGCGGACGGACATCGTAAACCAGCCACTGGCTGTCTGGTGTCCAGACGTTAATATTGGTCAGTTGATGCCCGCGGGCGTCGAAAGTGAGTTGTTTTTCCATCGCTACGCATTCTCCTTTTGGGCGCCGTTCAAACGTTCAGAACAAATTTCTCAATCGCAAATGCCACGCCGTCTTCCGTGTTGGTTTTGGTCACAAACTGGCTGACCGCTTTTACGCTGTCCAGCGCATTGCCCATCGCCACACCAATGCCAGCATATTCGAGCATAGCAATGTCATTTTCCTGATCGCCCAAGGTCATCACGTTTTCGCGCGCGATACCCAGTTTTTCCGCCAGCGTTTTCACACCTTCGCCTTTATTCACGCGCTTATCGAGAATTTCGAGGAAATACGGCGAGCTTTTCATGATGGTGTAACGCGCTTTGGCGTCGTCCGGTAACTGGCTGATAGCGCGATCCAGCAGTTCCGGATCGTCAATCATCATCACTTTGGGAAAAGTCAGCGACGGATCCATCTCTTCTGCCGGGCAGAACTGCAACGGAATGCCGGTAGTGAAGGATTCATGCACGGTGTAGCGGCTGACGTGGCGGTTAGCGGTGAACAGATCGGTTTTAGTCAGCGCATGGAAGTGTACGCCGAGCTCACGTGATAATTTTTCAAAGTAGTGATAATCGTCAATCTTGAGGGCTACTTCAGCAATCACGCTGCCACTTTGCGCATCATGCACTAAGGCACCGTTATTCGTGATGCAGTAACAGCCCTCTTGTTGCAGATCTAATTCTTGCAGATAACGCTGCACACCGATAAAAGGGCGTCCCGTCGCCAATACAATTTGGACCCCTTTTTTACGGGCTGCTGCCAGAGCATGTTTCACGGCAGGAGTGACTTCATGCTGCGGATTGAGCAACGTGCCATCCATATCAATTGCAATTAACTCAATAGCCATAACATCCTCAAAGTTTAAATATTCTTTCTCAATGCTAACGCGACTTAGCGCTGTAAAGCCAGTCTGAAACGGGGCTTGAAACGGATGAAAAAAAGTCCGAAACGGTTTCCCGATTCGGACTCTGGTTTTCAGCTCAGCCAATGACTCACTTTTCGTTATCAAATATCGATGTTAGCGGCCTTCAGGGCGTTATCTTCGATAAAGGCGCGACGAGGTTCAACGGCATCACCCATCAGGGTAGTAAACAGCTGATCCGCAGCGATAGCATCTTTGATGGTTACCCGCAGCATACGGCGTTGTTCCGGATCCATGGTCGTTTCCCACAGCTGATCGGGGTTCATTTCACCCAAACCTTTATAACGCTGTACCGAAAGGCCGCGACGCGACTCTTTCACCAACCATTCCAGTGCTTGTTCGAAGCTGGCGATCGGCTGACGACGTTCACCACGTTCGATATAGGCATCTTCTTCGATCAGGCCACGCAGTTTTTCACCCAAGGTAAAGAGCTTGCGGTATTCACCACCATGAACGAAGTCGAAATCGAGATCGTAATCGGTATCTACGCCGTGTGTACGAATGCGCAGAACCGGTTCAAACATCTGACGTTCGCGGTTTTCACGCACAATCGCACTATAGCTGCTGCCGTGCTGCTCTTTTTCGTTCAGCATCGCCACCAGGGATGCCATCCAGTCCTGAACTTTTACCTGCTCGTTGAGATCGGTTTCACTCAGTGTGGGTTGGTAGACCAGGCAGTTCAACAGTGCGCGCGGGAAGCGGCGCTCCATACGGCCAATCATTTTCTGTACGCTGTAATGTTCAGCAACCAGTCTTTCCAGTGCAGCACCCGCCAGCGCCGGAGCGTGGGCATTGGTATGCAGCGTCGCACCGTCCATGGCAATAGAAATCTGGTACTGATCCATCGCTTCGTCATCTTTAATATACTGTTCTTGCTTGCCTTTTTTAACTTTATACAGCGGTGGCTGGGCAATATACACGTGACCGCGCTCGATAATTTCAGGCATCTGACGGAAGAAGAAAGTCAGCAGTAAAGTACGGATGTGAGAACCATCGACGTCGGCATCGGTCATGATGATGATGCTGTGATAGCGCAGTTTATCCGGGTTGTATTCGTCGCGACCAATGCCGCAACCGAGCGCAGTGATCAGTGTGGCAACTTCCTGCGACGAAAGCATTTTGTCGAAACGCGCTTTCTCAACGTTGAGGATTTTACCTTTTAGCGGCAAGATCGCTTGGTTCTTACGGTTACGGCCCTGTTTTGCTGAGCCGCCCGCTGAGTCCCCTTCCACTAAATACAGTTCTGAATGGGCCGGATCACGTTCCTGGCAGTCAGCCAGTTTGCCCGGCAAACCGGCCAGGTCCAGCGCACCTTTACGGCGGGTCATTTCGCGGGCTTTACGTGCTGCTTCACGAGCACGGGCTGCATCAATGATTTTCCCGACCACGATTTTCGCGTCGCTCGGGTTTTCCAGCAGATAATCAACCAGCTTCTCGTTCATCAATGACTCAACGGCGGTCTTCACTTCGGAAGAAACCAGCTTATCTTTGGTCTGAGAAGAGAATTTAGGATCCGGTACTTTTACCGAAACGACGGCAATCAGACCTTCGCGGGCATCATCACCGGTGGCGCTGATTTTGGATTTTTTGCTGTAGCCTTCTTTATCCATGTACGCATTGAGCGTACGAGTCATCGCAGAACGGAAACCGACCAAATGAGTGCCGCCGTCGCGCTGAGGGATATTGTTGGTAAAGCAGTAAATATTTTCCTGGAAACCGTCATTCCACTGTAGTGAGACTTCCACACCGATATCGTCTTTCACGGTGGAGAAATAGAACACGGTCGGATGGATTGGGTTCTTATTCTTGCTCAGATACTCCACGAACGCTTTGATACCGCCTTCGTAGTGGAAGTGATCGTTCTTTCCGTCACGCTTGTCCAGCAGACGGATCGCCACGCCGGAGTTCAGGAATGACAGTTCGCGCAAGCGCTTAGCCAGAATCTCATACTCGAATTCTGTGTTATTGGTAAAGGTGTTAAAACTTGGCCAGAAGCGAACGGTGGTACCGGTTGCTTCGGTTTCACCGACCACTTTTAACGGATTCTGCGGTTCGCCGTGCACATAAGTTTGCTCATGCACTTTGCCTTCGCGGCGGATAACCAGCTCAAGTTTTTCCGACAGGGCGTTAACGACAGAAACACCCACGCCATGGAGGCCGCCAGACACTTTGTATGAGTTATCATCAAATTTACCACCGGCATGAAGAACGGTCATGATGACCTGAGCAGCAGAAACGCCCTCTTCCTCATGAATACCGGTTGGAATACCACGGCCATCATCCTGAACGGAGACGGAGTTATCTGCGTGGATCGTGACTTGAATCTCTTTACAGTGGCCAGCCAAGGCTTCGTCGATAGCGTTGTCCACAACCTCGAATACCATGTGGTGCAGACCAGTGCCGTCATCGGTATCGCCGATATACATGCCGGGGCGCTTACGCACCGCGTCCAGCCCTTTTAATACCTTGATACTTGAGGAGTCATAAGAATTCGACATCAACGTTTCTCGCTCATTTTTAGTCCTGTGATAGAACGGCTATTTTACCCTGTTCCACGCGGAACATCTTGCCCTTTTCACCCATCATATCGGTAACTTGCTCAGCGCCGATAGCGCTGACAAATACCTGTGCCTGGGTGGCTTTTAGGCGATCAGCCAGCAACCGACGTCGGTCGGCGTCCAGCTCGGAGGCAAAATCGTCAAGAAGATACAGGCAACGCCGCCCGCTCTTTCGGGTGAGAAACTCACCCTGTGCTAACCGAAGTGCGCACATCAATAATTTCAACTGCCCGCGTGACAGCAAATCTTCCACCGGCGTACCATCGGCACGGATGCGAAAATCGGCTTTATGCGGGCCAGAGGCGGTATAGGTTAAGGCTCTGTCCCGTTCAAAATTACGCTCCAGCAGCTCACCGTATTCAGTCTCTTTGTCCCATCCACGCTGGAAAGAGAAGCTGAGGGCAAACTCCGGTAGGAACTGCGCACAGGTCGCGCTGATATCAGCCGCGATTGCATCGCTATAAGCCGCACGCCATTCGCTGATGCGCTCGGCTAACGGGATCAACTCTTGATCCCAGGCACGAATTTGCGCATAGCGACTCACCTGACGCAGCGCAGCGTTGCGCTGCTTGAGTAACCTTCGCAGGTTGCTCCAGGCAATAAAAAAACCGGGGTCATGATGGAAACAACCCCAGTCGAGAAACGCCCGCCGGTACTTCGGTCCGCCATTGAGCAGGGTGAAGCCTTCGGGTGTAATCAGTTGCATTGGTAACATTTGCGCGAGCTCCGAGACTTTATGTCCGTCGCTACCATCAATACGTACCTTGCTGTCTCCCTGCCGGCTTTTACTTAAGCCAACAGAAATTTCACGCTCACCGCCATCATCAATACGGCCATGCAGAATAAATTCAGCCTGATCGTGACGGATAACCCGGCCAGCCTGCAAACTTCGAAAAGCACGTCCGTGCCCCAACGTATATATCGCTTCCAGCACGCTGGTTTTACCACTGCCATTGGGACCGACGAGAAAGTTAAAACCAGGCGACGGATCTAAATCCGCCGCCTCAATGTTGCGGAAATCTTTTATCAGTAAGCGCGTTAAAGCCATCTAAACCAATTCCAGGGCGTCATCGTCGCAGTCAGTTTGCGTACGGACAGCACGCAGTAAACGGCGCGTACTCAAGTACGTGAGCCGATTTTTATAAAAAAAGCGAGCACTGCCCAATCGCAAAATGACAAGTAAGATAGCCCGATCACAGCCTCATCGGCATGACGACATAAGCCGCAGACTGGCTGGCCGCATCTTCGATCTGTACGCTTGATACGGAATCGGTCAGCAGCAGATTCACGTCTTCGCACTTGAGCGCGTTAAGCACATCCAGTACGTAACTGACGTTAAAGCCGATTTCCATTTCAGTGCCATCATACCCAACGTCCAGAATCTCTTCTGCTTCTTCCTGTTCAGGGTTATTCGCAGTGATTTTCAATTGGTTATGACTGACATACAAACGCACACCGCGGAACTTCTCGTTAGAGAGGATCGCTGCACGGGCAAACGCCTGTTTGAGCAAGTCGCAACCGGCTTGCAGGACTTTGTCAGGGTTTTTCGGCAATACGCGGCGATAATCAGGAAAACGGCCATCAACGAGCTTCGACGTAAAGATGAAGTCACCGACGTGAGCACGAATGTTGTTGCTACCGATTTGCAGCTGCAACGGTGTTTCGCCGCCGTCGAGCAGACGCACCAGCTCCATCACGCCTTTGCGCGGAACGATCACCGAATGCGATGGTAAAGACTGGCCGATGGGCATAGAACAGACCGCCAGGCGGTGGCCGTCGGTAGCGACAGTACGCAGTTCTTCACCTTCGGTTTCAAACAACATGCCATTTAAATAGTAACGAACGTCCTGGTGCGCCATAGAAAACTGAGTGGCTTCGATCAGACGTTTTAACGTCGCGTGAGGCAGCGTGAATTCGACTTCACTTTGCCAGTCGTCGAGGTTAGGGAAATCCGTCGCCGGTAAGGTCGACAAAGAGAAGCGGCTGCGGCCGGAACGTACCAGCATCCGATCGCCGTCCAGTGCCACGGAAATTTCCGCACCGTCTGGCAATCCACGGCAGATATCAAAGAATTTACGCGCCGGTACGGTGGTCGCGCCCGTTTCGTGGGGTTGGGTCAGGGCAACTTTTGCCACCATCTCCATTTCCAAATCGGTTCCGGTCAGCAACAACGAACCTTCAGTAACCTGTAATAACAGGTTGCCGAGAATAGGCAGCGTCGGTCGTCCACCCAGCGGGCTACTGACCTGTTGCAGCGGTTTTAGCAAATGCTCACGTTCAACAATAAATTTCATAGCGCTAGGAGGATAATGTTCTGATTAAATTGGAGAAATCTTCTTTGATGTCGTGACTTTCCTCACGCAACTGCTCGATTTTCCGGCAGGCGTGCAACACCGTTGTATGATCGCGACCACCGAACGCATCGCCGATTTCTGGCAGGCTGTGGTTGGTGAGCTCTTTTGCCAGCGCCATCGCCATCTGGCGTGGGCGGGCAACCGAACGGGAACGCCGTTTGGAAAGCAAGTCTGCGATCTTAATCTTATAATACTCGGCCACCGTTTTCTGAATATTATCAATGGTGACCAACTTCTCTTGCAGCGCCAATAAATCGCGCAGCGCTTCGCGAACGAAGTCGATGGTGATCGCCCGGCCAGTAAAGTTGGCATTGGCAATAACCCGGTTCAGCGCGCCCTCTAGTTCACGGACGTTAGAACGCAGACGTTTAGCAATAAAGAACGCCACTTCACCCGGCAGACGAATATTATTTTCGTCGGCTTTCTTCATCAGGATCGCTACGCGGGTTTCCAACTCAGGCGGTTCGATCGCCACAGTCAGACCCCAGCCGAAACGAGATTTCAGGCGATCTTCCACACCGTTGATCTCTTTCGGGTAGCGATCCGAAGTCAGGATGATCTGCTGATTACCTTCCAGCAGGGCATTAAACGTGTGGAAGAACTCTTCCTGAGAACGCTCTTTATTAGCAAAAAATTGAATGTCATCGATAAGCAATGCATCGACCGAACGGTAGTAGCGCTTAAATTCTTCAATAGCGTTATTTTGCAGGGCCTTAACCATGTCCTGAACAAAGCGCTCGGAGTGCATGTACACCACTTTGGCATTGGCTTTACGCGCCATGATGCCGTTGCCTACCGCGTGCAACAAGTGGGTTTTACCGAGACCGGTACCGCCATAAAGGAATAAAGGATTATAAGCGCCGCCCGGATTATCAGCCACCTGGCGTGCCGCAGCACGAGCCAGCTGGTTCGATTTACCTTCAACGAAATTATCAAAAGTGTGCTTAGGGTTGACGTTCGAACGGTAAGACAATTCAGGCTGCGCAGCAGAGCTGTCCCAACTGGGACGCGAAGGCGCAAGGCGTGGCACCGGTTGATGAGCTGCCGGTGAGCTGACGCTGGCGGTAGTGACAGGCTGATTAACTCGCTGAATAAGTGACTTACTGCCTACTTCAAAACGCAGTAATGGCGCATCGATGCCACAGAAATCATTGAGCAATCCGTTGATGTTGTTTAAGTATTTATCTCGCACCCAATCCAAAACAAAACGATTCGGTGCGTAAAGCGCCAAAGTGTTGTCACTAAGTTCTGCCTGCAAAGGGCGTATCCACATACTGAATTCTGTGGCAGGTAATTCATCCTGCAAACGGGCAAGACATTGCTGCCAAAGCGAAAGTGACACGGCGGACTCCACTCGAACAAGATCAAAAAAAGAAAAGGATCAGGATATTTTTTAAATCATGATTTTTGGCACACGTTCCGCCCGGCATAGCGGAGGAATAAGTATTCACATCACCCTGTCAGCAATGTGAAGTAACGTGCGAACCGCTTTTTGCGGATTTGTCGACGGCCACCCCAGTTGGGATCGCGATCGGAATGGCGGATCATAACGCAATACGGCACAGAGATCCTCCCCTTCCTGATAGATTGATCCTTTTTATCCACAGGCTAGGATCGGCAAGTGCATAAGCTTAGCCGATCCTAAAATAATTAGACGGTGTTATCGTCACGGTGGCGAAAAAATAAGATTGCGCTGAGGCATTTTTGAAGATGTCGGCCAAAAGATCATAAGAGAAAGTTGTAAGGATCAACCACGGATCCTTGCGCTTTATGGTGGAGTCCGTATAATCCTCAGCCCTACGTGTGACGCCTGTGTTCCTGATGGTCATAGTCAGATGGGATTAAGCGGTGACCACGGGCCATTATGGCATCTCTGGTAAATAGATCTGGCGACTTTCTGGTAATGTAAATTGACTCAGGACTGTACAGTTATTACAATCCCGCTTCTTTATACGTTGCGATAAAGGCATCGGTCGTTTTTTCGCCGACAGCCAACGCGTTTACTGATCAGTAATAATTTAAGTTTAGGTAGAAATCGCTATGAAACGCACTTTCCAACCGTCCGTATTGAAGCGCAACCGTAGCCACGGTTTCCGTGCTCGTATGGCAACCAAAAATGGTCGTCTGGTTCTGGCCCGCCGTCGTGCGAAAGGCCGTACCCGTCTGTCAGCTTCTAAGTAATAAAAGCTAACCTATTTAGTGGTTAAGCTCGCTTTTCCCAGGGAGTTACGCTTGTTAACTCCCCGTCATTTCACTTTTGTCTTCCAGCAGCCACAACGGGCTGGCACGCCGCAAATCACTATACTCGGCCGCCTGAACGAGCTGGGGCATCCCCGCATGGGTCTCACTGTCGCCAAAAAACATGTCAAACGCGCTCATGAGCGTAACCGGATCAAACGCCTTACCCGCGAAAGTTTCCGGCTACTTCAACATAAGTTGCCTTCGATGGATTTTGTGGTGGTTGCCAAAAAGGGTGTCGCCGATTTAGATAATCGTGCATTGACGGAAGCGTTGGAGAAATTATGGCGTCGACATTGCCGGCAGGCTCCCGCATCCTGATCGGGCTGATACGTGGTTATCAGCTTTTTATCAGTCCTTTGCTTGGGCCGCATTGTCGTTTTCGACCAACCTGCTCTCAATACGGTATTGAGGCAATTGGTCGTTTTGGCATGTTAAAAGGCAGTTGGTTGACATTGAAACGCGTATTAAAATGCCATCCTTTGAACCCAGGTGGTGATGACCCCGTGCCGCCGAAAACCGACAATAACAGAGAACTCTAACGATGGATTCGCAACGCAATCTTTTTCTCATCGCTCTGCTGTTCGTGTCTTTCATGATCTGGCAGGCCTGGCAGACGGACCACGCTCCGCAACCAGCCAACCAGACCACGCAACAGACAGCGAATACTGCTAACGGCGATGCTGCTAACCAGGCTGTTCCTGGCAGCGGACAGGGCAAAATGATCACGGTTAATACTGACGTGCTTTCATTAACCATCAACACCCGTGGTGGCGACATTGACCAGGCATTACTGACTGCTTACCCAACGACTCTGGGTTCAAATCAACCTTTCCAACTCCTGGAAACCACCCCTAATTTCGTCTATCAGGCTCAAAGCGGTCTGACAGGTAAAAACGGTCCTGACAACCCGGCAAACGGCGAGCGTCCTCTGTTCAAAGCCAGCCAGGATGACTTCACTTTAGGTGAAGGCCAGGCCGAATTGCGCATTCCTCTGACTTATACGGCTGAGAATGGCGCAGTGATCACCAAAACCTTCGTTATCAAGCGTGGCTCTTATGCCGTCAATGTTGAGTACAACATCAACAACACGACCTCGACACCGCTTGAAATGACCCTGTTCGGCCAGTTGCGTCAAACCACTGACCTGCCGAAACATAAAGACACCGGAAGTAATAACTTCGCTCTGCATACTTTCCGCGGCGCAGCGTACTCTTCCAGCGATGACAAATATCAGAAGTATGCGTTCGATAAAAGCGATGCGCTGAATGTTACGACGCAAGGCGGTTGGGTTGCCATGTTGCAGCAATATTTTGCAACTGCCTGGATCCCATCACCGAATGATACCAACCACTTCTACACCACGACCAACAACGGTATCTCAGCAGTAGGCTTTAAAGGTACGCCGTTTGTTGTTCAACCTGGTGCGCAGCAGCAAGTTGCTTCGACCTTGTGGGTTGGCCCGGAAATTCAGGACAAAATGGCCGCTATCGCGCCACACCTTGATCTCACCGTAGACTACGGCTGGTTGTGGTTCATTTCTCAGCCACTGTTCAAACTGTTGAAGTTCATTCACGGTTTCATCGGTAACTGGGGCTTCTCCATCATCATCATCACCTTTATTGTCCGCGGTATCATGTACCCACTGACCCGCGCTCAATACACGTCGATGGCCAAAATGCGTATGCTGCAGCCAAAACTGGCCGCTATGCGTGAGCGTATTGGTGATGACAAACAGCGCATGAGTCAGGAGATGATGGCGCTGTATAAAGCTGAGAAAGTGAATCCGTTGGGAGGTTGTCTGCCGCTGGTTATCCAGATGCCAATCTTCCTGGCGTTGTATTACATGCTGTCGGGCTCCATTGAATTACGTCACGCACCGTTTGCTCTGTGGATCCATGACCTGTCAGCGCAAGACCCGTACTACATTCTGCCGGTCCTGATGGGTATTACGATGTTCTTCATTCAGAAGATGTCGCCAACGACCGTCACAGACCCGATGCAGCAGAAGATCATGACCTTCATGCCGGTCATCTTCACCGTGTTCTTCCTGTGGTTCCCGTCTGGTCTGGTGGTGTACTACATCGTCAGTAACCTGGTGACCATTCTCCAGCAGCAATTGATTTACCGCGGTCTGGAAAAACGTGGCCTGCACAGCCGCGACAAGAAAAAGTCATAAGTGAATGTCAGGGCGACTTTCGTCCTGACAGCTAAACTTGATGATAAAAAGACAAAGGCGGTCATTTGACCGCCTTTTGCATATCAGTAAAAGTCTAAAAGAGATAAACAGCTATGAGTACCTCAGATACCATCATTGCCCAGGCAACGCCTCCCGGCCGAGGCGGCGTTGGCATTTTGCGCATTTCAGGCCGAGCGGCGCGGGATGTGGCACAGGCTGTCTTAGGTAAGCTGCCCAAACCCCGTTATGCCGATTATCTGCCGTTTCAGGACGCAGATGGCAGCACGCTGGATCAGGGCATCGCGCTGTGGTTCCCCGGCCCTAACTCTTTCACTGGCGAAGATGTGCTGGAACTGCAAGGCCACGGCGGCCCGGTGATCCTCGATTTACTGCTAAAACGTATTATATCGCTGGACGGCGTACGCATTGCGCGCCCCGGTGAATTCTCCGAACGCGCCTTCCTCAATGACAAGCTGGATCTGGCCCAAGCTGAAGCTATCGCTGATCTAATTGACGCCAGTTCCGAACAAGCGGCCCGTTCGGCGGTTAACTCATTACAAGGTGCCTTCTCAAAGCGTATTCATCAATTGGTGGAAGCACTTACTCACCTGCGAATCTTTGTCGAAGCGGCCATCGATTTCCCGGATGAAGAAATCGACTTCTTGTCTGACGGTAAAATTGAAGCCAAACTCAACACTGTGATGAGTGATCTCGATGCCGTGCGCGCCGAAGCCCGTCAGGGCAGCCTGCTGCGTGAAGGGATGAAAGTGGTCATTGCAGGTCGCCCTAACGCCGGTAAATCCAGCTTGCTGAACGCCCTAGCGGGTCGCGAAGCGGCGATCGTCACCGACATCGCCGGTACCACCCGCGACGTTCTGCGTGAGCACATTCATCTCGATGGCATGCCTTTGCATATCATCGACACTGCCGGTCTGCGCGAAGCCAGCGACGAAGTGGAGCGTATTGGTATCGAACGTGCGTGGAATGAGATCGAACAAGCTGATTTAGTGCTGTTCATGGTCGATGGCACGACGACATCCGCAACCGAGCCTGCCGACATCTGGCCAGAGTTTATGGCGCGCCTGCCGGCATCGCTACCTATCGTCGTAGTGCGCAACAAAGCCGATATTACTGGCGAAGCACTAGGCCAGACGGAAGTGAATGGTCACTCACTTATTCGTCTTTCCGCCCGTACCGGCGACGGTATCGATCTGCTGCGCGATCATCTGAAACAGGTCATGGGTTTCAATCACAACATGGAAGGTGGATTCCTCGCCCGTCGCCGTCACTTACAGGCGCTGGAGCTGGCAGCAGAGCATCTTCTACAGGGTAAAGACCAGCTTCTCGGTGCCCGCGCAGGGGAACTCTTGGCTGAAGAGCTGCGCATATCACAACTTGCCCTAAGTGAAATCACCGGCGAGTTCACCTCCGATGATTTGCTGGGACGCATCTTCTCGAGTTTCTGCATTGGTAAGTGATTTATCGGTCTGAGAACCTTACACGCTGCGGCGATACGCTTTTGCCACACGTGCGGCCGGTGCCGCTTCGAAGCCGGGGAAGAACGGGCCGTAACTTTGCAGCGATTCCTCAACCACCGTCGGGCTGACGCCATTGATGCGGATCCCGCGCGGTAATTCGATGGCTGCACCGCGGACAAAACCTTCGACGGCGGCATTCACCGTAGTGGCGTTGGCTCCCTGCCAGATAGGCTCTTCGGCGATAATACCGCGGGTCAGAGTGATCGAACCGCCATCATTAAGGAATTTTTGGCCGATCAATCGGGTGTATCTCCCTGATTTCAGGCCGCGCCCGAAGCTTACCAGTCTGATTCACTTCTTTGTGGAAAATGCAGATTACTGATCGGCCTGATTTTTATTCGCCGTTAGTTGGCGCATCTCTTTCACCTGTCCGGCGCTGACCGTGCTGGCCTGATTTCCCCATCCGTGGCGGATAAACGTCACTACATCGGCGATCTGCTGGTCGTCCAGATCCGCCGCAAAGCCCGGCATTTTAACCGGTTTCGATGAAAACTGTGTTGCAGGCGCGCGGGATCCGTTCAGCACCAGATTGATCAGGGAAGACGGATCGTCGCTCACCACTACCGGGTTTTGCGCCAACGTCGGATAACGATTTGCCTCACCCTGTCCGCTGGAAAGATGGCAATCGAGGCAATTATCCACATAAATCTGTGCACCTGGTGCGGTGGAGATTTCAGCGTCCAGCGCTTTAGTCGTCGCATTATTATTCACCTGTGCCCGATAATTGCCGTCTGCCGGTAATGATTTCAGGTAAACCGCTATCGCCTGCCGGTCGGCATCGTTGAGATATTGCGTGCTATTGTGAATAACTTCCGTCATTGAGCCGAAGGCCGTTGCCCTTTCGGTGTGCCCGACTTTAAGGAACTGACCAATCTCAGCTGCATTCCACTGCCCGAGGCCGGTTGTCGCATCCCCACGTAGGTTTGGCGCATGCCAGCCCTCCAGCGTGCCGCCGGAAAGATAATATTTTGAATTCTGATCCAGTGCTTTTTCCTGATAACCCACGCCACGAGGAGTATGACAGCTGCCGCAATGCCCTAATCCCTGAACCAGATAAGCTCCCCGGTTCCAGTCAGCGGTTTTTTGCGGATCAGAATAATAGGGCTTTTTCTCGAGGAAAACCGTGTTCCAGACCGCTAACGGCCAACGCATATTCAGCGGAAAAGAGATATCACTACCGCGGTTTTTCTGATCAACCGCAACAACTCGTTGTGTAATATAGACATATAAATCATGTACATCACTATCTGTTATTTTACTGAATGACGGATAAGGCATAGCCGGATAGAGATGATGCCCATCTTTAGCAATCCCCTGGCGCAGGGCTTTACTAAAATCTTTCTCACTGTAATGACCAATCCCGGTATTTTTATCCGGCGTGATATTGCTGGAATAGATAGCACCCACCGGCGTGCTCATTTTCAGGCCACCAGCGAACGGCTTGCCGCCCGCAGCGGTATGGCAAGCGGCACAATCCCCCATGCGCGACAGATATTCACCCGCGTTGATTTGTGCAGGATCCAACGTAGCAGCCTGAGCCCCGGCACTGCTCAGGCAGCGCCACAACACGATGGCGGCGTACCCTACCATTCTCGTTTTAATCCATGCACTCATGCATTCAACCATTGGTTAAGTATGATATTTTCATGCCGGGCTGGCAGGATATATCCCGCCAGAACGAGAAAAGCCCGGCGGTTATCTGCCGGGCTTGAGTATGTATGCAAAAAGTCAGAGTTTAAAGCTTGCTACCACGGTTTCCAGTTGCAACGTTTGGTCCTGCATGGCCTGAGCTGCGGCTGAAACCTGTTCCACCAGCGCGGCATTTTGCTGTGTGGTGTTATCAAGCTGAGTGATGGCTATGTTTACCTGCTCAATGCCAAGACTTTGCTCCTGGCTTGAAGACATGATCTCACTCATCAATGTTGCCACATTGTTAACGCCAACCACCAATTCATCCATGGTGCTGCCTGCGGTGGCGACCAACTGGCTACCGGTGGTGATATTTGCGACGGAGTCTTCGATGAGCTTCTTGATTTCGCGCGCAGATGTCGCTGAGCGCTGAGCCAGACTGCGCACTTCAGAGGCAACCACCGCGAAACCACGCCCTTGTTCACCGGCACGCGCCGCTTCAACCGCCGCGTTCAGTGCCAGAATGTTGGTCTGGAAAGCGATACCGTCGATCACACTAATGATATCGACGATTTTTTTCGATGACCCATTGATGGAACCCATTGTCTCCACCACCTGCCGCACGACCCGCGTGCCTTTTTCAGCCACTGCCGAAGCATCACGCGCCAACTGGTTAGCCCCTTCAGCATTTCCAGCGTTTTGCTTCACCGTGCTGGTCAACTGCTCCATTGATGCTGCGGTTTGTTCGATGGAGCTCGCCTGTTCCTCCGTTCGTGCCGAAAGATCAAGGTTACCGCTGGCAATCTGGCGTGACGCTGACGCGATGGCCAATGTGCTGTCACCGACCTGTTTGAGGATAGACTGCAAAAAGTCGAGGAAGTTGTTAAAGCTACGGTTTACTTCGTCAAATTCCGGACTACTGCTTTGGGGTAAACGCTGCGTCAAATCGGCGCCGCCAGCTGAAAGCTGACTGATATTTTTATTCAGCGCTGCAAGCTGCCGCATGAAGATTTTGATAGCAATAACCAGAATCAGTAACAACAGTAATACCATCGGGATTTGCACTAATCCCAGACTGGCGAGAATACTGTGGGTACGTTGCAGCAACTGGCTGGTTGGCATGTCGGTCACGATGTACCATGGCCCCTGAATTTTGCTCATAAACAGGGTGTGATCTATACCGTCATTGCTGTACTGCACTTCAAGATTGCGACTGTCTTTTATCTGATCGAGACTTTTGCGGATCTGTGCTGCCAGCGGTGACTGCTCACCAAGTGAAGCCAGTTTAGGCAGTTTTTCGTCGCTGCTTTTGCTCGTGCCAACGAGGGTGCCATTCTGCTCAACGATGTAAATCGTCGCGTGGACTTTTTTCTCCATATCGATAACCAATTGGTTGAAGAAGCCCAGAGTCACGTCGATGGTTGCCACACCCCACTGCTTATCGCCTTTATAAATGGCCATCGCGCAGTTAGTTCGCGGCTGAGTGCTGGCGTCATCAAAGTAAGCGGGAGCCCAAACACACCGCCCTTTTTCGCCTTTTAGTGCAGCCAAATACCAGGATTGCTCAAAATAGTTTGGCGATTCTGCACTGTTCCAGAATGTATTGACGGTCAATTTATTGTTGCCGTTGCGGGCAAAGAAACTGCTGAACTTAACCTTAGAAGGATCGCGTTGATTGGGTAACGGCCAGATACCTCCACCAAACACCGCACTGTCTCCGTACTGATCCACCAGCGAAGGCAACAGAGCATCGATTGACGCGCTGTCCATCTGTGCCACACTTTGAGTGATACTGCGAACCTGCGACTCGACTTTGTTCAGGCGGTCGTTGATGACCACGGCGACATCGCCCACCTGGCCTGCGACCAATAGACTCTCAGCCTGCTTCAGTTTGGGAGAGATAAATACCTGGATAACGATGAGCGTAACAATAATCAGTAAAATGAAAAACAAGCTGATTAAAGCGATAAAGCGTGATTGTGTTGTTTTTAACATTTTCGCGGTGCTCGCAGGCAAAGCAGCGATCTCGCTGCTTTAGTACTAACGGCATTTTCCGACGTTTCTTTATGCTTTTGTCGTCATTAGGTGTTGTATTTGGGGGCTCAAAGAGGGTTCGTTATGCAACTTTTATCAACAACAACATGAGGATGTGAACTGGGCCACCTTTTTTGCGCTCATCACGTTTTTTCAAGCAGATTAAGAGCAGATTTTCAGCTATTTTTAATGATTTATCTTAATGTTATTCTCCCAACCCTGAGAGAAAATAAGCCGAACCATTAATCATGGAGTGAACGATGGCGTGCCACTTTGCTAAATGGGTAGCTACGGATCCTGAGACTGATACTCACCGCCTTCCCGCCGACGTAATATTATCCGCAAGAACTCTTTCCGAAAAACAGCGCAAACGCTTTTTAACGGGTCGTGTTCTGCTGGCAGAAATGATGTTTTATCTTTACGGCATCACTGAGTTGCCCACTATCATTATTTTGCCCAGCGGCCGCCCGAGTTTTGAATCGCCCAATCTCCCGGATTTCAGCCTGGCCTTCGCAGGCAGTACAGCAGGCGTCATGCTCAGTAGTGAAGGTAAGGTCGGTCTCGACCTAGAAATCATCCATGCGCGCAGCGCGCTGATTAACCCACGGCAGCAGGCACAGTTATCAACCGTTGAGCAAACTTGGATCACCCAACAAAGCGATCCCGTGGAGTCTGCTCTTCAGCTTTGGTGTATTCGTCAAAGTATGCTGAAACTATCCGGTCTGACTGAGTATGGTGAAAATAGCCTGAGTCTGAACCCGGCATCGGGCCGCCTGCGTTCAGCTCTCACACCCGAAGCGCAGGTGATGAGTGATATCGACGGCTCTCTCACTTGGGCATGCGCGCATACGCCCTCGATCATGCGGCTGCTGTGCTGGCACTATGACCCGGATAACGGTTTCACGCGCACGCAAACATTGTCAGCGCAACAGCAGTCTGATTCACCACATTTTATGAAATTCACCAGTCTGCCTCCGGTGAAATAACATCCCTGCCAGAGTGCCAAAAGCTATCCAGTCGATCACACCCTGGGCTAGATTAATCCCGTACTTATTTTAGTACTCACCCATCACAGGAGTCGCCAATGTCAACTCAACCACTGAAGTTTGTCACACTGCTAGGTAGCCTGCGTAAAGGCTCTTACAACGCCATGATCGCGCGTACTTTGCCTAAACTGGCTCCGGAAGGCGTTACCATTGAAGCTCTGCCATCGATTGGAAGCTTGCCGTTATATGATGCAGATATTCAACAAGAAGAGGGTTTCCCGGCTGATATCGAGGCCATTGCTGAACAAATTCGTCAGGCAGATGGCGTGATTATCGTCACGCCAGAATATAACTACTCGGTGCCTGGTGGCCTTAAAAATGCTATCGACTGGATATCACGCTTACCTGGTCAGCCCTTGTCGGGAAAACCGGTGCTGATCCAGACCAGTTCCATGGGACCTATTGGCGGTGCGCGCTGTCAATATCATCTGCGCCAAATTTTGGTATTCCTCGATGCAATGGTCATGAACCGTCCTGAATTTATGGGCGGCGTGATTCAGAACAAAGTCGATGAGCAGATTGGCGAAGTGATCGAGCCGGCCACGCTGGATTTCCTGACCGGTCAACTGACCGCATTTGCTGATTACACCCGCCGGGTCGCGCTGAAATAATATCCCCGCGAAGAAACAAAAAAGCCCGCAGAATTTTGCGGGCTTTTCTATGGCACTATTCGAAGAACTTAGTGGCTGTCAACAAACGCAATTTTCAGCACGAACAACAACGCCACCACCACCACACAAGGGCTGATTTCTCTCCAGCGGCCAGTACCGAGTTTCATCACCACGTAAGAGATAAAGCCCAGCGCGATACCTTCGGTGATCGAGAAGCTGAACGGCATCATCACGGCAGTGACAAACGCTGGAACAGCTTCAGTCAGGTCATCCCAGGTAACGCGAGCCAGACTGGAGGTCATCAGTACGCCGACATAGATCAGCGCGCCAGCAGCAGCGTATGCGGGCACCATACCGGCCAGCGGAGAGATGAAAATCACCAGCAGGAACAGAATACCGGTCACTACCGCAGTGAGTCCGGTACGGCCACCCACGGAAACGCCGGAGGAGCTCTCGATATACGCGGTTACTGAGGACGTTCCGACCACCGCACCGGCAACCGAAGCGATACTATCAACGTACAGCGCCTGTTTCATCTGCGGGAACTTGCCGTTGGCATCGGTCAGCCCGGCTTTATCGGTTACACCGATAAGTGTACCGGAGGAGTCAAACAGGTTGACCAGCATGAAGGAGAAAATAACCCCCGCCAGACCAATATTTAACGCCCCTTTAATATCAACCTGTCCCACCACTGACATCACACTGGGTGGCATAGAGAAAATACCGGTGTAATGCACATCACCAATTGCCAGCCCAATCACCGTGGTTATCACGATAGAAACCAGAACCGCCGCGTGAATATTACGCGACGCCAGCACAGCAATAATGAAGAAGCCCAGTGCGCCGAGCAGAACATTATGTGACGTTAAATTACCGATAGTGACGATGGTGTCTGGGTTCGCAACAATAATGCCGGCATTTTTCAACCCCATCATGCCAATGAACAGGCCGATACCGGCAGTGATCCCGATCCTCAGACTGGCCGGAATGTTGGCGATCATCCAGTAGCGGATACGGAAAATTGTCAGCAAAAGGAAACCGATTGCGCCCCAGAAAATAGCACCCATGCCGACTTGCCATGAAATGCCCATCGCGCCAACCACCACAAAAGCGAAGAACGCATTCAGGCCCATGGCGGGTGCCAGTGCGACGGGCAGATTAGCAATCAGTCCCATCAGGATGCTGCCAAAGGCGGCAATCAGACAGGTGGTCACAAAAACGGCCGACTTATCCATGCCAGCCACACCAAGGATCTGCGGATTCACGAACACGATATACACCATGGTCAGGAACGTGGTCAGTCCGGCGATAGTTTCAGTACGAACGGTAGTGCCGTGCTGCGTCAGCTTAAATAAACGCTCGAACAGGCCCTGTCCGCTGGAGACATTGCTTTGTGGTTTGCTCATTAGTGAGTTCCGAAGAAGGGAAATAACGGTCGAAGGCTATCCTATACCAAAAAGTATCCTTTTTGACGTGGGTCACACTCTTTTTTTATGGCAATTAAACCCGCATATCCTGGCAGCGGTGAGGTAAAGTTGGATCGAACAGATTCAATGTACTCAATCTCTCTACGGAGGAACTATGCCCCACCAGATAGAATGTGTCCTTTTTGACTGCGACGGGACTCTGGTCGACAGCGAATTGCTGTGTTGTGAAGCCTATGTGGAAATGTTCGCGCATTTCGGCGTGGCGGTCTCTTTTGATGAAATGTACAAAACCTATAAAGGCGTCAAACTTTACGAGATCATTGCCATCATCAATAAAGAATATGGGCTGCAAGTCACTAAAGAGGAGATGGAGGTCGTGTTCCGTCAGCATATCGCCCGACTCTTTGACCGTAAATTAGAACCGATACCCGGTGTACGCGAATTGTTAGAACAAATCACTATCCCGATGTGCGTCGTCTCTAATGGCCCGGTCAGTAAAATGCAGTTGTCGCTCGGGAAAACGGGTCTGCTGCAATTCATGGGGGATAATCTATTCAGCGGCTATGATTTGCAGCGCTGGAAGCCAGACCCGGCTGTACTATATAAAGCAGCTGAAGTGATGCAGGTTAATATTGATCGCTGTATTCTGGTGGAGGATTCCGCTGCAGGCACCCAGGCGGGTATCTCCGCCGGGATCCCAGTGTTTTACTACTGCGCTGACCCTCATAATCTGCCGATTGACCATCCATTAGTCACCGCGTTCAATGACATGCAGGAACTGCCCAAACTGTGGCGAGAGAGAGGCTATCAGATCACCCGATAATGCTATACACCACCGGTTTATCCGCCATTCCACCCGCGAGTGGTGATCGTGGCGTCGCGCTACCAAGGCAATAAGAGCAAAAACTTACTCTTTTTTGTCGGTTTTATTTTCAGTCAGTAATTTTTCCAGCGCATCGCCGCCAACGTGACGGAAATCCTGGCCTTTGACGAAATAGAAAATGAACTCACAAATATTCTGACAACGGTCACCGATGCGCTCAATGGAGCGGGCGCAGAACAGCGCGGTGAGCACACTTGGAATAGTACGCGGATCTTCCATCATGTAGGTCATCAACTGACGCACGATGCCTTCATATTCCTGATCAACTTTCTTGTCTTCACGGTAAATACGCACCGCTTCGTCGAGGTCCATGCGCGCAAAGGCGTCGAGCACGTCATGCAACATTTGAACCGTGTGGCGGCCCAGAGACTCAAGGCTAACCAGCAACGGCTGATGCAAATGCGAGAATTTTTCCAGCGCGGTGCGGCAGATTTTGTCCGCCACGTCGCCAATGCGTTCCAGCTCGGAAATAGTTTTGATGATCGCCATAACTAAACGCAGGTCACTGGCGGTCGGCTGGCGCTTGGCAATAATCCTCACGCAGGCTTCGTCAATCGCCACTTCCATCATGTTTACTTTGTCATCGCCTTTGATGACTTGTTGTGCCAGTTCAGGGTCCTGATTGTGCATCGCGGTGATCGCATCAGTCAGTTGCTGTTCCACCAGCCCGCCCATCGCCAAGACTTGGGTACGAATGTGCTCAAGTTCTGCATTGAACTGGCCGGAAATGTGTTTATTTAAGTTCAGGTTATCCATTTTTCTTGCCTCAACCGTAGCGGCCAGTAATGTAGTCTTCTGTCTGCTTACGGGCAGGAGAAGTAAAGAGGGAGTCGGTATCGCTGTATTCGATCAGTTCGCCCAGATACATAAACGCCGTGCGATCTGAACAACGTGCCGCCTGCTGCATATTGTGGGTAACGATAACCACGGTGTAGTCAGACTTCAGCTCGGTGATCAACTCTTCAATACGTCCGGTGGAAATCGGATCCAGCGCCGAGCAAGGTTCGTCAAGCAACAGCACATCAGGGCGGATCGCAATACCACGCGCAATACACAGACGCTGTTGCTGACCACCAGACAAGCTGTAACCACTCTGCTGCAGTTTATCTTTGGACTCATTCCACAGTGCTGCTTTGGTCAGCGCCCACTGTACGCGCTCATCCATATCGGTACGTGACAGTTTCTCAAACAGACGCACACCGAAGGCAATGTTGTCGTAAATCGACATAGGGAAAGGCGTGGGTTTCTGAAAGACCATGCCGACTTTAGCGCGCAGCAACGCGATGTCCTGCTTATCGACCAGAATATCCTCGCCATCAAGCAAGATCTCACCTTCGGCACGCTGATCGGGATAAAGCTGATACATTTTGTTTAGCGTGCGCAGCAACGTCGATTTACCACAGCCCGACGGGCCGATAAAAGCCGTGACTTCGTTTTTTGCGATATCCAGGGAAATATTTTTCAGCGCGTGAAATTTGCCGTAATAAAAATTCAGGTCGCGAACCTGGATTTTGCTGTTGGATGCGTCAGTCATTCGACTCATTAAGACATCTCTCTTTTATCTTTCGTGCACCGCAACTGCGGCGCCGGGTAACTGTGATGATGGCCAAAGCCACCTTCAATTGGTGTTTACTGTTTTCAGTCAGGGCTCACTGTTTCTTCTGGGCAAAAATCACACGCGCCAGAATGTTCAGTACCAGTACACAGACTGTGATTAGCAGTACACCCGCCCATGCCAGTTTCTGCCACTCACCGAACGGACTCATGGCAAATTTGAAGATGGTCACCGGCAGATTGGCAATAGGCTGCATCATGTCGGTGCTCCAGAACTGGTTGGAGAGCGATGTAAACAGCAGCGGTGCGGTTTCACCAGCAATGCGAGCAATCGCCAGCAGGATGCCAGTCATGATGCCGGAAACCGACGCTTTCAGCGTAATAGCAGAGATCATCTTCCACTTCGGTGTACCCAGTGCGTACGCCGCTTCACGCAGGCTGTCAGGCACCAATTTGAGCATATTTTCCGTAGTACGAATAACAATAGGGATTTGCAGCAATGCTAGCGCCAGAACGCCCGCCCAACCGGAGAAGTGCCCCATTTTAGCCACCATGATGGTGTACACAAACAGGCCAACGACGATAGAAGGCGCAGAAAGCAGAATGTCATTGATGAAACGAATTAACTCCGCCAACCAGGATTTACGGCCATATTCGGCCAGATAAATCCCTGCCATGACGCCCAGTGGCGTGCCGATCACGGTCGACCACAAAATGAGTAATCCGCTGCCCGCAATGGCGTTAGCCAGACCGCCGCCCGCAGTGTTCGGTGGCGGGGTATTCTGGGTGAACAGCGCCAGTGACATGCCGTCTACCCCTTTAACCACGGTGGTAAACAGGATCCACACCAGCCAGAACAGACCAAACACCATGGTCATCATGGACATCAGCAGCGCCAGACGGTTTTTCTGGCGACGCCATGCCTGACGTTTACGGCGAGACTCCAGCAGTTCAGGCGTGCTTCGCATTTCGAGTGTCGTCATCTTAACGGCCCTCTTTCTTAGCCAGGCGCAGAATCATCACTTTCGATAGCGCCAGAACAATAAAGGTAATTATGAACAGGATAAGGCCCAGTTCCATTAGCGCGGCAGTATGCAGACCAGCTTCGGCTTCGGCGAATTCGTTAGCCAACGCCGAGGTAATACTGTTGCCCGGCATGTAAAGCGAGATGCTGTCGAGTTGGTAAGTGTTCCCGATGATAAAGGTCACCGCCATGGTTTCCCCCAAAGCTCGCCCGAGCCCTAACATCACACCGCCGATCACGCCATTTTTGGTGAACGGCAGCACGATGCGCCAGATCACTTCCCACGTCGTACAGCCGATACCGTAAGCGGACTCTTTCATCATCACCGGCGTTTGTTCGAACACGTCGCGCATCACCGAGGCAATGTAAGGGATAATCATGATAGCGAGGATCACACCTGCGGCCAGAATACCGATACCAAAACCGGGGCCTGCGAACAGGGCACCGACGATCGGAATACCGGACAGCACGTCACCAACTGGGGTCTGGAAATAGGTAGCAAACAGCGGGGCAAAAACGAACAGGCCCCACATGCCATAAACGATACTGGGAATAGCCGCCAGCAGTTCAATGGCAATACCCAACGGGCGTCGCAGCCAGTTCGGCGCCAGTTCAGTCAGGAACAGTGCGATACCGAAACTGACAGGTACAGCAATTAATAGGGCAATAACGGAAGTAACGACCGTACCGTAAATCGGCACCAGTGCGCCAAATTGCTCGTTCGGGGCGTCCCAGGTTTTATTCCAGAGGAAGGATAAACCGAACTTTTCGATGCTCGGTAAGGAAGCAATAAACAGCGAGACGATAATACCGCCCAGCATTAATAACACAATCAGCGCAGCCAGTTTGACCAGCGCGCCGAAGATAATGTCACCGTTTTTGCCTGGTGCCTTGATAGCCGGCTTGTATTCAGCCATACCACTCTCTTTTAATTAAGATTTAATTCCCTCCCCGGCCGGAGAGGGAATGAAGCAGAAGACTTGTACTCTATATCAGACTGAAGGTCAGATCCTAGTAGAGTGCTTTGCCATTACTGTCTTTAATATTAGTTTTCCAGGCTGCGCGAATTTGTTCAACCACGGACTCAGGCAGTGATGCATAATCCAGATCGGTCGTCAGCTTGTTGCCATTTTTGTAAGCCCAGTCGAAGAACTTCAGCACTTCAGTGCCTTTCGCTGCATCTTGCTGATTTTTGTAAACCAGTATGAAGGTGGTGGAGCTGATTGGCCACGCGTTATCACCTTTCTGGTTGGTCAAGTCCTGAGCGAAGGTTCTTTTCCAGTCAGCGCCTTTAGCCGATGCGCTGAAGGATGCTTCAGTCGGAGCAATCGCTTTACCATCTGCATCAACCAGTTTGGTGTAAGCCAAGCTGTTTTGTTTCGCATACGCGTATTCGACATAACCAATTGAACCTGGCAGACGTTGTACAAATGCTGCCACGCCGTCGTTACCTTTACCGCCCAGGCCCGTTGGCCAGTTAACCGTTGTACCCGTACCAATTTTCTCTTTCCACTCAGGACTGACCTTAGACAGATAGCTGGTGAACACAAAAGAGGTACCTGAACCATCAGCACGGCGCACAACGGCAATGTTGGTATCAGGCAGTTTTACACCTGGGTTCAATTTAGCAATCGCCGCATCGTTCCACTTTTTGATTTTGCCGAGGTAGATATCACCCAGCGTTGGGCCGTCCAGCGTCAGTTGACCAGATTTGATACCTGGCAGATTCACCGCCAATACCACGCCACCGATCACGGTAGGGAACTGGAACAGGCCGTTTTTATTCAGGTCTTCTTCTTTCATTGGCGCATCAGATGCACCGAAGTCGACCGTTTTGGCGATGATTTGTTTTACGCCACCGGAAGAACCGATGCCCTGGTAGTTCACCTGGTTGCCGGTATCTTTGTGGTAAGCATCAGCCCATTTGGCATAGACAGGAGCAGGGAAGGTGCCGCCAGCGCCAGTCAGATTACTAGCAGCGAAAGCAGACATTGCTGTGAGGGAAAAAGTCGCTGCCACAATACCGGCGACGGTGTTACGCATCAATTTCATGTTCCACTCCTAGTGGTTTCTTATTTATTCGAGCAAAGATATTCGACCGAGGTCGAGGTTTATAAAGTGTTTGGCACAGGAGGAAAATAGGACAGTTACGTGACAGTAAAATGTACTTTATATGACAGTTTTATGACTAACATCACAATTCAAGAGATGTAGCTTACTGATCTGCGCTATTTCGCCGGTTAGCGTTCGGACACTGAGTTTTCAATCCGTATAAATAACTCGAGCAGTTCCTGGTGGGTCAAATCCCTCGATTCCCCCGGAGGTAAGCCTTCCAGGTGAATGTTCATAATGCGTATGCGTTCAAGTCGGATCACTTCATAGCCAAAATATTTAGACATGCGCCGAATTTGACGGTTGAGCCCCTGCACCAGCGTAATACGAAATACAAAGTCAGATTCTTTCTTTACTTTACATGCTTTAGTCACTGTACCTAACATCGGCACACCGGCACTCAGACCAAGAATGAACTCGTTAGTCACCGGTTTGTTGACGGTAACCACGTATTCTTTTTCGTGATCGTTGCCGGTGCGCAGGATTTTATTGACCAGATCACCGTGATTGGTCAGTAGAATCAGCCCTTGCGAGTCTTTATCCAGACGCCCGACCGGGAAGAGGCGCTTACTGTGATAAATGAGTGTACCTATGTTATCCGGCAGATTTTCATCCATCGAAGTAATAATGCCCACGGGTTTATTCAACGCGAGCAGCACCAGACCGGCTTCATCACGTCGCCCGATCGGCTGACCATTCACGGTCACCACATCTCCGGCAAAGACCTGCGCGCCAAATCCAGCCTGCGTATCATTAATTAACACCCGCCCATTCTCGACGTAACGGTCGGCGTCACGACGCGAACACAGGCCGCTGTCGCTGATGTATTTGTTAATCCTGATAGAAGACGGAGTCGGCATTGCGCAGGGAACCTCAGTAAAAGGCGGACTATACCTTGTTGCGTCGCAGAAATAAAAAAAGCGCCCACGTGGGGCGCTTAAAAACCGAATGCTGGGGCGGTTATTCTACCGTCACAGATTTCGCCAGGTTACGCGGCTGGTCTACGTCGGTGCCTTTGATCAGCGCGACATAGTAGGACAGCAACTGGAGCGGAACGGTGTAGAAAATCGGTGCGACGATCTCTTCAACGTGTGGCAACTGGATGATCTTCATGCCTTCGCTGTCGGTGAAACCGGCATTCTGATCGGCGAAGACATACAGCAAACCGCCACGGGCGCGCACTTCTTCGATATTCGACTTCAGCTTTTCCAGCAGTTCGTTATTTGGCGCAATGACGATCACCGGCATATCCGCGTCGATCAGCGCCAGCGGGCCGTGCTTCAGCTCGCCTGCCGCATAGGCTTCGGCATGAATATAGGAGATCTCTTTCAGCTTCAGTGCACCTTCCATCGCGATTGGGTATTGATCGCCGCGACCGAGGAACAAGGCGTGATGTTTGTCAGAGAAACCTTCCGCCAGAGATTCGATGGTCTTATCCAGCGACAGCATCTGCTCAATACGCGCAGGCAAAGCCTGAAGCGCATGAACGATGTCGTGCTCGACCTGCGGTGCCATGCCTTTCAGGCGCCCCATACGGGCCACCAGCATCAGCAGAACAGTCAATTGCGTGGTGAAGGCTTTGGTGGAAGCCACGCCAATTTCAGTGCCGGCTTTGGTCATCAACGCCATATCGGATTCACGTACCAGAGACGAGCCAGCTACGTTACATACGGCCAGAGAACCAAGATACCCAAGCTCTTTAGACAGACGCAGCGCGGCCAGCGTATCGGCGGTTTCGCCAGACTGCGACAACGTGATGATCAGACTACCAGGGCGAACAGCGGATTTGCGATAGCGAAACTCAGAGGCGATTTCCACATCGCACGGCATACCTGCCAGAGACTCAAACCAGTAGCGCGCGACCATGCCAGAGTTGTAAGACGTCCCGCAGGCGATGATCTGGATATGTTGAACGCGTGACAGAATGTCGTCGGCCTTTTCGCCAAGCTCGCTCAGGTTCACTTCACCGTGGCTGAAACGTCCTTCCAGCGTGTTTTTGATCGCCAGTGGCTGCTCGTAGATTTCTTTCTGCATGTAGTGACGGTAAAGGCCTTTATCACCGGCGTCGTACTGCACTTTGGATTCAATTTCTTCGCGCTCAACCGCATGACCATTTTTGTCATACACGCTAACCGAGCGACGTTTCACTTCCGCCACATCGCCTTCTTCCAGGAACAGGAAGCGACGGGTGACCGGCAACAGCGCCAGCTGGTCGGAAGCAATGAAGTTTTCACCCACGCCACGGCCAATCACCAGCGGGCTGCCGGAACGGGCGGCGACCAGAACGGACGGATCACGGCTGTCCATCATCACAGCGCCATAAGCACCACGCAGCTGCGGGATAACACGCTGAACCACTTCCAACAACGTGCCGCCCTGAAGTTGTTCCCAATGCACCAGATGCGCGATCACTTCGGTATCCGTTTCGGAATCAAAACGGTAGCCGCGTTCGATCAGTAATTCACGCAGAGGTTCGTGGTTTTCGATAATGCCGTTATGCACAACCGCTATATAATCAGAAACATGTGGGTGCGCATTGACTTCGGAAGGTTCGCCATGGGTTGCCCAACGGGTGTGCGCAATACCAGTGCCGCCGTGCAGTGGGTGTTCATCCAACGCGTCAGCCAGCATCTGGACTTTACCCAGACGACGCAAGCGCCCCATTTTGCCTTCCGCATTAATGACTGCCAGACCGGCCGAGTCATAACCGCGGTATTCGAGACGGCGTAAGCCTTCTAACAGAATTTCAGCAATATCGCGTTGTGCTACTGCACCTACAATTCCACACATCAGTTTTATTCCTATTGAAGGTCTTTCGGGACCTTTTTTGCTGCCTGACCTGATTTATCCGCGAGCCCCGTTTTCCGGTGTACCTGCGGTTCCCCGAGCCTTGTAGAAGTTGGGGATTATTATGTAATGCTTATTTTTTCTTCACCGGTTTTTGCCAGTCAGGTTTATGCACCTGAGGCACCCGGCTTAACAGTAAACCGCTGTCTGGCACATCGCGCGTCACGGTCGTACCCGCCGCGATAGTCACGTTATTGCCGACGGTGACGGGTGCGACCAGCTGTGTGTCAGACCCGACGAAGACATCGTTTCCGATGACAGTTTTATGCTTATTCACACCATCGTAGTTGCAAGTGATGGTACCCGCGCCGATATTCACGTTATCGCCAATCTCAGCGTCGCCGAGGTAGGACAGATGGCCGGCTTTGGAGCCTTTGCCCAGACGCGATTTTTTGATTTCGACGAAATTGCCGACATGGGCGCCTTCGGCCAGTTCAGCGCCAGGGCGCAGACGGGCGAAAGGTCCGACCGTACAGCCGCTTTCCAGCACCGCATCTTCGAAAACGCTGTAAGGGCTGATTTCGCAGTCATCGCCAATCACGCAGTTTTTCAGCACGCAGCCCGCGCCGACTTTCACGCGATCGCCCAGTTTGACGTGACCTTCGATAATCACGTTGGTGTCGATCTGTACGTCGATGCCATGGGACAGCTCACCACGCAGATCAAAGCGCGCCGGATCCATCAGCATCACCCCTGCCAGCAGCAGGCGTTCCGCCTGTTCACTCTGATACACGCGCTCAAGGCGGGAAAGTTGCAGGCGGTTGTTAACGCCATCGACTTCGCTACTACGCGCCGGATGGACAGTAGCAATCTGATGACCTTCGGCATGTGCCATCGCAATAATGTCAGTGATGTAATATTCACCCTGCGCATTATTGTTGTTGAGCTGACTCAACCAGCGTTTGAATGACGCACCGTTGGCAACCAAAATACCGGTGTTGATTTCTCGAATTTTCAGCTGTTCTTCGCTGGCATCTTTTTGCTCAATGATGCCAGTCACCGTGCCATTTTCACGAACAATACGGCCATAGCCTGTCGGATTATCCAGAACAACAGTCAGTAAACCAATGCCGCCTTCTGGTTTCGCTTTCAGCAATTTATCCAATGTTTCAACAGAAATTAACGGAACATCGCCGTAAAGCATTAGCACGTCTTCGTCATCAGCAAAATAAGGCGCCGCCTGTTGCATCGCATGGCCAGTGCCCAATTGTTCAGCTTGTAAGACCCAATTAAGATCACTACCAGCCAGGTTTTGCTTCAGTAAGCCGCCACCGTGGCCATAGACCAGATGCACGTTCTTAGCGCCAACCTGTGTGGCCGCATCAATAACGTGTTGAACCATTGGCTTACCGGCCAATAAATGAAGAACTTTAGGAAGGTTAGAATACATGCGAGTTCCCTTGCCTGCGGCAAGGATCACCACACTCAGTGTGCTGTTTGACATAGGTAACCTGACAAATCCAATTTGAGGGACAAAAGTAACCTGTTAGCTAACAGGATTACTACATATTTCGCATCAAAAACCGCCCGCAGGCCTTAGTCAGCAAGGGGTAACACTCGATAGACGATAGTGAGTGAATCGCCTACAAAGTCTCTACTTTGATTGCTAGTATTCCACTGAGTAAGGGCAAATGTCATGAGAATAGGGATGAAAATAGGGCTTTTTTAAAGGTAAAAAAAAAGCGACCCGAAGGTCGCCTTTTACGATGATGTCGTTACATCGCTTTCCTGGTCAACTCGATAACACGAAGTTTTGCGATCGCTTTAGCCAGTTCAGCAGAAGCCTGAGCGAAGTCGACGTCACCGTGAGAACCACTGATGTGCTCCTCAGCTTTACGCTTAGCTTCAAGCGCACGTGCTTCATCGAGGTCTTGCCCACGGATTGCAGTGTCAGCCAACACGGTCGTAGCGCTCGGTTGCACCTCAAGGATGCCACCGGAAAGATAAATATACTCTTCTTCACCGTGTTCTTTAACAATACGCACCATGCCAGGCTTGATGGCGGTGAGCAGCGGAGCATGCCCAGGGAAAATACCCAGTTCGCCTTCGCTACCCGTCACCTGGATCTTCTGTACCATGCCGGAAAACATTCTCTTTTCCGCACTGACTACATCCAGATGGTAAGCTTTTTCAGCCATGTCATCCTCTCTCACAACAAACTAGCGTTACAGTTTCTTGGCTTTTTCCACTGCTTCTTCAATGGCGCCAACCATGTAGAACGCTTGTTCAGGCAGGTGATCGTAGTCGCCGTCCATAATGCCTTTGAAACCACGAATGGTATCTTTCAGCGATACGAACTTGCCCGGAGAACCGGTGAAGACTTCGGCCACAAAGAACGGCTGGGACAGGAAACGCTGAATCTTACGCGCACGGGATACAACCAGTTTGTCATCTTCTGACAACTCGTCCATACCCAGGATCGCGATGATGTCTTTCAGTTCCTGGTAACGTTGCAGAATAGACTGCACGCCACGAGCCACATCATAGTGTTCCTGACCAACAACCAGTGGATCCAGCTGGCGGCTAGTCGAGTCAAGTGGGTCAACCGCAGGGTAGATACCCAGTGACGCGATCTGACGGCTCAGTACCACTGTCGCATCTAAGTGAGCGAAGGTGGTGGCTGGAGAGGGGTCAGTCAAGTCATCCGCAGGGACGTAAACGGCCTGTACAGAGGTGATTGAACCACTTTTTGTCGAGGTAATACGTTCTTGCAGAACGCCCATCTCTTCCGCCAACGTTGGCTGATAGCCTACCGCTGATGGCATACGGCCCAGAAGTGCAGACACTTCGGTACCGGCCAAGGTGTAACGGTAAATGTTATCGATGAACAGCAGTACATCACGACCTTCATCACGGAATTTCTCCGCCATGGTCAGGCCGGTCAGCGCCACACGCAGGCGGTTACCTGGTGGCTCGTTCATCTGGCCATAGACCAGGGAAACTTTGTCGATAACATTAGAGTCAGTCATTTCGTGGTAGAAGTCGTTACCCTCACGAGTACGTTCACCCACACCTGCAAACACGGAATAACCGGAGTGTTCGATCGCGATGTTACGGATCAGCTCCATCATGTTTACAGTTTTACCGACACCAGCACCACCGAACAGACCGACTTTACCGCCCTTAGCGAACGGACACATCAAGTCCATCACTTTGATACCGGTTTCCAGCAATTCCTGGGAGTTTGCCAGCTCTTCGTAAGAAGGAGCAGGACGGTGGATCCCACGACGTTCTTCTTCACCGATAGGACCTTTCATGTCGATTGGTTCGCCCAATACGTTCATGATACGACCCAACGTTGCAACACCAACCGGCACCTCAATGGCGTGCTCAAGGTTGTTAACTTTCAGACCGCGACGTAGGCCGTCTGAGGTACCCATTGCGATACAACGAACAACACCGCCGCCTAACTGTTGCTGAACTTCCAGCACCAACTTGGAGGTACCGTTTTCTACCTCAAGAGCATTGTACACATGCGGTACTGCATCCTGAGGGAACTCGACGTCCACCACGGCGCCGATTACCTGGATAATCTTTCCAGTAGCCATCTTGAATCCTCTACGTAATTCGTAAACCTAGCTTAAACCGCGGAGGCTCCCCCGACGATCTCGGTGAGTTCCTGAGTGATGCTGGCCTGACGAGCTTTGTTGTAAACCAACTGCAGCTCTTTGATCAGGCTGCCGCCGTTATCGGTTGCGGCTTTCATCGCTACCATTCGCGCGGCCTGTTCGCTGGCCAGGTTTTCTACGACGCCCTGATAAACCTGAGATTCCACATAGCGACGCAGGAGAGTATCCAGCAGTGCTTTAGGGTCTGGCTCATACAGGTAATCCCAGGATTTTTTCGCCAGCACGTCATCTTCTGCTGGTGGCAGAGGTAACAGCTGAACGATACGTGGTTCCTGAGACATGGTATTGACGAATTTATTGCTAACAATACATAACTTGTCTAAACGACCTTCGTCGAAGGCTTGCAACATCACTTTCACCGGTCCGATCAATTCTGACAGAGAAGGGTTATCTCCCATGCCAGTAACTTGGGCAACGACATTCGCACCCACGGAATTGAAGAAAGAGGCTGCTTTGGAGCCGATCAGGGCTAAGTCGACCTCAACACCTTTTTCGGACAAGCCTTTCATCTCTGCCAGCAGTTTTTTGAACAGGTTAATGTTCAAACCACCACACAGACCACGGTCGGTAGACACCACCAAATACCCGACACGCTTAATTTCACGATCGTCCAGGTATGGGTGTTTGTATTCCAGATTACCCAACGCGAGGTGACCGATCACTTCACGAATGGTTTCTGCATAAGGACGGCTGGCCGCCATGCGATCCTGCGTTTTACGCATTTTGGAGGCGGCGACCATCTCCATCGCTTTAGTGATCTTTTGCGTGTTTTGCACGCTGCTGATCTTACTACGTATCTCTTTTCCGCCGGCCATCTCTGCTTCTCCTCATTACCAAACGGCCTGTTGCTTATCTGCATTAAGCAGGGCAACAGGGCCGCTTAGTGTTACCAGGACTGGGTTGCTTTGAAGGTATCGAGGATATTTTTGAATTTCCCCTCGATCTCATCGTTGTACGCACCAGTTTGGTTGATTTGTTGCAGAAGCTCTGAGTGCTCGCGGTCAGCATAAGCCAACAACGCAGCTTCAAAGCTACCCACTTTAGACAAGTCAACGTCTTCCAGATAACCACGTTCTGCTGCAAAGATAATCAGTGACTGCGCAACGATAGACATTGGCGCATACTGTTTCTGCTTCAGCAACTCGGTCACTTTCTGACCGTGGTTCAACTGTTTACGCGTTGCTTCATCCAAATCGGAAGCAAACTGGGAGAACGCAGCCAATTCACGATACTGAGCCAATGCAGTACGAATACCACCGGACAGTTTTTTCATGATCTTGGTCTGAGCAGCACCACCAACACGGGATACGGAAATCCCCGGGTTAACCGCAGGACGAATACCGGCGTTGAACAGGTTCGATTCCAGGAAGATCTGACCATCGGTAATCGAGATTACGTTAGTCGGAACGAACGCGGAAACATCACCCGCTTGCGTTTCGATGATTGGAAGCGCAGTCAGGGAACCTGTTTTGCCTTTCACTTCACCCTTGGTGAATGCTTCAACGTAATCCGCGTTTACACGCGCAGCACGTTCGAGCAGACGGGAGTGGAGATAGAAAACGTCGCCTGGGTAAGCTTCACGACCTGGTGGACGACGAAGCAGCAGGGAAATCTGACGGTAAGCAACAGCCTGTTTAGACAGGTCATCATAAACGATCAGTGCGTCTTCACCACGGTCACGGAAATACTCACCCATTGCGCAACCGGAGTACGGTGCCAGGTATTGCAGTGCAGCAGACTCTGATGCAGTCGCAACCACCACGATGGTATTTTCCAGTGCGCCATGCTCTTCCAGTTTACGCACCACGTTAGAAATGGTGGACGCTTTCTGGCCGATAGCCACATAGATACATTTGATGCCGGAATCGCGCTGGTTGATGATCGCATCAATTGCCAGAGCAGTTTTACCGGTTTGACGGTCACCGATGACCAATTCACGCTGACCACGACCGATTGGGATCATGGCATCAACGGATTTGTAACCTGTCTGCACAGGTTGGTCTACGGATTGGCGTTCGATAACGCCAGGTGCGATTGCTTCGACAGCTGAGAAACCGTCGTGCTCTACCGGACCTTTACCGTCAATTGGCGCACCCAGGGTGTTAACAACGCGACCTAACAGGCCACGGCCAACGGGGACTTCCAGGATACGGCCAGTACATTTTACTTTCATCCCTTCGGCGAGGTCAGCGTAAGGGCCCATAACAACAGCACCTACGGAGTCGCGCTCCAGGTTCAGGGCGATAGCGTAACGGTTACCCGGCAACGCAATCATTTCCCCTTGCATAACATCGGCCAAGCCGTGCACGCGGATGATTCCGTCACTGACGGAAACGATAGTACCTTCATTGTGAGCTTCGCTCACTACATTGAACTGAGCAATGCGCTGCTTTATCAGTTCGCTGATTTCGGTGGAATTCAGTTGCATGCTCCAGTCCCCTTAAGACTGCAATACGTCTGCCAGGCGTTCAAGACGACTGCGAACGCTGCCATCAATCACCATATCACCTGCACGGATTACGACACCGGCAAGAACAGACTTGTCAATTTTGCAATTCAGCTTAACTTTGCGAGACAGACGTTTTTCCATGGCAGCAGCAATTTTTGCCTGCTGCGCTTCGGATAGTGGAGCTGCTGAAGTGACGTCTACTTCAGCAATGGCCTCTAATGAGGCACGCAGTTCAATGAACTGTTGCAGCACTTCCGGAAGAACGCGTAAACGCCCATTTTCAGCCATAACCTTAATCAGATTTTGGCCTGCGTCGTCGAGTTGGTCACCACATACCGCAATGAAAGTTTGAGACATAGTTTCTGGTGCCAAGGCCCCGGAAAGCAGTTCTTCAATCTGTCCATTACACGTGACTTCAGCGGTGAACGCCAGCATGGACTGCCAGCGATCTAAGCTTTGGTGCTCAACGGCAAAGTCAAAAGCTGCTTTGGCGTAGGGGCGAGCTACAGTTACAAATTCAGACATCAGCCCCTCCCTCCTTACAGTTCAGCGACCAGTTTATCAACGATGTCGCTGTTAGCAGCTTCATCTACGGAACGTTCGATGATCTTCTCGGCGCCAGCAATGGCCAAAATCCCGACCTGTTTACGCAACTCTTCACGTGCACGTTGGCGTTCGGCGTCAATCTCTGCCTTAGCTTGCGCTACGATCTTGTTACGTTCCTGCTCGGCTTCGGTCTTCGCTTCGTCGACGATCTGTGCTTTACGCTTGTTCGCCTGGTCGATGATTACCTGAGCTTCAGCTTTGGCTTTCTTCAGTTGGTCGGTCGCATCGGCTTGCGCTAAGTCCAGCTCTTTTTTGGCATGTTCTGCGAAAGACAAACCTTCAGAAATCTCTTTCTGACGTTTTTCGATGGCAGCCATAATTGGCGGCCATACGTACTTCATGCAGAACAGGACAAACAGGACAAACGCGATAGCCTGGCCGAGGATTGTTGCGTTAAGATTCACAGCACAATGCCTCTTTCAAAGTGAAATATTTGATGTAGTTCGTTTAACCGTGAGCAAGCTCAGCGTTAAGCGACAGCAAACATCACGTACAGACCCAGACCAACAGCAATCATTGGGATTGCATCGACCAGACCCATAACGATAAAGAACTGTGTACGCAACAGAGGGATCAGGTCAGGCTGACGTGCAGCACCTTCCAAGAATTTACCACCCAAGATGCCGATACCGATTGCAGCACCGATTGCCGCCAGGCCCATCATCACAGCGGCAGCCATGTACAGCAGATCCATACTCAGGTTTTCCATGACAGTCTCCAGTTTGTTTCAGTTAAAACGCAGTAGTGTTGAAAGAAAAATCAGTGTTTTTCAGATGCCATCGAGAGATAGACAATCGTCAGAACCATGAAGATAAAAGCTTGCAGCGTAATGATCAGGATGTGGAAAATGGCCCAAGGCACACTCAGGATCCACTGTGACCACCACGGCAGCAGGCCAGCAATAAGGATGAAGATCAACTCACCCGCATACATATTGCCAAACAGTCGCAGACCCAGTGAAACGGGTTTAGACAGCAGGCTGACACCCTCAAGAATCAGGTTAATCGGAATAAAAACCGGATGATTGAATGGCTGCATTGTCAGTTCTTTAACGAAACCGCCAACGCCTTTCATCTTAATGCTATAGAAAAGAATCAGAATGAATACGCCGAGCGCCATAGACAACGTGATATTCACGTCAGCCGTGGGTACAACACGCAGAGCCGGCAGACCAAGAAGATGTTCGCCGATGTACGGCAGAAAATCGATTGGCAGCAAATCCATCATGTTCATCATGAACACCCAGACGAAGACAGTCAGAGCCAAAGGAGCAATGACCTTGCTTTTGCCGTGATACATGTCACGCACGTTGCTATCAACAAAGCCTACAACCAACTCGATGGCCGTTTGCAGCTTTCCTGGAACACCACTGGTGGCGCTTTTAGCGACGCGATGGAAAATAACCAGAAAGAGTACCCCAAGGACCACGGAGAAAAACATCGAATCGATGTTAATCGACCAGAATCCCGTCCCTACCTGAAGCTGAGTCAGATGGTGACCGATATACTCTTGTGGAGTAGAGATTTCTCCTGATGCAGACATGATGCCTCTTACCCTTTAGTAGTTAAGTTCGGTAACTGTTAATGATGGCCGGTGCTAAAATCTGCGTCATCAACACCGATAAATAAGCCAAACCCAGCGGAGCAAAAACCGCCTTGAACAGGCCCAGCGCGATAATCATCAAGATAATCGTTATCAGAACCTTCAGCGCTTCTCCGATGGCAAAAGTCCAGGCAACCCGTCCAGATACCGTTGTTTGCGCTTGATAACGCCATGCAAACAGCATGAAGAGTACGTTGGGTAGCCAAGCAGCCATCCCTCCCATCAAGGCTGACGTCGTCCATGTCAGACTTTTAAAGCCAAGTAGCACACTGAGCAGAACAAAGGTCAGTAACTGCAGTATCAACAGTTTTCTGGCCATCTTCGCGCCGTTCATACTGTTTAAAATACCCGGTACAGACATGACGTTTGTTCTCTCCTTCAAGTACCTAGCTAGAGGTATGCTGAGTGCCGTATATCATAGCCTTTACGGTTTTGAGTCAAGCAGCAAAAAACGAGCAAATTATACGGGCCACTCAAACGAATTCAATGGATAAGTAGCGAAAAGGTGAACAATTATTTAAATTTTACCCTTTATCGCTATTTTCATAAGGAAACTATAGCTATGAATCAGCCCTATGCACTTGTCTGAATATTTTATTGATCGACAAAGAAGCGTGCGCCGGATCACATAATTGCTATTTTCAGTCCCCTATACCCCAATGATGTGGATTCTTTTAAGCTAAAGAAGCCTTTTAAAAACCTTAATAATCAAAAAGATAAATAAATAAGATTGATTATTAAAGCAAAATTCCAAATAACGAAACGAATACGAAACAACAACCCAACAAACAACAACATTTTCATTACATATTGATTAATGCGGAGAGAAGAGCAATCTAATCTCAAAAGTCTCTATTTCGGACCTGATTAAATAGCAAAGGTCATTGAATTGCTATCAAGATGTAAGAATCAGGTGAATTAATAAGCATGACATTAATTTAATTAGCGTGCTTATTTTACGTTTAACACACATTTGAATTCTGAAGATTTATTGACTCACCGCAAACTTAGTTCGCTTTAAGAATCACCAAATGGCGTTCTCCATCAAGTTCTGGCACTCGTAGTTTTACTATCCCTTCCAACACAACACCTGGCCCAAGTAAATCAAGTTCATCATGAGGGCGGACACCTTTGAGGGCATAAAAATGTCCCTGACCTTTTGCGGGCAAGTGATGGCACCAGGAGATCATGTCCTGCAGCGAGGCAAAGGCTCGGCTAATAACACCATCGAAAGGCCGTTCAGGGATGAACTCTTCGACGCGGCTTTGCACAGGCTCAATATTGGTCAGTCCCAGTTCATGCTGCACCTGGCGTAGGAAGCGTATACGCTTGCCTAAGCTGTCCAACAGAGTGAAGTGCGAATCAGGACGCACGATAGCCAGCGGAATACCGGGTAAGCCGGGCCCAGTGCCGACATCAATAAAGCGTGAACCGGACAGGTGAGCGTTAACGACGATACTGTCCATGATGTGACGCACCAGCATTTGCATGGGATCACGGACAGAGGTGAGGTTATAGGCCTTATTCCACTTGTGCAGCATCTCTATGTATGCGACTAACTGCTGTTTTTGCTGATCGGGTAGCGTTAATTCTGCCGCAGCAAGCAGCGAGTCTAATTTCTTATGCACTATTGAGGTCCTCTAACGAAAACGAAGCTCCGGAGAAGTCCGGAACGGTAATAATAAAACAGTCTGCCAGACGGGAAAAGATTGATTTAGCCGCCGAATAGAAATCATTCAGCGGCCAGAAGCGGAGATAATTCAGGCGCTGCGACGCAGCAGACCCTGTTTTTTCAACCAGATTAACAAAATAGAAATGGCTGCGGGGGTAATGCCTGAGATACGTGTCGCTTGGCCGATTGACGTCGGTTTGTGATCGTTAAGTTTAGCGATCACTTCATTCGACAAGCCGTTGACCTGGCGGTAATCAAGATCCAGCGGTAACAACGTATTTTCGTTACGCTGCTGTTTTTCGATCTCGTCCTGTTGCCTGGCAATATATCCTTCGTATTTAACCTGGATCTCCACCTGCTCAGCAGCCTGAACATCAGGTACTGGCGGTGTAAACGGTGTAAGACTGGTTAACAGCGCATAAGTCATTTCAGGACGACGTAGCAACTCTTCAGCACTGGCTTCTTTCGAAAGCGGAGCTGAAAGCGCAGCATTGACTTGCTCTACCTGCTCAGAACGCGGATTAATCCAAATACCTCGCAGACGCTGACGTTCTTGTTCAATCATTTCCAGTTTTTGATTGAAACGGGCCCAGCGTGCGTCATCAACCAGACCCAGCTCACGACCTTTTTCAGTCAGTCGCAAATCAGCATTGTCTTCACGCAGCATCAGTCGGTATTCAGCACGTGACGTAAACATGCGGTAGGGCTCTTTGGTTCCAAGAGTACAGAGGTCGTCGACCAGAACTCCCAGATAAGCCTGATCACGGCGTGGTGCCCATCCTTCTTGCTCTGATGCATGACGAGCAGCATTCAGACCAGCCAGTAACCCTTGTGCCGCAGCTTCTTCATAGCCTGTGGTGCCGTTGATCTGGCCTGCGAAGAATAAACCTGGAATAAACTTGCTCTCCAGGGTTGGTTTTAAGTCACGTGGGTCAAAGAAATCATACTCAATCGCATAGCCTGGGCGAACGATCACCGCATTTTCCAAACCCTGCATTGAACGCACGATCTTTATCTGTACGTCAAAAGGCAAGCTGGTGGAGATCCCGTTTGGATAAACTTCGTTACTCGTCAAACCTTCAGGTTCCAGGAAGATCTGGTGAGAAGTGCGATCGGCAAAACGCATGACTTTATCTTCGATCGACGGACAGTAACGTGGGCCGATCCCTTCGATTATTCCGGCATACATCGGGCTACGATCCAGATTACTGCGGATCACATCATGCGTTTTTTCATTGGTATAGGTCATGTAACACGGGATCTGGCGCGGATGTTGCGACACATTGCCCATGAAAGAGAATACGGGTGCTGGATTGTCACCGTGCTGTGGCGCAAGGCAACTGAAATCGATGGAGCGTGCGTCAATTCGCGGCGGTGTACCGGTTTTGAGGCGATTGACACGCAGTGGCAGTTCACGCAAACGCTGTGAAAGCGAGATAGCAGGAGGATCACCTGCACGGCCACCGCTGTAATTTTCAAGACCGATGTGGATCTTACCATCCAGGAAAGTACCGACGGTCAGTACAACGGCCTTGGCACGGAATTTAAGACCCATTTGTGTCACTGCACCAACAACACGATCGTTTTCCATGATCAGATCTTCAACGGGCTGTTGGAAGATCATGAGGTTCGGCTGGTTTTCCAGTGCAGTGCGGATCGCTTGTCGATACAGTACGCGGTCAGCCTGGGCACGTGTCGCACGAACTGCCGGGCCTTTACTGGCGTTTAGTATCCTAAACTGTATCCCTGCATGATCAATGGCGGTGGCCATTAATCCACCGAGTGCATCCACTTCTTTAACCAGATGTCCTTTCCCGATCCCGCCAATAGCAGGGTTACACGACATTTGCCCAAGCGTGTCGATATTGTGGGTCAATAACAGGGTCTGACGTCCCATTCTTGCAGAAGCCATCGCGGCTTCTGTGCCCGCATGGCCTCCACCGATGATGATGACGTCAAATTGTTCCGGATAAAACATGGTACTGCACCTCGGAGTTCATGCGATGAAATGATGTGTGGTGTTGGGATGAAGGATTCTACTCAAGTTTAGAGGTTCCACAAGTCCCGGGGGATCGTCACTAATTAAAAGAAGATCTTTTTTATTTAAAGATCTCTTACTATTACTTCTATTAAGATCGCGATCCTCTGTGCATAAGTGATTATTCTCGATAAGGATCAAGGCACTACTAACGATCGAATGCTGTGAATGATCGGTGATCCTGTTCAGTATAAGCTGGGATCAAAATAGAGAGTTATGCACAGCATGAATTGCTACCATCGGTTGTTAGAGGGATAACTACTGGTTTTACCCTGCTTATAAGCATAGTTATCCACATCTGATCGCTTGAAATTTACACTTATTTGACTAAATCAATCCAGTCGAACACCCAAATCTCAGCAGGATCCTCAGGAATCTCATGTTGAGTCACGTCGATCTCCATGCGATCCCCTATGCGTTTTGCCCCTAACGAGGTCAGTTTTTGATCCAAAGATCGGATCGCACCGCAAAACGTATCGTATTCACTGCTGCCTAACCCCAGAGCACCGAAACGGACTTTTGATAGATCCGGCTGCTGCTCTTCCAACTGTTCCATGAAAGGTTGAAGATTATCGGGAACCTCACCGGCACCGTGTGTTGAACACACCACCAGCCAAATGCCTTCAGTTGGCACCTCATACAGCTCAGGACCATGAAACATCTGCGTGCTGAAACCCGCATCTTCTAATTTATCTGCGACATGTTCTGCCACATATTCAGCACTACCAAGTGTACTTCCACTAATCAGGGTAATATCAGACATCATGCTCTCACCCGATAAAAGAAACGGCATTGTACGCTGTGAATCAGCTGGGATCTACCTGTGGATAATAGGGGTATAGAAATTGGCTGTTATGGCTTGATGGTCCGCATAATGGGGTTCTGCAGGGAGATTAGGGTCTCTGTAGACTGGATCTCATCAATGGTTTGGATCTTGTTGATAAGTACGTGTTGTAGCGAATCGATAGAACGGCACATTATCTTAATAAAGATACTGTAATGCCCTGTGGTGTAATAGGCTTCTACCACTTCTTCAATGCTTTCCAGTTTTTTTAGCGCGGAAGGATAATCTTTGGCACTTTTGAGAATAATGCCGATAAAGCAGCACACGTCATAGCCCAATTGCTTCGGATTCACCGTGACGTTGGCACCGGTAATGATCCCCGCCTGCTTCATTTTCTCTACCCGAACGTGAATAGTGCCGGGACTGACGGCAAACACCTTCGCGAGTTCGGCGTAGGCCGTACGGGCATTTTCCATCAGGGCGTTAAGAATGGCGCGATCGAGATTATCGATCTGATAAATTTCGGTCATTTTTGTCCTCAGTTATTCCTATTTCGTGATCATTTCACCCTAAAAATGAGGGAATAATAATTTCCAGGCAACATTTATTATTAAATGTTAGGTATAACGAGGATTTTATTGATGGTAGGGATTTTTCCATCAGCAGATTTAGGAACGCTGCCAGCGACGCTGGACGCGGCTTTTCATTCCGGTATCAAAGCGCCAGATATGGTCGAAAATACGCATGATCGCGGGCTTGCCATACTGCGACATGGCCAGTGCATGAAAGCGGTGATGTTTATCTTGCTGCAACTTTTTCACTCTTTTCTTAACCTCCTCCGGAAGCCTTTGAGCGATAAAGTCGGAAATGATCACGGCATCTGCATCTTGCCATTCCGGCGAAGAGAGTTTATCCAGGGTAGCATTCAGGCAGGCTGTCAGATCAGTCCCTCCGCGAAAATGCTGGCCGAGAAAACGCAGTGCCTGCTCGAGACCACTGGAAGAGGTCAGCTCGTAATGAATGACTTCACTGGCAAATAACATGATGTAGCAGCGGCGGTTATCCGCCAACGCGATCCTCAGCAGCGCAAGACAGAACGCCTTGGCGCACTGTTCGTTGAACCCACCCATCGATCCTGATGTATCCACACAGACCACAAACGGCCCGCGCGGTTGTGGTTCCTGCTGCTGATGCGTTATCGGGCGTTTAACCACTTTTTCCCGCCAAACGTCGCCCTGCAGGCGATAAGTCATCAGGCGTTTTTCCAGTAATTTCCGATAAAATTCATACTCCAATTCAGGGATACCTAGTGTGCCGAGCTCGGTTGGCATCAGGCGCAAAATGTCATCACTTTGATGGATGCCATTGACCTCTTCTGGGACCGTGGCGGGCTCACGCACCATTAGCCGATGCTCCACCATTTTTGTATCATCATGTGGGCTGGTTTTGGCCTTCTGGCTGCGCCCAAGTTGCTCAGCCAGCCTTTGCAGTTCAGGTTGTTGCTGCAAAAAACTGCCATAACGTGCCAATGATTGCACTTCACCGCGCTGGCGCTGCCCTTTACTCATGTCCCAGAGACGTCCTGCGGCCGCATCATTTTCGGCTAATAAGGGCGAGAGTTTGCCGCTCAGTTCCAATCGCTGTTGTAATTCCTCCTGCAGTTGTTCTTGTTCCTGCTCAAGCAGATGATGATGAACGGTCACCGTCTGGAAAGTCAGGCTCAACCGCCAGCGCTGCAGAAATAGCGTGTGAAAGCTGTTTCCTGTTTGCGGGCTGCGCGTCTCATCGGCATTTTTTTGCAGTTTGCGGGCTTCAGTAATAAAAGGAGAGCTCAGTGTATCGAGTGAATCCACCAGCGCAGCCAGTTCAGACTGAAAAGTGGCAGCATCTATCTGTTGGCAATGCTGATAAAGATAGAACTCTGTGGCCAGATCGGGCGGGACCGCGGCTTCATGGATCCTCTGGCGCAGGCGAAATTTCCACTCAGAGAGATCCTTGGTCAGCGCTCGTTTAAGTCGAGGGAATTTCTCGAAGAAAATCACCAACTGTGGTGTCGCTAATAAACCAATGATCAATTCGTCGATCAGTTCGCCTTCGCTGATCGACAGTAAAAGATCGAGAGATTCCAGACTGAGCATCGGTCAGTGCCCACTGAACAGCTGTTGCTGATGAATCAACTGTTCGGAGACAGCAACCAGGCTCGCTTCAATTTTTGCAGCCCAGGTAGCCTCAATAAAGAGACAGCCCTGTTGTTGGCTGAATTCATGCCGTTGTTGATTGAGTTTGGCCGTAATCCCTTCGAGGGTACTTTTCATCTCAGCAGGTACGGCAATATTTTCTTTGCCTGGCAGCGTCAGCGGCGTTGCCAGGCGGCTGATATCCCGTACCACCAGCTGTAATTTTTCATCGACTTCAGCATCAATATTTTGTGCAAACCCCATACCGTTGAGTTTTGCTTTCAGCACGCCACCTTTATTAAGCCACTCCTCCAGCACCGGTCGTTCCACGACTAAATGAGAGACACTGATATCATGCAGATGCAGAGGCATTTGCAATAATAAGGTCAGGTGTGGGGCCGAAAGTGAGTCTGGCAGGTTGTACTGTGGCTTGCGGCTGAAGATGCCGACTTTTTTGCTCATTTTAAGCGACTGGCGGGAGCTCTGTTGCTGTTGATATTGCATCCATTCCTGATTCAATTGGCGTAGCTTCATCAATAATGTCTGCTGCTGGTAGGCCTGTTCGGTGATCATCTGTTCAATTTGCGTCTGCAAAAGTTGATAGGTGTTCAGGTCATGCCATAAACAATCTTTCAGCAGGATCAAATCGACCGGAGTGATGGCCTGACGACCACTAAAGAAGGCACATGCCTGCAACAGGCGTAAGGCTTTTTTCCAGCGACGATCGGAGACGTAAGGTGCTGTTTCTAGTGCGTTCAGCCGCTGGCGCAGTTGGAAAATTAATTCAAAACAGTGTTCGGATAGGGTGATTTTATCAATTTTCGGCTGCCATTGCTGATACTCCTCGTCACTGATACTCAGTGCTTCGGGCACCGGATTGGCACTTTCATTCTGGCGCGTGGTGAGTAATGAGTGGAAATTCTGCTTATCCTGGACTTTATCCAGCCACAGGCGGATTAGCATGCGGTCGTAGAGTGCTTCCAGACTGCCATCTGCTTCAGGCAGTTCATTGGATGCGCTGACCAGCAGACGCAGCGGAATGGTCTCTTCACGTTCGCCGTTGCGGAAACGCCGCTCGTTGATGGCGGTTAGCAAGGTATTCAAAATGGCCGGACCGGCTTTCCATATCTCATCCAGAAAGACGATTTCGGCTTCCGGCAGGTAGCCTTGTGTCAGGCGTAGATAGCGCCCTTCATCTTTCAGCGCTTGAATAGACAATGGGCCGAACACCTCTTCCGGCGTGGAAAAGCGGGTCATCAGGTATTCAAATGCGCGTGCATTGCGGAAAGCAAATTTCAGGCGGCGAGCGATCAGGCTTTTGGCGATACCTGGTGGCCCAAGTAGAAATACACTTTCGCCACACAACGCGGCCAAAAGGCATAGACGTATAGCATGTTGACGCTCATACAAGCCGTGTTCTAGCGCGTTGGCAAGACGGGCAATCCGTTCTGCAAGTAGGGGAGAATAGGCCATACTGAGTCTTCCGCTTTCGTTAAATTGATGACATAAATGAATGAATAGTGGACTGAGCAGGGATAATAAACCATGCTTTTTTTAGTGATATAGCTTGTTGATTACTAGAAATTTTCTATTATGAAAATTACCACATCTATTGCCTGAGTCTGTATTTCTTAGCTCATATAAGGATAGGCAATCTGTTTTATTCGTGCATACTGTGCGCCGTTTAGTGGGCATCAAGGATTGAGCGTACCTTTTCGCTTACAGAATTCTTTGTCATAAAAGAGCAGCATAAGAACCCAATTATGAGCACAGAACATAAACGGTCACTCCCGGCAGTAACCTTAGCCGCCATTGGCGTAGTGTATGGCGATATTGGCACCAGTCCTCTTTATACCCTTAGAGAGTGTTTTTCCGGCCACTATGGCTTCAATGTTGAACCCAGCGTTGTTTTCGGCTTTCTGTCGCTAATATTCTGGATGCTGATCCTCATTGTCTCGCTGAAATACCTCACTTTTGTGATGCGCGCAGACAATGCCGGTGAGGGCGGTATCCTGACGCTGATGTCACTGGCAGGTAGAAATACCTCCTCCAGAAACACCGCCATACTGGTCATTCTGGGATTGATCGGTGGCAGTTTCTTCTATGGTGAAGTGGTGATCACGCCGGCGATTTCGGTCCTGTCCGCGATGGAAGGCCTTGAGATTGCTGCGCCTTCGCTTGACCCTTATATCGTTCCTCTATCGATTACTGTCCTGACACTGCTTTTCATTATTCAGAAACACGGTACCGGTATCGTGGGTAAACTCTTCGCTCCTGTGATGCTGCTGTGGTTCCTGACGCTCGCTGTTCTCGGCGTGAATAGCATCATGCAGAACCCTGAAGTCTTGCGCGCGATGAACCCAATGTGGGCGGTTAATTTCTTTATCGAACATAAATCCTTCTCGTTCCTGGCACTCGGCGCTGTCGTTCTGTCGATTACCGGTGTGGAAGCCTTATATGCCGATATGGGCCACTTTGGGAAATTCCCTATCCGTCTGGCATGGTTCACGGTGGTATTGCCGTCTCTGGTGCTGAACTATTTCGGTCAAGGCGCGCTGCTGCTGAAGAACCCGGAAGCTATCAAAAACCCTTTTTTCCTGCTGGCACCTGACTGGGCGTTAATTCCTTTACTGGTCTTAGCGACGTTAGCGACCATCATTGCATCTCAGGCTGTGATTTCCGGCGTGTTCTCCCTGACGCGTCAGGCTGTGCGACTGGGCTATTTACCTCCGATGCGCATTATCCACACCTCGGAAATGGAAGCAGGCCAGATTTATATCCCGGTCATTAACTGGACGCTCTATATCGCTGTGGTAATCGTTATTGCCAGCTTCGAGCATTCTGGTAATCTGGCGGCGGCTTACGGTATTGCTGTAACGGGTACGATGGTGCTGACCAGTATTCTTGCCTGTGCCGTTGCGCTGAAAAACTGGCACTGGAAACCCTTCCTGGTGGGTATTTTATTAGTTGTGCTTCTCCTTATCGACGTGCCAATGTTTGCTGCGAATGCCACTAAACTGTTCTCCGGTGGCTGGTTACCGCTGACGCTTGGCTTGTGTATGTTTATTATCATGACGACCTGGAAAAGCGAGCGTTTCAGACTTATGCGGCGTATGCATGAACACGGAAACTCGTTAGAAGCGATGATCGCCTCGCTAGAGAAATCTCCTCCGATGCGCGTTCCGGGCACCGCGGTTTACATGTCGCGTGCGATCAACATCATCCCGTTTGCACTGTTACATAACCTCAAGCACAACAAAGTGTTGCATGAGCGAGTGGTGTTACTGACGCTGCGTACTGAAGATGCACCTTATGTTCATAATGTCCGGCGTGTCACTATCGAACAGCTATCGCCGACCTTCTGGCGAGTGGTTGCCAGCTACGGTTTCAAAGAGACTCCGAACGTGGAGGAGGTCTTCCATCGTTGTGGACTGGAAGGCTTGCCGTGCCGAATGATGGAAACTTCGTTCTTTATGTCCCATGAGTCACTGATCCTTGCTAAGCGTCCTTGGTATCTCTATTTGCGTGGGAAACTGTTTATGACCTTGAGCCGCAATGCACTGCGTGCGCCGGACCAGTTTGAAATTCCACCGAACCGGGTTATTGAACTGGGAACCCAAGTCGAAATCTGATTTTTGACAAGATGGCTGAGGGCACCTTCTGGTGCCCTTTTGCATTTCTAAAAGCCTAAAAAACGCACTAACTCAAATTATCCGCTCTTTTCTCAATGTGTCAGCGAAACGTTTCGACGACGATCACAATTTCGCCACAAGACCATTGCCAGATTTCTACATCTTCCTAAACTCATCAATGAGCGAAACGTTTCGCTGTTGGAGCTAACCATGAAGAAATCACCGCTTTTGAATGCCGAAATCTCACATACCATTGCCAAGTTAGGTCACACCGATCAGCTGGTTATTGCGGATGCGGGTTTACCGATACCCCCATCTTCCCAACGCATCGATCTGGCGCTGACTGCGGGTGTTCCCACCTTTTTACAGGTTTTAAAGGTTGTGACACATGAGATGCAGGTTGAGCGGGCGATACTCGCCGGGGAGATCATCGAAAAGAATCCTCAACTCCATGAAGCGTTACTCGCGCAGTTGAAACAACTTGAGCAACACCAGGGAAACACAATCACCTTGGATTACATCAGCCATGATGCTTTCAAGGTACAAACTGAACAAAGCCGGGCGGTTATCCGCAGCGGGGAGTGCTCGCCCTACGCGAACATTATTCTGTGTGCCGGCGTAACCTTCTGAGGCCTTTATGCAACCTTTGCTGCAACTGACAGGGATTGATAAAGCGTTTCCTGGCGTAAAAGCACTTTCCGGGGCGGCGTTGAGCGTCTACCCGGGACGGGTTATGGCGCTGGTGGGTGAAAACGGCGCGGGCAAGTCCACGATGATGAAAGTACTAACCGGCATCTATCAAAAAGATGCCGGTTCAGTCCATTACCTCGGAAAGGAAGCGGCGTTCAATGGCCCTAAAGCCTCGCAGGAAGCCGGCATTGGTATCATCCATCAGGAACTCAACCTGATCCCTCAATTAACCATCGCCGAAAACATCTTCCTTGGCCGGGAATTCGTTAATGGTTTTGGACGCATCAACTGGAAGAAGATGTATGCCGAAGCTGACAAACTGCTCGCCCGTCTGAATCTGAGCTATAGCAGTCATCGACTGGTCGGCGAATTGTCGATAGGCGACCAGCAAATGGTTGAAATTGCCAAAGTGCTGAGCTTTGAATCGCGCGTCATCATCATGGATGAGCCTACCGATGCGTTAACCGATACCGAAACCGCCTCTTTGTTTAACGTGATCCGTGAATTGAAATCTGCGGGTTGCGGTGTGGTCTATATTTCGCATCGGCTGAGAGAGATTTTTGAAATCTGCGATGACATCACCGTATTCCGTGACGGCCAGTTCATTGCCGAACGCCCGGTCAACGAATTGCAGGAAGATACCCTGATTGAAATGATGGTGGGCCGCAAGCTTGAAGAGCAGTATCCCCGTCTGAGTCAGGAACGTGGAGCGCTGCGTTTGCAGGTGCGTAATGTTTCCGGTCCTGGCGTTGAAGATGTGAGTTTTAATTTATACAGTGGCGAAATTCTCGGTGTGTCCGGTTTGATGGGGGCAGGACGCACCGAACTGATGAAAATTTTATACGGCGCGCTGCCGCGTAAAACAGGCTATGTCGCTCTTGATGGCCGTGAAGTGGTGACTCACTCACCTCAGGACGGCCTGGCGAACGGTATTGTTTATATCTCAGAGGACCGTAAGCGCGATGGTCTCGTTCTCGGGATGTCGGTCAAAGACAATATGTCACTGACGGCGTTGCGCTATTTCAGCCGTGCGGGCGGTAGCCTCAAACATGCTGACGAGCAGCAGGCTGTAGGTGATTTCATCCGCATGTTTAATATCAAAACCCCCTCAATGATGCAGCCTATTGGGTTGTTGTCTGGTGGTACTAATGACTCGTCCGAAAATATTGATCCTCGACGAACCGACGCGTGGCGTCGACGTCGGTGCTAAGAAAGAGATTTACCAGCTTATAAACCAGTTCAAGCGCGATGGGTTGAGCATCATTTTGGTTTCCTCTGAAATGCCGGAAGTGATTGGTATGAGTGATAGGATTCTGGTGATGCATGAAGGCCATTTAAGCGGTGAATTCCCGATAGAACAGGCAACGCAAGAAGTGTTGATGGCAGCCGCTGTCGGCAAGCAATACAGCGTGACGCAGGAGTAATCAACTATGAGTTCTCAGACATTGCCGGCGAAAAAACGCTGGATCACTAAAGAATGGTTATTAGAGCAGAAATCGCTGATTGCGCTGCTGGTGCTGATTGCCGTGGTCTCTTCGATGAGCCCGAATTTCTTCACGGTGAATAACCTGTTCAATATTCTTCAACAGACGTCCGTCAACGCCATTATGGCCGTAGGTATGACGCTGGTGATTCTGACATCGGGTATTGATTTGTCAGTGGGTTCTCTTCTGGCGCTTTCCGGCGCGGTTGCGGCTTCGGTGGTCGGGTTGGAAGTGAATGCGCTGGTGGCTGTGGCGGCAGCCTTGGCGGTGGGGGCTGGGGTTGGCGCCATAACCGGGATCATTGTCGCCAAAGGTAAAGTTCAGGCATTTATCGCCACCTTGGTGATGATGTTGCTGTTGCGCGGGGTCACTATGGTTTACACCAATGGTAGCCCGATAAGTACCGGTTTCAATGATGTCGCAGATACTTTTGGCTGGTTTGGTATTGGTCGCCCGCTTGGTGTTCCCACACCTGTCTGGCTGATGGTAGTGGTGTTTGCTGCGGCCTGGTACATGCTGCATCACACCCGTTTAGGTCGCTATATCTATGCGTTGGGCGGTAATGAATCCGCTACGCGTTTGTCTGGTATCAGCGTTGATAAAGTAAAAATTATCGTCTACTCCCTTTGCGGTCTATTAGCGGCTTTGGCTGGCATTATTGAAGTGGCGCGTTTGTCTTCTGCGCAACCGACGGCCGGTACCGGTTACGAGCTGGACGCAATTGCCGCTGTTGTTTTGGGAGGAACCAGCCTGTCAGGTGGTAAAGGACGTATTGTCGGAACGTTGGTCGGTGCGCTGATCCTCGGTTTCCTGAATAACGGTTTGAATTTATTAGGTGTCTCCTCCTACTACCAAATGATCGTCAAAGCAGTCGTCATTCTGCTGGCGGTTTTGGTAGATAACAAAAGCAACAAATAATCTCTCCTACAGGAATTATGACCATGAATATGAAAAAACTGGCAGTTTGGGTTTCCGCCGCAGCGATTACCGCTTCGTTCAGTGCCAACGTGCTGGCAAAAGACACTATCGCTCTGGTGGTTTCTACGCTGAATAACCCGTTCTTTGTTTCGATGAAAGACGGTGCACAGAAAGAAGCTGACAAACTGGGCTACAACCTGGTGGTGTTGGATTCGCAGAACAACCCGGCGAAAGAGCTGGCAAACGTGCAGGACTTGACCGTACGCGGCACCAAACTGCTGTTGATCAACCCAACGGACTCTGATGCAGTAGGTAACGCCGTGGCGATGGCCAATCAGGCTAAGATCCCTGTTATTACTTTAGACCGTCAGGCGACCAAAGGTGTCGTTGTCAGCCATGTTGCATCGGATAATGTCTTCGGTGGTAAAATGGCCGGTGATTACATCGCCAAGAAACTCGGCGAAAACGCTAAAGTTATCGAACTGGAAGGCATTGCTGGTACGTCGGTTGCCCGTGAACGTGGTAAAGGTTTTGCACAATCTGCTGAAAAACATCATTTCGTGATGCTCGCGACTCAGCCTGCTGACTTCGACCGTACTAAAGGCCTCAACGTTATGCAGAACTTGCTGACTGCACATCCTGACGTGCAAGCGGTGTTCGCGCAGAATGACGAAATGGCGCTGGGCGCTTTGCGTGCTCTGCAAACCGCCGGTAAAACAGATGTGTTGGTGGTCGGTTTTGACGGCACTGAAGACGGCATCAAAGCGGTTAACAGCGGTAAAATGGGGGCTACAGTCGCGCAACGTCCTGATCAAATTGGTGTGATTGGCGTACAGACCGCGGATAAAGTGCTGAAAGGCGAGAAAGTACCTGCCATCATTCCGGTTGATCTGAAATTGGTTGCCCAGCCTTAATTTTACGGTTTTTATTGGCAGTATCTACGCCACCCTTAATGGAATGGGTGGCGTAATATGACTCAGGAAATGAAAATGGATACAGGTAAACTGGTAGTTCTTGGCAGTATCAATGCCGACCATATTCTTAATATCGAACAATTCCCCCAGCCTGGCGAAACCGTGATCGGCAAACAATATACCGTGGCGTTTGGTGGCAAAGGTGCGAATCAAGCCGTGGCTGCCGGTCGTGCTGGTGCCGATATTTCGTTTATTGCCTGTGTCGGGGAGGATGATATTGGTGAGCGCGTTTGCAAACAGCTCGCGAGTGACGACATTGATACGTCTCCTGTTGAAGCCATCTCGGGTGCCACGACCGGTGTTGCGTTGATTTTTGTGAATGCTGAAGGTGAAAATGTTATCGGCATTGATGCCGGCGCTAATAAAGCGGTGACTCCTGAGTACCTGAATCGTTACCAACAGAATATTATCGAGGCATCAGCTTTACTGATGCAGCTGGAATCACCACTGGAAACGGTTATCGCTGCCGCCAAACTGGCGAAACAACATAATACCCAGGTGATCCTCAATCCGGCTCCGGCCTGTGATTTACCGGCGGAGCTGTTGTCGCTGGTAGATATTATCACCCCCAATGAGACCGAAGCCGAGCGTCTGACCGGCGTTCAGGTCAATAACAATGATGATGCCGCGCGCGCTGCGAAAGTGCTGCATGAGAAAGGCATCGATACCGTCATTATCACGCTGGGCAGCAAAGGCGTTTGGCTCAGTCAGAAAGGTGAGGGTAAACAGATCGTCGGTTTCCGCGTCAAAGCAATAGATACGATTGCTGCCGGCGACACCTTTAATGGTGCGTTAGTCACGTCTTTGCTAGAGGGCAAATTGATGGAAAGCGCCGTGCGTTTTGCTCACGCCGCCGCCGCAATTGCAGTAACCCGTCCAGGTGCACAACCTTCAGTGCCATGGCGTCACGAAATCGATGATTTCTTAGCTCGTCAGGAGTCCTGATTGGCTACCATGAAAGATGTCGCCCGCCTGGCGGGCGTTTCAACCTCCACGGTCTCTCATGTGATTAATAACAATCGTTTTGTCAGCGACGTTATCCGCGACAAAGTGACGACTGCCATTGATAGTCTCAATTATGCTCCCTCGGCGCTGGCTCGTAGCCTCAAACTTAATCAAACCCGTACCATTGGAATGTTGCTGACCGCCAGCAGCAACCCTTTCTATTCAGAAGTCGTGCGTGGGGTTGAACGCAGCTGTTATGAGCGTGGCTATAGTTTGATTCTGTGCAATACGGATGGCGATGCAGAACGTATGAACCGCAGTATGGAAACGTTGCTGCAAAAGCGTGTCGATGGCCTGCTATTAATGTGTACTGAAAACCACCGCCCTTCGCAGGATGCTCTCAGCCGTTATCCTTCATTACCTATCGTGATGATGGATTGGGCGCCTTTTGGTGCTGCTAACGATGTCATTCAGGATAATGCCTTCTTGGGCGGGGAGATGGCCACCGACTATCTGATAAGCCAAGGCTATCAACGGATTGCTTGCATCACCGGTCCGCTAGATAAAACCACCGCACAAGAGCGGCTGAACGGTTACCGTCAAGCGATGCATCGTGCTGGTTTGCCGGTTCTACCTGGATATGAAGTCAGTGGGGATTTTGAATTCGAGGGTGGAGTACCGGCGATGAACCAGCTGTTGGCGCTTTCACCGCGCCCGCAGGCAGTCTTTGCCAGTAATGATGCCATGGCTGTGGGGGTTTATCAGGCTCTCTATAAGAAAGGACTGCGAGTTCCGCAAGATGTTGCTGTTATAGGCTATGACGATATCCAACTGGCGCAATATATGACGCCACCGCTCACAACTATCCATCAGCCTAAAGACTCGCTGGGCGAACTGGCTATTGATGCATTACTCCATCGTTTACAAGCTCCAGAAGCTGAACCGCAGGTGCTGGTTCTGACCCCTGAACTGGTCGTGCGTGAATCAGTCGGTTCATTCAACGGCAATCAATAGCTGTTGGCAGGCTAGCTGCGCTTCTTGTGCGTCGCTGTTCAGGATGGCATCGACCAGAGCCTGATGATACTCCAGTTTGATCACCTCGTTGCCTGTGATGGCACGGAAGTAACTTTGATAAACCGAACTGAACAGATTAGAGAATGACGTCAGAAATGGGTTTTTTCCGGCTTCATAAATCAGCTGGTGGAATTGCGTGTCGACGTTTATCCAGCGTTCTCTGTCAAAGCTTGTATGCAGTTGTCGCATTTCCATCATATATAAAGAGAGCTGACGTTTCTGTTCATCACTGGCCGCTATAGCGGCGAGAGCACAGGCTTGGGGTTCCAGCGCGCGACGTAAAATAACAAAGTGTGACATCACCTGATCAAAGTTTTCACGCGTCATCCACCAGTTCAGCAGGTCTTGGTCGAGAAAGTTCCAATTTGATTGAGGCATCACTCGGGTACCAATGCGTGGACGAGGCAATAACATGCCTTTAGCTGTAAGCGTCTTGACGGCTTCACGTACCGCAGTTCGGCTGACGCCAAAAATCTTACCCAGTTCCATCTCACCTGGCAGGATACTGCCTTCGTTATATTCCCCGGATAAAATACGCTGAGCTATTTTCTCTGCTAATAGATAAGAAAGGTTACGCTGGGCGGCCTGTTGTTGAGCATTGAGGGGCATAGTCATTGTTCCTGGAAGGCGATGGTCTAACTAATAGAAAAACAGTTTACCCTACCGCTGTCGCTTCAAACGGCGCTTTTGAGACGAAAAGTGCGGGAATATTGTGCTTATTCACTCGGTTTGTTGAAAAAAAGAACGGTCAGTAATTTATTTGAAATTAAGGGTTGCGGCCTTCTGAGAACTCCCTATAATGCGCCTCCACTGACCGGGAACAACGACTGACAAGTCGCTCGGACAGGAAGAGGAAAAGATGAAAGTTCGAATGAATAATCTCTTGACTCTTCAGC
>NZ_BMFZ01000010.1 GCF_014639435.1 Hafnia psychrotolerans | reverse complement strand
AAAGTCAGTGACGGTTTTGACCAGGGGAAAATTGCGGATCGCCTTGAGCTACAACGTGAAGCGGTTGCGCTGAGCGTGCAGACGATGGGGGCGGTTCAGTCCCGGCTGAAAGCGGATAAAGAAAACGAGATAGTGGCCAAATTATCGGCTCAGGGTTTAACCAGCGAACAGATTGCCGCCAGCCCGGAATACAAGCAGATGCAGCAGGATTACGGTATCGGCGGCAAATACTGGACGGCAGGTGTTTCCTTTACCAGCGCATTATCAGGCTTGCTGGGCGGCAACCTCCAGGGCGCGGCGGCGGGGGCCGCTGCACCGTATCTGGCGAATCTGGTTAAACAAATCAGTGCCGGTGATGAACCATTACGGATTATGTTACATACTGCGCTGGGTGCATTTCTGGCCAGCGCACAGGGCGGTGATGCAACAGCCGGTGCTGCGGGTGCATTAACCAGCGCGGGAACGGCGAAGCTGTTGGTCAAAATGTTCTACCCGCAAGTAAAAGAGGGAGAACTGACAGAAGCGCAGAAGCAGGTCATTGACAATCTGATGGTGATAGCTGGCTCAACCGCAGGTGGGCTGGCAAGCGGTAGCCTGTCCGGCGTCGGCAGCGGGGCGAATACGGCGAAGAATGAGGTGGAGAATAATACATTATCCTCTAAAGATGAGAAGCTGCGTCAGGATGCGAAGTGGTCACTGCCTTATCTGGAAGGTGATAAGAAGGTACAGGCCGAGAAACTGGTCACTGACCTGAACGCGAAGGATAAAGCGTTCGATGCAGCGATTGATGCGGCGTGCAAGAATCTGTCATCAGCGGACTGTCGGGGGATGCGTCAGGAACTGGCGGCAATGGGCAAGAGTTATGATGCCCAGCTTGATGGTCAGTACATCGGCACCATGGCCAGTGTTTATAAAGAGGGTGCTGATAAAGTCGATAGTCTGCTGTGGCAGTATGCGACAGCAGATGCGCAGGCGCAGAAAGCGAAAGATATCCAGACCATCGCCACTAACTGGGGTGTCAGTCTTGATACCGCTTCAACGCTGTATACAAGCATGGCGGGCGTTCACACGGCTGCGGCGATTGGCGGTGCGATTTATGGGATGAAGGGAGTTAAGGAGCCGACTACGGTTAAGCCGGCAGGAAATGCTTCCTCATTTGATGCTAACGACATTCGTTTTTCGCAAAATACCGTTTCTTACAATAAGACAGATCGAGGTACTGGTGTGAAATACACTTACAATGATCTTGTTTCCAGCATGAAAAAAGATGGCTGGAAAGGTGATCCAGTTGATGTTATCAAGATGCCTGATGGAAAAATGACCAGCATGGATAATACAAGGATCAGTGCTGCCAGAGAAGCAGGCATAAAAGTTGAAGCTAACGTCAGGAGTTTTGACGATCCATTACCAAAAGATATGATGGACTCGGGACGTTTTGGTTCTGCTAAAACATGGGGTGAAGCTATCACTGGAAGAATTAACAACCAGAGCAGTAGTTTTAGTAAGAATAATCCCAATGGCTCATCCGATTCGCCAAGAATAACTGGTAAGGGTAAATAAATGACTAACAGAGCTGGCATGTATAAAGTTTATTTATCTCCAGGCTTTTCTTTACCTGAAAGTTTTATTGATTATGTCTCAGGAGCTGAATTAGAAGATATCGAGTCGTGGTGGTTATTTTGTTGTGCTCAAAATTATGTTGATTTTTGGTGCGACAAGATTAGAAAGCTTTATCCGGAACGGAATTTGATACCTTTTGCGAACTGGCGTCATTCGGATGATATTGTCTGTTTCGACGGTGAAGATACGTCAGGCGATCCGAAAGTATATTATGTACATGCTTTTGCTTCCGCAGGCTGGGAGGACAAAGGTTATACAGATAACTTCGAGGAATGGCTAAAAATGGCACGTCTTGAGTCTGCCCGTCATAAAGCTGAACGGGCAGAAGACGAAGAGTAATTATTCCTGAATAAACCGGTAAGGAACGGTGTCGGTTAGCCAGACCCCGTTATCAGCCTGGAAGAACTCAAAGCCCTGTTCATACATGTTCAGGGCTTTTATTTTTAGTACTACCGGTTTCCCATGGCGTTGTCCTACCCGAATTGCAGTATCTTCATCAGGTGAAAGATGTACATACTGGCGTGATAAAGGGATAAGACCTTGCTCTCTGATTACAGATATAAAGCGGGTAGCTGTTCCATGATATAAAATATCTGGAGGCGTTTTCTCTTTATAAGCGATATCAACCTGTTGTGTTGAGTGCCCCTGAGCAGCCCGGATACGCAACCCATCATCTGAAATCGTAAAGCGTTTTTTATCACTGTTATCAACAATATTACGAAGAAGGTTATTATCGAGTGTATAGCCTTCTTTAACAGAACAAAGAATAAGATCGCTGATGACAGCCCATCCTTCTTTATCCAAAGATAAATCAATGGCTTCTGGTTGATGGCGTAATACATAGCTTAAAAACTTGCTTATATCTGTATTCTTTTTACTCATAATAATAATCCCAAATAAACCCCGATCATCGAGCCGGGATATTTTTATCAGTCAGCAGTCAGTCCCAGTTCTCTGCTGGCGGTCGCTTAGCAGTGATCACCTCAATAAACTCAAGGATCTTTTGTTGCTTGCGGCCCGAGAGCTTACAGACTTTCTTCAGCGCCTGCATGATCACCGGTTCTGGAGGTGGTGTGGTAACGGCTCCTGGGCGGTGAGCACCAGACAACCGGGCATCACGCGAACCTTCAGCGGTGTACCTGTCTCAAACCCTGCATCTTCCAGCCAGTAGCCCTTCGGAGTGATGGTGGGTTCAGGTTCATGTGTCTGCCAGTCCAGGATATAACCCCCGGTATAACGACGAGTTTTTAGTTCAGGGACTTCTGTTGTGACAACTTCTGACTTAGAATCCGGCTCAGCCATAATAACTACTCCTAACTAGTTGTTGTGGTTAGCGGGCTGGCGGTGGTGAGACACCGTCAACCTGGTTGTGTTCAGTAAACAACATAAAGGGTTGTCGGCCTGCGGCCTCTGCTTAATGCGTTCATGCCTGCCGGGTGTCGTCTGGCTGCGGCGGGTCGTGCCACGCGGTGAAAAAGCGTGTCACTCCTTACAGCCTCGCCAGTTTCCACTCCCCATCCCGGTCCTGTGCCGTCATACAGGGTCAAAATCCGGTCTGGCAGCAGTGCAACCTGCGGGCCTCACCAGCACGCCCCCGCTACAGGTTTGTGTCAAGATGGCAGTCACAAAGCCGAATCAAGGGCTAACCGGCGGCTGACGCCGCCGTTATACTGCTGCGGTTGTTGTGGTTGATAATAACTCACTGAGTGTGCCGGAAAACCAGAACCGAGCCAAAGAAATGACTCAGTGTCAGGGAAGTGAGGCCTGCACCGCCGTAGTTGAGAAATATAAGAAGATTAACGCCGAACAGCATGAAAGTGTTGTGAACTGTACCGGCGCTAAAGACTGTGTCGATAAGGCTAATGAAGTAGGCAGGTTACAGGCCGATTACGCTAATCGTACCAACGAGTTGATGGAAAAGGCGCGTGCTAACGGTAGCTTAAGCCCGGAAGAACAGAACGAATTATCTATTCTTCAAGTGACGACTATCCAGTTGGAAGCAGACAGAAATGCGGCGATCCACAACGCGCTAATGTCTGGCGACTCATCTGAAGCGAAGCAGCTTGCTATCAATTCGCTAGCACAGGTGGCAGGAACAAGCGCTGCGGGAATTGCGGCAGGGATCGGTAAAGGATCAGGGGCGAAAGAAACAACAGCGACGGGACAAAGCAGCACCATTGTTCCCGGCGGTGGCTTGGCGGCTCATGAGAAAGCAGGCGGCCATCTGATTGATCGGCATGTAGGAAAAACTGAAGCGGAGTTATTTGATAGAGTGTCTACAGGCAATACAAAAACAGCATCTACATTTACTGATAGAGTTACAGCAGAAGCTGTGACAAGCAAAGTCATTGATAGCAATCAGTCGAAGATCCAGAGTTATTTATCTGGTAGCCAAAAGGGTTACCTGGAACTTGATTATCAATCTTCTGCTGCTATTGGTATTAGTGTTACTCGCGGGGCTACAAGTGCTGTTCCAGCTACAAATGCCAGAATTATCATTGGCAGAGATCCTTCAATGCCTGATGGGTATAAAATCATTACTGGGTATCCAACGCCATGAATATTAAAGAAAAGTATCCTTCTTTGTCATATCTGCTGAGGTGTTATTTTAACCAGGATTTTGAGGTGCTGTTTGGTAATGCGGATGAAACATTGGCAGCTTACAAAGCTACCGAGACTGCGGAGGAGCGGTTGCAGATGAAATCTGAAATAGATTATCTGCTGGCACTTTCTCTATCAGATGACGAATTACAGGACATCCTGCTTAACAAAATTGACTGTAGCTATTATTACCCTAATGAATGGTCTTCTTCTGAAGAGTGGTTGAAGCATATATATAAACAAATGAGCTGAAAAACTCCCGGCCAACTGGCCGGGAGCTTTGCTTCTACGCCAGAAATCCCTCAACTTCCCGCCGTTGCAACCGGATCACTCCGGGTGCGGCGGTGATCTCCAGTTGTGCCACATCGGTGATCCCGGACTCGATGATCCAGTCTCCGGCGATGATCAGTTCGCCGTTCTGCCGTACCCAATCCGCTCCCAAATCTTGCCGCTGCTGGCTGGCTTCACACAATGTGTTCCAGGTGGCCGCCTCGGTGACTGGGGTGATCCACAGTCCATCGGGTCGGAGCGTGAGCTGTAACGGCGTGCCGGAGGTAAAACCCAGCACGGCCAGCATGTCGCCGTCGATTGTCAGCTCCGGGATCGGTTCAGAGGTAAAGGTGATGTTCATGCTGCCCCCTTGTCGATATAGCGCCGGAAGTCGTCGCCCTCGAGGCTCTTGCACTGGGTGAAGTGGTTTACTGAATTTGGCCACCCATAGCGGTGACATTGCCATTGGGGGGAGCCAACTGAAGGCTGGTGGCAATACGTCTCTGAATGCGGCTAACGACATCCTGCTGACTGGCGCGGCCAACACGCAGGAAAGTACGGGTAAAAATAGCAGCAGTGGCGGCGGTGTCGGAATTAGCTTTGGTGTGGGCAACGGCAGCGCCGGACTAAGTATATTTGCCAGCGTTAATGGTGCAAAAGGCAATGATAAAGGCAATGGTACCAACTGGTCTGAAACGACGCTGGACAGTGGCGGCAACGTAATTCTTAGCAGCGGACGCGATACTTCATTGTCAGGCGCGCAGGTAAACGGCGAGAAGGTCACGGTTGACGCTGGCCGTGACCTGACTATTACCAGCCTGCAGGACAGTGATGACTATAAATCGAAACAAACCAGCTTCGGTGCGGGTGGCAGTTTCACCTTCGGTTCAATGAGCGGTTCCGGTTATATCAATCTCAGTCAGGATAAAATGAACAGTACCTACGACAGCGTCGTAGAGCAGAGTGGTATTTATGCGGGTAAGGGCGGGTTTGATATCAATGTGGGTAGTCACACCCAACTGAATGGCGGTGTGATTGCGAGTCAGGGAACGGCAGATGAAAATCTGCTGAATACTGGTACGCTAGGGTTCAGCGATATCGGCAATAAGGCAGATTATAAAGTCAGTCACAGCGGGATCAGCCTGAGCGGTGGCAACGGTGCCAGCGCGATGAGCAATGCCATGTCGAATGTCGGCAATGTTCTGGCGGGGCTTAACGGCCAAGGTCATGCAGAAGGTACCACGCAATCTGCTGTCGCTAACGGTACCCTTATTGTACGTGATGCCGCTAATCAGCAGCAAAACGTGGGTGATTTAAGCCGTGACACAGACCATGCGAATGGCAGTATCAGCCCTGTCTTTGATAAAGAGAAAGAGCAGAAGCGCCTGCAAGCCAGCCAGTTAGTGGGTGAGATAGGTGCGCAGGTGATGGATATCGCGCGGACGCAGGGTGACCTTAACGGGCTGAGTGAGGCGAAGAAAAAATACCCAGAAAAGAGCGCTAAAGAGTTACGTGAAACCGATGTCTACAAAGCCGAAATGGCGAAATACGGGACGGGCAGCGCCATCCAGCAGGGGTTACAGGCCGCGACGGCGGCGATACAAGGGCTGGCGGGTGGTGACTTGGCGAAAGCTATTGCGGGTGCCAGTGCGCCCTATCTGGCAGAGGTGATTAAACAGGTTGCGCCGGATGAATCCAGTCGTGTGATGGCCCATGCGGTGGTTGCCGGTGCGCTGGCAGCGGTACAAGGTAACTCCGCTGCTGCGGGTGCGGCAGGCGCTGCGACGACAGCCTTGATGGGGGAGGCGATAAAAAATGCGCTGTATGGTGATATACCGGTCAGCCAACTGAGCGAAGAGCAAAAACAGACGCTGGTTACGTTGGGAACCGCAGCGGCAGGGCTGGCAGGCGGTCTGACCGGCGGCAGTTCGGCGGATGCGATGACGGGTGCGCAGGCAGGGCAGAACGAAATCAGTAATAATATGACGAGTATCGGTGCTGTTCAGCAGATGCAGGCATGGGCATTGATGAACTCGGCAGCGGCGGCAGAAGCAGGCAGCGTAAACCCGAACGACCAGGCGGCACTGGCGCTGACAAAGGCGGCGAAGCAGGGGCTGAGCGCAGCATGTCTGGCAAACACCAGTTGTGTGATGATGGCGATCATTACGGCGCAGAGTCAGTCAGACTCAGACAAAGGCAGTACGCCGAATATTGGGAAAGATCTGTCAGATGCCGATAAAGCCGAGCTGGGTGGAACGGGATCGGGCACGGGTACTCCGCCTCCGCCAGAAAACGATCCTAAACAGCAAAGTGAAAAGCCTGCTGAGAATCTTAATCAGAAGCAAGAAAGTGCTATCAAGAAGATTGATAACACAATAAAAAATGCTCTGAAGGATCATGATATTACGGGAACTCTCAAGGATATGGATGGTAATCCTGTACCTAAAGAGGATGGTGGGTATTGGGATCATATGCAGGAAATGCAAAATACTCTGAGGGGGTTAAGGAACCATGCAGACACGTTGAAAAATGTAAATAATCCCGAAGCTCAAGCAGCATATGGCAGAGCAACTGATGCCATTAATAAAATCGAATCAGCACTGAAAGGACATGGAATATGATCACCTTCCGTAAACTGGTAGGAAACATCAATGTAGCCAAAGAGCCGAGTCAACAATCTCCGCTTGAACAATGGTTCGAACGAGTCATTGATATACCTATTGAAGATCTAACAGTGGAAGATCTCTGCCGTGCTATACGTCAGGAAGTGTGTATTGATCAGTTAATGCCAAAAGTGCTGGATGTTCTGACGAAGGATCCGCTGGCTGGGGAATATTATGATGGTGAGCTTATAGCTGCTTTATCGACGATAAAAGGTGATGCTCTAAAAGAGCAGAAAAGTAGTTTTATCCAAATAAAACAAGTTATAAACCAACTTGATCCTTCTGATGTTAATGATGACTTGAAAAAAGACATATTAAAAATCAATCAAATATAAATATAAGAAATCCCGGCCAAGTCGCTGGGATTTTACTTTTTATCCTTAGCCGCCAGCCTCAGCCCTGATCACCAGACACCCGTTCTCAGCCGTAATACTCACCGGCTGGCCGGTACTAAACCCCAACTGTTCCAGCCATTTACCTTTAATCGTCAGTTGTGGCGGTGGGTTCGGTCTGCCGCCGTTGGGGCGATAACCGACGGTGTAACGCCGGTCAGCGTTTCAACTAATTGAATTCCGACCGGTGGGCTTGCATTAAGCCAAGGGGATAATAAAGGAACAAATTTAGTGTGCCACTACAGTCTTATTTTAATGGATTACCGAATTTCTTGAGATAATCAAGGCCGAAATGATAAGAGGCGTAATCGGTAATATGGCCAACATCACGATATACCGGAATAGTGTTTATCTCACTAAGACAGCGCGCATCCGGACATTGGACGTCTTTCACATCGATTAACGTCAGAGTCGGATATTCCTTTTTCATCTGCGCAAAGAGATTATGAGTATAAACGTCATCTTCATTTTTTCTAGGCCTTGGTGTATCACAGGTACTTTCAGAGTAAGTCGCTCTAGCGATTGATTGCCTGCGGTGGCATTCAATATAGTCTTTAGGCATAGTGTAAACCGTTGTGATAATTATCGGCTTAGCACCCGAAGCGATGATATTGTTGAGGGCATCCTGCAATGCTTTTGTCATTCTTGATTTGGTTAGTGCATCTGAACGCTCATCACCCTCGTTATTGATGAGGTGTGAGCCGCTCGCATAGTTTTCCCAAACTTCACCAAGGATGACATAGTCATAGTGATTTTCTTTGATCAAGCGATAGTAGTGTTCGGTATGCTCATGACATTGCGTATAAGGCTCGTTACGATATTTCCACCAGTCGTACTGCCATACTCCAGGAAGCGTAAGGCAGGATGAGCTAGTGAGTGATTCCATTCGTATATGAGCACTCTGGGCTAACACATCAAAGAAACCCCAAAAATGGTTTGCATTTGAATCTCCTATTAGTAGCGACTTTTTATTGCTATTCAAATCTCCAAACTGGCACTGCGCAAGATCCTGATCTCCTTCAAGGCATTCTTCACGATTTGTTGCCATGGCACTGTATTTTTTGAGAGCGATGTACTCATTCGAATATTGCGCACCTAGGCGTTGAGGTAATCCTTCATAGCGGGTGGCCAATGCATATAGTGCACAGAAGAGTATGATCGGCAGGATTACTAGCTGCAGTACCGATATTTTGAGAGATGGACGCCGGCGACGTAGAGGGGCTTCAATGAGGAAGTAACTCGAAAGTGCCAGAGAAGATATAATCCCCAGGGCAAGGTAAAGCTGCACACCGGCAAGAGAAATGTTCATGTACCTGCAAAAAGCAAAGACAGGCCAATGCCAAAGGTAAAGTGAATATGAGAGTCTGCCGATGAATGCTACGGGAGGGGTTGAAAGCAAGCTTCCCAAGACCTTTTCGCGATAGTGACCGCAGAACAGAATAAGAGCGGCAGAGGCTGACACTACTAACGTGTAGCCATTCGGATAGATGTCGAGTAGACCAGTTTTCAACGATACTGCGATCATTATGATAAATGCAAAAAGGCTTAACAGGCTTGCAACTGGCCCTCGCACAGAAGAGAAAATTCGCGTCAGAAGAAATGCCGTTCCACCTGTGGTGAACTCGAATGCGCGTGCTGTTAGCAAGTAATAGGTTCCACCCGGATGAATTTTCGTAAATACCAGTGAAAAAGTAGCCAGCGCAACCGTTACAACCACCCAGATAGACAACAGAAAGCGATCATTCTGTTCCGTATTTTTGGATAGCGCCAAGCGCTTAGTCATTAGAGAACCGGCCAGTACGAAGAGTGGGAGAAATAGATACCATTGCCATTCGACTGAAAGTGACCAGGTGTGTAAAAGCGGGAAAATGTTCGTATCAGGCGAGGCATAAGTCGCCGACATCTTCCCAAAATACTGGTTAGAAAGGAAAAGGGAGTTATATTTAGCGCTTTTCAGAAAATCGATGAAGTCCACTGGCAAAAACAAGACTGCTGCAGCGGCAAGCGTTACCAGACTGACTGCTATTAAAGCCGGCTGGATCCTCCACAATCTATGCACAAAAAACTCTGAAAGACTAAATTCATCTTTGCGGATTTTATTCAGGATAATACCTGTAATGAGGTAACCAGATATCACAAAGAAGATATCTACACCTATAAATCCAGAGGGGAAAAGGTTTGAACCACTGTGGAAGAAGATCACTAAAAGAACAGCAATAGCTCGAAGTCCGTCAATATCATTACGATAATTTTTCTTTATTTCACTTATGTTCATTTTGTACGGATTGTGTATGATTAATGTAAGGTTTATTATAAAGAGAAAATCGAGTAGATGCATTGTAAAATTGTTAAATTAAATATTTATCTTGTAGATGTAACCTTCTCAGCATCAATCTCTGGAGTTAACTACGCTTGAGTCCTCCGAATTTGCCTACCCAAATAAAATTGATTTTTTTTCACTATGCTTTTACATCTACGCGATTTAACGCAGGGTGATCTAAATAATTATCTCAGCTATGATCTGCATTCCGAGGATAATATCAAGGCAAGTGACAATGAAGTATGGTTTGAATTAACTCATAGGTTAGAGGCCAGCGATGAAAAGTATCATGAAGACATTAATGGTTCTTACACTCTCGATTTGAATATATTCCAAAACATTTATACACCTATATTCAGGGATGATTACACAGAAAGAAGAATGTACTAAAGACAGGAGTAACCGTTATCATTATAGGTTAGGCGTTGGTTTGCGGAAAAATGATTTCACTATCAGATTATCAGTCTATTAATTCCCTCAGTTAAAAATAAAGGCACCGGAATAGAGGTGCCTTATGGGTGATTTCATTAATTAATGTAAAGAGAACGGGGATGAGAACCCTTGTACTAATTTAGCCACTGATTGACGCGCTCCATAGCTGATTAAATGGATATAAGCCTGAGTGATGCAATCGACAAATTTTTGGTTTTTCGGTAGTTCATTGCCAAACACTAAATCGAGTGATAATAAGGCATTAACCCGTTCCGGGCCGTCTTGACTGGCGCTCACCAAGGCTTGTAGTTGAGCAAGAAGCGGGTCACTGACTTCAATCGGGTAACCTTGCTCATCGGTACCACTCACATAGCGCATCCAGCCAGCAATCCCTAGCGCAAGGCAGTCGAAATTGCTGTTATGTTTCAGATGATAACGAACTGAGTCCAACATGCGTTGAGGCAGTTTTTGAGACCCATCCATAGCGATTTGCCATGTGCGATGTTTCAGTGCCGTGTTGCGGTAACGCTCAATCAATGAGTCCGCATAGGCGACCAGATCAACACCTTGAGTTCTGAGTGTCGGTGCCTGCTCATTCAACATGAGGTGATAGGCTGCAGCGACATAATTATCATCATGCATACAATCATTAATATGTGCATAACCAGCCAGATAGCCTAAATAAGCCAGAAAAGAGTGGCTACCGTTCAACATCCGCAATTTCATCTCTTCAAATGGCAAAACCTCTTGTACTAGTTCAACTCCAACTTTTTCCCACTCAGGTCGGCCATTAACGAAATTATCTTCAATCACCCATTGCCTGAAAGGTTCGCAGGCGACGCCTACTGAGTCATGGACCCCACCTAATTGTTGGGTGATTTTGTCCAGTGTCTCTGGTGTAACGGCAGGCACAATGCGGTCAACCATCGTCGATGGGAAGCTAACGTGATCCTCAATCCATTGTGCCAGTTCCTCACTTTGCAGTTTGGCTAAGCCCAGGATCACATTACGGGTTACATGACCGTTATCTGGCATATTGTCACATGACATCACCGTAAAGGCGGGTAGCTGGCGCTCGCGGCGTAAACGCAGTGCCTCAACAATCACACCCGGTGCTGATTTTGGGGATTGGGGGTGGGCAATATCATGCAGGATACCAGGATGATTTTCTTCGAGTTTTCCGGTTGAGGGTTGATGACAATAGCCTTTCTCCGTAATGGTTATTGAGACAATGGCAATATCTGGTTCTGCCATGGCTTCCAATACAGTATTGATACCATCAATTTCACCGTGAATGGCTCGTCGAACAACGCCCACCACCCGACTCGACCAGCCTTCAGGGGCCATTTCGGCAACAGAATAAAGGCGGTCTTGCGCATTAAGATCGGTAATTTGCTGCTCCCCACCCATCAGATTCACTTCGCAAAAACCCCAATCACTGCCAAATTGTGCAGCTAATTGATCGGCGTACACTGCCTGATGAGCGCGGTGAAAAGCGCCGAATCCCAGGTGTACTATGCGGGTTTTGAGTTGGTTGCGTGGGTAAGTAGGGACTATCGTCCCCGGAGCTAAGTATTGCAGATTTTCCTGTGACAGTTTCATTGGCTTCCTTAGCGAGAGGTCAGCAGGGTGATTGGGATTTTAGCCACAATTTTACGGACCTTTTGTGGGTGACCGACCTGGCACAATGGCGTGTGGATATCCCAGGGAAATAGTACGACAAAATCTCCTGCACTCAATAACAGTGCCTGTTCATCCCCCGTTTTTCCCTGATAGAAATAGTTATCCTGCTCAGGGTGAGTGTCAGTAGCGACATGCCCCTTAATGGGTTGATATTCCAAACCCTCTTGGCCTGATATAACAAACTGCACATCAATATTCTCAATGTGAGTTTCCGCAGTCCTTTCGATGGCGGGGGCGGTATCCGCATGGAATGTCTTATACACCACATTATGCTCGGTTTTTTCACCGTCTGGATGCAGACTGAAATCCCACTGGCTGATGGTATGTAACACTTGATAAATAGCAGTAGGGAGCTCCAGTTTGCTTTTTTCAAGTTGCTTTATATGACCAACAATCATTTTGTTCCCCCTTCAGCCAATGCAATGACCTCAGCCCAAACACCGTCATCAACAGGAATGCCCTGACTTAAATTCTCATTACGGGTTTTTACTTCCAGCTCTCCTGGGTAATAAACCGCAGTTTGTCCTTCCGCTGGCTCTGAAGTTTTTACGTAATCAGCCACACTGTTAGCCATTTGATTATTAAAATCACAGCCACCTAATTGGGTAGGATCGAACACCATAAATATCTGGCTAGCACCGGTACAACTGCCTTCCTGTATTTTATCGATGGCATTCGTCGGGGAGCCGGCTGAAAGTAATGCTGCCATTGCATCCAGTAATACAGCCATGCCAGAACCTTTCCAATAACCTGTAGGTAAAATACGCATGGATTGTTCAATTGGGCCGGGCTCATCGGTCAGATGGCCATCTTTGTCATAACCACCGGGGAAGGGCAGCTTTTCACCTTTCAAGCGTGTCACCTGGAGCTTACCATAAGCATATTGTGACATTGCCATATCGAGTACCAATGGGCCATCCTGGCGAGGAACCGCCATCACAAATGGGTTATTCCCCAGTCGTGAATTTTTAGCTCCCCATGCTGGCATGCACGATTCGGTATTGGTCCAGCAAATTGCCGCTAATCCTTTTTCTGCTGTTTTCCAGCCATAGGTACCGCCACGCATCCAGTGTGTTGTATTGCGTAATGCGACAATACCCATGCCATTTTCACGAGCAATAGCCGTTGCTTGTTCGACAGCAAAAAGTGCATTGGTAATGCCAATGCCTCGATTACCCTCATAAATTTCAATCGCACCCAGAGATTTAACTAAACTCGGTTCGGCATTGATATTGACCCATCCTTTATTGACGTATTCAACAAAACGTGCAACGCGATTTAATCCATGAGAGTAAATGCCGTCACAGCTAGATTCGGTATGAATCTGCGCACAAATATCAGCTTTCGTATCCTGTAAACCTGCATTCAGAAATGCCTGTTTTACTGTTTTTTTCATTTCATTAAAATTAATTCTTTGCATGGTATTTACCTCATTTACTTTCAGGGTTAAGAGCTGCGTCTATTTCAGTGTCATGAGAATTTCGGGCGATTTTATTATTGCCCCAAAGATATTCATAATCCCAACCAGTCAGTTTTTCTGTGACCCTTTTTGTTTCCACGGTCACGGCTGCTTTACTGCCTCCCGATTTTAATCTGTTTATTTCATCAACAAGGATGGAGTGGTTAGCTCTTGTTAGGCTAAATTGCAGAGAGCTAACAATTCCAAACACTAAGAATATAATTGAACCTACGGCAAAGATAATGACAATGCCATGAATGGCATCAGCTGATTGGGCCGCACTTTTTGCTGCAAAACCATAGTGCTGTAAGACTAAGCCTACAATGAATAGCGCAATGGCTTGAACGGCTTTACGAACAAAAGTCATGACTCCAGCAAAAATACCTTCTCTGCGTTTTCCAGTAAGCATTTCATCAACATCAGGAATGAAACTGTAAATATTCCAGCAAACATAATAAGTGCCTGAGCGACCTACTCCCATTAATAAGGCTGCAACGTAAATTAATATGATCGTATTCGGTAGGTTGAAATAATGAATGGCGACAAAGAGCGCTACACTGGACAACATGAACGCTTGGGCAATCTTGTACGACAGCCCATTACCAAACTTCAGACATAATGTGATGAATAAAGCGACGCAAAGGAATTGAACCACTGTCATCAGTGTTAAGGCGTTAGACGCGTTAACAGTATTTTGCCCCAGAACAAAGATAATATAGTAGGCCAGGACTGCACCTAGTACATCTAATGCAACATAAGCGCCAAGATACATCCCCACATGTTGACGGAATGTTCTTACCTGGAATGTCGATACTAAAGATTTGAACAGTTGATTCATATCGCGTTTAAATGACATTTTAGGCATGTCAGGATTAATGGCAATAGGTCGTTCCCATGTAAACATATAGAGGCAGGCGATAACAATAGCGAATAATGCCCCAAAGATGACCCCCATATATAAAAATGAAGAAGAGGAATCATTGCCAAGGAAATCGATAATACGTCCGGGTAACCACGCCGCTAATATTCCGGCACCAGTGGAAAAATACATGCGTACACCGGTTAATTTTGAACGGATTTTAAAATCTGTCGTCATTTCAGCGGCGAGTGTTTCATAAGGAACAATAACCAGTGTATAGGCCACATAGAAGAGGATATAAGTAGCTAAGTAATAGCCAAAACTCATTCCACTGACCCACATTATCACATAGGTAATAAAGACTAATGGCGCACCAAATAAGAAGAAAAACCCTCGGCGTCCAAATCGTTGTCCCACTCTGGTACGATAAAAATTATCTGTCACGTAACCCATTAATGGATCGAAAAAAGCATCCAATAGGCGGGCAATAGCAATAACGGCCCCCGCTTCAGCGGGACTTAAACCCGCATAAGTCGTATAGAAAAACATGATCCACAGGCCAAGTACGGCAAAACTGCCACCGCCAAAGAAATCGCCGCCACCATAGGCGAGCATATTCTTAAATGTTAATGGCCTTTCTTTCATATGATTTATCATTAAAGGACCTCGTTAAATATTTTATATATATTTAATAGGGGGAGAGCTATTTATATATTTGTAGGGTTATACAGGAATGGCTTCTTCTATTTGCGCGAGTGGAAAATAGTGGGTAACGCGTTTTTCCGGCGCAATTAATCCCCGGGTTAGCCAGTCAATAACGGTTGGAAAACGGTGGCGGTTAAGGCGTGACGTGAACAGCGATATTTTTTTACTGGTCATTGCTGAGATAGCGGACATTGTCACCGGCCCACGGCGCCAATAAGCCCCTTTGTAAAAGAACTGCCAGATATCTTCAATTTGGTGTGCATCACCGACACCATACAATCCTTCATCGGTGGTGATTTTGACCGTAATAAAGTGATGTCCTGGACAAGTTACAGAAACTTCAGCCTTAACGATTTTCATAGTCCTCCCATCCCGGCGATATTTTTTACAGCAGATTCATGCTTGAAAGTGGATTTAAAATACGTCAGGGATTACTACCATACAAGAAGTGTCAGTGCGTTTTCGGTGATTAAATACTCAATCTGTGATTGATATCACTTGATATGATCGATGAGGAATCGCTTATTTTTTGTTCTGAAGGGCGGTGGGAATTGAACATAGGGAACGAAGACTTTATGTCAATCTCCCGTCAAAACGGCACCGTTGGGGAACAGGCCATGCAAAACGTCGGTTAACCAAAGGTTTCTGTAACCGCTTTGATAAAGCTGCGTATTTTGACCGTTTGCCGTAAACCCGCCGCCGTGAGGACATGCATTTGCCGCGAGGGACATTGGTAGTCTGGCAGCACTTGTACTAGTCGTCCGGCGCTGATTTCATCCTTCAATACATCCGCCGGGCCCAGCGTCACACCGTATCCTCTGACGGCTGCGTGCAAAAGGGCTCGCCAGTCATTGGATCGAAAACGCCCTTCGGGCCGAACTTCCTGCGTTTTTCCCTCTTGAGAAAATAGCCAGCGGCAGGGTGACTTTGGTGACCAAACCCCGTAAACCAGGCAGGAGTGAAGCGCCAAATCGGCAGGTGTTGCAGGCATGCCATTTTGCTCAAGATAACCTGGCGATGCACAGGCAATCAGCCGGTAAGGGCGCAGCGGGTAGGCAGTCATCGTACTGTCGTTCAGTTCGCCAATACGCAGGATAACTTCATAGCCTTCTTCGACGGGATCGACGAAACGGTCGTTCAGTGTCAGCTCAACTTGTGTGTCGGGGTACTTATCCAAATATTGCGTTATGAAAGGGGCCAGCATTGAGGCACCAAACGTCACTGGGGCATTGACCCGGATTATGCCGGAGGGCGTGGCTTTCATATCGAGTGCGATGGCATCGGCGGCCTCTGCTTCTGCCAGCACAATTTTACAGCGTTCATAGTAGCGGTGGCCTATATCGGTCAAGTGCTGACGGCGGGTCGTCCGGTTCAACAGCGCCGTACCCAACCGTGATTCCAGCCGGGCAATGTGCTTGGCCACCATCTGCGGGGAAAGGCGTAATGCCTCCGCCGCTGCGACGAAGGACCCGAGTTCGGCGGCTCTGACGAAAACATTCATGCTGGTGAGTCGGTCCACGATTCACTCCTATTTGTTGTTTGTCTATGCTGTTGAGGCGTATTTATCAATAATGAGTGTCGAATTATTCTTAACCTTCTGACAGATAATTGAAAGGTGAGAATCATGAAAATAGGCATTATTGGCGCAGGATTTGTAGGGCGCGCAGTGGCGAAGCTGGCGATAAAGGCCGGACATCAGGTCATGCTCAGCAATTCCCGTGGGCCACAGACGTTGTTCAGCCTGAAACCGATGATTGGTTGCGAAATCGGCACTGCGATGGAGGCTGCTATCTTTGGCGACATCGTGATGATCGCCGTTCCGCTTACCGCCTTGGGGCAGTTGCCGGTGGCACAGCTTGCCGGGAAACCGATTATCGATGCCGTCAACTATTACCCTGAGCGTGACGGACAAGTGACAGAGCTGGATCAGCAGACGAAGACGACCAGTGAATATCTGGGCGGTTTCTTGCCGCAATCGAAAATAACCAAAGCCTTCAATGCCATTCAAATGACGGATCTCGAAAGCGATGGCCTACCTGCGACAGACCCCGCGCGTCGTGCATTGCCGCTGGCTGGAGACGACGAGGACACGAAAAAACTTATCGTTGGTCTGTACGATGCTTTTGGTTTTGATGCCGTGGACGTGGGCGCGCTTTCTGACAGCTGGCGCTTCCAGCGGGGAATGCCGAGTTATTGTGTTCGGATGACGGAGCGTGAGTTGAGGGAGGCCTTAGCCGGATCGCATCGGCCTGAGCCGGTTTGACGTGTTCGCCCGAGTAATGTTCAGGGGACAGAAAAAGATGCCAATCCGTGATGAAACATTGCGGTAAATATTACGGGAGGGGTTGCAAAACCCTCCCCAATCAACAGAAAACGCCGCTGGGTTGAAATCGCCAGATGCATTGTGTCCTGCAATGATGACCGATTGTTAGTAGACCCCTTTAGGGAGCGCTACATTGTAGATTTTTCTTTCTGCTGATACCGGTAGAAGAGACATGACGGGTCTGACATTAATCATTTCCCTACCTTGCGTTGGTTATTTTCGTCGATTTATTGTTCCATTCCTCGCGAGTGAGCGTAAACAGCAAGCTCGGCGGTGCATTCTGCACATCAAGAATTTCTCTTACATACCGAAGCCCTGCTTTAGTCAGGACCTTTTGAGATACAAGGTGATTCTTCCGCACTACCGCCGATATTTCAGCCAGTTTTATGTGATCGAACCCATGCTTAATGGCGTATTGAGAAAACTCTGTCGCCAGGCCATTTCCCCATGCTTCTGTGGCAAAACGATAACCAAGGTTGTTAATAGAGATATCAGCAAAGTGACTAATACTGAGGCCGCCAAAACCAAGCGTCTTTTCTGGTGTATCCCGCAGCGATATAGCCCAGTTGCCGAAACCGTTGAGTTCCCAGTGGCTAATCCAGCGCGCCAGGACCATTTTCGCATGGTGAATGTCTGGATAAGGTCCCGCAGGATTAAATGTGTTAGTGGCTGGATCGCCATAAATTTCGAACAGTCTGGCGGCATCTAATGCTATTACGGGACGAAGATGCAGGCGTTTCAGTGTACTTTGCAAAATCACCTCTTAACTTTTGGGTTTGTTAAATTAATTATATATTTGTTTTATGAGTGTAAAAGCTAAAGTTCACCACGCTGCTGGTATGGCGGAGCGCTCCGAGCTGCTCCGATCAGACTTTACTCTATCGAATTAAAAATCTGTTTTTCCCTGCTTTAAAAGATGAAGAGCATATCAAATGGACAAGAAATTTATGGCAAGGGCGCTTTTGATTTCACAAAAAGCGCTACCAGATTGTCAGCCGAATCCGCCAGTTGGATGTGTCATCGTTTGTGATGGTGAAATAGTAGCGGAAGGATATACGCGTAAGCCTGGTGAATATCACGCAGAAGCTGATGCGTTATCACGTTTTGCTGGGGATCTCAGCGAGTGCGATGTGTATGTAACTCTTGAACCTTGCTCATTTACCGGGAGGACTCCCTCATGTGCCAAAGCATTAGCCAGCAGGAGACCCAGAAGAGTCATCGTCAGTATCCTTGATAGTGACCCGCGCAATCAGGGCGCGGGTATACAGATTTTACAGTGTGCAGGCATAGCGGTCGAAACAGGAATACTGGCCGATGATGTCAATATATGGCTTTCTTCTTACCTTTATCAATGCTGAGATTTCACGTACAGGCTCATTGGCTGCGGACTGGCATGGGATACGTTATCTAAAATTCGATTCATTCAACCAATCCGCATAAAGATTGCCCAAAGATTGCCGATAGATTATTCAAATGGACATCCACCGACAGGAAGTTAATCGCGCTTCATCGCTTACACCGGGGAAATCTCATTGCATAATCTGCCTAAACCAAAACGAAAAATGAGCACACGTACACTGATGCTCCTGACCGGAGCCCTAACCATCACACTGGGCTTCACTATCACCATCGGTTTACTGAGCTGGCAGTCGAGCCAGCAGCAGCGCAGGCTGGCAGAAAACTATCTGGGCAAAATTGCCGAGAGCAACGCACTTCATGTGCAGAAGGTTCTGGAGTATGCCCGCACGGTAGCCAAAGACCTGGGACAAAGCCTGATTGCTCTGCCTGCGGCAGGGATCACCGACCGAAAAGTCGCTGAAGAGATGATGAAGTACTCCCTCAAGCAGAATCCTGATTATCTGTCGATGTCGGTAATTTTTGAGGAAAACGCCTTTGATGGTCGCGATGCCGAGTTTGCTCAATTGCCGGACTCTGCACCGAAAGGTCGCTTTGCCCGCTTTGTCGATCGCGCAAGCGACGGCACCTTCAGCCTGCATAACCTTGATTCCATCTTCAAACCGGGACAGGGCGACTACTATTTGATCCCGCAGAAACTGAAAAAAGACGTGCTCACCGAGCCCTACAAGCTACGCCTACAATGGCGTCGATACTTTGCTGACCTCTGTCGCCGCCGTGGTGATTGATGACAACAAGCTCAAGGCAGTGATCACCTCAGACATTTCCCTCGCATCATTGCAGAAAACCGTTGGAGCCATTAAACCCTGGGATGGTGTGGGCTACGCGGTGCTGCTGTCCAACACGGGCCTGGTAGTGTCCAGTCCTGACAAAGCGATGGCCGGTAAGCCTTATCAAGGCCCGACCGACAAGTTTACTCAGCAAGTGGTGGAGCATTTTGACAGTACGCTGGGCGAAAATGTACTGGAAACCTGGCGGCCGATTATCGTCGGCACCAGTACCCTGCCGTGGTATCTGGGCGTGGTCACGCCGGTAAGTGCCGTGATGGCGGCGGCGAACCGGCAACTGATACATGCCCTAATCATGATGCTGCTGAGCATTGTGATTGTCTGCACGGTGCTGGGTCTGCTCTTTAGCCGCAAGATTTCCAGACCGATCGGCGGTGAGCCCTCTCAGGCAGCAGCCATCGCGCTGGGCGTTGCTGAAGGTAATCTCGCTGCAGAGATCCCCGTGGCGGCCAACGATCGTCAGAGTATTTTCTTCGCTATGCACACCATGCAACAACAACTGAGAACCATGGTGGGAGAAATTATCTCTGCCAGCGACTCGGTGCGGCAGGGGGCAGAAGAAATTGCTTCCGGGAACCTCGATCTGGCTTCGCGTACGGAGCAGCAGGCTGCCGCGCTGGAAGAGACCGCCGCCAGCATGGAACAGTTGACTGCCACGGTGAAACACAACGCAGACAACGCCCATCAGGCTACGGCGCTGACTGAGAACGCCACTGATATTGCGCAACGTGGCGAGAATTTAGTGCAGCAAGTTGTGCAGATTATGCAGCAGATAGATGACAGTTCACGAAAAATAGGGGCCATTACCAGCTTAATCAACGGCATTGCCTTCCAGACCAATATCCTGGCGCTGAATGCGGCCGTAGAAGCTGCACGTGCCGGTGAACAGGGTCGCGGTTTCGCCGTTGTGGCTGCCGAGGTTCGTAGCCTGGCACAGCGTAGTGCCAACGCGGCGAAAGATATCTCAGCCTTAATCAGCGAATCCACTGTGCGGGTCGATCAGGGTGTTTCGCTGGTGGAAGATGCAGGCAGGACCATGCAAGAGATGACGACGGCGGTGAATTCGGTGAAAACCATCATTGGCGAAATCGTTCATGCTTCGGATGAGCAGTCACAGGGCATTGGTCAGGTCACGGTCGCCGTCAACCAGATGGACGGTGCCACCCAGCAAAACTCGGCGCTGGTACAACAGATGTCCGCTGCCGCCGCATCATTGGAAGACCAGGCACAGCAGTTGGCCCAGACAGTGCAAATCTTCCGTCTGGACGGTATGTAAGATCAGGCATCCAACGGCATGAACTGTTTCTCTCACAAAGCGGGTGCTATGGGCACCCGCAAACAGAACTTAATAGTAGTTGCCTTGACGATAATCCCAGGTCAGGAAGATGTCTGACATCATGGACATGATTTTATCTACGTCCAGGCCTTTACGGATGAGCATCGGACAAGGTGTTACGTTACGTTGACCTTTCTGCTCAGGGACTAATTTGCCATCCGCATCAACCATTGACACCATTACGCCCTGTTCGTAGCGCGTTTGTTCGCTTTCGTTTGGCTGGATAGAGGTGACATACTCATCGGCGGCGATGATTAAATCTGCGTGTTCTTCAATACGTTCGCCGATGCCTTCTACCTTACCGCGGTTGCCTTTACCGGAGGGGTTTGCTGAGCTGGCAAAAGAGAACTTATTGTAATTTTCCCACAATTCTTTTGCCAGAATCTCACCCGGTTTACCAAATTTTATGACGAAGCAGCTGGTATCACGGGAGTCCATCATCATCGTTTTGGAACCGTCATCGGGAATACGGGCTTTTGCCTCTTCTTGCCAGGGCAAGATACAACCCAACAAGACATCTTTATCCCAGTGCTGTTGGTACAACTGTTCGATTTCAGGATTTAACTGAGCCAGTTGCTTCAGTTGTTCCATCGAACTGCATAGCACCACGCCCGGTTTATTGCGGTTTCGCTCTTTCGCTGAAAATTTTCGGTCCAGGCCTTTGGCGTCAGACGTCATGATGATATAGCCCACTTTTGTCGGGCAGACGATCATACCGCCGTCTTTGGATAAGATATCGATAGCTTCTTGCTGCAAGCCACCATTCCACTGTATTTTTTTGCTCATCATTTTCTCACCTTTTGTGGGTAATCATTAACATTGTCGGGAAGCTGGCCTATGCGTTCATCCTATAAATATAACTATGAGATTACTCATCACTCATTCCACAGGTCTTTTTCCTCTGCGGCATTAAAACAGTAAGGTGGATAAAAAGAATTTTGAATAATCTTAAAATGAAATGTCAGAGAGTCATTAATTTATTAATTTCGCTGCGGTGAATTAATAAATTAATATTAATGTCATGCTTTTTTAATATTAATCAGAATGTGAAAGAATAATGATACGGTATGACCCTAATCATTGGATTGAAACGACTCAGGATATTATTTTGTTAACAACGACAAGGATGCTGAAACGGTATAGTCAATCACCCGTAGCTCAAAATCTCAGAGTGATCGATTAATAGAGAGGCGTGGTGAGATTAACGAGGGCGGTTCACATGGGCGGTGGCAAGTCATAGTGACGTTGATAAAAAGTCCATAAACAGGGCGCAATACGTTGCGCCCTAATGTCTGAACCACACATTGATTATTTACCGATCTCAGACATCACTTTTACGTCGGTCTGGGCGATCTGGCGCTCTTTTCCCCAGGCATCTTTGTACTTGATAAGGCCAGTATCCCGGTCCATCTTCGGTTTACCTTCACTGACTATCGTCCGCCCGTCATTGGTTTGAATCGCATAGTTACTGGAGCAACCCGCGAGTAAGGCTGAGAGAGCGATTGCTGATGCTAAAAAATAACCTGTTTTCATATAACCTGCTCCTTGTCGTTAAGCCTGTTTAAGGTTTAGCACAAGATGAAAATTGAACCAGTTAATCGATGCATTTACTCGCTCAAAGAGGGATGCCCACGCTGAAAAAATTTACTTCATCCTTGTCCGACGCGCTTGTCCGACAACTTCCCCTCATTTGTATTCGACGCCGCCCACAGTTTCATTATTGTATCTATACTCTCTCGATGGAAAAAGTGTGCTTTGAGGAATTAATATGAAGTTTGCAGGTATTTCAAAAGGATTTTTTATCCTGATCCTTTTCATCGTAACCGTGGCTTTTCTGGATGTATTGGGGCCTTACTATTCGTCTGTCCTTTGGGCTATTATACTGGCTGTTATTTTTCATCCAATGAGCAAACGCATAAGACAGTATCTCGGTGAGAAGAACGGGCTGGCCTCGTTTCTGACGGTGATCGTCATTTGTCTGATTGTCTTTACTCCGCTTGCGATCATTGGCTCTTCCCTGGCCATTGAACTCAATCTTCTCTATACCAAATTGCAGAACAATAATACGCAGTTGCCTGCTGTTCTGGCTGATGTGTTGCAGCATCTTCCCGCGTGGGCACGTCAATTCATGATCGAACACGATTTAGACAGTACGACCGAAATCCAGCAGAAGCTGTCAGCGGCAGCACTTAAAGGCGGGCAGTACTTTGCCGGTAGCGTCTTTGTGATAGGGAAGAGTACCTTCAGCTTCACGGTAGGTTTCGGCATCATGATCTATCTGCTGTTCTTTCTGCTAAAAGACGGGGCGTATCTGGTTAACCTGACCATGCAATCTCTGCCGCTGTCCAAAGACATTAAACACCATCTGTTTGTGAAGTTCGCCGCTGTCGCCCGTGCCACGGTTAAAGGCACGGTGGTGGTGGCCATCGTGCAGGGCTTTTTAGGGGGTCTGGCCTTTTACTTCACCGGCATAGAGGGAAGTCTGTTGTGGGGAGCGCTGATGGCTTTCCTGTCGATCATTCCAGCCGTAGGTTCTGCCATCATCTGGGTACCGGCTGCTATCTATTTCTTCGGTGCAGGTATGCTGTGGAAGGGGATCTTCCTGGTCGCTTTCTTTGTCGTCATTATCGGGCTGGTTGACAACATTTTGCGTCCGTTGTTGGTCGGCAAAGATACCAAAATGCCTGATTACCTCATCCTGATTTCAACGCTGGGTGGCATGGAAATTTATGGTATTAACGGCTTCGTTATTGGTCCTCTGATCGCCGCGCTGTTTATTACCTGCTGGAATATTTTCTCTGGACGCGAGCATCATGGAAACATGGACGAGATTGACGAAGCGTTTATCGAAGAGGGCAATAATCAGCGCGACGCCTGATACAACCAGGGAAGATAGTCATATCTTCCCTTTCTTTATGACCCGGATTGCTGCGTGTTATTTAGCGAACTCCACCTGCTACCCGTAATGCCCGACTGATATCCCCAATCCCCTTCGTGCATGACACGACGTTCAGTATCGCGCTACTGTCAATGGGCTACTTTTTCTCGCAATTGCCTCAGGGCGTGATCTGGACGTTAGCTTCTGATATCGCGCCCAAAGAACAGGTTGCATCATTGGGCGCAATCCAAAACTTTGGCGGATTTCTAGGCGCTGCTTGTGCACCGGTCGTCACCGGCATTATTTTAGACGCGACCGGACAATTCACCAACGTGTTCTTCCTCGGTGCTGGTTTATTAATGCTGGGGGCACTCAGCTACGGCTTATTCGTGAAGAAACCTATTTTGGTGACAATGCAGAAATAAGCGCGACCATGCTAAAACAATACCGCGCTACTCTGGTTTCAGAGCAGCGCGGTACGATCATGTGGTGACGATATAGGTTTCAGGGGATAAGAAGCCATGTGACGGTTTTTTACCGCAGGCTTTGGATAAACCGCCCGCTAAAAGGCGGTCTGGATCCTTAATGCAGATGAGACAGGCTGGCCGCACTGATACGTAGACCGGCGTCGTTGAATACCATGCAACGTTGCGCATCAAACCATGTGGTCAGGCTCTGGTACGGATTAAATGCCATGTCGCCCGGCAGCAGCATTTTGAACCCGTCGGTGCCATAACACTGACCAAACAGGTAAGTACTGTTGCCCAGCCGCTCGACCACTTCACAGTTAAACTCCAGCTGATTTTCCGTTTCTTGTGACAGCAAATGCTCTGGGCGGATCCCTAGTGTGATTTTATCACCGGCCGCCAGTGGGCTGGTGCTGAGTGCCAGTGTGAGTATTTTCTCCGGCGTCAGGCGCAATGCCAGCCGGTCCGGTTGCCAGGCAATCACTTCTGCGGGCAGGAAATTCATCTTCGGCGAGCCGATAAAACCGGCTACAAACTTATTCATCGGGTTGTAATACAAGTCCATTGGCGCGCCCGTCTGTTCGATTTGGCCGTCATTCATTACCACAATTTTATCGGCGAGCGTCATGGCTTCGGTCTGATCATGGGTGACATAGACCATGGTGGTTTTCAATTCCTGATGCAGCCTGGAAATGTGCAGACGCATCTCTACGCGCAGCTCGGCATCGAGGTTGGAAAGGGGTTCATCGAACATAAACACTTGCGGATTGCGGACAATCGCGCGGCCAATGGCGGTGCGCTGGCGCTGGCCGCCGGAGAGCTGCTTCGGTTTTCTGTCCAGCAGATGGGAAAGCTGTAAGGTTTTGGCGACCATTTCAACCTGATGACGGATTTCTTCTTTCGGCACACCGTTCACTTTCAACCCGTAACCCATGTTTTCCGCAATCGTCATGTGTGGATAGAGCGCATACGACTGAAACACCATCGCCACGCCGCGGCGTGAGGGATCCACATCATTCACCCGCTGCTCACCGATATACACATCACCTTCAGTAATCTCTTCCAGCCCGGCAATCATGCGCAACAACGTGGATTTCCCGCAGCCTGACGGCCCGACGAACACCGTGAATTCACCGTCTTCAATATCAATATTGATGTTATGCAGCGTTACGGTCTTATCGAAACGTTTCACCACATTCTTAAGTCTGATGCTGGACATGTTTGGCCTCATAAAGATTCATACAGCTGATGTTTTGGACTATAACCACCTTGTGTAAACGTTTGCACAGGGCGGTTCGAATTTTGGAGAGGAGATCACACAATACACATCTTTTGGTAGTGATTTTGCTATTCAAAGTTTAACGTGTAACACGAATTGATGAACGACATTAATCACCGTGCTTGCAGGTTTTGAAGGGTTTTATAGCATGAGTTGTTGATGGGTTGTCGTCAGGTTCCACACAAAAATGTTATACCTTCACATCCAGGAGCAACAATGAAAATTACCCACCTTACTGCCTTGGTACTGATGTCATTAAGCCTTAGCAGCCAGACCGTCCGGGCAGCCGAGGGTCAGTTACTTATTTGGGAAGATATTAAGAAATCTTCCGGTATATCTGATGCCGTTAAAGACTTTGAAAAAGAGAACAACGTCAAAGTGGTGGTGCAGGAAACACCCTACACACAGCAAACCGAAAAACTGCGTCTTGATGGCCCGGCAGGGATCGGCCCGGATGTGATAGTGATCCCCAATGACCAGGTCGGCACCGCCGTCGTTCAGGGGTTGTTAACGCCATTGACGCTCGACAAAGCCTTCACCGACAGCTTCACGCCGTCTGCCATCAAAGCTTTTCAATTGAAAGGTCAGATCTACGGCGTACCGAAAGCGGTCGAGACGCTGGTGCTGATTTATAACAAAGATTTGTTGCCGAAGGCACCCGACACACTGGACGAGTATTACACCTTCTCCAAACAGGAAATGGCCAAAGGAAAATACGGCCTGTTGGCCAAATTTGACGAAGTCTATTACGCCTATGGCGCGATTTCTGCGATGGGCGGTTACATCTTCGGTAAAGATGCTAAAGGTGACATTAACGTTGAAGATATCGGCCTCAACAAGCCGGGCAGCGTTGAAGCCGTCACCTACCTGAAAAAATTCTATAGCGAGGGTTTATTCCCGGCGGGAATTACCGGTGATAACGGCCTGAACGCTATCGATTCCCTGTTTACCGAGAAGAAAGCCGCGGCGGTGATCACCGGCCCGTGGGCGTTTCAGCCCTATGAAGCGGCAGGTATTAACTATGGTGTGAAACCGTTGCCGCTGTTACCGAATGGTAAACCGATGGGCTCATTCCTCGGCGTGAAAGGTTATGCGGTATCCACGTACAGCAAACAAAAACCCTTGGCGGAGAAATTTATTACTTTCATCAATCAGCCGAAGTACGCCAAAGTTCGCTACGAAGTGACCAAGGAAATTCCGGCGCTAACCGTACTGATGAACGATCCGATGATTAAGAACGATGAGAAAGCCAATGCTGTTGCGCTGCAATCTACGCGCGCCACCGCCATGCCAGGTGTTCCTGAAATGCAGGAAGTCTGGGGCCCGGCCAACAACGGCATTCAGCTCGGCGTGACCGGCAAACAACCGGTGCAGGCGGCATTAAATGACGCGGTGAAAAACATCCAGATGCAAATCGAAGCAGCAAAAGTCAGCAACGAGTAGTCCGCAATCCGTCAGTTGCCATCAATGAGTCGTCAATAACACCCAACGACTGCGGTCTGAAAAGAGGGCGTGATTTCATGCCCTCACCAGTGAAAGGAATATCTTTGTGTCTACGCGTCTCCACGAGGAAAACCACGCGCCAGCAACGGCCAGCCATCATGCATTGATGGCATTGGCTGTGGCGTTAATTCCCGGTTTTGGTCAGTTCTATAACCGACAATGGGCCAAGGGGATTCTGTTTTTCATTATTCTGTTTTGTTTCGCCGGTGTTTTTTATGATTTCCTGCAACAGGGATTATTAGGGCTATATACGCTGGGCGAAGAGGTCCCGCGTGATAACTCCATTTTCTTATTAGCTAAAGGGATTATCAGCGTACTGATTGCCGCGTTTGGTGTCGGGTTTTATTACTGGAGTCTGCGTGATGCGTGGGCAAACGGTAAGCGACGTGACCGGGGCATGGAATTACCCAGCGTCAGAAAGCAATATCACCTGCTGCTGCGCGAAGGCTTCCCTTATTTGATGATCACACCGGGCTTTATTTTGCTGGTGTTTGTGGTGGTATTTCCGATTATTTTCGGCTTCTCCATCGCGTTTACCAATTATAATTTGTACCACACGCCACCGGCTAAACTTGTCGATTGGGTCGGGTTCAAGAACTTTATTAATATCTTCACGTTGAATATTTGGCGCTCAACGCTGCTGGACGTTTTGCAGTGGACAGTCGTTTGGACAGTGCTTGCCACCACGCTGCAGTGCACCGTGGGTGTAATGTTGGCCATTCTGGTCAATCAGAAAGATCTCCGCTTCAAACCATTAATTCGCACCATCTTGATCCTGCCGTGGGCGGTACCCGGCTTCGTGACGATTCTGGTGTTTGCCGGAATGTTCAACGACACCTTTGGGGTGATCAATAACGGGATACTGGCGGCACTCGGCATTGAGCCTAAAGCCTGGATGACCGATCCGTTCTGGACTAAAACCGCACTGATCATGATGCAGACCTGGCTGGGTTTCCCGTTTGTGTTTGCCATGACCACCGGTGTATTGCAGGCGATCCCGAATGATTTGTATGAAGCCGCCACCATGGACGGGGCCAGCACCTGGACGAAATTAAAAACCATTACGTTGCCGCTGGTGTTGTATTCCATTGCACCAATCATCATCACGCAATACACCTTCAACTTTAATAATTTCAATATTATCTATCTGTTTAATAACGGCGGGCCAGCGGTGGCCGGATCGAATGCGGGAGGGACGGATATTCTGGTGTCGTGGATCTATAAATTAACCATGTCATCTTCGCAATATGCCATTGCCGCGACCATTACGATTTTGCTGTCGATATTTGTTGTCGGTATTGCGCTGTGGCAATTCCGTTCAACCAATTCATTTAAACAAGATGATATGGCATAAGTGGGAGCAAGGTGATGAGTAAGAACAGCAGTATTAAGAGAAGCCGGTTAATCCGCCTTTCGCTGAGTTATTTCCTGTTACTGATCGTGGCGGTGATGATTATTTATCCGCTGATCTGGACCGTCGGTGCGTCACTGAATGCCGGTAACAGCCTGCTCAGCACGTCGATTATTCCGGAAAATATCTCATTTCAGCATTATAAAGATCTGTTTAACGGCAATGTGAATTACGTCGGCTGGTATTGGAACTCGATGAAAATCAGTTTCCTGACCATGATTCTGACGCTGATTTGCGTCAGCTTTACCGCCTATTCCTTCTCGCGCTTTCGCTTTAAGGGTCGTAAAGACGGGCTGATGTTGTTCCTGCTATTGCAGATGATCCCGCAGTTTTCGGCGTTGATCGCCATCTTCGTGCTGGCGCAGTTGTTGGGGCTTATCAACAGCCATCTGGCGCTGGTGCTGATTTATGTCGGCGGGATGATCCCGATGAACACCTATCTGATGAAAGGCTATCTGGACGCCATTCCAAAAGATCTGGATGAGTCAGCGCGGATGGACGGCGCGGGCAATTTCCGCATCTTCATCGAAATCATCATGCCGTTGTCAAAGCCGATTTTGGCGGTCATCGCGCTGTTTTCCTTCACCGGGCCGCTGGGAGATTTCATCCTCTCGAGTACGATTTTGCGTACGCCGGACAAATACACGCTGCCAATTGGCCTGTACAACCTGGTTTCACAAAAAATGGGGGCGAATTACACCCTGTACGCCGCGGGTGCAGTACTGATCGCGGTGCCCGTCGCCATTTTCTATCTCGCCTTACAAAAATATTTCGTCTCCGGCCTGACCGCGGGCAGCACCAAAGGATAATCATCATGACTTTCTTGAATACAAAGATTTTCAATAAAAGCACGGTTGCCTGTTTATTGCTGGCGATGTCGTTTTCCTGTTCGGCCGAAAACATCACCATTAAGAAAGTCGCCAACGTGCCGGCAGACTTCATCAAAGGCGCGGACATTTCCACGCTGATTGACGTAGAAAAGCACGGCGGCAAGTTCTACGACCAGAACCACAAGCAGCAGGACGCCATGGTCATCCTCAAACAAAACGGCTTCAACTATGTGCGTCTGCGGTTGTGGGTCGATCCGAAAGATGCCCTGGGGCATCCGTACGGCGGTGGCAATAACGATCTGGCGACCACGTTGGCGCTGGCGAAACGCGCTAAACAGCAGGGCTTCAAAATCTTGCTCGACTTCCATTACAGCGACTTCTGGACCGATCCGGGCAAACAGTTCAAGCCCAAAAGCTGGGCCAAAATGGATTACCCGCAGTTGAAAGTCGCGATTCATGATTACAGCCGTGCGGTGATCGCGCAGTTCCGCCAGCAAGGCGTGCTGCCCGATATGGTGCAGGTGGGTAATGAAATGAACGGCGGCATTTTGTGGCCGGAAGGCAAAAGCTGGGGCGAGGGCGGCGGGGAGTTTGACCGTTTGGCTGGGTTGCTGAATGCGGCCATTTCAGGCGTCAAAGCCGATGAGAAAGATCCGTCGAAAATTAAAATCATGCTGCATCTGGCCGAAGGCACCAAGAACGATACCTTCCGCTGGTGGTTTGATGAAATCAATAAGCGCAACGTGCCTTATGACGTCATCGGCCTGTCGTTCTACACCTACTGGAACGGCCCGATTTCCGCACTGCAAACCAACATGGACGACATCAGTAAACGCTATAACAAAGACGTGATCGTGGTGGAAGTGGCATATGGCTACAGTACCCAAAACTGTGATGCGGCCGAAAACAGCTTCACCGAAAAAGAGGCCAAAGACGGTGGCTATCCCGGCACGGTACAGGGGCAGGCTGACTTCCTCAGCGACATGATTAAAAGTTTGGTTGCGGTGCCGGACCACCGTGGTAAAGGCCTGTTCTACTGGGAGCCGACCTGGATACCGGTGAAGGGTGCAGGCTGGGCGACACCGGCCGGAATGACCTACATCAATGACCACTGGAAAGAGGGCAACGCCCGCGAAAACCAGGCGCTGTTCAGCTGTGACGGTCAGGTTTTACCTTCCATCAACGTCTTCAACTGATTCTCTTTCCCCCGGTCGCCTTGACCGGGGAGTGCTGACTCATTTTTAAGGATTTAAAGGATTAAGCATGACGAAGTTTCCTCTTTTGAGTAATAAGATCTCCGGTCTGCTACACGGCGCGGATTACAATCCCGAGCAATGGTTGGATCACCCCGACATTCTGGTTCGGGATGTCGAAATGATGAAAGAAGCGCGCTGCAACGTGATGTCAGTGGGGATTTTCAGTTGGTCAGCGCTGGAGCCTGAGGAAGGTCACTACCAGTTTGATTGGATGGACCAACTGCTTGACCGGCTGCACGATAATGGCATTTTGGTGTTTCTCGCCACGCCAAGCGGGGCACGTCCGGCGTGGATGTCGCAAAAATATCCCGAAGTGCTGCGCGTCGGGCGCGATCGCGTCAAAGCGCTGCACGGTGGGCGTCACAATCATTGCATGAGTTCACCGGTTTACCGTGAAAAAGTGCAGTTGATGAACAGCGCACTGGCAAAACGCTACGCACACCACCCCGCGGTGATTGGCTGGCATATTTCGAACGAATACGGCGGTGAATGCCATTGCGATACGTGTCAGGCCCAGTTTCGGGACTGGCTGAAAGCGCGGTATGTCACGCTTGATGCCCTGAATAAAGCCTGGTGGAGCACTTTCTGGAGCCATACCTATACCGACTGGTCGCAGCTCGAATCGCCGTCGCCGCAGGGAGAAAGCGGCGTTCACGGCCTGAATCTCGACTGGCGACGTTTTAATACCGATCAAGTCACGCGGTTTTGCAGCGAAGAGATCCGGCCACTGAAAGCGGAAAATCCGGCATTACCGGCGACCACTAATTTCATGGAGTATTTCTACGATTACGATTATTGGAAGCTCGCCAGCGTGCTGGATTTCATCTCCTGGGACAGCTACCCCATGTGGCATACCGGTCAGGATGATATTGGCCTCGCGGCCTATACCGCGATGTATCACGACTTGATGCGCACTCTCAAGCAGGGCAAACCCTTTGTGCTAATGGAATCGACGCCAAGTTTCACCAACTGGCAGCCGACCAGCAAACTGAAAAAACCGGGGATGCACATACTGTCCTCGTTACAGGCTGTCGCGCACGGAGCAGATTCTGTCCAGTATTTCCAGTGGCGCAAAAGTCGGGGTTCCTCCGAGAAGTTTCATGGCGCGGTGGTGGATCACGTGGGGCATATCGATACCCGGGTTGGCCGCGAAGTCACCGAGCTCGGTTCGATTTTATCGGCGTTAGCGCCGGTGGCTGGCAGCTGTGTGGAAGCCAGGGTCGCGATTATCTTCGACTGGGAAAGTCGCTGGGCGATGGACGACGCCATGGGACCGCGCAACGCCGGGCTGCATTACGAAAACACTGTGGCGGAACATTACCGTGCGCTGTGGGCGCAGGGCATTGCAGTCGATATCATTAACGCCGACGGTGATTTACAAGGCTACGATCTGGTGATTGCGCCGATGTTATACATGGTGCGTGAAGGTGTCGCTGAGCGGGTCGAGCAATTTGTTCAGGCGGGCGGATGCTTTGTCGCGACTTACTGGAGCGGCATCGTCAACGAAACCGATCTGTGCTTCCTTAATGGATTCCCGGGGCCATTGCGTCCGGTGCTCGGTATCTGGGCAGAAGAGATCGACAGTCTGACTGATGAACAGCATAACAGTGTCGCCGGTGTGGAAGGCAATGCGCTGGGATTACGTGGTCCTTATCGCGCCACACAGCTGTGTGAAGTGATCCATCTGGAAGGTGCTGCTGCGCTGGCGACTTACCGCGAGGACTTCTATGCGGGTTCTCCGGCAGTGACCGTTAATCTGTACGGCAAAGGGCAGGCGTATTATGTTGCTTCGCGCAACGACCGGCAGTTCCATACAGATTTCTTCACCATGCTGGCGAAGCAAATGAATCTGCCGCGTGCCATGGAGACACCGCTGCCGGAAGGCGTGACAGCCGCGCGCCGCACCGACGGTGAAAGCGAGTTCATCTTCCTGCAAAACTACACCGTGGATAGCCAGACGATCGTCTTGCCGGATGACTATCAGGACATGGTTCACGGAGGAATTTTGCCACGTAAGGTGACGTTGCCAGCGTTTGGCTGCCAGATTCTGACGCGGCGTTCTTCAGCGTTAAATAAGTAATGTTTTATCGAAGGCGTGCAACAGGGTACTCTCTGTTGCACGTTTTTTCATTCCTGTAGGAGAGTATTTATCATGGTAAATATAAAAGACTTTATGCATGTGTTCTCGACTAAGAATAAAGACAGCAAAGTTGACGTTCCGCCAGCAACGGATGTCACCTTATTAATTGATGCGCTCGGTGGTCATGATAATATTATTAACGTCGATGCTTGTATTACTCGTCTGCGCGTGAAGGTCAAAGAACTGAAGCGCGTTAACTCCGGCGCTATCCAGGATACTGGCGCGATTGGTGTGGTGATCATCGGTCATGAAGTTCATGCGATATTTGGCAAGCAGTCCGACAGCCTAAAAAAACTGATGACCGAGAAGTTTGGTTTGCCGAGTAATTAACTGAGTGGTTAAAGTGAATTGGCATTAACGATAAAGCGAAATAATAAAAAGGCAGCCATATCATCTGGCTGCCTTTTTATTTTTCCTTTACTCTGTTATTCAATAATAACGATGCTGCTGTGCGGGCACAAAAAACGTCACGATCCCCTACAAGAGAAAATACGTTAAACCCTGAGCATAGATAACAATGAGGTTATTTCTTTATTTAGACACAGATTTATTACGATACTTTTTTATTTCAGACACAGCATTTATTTCTGGGACAAACAATTTACCACCAGGTCTCTACCTGAACTCCAAAGTTCCAGGTGTCGGATTTGGTGTGATCTTCAAACGTATCGCCGTGCTCTGAATCGTTCAGGTACGATGCATACACGCGCAGCTCAGGACGTGACATAAACTCAGGACCGGCTGCCAGACCCATCGCCAGGGTGTACTTTTGGCCGCCTTGCTTGTAGCTGGACCCGTTCTTGTAATCATCTTTCTGATAGAAAGTCCCCACTTCACCAATGGTACGTACGTAATCCGTCCACTGATACTGGGCCCGGCCAACCAAAGAGACCAGTTCGGTCGTGTCAGTGTAATCCGTGATGTTTTCTGCATGACCGTAGGTCAGCACGTGGTTGAGACTGAATTTGCTGGTGATGGGAATCAGACCTGTGATGATACCGCGGTAACCCGTTGCGTCATTAGTGTAATTCCACATGTCATACCAGCCGCCACCCTGTGAAATCATGTTCTGTGCCAGACCTTTGTTGGCGTACTGTAAAACCAGTTTGTTGTAGCCGCCCCACATGTCCTGGCTGATTTCACTGGTCAGCATTACGCCATTATCTGCGTCATACAGGCCGCCATATTCTTTCTGATCGTGCGTTAGATTAGGCATGGCGTAGTCGGCACCGATTTCCATCCATGCGCCGTTCCACGGTTTGATACCGGCATAGCGTACGTCGATGTAGTTGATGTTGACGTCATTATCACCGTCGACGCGGTAATCAACGTCATTGGCATCGCCACGGATCCAGGCGACAGACAGTGCACCTTGACCCATTTTTAAGTTTTCTACCCCGGCACCGGCGCCTGAGATGTTCCAGTATTTGGTATCGATGATATGTAAATCATGGCGTTGGTAATAACGTTTACCGCCCCAGATCACCGCATCTTTATCCCAGGGTACCAGCCCTTTGATTTGCAGATTCAACTGACGCAGGCCGAACTGGGCGTCGTCGTTGAGGGTACTTTCGTCATCATTTGAGCCGTCTGACACCATGCTGATCATGGAGTCGACATAAAAACTGACATCGTCTTTTTTGTAGACTTCGCTGCCCAGTTCGATTTCGCCGTAGGTGTCGTTTTCGTTACCCAGACGACCGACTTTGTTTTTCTGAAATTGTTCTACGCTGCCACTACCGGAAACACCCAGCCCGGAACGCAGATAGCCATGAAAATCAATATCGTTTGCCACTGCAGGACCTGCCGCGATGGCAAGAGAAACCGCCACAGCCAAAGTGCGTAAGTTGTGTTTCATTATTTTCCCCTTTGTTTGTACGACGTTCACATTTACGGAATCTATAAGATACCCAGAAACAATAATGATCAATTTTACACATTCTGAATTGTGAGTTGGATCCATAAGTTGTGGTGTATAAGTCAGAGGGTAGTGATTTAAATCACAAGATTATGCAATGTTAACGTATAACTTATGCACTATAAGACACTCCAGATTGAACTTTTAGATGAGATCCCGTAGTTTGAGTCAACTGATGTGGGGGTAAGCTACGTTCACAGGTTCCAGGCAGGGAAAGAGAATGAAATCGAAAAGCTCGACGTTAGAAGATGTTGCCCGCTACGCCGGTGTGTCTTACCAGACGGTTTCTCGGGTTTTGAATAAGTCCGCCAACGTTTCTGACGCCACCCGCTTGAAAGTTGAACAGGCGATTAGTGTTCTGCGTTATGTGCCGAACCGTCTGGCACAACAGCTGGTGGGTAAGCAGAGTTTCACTCTCGGGCTGGTGACCACCTCACTGGCGCTCCATGCGCCTTCGCAGATCGCGGCGTCCGTCAAAAAATATGCCCATCAGGCCGGTTATCAGGTGCTGATTTCGATGATTGACGAGGATGTAAATCAGAGCATTCAGGATTCCATCAACGAACTGAAATCCCAGCGGGTGGATCGCGTGATCATCAATATCCCGCTGGAAAGCGCCGAGGCGGAGCAGATTTACGAGAACAACCACGACATTCTGTGCCTGTTCCTCGACGTCGACCCGACCAGTACGGTGTTTAACGTCTGCTTTAATCCGGCCGACGGCTCACGCGCCAGCGTGGAATATCTGCTGGAGTTAGGTCATCGTGAATTTGCATTACTGGCGGGGCCGGAGGATTCTGTGTCATCACGTCTGCGCCTGCAAAGTTGGCAAGAAACCTTGATGGAGAAAGGATTGCAGGCGATAACAGTGGTCCACGGCGACTGGAGTGCGCAAAGCGGTTACTACAACGCGCTGCAAATGCTGCGTGAGACGCCGCAGTTCACCGCGATGTTGGTGGGGAATGACCAGATGGCGCTCGGGGTGATCAGTGCACTGCATCAGCACAACGTGGCCATCCCGCAGCAGGTTTCGATCATTGGCTATGATGACACCTACGACAGCGCATTTTTCCATCCGGCGTTGACTACCGTCTCGTTGGACCTCGATTTGCAGAGTAAAGAAGCCGTAGAACGATTACTGGCGACGAAAAATGACGTAACGGCATCCAAAATCTTACCGGCAAAGCTGGTCGTGCGTAACTCAACCCGCGCGCGGGGAGAGCAGGACAAAGATCTTAATAAGATTGCTGATCAGTTGGATAAGCTAGCTGCGCAGTTGCGTGGCCAGTGAGCGGTGAAACCTTGTCACTCAACATCGTTATGCCCCTGTTTCATCACCCCATTGATGAGAGATGGCCTGCCTTGACAGCAGAGCCATCTATGGGGAATGTATTATCTCAGCATTAATAGTGGAAATGGCGTTTTTTCCAACATGGTGCTGGTGTTACTGCCGATAAAAAATCGACGTAATGACGAGTGACCATAAGCGCCCATCAGGATGAGGTTAATGCCATTATCACTCGCATGCTGACAGAGCGCATCGGCCACGGAAGTGCCCTCCAATAAATGGCTTTCGGCGTGAATGTTCGCTGTTTGTAGAATTTTCTGCGCCTCTTGCAGAGCACGGGCATCGCCCTTAACCATGACGATGTGGCAGACCAACCCGCTCAGTAGCGGGCTGAGTGTCAGGCGCGTCAGATTTCTGCGGCTCTCTTCACTGCCATCATAGGCAAACATGACTTTTGACGGCGGCTGGAAGGACTCCGGCACGATCAAAACCGGTTTTCTATGCAGACGTATAATACTTTCCAGATGGCTACCGACCGGGTTCTGTGTACCACGGCGACCCAGTACCATCAGGCGAATATCCCCCAGATCTGCCAGGATTTCATCCAGCGTACCGTGCTTTTGCAACAACGTTACCTCTGAGTGACCGGCCTGATTTAAGATTTCAGCACAGTCGTTCAGTATGATTTTGCCCTGCGCCATTAATAGTCTGCTTCTTTCCCCTTCAACTCTCACCAACGCTTGGGTAAGGTGTGCCTGACTGTCAATACCAATGCTCCCGGTCAGATCTGATACGGCAGGATGAGTGTCCTTTTCCAGGACATGCAGCAGGGAAAGCGGAATGTCCAGCAAACGGGACGCCCAGGCTGCATACTCGCAAACCGGTCGGGTTGACGGTGAGCCGTCAACGCAGGCAATAACGATGTTCTTCATTTTGTTTTCTCCTGACTGTTAATGGCTGTCCATCAGTTTTTCAACGTCTTCCGGTTTGTCATATACCCCGAAGCGGTCAACGAGGGTTCGGGTGGCTTCATTCATTCCGCGTATTTCCACATTCGTCCCTTCACGACGGAACTTGGTCACGACTCTGTCGAGCGCGCTGACGGAAGTAATATCCCAGAAGTGCGCATAGGTGACGTCGATGACGACGCATTCCAGTGCTTCACGGAAATCGAAGTGGCTCATGAACCGATCAGCAGAGGCGAAAAATACCTGCCCGATCACCGTATAGGTGCGCGTTGATTCCTGGATGTCGGATGAGACAGTCATAAAGCGGGCCACTTTGGTGGCAAAATTCAATGAGGCAATCAGCACGCCGGTTAGCACGCCAAACGCCAGATTATCTGTAGCCACGACCACGACGACCGTCGCCAGCATTACCACGCTGGTTGATAGCGGGTGGCTTCGTAGGTTAGTGATCGAACGCCAGGAGAAGGTACCGATAGAGACCATGATCATCACCGCGACCAGCGCCGCCATCGGAATTTGTGCTACCCATTGACGCAAGAAAACAATCAGGCAGAGCAATACCACGCCTGCGGTGAGAGTAGAAAGGCGTCCCCGACCGCCAGACTTCACGTTAATGACCGACTGGCCGATCATGGCACATCCGGCCATCCCGCCAATGAATGAAGTACAGACGTTGGCAATGCCTTGCGCCTTACACTCCCGATTTTTGTCGCTTGGCGTGTCGGTCATGTCATCCACAATGGTGGCAGTCATCATCGACTCAAGCAGCCCGACGACGGCCAAACCGGCAGAATAAGGCAGGATGATCAACAGCGTGCCAAGATTCAAGGGGACATCCGGCAGCAGGAAGATCGGCAGACTGTCCGGTAACTTGCCCATATCACCGACGGTGTGTACATCCAGATGTAACCCCATAGCGAGCCCGGTCAGTACCACGATGCAGACCAGCGGCGAGGGGATCGTTTTATTAAGGTAAGGAAAGAGATAGATAATGGCGAGCCCGCCGGCGGTCAGAGCATAAACCTGCCAGGTAACGTTAGTCAGCTCCGGTAGCTGCGCCATGAAAATCAGAATAGCCAGCGCGTTCACGAAGCCGGTGACCACGGAACGCGAGACATAACGCATCAGGCTACCCAGCTTCAGATAACCGGCTACCAACTGAAACAACCCGGTTAATACCGACGCTGCCAGCAGATACTGCAAGCCATGGTCTTTCACCAACGTCACCATCAGCAGCGCCATGGCACCGGTAGACGACGAGATCATGGCCGGACGACCACCAAAGAAGGCCATAACGAGGGGAATACAAAACGCGGAGTAGAGCCCAACTTGTGGATCAACGCCAGCGATGATGGAAAAAGCGATCGCTTCAGGAATGAGCGCGAGCGCGACAACAATACCGGCGAGTACGTCACCCCGGACGTTACCCAGCCAGTCCTTACGTGTCGAGGACAGCAACATAATATTTTCTCAGTTTTGGAATTCAGTCAGCCCGTGAGGCTAAAAATTTTAGATACAGCAAAGTACATCCGCAGATGGGATGCTAGCGCGCGCGTGCTGAGGGTCACTCAGTACGGCATAGGGAGGATAAATAACTCAGGGTGGCGTAATGCGCATGGACGTTTTTATTACTCCTTGACGGTAGGTGTACACCTTCAGGGATCAGATAAACCAGATGAACGCTATTGATTCAACGCTGGCCGCGAATGTTGTAAATATAAATCGTCCATTACTATAAACAAAACTGAAATAGGGTCAACCCTGTATTCAGCATCAAGTAAAGTATACCCCGCGTTCAGTGACAGGGCAGAAAGTGTTTTTTAGCAAAAGCCAGGAGCTCGTTATAAATATTAAGTTATTGTAATTTAATTCTATTTTTTCATCACGTACGTATGCTTGCTTGAATCACCATGCTGGACTGAACATGCCTTACTTCACAAAAAGCTTAGGTTATCCTAAAATTTCTACAACAAAACTCAACCTTACGGACATTGCGCCGATAACAGTGTTATGGGTCAAATGAGAGCTTCATCGTGATATGTGTTTATTCACTAGCTGAATGTCTTGCAAGAATTTATACGCCGGAAAGGTGTATTGATGTTAAGGGGTGAGATGTTGAACATATCTCGGCATTATTTCAGAGTTTCGATGCTTGTGGGTGCAGTGATTTTTTTATCTATTTATTTTCTTTCGCTTGTTTTAAACGGCAGGGAGTATCTTTTTTCGCTTTTTACATCAAATGAACATTTTAACGTAGATGAAATCTTTGTCGCACTGATCATCACCGGCCTGTTGAGTCTGATTCATTCTTTCTTTCAAATAAACAGAATGTCGAAAGAGATAGCAAGACGCGTTGAAGCAGAAAAAAATGTGCACTGGATCTCGACCCATGACCCCATCACCATGCTTCCTAACTATAATATGTTGGATTCGTTTATTTCACGTAGGCTGGAGAACGGCAGTGAAAGTAATTACGCCATCTTTACTATAGAAATCAACACATTTAGGGACATCAATGAACTCCTCGGTTATGACAACAGTAATGAAGTATTAAAACGGGTAGCCCAGCGACTTCTCTACTTGTTTCCCGGCCATGTTTACAAGCTTAGAGCCGATGATTTCCTGATTATAAAGCTTAACAAAGGTAATACCGACCTGCTTGCGCTTTCTGCCCGCATTTTGAGAAGCATTTGCGCCCCGATCTACATCAATGGAATTTCCATTAGTATTGCCGCCAATATTGGCATTGCGCAGTGCCCCGAAGACGCTATTGATCCCAAAAAAGTCATTCAGAAATCCGATTGTGCTATGCACGTGGCTAAAAAGCTCGGTAGGGGGCGGATTAAGGCATTTTCTCCCATTATGCAGGATGAACTCTTAGCAAGAGCCCAGCTTGAACAGGATTTTCAACACGCCTTACAGAACCGAGCTATTTCAATGTATTACCAACCATTGGTGGACTTGAAATCCGATAACGTCGTAGGTTATGAATCGCTGGCACGATGGGAGACGGCCTCAGGAAAATTTATTTCGCCCACTCAGTTCATCCCGCTGGCGGAAGAAACAGGCGCGATCACGGAGCTAACCGAACAGTTGTTACGCCGGGCCTGTCTGGATGCCCTTGAATGGCCAGCCCATACTTTCCTTTCTTTTAACATTTCGCCCACGCAACTGTGTGACAAGAGACTGAGTGCAAGAATTGTCAGCATATTGGATGAGGTGGGGTTTCCATCGGATCGCCTGGAGGTTGAAATCACGGAAAGTGCGCTGTTTTTGGATGCTAATGCTGCCAGGTATACACTTAAGAAGCTCAGCGATGAGGGGATTAAAATTGCTCTTGACGACTTCGGCACAGGCTATTCCAGCTTATCCCAGTTGTGTAACTTCCCTTTTGACAGACTAAAAATCGATAAAAGTTTCATCGACACTTTTCTGCATAATGACAAGCAAGACAAAATTGTGCGCGCAATCATTTCACTTGCCAGCGCCCTTGAGGTGAAGGTGACGGCTGAAGGCATTGAACACGTCAGTCAGCTAATGCGTCTGAAGGAATTGGGGTGTGATACCGGGCAAGGTTATTTGCTCGGCAAGCCTGCGCCCAAAGCCAGCCGGCAAAACGTTGTGCCCTTGCATGCCGAGGTGACTTTTTTGCCCAAAATCGAGAAAACGAACTAAAAGCACGGTGAGGCTTTATCGATAAAAGCAGAATGCCCCTTTATTCTGATGGTTTTTATGAAGCTCAGGGCATTGTGCGTAAACGTGAGCTTGTCAAACACACCTGTGTTGTTTTATCGATGTTGCAATATCTTGCGCGACCTCATGCATCAGCGCTTGCTGCGTGGCCACGAGTCCCGGAATACCGCCGCGCGTCGCCTGTTGATGTTGCGCCCGACAGGTGAGTAACAATTCTTCTGCGGTGCCTGCCTCAAAACTCAACCGCCAGGTGACTTCCATGCTTGCACGACGCTCCGGCCACGCATCGAACCGCTGAACCGCCATGCTAATACCGACCACGGGTTTGTCCTGCGTCGGGGTCAGTCCTGTGATTTCGACGGTATTCAGCGCGCGTTCTAACTGCTCTGAGAGTGCGCTGCGCATTTCTTCCGGCAACGGTGACGCCCAAAGGGCGTTGTCGGGCATGACGATTTCACCATTGTCTCTACGGACCACCAGCTGTGGCTGATTTAATTGTTCAGGGATGGATACCGGATGCAACCGGATCACAAATGGCGCAGCAACCAAGATGGGCGGCGTGCTCTCCGATGCATTAACCAGCGTGTAATAGTGCGGCGTGGATGAGGCACAACCGCTTAACAACAGCAAAGAGCAGGCAGTGTTGATGAAAGCGGTGAGGTTCATGGTTGTTCCTTATAGTGTTCATTTCTGCCGGTCAGCAGCGCCTGTGGCTGGCGGGTAAGTAATCCGGTAAGCGTGCGCAGGGAATACAGCGTGCGCTGGAGTTCGGTCAGGGTTTGCAACAGCGGAGAGTCCGCTGCGAGTAGGTTCTGCGCGCTGCCCATCGTCTTATCCAGTTGGCGTAAGGTTTGGGTAGTTTGCGGCAAGACCTGGCCATTCACCTGAATCAGCGTCTGATTGAGATTCCCCAGCGTGGCGTTGAGGTTGTTACCGATCGACTCAATTGGCATTTTCGATACTTTGCCGATCAGCGTCGCGACCTGTTCCTGTAGGTGTTCAAAGCCACTGTTCAGCGTGGGAATGCGCAAAGGGCGTGCGTTGAGGTCGAAGGGAGCCGGTGCCGCGTTGGGGACAAAATCGAGGGAAATATACAGTTGTCCGGTGAGCAGATTGCCAGCACGCGCCTGTGCCCGCAGGCCGTGTTGTACGAGGTCACGCAGGATACCGGCAGCCTGCTTCTGACCCTCTTTCTCAGGCTTCGGAAATTTCTCCAGCACGCTGCCTAAACGGTTCGGGTAAATCTCAATGGTAACCAACGAAATAAACCGCGAACCAGAAGGTTCGAAATCCAGAGCAATTGCCGTGACTTTGCCGAGTTTGACGCTCGAAAACTCAACGGGTGCGCCGATTTGCATCCCGCGCAGCGACTGCTGAAAACGCAACTGAAGAATTTGCGGTGTGCCGTCCAGCGGTGCCATTGCGGAGGTCTGATCGTCGGCCAGCTTAAAGGCGCTGTGGCTGGGGGCGGATTGATTGGCGTTGATCGTGGGAGGATTGGCGAACGCAATACCGCCAGTAATGACTGAGGCCATAGTTTGTGTTTTCAGCTGTAAGCCTTCTGAATTCAGCGATAAATCTATGCCGCTGGCATTCCAGAAACGGCTGGCGGGGGTGACAAACAGATCGTAAGGTGCGTCGATGAAAATATTCACACTGACGCCTTGGCCATCAGGGCGCAGCGCATAGGAAGAAACACGGCCGACCGGTATCCTTCGGTAGTACACCGCCGAGCCGATATCCAGCGAACCGAGGTCGTCGGCCAGCACTTCAAATTGTTTACCGGGCATGCCGTTAATCACGGTGGGAGGTGTTTCTAGTCCCTTAAAAGTAGACCCGTATTTTTCAGACGCCCCGGTATCCAGACTGATGTATGCGCCGGAAATTAGAGTGTCGATCCCCGATACGCCGCCCAGGCCAATACGCGGACGCACCACCCAAAAACGGGTGTCCGTTCTTGCCAGATCCTCCGCATTTTTCATCAGTGAAACGGTCACCAGTACGTGTTGGCTACCGGGGCTTAAGACGATGGATTTCACCAATCCGATGGTGACGTCTTTGTATTTCACTTCGGTTTTACCGGCTTGTAATCCGCTGGCGGTCTGAAAGGTAATGGAAATTTCCGGTCCTGAGGCGGCCCATAGCTGAATCAGCAAAGACAGGCCGATCAACGCCGCGATAGCGGGCACCAGCCAGATCATTGAAAGGCGTAGGTGACGGGGAAGGACCTCCGGTGACAGTGCGTCGTATTTATTCATTCTTGTTATTGTCCCAAAGCAAACGCGGGTCGAACTTCATTGCTGCCAGCAGGGTGAAAATCACTACTGCCCCAAAAAAAACAATGCCGATGCGTGGTTCGGCGGTACTGAAACCGGGGAACTGCACCAGCGCGGAGATCAGCGCAACGACCATGACATCGAGCATTGACCAGTAACCGATATGTTCAGTCAGGCGAAACAGGCGTGAACGTCCGACTCGGCCGGAAACATCGCGCCTTTTTGTGGCGATCAGTAGCCAACTCAGGATCCCAAACTTGGCACATGGCACCACGACGCTGGCGATGAAAATCACCACGGCGATACCTTGAGATCCGGACGACCAAAAGCTGGCGATGCCACCGATGATGGTACTTTCGCTGCCGTGGCCTGCGTAGCTGTTGTACATCACGGGTAATAAATTGGCGGGCAGATACAGCAGCAGCCCGGTCAGCAGCAGCGCCCAGGTTTGGCTCAGGCTGTCCGGTATGCGCGGATGCAGTGCGGCGTGGCAGCGTGGGCAGGGTAAATCATGCACTCCCGCCACATGTTCACAGACCAGTCCGCAGACATGACAACGCACAACCCCCTGAGATAACGCCTGTTTGACCTGCATCATCTGGATCTCTCTTTCAAGGTTTTCAACATCCATAGCGAGTGGAAATCTTGATGGTTAATCACCGGCAATAGCATACAAAAACCGAGCAGCGCCCAGGTGCCGGGACCAGTGGTGATTTGCACCAGACCGGAAAGTTTGATGGCGGCGATCAAAATGCCCAGCAGTGCCACCTCGGCCATGCTCCACGGCGCCAGCCCGGCTAAAAGCCGCATCGCGGTGGCAAACCCCGGCGCAGCTCTTTTCCGGCAGGCATGATAGAGCACCCAACCCAGCAGCAGGATTTGCAGACAAGGGCAGACGATGATCAGCAGTGCTACCGGAATGGCCAGCGGCGAGGCGTAGCTGTGTGCCAGCGCCATGGCGGTTTCTGCTAATGTCGCTGCCTGCGATTGTCCGTGGAACTGGATTTGCAGTACAGGAAACAGGTTGGCGATGATAAAAAACAGTCCCGCTGTTACGGTTAAGGCCAACCATTGTTCCAGACTCAGCCAGCTTCCCCGGTACAGCACTGCGTGACAGCGCTGACAATGCGCCGTCTCACCGGGTTGCACGTTTTTTCGGGTATACAGACTGTCACAGTGTTTGCAAATCATCTGCTGCGGATAGATTTTCATCGCGGAGTCCTGCTTATTTCAGCTGTTCTTGCAACTGTTCTGCGCCTTTATCCAGGCCGGTTTCTGCCGCACTCAGCGCGCCCCAGTTGACACCGATATTTAGCGAGTTTGGGTACTGCTTAGAGATATAGGCTTTAAGTAACTGGTTGGTCGTGGCATCGTAAATCTCCACCGCATAACTTACTGACCCGGTAAATGAGCCCTGTTTGCCACGGATGGACTGCACGATGTTGTACGGCCCGCCCACCAGATCAAACCTGGACAATCCCCCAATGACTGGTGTGGTAGTTTCGGCCCCGGTGAGCGTCAGGCGAATACGCAATGTGCCGGGCGTGATTTTGTTGGTGAGCGGAAAACGCTCGCCAACAGTTTTGCCGAATTGCTGTTGCATATAGTTCGCCAGTTGTTGCTTTTGCCCGGGAGACACATCGTCAAACTGCGCATCGGTTCCCTGATAAATCACTACCGGATCCATGATCGTGCGGGAGTATTTATTCCAGTCGATCGGGACGTTATAGCTGTAAGCGATATGTCCTGAATCATCCTGAGTATCCGGTTTCATTTGAGAGGAAGAAGCGACTCCAGTGTAGGGCACGGGTTGAGTACTCGTGCATCCAGATAAAAAAACAAATAAAATCAATGAGAAAAGAAAGTGACGGTTCGTTAATACAGACATGTGTCTTACCTTATGTAGAAAATATCAGCGGGTCGTCGGTTTGTTTTTATTTGAAACCGTACGGTACGGTACGGTACGGTATATTTATGAAGTAAGACTTTTAGCATGTCAAGGAAATGTACACCTTGGTTCATTTATGCAGGAAATACGTACACCGATAATCTACTGTGGAGTCAAATGAGCAGCACCAGAGGCATCCTTTACAACCCACAAACCCACGGTTAGAGTGGATATACACAAGAACTGTACGGTACAGTTTATCGCCGGATGATATTTTTTATGCTGGCTGCCGGAGCCAAAAATGTTAATCAGGAGTTAGAATGAAGGTTCGTACCGAAGCTCGGCGGGAAGCGATCGTTGCTGCTGCCGCTGCACTGTTTAAAGAAATGGGTTATGAACGGGCTTCAATGAATGAGTTGGCCAGACGCCTGGGCGGTTCCAAAGCCACACTTTACAACTATTTTCCATCGAAAGAATCGCTTCTGGTGGCGGTGGTCAAGGCTTTCAGCACTGGGCATCTTTCCGAAGCGGTGAATGGCCTTGCTGTACCGTGCCCTCATCTCGATTTAGAAGCTGTGCTGACCCGTTTCGGCGAAAGAATGTTGTTGGTGCTTACCAACGATGGTACCGCGCTTGAGGTATATCGCATGGTGATCGCTGAAGCCGGGCATTCCGACATCGGCATGTTGTTTTATGACGCCGGCCCAAGTGAATCGATCGATGCGCTGGCTGCGTTTCTGTCGATTTCGATGGATAAAGAGCAACTGGCGAAGGCTGATGCGCACCTGCGGGCGCTGCAATTTCTGGCGCTGGTGACCGCGGAAACTAATATGCGTATTTATCAGCAAAACCCTGCACCGATGGATCTCCCAGAGATCCGTCAGATGGTTAATAACGCCGTGGAGATGTTCCTGCGTGGCGGCATGCGGTAGAGAAATGTTATTGAATGTTTGTGATTACTTTTTCAGGGTTGTTTAAGATATCTCTTTCATAGTAACTCCTTTCCTGAAAGAGAAAAAAAGATGGCACAACATCGTACAGAATCCCCTGCTGCCAAACTGGCTGTTCGGGTGAATAATGCGCTCACTTTCCGCGATCTTACTGTTAAGGGCAGCGAAAATATTGCCGGTTGTTTTAAGCGAATTGTTCTTAGCGGCGAAGATCTTAAAGGCTTCAATTCCCGGGGCTTTGACGATCACATTAAGTTGTTTTTCCCGGCTAAACCGGGTGATGCGATCACTTTGCCTACCATCACCGAAGGCGGCATTCTTTGGGGCGAAGGCCCGCGTCCGATAAACCGGGAATACACACCGCTGCACTTTGATGCACAAGCCAACGAATTGACGATTGATTTCTATATTCACGACGGCGGCATCGCCAGCGAGTGGGCGGACAATGTGCAACCGGGTGACAAGCTGATTATCGGTGGTCCGCGCGGCTCTTTACTGATTCCTGTCGACTATCAATGGCAGCTCTATCTGTGTGATGAAACCGGCCTTCCGGCGCTGAAGCGACGTCTTGCTGAACTGAAAAATTCAGCCTCTACCGCTAAAATTATCGTGCTGGTCAACGTCAAAGAAGACAGCTGTATCCGCTACTTAGAAGATGACGCTGCGTTCAACATCGAGTGGGTGGTGAGCAATGGATTGCAGGGCGAACAGGAAAAAGATGCCGTGTGGCAAAAGGTGAAAAGCTTGCCTCTCCCGGAAAGTGATTACTACATTTGGGCAACGGGCGAAGGCAAGCTTGTGAAAGGTTTGCAAGATTATTTCACGGTAACCAAAGGCCTGGATCCTGCGTATGTGCGCTGTGTCGCTTACTGGCATCATAAGTGATGTTAATGAGCAAACATCGGCGCGAAAGAAGAGTTATGTGCACGCCGAGGGTACAGAATCGCTCATACCATACAACATGAGGAATGGTTGGGTAGGGCGATAGAACGGCTGCATTCGCTGGCAATATCACCCAATAATCGCCGCATACCTGAAATGCAAAGCGCGATTATTGCTTTCCTGTCGCGAGGGTTGCCGAACACGTTGCACTACCCTTATACCCCACGCAGTGCTCGAGGGAATAGCAGGTTATTTTCCAGATGAATGTGTTCCATTAAATCGGTGATGAACTCGTTGATTCCGGCATACAGCGCGCGCCAGGTAACACACGCGCCTTCTGGTGGCGTCACGTTATTGGTCAGGCGTTGGATTTCTTCCAGAATTTTGCCAGCGCTTTCATGTTCGCTTTCCATCACAGAAATCGGACCGCTGGCATGACTGCCCATACCCGCTCGGATCATCGGGAACAGAATCTGCTCTTCTTTCATCATGTGACTGCTTAGCTCATCGAGGATCCGTTGCAACTGCACCGCCAGGCCATGCGGGCAGGGGGCTTTGTCAGCATGCACGCGTTCGACTTTTTCTGCCATTAGCACCAGTTCAGGCAATTCTTTGCGGTGGCGGTCGTGAAAGCGCGGGATGATAAAATCAATCAGGTCAGCCAGTGGGGCGGTTTGCCAGTTGGCAGACGTCTCTGGCTGTGCTGCAATCTCAGCAATTTGCTGCTCAATCACATCAATATCCAGATCTTTTTTAGTGACAGCACGGAGCAAGGTTTGTTTTCCCCCGCAGCAAAAATCGAGATCGTACTGACGGAATAAACGTGTAGCGCGGGGTATATCAACAGCCAGAACACCAAGAGGTTGGTCGCGATAGGTCATGATAAATCCTCATTAAATGAATAATCCTATAACATGTATTATATATGCATGTTATAGGTGGCGCTATAGCTCAAACGAGGTATGAGAGTTAAATATAGGGAAACGGACTTGCTGGCAGGAGCGGAAAAGTCAGCGGTAAACCGGTAACATATTGAAGCTGAAGATAATATGCACGGCGGCATTGAGCAAACCAAACAGCAGTACCAGCATAATCATTTTATTGCCGCCCCACACCTGGTAGCGCGGGCTGCCAAAGCGCTGGCGCGAGGCGCGAGCCATCAATGCAGGAACAATCACTGCCCACACGGTAGCGGCCAAACCGGCAAACCCGATGGCGTAGATGAAACCATCCGGATAGATCACACCACCGATAATCGGCGGAATGAAGGTGACTAGCGCGGTTTTAAAACGGCCCATCCGGTTATCGTCGAATTTAAACAGGTCAGCCAGATAGTCAAATAGCCCCAGCGTCACCCCAAGAAATGAACAGGCGACGGCGAAATTAGAGAAAAGAGTTAGCAACAGATCCAGCCTTGCGCTGTTGAGGACCTGACTGAGTGATTGCACTAGCACGTCAATATTACCACCGCGTTCGGCGATACCTACAAATGCCTGGCGAGGAATATTGCCCATCGTCCCTAGCATCCAAATGACGTACAAACCCAGCGCCATCAGCGTGCCGAGCAGCAGGCATTTTTTAATCATCTGTGGATCTTTGCCGTAGTACTTCATCAGGCTTGGCACGTTACCGTGATAACCAAATGATGCCAGACAGAACGGCAGTGTCGCCAGGACATAAGGCGCGTAGCTCGGGTTGTGCTCCACACTGTTGAGTAAATTGACCGGCTTGATGTGCCACAGTAAACCACCGAAGGTGAGGAAAAATGCGATGATCTTCGCCCCCAGCACGATGGCTGTCATGCGGCTCACTGCACGGGTACTGAGCCAGACAATAAAAGCGACGGCAAGCGCAGTCATCAGGCCGCCGAGACGCGGCGAAAAATCGACCGACATTTCACGCAGGGTGTGTTGAATCACTGAGCCGCTGGCCGAGATATAAGCATAGGTGAGGATATACAGAACGAAGGCAATGGTGATGCCATTGAGTATATTCCAGTGGTTACCCAGCAGATCTCGCGTCACGGTGTTAAAACTGGAGCCGATCGGGTAATTAAGATTCGCCTCTAGAATCATCAGACCGGAGTGAAGCATACAGAACCAGGTAAACACCAGTGCGGCCACTGACCAGAAAAACCAGGCACCTGACATCACCACGGGCAAAGAGAACATCCCCGCACCAATAATCGTTCCCCCGATAATCATTGCACCGCCCAGTAATGAGCGTTGCGGAGCATTTATTGTATGCATAGTTATCATGCCACTCCTCGCGTGGCTTAAAGCATTATTGACCGATCAAAAAGGACAGAGGTTAATCGATTAAAAACCCGTGTTTATCCTGTGGAAGTGTCCTTAAGCGCGGCAATATAGTGCATATGTGTAATAATGTATAGGGTTGACTAGTTCGCTAGTACAAGAAAAAGTAAGCAATCCCATTGGTTGTGGCGCTGGCGTTAGTGCTGTGAGTACGCTCGCTGTCGGGCGGAAGGAATGAGATAAGAGGGTGATCAACGGCATTTGGCGTGACTGGCCGGCATTAGCCGTGACGGCTGCATCATGATGGCCGGCCTTACCGATGCGGTGTAAGAGCTTGTTGAGCAGCGTCACTCAGTGTGCCCTCGGCATCAGGCAAGGCCGTAAGCGTTATGCTGGTGGTTGCTGCTGAGCGGGAGTCGAGTCTGAAGGCAGCTCTGAAAACGACGGTTTAGTCTTGGTCACACTGTAGGCGACGTGTTTTACGGCGTCAGCGGTGGTGGTGATTTTCACCGGCGCAATCGTGACACGTCCAATCAGCGTCCGGGCATAGCCGCCGACCTGATGCGGGCCTGCGGGAACGTGTAAATCGACGCTTTGGCCCTTTTTCAGTGCGGCTGCATCAGTACCGTCAACGGTAACAAAGACCGTGGTGCCGTCGTCAGTTTTGCCAGAGATATGGGCCACAGTCACCAGCGTGTCGCCGCTGGCGAAGTTGGCTGCAGGTTCACCAGTAGGATGCTTGGCGCATCCGGTCAGCGTAATGGCGGCCGTAATGACGGCGAGGGTGAAACAGTGAGTCATAGTACGACGTTATCCTTTAGCGAGTTATAACCTGGAGCAGTAGTGGTCAGGCGATAATATAACTGATATCGCTGCCGTGATGAATGCACCGGGTGAGAATCTCAGAGGAATCGTCTTACAAGCGTGACAACGAGGGCAGATAAGCCGAGTCCTTTGACCTTATCCCGATATCCTGCTCCAGGCATAACGGCCATGCCAGCGTTCATGGCGTCGAGTATTGTGTCGACCACTCGACGCGCCATGATAGAAAGGGAACCAGCTATTTTTATTATTACTGAACATAAAAACATGTGCTTAAAAACAGTGTTGACACTGTGCTAAGAACGAGTAGATTAGAACTCAGCACCGACGCAAACGACAGAAAGATGTTTATTAACTCGGTGTTTTAACTAACTGAAAATTAGTTATACTTTAGAAATAAATAAGTGCGATAAAGGCCACGATATATTGTAGTTTGGGGTAATCGATAGTGAGTCTTAACTCTTATCGGTGAAGCTCTCAGGCCATGCAGCAAATCTGTAAAATCGCATGTTGGGTCAACCGCGATGATGTAAGGCCTTGTTGTTAATAGTTATGTTCGCGATTTGGGTACGTTAAGTATGAAATCGAGAATGTCGCGACGGAAGTAAGGCAACGCATCAAAAGTATATATCGCGAGGGTGATGTACTCATTATGTTATATCTGCGCGAGGTAACATAATAAAACATACAGGATCACGACCTTATTCCATTAAAATATCGGAGGACAGCGTTAGAGAAAGCAATCATATATCCTGTAAAAATATGTACATCTTTTGAAGTAGTATAAATTGAGTAGTATAAAGTTATTAAGTTGATTAATGTTAATTATTAAAAATGTAGTTCCTTAAAAGCCCTGGCACAACGTTGTCAGGGCTTTTATCATTTAAGGACTACGGCAGCAATGGCTTAACCCACTTTCCCTTTGCATCCCCTTACGCTTTGATATCACTCATCAATATTGAGATGCCAGCATGCTGCAGGAAACGCCTATGCCAAGGGGGCGCGGACCTGACAGCGCCGCTTTCCCGCAATCGTCAGATAGCGATGAATATGAGCGACAGTTCTCACGTTTTTTAAGTCTCTAAAGGTTAGAGAATGGTCCTGACTTTAGGGTTATTCGAAAAAGATATCGCCAGATTCTGCTTTGATAATTTTGCCCTCTGCGTTGGTGATCAGCGCATAGCTGCCGCCGATGTAGGTCCAGTGGCTCCCCGCTTCGGGTGCAGGCAGATTACGTTTTTGCCACTCGTCGATCTCATAGGGTTTAGTCCGGTAAAGATCGGGTACTATGCTGCCTAGCGTATAAAGTTTTGAGGCATCGTAGAATGATTTTATTTCATGAGAATTTGTTGCCGCAAAGGCCGTGCCGGTCATCGGAAGTGCAAAGGAAAATACAAAAGCCGACAATATTACCAATTTTAAATGACGCATATTTTTTCCCGTCTAAAACGATCAACTTATAGCATGCTTCACGGCCCAGTTAGGTGCGCCAGCAGCACAGTGAAGCCTGTATCGTGACTCCAGGATAAATGATAACGAGAAAACGCCGTCAAGTAGGCGAGATTTATTGTGTCGAAATGCAAACATCCTTGCAAAAAAGCCTACATCAGCACGGTTTCTGCGTGCATTCTGCACCGTGTGTATCATGTAAAACAGCATAACCATTCCCTTTACCTTGTTCCTTCGCCCTTTAGTTATATTGAATAATATTGAAACCTTCTTCCGGCTCTGGCTCAGTAAAGTACTGCGATATCAATTCAAACTGCTCATCCGTCACCACAAAATGGGATGCAGCTGACTGATTACGGACTTGCAACCGGGATTTACATATCTCAGTGGAGACATTGAGGTAATGCAGGATATGATCTGCACATGATTCATTGATAATACTCATCATCCATTTACGGTTCGCAACGGTATTGGCTGGAAAATCCAGGACAACAGACACACCCGCTTTGAGCAAGGAAATAACATGGAGTTTCATGGCATTTTTAAGCTTCGCAGAGCAGCGAACGTAATCTTCGATCGTGTTCATTTCATCTCCATAACAGAGAAATAGCCACTGATCTTCACTTATCACCACCGTGATGGGCGATGAGGCTAATGATGATGAAAGCGTTGATTTTCCAGACGCAATTTTCCCACACAAGATATGTAATATAGGTTTGCCTTGGTGTATCACCGCGTCAGCCGTCACGGCTTTTGTCATTCTTCACCTCAAAGATTGATGTGGTTACGGGGAATGCCTTTTATTTAACATAATCAATGTTATGCGCACCAAGTTTTGTGGCAGCAAAGTTGAAGTATCACGCTCATTTCCAACGTTAAAATACCGCCCCCAGACAGCGATATTACCTTTAGTTTTTGAGCGATTTTGTCGTAAATATTTCGCTGATAAAGGCAGAATAATTTATGGCTGGCGTCCTAACTGCTGGTCAAAACGCTGCCAGCTTTCGGTCAGATCGATCACTGAACGCGTTTTTCGCGCTTGGTCGATTTTAATCGCCGTTAAGCCAGCCTCTAACGCATCAATCACCGAGACATTCAGTGGACTGCCGGTTTTAAGATGTTTAACAACGTGCTCCGCCATTAAGGCATCAGCCCCGTAGTGGCCGTCATAGGCATTACCTTCATACTCGGTTGAGGTGATCTTTTCTCCCGAGCGTGCGTCATGCACACGGAAGAAATTGCGCACAAAGTCCCCCTCGGCCATTCCTTTTGCTCCGATGACACAGAAACGTCGGAATTCGTCGGGAACGTTGAGGTTGGCGTGAAAAGCCAGTGTCGCGCCTCCGCTATACTCAATCAATGCGGTCTGATAATCCACGATGTCCGCATCGCTGGTAAACACCGCGTCGGTGCTCGACCACCCGCTAGGTTTGGTATGGTAAAGCTCTGCGCTGGCGTTGAACTCACCCTGAGGCTCCTGTTCAGGAGTGAAAGACTTGCGTCCACCAAAACTGGCTACCCTTAATGGCCTTTCCCCCATCAATCCCTGATAGAGATCGATGTCGTGGCAACATTTTTCCAATATATAAGGACCCGCGTACTTTTCGTAACGGCGCCAGTCTCGTTGGAAAAACGCGCCGTGGAAGGGGCGAATGTGCTCGGTGGCTTCAATTGAGGCTATGTCACCCAATTGCCCTTGCTGTTTAGCGTGCATCAAGTCAATGAACAGCGGCGAATAGCGCAGCACCAGACCGACGATAATGTGGTCTGAACCGTACTGCCTGACCAGGGCGGCCATCGCCATCGTTTGTTCTTCGTTAATCACCACCGGTTTTTCGGTAAACACCCTTTTGCTGGCCTCAAGACCGGCTTTGACGTGCTCCAGATGAAGATAATTAGGTGAGCCGACCATTAGCAAATCGAAATCGGCGTTTTTCAGCATGTCATCAAGAGACGCAAAGGAAGGTCCCGGCTCGATACCAAACGTGTGCAGATTAGGTAAACCGGCGGGTGCAGGATCAACATAACCTGCGATGTGGAATTCCGGATCAACTTTATGAAACTCATTAACCACGTTGGACATACGAAAACCGAGACCGACAATGCCTACTTTCATGTTTTATCCCCTGCTGTCTTTATAAGGTGAGCACGTTGCTGACGTCTACGCCGGAAGCGTGTCCACCGGCATGTCATTGTCTAATGATTAACCATCAACTTATTACGGTGACAAAAGTAATGTCAATAAACGGCACCGACATTAATTTGCTTATTTTATTTAATTACATGATATGTATGCATTTAATATTATAATTATTTTCAATGTTTTTTTACTATTGCGATTTATGTTTTTTTGACCTATCTTTTGGCTCATCACAGGTCATGGACTTCAATCGCTTTAAAGGCTTGTGCTGCGGCGTCAGACAGGAGGAAAATTTTGCAACCAGAATATTTCGTTGGAATTGATGCCGGTGGAACCCAATGTCGAGCACGACTTATCGATAGACAGGGCCAGGTCTTGGCAAACAGCAGCACGGGTTCAGCCAACATATTCAGCGATTTTGATGGCGCGATCGCGGCGGCATTAACCGCAGTTGAAAACTGCTTCCAAATAGCCCAGCTACCCACAGAGAAATACCATAAAACGTCCGCAGCCTTTGGTTTTGCCGGGGCTAACGTGAAGCACATACGCCAGCAGGCGCTGGACTGGCCCATGCCTTTTTTGCAGCAGCACATCGCCTCTGACGTTGAAATAGCCTGCCTGGGCGCGCACGCCGGTAAGCCTGGTGCCGTGTTGATCGTCGGCACTGGAAGTCAGGGGGCGGCCTTCGACGGGCAGCATTTTCATGCTGTCGGCGGGTGGGGATTTGCACTGTCAGACGACGGTTCTGGTGCTCAATTAGGCCGCAGCGCGCTCCGGCTAGCCCTACGCTGCCATGAGGGGCTTTCTGCACCCTCACCACTAACGCAAACCCTTATGGCGCACTTCTCCAATACCCCTGAAGCGATGCTTGAATGGACCCGCTCCGCCGCGCCCGCACAGTGGGGAGCATTCTCTCCGTTAATATTCGAGTATGCGGCGTTGAAAGACGTCAACGCGTTGTCTCTGGTCAAAAAGCTGGTGGCGGATATCGAAATGATATTGTCTTTTCTGGTTAAAACCAGCCAGGCAAAGGTTTGCCTGATGGGCGGCATTGCCCAACCCGTCATCCGCTATCTTTCACCCGAATTGCAGCAGAAACTCATGGCACCGCAAGGTGATGCCTTGCAAGGCGCGTTGTTATTTGCAGCATCTAAACAAGCGCTTGTGGTAAATTTACCGGACAGGGACCTTCACAAAAAAGATGACCGCCTAAAACTATGACTGCCGCCAAAAAAATTGCTCCCAACGTCTCGGCGCGTCTACTGCGCCTGATTGTCGAAAACTCACCGATTAGTCAGTCTGATTTGAAAGTGCGGAGCGGGTTGAGTATGTCGACCGTTTCTCAGGCAACCAATCGACTGCTGGCGAAAGGCATCATTCATGAGCTTGGGCTGCGCCGTGAGTCGATAGGCAGACCCAAAATTTTGCTGGGACTCGATCCCGATCAGGCCGCGGTGGTGGGGATTCAACTCAACGCCGAACGAAACCTGATTGTGATGACTGACCTTAACGGCAAACTGATTGGAGAGCAGCAGATCCCGAGCGGGGCCATGACGCCAAAGCAGCTCAGTGACGCGCTGGCCAAATTTTTAAAGACCGTTGATGCCGACAAGGTGGGGGCCATTGGACTGGCGTTATCCGGCATTGTTGACCCCGACAGCGGCTCGTGTGTGCGTTCCAAGGTACTTGACTGGACCAACGTGCCTATTGCTAACATTCTGGCTGAACGCTTCAACATTCCGGTATATATAGAAAATGATGCCAATGCCATGGCGTTGGCAACACTCGTGTTTGGTCAACTGGGCAGTGCACAGTCGGCGATTATCGCCACCTACGGTAAAGGAATTGGCGCAGGCATTATTATCGAACGCCAGCTCTATCGCGGCAGACACGGCAACGCCGGTGAAATTGGCAATGGGTTGATCGGCGACGGTACCTCCACCAATCTGGAAGAAGTCGCATCATCAAGCGCCATTCTGAGCGCGCTGGCGGCTCAGCATGTTGATGCGCTAGCCATCACCCATCTGCTGGATATTGATCAGCACCCTTCTCCTGCGGCACTCGACATTTTGGCCAGAGCCGGTCACTACCTTGGCATCTCGCTGGCCAACCTCTCCATCGCGCTCGATCCCGATGTGGTGTATCTGGCGATGGAACCCTCGATGGCCTCACGCATCCTGCTAGAAAATATCACCATGAGTTTTCAGGTAAACCGTCTGAAACTGACGCCACAGCTAACGCCGCTGATGTTCCTGACCGATTCTAATCGTATGTGGGCGCTGGGAGCAGCAGGGTTTGCTGTGAATAAGCTGATTGATATTTTAGCGGCGTCGGCAGACGAAGAGTAATTTAGCGTCACCTCCTCCGGGCAATCAGGAGGAGGTGGAACACTGGAAAAAACTAGCGAATTCTTTCACCACTCTGTGCAAATAACAGGCTCTGTTGGGCGTTAATGCCAAAAGTGACGCTGTCACCATTTGTGTGTTTTTCAAGCTCTCGCTGTTCAATCACCAATGTTTTTTCTTGGTCATAATCCACATAAAGATAATTAGTGTGTCCCAGATGTTCGGCGAACGTGAGTGTGCTGCTGAAGTGACAGTCTGCGCCGTCTGCAGAAACAAAATGCTCTGGTCGAACCCCCAGCCACACCTTTTCTCCCTCATTCAATCTTTGCTGTACCGTCATAATCAGGCTATCAATCGCCAGCTCCTCGATGCGAAGTTGAACCTGTCCTACCGTGGTCGCTACGACGTCTGCCGCCATAAAGTTAATGCGGGGAGATCCAATAAAACCAGCAACAAACATATTGTCGGGATTATGGTAAAGCGCCAGCGGCGCCCCAACCTGCTCAATGACGCCCTGTCGTAGCACGACCATTCGGTCCGCCAGAGTCATCGCTTCGAGCTGGTCGTGGGTCACGTAAATCATGGTGTTGCCCAATGACTCATGTAGCTTGGCGATTTCAATCCGCATTTCCAGACGCAACTCGGCGTCAAGGTTAGACAGTGGTTCATCAAACAGGAAAATGCGCGGCTCGCGGATAATCGCCCGACCAATGGCTACGCGTTGGCGTTGCCCTCCTGAAAGCGCACGGGGCATGCGGTCGAGCAACTCATTCAAATGCAGTTTTTGCGCGGTCAGTTCCACGCGCTGTTTGATCTCAGCCTTAGGGCGTTTCGAGACCTCCAGCGGATAACTCAGGTTTCCGCGCACGGTCATGTTGGGGTAAAGAGCATAAGACTGAAAGACCATGGCGATACCACGTTCAGTCGCGGGCTGATGTGTCATATCGACCCCATCAACCAATAGATGCCCCTGTGTGATCTCCTCCAAACCGGCAATCATGCGCAATAGCGTTGATTTACCACAGCCTGATGGCCCGACGAAAACAACGAACTCGCCATCTTTTATTTCAAGGTCGATGCCGTGAATGACATTCACGTTGTCATAGGACTTCTTGATTGCTTTGAGCTGCAGATTAGCCATAAGCCCTCTCTTATAAGATTAAACCCATGTAGATGGCATTGCTGCGCATCAGAAATTTGAATCCCAGTTTGGAATAGAAGCCGCAGACCTGCTCGTTTTGCAGGCTAACGCCAAGGTGAACGCCCTTTACGCCGGCTGCACGCAGCGCATTCAACTCGGTTTCGACCATCCGGCGACCGTGACTGTTCTTTTGTGCCGCCGGTAAAATATTAATGTGCAGATGCGCAGGATAGTCGGTGGTCAGTTCTGCAGAGGTGTGGGAAGGCTGGCGAATCGCGTCGAGCACCTTGTCGTCGAGCGCCGCTACCGGCTGCCGTTCCGCAAACTTCTTGCGCAATTCAGGCCACCACTGCTGTTCAAGACGCTGGTTAAACGCCAGGGTATCGCGAGTGCCAACCACATACCCCAACACCAGGTCATCCTGACACAGCACAAAGGCTAATTCGGGTTCAAACACCGCATAAGGCACGGAAAAACGCAGTCCTGGGTAGGTCGGATCGCTGTAAAGCGTCGTGCCATCTTGACCGGCATCGGAGGTTTTCAAACAGATAGCCGAAAGGGCTTCGAGGTCGCCAGTTTCAACCTGGCGGATAATAACAGACGACGTTGGCATAATAAGTCCCCAGGGTTGTACAAAAAACCTGCCTTTAAACTAAAGAATGAATACTTAGTTTGCAATATATAATAATTCGTATTTTTTAGAATTATCCAACCTATGACACTGATCACAGGTTTAGCCAAAAGGAAAACTGATTGCAGGTTATTTCTCCGTACACGACATATCCTTTGCTGCAGTACTGAATCAAGGGAGAGACTCGCTGGTATCTGCATCAATACATAACTTTATCCTATAGATGGCAATAAGTTATCGGCATCATGCCTGATCGGGTCATTCACGCAAGCACAATAAGGTTTATCAAAACAAACCCCTTTCTGTTGGTCTATAGCTCAGTGTTTAACCATGCTTTTGATCTCCTTTGGTAGTGGTATACCGGGTTCTCATGATGATTTGAACAAGAGGAAAAGCTGTTTGACTTTATTTTATGATTAAAGTAAGTATTGGTGGTCGTGCAAATTTTAAGCCAAAAAGCCAATGCAAAGTGCCGGATGTGCTTTTGCTGCCAGAGAGAAGGATGCCTGTTTGTGTCGGATGAGAGGAATACGCCACCATGTCTAAAGCCTTACATGCACCACGTCATTTTCGCAAAACCACCGGCAATCGTGCGCCACGCACACTGCTATCTCTACTTGCACTTACCCTCGGGTTGAGCCTGAATCCGGTCCATGCCGAGACCATCGCTGCGTGGGATATCTATAACTATCCCTCACAAACGGCGGTTATTGATCAGGCGATCAAGGATTTTGAGGCGCAAAACCCGGGAGAGAAAATCAGCCGAACGGTTCACTCCTTCGACGATACGCGCATTCCGCTCAAGCTCGCCCTTTCTTCAGGTGAAGGCCCGCAGGTTGCACAAGTTAATCAGGGCGGCGGTGATATGGGCGCATTGGTGAAAGAGAAGCTTCTATTGCCTATGGACGACTACGCAAAACAGTACGGCTGGGAAACACGTTTCCCAAGCTCAATTCTGAAACGTAACCGCTGGTCAGATAAACAAGATTTTGGCAGTGGTCACCTTTACGGTGTTGCCAGCCTCGGCGAAATGGTGGGTTTGTATTACAACAAGGCAGTACTCGATAAAGCCGGGATCGCTGTCCCTAAAACCCTGCCGGAGTTTGAAGCCGCACTGGCGAAGCTGAAACAGCAAGGTACCGTACCGATAATGCTCGGCTTGCTGGATGGTTCAGTCGGCGCGCAGCTGCTTTCCACGCTGTGGGAAGAACAAATTGAGAGCAGCGACCGTAAAACGCTGGATGACCTGATTTACGACGTTGGCGGTACCTTTAAAGACAGTAAGCTGGTCAAAGCGGCACAAACCATGCAGGACTGGAATAAAAAAGGGTATTTCTTCCCCGGCTATCAGGGTATGGGCCGTGATGACGCGGCATCGCTGTTCCAGAACGGTCAGGCCGCCTTCTTCATTAGTGGTACCTGGTACATGGGGCAGTTCAAACCGAACAAAGATATTCACTTCTCGGCGATGCCCGCCGTGCCAGGTGTAAAAGCACCGCTCATGGTCGGGGGCACCGACTTACCTTTCTCCATCACGATTACGGCTAAAACGAAGGAGCAGCAGGATATTGCAGCAAAATACATTAATTATATTGTTTCCGATAAGGTGGCGACTGCCTGGCTTAACGCCGGTTTTCTGCCTGCTTCGGCTGACAAAAATGCCAAACTTCCTGCTGACAACCCACTGCTTGCCGACATCTATAAGGTCTGGACCACGGTCAATACCAATGATGGATTGGGTCACTATGTCGACTGGGCAACGCCGACCATGGGTGATGCGCTAAATGCCAACGTTCAACTGCTTTTGGCTAACAGACTCACCCCTCAGCAATTAACCGAGAAGCTTGACGAAAATTACCAGCAGTATCTGAAAACCCTTAAACACTGAATCGACGTACGGCGAGGAACGTGGCGATATGCTCGCGGGCATATCGCTAATACTGTAAACACGAGGCGTATCTATGCTCAATAAATCAACGCTGAAAAATATGCTTTTTGTTTTGCCGTCTCTTCTTATTTACGGCGTTTTTTTGCTGATTCCCCTGCTGTTTTCAATCTGGGCGAGTTTTACCGCCTGGGACGGTACTTCATGGCCAGTATTCATCGGTTTGCAAAACTTTGTCCACATGTTTGCCGATACGACGTTCTGGATATCGATTGCCAACAACGCCTTGCTACTGCTGTTTTATACGCTTTGCCCGATCATTATCGGCCTTGCGCTGTGCAGTTTTCTTAATGACACTCGTCGCCACGTTGAGCGCAGCTTACTGCGTATCCTGTTTTTTCTGCCATACATCATGCCGATGGCGGTGCTGGGCGTAGTGTGGCGTTGGCTTTACAACCCGGCTTTCGGGCCTATCGACCAACTGCTGCGTGCCATAGGCCAGCCGCAATTAGCGATAGCCTGGCTGGGTGACTTTGACTGGGCGCTCCCCGCCGTCGGTCTGGTGGCGACCTGGTACTTCTTCGGTTTCTGCCTGGTACTGTTTATGGCCGGTTTGCAGCGCATGGACCCATCACTGCTTGAGGCCGCTGAACTTGACGGCTCAAGTCGGCGGCAGAAGTTCATGCGCATTACCCTGCCTGGGCTTAAGCCTGAAATCCGCGTTGCCCTGCTGCTGACGGTGATTGCCGGCATCAAATCCTTCGACCTGGTTTATGTCATGACTCGAGGCGGCCCGGGCACGTCTACGCTAGTGACTAACATTTATATGTATCAGCAGGGCTTTGACTTACGCCATTTCGGCTACGCCTCTGCGGTGGCGATTATTGGCATGGTCATGGTGTTTATTCTTAATTGGCTGATTCATCTTGCACTCAGGGAGCGTCGTTAATGCGCAGCACTTCTCTTTTCTCTCGCGCCTTGATCTGGTTGATTGCGGTGATGACTATTTTGCCATTTTTGCTGGCCCTGATGACCTCGTTCAAAACACAGTCGGAACTGTTTGCAGGGGCATTTACCCTGCCCGGTAGCCTACAGTTGGGAAATTATGTTTCAGCCTGGCGTGAGGGGCATTTCAACGTTTATTTTTTAAACTCAATCCTTGTCGTGATACCCGTTATCGTGGTGAGTCTTTTCGCCGGGATATTGTCTGGGTTCGGTTTCGCGTTTTTACGCCTGCCCGGTAAGAAGGTTTTGGCATTTCTGCTGGGGTTGGGCATGGTGCTTCCTTCAGAAGCCTTTATCATCCCGCTCTATCATGAATTGCACTGGATGGGTCTGACCAATACCTATCTGGCACTGATAATCCCACAGATCGCGCTCTCCATACCTTTCAGTACATTGATGGTCGCCACCGCGTTTCAACAAGTGCCCAAGGAACTGGTTGAAGCTGCCGTGATGGACGGTTCGAGCCGTAATAAAATTTTATGGGGTATTCTGGTTCCTGCTATCCGGCCCACTCTGTCAACGCTGTCGCTGCTGCTGTTTATTTGGACCTGGAATGAGTTCTTAATTCCGCTGATATTGGTCAATAAAGATGAACTGCGTACGCTACCGATCGGCATGATGTTTTTCCAGAATAAAAATACCCTGAATATCCCTGAGTTGATGGCTGGAGCCATGATCGCTATCCTGCCGATCGTCGCAGTATTTCTGGTTTTCCAGCGGAAATTTATCAGCGGCGTGACCGAAGGTGCGGTGAAATAGTCATTAAATACCGGTTGGAACGTGAAGCTATCGTGCAGTTAGAGCGGTAGAAAAAATCTCACAAGATAGGACGCTGATCGTTCCAGACGATGACCATGCTGGTTGGCCAACTGCGGGATCATCCAACACGGTGCGCATTTTATGCCCAGGGAAAAGAGCTATGGCGACATTTGCATGAAACCTCTGTCGCCATCTCCCCTTGCCAATGGTACCTGCTTGACCTACCTACGGGTGATCTCAGCAGGATGATTCGCTCACAACCCAGACGCTGAGACTGCCCGCGTTGCATCGGAAAACTGCGGTGCCCTGATCGTCTGATTCGACGTATTCCTGACGGTTGTCGAGCAGATCATGCCATTTTTTACCCGCGTACCCATCGCCCAGTGTGACGGACTTTTCTCCCTCTTCGCCATTGGACATGACAACAACGCAGCCCGGATGCTCTTCGGTGCCGCTGCGGCTGAAAGCCAGACAGTTGGGATGATCGAAGTAGTCTGTTTGTATTCCCCAGGCATAGGTTTGGCGTGCCTTAATTAAGGTCTCGAGATGTGGAACAATGTGTAACTCCACTTCATGAGTATTGCCGTCATTGCCTGTGTCTTCATAAGTTGCACCGAACAGACCGGGATAAAACACAATCGGGACACCTTGTTCACGCAGTAAAATCAGCGCGTAAGCCAGCGGTTTAAACCAGGGTTGGATCGGCGCTTCAAGTGATTGCAACGGCTGGGTATCATGGTTAGCCACCAACGTAACAGCGTGCGCCGGATCGGCAGAGACCAACGTGTTATCAAAGATTTTACTGAGATCGTAGTCTGCCCCATCGCGTGAAGCGTGATGAAAATTGAGCTGTAACGGTGCGTCAAACAGCATCGTTTTCCCTTCAACCTGGTGAATATATTGTTGCAATATTTCAACGTCATGTGACCAGTATTCCGCCACAACAAACATCGGTTGTTCAGCTTCAGCCTGAATGTGATCGATCCAGTCTTTATAGAACCAGGCCGGAATATGTTTCACTGCGTCCAGACGGAATCCGGTACAGCCCGTTTCCGTTATCATCCAGCGGGCCCAGTATTTGAGTTCCTCATCCACCGCCCTATTCCGGAAATCGACATTGGCCCCCATCAGATAATCATAATTACCGAATTCAGCATCTACCTCGGTATTCCAGCCCTCTGCCGTGTAATCGTTGACGATCTTAAACACGCCGTTTTCGTCCGGATTTTCAATGTGGTCCACACCGCTGAAACAGTGATGATCCCAGATAAACTTGGAATATTTCCCCTGCCGTGCTGGAAAGGTGAAACGCGTCCAGGCATCAGCTTCCAGCACCTCTTCGTCAATCTGGTCGCGGTTATCCTCATCAACGCGGTTAACCTGAATGTGTTCTTTCTCATCGGCTCCCATCTTATGGTTGAGGACCACGTCCATGATCACACCGATTTGCCGCTCTTTCAGCGCATGGATCGCCGTCAATAGCTGCTCTTTATCGCCATATTTGGTGGCGCGGGAGCCTTTCTGGTCGAACTCTCCCAGATCGAATAAATCATAGGTGTCATAACCGACCGAAAACCCGCCTGAAGCCCCTTTATAGGCGGGGGGTAACCACACAGAGGTGATGCCAATTTCTGCCAGGTAGTCGGCACGTGCAGCGACTTCTGACCACAGCTTTCCGCCATCCGGGTAGTACCAGTGAAAGAATTGCAACAGTGTGGGATTTTGCATGGCCATATTCCATATATCATGACAGGGAAATGAAGTATGGAGCAGGATGGATAAAAGGGTTAGCCGATTGTTCAGATTCGGATCCTGTGTTAAGCAGTGTGATACTTTGTGTTATGCACGTATAAATCAGGAAGGAAACACTTTGAACACAAGTCACTTAGGTACTCAATTGACCGCCGCCGAAGCCGTTGACCGGCTGGAAGTGCTCTACAGTGCCGCCGTTGTGGCACTGCGTAAAGCGATTGGCGAGTTTATTATTGATGGCTCGTTGCCTGACCTCAGCTTGCGGACGGCCGGTTTATTTACTTACCCTGAACTCAGCGTCAGCTGGGACGGTTCGGCGCAAAATCCGTTTAAATCGCGCGCCTATGGCCGTTTTACGCGTGCGGGCAAATACACGACCACCATCACGCGCCCGGAGCTGTTTCGAGATTATCTGGCTGACCAGTTGGCGCTGCTGGAAAGTGAGTATGGTGCCAGTTTTGTGGTTAAACCTTCTCAACTTGAGATCCCTTTCCCGTTTGTGATTGACGGTTCAGATTTGAATCTCAACCGCACCATGAGTGCCGCGCTGGCCCACCATTTCCCGACGACCGAACTTTCGCAAATCGGCGATCAGATCACCGATGGCCTGTCTTCGTCTTCCTCGGTCTTCCCGCTGTCGCATTTTGATGCTCTGCGTACCGACTTTTCGTTGGCCCGTCTGAAGCACTACACCGGCACACCGGCGAAACATGTTCAGCCTTATGTCCTGTTTACCAACTACACCCGCTATGTGGATGAATTCGTCAGCTGGGCCTGTCAGCAAATCGTCGATCCTGCCAGCCCTTACGTTGCGCTCTCCTGTGCTGGTGGCGCTTACGTCACGCCGGAGACCATTAATCTGGAAGAGACAGTGTCAGATTTGGCGTGGAAGAAGCATCAAATGCCGGCTTACCATTTAATCGCTCACGATGGCAAAGGCATTACGCTGGTTAACATTGGCGTCGGGCCGTCCAATGCCAAAACCATCTGCGACCATCTGGCCGTTTTACGTCCGCACGCGTGGCTGATGATTGGTCACTGCGGTGGATTGCGTGAAAGCCAGCAGATCGGCGACTACGTGCTGGCCCACGCTTACTTGCGCGATGATCACGTGCTGGACGCCGTATTGCCGCCCGACATCCCTATCCCGAGCATTGCTGAGGTACAACGCGCGTTATATGACGCAACCAAAGCCATCAGTGGAATGCCGGGCGAGGAAGTCAAACAGCGCCTGCGTACTGGCACCGTGGTGACGACCGATGATCGTAATTGGGAGCTCCGTTACTCGGCCTCGGCGATGCGTTTCAACCTTAGTCGCGCCGTGGCGGTAGATATGGAAAGTGCCACGATAGCTGCGCAGGGTTATCGTTTCCGTGTTCCTTATGGCACCCTCCTGTGCGTGTCTGATAAGCCGCTGCACGGTGAGATCAAATTGCCTGGTCAGGCCAACCACTTCTATGAGGGCGCGATTTCGGAGCACCTGCAAATCGGCATTCACGCCATATATCTGTTGCGTCAGGAAGGGGATAAATTACACTCTCGCAAACTACGCACCTTCAATGAGCCGCCGTTCCGCTAATTGATTGAATGACGACATCACCTTGGCGGGGAAGGTTCTTCCTTCCCCGCTATCCGCTGCACATTTCCACACAATTACTGTCAATAACTTAGCGTATTACCCTTGATTTTCCGCGTAAAAATAACCCGGTACCGGCGTATATTCAGCGGGAACGATGGGTATTGCGCCTAACGTCAAAAAACGTGATCAAAAGCAGTTTGTTGAGGTGGGTATGAAAAGGCTATTGATGTTAATCCTGGCTGCTGGAGCGCTGATGTCTGTCACTCAGGCCTCGATGGCGTATGGCTATTATAGGCATGGGTATAATCACGGCTGGTACGGTGGGCCGAACGTAGTGATTGGCGGGCCGTGGGGGCCCCCGCCGCCAATCTATTATGATCCACCACCCGTCATATACGTGACGCCAGCTCAGCCACAGACCTATGTAGAGAAACCCCCCAGCTATGCCTATTACTGCCAGAATCCGGCGGGCTATTACCCGCATGTGCCGCGCTGCTCGCGTGGTTGGATGAAAGTCGTCGTCGGCGATAGCGCTCCCCGTTAAGCCTGAGTGAATAATCCATGAAACGTTTATATCAGATGGTGCCGCTGGCTCTACTGGCGCTCCTCTCCGGCTGTGTTGCTCCGCCTTCCAGCCCGGATGTCACGGTATTACCTGGCAGCAGCAAAAGTTACGGACAGTTCAGGCAGGACGACATCCTATGTCGCAACACGGCGCAAAATAGCGTCAGCGGTGGTGCGCAGGCTGCGGCGAACAATGCCGCAGGTACTGCCGCGGCTGGTACGCTAGTGGGCGCCGCGGCGGGCGCATTACTGGGTGCGGCGTCAGGCCAGGCAGGCCCCGGTGCGCTTATTGGCGCGGGCAGCGGCCTGTTGGTCGGCAGTGCGATGGGCAGTAACGCCGCGGGCATGAGCAACGGTGATTTGCAGGATCAATACGATGTGATCTATACCCAGTGCATGTACGCAAAAGGCAATAAGGTGCCCGTCTCTTACCGCTATGATCAACAGACTGACTCGCGTCAGTCTGACGTCCCACCGGACTATCAGCCAGCTTATCCACAAAGTGATGTCCCGCCGGATTATCACGGCGATACGTCTGACGGCAACGTGCCGCCAGATTATCCTTAAAACTTCACGACGGCACCCAGCTCTATCACTCGGTTAGGTGGGATTTGATACAGGTCGGGTGCCCGTAATGCATTACGTTGTAACATCTGAAACAGCTTGCCTCGCATACGCAGATACCACGGACGTTTATCCAACGCCAGCGTATCGCGCGAGAGGAAAAAGGAGATATCGCTCATGGTACAGCGCAATCCATCCTGCCCACAGCGGTAAAAAACCTCTTCCAGATTGGGCGTCTCGCGCCAGCCGTAGCTTGCCACCACGCGCCAGAACGACGGTGAAAGATGCTCTATGGTGACGCGCTTGAGTTTATGCACATAGGGAGCATCGGCGCTGCTGATGGTCAGCAGTATCACCCGGTCATGAAGTACCTTGTTATGTTTGAGATTGTGCAGCAATACCAGCGGCACGGCATCCGGGGCGCGCGACATAAACACGGCGGTACCCGGCACCCGCAGCGGTGGGGATTTCTCCAGGGAGTTGATGAGTGCACCCAGTGCATCGGGATCCTCTCGCAGGCGACGTAGCAGGCGTGAACGCTCGGTATGCCAGGTCATCATGATCAGCAAAATGCTCAGTCCCAACACCACCGGCAACCAGCCGCCGGAGAATAGTTTGGTCAGGTTGGCGGCGAACAGCGGAATGTCTATCAACAGCATTAGCACCATCAGCAGCAGGCCCCAGCGAGGTTTCCAGCCCCAGTTTTTGATGGCCACAATACTCAACAGTACGGTGGTCAGCGCCATGGTGCCGGTAACAACAATCCCATAAGCCGACGCTAGATCGCTTGAATGTTTGAAGCTGATGATGACAATCAGCACGGCGACATAAAGCAGCCAGTTGACCACGGGAATGTAAATTTGCCCGGATTCAACATCGGAGGTGTACACGATGCGCATGGGGGGAAGATAACCCAACCTCATGGCCTGGCGCGTCAGTGAAAATACGCCTGAAATCACCGCTTGTGAGGCAATCACAGTTGCAAGTGTCGCAATCAGCAATAATGGAACCAACGCCCAGTCAGGCGCCAGCAGGAAAAACGGGTTTTTAATGGCGTCGGGATGAGTCATTAGCAGAGCGCCCTGGCCAAAATAGTTCAGCACCAGGGAAGGGGCAACCAGTAGAAACCAGGCGATACGTATGGGCTTCTTACCAAAATGTCCCATATCGGCATACAGGGCTTCTGCTCCGGTTACCGCCAGCACCACCATGCCGAGCGCGAAGAAAGAGACCCCTTTGTATGCGAGAAAGAAATTTAGCGCCCAGTACGGATTCAGCGCCTGCAATACGCCAGGATTTTTCAGAATACCGCTGATGCCGAGTACCGCGAGTGACAGGAACCACAACACCATGACTGGCGCAAACAATTTTCCAACGCTGCCTGTCCCTTTCTTCTGGATGACAAACAGCAAGGTCAGCACCGCAATCGACAGGGGAATGATGAAAGGATCAAGCGAGGGTTCGATGATCTCCAGCCCTTCGATGGCTGACAACACAGAAATTGCGGGCGTTATCACGCCATCACCATAAAAGAAACTGCCACCCACCAACCCCATAAATACGGTGATAGTAAAGTAGCGCGGATTGATATGGCGCACCGCCAGCGACATCAGCGTCAGTATGCCGCCCTCACCGTCGTTGTCTGCCCGCATCACAAAGCCAATATATTTTATTGAGACGATCAGCATCAGCAGCCAGAAAATGAGCGACAAAAAACCGAAAATCGAACTTTGAGTCATGGTAATCCCCGCCTGCCCGGTCAGACATTCGCGCAGCGTGTAGAGAGGGCTGGTACCGATGTCACCGTACACCACGCCAATGGCTGCCAGCGTGACTGCAGGCAAAGGCTGCTTATTCTTCATATACATAAATGGGGATTCACAAAGTCAGTGGGCCGGAGAAAACCGGACATCTAGGCATTATAGTACCGGCAAGTACCGGTACATCTTTTGATGTAAATATTTTGTAAAAACCGACTTTCTGTCGTGTTTCTGCACTTAGTGCTTGGTTCGCAGTTGTGGATAGCGCTGGAAAATAAAAATACACCAGACCAGCGCGACACACCCCATCAAACCACCGATATAACCAACATTTGCCATGCCGAAATGCAAACTGACCTGATTACCCAGTAAGGCTCCGGCGCCAATGCCCAGATTATAGATACCTGAGAATAGCGCCATCGCCACATCAGTGGCGTCCTGTGCCAGCGTCAGAACACGGATCTGCATCGCCAGCCCGATCGCCATCATCCCCATGCCCCATAGAATGGCCAGGATAGAGATACTCACGGCATGAGTCGCGGAAACGAACAGCAGCAACATGCTCATCGCGACGATAGCAATCGCCCCAACCAAAAATGCTGATGGGAATTTATTGCCCCATAGGCTGAATAATACGCTGCCAAGAATACCGGCACCGCCAAACACCAGCAGCAATAACGTCGTGAAATTATCACCCATATCCGCCACGTTTTGCATAAAGGGTTCGATATAACTGTAGGCGGTATAGTGCGAAGTGACGATAAGCGTCGTCAGCAGATAGATCGACACCAGCGCTGGGCGTTTGAACAACATCGGTAGGCTATTAAGCGATCCACTGTGCTCACTTGGCAATTTTGGCAGCAGTTTCATCAGGCACAATAAGGTTACCATCGCGACAATGCCGATGATCGCAAAAGTAATACGCCAGCCGAGATATTGCCCAATCACTCGCCCGAGTGGCAGGCCAAGCACCATGGCCAACGCCGTACCGGTCGCTAGCATGCTCAGTGCCTGTGTTTTCTTACCCGCCGGTGCGACGCGAATCGCCAGCGATGCAGTGATGGACCAGAAGATAGCGTGCGCCAGCGCAATACCAATACGTGAGATCACCAACGACTGGAAGTCCCACGCCATCACCGACAGAATATGGCTGCCGATAAACAGGATAAAGATGACAGCCAGCAAGCGGCGGCGTTCAATGTTGCGCGTGAGCAACATTAGCGGCAGTGACATCAGCGCCACGACCCATGCGTAGATGGTTAGCATCAAGCCGACTTGCGCGGTTTCCATCGAGAAGCTGCGGGCAATATCCGACAGCAAACCGACCGGAACGAACTCTGTGGTATTAAAAATGAACGCGGCGATGGAAAGCATAATGACGCGAAGCCATTCGGTCTTGCGTGAGACAGGTTGTGTTTGCATGAGGGTATGTAACTTTTTGGTGACGTTATAGTTGCGTGCATGACAGAAAAAATGTCATTTTTTGTGAGCCGTATTGTGTTTTATTTCCTCCTGAATGAAAACTGTTATATCTGGGAATGGTGAAATTATCCTCAGCGATGACTGACTTCAACGTCTTCGGGTTAACTCAGGAGATGCCCAGCCAGCGTAAGGCCGCCGTCACCGCTGCTGCTGCCAGGATCACGACAATGAGTGGCACTTTTCGCCAGGCCAGTATGGCCGCCACCCCCACGCCTGCCAGGCGCGCAAAACCGGCAAAATCCTGCCCTTCCAGCAATGTTGCGATCACTGCCACCGAAAGCAGCAATGTCGCCGCGGCATCAGCGATCAGTGCTCGACTGTTTTCGGTAAAAACCAGGCGGGAGCCGAGTTTAAAACCGGCCATACGCAGCAGATAAGTCCCTGTTGCCAGCAGCGCGATACCGGTGATCACTAAAGTGTTTTGGCTCATATTTTTTTTCTCCTTATGACTAACCCCGCCAGTGAAAACAGTACCGGCATGCCTGTCGGGACAAAAGGCACTGAGGCGAGAGCAATCAGCGCCCCGGAAAAAGCAGAAATAAGGGTTTTGGCATTTTTCAGCGCGGGCAGGATCAGCGCGACCAGAATGGCAGGAAATACGGCGTCCAGGCCTATCGCCTGAGTATCTGGAATGAATTTGCCAATCGAACCACCCATCACCACACCCGCTGGCCAGCACAGGGCAATGCCCAAACCGCATAACCAGAAGGCCGCTTTGCGCTGGCTGTGCGAGGCTTGCGATACGCCAAACACCACGCTCTCATCATTCATAATGTGACAGCCCAGATAATTCAGCGGAGTACGGCCCACCAGATCCTTGACTGCAATACCGAACGGCAGATGCCGCACGTTAATCAATAACCCCGCCGCCGCTGCCGCAATGGGGCTGCCTCCAGCCGCGACAATACCAATAAACAGAAATTCCGACGCACCGGCCAGTACCAGTAAAGACAGCGCCAGCGGCACCCATAGCGGGAAACCACTTCCCGTGGCCAGTGAACCATAGGAGATCCCGACAATCCCGTCGGCCAGGCATACCAGCACAATGGCTTTGACGGTATCCACACTGAGCGAAGAGAAACACCTCAGGGTCATAAAATCCATCCCATAACGAACGATTAGGCTGTTATAATGAACAAATGAAGCGTGGTTTACAAGTCGAACGTTCGTTCGTTATAACACTTTATGCGGGATGATATATGACTCAACCGATCAGCATTATTGCCAAAGCCCTGGTGCGCGAGCGTCAGCGTACCGGTTTATCTCTGGCAGAGGTGGCCCGTCGGGCCGGCATTGCCAAATCAACGCTGTCGCAGCTCGAAGGCGGTAACGGCAATCCGAGTCTGGAGACTCTGTGGGCGCTCTGCGTGGCGCTGGATATCCCGTTTGCGCGATTGATGGAGCCGCAGGTCAATCAGTCTCAGGTGATTCGGCGCGGTGAAGGGCCGTCGGTGGTGGCGGAGTTGGCGAATTACCAAGCGGTGTTGCTGGCAACATGTCCGCCGGGCGCCCGGCGGGATATCTATTTGCTGATGACTCAACCGGGAGCTGACCGCGTTTCGCTGCCGCATTCACCGGGCTCTGTCGAACATATCATCATTACCCAGGGACAGGCGCTGGTCGGTCTGGTTGCTGAGCCGTTTACCCTAAATGCTGGAGATTACATCTGCTATCCCGCCGACCAGGAGCACATTTTCCGCGCGCTGGAAGCGGATACTCAGGCGGTGTTGGTGTCTGAACAGAATTGAATGTTTGAGAGGGGAATGCTGTACCCGATGGACAATAAAAAACCCATAACGGCAGGCAGCCACCGGCCATTCACACGGTTGTCGGGGAGATTCTGTTGTTATGCAGTAAATGCACGGCCAATGCCAGCAGGAATAACAGCGCCTGAATCAGCACAATAGTCGGCCCGGTGGCGGCATCGATATAAAAACTGATGAAGGTACCGCTGACCGCGGATAAAAGTGACGATGTCACTGCAATGACAACCATTCGTGGCAACGTTTTGCAAAGAAGCAATGCCGTAATGCCTGGCGTGATCAGCATCGCGACAACCAGCACCACGCCCACCGCTTGTAACGCGGCCACGATAGTCAGCGCCAGCAGGCACAACAACGCATAGTGATAGAAACGCACTGGCAACCCTACGACTCTTGCCTGGACAGGATCAAAACAAAACAGGACCAGATCTTTAAATTTAATGATGATTGCCAGGGTAACCAGCGTCGCGATGATCAGCGTTTGCAGCATTTCGCCGTCTGTGACGCCCAGCACATTGCCGAACAGAATATGACTCAGATGTTGTTCCGTATTTACCCGCGAAAACAGCACCAGACCCGCGGCAAACATGCCAGAGAACACAATGCCCATCACCGAATCCTCTTTAACGCGGCAGTGCTCCTTGATGAAACCGGTAGCAACGGCGCAGAACAGGCCGGAGCTGAACGCGCCGATGACCAGAGGAATACCCGCCAGATAGGCCAACACAACACCGGGTAAGACAGCGTGAGAGATAGCATCGCCCATCAACGACCAGCCTTTAAGCACCAGAAAGCATGAGAACAAAGCGCAGACAATGCTAATGGCCGCCGCAGTCAGCAGCGCACGTTGCATAAAGGCAAAGCCCATCGGCTCCATCAGCAGGTCAATCCATGACATCATGCCCCCCTTCCCGCGCGTTTTTTTATGTGAAAGTGGTTAACCAGCCAGCCGTGTTTCGGGGCAAACAGAAAGGCCAGCAGGAACACGGTAGTTTGCAGGCAGACAATGACGCCACCAGTGGCGCCGTCAAGATAGAAACTCAGCCAGGCACCTACTGCGCTGGTGGTTGCACCGATGACCAGTGAGATAATCAACAAATGTGAAAACCGATCGCTGAGGAGATAGGCCGTGGCACCGGGTGTGATCACCATAGCGATCACCAATATGGCTCCAACGGTCTGCAATGCCGCCACACTGCAGGCACTGAAGATCGTGAAAAAAATCACTTTCAGCCACAATGGTGATAGGCCAACAGAAACTGCGTGCGCTTCATCAAAAAATATCGCCAGCAAATCGCGCCAGATCACACACAACACCAGCAGTGAGATACCGACGATAATCTGCACTTGCAAAATATCCGCGTCATCAATACCCAGAATATTGCCAAATAGGATCGACTGAACGTTCACCGATGTTGGGGTCAGTGAGACCAGCAGCAAACCCAGGGCGAAGAAGGTCGAGAAAACAAAGCCAATGATCGCGTCTTCCCGCAGTTTGGTATAATGGCGTAACAGCGTCATCGACAGCGCTGCCAATATACCCGTGCTAAATGCCCCAATGGCGTAAGGAAAGCCAAGTGCGTAAGCGCCCGCTACGCCAGGCACCACAGAGTGCGATAGCGCATCGCCCATCAGCGACCAGCCTTTGAGCATCAAATAAGCGGATAAAAACGCACACACCGCACCAACCCCGGCACTGACCCAAATGGCTTTAACCATGTAGTTGTAATGGAAAGGTTCGAGCATCAGTTCAATCATTGCGCCAACCTGACTGACGTAGGACGATTGTGGTTCAGATAACGGATGTTGCGCAGCGCCCCGCCAAAGGTATTTTCAAGATTTTCTGCAGTAAACGTGGTTTCCAATGGGCCATTGGCAATCACGGTTTTATTGATCAGTACCACTCGGTCACAAAATTCCGGCACGCTGGCAATGTTATGCGTCGACACCAAAATCAGATGCCCCTCATCGCGCAACTGACGAAGCAATTCGACAATGGCATTTTCGGTTTTGATATCGACACCGGTAAAAGGCTCATCCAGTAGCATCACGCGACCTTGCTGCACCAGTGCGCGAGCCAGAAATACGCGTTTTTTCTGCCCGCCGGACAACTCACCAATCTGGCGCTGTGCCAGGTCCGTGAGGCCGACGCGGGCTAATGCGTAAGCCACCTGCTGTTTGTCCTCTTTTGACGGAATGCGTAAAAACGACATCTTACCGTAGCGTCCCATCATGACCACATCTCGCACCAGCACAGGAAAATTCCAATCGACCTCTTCCGACTGCGGCACATAAGCAATAAGGTTTTGCTTCAATGCTTTAGCGACGCTGAGCCCATCAAGAGTCACCTGGCCTTGCGTCGGGCGGATGATTCCCATAATGGTTTTAAATAACGTAGATTTACCGCTGCCGTTGACACCAAGCAATGCACAAATTGAGCCACCGCGCAGTTGGAATTCGGCGTTTTGTATCGCTGTGTGGCCATTGCTGTAAGTGACGGAGATATTATCAACGTTGAGATGAAGCGCCGTATCACTCATTGCCCAAACCCTGCTGCAATCGTGCCAACCGTGACTTTCAGTAAATCAATATAAGTCGGTACCGGGCCGCTGGGGGTAGAGAGGGAATCGACATACAACACCCCGCCATATTTTGCGCCGGTTTCTTTGCTGACCTGTTTGGCTGGCTTGTCTGAGATAGTACTTTCACTGAATACCACCGGAATGTTTTGCTGGCGCACCAGGTCGATCAAGGTTTTAACTTGTTGCGGCGTGCCCTGCTGTTCGGCGTTAATCGGCCAAAGATAGGCTTCACGCATATCATAATCCTTCGCCAGATAACTGAACGCCCCTTCACTGGTGACTAACCAGCGCTGCCCGGAGGGGATTTCCGCCAGACGTGCTCGCAATGGGGCATCCAATTGGATAATTTTTTCTGCGTAGTTTCTGGCATTGCGGTCGTAGATCTGCGCATTGCCTGGGTCATATTTGACCAGTGCTGCCCGGATATTTTCCACGTAAATAAGTGCGTTTTTCGAGGACATCCAGGCGTGCGGATTGGGGTTTCCCAGATACGGCCCGTCTTGAATTGGCAGCGGCGTAATGCCATCGGTAACCGTGGCGGATGGCACATTCTTGATATTTTCGAAGAAACGTCCAAACCAGCGTTCCAAACCAAAGCCATTCCACAGAATCAGATCGGCTGACTGCGTTTTGACAATATCGCGCGGAGTGGGCTGATAATCATGGATTTCTGCGCCGGGTTTGGTGATTGACTCTACCGTAGCCGCATCCCCGGCCACATTCTGAGCGATGTCTTGGATCACCGTGAAGGTGGTGACGACTTTGAACTTCGTTTTGTCTTTTTCATCTGCCTGCACAGTACCGCTTACCAGCGCCGCAAGCATGCCGACCAGCATCAGCCGCAGACGGAAAGGCGAATAATTCATCCATGTTGACATCATTTGGCTGAACGCAGTCCGTTTTATAACCCCACGAATGATAGAGTTCCGGCCTCTTTCCATGAAATTCCTCCTGAGAATACAACGGCAGGTGATGGTGATTTATTCCTCATATATAGCATAGGCTATACTACATAGCCAAGGTGAAATTTTCAATAATTGGTACTGGAGGCCGCTTAGTTTACAATGACACGCCTTTTCGCTGGCAACGCGGCAAAGGCAAAAACCATTGAGCAAGAAAGAGGCAAGCATCGTGAATAATAAGAAGTTGAATCCGCTACTGGATGCTGAAGAGCACGCTCAGGGTTTTTTACAGGTGCGTGAAGCGCATCGCCGGGAATTGATGGATGACTACGTTGAACTGATCTCGGATTTAATCCGTGAATTCGGCGAAGCACGACAGGTCGATTTAGCCGCACGTCTTGGCGTTTCACAACCGACGGTGGCGAAAACCTTGAAACGCCTGGCCAGTGCCGGACTGGTACGCCAGTTGCCATATCGGGGCACGTTTCTGACGCCGGAAGGTGAGAAACTGGCAGCAGAGAACCGCGAACGTCATAACGTGGTTGAAGATTTCTTTATCGCACTAGGCATTAGCCCGGAAACCGCTCGCCTCGATGCCGAAGGTGTGGAGCATCATGTCAGCGACGAAACTCTCGACGCCTTCCGCCGGTTTACCGAACAGAAAAAAACAGAATAATGAGGCATATGCCGATGGCATGTTGATTCGGCATTGTGGTTTTTTAGGTGTTGTAAACCTGAGAGTCAGCCGCTGCAGGCCATATCCCTTCGCACAGTATTTTTGCGCAAGCAATGCTGTGCTGATGGCGAAGAGCGGCATCTGTTGGCTCTTCACGCATCTGATCGAGCATGCCGACAAAACAGCGCGCCAGCCATTGGGATGAAATGTCTTTTCTGAACAGCCCGCTTTCCTGACACACCGCAAAATTGTCACTGATGGCGCTGAGCAACATGCTTTTAGCCTGCGCGTCAAATGCCGGCTGACCGGATTCGTCCTCCTGCGCCAGAAAGTTAAGCAGTTTGCGAAAGCTCAGTGCCACACGGTCCAGCACCTGATTGTCCGCCACTTGTGGGGGAATATTCAGCGTAAGGATGAGTGTCGCCAAGCGCTGGCGAAAATGCGCATCGGGGTTATCGGTTGTCATATTGAGCCTGGAAGAGAACAAATTCGTGATGGCTGAACCTCACCCCATTTCCCTGTTTATCAGTGCAGTTCCTGGGATAAGAGGCGTCAATGCCATTATTAAAGAAGTGATGAAGTGACAATGTTTCACGCCACCGGAATATAGTATTCACAGGTAATGCCGTTTTTCGCCGAGACCTGTGAGTATTTTTCCAGGTCATGGCTGATGCGAAACTGTAAGCCAAGCGTCGGTAGAAACACCGAGTAAACGTAAAGTATATAGTCGTTCAGGCGCCCAAGCTCGTGCGGATAGTCAATTTTCAGATAACGTCCGGCCGGGATTATCAGCGAGGTTTTCTGGTCATCATTATAACCCGGCACTTTTTCACGCCCGACGGTATAGACTATTTCCATCATTGAGTTCTGTTCTTCACCTGGTCCACAGTCTGATAATCCCCAGACTTCTCCCTGCAATGACGCGGGCTCTTTCAGATAGTGGTGTAATGCGTCACGGTGAACGTGGTTTTTCGGATTAAACAGCGCCTCAATCGGATAGTTATGGCGCGTGGTCTGGCCAACAAAGGCCATCTGCGGCAATTCAACAATTTCATAAGCAGGCTGCGGGAACTCATTAAGTAGCAGCGGCGCAGTGATACCCCCCATGTTCCATTCCCTATTACGACGGAATACGGCCGGGGTCTCGGCGAAATTCTTTTTAAACGACCGGGTAAACGTCTGTTGTGAGTCGTAGGAGTAATAAAGCGAGATATCAAGGATCGGCATATTGGTCAGCCGCAGCGCAATGGCTGCCATCGTCAGGCGGCGATCACGGATATATTTCCCCAGTGCATAGCCGGTTTTACTCTTGAACAATCGCTGCAAATACCAGGGTGAATAGCCGGTTTTCTTCGATGCGCTTTCCATGGTCAGCCGATCGTTCAGGTTCACTTCGATCCAGTACAATAGCTCTTTAATGAGTTCGTCATGAAAATCGGGTTTCTCTATGTTGTACAAAATGAACTCCAGACTGTCCTGATAATGAAATTAACGTCCGCGCTGTCGCGCGGTAAATCGGTTATTTGTAGTATGACTTAATGCGCAATCGATTTTGAAAATACATTCACCACGATGACGCCCGCAATGATTAAGCTCAGACCCAGGAGCGCTGGGGTATCGAGTTTCTGCCCGTAGTAGACCCAGCCTATTGCTGAGACCAGCACGATGCCGACGCCCGACCATATTGCGTACGCGATGCCAGTAGGTAGGGTGCGCAGCGTCAGGGAAAGCAAGAAAACGGCTAATGCGTAACCGATAATGCACAACAGGCTTGGCCCGAGCCGGGTAAAACCCTCTGAACTTTTGAGACTACTGGTGGCGATCACCTCCGCCACTATGGCGATACAAAGGTATAAATAAGTGGTAATCATCCAGTGGTTCCTTGCGTCAGAATGGCTTCAAAAGTTGAAGACCGGCGTAATTCGATGTCGATGGCGCGGTTAATATTATGGGCCGAGCGTTGTTCAGTAAGGCCCAGAGAAGTAAAACGCGACATAGCATCCAGGCTGCTACTCAGACCAATCAGCCGCCAGGCGATGTCATCCGCGCATTCTCCCTCTGTAAAATCTCCATTCTTACGACCATCGTCAATCACTTGCCTGACCTGCGCGTGCCAGTCAGATAATGAACTCGCGAAAGCGGCTCGCATTAACTCATCTTGTTCGGTTAACAGCATGGCTTCGTGCCACAGGCGAATGGCACGAATGTATTCTTCATCCTTGGCATCTATCAGGTAAAGCTGGATGCGTTCAAACGGTGTCAGGCGTGCGCTGCTGATCTCGATTGACTGCTGCAGGTTTTGCATTACGAGCAAGTAAGCTTCTGCACGCAGCGCAGCTGCACTGGAAAAATGGTGATGAACCTGCCCCGCTGCCGTGCCCGCGGCATTGGCCACGCGACGAACCGTGGTTGCCGCCAGACCTTCGTCCAACGCCACCCGTGCCGCCGCCTGTAATATGGCGTTTTTACGGTCTTCTTTACACAGATAAACCACGATAGTAACCCGCGGGGAAAGGGAGTAGCGCTGCATCATGCCAAATGTTGGACGAATGTTCAAGTTTTGAGAACGCTCGTTCACGAGCATGACAACGTTATCATCGGGATCTCGTCTTGCCGGGAAGTGATGATGTCGTGTAGTGCTTATTTTAGTTACAACATACATATATAATGAACCACATAAACATCCACGCTCAATGCCAATACTGTGCATAAATAAATTCTCTACAGGAGTCTGTCGCTCAGTAGAACTAAATTTGTAATAATATTGCTGCGCAGAAACGGATCACGGGATCACGAAACGGCTAGAATTATTGGCTCGAAGAAGCGCAGATGAGATCATTCAGGTTCCAAAGGGTCACTAACTAATAAGAGTAACAGGCCGGAGATATCGGCGCTTCCGGCTTAGCTGCTTAGGCAAAGCGCATTTACCCTGTTTGCCATTACAAGACATTTTAGGAAAATTGAATGAACAGCCCTTATTGGTTGACGAAAACACGGGTCATTATTTTATTTACTGTCATGCTATTAACCGCTTTTATGCTCATCAGTTGGAGCAGTTACGAAGTCGCTCGGCAGTCCCTAAATAATGAAATTGAAGAAAATATCCTGCCGCTAACCAGTGATAATGTCTATTCAGAAATTCAGCAAGACCTGTTGAAACCCATTCTTATTACATCGTTGATGGCTCACGATACGTTTGTTCGTGATTGGGTTTTAAACCATGAACAGGATCCTGACGCAATGATTCGTTACCTCAAGGAAATAGACCACCGTTTCGATACCGTTTTTTCCTATTTCGTTTCTGATAAAACCTACCGTTACTATGACCCCAAACGCGTCCTCGAAACAGTCTCTGAAAAGGCCCTGCGGGACCGTTGGTTCTTCCAGGTTAAAGCGCTGCCCGCGGACAAACCCTATTCGATTGATGTTCGTCCAGATCCAGAAGATCACACCCATCTTGATGTATTTGTTAACCATAAGGTCGATGACTATAAAGGTGACTTTATCGGGGTTACTGGTATTGGTATTTCAGTGGAAAAGATTAAGGTGCTGATTGAAAAATATGAGCAACGCTATAGCCGGACTATCTACTTTGTAGATAAAAGCGGACAGGTAGTCCTGCACGGGCAATCCTTCCAACGTGCAGCGAATATCAGGCAGCAACCAGGATTAGGCCCACTGACTACCGCTATTCTTACTGTTCCCGGCGGAAGCTACCGATATCAGGTACAGGGTCACCAAGTATTACTCAATACCCGTTTATTACCCGAGTTCGATTGGTATTTGATGGTAGAACAAAGCAATCATCCTCTGGAAAAGGTGCTTTTCATCACACTGCTGAAAAACCTGAGCATCGGCATTGTGGTCAGTGTGCTGTTTTTATTATTGCTATGGCTGACCATCGGCGGATATCAGCGCCGACTGGAGCAAATGGCCACCAAAGATAAGCTCACCGGTGTCATGAACCGCCAGGCATTTGAACACCAGTTCCTGCGTATGCGCTCAAACATGTTGCAACAGGGCAAGCTGGCGAGTTTGACGATAATCGACATCGATTATTTTAAACCCATCAACGATCTTCATGGTCATAGTATTGGCGATCTGGCCATTGAGCATATCGCCAGGCTGATACAAACCTCTCTGCGGTACTCCGACGGCATGTGTCGCTGGGGGGGTGATGAATTTCTGGTGTTGATGCCGGAATGCAACGGCGAACAAGCTGTGGCGCGTATGCGAACCCTGTCCGAGCGCATTGAACAATCACCGTTAATCTCAGGAAACAAAACCATACCGATCACCATAAGCTGTGGAATTGCAGAGATCCAGGGCAAAGAGGAACTGAGATCCTTGGTTGAGCGCGCAGATACTGCGTTATATCAAGCTAAGCGGCAGGGGCGGAATTGTGTCGTGAAAATGGAGGGATAAACCGGCAGGCAGCGGATTGATGGGCCGCCACGATGCCGATACTCATCGTTTCTAGGTTAGAAAGGGTTTTACATCACTAGGTAAAACCCTTTGATTATAGGTGTCATTGACGGCGATTTGCTTCAAATACTGCATATCATCAGCTAATTTTAATTGCTGCCCTGCGCGCGCCAATGCCAATAAAGAATGACGTCTTGCATTGATTCCGAACGCAGAGGGATCCATTTGCGCAAGGGCATGCAATGCTTTTTGCAGGCGAACCTGCACTTCAATCAAGCTAGCACCATCCCGTGCGATTGGCGTAAAAATGTCATCAAACAAATCTCGAGTCTCGATGGGACGAACATACACATGCGGGAAACTGATATCACGGGAGGAGACGCATTCATTGACTTTCCAATAGGAGAGTAATCGTACCGCCCTGCCAATGACATCGATAGCCGTGCCTGGATCGTTTACCGCTGGAGACAGCGCACGCGATGCTATCTCCGAGAGTACACAGAAGCCAAAGCGCGGGTCCTGATCGAATGAACGCTCAGTGCTGATAGTAAATGCGCGCATTAATGGGTCTGTATCCGGCTCTTTGGGTATGGGCTGTATCCACAATATGGGTGTTGCAAGATGGACAAATGCTCCCGGCATAGATGCAACAAAAAATATACTTGAACTTTGTTGTGCACACTCAGAAAGCAATTTCATATCAACATGTTGCACGTAACCAATATCTTTTGCATAAACTGGCCAGGCGTTGAGTGTGGAAATATCCTGTTCGTCCCAATGCCGCCCACCCAAATAGGGCTCCTCTATCCGCTGCACAAGTGCATCCTGAGTGGCCTCTTCCACACGCCGAGTGGTCTCCTCCATGCGGCCAAAATGTGAGAGATGTTGTATCCATCGCAATAACGTCAAAACGATTAGCAAAATGACGGCCAGTGTCACGATAAACAACACGACTCGCCCTTGCTCGCCGTACGCTCCCATGCTCAGAGCAATGATGCCGACCAGGCTGAACACAAAAGAGCCAATGAATGTCGCCAGAACATTCTGCGTCGTGCTGTCTTCAACCAAGAGTTTAGTCGCGCGCGGCGTCACGCTGGAGCTGGCTGCGTTGTATGCTGAAACCATGATGTTCAGCGAGAACGTCGTCACAGCCAGCATACTTGACGCTAATATACCGAGCAGTTTATCAACCGCTTCACTGCCTACCAACCCAGAGAGTGAAGGAGGAATAAAAGACTTAATGCTGATAGACAATAACGCCGTGGCCACGGCCAAAATGGCAAAAAGAGAAGTACGGAACCATAACTTGCGAGTAAATCTCCCAAGTAACCAATGCCATTTCGATGTCATAACGCTTTTCCTTTGTAAGCAGGTCCTCTGCACCTGGAGTAATGTAAGCAACCGTCAGTGGCTGTCCCTGCAACCCGCGCTTTGGGTTAGCGTAATGAATATAAACAGCAAATAATCGTTTATCCTCACAGGAAATCACCAAATTCACAGCACTGCGCTTTTTGCCGCAGTGCTGTGTTTACCTCTACGCCTGCCGTTTGATTGCCGCCATAGTATCAACGAGGCGATGCTTATCTGCGTCACTTAAATACGGTGCGGTCAACTCGCTCAAAATAGCCGACTTGTCCGCCTCACTCAACTTGCCCACCAATAATCTCTGGCTGAGTGAATGAAGTATTATATTGTCTTGGTCTGAGATAATCGTTCTTACCTCATCAAGGCTTCTTGCATGCCAGTCTTTTGGTGGCTGAGATAACCAGTCAGCGAGATAACGATACTGAACGGCTTTCGCCACATCCATCTGAGCCTGGATAAAGGGCACCACTGACTGAGGATCAAGGCCTGCGGCCATCGCATCCTCTGTAGCTAAAGATATCACTTTTTGCTCACGGGCAAGGTTCTCTACCGGTAAATGATGCTCCGCTTTGTAACCCGCGACATCTTTCATCACGAGCAAGCGCTGGTTCATGGCCGAAGAAAATGACGGCAGCGAAACGGCAATGACTGAGTTGGCGAAAACGGATTCAACCATAAATAATGACGATAAAAACAACACAATATAGCGCATAGGGCCTGCTCCTGGGGACAGTATCAACAAAAATTTAGCATACAAATGAAATAATACCGTAGCATTACAATATATATATAAATATCTGTTAACTGGCCTGGTGGGAGCGAAGCTGCAAAATGCGACATCTGGCTTTGTTGAACGGGATTTGAGTAGAAAACTCGCCTGTAAAATGGTTGCCACAGTGGTTACCCATTGAGGATTCAGGGAGTTAGATTGTCACAGGATCAGACTTTTGATGACAGGAAGGTGTCGAGTTTGCTTGCTGATACACTTCCCCTGCTTCCTGATATAACCGATACAGGTCCAACTGAAATTCCGACAAGTAGGGGTTCTACGCCGGAACCGCCGAAATTTCCGTTACCCCAGTTTCAGCCCAGCGACCAACACATCAAGGTCAATAATTTCATTGCTGTTCTGGAAGGTATAATGCCCGTTCAGCAAAATGTGTTGCCAGGCCACCGGCGATATCCGGGGCAGATTCTCAATACCTTTGTCGTTACCCTCTGCTTCCAGTCGCTCCAGTAGTCGTGACAGGATCGCGGAGTTGTAATAAACGATCGCGTTGGAGATCAACCGCCCGCATTGATTACTGATCTCTGTTTCAATGTCATTTTTCCCGGTTAACTCCTTCTTTCCGCCGACTTTGGCGACTGCGGCACGCAGTTGGTGATACGATTCAATCCGGTTCTGGGAACGACGGATATTGCGTTCCAGTTGCGGGTCTCGCAGATACTTCAGCGTGTAAATGCTGCGAACCAGCCGGTCATATTCAAATACCGCCTGCCTTGTCGGATTGGTTGTTGTGTACGTACACAATTTGCGGATCAGCGTTCCCTGCGTCATTTCTTTCAGCCCCAGCGTGGCGACGATGCGATCGAGGTTGCGTTTTTCGCGGATGATAAGGTTCAGGTCTATCTGTCCGGCAGGCTGAATCAGGCAATTTTTATATGCCGATGGGTCTCTGGTGCAGTGCAACTCCAGCAGTTGCTTGTTCAGATCAGTAAAATGAGGTTCAAAGCGAAGGCCAAACCAGTGCAGGATTGCAAAGTTGGCTTTGTTGATACTGTGCATGTCACCGGTGATGGCCGAGGGTTTCACTGCTGAGGTGTTCCGGTACCAGATATCAAAAATATGATGGCCTTCGTAGTCGTTTGTGCCAATCAGGTATCCGTTAATCGGAATATGGTTGCACAGCAGCGTGTAAGCCACCATACCTTTACCGCGACCAAAGTATTTACGCGAATACCTGGCCTTAACTGTCGGACGCTCAACACCAAATTTCTGTCCGTCAACGGCACCATAAAGTGTCTCTGGATCAAATGAATAGAGTGGGAAAACCGGCAGGGCCTCTATTGCATCGGTGATACAGTCATTGGCCGTGAGCAGCGACGCCAGCCGGAGGTACTGTTCGTACGTGGTCTCCAGTACATGGAACGGTATATCGCTGGTTCTCGCCATGACATGATTGCCATGATTCATCGCCTGAGCAACGATGACCGCCATCAGGCTGTCTGCATCGGCTTCTTTTTTGGCATAACGGGGTTGCAGTGGCTTCATGGCGGGGAGGAACCGGCACTGTCCGTTAACAAAGCGGAAAACATCGGTCACATCGCAGAATGGCAGTTGCTCGTAAAAACGCGTCTCCTGTGCCTTATGGCGACTGACCACCGATTTATGCCAGGTCAGTTTCTGCGTTTCTTTATCGTATTCCAGATGTTTCAGTTTCCCCTGCTTCAACTCACGGTTAAACGCTTTCCACTGCCGGTGCAGTTCGGACGACAGCTCCTTTAGCTGCGTTTTAACCGGTTTCTGCAGAAAGGGAATATTCATTTCAGCCAGCACTGCGGCCTGTTCCCCTTCCGGTACAAGTTCATCAGAAAGATGGCGGTGCCGGAGACTGTCGTTGAGGTGGAATTCACCCGACTGAAAACGCTTTCTTATCTGACGATATAACCAGAACTCATAGCGCCCGGCATTCAGGCCTGTGGGTTCACCATCCTCACCGTATTCCAGCAGGTACGGGCGCAGTCGCGCTGGTAACGTTTCTGACGGGCATTCCGCCACCGGTCGCTGCGAAAGCGTCTGCTTTTTGCTGAACACTATTCTTAGCCAGCTCAACGCCTCAGCCCAAGGGCTGTCCTGGACCACACTGGTGAGATCGAGTGACAGATATAATGGTCGCAGGTGACGCCGGATTAATGCCGTCATACCGTCCACGGCCTGCCACTGTAGCGCCAGTTTACTGACGGGTTTTACACTCATCCGCTGTGCGGTACTTTTCAGCGCCTCCCGCGGCATGATTTTCCAGGCGCGACGACGGACTTCGCCAAAGGTGGTGGGATCCGGAACGCTGTCGTCAACATAAAGCGACAACAGACGTCCTATTTTAGAGGTTTCACGCCGGTGTTTTTCCTGCACGTCAGCCATAAGCTGTTTGGCTACGCTGCGGCTCTCATCCTCAAGCTGCTTCATATGGAAAAACATCGCATCCACCAGGTTGTCACTAAACTGGCGATAACGAACCCAGGCATAACACAGCAGGTAAAGACGGGTCTGCTCTGACTTCAGATTGCGGAGATCGTGAACGGTATAGAAATTAGCCAGACTGGCGTAGTACAGCTGATTTTGCTGAGAAATATTCAGTATCGGTAAAATGTCGCAGGCTTTACGGTGCAGCGGCTCCAGTATGGCCCGCTTTTCCCGTTCATGGACCATCTGGCGCCAGCCAAAGTCACGCGCATCCTGCCTGAGGACCGCGAGTCGGGAAAGGGTATCGTCGCGTTCAATCAGTTTGTCCAGACCGGCAATAGTTGCATCATCAAGCTGTTCCGTCAGAATACGTCCCAGCCGTTGCCTTTCATCAGAAAGAACCTTCCTTACCAGCTCCTGGAGAGTGGTGTAACCGGGCCGGATAATTTTATGCGCGTTGAGCCAGATAATCAGCTCGGTGGCGACAAAACTAGGAGTTACATCGCGGTGAACAATGTGGGCAGCCTGTTGCTCAAGTTGTGAAGACAGCGAAGATGCCCACGGCCGGTAACCATATAGTGCGCAGATTTTTTCCCGCTGCGCATAGCGTTCATGCTTAGTAGGAGACTGGTCCGGAAGTGACTCACCATGAAAATAACGGCTCAGGATAAAGTTGCTGTCGTCCGTAACATCACTCCACCCGAAGCGGAAAAACAGGTGTTTGGCTTTAAAGTAAGCGATCTGAAGAATGCAATAAATCTGGGCAGGAAGCCCCTGACGACTACAGGCCAACGCCAGTTCGGATTCATCCAGCGCCAGAAACTCCAGCCGCTGTGCATCATCGAAATCAGGGAGGCCATACAGCGCTTCCTGCTCAGCACTGTTTAAAACCGCCAGTCGTTCACTTTTGCCTGTTGCTGTATCACGAGTTGTCATCCTGACCTCGATTAATCGTGTCCGTAAGAGGATCGTTCAACGGACAGTTAAATAAATTTTCGCATCTGCCATAAATCGCTGCTGAAGTTGTCTCATATAACTGGTACGGTATCAATCTCTTTCATGGCCCCTTAAACGTACACATTTATGACTGAAATACGGATCGGCTATGCTCGGTGCTCCACCGATAAGCAGGATTTGACCGCACAGCAGGAAGCGCTGGTGAAACTCGGTGTTTCACCGGACAGGATTTACCTCGACAAAGGGCTGACCGGTTCAAACCGGCAGAGACCCGGTCTGGACCAGGCACTGGCCGCTGTTCGCAGTGGTGACACACTGGTCGTGCCAAAACTTGACCGTCTGGCCCGTTCGGTACCGGATGCGCGTCAAATTGCCGATGCCCTGCAGGCCAGAGGCGTAAAACTGGCACTGGGAACCAGCATCTATGATCCGGTAGACCCGATGGGTAAAATGTTCTTCAACGTACTGGCCACTTTCGCCGAGTTTGAAGGTGATCTGATAAGGCTGCGCACCCGGGAAGGAATGGCCATTGCGCGTGCGAAGGGAAAGTTACGAGGAAAACAGCCAAAATTATCTGATAAACAACAAAAAGAATTGTGCCGGATGCATGAAACCGGGCAGTACTCGATCAGCGATCTGGCTGAATTATTTTCTGTTTCGCGGCCAACTGTTTATCGAACGCTTGCTCGTAAGGTAGTTGGGTAGGTGTGATTTAATGTAATTTCAGACTTAACAATCAAATTAACTACATTATTTTAGAGGTAAAAATGGATTCGCTCTTAGCGATTTTAGGTGGGGTTGGTTTAGGCGCTATTTTAAAATCAATTGTGGATTATTTTTTAAATAAAAAATCCGGAAGAAATAAAACTCAATATGCCGAAACATGTGATGCATATATCGGGATTCTTTTGGCGTTACATAAGATATCAGTCATAAAAAATCACGAGACATCTAAAGATTTCGGGCTTGCACACATGAAGGTCAAGCTATTTGGTTCAGACAAAGTTGCAAGTCTGATAAGTGAAGCTGTTTATACTGATGATGAAGCTAGGAAAAATGAAATCTTAGAGAAAGACATGATTGATGCGATGAAAGATGATTTACGTAGTAAAAGGACATAATCAAAATCCCTATCTAAAAGGTGACAAAATTTTGGCGGATTACGGCTTACAACCCTATTTCTTAAATACATTGGAAAAAGCTGGCTACCTTGTTCAGATAAGCGATCGTCAGGCTTGAAATGTGGATGTCGAGAAGTTGTAGCGCTTCCACAAAAATCTTATATAATTCAAATTGTAACCTCATATCAAAGTGGGGTTTGTAACCAAATTTGGTGTGGAGAAGGTGACTATGAGTAGACAACGGGTATCAAAAGGTAGTGTTATACCGAAAAAAGAATTCAAAATAGCAACTGTGCTATCTTCCCTTCCTGTTGGTTGTGATTTCGATTCTTTCTTTTCTGAGTTTAAACGTGTCTATCCGAAGGATTGGGAAAGAGTTAATAAGCGCTACCAGGAGCATGAGAGGTTAACAAAACCTGGTAAATCGCACCCGATGGCTCATCCTTTATCTTATATGCGAACTGCATTTCGTAGTTTCCAACAAAATTTAGTTAAAAATTCCATGTCAGCAGCAGATTACTTAGTTTCACTTGAAGAACCTAAAGATAAATATATAGAATCTGAGCCAACAGAAAAAGCAAGGAAAGAAATAATAATAAATAAAAACATCGTATATTCATTTGAGAAAAGAATGCTGGCTATTCATTTGCTTGGAAAATATAAATGTCAGCAGTGTATCGATACCCTGATTGATTTGATGAATAACGACCATATTTTTGATGTGAGAGAGTTAGCTTATGAAAAATTGATTCGGTTCGGGTTAGACGTCGGCCCTCAATTAAAAAAACCTTCACATCACACGGATCCTCAGATAATGCAAAAAATAGCATCGGTAGGTTTTTCCTCTGAGCAAGTGAAAACAAAAGAAGGGTGTGAGCGAGCAATCAACGAGTTCCGTAAAAAGTACCCTATTGAATACGACCTGTACACTCACTCAAAACGCAATCAGTTCAAGGCTTGGTTTAGAAAGCAGATCAGCTAACTCGGAGGGGGGGCACTATTTCCGTTCTCCAAACAGTCCCTTGGATGCGCTAGCAGTCGGGCTGAAATGGCGTAACGGAAATTTCGGCGGTTCCGGCGTAGAACCCCTCTTTGGCCGAAACGTCCGGAAGTATTCGCGCAGCCGGTGAACGTAGGCTTCATCAAACAGCGGCACGATCCGCCGCAGTTGTTCACCGGCTTCCGGACGGCCACGCCCACGGTTGCGCTGTTTCAGGGTTTTGATCACGACGAACGGGCGCGTTCCGTTCTCGAGCACGAAGTCGCTCGGCTTAAGAGCCAGGCACTCGTTTAACCGTGCGCCGGTGTTCCACAGCGTTTCGCCAAAAAGCCGCTGGGTGAGATCCAACAGGTAGGGCAAAAGCTGGCCGACTTCCGGAGCCAGGAGGTAGTGCGGCATACCGACACCGGCCACCAGTGCCATTTTCCGCAGGGACAGCGCGTCCTCGTAGTCGAAAAACGCGCCGGTAACGCTACGTGAATTCTGAGAAAGTTCGTGAGGGATGATGCTCAATTTTTTAATCTCCGCAATCTGCGTACAGCAGCCGGTGATCGGCGGCGATTTTAGGACGTGGGAGACAGTTTGCCGAATTCGGCGGCGGGGATCGACCAGAATAAATACCAAATTGGTGATCGGGTCATTTAGGGAGTTTTCGGGAATAACGGGTAAAAACCTAATTGTTGCAGAGGGGGATTTGGCGGTCAGCAACGCCCCGTTATTGCCGCCAAACCGGATCAGACGGTATGCAAGCCCCTGAATCCAAATACATTATATCGCAGATCATGCAAAAACACCTCACTATGACGTCATCAGGAAATCTCTCCACCTAAAAAGGCATTAAAACACAACATATGGTAGCTGTCGCAGCTGGTCGGTACACTACATGTAGTGTTTTTGGGCGCTGCCTGGCCGGTGTTGGTGAAAGGGGTTAGGTAGTCCTGGTGTAAAGCCTAATCCGGTGAAAACAGTATTGGGCAGTCTAGGGGGAAACCCCAATCCGGACAGCAGAGAGAAAAGCGCGTATCCGGTGAGAGGCCGTAGGGTGATCAGATCAGACTGACGTGGTTAGCGGTATCAGAATCAAGGTCAGTTTTGAGTTGGCTCAGTATAAAGATTTATATAGGGCTGATTCATGCCAACGTCTGAAAATTTAAACGTATTCGAATATAGCTTGATGGGGATTTCACCCTGACCGCAATCTTTACTGGTGAATGCGATCTTCGAGAAATAATCTTTATTTATTAGCGAGGTGTTTTCGAAGTCGCCAAAATAAACACACTGATCACTTTTAAGAACCAGCTGCTTATGGTCGCCTAATTGTCTGGCAGGGAAGGAAGCATTTTCACCTTTTAGAGATATCTGGTCATAAATGCCAAATGTAGAACGAAGAAATAAGCCGTCTTCATTATATTTCATATCACCAATAATATAGCTCGTTGGGCTAGCACACTTCACAGTAACGGAATCAATAACTAACGATTTCTTGCTGGATTTTTCATTATTCAGATCATCTACGTAGGCAACGTTATTGTCACAAATGAATAATGCGCGGCCATTTTTTAAATAAATGGGATAATATGTGGAAGGGGTGTTTGTTTCTGTATTGATAGCATGTCTGTCGTGATAATTAGAGGATGGAAACAGAATCGGCAGAGTATAAAAAACTGATGCACCAACTACAACAAAGATCGGAAGGAGAAATAAAATTATCGGTCTATCATAAACATATTTAAAAAACTTGTTCATTATTTTAAATACCCATTAATATCAGCCAACGTGCAAGGTAGTAGCAGCCGGTTATGAGACAAAAAATCTTACTCATCAATATTTTCAAAATATTTAAGTAAGTTTAGAACAAAAAACATAGCCGCATTAGCAACCACAAAGCACATAAGTACTTTTGTTATAACTGATCCCCAATATATCCAGAGAGGCGATGAATACGAACTGCTAGTGTTGGTAGAAATTACGAGTAAAAACATACAAAAAAATAAAACCATCAAAAAGCATGAAATCAATACTTTGTTTTTTGGCTTATTTGAACGAATCAATTTATCTCTCCATTGTTTGATACATAACGGCTTCATGCTCCTGTTTGGTCATTTTCTCTTCATCGTTTCCCTCTGACCTATCCGGCAAACCATTACCTGCGGCGATCCTGGTTTGCTGTCGGGGTGAAATATCCCACCGCTTAGCCAGTGCCTCCAATTCCCAATCATCACCTTTGACGTTATTCATCTTCTTTTATGAAAAGGTAATGCCAACATGTAAATTCCGGCAACATAAAAGCATACTATAACAATACAACTGGTTATCTCTGTCAGATCATTACTGGAAATAAATTTTAAAATTAAGTCAGGAAAAAAATCCAATATGTGAGTAAAATCCTGAACAAAGTCATTCATGAATTGACCTCAACACTTTGTTAACCTTCAAAATAATTCTGAGTGACTCCCTACACGGTATAACCTCAATTCCGTATCGGTTCTTTGGTATATCAGGAGCAAATCAGGCATTCCGTGGCACTCAAGATAACCGATGTAATTACCAATCAACGAATGTTCCTTATACCTTTCTGGTAGCGGATTGCCTGTTTGAAGAATCGCAATAGTTTCCAAAATAACCTTTTTAGCTTTCTTATTATTTTCATACCTTTTGGCGTCTTTTTTAAATCTACTTTGATAAACAATAGTCAGCATTTTCACCAGCCTAGGTCACGTTTAAGTTCATCAACCGTACCTACGCGGCAAACCTCGACATTATTTTCTAAATCGCGAATGGCTTGTAAGGTCTCCTGATTAGGTTGAAGTAGATCTTTTGGCAGCTCAGCGTTCACAGCTAACCTATTCACAACCATTCGGATCACGGTAGACAGATCCAAGCCTAGCGCTTTCGCGTTGGCCATTGCTGCGGCTTTTGAAGCCGGCGATACTCTTGCGCGAACTACGGTGTCAGTCATATAGCCTCCATATGTAATTCACTTACTGTAGCCACATTGTAGCTACAAGTCAAGCATTCCTAGTTTTAGGCCTACTCATGAACCATTAGAGCAGTGTCCTTGATGCTCCTGAAGGAAGAATTAACTCAAAACGTCCATTCTCTTCCTCATAGCGATGGATATAAGCAATGACCTCTTTATTAAGAGCACAAAAGAGAGAAATCAGTACAGCGATTAACTCCCTAATAAAACCTCGCTCAATAATAATATTACCGTTGGAAATACGAATTTCTTCATTTTTATTGCAAAATCCATTTATCTTTATGGATATTTTGGTTTTTCTTTTATCAATCTCCCCCTCTGAATGCGACAACGTATTTCGTATGAGTTTTATAATCTGCAAATATTGCCAATTTTTGTCTATTTTATCAAAATTAAAACCGGCAGTATGAGTTAGTAATTTTCTAAAGGAATTTAACACATCTCTTTCAGGCCACTTATCGTCGATATCATTTTTTGGCTGTAGCTTATTAACTTCACGACACAATGTTTCGACTTGGCATTCGTAAAAGTTATAGAGTGCTATCAGCATGGTTTTACGATGTATAGGTGTATAAATGTTTTGGAATGTATTGAAATCGAGAGCGTAAGAACCATAAATGTCTTCATGATACTTTTCTTCGCTTTCCTCTAACGCATGAGTTAATGCAAGCCCCACGTCATTGTCACTTGCCTTAAGATTATCCTCAGAATACATATCATAGCTAAGATAATTGTTTAGATCATCCTGCGTGAAATCGCATAGATGTAAAAGTGTAGTGCCAAAAAAATCAATTTTATTTGGGTAGGAAAATTCAGAAGACTCAAGCACAGTTAACTCCAGAGATTGATGCTGATAAGGTTATATCTAAAAGATAAATATTTAATTTAACGATTTTAAAATGCATCTATTCGATTTTCCCTTTATAATAAACCTTACATTAATCATACACAACCTGTACAAAATGAACATAAGTGAAATAAAGAAAAATTATCGTAATGATATTGACGGACTTCGAGCTATTGCTGTTATTTTAGTGATCTTCTTCCACAGTGGCTCCATCATTTTTCCATCTGGATTTATAGGTGTAGATATCTTCTTTGTGATATCTGGTTACCTCATTACAGGCATTATCCTGAATAAAATCCGCACAGATGAATTTAGTCTTTCAGAGTTTTTTGTGCATAGATTGTGGAGGATCCAGCCGGCTTTAATAGCAGTCAGTCTAGTAACGCTTGCCGCTGCAGCAGTCTTTTTTTTGCCAGTAGACTTCATCGATTTTCTGAAAAGCGCGAAATATAACTCCCTTTTCCTTTCTAACCAGTATTTTGGAAAGATGTCAGCGACGTATGCATCACCTGACACGAACATTTTACCTCTCTTACATACCTGGTCACTTTCAGTCGAATGGCAATGGTATCTATTTCTACCACTCTTCGTACTGGCCGGTTCCCTGATTACCAAGCGTTTAGCGCTAACAAAAAATAGGGACCAGAATGATCGCTCTCTGTTGTGTATCTGGGTGGTCGTAACTGCTGCGCTGGCTACTTTTTCTCTGGTATTTACGAAAAATCATCCGGGTGGAACCTATTACTTTCTAACAGCACGCGCATTCGAGTTCACAGCCGGCGGAACGGCATTTCTTCTGACGCGAATTTTCTCTTCTGTGCGGGGTCCAGTTGCAAGCCTGTTAAGCCTTTTTGCATTTGCCATACTGATCGCAGTCTCGTTAAAAAACGGCCTACTCGACATCTATCCGAATGTCTACACGTTAGTAGTGTCCGCAGCTGCCGCTCTTATTCTGTTCTGCGGTCACTATCGCGAAAAGGTCTTAGGAAGTTTGCTTTCAACGCCTCCAGTAACATTCATCGGCAAGCTCTCATATTCACTTTACCTTTGGCATTGGCCTGTCTTTGCTTTTTTCAGGTACATGAACGTTTCTCTTACAGGTATGCAGCTTTTCCTTGCCCTGGGAATTATATTTGCTCTGGCACTTTCGAGTTACTTCCTCATTGAAGCCCCTCTACGTCGCCGGCGTCCATCTCTGAAAATATCGGTAATTCAGCTGGTAATACTGCCGATCATATTGTTCTGTGCGCTTTACCCAGTGGGCAACCGCTATGAAGGATTACCTCAACGCCTGGGTTCACAATACTCGAGCCAGTACATGACGCTCAAAAAATACAGCGACTTGGCAACAAATCGTGAAGAATGCCTTGAAGGTCATCAGGATCCTGCAGAATGCCAGTTTGGAGATTTGAGCAGTAATAAAAAGGGACTTCTGATAGGAGATTCTAATGCAAACCATTTTTGGGGTTTCTTTGATGTGTTAGCTCAGAATGCTCATATTCGAATGGAATCACTCACCAGCTCATCCTGCCTTACTCTCCCAGGAGTATGGCAATACGATTGGTGGAAATATCGTAACGAGCCTTATACGCAATGTCATGAGCATACCGAACACTACTATCGCTTGATAAAAGAAAATCACTATGACTATGTAATTCTCGGCGAAGTTTGGGAAAACTATGCGGGCGGCTCACACCTCATCAATAACGAGGGAGATGAGCGTTCAGATGCACTTACTCAATCAAGAATGAAAAAAGCATTGCAGGATGCTCTCAACAATATCATTGCGTCGGGTGCTAAGCCGGTGATCATCACAACGGTTTACTCTATGCCTACGGGCTATATGGAATGCCACCGCAGCCGGTCAATAGCTAGAGGGCCTTATTCAGAAAGTGACTGTGATACACCAAGGCCAAGAAATGAAGATAACGCTTACACCCATAATCTCTTTGCGCAGATGAAAAAGGAATATCCTACTTTGACGCTGATCGATGTGAAAGACGTCCAATGCCCGGATGGGCGCTGTCTCAGTGAGATAAACACCATTCCGGTTTATCGTGACGTTGGCCATATTACCGATTACGCCTCTTATCATTTCGGCCATGATTATCTCAAGAAATTCGGAAATCCATTCAAATAAACACCTTGTATCATCCCTGGAGGTTGCCATGTATGAAGAAGTAGAACTGAAATGGGTTGTTAGCAGTAACATCAATTTTTATACGAGTGTTTGGGGAACGGTGCTTTTTTGGTTAAGCATACCTGTAGCCTTACTGTCCTACGAGTTAGGAAAAACGATGTTTACAGGCGCCATGTTGCTGCTTGGTGCGCAGCTGCTAAACAACAAAATTAGCATAGGTAAATGGTTGAACTAATCTAACCTTAAAATCATCTATATAGGGGTCCGCTTGGAAAACGGAAAATATCCTACGCTAAGCCTGTTTTTTGTACAGACTGACATCAACTACGCGTAACGGTCGGTATTTACCGGATCCCAGCTTAAGATTATTGCGCCAGATGTAATCTCCGCTCAGGTTGATATGCTCCCAGCCGAGAGGGGACAGGTGAGAAACCAACGGCTCATTAATCTGGATCCTCTTTCGTTTTAGCGATTCGATGGCCCTTTCTATATACACCGTATTCCACAACGTGATCGCCGCAGTTAACAGCGTCAGCCCGCTGGCGCGATAGCTTTGATTTTCCAGCCCCCTGTCTCTTATTTCACCCAACCGATGCATAAAAACGGCCCGCGCAAGCGCATTGCGGGCTTCCCCCTTATTTAAACCGGCTTGCACACGACGGCGCAGGGCCGGATCGCGAAACCAGTCCAGCATAAACAACGTTCGCTCGATACGGCCAATTTCCCGTAATGCTTTTGCCAGGCCATTTTGTTTGGGGTAGCTGGCCAACTTTTTTAACATCAGCGATGCAGTTACCGTGCCCTGCTTGATCGAGGTCGCCAGGCGCAGTACCTCATTCCAGTGTGTCTCAATTTCTTTGAGATTCAGACTGGTCGTGGATATGATCGACTGAAGCCCAGAATATTTTTCCGCCTTTCCATGAATGAATAGCCGTTTGTCATGGAGATCCCGGATCCTTGGTGCAAATGCAAACCCAAGTAGATGCATAAGCGCAAAAACATGTTCAGTAAAACCCGCTGTATCGGTGTAATGCTCCGTAATTCCCAGGTCGCTTTCGTGATAGAGCAACCCATCAAGCACATGGGTAGAGTCCCTGACCCTGCTGATCACTTTGGTATAAAATGGACTGTATTGGTCTGATATATGGGTATAAATCTGCACACCGGGTTCCTGACCGTACTTTAAATTCACCTGTCCAGCATAGCGGCCGTGACTTCCAACTCGAAAATTTTGTCCGTCGGATGATGATGTTGTACCGTCCCCCCATGATGCTGCCAGTGGGCACTTTTTTTGAGCATTCACCAATTCGGCAAGCGCGGCTGCATACGTTTCATCCCTGATGTACCATGCCTGAATGCCTTCCAGAGACGATTTTGTGGTTCCTGGGCAGGATTCTGCCATTTTAGTCAGCCCCAGGTTGATACCATCTGCCAGGATGGTGGTCAGCAACAGCTTTTTGTCTTTTGGTCTGACGTGATTATTTTTGAGGTGAGTAAAGTGGCGGGTAAATCTCGTCCAACTGTCCACTTCATCTAATATCTCGGTAATTTTCGGGTGCGGCAACATGCCGTAAACCAGGTCGGCAAATGGAGATACAGCCGCAGGAACGCTGTTATCGAGAGGCGCGACTTTCACACCTTTGTCCGATATATCAACATCAGGCAAATCACCGGCAATCGCCATCGCATTGACCTCTTCCAGTCGCGACGCCAGCAGTGTCATACGGGAATGAAGGTATTCCTGGCAGTCTGTTGGAATGGCAAGCTGTAACTGTTTCTCTTTGAGTGATTTTTCAAAATCAGCAGGAGGAATGAGGTAATCGTCAAAATTCCTGTAGCGTCGCGATCCTCTAACCCAGATATCACCAGATCGCAATGCGCCTTTCAGCTCATTTAGTACGCAGAATTCATAATACCGGCGATCGATACCCGATGGCGTTATTACCAACTTTTTCCAGCTCTCAGGAATAAACTTTACCGGCGCTGATGGAAGAACCTTGCGGAGTTGTTTGCGATACATTTCTCTGACGGTATCCAGCGCATCACTGAGTGACAGTGCGGCAGGGGCAGCACTGAACTGCAATGCAGACAACAAGCGGGGCGCATATTTACGCAGCGTGCTGTATTTTTCGGTGATCAGATGAAGCGGATCGAAATTATCCTTTCGGGCCAGAAACTGTGTTTCCTCCAGACTGGTGATAAATTCCGGCCAGGGAAGTACGTCTTCTATCGCCGCCCAGGGATCTTCTCCAGACTCCCGCGCGTTTAGCAGCGCCTGGCCAACAGTAAGATATTGCCTTAACTTGCTCTGGATGAGTTTTCCTGTTTTCTGAAGCCGTTCGGCTTGTGTGCGCTTTGCCCTGCTGAACAAGCTGCCCAGGATACGTTCGTGTAGTTCGATAATTTCATCGGTAAGCGTGGCCCTTGCTTCTGAGATAATACAAACCAGCATGGCATAACGACGTGTGCCGGAGAATTTTGCCAAGTCCCTGCTACTCATTTTCCGGCCTTCGCGTGCCAGTTTCAGCAGTCGGTTCTGGTGAACGGAAAGCGTAATACCTTCCGGCAGTGCCAACCCCTCAATGGCATTTAACCGATCAATATGTTGCAGCACGTTTTTACCGTTAATTTTACCTGGGGGCTGAAGCAGCCATGCAAGACGGGTGAGCTGCTCATCACCTGATGCAAGCAGATTGTCGAGTGCTGTTTTATGTCGCTGTTCCAGTTGCGTGGTAAGTGCAGAAAATACGGCTCTGTCGGCAAGCGTAGCGGCTTCAGCAAGGGTTCGCTCCACCACATCAACGGAAGGGAAAATAACGTTGTTGTTGTGCAGCCAGGTGAGCATCTCTTCAGCTAGAATCAGGCCTTTGTCGGTCCGCATGGCATGCGGATATAAATGGCGGATGCTTGTTTTTTGCAGTGACCTGCTGAAAGGCGCTAATCGCAAGTAGCGATAGAGTTCGGCAAGATGCTCCCAACGGGTTTCCTCCCTCGCTGCGTACTCTCGCCATAAATCAGGTTGAAGTTTCAATCTCTCTGCCACCCTGGACATAACGCCATCGTGAGGGAGACTGTTTTTGTCTGGAGTAAAACCCGGTCCCCGCAGATAACAGAGTAAAATGGCAAAGCCCAGGCGGTTAGCGGGTCTCCGGTGTTTGTTGATGAGAACCAGATCCTGCTCACTTAAAAAACACATCCTGGTTAGCAGGATGTCATCATCCGGCACAACCAGTAAGCGTTCTTTTTCATCACTGCTCAGTATCTGTCGCCTTGGCATAAATGCACTCCCTGCATACGGACACTGTCCGCTTGGACGTTCAAAATATACGCATCAAGAACATGCTTTAAGTTTAACAATGCGTATAACCGTTCGTTCTGAAACGCCACACAACCTCGCGGTGTCACGGATGCTCTGTCTGTTTTTAACCCGAAGCTCTATGATTTTTTCATGCAATTGATTATCTGCCTGACGTCCCCGGAATTTACCGGCCACCTTGGCTTTCGCTATCCCTTCCTCTTGGCGCCGGCGACGATCCTGATAGTCTTTGCGAGCTATGGCGGCCAGCATATCAAGCATCATTCCGTTAATAGCCTTAAGCATTACAAGGGTAAACTCATCACCAGCATGTGTTGCAAGAGCCATATGGCTCGTTGGGAGGTCAAGACTGACAACCACAAGGTGTTTTTCCTGGATAAGATGCTTTAGTTTTTGCCAGCCCTCCTCATCCAGGCGCGAAAGGCGATCAACCTGCTCGATGAGAATAATGTCACCAGGTGCAGCATCATCAAGTAGCCGTAAAAGTTCTGGCCGTTGAAGTGATGCCCCGGATACATTTTCGGTGTACCAACTAGCCAGTCGAAATCCTTTTTCTTCAACAAAGGCTTTCATCCTATTTTTTGCTCGGAGAGCATCCTGTTCTTTTGTTGATGCGCGGAGGTAACCGTGAATGTACATTTTTCACCCATTGATGACGTTTAAGTGATGATCATAATGTACGTGACAGATAAGTGATGATCCAAGGGGAAAATGGTGGAACTTTAGGCTATGACATTGGGGTATACATTAATAGCACATTTAATCCGTGATTGACCCTGTTTCAGTTTCGTTTATAGTAATACGCGGTTTGCCCTGGCAGACTTCGCGGCCAGCCTTGAATATCTTCATCTGGTTTATCTGATCCCTGAAGGTGTACACACCGACCATCAAGGAGTAATAAAAACGACCATGCGTATTACGCCACCCTGAGTTCCCCCTTCTCTGTCGTTCTGAGTAACCCTCAGCGCGCACTCTTTAACATCACGTCAGCGGATGTGCTTTACCGTATCTAAATTTTTGCCCTTTACGGGCTGACTGTATTCAAAAACTGAGAAAATACTATGTTGCTGTCCTCGACGCGTAAGGACTGGCTGGGTAACGTCCGTGGTGACGTACTGGCCGGTATTGTTGTCGCGCTTGCGCTTATTCCCGAAGCGATCGCCTTTTCCATCATCGCCGGCGTTGACCCGCAAGTCGGGCTCTACTCTGCGTTTTGTATTCCGCTGATAATCGCTATCTGCGGTGGTCGTCCTGGAATGATTTCTTCGTCAACCGGCGCGATGGCACTGCTGATGGTGACGCTGGTGAAAGACCACGGCCTACAGTATCTATTGGCCGCTACTGTGCTTACTGGTGTGATTCAGCTTATTGCTGGCTATTTAAAGCTTGGCAGTCTGATGCGTTATGTTTCGCGCTCGGTGGTTACCGGCTTTGTCAATGCCCTGGCGATCCTGATTTTCATGGCGCAGTTGCCGGAGTTGACCAACGTCACCTGGCACGTCTATGCCATGACAGCTGCTGGTCTCGGCATTATTTACCTCTTCCCCTACCTCAATAGAACCATCCCCTCGCCATTGGTCTGTATCGTGGTGCTGACCGGGATATCCATGTGGTTGCATCTGGATGTGCGTACCGTCGGCGACATGGGCAAGTTACCGGACAGCCTTCCGGTATTTTTGTTGCCAGATGTTCCATTCAATCTCAATACTTTGTTGATTATCCTGCCTTATTCAGCTGGCCTGGCCGTCGTTGGGCTGCTTGAATCGATGATGACCGCCACCATCGTGGATGACATGACTAATACCCCAAGCGATAAAAACCGGGAGTGTAAGGCTCAAGGGGTTGCCAACATTGGCGCTGCATTTATTGGCGGTATGGCCGGATGCGCGATGATCGGCCAGTCGGTGATCAACGTGAAATCCGGGGGGCGTGGGCGTCTCTCCGCACTCTCCGCAGGCGCCGTCCTGCTTTGTATGGTGGTCTTCCTGCGTGACTGGGTTTCGCAGATCCCAATGGCGGCCCTGGTAGCGGTGATGATAATGGTTTCTATTGGCACCTTCTCCTGGCGCTCTATTACCAACTTGCGCAACCACCCACTGTCAACCAGCGTCGTCATGCTGGCTACCGTAGTCGTGGTGGTAGCAACGCATAATCTGGCGTATGGCGTATTGACTGGTGTGCTGATCGCCTCACTGAACTTTGCCAGCAAAGTGTCCCGTTTTATGACCGTGTCATCCGAACTCAAAGCGTCAACGCGGACATACGCCGTAACCGGCCAAGTATTTTTCGCCTCTGCCGATCGGTTTATTAACCACTTCGATTTTCGTGAAGCGGTAGAACGTGTAGTCATTGACGTCTCGCATGCCCACTTCTGGGATATTACGTCGGTCAGCGCACTCGACAAAGTGGTCATTAAGTTCCGTCGTGAAGGTATGGACGTAGAAATTCGCGGCATGAATCAAGCTACCCGCACTATTGTTGACCGCTTCGGGGTGCATGACAAACCCGAAGAAGTGGAAAAATTGATGGGCGGCCATTAACAATCAGGAGAATATAGATGAATAATACCGTTATTGCCTGTGTTGACGGCTCGCCGTCTACCCGTCCGGTGTGTGAGTACGCGGCGTGGGCCGCTGCTCTGCTGGATGTACCGCTGTCCCTGCTACATGTCCTGGAGAAAGACTCTCATCCTGCCGTTTCAGATTTGACTGGAAGCATCGGCATTGATAGCCAGGCGTATCTCACCGAAGAGCTGGTAAAAGTCGAGGGAGAGCGTAGCCGGTTATTAATGGCGCAGGGCAAGGCCATTCTGGCTGGCTGCGCGGAGTTATTGAATGAAGTCGGTCATGCTGATGTTCAATTACTGCAAAAACATGGCGCGTTGGATGAAATTCTGGCTGATTTGGGGGATGTTCGCCTGATGGTGCTGGGCCGCCGAGGAACGCAGAACCCGGTTGGCAGCCACCTGGAAAGCATCATTCGTCTGCAGAAGAAACCAGTGCTTATCGTGCCGGAGGTTTATTCTCCGCCGTCCAAAGTTATGTTCGCCTATGATGGCAGCGATGAGAGTCGCAAAAACCTGACGCGCCTGTCGCTTGGTCCGCTACTCAATGGCCTGGTTTGCCACATCGTGATGGTGAAGGGGGATGCGCGAGCCTTGCAGGAAGCACAAAATGTGCTGCAAGCGGCCGGCATCGCCACCGAAAACCATTTACTGGAAGGGACATCCGTTGCCGAGGCGCTCTGCCGTCATGCTAATGAAAATGGCATTAACCTGATTGTGATGGGGGCCTATGGCCATTCGCCATTGCGGCGATTCTTTATCGGCAGCAACACCACCGCCATGTTGGAAAAAACACAGATCCCACTCTTAATGCTGAGGTGATTTTTGCCCCCGGAAGTAACCCCGGGGGCAAATAAATACGTTCAATTGACTGGAGTGAACATGAAACATGAAATTGCGGTAAGTGTAATAATTCCCATATACAATGCTGAAAAAACAATCAAACCCTTGCTCAAGGATATATTGATAGAAGACAGAATCAGCATTGAAGTTATTATTGTTAACGATGGATCCACAGATGATACGTCTGCGATAATTAATACTATAAGGGATGATAGGATTCAGGTTATCGAACAACGTAATGAAGGGGTGTACGCAGCCAGAAATAATGGACTAAGTAACCACCGGGGTCGTTGGGTCATGTTTCTGGATGCCGATGACGATGTGTCCGAAGGATTCATATATAACAGGTATATCCAGGCATCCAACCATGGTGTCGATGTTCTTATATCCAATGCGTGGAAGCTTTGGCATGAAAGCGATAATAAAAAACCCATACACACCAACCAACCATATGATGAAATCTTATCCGGCAATGCGTGGGTAAGTCATGCAGTAAAAGTCAGGGAATGGCCACATTACCTTTGGTTACAGTTAGTTAGGTCTGACTATATCACGAATAACAATCTGTCATTTCATGATGGCCGAAGTCACAAAGATATTTTATGGACGATGGAATTAGCATTAGCTAATGGGCGTTTCTACATATCAAAAGATATGGACTACACCTACAAGTACAATAATGAATCCATCACAAATCGTGGTGATTATTTCGACGTCAGAGCAGAGTGCTATATTGATGTAATATCGAAAACTATCAACCATGCTAAGTCGATAAAGAAAGCTGACTTTAGCATATCACTTTTCAGGCACGCTCTTTATGAAGCCAGACACTTTCTTGGTTTATATAGAAAAAAGGTGAGGGACAAAGAAAGAATCAGGCGGTTATTTGTAAGTAAAATAGCATATAGAGATTTAGTAAAAGGCGTATATAGCCTTAGTGATATTTTCTTTTTACTGAAGGTTTTTGTAAAAACACAAAAATTCACTGGCGCTAGCCCGCATTTAAAATGGGTAATTATATTGCTATTGGCTTAACAGGGGGAAATACTCATCTCGCTGCGAATGCCATAGTTAATCAGGTATTTGGCTGGCGGTTAGTAATTTATAGCACGGGCGGGCGGACGACATTGTTGGGTATCAACAAGCGAGGAAACAAAAAGATACGAGCCTTACTGGTTCAGTGTGCCAGGGTATTCATACAAAAACTGGAACACCAGTCTGGCAAGTTGGCCGATTGGGTAAGGGAGTTACTGTGTCGGAAAAGTAACTTTGTCGTGACTTGTGCTCTGGCGAACAAGCTGGCCAGAATAGTCTGGACACTGACAGCACGACAGCAAACTTACTAAGCATAACAAGAAATACAGCTGTTTAAACAAATACTCATCTGGTTTTGCGAATACTGATTATTGATGATACGAACGCCCCACTGGCCTGTTGAGGAACCTGTAAAACGGAAAGGCTCGCTGAAGCCGTATATTTTCTGGAGGTTCATCAGGCGCGGAACTCATCGAGGCGCGGGAATAAAATTCCATTCAGACAGCGGATAGATTCAAGCAAGCCAACTTATTGTCAAAATCGGTGTTGCAAAAACGGGAGTGACCATAGATCCGTTTTCCAGGCGGCCCCCTATTAATAGTCTCGATGAACTGTTTTAAGGAATTTTATAAATGGATGGATGGATGTATCTGGTGATTGCTGGCATAGCCGAAGTCTTTTATGCCGCGTCAATGCCCCGAACTGAGGGATTTACGCGAATCTACCCCAGTCTTTTTTGTCTGACATTTATCGGTGTAAGCATGTACTTTTTGTCCCTGGCAACACGGACTATTCCTGTAGGAACAGCTTATGCTGTCTGGGTCGGGATTGGTGCTTTAGGGACTGCGGCCTACGGTATGGTTTACTTAAATGAAGATAAGGGACTGTTACGCATTGCCTGTTTCGGACTGATTCTGGCGGGTATTATTGGCTTAAAAATACTGGCAGCAGACAAGCAGCTATAGATTCTCTTCAGGGGTATTCATGCGTCAGCTTTTTCGGTTTATGTTTCATAACGCCTCTCACCTTACGTTCGGTGCGCTGCTGATGGCTATGTCCAGCTTTGGACAGACCTATTTTGTCTCACTTTACGGGCAGGATTTTCGTCAGGCCTTTGGGCTCACCGACGGCGGGCTGGGGGGGCTGTACGCGATAGGAACGGTAATGAGCGCCATTACGCTGACCTGGGTCGGGCGGACGATTGACTACACCACCACCCGCCGTTTTACGCTGGCGGTTACCCTGCTGCTGGTCACGGCCTGCCTGCTCGTTTCCGGCGCACAGGCGGCGTGGATGCTCTGCATCGGGTTTTACTTTCTGCGCCTCGGCGGTCAGGGACTGATGGTGCATACCGCGCTGACCGCAACAGCGCGTCAGTTCCCCCTTGATGCAGGCAAGGCGCTCGGCGCCATTGCGCTGGGGCTCTCGCTGGCGCAGGCCGTTTTTCCTGTGATTGCGGTGCAGATAAGCGCGCTAACAGGATGGCGGGCTGCCTGGGGCATCAATGCCGGTATGCTTGTTGCCGGCGTAGGGGTCGCGCTGATGTTTTTGCCCCGCGGAAAAGAGAAGCCGCTGCGCTCGTTCAGAAAGCGGGGTGAGGAGAAGCAAAAAGAGGCACCGGTATGGAAAAACCGCAACCTGCTGCTGGCGCTGCCGGTCGTGCTGGCTTCCCCCTTTATCACCACCGGATTCTTCTTCCACCAGGCCAGGCTGGCGCAGGAGAAAGGCTGGGAGTTGTCGTGGGTGGCGGTATGGTTTATTGCCTACGCCATTACCCAGGCGGTATCGCTGCTGTCGTTTGGCCCGTTGATTGACCGACTCTTACCACGCAGGCTGCTGCCGTGGTTTCTGATGCCACAGGCCCTAGCCATGCTGGCGCTCTGGCTCAGCAACAGTCAGTGGGTGACGCCTTTTTACCTGATTATGACCGGCATATCGTCGGCAATTGCCTCAACGCTTGCCACTGCGCTCTGGGTACAACTGTTTGGTCCGGCGCAGCTAGCCCGGGTGCGTTCGGCGGTTGAGGCAGGTACGGTAATTGCCAGCGGGGCATCCCCGGTAATCATGGGCGTGCTGATAGATCATCATGTCACCCTGCATCTTCAGGCACTGTTCTGCCTGGTCTACATCCTTGGCGCCAGTCTGCTGGCCACCGGTATCAGGACGGATACACCGCAATAACGCGCCGCACCGCCACGCTCTTTTCCCGTAACACCATTCATATCCTTCCCAAAGGATAAAGCTCTGCTCTCTTTATGGCTCTGATAAAGCTCGCTGTTTCAGAAGGTTGCTTTCTTAACGTAGTTTTTCGCACAGTTGCGACTTCAGACCTCTCAACATATTCGTGGGGTAGTTTTGATGATTTTTTGGTCACCATCAGGGCCCGTGAAGCAACCTGTACAAAAAACAGGCTTAGCGTAGGATGTTTTCCGTTTTCCAAGCGGACCCCTTAAAGCTGACATCCCCGAGGGCTGGTTTTTCGATATCTGGCAGCCGGAAACCCTGTCGCAGCGTGGAGAACGGATCCCCTTCGTGGATGTGCCGAATGCTGTTTTAGCGAGCACTCCCGCCTGCTGGTTATTGCGCTCTGGCGAAAAATGGCATGGATTTGACGACTTGCCCGATGGTTATGCGATGTTAGACCCCATTAAGGTGACGATCACCTGTCCGGGTTTAAACGCACAGGGTGAAATGAACGATTTTGGTATTCCTGCTCCTGTTGTTTCAAAATATTTGGATACGCAGCGTATTATTCCCGCCAGAAATGGTGACTACAATATTCTGATCCTTTTTGCACTGGGTTCAACACAAGGGAAATGGAATACCCTGATCGATTTACTGATGATGTTTAAATATCATCACGATGAAAATACGCCTCTGGCCTCGGTACTTCCCCTTGTTTATGACTCTGCGCCTTGTTATCGGGATATAGGGCTGGGCGATTTATGTCGCGCTATACATCAGTCCAATATCGAGTTAAACATTGCTCAGCTGTCGGATTTAGCCTGTTCCGCAAAAACAGTTCCTGTCCTTTCCCCTTCACAGGCCTACGAAGCGCTAGTCGCTGACCAAACGGAATTAGTGAAAGTTGCTGATATCCGAAATCGAACCTTAGGCGTGATGATAACCCCATACCCACCGGGCATTCCTCTCATCATGCCCGGTGAGCAAATCATCAGTGAGTCTCAGGCTATTAGTGACTATTTGGTTGCATTACAAATTTTCGGGCAGAGATTTCCGGGATTTGAACATGAGTTACAGGGCGTAGAAACCGATGAGAACGGCTTTTTTTGGGTACGTTGCATCAAGCGATCCCAATAATCCAGCATTCACTCATTTTGGCTTAATTGCCTTGTCAAATAATGGGTGTTGCAGCACCCATGAAAATGCTCGGTAAGCAATGGATAATAGGAAAGGATATGGATCACATTAATAAAAACGCCGTAAAAAAGATGGGATTAGTGGCTCTTACATTGGTAACGGCTTCAAATATGATGGGCTCAGGTGTGTTTATGCTACCGACTAACCTCGCCAATGTCGGTTATATTTCAATATACGGGTGGGGCATAACAATCTGTGGGGTGATTGCTCTGGCACTCGTTTTCGCTAAAAATAGTCTGATTACCCCTCGAGATGGCGGAATTGTTGCTTATGCCAGTGACGCTTTTGGGCCGTTTATCGGCTTTCAGACTACGATCTGCTACTGGATCAGTGCCTGGGTGGGCAACGTTGCGCTGCTCGTCGCAGGTGTCGGTTATTTAAGCTATTTCTTCCCCATTCTGAAAGATCCTGTGTTCAGTAGCATTGCCGCTATTATTATTTTATGGGCTTTTATCGCTTTCTCAAGTTTAGGGGCGCGGGTAGCTGGACGTTCACAGTCTTTTACCGCGTGCTGCATGTTGGTCGTGGTTCTGGGGATTGGTTTCATTGGCTGGTTCTGGTTTAAACCGGCGCTATTTACGCAGGTCTATAACGGCACGAAGGGAAGTGATACCTCTGCGATTTTTTACGCCGCCTCTTTGGCGCTTTGGGGTTTTCTGGGAGTTGAATCCGCCGTGGTGTCTTCAGGTCAGGTAGATAACCCTGAATCTACGGTACCCAAGGCTACCGTGTTAGGCCTTCTCATCGCCGCAATATGTTACGTAAGCAGCTGTACCGTTATCATGGGGCTCGTACCGCATAAGGAGTTAGTTAATTCAGCGGCACCTTTTGCGGATGCTGCCCGTTATATGTTTGGTCCTGTTGCGGGAGAAATTGTGTCTACATTAAGCATTATTGCGTGCTTTGGATCTATTTCTGGCTGGTTAATCCTCCAATCTGAAGCCCCAAAAGCGGGAGCCAAGCAAGGGTTATTTCCGAGTTTCTTTGCTGATGTCAATAAAAATGATGTGCCCATCAAAGGGCTTATCGTTTCGGGTATCCTAATGACGGTTGTATTACTGACCACTGCATCGCCCGATCTGGCTAAGCAGTTTCAAATTATCATTCTGATGTCGGTATTTGCTTCCTTGTTACCCTATATGTATGCGCTTATTTCACTTCCCATTATCATGGTGGCTAAATCCTTAAATAAAGGTTTTAGCTTTGTTTTCTACTGCACCCTGGCCGTCATAGGTATCGCCTACTGTCTGTTTGCCCTCTTTGGTTCAGGTGAAAGTGCCATGTTCTGGGGAGTATTAATGATGCTTCTCTCCATACCTCTTTATGCATTAGTCGCAGCAAAACGTAAAAAAGCGGGAGATGAGATTCTTTATAGCAGTCAAGATGAATAATTTTACCGGCATACCTCTATATATTAAAAATGTAACAATGAATATCTAGTTTTTAGATTATTACTATCAGTTTTCTGGTGTATTAAAATTATTTTTATAAGAATATAGTATTCCAGACAAGAGTGAAATAATGACAACTTGCTACATGTCTAAACAAAAGGATGTATTATGGAAACGAGCTTATTAAAGGAAATGTCTAACGATCTCTCAGACTTCGTTGGCACCCATTTTGTTTATACTTACGATAACGGATGGAAATACGAATGGTATGCTCGTAACGAGCATGCCTGTGATTATCGTATACATCATGGATTAGTGGGCGGCCGGTGGGTTACAAACCAGGAAATGCATGCTGTACAATTTGCACCTGGTATTTTCAAAGTTGACTGGCACGAACCCACTGGCACTTGCGTCAGTCTCCTTTTTGATCTGAAAAGAAAACTTGTTCATGGAACGATCTTCTTCCCTCAGTGGATTGCCGGTGAAGGTCAACATCCGGAGAAAACCATTTGTTTCCAAAATAGCTTTATTGAGGATATGCACCGTTTCAGAGACGAGGGGCCAGCATACCCTTATGTGATTATTCCCGAGTTCGCTGAAGTCACCTACATGAAAAATGAAGGGAAAGATAACGATGAGGTGATAAGCATGCCTCCGGGCCAGCTTCCGGATGATTTTTTTGACGGTAAATGATCCAACGGATTTTATTACATCATTAAGAAAAGGAGTTTTCTATGGGATTATCCACAAAGGTTTTTGTTAGTAGCGATTCTCATGATGGTTTCGGGGTAATTTCGACCATTATAATGGGGGAGAAGGAAGCAATACTGGTCGACGCACAATTTACTATTGCCAATGCACACCGGCTGGTTGCTGAATTAATTGAAACCAAAAAAGAACTCACTAAAATATTCATAACACATTTGCATCCAGATCATTTCTTAGGTCTGGAAGTGGTCAAAGCCGTATGGCCTGACGCCCAGGTTATAGCTTATAAAAAAGTGGCTGATGACGTGAATGATGCTTATGATTTTAAAATCGCATATTGGGGGAATACTATTTTAAAAGAAAATGGTGCCAATATTAAATACGACATCACCATGATTCAAGATGATGTTATTTATCTTGAGGGAGAAGAAATAAAAATCCTTGGTATGATGAGTGGAGACTGTATTACCATTTCACCATTATGGATCCCTTCATTGAGAACCCTTATTGCGTCTGATGTCGTTTTTGATAATGCTCACGTCTGGATTGCTGATATGCGCAATGAAGAACGCCAGCAACGCTGGATGCACGACCTTGATGTACTGGAAGAACTCTCTCCTGAAGTGGTTATCCCTGGTCATGCCCCGCTAAACCCATCACTGAGCCCTTCAGCAATCAGCTTCACGCGCCAATATATTCATGACTTTAGAAAGCAGATGTCTAAAACTTCAAATAGTGATGAACTTATCGCACAGATGGACCGTATCTATCCGAATCTACCTGTACGTATCTGCTTGGAGTACAGTGCAAAGATTCTCAAAGATCATTACGTCTGGCCCGGTGACTGGCCCGTGTCATTACGGAACATGCCAGTCGAGATTTAACCCTTGTGAATCTTACCCATCACTAGCCCTGCTATAGGTTGACACTTTTCAGCCTTAAAACGCCTGATGAACTTCATCGGGCGTTTTACAGTTTCGCTCCCACGGGGCCTAACTGAGTCTTTTAGGGCTGAACGACATCGTCTGAGTTTTTGTTTGCAATGGTGCTCAATTGCTTTCACTTATGCTTAGTGTGACGGCTTTACTGTGTGCGTTCTAACCTGAAAACGCTTAAGCCGCAGTGCATTGCCGAGCACGAAAACGCTGGAAAGCGCCATCGCGGCTGCGGCAAAAATCGGCGACAGTAAGGTGCCGTTGAGTGGGTAAAGCACACCTGCCGCGACCGGAATAAGCAAAGCGTTGTAGGCAAAGGCCCAGAACAGATTCTGCTTAATATTGCGAATTGTCGCTTGGCTAAGCCCGATGGCATTCGGCACACCACATAAGTCGCCTGACATAAGGACGACATCCGCCGCCTCGATTGCCACATCCGTTCCCGTACCGATGGCGAGCCCCACATCAGCTTCAGCCAGCGCGGGGGCGTCATTAATACCGTCACCCACGAAGGCAACTCGCGCGCCATTGACCCGGAATTTCTTCAGCGCAGCAACCTTGCCATCGGGCAGGACTTCGGCTGCGACTTCATCAATACCGAGCTGTCTGGCGATCGCCCTCGCCGTCCGCGCATTGTCTCCGGTGATCATGGCGACCTTGAGTCCGAGCGCGTGCAGCGCTCTGATCGCCTCAGGTGTCGTTTCCCTGATAGGATCGGCAACGGCAATCACTGCCGCCAGACGACCATCAATCGCGGCATAAAGCGGGCTCTTACCTTGGTTGCCAAGACGCTCGGCAACCTGCATGAAGCTTGTGACATCCAGACCAAGCTTCGTCATAAAGCGGTCTGCACCAATGGCGATAGTTTGTCCGGACACCTTCGCCGACACGCCAAAACCGGGCATTGCCTCAAAATCTTCAATAGGTGCCAGCGTGATGTTCCGTTGCCTGGCGGCTGCGACGATCGCTTCGGCGATCGGATGTTCTGACCGGCTTTCGACCGCAGCAACGAGCGCCAGAACATCATCGTATTCGAAACCCTCTCCGGGAACGAGGTCGGTCAGTTCGGGATGTCCTTTAGTCAGCGTACCGGTCTTATCGAGCGCGATGACGCTCACATCGCGCAGGGCCTGCAATGCTTCCCCTTTGCGAAAGAGAATGCCGAACTCGGCCGCACGCCCCGTACCGACCATGATTGAAGTCGGCGTGGCCAGTCCCATCGCGCACGGACAGGCGATAATAAGCACCGCGACCGCATTAACCAGCGCGAAGGTCAGTGCCGGGGATGGACCAAAGATCAGCCAGATCAGGAAGGTCAGCGTGGCAGCTGCCATCACCGCCGGCACGAACCACATGGTGACCTTATCAACCAGCGTCTGGATTGGCAGTTTGGAACCCTGCGCTTCCTGAACCAGATGGATGATCTGCGCAAGCACCGTATTAGCACCGACTTTGGTGACGCGGAAATTGAACCCACCCGTCTTATTGATCGTACCACCGACAACTGCAGTGCCCTCCCCCTTCGACACCGGCACCGGCTCACCCGTAATCATGCTTTCGTCTACATAAGACGCGCCCTCAACAACCAGGCCATCAACCGGGATTTTTTCACCCGGCCTGACGTGCACAACATCACCGACGGTTACCTGGTCTAGCGGGATATCAACCGTCTCGCCGTTGCGCTCGACCCGGGCGGTCTTGGGTTGTAGCCCGACCAGCCGTTTAATGGCCTGCGAGGTTCGCCCTTTGGCGCGCGCCTCCAATGTCCGTCCGAGCAGAATCAAGGTTACGATGACAGTTGAGGCTTCGAAATAGACATTGGCAGTGCCTTGCGGTAGCACTCCGGGAAGAAAAGTGGCGACAAGAGAATAACCGTAAGCGGCCGCCGTGCCGACTGAAACTAGCGAGTTCATATCAGGAGCACCGCGCAGTAATGCCGGTACACCTTTGCGGAAGAAACGCAGACCCGGTCCAAACAGTACCAGGGTGGCGAGCACAAACTGGATATACCAACTGGTCTGCTGACCCAGCGCACCCATCACCCAATGGTGCATCGCGGGGATCAGGTGGGAACCCATCTCAAGAATGAAAACGGGTAAGGTGAAGATGGCAGCAATAAGTAACGAGCGCCGCAACGACCGTGACTCTTTTTCATGACGCTCAGTGTCTTTGTCATCCGCGTCAGCGGTTTCGCGCGACAAGCGGCGTGACGTATAGCCTGCCTGTTTGACAGCATTTTCCAGATCCGTCATGGAGACGACACCGGAGAGATAACGCACTCGTGCTCGCTCAGTCGCCAGATTGACATTGGCTTCGAGCACTCCCGGGACTTTTGAGAGCGCTTTCTCAACCCGACCCACACAAGATGCGCAGCTCATGTCTTCGATCGCCAGCTCGGTGGTATCTTCGCGGACGGCGTAGCCAGCCCCTTCGATAGCGCGGACAGCCAAGTGCGGGTCGGACTGGTCGTTGAAGGTAATATCAGCACGTTCGGTGGCGAGATTGACCGTAGCCGACAGCACGCCGGGGACCGCTTTCAGCGCACGCTCAACCCTACCAACGCATGATGCACAGCTCATTCCTTCGACCGGCATGCTAAAACGAGTCACTAAGGACGCGGATGGATTGGAATCTGGTTGGAGAGCCATTGACCTACCCCCTTAAAGAGTTATATTGGGGAGAAGTTTAAACCTTCCTGTCAGGTGAAGGTCAACTAAATATTATGTTGATATAAAAGGATTTTTTTCAGCACAACCCACAACGCAACCACACTTCGATATAAAGCCCGTATTTTGCGGGCTTTTCTTTGTCAAAAAACATCCGGATGGCAGGTGATGTGTTCTGTATTGGCATGACATCAGAAAGGTTTGCTAACCGTGCGAGGTGGGGTGCGGCAGGCTGCCAGAGTGGGTGATGTTGCCCATCATCACGCCACCCTGTTTGACCTCCAGCGAGCCGGTGGTCTGCTTGATGCTGAACATGCCTTTTATTTTTTCGGCGAAGCTGGTCAGCAGCGTGTCCGGGAGTTCTTCAAATTCCAGCACCGCCAGCCACGATTGATGAGCGCCTTGTTGTAGGCTGCCCAACTGGTCACTTTGAACTTTTGTTTTGCCACGGGGTACCGCGATATTGTCAGGAATGTGGGGATCTGATCCTGATAACGACCAAAAGTTCGATTTATTCAACAACACCTCTCAGCGCTGCTCTTTTGCAAAGAAGGTCATGGCCTTTTTTAGGATTTCCTTCAGCTGTTTAAGTTCTTCATTTTCAGCACGAAGGCGGCGTAGTTCAGCGTCAAGTTCGCTGCGTGGCCTTTCCCCAGTGCTGATATTGCTCATAAGCAGTGACCCAACAGCTGATGTTCTGGTCAGCGATGTTCATTTCGACACATTAAAGGCCTTGCCGACAAACAAGTTTGGCGGCTTCAGTTTTGAATTCTTTGCTGTAATTTCTGCGTGTAGTTCTGACCATAGGCACCTTCATTTCAAGGATGATATCCTCTTAAGTCGGTGTCACCGATTATTAGGCCAGAGAATTCAGGATTAACCCCAACTCTCAGCTAATCATTATTCAACAAAGCCCGTTCTTGATTAATGGGGGTTTGTCGCCAACCTTATATAAAGGCTTAGCGAAAAACACCCACGGCGCAGACCAGTCGGTCAGCTTGTTGCTTCAAGCTAGATGATGCAAAAGCACCTTCCTGTACCTGAACTGAATTCTGATGGGTAATACGATCTAACTCCTCAATGGCTTTGGCTATATCCAACAGTCCCAAATTTTGCTCACTGGTCGCATTGCGGATTTGTCCAATCAGTGAAGAAACACCCCGTACCTGAGACACAATCTCGGTGATGGTTTCTCCTGCTAACTCAACCTGCTTTGATCCTGAAACCACCGTCTCCACGCTTGAATTGATCAACCTCTTAATTTCGCTAGCGGCGGTAGCGCTGCGTTGCGCTAAGCTGCGAACCTCGCTCGCGACGACTGCAAAACCTTTACCATGCTCACCGGCCCTCGCAGCCTCTACTGCCGCATTAAGGGCCAGAATATTAGTCTGGAAAGCGATGCCATCAATAACGCTGATAATAGTAGAAATTTGGCGTGAGCTGTCAGTAATTTTCTGCATTGTGTCGATAACTCCATGCATCGCATTACTGCCTTTTTCCGCTATCTGGCGGGCATTTGATGAAAGTTTATCGGCTTCGGCTGCTGTTTGAGTATTACTGTCAACCGTTGTGCTTATTTCATTCATAGCCGCCGCAGTTTCTCCAATATTGGTCGCCGTTTGTTCAGTACGCTGACTCAGTGAATCGTTGCTATTTGCCAGAGATTCGCTGGACGCGTGAACTTTACGTGCCTGATCGCTAACATCATCTACCATCCAGCGGCAAACCAGGCCCAGTTGCCCCACCGAACGTAATGCCACACCAATTTCATCCACTCGGTTCAGTGGTTCGATAGAATGACTGGCACCGCTGGCAACGCGTAATGCCTGATTGCAAAGGTATTCGACTGGTCGGGTGACTTGCCATTCCAGCCACCATCCCAGTAACAACGTTGAAAGAATATTCAGGCCAAAAGCGGTCATCATTTGCATCTCTGAAAGTGCGGTGAGGCTAAGAATTGACAGAGAGTTGACCAGCAATAAGACAAATAGACTACTGCGTATCCTCCAGCGAACAGAGAGTGTTTTTAGGATGGATAATCCTCGGGTGAGGCCCGTACGAACGAGTAATCCTCTATACAGATGACGGTTTTTCAGTTCGCCACGCTTCATTTTATCGTAAAGCTTCTGCGCATCCGAAACATCTGCTACGGAGGGTTTAGTTCTGACAGACAAATAACCGCAGGTTTTTCCATCTCGAATAATAGGTACTACGTTGGCGCGAACCCAGTAGTGATCGCCATTTCTGCGGCGATTTTTTACCAGTGCTGTCCATGGAATACCTTTATTCAAGGTTGCCCACATGTCTTTGAATGCCTGCTGAGGCATATCCGGATGACGGACAATATTATGAGGTTGACCGATAATATCTTCACTCGCAAAACCACTAACATCAATAAAAGCATCATTAGCATAAGTAATATAACCATCGGCGTCAGTTGTCGACATTAAAGTAGCATCATCCGGGTACTGATATTCATGCTGTGATACAGGTTGATTATTGCGCATAGTGACGTTTCCTTGGTCAGATTGTAACTTATGTAATAACAAATCCTAAGTTACTAACATATCGGCAATCCGTATAATCTACTTTAGTTGAGAATTCCATTGATGTGAGATCTGCAAGAACGGCATAAACTATTCGGCATCGGTGGGGCTTTGTTGAATAAATCGGGTTTAGGTAAAACGACCCGCTATCCGTCACTTCCGCAGGCAATCCGTACACTTTCTGGCATGCCTGCACGCGTCATTTTGTTCAATGCACGGATCGCGCATCAAGGTACGGTTTCCACCAGACGCGGTGCTTTCCCTCGATCTTTCCTGCACAGTGTGTCCTGCTTTAACACCGCACGCAGATCAGCTTTTCGTCACCCGTGACCCGTGTTCATCAGTGACAATTTCACCGTCTTCTTTGATAAATATTAACGTTTTTTTTCACGCGTTACTGTTGGCAGCACATGCCTTTACCTTGATTCAGACGTTTAGCTAGCCGAGCAATTTCGACAAACTGGCATGCTGAAATCTGCTCAAGGATAGTGTCGGCCCAAATAGGCAGATGTGGCGAGAGTCGATAATGAATCCATTTACCTTCACGACGATCCAGCAATAAACCGGACTCACGAAGCATGGCAAGATGGCGAGAGGTCTTAGGTTGTGCTTCCTGAATGGCCGTCGTGATGCCACAGACACACAACTCACCGGTTTCCCGAAGTAATAACATGATGTTAAGGCGCGTCTCATCTGACAAAAGTTTGAAGAATTGAAGCGGCGTTAGCTGAGACATATAAACCCCCGTGGTTGAACCGAAGATACGACTCAGCGGGATAGTGATGTCAAAAATATATATGGAATAACGAATATATTATGTTTCTAAAACACAGAACGGACATGAAACGGGCAGTCATTAACCTCTGCCACAGGGCGGTATTGGCAAAAGCAGTCAGGAAGGAAACGTTGTGCAGAATATGAGGATGGCAGGCCGTGCTGACTAGCACGTCTGCCCTTTCGTCATTAGCGTTTACGCCACACCGTTAGCTGCGCCACAGTATGTTGATATTTGCGTGCCGTTTCGCGGATCACAAAAGGCACATCCACAGGTGCCTGGACTTCGGTAAAATCAGCCGCCAGCAAGCGTTGCAGTGCCTGATACGTGGTGAGTGCTTCACCATTTTCTCGTACACCACCTATCCAGTTACCTTTCGGCGTGAACTCTTCCAACCAGGTATAGGGTGATGACAGTATCAACAGACCGCCGGAAGAAAGCATCGACGCAATATCCTGCAAAAAGCGTTTCGGATCGCGCAACCGGTCGATGAGATTTGAGGCCAACACGAGATCGTAAGGATTTTTTTGCGGTTTCAGGTTACAGGCATCACCTTGCATAAAGCGCACTTTTCCCGCCTGCTCGGCACTGATTCCAACATCCGACAATCTCGCCTGGCAATACTCCATCAGATCACCCTCTTCTGGTATCAGATAACGCAACGTCTCGCCGCTGGCCAGAGATAGCGCTACGTCGATAAAACGCGCAGAGTAATCCATGCCGGTCACCTGATCGAACAGGCGTGCCAGTTCGAAGCTGGCGCGGCCGGTAGCGCAACCGATATCCAGTACGCGATGACGCTTTTCGCACAGTTTTTCAGCGATATCCACCAGGGCGCGGGCATAGTTATTCACGCCGAAATAGCTTTCCCCATATTGAAAATCAAGGTATTGCGATACCAGCGTGTCCGTTTCATAGGGGTTTACGACCAATTTCTCCTGATGCGTTGATACGACATAGCGAAACCCCGCATGCTGGAAGAAGTGACGGCGGAAAGCATAGCGTGCAGAACGCAGCGCTTCGTTGCCGGTGGAGATCCAGCTGCCACCTTTGATGATCGAATGCTTGCCATCAAAGGTCGGCGTCGAGAAATCGTCATACAGTGGATGGACGCGGAAACCGTCAAAACCGCCTATTGGCGTCGTCGTCCACTGCCAGACATTACCCACTACGTCGTAAAAATCACCTTGAGGAAACTGGTCTATCGGGCAGGAAGAAGCCCACCATGACAGGTTGATATTGCCAGGCGCCAGCTGCCAGTCAGGCTGATCACCCTCCACCTGCTCACGCAGTAGGTACCATTCTGCTTCGGTGGGTAGCTGGATTGACTTACCCGTCTCATCCGCTTTCCAACGGCAAAATGCGGCAGCTTCCAACTGATTAACTTCAGCAGGCCAGTCCCACGGCATTGGAATTTCCTCGGTCATAAGGCGCAACCTGAGCTCCTCCGGCTGCACCAAAGAACCGACCCAGAATGTTGGTATGGTGGCACCAGAAAAATCGCGCCAGCCCTGACCTTCGTCATCCCACCACTGTGGATTCTGATAACCGCCGGCCTGCACAAACTCGAAAAACTCCGCATTGCTGACCAGCATCTTGCTGGCTTTAAAGGGTTTCACATCGCAATGCGCGGTGCCGTATTCATTGTCCCAGCCGTAGGTATCGTCCCTTTTCCCTAACGTTAACTGCCCACCTTGCAGCGTAACCAGCGAATTTGGCGGCACGGTAGTGCGGTCTTCACGGACATGAGGGCAAGCTGGCCAGTGCGCCTGAGGTTTTACCCATTCGACAGGCAACTGGCGAATCAGCACGCTGGATGTCTCAAGGTGAATACGCTCATGCTCGATGCCCATCAAGATAACCCATGCAGGGCTTTCCCAACTGAGTGGCAGAGACAGGGGCATATTTTCAATAAAATCAATTAAAACGGAGCGAACTTTGCGGCGATAATCGCGTAACTGCGCGACACCCGGCCAACTGTATTCGCTGTTATCGAGGTCATCCCAGCTCATTTCATCCACGCCAATCGCCAGCATGGCCTCAATACCGTCATCAATACGCTGAGAAATCAAACCGGCAGCCATCAGCTTATTGATGTAAAAAGTGGCGGTATGACCGAAGTAGAAAATCAGCGGATGACGCAGGGAGATAGCTTTATTAAAGTAAGCGCGCTCATCGTCCAGGCAATCGAACAGGCTTTCGTACAGGTTCCAGGTCTGGTTAAAGTACTCAAGAATTTCATGACGTTTTTCGACAGCGCTGCTTCCGTTCAGACATAATGTTTGCGTCGGCTCAGGTAACCCGGTTGTGGTTATTTTTAGGGGATTCATGGATATTTCCTTTGTTATCTGACGAAGCAAATGAACTGCAAAGTGTAGCATTTATTCATTTAATCATGCTTTCATGAGAAATTTCGACACAATTCAATCGGTATAATGACCGATTAATCGAGCATAAACAGCAGGGAACGCTCAGTAAGTTGCAAGGGTTCACCATCAAAGCGATGACGCAAAGACTGGTAGGATCCCGCAGAGATAATACGTTCGATATCGGCGGACAATGTGTCCAGTGCCTGCTTCATTTGCGGCAGATAATCATGCGTGTCATACACCCGGTCGATGCCTTCCAGTGAATGGTTCATTATTTTACGCGCGACATCGTTGGCAACACTGAGTGATGCCAGTTTTGAACGGGCAGTACGGCGCAGATCCCTTGTGGTAAACGGCTCGATACCCGGCCCTCTTTCAGCACGGACCACGCGCCGCAGCGCCTGAGTGATCGCGCCACGCGACAGCGGTTTTTGCCCATCGGCAGGCGATGGCACCAACCAGGGACTGTCGGTCGGGCTGGCTTTAAGCAGCGCTTGAATACAGCGGATCATCAAAGGTGTCAGCGGCAAACTGTGGTCACGCCGCGATTTATTGCGCAAACCCTGCCGCCATATGCCGATGCGTAAATGAAACTCCTCTTTGCGCGCGCGCACGACTTCATCAGGGCGTCGTGCAGTGAGCAAACAGAGACGCAGCGCCCAGCGGCACTGCTCTGAAATATCCCATAAATCAAGGCTATGCCAGAAAACCCAGATTTCCGCATCGGTCAGCGAACGCTCGCGTGGAGGCGTATTACGCCCGCCGACATCGCGACGTTTCATCGAACCGATCGGCGAATGCTCCAAATATCCCTGGATTTCAGCCCAACTTAGAAACTGTTTACACAAAGCAAAAACACGTTTAGCTTCGGCAATTTTCCCCTCTGCCAGCAGCACGTTAAACAAGCGGTTGAGCCGAAGGCGGCTAACTTTATTGAGCGGCAACTGACCGATCGCTGGCAGTACGTGATTGAGTAACGAGGATACCGCGATCTCCGGACGCCGGCGGGTGATCATCAGCGACAGCTTTATCCACACCTTCATTGCCTGCTCGACGGTCGCGTTGATTTCTTCGTCAGCGTTGTCAAGTTCTGCCAGTGAAGCATTTTTGATCTGCATAAGAAAATGGATCACATGACGGCCAACCTGTTCGGCGGCGATATCGGGTTCGGTCACAGCAGTATTCATTCTGGCGATTTCAACAGGGCTAAAGTCCGGGTGGCAGTTATAACAATTCAGCGGATCAGACGCAAAAGCTTTATGACTCCAGACCTATTAAGTCTGGAGTCATAAAGAGTGCGGAGAATGAAAAATAGCAATGCTATGCCTGTCATTTTAGCCAATGTATTCTGGAGGAAATCGTGTTAATTGGGCTTTGTTGAATAAATCAGATGTAGATAAAAAATCCGCTAGTGACTCACTTTCTCAAGCCACCCGTACACTTTTTGGTATACCTACACGTGTGATGCATGGATCGTCGCCATCACCTCTCCATCCTGAGCAGAGTAACGTCATCTCGCCATGTCAGATGGCTACCGAACACCGGTTGTTAATCTATTACCCGACAGCGTATCGTTTTCAGCATTGGGAATAATAATATAAAAATAGCCGTATTAATTTATAACTTCGAGCTAAAGGTGCATAGTGAGCGGTTAAAAATAATTTAATATAATCACTTCATTGCTAACTTTCTTATTTTTCATGACTATCACTTGATGATTCAGACATTAAAAAACCAAAAAATGAACGTATGCCTATATTTAAAACATTGAATTGACCGCCGTTGAAAATTCAAATTTTCCCCGGAGAGGTGGAGCAAGAAAAAAAGTGAAAGTGATGGTGATAATAGTCATGTTTATATACCTTTGAGGCTTATCGCCGGGCTAAATCCGTTGACGTTCTGCATAGTACCAAGATTCAAACGCATCCGGCACTAATGGCTTTGAGTAAACATACCCCTGTACCTCATCGCAGCCTAATGAGCGTAATATGTCCACCGTCAGATCATCTTCCACCCCTTCAGCTAACACCTCATAGTCAAGTTGTTTAAGGAGCTTGATAACATTACGAACGATGATCAGACTGCCTTTATCTGTGGAAATATTTAAGATAATAGAACGATCGAGCTTAATAATATCCATCGGGATCTGACGTAAGTAATTAATATTACTGTGGCCTGAACCAAAATCATCCAAAGATATCTTGAATCCCCGCAGCTTGAGCATCTCCAGTCCGTGAAGAGCAGATTCGCTTTCGAGCATCTTCTCCGTTTCTAAGCACTCCACTCCCAGCATGGCGGGATCAAGTCTGGCATTACGCATTTTTTGCGCAAGTATGTCGGCAAAATCAGGGCGGGAAAAGTCACTGGCCGACAGATTGATGGAAATGGGCAGAGTAAGGCCTTTATCACACCAGAGGCGTTGTTGTTTGATCGACATATCGATGACCCAGTCCGTCAATTCTCTCATCAGTCCGGTTTTTTCGACCAAAGGGATGAGTAATCCGGGCAATATTTCGCCCATTTTCGGATGTCGCCATCTTAGCAGCGCCTCAACACCGGTCACTTGGCCAGTAACCAGTGAAACCTTCGGTTGGTAAACCAGGTAAAGTCCCTGCTCTTCTTGAAGCGCCGTTTTCAGATCAGTCAGGAGGTTGAAATCATTCTTTTTCTGGCGATCGACCTCCACATCATAGGTCATAAACCTGTTGCCCTGCCTGATCCCTTCATGAAGTGCGCTGATTGCACGTCGCAGGATCTCACCCGGCATCAATATCTTAGTGCAGGGGCCTGAGTCGCCGATATGGATATTCAAGTCCAGCGGAATTTGTGGGTTCATTCTCGCCTGGATCCCCTGCAATTTTACGGAGATATTTTCTAGTGTGATGTTTTCTCCAGCAGTTATCAGGAAGGCAAACCGCCCCGTAGCGACAGCATAAAGTAGCCCTGGTAAATTCAATACACTTTGAACTTGTACCGCCATGTCCCGGAGTAAATCCTCAACGACGGTCATCCCAAGCGAGCGAGCCATTTCATAGGCAAAGGGCATATCAATGCAGTCAATAATTGTCAGCTTGAAAGGAGCGTCATTCAACGAAGCAATATCTTTTAGCAAGCGCTGCCGGTTTGGCAATAAGGTGACAATATCGACATAACCGATGGTATGCCAGGAGGCGATAAAACCAGAAACAAGCTCGGCCATTTTTTCAAAAATATCGACCTGCTCGTCAGTGAGTGTGTGCGGTTGAGTGCTCAGGATACATAACGTGCCTATGATAACGCCCTCTCGGGTTCGAAGGGGGCATCCGCCATAAAAACGGATATGTGGTGCATGCTTTACCAGTCGATAATCTTTAAAATTAATATCTTGCAATGTGTCAGAGCAAATAAGCATTTTGCCTGCATTGACCGTGTGCACACAGAAAGCGTCGCTCAAGCTCGTTTCTGTGATTGAAGTATTCTGCGCGGATCTTATATGTTGTTTTTCATCATCCAAAACGGAGACAAAGCAAATAGGCACGTTGAGTAGTATGCAAGCCAGACGGGTGTAGTTCTTCACGGCCTCGTCCCGCTCCTCATCATGATTTATAAGAGCATTGATCACGGCATGTTTTTTGATCTCACCACAGTTCAAATGCGTCAACATAGTCATCCCCCCAGTCCAGTAAACTTTTTACACCACGACACGAGTGATGATAGCCGTATCATGCAGAACAAAACTGTCACTTTTTCGCATATTGGTGGAGTAACTCACTGAACTGAGCGGCATCAAGCGGTTGGCTCAGATAGTTTCCCTGCACTATCTGACAACCAGCCCGTATCAGATGATCAAGCTGATTCTGCGTTTCCACGCCTCCCGCCGACGTCATCAGGCCCAGCTGTCTGCCCGAAGCCACTATGGCACTCACGAGCTTAGTGACCCGCATATTGACATCTATATCGTGAGTCAGTCGTTTGTCGATCTTGAGAGATGAAACGAATTCCTGGCACAGCAGACTAAGTGCCGCAGTATGTTTCCCAAAGTGATCGACAGTGATTTGCACACCTAAATGGTTTAATGCATGAAGCCTTTCCTGCATGATCACGTCGGTACTGACCAGGACAGCTTCATCTACCTCAAAATTAATGAAGGATGGCGTGGAGTGAATACCGACGGTTTCACGAACACAGTTGACCAACCCATCATGGAGAAGTTGCGAGGTAAATAGGTTTATGCTGCACGTTAAAAAAGGATATTCACGGCACCATTGATTCATTTGAGCAAACGCTTCTTTGATGATCCACTCTCCGACATCCCCAGAAAACGGGCTAACGCTCAGTGTTTCAATAAAGGAAGACGGCTTCAACATACCGCGAGTGGGATGAGCCCAACGTAAGAGAACTTCACAACCCGCAAGCTGAAGCGAGTCGCTGAAAAATTTGGGCTGATAAGCCAGAATAAACTCTCGCTTAATCAGCGCCTGATTAAGCTCATTTTCAAAGGTTCTTTTCGCCTTGTCTACTTCACGAAATTCCGGAATAAATAGCTCATAACGTCCTTTCCCGTTAGCTTTCGCACGGTAAAGAGCAAGGTCTGCAGCCTTCATGACGTCACGTTCATCCTTGCCATGCGTTGGATATTGAGCAATACCCAAGCTGGCTCTTATTTCTATAAGGGTTTCCTCATAGTAAACGGGTTTCAGCAGCCGCTGGAGGAGGCTTGAAGCCATGGTGTCGATGCTATCTTCGTAGGCACCCGCAAGCAATATCGCGAACTCATCGCCGCCAAGCCTTGCATTGACCACCGCATCTTTGCAAATATCTTCCAGCAAAGACGCCACACGACAGAGCACCATGTCTCCCGCCGCATGCCCATAGCCGTCATTAACCGCTTTAAACCCGTCTAAATCGAGTAGCAATATGGTGAAGGGCCTATTATTGGCGATTTTCAAAGCAAGCTGGCGGTACCAGGCAGCCCGATTAGCAAGACCCGTTAACATATCAAGGGATGCGAGGCGAAAAAGGCGGGCTTCGCTTTCATGACGCTCGGTGACATCTCGGACAATGATGCCTATGCTGGTTCTGTCCCCATCCTGCCAGGCGGACAATGACACCTCAGCCGGAAACTCGACGCCCTCTTTTCTCAGTCCACGTAGCGGAAAGACCTTTCCTTCCAGGGCAGAACCTTGCCCATGACGAAGCTTGAGAAACTCCTCTTTGTAAACAGGGATATCTTGCACCGAAATGATTTTTGCCGTCATTTGGCCCAGCATTTCAGAGGGTTTATAGCCAAACATTTTTTGCGCCGCCGCATTCCAGAACGTGATCCCCTGACTGATGTCAGAACAGATAATGGCATCGGGAGAGGTTGACGCAATACTTTCAAATCGCTGTTGGCTGACACTGCGGAGAGACTGAAGACGGTGGAGTTCCATTCTATCCATGACTAAGGCCGTGAGATCGATCAGATTTTGTTCTTCACTTCGACTTAACCCATCTCTTGGCACACTATCAATGATACAAACAGTTCCCAATCTATCACCTGTTGCCGTAACCAGAGGCTTACCAGCATAAAAGCGGATAAAAGGGTAACCCAGCACCAAAGGGTTGGTGGCGAAACGAGGGTCTTTTAGCGCATCAGAAATAAGCAGAATATCGTCCTGCGCTATTGCATGACTGCAAAAAGAGACTTCGCGTGCAGTTTCACAAATAGAGATACCTTGACGGGATTTAAAGAACTGCTTATTGCGGCCCACTAGCGTAATCAAGACGATTGGCACCTCAAAAAGCCTCGCCGCCAGCGCGGTCAGTCGATCAAACGCTTCTTCAGGTGGCGTATCGAACAGCTGAAATTCTGCCAGGGCATGTAGCCGCTTGTTTTCTTGTTCTTGCTGGCTGTCAGCTATTTTCACGGCAGGGCCTCTGGGTTACATTACAGGTAATATACACACTATCATCCACTCTCAAAAATTGTAGAATACCCCTTTAAAGTACTTACTCTGTGTTCATATAGCTCACTATGCCATATCAATTTAGGGATAACGCTCAGTTAACGATAGTTGCCCTGACGACTCTATGCCATAGATCAACTGGACTTATATATAAGCATTTAAAATATAGAATCATTAAATCAGGAAAGAGCCTGGATTGGTCGGAATTAACCGTTCTCACAAAGATGAAATCAGTGTCCTGCTGCTCATTGGCTAGTGCAGATTCTTTTTAAAGGTTGCGAATGCCTTGTCATACATCCAATAACTCACTGGCAGGTCTACGTTTCCGGCTTACACGCAATGCATCAACGACCAGTGAGAATGCAGGGGAATGCTGTTTGCGACTAGGATAATATAGGTAGTAGCCAGGAAAAGGCCTGCACCATTGCTCCAGTGCGCGAACCAGACGACCGTCTTCAATATGTGCTCCAAACTCTTCTTCTGGCAAAAAAGCAATTCCGAGTCCTGCAAGCGCCGCATCAACAATATGTTCCGTTGTATTAAAAATAAGCTGCCCGCTGACGCGCACATTAAGATCGCCGCCATCCTGATCAAAATCCCAAACATATAACCCGCCAGACCTAACCATGCGTTGATTTATGCACAAGTGTCGAGTCAATTCATGGGGTGTCTTTGGGGCCGGATAACGCGAAAAATAATCCGGAGATGCCACGGCGGCCATACGCAATTTAGGACCGATAGGTACTGCGATCATGTCTTTATCAATGGTGTCACCCAGTCTAACGCCTGCATCAAAACGGTCTGCCACAATGTCACGGAAACCATGGTTGGCATAATAACGTACCCGCCGTGTAAAATTTTCAGCAAGAGATCATTAAGCGATGGCGGATAAACGCTATTGCTCTTTTCATCTTTCTTTCACTTTTCAATTTATGACGTTATTCCTACGAATAGCGTTCGGCCCCGGCTTGTTTGAAAACAGCCGGGGATTATTCGGAGTCAGCAATTTATGCCCAAATTATCGAGTGGTACACCACGTCACAAAGAACGCGCGTACTGGAGCGGCGTATTTGCCATGACGTTGTGCGTCTTTGCGCTAATTGCTTCGGAATTTATGCCTGTGAGCCTGCTGACGCCTATATCAGAAGATTTAGGCGTCAGTGGGGGACTGGTTGGTCAGGGAATCGCTATTTCCGGCGCGTTTGCGGTATTGACGAGTCTGTCCATTTCTACACTAGCCCGGGCTCTCAATCGCAAGATATTACTGTTGGGTATGACTGCGTTGATGGCATTTTCCGGAGCCATTATCGCGCTTGCACCCAGTTATCTGATTTACATGGCTGGCCGTGCCCTGATTGGTATTGCTATTGGTGGGTTCTGGTCTCTGTCTGCCGCTACCGCTATTCGCCTGGTTCCACAGCACCGTGTTCCTCATGCACTGGCTATTTTTAACGGTGGCAACGCGCTTGCAACCGTTATAGCTGCACCACTTGGTAGCTATCTGGGTTCTGCCATCGGTTGGCGAGGGGCGTTTCTTTGCATCGTTCCGATCGCGGTAATTGCCTTTATCTGGCAGTGGTTCAGCCTGCCTACAATGACAACGGATAAAAACGATAAACGTACCGACACTGTTTTCCGTCTTTTTACTAACCCGCTTGTAACTGTTGGTCTTGCGGCCTGCGGATTGTTCTTTATGGGACAGTTTTCTTTGTTTACCTATCTGCGTCCATTCCTTGAAACGGTAACTCAGGTGAATATCACCACGCTGTCGCTCATTTTGCTGACCATCGGTGTTACTGGCTTTATTGGTACCTTGGTGATTGGTCTATTTTTGAAGTCCGCCTTTTATCTCACGCTTATTACCATTCCCTTGCTGATGGCCGCAATAGCCGGAGCGCTGATCGCCTTTGGAAACAGTATATGGATTGTTGTACCACTGCTGGGTTTATGGGGATTAATCGCCACTGCTGCACCCACAGGTTGGTGGACATGGATCGCCAGAACAGTGCCGGAGGATGCGGAGGCAGGCGGTGGTCTGATGGTTGCCACCGTGCAACTGTCAATCGCAATAGGCTCTACCCTCGGTGGTTTTGCCTTTGACCATAGCGGCTATCAAACCACTTTCACCATCAGCTTCATTTTATTAATGATAGCGGCTGCCCTGACTTTATTGACGTCACGTAAAGATATCTACCCAACCCACTGAGGATCATCCAATGAGAATATTTACCATGCTACTAGGGCTGTTAATCAGCTCGTTTGCTGCAACAGGAGCGGATATATCTAACGGAGCAAATAATTTTTACAAAAGCGATAAAGTCACCTTGCAAAAGGTAATCTTTAAAAACCAGTATCAAATGAAGGTCGTCGGTAATCTGTTTATGCCGAAAGGGATGGATCAGAACGCTAAAAGTCCCGCTATTGTCATTGGTCATCCGATGGGGGCTGTAAAAGAACAAAGCTCAAATTTATATGCCCAGAAGCTGGCGGAACAAGGATTTGTAACGCTGGCAATTGATCTTTCCTTCTGGGGAGAAAGTGACGGAAAACCCGGTCATCTGATTTCCCCGGAAATATATGCGGATGATTTTAGTGCCGCAGTTGATTATCTGAGCACTCAGCCTTACGTTGATGCAGAGAAAATTGGCGTGCTGGGTATTTGTGGTAGCGGGAGCTTCGCTATCAGTGCTGCCAAAATTGACCCGAGAATGAGGGCAATTGCTACAGTCAGCATGTATGACATGGGGTCTGTTTTTCGCAATGGTCTTAATCATTCGTTTATGCTTGAACAGCGTGAAGCGTTTATTAAGTCTGCTACAGATCAGCGCCTTGTCGAATTTAAGGGTGGAGAAACTGCCTATATTCCAGGAACTGTTAACAAGCTTGATGATTCCACATCTGCGGTTCAGAGAGAATTCTTCGATTTCTACCGCACGCCGCGTGGTAGTTATACGCCACTGGGTGAGAAAGAAGAACTGACTACCAAACCGATGTTAAGCAGCATAGGGAAGTTTATGAACTTCTATCCCTTCAACGATATCGAAACGATCTCGCCACGCCCGATGCTGTTCATCACCGGTGATCAGGCGCATTCGAAAGAATTTAGCGAAGATGCTTACAAACGTGCCGGACTGCCGAAAGAGTTGTACATCGTGCCTGGTGCTGGCCATGTGGATTTGTACGATCGTACTGACATGATCCCTTTTGCTAAGCTGACATCATTCTTTAAAACTAACCTAAAATAATGCCCAAAGCCGCATCCTGAAGGGTGCGGCTAACCTTCGCAGGATTCATCGTATGAAATATCTGAGCACTTTAATACCGATCCTGCTTTTGGATTTTACTGTTACAGTCAATGCCGACACGGCTATGATCCCACATATTAAAGAGAACGTGATGACGATGACAATGAACATTAATGAGCAGCAATTTGAAGTCAGACTTCACGACAATCCAGCAGCTAAAGCCTTTGTTAATACTTTACCTTTACAACTTGAAATGGATGAGTTGAATGGTAATGAGAAATTCGCCGACCTTCCTCATACGTTCCCTTCCAGCCCGGTGCGACCTGGGACCATTCAGAACGGCGATCTGATGCTATACGGAACGCAAACGTTGGTTTTATTCTATTCATCATTTGAATCCTCATATCGTTATACCCCCATTGGGAAAGTGATTAATCCAGAAAACCTCCCCGCCCAGATGGACAAAAATAAAATTTTGGTTAGGTTTAACGATCATTAAAAAAACGATGTTTAGAGCCTTGGAATATATTTACTCTCTCTGATACCGGCGCAGGGCATTGATCACTTTTTCAAAAGCGACGAGTAGGTGTTGTCTGCTGGGATAATAAAGATGATATCCCGGAAAATATGGACTCCAATCTGCTAATACTAGAGATAACTCGCCTGATTCGATGTATTGTTCCACCACATTATAAAGAACATAAGCTAACTCGATCTCCTCTACGGCAGACTGAAGCATTATCTGGCCTAAATATTAATAAATGCATGACACTAAGACGGTCTACTCGATCAGGGGAAATAATGAGAATGACCCATTTTGTTTGCGCTGCGGCGTTCACTTTCCTGACCAGCACAGCGATGAGCGCACAGGCCAAAAGTTTCAGTGAAGCCGACTGTCTGGCCATGCAGCAAACACACATCGGCGCATCGCAAATTGGTCTGCCAACTCACGGTGCCGTCATATATTCTGCAGCCATGGTCGGCCAAGCCAGCGAAAGACACTGTCAGCTCGAAGGGGCGATCAAGCCCGTTGACCCCACGGCACCGGATATTAATGCCCAAATTAATCTGCCGCTGATTTGGAATGGTAAGGTATTACAGCTGGGCGGCAGCGGGTTTAATGGTGCAGTCCGTAAAACGGACACCGCGCGCTTTTCGCCCGTAGCCATTCCGGGCGTGCTTAAACAGGGCTATGCCACCTTTGGCAGTGACGCCGGGCATCAGGGTGGGATCTCCGACGCCTCATTTGCGATGAATGATGAAGCCTGGAAAAATTTCACCGGTGCGCAACTGAAAAAAACCCACGATCTGGCTGTTACGCTGGTTCAGCAGGCGTATGGCGCTAAACCAAAGCGGATGTATTTTCAGGGAAACTCTCAGGGCGGCCACGAAGCACTGGCTGTCGTTCAGCACTATCCACAAGACTATGATGGGGTTATTGCCATTCACCCCGTTTATAACTTCATCGAATTACACGTGGCGGGCTCGCTGTTAGGTCAGGCCATTTATAATGCGCCGGGTGCCTGGATCTCTCCCGCGAAAGCCGCGCTGATTTCCAACGCAGTGTATGGGGTATGCGATCAACTGGATGGCCTCAGCGATGGTGTCATCGCAAACATAAAAGCCTGCGACAACACCTTCCGTCTTGCGGGCCTGCGCTGTCGCGATGGAAAAGATCATGGACCGACCTGCCTGTCAGATGTACAAATATCGCTGGTGCGAAAAATGACCCAGCCCCAGCCACTGGGTGTCAACCTGCCCACCGGCAACCATTTTGCCTCTTGGCCTATATTGCAAGGTGCTGATGCGCCAACGCTGGTGAGCATGTTTGGTACGGGGGTTAACCATTCAAAAGCCATTGTTGCCGCTGAGTTAAACGGTCAAACCGGTCCGCAACCGGGTACGGCTCCGGCACCGGCCAATTTGATCATATCGTTCCCTTACATCATGGCTGACCAAATTGTACGTTACGCTGTCACGCAAAATCCCAAATATGACACTTTATCGTTCAACCCGGCAACGTATCAGGCGCGGTTGCAGGAATTAGCCTCGCAGGCCGATGATGCTGACCCGGACATTCGCGCTTTTCAGCAACGCGGTGGCAAACTCCTGCTGATGCACGGCTCGATAGATATGTCTGTTCCTCCGGCAAATACGATAGCCTACTATGAAAAATTGCAGGCACGCTTCGGCGACAAAGATCTACATCAGTTTGTTCGTTTCTATATTGCACCGGGTTTTGCGCATAACAGCGGCACTTTCGCGGTCAGCTGGGATTCTCTGGGCGCGTTGGATAACTGGGTCGATAAAGGCATCGCGCCAGGTACGCAAAAAATCATCGACACTCGTTTGACGACCGCCGGGCGGGAACGTCCTTTGTGCGAATATCCACAATATCCGCACTACCTGGGACATGGCGATAAAAATTCAGCCTCAAGTTTTCGCTGCGTGTTGGAATAGCATGCTACCCAACGGCATCAAGCCAGGCCTTGCAAAGCGGGAAGCTACTTTGATGTAAAGGACAAATGCCCCACCACGCCCCCCGCGCCACCGTCTTTTGGATGATTGATCCCATCGATGACGTTGACAGAAGAAAAATCAAAGGGGGATACACCGTCAATGCAGGCAACATTGACCCCATATATCTCAGGATTAGTACGACGCTGATGGAAGGTATAAATACCGCATACTGAACAGAAGTAATGAGCGGCTTCTCTGCTATTAAAACGATATTCAGTGAGCTTATCTTGGCCCTTTATTACCTCAACTCTTTTTGCTGATACCACCACGGCGCCACGCATCCGACAAAATGAACAATTGCAGCGAAGGACCGTTTTAAACGCATCGACGAGTTCAACGTTAAAAGCAACTGCACCACAATGGCACTGAGCAGAAATTTTATCTGGCATGGTAATCTCCATATGACAGGTGGGTGAAATGCGGTCAACAATAGGCTGCCTTCGCGCCGCACTCTTGGGCCGCCGATATAAGGTCAATAACGCCTCTCAAAACCGCTTCATTTCAGGATGAACGAATCCTCATTCATTCTCAATAGCCTTTGTCGGGCATTTTGCTTAACCACGGCTACCCGGGTATTGTCAGCAGGCGCGGTAATCCCCCGCCGCTTTAAATGAATCCCCAACAAGTCACAGCATAATACGATCGATGACCGTTTAAGGCGGCTTGGTTGAATAAATCGGATGTCAATAACAGCGCCCTCTTTCAGTCATTTTCTCAGACAGTCTGTACACTTTCTGGCATGCCTGCACGCGTACGTTCTGAGCCGTGCTGATTATTTTTCACAAAGGAACTGACGGTTAAGTGATTCATCAAATTATTCGCTACACTCGAATTGACTCGCCCTGTAAAGCGGTTCAGAGAGTCTCCGTAGCTGAAATAAAGTGTCGAGTTTGCAGGTTGCACGGGCAGGAAATCTTTCCACATATATGTATGTTGTAACTAATTACGAATGTGATAAAGAATGAACAACCATCAAGAGATGGTGCAACGCGATCCGGTTCATGAATAATCGTCCGTTTAATAATGGTAATCACAAAATCATAGAATCTCAGGATTACATAATCTCATCATCGTACGAAATTAAAATGTAAAACATTTTGCATCAAGTTGACATTTATTGTTATGTTATTACATATCAATTAACCCGGGACGATGAACGGATTGAAGGGAATGACGGGAGACACGGCGAAGAACGATGGACTCGTGCTGGCAGTAGCAGGGCTGACGCTTTGGGTTGCCGGAGAAAAACGCATCGCAAACTTGAACTTCAGCGTGAATGCAGGCGAACGTGTCTGTCTGTTGGGCGCATCCGGCTGCGGAAAATCACTGACCGCAAAATCGATTATCGGCACACTGCCCGCAGGCGTGAAAATCAGTGGCAGCATTCGCGTCAATGGCGTCGAGGTATGCGGCCAACCTCCGGTGATGCGCAGTCATGCTGGCCGGGTAGCAACAGTGTTCCAGGATTCATCGACCGCGCTTAACCCGCTGATGACACTGGGCAAGCAACTTCGCCTCGCGTTGCCCGGTGCCAGTCAGGATCACCTCGCCGCCATGCTGGCGTCCGTCGGACTTGCCGATATCCCGCGCTTTGCAGCCCGTTATCCGGCGGAACTTTCCGGCGGCCAGCGCCAGCGTTTATGTATCGCGCTGGCGATGCAGTCATCGTCGTCCCTGTTGATCGCCGATGAGCCAACCACCGCGCTCGATGTGCTGACTCAGCAGCGGGTTTTAGACGTGCTACGCCATGCCTGTGATGATCAGAAACCAGACCGCGCGCTGCTATTTATTACCCATGACGTAGCGGTCGCAGCGCAACTTTGCCAGCATGCATTGGTGATGGAAAATGGCCAGTTGGTCGAATCCGCCAGCATGGTTCAGTTACTGCAGCATCCACAACACCCTTATACCCAGCGTCTGGTCCACGCAGCAAAACGGGCAGCGTTACCGTGCAGCGTTGCCGTTTGATGAATCGGGTCCCAGAGCCTTTTCTGCACCTGCACAACGTCAGCTGCCATCTGGCACTGCCCCGCGCTTTCTGGCGGGCAGCGGCTGAGCGCAATGTGCTGTTCTCGCATTTGTCGCTCAGCATTGGCCACCATGAGCGTGTCGGGCTGGTCGGAGCATCCGGCTGTGGTAAATCGTCACTGCTAAAAATTTTGCTGGCGATGGAAGCACCTGACGGCGGCGAGGTGTTCTGCGGCGGTTCACCGATCCGCCCTGGTTCAGCGCGCTCACTGCGCGAGTACCGCCGCCGCGTGCAATATATTCCGCAGGATCCGGCCGGCTCACTGCCGCCGGAAAGTACCCTGAGTCAGATTGTGGCCGAACCGCTGAAACGTCTCGGCTACCACGGCGAAATCCTGACGCGCGTGCGTGAAGTGCTGGCGCAGGTCGGGCTGAATGAAACTCTGCTGAACCGTAAAGCGGGCGCATTATCCGGCGGACAGGCACAGCGCGTGGCGATTGCCCGAGCGTTGGCGATCTCCCCTGAATTTCTGATTGCCGATGAACCGGTCAGCGGGCTGGATCTGCCGCTGCGTGGGCAAATCAAGCAGCTGTTACACCAGGTGACGCAGCAAAACGGCATGGGTCTGCTGATGGTGACACACGATATTTCGATGGTCGCCGGGCTGTGCGAGCGACTGCTGGTAATGCACGACGGTCAGATTGTCGAAGACCGCGCCACGCAGGATATTCTGCGTTCGCCGCACCATGCGCATACCCGCCAGCTACTGCAAGCGGTCCCTCATTTACCTCTGACCGTTAACGGATAACCGGATGTTCATCTGCACTCTTTCTTCGCGCGCTGGCGATGTGGCAAATCTGCCGCCAGCGGCATCCTCCCGCAATCTGACAAGGAATTTCTGATGTCTCTGTTACGCCTCAGCCCGCTGGCCGGGCTGCTTTCTGCTGCACTTTTACTGACCGGTTGCTTCAACGACGCCGATAAAACCACCGAAAACAGCGGAGATGCACGCCTGCGCCTGGCGATGTTACAGCCGCCGCGCTCCGGCCTGACACCGCTCAGCGACGATGCCTTTAAGCTCTCACGCTGGAGCACAGCAGAAACGCTGGTCGTTCTCGACAAACTCGGCGAAGCCCAACCTGCCTTGGCGACCCAATGGCAGCAGACCGGCGAAAATAGCTGGCGGTTCGCGCTACGCCCAAATGTCAAATTCCACGACGGCACCGCGCTTGACGCCGCTACGGTGGTGAATGCGCTGACCGTCGCGGCGCACGCAGCCCCCAAACCGCGGATTCTGGATGGCGTACAACTGACCGCCGTCGCCGACGGCGAACATGCGGTGATCGTCACCACGGCGCTGCCGGATCCACTTCTGCCACAGCGCTTATCCAGCCCACAGCTGGCGGTGTTGTCGCAAAAAGCCTACAGCGCCAGTGGCGTTGTTGACCCGCGCCACACCGGCTCTGGTCCGTTCGAACTGGTGCAGGTTAACGGCACCAGCAGCGCCCGCCTGGAACGTTTCGACGGCTATTGGGGTGAAAAAGCCAAAGCCAGCGGCATCGACGTCAGTTTTGTGCCGGACGGTACCGCCCGTGGTGCCGCTCTACGCACCGGCACGGCGGACATTGTTGAAGCCATTCCGGTTTCGCAGGCGCCGTTGCTTGAGCAAAGTTTAATCCACGAAGTGCCGATGCCACGCACCAACACGCTGTATCTCAATACCCGTCTTGGCGTGATGCAGGATCCGGCGCTGCGGGCCGCTGTGCGCGAAGCCATTAACCGCCAGCAGTTAGTGGATAACGTCTACGAAAAACGGGCGGATATCGCGCAAGGTCTGCTTGGTCCCGCATTGCCCTGGGCGGCACCGCTGCGCCAGCCCGTAAAATATCCAGTGCCAGCGCGTAAAGCGGCCGGTGAGACCATTACGCTGGCGACCTTCAGTGACCGTGCCGAGCTGCCGGAAGTGGCGGTGTATCTGGCGCAGCAGCTGACCGCTGCCGGGTTTAATGTCAAACAAGTGGTACGCGAATATGCACAGATTGAGACCGACGCGCTGGCAGGCAAATTCGACGCCTTTATTTTATCCCGCGCCACGGTGCTGGATTCCGGCGATCCGGTGGCCTATCTGTACAGCGATTTTTCCTGCAAAGGATCGTTCAACATCGCCCAGCTTTGCCGTCCGGACATCGATCAGGCTCTGCAACAGGCATCGGCCATCCCGGCAGGCAACACACGTCACCAGGCCATTATGCTGGCTGAAAACCTGATCCTCGCCACCGATGCCGCCATTCCGCTGCTGCATGAGCGCGTGATTCAGGGCGAAGCCGCTAATGTGCGCGATGCGGTGCGTGACCCGCGTGAGCGAACGCTGATCAACGCCGCAACGCAGCGCGGAGCTAAGATCGACTGATGAGCGAGTCCCTGTATTGCCGCACCTGTGCGGGCGTCAGCCGTTTACGCCGAAGCCAGCCACGAGGTGCTCTAATACCGCTGATTTCGCGCTTGTTGACGCTGGCCATCATTCTGGTGCTGATCGGTGTGCTGCCGTGGCTTTCTGGCACCGATCCGGCGCTGTCGTTACTGCGCGCGCGTTCTGGTGAGCAAGAAGCCACGGCAGAAACGCTGAATGCGATCCGTCTCTCGCTCGGGCTGGATCAAGGGCCGTGGCACGCGCTGGCGCACTGGCTCGGCGGCCTGCTGCACGGCGATGCCGGGATCTCGTGGGTGTCAGGACTGCCGGTGTTACCGGGCATGTTGCGGGCGACCGGTGTTTCGCTAACGCTGATGACCTCGTCGGCGCTGGTGGCGCTGGTCATCGCCTTGCTGCTTTGTGCCGGCACGTTAAAGCGTGGATTACAGGGCGGCTCGCCGCGTCCGGCCGGTTTTCTGGCGGCGCTGCTGACCGCGCTGCCGGAGTTCTTACTGGCTTCGCTGTTGCTGATCGTCGGCGCGGTCTGGCTGCCCCTTTTTCCGCCCTACGGCTGGCATGGCTGGCATTACGCCGTGTTGCCCTCTTTGGCGCTGGGTTTGCCTGCGGGCGGTTATCTCGGCCGTATTTATTCCGATGCGCTGACCGGCACCTTTGGTGAGAGCTGGCTGACGACCTGGAGCGTGCTCGGCATTAAACGCCGCCACACGGCGCTGGCAGTCGTCACCCGCGCACTGCCGGGGGTGATGCCGCTAACCGGTCTGGTACTGGTGGCGATGACCGGTGGCGCCATTGCGGTAGAAAAAGTATTTGCCATTCCCGGCCTCGGGCGCGCCACTTTGGGTGCCGCCGCTGCCGGTGATTTACCGGCGTTGCAGACCGGTGTGCTGATCCTCCTTCTGCTGGCGAGTGCCATCGGTATGCTGGCAGGTGGCGCGCGGCGACTGTTGCTTGGCCGTGCCCTGTCGCTCGGCGCGGTGCCGGTTCCAATGCAGGCTACCGCAACCGATAAACAGCGGGCGTGGATCCCGCTGCTGTGTCTGGGCATGCTGGTGGTGATGGTACTCGCTGGTTTGCCGCGCGATCCGCTGACGTCTGAGTCTCTGCGGTTGCAGCCGCCTTCATTGGCGCTACCTTTCGGGGCCGATGCGATGGGGCGCGACCTTCTGGCCCGCGTCGCACACGGCACGCTCAATACCTGCTTACAGGCACTGGCTGTTTCGCTGATGTGTCTGGCGATCGGCGTTGCCATCGGCGCATTTCCCCGCACCATGACCGGCCCGATCGAAGTGACCAACGCATTGCCGCCGGTGATCGCCGGATTAGTGGTCGCCGCGGTCAACGGCCCTACCGCCACTGGCGCGATTATCGCCGTCACCGCCGTTAGCTGGGCCCCCCTTGCCGCGCATACTGCCGCATTGGTGGCAGAAATTCAGGCACGACCTTATATGAAAATGTTGCCTGTGGTGGGCGTCGGCGATTTCCGTCGCACCCTATATTACGTGTTGCCAGCCCTTTCCGGCCCGTTACTGCGTCACGCGATGTTACGTCTGCCGGGTATCGCACTGGCGTTAGCGTCACTTGGTTTTCTTGGCCTTGGTGCGCCACCACCGGTCCCGGAATGGGGACGCGTGCTGGCAGAAGGTATGCCGTACATTGAACGCGCAGGCTGGAGCGTCTTTGCACCCGCCGCCGCGCTGGCTGTGTTATCAGTCATGGCGGTCACGCTGAGCAGCCTGAGATGGAAAAACCGGTAATCGTGCACTGAGCCGTTATCGGAATCATCAAATCCCGTTACGCTGTCGGCGGCTCGATTTTTATGGGGAGACGGGAAAGGGATCGACATATATGTGCCGATGTGCGGGCAACAGCAGTTGATAGTAACCCTCGATCAACACCGGCATCTGCCGGCGCATATCCGGATTAACGCCGTAAGCACCTTTGTGCCGACGCTGACATTTCAAACATTATTTCTTTTTATTTAGCATCGACTGCAAATCGGCAAAGGGATTGTAGGTTGCTGCCGCCACATCTTTTTGCGCATCCTCGCCCGCGACAACGTTTGTGCCGTACTGGTCAGCTTCTGTGTACTTCGAGTGTTCGTGGTCATGGCAATACAGACACAACAACTCCCAGTTACTGCCATCTTCCGGGTTATTGGTATGGTCGTGATCGATATGATGGACCGTTAATTCACGCAGGTTTGAATAAACAAACTCCCGTGTGCAGCGTCCACAGACCCACGGATAGATTTTTAATGCTTTCTCACGGTATCCGCTTTCCAGCCGCGTGTAGTTTTTTGGGATCAGAGCCATTGCCGATGTTACCTGTGATAAAGAGATAATTTTACGATAGTGTCTCCAATATATCCCAAAGTAGGACAGAAGGAGAAATGAAAGAGGAATAGGACGTTGATGTTGAATGGTAAATCTTGCATAGGGGAATCTGTGATCCGTAGCTCAGGCGCCCCTAAAAATAACCTATAATTCAAAAGATTATCGCATCATGATTGCCCGATTTCGTCCATCATCAAACAATGTGCAACGCTTTCTGTGTCCCAAAAAGCACGATTCATGTAATCGGTCTAGACCTGTGCGTTCAGCCTTGCAATCTGTTGTCTCATCCCGGTAAAAATGGAGTTCGCTAACTCAGCCGGGAATGATTGAGGCAATAAGGTTGCCACGCGATCAATCACCTCGGGTGTCACTGCAATCACCTCATCAATCATCAGTTCCATCTGCCTTTTGCCCAAGCCGGTTAACTCTCCGTGCTTAACCCAGTGTCGTCGCCGTATCCGATTGATATTATAATAATTGTTGCTGCCACGCACCGCCATTGCCAGCTTGCATTTCTGCCATGGAATTTTGCTGTTTCCATGCCCGATCACTGGCCACGCCGACAAAATGTCATAGAGCGGGGTCATGTGATAATGATTTCTGGGAAGATGCGCAATACTGAAATTTTTCGCATGACCATCCGTGGCGGCCAGTAACCAGAAAACAATCTGCGCCTTAAAGAAGTGATAACGGTCATCTTCAGGCTGCTCTGAGCGGTTGAGGATCGCCATAATCTCGGTGATGCCCGGTCCGCCATCAGACTGATACTTACGCAGGGGTGAAACGCCCATCGCCTGGCACATATCTTCCTGCGGGAGACGGATCCACCATGACTCGTCTTTTGATAACCGTCTGTCGAAGCGTTCAACGATCAGCGCTTTCTGATCTTCGAACTCTCCCATCTCCGTCTTAGCTACCGGAAGTCCGTAGGATCTGACAATAAGAGAACAAATCCATTCGTTCTCAACGGAGGTGCTCATATCCGCCTGCATATTCCCCACCAGGCCTAATGGCAGTTTGAAAATATGCGTCGTCGGCGTATTTCCCTCAGGCAAACACCATTGATCGTTGTGCCAAAGCAACGCTGTTTTCTCCTGCGCTCCGGCAATGGACAGGCGCAAATCGTCATCCTGATCGTTTCGGCCCGGTAATACGGATGCCGTATTGCGCAACATACTGGCAATCGCGGACTCCGAAAGCGGATGTTGTCTGATTGAAAATAATCCTTCCGGACGCTCCCCTTCATTCAACAGCTGGATGGCACCTACACAATCCCGCCCCAATTCTGCCAGCAGGTCGAAAGGCTCCAGACTGTCCGCCTGATAGCGCATAGCCAGACGCCTGCGTATCCCTTCGCTGTCGGGTAACAAGTTATCAAAGTAATCACGAACGACATTCCCACGATGAACCTGATTGCCCGGCGTAAAAGGCAAAGAAAGCGAGAGCGGCCTTCCCTGTTCATCGGCGTCCCACTCTGGCAAATACGCTAAGCGGTCCTCACCTTTCTGCTTTTCCCAGTATCCTACAGCGATACCGTTCATCCATATCGCTAAACGTTGTTGTGCACGACGCATTTCATCACCATTGTTCCTTTCTGGCGGGCGAACTTACATAATCCTGCGTGGTTTCCGCGCGCGAACTGGCAGGATCGGATTCAGAAGAGAATGCCATTTCTATTCCTAGCACATTGAACACGCGAAATAATCTCTCCAGGCTGGCCGCAGCAGGATTTGCCTCCAGACGTGCATACGTCTGCTGGGTCACTCCCAACTTTTCTGACACCTCTTTTTGCGTCAGCCCTTTGGCTTTCCGAAAACCAACAAGCAGCGATCGTAACTGGCTGAGTGTTTTCAACGGGTAGCTTGCGTTCAATGGATTGCTCATATTCATAGGCCTCTGTTCTTTGCATCACTAAGATAATACAGAGTATTAGCTGTATTCCACACAATACACCTTACAGGCTGTAAAAAACAAATACAGCTCACACGCTGTAAAACATTAATACAGCTTAAAGGCTGTAATTCATTCTCCCCCACTTCTCACATGTTCAAATACCTTTTTCCGCGATCTCACAGAAGCACCGATGAAGAAAAGTGAATTTATCGCCCAGGATCTGCTGAGCAAGATTTATCAACACAGTGGAGCGTTGCCTGAATAGTTGCGCCGGAACACCCGCTGGGCGTGGAAGAAGGGGTTTCGCCTTTAAGCGTGCGCAAGGCGCTGGAAAAATTGATGAATATCGGGGCGATGCGGATCGTACAGGGTTCGGTTATTGACATTAACCCTGTCATCAACAGTAGTCCGTTGATATACCACTCGATCACTGAGAAGAAATTCACGGACATCAACGTCAAAATGCCTGAACTGCGTTAGGCGCGCAAAGCCAGAGCGATCGGATGCCGATCATCCTCGGTCCGAAAGACAATATCGGGTAGGAGGCGGTTATCTCGTAGCGGGAACCAGTCGCGACTACAACAGGAAATGTTTCCACAAAAGGACGCAAAAGCCTGACCTCGATGTTCATCGCTTTGATCGACCGCGTTGTATTTTATGGATGTGCTGAAAACCGTCTTCACGCTAACGCTGAACTTATTTATCACGGTGTGGATTTCGTTGACGGTTAACCGGTGCGGCGCCGCACCGGTTGTCTTTTTAACGATACAGCGCAGCTTTACCGACAGAATCAAACAGTGCCATTTTTGCCGCCACCACCTCGCTGGCCGCCTGCATAGGCCTGAGGAACAACGCATTTGGCTCATGCCCGCCCTGCTTCAGTTCTTCCTCCAGGGCGACAAAAAAGGCTTTCTTCATGTCGCTTGAAATATTGATTTTCCCCACGCCATAACGGATGGACTCCGCGACTTCACTGTCTTTATTGCCAGAGCCACCATGCAGCACCAGCGGGATCCCCACAACATTGCGGATTTGCTGCAAGCGTTCGATATCGAGTTTAGGCTGTTTTCCCTTTGGATAGAGACCATGTGAGGTGCCGATTGCCACCGCCAGCGTGTCCGTGCCGGTTTCTCGCACGAAGGTTTCAGCCTGCTGCGGATCGGTATAAAGAATTTCGTTGCTGCCGCCCTCTCCGCTGCCTTCGGCCACACCGATAGTGCCAAGCTCCGCTTCCACTGAAACATTGATGGTATGGGCGATCTCGACAATCTTTTTAGTCAACTGAATATTTTGCTCGAAGGGATGAGCAGACGCATCGATCATGACAGACGTAAAACCGGCGTAAATTGCCTTCATGACCTCTTCCAATGTCCGGCCGTGGTCTAGATGGATCACCACCGGCACGCGCGCCTGAGTAGCAAGCGTACGCAGATATCCGATGAACTCCGGCCCGGTAAACGCCATTTCATCAGGGTGAATTTCCAGAATCAGCGGGGAATCCAGCTTCTCAGCCGTTTCAACCGCAAGCCGCGCAAATTCAGCACTGGCAATATTGAATGCACCCACACCAAAATGGTGACGTTGCGCGACACTGAGCAGGTCTTTCATGTTGTAAAGCATAGTATTTATCCTTGTTTTACAGGAACGGAGACGTCTTTTTTAAGAAACAGCAGGATTAGCGCGGTCAGTAAACTCCCCGCCGCGATAGCGAACAGATAGCCCATCACATTGCTGATCACATTAGGGATAAAGATGACGAAGATGCCGCCGTGAGGGGCGCGGGAAGCGCAGCCGAGAATCATAGAAAGTGCGCCGGCCAGACCCGAGCCAGCGACGATGGCCGGTATCACACGCAAGGGGTCGGCAACGGCATAGGGGATCGCCCCTTCGGTGATAAAGGACAACCCCAGAATGTAGGTCACCTTACCGGTTTCACGTTCCTGCTCGGTGAATTTGCGACGAAACAGCGTCGTTGCCAGCGCGATACCGAGTGGCGGAACCATGCCCGCAGCCATACAAGCGGCAATCGGACCGTAGATACCACTCGACATCAGCCCGATGGCGAACATACACACCGTCTTATTCAGCGGCCCACCCATATCGAAAGCCACCATCATCCCAAAAAGAAGACCGAGAATGGCGGAGTTGGCATTACCGAGTGAGTTCAGGAAATCCGTTAACCCGCCTAGCAGCATCTTGATGGGTTCACCGATCAGCAAAGCCATCAATGCGCCGGTCAGCAGTACGCTCAGCAGAGGCACAATCAAAATAGGCTTCAGACCGGCCAGGGCTTTCGGCAGATGAATGTGATTGATGATAAAAAGGGTGATGTAACCGGCGAGGAAACCGGCGATTAGCGCCCCCAGAAAACCAGACCCCGTATGAATGGCCATCATGCCGCCCACGGCACCGGCAACAATCCCCATTTTCCCACTGATTGACTGGCTGATGCCCAGTGAGAGGATCGGCAGCATCAACGCAAAGGCAGAGCCGCCGCCGATATCAGACAACATTTTGGCGATAGGACTGAAATTTGCGTCCCCTGGTGTGGCCGCAGTAATACCGAAGGAAAAACTCAAAGCAATGAGGATCCCGCCAGCAACAACGAATGGGATCATCAGGTTAACGCCGGTGATCAGGTGAACGTAAATTTGTGAAACAAAGGAACGTGAGCCTGCATCATGCTTTGAATTGCCCGCAGGCGCTGCCGTGGATGATGCCCCCAATGAAACCAGCCTTGGTGCAAGTTCACCGCTTACAATGGCATTAAGCAGACCTTCAGCATCTTTCGCTGCCCGGGTGACCGGCACTTCAATGACATTCTTGTCGTGAAAGCGAGACATCTCGATTTTTTTGTCAGCAGCAATTAAAACAACATCTGCCTGATGAATATCCTCATCACTAAAGATATATTCGCTTTCAACAGCACCTTGTGTTTCAACTAATACATGCAAACCCAATTTTTTAGCCGCTTTCTTTAAATTACTTTCGGCCATATATGTGTGGGCAACACCAGTAGGACAGGCGGTAATGGCAATAATGTTCATAAACGTTCTCCAATAATAAGGAAACGATTTTATATAATTATGTTTTTACTTTTTGAAAGGGATAGCTACAGCGGGGTATTCCCCCAACGAATCACATTCAGTGTAAACACTCTTTTTCATCGCATGTTTATTTCTCCTGATCAATTAATTCAGGCGCCAGAGGAAGACAAGAGTAAATGAAACATTTCCTCCCTGTGTTGAACATTCAGCAGACGTTCAACGACATCTTCATCACCTAAAGCAATTGATATTTTTGCTAACATTTTTATATGACCAACATTTTTATCCGATTCTTTAACTGCAAAAAGAATCACCAGACGGACCTTAGTTCCATCAATGGTTTCCCAGGGAATATCTCGACGTAGTCTTCCGACTGCAATACATGTTTTAGCAACAGCAATGGATTTTCCATGCGGTATAGCGATATGGTTTTCAAATCCAGTGGAACCTAACTCTTCTCGTAAATAAACGTCGTTAAGGAACGTTTCTTTGTTTGTCACCGCACCCACTTGACAGAGCAAATCTGTCAGTTTAGAAATAATTTGTTCCTTACTTTTGCAGTCAACATCAAGAATAATGCATTCTTCTTGTAACACATCATTAATAGCAACGGGGGTATTCATAGTCCATCTCCATGGTAATTAATTAATTGAATTGGATACCAGGCATTCTGTCACTCTTGCAATATCTTTAGCCGAAAAGAGTGCCGACACATATACGACCGGTTTTTCCAGCGGTTCCAGACGAATGGTAGAAATCACGACATCACATTCATGCCGCTTCAAAGAATCAGCGATATTTTTTCCGGGCACAATATCGATTATTTTCCAGTCAGGAAATGCGCGGATAATGCGACCATATAAGAGCTGTGATGTTCCAAGACCGCTGGAACAGACCAGTAAGACTCGTTTTACTTTGATGCTATTTTCAATCGCAGCCTGAATATGAACCGTGAGGTACGCGACCTCATCATCACTGATTTCATCCAGGCCGTATTCTCGCGTCAACTGATTTATCACCGCTTTGACTGCGGCAAATACGCTGCCCAGTTCAGTTTGGATATCATGCAGCAGCGGGTTTTTGATACGAATCTGGTATCTCAGACGGTTCATCATCGGCTTAATGTGTGAAGAAAGCGAAACCAGCAAATCTTCATCGGTGGCAATTTCCACATTGATACGCTGTGCAACGCGGGCGATCAGCGCCTCGGCAAACCTTGTCTCACTCTGCGAAATCAGAGAGTCGTCATAAGACGATGGCTCACCCCCCGTTTTACCAGAAGAGACCAGATACTGATAAATCGAGTGGGATTCCTCAGCAACCAGGATGATGCTATACGCTGCTTCGATGCGTTCAATCACGGCCAGTGAAACCTGCCATGCGTGTTCGTCATTCACCTTTTTTACCCTTACCGCACGGGAATCTCTCGGTTGCATAGGAGCATGGCTCCGATGAATCAACACCAGAATGTGGGTAAATAAATTAATGTAGTACGGGTCGCTTATCGTGTACTGAAGTTGCTGTTCAATAAAATTAATCAACTGAAGGGTAAAATGGACAGCCTGCTCGCCAAACTTTTCTGAAAGATCATGCAACGTTCCTTCATCCAACCGGCTTTCCATCATGTCCTGATGATTATAAATTGACTTTAAAACCAAAGCTTTCATTGCCACACGAATATTATGGTCACTGCCTTTTATACTGGTTCCAGTGCGCCCTTTCATTAAGGTTAAGTCAAATTTATGTAACCAGAATTCCAATATTTTAAGATCATTCACAATAGATGCCCGGCTGATAAAGTATTTGTCAGCCAGTTCGCTGATAGACGAACTTTTAGGTGATAACATTAACAAATCAGAGGCAATTTTTAGCATACGAAAATCACTGTTAAATTCATCACTTTCAGTTGAAAAAATTCTGCGTGCAGATATTTCTGATTGAGCATCAGCAAATTTAATTGTGATCCCGCGCCCACTTTTTCCACTAAGATTTATTCCCTGTCCTGAAAGCTTATCATTAATACCTGCAATGTCCCTTCTGAGCGTTCGTGTTGAGATCTCTGTTTTTTCAGAAATACACCTCAAGCTCATATAGCTATTGTGAGTAATAAGTTGTCGCATAATATTCAGTTGCCGCTCAGTCAGAGCCTTCATCATCTTTAGGTTCCGCTAGATTATGTCGCCGCTTGGTGAGTTATCATCTAAACAAAGTGAATATGTAAAGTAAATATTAAAAAGTGGCCACATGTCGGCGGTCAAGTTGACCACCCTAATGAGAAAGGAAGTAAAATCCGAGGAATAAATATTTAAGTCGATACAATAGCAAAAGCGCGATAGATATCACAAAAACGCAATGGATGCTGGAGAACGAAGATTGCATCATGGTTTTGTTCTCAAAAACGAATGTGCTGTTGTAGCCAAAAGCCATCTTCCCATCAAAAATATGCAATCAGTTAACACTACATCGCGAGGAGTGAGGTTGTGACTAAGCCTTACCTCACAAGGAAAAAGTATGACTCCTCGCTTTTAAGTTGCATGGTGTACAAGCCGTCAGAGTGGCTTATGTGGAATCATTTCCTGATCTCACCCAGTAAGTACTTACTAACCCATTAGGCTAGGAAAAATCATGCATCCAGGATATAGCATGTAAAATATGACCAGCCAGAGGCAACGAAAACGGCGTATCCTGTTAGGTATACGCCGTGATGACCGATATCTGCGATGATACGTTTATCCTGCTGTTTTCTTACTGCGGGCGCTGACTTCGGAGAGGATTTCCTTTTGCTTGTTTTTCTCACCAATCATATGGTACCAACCTGAAAGCTTGCGCAGATCCGGCAATGTGGCCTTCTCTTCAACATCGTAACTCTTTAACTTTTTGCGATATTCTTCAAAAATCGAGATACAGCGGCGCGCCCACTCGCCTTCCAAAGCAGAACCTGTCACCGCACGCGGACGACGTGGTAAGCGCGGACGCAGCGGTTTGCTAGCCTCTGGCACTGATTCATCCACATAAGCGAACTTGACCGACACCACAGTTCTGCCCTGCTTCACGGGTTCCCAGACCACGGAAATATCGGTATTCGCGTTGATCCGGTTGATCGTTGGTTCCAGCAACTTCTGACGAAAGTCTCGATAGTCCTCATATTTGCCCGCTAAACCGGCCTTCTCACGCATCCAGTTGAGATCCAGCGTCACTTCAATGGCTTTACCACTACGACGGCCATAGAGGTTCTTGGCTTTGATTAACCAGCCATATAACCGCACAGAGAACGGCGTATCCAGTTTGGCGATATTCGCAAAATTCAGTTTAGTAAAAGATTCTTTAAGTTCATAGAGATACGGCGCAACGTCCTGACCAAACCTCAGCACGACGGCACTGTGGTCATCACTACTGACATATTCCAAACGAGAAAACCAGGAAAGCTGCACGGTACGCACTTTACCGGTTTTGGTATCTGGCTTGTAAATGGTTACCGGCTTTTTCATCAGACTTTCAGCGGCCTCACGCAGTTGCCGATGGCTACTGGTGGGATTCACACCATAGATCCGCTGATAATCCTGAGGGAAAAGTCGGTAAAGCGTATCAGGCTGGGGTTTCCTGCTGTCAATTTGAGCTAATGCCAAATTGAGTAATCGCATCTCATCCAGCGTGACGCTATACGCGCCTTCAAGAAGGTCGTTTCCCTGAACAACGGTCAGTTTGTTAAGTTCCATGTCGCCGGATCCATAGGTGGAATGTAGATAAATTATTCCACATATAAATTAGTGACGTAAAGCAAAAATAATCACTATTTAATTAAAAATAATCAATGAGTTAAACATACATCCAAAAGTTAGGATCAGGAAAAATCTCCACATAAGATTTTTCATCCAAGTTCCTTGCCAGGGATCATCGGCTTAGGTAAACAGGAAAAGTCTCCACATAACGACGAGAAACCCAAATTCCACACTGCCAGTCAATCCGTGACTTGATCTTCCACACCCGCTTCCCCCTTAAATCAGGAAATCTCTCCACATGTTGTCTTTACGGCGCAGGATCCACGTTGGAAATCGACCTCACGGTACCCTTCCAGTTTATATTTCTATGTACTGTGTTCAAAAAACAGCCCACTCACAGGAAATCTCTCCACATTAGCTTTCTGAAAGACAGGAAAAGTTTCCACATAGCGCCATAGTAAACCGTGATAACAAGGGGCTCACCGTAGAGACAGGAGATTCTTAACAGGAAATCTATCCACATAAACGTGGGTGAAAGGAACAGGTAATCTTTCCACATATACAAATGTGACAGCGTCACAATACCCGTAAGTGGATGATTCCTCGACAAAGCGGGTAAATATCTGGTTCAACATCCCCCTTTCCTTCTTCAGCAGGAAAAAACTCCACATAAGCATTTTCTTGTCGAATAGAGACAAGAACGCCACCCAACCCGCTTTGTTTTCCACATAACGGGTTAGAGGGTGACGCTGTCACAGGAAATGACTCCACATTGAACATCCTGAAAACCCCACAGGAAATCTTTCCACATTAGAGAATCGCACCCGCGCCCTGTTCCTCGTGGCAAAGTCTCTGACACAATGCTGTTAAATCACGGCTGATCTGCTACATTTTTGGCAGACACCAAATGCTAAAAGATATCCACAGAAAATCATTCCACATTGATAAGCTGCTGATCGTTCAGAAGTTTATCCACAGGAAAAAGTTCTACATTAATCATGAAAAGGATCCACATCTAGCAGGAATGATCTCCACGCGAAACAGGAAAAAGCTCCACGTAAAGTGCCATAAGATTATGAAAAATAAAGAGTAAACAGCCCTCTAAAGAGAAAGGTTTAAACTTAAAAAGAAACAAAAGAGTTATTGGATCTTGCGATGCTTAAGAAAAAAACGCGTCATGCAAGCGAAGGGATCGCTGTGTTAGCGGTAAGACAGGGAATGGAAATATGCCAGTAACTGCTTACTGTGACTGGCATTAAAGCAGACACACGTTGTGTTAACCCCGTTCGTTGTGAACCAGCCAGCCCTCAATAAGCTCAGTCAGAACATCTTTCATTTCACGATCCTGCAGAAAGCAGCTGGTTTTAAATCTCTTATGCAGATCTTCATCGATATTGGTTTGCAGTTTCTTCACAGCCACTGGGGGTTTAGATACGGCTTCAAGAGCGCTATTAAGCTGACGATGTTGTCCCAGTTTCATTTTCATTTCAGCAACTCCGTGATTTCTTTGGTCATGATCTCGATCTCCCCTTTGGCATTACCATCGCTGGTATCAAATACTGTACCGCCATCCATCATGGTGCGAATATAAACCTGACGTTGCGTTGTACCAGTGCGAAGTGCAGGAACGCCAGTGTCGGCAATGGACGCTTTCAACACTTCTAGCATCTTTGCTGAAGCCACTTTCTTGGTAATAAGAAATCTGGCAATGACAGGCTGAAGATTTTCGCGAGCTTCGACCACGGCAAGAATTGCGCCACAAGCAGCGAAATCTAGCGGCGAAGGTGTTACCGGGATAAGCACCAGATCGCTGACCATCACGGCAGCGGAAGAAATAGCTGAAATAGCCGCCGCACCGTCAATCACCACGTAGTCATATTGTTTCAGTTGCTTTCTAACGGTATAGACTTCTTTTTCCGACCCGGCTTCTGCCAGATCGAACTGACATTTACTTTCATCGTACCAGTTGCTGATACTTCCCTGAGGGTCAGTATCCACCATCACCACTTTGTGTCCTTGTCTTGCGAGACAGGTTGCAATGTTAATCGACGTTGTGGTTTTGCCTACCCCGCCCTTCCCGTTCAGGAAGGAAATAACTTTCGCTGCCATAACAACCTCTTGGTGATGAATTATTGGATTGTATAATCCGATGATACTTGAATCCTAAGATGATGGAATCTTAAATTACGTACATCTTATTATCTTGGGATTTCGTGATTATCGAATCCGTGAATCTCATGATTAACCCCTACTATAATGTTTGCCTATCAGGATTTCAATATCATTGGATTTTAGGATTTTAATATCTCAGGATTACAGGATTTTTATGGGATGCCGTTGTTGGCACACATCTGCATCAGAATATGATTCTGCCATCAAAGGATTATGGAATCCTGAGATTCCACGATAATAGGATTCAAAGATTGATTCTCGCCACGTAGCAGCATCCAGGGATTCTGTCATCCTGGGAGGACTAACGGATGAGATAGTCCTCCCAGGATGTTGTAAGGTTGGGATTTTTGAATCCTGGGATTCTATAGTATTGGGATTCATACCTTCCGAGCACACACATCATCATAGGATACCTGAATGACAGGATTCCAGGATTATGTTAATAAGCCGATTGTGATTAAAAAATTAACCTTATGCCAATATCCATGAAACATCATAGAATCCCACAATCCCACAATCCCACAATCCCGGAATCATGCAATCCTTTTCAAGGGGGTATAAGTTTTACCATTTCCTCGAACAGCAGGGGAGGGGAGACATGAAGGGGAAAGGGCGGTTCTTATATTAGTTCTTAGTTTTGCATGGTGGGGGTACCACCGCTTCAGCTTCCATTACCAAATTCATCTATGTTGAAAAAATACTCATTTGATGAGATGACAGGATCACATAACGATGAGCCTTAATGAATCCCGGCAATCATGAAATCCTATAATCCTCACCACTCAGGATTATTGAATCTTACTCTCGTTCAATCTGGGGATTATGTAATCCTATGATTTATTGATTCTGTCATCCGCATGCTTGGGTTTGCCTATCCCGGAACGCTAAGTAAAAATCCTGAGATTCAATGATTCAATGATTCAAAAATCATGAGATTCGGAGATTTTAGAGTATCCCAAGATTAAAGGATTATGGGATTGCTAGTGTCTACACGTATGGGCCTTAATGTCGTCTTAAGTCTTTATGGGTAAGGTAGCCTTAAATGTTTCCAATGAGTCTCCATCATGCGCACAAAATACGCCTCGCCTCAGATTTTTCTTCACTGGTTGATTTTTATCCTGGTGGTCTGTACTTACGCTTCTATGGAGCTGAAAGGTTTTGTGCCCAAAGGTACACCGGGGCGCGAATACTTCAATTTATCCCATTACAGCTTAGGCTTTAGCATTCTGGTTCTTATGGTTGTCCGCCTGCTGGTAAAAACCATGTATGTGACGCCCGCCATTATGCCGCCTGAACCAAACTGGCAGCGCTTGGCCGCCATCGGTGCACATGCCCTGATTTACCTGATGTTTATCAGCTTGCCGGTTCTCGGAATTCTATCGATGTACTACAGCGGTAAGGAGTGGCTGCTGTTTGGCGTGAAAATGCCACAAAGCGTGGTGCCGGATGTCATCTTGCAAAAACAGCTTAAGGGTTTACATGAACTGATCGCTAACACCGGCTACTACCTGATTGGTCTGCATGCGGCGGCGGCACTGTTTCATCATTATGTTCTGCGAGATAATGCGTTACTGCGCATGATGCCAGGGAAAACAAAGCAGAACTTTGACCGTCCTCCGTCAGGGCAATAATCTGGCTTTCAAATTCACTGCTAACAACAATGTGTTTTTGCCTGCTCATCCTCAGAGAAACCATGGCGCCAGTGGTCTATCTGTGCGCTCGGGCAGGGCTTAACTTCAAAAACGCACCAATATTTGTTATATTATTGCCCATTGACGTTCATGGATCTGGCATTGCAAACCGCCAGATCACGCTGAGAACTTCGTCTATCAGGACAATAACATGTTAGATTTTCGCTTTCCGACGGCGATGCAGATGGTACTTAGCGTCGCTGTAGCTGAAAAGGTGGGCATACGCTCCACCAGCGCGGTTCTTGCCGCCAGTCTGGAAGCTAACCCAAGTTTTATCCGCAAACTGATGGTGCCACTGACGCGTAACGGCATCATCATCTCGACGCTTGGCCGCAACGGTTCTATCCATCTGGGGCGTCCGGCCAACGAAATCACCCTGCGTGACATCTACACCGCCGTTATTGATGATAAACGTATATGGGCCGCCCGTCCTGAAGTCGCGGCACGTTGTCTGGTCAGTGCTAACGCTTGCTGGTATTTCAAATCGGTAGTGAATGAAGCGGAAGAGGCATCGCTGGATGTTCTGGCCCGTCACACGGTTGCGGATGCCCTGGCGCAGTTCGAATGCAATGATAAGCGTGTTTGTACCGAAGAAAGACAGGATACATTGGCCGATAAGTGATCTGCGGCGGATTGTCACGCCAACGTAATTCAGGCATAAAAAAGGTCAGGTATTGCTACCTGACCTTTTTGCTGTTTTAGTCCTGTCAGTCAGTCACGGCCTCAGCGCGTTCTTTACGCGTCACTAACCGGCGCAGCGCGACGTAAAACACCGGTGTCAGGAACAGACCAAACAGCGTCACCCCTAACATGCCGGAGAATACAGTAATGCCCGTCACTCCGCGGACTTCTGCTCCTGCACCGTGGCCGAGGATCAGAGGAATGGTCCCGGCGATAAAGGCAATCGACGTCATGACGATGGGCCGCAGACGTAGACGACAGGCTTCCAGCGCCGCTTCCACAATACCTTTGCCCTGCATCTCCAACTCGCGGGCAAACTCGACAATCAGGATGGCATTTTTACAAGCCAGCCCCATCAGTACCACTAACCCAACCTGCACGAAGACATTATTATCCCCGCCGGTCAGCCATACGCCAAACAGCGCGGAGAGCATGGTCATCGGCACAATCAAGATGACCGCGAGTGGCAGCGTCCAGCTTTCATACAGCGCAGCCAGCACCAGGAAGGCCAGTAATATCGCGACAGGGAAGACAATCATCGCTGCATGTCCCTGAGTGGATTGCTGATAACTCAGGTCAGTCCACTGGATGTTCATGCCGTTAGGCAGCCGATTCTGTGCCAGTTCGGCCACTTCGGTCATCGCCTCGGTTGAAGACAGCACGCGTGGATCGGCGTCACCAATAATATCCGCTGCGGGATAGCCGTTATAACGGATCACAGGGTCTGGCCCATAGGTGGTAGTGATATTGACCATGCTGCCGATTGGTACCATCTCTCCTTTGTCATTGCGTGTACGCAGATTAGCGATGTCCTCGACGCTCTGGCGATAAGGGCCGTCAGCCTGCGCCATGACTTTCCAGGTACGTCCATAGCGGTTGAAGTCATTGATGTATGACGAGCCGAGATAAGTTTGCAGCGTACTGAACAGTTCATCCAGCGACACTCCCTGTGCTTTGGCTTTATCACGGTCAATCTTCACGTCCAGCTGTGGCACGTTGGCCTGATAAGACGAAATAGGGAAGCCCATGCCCGGTGTTTGCATAATGGCCCCCGATAGGGTGTTAACAGCGGTCTGTAGGGCACCGTAGCCCAGACCAGCACGGTCCTGAATATAGAGTGAATAACCTGAACCCTGACCTAAACCAAGGATAGGCGGCGGCATAATCGAGAACGCAAACCCTTCCTGTAGTGTCGAGATCTTAGCGTTGATTTCGGCGTTAATCGCCGCTGCTGTGCGGGTACGTTCACTCAGTGGTTTCAGCGTAAAGAATATCGTGCCGGTATTCGGGGTGTTGGTGAACTGCAACGCATTCAGTCCTGGGAAGGCGATGGAATCGCTGACACCGTCAACACTCAAGCCAATAGCGCTCATTTTGCGGATCATTGCATCAGTGCGTTCAAGCGAGGCACCTTCTGGCATCTTCACTCCACCGATCAGATAGAGTTTATCCTGTGTCGGAATGAAGCCTCCCGGCACCGTTTTGAACATAAACGCGGTCGCACAAAGCAATAGCACGTAGACCATAAATACCGCGCCACGGCGGTGTAGCGCCCGGGAAACACCCTGCTGATAACGCTCAGAACTCTTATTGAAGAAGCGGTTGAACGGACGGAAAAGCCAGCCGAACAGCCGGTCAATAATCCGGGTTGGAATATCCTTCTTCGCACCGTGAGGCTTCAACAACAGCGCGGCCAGCGCAGGTGACAACGTCAGTGAGTTGATAGCTGAGATCACCGTGGAAATGGCGATAGTCACCGCAAACTGTTTATAAAATTGCCCGGTCACGCCTGAAAGGAATGCCATCGGCACGAACACCGCACACAGCACCAGAGCAATGGCGATAATAGGACCTGACACTTCCCGCATTGCTTGATGTGCCGCCGCGAGAGGCGTCAGTCCCTCCTCAATATTTCGTTCGACGTTCTCCACGACCACAATGGCGTCATCCACCACGATCCCTATCGCCAGCACTAACCCAAACAGACTCAGCGTGTTGAGCGAAAAACCCAGCAGATAAAGCACGCTGAAGGTCCCGACGATAGAAATCGGCACGGCCAGCAGAGGAATAATTGACGCCCGCCAGGTTTGCAGGAACAGGATAACGACCAGCACCACCAGCAGCACCGCTTCCAACAGCGTGCTAACCACTGCACTGATGGAGTCACGAACAAACACCGTTGGATCGTAGGGGGCTTTCCACGTCATGCCCTCGGGGAAGCGGGTAGCCAGTTCGCCCATTTTGGCGCGCACCGCGTTAGACAAGTCGATGGCATTGGAGCCGGGCGCCTGAAAAATACCGATTCCCACCGCATCTTTGTTATTGAGTTGTGAGCGCAACGCGTAACTGCCTGAACCCATCTCGATACGCGCGACGTCACGTAAACGCACCAGGGTGCCATCATCGCTGGTTTTGAGAATAATATTGCTGAACTCTTCTTCGTTTTGCAGGCGGCCCTGAGTATTGATCGACAGCAAGTAGTCACTTTTGGTTGGCATCGGCTCCGCACCGAGCTGGCCGGCAGACACTTGCACGTTCTGCTCACGCATTGCCGCTACCACGTCCGACGCCGTCAACCCACGGGAGGCCACTTTATTCGGGTCCAGCCACACCCGCATGGCGTAGTCTCCTGCACCAAAAATTTGTACCTGTCCGACGCCGGGCAAACGCGCCAGTTCGTCCTTCACTTTCAGCGTGGCGTAGTTACTTAGATACAGTGAGTCATACTTGCCGGAAGGGGAGACCAGATGTACAACTAGCGTCAGGTTAGGGGACTGTTTCTGCGTTGTGATCCCTTGTCGGGTCACATCCTCTGGTAGCCTCGCTTGTGCTTGTGACACGCGGTTTTGCACCTGAACCTGCGCCTGATCCGGGTCAGTGCCGGGGCGGAAAGTCACGGTGATGACCAATACGCCATCAGAACCCGCGACAGATTTCATGTACATCATGTTTTCGACGCCGTTGATCGACTCTTCCAGTGGCGTTGCCACCGTTTCAGCGATAACTTTCGGGTTGGCACCGGGATACGTTGCGCGCACCTGCACGCTTGGCGGTACGACGTTCGGGTATTCACTGATTGGCAGCAGCGGAATAGAAATCACGCCACCAATGAAAATCAGTATCGACAGCACCGCCGCAAAAATGGGCCTGTCGATGAAAAAGCGGGAAAAGTCCATGATTCAGGATCCTGTGGAGTCTTAGTGGGAAACGGCTGGCGCATCGTTAGCGGCAATCATCGCGACAGATTTGGCGTCAACTGACATGCCCGGCATAAACACTTTCTGTGTGCCATCAACGATCACACTGTCGCCACTGGACAGGCCTTTTTGCACAATGCGTAATCCACCGTACTTGCGGCCGACTTCGACATCTCGACGCTGAGCTTTACCTTCTTTGTCCACCACGTAGACATATTTACGGTCCTGATCGGTGAGTATGGCGCGGTCGTTAACCAGCATGGCGTTGAACTGTGGGCTGCCCGGCATCTGCACGCGGGCAAACAACCCAGGCGTAAAACGGCGATCGGCGTTGTCGAGCACTGCTCGCATACGAATGGTGCCGGTACCCGCATTTAGCTGGTTGTCGGTAAAATCAACATAACCGGTGTGCGGGTATCCTTCTTCACCCGTTAGCGCCACTTTGACCGGCAATTTTGTGCCGGGGTCAGTGATGTGCTGGCCGTTGCGCGCCAGCGCCTGATAGCGCAGGAAGGTTTCTTCATCCACATCAAAATAGACATACACCTTATTGAGAGATACCAGTGTGGTCAGCACGCTGGCGCTGTCGCCGGCCGTGACCAGGTTTCCGGCGGTGATCATCGCACGGCTGGCGCGACCATCAATGGGGGCGATGACCTGTGTGAAGTCCAGATTCAGCTGCGCGATATCTAACTGCGCCTGTGCGGCCAGTACATCAGACTGTGCCTGTGATGCGGCCGATTTACGCTGCTCCCACATTTCGGTTGAGACGGCCTGAGTGCCAATCAACTTCTCCGTACGGCCTGACTCGCTGCGAGTCAGACTTGCCTGGTTACGTGCGCGCACCAGTTCAGCCTGTGCCTGCTCGCGTGCGGCGCGGTAAGTGCGGTCATCGATGGTGAAAAGCACCTGACCCTTCTTCACTTCCTGGCCCTCGGTATAATTCACCTTATCGATATACCCGGAGACGCGCGGGCGCAGCTGCACGCTTTGTACCGCTTCGATCCGTCCGTTAAAGTCGTCCCACTGGCTGATGGACTGAGTCACCACCTTCGCGACGCTGACGGCAGGTGGCGGAGGTGGCGCATTCTGTGCCACGCTGCGGTCACAGCCGCTGAGCAGCGCGATAAACAGTGATACTGCTGAAAATTGCAGCGCAATAAGGGAACCGCGACGGCTCCGATTAACCAAGGGGTTGTGCAGGTTTAGCATTATTTTTATTTCCAGTGAGTAACCGTCCGAGGCAATACACCCGTTTTTCCCGCCATACTTGACGCTGCATCTGTGTTGGCGATGCAACGTTCACTCTTTTGGGAAACGATCTACGAGTAACATCCTTTACCTGAAGGGTTTTAGTCCGAATTGCATCGTTCACTGACGCAACTTTGCAGCGAGAAAATGGGGCAGTGCTTAATTTAAAGTATCAATGAAAGATACATTAACTTGAAGGGATTGTAGGGAGACGCCTATCAAAGTGCAAGAATTACTGTTGCACTTAATGTGCTCTTTTTATGGGAGTGATAGGGTGCGGAAAAGACCACGACACTGAGAGATATTTAATGCAACAATAATACTTGCATTTATCGATGGATCCCTTCAGGCTAAAACGATTGCGGAACCACTATGTTTCGTCATTGAGACGGGAGAGATAACATGAAAACGGCTGATTTTATTCACGATTTAACTGAGTGGATCGACAAAAACCTCGAAGAACGCTTGGATATCAACACCGTTGCCGAGCGGGCTGGGTACTCAAAATGGTACCTGCAACGGATGTTCAAAGAGCATACCGGCTCCGCGCTGGGAGAATATATCCGTGCAAAAAAATTGAATATTTCGGCTGAAAGATTAGCAAACAGCGGTGAACCTATCGTCAATGTGGCAATCTCTCTGGGGTTCGATTCCCAACAATCCTTTAACCGCAGCTTTAAACGTCAGTTTGGACAAACGCCCGGTGACTGGCGTAAAAACCTGCATTGCCAACCGGAACGCAGCGCCTGTATGTGCAGCTGATAGTGAAGCCCTTTATGTAGCCGCGCCCGGCCATCTCCGACCGGGCGTGTTATTACGCTTTTATCATCTTCAAAATATCCCCCAACTTCTTCCTTTGCGGCTTGCTAATCTCGCGTCCGGCAGAATAACCCGTGTTGTGGATGATGACCTCATTGAGCGCGACCAGCCAGTCGTAGATGTAAAACGCGGTATTGTTGGCGGGCGCCAGCGTCAGTTTAGTCAGACGCTGGGAAGTGCTCCAGGTTTTTGGCGGTTGGGCGAAAATTTTATGCCCGCGATTAATGCGACTGTCAGGACGTTGTGACTCTTCAATGTTGAGAAAACCCAACCAAGCGACGAAATCACCCATCACGGTTAACACGCGAGAGACCTGACGGTCGGCCTGGCTTTCGGCACTTGAACCGCTAAACGGTGTCTCTTCCAGAATGTTGGCCAGTTTCCCCGCCACATCCATGCGGATCCCTGCGGTAATCACCTCTTCAACCAGCATCTCGACGCCGGGTTTACCAATACCGAGCAGATCCACCAGCGGTGCATTGTCCGGCAAGCTGCGTAAATGATTGACCCAGTGATACTGTGCTTTATGGGCGAAATCCGTTTCAGCCACTGCCGGTGCGACAGTCTGCTCGGTAACGATCGCTTCCACCGGATCTTCGCTGAATAAATCAATGCTTATGCCGATGCCGAAGGTTTCAGTGGCCAGCGGTGACGTTGCACCCGTTTTCTGTACCGCAACCACCGGCGCGTTGGATTGTTGCAGATACAGGCGGCGCAGCTCTTCGCGGGCGGGTAGCAGGCGTTCGAGGAGTTCTCCATGAACACCCGCGCGGGTTTGCAGCGCTTTTAACAAACTTTCCGCGATGCGTTGCTTGCTTTGCAGCTCTTCTGCACCGGCCGGTTGATGCCAACTGCCGAGCAGGTTCTCAGCCAGTTCCCGGCGCACCTCTTCGAGCTGTTCGGTGACACGGGCCTGCTTACTTTGCGCGGTGACCTCCGTTGACAACCATGTTGCCATCCGGTCTATACCGCGTTTATCCATCGCCAGCATGGTGCCCCAGGCATCACCTGGCGTACCCACATAACGTTGTACCGCTTCATCGAAATGCTCGCCATGAGTGATGCGCTGATCAAAAGGTGTCAATGCCCAGATTAATCCCGGTTTACGACGGCTGCGCACCTGCACATTTTCGCCCTGAGCCTGTTTTACCCAGTGGTCGAGTGCTTTTCCTACGCGTTTAACCGACTCACGGTCGCCAGCGGCGGTGCATACCATCAGCAGATTGACGTGCTGGCGGTCGGTATAACGTTCCAGCAGGCAGGCATTTTTACTCTGTAAAATCTCAGGGGAAAGCAGACTGTGTGGGCGGTCCAGGGTATGTGTGTCGATATCAGCCGGGAAAGTCAGCAGATCAACCTGTTCAAATAACGTTTCCTGCGGCGCGGACATCAGCGGCAGCAGCAGCTCCACACTCAGTAGCGTCAGGTCCACCAGTGAAATATTGACCGGGCTAGCTGCGACGTCGTTTTGCAACGGGCGCACCGCTACGGTTTTCCCATTGTTTTCTGCTTCGAATTCACCGCTTAACGTTAGCGGACTCATGATGCCGTCAGCGGGCAGCAGGTGCTCGTCAACCAGCACACTGAGCGGCGCGAGCACCTGCTCAGCGCTGCCAAGCTGTTGTAGCGTGTGCGCAAAATGCCGATAGAACGCCGTCGTATGCACCGCCTCATTCCACAGCACTGAGAATAAGCGTGCCCGATCATCAACACTCAGATAAGGCGCCAGATCGACAGCCGCCGGCCAGAAGTGCAGGGCGCGTGGTTTGTCCGTTTTAGCATCAAAGCGTGCCAGCGCATCCCAAAGCGTAACCACATCATCACCGGTCAATCCATCAACGGCCTGCGCCTGGCGATGCATCGAAAGGCTCTGAATATGCGCGAGGATCTGCTGCTGGTCCCACAGCTGCGTGGTTTGTGTTGCACTTAGCGCCGCGATTTTTATTAGATCCGCTTCACTGAGCAGTACCAGTTGGACAGGCCACTGGGGGTCAATAATATCTTTCTGACGGCTGAAACGGGTGATCATCCCACCCGCCTGATGACTGGGATTAATATGACTGAAATAATCCAGAATGTGGTTGCCTAGCAGTGTTTCTATACGACCATTCTCACCCGCCATTAAAGCATTCAGTAAATACGTTTTACCCGCCTGGGATTGACCATATAAACCTATCGTGGGATTGCAGGATTCTGAGATTTCAAGATTGTGGGATTTAAAACGTTGGCGGCGAAGTTTGAGCTTCAGCCGGTCAGCTTCCATATGTAAACGGGGTGACAGCACACGGTTTGCATCAATCCAGTCCATGGCCTTATCTACGCCATTTATGATGGCTGCAAACTGGCCGTTGAGTGACTCAGGCTTTATTGAATTCATTTCTTAAATACGCTCCCACTGTCGATCCAGTAATGGGTGGCACCTGAACCACTGGCCGCTAACGTGTTAAGTTTCAAACGCAATTGATTAGATGGAATGTGGGTGCCGTCCTGCAATGTTGCATCGGCTATTTCCACTTTTTCCGGGCTGTTTGCATTTTCCTCTTTACTGACTTTCAGTTTCAGCGTCAGCACGTTGTCACCCGCAATACGCCGCGCCAGTTTGTGGTCGCTGATGGACAGGGTATAAAGAGGGGACGCTGGCCAGCGATCGTTATCCAGTTGCCGAAAGCCGAGACAAAGCGGGCCACGCATCTGGAAACTCACCTGTTGGCTGAGCTGGTAGTCCGGCTGATCGAGGTCAATATCGCTGTAGTAGACGTTATCGGCAGTCAGGGCATTATGACTGTCGAGCATGCCGAGATAGCGGATGGTCGAGTAAGGCTGAAAATCGCCGGCCTTAAAGTAGAAACTGTTCAGGCGCAGATCGAGGGACAGCAAACACAGCATGGCACCCACGGCAGCGGTGGATTTCGGGTTTTCAATGCGGCCGAGTTTATTAAACGGATACCAGTCGCTGGTGTGGTAGCCATCCAGTGACAGAATGCGATTAGCCGGCAGCGGCTGTAATAGGCGAAACAGCGCCTGGATCCCCGGAAAACGAGAAGGGCGACCGGTCAGCAGCAAGACGTCACAGGAGTAAAGCGCGACCACTTCACACAGCGAACGCAACTGCTGGGTAATTTGCATGCGTGGCGATAAAAACTCAGCATGTAGTTTGCTCAGGTTGAGTATCAACGGCACTTGTAAAATGTCGAAGGGCGCGGCGTTACCGGGTAACTCACGCTGGACTTCACTATTGATGTGATCAAGCACTTTTTGCGTCGGTGACTGCCCGGTAAGTGAGCCAAAGCAGGTTTCAATTTCGGCACCGGCATCCAGTGGATCAAATGTCTCGTAGGTTTCCAGGATTGCCCGACCCGCGGGTATAAAGATTTGCAGGGTTACCTGCTGGCGAAGAATCGATAAACCGTCCATGCGACCTTCATGGCCGAACAGCTTATCCATTAGGGGCTCAGTATTGGCGATCCCGGCTTTTTTCAGCGCGCCTTGCAACGCAGGCAAAACGTACAGCTGAATCACGTCGAGCAGGATGTCATCTCCCGCGACTTTAAACCCTTCGCGGAACAGAAGACGTGGCAGGATTTTAACGTTATTGCCAACACCGTCGTCCAGCCAGTATTGCGTTATGGCTAAATCGGTGGTGCCGCCGCCGATGTCAATCGAGGCGATGCGCAGGGTTTTACCGACACTTTCGCCCTCGGCCAGCTCTTTGTCTGGGCGTGCCATGCTGGCGAAAAAGTCTTCGGTGCGTCCGGCGAAATTCACCTGCGACTCGTTATAGAGATAGACCATCTGGCCGCAGGTCGCTTCATCCCACTCCATCTGCACTTCCGGCACGGGCATCAGGCTGCTCGCCTGTTGCTCCGGCGTGCTAAAAGGGGCATCAGCAGGGTGCCAACCCAGCGCTTTCCACACTACGCCGATGGCTTCAATCATCCTGCGGCGGAAGATCTCGCGCTCCGGTTTTGGCATCGCCGAAGGCAGTGTCAGGATGATGTTACGCAGCTGACGCGGCGCGGAGGCGTGGATCATTTTCATCCGTTGTGCAACGCTGTTGATTTGCATCAGCGCCTGGGCCAGCAGTTCAGAGAGCATGAAGGTCATTAGCGAACTGCGGCTGTAATGTGGTGAAAACACCGGCAGTCGCTCATCAGCAGGCAGCGTAAACAGCGGTTGTCCTTCATCATTGAAGAGGAAGGTTTGCGGCAGGGCAGTCGCCGGCGGTTCCTGCTCAGAACGGTGATGGCTCTGACTAAAACGCCAGCCTGGCGCGTAACTCTCTTCATCCCACAAATAACGACGCGGGCTTGAGAGACCGGTGGAACCTTCCGTGCCCTGGCGTCGCAGCGCCATACGGCTAGCCTCACGCCCGACGCGGGTGATCGACGGCCAGATAAAAGCGTCGTCACGGCCGCTTTCCACCGAGAAATTCTGTTTGCCGAATGCCGCTTCGGCAAACTCGACACGGCTTTCGAACAATTCATTATAGAGCTTATGCGGTTCGCTGAGATCGCGGATTTGCAGCTCGTAAGTCTGCTTGAGTCCGTTGCTTTCGTCCGGGCTCTCTTCCACCAAAATACCGCAAGTGTGCGAGTTACCCACATCAAGGATCAAGTCAACATTGATGGCCGGTTCCTGTAGCGTGCTGGCGCTGATTTTGATTTCCGGCACCGCTAACTGTATGCCCAGCATGTCCAACAGGTTGAGGTAGTGCGCCTGATACTCAAATTCGCGTAGTGCGGTTTTGATATCCCGTGGATTGCGGTTTTCGCGCAGGCTGGCCTGTTGGCCAAACACTTCGCGAAGCCAGCCATCCACCCAAGTCAGGTCAAGGAAATCGCTCAATTCGTCATTATAAAAAGCCAGAGCAAAACTGACGCCAGTTTTGATGTCATTTTCATTGGGGGCCAGCAGTTCGTTGTTCTGACCTTCACTATAGACTTTAGTATCGAACGCCAAACTGATGCGGTGGGTATGGCCTTCCTGGTCTGGTTCGTCAAGCGCCACAATCTGCATGCGAGCCCAGTTGTCCGGGCCGCCGGAGAAATTACGCGGTGGCGTGAAGCGCAGGAACGGCAGTGGCAGCCACACTTTTTCCAGCAACTTCAGCGATTGTTCCAGTGAAAAACTGGACTCAGGGCGCACGACTTCAACCTGCATACCCGGAACCGGCAGGGAATATTTGCCGGTCAGCGGATCGTGATCCAGCCGCAGCAGCGGGCCATTGGCGCTTTTGCGCACAAATTTATAGGGTAGGTCGGCATCGATGTGCGGCGTTAGCGCAAAGTCGAGGAACTGAATACCGCTGTTCTGAATCAGCGTAATACGTTGTTTGTAATCGGTGATTGTCGCCAGCATCGGTTATTTACTCTCACGCTTCAGGGTCATTGGGAAGACCGTGTTGCCGTCGTAGCGGCCCTTACAATCTGCGGGTCCGGTCAACGCCTGATTACAGACGATCTCCGGCATCTGATAGCGCGAACCGTCGCTACATCTTGCTTTAAACCGGCTGTTAATCACCAGATTTCCAGAGCTCATCAGCCCGGCACTGATCTCTGCCTTACAGCTTGTGCCGTCTCCATACAGGATCCGTGCGGTGCCTTTACCATTTTTAATCTGATACTTGAGGCTCGGCGGCTTGCCGGTGATCGGCGTTTTTATATCGAGGATCACCCGCCATGTGCCGTTAAGAAATTTGACTGTGCCTAATTTTATTGAGTCTGGTGGCATGGTCAGGACGTTTTTATTTTCAGGGACGACCGGCGTAGTCTGTGGCTCAACGACCGGCAGAGCCGGAGGAGTGGCGACCGGTTCAACTGCAACCGGTGCGACGGCGGGGGTCGCCACGACGGTCGCCGGTGGAATAACAACGGCCGATTTTTCTTCTATTACCGGTGTGGCGGGAAGGGCGCGTTTTTCTGCGACGACCGGCATCACGGGTTTTTCCACCGAGGGAGAAACGGCAGGAGAAAATATGCCGCTTAACTGTATCCCCAGCGTTGCCAACAGAGCAGCCCCGGGAATTAACCACCAGAACCGCAGCCAGCTTTTATCCGTGGCGGGTTTGGCAACGGGTGCGGCTATGACTTCTGGTGTTGTATCGGGCTGGGGTTTTGGCGGCGCTTTCGGTGTGACAACGGGTGCCGCTTTGCTGGCCGCGGTGACCGGTGTGTCGACCAGTGAATTCTCCGGTGGCGCGACTGGCGGACGCAGGCAGTCCAGCGCATCGGTGCGGGACTTTTTATCCAGATGGACAAAACCCCAGAAGGTCAGTACCGGTTTGCCGTCTACCAGATAAACGTGGTTCTGGTCAGGAAACTGAATCGCTTTGGCGAGCAGTGCTCCAAATAATTGTTGCCCGGGTTTGTCCGACTTCAAGGCTTTCTGGCACAAAGTGTGAGCGATGGCACGGCACTGTTCGAGCTGCATCACGGCTGACGCGCGTTCGGCATCAGTGGATGCCAGCCAGGATGTCACTTTACCTGCCACCGGCGCATACCAGTCAATACGATCTCCCGCTTCGTTGGGTTGCGGAATGGCCAGGACGTTGGCGACAGACGGTTGATTGCGAAGACGTAACGTTTCGCGTAACTGAAGGGCTGAGGCATACACCGGCTGGCCGTTTTCGCCCAGGGCCAGAATTTCGTCCAAACTTCCACTACGTAAAAATGATTTTGCCACGCAAAAATAACCCCGAATTGGAGATGCAAAAGGAGATGCCAGTGACAGAAAATAATGCACTATCGGCTATTGTGGTGATTTTAGCGTCAAGGACCGGTAATCAAACGCAAGAATAAGGGGGTAAAGCGGGTTTTGTTTAAGGCAACCGGGTGGTTTAACAGCGAATCCGTCCGCACCGTTACCGCTTAAAGGGAGCTCAAAAAGAAAGAACCGCTGAAGATTGATGTGACCTGTCGCCCCTGAGTTGTTGACGCCGTATTTCCCCAACAATCTATTCCAGCCGGCCTGGAGGATGAAGCGCCGTTTTGCCGTGTGTCGGATAGGTAGGGTCCTGCATATAAATAGTAATAACGAACGAGATAAATATGACGTTAATTCTCGTCATGTAAACGCATCAAGCTTAATAAGAAGACTAACGGGAGTAACTCATTAAAATACAGTGAGATCTCATTTAAAAATAAGATCGAAAAAATAAGCTGTAAAAATATTTTCATCGATAGATAATGCGTGCACTCAGTACGGTGTTGCGGTTGATAAAAGAAAAATACTCTATTTTCAACCTCGATGGGCAGGCTCCGCACACATGGCGTTTAATTATTGGCTGGCAGGGGATTGGCAGCATTCACTGTATATCGAAAGATAGGGTGTAGTTTTTTATAAAGAAAAACGGAATCCTGCCGATAACGGGATGATATTCAACTTTAACTTAATACCGTAGCGACACCTGACGCATTGTATTTGGGGTGGATTGAAGATAGCGCAACGGTCAGAAAACCGGCATCGATATGGAAATCCGTAGCACTGCAACTGTACTCCTCTCTATAAAATGCGTATTACCGTTTCAGACCTTCACGCGGATTGCCCGTGGAATGATGGCGATTTCGATGGTTCTTTCGCTTTCTGCTCAGGCCGCATCTCTCAGCCCGGCAGACCGCGACAGCATCGAACAGCAGCAGCGGCAACTTCTGCAGCAGAACCAGCAGCAGCGTCAGGAACTGGAGCGCAGCACGTCAGTCGCCCCCGCACCGCAAACGCCAGCGCAACCCGGCGGTCCGTGCTTTGATATTCACGCCATTACGCTCAGCGGTGCAGACAAAATGCCTACCCGCGTGCAGCGCAAACTGACCCAACCCTATCTGCAACAGTGCCTTGGCATCGGCCAGATTAACGCACTCGTCAAGCAAGTCTCAGACTGGTATATCGGCCAGGGTTACATCACCAGCCGAGCCTTTCTGACTGAACAGGATTTGTCTTCCGGCACGCTCAGCCTGACGGTGATGGAAGGCAAGCTGGAAGCCATCAAAATGGAAAACCAACGCGGCGCAATGCTGGCGATGGTGTTTCCTGGTCTTACTGGCAAAATTCTTAACCTGCGCGATATCGAGCAGGGTATGGAGCAAATTAACCGCCTGCGCAAAACGCCGGTACAGATTGAGATTCAACCCGGCACCCAGCCGGGATACTCCATCGTCAACCTCACCTCAAAGCCTGAGTTCCCGCTGCAGGCCAGCGCCGGTTTTGATAACTCAGGGCAGAAAAGCACCGGCACCGGACAGCTCAGCGGCTCGCTGACCGGCAATAATCTGCTCGGACTGGCAGATCAGTGGTTTGTCAGCACTGCGCGCAGCAGCGACTGGGCCAGTGACCATGATGCGAAAAGCGTGCAGGCGGGCGTCAACCTGCCTTACGGCTACTGGCTGTTCGATTACAACTACAGCTACAGCGATTATCTCAGCACGATTGAATCGCAGGGTTATCTGTGGCGCTCCACCGGCGACAGCCAGACGCACCGTTTCACCCTCTCCCGCGTACTGTTTCGCAACGGCGACATGAAAACCGCCGCCAGCCTCGGGCTGACGCACCGCCTCAACCGAAATTATCTCAACGACGCCCCGCTGGAAAGCAGCACCCGCAGCCTGACCAACTGGACCGCAGGCATTAATCACAGCCAGAAACTCTGGGGCGGCTATGCAACGCTTAACCCGGCGTTCAGCCGTGGTGTGCCGTGGTTTGGCGGCGAAAGTGATGAAGATAAAAATCCGGATGTCCCGCGTGCGGAGTTCTCCAAATGGACGCTGTCCACCAGCTATTACCGGCCTGTCACGCAACGCATTACCTGGCTGACCAGCGCCTACGGCCAGTGGGGCGATGACCGTCTTTACGGCAGCGAACGTCTGACCGTTGGGGGCGAAAGCTCGGTGCGCGGTTTCAAAGAGCAATACCTCTCCGGCGACAACGGCGGTTACTGGCGCAACGAGCTGGACACTCAACTGTTCGTGCTGCCGGTGTTCGGACAAATCAGCGCCGTGACGGCACTAGATGGTGGCTACCTGCAACGCAGCAATCACGACACCAACGCCTCCGGCACCTTATGGGGCGGGGCGGTGGGTTTATCGAGCAGTAATGCACATTTTTCCAGCCAGTTTACCGTCGGCTGGCCGCTGAGCTATCCGGACTCCCTGTCGCCTGACCGCGTCACGGTCTACTACCGTATCGGCTTCGTACTGTAAAAATGAGAAGGAATTCGGCGATGAAATCGAACAATGATCAACCGGTCGCGTTATGGCGTAAAGCACTGGCGTACGGGCTAATGGGATGGCTGGTCTGGCAACCGATGGTCCCGGCCTTTGCGGCGGGTATTACCGTGGCCGAAGGCAACACCCGCACCGATCAGGCGGGTAACGGCGTGCCGGTAGTGAACATCGCCACTCCGAATCAGGCCGGGATTTCTCATAACAAATATAACGATTTCAACGTCGGCCAGCAGGGCCTCATTCTCAACAACGCCACCGGCAAACTGACGCAAACTCAGTTGGGTGGGCTGATACAGAACAACCCCAATCTGACGGCAGGCAGAGAAGCGCAGGGCATCATTAACGAAGTGGTGTCAGCCAACCCTTCGCAACTTAATGGCTACATGGAAGTGGCCGGTAAAGCGGCGAATGTGATGGTCGCCAACCCGTACGGAATTACCTGTAATGGCTGCGGCTTTCTTAACACCCCCAATGCGACGCTGACCACCGGTAAACCGGTGCTGGGCGCGGATGGCTCATTGCAGTCCCTCGACGTGACGCAGGGCGCCATCACCGTTGAAGGCCAGGGGCTGGATGCGCGTCAGAGTGACTCTTTCTCGCTGATTTCCCGTGCAGCTAAGATTAATGCCGGCCTCTATGCCAAAGACCTGAAGGTGACTGTCGGTGCCAATCGGGTGGATGCACAAGGCAACGCCACGCCGATTTCCGGTACAGGCGTACCGGCAGTGGCGATCGATACCGGTGCGCTCGGCGGCATGTATGCCAACCGCATTCATCTGGTCTCCAGCGACAAGGGCGTCGGGGTCAATCTCGGCAACCTGAATGCATCGGTCGGTGACATGCAAATTGACACCAGTGGCAAGCTGACGCTCAGCAATGCGACGTCAACCGGCAAGATCACCGCCAATGCGCAGGCTATCGCCCTCAATGGCACCCAGCAGTCGGGCGGCGATATGGTGCTCAACAGCCAGGGACAGTTGGCGGTGCAGAGCAGTCAAGTGACCAGCGGAGGCAATATGACGCTGGCGGCTGACCAGCTCAATTCAGGCAATACCGCGCAGGTTTCTGCGGCAGGCAATATCCACGCCACGGCGACGCAGGGCGGGCAGTGGCAGGGCAGCCTGACGGCAGGTAAAGATCTCCAACTGAACGCCGGAGATCTCACCAACAACGGGCTGATCGCCGCCAGCGGTAACGCCAGTCTGACCACCCGGCGCCTGACCAATAGCGGCGCGCTGCAGGCAAAAGGGGCGCAGCAAATTCAGTCCGACAGCCTGATTAATAACGGCGCGATCAGTGCCGGAGGCGCGTTGCAACTGACGGCCCATCAGGATCTGATCCAGGGCGTCAATGGTACGACAGCGGCGGATGGCGCGCTGGGTATCAAGGCCGGTCAGGCAGAGCTTGCCGGAAAGACCACCGGGCAACAGGGCGGCCAGATCAACGCCGGTTCCCTCAGCACGCAAGGTGGGTCAACTTTATCCAGCGTGGGCAATTTATCGCTGAATGCGGACAGCGCGCAGATCGGCGGGCTGGTCTCCAGCGATAACCAGCTCACCGGGCGCTTCGGACAGTTAGCCACGCTGGCCGGTTCGCAAATTCAGTCGGGCACGGATGCGGACGTTCAGGCCAGCGGCGTGACTACGCTGGGCGGTAATCTGCGTACCGGACGGGATCTGCTGCTGGGCAGCGGCAGCCTGAACGCCGCCAGCGGTGCGCAGGTGTACGCCGTGGGCAACGTGCAGGCAGACGCGGGCAATAACGGAGTGTGGAGCGGCAGTCTGACCGCGGGCGGTGATCTTGGTGTTAATGCTGCCGACATGACGAATAACGGTACGCTGGCAGCAGGCGGTGACACACAGTTCACCACCCAAAAACTGACCAACGGCGGGCTTATCCAGGCACAGGGCAAACAGACCCTCAATGCTTCGGATATCAGTAATACCGGTAAATTACAGTCCGGTGGTGTACAAAATATCACCGCAAATTCGCTCGGCAGCCAGGGATTGATCGGTTCACTGCAGGGGCTGAACTTCCAAATCGCCGGTCCAATGACCGTGGGTGAAAAGGGCAGTTTGCTGGCAGGCGACCAGCTGAATATTGACAGCGGCCAGCTCACCGTTGACGGCATGCTGACCGGCACCAAAGGGCTGACGTCGACAACGGACTCGGTCACCACCGGCAAAACTGCGGTGATCACCAGCCAGAGGGATATCAGTTTTACCAGCGATCGTGTTGACAATGCCGGGCTGATTGACGCGGGCGGTAATACCACGATGACCACCCAGAATCTGAACAACAGCGGGACGTTGCAGGCGCAGGGTGACCAGACGGTGCAGAGCGCGTCGTTTGCAAACAGCGGAACGGTTCAGGCAAAGGGCGCACAGCACATCACGACGGACCAACTGCGCAACAACGGCGCTATTGGTGCTGGCAAGGCGTTACAACTGCAGGCTAAACAGAGTCTGAGTCAGGGCGCGGAGGGGACGATCGATGCCACTGGTGCACTGGCAATTAATGCCGGACAGGCGCAGCTAGGTGGTCAGATAACCGGCCAGCAGAACAGTCAGTTAGACTTCGGTTCACTGACGACTACCGCCGACTCCACCCTCTCCAGCGCTGGCCATTTATCGCTGAATGCCGACAATGCACAGATCGGCGGGCTGGTCTCCAGCGATAACCAGCTCACCGGGCGCTTCGAACAGTTAGCCACGCTGGCCGGTTCGCAAATCCAGTCGGGCACGGATGCGGACGTTCAGGCCAGCGGCGTGACTACGCTCGTCGGTAATTTGCGTGCCGGACGGGATCTGCTGCTGGGCAGCGGCAGCCTGAACGCTGTCAGCGGTGCGCAGGTGTACGCCGTTGGCAACGTGCAGACTAACGCGGGCAATAACGGTGTGTGGAACGGCAGTATGACCGCGGGCGGTGATCTTGGTGTTAATGCTGCCGACATGACGAATAACGGTACGCTGGCGGCCGGCGGTGACACACAGTTCACCACCCAAAAACTGACCAACGGCGGGCTTATCCAGGCGCAGGGCAAGCAGACCCTCAATGCTTCGGACATTCGCAATACCGGTAAATTACAGTCCGGCGGTGTGCAAAACATCAATGCAAACTCGCTCGATAATCAGGGGTTGATCGGCTCACAGCAGGGGCTGGGGTTACAGATTGCTGACCAGATGACTATCGGCAATCAGGGTTCGCTGTTTGCGGGTGAGCAACTGAACATCGGCGGCGGCCAGATGACCGTTAACGGCACGCTGACCGGTAAGAATGGTCTGACGCTCAATGCAGATTCCCTGAACGGCGGACAAAACTCGCTGATCACCAGCCTCGGCGATATCCAGCTCAACGCAGCACAGCAGGCGCTCAACGGGCAGCTTTCCACGACGGGCAACGTGGGTATCCACGCTGCTGATCTGTCGGTTGGTGCGGCGGGTAATCTTCACAGTGATAAAGATCTAGCCGTTGCGGCGAGCAACGTCGCGACGATTGATGGCGCACTTGACGGACAAACTGTGGAAGCCAGCGGTGGCGTGTTGCAGTTGCACGACAAGGGGGCTCTGAGGTCGCGGGGGGATATGACGTTATCTTCCCGTCAACAGCAGCTCGACGGCACCACCAGCGCCGGAAATAATCTGACCCTCACTGCCGACCAGCTTAACGCTGCCGCCAGCGGCAAAACATCTGCGCAGAACGATGTACAGGCCAACATCACTCAGGGCGGGCAGTGGCTCGGCAGTCTGATCTCCGGGCGGGATCTCGGCTTTTCATCCGGCGATTTCAGCAACGGCGGCACGCTTGCCGCTAACCGCAACGGGCAATTCAGTTTCAGCACGCTGAATAATACCGGCCTGCTCCAGTCTCTTGGCAACCAGCAGCTCAGCGGCGATACCTTCAATAACAATGGCACCTCGCAATCCGGTGGTGACCAGACGCTTACCCTGAATCAGCTCAATAATCAGGGACTGACCGGCACTCAGGGTAACTTAGGGCTGAACGTCCGTGACCTTGTGATCTCCGGCGATGCCGCGACATTGCTGGCGGATGGCAAACTGACTCTGAAAACGGCGCAGGCGGATTTGGGCGGCACGCTGACCGGCTCGCAGGGCGCAGATCTTAACGCCACCACGCTGACCAGCCGCGCGGGTTCCGTTCAGACCAGTCAGGGCGACGTCAACCTGAATGCCGGTGTGGCGAAGCTTAACGGTTTCCTTTCCGCCGACGGCAGCATGGCGCTGACCACGCAGCAACTGACCACCGGTCACGGTTCGCAGACGCAGGGTAAAAATGCGCTGGGGATCAGTGCGTCTACCGGGGCTGATTTAGACGGCAAACTGGTGACGCCGGGAACATTAACCCTGCAGGCTGGCACCCTTAATAATACCGCCTCGCTGGGGGCAAATGATGTAGATATCACTGCCGGTACGCTGACCAATAGCGGGGCGATCACTGCCGATAACCGTCTGCACGCCAAAGCCAATGCTCTGCAGCAACTGGGGAGCCTGGCGGCACAAAACCAGATGAACCTCGAAGGAAAAACGCTGGTTAATCAGGGGACGATCACTGCCGGTGATGTCGACGTCAATGCCAGCGACAGCGTGACCAATCAGCAGTTGGGAATGATTTCTGCTGGCAACACCATGACAATCTCTGCGCCCACGCTGACCAACAACGGCACGCTGGCGGCAAAAACGGTGGGCGTGACGGCGAACGGTATCAGCAACAACGGCCTGCTGCAGGGTAACGGCAATACCACGCTCACCGCCGGGACGTTGACCAACGGCGCGCAGGGCAAAGTGCTGTCTGGCGGTACGCTCGATTTGCATCTGGGCGATACCCAAAATCAGGGGCGTTTGCAGGGCCATCAGTTGACGCTGACCGGCAACAGCCTGAACAACACCGGCACCGCGCTCGGGACTGCCGGCCTTAATGCACAGGTTCAGGGCGACCTGAATAACGCAGGCAGCCTGCTCACTTCCGGTAATGCAACAGTCAATGCGGCTACGCTGGAAAACAGCGGCCAGTTGCTCAGTGATAAAGACGCGACGGTCACCGCGTCGCACATCACCAATCAGGGACAAATTCAGGGAAACACGCTGGCGCTCAGTGCGAACGGCGCGGATAACAGCGGTAATCTGATGGGTCTGAAAGGCCTGACGGCGCAGCTGGTACAGGACCTCAACAACGCGACCTCGGGAAAAATGCTGACTCAGGGTGCTTTGAGCGTCACCGCCGCACACGTCACCAACAACGGTAGCTGGCAGGCCGACAGTGCAGATTTACATGCCAGCCAGCTGGATCTCAACGGGGCAATTCAGACTGCGTCGCGTGCCAACCTTATTCTGACCGGTGCGCTGAACACGCAAGCGCAGGGCAAAGTCGTTTCTACCGGACTGGCCGTTTTACAAGCCGCCAGCCTGAATAATCAGGGGAACTGGTCGGCGAATAACCTCACTCTGCAGGGCGGAACACTCGCTAACAGCGGTGCGGTCAGTGGCGTCAGTCAGCTTGCCACCGCGCTCAGCGGTCAGCTACAGGTGCAGCAGGGCGGTGCTTTACTCAGCGGCGGTACCGCCACGCTGAATGCCGGTAATATCGCCAACAGCGGGAATATTCAGGCCAACAACCTGATCCTGACAACCAACAGCGTGGCTAACGCTGGGCAGTTGCAGGGGCAGCAAAGCCTGCAGGGGACGGTGCAAAACGCGATCAATAACCTGAGCGGCGGCATGCTGCGCAGTCAGGGAACGCTGGATCTCGGCGCACAGTCTTTGCTCAATCAGGGGCAGTTGCAAGGTGACGGCGCCACTCATCTGACCCTCTCCAATAATCTCAACAATCAGGGCACGCTGCTGACCGGTGGCCGTCTTACTGTTTTTGCACCGACGTTGACCAACAACGGCGTACTGCAGGCGCAGGGACTGACGATAACCGGCAGTACGCTTAATAACAGCGGCACGTTGACTGGCCAGGGTAGCAGCACACTCAATGTCGACCAGACCCATAATCAGGGGCAACTTCAGGGCGACTGGCTGCAACTGACCGGTAACGAACTGCATAACACGGGCACCCTGTTTGGCAGCCAGATGCTGGGGATCAACGTTCAGAACGCTGACAATCAGTCGGGTGGCAAACTTTACAGCGCCGGTAACCTGACGCTGGTGACACCAGCACTAAATCAGTCCGGTAGCTTGCTGGCACTGGGCGATATGACGCTACAACTCGGTTCGGGCTTTACCCAGACCGGCACGCTGGCAGCCGGGCAGAACCTCAACCTGAGCACGCAGGGCGACCTGAATGTGCTAGGCACATTGCAGGGCAACGGCATCCAGCTCAGCTCGACCGGCAACTTTGTGAATAACGGCCAACTGCGCGGCGGCGGTGGCACGGTGGGCGTGGATGCCAGCAACATCACCCTCAACGGTAACGGCAGCGTGCAGTCCGGCGGGGATATTCGCCTAAACAGCCGTGGCCTGCTCAACAACAGTGGATTTGTGGGCGGTGCGGGCAATGTCATGATGTACGCCGTCGGTCAGTTGGTTAACCGCGCCCTGCTGTACGCCGGCAATAATATGCAGTTACTGGCCGACAGCATCCAAAATAACCGTGGTGACATTCTGGCCGGTAACAGCCTGTGGTTGCAGCGGGACGCCGCCGGGAATACCAACAGCGAAGTGATCAACACCTCCGGCAATATCGAAACCACCAACGGTGATATCACCATTAATACCGGCCATCTGCTGAATCAGCGGGACGGGCTGAGTACGTCGAGCTCTTATCAGGCGGCGGCAGCCAGCCCGGCATCCGGCGGTGCCAGTTCGATCAAGGTGCGTCTGGGGGATCTGGATGATGATGAACTGGGTATTTACCTGTCAACGTTCAATTATAACAACGGCGGAAGCGGCAGTAATGGTGAGCGCTGGAGCATAACAACCAGCTATCTGGCACCCAACCAAAAAGGATCAGTTAAAGAGTTCCTGGAGGGCACATCAACCGTGACGGCGACGGCCAGCGGAGGTGCCGGACGTATTGCCGCTAACAACAATATCAATATTGCAGCCAACACTCTGGACAATGTCGGCAGTAATATTCTGGCGGGTAAGAATATCTCACTGTCTGGTGTGAATCTGAATAACCAGTCCTATGAAAATGGTATTCAGAATAAATATCTTACCTACACCTATACCGGCACACTGGGGTCTGATAATCCTGATAGCAAGGATTATAAAAAAACGTTTGCTACAACTTCCGATTCCACCCAGTCGACTGTCGGACGCGGGGACAGCGTTGATTCAACCGTGACCTATAACCTCTCTGAAGCACCGACTTATGAGAATGTCAGCACCGGCGAAGGCCTCCGCTCAGTTATTCAGGCGGGAGGCGCAGTCAACGCCAGTTTCAGCAATAACATCAGCAATACCAACACCACCGCCAATGCGGGCGGCTTATCTCATGCACTGAATGCGCCAAACCTTAACGGGACGGCCGGTCTCCAGCCTGTTGGTGGAACACAGAACCAGCCACTGGCCGCGGGCAAAAATCTGGTGCTGGGTTCCGTTCAGTGGAATGATTCCATCAGTAATGCCCTCAGGCAAATCGGTAATCAGGGCGCGGCCCTGACGGATTACCCACTTCCGACCGGCAATAACGGCCTGTTTGTCGCCAGTAAAGATCCGTCCAGCCCGTATCTGATCACCACCAACCCGCAACTTGGCGGGATAGGTAAAACCGATCCTTCGCTGTTTAACGGCTTAAATGACTATCTGTCGCGTCCGACATCTTCGATTTCCGGGATTAATCAGCAGACAACACAAAACGGCGGAGGGCTGAGTTTTGTCTCTGTGGGCTCATCTGGCTCACTGCCAGCCTTATCTTCGTCATCAACGCTGGCTTTCGCGGCGACATCAGCGACAGGGGATAAATTTGTCACTGCGGCAGCTTCTGTCCCAGCCCTGGGCACGGTGGTTAATCGTGTCGTTCAGCCGGGCACGCCTTCCAGCCCGCGGATTGAAACGGCACCGGTCTATACCGACGAGAGTAAATTCATCGGCTCGGCCTACTTTATGGACCGGCTGAATCTGACACCGGATTACGACTATAAATTCCTCGGCGATGCAGCCTTTGATACCCGCTATGTCAGCAACGCGGTGCTCAGCAGAACCGGCCAGCGTTACGTCGGCGGCACCGGTTCTGACCTGGCGCAGATGCAGTATTTGATCGACAACGCCGCCGGGCAACAAGCGGGTCTTGGCTTGCAACTGGGTGTTAGCCTGTCGCCAGAACAGGTCGCCGCACTGACCAAAAGCATTGTCTGGTGGGAGAAAACCACCGTCAACGGGCAGACCGTTCTGGCTCCGAAACTCTATCTTTCGGCCAACGATACCCATGCGGTAACGGGCAGCGTGATCTCCGGCAATACGGTCAATCTTGACGCCGGACATATCGTTAACGCCGGCAGTACCCTTCAGGCTGACACCCAGCTGGTGGCCAAAAGCAGCAGCTCGCTGGATAACCTCAATGCGGGTCTGATCGCCTCTAACGGCAACCTGCAACTGAGTGCACTGGGCGATATCAATAACATCGGGTCTTCAATCGCCGGGCAGACGGTGGCACTGGCCTCGGTTGGCGGGGATATCAACAACGTTACGCAGGCTCAGCAGTGGAATGCCGCGCCGAGTACCAGTAAAAATAAAACCTCGCAGTTGACCTTCAGTGACATCTTGACCGGTGATGTTGCCAGCATCTCGGCCAGCCAAGGGCTGTCGCTCAGCGCCGGTAACACGATCAACAACGCCGGTGCCAAACTCACCGCAGGCAGTGATCTACAACTGGTGGCGCTGAACGACATCAACATCAAAGCCAATGCGCTCAGCAGCAGTAAATCCACAGCAAACAGCAGCAGAGTGACCACCGACAGCCAGGCCAGTTCGGTCAGTGCGGGCGGCAATCTGTCGGCCAGGGCAGGTAACGACCTGACCTTGGCAGGCAGCGCCGTCACCGCCAAAGGCGACGCGAAGCTTGCGGCGGCCAACGACATCAACCTCGACACGATGGACAAAAGCAGCCATCAGACCAACGGTAAAAATCAGACTGATAATAACAACGCCACACGAACCGTGGTCAGCAGCGGCGGTAATCTGGCTCTGAGTGCAGGCCGTGACTTGAACTCCCAGGCCGCGCAACTGACCGCTGACCTCAACGCCTCGCTCAGCGCGGGTCGTGATGTCAACCTGAATGCCGAGCAGACCCGCACCTACAGCGAAACCCACGGTAATAAAAGCGTGAGTATCCGTGAGAATGTGGGGCAGGAAGGGACGGCGATTTCCAGCGGCGGCAGTACCACTATCGCCGCCGGACGCGATATCACCACGCAGGCTGCGGAGGTTGAAGCGAAAGGCGATCTGGCCCTGAGCGCCGGGCGTGACGTCAATCTCACCACCGCACAGGAAAGTGAATACAGCTACGATGAGCAGACCAAAACGAAAAAACGGCTGTTCTCTAAAACCACCACCCACACCGTAAAAGAGGACTACGCCTCTACCGAAAAAGCCACGCAGCTGAGCGGTGACAAGGTATCGATCACCGCCGGGCAAGATTTAACGGTGAAAGGCTCGTCAGTGGTGGGTGATAGTGATGTGACACTGAAGGCGGGGAATAATGTCGATATCGTTGCAGCGACCGACACCCGCTCTCACTACAGCTTAAAAGAGACCAAAAAATCGGGTCTTATGAGTGGTGGCGGTCTGGGATTCACCATCGGCAAACAATCGGCAAAATCTCAGTATGACGGCGCTGAAATCAGTCAGCGCGATGCCCGCAGCATCATCGGAACATCGAACGGTAACATCAGCATCATCGCGGGGAAAAATATTGGGATTGCGGGCAGTGACGTTATTGCAGCCAGAAGCCCGGCGGCGATCGATTCATCGGCAGGTAACATCAGCCTCAATGCGCAAAATATCGCGATTACACCAGGCCGTGATGAGACGCGTGAAGACAGCAAGGTGGAAACAAAAAGCAGTGGTATTGGATTGTCATTAAAAGGCACACCGTATGACGCTTATAAAAACATTAAAGATATTTCAAACACCCAGGGCGGAACTCAAAAAGCTCATCAGTACATTAACGAAATCGGGGCAATGGGAGCCGATACACCGCAACTGGCGCTGAGTTTTGGAAAATCGTCTGGCGTAATGTCGCAACACAGTGAAGGGATTTATCAAAGCGGAAGTGCTCTGACGGCAGCCGGTAATATTCAGCTGAACGCACGCGGCAACGGGCAGACAGATGCATCCGGCAAAGCCACGTCAGGAGATATCACGGTATTGGGCAGTGCGGTTCACGCCGGAGGCGATACCTCCCTGGACGCTGCCAGGAATATCAATATACAGAGTGCGAGTGAAACGCAAACTACCCGGAGTCACTCTTCCGACAGCAGCTGGGGCCTAAGTACTGCCATTGCCGATGTTGGAACCCTGACTCGTCATGTGGGTGGCGGCCCGAATAACGGAGCTGGTATGACTCCTTATGCCAGCAGTCAGAGAAATGAAAAGGAAACCGGTAATGTTGTTGGTCAGGTCGCCAGCACAATCAGTGGTGACAATGTCACTCTGAACAGTCATTCAGGGGATATCAATGTTTCGGGCAGCGCCATCACCGGCACGGGCAATGTGTTGTTAAACGCGGCGCAGGGCAATGTGTTCGTTAATGCAGGGCAAAGCAGTGCACTAAATGAAACGACGGGCAGTTCTCAAAAGATCGGTGATTTGGGGGGAGATGGTTACAGCGGTACTGTGGGCTGGCAATCCTCTGGATACCACACATTAAACAATGTTGATCAGCAAAGTACCTTACGTAGCACCATTCAAAGCGGACTGGGTAATGTAAGTATTTTGGCTGATAAAGACGTGCATATTTCAGGCTCTGATCTCAGCGCAGGCAGGTCAGTGAATCTGGTGGGCGAAAATGTTCTTCTGGATCCGAGTGTTGATACAGAAAAGCGGGAACAAGACCAGCATAGTAAACAGTTTGGTGTAACAACGGCATTGTCGGGTTATGCGGTCAGTGCCCTGCAGTCAATCGAGAAAGTCTCACAATCGGCGGAGGATAAAAAAGACCCACGGCTTACGGCCATTTATGCAGCGCAGGCCGCTCTGGATATCGCTACTCAGACAACAGCGACCAGTATGAATGGTGCAGCGGTAAAAGTGACCGTTAGCGTTGGTGGGGGTTCGAGCCATAGCCAACAGGAAAAAGAAGCCACCACGCGTCAGGGAACCACAATTGCCGCCGGTCAGGATGTCAATATTTCCGCGGGTCAGGATATCAAGGGCGTGGGAGTCGATATCCGTGGACACAATGTGACGCTTGATGCCGGCCACGAGATCTTGCTGACGGCAGCACAGAAAGAAGAGCGTATTAAAGGCAGCAGTAACAGTTCTCATGGTGGGGTGGGCGTGGGGTTCGGCCTGGGGGGTCAGCAAAATGGTTTCACTATCGAACTTTCAGCCAGCGGGCAAAAAGGTATTGAGAATGGGACGTCGCTGAGCAATCAGAACAGCCATATCACGGCATCTGATGGGTTGAATATCAACAGTGGCGGGGACACGACGCTAACCGGTGCCGTCCTGAATGGCGGGCGTGTGCAGGCTAATGTGGGCGGCAATCTGACGATCAGTAGTGTGCAGGATACGGCCACTTACGACAGCAAAGACACCCGTGGAGGCATTAACGTCAGTATCTGTGTCCCACCGATTTGCGCCGGTCAGGTCGTTGCCGGGAACGCCAACCTTAGCCAGCAGATACTTAAAAATAACTATGCGTCGGTGAATGAGCAAAGTGGTATCAATGCGGGCGATGGCGGTTACCACATCATTGTGAAAGACCATACTCAGCTTGATGGTGCCGTGATTGCTTCGCAGGCACCGGCAGACAAAAACACCCTTGAAACCGGTACGCTGGGATGGCGGGATATTGCCAACGTCTCGGATTATCAGGGTTCGGGTTACTCGGTCAGCGTTTCAACCAATAGCGTTCCGACCGGTGGGCTGGCATTAAGTCAGGGGGATGATAAAGGAACAACATCGGCAGCGGTCTCACCGGGCATGATCACCATCACGGATGCGGCTCATCAGCAGCAGGAGGTGGCCACGCTGAGCCGTGATACTGACCATGCCAATGGCAAAGTCAGTGACGGTTTTGACCAGGGGAAAATTGCGGATCGCCTTGAGCTACAACGTGAAGCGGTTGCGCTGAGCGTGCAGACGATGGGGGCGGTTCAGTCCCGGCTGAAAGCGGATAAAGAAAACGAGATAGTGGCCAAATTATCGGCTCAGGGTTTAACCAGCGAACAGATTGCCGCCAGCCCGGAATACAAGCAGATGCAGCAGGATTACGGCATCGGCGGCAAGTACTGGACGGCAGGCGTTTCCTTTACCAGCGCATTATCAGGCTTGCTGGGCGGCAACCTCCAGGGCGCGGCGGCGGGGGCCGCTGCACCGTATCTGGCGAATCTGGTTAAACAAATCAGTGCCGGTGATGAACCATTACGGATTATGTTACATACTGCGCTGGGTGCATTTTTGGCCAGCGCACAGGGCGGTGATGCGACAGCCGGTGCTGCGGGTGCATTCACCAGCGCGGGAACGGCGAAGCTGTTGGTCAAAATGTTCTACCCGCAAGTAAAAGAGGGAGAACTGACAGAAGCGCAGAAGCAGGTCATTGATAATCTGGTGGTGATAGCTGGCTCAACCGCAGGAGGGCTGGCAAGCGGTAGCCTGTCCGGCGTAGGCAGCGGGGCGAATACGGCGAAGAATGAGGTGGAGAATAATGCGCTGAGTGATATCGTACAGGCGCAGTCTGAAGGTAAGACGCTGGAGCAGAAAGCTAGTGAGTACGTTGAGGCTGAAAACCAGCGCTATAAGAAGGCAAACTGCGGCGGAATGAGCGCTGAAGCCTGCTCGGTGAAGATGTACGAAGAGCGGCGTGAGGCGCTGAAAGAAACGGCTTCGCTGGGCGCTGACTTTGTGCCTGTCGTGGGTGATATCAAAAGCTTTGCGGAAGCACAGTCTGCTCTTGATTACCTTGCCGCTGCAATCGGTATAATCCCTGGCGCAGGTGATGCGGCAGGAAAGGTCATCAAGGCGGCAGAAACGGCACTGAAGAAAGGGGACGTGGCTGAAGCATCAAAGCTGATTAACAAGGCCAGTAGTGAAATCCAGTCAGTTAAGGCACTCGATGTAGGATCTTATAAAGAGCTGAAAGCGCGTGAAGTAGTTGGTGATGGATTGGAACACGATCATATTCCGTCATTTGCTGCGCTTAAAAAGTCGAAAGAAAACGAACTGGGCCGTCCTCTGACTGATGCTGAAACTAAAAATCTTTACCAGAATGCAACAGCAGTTGAAGTACCTAAAGATGTTCACGCAACTGGTCCAACTTATAAAGGTAAAAATACACCAGCACAGGTTAAGCAAGACGCGGTGGATTTGTGTGGTGCTGAGTGCCGTGACACAGAATCTTTAAGAAAAAACATGTTGGATCGAGGCTATGATCCTAAATTGGTTGATGATGCGATAAAACAAATCAAGGATAGGAACCAGCAAATAGGAGTAATCAAGTAATGGCTGTTTGGACGAAATGTATCAATTCCTTGGGTAAAAATGAATCGTCTAGCGAATTCACTGACCTCATATTATCCATAGGTGAAACAGCCCAATTATCTGAAGATCCTATTGATGATAACGATCCTATAGGGCATACAAAGCACTATAAATATATTCATTCAGGCCTTGAAATCGGTTTTAGGAATGATCTATTAAATCATATTCATTTTTATTTTGATGGTTCCGAAGGTTACGGCATTTTTAATGGGCAGCTGTTATGTGGAGTCAGCTCAGGACAGAGTGAAAAATCAGTAACAGAAGCGTTAGGTAAGCCTGTTTCAAGTGGTGGTGGAAAAATGGATATGCTATTAGGTTATATAAATCGTTGGGTTAGATATGAGTTAAAAGGCTATGCCTTACACCTTCAATTTGACCAAATAGACCAGTTATGTAGAGCTAGTCTGATATCTTCTGATTAATAAGAAATCCCAGCCCATGCGGCTGGGATTTTTGCTTTAACAGTCAGCCTGCACTCCGCTTCTGCGGCTTCGCCATCACCTGAATCACCCCCAACAGCTCCCGCTGCTTACGGGCTGAGAGCTTCGGGCAGAGCTGGCGCAGGGCCTGTATCACTTCCGGTTCGGGTGGCGGTACTTCTGCCGTCAGCACCAGACAACCGTTCATCACCCGCACGTTAACCGGCGTCCCGGTTGCAAATCCCGCCACTTCCAGCCAGCCACCTTTAAGCGTAATACTGGGCGATGGCTGGAAATGCTTCGAGTCCCGAATATAACCCACGGTATAACGACGGTTTTTTAGTTCCGGCGCTTCAGTTGTGACAACTTCTGGCTTAGTATCCTGTTCAGCCATAATTAACCCCCTAACAGTTAGTTGTGGTCAGCGGGCTGTCGGTGGTGAGACACCTTCAGCCCGCGTTAAAAATCTTCTTTTAGCTGTCCGTTCCTGCCTGCTGCGCCTGTGCTATCACGGCGTCCAGCATCTCCGACACAAACTTCTGCTTACTCTTCGGCAACTGGCCGATCATCTGGATCTGCTGCTCCAGTCGTGAAGCCGGGCCGCGCTTGCGCGGTGATATCAGCGTCTCTTCACCCAGCAAACCTTCCAGAGAAACCGAAAGTATCCTGGCTACAGTGGGAAGTATGGACAGCGGTTTCGGCCTGCCGCCGTTGGGGCGGTAGCCGACGGTGTAATACCGAGCTTGGTGTGGGCGTGGGGTTCGGCCTGGGGGGTCAGCAAAATGGTTTCACTATCGAACTTTCAGCCAGCGGGCAAAAAGGTATTGAGAATGGGACGTCGCTGAGCAATCAGAACAGCCATATCACGGCATCCGATAGGTTGAATATCAACAGTGGCGGGGACACGACGCTAACCGGTGCCGTCCTGAATGGCGGGCGTGTGCAGGCCAATGTGGGCGGCAATCTGACGATCAGTAGTGTGCAGGATACGGCCACTTACGACAGCAAAGACACCCGTGGAGGCATTAACGTCAGTATCTGTGTCCCACCGATTTGCGCCGGTCAGGTCGTTGCCGGGAACGCCAACCTTAGCCAGCAGATACTTAAAAATAACTATGCGTCGGTGAATGAGCAAAGTGGTATCAATGCGGGCGATGGCGGTTACCACATCATTGTGAAAGACCATACTCAGCTTGATGGTGCCGTGATTGCCTCGCAGGCACCGGCAGACAAAAACACCCTTGAAACCGGTACGCTGGGATGGCGGGATATTGCCAACGTCTCGGATTATCAGGGTTCGGGTTACTCGGTCAGCGTTTCAACCAATAGTGTTCCGACCGGTGGGCTGGCATTAAGCCAGGGGGATGATAAAGGGACCACGGCGGCAGCGGTCTCACCGGGCATGATCACCATCACGGATGCGGCTCATCAGCAGCAGGATGTGGCCACGCTGAGCCGTGATACTGACCATGCCAATGGGAAAGTCAGTGACGGTTTTGACCAGGGGAAAATTGCGGATCGCCTTGAGCTACAACGTGAAGCGGTTGCGCTGAGCGTGCAGACGATGGGGGCGGTTCAGTCCCGGCTGAAAGCGGATAAAGAAAAC
>NZ_BMFZ01000009.1:36431-254790 GCF_014639435.1 Hafnia psychrotolerans | reverse complement strand
TTCTTTTAGAACTCGCAGGATCTGAGTTTCAGTGAAACGCGCTTTCTTCATGATGAGCCTCCCAATGGTTGTATTTTAACCAGAGAACTCTATCAAGCAGTAAGACTAAATTCAGGAGGGACTACATTTTCATATCTGATTTTTAAGTAACTTCAACTAAGTAGCATTGCAAATATATGTTGGTATGTTGCCTATCATGAAAAGGTAATTTTTATTATTTAGTTGGATAATTCGAATGTAAATACTATTATTGGGGTAGATGAAGAATAAAGGTTGACGCAGGCTAAGCCATGTGTCATCAACATTATCCTCTGGGAGTTTAAGAATCTTGTTCGACAACATATAATAAAGATTACCATCTTTTCAAACTGTGAATGCGATCTTGCGGTTAAACATCTTTGTTGGTTTTGACTTTGTAACACCATTAATGCTAATAATCCCAGAGTTTTCTTTAATGGTATACCCAAGGGATACATTTACATTATCGTTAACGTAGTGCTGGCGACACATGAAAAGCCATCTGGCAAAGTATTCTTCCATGGTAAATAAATTAAAATAGCTGAAATTGTAGCTACTAACCCTAAAAATATAACTTTTGTTTTAAGGGTGAAATTCATCGTTCAATCCTCAAAAAAATAATCAGAAATACAGGTATTAGGTTCGCTTATAGGTTTGTCGCAACGGATAATTGATGTCCTTGGCAGTAATGGCAAATGGGTAATGTAAACCCAGGGGTAATTTTTGCAGTCGTCAGAGAATTGTTTACTGCGAATCAATACATCTGAGTGGGCTTTGTCTGAAGAAGTCCCATTTGAAATAAAAATATGGCAACCTTGTGCCGTTTTCTGAAAGCGATAGTTTGAAAAATACTGACTGTCGTCACTGCCTCTCAACAGAGTCATTACACACAGTAATGCGAAAAAGACAACACTAGAGAGCAGGAGGATCCATCGGAGACGAAATATTTGTTTGTTTACTGGTTTTGTCGTCTCATATGGGGGTTTTTCTATAAATGCCCTTAATGAATCGGGTTCTTTGAGACCTTCAGTCACTTCAAGTTGCTCAATTTTCTCAAATTTATCTGCTAATGACTGCTCATCAAGGAGGTATGCATTCTCGGGGTTGGCTTCCACTTGCTGTTCCGTGGTCAGTTTTTTAATATGTGTATCACTTGCCAGCGTTAACCCGAGTCGAGGGATCGTGACTACGACATTACCAGTAAGGCCAATCTTTTTTAATCCCTTACGCAGAATAGAAATGTTCTGGTAAAAAGTATTTGAAGACACTTGCATTCCACGGTTTTCCCAAACGATTTCTAGAAAATCATGTTGAGTGACAATACTTCCAAATCTTTCAATCAGCAGTAGCAAACAACGCGCTGCCGGTGAATTTAGTACGACAACATTTTTAGGATTGTTAAGGTCATGTAACGTGCTGGACGCAGGGTGAAAGTCTATATATCCATCAATAATATAGTGATTATGCATAGGTAAATATCCTTATATAAAAAAGTCCACTTATAGAAACCACTTCAGAAGCTCGCTAACTTGACCCATGCTTCATTTTTCACTTTTTCTGGTCGTTACAGCTGAGTTTGAGGTCTTGTCTTAACAATATCAAGAAATATCAAGAGTTGATTGTTTATTATCCTTTAGCGCAAGTTGATGATTTCTTAGCACATAAATAACATTAGCATGCATATCTGATAATAAATCGAATAACTACGACGTGCTAATTAATATTGAAATGGCCTTCATTGCTGATAGTAACAATGTCGTTCACGCGAGTCATGTCTTTAGATACAAAAGCGTTAATAACCACTTGCGCATTTAAATTAATTCCGCTAACCTCACCTCCATTTTTTTTAAATGAAAGGTAATTTCCAGGTTTAAAAAACATGCTGTTTCCATTTCTCTCAATATTATCACTGGCAGTCACATCAACAGGGGTTCCGTCGATTACGACATTTTTAAGTAACAACGTCATTTTTCCTTCCCTCCCGAAAGCATAGCTGTTTTCATCAAATGACGGCGAGTTAAATGTGATATGAAAAATCTGTGAGCTTTTACAGTTAATGTTAATATTTACTTCACGTTCTTTTCCTAATTCTATTAGTGAATTGTTCTGATTTTTGCTATTTTTTAATATTTCATCTCGCGTCTGTGCATCCCAGGTTACAGTGGGTGAACTAAGCTCAATATCACAATTTGCAAGGGAGTTCTTGACCGTTATTAAGCTAAGTAATATTGATATTAATATGGCTTTATTTTTTTTCACGAAGACACCTTACCATTATGGGAGTATAAAGTTTATTCTCTTCTATTGAGTATTTATCTGGGAAATCAATATGACATGAATCACCCAAAGAGTCCGTTGTTGTCATTACACCTGTTGGTAAATCGTCAATAAATATTGTTTTATCCTCACTTACAAATGTTATGGTACGGCCCTTAGAGTCCAATACCGCTGAGCCTGGCGATGGTACACGTGGCCCATCAAAACTCAATAACATCCTATTAACTCTATAAATAGGTAAAGCAACGTGCACAACACTTCCTCTTGAAGGCGATACCTCGGCAATCCCGCTTTGAACTTCGAGGTTCTTCTTAAGGCTGCTCACGTTGACTTGAATGCGATTTTTCCTCCATGCGGAAGATGATGCAATTGCCTGGCCTTGACTGTCAGTCCAAACTTTCCCTGCTGGAGTCATGATTTCTACATCAGGTTCTTTACTATTAACAGAAACAATACCAAAGGTATCGGATACTTGCCGTGGAGTGAATGTCAATCCATTCTCATGAAGAACAACCCCACCTTTCATTCCTGCACGATAGCTTTTAGTACTGTCACCAGCGGCTGCGCCGAACGCAATTCTGGAGTATTTACTGTTGTAATATCCAGTTGCATTAATGTTTTTATCTTTATTTGAAGATGTTTCAGTACTCACGTCATAGTTAAACTTATCATTAACTTCTTGATTATAAGTTGCGCCATACCTGGTAACACGATCAGAATGATTGGAGTACAATTGAGCACTTCTTCCATTACCTAAAGGAATGGAAGCATTAATATAAAAATAGTTATCATTATAATTATTTTTTTTGTTACTAAACTTATTGTTTTGCAAGCCGATATTTAAATTTACTTTATTGAAATCGCGTCCCCAGTTAAGTGAGTAGGAATTTACATTGGTATTTTTGAATCGCCTGGTCGATGTTCCATTTAAGGAAATGCTTCCAAAATTATCGCTTTGGTATGTGAGCCCTAATGATAACTGGTCTTTTATATTCCCAGTATCTTCTGCTGTGTACCATGAATTCCCAGCACTACCAAAATCCATGTAGTTTTTAGAGCGAAAGTTAGCTGCCGTGGAGACGCTGATCTTGCTCGTAGCTTTATAATTTAGAGAGATATCATTTCTGATACCCAGTTTTTTTTCTTGACTATTGTCAGTATGTAGAGACTGAGTGCTTGTTGTGGAGGTTCTAAGAAGTAATTTTTCAGTAAAACGGAAATTACCGCCCGCCATTATCGACTGATACTGATTGCTAGCCAATCCACCTGCAAAAAAAGAGGCAAATGTGTTTCTATAGATATTACCAGACAATGCAGCCAGCGGTAAATTTTGCTTAGCCATTCTTAGTCGTCCGGCATAAACGTTAACGTTTCGCCCTTCAGGGAGAGTAGTTATCGAATCAGCTTGAATAAAAGGTATTACCTGTCGTGAAGTTTCTCCACTACTTGCTATAAAAGACAGAGTAAAGTCGTCACTCTGATTTAATATAGGAATGTCTTCTATTATTGTTGTTCCCGCTTCTACATACACTGTTTTGAGAAGTGCCTTTCTCTGATAGATATCTACCTGTGCCGCAGTGGGCGCGTAAATTTTAAGGTTTACAGTTGTACTGTTACTTGCCAGCCCATTCTCTGGGGAGATTTCTACGCCTGTAATATTGATCCCTGAAAAAGCATCACCTCCGGTAGTAAATTGGCCAAAGCGGACGGAAATCTTTGAGCTTGTGAAAGAACGTTGGATGTAGTTATTAAGTCGTGTTAGATTGCTTGTTTTTCCATAGGCATAATAACTTTGATTGCTTCTAAATATCCAGTTTTTGTAATTGGCGCCAAGCTCACTAGTTAAAGATTTGTTTGAAAATTTTCCTCCGCGAGAGTTATATTCTCGAGCAGAGGCATCATAGTTAAAAATAATGGCTTTCCCGCCTGTTACGTAATTGTTTTTACTTGGCATCATTGTTATTGGTACGAATATTACAATATTATTATCAAGGGGGTTCTTAGTTACTTTAATGTCAGGCGAGAGCTGGTTGCATCCTTCCTTGCCTCTTTGTAACGCGCTCGCGTCTATGTTGAGAGAGTTTAAAATACTTGTTGTCCAACAGATTTCTCCCTGTTTAGTCACGTTAATCGAATACGCACCTTTATTAATGTTGTTTATTATCACTTCAGTTTTGTTTATTCCTGGCGGGAAATCTCCTTTTTTGGAAAGGTATTCTACTGATGATTCTGTATAGCCTATGTTTTTCAGAATCTCAGCATCAAATACATCAGCAGCATTCACTTTTGAAGATGTAAGTATAATCATTAGTAATGCAGAGATACCTTTGTTTTTTTGTTTTTGCATGATTTTTATTAAATATCAATAATATAAGGTGCTGCCAACATTCCAAATCTGGTTGCTGGTTGTATTTTTAACCTGGAAACTGACTTAAGTTCATTTTCTTTTAAAGGGATATCTATCTTCTCCCCAGGGAGAATGTATCTTTTTTTAATATCAACCGCTTTACCTGCTGGTAAAAGAGTCACAGTACTTAACATGCGTACTATATATTTTGAGTTGTTTTCTATTTTAATTCCATTGGCCGTCTTTAAGAAAATCAACTCCTTCCATGGTTCATAATTTACTGGCAGCCCCACAGGAGATATTATGACCGGAATGTTTTGAGCTATAACCAATTGTGCTTTGCTATCTTTCCCTGCATGTTTTTTAGGCACAGAGGTAAAGTTTAATCGCTGCATTCTTTGGTGCGTTATATTGACATCATTTTTTAATATTACACGGACTAATTGTTTTTGCCCTGGCTCTAACCGTGCTAGTTGTGGCGTAATAAGTAGTGAAATCGTTTTATCTTCAGGGATGCTTTGTACACTACTGTGTAACAGAGCCGTTGTATTATCAGTGTTTTGTACTGTAACAACAGCTTCTCTATTGTTTGCATCTATAAACAGTGTAGGCGTATCGGGCTTCATTCCTGCAGAAAAACATGTTAATGGTGCTGTTAATCCAAGGGTAAGTGCTAATAAAAATATATTTTTCATATGCAAAGGTCATCGTTAAAAATGCCAAAGGTTTTATTAACCTTTGGCTATCTATTAGAGGTAATTAACCGTGAATGTTACGCTACCATCAAGAGTTGTCTCCTCGCCGGAAGGATACCTACTCGCTTCAAATAGAGTAATTCCTGGGGTCAGTGTGACTGAAGCCGTTGTAAAGCTACTTGGTGAAGTTGCACTCGACGTCGCAGCAACTGAGATGTAACCGTTATTTTGAAGGATACCGCTCTCTAAAGTAGTCCAGGTAGACTTATCAGTGCTCTGCATTATATATGCAGAAGCAGAGTCAAGCTTAACGTCAGTTAACATGAATCCAAGTGCACCAATATTGTTTGATGCACTATCTTTACCCAAACCAAAAAGTTCAGAATCAGCCATGTTAGATGGTGAGTTCGCAGGGAAATCTGCATTCGTTATTGCACTAGAAGCCCTATTATCAGTAACCTGCAAGGCTACGTTGCTCGCTGCGTCGCAATTCAGACCTAATGTTACGGATGACCCCATGATTCCATTAATGCTATTAGGTAAATCTGCTTTAGATATTCTCCCGAAGTCAATTGTTGCATCGCTAAGTGAAACATCACATGTTGAAATTGCATTATACCTTTTACACCTAGTGTCGCCGTTTCTGCTGCATTTACTGAAAATACAGCAGGCATCATGGCAAGAGCAACGAAAGTAGAAATTAATAGTTTACGCATTTTTAATCCTGATATTAGTAAGTGAAAATGAGATTACATGTTGTAGGTGATGTTTAAACCCCAGCAATAAACATTAGTAACTCATTTTTATTTTTAAGGCCAAGCTTCCTCAATGCTTTAATTTTTAAAGCACTGACCGTTTTGTAACTAACTTGCATGGCGTTTGAAATATCTTTCAATTCCAATCCATCTTTTATACTCATTAAAACATACCACTCCTCCTTGGTGATTCTGAAACTTCCTTGAACGTGATTTAATTTATCCCAATTCAGATGTGGCATATAAAAGAGAATTTCCATTTTCTTTCGCCATGCTTTTAAAGATTCATTTGTCGAAATGAACTCATCAGCAGCGTAGTGGATCTGAAATAAAGGTGTTATTTTTTCTGTATAGACCAGAATTTTAGTTTCGCTATATTTTTCTTTTATGCTTCTTGTGAAGTTAAGCGAGTCAAAATAAAAACTAAAAATATTTCCCTGTGAGACATGTGCAAATATAGCATCCATGTGGGATTCATTAATTATTTCTGAAGCAGCCGAAAAATCAGCAACTGCTGTTATAAAACCAATGTCAGGTTTTGTTTCTGAAATCAAAGAGGCAATGCCTCGCCGTGTGTAGCGGCACTTTTCGATGATGAGTACGTTTGTTTTTTTCGAACGTCCGCTCTTATTGTTTTCTATGCAATTTTTCATGCTCTCGGCCTCCAGCCAACCAACGTCCTTAACCATCAAAAGCGCGGGGTTATTATTCAGATCAGGCTAATGATGTTCAATTCATATGAGTTATTTGCTCATATAAAAAATTATATTTCACTTCTATGCTCTATTTTGGAATAAAATTCTCATTTTTAGATTGAAATTGCATATTTTTAGCATAAAAAACTACTTAAAAACCAATTGTAGCCTTAAGTTCTAATAAACATATTTATCAGAGATAAGAAAGTTCATAGATTAATCCTATGTCTCAGGGTTTTTTTCCTAAATCTATCTTAACAACCAAATTTAAACGCTTCTTAAACTTGGTTATTTTAGTGTAAAACGCCTTAAGTTGAGTTTATTTTGGAATGATATTCCAATTTATATCTAATTTACGGGATAAAAATTATAAATAAGCGTTTTTAGTCTGCTTTGTACATATTTTATGCTTTACATAAAAAAAGAGTAATAATCTGAATCTTATTACTCTTCGAAAAATAATAGAATAATACCAAGAGAAAAATCAGAAATTTCAATAAGTTGATTAATCTCCGGTTGTTCATGGTTTTTTATTTACCTTCGTGATTATAAATATTCGTGTATAAATTTCTAACCATAAGCATGATCTGGATCAATTGTTCACATGCTCAATATTGCCTAATGTATGGTGACTTTGTTTAACCCTATACGTCACTCGAGTTTAATTAACTGCGCCTAAAAAGCGTGAGCAGGTGCGTTACGTTATGACTGAACATCAGGCCAGCGAACGACGCGGGTGCTGGATTATCGGTATTCGTCTGCGGGGTATTGTCATGCAAAAGCAGGAACGTCGGTGAGCGGGTATTTGGGGCAGGTTGAGCGGGCGGACTACGTTTTGCCTGGTAGTGAAAGTATCGACAAGTAAGATTTATGTCGCAGAGTTAATAAGTAAGTCTTCACTTATGCCAAAAAGCCGGCACACAGGTGCCGGCGGAGAAGAGAAGATCAGAACGAAGAGAGTTTGTAAGGTCGATAGGTTGCCAGCCAGAATTCGCTATCCAGCCGACTTTGCAATGTCTCTTCCGAGACCACCGACGCAACGCCTTCGCGTTGAGCTACGCGTGCGACTTCCGCTGCAATCACTTTTGATACTTTCTGAATATCACCAAGTGCAGGCAATAATGAACCCTGACCGGTTGTCGCCAGCGGAGAAAGGCTGGCCAGCGCCTGACTGGCGGCCAGCAGCATACCATCGGTCACTCGGCGCGCTTTTGACGCCAGGATCCCCAGACCCAACCCCGGGAAAATATAGGCATTGTTGCATTGCGGGATTGCGTACGTACGGTCCTGATAATGAACCGGTGCGAATGGGCTTCCGGTCGCCATCAACGCCGCGCCTTCTGTCCAGACGATCACATCCTGCGGACGTGCTTCGGCGCGGGAGGTCGGATTAGACAGCGGCATAATGATCGGATGATGGCAGTGATGGTGCATCTCGCGGATGATCTCTTCGGTGAATAGCCCCGGCTGCCCGGAAACACCAATCAGAATCGTCGGTTTGGAGTGACGGACGACATCGAGTAAAGAGATATTTTGCGGTTCGACCGGCCACTGGCTGATCTTGTCCTTGTGAGTGACCAGCTTGCGCTGGAAATCGAGCAGATTCGGCATGTCATCGGTTAACAAACCAAAGCGGTCCACCATAAAGACCTGACTGCGCGCTTCGTCCTCCGTCGCGCCTTCGGCAATCATCTGCGCGATGATCTTCTCGGCAATACCACAACCGGCAGATCCCGCGCCGAGGAACGTCACGCGCTGGTCACGTAACTGTGTTCCGGCAGCATGGCTGGCTGCGATCAGGCAGCCTAATGTGACGGCTGCCGTCCCCTGAATATCATCATTAAAACAGCACAACTCATTGCGATAACGTTCAAGCAGAGGCATTGCATTCGTCTGGGCAAAATCTTCGAATTGCAGCAGCACATCCGGCCAGCGCATTTTCACGGCTTGAATGAACAGATCCATAAAGTCGTTGTATTCGCCGTCGGTGAGTCGCGGATGGCGCCAGCCCATATACAGTGGATCGGCAATGCGTTGCGCATTATTGGTGCCGACGTCCAGCATGATCGGCAGCGTATTGGCCGGATTGATGCCGCCACAGGAGGTATAGAGTGATAATTTGCCAATCGGTATGCCCATGCCACCAATACCCTGGTCACCCAGTCCGAGAATACGCTCGCCGTCGGTAACGACAATTACCCGAATGTCGTTCTTGGAGAAGTTTTGCAGCATCTCATCAATGTGGTCGCGATCGGGATAGGAAATGAACAGGCCGCGCGCACGACGATAAATATCCGAAAAATGTTCGCATGCTTCGCCAACGGTCGGGGTATAGATGATCGGCAACATCTCTTCCAGATGTGAACTCACCAGGTTATAGAACAGCGTTTCGTTGGTGTCCTGGATATTGCGTAAATAGATGTGCTTGGAGATATCACGTTTAAAATCAGAAAATTGGGAATATGCGCGGTCAGTTTGTTCACTGATGGTTTCAACCTGATTGGGTAACAGGCCGTTGAGGTTGAGTGCCAGACGCTCATCGCGAGTAAAAGCGGAGCCTTTGTTCAGCAGCGGATTTTCCAGTAAAAGCGAGCCGGTATAATGTGTGTAGAGTGGGCGTTTTTTTAACATCACGTAAAGCCTTGGTGAGTTTGAACTCAGTTATTCTCCGGAGTGTTGTGTCGCTGTCTCCAGATCCCTTGCAGTAAAATCCCATTATCAATTTAATTAAAATTCATATATTCAATGGCGCATGCTCGGCCGACTTCGAATAAACATTTTCTAAATGAATGTTTTTTCTTTTTTATAGCATGAGGAACGCTAATATTCTGATTACTTAAATTTCTAAAGTTTTTTAATACTTACTTTTGGTAATTTACTACATAATGTTGTTGGATTTTTCAGGATATATCAAAGCAATCCATGATAATGTTTAAACTTAATCAGTATTAGCGAGATTTGACTTAACTGATTGTTTTTTATTGTTATTTTAATTAAGTAATTATTGTTATTTTAGTCTAATAGACTGATGTGATGATTGTCACAATTACCCTGCTTATTAACGGATATAAATACTCGCCACTTTGTTTGTCCGATTCACGATAAAAAGAAAAAGGTATATTATGCCATCTTTACTCTTATCTTCCTTATTCCCTTTGGTTTTTGTGATGTTGTTAGGCTGGTTGAGTGGAAAGCTCGGTTATATGAAACGTGATGACGCGACCGTATTAGCCACTGTGGTGATTCGATTTGCGTTGCCCTTACATCTTTTTATCGGCGCACTTCACACGGATCCTCACAAAATACAAAATATGTCTTTTATGGCGGTACTGGTGATCGGGCTGATGGGCTCCTATCTCCTTACGCTGTGTATTTCTCGTTTCCTGTTTCGTCACGATATCAAGACCAGTGCTATCAAGTCTCTGGTTTGCGCATTCCCTGATATGGCATACTTTGGTGCGCCTGTTCTGGCGGTGCTTATCGGTCCGGAAGGTTTTCTGGGCGTACTTATTGGCAATCTGATCACCAGCGTGCTGATGATCCCGCTGACTATCGTCCTGATCCGCATGGGGGATAAAAACAGTGAACAGTCGGATCAGGGAAGCCTGGGAACGATGATCCTGGCAAACTTGTTCAACGCGGCGCGTAACCCGATTGTCTGGATCCCGGTACTTGGTGTAGTGATGAGTCTGGCGGGGATTAAAATCCCTGAGTTGCTCTCCTCCTCCGTTGAAATGATGGGCAAAACCGCCGGCGGGATTTCACTGTTCGCGTTGGGGCTGCTGTTCTTTGGCGAACGCCCAATACTGAACATCCATACGTTTACGAATATTGGCATCAAGAATCTGATTCAGCCTGCAATGATGGCCGCAGCGGGGATGGCATTTGGACTCAGCCATACACTGATGCAGCAGGTGGTGATCATTGGTGCGACGCCATCGGCCATTGCCGCGGGCATGTTCGCGGTACGTAGCGATACGTACGTGGAATCGGCGTCTTCTTCGATCTTGATCGGCACGGCAGTCGGGATTGTGACGGAAGGGGTGATGATTTATATGATGTCGTAGGGGCGGTTGAAATCAGGTTGCTTTGTCAGAGGTGATGTTTTAACAGGATCAGCAACTATCTCAAAAACTGCCAAAATTGAGATAGTTTGCGATAGTTATCCGCCTTCCCTTGATCATCAATAATAAAAAAAGCCCGCCGTTTCCGGCAGGCTTTTTGTTTATCGTAAGGACGGTTTTATTACTTCACGCACTTCGCGCAAGTATTGGCATGGATCTGTTCGAAGAAGTCGTTGCCTTTGTCATCCACCAGAATGAACGCCGGGAAGTCTTCGACTTCGATTTTCCAGATCGCTTCCATACCTAACTCAGGGTATTCCACGCATTCCAGACTCTTGATGCTTTGCTGAGCCAGAACCGCTGCCGGGCCGCCGATGCTGCCCAGATAAAAGCCACCGTGTTTGTGGCACGCGTCTGTCACCTGTTTGCTGCGGTTACCTTTTGCCAGCATGATCATACTGCCGCCGTTAGCCTGTAACTGGTCGACGTAGGAATCCATACGACCCGCAGTGGTTGGACCGAGGGAGCCGGACGCATAACCTTCAGGTGTTTTCGCTGGGCCCGCGTAGTAGATCGGATGATCTTTGATGTACTGCGGCAAACCTTCGCCGTTATCCAGACGCTCTTTCAGTTTGGCGTGAGCAATATCGCGGCCAACGATGATAGTGCCGCTGAGAGAAAGACGAGTAGACACCGGATACTCGGAAAGCTGAGCGAGAATGTCGGTCATCGGACGGTTCAGATCTACCTTCACGACACCGGCTTCCCCTTGCTGACGCAGGGATTCAGGAATGTATTGACCCGGATTGTCTTCCAGCTTTTCAATCCAGATACCGTCGCGGTTAATTTTTGCTTTGATATTACGGTCAGCGGAGCAGGAAACACCCATGCCGACCGGGCAGGATGCGCCGTGACGTGGCAGACGTACTATGCGGATATCATGGGCAAAGTATTTACCGCCGAACTGTGCGCCCAGACCCAGGTTCTGCGCTTCAACCAGCAACTCTTGTTCCAGTTTCACGTCACGGAATGCCTGGCCATGTTCGTTGCCTTCGGTTGGCAGACCATCGTAGTAGTGCGTGGAGGCCAGTTTCACGGTTTTCAGCGTCGCTTCAGCTGAGGTCCCGCCGATCACAAACGCAATATGGTAAGGCGGGCAGGCCGCCGTTCCCAGTGTGCGCATTTTTTCCACCAGATAGCCTTTCAGCTTGGCCGGGGTGATCAGCGCTTTGGTTTCCTGATACAGATAGGTTTTATTGGCTGAACCGCCGCCTTTGGCGATACACAGGAATTTGTACTCATCGCCATCGACGCTGTAGAGGTCGATTTGCGCCGGCAAGTTGGTGCCGGTGTTCACTTCTTTGTACATATCCAGCGCGGCGTTCTGCGAGTAGCGCAGGTTGTCTTCGATGAACGTGTTGTAGACGCCTTTCGACAGACTGGCTTCGTCGCCGCCGCCGGTCCAGACGCGCTGGCCTTTTTTACCCATGATGATCGCGGTGCCGGTGTCCTGACAGGTCGGCAGAATGCCTTTCGCGGCGATCTCGGAGTTTCTCAGGAATTGCAGCGCAACATATTTGTCATTTTCGCTGGATTCAGGATCGTGAAGAATGGAGGCCACTTGTTGCTGATGCGCCGGGCGTAGCATGAATGATGCGTCATGGAAGGCATGCTGTGCCAGTAAAGTCAGGGCTTCTGGTTCGACTTTTAAGACGTCTTCACCGCCAAAATGGCTCACAGAGACGTGATCTTTGGTCAGCAAGTAATATTCGGTTGTTTCTTTAGTAACGGGGAAGGGATCTTGATAATGGAATGGTTTATTCGACATTTTTTTCTCACTTTATCCGTTATTGCCGCCACTAGCAGAACTTCTCGTTTCGGGTGAATCAGGGATAAATCGGGCGACGTTTTTATGCTTTCTCTATGTTGCCAGCCTTATACACAGGCTGGCAACGAGGTTTATATGTTTTCTTCCAGTAAATGTTCTGTTAATGCTTTGTTGGAGGTTTTATCACCTACTTCAGAACATCATTATCATCCACGGATAACCAATCAACAGCAGCGCGGCGAGGAAAATGGCCCCGAAGATGGTGCCCAGACGCCAGTAGTCTTTGGTTGGCAGGTAGCCGCTGCCGTAGTAAATCGGGCTTGGGCCAGTGCCGTATGGCGTGATGATCCCCATGATACCCAGTGATGTCACCATCAGCAGACAGAACACTTGCATGTTGATGCCAGGAATGGCAGCACCGATGGTCAGCATGGCCGGTAAAAGCGCGGTGGTATGCGCCGTGGTGCTGGCGAACAGGTAGTGCAGCAGGAAAAACGCCAACAGCAGCACGATAGTCGCGGTGCCCGGAGAAATGCCCCCCATTGTCGCGGCGCCTTCTTTCCCTAACCAAGCGATGAAGCCGGTACGAGATAAGCCGTCAGCCAGCGCAACGAGCGTAGCGAACCAGGCAAAGGTATTCCAGGCCGGTTTGTTACTGGTGATATCGTTCCAGTTCAGAACGCCGGTCCACAACATCAGAACGACGACGAGCAGGGCAGCCATGGCCGGTTCAATAAAGCTGGAAGCAAAAATCCACATCGCTAATGCGCTACAAACAAACACCAGCAGCAGGATTTCGTGAAGGGACATTCTGCCCAGTTTTACCAGTTCAGCCGTAGCCCAACGCGGCACTTCGTCATTCGTTTTAACTTCCGGCGGATATAACCAGTATGCCAACAGCGGCATGGTCAGCAGCAGCAGCAAACCAACCGGCAAGAAGGCTAAAAACCACGAACCCCAGGAAATACTGATCCCAGTGATGCTTTTCACAATGCCCAGAGCCAACAGGTTAGGTGCCAGTGCCGACATGAACATTGAGCTGGTGATACAGGTCGCGGCGATCGCGACCCACATCAGATAAGAACCGATTTTACGTGCGCTCGGGTCATTAGGTTTGGAGCCATACAGCGGTGGCAAGTTAGCAATAATCGGATAGATTGTGCCGCCGCTGCGCGCGGTGTTGGAAGGCGTGAACGGTGCCAGTAACAGATCGGCAAACATAATGGCATAACCGAGAGTCAGGCTGCGACGACCAAGATATTTCACCAGAATCAGCGCCAGACGGCGGCCGAAATGGGTTTTATCGTAGCCTGCGGCAAACATGAACGCACCGAAGATTAACCATACTGTTGAGTTACCGAAGCCACTTACCGCCCATTTAAAGGACTGTGACGCCATTTTGAATTTAGGGTCAGCCAGTTCAGCCGGGCTGAACAGCAACCACTGACTGAATAAAGCAATGACCACAACGCCTGTCAGGCCGATAACCGCACCGGGTAGGGGTTCGAAGATTAGGCCGACAATCACACCCACAAAGATGGCGAAGAAATGCCATGCATGCGGCTCTAATCCGTCGGGTGTGGGAACGAGTAACAATAACACTGCAACCAGCACAGGTAATAACATCAGAAGCAGGCGGTTTTTTTTGCCACTTGCCCCTTTTTTTACCGGCGGTGTAACCGTAGTTTTTGAGATATCTGTCATTTTATTTGTCTACAAGTAGTTGAGAATAGGTTTGCGGATGCATAGGTAAGATTATTATTATTTTTGCGTGACGAATTTCACTTTAGTTTCCAATGATGGTATTTAAAGAGATCCATTAACATTGTTTATGTTTAGTAAATTTCATCCCCATTGAGAGTGAGTAAATATCTATATAATGCGATTTTTGTATTTATGACTGTTGATCTCGATCAAGAAAATACGGGGCTGTTAAATTTAAAAAAGGGGAATGAGAATGGCTACGGGCTGTATTTTAATCGTATGGATTATCTCTTTCCTGATGGGACGGGATGCTTCTAAACCCTATGAGAGAAAAAGGGCGGTAATCGCCCCCTAAAACGCAGTGGCTGACGGTACATTTCACTTGCAGCCAAACCTTATGCCACTGGGCAAATGTAATGTTTTTCCCTTCAGATAGAGGCAAAAGAGACCGCAGTTTAAATTGATGTGATCATTTAGCAGCATAATTAACAATAATTTAATAATGCAGGCATTCCATTAATGGATAAATAGTTAATTAACTAATGCTACACCTTTTGTAGCTAAAAATATCGCTATATTACGCGTATGACATCGGCAGAAATTAAAATTAATAAAATAAATCCGATAACGAATTCACAGATTATTAAATATTTTCTAAATTTGGAGCTGGATATTATGAGCCATAACCCGCAATTATTGAGTCCGTTCACTCTGCCAAATGGCACCGTGCTGAAAAACCGTGTGCTAATGGCACCGATGACCACCTGTACCGGCTTTTACGACGGTACCGTCACCCGTGAGCTGGTGGAGTACTACCGCGCACGTGCTGGCAGCATCGGGACGGTGATCGTCGAATGCTGCTTTATTGATGACAAAGGGTTGGCGTTTCCCGGTGCGATTGGCATCGACAACGACAGCAAAATCGACGGTTTAGCAAAAATCGCCGACGCCGTGAAATCTCAGGGTTCCAAAGCCGTGTTGCAGATTTATCACGGTGGCCGCATGAGCGAACCTAAACTGATCGGCGGCCAGACGCCGGTTGCACCAAGCGCACTGGCCGCGCCGCGTGATGGGGCTGCCACACCGGTCGCGCTGAGCGCTGAAGAGGTTGACGGCATGATCACCAAGTTTGGTGAAGGCGTGCGTCGTGCCATTGAAGCCGGCTTCGACGGTGTGGAAATCCACGGTGCTAACACCTATCTCATTCAGCAATTCTTCTCGCCGAACTCCAACCAGCGCGACGACAAATGGGGCGGCAGCCGCGAAAACCGCGCCCGTTTCCCGCTGGCCATTCTCGATATCACGCACAGCATGGCGCAGAAACACGCCGATTCCTCTTTCATCATCGGTTACCGTTTCTCGCCGGAGGAGCTGGAAGAGCCGGGTATCCGTTTCGCCGATACTCTTTATCTGCTGGAAAAGCTGGCGGCGCGCGGCCTGGATTACCTGCACTTCTCACTGGGTTATTCATTGCGTCCTTCTATCGTCGACACGACGGATCCCACACCGCTGATCGACAAATATATCGCCATGCGTTCTGACACACTGGCGAAAATCCCGGTGATGGGGGTAGGCGGCATTGTCAACAAAGACGATGCCGATCTGGCAATGGAACATGGCTACGACCTGGTCGCCATCGGCAAAGCGTGCATCGCCTATCCAGACTGGACCGACCGTGTAGCCAGCGACCAGAAGCTCGAATTGTTCATCGACAGCACTCAACGCGAAGCGCTGACCATCCCTGAACCGCTGTGGCGCTTCTCGTTGGTGGACGCGATGATCCGCGACATGAGCATGACCTCGAAGAAATTCAAAGCCGGCGTGTTCCAGGAAACAGTGCAAGATCCGGTCAATGCGCTGGCGATTAACGTCAGTCTTGAAACCGACCGCATTGCGGATATCGAACTGCAAGCGGGTGGTGACGTTGACGTGGAATTCACCACCAGTTTTGAAATTATCCGTACCCGTATTCTCGATGCCAACAGCCCGCATGTTGACGCGGTGACCGGCGCGACTGAGCAGAGTGAAGCGGTGAAAAAAGCCGTCTCGAAAGCCATTGCCAAATCCTGCAAAGCACAGTTGCTGGAAGAGGGCGGCAGCCTGTCTGAGCCACAACGCTACGACGTTGTGGTGGTCGGTAGCGGCGGTGCGGGTCTTGCAGCAGCCATTCAGGCATGTGACGAAGGCGCGAAAGTATTGATTGTGGAAAAAATGTCTACCATCGGCGGCAATACCATCAAGGCGTCGGTCGGCATGAATGCTGCTGATACCCGTTATCAGAAACTGAAAGGCATTACAGACAGCAAAGCGTTGTTCTATCAGGAAACCCTGAAAGGTGGCCAGTTAAAGAACAACACCGTGCTGCTGAAAGAGTTCGTGGAGCGCGCGCCTCAGGCGGTTGAATGGCTGGCAGAGCACAACATTGAACTGAGCGACATCACCATCACCGGCGGTATGAGTATCGACCGTACGCACCGTCCTGCGGATCGTAGTGCTGTCGGCGGCTTCCTGATCAGTGGTTTGGTGAAGAACCTCAACAAACGCAATATCGACGTGATGCTGGATACGTCCGTCACCGACATCCGTTATCACGACGGGGCTGTGCAGGGCATTGAGCTGCTTAATGACGATAACGAAACGCTGACCATTAACGCGAAAAGCGTGATTGTCGCCACCGGTGGTTTCAGTGCTAACAGCGAGATGGTCGTGAAATATCGCCCTGAACTGCATGGCTTCGTGACCACCAACCATAAAGGTGCAACCGGCAGTGGCATCGCGATTTTGCAGAAAATCGGCGCGGGCACCGTCGACATGGGCGAAATTCAGATTCACCCAACGGTTGAGCAAGGCTCGTCATATCTGATTTCCGAAGCCATTCGTGGCGGCGGTGCCATTCTGGTAAACCAGGCGGGTAGGCGTTTCTTCAACGAGATGGAAACCCGTGACAAAGTGTCTGCAAACATCATCGGCTTACCTGAGAAGTTCGCTTACGTGGTGTTTGATGAGCAAATTCGCCTGAATAACAAAGCGGCCGATGAGTACATCGCACGCGGTTTTGTCATCAGCGCAGATTCACCACGTGCACTGGCGGCCAAACTGGAGATGGATCACCACGCCTTTCTTGCGACGCTGGAAAGCTACAACGTGGCCGTCGACAAGCAGGAGGATGCAGAGTTTGGTCGTAAAACGGCGCTGCGTCACCCGATCCATCAGGGACCGTTCTACGCGATCCGCATCGCGCCGGGAGTACATCACACCATGGGCGGCGTGACCATCAACACCGACACCAGCGTGCTGGATGCGCAGGAGCAAGTCATCCGTGGCGCGTATGCAGCAGGTGAAGTGGCCGGCGGGATCCACGGTGCGAACCGCATCGGCGGGAATGCCGTTGCAGATATCATCATCTTCGGTATTCTGGCGGGACGTAATGCCGCCATTCACGCTCTGCGGTAACGGTTAACAACCTGCGTCACGCCTTGTGGCGCAGGCTTTCACTTCTTCAGTTCAGGTATTTTCTATGACGCCAGACGCCCGTGTGTATGCTTATTCCGCCGTTTTGATGGGCTCGCCCATTCTTCTCAAGCTGTTTGAGCATAACGAAAGTCTGGCCTCGCGCGTTTTCAGGCTCATCAAGCAGCAGGAAAACCTCTTTACGGTTAACCGGCACGATTCTGACGTTATGGCGATCAATCATGCGGCAGGGAGCCATGCGGTGGCGGTTAGCCCGCCGGTATTTCATCTGATTCAATGCGCGAAAACCGTCAGCTTGCTACCGGACAGCTGTTTCAACGTCACCATCGGCCCGCTGGTCAAACGCTGGAAAATTGGCTTCAGCGGTAACACGGTGCCTGACACCGATGAACTCCAGGCGTTGATCGCGCTGACGGATCCGCATGATGTGATCCTCGATCAACCGTCGCGCACCGTTTTTCTGCAAAAAGCCGGTATGGAAATTGACCTTGGGGCGATCGCCAAAGGCTATATTGCCGACGTGGTGAGGGATTTCCTGCATCAGGAACAGGTTCAGCATGCGCTGATCAATCTGGGCGGGAATGTGCAAACGCTGGGCGCGGGGGGAGAAGGTGGCTGGGCTATCGGCCTGAAGACGCCTTTTTCAGAGCCTGATGATCTCATTGGCGTGATTAACGTGAACGGTAAATCGGTGGTGACGTCCGGTATTTACGAACGCTATTTTGAACGTGACGGCCATCGCTACCACCACATCCTCGATCCTAAAACCGGCTACCCGCTGGATAATGAACTGCTCAGCGTAACCGTGATCTCTGATAACTCCATCGACGGCGATATCTACACCACGCTGCTCTATGGCATGGGGGTCAAAAAAGGCCTGCGGTATTTACAGGATATCCCGGACATCGAGGCTATTTTCGTCACCAAAGACCAGCAGGTGGTTTTCTCATCCCGGCGGCAGTTTACCTTCACGCCGCTCGATAGCCGCTACCGCCTGGTTTACTGACAGTATTGCTTCAGCAACGAATAATGTTCCGCTTGTAAACGATAGCGATACACCGGTCGGCCTGTCACACCGTAATGAATACTGGTAAACAGAATATGGCAGTCCGCCAGCCATATCAGGTATTTACGACAAGAAACACGCGAAATATTGACCGAGTGCGCCAGTTCATCCGTTGAGAATTCACTCTCAGGATGCGCATCAATCCACAGGCATAACGTACGCAGCGTCTGCGTGGTCAAGCCTTTAGGTAGCTTTTTGTTGTCAGCCACCGCCTGATTGTTGCCGTGAATTAACCGGTCAATGTCCGACTGCTCATAATATTGCTGATTTTCCATCAGCGATTTTTTCTGCCGCCAGCCAGTCAATGCCTCTTCAAAGCGGGAAAACTGGAAGGGTTTGATCAGGTAATCTACCACGCCATAGTTCAGCGATTTTTTGATGGTCTTTGCATCAGCTGCAGAAGAAATCACGATCACATCGATGGGACGTCTGGCATTGCGCAGTTCCGGGAGTAAATCCAGACCGTTGTCCTGCTGCATATATACATCCAGTAGAATCAGATCGATAGGCTGCTGTGTATTCAACACCATGTCTTTAGCCTGCTGTAACGTCGAGGCCGTTCCGCAGCAGGTAAACCCGGCAATCTGTCTCACATAGCAGCGGTTTAGCTCTGCGACCATGGCGTCATCATCGACTACCAGCACATTGATCATGCAGTTTTCCTCTCACCATCCCACGGAATTTGAACAAAAAATTGAGTATAAACGTCAGGTTCGGACTCAACGGCGATCGTACCACCAAGATTTTCTATTTGTTGTTTTGCCAGGAATAACCCAACACCGCGCTCAACGCCTTTGGACGAGAAGCCTTTTTGGAAAATAGCGTCCAGATGGTCTGCGGCAATGCCCGGACCATCATCGCTGACTACGCAGGCCAGCCAGCCATTCTGATAATGCAACAACACGCTGACTTCGCCATCGGGTTGCTCACCCAGCGCGTCCAGCGCGTTTTCGATTAAATTACCTAACACGGTGATCAGTGCTGCGATCTGGTTTTCATTGGTATTATCGGGCAAAAAACTGTCATCACTCAGCGTGAGCAGGTGCCGTATATCCGACGCACGGTTAATCTTGCTCAGCAGGAAGCCTGCGATCACCGGTGATTTGATTTTCAACAGCAAGGAGCCAATTTCGGCCTGGTAATTATTGGCCGTTTTGAGAATGTAGTCTTCAAGCTGCGTATAACTTTTCATATGCAGCAATCCAAGAATAACATGCAGCTTATTCATGAATTCATGTGAGCGTTCACGTAACGAATCTGCGTAGTTTACCATGCCGCTCAAACGCTGCATTAACTGGCTGACTTCGGTTTTATCCCTGAAGGTACAGATGGCACCAATAATGATGCCATTGCTGTGTACAGGCACGGTATTACTCAGCAGAGAACGGCCTTTGAAATTGATCTCTTCATCCCGTCTCGGGATCCCTGTGCGTAACACGTCGCGCAAATTGAGGATCAACGGTTGCGACTCACGATTATTCTCGGGAAGGGGGCTGATCTCCGTGCCAGTTTCCAGAAATATTTGCCGGGCTTCCTGATTGATGAGCGTCACCTGCGCATTATCATCCACAGCAATCACGCCTTCTTTGATGGATTGCAGCATCGCCTGACGCTGTTCAAACAGTGTCGATATCTCGTAAGGTTCAAGCCCAAACAGAATGCGTTTGAGCATTTTCACCAAAAACCAGGTGCCCAGCGCGCCGACCATCATGCCAAATAACACCGTCCACAGAATGCTCCAGCGACTTTTATTAATCTGCTCGGTCACTTTTACCAGCGAGATTCCGATCGCTACAACGCCGATCTGGTGGTGCTGATCGTCATAGATAGGCGTGAAGACCCGCAGTGCTTTGTCCAGAACGCCCTTATTGATTGAGACGTTCTCTTTGCCGAGCAATGCCGGACCAATATCTTTACCGATAAAATGGTGGCTGATCATCTCTGTATTCGGATGAGAATAACGGATGCCCTGCATATTGGTGACGACCACAAACAGCAGATCGTTCCTTTTCTGCACCGCGTTGGCGATGGGCTCAATCATGTCGCTGTCAGGCGGCAGAGAGAGGGCGTGCTTAATGTCGGGCAAATCTGCCAGCGTACGCGCTACCGCCAGCGCCTTATCTTCGACGCCATCGCGCGCGGTGTTACTGATCTGCACGAAATACAGCATATGCACCACCAGCAGGACGGAAATAATCACTGCGCTGATCATCAGGATGACGGAAGTGCTAAGTTTCATAGGGTGCTTACGCACCGGATGCGGCGAGTCGCTCATTGAAGTCCCGGAAACCATTGTTGATGGCTTATGGTCTACGTTTGCGACTCTGACGTCTACCTCAAATGAAGCGTCGAAGAGAGACGTGATACTTGCGTTTTATTTCTTACTCGTGAAACCGCAGCGCCACATTCAATGCATTCGCTGGTGAAACGACAATGCCGCTGTCTGTCTCGCTAAAACAGATATCGCCTTTACTCAGACAGGTGCGCAACTGAGCCAGGGATGAGACGGTGAACGCCAATGTGCTCATGCGCGATTGCCCGGAATAATCATCGGGCAGCGCGGTAAACTCGTGCTTAGCCTGCGCTGGCAAGATGAACCTGAGACGGGTTTTTCCTGCCTGCAGATAAAACGTGTCGCCTGTTTGGACTATTTCACGTCGCGGTGCGAATATCCGTGCATACACCTGTATGGCGTGCAGCGGATCATCGGCCACAATGACAAATTCACTCAACTCAAGCACACCGTTCGGATGCTGCTGCCAGACCGGTTGCCATACGGCGTCTGGCGTAAGATGCTGGCAGAAAAAACTGAACCCGTTAGGGATGTCGCAGGCGTTAATTCGTGTGATGCAAAACTGCGCGTCCTTAATGCCGCCATCGGGAAGCATCACGGGCCGGAAAAACGTTGTCGGTGGCTCACCGGCCAACTGGCAAGCCTCTAGATGCTGATAAGTTGTCTCGGCATCGTCGGTTTTCCAGACCAGGCCGGCTAAACCTGACGGCGGTTGCCATAAGCCTTTGGGGATGCTGGTGTTGTCTGAAGCCTCCGTCTCATAGCCGAGCAGCTCCAGGTAGTTCTCGCCAAATATCGCCAGATGGTTGCTCGATCCCATCGAGTGATGCCCGCGTGCGCTCAGTTGAAATCCCATGCGGGTAAATAACGCTTCGGCGTGGTCCAGATGACCATCTACGTTGATTACCGCATGGTCAACCACGGGAATTAATTGAGACATACAATGTTCTCCAGACCTGTTTTTATGTTGATATCAAAGGGTGAAGTCATGGTTTACGCCGTACGCCCCCCAAAATACAGTTCGCTCATGCGTGGGTCATTGAGCAAATCGTGGGCGTTCCCGGTCAGTGCGACTTTGCCAAGCGATAAAATATAAGCGCGGTCTGAGATATGCAGAGCTTCCATGGCGTTTTGTTCGACCATCAGAATCGTGACTTTTTCCAGCTGACGGATAACCTGAATCGCGTTGAAAACGTCATCGAGCATTTTGGGCGACAACCCGGCGGAAGGTTCATCCAGCAGCAAAATTGCCGGTTCCGGCATCAGTGCGCGGGTCAGCGCCAGGATTTGTCGTTCGCCGCCAGAGAGTGCCGAGGCCGGTGACTGCCATTTTTTACGCAGCAGCGGATAGAGTTCGCAAAGCTTCTCCATCCGCGCTTTGCGTTGTATCGGTGGTAAAAATTGCCCGCCGGTTTGCAGGTTTTCCGCCACGCTCAGACTGTTAAAAACATTATCCAACTGAGGCACAAACCCCAACGAACACTCGCGGACTTTACGGTGAATCGGGATGGCAGCGGTGTGTTGCCCGTTCAGTTGAACCTCGCCACGGCGTGGGGTCAGAAAACCGGCAATGCATTTAAGTAGGGTAGATTTCCCACAGCCATTGGGTCCCAGCAGTGTCACGATTTCGGCCTGCGAAACGTGCAGCGAAATCCCCTGCAAAATATCGACGCCCGGTGTGTAACCGGCGACAACCTCATTGAGTTTGATCATATGGCCTCCTTCAACGTGCGGCTTCCGCGCCCGAGATACGCATCCAGCACGTCCTGATTTTTAGCCAGATCATCAGGATGGCAATTGGCTACGATATGCCCGCGATCCAGTACGATACAGCGCTGACAGAGTGACTTAATAAAATGCATGTCGTGCTCAATGATCACCAACGAAATGCCCTGATGGCTTAGGGTGGTCAAGGTTTCAACCAGTTCCTGGCGCAAGTTTGGATGAACACCTGCCATCGGCTCATCCAGCATCAGAATGTCCGGTTCACCCATCAGCGCACAGGCAATACCCAGTAATTTTTTCTGGCCGCCGGAAAGTGCGGCGGCAGGTAAATCCCGAACGTGAGTCAGCAGCAAGGTATCGAGTAATGCCGTCGCTTTGATGCTGTCTTCGCGTTCTGCGCACCGCCCAGACGGAAGCGATAAGAGCCCGTTCCAGATACCGTGATACCGTGTTCCCGCTGACATGATCACTTCCATCACGGTCATTTTTGCAGGCATCGCCGGGAGCTGGAAAGTACGCGCAATGCCGCTTTTGATGATGCGGTGCGGCGGCATTTTGTCGATACGCTCCGTCCCAACGGTAATGGTGCCGCTGTCGATGGCAGTAAATCCTGAGATGACGTTGAGCAGGGTACTTTTCCCGGAGCCGTTCGGCCCCAGCAAACCCAGGATTTCCCCTCTTTTCAGGTCAAACGTGACCGATTTCAGCACCTGATTGCCGCCATAAGCTTTGCTGATATTATCTACGGTGAGCAATGTGGTCATGGCAGGATCCTCAGTTTCTCCGGGAGAATGCCACCCGGACGCAATAACAAACCGATCAACATCACCAGCCCTACCAGGCCCAGCCGAAGTGCGCCGGTTAAGTCAGAACTCATGTGCAGCAGATCTTTGGCGAAGGGAATAAAGTTGTACAACCCTTCAACCACCAGAACACCGGCCAGCACGCCACGGACATTACCGATACCGCCAATCATCACCATGCTCCAAATGAGGAACGTCTCAGAAGAGAGCAGGTAATCCGGGCTGACATAGTTGGTATACCAGGCGAGGAGCATCCCGGCGATAACGCACATGATTGCGCTACACATCAGCGCGCGGCATTTCAGCCACAGCAGCGAATAGCCCATGCACATCGCCAGTTGAGGCTGTTCACGCATCAGACGCAGAGCCCGTCCGAATCGGCTGGAAGCGAAACGCAGGGAAATAAAGGTGCAAAGGGCAACACACAGCAGGATCAGCACGGCGAAGACCATCACATCATGTCGCTGTTCGCCACTCGCCCACGGCGCCATAATGCCGCCAATGCCCTGACCACCACCGGTGAACGCTTCTTCATTAATCACCGAGATACGGATGATCTCGGCCAATGCCAGCGTGGCAATTCCCCAATAGTCCGCGGAAAGCTGGCGTCCGAGCAGCGCCATCGCAGCGGCAACGCCCATAGCCAGTGCGATCCCTGCGGGGATCACCACCCAGAGTGGCAGAGAAAACTGGCTACCGATCCCGATGGCGTAAGCGCCGATACCGACAAACGCAATGTGGCCAAAATTAAGCAGACCGGCGTAACCGGCCTGCAGATTCAGGGCCAGGGCAATCATCGCGTAGATACCTGCGATACAAAGAATATGCAGCAAAAATTCAGACACGGCGCACCTCCCGGTTGAATAAGCCATAGGGGCGTAACAAGAGAGCCAGTAGCAACATCACGAAAGAGGCGGCATTAATCCAGGTGGTTGGCATAAACACCATCTCCTGGCCGTATAACCATCCCCAGTTGATGTTGGTGACCAGCGTTTCAGTAACGGCAATCAGTAACGCGCCCAGAATGGCGCCCATCGGATTACCCAGTCCGCCAAGAATCGCGGCGGCCAGCACCGGCAGCAACAGGTCATTTCCCTGATTGATATAGGCGCTGCTGGTCATGGCGATCAGTGAGCCTCCAACGGCGGCGATCATGCCGGAAATCATATTGACGGTATGGACGATGGCGTTGGCGTTTAGCCCGCAAGCGGCGGCCAGTTCGCGGTTACTGGACAGCGCACGAATGGAGCGTCCCTGAGGCGTGAAAAACAGCAGAACGTTGAAAATCAAAATGATGACGACGGTGGTGCCGAGGCTCCAGCACTCATCGACGGAGAGGCGGATCGTTCCCCATTGTAAAATGTGACCGACGGGCAGGTTATAGCTGACGGGTGCCGATCCTTCGACGCCGAGCATCAAGGCCATCATCACCATCGATACCGCAAGGGAGCCAATCATGGCGTTAGCCGCCCCGGCGCGGATCAGACGCTGAAACACCCAGTGATGAAGCAATATGGCTAAAATGCCGCACGACAGGGCTGAAAACAGCACCGCCAGCGAAAATGGCATCCCCATTTTCAGGCCGCCAGCCGTGAGAAAAGCCCCAACCATGGCGTACTGTACATGGGCAATATTGGCAAACCGCACCAGGCCGTAAACCAGACTGAGCCCGAGAGCAACCAGTGACAAATCTGCCGTGCGGATCAACGTATCAACAATAAACTGAAACATGGTGATTTCCTGAGAAAAGTGACATAAGGAAACGATCGCGCCATCGTGCGTTAACGTGCTACTGGCTGGCCGTCGAGGGCTTTCACTTTCAGGTACGGTTGAGACTGACGCTGATTATCGGCGTCCAGGTTGAGTGTCCCGGTCAGGCCGGTAAACTGTGGCGCGACAGTTTTCATTGCGGCGATCAGTGCAGCCGGGCTGGCACTTTGCGCTTTATTGATCGCGGCCGCAGCCAGCATGATGCTGTCATAGGCGTAGCTGCCATAAACGGAACGCGGCTTTTCATGGAAGCGTTTCTGATAGTTCTCGCTGTAACTCTGACCTTCGGTTTTCTTCGCCATCCCGGAGACTTCCATGCCGATTTGTCCGTTAGTGTACTGCGCTGGGGAATCCGCAATTGCCATGGTCAGATACATGCCGTACCACGGTGTGTGGCTCAGCCCCAATTCCCAGGCTTCGCGGTTCAGGACAATGGCATCCTGACCATAAGTGGTATAGATGTAGGCGTCAGGTTTGGCGCGGGATATCTGCTCCAGCTCACGGCGGTAAGACGGCTGACCGCTGGCATAAAGGACTTTGGCGACGACTTTGCCGCCCAGTTTTTCAAATGCCTGTTTGAACTGTTGCGCCATTCCTTGCCCATAAGCGCCGTCGGGTGCGATGAACGCCACCTTGTGATAACCCAGTTTCCAGACATCTTCGGCAGAGAAGCGGGCGGAAAGGTCATCCAGTCCGATGACGCTGTAAGACGATTTACCAATTTTACGGATATCAGCGCTGGTACCGGAAATATTGATGTGAACCAGATTGTTTTTCACCAGAAACTGGCCGATAGGAATGGTCACACTGGAGGAGAAGTCGCCCACGACCAGCGGTACTTTATCTACCTGGGTTAATTTTCTGACCGCATTCAGCCCGGTAACAGGGCTTCCCGCCGAATCTTCTACCACAACATCCAGTTTTTGCCCGGCGACGCCGCCTTTGGCATTGAGATCTTCAACCGCCAGTTCAATGCCGCGACGCTGGTCTTCACCAATGCTGGCACTGGTGCCGGTCAACGGCAGGATCGCACCCAGCTTGATGTCAGCGAAGGCGGGATGAGTCACGCTCAGAATGGTCATGCTGGTTATCGCAGACAGAACGAGGTTACGGCGAAAACGAGTGTTCATGTTGTATCTCCGGCTTTTATGTGACGCTATTTGAAGTTCGGCATCGTCAGAGCCCTTATCGGGCGGAGCGGATGGCGTATTAGGTTCTCTGGTGTGACGCAAAGTATGAACACTGAAGTTAATAAACAAGTGCATACACTTATGTTTACAGGAAAGTTCTATGCCATGTTCGCAATCTTCTGTGGTGGGTCATCGATATAGACGAGAAAAAGAGGAAATAGTGAAGAAAAACAGAGTGGATTGGCCGGAGATAAATAAACAAGCCGTCATGACTGATTGTTTATTTATCAGTTTTATTAAATTTTATTTTTACCGTTTCAATTATTTCACTTTTTTAGAGCAATAACCGCACTACAATAGTGCATATAAGTCGGTCATCGAGTAATAACACCTTTCTAAATATTATATGGATATTAATTACATGTAAAACAATGGGTTGTTTTAGTGAATGCAAAAGTGTATGCAATCTTATGTTGAGCCGACTTTATCACTGTGCTATCAATTAAAACGTTATCTGTCATTTTATCCCTGCTTAGGTTTTTAAAAATCACGTTCTAAAGAGTGACAAAAATAATAGCGTCATCAGAAGATTAAGTAGAAAAGGAGACAACGTGATCGTTCCCAAGAAAAAGTCCCGCAGCGCGGATAGCGTAGAAAAAGTGTATGAAAAAGTGAAGCTGCTGGCCATCGACTACCATTTTCGCCCCGGCGAGCGTGTTAATGAGGTTGAGCTTGCCGGTCAACTGGGGGTGTCGAGAACACCGGTGCGTGAGGCGCTGACCCGCCTGTCTAAAGACGGTTTTATGAGTTTCGTGCCCAATCGCGGATTTTATGCACGAGATATTACGCCAGAAGGTGTGCGGGAACTGTATGAGGTGCGCATGGTGATTGAGCAGGCGACATTCCGCTTTGCCTGCCAACGTGCCAGCGACGAAGACATTGCCGCAACAGCCGTGATCTGGGAAGAGGTCAGCCAAAAGCAGTCTGATACCAGTGAGATCACCGACTGGTCTGACATTGCGCAGGCGGATGAATGGTTTCATATGGAAATCGCCCGTATTTCGCAAAACTCGCGCCTGTACGAAATGCTCGACAGCCTTAACTCCTTAATTCGTTTCTTCCGCCGTATTGATCTGGAAACACCGAGCCGGCGTATTAATGCCTACGATGAGCATGTCGACATTATTTCTGCGCTGCGTCATCGCGATGTAGAAAAAGGCGCGCAATTAATTGAACGCCATGTCTCACTCAGTGCGGAACATGCGGTTGAAGTCACCAAAGAAGGGCTGGCGAGGATCTATTTTGGCAAGAAACAGGCACTGTGACGTTGTTGTTTCGCACTATGCGCCGGTCTGAAAAGCCACCTGCCTATCAATACAGACCACCACAGAGGATCTATGGCTGCCATTTCTCAACATATTATTGACCAGGCAAAGGGCTGGCGACGGGATTTCCATACCCGGCCTGAACTGGGCCTGAAAGAACAGAACACGGCGCAAAAAATCAATGAACTGCTGGTCGCTTTTGGCCTTGAAGTACAGAGCGGGATCGCCGAAACCGGCATTGTCGCGACGTTGCGTAATGGCGACGGGCCATCGATTGGCCTGCGTGCCGATATTGACGCCTTGCCGATTCAGGAACTCAACGATTTCGAGCACATTTCTCAGAACCCGGGTTTGATGCATGCCTGCGGTCACGATGGTCATACCGCCATTTTATTGGGCGCGGCACGCTATCTGAGTGAAACCCGCCATTTTCGCGGCACCGTACACTTTATTTTTCAGCCCGCCGAAGAGAACGCCGGCGGTGGGCAGATGATGGTGAATGAAGGGCTGTTTGAACGTTTTCCGATGCGGGACGTTTACGCTATGCATAACTGGCCAGGTTTGCCGGTAGGGGAAGTCGCGGTAAGTCAGGGGCCGATGATGGCCTCACAGGACAATTTCTACATCACACTGACCGGAATAGGCTGCCATGCGGCAATGCCTGAATTAGGGGCCGATCCGGTGGTGGCGGGCGCGCAGTTGATTCTTGCGCTGCAAAGCCTGATTTCCCGCCGCCTGTCGCCACTGGAGCAAACGGTGATCAGCCTGACCCAGCTTCAGGCGGGCGAGGCAATCAACGTTATCCCAGAGACGCTGCATATGTCAGGTACTTTGCGCTGCTTAAGCAACGAAGTGCGGATGACATGCTGGCGGTTGATTGAAGAGTATGCCAAAGCGGTGCCGCTGCCCTATGGTGTCATAGGGGAAGTTCGCTGGGAGTTCGGTTATCCGGTGACCAAAAACCATCCGGCACAGGCCCATATTTTACGTGAAGCCGCGGAGAATACCCCCGGTATTCAGCAGGTACATTTCAACAATGCCCCATCGATGGCGGCAGAGGATTTCGCCTATTTGCTTGAGCGATGTCCCGGTGCTTATTTTTGGCTGGGCGCCGATGGAGCCAAGCCTTCGGCCTCACTGCATAACGCACGTTATGACTTTAATGACGATCTGATCCCGCTGGGTATCGGCATCTGGGCGACGCTGGTGGAGAGATCGTTGAAGAAATAATGCCCCACTGTTTTCACCTTAACGGAGTTATCCATGAGTCAAATTCATTTTGTCGGTGCCGGTCAGATGGCCGAGGCGATTATCCGCGCGGCACTGAGCCGCAAGGCAGTTTCTGCGCGGGACATTACGCTTGCAGATATCGATCCAGAGCGCATCACCAGGCTACGGGAACGCTATCAGTTGAGTTCAACGCACAGTGAAATCGACGCTCTTGCTGCCGCAGATTACATCGTGATTGGCGTGCGTCCGCAGGATGATATTGACGGTGTTGCACGCCATATCGGCCAGTACGCATCACCCCAGGCGACGATTATTTCGATTATCGCTGGAGTCACGCTAGAACGGCTGGCTACCCTGTTCGGCGCCACACGTCCGATCGTGCGAATGATCCCTAATACCCTGACCGATACCGGTTATGGTTACAGCGGTGTGGTGTTTAATCAACAGGTTGAAGCCGAACCTCTGATGCCATTTTTGGAAAGCTTTGGCAAAGTCATGCTGCTGGAAGAGCGCCTGATTGATGCTTTCACGGGCTTTGCGGTCGCCGGGATCAATTATGTTTATTATTTTATCGAATCGCTGGCCGATGCCGGTGTCCTGAGCGGATTATCCCGCCCGCAGGCGACCAAAGTGGTGTGGGAAAATTTGGTCGGTGGCGTAGAAATGCTAAAAATCAGCGACAAGCACCCGCGCCAGTTAATGGATATCAATAATTCGCCCGCTGGCGTTGGGATTAACGGATTGTATGAACTCAATAACAGCGACTTTGCCGCCGGATTACAGCGTAGTGTGATGACCGCGGTAAGAAGAACCACCGAGCTTTCGGGTCATTAGGCGGTGTAAAGCGCTCTCCCTGAGTGTCATGCTTTTTTAAGGTTTCGGCCGAATGATGAATTGGGGGGTAACCCAACATGTTGCCGAAAAAGTTTGGTGAGCGCGCGATGTGCTCACCAAACGGGTTATGCGGACGTCAAGCGGATACGGTAGAGTGAGGTTGTGGCCGTAATATAAAGCTCATTACGGTGTTCGCCGCCCAACGTACAGTTGGACACGCGTTCTGGCACTGGAATTTTGCCGGTCTGGTTGCCTTGTGGGTCGAAAATAATAATACCGTCTTCGCAACTGCAAAAAATGTTGCCCTGACCGTCAACGCAAAATCCGTCCGGGATACCAGGTTCAACCTGCGCGAAAAACGTCCCGGCTCCCAGTTTGTTTTTCTCAACAGGGAAGACCCTCAGCTCTCTGCGGCCCAGCGTCGGAAAGTCAACAATTGACATGTCGGCGACGTAGAGCAGGCTTTCATTCGGCGAAAATGCCAGTCCATTAGGACGCTGCACGTCACTGGTGGCAATGCTCAACGAGGCATCACGAGGATCGAAACAGTAAACGTAACAGCCGATCACCTGACTCTCCGATTTGTATCCTTCTTCATCATTAATGATGCCGTAGGGAGGATCGGTAAACCAGATAGTGCCATCAGAACGTACCACCACGTCGTTGGGCGAGTTGAAACGTTTACCGTCCACGCGTTCAACTAACATCGTGATCTCACCGTTGTGTTCCGTGCGGCTGATCCCGCGTCTTCCGTGCTCGCAGCTGATGATCCGTCCCTCAGAATCAAGGGCATTACCGTTGGTGAAATTGGACGATGAGCGAAATACGCTGACCCCGTCACGCGCCGACCAGCGGAACATGCGGTTGCCTTTAACATCACTGAACACCAGCGCATTTTCGCGCGGTAACCACACCGGGCCTTCGGCCCAGATGGCCGGTGAACAGAGCTTCTCTGGCTTATTCTCGAGTGCAACTGCCGGTGCGCTCAGGCCAGACACCACCTGATTCCTCATTACTTCACGCCCCAGATGGCTTTGTAATGACCCTGATAATCGTTTTGTGGATCAAACATATTATTTTTACCCCCATCGTTGCCGATATTATCGCGAGTGACCAGGTGCGCTGGCGTCACGTAGCCTGAAGGTGGCTGTTTGGCGAAGGCGCGATTCAATTCATCCAGCAGTTGCCAGCCGTGCAGTTTCAACGGTTCTGGCACGGTGGCTGACTGGCTATCGCCGGAGCGAATGCGCTGATAGGCAGAGATTGAGCCGTCACCCGCAGAAATATTAAACGGGGCTTTATCACCGCCTTTACCTGCGGTTTTCAGCGAAGGTGCCATAAAGTCAAAGTAGAGGTCATTGATGGCGAGTGCGTACTGGAATTTATCGCCATATTTTTGCAGCAGGCTAAACGTCATTGACGGCATGCGGTTGGCCGTATCCGCCAGTGGGGTGTCGATGAACTCAAGAACCTGGCAGCCGCTACATTTCTCAATCTCCTTCTTCATCACGTTGGCCTTATCAAGGGCGATTTGGTACAGCGAATCAGTGAAGATCAAGACTTTTGCGTGACCGTTCGATTTGACTATTGCGTACTGCGCCGCGATTTGGGACACCTGGTTTGAGTCGGAGGTCACATTGTAGAAAATGTTGTATTTAGGGATCGGGCCAGGCTCAGGTACGGCGTGCCAGGCAACCAGCGTGATGCCTTCGCTGATGGCTTTTTTCAACGGAATTTTAGCCACGTTGGGATTCCAGCCACCAATGACGATACCGTCAGGCTTTTGCGCAATAGCCTGATTTAGCGAAGAGAGCTGGTCCTTGATAGAGCCACCACCGTCGAGGGTTTCAAGTTTCCATCCGGCGGCGGCGGCGGCTTCACTCATTCCCTGCTGTACGCCCTGAACGCCGCCGTTTTTCATATCCGAGGCAATAAAGATGATGCGTTTACCTGCCTCCAATTTTGGCCCGGTAGTGGGACCGTCCCACTGAGTGACCGGGGCTGTGGCTTTTTCTACCGCCAGTTTAGCCTGATCCAAATAGGCATCTGCCCATGCGACAGAGCTGCTGAACAGGGCGCTGCTTAATACGATTCCGACGAAGAGGTTTTTTGATTTCATTGTTTTTCTCCAGTGTGACTTAAGGTCATATATCGGTTTTTGGGGCAGGGGATGACTCTTTTTTAATAACAGCCTGACTGCGTTGCACCGCTTTCTGGTTTAGCAACCGGCGGCGCTGGGCGTAGCCCGCGATAGTAATGGACAGCAGCAGCGTCACGCCGTTGAACAGTGGTTCGACCCAGAAGTCGCCACCAAACTGCTGGATACCGGCAATACCGATCGCCAGCACGGTAATACCGACCACCGTTCCCCAGACGTTAACTCGACCGGGTCTGATCGTTGTACTGCCTAAAAATGCGCCGACCAGCGCCGGTAATAGATAGTCCATGCCGACGCTGGCCTGGCCCACGCCCTGTTCTGAGGCGATTAACACGCCGGTAAAACCGGTCAACACGCTGGAGGCGATAAATGCGCCGATGGTGTAACGCGTGACTGAAATGCCATTCAGTCTTGCTGCTGCCGGATTACCCCCCACCGCATACATACAGCGCCCAAGCGGTGTGTGTTCGGTGACCAGCCACAACACCACGGCGACCAGGAGAACGTAGAACGCCACAATGGGAATGCCCGCAATTTCAGTATGGTGAATGGCCGTAAACGCATCGGGCAGATCACCGACTATCTGGCGTCCGCCAGAGTGCCAAAGGGCAATGGCGTAGATCACCGTGCCGGAACCCAGCGTGGCAACAAAACTGTCGATGTCGGCCAGCGCGACTAAAATACCGTTCAGCAGTCCGTAAAGTGCTGAGAGCACCAGCACGGTTAACACGGCAAACTCCCACGAAAAGCCGTACTGCACTTGAAGCGTGATGGCAAGAATGTGCCAAAGCACAATGCCGAAGCCGACGTTGAGGTCAATTTTGCCAACAATCATCGGAATGGTTGCTGCCAGCGCCAGGAGAGCAATCTTGGACTTGCTCGAAAGAATGGCTTGCAGAGTGAGCATCGAGGCAAACGCGGGTGTCGTCAGAGAGAAGAAAATGACCAGTACGATGCACAGCAGCAGCAGACCGTAACGGGTGAGGATCTGCATACTCCATGGGCCTGCGCCATGCTCTCGAAGGTTGACGCGCTGCTCTAGTGCTGTTGATTTTACAGATGTTTTTGACATGACATTTTACGCCTCATGGTGCTTATTAAACGCTTTAGCCAGATAGAATCGGTGGTTGATACGTGACATCAGGATGCTGCGACTGTTTTCTCTGTGCTGGCAGAGGCCAACTCCAAAAGATTGGCAAACGAAACGCGTTCATTTTTGAGCTCGCCGACCACTTTGCCGCGGTTAAATACCAACGCACGGTTGCAGATGTGTGCGATCTCTTCGAAATCGGTGGAAATAATCAATACCGCTACGCCTTCGGCCAGTGACTTATTCAGCAGATGATAAATTTCGGCACGTGCACCGACGTCAACGCCAGCGGTAGGATCTTCAAGGATAAGCAGTGGCGCGTTGAGGTTCATCCAACGTGCCATGACCACTTTTTGTTGATTACCTCCGGACAGGGCACTGACGGTGGCATTGACATCTTTCGGGCGAATATCAAAAAGTTGCACTTTCCACCAACTCGCCCCCATTTCCTGGCGGTGGCTGTAGCGTGAAAACAGTTTGTGTCCGACGGCGCAAGGGTTAAGAAACAGGTTTTCTCGGACGCTCATGGTCATCACCAGGCTCTCTCCGGTACGGTCACCGGCCACGAGAGACACGCCTCTCTGGATAGCCTGAGCCGGAGTGTTCACCGCGTAAGGTTGGCCGCGGAAAGTGATGCCGCCAGCGTTTGTTTCACGCAGCCCAAAAAGTAAACGCCCAATCTCTTCCTGACCGGCACCACGCAGCCCGGCCAATGCCAGCATTTCACCCGGTTGCAGAGAAAAAGAAACGGGGCCAATTTCACCCACAGACACATTATTGAGCTGTAAAACAGGAGGCTTATTGACGGGCAGAGGTTCACGTTGGTCTTCATCGACGCTCTCTCCGACAATCATATGAACCAAATCGCGCAGAGAATATTCAGAGGTTTTTCCGCCTGCAACATAGCGCCCGTCGCGCATAACACACACGCTGTCGGCAATTTCAATCACTTCATCCAGCCGATGCGTCACGTAGATCATGCCGACTTTCTTGTCCCGCAGGCGGTTTATCACCGCAAACAGGTGTCGGACGTCGTTAGCAGGCAGTGAGGCAGTGGGTTCGTCCAATACCAGCAGTTCGGCGTTCACTGCCACCGCGCGGGCGATGGCCAGCAGGGATTTCTCTGTGCGCGACAGCTCAAACACGCGGGCATCAGGATCGAGCGCAATCCCCACGTCTTTCAGCGCATCGAGCGCACATTGGCGGATAGCTTTCCAGTTAATCAGGCCCATTCGGCGTGGAAAACCCATGACCAGCGCCATATTTTCGGCAACGGTCATCCATTCAATCAGTCCGAGGTCTTGATGAATAAAAGCGATCGGCTGTCTGGAACCGTTTTTAAGTTCCGCGGCGGAGTTGATGCTTTGCCCTTGAAATAAAATCTCACCGCCGTCTCGTTGGTAAACGCCAGCCAGCACTTTAATGAGCGTCGACTTGCCCGCACCATTTTCACCCAGTAGCGCCAATACTTCGCCGGGCATGACCTGCAGGCTGACGTCATTGACCGCTAGGTTTCCGCCAAAGCGTTTAACAATGTGGTTAAGGGACAGAATTGGCCGATCGTTGCCTGGATGATTATCGTTTTGCATCTTTACGCCCTTTTAACGCCATACGGGTTTACCGAAAAAATGGAAAGTACCGAATGCCTGGTCTACTATCGCACTGTATATTTCAGTATGCGAAACCTGATTTCAAAAATACTATGCCCAATATGAAAAATAATCAAAGATGCAGATGTTTTTATTTTGATTTTAAATCAATGACTTAAATATTATGTTGCTTAAATGTGACCGGTAACACACTTTCATTTAACAATGTGAAGCGTGCTAGTCTGATATTTACTGGACGTAAAGGATGCGTGGAATGAATCTGATAACAGCGGAAGATGACAAAACGAAAAAAGAGAAAACTCTGGGTAGCCAGAGCCTGTTTCGGGGCCTTCAATTGATTGAGCTGCTGGGCAATTTTCCTAACGGATGCCCACTGGCTCATTTAGCCGAGTTGGCCGAAATGAACAAAAGTACGGTCCATCGGCTATTGCAGGGGCTCCATGCCAGCGGTTACGTGACGCCCGCTCCCTCGCCTGGGAGCTATCGTTTGACGACGAAACTCATCTCGATCGGACAAAAAGCACTCTCTTCGCTCAATATCATCCATGTGGCCGCGCCGCATCTTGAACAGTTGAATCTGATCACCGGAGAAACGGTCAATTTTTCGACCCGTGAAGATGACCACATTCTGCTTATCTACAAGCTAGAACCGACCACTGGGATGATGCGTACCCGTGCCTATATTGGCCAGCACATGCCGCTTTATTGCTCAGCGATGGGTAAGGTTTTTATGGCCTACGAGAAAAGTCAGTTTGCGGCGAATTATTGGCTTACACACCGAGATATTATTGAGGCTTTCACCCGAAATACGATCACCGAACTGCCCAAAATGCTTGAAGAGTTGGAGGATATCCGTCGGCTAAAATTAGCGATGGACAGGGAAGAGAAAGAGCTTGGCGTGTCCTGTATTGCTGCCCCTGTTTTTGATATACATCATAACGTTAAGTACAGCGTTTCTGTCTCTTTGCCAACGGCCAAGCTTAAGCATGTGGGCGCAAAAGCGCTGATCAGCGCCGTTCAAGATATCGCGCAGCGCATTTCGCATGAAATAGGTTTTGTTTCTTAAACCAGGGGATCTACCGGGTTGAAACTGACACCGATGAATATCGCTTCTGCGTTTAACATTGTGAGTCTTTGATGCGTGGCAAGGTTAACTGAGGGCGCAGATCACGTTAGCTCATTGTCGGTGTGTTTTATCACGCCACTTGCTCTATCGAGTCATATTTTGATACAGAATGGCGCAATCCAGGCTCAAACTGAGCTTGCTCTATAGAGTATAGCCAGTGCTATATTTGATGTTGTCGAATGAGAATCGAACAGCACAATAATGTATTCATCACCAATGCATCCAACACAGGGCAAGCAGCATCATGCGCGAAGTAAATCTCTCCTCCTCAATGACTGAGCGGACCAACACAGCCATTGGCAATGCACTCTCCGGGCGTAAGCGCGGAATGATGACCCCATTGTTGTTTGCCGGTCCTGCGGTTATCGCATCGATTGCTTATATGGATCCCGGGAATTTTGCCACCAATATCCAGGCCGGATCGAAATATGGCTATACGCTGCTGTGGGTGGTGGTGATGGCGAACCTGATTGCGATGCTGTTTCAGGCGCTGTCGGCCAAGCTTGGGATCGTCACCAATAAAAATCTGGCTGAGATGTGTCGTGAACAGCTTCCGCAGCCGGTTGTATGGGGAATGTGGGGCGTCAGCGAAGTTGCGGCGATGGCCACCGATTTAGCCGAGTTCCTTGGCGGCGCGATCGCGCTTTCGCTGCTGTTCAATATGCCGCTGCTGGCGGGAATGGGCGTGACGGCGGTTATCACTTACGTCTTACTGATGGTGGAAAAGCGTGGTTTCCGGCCGCTTGAGCTGATGATTGGCGGGCTGGTGGCTGTCATCGCACTTTGCTACCTGGTGGAGATGTTTATCGTGCCGGTAGACTGGGCCGCCGCCGGTATGGGCATGATTATGCCGCAACTGCCTGATGCCCAGGCGCTGACCATATCCGTTGGGATCATCGGTGCAACGGTGATGCCACACGCCATTTTCCTGCATTCGGGCCTCACCCAGCACCGTATTCAGGTCAAAAATCAAGGCGAACGCCGCAGAGTGCTGCGCTTTTCTAATATCGAAGTGGTGATTGCGCTGACCGTGGCTGGGCTGGTGAATATCGCGATGGTGATCATGGCTTCCAGCGCGTTCCACTCCGGTCACAGTGAGGTAGCTGAAATCGAAACCGCTTACCATACGTTGACTCCCTTGCTGGGCATTGGCGCGGCCGGCGTATTCCTGATCTCGCTCATTGCCTCGGGGATCTCAAGCTCTGTTGTCGGCACGATGGCCGGTCAGATGATCATGCAGGGCTTTGTGGGGTTTCGCATTCCGGTATGGTTGCGCCGTTTAGTGACCATGGTGCCTGCCTTTATTGTGGTCGGTATGGGCGTAAATGCGACCGATGCTCTGGTCTATAGCCAAGTGGTACTGAGTCTGGCATTGCCAGCACCGATGATTGCCCTGGTGATGTTTACCCGCCGGCGCGACATCATGGGCGAATTTGTAAATAGCCGCCTGACCGTATTGGTTTCCGCGGTTGGCACTGTGGTCATCATTGTGTTGAATATCGTGTTGCTATTGCAGATTTTCGGGCTGAATATTCCGGGTCTTGGATAACTGAAAATAGTCGGGTCTTCCCCTGCTGCTGTGGTGGGAGACTCAGAACGCCATGTTCAGCCTTCGGTAGTGGAACAGCACACCCAGTTTGCACCGTTCTTTATTCCTGAAGCCTCGTGACTTGATCCTGAGCCGCCGTATTTTGTTGTTCAGTGACTCTGCATTGCCATTCGATACCCTGTTTTTCATCGCATTGAGGATGCCGTAAAGGCGCTTTGCTACCATCCTGCCAACGCTTGCCATAAGCGGTATTTCGCTATGCTTTGCCATTAATATCCCTTCCTGCTACAGCCTGCGGCTATGAGCGTCATAACGTCGCTGCCACAGATAGCGCGAACGATGAGCCCCTTTTCTGTCTGACGGTGGGGTCTGTTTCATTTCAGCCATACGTTTTTTATCAACAACGGCGCAGAGCATTTTTGCCACATGAAAGTGGTCGAATGCTATTTTCTCCACGGTATTCGGAAGGTGGATCCGAGCTGTGCTGATAGGCCATGTTCATGTTCATTGACAGCGTTTTTATCTCGTCCAACTGGCGGTCACTCAAGCAACACAGGTAGCTGGCTAGACTTTCAACGCCGCGGTTATCGGTCAGCTTTAGTGCCCTGTCCTGACGGTCGGAGATTACAGTGACGTACTAATGACCTTTTTTGAAGACGACTTCATCCACGGCATTCCAGCTTAGCTTAAGTTGTTTTCTGACGGCGTCTACCGTGTTAATTTTGAACCATGAGATTACAAATAACTCGGACAACAGCGTGTACCGACTTCCGGGGCTAGCCCAGGAGACTGGCATTGTCTGGCAACCGTGTTCAGGACAGTCAATACGAGGAACATCCGCCTCAACTAGGGTAGTGAACTGGCAGGTATCAAGATGACGCCATTTACGGAGTCGGTGATCATGTATGGGGCAGGATTTACCGCAGGTCGGACAGGTTAACTTCTTATATTCAGCGATACCGCAGTAACCGTGACAGATCTGGCTTTTTTATCGAGAGATAGATAATTAACCTGCCACGGTGCCGACAGGTTAATTATATGAGCATAAAGAGATTTGTCGTTCACGATGATTGCCTAACAGCTCTATTGTTGAACAATTAGGATCATACGCTGGGGAGCATCTTCAGGAAGTAAAATTATTTTAAAATTCGAATATTTTTTACATCAATCTCAACGCTGTTCCAGTCTTTGTCGACTTCACCTTCAAGACGAACTTTATCTGATGGCGTAGCGCTTTGTCCCTGCCAGCGTTTATCGTCTATATCAACATTAATCGATCCGCTGCTGTCACGAAACTCATAAAGCTCATGCCCAATCTGTCTAACAATGTTGCCTTCAAGCACAACCCAGGAATCATCCCTGAGCGATTTTGCCTGCTGAATATTTGAAAGTCCGGGGGTTGGACCTTTAAATCCGCCCTGTGTGTAACCCGTATTATCTGGAGAAACAAAACCCGACTGTTGTGCAAATACTCCGAAAGAAAGGCTTGCCAGTACGACTGCAATTAACGTTTTATTCATGACTTATATCCTTATTTATGTATTCCGTTTCAGAACCTAGAATTTAACAAGGAAATCTTAACATAATCTTAAGAGAAAATATTATCGCCACAATGATCGGGGAAGACCCAAATCGCCACAGCCCATTTTTAATGGCAGTCAGTATCCTGTAGCATCTGTTCTTTGTGTACCAAAGACTCTGAGGGCTTATGAAGCTACTGAAAACCCCAATGCAATACCGTACCTGGATGTTAGAAGACTTTCTCAACACGGATACGCTAAGCCCTGATCAGCAGGAGCGCGAACTGCAACGGCAGATGCCTGAAAAATTTCCCTGTATTGCCAGTATTGTAAAAGGGCAAGATGGGCAGCAGAGTGAAACGGTCGAGTTTTTATCCCCTGAGCAGATTGCACAGTGGTCTTCAGAAATGGACAAAATTCAACGTTAACGCCGTGGTGCGGTTATTTCACGATGTTGAGCTCACAGCAGGCAGCTTTGACCTAAGTTGATGCGGCGGTGAGAGAGACGACGAGACAAAAACGCCTTCCGATAAGAGAAGGCGTTTTTGATTCCGGCAGAGAAGGCCGATTTATAACTGAGTGACACCATTAACGGGCTGGTGTTTAGGTGGCTTAATGACGAAGAACACCAGAATGGCACCAAGAGCGGCGACACCACCGGCAAGGATAAAGGCGCTGTCGAAGCGGCCAGTATTCTGCACAATGTAACCGGTGACTACCGGGCCTATAATCCCGGACACGCTGCCGACAAGATGAATAAACCCGCTGGTGCCGCCTACGCGTGATTTATGGACCACATCCTGAATGATCGCCCAGTAAATCGCCCCGGTGGTATACAGGAAGAAGATAGAAATAGACATCAGCACCACTGCGGGTATCACGCTAGTGACAACACCGGCCAGAGCCACACAAATTGCTGCTGCTAACAGGCTGACTACCAATATTATTTTCCGCGACAGTAACAAGCGACCAGTAATATTGAATATTTTATCGGAAATAATCCCTCCCAGCGCCAGCCCGACAAACCCAACAATCCATGGGATCACGGTCGTCAGGCTCATCTCTTTAATATTCAAGCCGTGAGCCTGTACCAGATAGGCCGGGAACCAGCTGAGGAAGAAGAATAAAATATAGTTGTAACAGAAGAAGGCAAAGGCGGTGACCAGAATAATCGGTTGGCGCAAGTAATACCCTAAACCATGCGCAGCCTGGGCTAAATCTTCTTCTTTGCTCAGGTTTTCATTTTTCATCTGGTCAATCAAACGTAATTCGTTCTGCGAAACGCGTTTACTTTTTAATGGATTATCCGCCACGGTGAAGAACCAGACAACCATCCAGATAATACCGATTAAAGCAATCACCATAAAGGCTGGGCGCCAGCCAAAGGAGATCGCCAAATAACCGACAATAGGACCCGCCACCGCGCCACCTAACGGCGAACCCGCGCTGAGTAATCCCATGGCGGTGGCTGCCTGTTTCTTCGGAAACCAGCCGTTGATCATCTTATTGGCAGAAGCGCAGATAGGCCCTTCGGCCATACCGAATAATACCCGCAAAATAAGCATGGAATAAAAGCCGGTGGCAATGGCGGTCATTCCACAAAATAGTGACCACATTCCGACGGCTAACCCCATCACAATGGTCGGGCCGAATTTATCCACGGCTAAACCGCCGAGGAAGTTAAATATTGCGTAGCCGAAGAAGAAGCTACCAAATATTAAGCCAAATTGCTCTGGGTTAATCGTCAGTTCTTTTTCTATCATTGGTACGGTGATCGACAGTGCAACACGATCGAGGTAATTAATCATGTAAACCATAAATAATAGGAACACGATGATCCAGCGTAGATTTTTAAACATAAAGGCTCCACTTGGTCTTATTTATAATAGTGATGCGTACTGTAGGGTGTTGTATAAAATGAATAACATACGGGTATTACAGGTATTAAAATAGGAAGGATGAAAAGACATCCTTCCTGAGTAATAAGTGGCGAGTCAGCCATCCAGCGGGAATTTCAACAGGACTTTGCAGCAGGCACGTGGATCTTTTTCAAACAAATGCATGGCGGCTTCCACCTCCGTCGCGGGCATCCAGTGCGTGGCCAGTTTTTCCGGAGCAATTTTTCCCTGCTTCATCCACTCAATCACCTGCGGGAAGCGGTGACTATTAAGGCGCGACGAGAACAGTGAAATTTCTTTGCTGGTAATACTTTGCTGAGTCACGCTGCTGGCTTCACCTGAGAAGCCCATCATGCCAATACGGGCTGCCGGGGAGGCCAGTAAAATGGCTTCCTGTAAAATCGCCGGATGGCAGGCAGCATCCACAACGATTGTCGGGCGTATATCGTCGACGGCCAGTATGTCAGCCACGGATTGATGTTGATTGTTAATGGTCCAGTCTGCGCCGCTCTGTTTCGCCATGGCCAGACGCTCGTCAATGCGGTCTGCCACAATGACTTTTTGCACGCCATAAACCCCCTTTAATACCTGGATAACCGTCAGACCCATGGGGCCGGCACCGTAAATCAGCGCGGTATCTTGTGGCTGAGGTTTCAGGAACGCCGTAATGTTCGCCGCGATGGTAAAAGGTTCGACCATACTGGCAAGTTCATCGGAAATGGTTGGTGGAACCACGTAGGCGTTGACCGCAGGCACACAGGCGTAGTCGCTGAAACCGCCGTCCCGATGCACACCGATCACCTGCAATTCAGTGCATACGTTTGGTCGGCCGATAGAGCAAGGATAACAGTGGCCACAGCTGACCACCGGATCGACCACGACGCGTTCACCGATGCGCGATGCTTCGACGCCTTCACCCACACTGTCGATATGGCCGAAGAACTCATGGCCGATCACGCGCGGATATTTCGCGAACGGATTGTGGCCGTGATAAATGTGGACATCCGAGCCACAGATCCCGGCATAACTCACCCGAACTCGTACCTCACCGGCGGCAGGTACCGGCAAGGCACGTTGCTCGATCACCAGTTTTCCTGGTTGTTGTATAACGATGCTTTTCATTTTTGATTTCCTTACCAGTTCCACAACGTACCGTCTTCCAGACGGGCCACCGGCAGATGCGCCGGTTCATACGGATATTTCGCTGCCAGTTTTTCGTCAAACTCGATCCCCAGCCCCGGTTTTTCACCCGGATGCATATAGCCGTCATCGAAGGTCCAGCTATGTGGGAAGACTTCCAGCATTTGCTCGGAATAGCCCATGTATTCCTGCACGCCAAAATTCGGTACCCACAGGTCGAAGTGCAGGGCGGCCGCCATACACACCGGCGAGAGATCTGACGGGCCGTGCGAGCCGGTGCGGACCTGATACAACGATGCGAAATCCGCAATCCGGCGCATGCCGGTAATGCCACCGGCGTGGGTCAGTGTGGTGCGGATATAGTCGATCAACTGCTCTTCAATCAGCTGCTTGCAATCCCAGATACTATTGAACACTTCGCCAACCGCAATCGGCGTCACGGTATGCTGACGGATTAGGCGGAAACACGCCTGATTTTCGGCGGGGGTAGGATCCTCCATCCAGAAGAGACGATATTGCTCGATACTTTTGCCAAATCGCGCGGCTTCAATCGGTGTCAGTCGGTGGTGCATGTCGTGCAGTAAGTGCTCGTCAAAGCCAAACTTATTGCGTATGGCTTCAAACAGTTTCGGGGTAAAATCGAGATATTTTTCGGTGGACCACAGTTGCTCTTCTGGCCAGACGCCTTTAGTGGCTGGCTCATAAGCCAGACCTTTACCTTTTGCCATGCCGTAAGTCGTTTTCATGCCCGGTACGCCGCACTGGGCGCGAATGGCTTTAAAGCCCAGCGCCTTGTGTTTGGCGTAGTCATCCAGCACTTCATCAATGGAATGGCCGGTGGTGTGGCAGTAAACCATCACGCCAGTGCGTGACGCGCCACCGAGCAACTGATACAGCGGCATATTGGCGGCTTTGGCCTTGATGTCCCACAGTGCCATATCGACCGCCGAAATGGCCGACATGGTGACGGGCCCGCGACGCCAGTAGGCACCTTTGTAGAAGAACTGCCAGATGTCTTCAATCTGATGGGCGTCGCGGCCAATCAACTGCGGACAGACGTGATCTTTCAGATAGGATGCGACCGGCAACTCGCGACCATTGAGTGTGGCATCACCGAGGCCGGTCAGGCCGCTGTCGGTAGTGATTTTCAGCGTGACAAAGTTACGTCCCGGACAGGTAACAAAGACTTCAGCGTTAACAATTTTCATCAATCAAACCTTTTGCAGAGATAACGGCTAAGTTCATTGAATGAAAAATACGCGAAATACAAACTACCATACAAGTATGCTTATTGAAATTTGCGGGAGAAGATCACAGTTTTTAGCGTAAAGGTTAGGGGAAGTGGGTGGGGAAGATGGCGCATTTTTGTTCTCCCCTGTCATGGGGGAGAACGGGAGACGTGGGGTAATAGCCTCGTCAGCGATCGTTCAACCTAATAGAGGACACTGCGGGGGCAAGCGGCACTGAAGGGCGTTTGGCACCACCTCAATGCGAAATTGGGTACCACTCAGCGGTTCGCCATCAAGATTGAAGGTCATACTATGTGGTGCGTTGATTTCCAGCCACGACAGCGAGGCGGAAAGCCCATTGTTGTTCTCTTCATTATTCATAATGCTGCGAATAAATGATGGCAACAACTCTTCGGAAGTGAGGAGGCGCAACTGAAGTAAACCGTCGTTAATCAGCGCGTCAGGGCAGATTTTCTGGCCGCCACCGGCCTGACGCCCGTTGCCAACGCCGATAACCAGCGCTTCTCCCTCCCATGAGAAATCTGGGCCGGTGATTTTACAGTGATCGGCTTTAAGCTGGTCCATGCGCAGCAGACCATGAATGAAATAGGAGACGCTACCCAGTGCGGACTTCAGCTTTTCAGGCGTTTCAGTGGTAATGCGAGTACCAAAACCGCCCGTCGCCATATTAATGAAATAGTGTTTTTCATTGACGCGTGCGAGGTCGATGTCCACCGCGCGGCCTTTTATCGCCAGCTGCAATGCTTGCTCCAGCACCATAGGAATATCGCAGCTGGTAGCAAAGTCGTTGGCAGTACCAAGGGGTAATAAACCCAGCACCGGACGCGTTCCCTCGGGCAGATTAATGAGCGCCGTCGCGACTTCATTGAATGTGCCATCACCGCCCCCAGCGACCACCGTTTCACAGCCTAAAGCTACGGCTTCAGCCAGGTAGCGGGCAGCATCGCCGTGTTCCCAGGTAACACGGATTTCAAGGCGGACCCCTTCTGCGCGTAAGGTATGAATCGCATCACGCAGCGCGTCACTGCCTGCCCCCTTGCCATTTAAAATCAAAAGCGCGCTCGGTGTCTCTTCCATGCTTTCCTTCATGAATGCCTCCTGTCGGCTACAAAGTTCAGACTTTACCCATAAACATAGAGGACAATCCCGCATTAAAGCTATCGGAATAATCAGTTAATGTTAGCGGAAATGACAAAATTATTCCCTGATCATTTTAAATAAGGTCTCTTATTTATAGGGCTGATATTGAGGAAAAAGAAAAGATATCGGTTAAGTAAAATGTATTAGGCGAGAGATTTATTTTCACGTGATCAAGTAAGTGAATTAAATAAAAAACCAGAAAAAATTAAAAGAGGAATATAAAAGAAAAACCAGCTCAAGGGAGATTGAGCTGGCAAAGGAGGTGGTTCTTAGTGTAGTCCAGTAATTTATTTATCATTCGTCTAAATTACGAATAAATAATAACGAAAGCGAGATAGAGTGAATGTGACCGGTTTCTTATTTTTGATTTTATTTTTTGCAAAGAACACAGAAAAAACGCCACGTCATGTGGCGTCATTGTTGAAGTTAATTTATGAAATTATTAGCGTCAGGCTTTAGAGTGAGGATTGCGTGTGTCAGTGTTTTCCAGATTGCGCAACAAAATAGCGAACTCCAGATCGACCTCTTGCGGCAGCGACACATAAACAATGTGGCCATTACCGGGTGCGACTTCCACCGGTTGGCCTTTCTTGTTACGCAATGCCTCGAGTTTGAACTGCACATTGCCTTTTGGCGTCATCATTTCCACGCTGTCGCCAACGCTGAATTTATTTTTGACATCGATTTCTGCCCAGCCGTCGACACGGTTACCGGTAAATTCGCCGACAAACTGCTGGCGGTCGCTGACTGAAAAACCGTATTCGTAATTCTGCGAGGCATCATGCGTATGGCGTCGCAGGAAGCCTTCGGTGTAACCACGGTGCGCCAGACCTTCTAGCGTGCTGAGCAGCGTCGGGTCAAACGGTTTTCCAGCGGCGGCGTCATCGATTGCACGGCGATACACCTGTGCGGTACGGGCGCAGTAATAGAAGGATTTGGTGCGGCCTTCTATTTTCAGCGAATGCACGCCCATTTTTGTCAGGGTTTCCACGTGCTGAATGGCGCGGAGATCTTTGGAGTTCATGATATAGGTGCCGTGTTCATCTTCGAACGCACTCATATATTCGCCGGGGCGCAGCGCTTCTTCTAGCATAAAGACTTCGTCGGTCGGCTGGCCGATGCCCAGCGTGGGTTCAGGTGCTGCTTCTGCCGCGACCTGTTGCACGGGGATCGGTTCGTACTGATGCACGATATTACCAAGATCGTCCTCTTTACCCGGCTGCACTTTGTATTCCCAGCGACAGGCATTAGTACAGGTACCCTGATTCGGGTCGCGTTTATTAATATAACCGGAGAGCAGGCAGCGACCTGAATACGCCATGCACAGTGCGCCATGCACGAAGATTTCGATCTCCATGTCTGGCACCTGAGCACGGATCTCAGCGATCTCTTCGAGTGAGAGCTCGCGTGAAAGAATCACTCGCGTCAGCCCCATTTGCTGCCAGAATTTCACGGTGGCCCAGTTAACCGCATTCGCCTGCACCGAAAGATGTATATCCATCTGCGGGAAGGCTTCGCGGACCATCATAATCAGCCCAGGATCGGACATGATCAGCGCATCTGGCCCCATATCGATCACCGGTTTTAAATCACGCAAAAAGGTCTTTAGCTTGGCGTTATGTGGGGCAATGTTCACCACCACATAGAATTTTTTGCCCAGCTCATGAGCCTCATTGATGCCGATCGCTAAATTCTGATGGTTGAACTCATTATTGCGCACGCGCAGGCTGTAACGGGGCTGGCCGGCATAAACTGCGTCTGCACCGTAAGCAAAGGCGTAGCGCATGTTCTTAAGCGAACCGGCCGGAGAGAGTAATTCCGGAGTAAACATAGTCATTCTCAGTCTGATAGCAAGTCAGGGCCGCCCCTAAGGGACGACGAAAGGCCCGGATTGTAACGTCTGAAAAAGGAAAAAGCAGCCTGTTAGTGTGGGTATTTAAACGATCAAAGGCTTGGATCAATTTATACCCGTCATACATCAAGCTGCGTAGGTGTGTTGGCGGCCAATCTTACTATTTAGCCTATAGCCCTGGAATCGTTGCCTCGGGGAAGTAAAATCTCAATTAATGGGTGAGATCCCGGACCTCGGTCGAGGAGCCATTATTCATCACAGAGGCCATGCCTTTACGCGCCGCCGCGTCAGAGGTGTACATCTCGCTGATGCCAATGACCTGATAGTTTTTGGCCTTGAGGACAAAATAGTGTTGTCCGTTTTTGCCTGGTTTGACTTCAAATTGGCTTTCTTCGGTGCAATTGCTCTGTACGGAGGCGATGCCATTTTCTGTTGACGCCTTGCTGGCATACATCTCACTGGTGAGAATAATCTCGCCATTACCGGCCTTCAGGTTAAAGTGAAATTGTCCGTTCTTCGCTTTTTTAAGTTCATAGTGGCCTGTCGCCATACGATTTCTCCCATGAGTGATTTCATCCAGAGATAAGTGTAGTTAACGACAAGATTTTCGGTGGCGGGCGATCCTCTGGCTGTGGGATTTAGCTGCAAAACTGTGATGCAGCTTACAGACTTAAGCCAGATTTACATTTCTCAGCATATCAAGCCGATGTCACACTATCCTGCATGGCTCCGCTTCCCAGCGATAGCCCACGCCGTAAACTGCGCGAATAAAGGCCTTATCTCCGTCAATAGACTCTAACTTACGGCGTAAATTCTTAATGTGACTGTCGATGGTGCGATCGGTCACCACGCGATAATCGTCGTACAGATTATTCAGCAGGATTTCTCGGGTGAAGACATAGCCCGGTTTCACCGACAGTGTTTTCAGCAGCCGGAATTCTGCTGGCGTCAGATCTAATTCGTGACCCTTATAGCTGGCCTGAAAACAGGCTTCGTCAATGTGCAGACTGAAATCTTCTGCCGGGTTGTCGCTGGGACGCATGCAGCGGCGCAGGATCACTTTGACTCTGGCGACCACTTCACGCGGGCTGTAAGGTTTGCAGATGTAATCATCCGCGCCAATTTCAAGCCCCAGCAGTCGGTCGATCTCTTCAGTTTTGGCGGTAACCATCATGATCGGGATATCGGAAAACTGACGGATATCGCGACAAATACTGAGACCGCTGCTGCCCGGCAGCATCAAGTCCAGTAGGATCATGGCGGGCGGATTCGCTTTCACCAGCGGCACCACGTCACTGCCGTTGGACAACCATTGGGTGGCATAACCGGCGGCTTCGAGGTAGTCAACTAACAACTGGCCGAGTTTCGGCTCATCTTCAACAATCAAAATTTGCAGCGGCGCAGGGTCAGATATCGTAGAGGAATTCATTCAGTTTCTCGGTCCAAGTTGAATAGAAAGTGGCAGATTAATGGTCATACAGATGCCGCCGGAAGGTGACTTGCTGGCATTTATCCGTCCGCTGTGGGCTTCAACAATATTTTGGCAGATCGCCAGGCCCAAACCGGAACCGCCGCTGGCGCGGTTACGCGATCCTTCAGCACGGTAAAATCGTTCGAAAATATGCTGTAGTTGTTCGTCATTAATGCCCGGTGCAGTGTCCTGAAAAATAATACGCAGCGATTTATCCTGTTTGTTGGCAATAATTTCCAAACCGCCCCCGCCATCAGTATAGCGCAGGCTGTTTTCCAGCAAATTATTGAACAGCTGTGACAGGCGCTGCGGGTCACCAAACAGCATGACTTTCTCCGGTAGCGAACTCGAAAGCGTCAGTTGCTTCTGCCGGAAGCGATCACGATAACCGGCTTCCGCCAACTGAATCAGATGCACCGCATCGATCTCCTCTTTACGGTAGGCCAACGCACCCGCGTCAGAGAGCGAAAGCTGATGCAGATCATCCACGAGCTTGGTCAGAATGGAGACTTCTGACTGCAACGAACCCAGCGAGTCTAGCGTCATCTTTCGAACGCCGTCCTGCATGGCTTCCAGTTCGCCGCGCAGTACCGCCAGTGGCGTGCGTAGCTCATGAGAAATATCGGCCATAAAGGCACGCCGCATCTGCTCATTCTTTTCCAGCGTCATCGCCAACTGGTTGAAGTCCTGCGCCAGTTTTCCAAGCTCATCTTGACTGTCTACTTTGACCCGGCTGCTGAAATTTCCCGCTGCCAGTTGGTGCGTCCCCTGAACCAGCCGTTTGACCGGTGCCAGCATGCCGCGTGACAGCAGCCAAGTGACGGCGGCGGCTAACAGCGTGGTGAAACCGACAATGATCCAACTGGTGCGGTTTTGCTGACGGTCAAAGTTAATATCGGCGTTGCGCGTCAGGCGCTCGGCGGGCGTGGAGAGCACCGTACCGATGTTCATACCGTCAACGATCATAATGCGCCGGAGACCTCTCAGATCCGCCGGGATGGGCGCTTCGGAGCCGCCAATGCGTTGATTGTGGCTGTCGAGTATCCAGAATTTTGTCCGCCAGCCCTGAGGCGGTAGCATCTGACTGCTGGCGCTGTTCTGCTCAAACGAACGCATGATCTGATAGATCAACTTGTCATTTTTTTGCAAAAACTCCCAACTGCCGTGCTGTTTGTACTGTTCCTGCAAGGTATCGGCCAGCAGCTCCATCCGTTGCTCATTACTTTGACGAATATAGTCGATAAATCCGTGTTCAAAACTCATTCTCACGCCCCAGTTCATGGTGATTAACACCAGCCCGCAGGTGAAGAAAATGGCCATAAACAATTTGGCTGTAATTCCAGGTTTCATGATTTTCTCATTGGGTCGGATGAACCAGCCTGCGCGTGGCGGCGATCAGTTAGGGTTTGTTTTCGGCCATCTTCGGGGACGTGTAAGAACACCCAGGCAGGTAGGGCGATAACCAGGGATATACATAAATAAGAATAAATAAAGGTGTTGTGCATACCATTGCTACCTGCAATGACGTGTTGATGCGCAAACAGACCAAGAAAAATCCCCACAATGCTGACACCAAGACTCATCGACAGTTGCATCACCATCGACAGCAAACTGTTGCCGCTGCTTGCCAAACGTGATGGCAGATCTTTGAGCGTCAGCGTATTCATCGACGAGAAGCGCAGTGAGTTGACCATGCCCTGGAAGAACAGTATCACCGGGATCATCCAGAATGCGCCATAAATGGCAACGAATGGAAAGATCAGGGTGATCAGCGCCAGTAGCAATGTGGCTGTGACCAGCGCCTGGCGATAGCCGAGTTTATTCACCAGCCTGACCACGATGCGCTTCATGCCCATGCTGCCGAGCACCATCGGGACCATCATCAGGCCGGCATTGAACGGCGTAAACCCCATGCCGAGTTGCAGAAATACCGGCGTCATAAACGGCAACATACCGCTGCCGATACGGCCGAGGAAGCTGCCGATTAGACCTATTTTAAACGTTGGGGTATGAAACAAACGCAGTGAGAACAGCGCGGACAGATTGCCGCGTGCGTGCAGCCAGTAAACCCCCAGCGACGCGATACCCACCGCTACCAGCAACACCAACTGCCACGACGAAAGGCCGAGCCCACGGCTGCCGTCCAGCGCCAGCGTCAGGGTCGCCATGCCGACAGCCAGCATCACGAAACCGCGAATATCAAAGCGTCGGGTCTGCATCTGGTAATTGGGCATGATCATCAATGTGGCGATGCATCCGGCCAGGCCTACGGGCAGATTAATCAGGAAAATCCAGTGCCAACTGGCGTACTCCACCAGAAAACCGCCCAGCGCAGGACCCAGCAGCGGGCCGATCTGACCGGGCAGGGTCACCATGGTCATCGCGGCCATATATTCGCTGCGCGGTACGATTTTCAGCACGGTCAGCCGCCCGACCGGCACCATCATCGCGCCACCGATTCCCTGAACCACGCGGGACATCACCAGCGTCTGTAAACTGGACGATTGCGCGCACAGCAGCGAGCCAAGGGTAAATAGCACAATCGCCGAAAAGAACACCCATTTGACTCCGACGCGGTCCGCCAGCCAGCCGCTGGCGGGCAGCATCACCGCCACGGTCAGCACATAAGCCACTACCACGCTGTGCATATGCAGCGGATTTTCACCGAGGCTGGCCGCCATTGATGGCAGCGCCGTGTTGACGATGGTGGTGTCCAGTGCCTGCATGAAAAAGCCAAAAGCCACGATCCACAACTGCCAGCGCACTGAAGGTGGGAGCGGGGCAGGTGGCTTAGCGTCTGTTATCTCTGAGGGTGATGTCATCGATCTGTCTCAGCAAGTGATGTTAGCCGCGGCTGTCGACTGAGTCGGCCGCGTAACCGGTCAAAAAACAGATACACCACTGGCGTGGTGTAAAGCGTTAATAGCTGGCTCAGGACCAGACCGCCGACGATGGTAATGCCAAGCGGTTGGCGCAGCTCAGCGCCGTCGCCTGATGTCAGCACTAGCGGCAGTGCCCCAAACAACGCAGCCAGCGTGGTCATCATGATGGGCCGAAAACGCAGCAGGCAGGCCTGAAAGATCGCTTCCCGGGCGGTAAGGTGCCCGCGTCTCTGCGCGTCGAGGGCGAAATCCACCATCATGATGGCATTTTTTTTCACGATACCTATCAACAGCATGATGCCAATCAGGGCGATCAGGCTGAACGGCGCACTGAACAACTCCAGTGCCAGCAGCGCACCGACGCCCGCTGAAGGCAGAGTCGACAGAATGGTCAGTGGATGAATATAACTTTCGTACAATATGCCCAGCACAATATATACCGTAGCGATGGCGGCGATAATCAGCAGTAACTGAGATTTCAGCGTGTCTTGAAACACCTGTGCGGTACCGGCGTACTGTCCGTGGAGGGTTGCCGGTACGCCGAGTTGAGTCATGGTGCGATCAATGGCTGCGGATGCCACCGACAAGCTGCCGCCCTCCGGCAAGTTAAAGGAGATCGTTGCTGCCGCCGACATTCCCTGGTGGTTCACCTGCAACGGCGCGTTGGCAGGTCGCCATGTGGCGAACGAGGAGAGTGGCACCGACGCCCCTGCACTATTAATCATGAACATTTTACTGAGTGAACTGACATCCTGTGTATATTGCGGTGCGACTTCCATCACCACTTTGTACTGGTTTAGTGGCTGATAAATCGTAGAGATCTGCCGCTGGCCGAAGGCGTTATTGAGCAGCGCGTTGGCAGCGGAAATCGAAATGCCCAGGCGGGCCATCGTGGCGCGGTCGTAGGTCAGTTGCATCTCTGCACCGTGATTTTGTTGATCTGAACTGACATCCGCCAGTTCCGGTAGCGCGCCGAGCGCTGCGGTAACTTTCGGTTCCCACTGGCGTAAATCTTGCAAATTATCCGATAGCAACGTGTACTGATAACTGGCATTTCCCTGTCGCCCACCGACACGCACGTCCTGCACGGCCGAGAGATAGAGCCCGGCACCGGCTTCCTGAGATGCGGCGGTGCGGATACGTGCAATCACTTCCTGTGCATTACTTTTACGCACTGACAGTGGCTTGAGAGAAATAAACATCATTCCACTGTTCGTGCGTGAACCGCCGGTATAACCGGTGACATTGGCGACATCGCTATCCTGGCTGACTAAGCGGATAAAGTCAGACATTTTACTTTTCATCGCCTGAAACGAAATGCTCTGATCTGCCTGAATAAAGCCCATCAGGCGGCCAGTGTCTTGTTCAGGAAAGAACGTTTTCGGGATGGCAATATACAACCAGACATTAAGCGCGATGGTCGCCAGCAGCACCACGCCGACCCAGCGTGCATGATTGAGCACCCAGTTCAGCGAACGGCCATAACCTTGTTGCATGCGCAGCAGCAGTCGGCTGACACCGCGCTTTTTCGGCGGCGGAGGCAGGGCTGACGGTCGCAGTAGCCATGCACACATCATCGGCGTTAACGTCAGCGACACCAGCAGAGAAATACCTATCGCCACGGACAGCGTCACGGCAAACTCGCGAAACAGCCGCCCCGGTAAACCGTTCATCAGCAGCAGCGGAATAAACACTGCCACCAGTGACAGGCTCATTGACAACACGGTAAATCCGACCTCTCTGACACCCTGTAACGCGGCGTTCATCGGCTTCATTCCGGCTTCGATATGCCGTGAAATATTTTCCAGCACCACGATGGCGTCGTCGACGACAAAACCGGTGGCGATGGTCAGCGCCATCAGCGACAGGTTATTCAAGCTAAAGCCGCACAGATACATGGCGGCAAAGGTGCCGATCAGCGACACCGGCACGGCGACGGCTGGGATCAACGTCGCACGCCACGAGCGCAGGAACAGGAAAACCACCAGGATCACCAACGCCACCGCGATACTCAGCGAGATTTCCACCTCATTCAGTGAGGCGCGAATGGTGGGTGAACGGTCCTGCGCCACCTGCAAACTGATGGCAGCCGGAATAACCTCACGCAGCAGCGGTAATTCCGCCCGGATACCGTCCACGGTGGCGATAATATTGGCGTCTGCACTGCGGCGCACAACCAGCAGGATCGCCGGTCTCACGCCTCCTTTGCTCAGGCTGGTTTGCCCGGCGTTACGGTGATCCTGCACGTCGTCGCTGACGGTGGCGACATCACGCAGATGCACGGTATTACCGTTACTGACGTGAATCACCAGCGGTGCGTAATCTTTAGCGGTCTTGAGGGCATCATTGGTGCGGATCTGCCAGCGCTGGTTCTTATCTTCCAGCGCGCCTTGTGGCTTGCGTACGTTGGCAGCGGCTATTGCCTGACGCACGGCGTCCAGCGATACGCCCTGATTGAACAGCGCTTCAGGATTGAGATCAACCCTGACCGCAGGCAGGGAACTGCCGCCAACCGTGACATCACCCACGCCGTCCAACTGCGAAATAGTTTGCGCCAGTTGTGTTGAGGCGAAGTCATACAGCTGGCCCTGACTGTAGGTATCCGACGTCAGGGTTAAGATCATGATCGGCGCGTCGGAAGGGTTAGCTTTGCGATAGGTCGGGCGGTTTGGCATTCCCGTCGGTAACAGACTTTGCGCCGCATTGATCGCTGCCTGCACATCGCGCGCAGCACCGTTGATATCGCGGTCAAAATCAAATTCCAGCGTGATACGCGTGCTGCCGAGCGTACTGACGGAGGTCATCTCATTGATACCGGCAATACGGCCCAGAGTGCTTTCCAGCGGCGTCGCCACTGACGCTGCCATGGTCTCAGGGTCCGCACCGGGCAGTGTGGCGGTAACCGAAATCACCGGGTAATCCACCTGCGGTAGCGGTGCCACCGGCAGTAGACGGAAACCCAGTATGCCTGCCAGCACAATCGCCAGTGTCAGCAACATGGTGGCGACAGGTCGGTGGATGAACAGTGCGAAGACATTCATCGCGGCGGTCGCTCAGTGTCTGGCTGCGGTAGCCCGGTGTGAGGATAAGCATGTGGGCGTATGCAGCGAGCCAACCGGTCAAACAGCAGATAAATCACCGGTGTGGTGAACAGGGTCAGTACCTGACTGACCACCAACCCGCCGACCATACAAATCCCCAGCGGACGCCGCAGCTCTGCGCCAACGCCGGTACTGAGCATCAGCGGCAATGCGGCAAGCAGCGCCGCCAGCGTGGTCATCAGAATCGGTCTGAAACGCAACAGGCAGGCCTGATAAATAGCATCATACGGCGTCATACCCTGATCGCGCTCGGCGGCCAGCGCGAAGTCGATCATCATGATGGCGTTTTTCTTCACGATACCGATCAGCAAAATAATGCCGATGATGGCAATCACATCTAACTCGCTGCCTGCCAGCATCAGTGCCAGCAGTGCGCCCACGCCTGCCGTTGGCAGCGTCGACAGAATCGTGACCGGGTGAATAAAGCTTTCATAAAGCACGCCAAGCACGATGTACATTGCCACCACAGCGGCCAGAATAAGCCACAGCGTACTGCTGAGCGCAGCTTCAAATGCCAGCGTGGCACCCTGAAAATGCACGCTGATATCGGCGGGAAGATCCAACTGCTGTTGGGCCTGTTTTATGGCGTTAACCGCTTCGCCGAGGGAATAACCGGGGGACACGTTAAATGACACGCTGGCCGACAGGAACTGGTCGAGATGGTTGACCGAAAGCGGCGTTTTGCGCAGCTCAAACTGCGCGATGGCACTAAGCGGAATGCTGGTGCCATTGCTGCCAATCAAGCGGATATTCTGCAAGGCGCTCAGGCCGGGCGTTTGTGCCGTGTCCTGTTCCAATACCACGCGGTATTGGTTGGCCTGGGTATAAATGGTAGAGATCAGCCGTTGGGCGAATGCGTTGTACAACGCGTTGTCGACGTCAGTCATGCTGATGCCCAGACGGCTGGCACTGTCGCGATCGACCTTGATGTAGGCTTCCAGCCCCTGATCCTGCCAGTCGCTGCTCACATCCTGCAACTGTGGCAGGGCGCGCAAATTATCCAGCAATTGCGGCACCCAGCGACCGAGTGAATCGGCCGTTAGCGTCTGCAAGGTGAACTGGTATTGCGTGCGGGCCACCTGAGTATCGATGGTCAGATCCTGCACTGGCTGCAGATAAAGCGCGATCCCCGGTACTTTGGCGACGGCCTTCTGCAAACGCGGAATAATGGTGTCCACTCTGTCACTGCGGTCGCTCAGTGGTTTGAGGGCAATCTGTAAGCGGCCGGTATTGAGCGTCGGGTTGGTGCCGTCCACACCGATAAACGAGGTCAGACTTTCCACATCCTGATCCTGCAAAATAATGGCCGCCGCCTGCTGCTGACGGCTAGCCATATTACTGAATGACACCGACTGTGGCGCCACCAGTGTGCCCTGAATCAGCCCGTTATCTTGCACCGGGAAAAAACCTTTGGGGATCAAAATATAGAGCAGGGCGGTCAGCGCCAGAGTACCGAGCGCGACGCCGAGCGTCAGCCACTGATGGCGTAGCACCACCGTCAGGCCGCGACCATAAGTGGCAATAATGCGCTCAAACATCCGCTCGGAGGCGCGTGAAAAACGATTCTGTTTACGCAGCGATTCATGGCTGAGCATACGTGCGCACATCATGGGTGTCAGGGTGAGCGAGACGATGGCGGAAATCAGAATGGCTACCGCCAGCGTCACGGCAAATTCGCGAAATAAACGCCCGACGATATCACCCATAAATAGCAGCGGAATTAGCACGGCAATCAGCGAAAAAGTCAGAGAAATGATGGTAAAGCCGATTTCGCCCGCCCCTTTCAGCGCAGCATTGAGCGGTGTTTCGCCTTTCTCGATATAACGCGAAATATTTTCGATCACCACGATGGCGTCATCAACCACAAACCCGGTGGCGATGGTCAGCGCCATCAAGGTCAGGTTGTTGACCGAGAAGCCCAGAAAATACATGGCAGCAAAGGTGCCAATCAGCGACAGCGGTACGGCCACGCTGGGGATCAGCGTCGCGGCGACATTGCGTAAAAACAGATATATCACCATGACGACCAGCGCCACCGAGAGCAATAACTCGAACTGTACGTCGCTGACCGAGTGCCGGATGGTGACGGTGCGGTCGGTCATCCGTTCGATGTGGACAGATTTCGGCAGATTCTGTTGTAGCGATGGCAACATCGCCCGGATGCTGTCAGCGGTGGTGATCACATTGGCACCTGGCTGGCGTTGAATACTCAACACAATGGCCGGATGTGTGTCGGCCCATGCCGCCAGTTTATTGTTTTCGGCCCCTTGTTCGACGCTGGCAATATCGCTAAGCCGCACCGGTGCGTCGTTTTTATAACTGACCACTAGCGCGCGGTAATCGGCGGCGGTTTTCATCTGGTCATTGGCGGACAGCGTGACTGAGCGCTCCGGGCCGTCAAAGCTGCCCTTGGCTGAATTGACGTTAGCCGCCGCGATGGCTGCACGCACTTCTTCGCTGGTCAGCCCGAGGGCCGACATGGCCGGTGCATTGAGTTTCACTCGCACTGCCGGGCGCTGCCCACCGGAAATACTGACCCGTCCTACTCCGTTGACCTGGGCCAGCTTTTGCATCACGCGGGTTTCCACCAGATCTTCCACCGCCGTCATCGACAGGGCGCTTGATGTCACCGCCAGTGTCATGATGGGCGGATCGGCAGGATTAACTTTGCTATAAACCGGCGGATTTGGCAGATCGGTGGGCAGCAAATTGGTGGCGGAATTGATGGCCGCCTGCACTTCCTGCTCGGCGACATCCAGTGGCAGTTCCAGGGCGAACTGCAGCGTGATAACGGATGCGCCACCGGCGCTTTGCGACTGCATCTGCTTCAGGCCCGACATCTGCCCGAACTGGCGTTCCAGAGGCGCAGTAATCGCTGAAGTCGTGACATCTGGGCTGGCACCGGGATAGAGCGTAATCACCTGAATAGTCGGGTAATCAACCTCTGGCAACGCGGCAACCGGCAGGGCACGGTAGCCGATAATACCGGCCAGAAGAATGGCGATCATCAGCAGCGTGGTGGCCACCGGGCGCAGAATAAACAGCCGTGACGGCCCGCCCTGAGGTTTATCCGGCATCGCTTGCATTAGGACTTCCTTTGGCGGTGATGTTTTTCAGGCGCTTTATCGGCCACCGCTGCGGTTTCTGGCCGGATAACCTCGACGGTAGCGCCTTCGGTCAGACGGTCAATACCATCGGTCACCACGTTAACCCCGGCACTCAGCCCGGCGGTGACCACGGTTTGCTGACTGTCTTGTGTGCCGGTAGTCACTATGTGTTTACTGACTTTGTTATCGCTCCCCACCACCCAGACGAAGTGGCCATCGTTGCCCATTTGTACTGCGGCGGTAGGTACGACGACGGCGTTTTGCAGTGTGCCGATTTTCAGCCGTGCATTGACAAACTGGTTGGGGAACAGCGCGTTGTCCTGATTGCTGAAGCGCGCTTTCAACTTGATGGTGCCGGTAGTGACATCGATTTGGTTATCGAGGGTCAGCAAGGTGCCCTGCGTCAGCTGATGCTGATTGGTGCGGTCCCAGGCCTCCACCGTCAGCGGCTGGCCGCTTTTCTGCGACTGGAGGATGGCACCGATGGTGGCTTCGGGCAGGGTGAAAATCACGTCTATGGGCTGCGTTTGGGTCAAAACCACAATGCCTGTGGTGTCGCTGCTGGAGATGATATTACCGACATCCACCAGTTTGAGGCCTACACGGCCATCGATCGGCGAAGTGATTTTGCTGTAGGTCAGTTGCAGTTTGGCACTGTCAACCGCGCCCTGATCTACCGCCACCGCACCTTCACTCTGGCGCACCAGAGACTGCTGGGTGTCGAGATCCTGACGTGAAACCATGTTGGTTTTAACCAGTTGTTGGTAACGCGCCAGATCACGGCGGGCGTTATCGAGCGTGGCCTGATCTTTGTTGATCTGCCCCAGCGCCTCGGTAAGTTGGACCTGATACGGACGCGGGTCGATCTCTGCTAACAGGTCACCGGTTTTGACCTGCTGGCCCTCAGTGAAATGCAGCGACATCAGTTGACCGTCAACCCGGCTGCGTAACGTCACGGTATTGGACGCCGTCACGGTGCCAAGCCCGCTGAGATACTGTGGTACGGATTTCTCTATGGTCATCGCGGCTTGAACCGGCGGCAGCGGCATATTGCGGCGTCCCCCGGCATGCCGTGCAGCATTTTTCGCATCGGGAGTGTCAGCTTTTATGCTGTGTGAACCGGACTTATCCACATAGAAATACCAGATGCTTGTCGCCGCAATCACCAGAATCAGCAGGATAATTAAAAATCGCAGAGGGCTTTTTCGCACAATCTTACTCTTTATATTGATGACCAAGGCAACGGCATTTTGAGCCGAGTCGGAGGCGATAGTGTAGTCATTGCCAGCGCATGAAAAATGGAGGAAATAAGGAGTCACTTTTATCTTCTAACACATTAACATCTTCCCTAACCTGATATTACGAGCCGGAGTGCTACTGTTATTCTTTTTCCGTTAATGCATCACAGACAACGCCATTTTAATCTGTTCATAAAAAGGGAGTACGTCATGAGTAAATGAGAACTGGGCCGTTCCGGTATTCAGGTACCGACATTAACGTTCGGCGGTAATGTATTGGGTTGGACCGTTGATCAATCGACATCTTTTAGCCTTCTCGACGCCTTGCTTGAACATAAACTTAACTTTATTGATACCGCCGACATCTATTCTCGTTGGGCTGAGGGCAATAGCGGTGGTGAGTCTGAAACGATTATCGGCAACTGGTTTAAAAAAAGTGGCAAGCGCGACCAGATTATCCTGGCCACCAAGGTGGGTAAGCCAATGGGGGAAGGCAAAGTGGGGCTTTCCCCTCGTTACATTAAGCAAGCGGTTGAAGCCTCACTCATCCGTTTGCAAACGGACTATATCGATCTGTATCAGTCCCATGATGATGACGCCGATACGCCACTGGCGGAAACGATGGCAGCGTTTGATGCGCTGATTAAAGAGGGCAAAGTACGGGCTATTGGGGCCTCAAACTACAGCGCACCGCGTCTGAGTGAAGCGCTAAAAGTCAGCCAGGATAATGGTCTGGCACGGTATGAAACCCTTCAGCCACTCTACAATCTGTACGATCGCAACGTGTATGAAGACGATCTGGAGAAGGTGGTCTCGGACAATGGTCTGGGAGTTATCAACTTTTTCGCGCTGGCCAGCGGCTTCCTCACCGGCAAATACCGGACTCAAGCCGATGCCAGTAAAAGTCAGCGCGGCGGTCAAGTTGTCGAGAAGTATCTCAATGATCGCGGGCTGAAGATTCTTGCTGCGCTCGATCAGGTGGCGGAGAAACAGGGTGCTAAGCCGGGACAAATCGCGCTGGCATGGCAGATTGCCCGCCCGAGTGTGACCGCTCCTATTGTCAGTGCGACCTCGCTGCAACAGTTGGATGAACTGGCCAAAGCAGCTGATCTGACGCTGGACGATGCGGATATCCTCACGTTGAACGAGGCCAGCAACGAGTAATTCTCTCTCTGTGTTCAAAATAAAAACCGCCTGTGGCACGAGCACACAGGCGGTTTTTTACTTTCAGAGGATAGGCCGTTAACGGAACAGTGTTTGCGCCCAGCGGGCCAGCCCGGCAGTGACTGAGCCAAAATCATTACCCCCGACCAGCGGGATACCGGGTAGCTGCGCTTGTAATGCTGCACGCAGCAGCGGTGAACGTGCGCTGCCTCCAGTCAGGTAAATCAGGTCCGGCGTGATATTGCTGGTGGAGAGTGCCAGATTCACCTGCTCCTGAATGCGCGCCAGCGGTTGTGATATTGCATCACTTAACTGCTGCTGGCTGATATTTTCTGTCAGGCCGGCTTCGATAAAATCCAGAGCCGTTGTGACGTTTTCACGCTCAGACAGCGCGATTTTGCTCTCTTCCGCCATCCGTACCAGCCGGTAGCTCAGACGCTGTTGATGTACTTTCAGCAGGCGTTTTACCTGCTGTGGCTGGGCAGCATAGCGGATTAGATCCCGCAACATACGACCATTGGCTACGCTGTAGAAATCCAGCTGGGCAGGCACGTCGTTGGTCGCGACGGCGTTCCAGTAAGGCAGGGATGGAATAGCAATGCCCTTCGCCGTTTCGCTACCCATACCAAACAGCGGGGTCAGCTGCTTAAATGCGGTCATAATATCCAGATCGTTTCCGCCTACGCGGCAGCCGCTGTGGCCAAGCAAACTTTGCTGGCGTTCGGCTTTGTCGCGCCACTGTGGACCCATCAACAGCACTGAACAGTCGGTGGTTCCACCACCGATATCGACGACCAGTACGGTTTTTTCTTCGCTCAGCGTCGCTTCAAAATCAAGACCCGCGGCGACAGGCTCAAACTGGAAAGCGATATCGCGAAAACCGGCCCGCTCGGCAGCGCGTTGCAAAATTCCTTGCGCCTGGCGGTTGGCTTCTTCGCCGCCCATGCCCTGAAAGTTAATCGGACGGCCAATCACCGTCTGTTCGATGCTTTGTTGCAGAGCGTTTTCCGCCTGACGTTTGATATGAAACATCATGGCGCAGACCAGATCTTCAAACAGTGCAATCTGCTGTGGTTTCAACCCATTAGCACCCAGGAAGGATTTTGGCGAGCGCACAAAGTAGACTTCTTCCGGGTCTTCCATATAGGTCGAAAGAGCACGTAAACCAAAATTCACGCTGTTGGCATTAACCGGGATATCTTCCTCACGGTTGAAACTGATACTGCGGCGCAACAGCGCAATGTTTTCGTCACTGCCCGGTGGAACCTGCCCGTGACGGTTCAGCCATTCGCTGACCGCTTCACGCGTAGGCGCACACAGCATGGAGGGTAAATAAGGATCGTTGTTTTCTAACGCCAGTAGGTGGGCGTTATTATCGCGCATCACGGCGACTGAACAATTTGCGGTGCCGTAGTCAAATCCAATAAACATCACTGTTCCCCATGCCAAAGAAGGGGCAGGACTGTATGTGGTTTTGGTTTTAATTTCAAATTCAATTTTGAATTCAACTTCAACTTCAAGGTCGTGGGCGTCGGCCCACACCGACCAAAGGCCCGCAGTCGCTCGGGCCTTTGGAATCCGAGCTTTTTAAAAACAGCAGCTTCGCAAGTGGGGATGGCCGTGTTTCAGAAGCCTGCGTGATAGCCGCAAACTCCGCCGCTGCGCGGTGCTCTCTGTTCGGGCTTCAACCCGCGTAAAAACCCACGCGGTTTTACGCCTCTCCCTCGACGTCGTTTTGAACGCGGCCTCGGCTTCTTTAAATTCAAATTCAAAACCTGGTCTGCTTTTATCTTTAAAGAAGTTTTGTCTTTTAAAAAAGTGTCGGCCGCATTCAAAAATGACGCTGAACGAGAGGTGGAAAACCGCGGGTCTTTTTACGCGGTTGTAACCCGAAGTGAAGGGACCGCCTAAGCGGCGACATTTTGCGGCTATAACCGAGGTAACTGAAACACGGCCATTGTGACTCGCGCAGCTGCTGTTTTTAAAAAGCGGGGATTCCAAAGGGTCGAGCGACTGCGACCCTTTGGGCCAGTTTGGGTGGCAACCCAAGGTCTTGACCTTAAAGCCAGTTTGGGTGGCAACCCAAGGTCTTGACCTTAAAGCCAGTTTGGGTGGCAACCCAAGGTCTTGACCTTAAAGCCAGTTTGAGTGGCAACCCAAGGTCTTGAAGTTGAAGTTAAAGCATTAGCCGGTTTGGGCAGCAGCCCCCAGATCCTGCCCGCCATGGCTTGTCTCCACATACCCATATCTTTTCCCCTGCTGAATAATCCGGTGCGCCCAATTGACGTGTGTCGCGGGTTCACACATAGCGCCGTCGGATTTATAAACCGCGCTGTCTGCATTGAGGATGCGTAATGCTTCCTGATAGTCGCGGGGCGCCACGCGCAGGGCATGATGGATGACCGGGATCTGGCTGGGATGGATTGCCGTTTTCCCCACCAGCCCGTGCAGAACATCCTGTTTGAGTTCGCGTCTGAGTATGTCGTCGGGTTCGATTAACTCACACACCGGAGACGTCAGGGCAAAACCCTGTGCGCCGAACACACTCACCAGCATTTTGATCACATAGCCGAGTGGACCTTCGTACAAGGTATATTCTTTACTCCGGCGCAAACCCAATACACTCATCAGATCGTTACCCCCAATACGCAGCGCCAATACGCGGTCGGCGGCTTTGGCTTTCAGCGCTTCCGCCATCTGCTGCATTTTGGTGACGTCATACACTTCGGCATCTTCCAGTGTGGGCATCCATAGCAGATGAGTGCCAGCGGTAATACTCAGCCAGGTATCGAGTGAGGATAACCTAAACTTTGGCAACACCAGACCGTCAGCCGCATGCAATAAAAAGGTTTTATCAGCCACCAGTCTGGCGGCCATGGCAGTGCTTCGTGGTCGGATAAATACTAGCGGTCCATCGTTGAAATGACGCGGGCTTTTGAGCGCGAGCAGGGTATCCCGCAGATTATTCAACGCTTGCGGGATATCACGATCCAGCACGGCATCTTCCAGACAGATCACCATCGACAACAGTTCCGGATATTTTTCTCCGCAGGCAATGCGCGTCAGTTCTGGATGCGTGGCAGGAACATACATGGTGGCCCCGAGGTCATTGGGCGTGATTTTTTTCATCAATTTATCTCCGGCTCAAGGAATAGGCTTAATCAGGGTGACGGCGCGATATACCCCAATGTCAGATCCGACTTCTTCTACCGGGATCCCCAAACTTTCGGCCAGATGAACCAGCAGTGCGACGTCGGCATCTTGCTTACTGGTGACCAGAACATGATCCGGTACACGGCGCATTACCGCGCGGGTCGCTTCGGCGATACCGGGTTTTATATGGTTGATCGAACCAACATTAAAGCGTTCGGCAAGCCGGTTTATGACCTGCTCACTCAACCGTTGCAGGTCATTTTTTTCGTCCTCACGCGGATGGGCCGCGGGGATATTCCCGGTTTGCTGATGACGCAGGGAGTCGACCGCCGTGACAAAACTTGCGCTGAGATCGAAAGGCTGAAGATGTTGGCAGAACATCGAACCATGGAAACCGCTTTCACGCCAAAGTGAACGGCTGACCAGTCCGGAAACCGGTGCGCCGAGAATGCCGAAGGGCATCAACCAATCGTCCCCGCTCGCCGACAACCACGCACATCCTCCGGGATCAGCCAGCACGGCCAGCCTGGGCGGTGAGCCGAACTCAGGCCGGTTGGCCAGGGAGGCTGTGAGTTGGCGTGAAATGGCCCCTTTTCCGGTCCAGCCATCGATAAACACCACCCCCGCGCTGCCGTGTTGCCGGGTAATGTGCGTCAGCGCGGTTTCGTCCAGCCCGCGGTCGCGAATAATACTGATGCCGTAATGCACGGCCTCGACTTGCATATCGCGTAGAGCGTGCAGTAGGCAAACTCCCAGCGGTACACCGGCCCTTACCAGTGAGGTCAGCACAATCGGTCTGGCGGTCACTTGTGCCACCAGACCTTTCGCCAGCGCAGTGATCTCATGGGCCAGACGTGGGCCAAAATCTGTCATGGCATGCTGGTAGAGCGACAAATGTTTGTGAGAGGGTGACGGCTCTTGCGACAGCATCTCAGAATAGTGCTTTTCACCGCTCTGAATCAGGCGCTCTTTCTCTTCCACCGCGGTGAATGCAATCTGTACCGGAGCGAGCAAAAAGTGAATATCGCCAGGCGGGTAGGAACCCGAAAGCAGCGTTTGTGGCGTTGATTCAGGTTGCAGTATGTGGCTCTCCGATGAGAGGACGGCGGGCAGTGCTCTTTCCAGTGTATTAAGCAGCTGGCTACGCTGCGGTATTGCCAGAAAATCGCACTGCTGCATAAAACTCAAATCTGAAAGGCTGTCGCCAAAGCCCAGCGCCGGGCGGGCGGGGTTTTCTGCACGTAGTTTTTCCAGCAGGAATTTCACCGCATGGGCTTTCTCAATGCATTTCGGCAGCCAGGCGACGTTATTGCCATTGCGGTGCACATAAAACCCGTCGAGATCGAAGGTCTGACTCACCCAGTCGGCATAGTGATTCAGCGCGATAAGGTGCTGACTATCGTTAACCTTCATCACCAGATAGACCGGCATACCGTACTCTTCATTCATCCGGCACCATCCTGCTTCAACAGGTAAGTGCGGCGAGACCGCCTGCGGGTCCGAGAGCATTCGGCTGAGGTGCTGTTCTAACGCAAGCAACCTTGGCAGAAAACTGCGCATTTGCTCAGTGATCAACTGCTGCCACTGCGGGTCGGCTTGACCTGTAGGGGTGAGAATCACCGCGCCGTGGGTGGTGATTGCCCATGAATCAAAGGGAATACAAACACGGGCAATTTCCTCTGTGCCCCGTGCTGTCACCGGGATAGTTTCTGCACTGTCCAGCATCCACTGGACTAAGTTATGCTGACGAGGTGTCATGAAACTGCGTGGCGCAAGGCTTCTGTCGAGTGCGCCCGGCACGCTTAGCTGGCGTTCGCAGGCATCGGTGATTTTGCGGCCGGTCTGAAACAGTGTGTCATCAAGATCGGTGAAGATCAGCGGGCGCGTGGCGATGTTAGCAGTCATGATGAGCCTCGTTGATTTCCAGATTTTTAAATTGCGCCAGAAAAGCCGGATCCCACGCAGCGGCCGGTGTCTCTGAACATAGAATCACCCGATCCCACTGTGCGGGATCGACGTTATAGACATACATCGGCACGCCCAGGCCGTAGTTATCGGTAAAACTCATGGCACAGCCAATGGCGTTGCCGATGGCGACCGGTGAGCGAGTGGTCGAACTGAAACAGACCTCGGCTCCTTGCTCCTCCAGCCATTGCGCCAATAAATAGGGCTGCCAGACATATTCGCCGGAACCCAGTACCAGAATGCGCTGGCCTTCCTGCGGTGGCATGGTTGTCAATAATCGGGTATGAAATTCGACCCCTGTTCGTCCCCACCGATTCGCAATGGCGTTGAGTGGCTGTGATCCGCAGGCCGTGACATTGACGTCGGGCGTATTGATGGGCGGCGGACAGGCTGCCGGCTCCCACTGCCAACGGCCGCTGGCAAGCGAGACGGCGGTGACGGGCAGGTTGATTTGTCCTGACAAGGCGTTTTCCGACCAGTCGGTGAGCGTCGCGGTAACGACGTGTTCCAGCTTGCTCATTCCGGCTTCTTTCAACGCATTAAATAAATTGATAAAGGTTTTCCCGGTTGTCGCTTCATCATCCACCATGACCAGCGTGCGGGCCTGTAACAGCTTTTCCCGCAGTGCTGGGTCTGTTGGGAGATGAACTAAATGCGCGGTGGCATGGCTATGTTCCTCCTCGAAACGGCAGAACAAATCACTGCCGAGTGGATGGCGGGTGGTGGTCAGCAGAATGCAATCGGCATAGCGCTGTGAGAGGGCTGAGTGCACACCAGCAGCCAGCCCGACGGCGGTTTCTGCCATGCCGGTGACCAGAATCGGGCCGGGGAGTGCATCTGGAATACTGTCTGCAAGATCAGTAAAGGCCTGGCGGATGACCCTCGGAGAGCAGGGAATATGACGGCCTAAAATTTTACTGACGAATAAGAATGCCCGGCGCGGATTGCGGCGTTGGGCCATATCGAACAGCGTATTTGCGCTCCAGCCCGACTGGCTGCGCAGTTGCAATGACATCACACCCGCGCTGAGCACGGCCTGATAGTGTTCATCTATTCGGCGTTTATCCGGACAGATGTCGTCAATGACGGGTTTATTTTTCATGAGTTAACTCGTGGGCTGGGAATGTGGACGGCATGGTCGAGGATGCGGACGTTACAGTGATGGAGTTTCTGTGCAGACAGCGGTAAACCCAGACGCGAAGCCACCATGATGGCAGGTAAATTAATGCCACTTTCAAGCCCATAAGGCACACCGCCGCTCGGACGCAGATTGCATTCCAGCACGCGCGGTTTTCCCTCATGATCCGCTCGAGTTTGAACGTTAATCAGGCCGTCAGCATGCAAAAGTGCCGCGACCCGGCGGGCCAGTTCGACCTCTTCACCTTCGGTAAAAAACTGCTGCAGGGCATTATTTTTACGTCGGCCCAGTACAGCCAGCGTGTGGCCCTGTTCGGTGACCATATCGATGCTGCATTCCGGACCCGGCAGGTAAGGCATCACGAGCATGGGTTGTGACAGCCCACCGCTTTTCTCCACAATATCCAGATAAGTTTGGGTATTTATCCGCCGGGTTTCGGGTTTTCGCAGCACCAAATCTGCTGATGCATGATCATCCAGACGCCAGTAACCGCAGCCATAAATACCCTGATTGGGTTTGATACACAGCTCGGTAAAATCAGATTTAATGCTTTTTAGTGCTGCTTTCAGAGCGGGAAGAGAGTCCACCAGACAGGCAGGAGTATGGGCGATGCCGTGTTGCGCAAGTTGCAGGCTAAAACGGTATTTGTCGTCAGCCAGTAGCAGGTTCTCAAGGCTCCGCGTGCCGGTAATCAGGACTACGCCTTGGGCTTCTATCTGCGAACGATGCTCTTCGAACCACGGGTCCGCGCGGCCAGCATGGATCAGCGTGACCGAATAGCGGGCAATAGTGTCCAAAATAAATGCCAGTTTCTGGGTTGGATCCGCCGGTTCGCGTAGCTCAACATCGGCCAGGTGGGTAATTTCCGGCCGAAAATGCCGGTGTGATGCCATCAGTTGCAGAGGTGTTCCCTGACGGTTACACCACTTCTCTGCGGTAAGGGCACAACGTAACGCCTGGAGAATGCCGCGTTGTGAAGCAAAACCTTCCATAAGCCAAATCATTGGGCTATTTCTCCCGCCGGTTTTTCGCGATCAGCGCTGATAAATTCGGTTGAGGCTCAGGCAGATTCCCCAGGGAGTGCGCCACATAGCCGCGTAACCATAGCCCATTCTTTTTTACGCCCGACAGTTCCCCGAGCTGTTTAGCACTGTGCGTTTTCAGAGTATTAACCAGCATGGGAATCTCCATCTCTGGTGACATAGTTAGCTGAAGTTCTACCCCTTCGGAAAGCATGTTTATCTGTTCGATACTGAATGCCGAATTCTTACCGCATCGCGGGATTATCTCGCTCAGTAACTGGCGATCTTTTGCCTGTACACTAAGCGGAGAGCTAAAAGCGAAAATAAGCTGCATGCGAATGTTAAACAGGTTGTATCTATTAGAGTTTATCAATGAAAAAACCACCAAAATAACGTTACAACTACGCTGTCAGCCAGGTAAATTTATTGCACCAAAGGTCGCTGAGTAAAAAATAATATTCAGAGGAAAACATGGGCAATATTTTTATAAATTAACAGCGTGTTTTTATCATGAATTTTTCATAGTTGGCAGTAAATAAAATACTTTAAGCAATATTATTTACGTTTCTTTGCAATGCACCATCCTAAATCAAAGGTTACGTCAGTACAGCGCTGAATTGGGATTATTTATGTAATTTGGAATCCAGATTCACAAAAAACGCCAATGGTCATGGAATGTGTGTTATTTAAATTAAAACAGTATGTTATGATTTCAGGGTTTCACGTTTTATGAGCAGTGAAGTGAAAAATCATACAGGTTTTATGTATTGCATGACTTAAAAAATAATAAGCATGGTAATAGTTATGGCTATTGTAAATTTATCTATCAAAAGTGTGTTTCTGTGTAAAACAATAAACCTTCCCTAAACAAAGTGAATGAAAAGAGTGATACTGTCGCTCGCAGCACTAGGGAATATATCTCACCATCATGTGTATTTTGTATGCGTTGTTATTTATGCGTCGGTCGAGTTTATATTCCGTTAAATTTAAAAATAATTCGAGCTTTGCCATTATATATTTTGTGGTTATTGAATCGGCCGGCGATGAAACCGGTAATTATTTAAACTAATCGATGTTTAATCTGATTTTTCACAAAAGGAGCTTTCGTGGCTATTTCACTCAGTAAAAATCAATCCGTCTCCCTGGCAAAAGAGTCCGGCGCTTCCGTGACTGCTGTGCATATCGGTTTGGGATGGGATGCAGCGAAAAGCAAAGGGTTGTTTGGTCTGTTTGGCGGCGGCGGCGGTGAAATTGATCTGGATGCCTCCTGTGTGATGCTCGACAGCGACGGCGAAGCAGTCGATACCATTTGGTTTCGTAAGTTGCAATCCAGCTGCGGTTCAGTCAAACACAGCGGCGACAACCGTACCGGTGCTGGAGATGGCGACGACGAAGTGATCCTCATTGATTTGAGCCGCGTACCTTCCGACGTCGAACATTTGGCTTTCACGGTGAACAGTTTCACCGGCCAGAATTTCACCAAAGTTGAGAACGCCAGCGTGCGCATTCTTGACCAGCGCAGCAAAGAGTTGGCGAATTTCAATCTGTCGGAGAAGGGCGCTCACTCGGCGTTGTTTATTGCATCACTGTCCCGTAAGGGCAATGACTGGAGCTTCAAGGCTCACGGTCAGACTTCCGACGGACGAACGGTGGAAAGCATGCTGCCGCTGGTTATTCGTGAGCTGGTGGGGTAAGCATGGCAACTCAACTTATAGCGGGTGGCAACGGGCCTGTTCCTGAAACGACACTGATCATTCGGGTTAAAAGCGCCATTGCCGCCGATGTGTCAGCCTTTCGGTTAGACGCCAACGGTAAAACCCAATCCGATGATGATTTTATTTTCTACGGGCAGAAACAGAGCAATGACCGATCGGTTCTGTTGCTGACGGAAGGGGATAACAGTTCATTTTCTGTCAATCTTAGTGCGCTACCTGCCAGCGTGCAGAAGGTCGCTTTTACCATTACGCCGGAAGCAGGCCATAACATTCAGACGTTGCGTACGTTAGGCATCAGCGTGGAAGTTAATGGTAAGCCTCATCTGACCTGCCCGGTAGATTTAAACGGTCGCAACGAGGCCGCATTAATCCTTGGTGAACTATACCGGCGTAACAGTGAGTGGAAATTCCGCTTCGTTGCCCAGGGGTTCAACGGCGGTTTACAGCCGCTGGCTGAGCACTTTGGTGTGACCATCGATGCACCTACTGAAGAGGTGTCAAAACCAGCGCCGGTTCCCCCTCCGGCACCGGCAGCGAAACCGATCAATCTCAGTAAAGTCACCCTAACGAAAGAGCAGCCGAGCGTTAATTTAACCAAGCCGGTTAATCTCAGCAAAGGCCAGGGGTTTGGGCGTATTCGCGTCAATCTGAACTGGAACCAAGCGTCCGGCGGCGGCTTTTTCAGCAAGCTTAACGCCATCGATCTGGATTTGGGGGCCTACGTGCGCTTTAAAGATGGCCATCAGGATTTAGTACAAGCGTTAGGCAATCGCTTTGGCGATTATCAGAACGTTCCCTTTGTGCATCTTGAAGCTGACGACCGCTCCGGCTCAGCTTCAGAAGGTGAGTGGCTCAATATCAATGGCGCCAAGTGGGACGATATCGCAGAAGTGGTGATCTTCGCCTTTATCTACAAAGGCGTTCCTAACTGGGCGAAAACCGACGGCGTTGTGACGCTGCAATTACCTGAACAGCCACCGATTGAAACCCGCCTGAATGCGGACGGTGGCAGTCAGTCAATGTGCGCGATTGCTCGTCTTGAAAACATCAATAACACCTTAAAAGTCGAACGTCTGAATGCCTACTTTGGCGGCCATGAACCTATGGATAAAGCCTATGGTTGGGGTTTCAACTGGCGCGCAGGCAGCAAATAAATTTCACAGAGGAAAGCAATATGTTGGATTGGGCTAAAAACAAATTTAATCAGGGACGCGACACTCTGTTGTCGGAAGTCAGTCGTTATAAGGGCAAGGACTTCATGCAGGGATGTGTGGCTGTAGGCACTTACATTGCCTTCGCCGATGGCGTGGTCAGCCCGCAGGAAAAACAAAAACTGATTAAGTATTTTGAAATTAGCGACACCCTGAAAGTGTTCAGTACCGAAGAGGTGATCAGTGAGTTCCAAAAACTCTCTGCCAAGTTCGATTTCGATCTGGATATCGGGCGTTCCGAGTGCCTGAAGACCCTCGGTAAATTGCGTAAAAAACCGGAAGAGGCACGCGCCGCCGTTCGCCTGGGGGTAATGATTGCCAAGAGTGACGCCAATTTTGATGAAGATGAGAAGCGGGCGCTGCTGGAAGTGTGTAATGAGTTGGGCCTCAAGCCTGAAGAATTTTTCTGATTGTTCGTTTTGATTGAGAGTAATGATGGAATCTACCCTGATTGGTTTTCCGCCGGTAACTGTCGCCGTGTTTGTGGTACTGGCGATTGCTGCCTTATTGATCGACTTGTTGGCGCATCGTGGTGATAAAGCCATTGGGTTAAAAAATGCGGTGCTGTGGTCGTTGTTCTGGATTGTTACCGCGTTAGGTTTTGCCGGGTTCCTTTATGTCAGCCACGGCGCTGAAGTTGCCAGTCTGTTTGTTACCGGTTATGCCCTGGAAAAAGTGCTATCGGTGGATAATCTGTTTGTGATGATGGCTATTTTTGCCTGGTTCAACGTGCCAGATGGCTACCGTCACCGTGTGCTGTACTGGGGAATCATCGGCGCCATTGTGTTCCGCGCCATTTTTGTTGCCATCGGTTCCGGTTTATTGATGCTCGGCCCGTGGGTAGAGATGTTGTTCGCGGTGCTGGTGGCCTTGACGGCAGTGATGATGCTGCGCTCCGGCGATGATGATGGCGAGACGCAAGATTATTCAGATCACTTTGCAAACCGTCTGGTACGGCGCTTCTATCCGGTGTGGCCAAAGCTGGCGGGTAACCGCTTTATGCTCAGCGCCAAAGAAGTCAGCGCTGAGCTGGAAAAACCTGAAAACAAAGGCTTCAGCTTTGATGTCAAGAAAGGCGCGAAATACGCCACACCGTTACTGCTGTGCGTGGCCGTGGTTGAACTTTCAGACATCATGTTTGCCTTCGACAGCGTACCCGCCGTCATTGCGGTCAGTCGAGAACCGCTGATCGTCTACTCCGCCATGATGTTTGCCATCCTGGGCTTGCGCACCATGTATTTCGTACTGGAAGCACTACGCAAATATCTGGTGCATCTGGAGAAGGCTGTTATCGCACTGCTGTTCTTCATCGCCTTCAAGCTGGGCTTAAATGCCAGTGACCATCTATGGGGGCATGGCTTTGGTATCAGTGCGACTGCCAGCCTGTATGTGGTGTTGGTTGTACTGGCAATGGGTATTGTTGCCAGCGTGATGTTCCCGGCTAAAGACCAGCCAGCTCAGCCGTAATGTTGAGCCGTTGACAGTCCGGAGAGACGTTCACTTTTCGCTTAACGGTACTGCTGTGTAGTGCAGTGCCTTTCAAAAATGTAATTAAGGAGTCGAATTATGGCTGTATCTTTGAAAAAAGGTGGCAATGTTTCCCTGACTAAAGAAGCGCCGTCGATGAAATCGGTGATGTTTGGTTTAGGCTGGGACTCCCGTAAAACTGATGGCGCGGCTTTTGATCTCGATGCCTCGGCATTCATCGTTGGCGAGGATGACAAAGTTCTGTCTGACAGTAGCTTCATCTTCTTCAATAATATGACCAGTACTTGTGGTGGCGTTATACATCAGGGCGACAACCGCACTGGTGAAGGTGACGGCGATGATGAACAGGTGCTGATCCATCTCGATAAAGTCGATGCAAAGGCCAAGAAAATAGTTTTTGCCGTGACAATTTACGAAGCGGAAGAGCGCAAACAAAACTTCGGTATGGTCATCAATGGCTTCATCCGCGCGATGAACAACGATGACCAGAAGGAGTTGACCCGTTATGACCTTTCTGAAGATGCTGCAACGGAAACCGCGATGATTTTCGGCGAGCTTTACCGTCACAACGGTGAGTGGAAATTCAAAGCCGTAGGTCAGGGGTTTGAAGGTGGACTCTCCGCACTCGCGAAGAATTTTGGTGTAAATATCTGAGTGTGAGTTAACGTCACGCCTTGAGCCGGTGATTCAACCCGGCATCGCAAGCCCTCATCCCGACGGAAATCACGTTGGGATTTTTTTTATCTTTTATCCTACCTGCTACACTGCTGACAGCGTTGTACTCTCATTTATATTCTGTATTTCACTCCAGGAACCGCCATGTCTGCGAAAACATATCTCAATTACGCACCGCCCTATGACTGGCAGTGGATGATGGATTTTCTTGGTGCGCGCGTGTTGGCGGGTATCGAGCAGAAAGAGGGGGAGTTTTATCAACGTACGCTGGTGGTAGAGTCCGGCGCTGAAACGTATTCCGGCTGGTTAAGATTGAGACCAATAGCCGAGAGGAACTGCGTTGAGCTGCAGCTCTCACCCTCATTGCAGAGGGTGGCGGCCCAGGTTGAGCTGCAGGTCCGGCAGTTACTGGATTTGGACGCCGATCCTTTGCTTATCGCGGCCGAACTGGGGACGCTGGCAGACAATGCTGTCGGACTGCGACTACCGGGTTGCATTAACCGTTTTGAACTGACCGTCCGGGCGATTCTCGGGCAGTTAGTGAGCGTGAAAATGGCTGCCACGCTGGCCACCCGACTGACGCAGAAGTGGGGGCAACCCATCACCACGCCCTTCAGCGGGCTGACGCATTTGTTCCCTACGCCGGCGTGCATTGCCCGGCTGTGTGTCGATGACCTGCGCGGGATAGGCATTCAGGCCAAACGTGCAGCCTGTCTGATCGGTGTGGCACAAGCCGTTGAACAGGCTGCATTGCCGTTGGATGCGATAACGAATGTGCAACAGGGCATAAAAACATTGCTGGCGATGCCCGGTATTGGGCACTGGACTGCCTGCTACGTCGCCATGCGAGCGTGGTCAGCGCCGGATGTTTTCTTAAGCAGTGACTATTTGATTAAACAGCGTTTTCCGGGAATGACTCCAGCGAAAATTGCGCGTTATGCCGAAGTCTGGCAACCGTGGCGGACTTATGCCACGTTGCATTTGTGGTTTAATGACCGCTTCATACCAGAGTGACGGTTAACAGGCTACTGCGACGATCAGTGGATACCGAATCGGTATTGAGCAGGCCTGCATCATCAGTCATCAGATTGGCCGGGGAGAGAGGCGTTTTTGCTGCGCTTCATAGTTAAATACCTGGCCACGCCCGCTATTTTTGGCGGTATAACAAGCGACATCTGCCTGGGCCATATATTCGCTGCCGTTGACCGAGGTGTCGACGATTCGGGTGATCCCGGCGCTGGCACCGATGCGGTAAAGCTGATTATTCCACGTAAATTGAAACTCGTTTATTTTACGCACCAGCTGTCGTATGACCTGTAACCCCTGTTCTTGTGGGCAGTTGAAAAGAATCAGCGCGAACTCATCACCGCCCAGCCGTGCCAGCTTGTCGCTGTTACGAATCTGGTCTTGCATGAGATAGCTTAACTGACGCAATAACTCGTCGCCCGCCGCATGGCCTGCTGTGTCATTGATGGCTTTAAAGTAATCCAGATCGATAAAAGCTAAACTGTGATGCTGGTGTTTATCCGCGGTCAGTTGCAGCGCACTTTTTAAACTCTCTTCGAAACTGCCGCGGTTGGATAAGCCGGTGAGTAAATCATGGGATGCGGTATAACTGAGCTGACGCATCAGTTCCCGAGATTTACTGACATTCTGTATGACCAGCACGATGCCTATGGGGTCATCTTTAAGGGTGCGCAGCTGCGATACTGCCACTTGTACGTCAAACTGACCGGTGTGATGGCCATGCAAGATCAGTGATTGATCGACCGAAAGCGGCAGGTTTTTATTGATCTCGAACTGCATCAGATTGTCGACCCGTGGGCCGTCGCGGCCGACGCTGATATGCACAATGCTGCTGACGAGTTTGCCTTGCGCCTGTGGCTCTGCCCAGCCAGTCATCTTCTCCGCCACTGGATTCATGAAAGTGATATTCATGTGACGGTCAGTGGAGATCACGGCTTCGTTGATTGCATTCAGCGTGATATACAGTCGCTCTTTCTCTTCGTGTAATGCTTCTGAAAGGCGCTTATTGGTGATTTCGGTCCGTTTCAGCTCACTGATATCTTTGATTTGCGAGATGAAATAGAGCGGATTTTGATTGTCATCCCTGACCAGCGACATCGCCAGCAGTGCCCATACCCTCTCGCCGTTGCGGCACAGATACCGTTTTTCTATCTGGTAGCTTTGAATCTCGCCATCCAACAGTTGCTGTAACAGGGACTGGTCTTTGCTCAAATCTTCCGGATCAACAATTTCCTGGACAGTGAGTGTCTTGAAATCATTCGCCTCATAACCCAGCAAGTTACACAGTGATTTATTCACCTGCAGCCATTTACCCAGAGGCGAGACCAGCGCCATACCGATGGCCGAATACTCCATCGCATTACGAAAACGGCTTTCACTTTGGGTAATATAGGACTTCTCCACTCGCAGTGCATGCATTGCCATCGCCATGGCATTGGCGGGCAGCAGGATCAGGATAAGAGGCGTAAATAGCAAACTCTCGGGAAAGGGGGTGAAATGTAATTTCACTGAGATAGATCCCGTGCTTTGCAGCAGCGTAATCATCAGCGTCATACAGAGAAAGATGAAAAAAGCTTCAACGCGAGGCAAGCGGGCTGCAGTCCATAGCAGGGGAAGAATAATAAAAGCAAAAGGATAAGGCAGCCATTTCAGCGCCAGGAAACCGCTCAGTAGGGTAAGCACCAGCGTCAGCAGCAGCTTATACAGTCGTCGAGAATGACCTAACTGTTGCCAATAACCGCGTTGATAAATCAGACCGAACTGCGCCAATGATAAAACTCCCACGGCTTCTGAGATATACCAGGTGGCAAAATGCTGCTTCAGTTCCCGCGCCGAGTGTGAATGCATAATCAATAACGTAGAAATTGCTGAGCTAAGCAGCGGGGAAAATATAACGGCAACTGCCAGGAATTTTATCCAGTTTGTCGGCCCGGAGAGCGGGTCCTGAGCAGGTAGCAGTTTGCGGAGTAATAACACGCAAATACCGGCCTCAATGAAGTTGTTGAGGATATAAGGCCAGTAGGATAAAAACGGTGCGCCTGCTAAGGTTTGAGCGGCGGCAAGCCCCAGCGCGGCGGCACAAAACAACGGGATCCAGTCGCGGTAGCGATAATGGAAAAGCACCGTTATTAACAACGCGGTGGGCAACCAAACGGAGGCCAGATTTGACGTTTGCTGGACGAATTTCATACAGACAAGGGCCAGTACGCCAATACTAAAACCCAGTGCCAGCAACACTTTCCAGATATTCTGTGATGCTGAGAACAGACTAAGCATGTTTTTTTCCATGGTGAAAATCTTTCTCAGATTCATCCCGAAATAGATTGATAACCAAATGAATTACATATCTGTAATTTATTGATAATAAATGATCAGTAGGGACTGTTAAGCCGCATTTATTGCCTCTGTTATCTGAACGGCATAATGGTAAAGGTTTTCCCCCGCAGATGGGCGGGGAATGACATTCCGTCAAAAAAGCGAACTTAAAGAGTGTCTAATCAAAGATTAGCCCAATAAATAGCTTACAGCAGGAAGATGGTGGCCAGTCCGAGGAAAATGAAAAAACCACCGGTGTCGGTAATGGCAGTGATCATGACGCTGGCGCCGATCGCGGGATCACGTCCCATACGTACCATCGTTAAAGGAATGATGACGCCCATCATTGCTGCGACCAGCAGATTAAGGACCATTGCCAGCGTCATTACCGCACCCATTTCCCAGTCACCGTAAAGTAGCCAGGTCACCACGCCCATCAGGCCGCCCCACACCAAACCGTTGATCATTGCGACCCCCAGTTCTCTGAATACCAGGAATTTAAGGTTGCCGACTTGCAACTGGTGCAATGCCAGTGCGCGAACAATCATGGTAATGGTTTGATTGCCGGTATTCCCCCCAATACCCGCGACGATGGGCATCAGTGCGGCAAGCGCAACCAACTGCGAAATCGTTCCTTCAAAGAGACCGATCACCCTTGAGGCAACAAATGCTGTACAAAGATTAATGGCTAACCATGCCCAGCGATTGCGAACGGCTTTACCGACCGGGGAAAAAACGTCTTCCTCAGGGCTGAGTCCCCCCATACGGCGCAGATTGCTATCGGTATCGCTGTTAACGAAGTCGACAATTTCCTCGACTGTCAGACGCCCCATCAGCTTGCCTTTTTTATCGATAACGGGGGCAGTGATGAGGTCATAACGTTCGAAAGCGCTGGCTGCATCTTCAGCCTTATCATCAGCCTCAAAATAGGTTTGGTCTTCATTCATGACCTCTGACACCAAGCGATGTGGAGGATTGAGTAAAATCGTGGTCAGCGGTAGTTCACCAAGCAGGGTATTGTTACGATCGGTGATGAACAATTTGTCACTGGCTTCTGGAATATCTTTGCGATAGCGCAAGTACCGTTGAACCGTGCCCAAGGTGACATCCGGACGGACGGTCAACAGCTTGAAATCCATGATCCGCCCGACGGTATCCTTGCCAAATTTGATGACTTCACGCACCTTTTCCCGCTGGCGTGGGTCAAGTGATGTGAGAACGCGCCCCATAAGATCGCGCGGTAAGTATTCTGCGAGGTAAAGCTGATCATCCACATCAAGCAGTGACATGGTTTTCAGCAGATCTTTGTCACTCATTTCCTCAATGAGGCTGTCCCATACCGTTTCTGAGACTTCTACCAGCGCTTTACCCCGGTCGGCAGGGTTAACCAGTCGCCATAAGGCCAGGCGTTCATGGTTAGGTAAGGCCTCCAGGATATCTGCAAGGTCGGCGGCGTGCAGACCGGAAATCAACCGGCTGAGTTCTGCCGTCTGATCCATCAATAGCGCATGGGTCTCAGCGTCTATCTCTTTGGATTCGCCAAGAATACTGTCGGCAAGCTGATCACTGTCCAACAGTAGGTTGAGGATACGGCTACGTGTTTTCGCCAGTTTTTGTATATGGTATCGATGTTGAGTGGCAGACATGCTGAGTCGTTATCCTTTGAATTCTTAAGAGATCTTTCAGAGAGCAGGGGTTGTGGGTTGCTCCAACTGAGTCTGTTTCTGATTTTGGTGGTGGGACCAGGCGCCGAGCGCTGAGTAAACCAAGCGTCCGAACAGGATAACGAAACTGATCGTCAACACAATTTTTATCATCTTGATTTTTGTTTTTTTAGACATAATGATTTCAACTTATTAAGTCTTTGTTCCTAAGATTAAAATAATGAATTAAAACAATCCTATCGACGATAACAATATATCACATCAACTTTATCAGCCAGAAAAAGCCTGATTTGGCGGGAAAATCTTATGTTTGTATAAGAAACTACTGTTTTTTTAGTGCTGTTTGTCGCCGACAGAGTACGAAAGCCAAGTGAATGATAACCCTTTGAAATTGATAGGTAAGGATATTGACCTACAGAATAACTGACTTGGAATGCTTTTGTGAAAATTAACCAATTCGCAGTTTATTGATCACCATCAAATGGTTTAATATAGACCAAACTAGAATTTGGTGTTAATTACTCTGAAATGTAAAAAACACTTTTTTATCGCATTTGAGTCAAGTCCTGTGAGATCTTCCGAAACATATCTTTTATTGGGGCATCGGTGGGAATCGATGACTGATGACGGCTTTTCTCGATGTTCACCCGACTGCTCATCGACTAAGTTTGGCAGGTATTGCGTGAACTTCATCCGGGAAACATAATCGATTTTATGAATAAATTCTTTTCATGGCGTGAGTTTAGCCGTCAATATTGGGGGCTGCCCGTGCTTAGCGCGTTGGTATTGATTAACGCCGCCTCCTACTTATCACCGGTTATTTTATTGCCGCAAGGTCGTACTTATTTGATGTACATGCCGATAGCGGCATGTGTGGCACTGCTTATGGTCTTTGACTGGCGTGCCATGCCAGGTATCGTTTTGACACTATTCATTCGTTACGACATGCGTATTGACACAGCGATGGCGATAGTAATGACGCTGATTTGGCTGTTTTCGCTCACCGTTGCCTGGGCGGGTTATCGATGGCATGCGGGTAGGCGTTGGTCAGCGGGCTTCGGTTTACTGCGGATGCCTGGGCCGTACGTGCTGTGGCTGGTGTTAATATTGTCTGTGTTATTTGAATCGCTATTGCAGATCGTGGCGGATATGGGCTTGTTGCCTAATTACATGGGCCTGGTCACTCGTGAATTTATGAACCTGCGTACGCTGATCAACTTCCAGGCTACGATGTTAGGTATTTTGCTCAGCAGCCACGTGTGGTACCTGCTACTGCGTATTATCCGTAAGCCGCGCTATCTGCGGGTGATTCTGGCTAACATACGCAATGAACGAACTTCAGGACTGAAAACAGCAGAAGTTATTTTGTGGCTTATATTGTTGGCCTCGATGGTTTTCCTACTCTGTATGAAAGGGATTACTGGCCCGGTCGCGAAGATTATGCTCAGTGATTACACTTTGGCGCTAATGTTGCCTGTGATGCTGTTTGGCGCGATGCGCTACGGTTATCACACGGTCGTTATAGTATGGACGGTGGTGATCACGGTGTTGTTTACCCATCGCAGTGGCTTTATCAGTGAAAAAGGGTTTATCCACAATTTAGTCTTTGTTTCTACGCTCATGCTGGTATTTACGCTGAGCTTGCTGCTGATGTCGGCTATCTCCTCCCGCCAGCGGCGGTTACTGCAGAAAACCCGTTCCGCGTCTCTGCTGGACCCTATCTTTGGCTTGCCTAACCTGCGGGCATTCTCCCGTGATCTCTCTCTATACCCGCGCTCTTTACTCTGTTTCGTCCGTGTTTCGGAGATGGACGTGCTTAGCCGTAACTACGGCATGCAATTGCGCATCCAATTTAAGCAACAGCTGGCCATGGGTTTGAAGCTTTTGATGCAGCCTGGCGAAAGGGTTTACCATCTTCCCGGCTATGATTTGGCATTGCGCTTGAATTGTGATGATAGCGAACAAAAACTAGAGCGGATTCAGCATTATGTCGATAATTTTCGCTTGATTTGGAATGACTTACCGCTGCACCCAAATATCGGTTTAGCTTACTGTACCGTCTTCTCTCCGGTTGAACATCTGCATATGTTGCTGGGTGAGCTGAGTGGTATTGCTGAAATATCGTTGACTACTGGTAAACCGGAGTCAAATAAAAGCGATCATCGTCAGGTACAGAACGAGATCAAAAACAAAGTTGAGATGCTGCATAAAGTTCAGCGTGCATTAGATGAAGATCTATTCGTTCTTATGGCTCAGCCCATTGCGGGGATTCGGGGAGATAGCTATCACGAAGTGTTGATCCGTATGTTGGACGAAAGTGGTGAGCTGATGTCACCTGATAAATTCCTGCCTGTTGTCCATGAATTCGGTCTGGCCTATTTGCTGGATATGTGGGTGCTTAAGCACACGCTGATGTTTATTCATGAGCATCGCGAGAAAATGCCGAGCGTGCGCTTTGCGGTAAACTTCTCACCTTCAACCCTGTGCCGTCCAGCATTCAGCTCGGAGTTTAAAGCACTGATGGCTGAATACCAGGTAGAACCGTATCAGATTGTATTGGAGGTCACTGAGTCACACTTGCTGCATAATATAAAATATGCCGATTATTCGATGCGTGACTTGCGCAATTACGGTTGCCGTATTGCTATAGATGATTTTGGCACCGGCTACGCCAGCTATGATCGCCTTAAGCTGATTCAGGCCGATATTCTGAAAATTGATGGCAGCTTTGTGCGCAATATGTTGACCGAATCTTTGGACGCTTACATTGTACAGTCGATTTGTCAGGTTGCCCGAATGAAACATCTGTCAATAGTGGCCGAATATGTGGAGACCGAAGAGCAGCGTGACGCACTGCGTGCGCTGGGGGTTGATTACATGCAAGGGTATTTGATTGGTAAACCTGAGCCGCTGATAACCCTCATCTCGTGAGCTGTGTGAAGTCAGTCATTTTCATCCTTCCTGGATAGCGACAATGGCGCACATTAACAACCCTCAAAAAGAGGGTTTTTAATGTGCTGCCTGAACTAAGCTTTCACCGACTCATTCGGCTGAGTCTTCCTGATTGGGATCCTCTTCTTCAATCATCAACTTCCAGCCAGTGACATCATCCCAATAACTCTGCTCACGTTCGAAATCCAATTGAACCAGATTATTTTGTGTCAGATATCCGGCCGGGAAGCACAGCGTCCAGTGACTGTCGTCAGTATGCAGGCGCAGAGTTTCTGGCTTGGTGGTTGACTGACGCTGGTTGTTCAATAAGGCGCCCAGACGTAATAGTTGGATCAACGGCAGATAATGTTTTTTCTTGAACAAGTTCAGTCGTGGTAACTCTTCCAGTTTCACCGCTTTGCGATGGAACCGTACCAGCGTCGCCAACAGCGTTTGTTGCTCCTGATTGAATCCTGGAAGATTGGTGTTTTGCAGGATATAGGCTGAATGTCGATGCATGCCGGTATGATTAATGCTCAGACCGACTTCATGCAGCATAGAGCCAAACTTCAGCAGAGATTCAAGTTGAGGCTGAACCAGTTTGCTGTTTTGTGCCAGCCACTGTGCGTACAACAGCTCAGTGGTCTCCAGCACTCGGCGAGCCTGTTCGCGGTCAATATTATAGTGTTCAGCCAGACTTTTCGCCGTGCGAGTGCGGATATCCTGATGACGGAACCTGCCTTCCATTTCATACAGCACGCCCTCGCGCAGCGCGCCGTCTGAAAGGCGCAACTCTTTAATGGCCAGGGCGTCGAAAACCCCGCAGAGAATCGCGAGTCCTGGCACAAATACTGATTGTCGGTCTTCAGACAAACCCGGTAAATTCAGTGATGAGAAGCTTTTAAAATTCAACACCTCTTCGGTGAGCATTTTCAGTCGCTCAGGGGTGATTAGGCCGTCTTTTTCACCCATTTCCACCAGTACTTCGTAGGTGGCTTTGATGGTTCCCGAGGCCCCAAGCGCATATTGCCAGCCCTGCAGGCGATACTGCCAGGCGAGGGTTTCGAGCTTTTGCGCAGCGGCCAGTTGGGCTCGCTTGAAATTGGCGCGGCTGATTTCACCCTCAGGGAAGAATTGCTGTGCGAAGCTGACGCAACCCATGCGGCGGCTTTCTGCCAGCAGAGGTTCGAAATCTTCGCCAATCACCATTTCGGTTGAGCCACCACCGATGTCGATAACCAGTTTACGGCCTTTCTCCGGCTGTGTGTGCTCGACGCCCATGAAGATCAGGCGCGCCTCTTCCTGTCCGGAGATTATCTCAATCGGGTAGGGGATGACTGCGGCCGCGCGTTTTAAGAACTCTTCTGTATTCACCGCCTGCCGCAGGGTGTGGGTACCGACGATGGTGACGTTCTCATCGGCGAAGCCCTGCAGACGCTCTGCAAACAGTGCCAGGCAGTCCAGCCCGCGCTGAATGGCCTCTTCGCTGAGAACATTATTACTGTCGAGGCCGTCGGCCAGATGGACTCGCTGTTTCAGACGGCCTAACACCTGCAACGCGCCATTGACGACGCGGGCGATCACCATATGGAAACTATTCGACCCAAGGTCGATAGCGGCAATTTCCTGTGGTTTGGCATTCATGGTGTTTTTCAGGGGCATAATAGGTGGTGCTCCAAAGTGTCAGGCCTGATCTTTCTGTTGTTTATTATTCCCGTGCTCAAACGCTTTCAGGTATTCATAGATAGCGGATTGCGCGCGCACCTTACGACGATTTCCGCGAGGAACATAACGATTACTGAGATCTTTATCAAGATATCTGGCTTTAACCGTGTCGCTGAACAATAGCTCAAGGATATCCAGTACCCGTTGCTTGATTTTCGGATCCAGCAGCGCTACCGCGACTTCAATACGATAATCAATATTACGCGTCATCCAGTCAGCCGAGGAGAGATACACCTTCTTGTCGCCACCGTTTTCAAAAACATATACCCGGTCGTGTTCTAAAAAGCGGTCAACAATACTGGTCACCTGAATATTTTCACTCACACCCGGTAACTCGGAGACCAGCGAACACATACCGCGGATCAGCAGGCGGATTTTTACCCCAACATTCGACGCAGCGTAAAGCCGATCAATCAAGCCTTTATCCACCAGATTATTGATTTTTAGAACAATAGCGGCTTTCAAACCGGCCTGCGCGTTGGCGATCTCCTGATCGATCAGTGCATATAACATGCTTCTGGAGTTTTGCGGCGATACCATCAGATGCTCGAAGGTAACCGGTCGGTAGGGGTTTTCGATAAAGTTAAATACCCGGCGAACTTCATTGGTGATACGGCTGTCCGCGGTCAGCAAAGAATAGTCAGTATAAAGACGCGCGGTTTTTTCGTTGAAATTGCCGGTACCTATATGAGCATAGCGGACAATTTCATCGCCTTCGCGGCGTGAGATAAGAAACAGCTTAGCGTGAATCTTCAGACCCGGAGCAGAGAAGATAACGTGAACGCCCGCTTCGGTCAGACGTTTGGCCCAGTGAATATTGGCCTCTTCATCGAAGCGCGCCTGCAGTTCGACCACCACTGTAACTTTTTTACCGTTGTGCGCGGCGTGGATCATCGATTCAATAATGCGCGAATCTTTTGCCACGCGGTAAATATTGATTTTGATCGACAGTACGTTCGGATCAAATGCCGCCTGGCGCAGCAGTTCAAGCACATGCTCAAAGGTATAGTACGGATAATAGAGCAGCACATCTTGCTCGCGGATCGCGGCAAAGCCATTGCGGAATTTATTGAACCACAGATGGTGCAAGCGTGGCAGCGGGCGGTTGACCAGATTGGCTTTTCCTACATTCGGGAAGCCGATGAAGTCTTTAAAGTTATGGTAGCGACCGCCAGGGATCACGGAATCATAGTTGGAAATACCGAGTTTCTCGCGCAGCAGTTCCACCATGTCATCTGGCATATCGCGCTGATAAACAAACCGTACCGGTTCTGCGGTCAGACGCTGTTTAAGACTGGAAGACATCAGTTCCAGCAGGCTAGACTCCATCTCCGTGACCAGATCGTATTCGGCATCACGGGTCATTTTCATCGAATAGGCGTTGAGCGTATCGTAATCGAAGAAGCCTTTGAAAATATCATCCAGACAGTAACGTAGGATATTATCAAGTAATATCATTGGCTTGCGGCGTCGCGGGGCTTCCGGTGGCAGATTGACAAAACGTGGAACTTTGTCTGAAGGAATTTCCAGCAGCGCGTACTGCACCTCTTTGCCACGGAGAATCTCGACGGCAAGATAGGTGTAGTCGTCCTTGAGGAACTGTACCAGGTTGGTATCGCGGTTAATCAGAATTGGGGTGATGAACTGGCGTAAATGATGCTTGAAGTACTGACGAAGCCAGTTTTGTTGGTTTTCAGAAACCTGACGCTCATTGATCAGGAAAATCTGATTGCGGGCCATCTCCAGTAGCAAGTCGTTGTACAGACTGTCAAATTCCTGGTCAATACTCAGTACTTTAGCCTGGATCTTTTTCAGCAGATGGCGAGATGCACCAATAAAACCTTGTTCCTCGCTGATCAATATCCGACGCTTGAGGTCAGCAAAACGGACTTTGTAAAATTCATCCAGATTGTTGGAGTAGATGCCCAAAAATCGCATGCGCTCAATCAGTGGGTTACTTTTATCTGCTGCTTCCTGCAGAACACGTTCATTAAAAGACAGCCAGCTTAGCTCTTTTTCTATGTAAAGTTTTTCCTGACCCATTTAAACCCCATTCAGTAAACTTGAAACTTGGCCCAACATTCAGCGTTATCGCTACAACAGCAGGGAAAACTCTCGTCATTTCCAGCTCACACCCGAGGGTGCTCGACATATCTCTGATGAAAATCCGAAGAGAGAGGGGCCTAGTGTCTATGAACAATATTGCGAAAGATTGACAGGAATGTCCAACATAAAGCGGAGGTTTAACCAGATAGAGTGATAACGGCAGAAAAGACGATAAGAAAAAGAGAGAAAAGTCTTACTGGTGAACAAGATATCCTTTTTTCTTCAGCTCACCTTCGAATTCAAATCCTAATTTGCTGTCATGATGAATCGCCTTTTTATTTTCCTTATTGACGATGAAATACAGTTTGTTGAGGCTGAGCACGGAGAAGGCGTAATCCATCGCCAGACGCTCTACCTCGTCAGCAAATCCCTTACTCGGATGTAAACACGCGTCAAAAGAGCGAAAACAAAAAAACCGGCAGGTGGCCGGTTTTTAGTGAAACAATCTCGTTAAGTCGTTTAATCTGCGGCGTAACCCTGCTGCGGCAAAGGGTTGCCGTCGAGAAAGGCCTGACCCTTTTTGAGCTGTAACCGGCCATCAACAAACCAACTGATCACCAGCGGATAGATGCTGTGTTCCTGCGTTTGCACGCGTTCTATCAGGTCTTGCTCGGTGTCATCGCTGAATACCGGTACTTTGGCCTGTAAAATGACCGGTCCGCCATCCAACTGTTCAGTCACAAAATGAACTGAGGTGCCATGTGTTTCATCTTGGTTTTCAATCGCCTGACGGTGAGTGTGTAAACCTGGATATTTTGGCAACAGGGAAGGGTGGATATTCAGCATCCGTCCAGCAAAGCGCTGGACAAATTTGGCATCCAGAACCCGCATATAACCCGCAAGAACCACCAGATCGGGGTTGTAAGCATCGATGGCGTCGGCCAATGCGGCATCAAATGCCGCACGGTCAGCATAAGATTTCACGTCCAACGCATGAGCAGGAATACCTGCCGATTGTGCCCGTTCCAGCCCGAACGCGGACGCCTTATTACTGAAGACGGCGCTGAGTTTCGCGTACACTCGTCCCTGTTGGCTGGCATCAATCAGCGCCTGGAGATTACTCCCTTCGCCGGACACCAAAACCACAATCCTTTTCATCTCAACACCCATCTTTAGTCAAAGTTATTTAATGATAACGCGTTCTGAGGAGTCAGACTCTTTAATCCTGCCGATTTTCCACGCTTTCTCACCATTATCATTCAACAGGGCAACCGCCTCGTCAGCCCGTTCAGCAGGCAGTGCGACCAGCATACCGACGCCACAGTTGAAGGTACGGTACATCTCATGGCGGGTGACGTTACCGGCAGTTTGCAGCCAGGTAAAGACGTCAGGCCACTGCCAGCTGGCTTCATCAATGATGACTTGAGTATTTTCCGGCAGGACGCGCGGAATATTTTCCCAGAAGCCGCCGCCAGTCAGGTGAACGATGCCGTGAACTTCGACGTTTTCGATCAATTTCAGGATCGATTTTACGTAGATTTTGGTCGGCGCTAGCAGGTGATCGGCCAGGGATTTACCTACCAGATCAGTGGCTTCCGGATTGGTGTTGCTGACTTCAAGAATTTTGCGTACCAGGGAGTAACCGTTAGAGTGCGGGCCGCTGGCGGCCAGAGCAATCACAACGTCGCCGTCAGCGACTTTGCTGCCGTCGATAATTTCTGACTTTTCCACTACACCGACGCAAAAACCGGCCACGTCGTAATCTTCACCGTGATACATGCCCGGCATTTCAGCCGTTTCACCACCGACCAGCGCACAGCCAGACTGCTTACAGCCTTCGGCAATCCCCGTAATCACACTGGCGGCGATATCGACGTCCAGTTTACCGGTGGCGTAATAGTCAAGGAAGAACAGGGGTTCAGCACCCTGAACAATCAGATCATTGACACACATGGCGACCAGGTCAATGCCGATGGTGTCGTGGCGTTTCAGGTCCATAGCCAGACGCAGCTTGGTGCCAACGCCGTCGGTCCCTGAAACCAGCACAGGTTCACGATATTTTTGCGGTAGCGCACACAGGGCACCAAAACCACCCAATCCGCCCATGACTTCAGGACGACGAGTCTGTTTTACTACGTTTTTGATGCGATCTACCAACGCGTTACCAGCATCGATATCTACGCCTGCGTCTTTATAGCTGAGAGAGGTTTTGTCGGTCACTGCGGAGTCCCCACGGCGGTTTGGGTTAGTGGTTGAAATGAAGCGCCGCAATTCTAACAGCCCATGCAAACGTTTGCGAGGGGCATGTGCGGTGTGAGGATAAATCTCCTGTCTATACTGTTTATCAGAATTCTATTGGTGCTTATGAGGATTCTATTGATACCGATCAAGCTAATGGCTGTGGTGTTCAAAATAAAAGGCGTTATAATCTCGCGATTTTTTTGCAGCTCAACCACCTTAGGAGAATTAAAAATGAAGATTGTCGAGGTGAAACACCCGCTGGTGAAACACAAGCTGGGCCTGATGCGTGAAAATGACATCAGCACGAAACGTTTTCGCGAACTGGCTTCTGAGGTGGGAAGTTTACTAACGTATGAAGCGACCGCTGATTTAGAAACTGAAAAAGTGACTATCGAAGGATGGTGCGGCCCGGTTGAAATCGACCAGATTAAGGGCAAGAAAATTACCGTAGTCCCTATTCTGCGAGCGGGTCTCGGCATGATGGAAGGCGTGTTGGAAAACGTGCCAAGCGCGCGTATCAGCGTGGTCGGAATCTATCGCGATGAAGAAACACTGAAGCCTGTGCCATATTTCCAGAAGCTGGTTTCCAATATTGAAGAACGTCTGGCGCTGGTGGTTGACCCCATGCTGGCAACGGGCGGCTCAATGATTGCCACTATCGACTTGCTGAAAAAAGCGGGCTGTCAAAGCATTAAAGTGCTGGTGCTGGTTGCGGCACCAGAAGGTATTGCTGCATTGGAGAAAGCCCATCCTGATGTTGAGCTTTACACCGCTTCAATCGACCAGGGCCTCAACGAGCATGGTTACATCATCCCGGGGCTAGGGGATGCAGGCGATAAAATATTTGGTACTAAGTAAAGCAATGGGCCGACTAATGAGTCGGCTTTTTTTTGATTATTTTACTCATCATGACTTCAAGCTGCAGATACGCAGGCTGCGCCTGATCACCCCGGTTACATCGTTATCTATGCTCCCGGGACTCACGGACTTGCCGCCTTTTTACCACTCGAAGTAGGTCGAGTAAAAACTGCGATTTAATTATTTCACAAAGGATCAATCCATGACCCGTCGTGTCATCGGGGTAAGTGAACGTTTGCCGATTTTGCAGACTATCCCCTTGAGCTTACAGCACCTGTTTGCCATGTTCGGTGCTACCGTACTGGTGCCGATATTATTCAAAATTAATCCGGCGACGGTACTGCTGTTCAACGGTATTGGCACCTTGTTATACCTCTACATCTGTAAAGGTAAAATCCCGGCCTACCTTGGCTCAAGCTTCGCTTTTATTTCGCCGGTTCTTTTGCTATTACCGATGGGCTATGAAGCTGCGCTGGGCGGGTTTATCGTCTGCGGGCTGCTGTTTTGTCTGGTGGCGCTGATTGTGAAAAAAGCCGGGATCGGCTGGATCAACGTGGTCTTTCCTCCGGCGGCGATGGGGGCGATCGTGGCTGTCATCGGACTAGAGTTGGCAGGCGTGGCAGCCAATATGGCGGGGTTATTACCGGCTGAGGGTGTGGCGGTGGATTCCACCACCATTATCATTTCGATGGTGACCTTGGGTGTGACCGTACTGGGTTCTGTGCTGTTTCGCGGCTTTCTGGCGATCATCCCGATCCTGATCGGCGTATTGGTTGGCTATCTGTTGTCGTTCTTTATGGGCGTGGTCGATACTTCAGCGATTGCAGAGGCGCACTGGTTTGCTTTGCCGACGTTTTACACTCCGCGTTTTGAATGGGTGGCGATCCTGACGATTCTGCCTGCCGCGTTGGTGGTGATCGCTGAGCACGTTGGGCATCTCGTGGTAACAGCCAATATCGTGAAAAAAGACCTGCTGCGCGATCCAGGCCTGCACCGCTCCATGCTGGCGAACGGGTTGTCCACGGTATTATCCGGTTGCTTCGGTTCTACGCCGAACACCACTTACGGCGAGAATATTGGTGTGATGGCGATCACCAAGGTTTACAGCACTTGGGTGATCGGCGGAGCGGCAATCCTGGCGATTATGCTCTCGTGCGTCGGTAAGCTGGCGGCCGCGATTCAGGCCGTTCCGGTGCCTGTGATGGGGGGCGTTTCCCTGCTGCTTTATGGTGTGATTGCCGCTTCGGGTATCCGCGTATTGATTGAGTCCAAAGTGGATTACAACAAAGCGAAGAACCTGATCCTGACGGCTGTGATTCTAATTATCGGCGTCAGCGGTGCAAAAATTCACATTGGTGCGGCTGAACTGAAAGGTATGGCACTGGCGACCATTGTCGGTATTTTCCTCAGCCTGCTGTTTAAGGTGATTGAAATGGTGCGCGGTGAAGAAGAAATCATCGACATTGAAGATGAGCGGGAAAATCCACCGGCGTGATCCCAGGCGCGAAACGATCGCCGGAGAAGATCATTGCTCCGGCGGTTGTTATTGTTCGCAAGGGGTTGTGCGGCATACAGTTCAACTCCGGGCGGATCCTATGCTAGAATTCTGCCCGTACATATCCGTCTGGTTAACAGTTGAGATAACAACTTTTTGTTGATGATAATATTCGCGGTTTTCAGACCGCATTGGTTGAGGTGCTTCTGAATACGCCGGCACAGCTTTCCCTGCCACTTTATCTTCCCGATGATGAAACTTTTGCCAGTTTTTATCCGGGCGAGAACCCCTCTCTGCTCTCAGCCATTCAAACCGCGCTGCAACAGGAGCATGGCTCTTATATCTACTTCTGGTCACGTGAAGGTGGCGGCCGCAGTCATTTGCTGCATGCGGCCTGCGCTGAGCTTTCTCAGCGAGGTGAAGCGGTAGGCTACGTGCCGCTTGATAAGCGAGCTTATTTTGTTCCGGAAGTGCTGGACGGGATGGAACATCTGGCGTTGGTATGTATAGATAATATTGAAGGCATTGCCGGGGATGACGAGTGGGAAGCTGCGGTATTTCATCTATACAATCGTATTTTGGAAACTGGCCGCACAAGACTGTTTATTACCGGGGACCGTCCGCCGCGGCAGCTCAATCTCAGCCTGCCTGATTTAGCCTCTCGGCTGGATTGGGGGCAAATTTATAAGCTCCAGCCGTTGTCCGATGAAGAGAAACTTCAGGCATTGCAACTGCGCTCGAAACTGCGGGGCTTTGAACTGCCCGAAGATGTCGGGCGTTTCCTGTTGAAGCGTTTGGATCGCGAGATGCGCACGTTATTTACCACGCTGGATCAGCTTGACCGTGCGTCTATCACCGCCCAGCGCAAACTCACGATCCCTTTCGTGAAAGATATTCTGAGCCTGTAGAAACAAGCCTTCACCAGTTTATAGGATCTCCAGTACTTTCTCCGGCGGACGCCCGATCCGTGCCTGGCCATTTGCCAGCACGATGGGCCGTTCTATCAGCCGGGGATGGTCGGCCAGCGCCTGGATCAGTTGCTGCTCGTTAATTGCCGGATCCGCCAAATTCAGCTCTTTATATATCTCCTCACCTTTACGCATCAGTTCGCGCGCAGAGCTGAACCCGAGCTTACTGATCAGCGCTTTCAGCGTATCGGTTGACGGCGGCGTTTCCAGATACAAAATCACGTCCGGGTTCAGGTCTTTCTCTTCCAGTAATTTCAACGTTTCACGGCTCTTGCTACAGTGTGGGTTGTGATAAATGGTGACATCATGGTGTGGCATGGTCATAACCTCATATTTAGGGTGAACTTAGCCTCTCTGATATTGACGGAAACGCCGTTGCAACTGGCGCAACTGGTCAATACGGGCGTCGTAACGTGCCTGCTCCAGACTTCCCAGTTTTTGCAACGCACTGGCGTTACTTAATAACTCTATCGCCTGATCAAAACGCCCAACCAGCGCCATACTTTCTGCTCTGGCTGCCAGTTCTTGCGCGCGTAAACCTTGCGCGGCGGCGGCCTGTGAGAGTAAATCCCAACCATTCGGGTCATTAGGGTAGTTAAACGTATAGCGGTTGAGAATGCGGCTGGCGTTAGCGGGCTGGCCACCTTCCACGTAAGCATTGGCCAGGTTCAGTAACAGTACCGGGTTTTTACTGGTTTCGGCGTTGGCTTTTTCCAGTCGTGCAATGGCCTGTGGAGCATGTTTTTGATCAATATCGACGTCGGTAGATAAATCCAGGAACCAGTCGTTGCCCGGATTCTGAGCCAGCAACGCGTCCAGAATGGAGCGCGCTTGATCGTATTTCTTCGCTTTGTAGAATTGCAGAGCCTTCCCGTAACGGGCGGCCAGCTGCTCACGCACGTTGCCGTTGCTCAATTTGTGTAGGTAGTCATCGCTCAGCGGATAGGATTCTGAACCGTACATACCCAGTATTCGCACTTTGGCTAACAGGAAACTTTGTGACGAGTGGATCGTTGGATGTGACATTTGATTGGCGCGGTTACGAATATCCGCCAGGCGACTGTCAGGTAAGGGATGCGTTAGCAGCATTTCCGGTGGTTTGCTCGAATAGCTTGACTGATCGGCTAGTTTTTGCAGAAAAGCGGGCATCGCCTGTGGGTCAAATCCGGCGCGTTGCAACACCTGAATACCGATGCGGTCAGCCTCTTGCTCATTCCCCTGAGTGAAGCTGATCATACTTTGTTGTGTTCCGGCGAGGGTTCCGGTCAGCGCGGCCATCCCGGCTTGCGGGCTGGCCATCGCCAGCAGAATTGAGCCGAGTGCACCAACCCAGGTCAGCGGGGCGTTTTTTTGCTGATCTTCCATCGCACGCGCAAGGTGGCGCTGAGTCACGTGAGATATTTCGTGCGCCATCACTGAAGCCAATTGGCTTTCATTGTCGGTATAACGGAATAGCGCAGAGTGCAGCACGACATTGCCACCAAAGAAGGCGAAGGCGTTCAATTCATCATTATTGACGATATAAAAATGGAAAGGGGTTCGCACCGAGTAGGCGCTGGCAACCAGACGCAGTCCCAGTTCATTGATGTACTGATTGAGCAGCGGATCGTTAATCAGCGGGGTACTGGCACGCATCTGGCGAGCATAGAAATCGCCCATTTGCAGTTCCTGATCGATACTCAGGATACCCCCGGCAGTGGTGCCCATGTCCGGCAGTTGATCAGCGACAGAGGGTTTGTTTGGGTTAGTTGACGGGATGGGCGTCGTCCAGAATGAACTGTCATCTGCGAGAGCGGGTGCTATTGCTCCTGCCAGCAGGGTGCCCATCAAAAGGGCGGTCACCGTTTTGTTAAACCGCATTGCCATAATTAAACCATTCCTAATGAATAATTGATCGCTCTGACGTAAACAGCGATAAGAGCTCTTCTTCCGTGAAACGGACTCCAGTACACTCTTTCACTGGCACATTCTTGGCTATTTTTCTGACACTTAATAGTAGTCTCATCAGAAACTTTTGAAGCGACTCACCGTTACTCTCTGTGACAACATATTCAGCATAACATTACATTAAGGCTGAATCAGGGACAGGGATGCAGACAGACTGTTTGCTGGCCCGTTATACCAGGATCTTACAGGAGCGATATCCGATGTTAGAGATGTTATTACAATGGTACCGCCGACGATTCACCGATCCTCAGGCCATTGCCTTATTGGCTATTTTGGTCGCAGGGTTTTGTATTCTCTATTTTTTTAACGGTATTCTTGCCCCGTTACTCGTGGCGATTGTGCTGGCGTATCTACTCGAGTGGCCGGTGGCTAGGCTGCAATATCTTGGGCTTTCCCGCACGCTGTCTACCAGTGTTGTGTTACTGATTTTCGCGGGTGTGGTGATGCTGGCGGTATTTGTTATCGCGCCGGTCACCTGGCAGCAGAGTATCAATCTGATGGCTGACTTGCCCAGTATGCTCAACCGCTTTTACGATTTCGCCGCAACCTTACCTAAACGCTACCCGGCGCTGGTTGATGCGGGCATCATCGACATGATGGCTGAAAACTTGCGCGCCAAACTGTCGGGCGTTGGTGATAATTTAGTAAAATTCTCCCTGGCATCACTGGTCGGTTTACTGACGTTGGCGATTTATCTGATTCTGGTGCCGATGATGGTGTTTTTCCTGCTCAAAGATAAAGAACAGATGGTCAGCGCAGTACGCCGCGTGCTGCCACGTGATCGTGGTCTGGCGGGGCAAGTCTGGCTGGAGATGAACCAGCAAATCACGAATTATATCCGTGGAAAAGTACTGGAGATGATCATCGTCGGCGTGGCGACCTATCTGGTGTTCTTCATCATGGGCATGCGCTATTCGTTGCTGTTGGCCGTGCTGGTCGGCCTCTCGGTCCTCATCCCTTACATTGGTGCCATGCTGGTGACTATTCCGGTGGTGGTGGTGGCGCTGTTCCAGTGGGGCATGGGGGCGGACTTCTGGACACTGTTTGTGGCATACCTGGTGGTGCAAGGGCTGGATGGCAACGTCATTGTGCCGCTGCTGTTCTCCGAAGCGGTGAATCTGCATCCGTTGGTGATTATTCTGTCTGTGGTGATCTTCGGTGGGCTATGGGGGTTCTGGGGCGTGTTCTTCGCCATTCCGCTGGCAACGCTGGTCAAAGCCGTGGTACACGCCTGGCCAGATGAATTGCTCAATGAGGCCCCCTAGGGCTGCGTCGTTGATGGGGTGGTTTATATCAGTCGAAAAAAGAAAATAAAAAAAGCGCGTCTGCGCTTTTTTGTCGGTTTCATCCGTCGCTGAGGCTTATTTCTCGTTGATATAAGCCATTACGATGTCGTGATGGTTGCTGGTTTTGAAATCATCGAACACTTTTTCAACCTTGCCGTTACCGTCGAGCAGGAAGCTGATGCGATGGATGCCGTCATAGGTTTTGCCCATGAAGCTTTTCTCGCCCCAGACACCAAACTGTTCACAGACCTGGTGATCTTCATCAGACAGCAGCGTGAAATTCAGCAGCTCTTTATCAACAAAGCGTGAAAGTTTTTCGGGTTTATCGGTGCTGATCCCCAGCACTTCGACACCGGCTTCTTTCAATTGATCCATATTGTCACGCAGGCCGCAGGCCTGAACGGTACAACCCGGTGTCATGGCCTTGGGGTAGAAATAGACCAGGACCTTCTGTCCCTGGAAGTCGGCCAGATTAATCTGTTCACCGTCTTGGTCGGGCAAACTAAATTGCGGCGCAGGATCACCGGCTTTCAGTGGGCTCATTTTCATATCTCCGTCAATTGTCTTCATGCTGAGTGTTGCTAACGACGTTAATACTGCCTTGCGCATTCAATTCTGTACATAGCTGATAAAAAGCTTGTTCAATAATTGTCGCATCGGTGTTTGCCGCGCTGTGAGCCGTCATCTGTATCGACAACTGAGCGGGATTAGTCCCCTCTGCCGGATGGGTCTTGGATGCCAACTCTGCAATGTTCATTTGATGGGTATCGAATAAATCGGTAAAGCGCTCGATCAAGTGCGGGGAATCTTTGACGTCGACTTTAACCCACACGGTGGCAGGCATCGGTGGGCGTTCGTGGGCGCGGGTGCGTTTCATTACAATCAGAAGCTCCAGCTCTGCCCCTTTTTGCGACAACGTGGACTCAATCAGAGTAATGGCATTCCAACTGCCGGAAAGAAGCATGATAAAGGTGAACTCGTCACCGAGCATCGCCAGACGGCTGTCTTCGATATTACAATCGCAACTGCTGACCTGACGGGTAATGGTGTTTACGATACCTGGGCGGTCAGCACCTAATGCGGTGATAACAAGATAGTGTTGTTGTGGCTGCGGCAAAGTTGCTCTTCCTGTCATGCTTGGGAGTATTCCCAAGGAAAACATAAAAAAAACCGCCGGACAAGCGCTTACAACACGTTGATTGCTTGCTTTTGCAGTGGTGTCAAAAGTACCATGAGTGACCTGTTTGTGGAGGGGAAGGTCAATGTTTACGGGAAGTATTGTTGCACTGGTTACGCCGATGGACGACAAAGGTGCCGTCGATCGCGCGAGTTTAAAAAAACTGATTGATTATCATGTGTCCAGTGGTACTGCGGCGATCGTTTCCGTAGGCACAACCGGTGAGTCAGCGACCTTAACGCATGACGAACACGGTGACGTGGTCATGCAAACGCTGGAACTGTCCGATGGGCGCATCCCGATTATCGCCGGAACGGGCGCTAATTCCACCGCGGAAGCGATTTCTCTTACTCAACGCTTTGAAAATACAGGCATTGTTGGCTGTTTGACCGTCACGCCTTATTATAACCGCCCGACTCAGGAAGGTCTGTTCCAGCATTTTAAAGCCATCGCTGAGCATACGTCCCTGCCGCAAATTCTCTATAACGTGCCTTCACGTACTGGCTGCGACATGTTGCCGCCAACCGTGGCGCGTTTAGCAAAAATAAAGAATATTGTTGCTCTTAAAGAAGCCACAGGGAACTTAAGTCGTGTTAGCCAGATCCAAGTGCTGGTTGATGATGAAGACTTCATTCTGCTGAGCGGCGATGACGCCAGTGGTCTGGACTTCATGCAACTCGGTGGCAAAGGTGTTATTTCCGTGACAGCCAACGTGGCAGCACGTGAAATGGCACAACTTTGTGAGCTGGCCGCGCAGGGCAATTTTGCCGAAGCGCGTCGCTTAAATCAGCGCTTGATGCCGTTGCATCAGCATTTGTTTGTAGAAGCAAACCCGATCCCGGTGAAATGGGCCTGTAAGGCACTGGGATTGATGGCAACCGATACACTGCGTCTGCCTATGACGCCGTTAACAGATGCTGCCCGTCCGGTAGTGGAAAACGCATTAAAAAGCGCCGGTTTGCTGTAACTCTTAGGGAGATTTGATGGCCTGTTCATTAGTTCAAAAAACCAGATTACAAAAGTCTATGGTTGCGAAAGTGGTGGGGGTATCCCTCATTATGCTGTTGGCAGCATGTTCCAGCGATCAGCGCTACAAACGTCAGGTAAACGGCGATGAAGCCTACCTGGAAGCACCGCCAGTCAGTGAGCTGAAAGCACCCGCAGGAATGATTCTGCCACTGCAAAATGGCACTTATGACATTCCTCGCGGCGAGCTTAACGGCAACATTGGCAAACAACTGGATATCCGTCCGCCAATGCAGCCGCTGGCGCTGTTCAATGGTTCACGTACCCAATTTACCGGCGACAGCGGTACCGTGTTGTTGGAAAAAACGCCGCAAAACAGTGACCTATGGAACAACGTAGTTAAAGCGGTTCAACAAAATAACTTCAAAATCGCCAGCCGCGATGATGCTAACCAGACGTTGTCTACCGACATGGTTGACTGGAATCGTGCTGATGAAGACTTCCAGTATCAAGGTCGTTACCAGATCAGCGTTCAGCAGCAGAACTACCAGTTAGCCCTGACGGTGAAAACACTCGAGCTGAAACAGCAAAATAAAGTCATTACTTCACCGGCTGAGATCCAGCGTTATAACAGCCAGATGCTGAACGTCATCACCGCAAGTCTTGATAAAGTGCAGCAGGATGCGCAAGCCCGTCTGGATAACCGCAAAGTCGGTGAAATCGACGTGCAGAGCGGCGCTGATGACACCGGTTTACCTGTGCTGATCGTACGTACAACCTACGGCGTTGTGTGGGATCGCCTGCCGAATGCCTTGGCTAAAGCGGGTATGAAGGTGACCGACAGCAGCCGCCCTCAAGGTACGCTGTCTGTGACTTACAAACCATTGAGTGATGGTGAGTGGGATACCTTAGGTGCGAAAGATCCGGGACTGACCTCCGGGGATTACAAACTTCAGGTCGGCGACCTCGAAAACCGCAGTAGCTTGCAATTCCTTGATCCTAAGGGGCATGCCCTCAGCCAGTCGCAGAACGACGCGATGGTAGCGGTGATGCAGGCCGCGTTTAACCAGAGCAGCGCGACGAAGTAAGACATGATCAGAAAGGGGCTTCGGCCCCTTTTTACCTCCTTTTATTTTATCGAGTGATGTTACAAGTATTACCACTACATATTGGAGTAACTTAAGATGCAAAAGTTAGCTGAGTTGTATCGCGGAAAGGCGAAAACCGTCTTCACCACCGAAAACCCAGACCTGCTGGTGTTGGAGTTTCGCAATGATACGTCAGCACTGGATGGTCAGCGCATTGAGCAGTTCGACCGTAAGGGTATGGTTAACAACAAGTTTAACCACTTCATCATGAGCAAGCTGGAAGAAGCCGGTATTCCGACCCAAATGGAACGCCTGTTGTCTGACACCGAAGTGCTGGTGAAAAAGCTGGATATGGTCCCGGTTGAATGCGTGATCCGTAACCGTGCGGCGGGGTCGCTGGTAAAACGTCTGGGCATTGAAGAAGGTCTGGAACTGAATCCACCGTTGTTCGATTTGTTCCTGAAAAACGATGCGATGCATGATCCGATGATCAACGAGTCTTACTGCAAAACTTTCGGTTGGGTTAACGAAACGCATCTGGCGCGTATGAAAGAGCTGAGCTACCAGGCTAACGATGTGCTGAGCAAACTGTTTGATGATGCCGGTCTGATTCTGGTCGACTTCAAACTGGAATTCGGTCTGTTCAATGGTGAAGTCGTGCTGGGTGATGAGTTCTCTCCTGATGGCAGCCGTCTGTGGGATAAGAAAACCCTCAATAAGATGGACAAAGATCGCTACCGCCAGAGTCTGGGTGGCCTGATCGAAGCTTACGAAGAAGTTGCTCACCGCATCGGTGTTAAACTGGATTGATCGGCAACGATTTTTCAGCCTGACAACGCAATCGTTTACGCAGCGGTAATATGCATGTTGTCAGTGAGAAGGGCGGTCATTTGGCCGCTTTTTTATTCTCCGCATCACCTGGTTCAACGCATTTTTGATACCGGTAATCCGGATCACTGCAACACTTTTGCCAGTCGTTAATCCTGCGACACGGCCGTGATTGAGTTCTGGTTTACCTGCAAAAACTGTTCAATAATCAATGGCCGATCCAGAGAGGCCCCACGGAGTCTCTTTTTCTTTCTTATATTGAATCGCAGGGAATGCTATGGTCTTTCTCGACCCAACCCTTTTGATCTTACTGGTCTTTGCCGGGCTGGGCATCATCAGCCACAACAGTGCTGTCACTATCGCAATGTTTTTCCTCGTGACGGTACGTATTACACCGCTTAACAGCTTCTTTCCATGGATTGAAAAATACGGCCTGACCATCGGTATTATTATTCTGACCATTGGTGTGATGGCACCGATTGCCAGCGGAAAAATCAGCGCCAGTACCGTGGTGCACTCCTTCCTGCATTGGAAATCCATTGTCGCCATTATGGTGGGTGTGCTGGTGTCATGGCTTGGCGGGCGCGGTCTGGTCTTGATGGGCTCTCAGCCTCATCTGGTGGCTGGCCTGTTGGTCGGAACGGTGCTTGGCGTGGCGCTGTTTAAAGGTGTGCCTGTCGGACCGCTGATTGCCGCTGGCCTATTATCTATGCTGGTGGGGAAAACCTGAACGCAATGGATATGGCGCTGAAACTTACCTTGCAACAGCAGATGCATAAACAAGGTGTCCGCCGTTTACTGATCATCAGCGGAACGGCCGACTGGTGTGTTGAACAGGCGATGCAGTTCAGCGCAGGGCAGCCCGGTGATTGGCTCTGGATAGGCGAGAGCCCACCGCCGGAAGTGCAGTCCGTGAGTTTTTCTGCGACGCAAACGCTGCTTGGACAGGAAAAAATGCACGGCGTATTTGATGCGCGCTTCGGGCTGAACGTCGACGCGTTGGCGGCATTCTCCGGTACGCTGAAAGCCGGAAGCTGGCTGGTGCTGATGATTCCACAATGGCATCTCTGGGCGCAACAGCCGGATGCCGACAGTCTCCGCTGGAGCGAGCAATCACAGGCGATCCCCACTCCCCGTTTTATTCATCGTTTTAGGTCTTTATTGCCAGACCATCCGCATATTGCGATACACCGGCAGAATCATCCTTTTGAACTTTTGCCTTTACCCTATGCCGCAGACTGGCTGCCGCCTGACGGCCAGCCGACGCCGGAACAGCATCAGATCCTGCAACGGCTGAAGCAGGCCAAATCCGGCGTATGGGTACTGACCGCGCCGCGTGGGCGGGGAAAATCGACGCTGGCGGGAATGCTGACACAGCAAACGTCAGGCACCTGCTGGGTAACCGCGCCGGGTAAAGCATCGGCCAGTCAAATCCTTAACCCGCTCGCAGATTGCGTGCGCTTTATCGCGCCGGATGCCTTGCAGGTACTGTGTCGCGAAAAGCCGGTCACCGGTGTGGATTGGCTGATCATCGACGAAGCCGCAGCGATCCCGGCACCGGTGCTGGCAGAGCTGATTGCCGCTTTTCCTCGCGTTCTCCTGACCACAACGGTTCAGGGCTACGAAGGCACCGGGCGTGGATTTTTGTTGAAGTTCTGCGCCTCATTGCCGCAGTGGCACGACCTGCGCTTGTCCGCCCCGATACGCTGGTCAGCACAGGATCCACTGGAGCCGTTTATCAGCGAGTTGTTGCTGTTTGGTGACGATCTGCCGGAGATAAGCGCCGTGGGCGGAACGTCGGAAATATTCTCGATCCACGCCGATGACTGGTTGCGCGATTTGGCGTTGTTAAAGGGTTTCTACGGCTTACTGACCAGCGCGCATTACCGCACATCGCCACTCGATTTACGTCGTTTACTGGATGCGCCGGGTATGACGTTTACCGCAGCACGACAGGAAACAATGCTGACGGGAGCACTCTGGCTGGTTGACGAAGGGGGATTATCCCCGGAACTTGCACATGAAGTCTGGGCAGGACGCCGCCGCCCGCGCGGCAATCTGGTGGCACAGTCCCTGGCAGCACACGCCGGTTTCCCGCAGGCTGCGGTGCTACGTTCACGCCGCGTCAGCCGTATTGCGGTGCATCCGGCGTTCAGACGCCTCGGCATTGCCCGGGAATTACTGGCGCAGCAAAAGCTGTTCACGCGAAAGCAAGGGCTGGATTTCCTGTCGGTGAGTTTTGGCTACACGGAAGCATTGGCAGCACTGTGGCAGCAGGCCGGATTCCGGCTGGTGCGCGTCAGTACGCAAAAAGAAGCCAGTAGCGGATGTTATGCCGCGATGGCCATATTACCGCTCAGCGATGCAGGGCTGGAACTGGCGGATACGGCAGAACGACAGCTCCACCGCGACTGGCGCTGGCAGGCCGCGCAGGTGGATGTCACGCTGCCACTCCCGCTAACTGGCGACACGCAGCCTGATGAGGCCGACTGGCGCGAACTGGCCGGATTTGCCTTTGCACATCGTCCGCTGGAAAGCAGCTTGCCTGCTTTGAACCGCCTGCTGCTGTACAGTCAACTGCCGCTGGTAGCCCTGCGAGCCTCGCTGCAACAGGGAAAAAATACCGCTGAAGTCATACAGACGTTGCAACTTCCCAGCCGGAAAGCGCTGATCACGCTCTGGCGGCAGGAAACTCAGCAGGTGCTGAAAGCGAGCCATCCTGTCGCCTGGGAACGCTGGCGGCAGTTTGCGGCAGCGCCTTTACGGTAAAGGATCCAATGGTTTCATTGCAAAAAATGAAAAGACTCGTTCAATAAAACCCGGCTATCACTGACCGTCGGGCGGCGTATAGTGACCGGATTAACCTAAAACGGGAGAAACCTATGAGCTCAGAGCAGGTCATCGTGCAGCAGCCGGAACAAAGAGCGAACCAACTGATTTTACTATTTCACGGCGTGGGTGATAACCCGATCTCCATGGGCGAAGTAGGGAAGTTTTTCGCGATTTCCTTTCCGCAGGCGCAGGTTATCAGTGTCGGCAGCCCTGATGTCTGTGATTTTGGCCGTGGCTTCCAGTGGTTTTCCGTGCAGGGTGTGACTGAGCAAAATCGTCAGTCGCGTATCGACGCCGCGATGCCAGCGTTTATTGAGATTGTGCGTGACTGGCAGCAAAAAACCGGTGTGTCACCGGAACACACGACACTGGTGGGTTTCTCGCAGGGTACAATCATGTCGCTGGAATCGACCAAAGTGGAAGAACATCTGGCCTCGCGGATTATCGCCTTCAGCGGGCGTTTCGCAAACCTGCCGGAAAAACCGATTGCCACAGGCACCGTGGTGCATTTCATTCATGGCGAACAGGATCCTGTGATCAACCCGTTCCAGTCGAAAAGTGCTGCTGAACGTCTGAAATCACTGGGCTGCGACTGTACACTCAATATTCAGGCGGGAATGGCCCACGGTCTGGATTCGCATATGATCAACACTGCGATTGCCCATTTACAGAACGACGAGTTGCAATCGCAGCAACACTGATCTTGCTCTCTGGTTTAAACAACAAAGCCCCCGAACGAGAGATCGTCGGGGGCTTTTCATGGCAAGTGAAGCCGATTACTTGGATGACTTGCGATTGTTACGCATGAAGTCGTCCATGAAGTTGGTCAGCTTTTCAGCCGCCGGCAGTGAAAGCGCGTTGTAGATAGACGCACGGATCCCACCAATCGCGCGATGCCCGGCCAGACCGGAGAAACCGGCCTTCTGGCTTTCGGCCAGGAATTTCTTCTCCAGTTGTTCATCAGGCAGTGTAAATGCCACGTTCATTTGTGAGCGGTCTTCCTTGCTGCTCCAGCCGTTATAGAAACCGTCACTGTTATCAAGCATGGCATAAAGCAGCTCGGCTTTGTGGCGGTTGGTTTGCGCCATATTATCCAGTCCGCCGACATCATTGAGCAACCAGCGGGTGACCAGCAGTACGACGTAAATCGCGAAGACCGGCGGCGTATTCAGGTTGGAATGAGATTCAACCTGACGGCGGTAATTCAGAAACGACGGCAGTTCCTCTGGTGAGGCTTTTACCACGGTGTCGTGAACCAGCACAATAGTGACGCCTGCCGGACCGATGTTTTTCTGTGCGTGGGCGTAAATCACCGAGAATTTATTGGCATCGCAAGGTTTTGACAGGAAATCCGAGGACATATCACAGACGCGCGGCACATCGTCGCGGCCGAGTACGCGCTGAAACTGTAACCCTTCAACGGTTTCATTCGACACGTAATGCAGATACGGGGCATCCGGTGAAAACGCCAGTTCGTCATCTGCAGGCAGACGGTTAAAGTGGCAGGACTCTCCGCTCCAGAGCACTTTGACTGGACCTTCGCGGCGTGCTTCGGTGATCACTTTGCTGCTCCAGTAACCGGTATCGAGATACTCCGCCGCCTGTGTTTTACCACGCAGTAGGGTCATGGGCACCATAGAGAACTGCTGAGTCGCTCCGCCCTGCAAGAACAAAATGTGGAAATCTTTCGACAACCCGAGCAGGGTGCGGATATTGTTTTCCGTTTCTTCAACAACCGAGGCAAACCAGTCGGATCGATGGCTGATGCCGAGGATGGAAAGCCCCACTTCCGGCACGTCGTTAATGGCGGCTTCAACCTGCGCCAGAACCACTTCTGGCAATGCGCCGGGACCCCCAGAGAAATTCAGAGCGTTACGTGAAATCATACTAATTCTTGTCCTTTTAACACATCAGCGGATGCGTTGGCGTGCGCGAATGCACGGGATAACAGCAAATCGCGGCATGCTGTTTTAACTTTATTCATGTGAATTTGTTTGTGCGGGAACATGACTTCGAGATCCATCGCGTGGATCACCATCGCCGGGTCGATCTCGAAGACCAGCAAGGTACCTTCCGGCGTCTCGCTGCAATCAATACCCAGATAATCAAGCTGTGTGATGTCGAAAATTGCTTTCAGCGCGTCCCGGTGGCGGGCGGCAAACTCACTGAAACCCGTGAGGAAAGCGGCTTCTTCTTCACGCTTTTTCGGATCTTCGTACATGAAAGCATTGACGTAATGCACCATCCAGTGCGACGAAATCGCCATATGGCAGGCATAAGGTACGCCGTCGATCAGTGAAATACGGTACTTACGAAACTGGCCGTCTTCGTTGCTATAGTCGATAAATTTCGAGAGGAAATACTCTTCGACCTGAACACGGGTTAGATAACTGGCCAGCTCGGCCTGAGAAGTCACCCTTTCCAGACCGTGACCGCCGTGCGAACCGGCAGGCCGCAGAATCACCGGGAAATCGCTGTCAGGCAACGCGTCATTCAGCGTGATTTGCCCGGCAACAACCGCCGATAGGGTCGCCAGTGTCACAGGATAGGCTTGCGCAATGGTTAAACCCGGTTGATTTTGTAGCACGCGGCTGGCGATATGGCGCTCAGAGTTCGGGATGTGCTGTGGTGCATTGATCACCGGTACCGGCCATTGGCGGGTGACACTTGCCAGTTGCTGTAGCAAGAACAGATTTTCGGTGGTGGCACTGATGCCAATCATCAGCACATCGTGTTCAGGGATCGGCGCGTCAAACGGGGCTTCCGGCGTGATGTAGTAATAAATCAATTCGATGTCGCTGTTTTCCAGCAGGCAGTCGAGCGGCACGTTGGCAGACAGTGTGCCGGGCACCATTAGCATCAGCAAACGCAGTTTCGCGGGCGGGTGTGCAGCCTTAAGGGTGTATACCTGCTGCATCGCCAGCGCCTGATTCTGAATCGTTAGGCCAAGCTCGGTGCGTTGCAGGCACAGCATCACCGTGGAGAGGTTCATCCACAGTACGGCATCATCAGGGTTTTGTTGCGCGCGCGTGATCAGTTCCTGCGCAAGGGCCGTACATTCGTCACCGGCAATACTCATGCGTAAAAAAGGAGCCAGCCCCAGAAATTGCGTCGCGTCGAAAGTCTCAGGCGTTAGATTCTGATCCGGCGAAAGCGGATTTAATGTTTGCAAGGGGGTCATCTCTCCGGGCATCGGTTTCACGTCATATCATAACGACCGGAGAGCGGGGCAATCGGCAGAGAATCGCTACATAACCCGCCGACTAATAGTGATTAGATAAGTTATTACCTTTGTGGCTGGCGTTACTTCTTCTTCGGCCAGTCATCATCTTCGTCCCATTCGGCATTATTATCGCGATGCGGCGGGACTTCAGGTTTGTCGTTCAGGTATTTCTTAACATCAACGCGGCTCAGTTCTTTGACACCGCTGATAATGATCCCGGCCAGAATGATCAGAATGATCCACCAATAATCTTTAATCCACTCCATGGCTGACTCCTTAATTAATTGCGATAAAACGCGGGAAGATCGTTGCCAGATGGGCGACTACCCAGTCGGCACCTGCAACATCTTTTCCTTGCCATGAATTGATAAGAACCTCCGGGGTGAGCTGCGCTGCGCACAGTTCTGCCAGAGGACGATAACTCAAGTGCCAGGGTTCGACGGCGACACCGCCTCGGTCCACGGCAAAGGGCCGGTAAAAACAGAACTCTGTCATATTAGCCGTAATCCACTGATTCAGCGCAGCGAAATAACCATCGGTTTCATATTCCCATGGTTCCAACTGAAGTTTACTGCCCGCCGGTAGCAAGGTCGGATCATAGATATCCAGATCGCTGCCCCAGTGGTGGCGGCTGGCACCTGGCAAGGCTGACCAGCGCAAGATCAGCTCACACCGCGCCGAAACCGGGAGCGCACTGACCTCAACCGGTTGACTCTGCTGATCTAATACTGGCCGCTCACCGCGAAATTTGCCATTCCAGATGGCCTGTTGCCGATCAAAATCACGAAAGGTACTGGCGGGCTGTAAATCAAACCCCGCTGCGCGCGCGGCCTGCTGCATGTTGCTAAAGGCCTCTGCCGCTTGTTGTTGCAAACGATGCGGGCTGCCATGTAATTTCACCAGATGTGCGTCTGAGCGGCCGGTTAGCATTTCGTCGGTGATCATGCGACTAACTGTTCCATGATGCGCTGATACATGCGGCTGAGGACCTGTAAATCGGCAGCATGAACGCACTCATTTATTTTGTGAATAGTGGCATTGACTGGCCCCAGTTCCACCACCTGTGCGCCCATCAGTGCGATAAAACGCCCGTCAGAGGTGCCACCGGTAGTTTGTAGCTCAGGTGTGATTTCGCTGTAATGGCGCACCGCGTTAACCACCGCGTCGACCAGTTCACCGCGTGACGTCAGGAACGGTTGTCCGGATACCACCCAGCTTAACGTGTATTGCAGATTATGCCGGTCAAGCAGTTCGGCCACGCGCTGTTTGATTAGGTTGTCGGTTAACTCAGTGCTGAAGCGGAAATTGAACTGGACATACAATTCGCCTGGGATCACGTTATTGCTGCCGGTACCGGCGTTGATGTTGGCAATCTGCATGCTGGTCGGCGGAAAGAACTCATTGCCCCGATCCCACTCGGTTGCCACCAGTTCATTTAGGGCTGGCATCGCGCGATGTACTGGGTTGTCCGCCAGATGCGGATAGGCGACATGGCCCTGAACGCCATGAACATGAAGATTGGCTGTCATGGAGCCACGGCGTCCATTTTTGACGATATCGCCGACGCGGCTGGTGCTGGAAGGTTCACCGACCAGACAGAAGTCCAGTCGTTCGCGGCGTTCCATCAATGTATTAACCACTTTCACCGTACCATTGACTGCGCTGGCTTCTTCATCAGAGGTGATAAGAAATGCTAAGCGCCCTTTGTGGTTTGGGTTATGTGCAACAAAACGTTCTGCAGCGACCACCATGGCGGCCAGAGAACCTTTCATATCTGCTGCCCCGCGGCCGTATAACATCCCGTCGCGCAGTGCCGGTTCGAACGGGCCAGTAACCCACAGTTTATGGTCGCCGGTCGGCACCACGTCGGTATGTCCGGCAAAAGCCAGTGTTTTCCCTTCACCCCGCGTGGCCCAGAAGTTCAGGGTATCGCCAAAATTCATCGGCTCAATATGAAAGCCGATAGCTTTTAACCGGGCGATTAAGATCTCCTGGCAGCCTGCGTCATCAGGGCTAAGGGAAGGACGGCGGATTAACTGTTGTGCTAAATCGAGAACCGGGCAACTCATGTTACTTAATCTCCGCGAGGAATTGCTGATAGCTTTCAGGCTTGAAACCCAAGAGAGACTTGCCGCTGGCGGCGAGTAGCAAAGGGCGTTTAATGATGGCCGGATGCTCCAGCATCAGGTTTTTGGCCGCCGCCTGATTATCGCAGGCGGTACGTATTGTCTCATCGAGCTTGCGCCAGGTGGTGCCTTTCGTGTTGAGCATCGCCTCCCAGCCCTGTTGGTCGATAAGTTGCTGCAAGAGCGCGTCATCCAGGCCGTCGGCCCGGTAATCATGGAAGCGATAGCCCGTACCGTTCTCGTCCAGCCAGCGGCGGGCTTTTTTGACGGTGTCGCAATTTTTGATGCCATAAAGGGTGAAGGGAACCGCTGAGGATATCTCTGCCATGGAAAATGTTACCTGTGATCATCATGTATCGCCGGGCTAGTTTGACTGCCCAATGTTATTAACAATAATGCGGGAAAAGTGACACAGGGTCCAGACAGAGAAGGAGGGAAAACGCGAGTAACCTGTGTAGGTTCAACTGTTCAGTCGCGATCGCAAAAATGCTGTTTCAATCAGGAGGCTCTTAGAAGTGCCGAAGGTCATGCCAAACAGTCATTCTGTATCATTCATTCCCTGATCCGTTTCTTTGGGAAACAGGGCAGTCAGATGAGATGAAATGATTCTAACGGTTAATTTATTGCGGAATCAATTCATTGGCGCAGCGCCAGTCAGCCTTTGTTTAGCATGAAAATAATCATAGGTATTATTTGAAATAGGGACTGTACAGTTTTACTAATCAATTTGGTGGCCGGGCAAGTAGGAAATTCACAATCTATAGCCGTGATAAATAAGAAACTATGACGTCTTTTATTCAATGCGATCGAGGTCATCACAATAATAAGCAATGACTTTTTTATAACGATTTATTTCCTGCGGTGCACTGTTTTCCGTCATCAATAATAATAATTGCGATATCGCTTGTTTGGCATGGCCTAGATTATAAAGCGTCATGGTACGGAACACGCGTATATCATTGGCCTCGGGGAAATGGCGCAACCCTTCATCGAAGGCATCCAGCGACTCCTGATAGCGCCCCAGCGCGCGGTACGTACTGCCAAGGCCAAGATAAGCATCGCGTAAATCCTGGCCGCAAAGATGGTGTTTTATGGCCGCCAAATAGAAAGGAATGGCCTGTTGTTCCAGCCCGAGAATGTCGTACAAAGAGGCCACTTTGTAAAGTAGCTGCGGGTTCTGCGTTTTCGAAGACAGCATGTTCAGCGCGTTTTGCAGAGCATCTTCATAACGGCCTTGACGGCTCAGTTTCTCAATGGTTTGTAGCATATACACTGACCTTACTTTTTCTTTTTAGCTGGAAGCAGGAATGATTAAAGAAATGCTGCTTAATTGCCGATAATAACTAAAGTCAAATAAAATAGCGCGTCATGGACGGCAGGGCAATAACTCCCAGATTTTTAGGATTAGTGCTAACATTTTGATTTGGCTGATTACCGGTTTTCCAACTGTGATCTCGATTAAAATATCGATAATTAGAATTGGTATGGTTAAATTTTCGCTGTATGATTGCCTTCGTTAAATTTAAGGGGAGTATTATGCTCGAGCAAGAGTTAGGTAACTGGAAAGACTTTATCGATGCCATGCTGCGCGGTTAAACGTCCAGAGGCTTAGAAAGATAAAGAGTATTCAATATTGCGTTTATTGTGTCCGTTGTCATTGTCTTATTTAGTTTTTTATTAATATGGCACCCGTGGGAACCCATATAAACATCCTTATCCTAGAGTCACATACGCAGTAATATAAAAATTTATGTCAAGATGATACAAAGCGAAACGCTTATTACAACGCAGTTTAATGTTCCGTTTTACATAACGCGGCACAGAAATTGCGGTTTAAATGACAGTAACTAAAAAGGCGCTAACCAAAATTAGCGCCTTTTTTATCGATCTTTTTCGTCTTTATTTATGCGGATCCTTCAGGGTTTCGACGCTATCACCCATCAGCGGTGTCACCGAGTTTTTTGCCGGGAAGCGGCGTCGCACCAGTACAAAGAACAGTGGAACGAAGAATATCGCCAGTACAGTAGCGGAAATCATCCCACCAATAACACCGGTCCCCACGGCGTGCTGACTGGCTGAGCCTGCGCCCTGGCTGGTTGCCATCGGCAGTACGCCGAAAATAAAGGCCAGTGATGTCATCAGGATAGGGCGTAAACGCTGGCGTGATGCCTCGAGTGTGGCTTCCATCAATGTCTTGCCTTTCAGGTTGAGATCATTGGCAAATTCGACGATCAGAATAGCGTTTTTTGCCGACAGTCCGATGATGGTCAACATGCCGACCTGGAAGTAAACGTCATTTTCCAGTCCGCGCAGCCAGGTAGCGATCAGCGCGCCGACCACGCCAAGTGGGACGACCATCATCACCGAGAAGGGAATTGACCAGCTTTCATACAGCGCCGCCAGGCACAGGAAGACCACCAGCAGGGAAATGGCATAGAGCGCCGGAGCCTGTGCACCGGATAAGCGTTCCTGATAGGAGAGGCCAGTCCATTCCAGGCCAAAACCGCTCGGCAGTTTAGCGACCAGCTTCTCCATGTCATCCATTGCTGTACCGCTGCTGACGCCTACGGCAGCTTCCCCCACAATTTCTAACGACGAGTAACCGTTATAACGCTCAAGACGTGGCGACCCGGTTTGCCAATGAGAAGTTGTGAATGCTGAGAAGGGAACCATGGTCCCTGCGGTATTACGCACAAACCATTTGTTCACGTCATCAGGCATCATGCGGAACGGGGCTTGCGCCTGTACATAAACTTTTTTCACCCGACCACGGTCAACAAAGTCGTTTACATAAGTCGAACCCCATGCAGTACTGAGCGTACTATTTATATTCGTGATCGAGACGCCGAGTGCCTGTGCTTTGGTTTGATCGATGTCGATCTGCAACTGTGGGCTGTCGTCCAGACCGTTATGGCGAACACGGCTCAAATTGCTGTCTTTAGCAGCCATTTCCAGCAACTGATCGCGTGCTGCCATCAGCGCGTCATGGCCTTTACCGGCATGATCTTGCAATTCCATATCGAAACCGGCTGAAGTCCCCAGACCATTGATCGCCGGTGGGCCGCTGGCAATAACCCGCGCTTCATTAATGTGCTTAAATTCTTTGGTTGCCCGTTCGATGATATCAAACACCGAGTTTTTACCTGAGGTGCGTGAGTCCCAGTCTGTCAGCCTGATAAAAAGCCTGGCAACGTTCTGACCGTTACCACCAGGACCAGCACCCAGCGTGGAGAATACTGAGACAACGTCTTTTTTCTCATCCGTCAGGAAGTAGTGTTCGATTTTCTCGACCACTTTCTGCGTTTGTTGCAGGGTGGAACCCGGTGGCAACTGGACCTGTACCGTCAAAACGCCCCGATCTTCCTGCGGCAGAAAAGAGGTCGGCAATTTGACGAACAGGAAAGCCAGGATACCCAGGATCAGCAGATAGCCCAACATGTAGCGGATACTGTGCTTAAGAACGCTGCCGACGCCTCTTTCATAACGATTTGCGTTGCGGTCAAACATGCGGTTAAACCAGCCGAAGAAACCGGTTTTACCGTGGTGATGCCCTTGGGCGATAGGTTTTAATAACGTAGAACACAGGGCTGGAGTCAACGTCAGGGCCACAAACACGGAAAGCACCATAGCGGCAACAATGGTGATTGAAAATTGTCGGTAAATGGCACCAGTCGTCCCGCCAAAGAAGGCCATCGGAATAAATACCGCCGACAACACCATAGTGATACCGACCAACGCACTCTGAATTTGACCCATCGATTTACGCGTGGCTTCTCTGGGGCTGAGTCCCTCTTCGCTCATCACACGTTCGACATTCTCCACCACTACGATGGCGTCATCCACCAGCAGTCCGATGGCGAGTACCATGGCAAACATCGTCAGGGTGTTAATCGTGTAACCGAACTGATGCAGCACCACAAAAGTACCGAGCAACACCACTGGCACGGCGATCGTCGGGATAAGCGTGGCACGGAAGTTTTGCAGGAACAGGTACATCACCAGGAATACCAGCACGATCGCTTCAAACAGCGTTTTAACCACGTCGGTGATGGCCGCTTTAACGAAAGGAGTGGTTTCGTAGGCAATGCGGGTTTCCAGACCGTGTGGGAAATATTGCTCCAGTTCGCTAAGCCGTGCGCGAACCAGTTTATCGGTTTCCAGCTCATTGGCGCCGGAAGCCAGTTGTACCCCCATTCCAGAGGCTGCTTGCCCGTTGTAACGACTCAAAATGCTGTAGTCTTCAGCACCCAATCCAATAACCGAAACATCACCGAGCTTTACCTGCGAACCATCCTGATTCACCCGCAGGGTAATATCGCGGAACTGTTGGGGTGTTTGCAGCATAGACTGGGCGTTAACGGTGGCATTCAGCGCCTGAAAATCAACGGACGGCGCACCGCCCAATTGACCGACGGCGACCTGGCTGTTCTGCTCCTGAATTGCCGAGACCACATCGCTGGTTGTCAGTTGGTAGTTATTGAGTTTGTTAGGATCGAGCCAGATTCGCATAGCATATTGCGAGCCGTAGGCGGTAATACTGCCTACCCCGTCGATGCGGCTTAGTGGATCTTGAATATTGGAGGCTACATAGTCAGCAATATCCTGCTTATCCATACTGCCGTCCGTTGAGACGAACGCGACGGTCATCAGGTTGGTATCACCGGTTTTCGACACGGTCACGCCCTGGGTTTGTACCGCTTGTGGCAAACGTTTGAGAGCCTGTTGCAGCTGATTTTGCACCTGTTGCAACGCTTCGTTCGGGTCAGTGCCTGCCACAAAACTCAGGGTTATCTGAGATTTACCGTTGCTGCTACTCTGCGAGGACATGTACATCAGGTTATCCAACCCGGTCATGTTCTGCTCAATAATTTGAGTGACGGTATTTTCCAGCGTCTGGGCTGAAGCGCCAGGATAAGTTGCTGTAATGCGTACGTTTGGCGGAGCCAGATCGGGATATTGCTCAATAGGTAAAGAGTGAATAGCCAGCACACCGGACAAGGAGATGATGATCGCCAAAACCCAGGCAAAAATGGGGCGATCAATGAAAAAGTTGGCCATGTGTCAAAAACCTCGTTATCACTCGAATAGAGTGGCAAACATCAGTAAATAAACAGAATTCCTGTCACCGACTCTGTGACTTGAATTATTTAGGGTATAAACGCTGGAAGGAGAGATTCCTCGCTGCGCCGATGTCTTCGCATCGAAAAAGAGTTCCGCAAGCCAAAGTGATGCTACATCAAGCTTGATATGGTGCCACAACATTGTGCATTAGCACTTTACCTGCAGGTCAGGAATAAAACGTGGAGAAATAAAGGAGATAATGTAAAAAAGAACCTAACTAACACATTACCCTACCGGAAAAGTACTGACTATCAGGCTACTATTTGACCAGCGGGTCATGAAGCAAAACAATAATGCGATTAAAAATTAGAGCAAAGGAGCTATTCATGGGGCTGAATTCGGTATTTGCCCGCCGGTTGTATATATGCTGGTTATTGAAAAATGAACAGCGGCCAAACGTACCCAAATTAATGGTGCTTACCGGTTGGCCAAGACGGACCTTGCAGGACGTTTTGAAGGCGTTGCCAGGTATGGGCGTTGAGCTGGAATTCATTCAGCAAGGTGTCCGCAATAATGACGGGTATTATCAGCTTATCGACTGGGGTCCACTGGACGCGAAGTGGATTGATCTCAATCGCGAGCAGATCCTCAACACCATTACGCAGGGATAACCTACGTCGCCATACCGCAGGATAAAACAGAATATTTACATTGTTATGCTTTATGGAAGGGACCTATTATGACGGGCTTCTCTCATCCACCTTTTGAGCGGGGACGCAGTATGTCATCGAAGATTGAAAACATAAAAAACCAGCTACTTTCTGATAACTGGTATGTTCTGCGCAAATACACCTATGATTTGATCAAACGAAACGGTGAGCGACAGCCCCAGGTTCGTGAAGTCTACGACCGTGGCAATGGTGCGACCATTTTACTTTATAACCGCAGTAAAAAAACCGTCCTGCTGATAAATCAATTCCGCATGCCGACGTATGTCAACGGCAATACCAGCGGTATGCTCCTGGAGACCTGCGCCGGCCTGCTGGATAACGACTCGCCAGAAGATTGCATTCGTAAAGAAGCCATTGAAGAAACCGGTTATGCGATCAGTAAGGTGAAAAAACTGTTTGAGGCTTACATGTCTCCTGGCAGTGTTACTGAAGTCGTGCATTTCTTTGCCGCCGAATATGACGACTCTCAACGTGTAACTGCTGGTGGGGGTATCGATGATGAAGACATCGAAGTCCTTGAGCTGCCTTTTATTTTGGCCCTTGAGATGATACGAGACGGCCGCATCAAAGATGGCAAAACCATCATGCTGTTACATTACGCACAAATTCAGGGCTGGATGGCATAAAGCATCTGGCAGAAATTCTCCATGGGTATAAAAAAGGGCCAATGGCCCTTTTTCGATATCAAATGCCATTGTATAGGGCCCACTGTGGCCGTATTAATCCCCTTTCGGTAATTTCAGCATCAATCTGCCGGTATGCCCTGTCATGGCAGACCAGGGCAATATTGACCAGTCGGGGCTTTCGCATGTGCGCATAACACGCGGGAATGTAGGTCCGAAATAGATCCCTTTCGCTGTAAAGTACCAGGTAGGAAAGTGCCAGATTTGAGCGTCGGAGTAATCACAGTCATCGTCGCTATCCTCGCTAGGTTTGACCATCTCCTGCGGATGGGCGAGCGTCATCTGTTTTACCAGCCAAAGGGCAAAAAACTTTTCACGATAGGCTGCGAAGGTATCGAAATCGACATCAGGGTTTCCAGCCGATGTACGATCTTCAGTCTCGACATAGTGCAGGGGTTTACCTTCGCCGACCCAAAGCACATCTTCGAGTGTTAATGGCTCAGCCGATTTAGCATCGAGATTGATCGGCATTTCGCCGAAATCAGGATGAGCACCGCCGCAGTCATAGTGGGTAAAAATACTGATACTTACCACATCCGCACTCAGGAAGGTTGGGGTCACAGTCTGGCTGTACTCGCCCTGACCAAACCGGCTGGCACTTAGCATACAGGCATGCCAGCTAACGACTTCTTGCCAGAGGCGGGCGCGAAGTTTTTGATTGATGGCTGCGCGTTTTTTCTCCGGGTAGCCCGCAACAATCTCGAACAAGGAAATGTGCGATTGGGGTTCAGTCCACCATTGCAGGGTATATCCCATGAACGCCTGACTTTTCCCTTCCACCAGACTCAGACCCGATAAGCGTAGATATTCGTAAGGTTCACTGTGCACCAGTGATCCGGGATAACTTTGCTCAGGAGGATCAGGTAACACTGCCGGCGTCAGCACCAGTGGTAGCGATTTACCCGCCGTGTCAGTCCAGGTTCCCTGCCAGTTTCCCTGCTCATCATGATCCAGCGTCAGCGTCGGACGGGGCGTATCATCGAAGTCATCGGCTCCTTCATTCAGACTCAATTCGTTATCCTTCAGCGTCCCGTTGAGCGGTAAGTCCAGACGGTACTTTTGATAAAAATAGCGGCCAGTAACTTCATCGGGTTTATTCAGATCCAGTTCCATCACAATGTTGGATTTGCCCAACGTGCCTGTGAATACTGAAAGTGGCTCTTCGGCAAAAGCAGATAATGAAAAAAGTGCCAGCGATACTATCCAAAACTTCATCCGTTTCTCCTGAAAAAGGCGTTTTATTATTTTGGTGATTTTTTATACTTTCGAGGTAAAGAGGAGCCGATACAAGATACCAGTCTAGCGGCAGCCTTAATGTGTCATTGCCTATTTTTTTGTTGGGGATTTGATTATTGTGCAATTTATGCCATTGGCTTCATCCGCATACGCTATCATCAAGACGATAAATTCGAAAATGAGTTGAACGTGATGATATCTAATTGGCTAACCGCCCCACTATTTTTGCTGATGTGCCTGCTGGCCTTAAATGTGCAGGCCGAACCGATGCAGGCTATCCACAATGACTGGCAGGTGAGTTGCGACAACCTGAATAATTGTTCCACGCGCAATTCGCAGGATGGCCAGGATCTGGTGTTGAACATCACCCGAGCAGCCGGTGCAGAAGGTCACTCATCAGTTAACATTGAGTATCAGCGCAATGGTGACGAACAAAGCATCGGGCAACCTATCGTGAATCGTTTACAACTTGATGGCAAAACGTTGACGTTTAATCATCGAGAATGGGATGTCAGTAAAAGACAACTTTCCACCACCAATCGTTTGGTGGTTAATGAGTTCATCAACATTATTCGCGAAGGAAAAGCGATTCAGTTGGGTGGGAAATCGGTGTCATCCCAAACTGCGCATCCCACGATCTCGCTGAAAGGACTTAAAGCTGCATTGCTTGCGATTGATGCCCAGCAAGGGCGGGTTGGCACAAAATCTGCATGGGTCAGCCGGGGTTCTAAACCTCAGAGTGCAGTTCCTGCTGCTCCGGGAGCACCGGTTAAACCGCGCTTTAGCGAGCCACATCCTCTGAGTGACAGCGAAATTTCTGGTATAACCCAAAACGCCGCCGCCACCATCAATAACAATGATTGCAGCCTTGAACCTTCGGAGCGGGAAGTGCATCTGTTTGCGCTGAGCAATGACAAAGCGCTGATGACAGTCAATTGTGATATGGGCGCCTATAACCTGTTTGTGCTTGGTTTTACCGTTTCGCGTCAGGCGCCTTATAAAACGGAAGATTTGGTGTTGAACATGCCTTTCAAGCTGGGGGAGGGCGAACAGTCCCCGGAGCTCATTAATGCTGATTTCGACCAGAAAAACGGCGAACTTTCAACCTTTGATAAAGGGCGTGGAATTGGCGACTGCGGCGTTTCTTCTCGCTGGATTTATGATGGCAGGCAGTTCCAGCTGATTTCATTTGCTTCGGAACCTAGCTGCGATGGCTACAATAGCAGCGGCGAATGGCCGGTGCTATGGAGAACGCAATAGTACGGAGAGTCGCGCCTTCCAGAGATAAAAAAAAGCACCTATCGAGGTGCTTAGTAGGGTGAATATGACGTTAACGGTAGAGATGTCGCATTATGCGCCTCTACCGTTAATGATTAAGCCAGCAAACTTTTTGCTTTGGCCACGACATTTTCCACAGTAAAGCCAAACTCTTTGAACAGCTCTTCCGCCGGAGCAGATTCGCCGAAGCGGGTCATGCCGACGATGGCGCCGTTCAGACCAACATATTTGTACCAGTAGTCAGCAATGCCCGCTTCTACTGCAACGCGTGCGCTCACGGCTTTCGGCAACACGGATTCACGGTACGCGGCGTCCTGCTTGTCGAAGGCGTCCGTTGACGGCATGGACACGACGCGCACTTTGGTGCCCGCTGCGGCCAGTTTATCGGCAGCTTCTACCGTAATACCGACTTCAGAACCAGTGGCGATCAGGATCACTTCAGGTGTGCCGTCGCAATCTTTCAGCACGTAACCACCGCGCGCCACGTTAGCCAATTGTTCGGCAGTACGCGGTTGCTGGGTCAGGTTCTGACGAGAGAAGATCAGCGTAACCGGACCGTCGTTACGTTCGATAGCGTATTTCCATGCCACCGCAGACTCAACCTGATCCGCAGGACGCCAGGTGCTCATGTTTGGCGTCACGCGCAAGCTGGCCATTTGCTCAACCGGCTGGTGGGTCGGACCGTCTTCGCCCAGACCGATGGAATCATGGGTGTAAACGAACACGTTACGGATTTTCATCAGCGCAGCCATACGCACCGCGTTACGGGCATATTCCACAAACATCAGGAAGGTCGCCGAGTACGGCAGGAAACCGCCGTGCAGCGCGATGCCGTTGGTGATCGCGGTCATACCGAATTCGCGTACACCGTAGTGAATGTAGTTACCGGCGACATCGTCGCTCAGTGATGTCGAGCCAGACCACATCGTCAGGTTGCTTGGCGCGAGGTCAGCGGAGCCGCCGAGGAATTCTGGTAACACTTTACCGAAGGCTTCCAGCGTATTTTGTGACGCTTTACGGCTGGCAATATTGGCAGGCTTAGCCTGCAATTCTTCGATAAATTTCTGTGAATCGGCTTGCCAGTTAGCAGGCAGTTCACCGTTAACACGGCGTTTGAACTCTTTTGCCAGCTCAGGGTGCGCCTTCGCATAGGCCGCGAACTTCTCATCCCATGCGGCTTCTTTGGCCTTACCGGCTTCTTTCGCATCCCACTGAGCATAAATGTCCTGCGGAATTTCAAACGGAGGATAATTCCAGCCCAGTTGTTTGCGGGTTGCCGCCACTTCGTCATCACCCAGTGCTGCACCGTGTGCACCGTGAGTACCGGCTTTATTCGGTGAACCGAAGGCGATCACTGTCTTACATAGCAGCAATGACGGCTTGTCTTTCACGCTGTGCGCGTCATCGATAGCTTTTTTTATAGCGGCAGAATCATGGCCATCAATACCCCGGATGACGTGCCAGCCGTAAGCTTCGAAACGTGCGGCGGTGTCATCGGTAAACCAGCCTTCAACGTGGCCATCGATAGAGATGCCGTTGTCATCATAAAACGCGGTCAGTTTGCCGAGCTTCATGGTGCCCGCCAGCGAGCAGACCTCGTGGGAGATCCCTTCCATCATGCAACCGTCGCCCATAAAGGCGTAAGTGTGATGGTCGACAATGTCGTGACCCGGTTGATTGAACTGTGCAGCCAGCGTCCGTTCAGCAATAGCGAAACCGACGGCGTTGGCGATACCCTGACCGAGCGGGCCGGTGGTGGTTTCAACGCCAGCCGTGTAGCCGTATTCCGGATGGCCTGGGGTTTTAGAATGCAGTTGACGGAAGTTCTTTAGCTCTTCCATCGGTAAATCATAACCCGTGAGGTGCAACAGGCTATAAATCAGCATTGAACCATGACCATTTGACAACACGAAGCGGTCGCGGTCAGCCCAGTGCGGGTTAGTGGGGTTGTGGTTCATATAGTCACGCCACAGAACTTCGGCAATGTCTGCCATGCCCATCGGGGCGCCAGGGTGGCCGGAATTGGCTTTCTGCACGGCGTCCATACTTAAGGCGCGGATAGCGTTTGCTAACTCGTTACGAGAGGGCATTTTTTACTCCCAAATTAAAGTTCGGCGGACAGCATGTCTTCCAGCTTCTGCTGGTCAACGGCGAAGGCGCGGATACCCTCGGCCAGCTTTTCAACGGCCATAGGGTCCTGATTATGCTCCCAGCGAAACTCTGCTTCAGTCAGTGAGGCAGGCTTATGCAGGCCTTTCGCTGAGGGTTGCAGTTTACGTTCTACGGGTTGATTGCTGGCTTTCAGCTCTTCGAGCAGGTTCGGCGAGATAGTCAGGCGGTCACAACCTGCCAGGGCCAGGATTTGTTCCACTTTACGGAAACTGGCACCCATGATCACCGTCTGATAACCGTGAGATTTGTAGTATTCATAGATATCGCGGACAGATTTCACGCCTGGATCTTTTTCCACGTTATATTCTGCGTCGGGCTCTCTGGCTTTGTACCAATCGTAAATACGACCCACGAATGGAGAGATAAGATAGACGTCAGCTTCGGCGCAGGCACGGGCTTGCGCAAAGGAGAACAGCAGCGTCAGGTTACAGTTAATTCCTTCCTTCTCCAGTTGCTCCGCTGCTTTGATGCCTTCCCAGGTAGAGGCTAGCTTAATCAGAATGCGTGATTTATCTACGCCTTTTTCCTTATACATCCCTATCAGTTTGCGAGCTTTGTCGACGCATAGTTTGCTGTCAAACGACATCCGGGCATCCACTTCAGTCGAGATGCGGCCGGGGACGCTTTTAAGGATTTCCAGACCAATATTGACCGCCAAACGATCGCTGGCATTAACCACCTGCACCTCTTTATTGCCGCCTTGTTTGCGGGCGTAATCCAGCGCGTCTTTGATCAGTCCCTGATACTGAGACAAACTGGCGGCTTTGAGGATAAGGGAGGGGTTGGTGGTGGCATCCTGAGGCTCGAAATGACGTATGGATTCAATATCGCCACTGTCTGCAACTACGGTGGTCAGCTTTTTAAGGGCGTCTAACTGGTTCATCTCTTACTCCTTTAAATACTCTCATGTTCCGCGCTGCGAGTACGTTCACTTACCGCCTCCTGCTGCTTGAAATCTATCGAGTATCATTATCAAAAAATACTGAATGTCATTGCGTCACTGTTTTCATAGGGCTACTACCCTGCATCATTCTGTTAACAAATTGAATGCGCTTTTTCTGATTGCTGTAATGGGGCAGAGCAATGAGAACGCAAAAGCCTACGCAAGACTGAGTTTTCAGCCTGAGTTGCGCAAGAGGGAACCTTAAGCTTAGTCAATATTTGCGAGACGTCTTCCGTGAATAAAAATTAATCGAAGTAACGTGCGAGTTTTGGTCGTGCTTCATAGTTTGACGTGGCAGGTTATCTATACTGAATAGCGTGAAAGGTGACTAACAACCTTCCCTGATGCCCTACAAAAACAAAAAAGGATTCAACGATGGACGAACAACTCAAGCAAAGCGCGCTCGACTTCCATGAGTTCCCAGTACCGGGAAAAATTCAGGTTTCCCCGACCAAACCGCTCGCCACCCAGCGCGATCTGGCGCTGGCATATTCACCTGGCGTCGCGGCACCCTGTCTGGAAATTCAGAAAGACCCACTGGCAGCCTATCGATACACCGCAAAGGGTAATCTCGTCGCGGTGATTTCCAACGGCACCGCAGTGCTTGGTCTTGGCAACATTGGCGCGCTGGCGGGCAAACCGGTGATGGAAGGCAAGGGCGTACTGTTTAAGAAATTCGCGGGTATCGATGTGTTTGATATCGAAATCGATGAGCTGGATCCCGATAAGCTGATTGATATTATTGCCTCGCTGGAGCCAACGTTTGGCGGCGTTAATCTTGAAGACATCAAAGCGCCAGAGTGTTTCTATATCGAAAAGAAACTGCGCGAACGTATGAAGATCCCTGTATTTCATGATGACCAACATGGTACGGCGATCATCTGTACGGCGGCGGTTCTCAACGGTTTACGCGTGGTAGAAAAGAGTATTTCCGACGTTCGGCTGGTGGTGTCAGGTGCCGGTGCCGCCGCGATTGCCTGTCTGAATTTGCTGGTGGCCCTGGGATTGAAGGCGCATAACATCACTGCCTGTGATTCACGCGGTGTGATTTACAAAGGCCGGGAAGAGAATATGGCAGAAACCAAGGCTGCCTACGCGATTGATGATAATGGTAAGAGAACCCTGGCGGACGTGATCCCTGAGGCGGATATTTTCCTCGGTTGCTCCGGTCCTGGTGTACTGACCCAGGATATGGTGAAACTCATGGCGAAAAGCCCGCTGATCCTGGCATTGGCTAATCCAGAGCCGGAAATTTTGCCGCCGCTGGCTAAAGCCGTTCGTCCTGACGCCATTATCTGTACTGGTCGTTCTGATTATCCAAATCAGGTCAACAATGTACTGTGCTTCCCGTTCCTATTCCGCGGGGCGCTGGATGTGGGGGCGACGGTGATCAACGAAGAGATGAAACTTGCCTGCGTTCATGCGATCGCCGATCTGGCGATGGCCGAACAGAGCGATGTGGTGGCTTCTGCGTATGGCGAAGAAGCGCTGTCTTTCGGGCCGGAATATCTGATCCCTAAACCGTTTGATCCGCGTTTGATCGTCAAAATTGCCCCCGCGGTAGCCAAAGCAGCCATGGACTCTGGCGTCGCGACGCGGCCTATCAAAGACTTTGACGCTTATGTCGAGAAACTGTCGGAATTTGTCTACAAAACCAACTTGTTTATGAAGCCTATTTTTTCTCAGGCGAAGCAAAACCCTCGGCGAGTCGTTATGGCGGAAGGGGAAGAGGAACGTGTTTTGCAAGCTACGCAGGAACTGGTCACGATAGGTCTGGCGAAACCTATCCTGGTCGGGCGTCCGAGCGTTATCGATATGCGGCTTAAAAAGTTGGGTCTGCAAATTCAGGCGGGCAAGGATTTTGAGGTCGTGAACAATGAATCAGATCCACGTTTCAATGAGTACTGGAGCGAATATTATCAGTTGATGAAGCGACGCGGTGTGTCGCAGGAACAGGCGCGCAGGGCGGTGATTGGTAACCCGACATTGATTGCAGCCATTATGCTGTTACGTGGCGAGGCCGATGCGATGATTTGCGGCACCATCGGTACTTACCATGAACATTATGACGTAGTGGAAAAGGTGTTTGGTTTTCGCGAAGGGGTAAACGTCGCCGGCGCCATGAACGCCTTGCTGTTGCCAAGCGGAAATACCTTTATTGCTGATACCTATGTCAATGACGATCCAACACCAGAGCAACTGGCTGAGATCACTATTATGGCAGCAGAGACGGTACGGCGCTTTGGTATCGAGCCGAAAGTCGCACTGTTATCTCACTCCAGTTTTGGTACCTCGGACTGCGCAGCTGCGGGCAAAATGCGCAGAACGCTTGAGTTGGTGAATCAAAGGGCTCCTGAGTTGGAGATCGACGGTGAGATGCACGGTGACGCTGCATTGGTGGAAAGTATTCGTCATGACGTTATGCCTGACAGCCCGCTGAAAGGGGCGGCGAATATTCTTATCATGCCAAACATGGAGGCGGCGCGGATCAGTTACAACCTGTTGCGGGTGTCCTGCTCAGAAGGCGTCACCGTCGGACCCGTATTGATGGGGGTAGCAAAACCGGTGCATATTTTAACCCCGATTGCTTCGGTACGGCGCATTGTGAATATGGTGGCGTTAGCGGTGGTAGAAGCGCAAACAGAACCATTGTGATGCTCCCTTCATCGGTTAGGTGGCCGATGGGGCCTGCAACTCAAAGGATACTGGGTATACACCATGGATAAAGTAAACGGGCGTCGATGGTGACGCCCTTTTCAATGACTGTTAATTCAATATGTTACTTCACCGATGTGCTCAAGGGCATCAACAATTAAGTCCCAGAACCGCTGATGATCGAGTTTTACGCCGACTTGGGTATGGCAATCTGGCGGTGGTGGGGAGCGGAAATCAGCGACGGTCATACCCAGGGTGATGGTGCCCGTCAGTTCAATATCCACCGGTACTTTGCGCACGGTCATGACGTTGGGATCAATAACATAAGCGACGGCACAAGGGTCATGGACTGGCGGAGAATCAAATCCCTGACGGGCTTTGTAGCTGAGACTGAAGAAATCCAGCAACTCCGAGACGAATTTTGCCGGGCCCGTACCGATGGCGGCAATTCTGGCTACCACATCGGGTGTGGCCAGTGCCTGATGAGTGAGGTCGAGACCGACCATGGTCAGCGGCCACTTTTCATTGAACACGATGTGCGCAGCTTCCGGGTCAATCTTGATATTAAATTCGGCGACAGCACTCCAATTTCCGACATGATAACCCCCGCCCATTAACACCACTTCTTTAACCCGCTCAACAATTCGTGGCTCTTTACGCACGGCCAGTGCGATGTTGGTCAGGCCGCCGGTCGGAACCAGAGTGATCGTTTTCGGTGGGTGCGACATGATTAAATCAATAATCAGATCAATGGCGTGAATGGGTTCCAACGTCAGCGTTGGCTGAGGTAATTCCGGTCCATCCAGACCTGAGTCACCGTGAATCTTATCGGCGATCTCAATCTGGCGGACCAATGGACGGGTGGCACCAGCGGCAAAAGGCACGCCGGTAATGTTCGCCACTCGGGCAACGGCCAGAGCGTTACGGGTCACTTTTTCCAGAGTCTGATTGCCCACCACTGTGGTCACCGCCAGTAATTCGATATTGGGATTTCCATGGGCCAGCAGCATAGCGATGGCATCGTCGTGCCCGGGATCGCAGTCCAGAATGATTTTTTTGATCATTTCATACTCCTTTAAATAGATACCCAACATAATTCGAGCTGTAGCCGGCACCTGTGCAACGTGGAAATATGCCGGGTATTATCGTTTGGCCTGTTGTAGCCATTTGTCCAGCTCATTGGCAAATTGCTGGCGATCGCGCTGGTTCAACGTCGGTGGCCCGCCGGTCTGCACACCGCTGGCGCGCATGGTATCCATGAAATCACGCATATTTAGGCGCTCTTTGATCGTCTCCGTAGTGTAGCGCTCGCCGCGTGGATTAAGCGCTACGCCGCCTTTTTCAATCACTTCAGCCGCCAGCGGAATATCAGCGGTGATCACTAAGTCCCCAGGTTCAGTGCGCCTGACAATTTCGTTATCCGCCACGTCAAAACCCGCCTCTACCCGCAGTGTGCGCAGGTATTTAGACGGTGGCGTGTGAATGATCTGATTTGCCACCAGTGTGACCATCATGCCTGTGCGTTCAGCGGCGCGGAACAGCACTTCTTTAATTACGTTAGGGCAGGCATCGGCATCGACCCAAATTTGCATCAGCGTTTCTCCCCGTTTGCCAGCCAATCACGTACCGGCAGGAAGTCGCGGTAGAGTGCCGCTTCCGGACTGTCATTTTCGGGCTGAAAATTGTATTCCCAGCGCACCAGCGGCGGCATTGACATTAGGATTGATTCAGTGCGTCCACCGGTTTGCAGGCCAAACAGCGTGCCGCGATCCCACACCAGATTGAATTCGACATAACGCCCGCGTCGGTAAAGCTGGAATTGCCGCTCACGCTCGCTCCAGGGCAGGGTTTTACGCTTTTCAACAATAGGTAGGTAGGCGTCGGTAAAACCGTTACCGACTGCCTGCATGAACGTGAAGCAGGTGGTGAAATCTGGTGTGTTTAGATCGTCAAAGAACAACCCGCCGATACCGCGAGCTTCATTACGGTGTTTAATAAAGAAGTAGTCGTCACACCATTTTTTGTATTTTGGATAAACATCGTCACCAAACGGCTGGCAAAGCTGTTGCGCTGTGAGGTGCCAGTGGTGTGCATCTTCCTCGAAACCGTAAAACGGCGTCAGGTCAAACCCGCCACCAAACCACCACACCGGTTTTTCACCCGGTTTTTCAGCAATAAAAAAGCGCACGTTGGCATGGCTGGTGGGAATGTAAGGACTCTGCGGATGAATAACCAGCGAGACGCCCATGGCCTGGAAGCTGCGGCCTGCCAACTCGGGGCGATGTGCAGTGGCTGAGGCCGGCAGCATTGCGCCGGAAACATGAGAGAAATTAACGCCTGCCTGTTCGAAAACTGCACCGTGGGTCAGCACCCGGCTGCGACCGCCGCCGCCTTCTTCTCGCACCCACTGATCTTCAGCGAATGATGCTTTGCCGTCAGCGGCCGCCAGTTTTAGGCAGATTTGATCCTGCAATGACAGCAGGAAGGTTTTGACTTGCTGGATGTCGGGAATTGATTGGCTCACGGGCAAACTCACAGAGGTTGACTGAAAAGACATTCAGCGCTTTGCAGGCGCTGAAGCAAATTAGGGACATCATTATAGCGTGAATTGAGTTCGGCTTGGCAGCGCTTATCGAGGTTTGCGCTCTGTGGCGTCGAAGTAGCTGAAGAAGTTGACGATCCCTTGCGAAATGGCTTGTGCAATCTCTTTGCGAAACGCGGTGGTACTGAGCAATTGCTCTTCCTGATGATTAGTGATGAAGGAGGTTTCTACCAGAATCGAGGGTATGGAAGGGGATTTTAGGACAGCAAAAGCCGCCTGCTCGGTTTGTTCGCTATGTAGATGATGAATAGGGCGAATACGGTCCAGTACGTGGTGACCCAGCGTCAGACTGTTTTTGATGGTATCGGTCTGGACCAGGTCGAACAGTACCTGTTGCAGATAATTATTGTCTTCCTGAGTGACTTTCTTGCCTGCAACCAGATCGGCATCGTTCTCTTTTTTCGACATGTAGCGTGCCATGGCGCTGCTGGCACCGCGATTAGAGAGCGCAAAAACCGAAGCACCTGATGCGGCCGGGCTGGTATAGCCATCAGCATGAATTGATACAAATAGATCGGCTTGATGCTGATGGGCGATTTCAACGCGTTGATATAGGGGGATGAAATGGTCTGTATCGCGGGTGAGTTTTACTTCTATATTGCTGTGCGAGCCAAGGATGTCGCGAACATAATTGGCGATTTCCAGCACCACGTGTTTCTCTTGCGATCCCTCATGGCCTACCGCGCCGGAGTCAATACCGCCGTGGCCTGGATCAATCATCACCAGTTTTTTCGAACCTGGTGGCTTAGGTGCCGGAGTGGATTTTGTGATGTGTTCCTGTCGTGCGGCATTGGCTGAGCGGGAACCAAAAGCGGCAATCGCCAAACCCAGCCCTGAAAGCAATAATTGGCGGCGAGTCGCTGAGGCAGGAAGCGGTTGGAAATGAAGAAATTTATTCAAAGGGTTTAACATCAGTCCAATACCGTCAGAAAGAAAAAGTGCAGAATGCTGTCTGTTATAGAGTATCTTTTTTATAGTTTCGACCTTAGAACTATTACGGTTTATGAATTTTGTGTCGTAAATGAATAATTCACCGCATAAACATTGGTTAGCTTCAGCGCTTAACCCTTCATCCATCGCTAATAATGAGTGGGAAACCCGGGTCATAAATGACGCAATGTTCAATTTTGATGTTGCGTATCAAGCCGATCACGCGATAATTAAATGAACTCCTATTATCCCATTAACAGAACCGCGGTGATCAGTGATGGAAATTCGCCTATACAGTCAAGAAGATTTCGAAGAAGTGCTGACCCTATGGGAGCGCTGCGATCTGCTGCGCCCGTGGAATGATCCTGAACTGGATATTGAGCGCAAAATTAACCATAGCCCGGAGTTATTTCTGGTTGCTGAAGTGGGTGGGGAAGTGGTTGGCTCGCTGATGGGCGGTTACGATGGTCATCGCGGCTCGGTGGGGTATCTGGGTGTACACCCGGATTATCGCGGACGGGGTATCGCCAATGCACTGATTAACCGTTTGGAAAAGAAGTTAATTGCGCGTGGATGCCCGAAAATTAATTTGATGGTGCGCGCCGAAAACGACGCGGTAGTCAGCATGTATGAAAAGCTGGGCTATGAAATTTCAGATACATTGTCATTGGGTAAGCGGTTGATCGAAGATCAGGAATACTAAGTTTTTAGAAACCCTTCGCCAATTCAAAGAAAAGCCCCAATGCAGTCAATCTCGGGGCTTTTTCTTTGGTGACTCGGTGGCAGCAGCAGATTACTTAATGACGCTGACTGATTTCACGTCCACTTCTACCGAGTTCCAGTCTTTATCTATTTTCCCTTCAATGCGGATCTTATCTTTTGGTGATACGCTTTGGCCTTGCCAGCGTTTACCGTCGATTTCGACGTTGAGGGTACCGGTGTTATCGCGGAAAATGTATTTATCGTGATCGATACGCTGATCGATAAAACCTTCCAGCATAACCCACTGGTCGTCTTGCATGGTCTGCACGTCTTTTACTGTACTCAACGCGGTCGTTCCAGTGAATCCTCCCTGTGGCGTTGCCGCCTGAGTTGGCTGCTCCTGAGCTGATGGGCCGGAGAAACCGCCGCTCTGTTGCGCGAAAGCGGGCAAAGTACAAACTGCAATGAGGGTTGCCAGAGTGATCTTCTTCATCATAATAGGTCGTCTTTAAACTTGAATGGTTGGTCTGGATAATTTAGCAACTATGGCACCATTTTGACTGGTTGCCGCGTTGAGAGATATTAAAACAGACTGTTCTTAACGGTTTCTTAAGGCTGATTAGTTAAGTTTGTGCGTAACACCGAATCGAAGGATATTTTCTGAGGCTATGAACCCGGATGACTATAACAGCCACGGCATGTTGCGTTTGCCGCTGTGGTTCTGGACCATTTTGATTTTACAGGCTCGAACCTGGTTGCTGTTTGTGATGGCAAGTGCTTCACGTCAGCAAGGCTCTGATTTACTAAAGCTATTTTACCCTGACCCACAAAGTTTTTGGCGTGGCATTATTCTGGGTCTGCCTCCAGCGCTTATCTTTTTGCTTAGCGGACGTCGATATCTTTGGCCACGCCTTTGGAAGGGCGCTTACTGGCTATTGCTGGCCGGGATGTTCGTCACCTTTTCCCTACAGGGCTTAGGCTTATGGCAAAGTATCGATCCGCCGTCACTGATTGATCTGGTGCTGGCGTTACTTGATGCCACCGCGCTGGCCTATTGGTTGCTCAGTCGTCGTTTACGCGCCTGTTTTGATACCGGGCAGCATCTGCCTGAGAGCTAATTCAGCCTGGACGCTGAACTTTCCCAGGTTATATGGACTCGAACTGCCGCTGACACATAAGTTAGTGCTGTTCTGAGCTTTTCTCAAAACCTGAACAGCAGCCTGATGGCAGACTGACATGGACATTAAAGGAGTGAAACGAATGAGGATCCGCCCAGTATTGCTGGTTTTGCCGTTGCTGCTTACCGGCTGTTCGACGATGTCAAATATGTCCTGGCCCAGCGTACATTGGTCAAGTATGAACCCGATGAACTGGTTTAGTAGCAGCGCACAAGTGACCGACCAAGGTGTCGGGGATATTAACGCCAGCACTCCACTGACAGAAGACAGTGTGAAAAACGCAGTCGGCGGAGATTATCGTCTGCGCAGCGGCATGTCGATGCATGACGGCAAAATGCTGGCGTTCTATCAGGCCATGGACGAAAAAGAGGTCAAAATGACCATCAGCGGCGAGCCGAAAGGCAACGTCCAGCGTGTTGATGTGATGGACAGTCACGTCGAAAGCGAGTGGGGTGTGAAAATCGGCACGCCATTCAGTGATATCTATACCAAAGCTTTTGATGTCTGCCATAAGGGCAAAGGTGACGACGCGCAAAATATAGAATGTAAAGCGCCACAGAGCCAGCATGTCAGCTACGTCTTCAGCGGTATTTGGCACGGTCCTGAAGAACTGATGCCTTCAGATGATGCACTCAAAGAGTGGAAAGTCAGTAAAATAATCTGGCGTGCTGATCCGGTACAGTGATCCTGATGCGTGAATAGGCTTGACCCCCAATGATAATTCTTCAATGCCTTGCGTCCGCGCAAGGCATTTTTATTGACTTCAGTTATGATAGCGCCGTCAAACAATAAGGAATAAAAAAGGAACAAAAAATGAATCAGGTTCAGAGCGGCATTCTGCTCGAGCATTGCCGTTTTGGCATTTTCATCGAGGCTAACGTTCAAGGTGAACGGGATAATCTGCGGCAGGGCTGTCGTCAGTTTGCCGCCGCATTAAATGAAATGCAGCAGCAATTCCCGCAGGAAAACCTCGGTGCAGTGCTGGCTTTTGGTCACGACGTCTGGCGCGAACTCTCGGGAGGTCAAGGGGCTGATGAACTAAAACCTTTTGTGCCTTTGGGGAAAGGACTGGCACCTGCAACCCAACGCGACATGCTGTTGCATATTCAATCCTTGCGTCATGATATTAACTTCGCCGTTGCTCAGGCAGCACTCGATGCTTTCGGCACCTCAATTATCGTGGAAGAAGAGACCCACGGTTTCCGCAGCATTGAAGAGCGTGATCTGAGCGGTTTTGTTGATGGCACTGAAAACCCGAAGGCCGAGGCCCGCGCCCAAGTGGCGATTATCCCTGAAGGTCAGGCAGATGCTGGCGGCAGTTATGTGATGGTGCAGCGCTGGAAGCATAATCTGACACAGTGGAACCGTTTTTCTGTGCAACAGCAGGAAGAGGTGATTGGCCGTACTAAGCAGACTGATGAAGAGTTGGATTCTGACACCCGCCCTGACACGTCACACGTAAGCCGCGTTGACCTCAAAGAAGAGGGCAAAGGCCTGAAAATTCTTCGCCAGAGCTTGCCATACGGTACCGCCAGCGGCGAGCATGGCTTGTACTTTATCTCTTATTGCGCCCGTTTGTGGAACATTGAGAAGCAACTGCTCAGTATGTTTGGCGACCTGGATGGTAAACGCGACGCCATGCTGCGCTTCACTCGTCCGGTCACCGGCAGCTACTATTTTGCGCCGTCGTTAACGCAGTTGCTGACGCTGTAGTCTTTTGATTTATCTCTTCAGCGCATCCGTTGCGGGGTGCGCTGAAGAATTTCCTATCGCTTTTTCCTGCCGGTATTCATGCCTTATAGCTTTTCATGCTTGAAAATCACCAAACGGTATATAAAACCGTTACAGCCTAACCGCCAGTTATAAATACACTGTGTGATATCACGTGGATGAATTTTGCCATGTCGGATCTCCTCACACTTAAGGCTGCGCATGAAAATGGTCGGGATGAAAAGCGTATTACTGAAGGGTTCTCTTGCTGCGCTGGTGCTGGCGAGCGGTGCCGCCTCTGCTACCGAATTGCTCAATAGTTCCTATGATGTCTCGCGTGAGCTTTTTGCTGCGCTCAACCCGCCGTTCCAGAAACAGTGGGCAGAGAAGAACGGCGGCGACAAGCTGGAGATCAAACAGTCACATGCCGGTTCCTCTAAGCAAGCGCTGGCTATTCTACAAGGCCTAAAGGCTGACGTGGTGACCTATAATCAGGTAACCGACGTGCAGATCCTGCATGACCGCGGCAATCTCATTCCTGCCAACTGGCAGAGCCGTTTGCCAAATAACAGTTCGCCTTTCTATTCGACGATGGCTTTTCTGGTACGCAAAGGTAATCCGAAGAACATTCATCGTTGGGACGATTTAACGCGTCCTGACGTCAAACTCGTTTTCCCTAATCCTAAAACATCAGGTAATGGCCGTTATACCTATCTGGCTGCTTGGGGGGCATTTAACCAGCAGGATGGTAACAACCAGGATAAAACCCGCGCGAAAATGGCCAGTTTGTTGAAAAATGTTGAAGTGTTCGACACCGGCGGCCGTGGCGCGACCACCACGTTTGTGGACCGTGGTCTGGGTGATGTGCTGATCAGTTTTGAATCTGAAGTGAATAACATCCGTAAACAGTACGGTGATGACAAGTACGACGTGATCGTCCCACCGGTTGATATCCTGGCAGAATTCCCGGTGGCATGGGTCGACAAAAATGTCGAAAAGAACGGCACTGAGAAAGCCGCCAAGGATTACCTGAACTATTTATGGAGCCCGCAGGCACAACAAATTATCACCAGTTTCAACTACCGCGTATATGACAAAAATGCCATGGCGGCGGCAAAACAGCAGTTTCCTGACACCAAATTATTCAAAGTAGAAGATGAGTTTGGCGGCTGGCAACAAGTGATGAAAACCCATTTCAGTACCGGCGGTGAGCTGGACAAACTGTTAGAGCAAGGTCACCAGTAATGTTGTTGTCGAGCAAACGCGTACTTCCCGGGTTTACCCTGAGCCTCGGCAGCAGCTTGCTGTTTGTCTGCTTGGTTCTTTTACTGCCGCTCAGTGCGCTGGTGATGCAACTGTCGCAAATGACGCTGGCTGAGTATTGGGCGGTGATCACCAACGATCAGGTGATTGCAGCTTATAAGGTGACACTGCTTTCTGCCGGGGTCGCCAGTCTGTTTAACTGTTTCTTCGGCATGTTGATGGCGTGGATCCTGACTCGCTATGAATTTCCGGGCAAAAGTTTGCTCGACGGGCTGATGGATTTACCTTTTGCTTTGCCAACCGCGGTGGCCGGCTTGACGCTGGCCGGTTTGTTCTCCGTCAACGGCTTTTACGGCCAGTGGCTGGCGCATTTTGATATCAAAGTTGCTTATACCTGGCTGGGGATTGCGGTGGCGATGGCCTTCACGAGTATCCCGTTTGTGGTGCGCACGGTGCAGCCCGTGTTGGAAGAGTTGGGGCCGGAATATGAAGAAGCTGCTGAAACCCTCGGTGCAACGCGCTGGCAGAGTTTTCGCCGTGTGGTGTTGCCAGAAGTGATGCCGTCGTTGATGGCGGGAACGGCACTCTCCTTTACACGAAGCTTGGGTGAGTTTGGCGCCGTGATTTTTATTGCGGGCAACATCGCCTGGAAAACTGAAGTGACCTCGCTGATGATTTTTATCCGGCTGCAGGAGTTTGATTACCCCGCCGCCAGCGCCATCGCCTCAGTGATTCTGGCAGCGTCACTGTTGTTGCTGTTTGCGATTAATACCTTACAAAGCCGTTATGGTCGTCGCCTGGGAGGTCACTGATGTCTGATATTCCCGCTTTTGCCAGTAAAATTCGTCAACGCATCGATTGGGTGAAATGGTTATTAATCGGTAGCGGAATGTTGCTTTGCCTGCTGTTGCTGGTGGTGCCGATGATCAGCATCTTTGTGCTGGCGCTCTCCGATGGCATTGCGGCGGTGTGGAAGAATCTGTCTGATTCCGACATGCTGCATTCGATCTGGCTGACCGTTTTGATAGCGCTTATCACCGTACCAGTAAATCTTATTTTCGGCACTCTGTTGGCCTGGCTCGTCGCGCGCTTTGATTTTCGTGGACGTCAACTGTTGCTGACGCTGATCGATATCCCGTTTGCGGTGTCGCCCGTCGTTGCGGGTTTGTTGTATCTGTTGTTCTACGGCACGAATGGTCCGCTGGGCGGCTGGCTGGATGCCCACAACATCCAGTTCATGTTTGCCTGGCCCGGTATGGTGATGGTGACCGTCTTTGTTACCTGCCCGTTTGTTATCCGTGAACTGGTACCGGTGATGTTGAGCCAGGGAAGCCACGAAGATGAAGCGGCTGTTCTGCTCGGTGCGTCCGGCTGGCAGATGTTTCGCCGCGTAACGTTGCCAAATATCCGCTGGGCATTGCTGTACGGCGTGGTGTTGACCAACGCCCGCGCCATCGGCGAATTCGGTGCGGTGTCTGTAGTGTCCGGCGCTATTCGTGGTGAAACCTACACGCTACCGCTGCAAGTTGAATTACTGCATCAGGATTACAACACCGCTGGTGCGTTTACTGCCGCCGCGTTGTTAACCCTGATGGCTATCGTCACACTGTTTCTGAAAAGCGGCCTGCAATGGCGTCTGAAGCGCTACAACGACCGTCTCGAGCGGGAGGAAAGCAATGAGCATTGAAATTAACGGTATCAACAAATATTTCGGCCGCACCAAGGTACTGAACGATATATCGCTCGATATTGCTTCCGGAGAGATGGTGGCGTTGCTCGGGCCTTCGGGTTCAGGCAAAACCACGCTGCTACGTATTATTGCCGGACTTGAAAACCAGAACTCTGGACGCCTGAGTTTCCACGGCAAAGACGTCACACGGCTGCATGCCCGCGATCGTCAGGTCGGTTTTGTGTTCCAGCATTACGCGCTGTTCCGCCATATGACGGTATTTGACAACATCGCTTTCGGTTTGACGGTGCTGCCGCGTCGTGAGCGTCCTAATACTGAAACTATTAGACAAAAAGTCACCAAACTGCTGGAGATGGTCCAACTGGCTCATCTCGCTAACCGCTTTCCTGCTCAGCTTTCCGGTGGTCAGAAACAGCGGGTAGCGCTGGCGCGGGCGTTAGCCGTTGAGCCGCAAATCCTGCTGCTGGATGAGCCCTTTGGTGCGTTGGATGCCCAGGTGCGTAAAGAGCTACGCCGTTGGCTGCGTCAACTGCACGAAGAACTCAAATTCACTAGCGTGTTCGTGACCCATGATCAGGAAGAGGCGATGGAAGTTGCTGATCGCGTGGTGGTGATGAGCCAGGGGAATATTGAGCAAGTCGGTACGCCGCAGGAAATTTGGCGAGATCCGGCGACCCGATTTGTACTGGAGTTTATGGGTGAAGTGAATAAAATTGGCGGCGAGATCCGTGGTACCCAGCTTTATGTGGGGGCCTACCATTGGCCTCTGGATAATCCGCCGCTGCATCAGGGAACGGCTGATCTGTTTTTGCGTCCGTGGGAAATGGAGATCACGGCCCAAAGTACGGCGCGCTGCCCGCTGCCAGTGAAGGTGCTTGAAGTCAGCCCACGTGGTCACTTTTGGCAGTTAATCGTGCAGGCCGAAGGTTGGCATAATGAACCGTTATCGGTGGTGTTGTCTGACGCCAACGGCCAGTCAACCCCTGTTCGCGGTGATCGTTTTTACGTCGGTGTGCTCAATGGGCGTCTATATTCCGGCGACGAACAGTTACAACCCGTTGCATTGGCGAAAAGTGCCTGATATTTTTTAACCAAAATAGGCTGTTAACTGTTACATTTTTAACCAAGGCATTTTCTAACGCATAAAGAAAAAGGGCAGTCCGCGAGCTGCCCTTTTTATCGTTTGATACTCATTTATTCAATTTTGATTGGTCTTTATAATCATAAGAAATAAGGCAACCACAGTGAGCACGCTCGAACATTACATTGGTAATACGCCTCTGGTGAAATTACAGCGTCTGTCAAAAGGTCTGGACAGCGAGATTTGGGTCAAACTGGAAGGGAATAATCCAGCGGGGTCGGTCAAGGATCGCGCGGCACTGTTTATGATTGAACAGGCTGAAAAACGGGGCGAGATCCAACCAGGCGATACGTTGATCGAAGCCACCAGCGGCAATACCGGTATTGCGCTGGCGATGATTGCTGCATTGAAAGGCTACAAGCTTAAATTATTGATGCCGGAAAATATGAGTTTGGAACGCCAGGCGTCAATGCGCGCTTACGGGGCAGAACTGTTGCTGATCAGCCGTGCACAGGGTATGGAAGGCGCCCGTGACCAGGCTCTGGAAATGCAACAACAGGGGCAGGGTAAAGTACTAGACCAGTTCAACAATCCGGATAACCCTTTGGCACATTTCAAAACTACCGGCCCGGAAATTTGGCAACAGACACAAGGGCGCATCACCCACTTTGTCTCCAGCATGGGAACCACAGGCACCATCACAGGCGTCAGCCGCTTCCTGCGTACACAAAATGCTGCAGTAAAAATTATTGGTCTGCAACCTTCTGAAGGTAGCAGCATTCCAGGCATCCGCCGCTGGCCGCAGGAGTATCTGCCGGGTATTTTCCAACCAGAGTTGGTGGATGAGGTTATCGATATGGGTCAGAATGAAGCCGAAGAGACGATGCGTGCACTGGCGCGACAAGAGGGGATTTTCTGCGGTGTTAGTTCCGGTGGAGCGGTCGCGGGTGCGATTCGCGTCGCACGGAATAATCCGGGCTGTGTGGTGGTGGCCATTATCTGCGACCGTGGTGACCGCTACTTGTCCACCGGTGTTTTTTCCCTCTGAATTTTGGCCATCAACTACGCTTTACTGACCGAGTGTAAAATTAGAGTAAAAGCGGCTGCATGTAACTGCGTAAGGGGTAAAAATGACCAGAATTCAGTTAGGCGGAAGTAAATGATGAAAATTTTATTAGTCGATGACGATCTCGAACTGGGTACGATGCTCAGTGAATACCTGATAGGCGAAGGTTTCAATGCTTCGCTGGTACTGACCGGTAAAGCCGGTGTGGACGGTGCAATGTCCGGTGAATATTCTGCGATGATCCTCGACATTATGCTGCCTGATATGAGCGGTATCGATGTGCTGCGTCAGGTACGTAAAAACAGCCGTATGCCGATCATCATGCTGACGGCCAAAGGCGATAATATTGATCGGGTGATTGGCCTGGAAATGGGCGCGGATGATTATATGCCGAAGCCTTGCTACCCCCGAGAATTGGTGGCGCGCTTGCGCGCGGTGTTACGCCGAGTGGAAGAGCAGCAGCAAGCTCCGTCTGATACTTCAACGATTAACTATGGCGACCTGACGCTTAACCCGGCGACGCGTAGCAGCGAATGGCGCGGCGCACTGTTTGATCTTACGGCGTCTGAATTCAATCTGCTCGAGCTTTTATTGCGCGCGCCTGAGCGCGTGGTCTCAAAAGATGAACTGTCGGAAAAGGCCCTGGGCCGCCCGCGCGAAGCTTATGACCGTAGTATCGATGTACACATCAGCAACATCCGCCAGAAACTGGCGTCGCTGGAAGGCGGCGATATCCTGACAATTGAAACGGTAAGAAGTATTGGCTATCGCATCAGGTAAACGCCTTCGCGGAAGGTTATTCTGGAAAATCCTGTTCGGATTCTGGTTCACGTTCATCGCTATCACTCAGGTTCTCTGGGTGGTATTTACTTTCATCAATCATCATGAGCCCCCTGAAAGCGGCATCGCACGGCGTTTTGTTAAACTGCAAGTCACCTCTGCGGTTTCTACGCTGCATTTTGGCGGTATGCCTGCGTTGAATGCGATGATGGCCGACTGGCCTGACGGTGATCGTCAGTATTTTTCCGTGACCACCTCAATGGTGCCCGCGGAAGGCGAAACCATGCAAGCCCTCGAACCCGGTAACACGCCTAAAGAAATTATCGAATTTGTTCAGGGACCGAACGGGCAGGGTTATCGACTGCGTTATAACGTTGAAGGCCTGATGAATGAATATCGCCCTAAGAGTAGGGAGCATATGTTTAACGTGCCGACACCGTTGCTGTGGATTGGTGGTTTAGGGGGGCTTTTATTCAGCGCGGTTCTTGCCTGGAACCTGACGCGCCCCATGTTGCAGATGCGCAGGGCCTTTGGCCGGGTGGCACAGGGGGATTTATCCGTGCGGTTGTTTGACAGCATGGGCAAGCGGCATGATGAGTTATCTGAAGTCGCGCGCGATTTTGACTCCATGGCAGAACGTCTGCAGGTGCTGGTCAAAGCCCGTGAGGAGCTACTACACGACGTCTCACATGAGTTACGTTCACCTCTTGCCCGATTGCAGCTGGCAATTGGTTTAGCGCGTCAGAACCCGCTTAACGTTGAAACCTCCCTGCAGCGTATTGAGCACGAGGCAGGTCGCCTCGATAAAATGATCGGCGAGTTGCTGGCGTTGTCGCGAACGGAAAGCCGCGAAATACCGGACGAAGAATATTTCGATCTGCATGGATTGGTGCAAGCTGTCGTTAATGATGCGCGTTATGAAGCACAATTGCCGGGCGTGGAAATTACTATGCATTCTGAAACGTCTGATGACTCGGATTACACAGTGAAAGGCAATGCTGAATTGATGCGTCGTGCGGTCGATAACGTGGTACGTAACGCGCTGCGCTTCTCGGCACGTGGACAAACCATTAATGTGTCGCTGGCGCATCTCGATGAGTATCTGCAGATTGAGGTGGCCGATCAGGGGCCGGGTGTTGAAGAGGACAAGCTGTCGAGCATTTTCGACCCGTTCGTGCGGGTGAAATCTCCGCTCTCAGGTAAAGGCTACGGTTTAGGATTGGCGATCACTCGTAAGGTCATGGTGGCACATGACGGTAAGGTCGATGCTCGCAACGCCACGCCACACGGTTTAATAATAAGCTTGCAGGTACCTCACTGGAAAATTTAAGGCCTAAAATCTCATACTTATCTGCAACTGGAAGTATGAAAGGGTTATAGCAGGCAATAAAAAACGGCGCATTGAGCGCCGTTTTTTATGTCATCGAATCGCTTACTTTCTGATACGAATAATCGGTGTTTCGCCGACAATCACGCTACCCGTCAGTTTAATCAGCTCTTTGATCTCATCCATGTTAGAGATAACCACCGGAGTCAGGGTAGACTTGGCTTTCTCTTCCAGCAGGGCCAGATCAAATTCGATAATCAGATCGCCTTTCTTGACGCGTTGACCTTCTTCTGCGATGCGTTTGAAGCCTTCGCCTTTCAGTTCAACGGTATCAATACCGAAGTGGACAAATAGCTCAATGCCGCTGTCAGATTCGATTGAGAAAGCATGGTTAGTTTCAAAGATTTTACCGATAGTACCATCAACCGGAGCAACCATTTTATTGCCAGATGGTTTGATGGCAATGCCATCACCAACGATTTTCTCAGCGAAAACGACATCAGGAACATCTTCAATGTTGACAATTTCACCAGAAATTGGCGCTACAATTTCAATAGTACCAACGTCTTTTTTATCATCAGAAACTAATGACTTCAGTTTATCGAACAAACCCATGATCTTCTCCTAAGCATTAATTTGGGCAGCTTTACAGCATCGCGCAATTAGCAGAGTGTTTTTTCTTCAATGAACTTGTTAACCAGGTTCATCAACTCTTGCGCCGTAGCTTGAGCCAGAGCTTCATCTGCCAGCGCTTTCACATCTTCGAAGTTTGTATTACGAATAATTTTCTTGATGCGTGGGATAGAGATAGAACTCATGCTGAACTCATCTAAACCCATGCCCAATAGAAGAAGTGTAGCACGTTCGTCACCAGCTAGCTCACCACACATCCCTGTCCATTTTCCTGCAGCATGAGATGCGTCAATGACTTGCTTAATTAAAGCCAGTACAGAAGGCGACATAGGGTTGTAGAGATGAGATATCAGCTCGTTACCGCGATCCACTGCCAAAGTATACTGTGTAAGATCGTTAGTACCAATACTGAAGAAATCGACTTCTTTTGCCAGATGGTGGGCAATAACGGCTGCTGCCGGAGTCTCAACCATTACGCCGACTTCGATGGTTTCATCGAATGCCTGACCTTTTTCACGAAGTTGCGCTTTCAGCATTTCGAGTTCAGCTTTCAGTTCACGCACTTCTTCAACCGAAATGATCATCGGGAACATGATGCGCAGTTTACCGAAAGCAGAAGCACGCAGAATACCCTTCAACTGGTCGTGAAGAATTTCTTTACGATCCAGACAGATGCGGATTGCGCGCCAGCCCAGGAATGGGTTCTCTTCTTTTGGCAGGTTCATGTAAGGCAGGTCTTTATCACCGCCAATGTCCATGGTGCGGACGATAACCGCCTGTGAACCCATGGCTTCAGCCACTGCTTTATAAGCCTGGAATTGCTCTTCTTCGGTAGGCAGGCTATCGCGATCCATGAACAGGAATTCTGTGCGATACAGGCCGACGCCTTCAGCCCCATTGCGCTCTGCACCGGCAACGTCACGCACGGTACCGATGTTGGCACAGACTTCAACCTGATGACCATCCAGCGTAATAGCTGGTAAGTCTTTCAGCTTGGCTAGATCGTCTTTCTCAGTAATGTATTGATTCTGAACGGCTTTCAGCTCGTCAATAATATCAGCTGTCGGATTAACATAGATTTTATTGTTAACGGCATCAAGGATCAGATAGTCGCCGTTTTTCACCTGTTTCGTCACATCGCTGGTGCCAACAATTGCCGGTAATTCCAGGGAGCGCGCCATGATGGAAGTGTGAGAAGTCCGGCCGCCCAAATCAGTGATAAAGCCCAGTACCTTGTTCAGGTTTAGCTGCGCAGTCTCTGATGGGGTCAAATCGGTTGCAACCAGAATAACTTCATCCTGAATGGAGCTCAGATCGATAATCGCCAGATTCAGGATATTGCGCATAAGACGTTTACCGATGTCACGTACGTCAGCCGCACGTTCTTTCAGATATTCATCATCCAGCTCTTCCAATGCCTTCGCTTGCCCTTCAATGACAGAATAGGCCGCCGCATCGGCAGAAGCGTGGTCGTCTTTGATTAGGGCTATGATTTCCTGCTCAAGCTCTTCATCTTCCAACAACATGATGTGGCCTTCGAAGATGGCTTCTTTCTCTTCACCGAAGGTTTCGCCTGCTTTGGTTTTGATCGTCTCTAACTGTGCAGAAGCTTTAGCACGGCCTGACAGGAAACGTTTTACTTCCTGATCAACTTCTTCAGAAGATATTTTTTTCCGGTTGATGACAATCTCATCTTCTTTCAACAGAAGCGCTTTGCCGAAAGCGATACCGGGAGATACTAAAATGCCTGAAATCATAACCCTACCTTTCTCTTGACTGGTTTAAACGATAAAGATCGGGCTAATTACTCTAGCTCTGCCATCAGTTTTACCAAGTGTTCAACGGCTTTCTGCTCGTCTTCACCTTCTGCAGAGAGGGTTACCACTGTGCCTTGGGTCAGACCCAGAGTTTGCAGTTTGAAAAGACTTTTTGCACTGGCGCTTTTACCGTTTGATGCCACAGTGATGTCAGAAGTAAAACCTTTAGCTTCTTTCACGAATTGAGCCGCAGGGCGCGTGTGCAGACCATTTGGTGCAGTGATAGTAACTTCTTGCTGGAACATTGTTGTTTCCCCAACTTATTAAAGTAATGTTGTGGAGCTAAAGTTTAGCGTAGTGACGCCACTTTAGCCTGTAGATATTAGCGCCTGACTATGGTTCAGGGGCAGGTTCGGATGCAACAGAAAAGAGAAAATAGCGCACTCAGCGATAAAACTCTTTGCCCTAGATCTAAGCATTTCTGTTATCTCCCCATTATGCCGTCTTTTCCCCCCATGTAACAAATCGGTAAATCGATTCATTGGAAGGCAGCATTGATGCGATTAATTTCGCGCATCGAAATAATTGAACGGTTAAATACTAAACCTGGTGGGTAAAATCAATCATAGAGTGGTGTAAAGTTTGACGTAGCCCACAAAAAAGCACCCTATTGGGTGCTTTTTTGACCAAATCAATACTATTTTGAGATATGTATCATTATTGTTGCAATTCTTTTTCAGTAAACAAATCTGCAAACAATGCCGTACTCAGATAGCGTTCTGCCGATGAAGGCAGGATAACAACGATATTTTTATTGGCAAACTCCGCTTCTTCGGAAAGTTTCACGGCCGCGGCCACCGCAGCACCTGAGGAAATCCCAGCCAGAATCCCTTCTTCTTCCATCAGACGTCGCGCCATGCTGATAGATTCATCATTGGTGATAAGGGAAACGCGATCAATCAACGTGAGATCCAGATTACCTGGAATGAAGCCCGCACCGATGCCCTGGATTTTGTGTGGACCCGGTTTCAATTCTTCGCCGTTTAACGCTTGGGTAATGACTGGAGAATCAGTAGGTTCAACGGCCACTAGCGTGATGCTGTTTTTTTTGCTTTTTAGATAACGGCCAACACCTGTGAGAGTGCCGCCTGTTCCAACGCCTGCAACGAACACATCCACTTCGCCATCGGTATCTTCCCAGATCTCTGGGCCGGTGGTTCTCTCGTGGATAGCTGGGTTTGCCGGATTACTGAACTGCTGAAGGATAAGATAACGCTGCGGATCGCTGGCCTGAATTTCTTCGGCTTTGGCAATTGCGCCTTTCATGCCTTTGGCGCCTTCGGTCAGCACCAGATTGGCACCGAGGGCTTTGAGCAGTTTACGGCGTTCAACGCTCATGGTTTCAGGCATGGTCAGGGTTAATTTGTATCCTCGTGCTGCCGCTACATAGGCTAAAGCAATACCGGTGTTACCGCTGGTTGGTTCAACCAATTCTATGTCTTTAGTCAGAATGCCGCTTTTCTCAGCTTCCCAAATCATATTGGCACCGATACGGCATTTAACGCTGAAGCTCGGGTTACGGGATTCGACCTTAGCCAGAATACGACCATTGCCAATACGGTTCAGGCGAACCAGCGGCGTGTGGCCGATTGTTAATGAATTGTCTTCGTAGATCTTGCTCATAACCCGTCCTTTGACTGTAGGCCTTTGACTGTAGGGAAGTTCGTGGTGTGAAACGTTTCGCTTTCTTGAAACTTTTAACACGTTGAAAATAGTGAGGATAACAAAAGCATACGCGATCGGTTTTTCCAGTGAAGTAAGAAATTGATATATTATATGTTTTTAAGAAATATAACTTAATATTCATCACCTTACGCTCATGCTAACCGTTTAATGATGCTCTCCTGCTGCACTTCGCATGGTTGGGTATCGATAAAATCGCAATGTAGTCAATATTGATTAAGCATAGACATGCCTGCTTCTCACCTCTCGCCTAAAGTCTGAGTACGCGGCCGCGTTTTGTCGTGGAATATTTTCTGCTTGTCGTGTTCTTTATAGACAGTCTCAGCGTATGTAAGCGACGATCACGGTGAGTTAAAATAACGGGCATTCACCCAGATGATGACGCCATTGTGATGATTCAATTTACTGTTAAGAAAGAGTAGCGTTTTAGTCTTGGCTAGACGCGTCAGCTTAGGGGGCTGGTTTGGTGGCAAAATAGAGGCGAAAAAACATCAGCATTGCTTTGGTGTATGAGGTCATACAGCGGCACTGTAGCTAGAATGAAATTTATGAGTAAGCTATATGCTAGGAGAACACCGCAAAATTAAGAATCATACAACTAGCTGTTTACATTAACTGTGCATTATTTCACACCAATCATATATTTAACTTATGTATATACATCGCCATTCCAAATAGAAGGACATTAAAAGTGAACCTGTATCTTTCATGATGTGGTGACTATTTACCACTTGGGTAACCTTTTCCAGGCGACAAGAATGGAGCAAAAAAATGGAGTGTTATGAGATTCAGATATAGATTTAATAATCTATTTTTTGATTTGGTGCAATGAAATTATTTTTTTACACTAGTAGTAACTTGTAAGAATCGTTTGTTTAGAGTTTGTTTTAAAATTGTTTGGTTTGTGTAATGTCTAATAGTGGCATCGATAAATCAACGTGACGTTAAATTATTTACTGGATAAGTATCTAACGGCGCTTTAACCACTCTGTTCCTGCTTGATGTTAATAAATATTAGTGAGTTATTAGATATACTTAACGTATTCCATAGTGGTTGTGGTTTGGATGATGTTTTAGTCGTTGACAGTTTATCTTTTCCTAAAGACTAACCGTAACCCATATAAAAATCTAAAAATCACGAAAATAAAAAGCAAAATATTGAGTGATTCTTTGTGAGTGAACCTTATGGTAACTGGCATTTATTGTTGCTGCGATGTTAAAGGAAATGTGTATAAATGATTTATTGGTTTTTTCTTCCAATATCTTGGAAAAATATGACTAAAAATTTCATGGTTTTAAGAATTATCTTGCTGCTACTATTTTTCTTAATTAATCGGTAAAGTTGCCAGTCGTAGCATTTCTCCGGTAAAGTTGGCAGGCGGAGCATTTATGGGTTTTCTGATTCATGGAGGATTATATGGAAAACGTCATTGTTGGGTATTATATCGGTCACCATGTACAGTTCGATTTCATCCATCGTAGGTTAGTCAATATCGATAAAAGAAAACGTGGGTTTATAAAAGAGCACATGTTACGTGACACCATGAATCGGTTACTTTTATTCTTATTGCAAAATGCAAATAACCAGACCGTTCTGACAAGTGATGTTCTATATCACGTTTGGGACGTACATGGCCTTAGTTCGTCAAATCAACGCTTATGGCAGGTCATACAATCATTACAGTTTCGCTTATTGTCACTGAATGTGCCTCATGATTTTGTCAGTTTCCAGCAAACCATTAAAGGGAAAGGGATTTATCTTAATGGCGATATGATAAAACCTTATTACTTTCATTTCGATGAAAATCTAATCTATAGCTGATTGATTTTTGCTTGGCTACTACTATTTTATTTAAATCCAAAGTTTATATGACGCCTTTGTATTAAAGATGCCGTGGCGTTTTCTAAAGAGGATAATGCTGATTGATTTAGAAATAATGGATAGCAAGTAATATGGGAAAGGAATCACTCCTTTTTAAAGATAAACTACTTTATAATACATTGGTGAAAAATGAATTTTCAATTAATAATCAAGGACTTTAAGGGGAATGTTATTTCTAAACATTCCTTGAATGCCAATCAATCTATCTCACTGAAGGCACCGCAACAGGCGGTATCCTTTGAAGTTCACAGTAATAAAGGCCTACCACCTAAAAAGATCGTAGCCACTAAAGTTAACGATACTCTGAATCTTGAGTTAGTCGATGAGGTGACGGGTGAACATTATATTATTGTTCTTGAAAACTATTCCACAAGCGAACCTCTTGCTATCGTTGCCTCTGGTCCTGATGGGGTCATGTACACCTACGAGTATAATATTGAGAATGGGCTTTACGATCTGACAAGTACTCAGGTCGAGTCACTTACTGCAGACAATATGCTTGCCCTGGGTGGTGCCTTTGCAGCTGCGGCTGCACTGATTGGCGTAGCCACTGCGGCTAGTTCACAGCACCACCGCTCCAACACATCCTCTTCCTCAGCAGCAGCGGGAGGTAGCGATCTTGTCAATGATTCTGGCTTATCTCCAGTGATGACCGATCAGGCCGGTAATATCATCAATAATGGAAGTACTATTTCGGAAAGTACGCCAACCTTCAACGGTAACAATATGACCCCGGGCTCGACCGTGGTGATCAGCGACGGCGGCGTGGTGATGGGGGAAGCGACCGTAGACCCGGACGGCCGCTGGACGTTTACACCAGAGACACCTCTGGCCGACGGTAAACACAGTCTTACTGTGGCAATAACCGATCCTGATGGCAATACGGGCAGCGATACCGTCACGCTTATTGTTGATACCGTTGCTCCGGAACTCATTGATACTGCCGATATCACCTTAACGAATGATATCGGTGACACCCTTGCCGTTGGTGGCATGATTTCCGACACAACGCCAACGTTTACAGCAGAAGGCCTTGAGGCCGGAACGACAGTAACCGTCAGCGATGATGGTGTGGTAATGGGGAGTGCAACGGTAAATGAGGACGGTAGCTGGTCATTCACACCGGATAAACCTTTAGCAGAGGGTGAGCATAGGTTCACCTTTGAAGCAACGGATGCTGCGGGTAACAGCAGTGGCGAGTCTAAAGCAATTAGCTATACGGTTGATTCCGTAGCTCCGAAAGGTGTTGATATCAGCACTGTGATCATCACGGATGAAGCCGGTAAGATCGTTAGTGCTGCGGATACCCTGAATGATAGCAAACTGACATTCAGCGGCAGCGATTTAGAAGCCGGCACGACGGTGACTATTTACGATAAAGGTGAAGTTGTTGGCAAAACCATCGTTGCTGCAGATGGTTCCTGGACCTATACCGATAAAGCCGGATTGTATGACGGTAGCCATGAGATCACCTTTACGGTGACGGATGCAGTGGGTAATAGCAGTGATCCGTCTGCTTCTCTGAATTTCAACCTAGCGGCTATCGTCCTGACGGCGGTAGATAATATCAGCTCAGATGCAACAGTTGGATTTGATTATCCAATTGATATTAAAGAAAATCTAGGGGTACTGTTAAGTGATAGTGGCTTAATTGCCTTAAACAACACCATTACTAGTGATCCTATTGTGGTGGCGGATGGCACCTTCATTAGTTTAGACGTGGTCGCGAAATCTTCCGCATTTGTCAACGTAGCCAATAACTCGACCCTTGTTCTGCAGAAGTACGACTCCTCAACCGGTGAGTGGGTCAATGTGAGAGCGGAGGAGTCTGGAAATCTGTTTGGTATGTTTGGCCTGGGAGCTTCTTCCTCGTCCATCGAACTTACAGGATTAACAGCGGGAACCTATCAGCTGGTTTATACCAGCTCAGGGCTCAACCTTGGCGTTAGCTTTAGCCTGGACGCGACCAAAACGGTTTACACGCTCGCCGAACAGGGTACGCCAACCAATTACACCACGGCGACGGGTAACGTAATAACAGATACGGACAGTGTCTACGGTTCTGATGGTATTCCGCATAGTCCCTATACCTCGGTTACGTCGATTAACATCACGAATAGTGACGGTAGTGTTTCAACGGCCACGTTTGACACCACCACAACAAAAGCAACCTTAGTCGGACAGTATGGAACTCTGACTATTAGCGCTGATGGCAGCTATGAGTACGTGCCTGTGACGTTGATGAACAGTATCGGTAAAGTGGATACCTTCACTTATACCCTCACTGATTCCGCCACCGGAGAAACCTCTTCCGCACAACTGTATGTGCAAATTGGCAGCACTAATGATGGATTGATGCTGAGCTGGGATGCCACAAATCCGAGTGCGGAAGCCGTTACAGATATTGCATCCAATAACGAAGCGAATGCCAGCGTGACGGTGACGTATGACTCATCAAGTGCCAGCAACAGCGACGTTAAGCTGACGGCAGGGAACACGGAGAACTATACCTCCGCGTTTACTCTGACAGGGAATGACGACCTGGTCACGGGTTCACTGACGCTCTCGACAGAGTGGGGTCCGTTTGGCAACATCTTCTCCAAGAACACCAACATCACTTATACGCTACAAATGCTGAACAGTGATGGGACGTGGTCAACGGTAAATACCTATGCTGCGGTTGTTCTTGCTGGAAACCATAATGACGAAACTGTTCTGACAGTAGATATGTCGACTCTGGTCTCAGAAGCTGGCACCTATCGTGTGGTGATTTCGACCAACGGGGCAACCAATGTCCTGAAATTCGACATGAATGTCGATATTGTCAGCACCACCGATTACGTGATTACTGCCAATGAAATCGCGACCGGTAACGTACTTACGGACGAAGGGACTGACGGAAGCGTCGATAAGCTGAGTTCGATCTACACCAAAATGTACGTCAAAGCGGGGGACAGTGCGGATGATAAAACAGTTGACAACACCTACACCCATGTTACCGAAAGCGGCATCACAATTATCGGCGCGTACGGTACGCTAGTGATTTATAGCAACGGTGCTTACACCTACACCCCAAGCACTACGTCACTACCGACCGGTTCTGAAGATATCTTCACCTACGCATTGCAAGGTGCTAATGGTGAGGTTGTGATGGCAACAGTGACGATCAATCTGGGTGTTGAAGTCGATGGTAGCAACGGTGGCGCATTGGTCTTTGACGGTACGGCCGCTAATGATGTTTTCGCAATCTATGACACCGATTTTGCCTCGGTTGATGGCAAAGAGGGCAGTGATACGCTCTCTTGGCATGGTAATGATGAGTTAGTACTGAGTAGCATTGCGGATAAGGTCAGTAATATTGAGTCGATTGCACTCGCATCTGATGGTGGAAAAGACAATCTTGTCCTGACTGCGCAAAGTGTGGCTGATGTCACTAATGAAGGCAACTCGCTGTATATCAAGGGAGAAACTGGCGATACCGTGACGATGGAAGGCACCTGGATCAATGGCGGCACTGTCGTTGTGGATAGCGTGGTGTTTACACACTACACCGGGACCGCAGTTGATGGCAGCGCCGTGAATATCTATGTACAAAGTGGTTTACTGCTTTCCGCGACCGACTATTCTGACAGCACTACGGGCACGAAGTATGACGTAACCTCTACCACAGAGGTCGTGGGTACGGTTAATGACGATACGTTCAACGTCAGTAACACTAATTTCTCCAGCATTGACGGTGGTGAAGGGTTTGATACGTTGGTCTGGAACGGCACCGGTACACTGACAGTCAGTGATATTGCCAGTAAAATCAGCAATATTGAGGAAATTGACCTGTTGAACGATACGGGTGTGGATAATCTGCTGATCTCTGCGCAAAACGTCGCGGATATCACGGATGGCAACAATACTCTGTTCGTTAAAGGATCAACCACCGATACCCTGACGCTGAGTGGAAGCTGGCAGCTTGTCGGTAGTGAAGTCGTTAATAACGTTGACTATATTCACTACGCCAGCACAACAGCAAGCGGAAACTCGGTGGAGTTGTATGTCGATAGTGACATTAAATCCAGTAGCACTGAAACCGCTTCTGAAACCAATGCGTCAGGGGTTACGGGGCAGGTACAGTTGGTCAGTGAGCACATTGATCAGACCACGACAATCAAAGGGGCAAGCGGCAGCTTTACCAGCGAGAGCTTTACCGTGAACAATATCACCGACCTGCAGACCATTCACGTCAATGCCTATACGACAGTGTTGATGAATGCGAACAACAACGTGTCGGTGAACTGGTCACTCCAGGTTTACAACTCGCAGACCTATTCCTGGGATACCGTCACCAGTGGCTTACAGTCCTTTACTCGCGAAGCCTCTTCACTGGATGTGACTTTGCCAGGCCAGCAGGCGGGGACGTATCGTGTTGTGGTTGAGAATATCCAATCCGGTTACTCCGGTGCGTTATGGGCTACCAGGTACGATGAGCTGACAGTGAAAGTTTCGGCAGATATTGTCAGTACTACCGATTACAAAGTAAGTACCAGCTCAAGTATCACGAGTTCAGTCTTTACCAGTGATACGACCAGCGATGGCAGTACTCTGGTGAAATCAATTGCGGCAGGTATTGTTACAGGCACGGCGAGTTACACGTTGGTTGCCGCGGCGGGTACCACTATCGAAGGGACTTACGGTACTCTGACCATCCACACAGATGGCAGTTATACCTATACGCTTAACAGCGATTCGGTGATTAAGCTGTCCGGAAGCGAAGATTCGTTTACTTACGTTCTGGCTGATGGTACTACCAAAAATCTGATTATGACTCTGGGGGTGTCGGTTGACGGATCCGAAGGGGGCGCGCTGATCTTTGTGGGTACCATTGGTGATGACAGCTTCTCTATCCATGACACCAGTTTCGCGTCGGTTGATGGTAAATCCGGGCATGATACGCTGGTCTGGAGTGGAAAAGGTGACCTGCAACTTAGCGCCATCGCTGACAAGGTTCACAATATCGAAGTTATTGATCTTAAAGATAACGGTGCTGCCGCGGTGTTGACGTTGTCTGCCGACGATATTGAGAAAGTTACTGATGACAACAATGTGCTTTACGTACGTGGCGGCAGTGAAGATTCCCTTTCATTACAGGGAGTGTGGGAAGTTAGCGGTGTGGAAATACTGAATAACATCGCCTACACGCTTTATACCGGTAATGCTCTGGACGGCAAGGCAGTTAAGCTCTATGTGCAAGACGGGTTAACCTTCAATGAAGTCGCAGAAAGCATCACCGGTTCACTGCCTTCAGATGAAGCACCGGATCTGTCGGTAGTTTCGGTCAGCCAGAATGGTGAGGTGGTTGACATCACTGGGGGGGAGGTGAGCTTTAAAGGCGCTTACGGCACACTGTTAATCGATGGTAACGGCCACTATAGCTATCTGGTGAATGAAGCCTCAGAACACAGCGGCAACATCGATACATTTACCTACACCCTCTCTGACGGCAGCAGTGAGTCACTGAGTTTCAATCTGGGTATGAATATTGATGGTAGCGAAGGCGGAGCAATCACCTTTAGCGGTACCAGTGGCGGAGATGTTTTCCAGGTTTACGATACTGATTTTATCTCCATTAACGGTGCCGACAGTAACGATACGCTGGCCTGGCACGGTACTGGTACGCTGAAACTCAGTGATATCTCTTCAAAGGTCGATAATATCGAGAAGATTGACCTGTTGAATGATAGTCAAAATGACAACCTGGTAATTAGCTCAGAAAGTTTGCTGAAAGTCACTGATGACAATAATACGTTATATGTCAGAGGAGCTGACGGTGATACTGTGACGCTGAATGGCACATGGGACGATTCGGGATCATTATTGGTCAATGGTGTTACCTATAACCATTACACCAGTACTACTACAGATAGTTCCGTGGTTCAGTTATATGTTGAGGATGATGTCACTATTGGCTAATAAACAATAATGCAGAAGTAATAACAGGCTGGCACTCTGGTGCTGGCCTGTTATTTGCCATTGTTGTAGGTATTTAATTTAACTAATATCGACATCAGGATGTCTTAATTAATTATGAAGCAACTATTTATTACCTTATGCTGTGTAATCAGCATTCCTTACGCTTGTGCAGCTGAAAAAAACACGCTCACTTCGCCGCAAACAGATATAAGTGAAGCGCCTGGTGGTTTTTGGGGTGTTTTTTCTAAAACGCCTGAGCCAGGAAGTTTTCCAGCCGGTGGATCCGCACTGGCAGATAAACTCCGGATTAAACCCGCGGAAATTGAAATGCAGCCTGCAGAGCAAGACCCGGTCAGTCAGGGAAAAACCTTTCCTGCCGACTGGCAGGCGGCTATTCACCTTGCAGTCAGTTATCATCCATCCATTAGCAGCAGTATTGCCACGCTTGAGTCGGCCGGATTCGGTATTGACGCTGCCAGCGCTGGCTATCTTCCTACCATCAAGGCGGGCATTACGTCAGGTCGTCAGCAAGATGAAGGAAGCGGACAAATTGCCACGGTCGGTCTTTCGCAGATGCTGTATGACTTTGGTAAAACCGGGAGCGCGGTTGATCAGTCCAGTGCAAAATATATGCGTCAACAAGCTACCGTGCTCTTGCAAATCGACACCATTATTCAGCAGACGGCATTGGCACTTAACGAAGTTTATCGTTACTCACAACTTATTGATAATAACAAAAAAAATATCAAATCCCTTCGTGATATTTTAAAATTGACGCAGATGCGTGCCGATGCGGGTGCCAGTACCCGTGTAGATCCTGTTCAGGCCCTGGCACGTATTGAGGCTGCCGAAGCACTGCAGCAGGAAATGGAGATCAAACTGCAGCAGAATAAAGATCATCTGCAGTTGCTGCTTGGACAACCCGTTGCGGAAAGACATTTGTCGGCGCTGATGGATCTACAGCCCTTAATTGAACGGCAGAGTAAGCGTATCGACTTAAACAGAAATCCGACCATTTTGGTTGCTCAGGCTGATCTTGCTATCGCTCAGGCTGAGTTACGAAGCTATAAAGCACAGCGTTATCCAACGCTTTCTCTTGAAGCGAATACTAATAAATATGTTGGTGACATTGCTAATTATCAGACTCGCAGTCAGTACCAGAATGTTTATTTGTCACTGAACAGTACCCTTTATCAGGGCGGAGCACTGATGGCGCAAGAAAGTGCCAGTGCAAGAGCATTGGAAGCAGCCAGGGCAACTATTGCCAGTAAGAAATTAGAATTAACCGTTCAGCAAAGAAACTATTTTCAGAGTGTAAATGGTCTGAACGGTAATATTTCTTTATTGACGAAGAGGATGAAAAGCATTACGGAAACTCGCGTTTTATATCGTGAGCAATACTTATCTCTTGGTAACAGGAATGCGCTTGATTTATTAAATGCTGAGCAGGAAATTAGTCGTGCAGAGCAAGACCTTATAAATGCGCGTCGCGATTTATGGGCATCGGCATTGAATTATATTGTGTTAGCCGGCATGGCCAGAGATACATTTGATTTTAATAACCAAGTTGTCCAGGGATTACGCATTACACCGTAACGCTATTCAAATTGAGTAAAAGGTTATAACTATGGAAAGTACAGATAAAAAGGATCAAGCGTTCGTTCCCCCACAAACAAAAAAAAACTGGGAACCTTGGCTTGAAGCATTATTACTTGTCGCAAAACATTATCGCCTTGATGGCTCTCCTGAGCGCGTAAGAGGGGAGGCTGAGTGGCATGTTGAGCAGCTTTCACAGGATGTGCTCATTGAAAATATGGCTCGTCAGTTGGGGCTATTAGTCATTTTTGATGAATTCCATCCCGCGATGTTGGATCCCTGGCGTCTTCCACTGGTCGTCGATTTTGGCGAACGCGGTATTGGTGTGGTTATCACTTTGGGAGAGGAAAATAAAGTCAGCGTGATACTCAGTGGTGAAAAACAGTTGCAAACGTTGATGACCGTGGAAGCGCTTTCTGAGCATGCTCGTCGTGTACTGTTAGTTAAACCTGAGACGTCGGTACCCGACGCCCGTGTTGATGACTATATTAAACCGCATCAGGAAGACTGGCTGTGGAAAACCATAATAAAAGAGTGGCCATCCTATGTGAACGTGATGTTTGCATCGCTGATCGCCAACGTGCTTGGTCTGTCAGCCATGCTGTTTACTATGCAGGTTTATGACCGCGTGATCCCCTCGCAATCTATCCCTTCACTCTGGGTGTTGTTTGGTGGAGTGATGATTGCTCTGACATTTGTTTTTGTCATGCGTGTTACACGGACTCATATTTCAGATATGGCCGGTAAACGTGCCGATCTGCGCATTTCCGATAGGGTTTTTGGACATGCGTTGCGTATTCGCAATGATGTCAGACCAAAGTCTACCGGCTCGTTTATTGCTCAGATCCGTGAGCTGGAGCAGATTCGGGAACTGATCACCTCAACGACCATTTCGGCCATTGCCGATTTGCCATTCCTGATCATTTTCCTGTTCATTCTCTGGTTACTGGGCGGGTGGCTGGTACTGGTGCCACTGGTTGCAATCCCGCTGATTATCATTCCTGGCCTGTTGGCACAACGTTCTTTAGCGGTATTGTCCAGAGACACTATGCGTGAGTCTGCGTTGCGCAATGCCGTGTTGGTTGAGACGGTGCAGGGCATGGATGACATTAAATTGCTGCGTGCTGAACCTTACTTTCAGAATCAGTGGAATCATCTGAATGAAGCCATCAGCAAATCATCGAAAAAGCAGCGTTTCATTAGCGGGCTACTGATGAGTTGGACCAGTGAAGTGCAGACGGTCGCCTATATCGGGGTGGTTCTGGTGGGCGCATTTTTCGCCATGAACGGCGATTTATCAACTGGCGTGCTGATTGGTTGTTCAATGTTGGCTTCAAGGATGATGGCTCCGCTGGGCCAGATGGCGATGATTTTTGGCCGTTGGCAGCAGGCTAAAGTGGCAAGGGAAGGACTGGAAAACTTGTTGCGCAGCGAGGTTGATCAACCCGAGCGCAGTGTTCAGATTCATCGCCCAAGAATTTATGGCGAATATAATATTTCGGGAGTCAGCTACCGTTATGATCCTAACTCACCGAAACCGGTGCTGGCAGTGAAGCAACTGACGATTAAACAGGGCGAGAAGATAGCAATCCTTGGCCGAAATGGTTCTGGGAAATCTACCCTGTTACAAATGTTGGCTGGCTTACTGCAACCTAATGAAGGGGTACTATTACTTGATGGGGTCCGTCTTTCTTCAATCGATCCGCTCGACGTGCGTCGTGATGTGGGGCTTCTGGGGCAAACTTCTGCTCTGTTTTTTGGCACTGTGCGTGAGAATTTGCGATTAGGGATGCCACTGGCAACAGAGGAAGAAATGTTCCAGGCGCTTGATATCAGCGGAGCCATTAACTTTATTCAACAGCTTCCTGAAGGCATGGACTATCAGTTGCAGGAGGGAGGGAAAGGACTATCCGGAGGCCAGAGACAGCAATTGCTGTTGGCTCGCGCCATATTGCGCCAGCCGAGTGTACTGTTGCTGGATGAGCCCACTGCATGGCTGGATGATGGCGTCGAGAAGCACCTGATTGAGAAATTAAAGGTCTGGATGGGCAATCGTACGCTCATCATCGCCACACATCGTCCTGCAGTTATGCAACTTGTAGAGCGTATTTTGTTCATTGAGAACGGTCAAATCATGCGTGATGGAAGTAAGGAAGAGATGCTGGTATCACCACCTAAAGTGAGAACCAGCCCTCATGAAGGGAAAGTTAACGTTAGAACGCAGGGAGCATCTTCATGATTCGGCAATTCTTTTCATGGTTTAAAAAAATGAAGTTTCAACGCCCGCGGCGACTGTTTTCTTCAGGGGCATTCCTCGTCTGGTCAGTGATGGCCATGATGATGATGTTTTTTGTCTGGGCGAGTCATTTTGATCTGGATGAGGTTGTCATCGGCGTGGGCAAGGTTGTACCCAGTTCTCACGAACAAATCATTCAGTCTTTGGAAGGTGGGATCCTTAAGGAACTGAAGGTTCGTGAGGGGGATGTCGTTGAAGTCGGCCAGGTATTGGCGTTGCTGGATCCAACGCAGATCGATTCCAGTGTGCAGGAGAGTACTGGCCGCATGCGGGCGGCGCTAGCAACCTCTGCGCGTTTACAGGCGGAAACCGAAGGCCGAGAGCTGACGTTTCCACCGGAAGTTCTGCAAGACACTTCTCTGGTCGCTGCGGAAACAGCCCTTTATAAATCTCGCAGGGAAAACCTTGAAAAGACGCTGAGTGGGCTACGCAAAGCGCTAGGTCTTATCAACAGTGAATTGAAACTGACCTCATCCCTTGTCGCAAAAGGAGCCGCTAGCAATGTGGAAGTTCTCCGCCTGAAAAGACAGGCCAACGATTTAGAGAGCAAACTTAATGATACCGAAAATCAGTATATGGTTCGTGCTCGTGAAGATTTGGCCAAAGCTAATGCGGAAGTTTCTTACAATCGCTCAATTATTATTGGGCGTGCCGATGCTCTAAAAAGGACGGTTATTGTTGCCCCGGTCAGGGGGATTGTTAAAGACATTGAGGTGAACACTGTTGGAGGGGTGATCCCACTGCGAGGCAACCTGATGGAGATCGTCCCGCTGGATGATCAACTGATGGTTGAGGTCCAGATTGCGCCTCGCGACGTTGCGTTTATTACGCCCGGGCAGCGAGCTGTGGTGAAACTGACGGCTTATGACTTCAACATCTATGGAGCGCTGGAAGGCTCAGTCTCCTTTATTTCACCAGATACTATCCAGGATGAGGTTCATCGGGATAAGTATTATTATCGCGTCTATGTGCGCACTGATAAGGACTATCTGGTAAACAAAAATGATAAGCATTTTCCAGCCTACCCGGGGATGATCGCTATGGCAGAGATTCATGCTGGTAGTAAAACGATTATGGCCTACCTGATGAAGCCACTGAACCGTGCGAAAGAAGCACTTCGCGAAAGATAGTAAAACAGGACGTTTTAGCGCTGATGCCGGTTATGTAAGTGACTGGCATTATTTTCAAGGCAAGGGTAAAGCGCTGATCATGTTTGAATTTAAGGGAAATAAAGAAGGCTGCTAGCAAAAATTTTTAGTATTTTTTGGCTTTCGAATAATCTTTAACATAAAAAAGGGAAGTTGCTTCTTACTGTATTAGAGCTACTCATGATGAACTATTTCGAGGGGAGCGGAGATATAACTTTAAGCAAGATATTGAAAAATTGACTATGGGTAAATCAGTACAATTTTACATGAAACACCTGTTAATGGCGAGTCCACTGATTGCGAGTTTGAGCACTTTCCCCATTTCTAAGCATCATATGAGCAGGGGGAATGAATGAGAGCAATACAGGTTTCTGTACCCGTTAATTCAAGTGAAATTGCACTTAGAATAGTGTCATAAGAAGATTCAATCTGCTATCAGCAGGATGATCAGCTACCGACAACAAGGCGCTCATCCATCGGGGCTCACTGACATTCTGGCTTGATGAGTCGGCCATTCAGGCCTGGTATGACGAGCCCAACACGTCTTCACGTGGTCGTCCTCAACGTTATTCTGAGCTCGCTATTTCTACCGTACTGATGCTCAAACACGTTTTTCGCCGCATGCTGCGCGCCGCGCAGGGATTTATTGACTCCATTTTTACCCTGATGAAGCTCCCGCTCAGGTGCCCGGATCACTCCTGCGTCAGCAGGCGGGCTAAGTCCGTCAACATCCCGTTTAAAACCCCCACGCGCGGCGAAATTGCCCATCTGGTTATCGACTCCACCGGATTAAAAGTCTTCGATGAAGGGGAGTGGAAGGTGAAAAAACACGGTCAGGAAAAGCGCCGCGTCTGGCGGAAACTTCACCTGGCGGTGGACGCCGGTACTCATGAGGTTATCCGCTGAAGATGCGAATGGATAATGGGCCAGAACGGGTGTCGCTGGCATCACACCATGGGCTGAAGACCATTGTGTGATACTGGAATTTATCAAACCAGGTAAGCCGACATAGAATGCGTATATCGAACGTTTTAACAAGACATAGCGGACAGAAATCCTGGCGTTTTACCTATCCAGAACGCTGAACCAAGCACGGGAAATCACAGAACGCTGGCTGAATGAATACAACAGTGAGCGACCCCATGAATCCCTGAATAACCTGACACCGGAAGAATACCGGTTGATGGCTGAGAAACCGGAAATCTCAAAAAGTGTGTAGAACTAAGGCTTGGGATACTTACAACGAGATTAAATGCAACACAAACCATCTTATTCAAATTATTGATACGAAAACGTAATGCTCGCCAGCGCATTGGCTGTACCGGGGACCAGTTCTCCCGTGCGCAGAAAACGTGCCTGGAAGGGCAGTGATAACGTTTGGGCCTGACTGGTACTCTGGATAAAGAATTGATTCAGTGCCCCCGATGATGAACTGTCCGGGCCAAGCATCAACGGGCCGGTGTTGTTATAGAAGAACTCAACGCCGACGCCAGACGCTGTAGAATCGCCGGTCAGTGAGACGGCGGATGACGTATTCGACGGATCTGTCTGGTCGGTTATTACCGCGCTGACGGAGATTTTTTCATCGCAGACCAGTTCAATATTGAATGCCCCTGACGGTGATGTACTGCCTACTGACGGTAACGTACGGACATCAATGTTGCCCAGATCTACACTCGCTGCTTTTGTCATCACGGTACATCCGGTCGCCGTCACAGTGATGGAGGTCGGATTGATGATCACGCTGCCGGTTTTTGTTTCATTATTGTACGCTGTCAGCGTCGCGGCTCTAATGGTGGATGTTTGATAAACCCCGGAAGCCATTGCCTGACCGGTTTTCACGAAAGTGACCTTAGCTGACCAACCTAAACTTTGAGCTACTGCAGAGGTGCCACTGGCCGGATATGTCCGCGTTTGACCGTTCTGCATCGGGACATAGGTCGTCCCGTTAAAATCTTTTAGCCCCAGAATAAAACCTACGCCGGGTACGCCGGATTCAAAAATAGCGTAGCTGGCACCATCGACGATTACGGTCGCGCCGGTAGAAATTGCATCGATGCCCGGCTCCATCGTGCCCCGTGTGCAGGAATAGAGGAAGCCGCACCAGAAGACTTCCTTAACGTCTGCCGTGCTGCTCCAGGTCGAACCGATGATCTTGCCGGGGACAACGGAGTCTGCCGGGCCGGAATAGGTCATCGCTTTTGGTGAAAGCACGATGTCGGACTTTAGGTCTAGCGCCAGGGCGCTGCTGGCTGAACACAGCCATACAATAAAAATCAGTGATAAGCGCATTATTGGTACTCCATTACCCAGGTGGCAATTGCTGAAACATCACCCGCAGTGACTGGCACACTGGTCGCCGCGAGGCGGGCATAAAATTTCATTTGAATCGAGTTTGCGCCTGCACTGCCATAGACTTCAGTTTGTTTACCCACTGGTATCAGCTCGCTGTTCGCGTCGAGTAATTGCACAGCAACGCCCGTGGCACCACCGTCTTCAGTTTTCAGAAGCTGCGGATTGAGAGTATCCTGCGTGCCGATGAAGCTGATTTTAAGGCCGGAAAACCCCTCGTGGCACTCTTCCAGATTGATAAAAAATGGTGTTTTGATGCTGCTGACTGCGCCGGATTCACCAAATTGGCGGATGCTGACATTACCCAGCGGAACATTAATTTCTTTTGAATCCGCTGACACGGTACAAGTGTTACCGATAAGCCGCCCCGTTACCGACACCAGCACGTCATAAGCGCTGGTGGGTGCGGAGATAAAAAGCATCAGCAGAGCGCAGCCTGAAATCCCTGAAGTTAGTGACATTTCACCTCCTGTGAATAAAGTCCGGTCTGGGCGTTGTAATAGCGCTTATCTAACTGGTAACTCACTTTGCAGGTTTTTCCGCTGCCTGTTCCCCAGACCGCCTGCAATTCACCTTGCATGGGCAGACCCGATAAATACAGGCTGCCGTTGTCGCCGACGATGCTGCTGCTGTTGTTCTTACTGTCCTGCAAGGAAACCACCGTGCCGAATGGCAGGACGGCGTCCTTATAGCGAACCACCAACATCGCTTTTAACCCTACGCGAGTCGAAATTGTCGCCCGTACCATCGCGCCGGCGGTCGGGATTTTGTTAATAATAGCGTTATCCAACTCGACATCATTACCTGCCGTCGTCACATCCAACTCAACCCGATTGACGCGGTAAGGTGTGGCATAAGGAATAACCGCATAACCTCGGCTGTCCGTTGTAATGCCTTTGTGATTACGGATGGCGATGTTGCTGGCGCCGGGTGCTTTAACCAGAATGTTGGTATTGCCCAGCGGCTGGCTTAATGTCAGTCCATCTTCATGCAGCACCGCGCCTCCGCTCATGCCATAGGTGACATTACGTGACGCGTTGGAGTAGCTGTAACCCAGGTTATAATTTCCACGCTGACCCTGGTATTGCAGCGCCGTATCGCCGCCGTACTGCTGTTGCTCGCTGTAACGCTGGTTAACGCTGTAGAACAGATTATCCTTGCCTGGCACGTAACCGCTCAGCCCGACGCTGTTGGTCGCACCGGTGGAATCCGCGTGGGTGGCGGAATAACGCACCCGTGTGGACAGCGACGGATTGCCCAGTGGAACGGATAAGGACAACGACACAATATTGTCCTTTTTGTTGTCGTACAGGCTGGTACTACGCTGGAGATTAACCCCGACAGATACGTTTCGGACCGTATTGTTCCAGGCAAGCTGTAATCCCTGCGTAGACTTCGGCGTATTCCAATAGGTTTGTTGATCCCATGACAATGACAGCGAACCCAGTTCTTCCATCGGTTGCAAAACCAACACCTGATTTTTGGATTTACGCGACATTCTCAGGTCGTACACATTCTCATAACTGGTGGTAACGGTGCCGTCTGCTTCGCTCACCTGAGTGCTACTGCCGCCGTTCATGCCTTTGTAGGCGGTATCGCTGAGGGTATAAAAACCTTCCGTCGAGAAGCGCCATGAATAAAAATTCAGCCGGGTACCTGCGTTGTTAATCAGCTTGCTATAGCGCAGCCGAATAGAATCACCGTTGTAGTTGTCGCCATCTGCCAGCACACTACGCGCGTGGATAACATCCAGTGAGTACGCGCCCAGACTGCCTATATTTTGGCCGACACCGAATGATAGCCCGGTGTAATCCTGTGAAAATTGTGCGCCTCCGTAGAATGTCAGACCGTATTTCCAGCCCCAGAACATCTCGGTTTGCATAAATGCAGGTGAATTCTGGTTCGTTCCCGGGCGGAATTTCCCTGCACCCAGTGAATATTTAAACTGTCCGGCACGCACCAGATTGGGCACGCTGGCAAAAGGCACGGAATACTGCGTTTTACTGCCGTCACTTTCCTGGATCGTGACCGATAAATCACCGCCGGAGGAGGTCGGATACAGATCCTTCAACACAAATTCTCCTGGCGACACCGAGGTCTGATAAATGACGTTGCCGTTCTGTCGCACGGTCACGGTGGCGTTGCTGCGGGCAATGCCGCGCACTTCCGGGGCATAACCGCTCAGACTGGCCGGCAGCATGTTGTCATCCGTACTAAGGGCGACACCCCGCAGGCCGACTGAATCAAAAACCTGCGAAGAGGTGTAGGTTTCACCCACATAAAACTGGGAGCGAAACGACGGGATATCGCGTTGTAACCATGTCTGCACGTGCGTCAGGTCGTTATTCTCTTTGGTCCAGGTGCTGAAGTCGCGCAGACGCCATGCTCCCAGATTCACACCGCTGTTCAGGCTGGCAAAAAGCTGATCCTGACGCGTCCGGCTCTCACCCATATAGGTATTATTAGAGCCGTTAATCACATAATTAAACCAGGCTGAATTAATTCCGGATTCCCAGCTTTCCGGGCTGACATAGCCACGGGGTAAATTCAGCATAAAGTGTTGAGGTACACTGATATTGGCCGTCAACGTTTTCTGAACGAAATCAATGTCGGTGCCTGGGAAAGCGTTCTTCAAGTAGTAGCATTGTTTCGTCAGCACTAATATTCCATTCTGTGCCTGCTTGACATCAATACCCATTGCCGTGATTTGTTCAAGGGTTAAACAAGGTGCTACCGCAGAATCAGTACTTTCTTTATCAACATCAAATTTAATATTTCCAGTGAATACATAGTCATTATTAACGTAAATATTAATATTATATTCACCAGGAGGTAATTCTCCTCCTGCATTTACCCAGGAAAGATCTGCAATATTAGAACCTTCACCATTCAGAAATGCCGGATTAAATTGCAAATCGTTTCCTGCGTAAGCAGTACTCCACATCAGGTTTAAAGAAACCAGAGCACAAACGATTTTTACCTTCACAATGCGACGCCTTAATTTACTGACATAGTTTTTTTAGGGGGGGTTACTTCACCAGTTTGTACGTCGTGGATGGTGTCCAGGCACCATAATCATTGATGGTCTGGAAGCTAAACTTGGTCGCGTTATTAAAATAGCCTTCCAGCGTGACGCTTGATTTCGGTGGGACCATTACCGGATTAACGGCTTTGCCCTCGACGTTCAGATTGATGGTGGTCAGGTAATAAGGTGTCGGATTTTTTAATGTGATTTTGCCCTGACGGACCTCGCCACTGAGCTTTTTCCATGCCTCATTGACGTTTTCATTTAGGCCTTGCGGACGGTAAAACAATTTAATTCGGTTGGCAGATGCAAACTGCAATGTATTTTCTGCCGATTTATCCGCTTGCTGAGGGATCGCTTTCACGGTGACCCAGTACAGAGTTTCCCGATCCTGCTGCGGCTGCTTGCCATTAAACATCACCTTAACCACGCTTTCTGTCGCTGGCTTCAGAACAAACAACGGTGGCGTAATGACAAAATCATTTGAACGACTGCCTTTTCCATTTTCAATCCAGGACTGAATAAGAAAAGAGGAATCCTTACTGGTGTTTCTGATATCCAACGCAGACTGCGTTGTGGAGGAAGAATAAATCATCCGTGTTGCGCCTAAGCCCACGCCGCCGGCATAAACGGCGGAACTGCTTAATCCGATGGCCAATAGAATAAAAGCAGGTAAGTTGCGCATAATAATCCCTTATGTGGAGAGTAAAGTCCGGCCATCCAGCCGGACTTGTGTATTACGAGTAGGTCAAGGTGTAGGTTGCTACTGCGCTGGCGTCACCGGCTGTCGCTTGACCTGCTGGCGAGTAATATTTCGCGCTGAAGTTCAGGGTGTTTACGCCGTTGCGCAGAGTAGTAATGCTTGAAGCTTCACCCAATTTGACAACGGAACCCTGTTCGTCATAAAGGCGGATGGCGACGTTCTGTGCGGTGCCGGTGCCACCGTTAGAGCCGACAGCCAGGCTGCCTGGGTCTTTAACATCCGGCGTACCGCTGAAGGTGAGAGCGACACCTGTAGAAACAGTGGTATCGCAGTCCTCAAGTACGACGGAGAAGCTTTTCGCCGTACTCGCTTCGCTGCCGGCAACTGCCAGGGATGCGGTACGAACCTGGCCCAGGTTCACATCGACATTGCTGCTGCTGCTGCCGATGGCGCAGGCTGAAGTCACCACGCTGCCGCTGAAGTTAACGGTACCGCCGGCTATTTCTGCAGCCATTGCGGTGCCCGCCATTGGCAGTAGTGCTGCGAGAGAGACGGCAAGCAGTGATTTGGTGATGAGGGTTTTATTTAAACGTGATTTCATTTTTAAAGTTTCCATTTTTTGAACTTTCCATTGCTTATTGTTGCGTAGTATTGCTCTCAATAGGCAGAACTGGCTGGTTAAAAAATCAGCAGGCCTTTCTATTTCTGAGCCATGGTTTTCATGTCGCTGGGTTTTTAATGTATTGACCCGGCGATAAGAGAACTCATCCATTGCTGCAAGTGACGCAGGTTCTATCTTTTTATCCCGAGGCAGCTATAGTTGAGTGCTGGAATACTGTTAATTCACTCACATTACAAGGGTTTATTGATGAAATTTAAAAGTGTAAGTTTTTCATGTTGGCCGTGGGCATTACATGATAATCATTATCTTTTTTATTTTTCGTGTCGCTGTTCTTATTTTTGTTAACCAAATAAGCATCTTGATTACAGTTCACTAACAAATTTCCATCATCCTTTTCTTGCTGGGTAATTTACATTATGAATCCTAAATGAAAATTAAACGGCAGATTGGTTCTATAAGCGAATGGTTTATCGATGTTAGTTATTTAAAAATGTCGGATATTTTTTTTGCTTAAAAAACTTTAACTTCAAATGGTTAATGGTCGTCGGGTGTTGTGTTTGCCATTAATATATTATCGAGTACTACTATTCTGATTATATTTGTATGCCATCTAACCAAGTGCTTTAAATATGGTTCTATAATTTAATATGTTAATATTATATATTAATAGGTCACATGTAATTAACAATGGGGTCACATTTTTATTGAGCGCTATTGCGGTTATTGACCACTTTATTAAAAAACAAAATTAACATCATCAGTCGATGGGTATTATTAAGGGGGGTGAACCTGAGACTCTCACCAATGTTGTATTAACGGGGCTGTTGCGCACGTGAAAAGTATGTCGTAAAAATGCTGACTAAAAAATAGTCAGTCAGCACCTGACGAGCAGCTTCTCAGCCGCTGCTTAATCTGAAGGTCCAATTTTGGCTTACCGGTCTGGTGGGGTGGTAATCACAACGGAAAAAGTCGAGTCTGGTTTGCTGGACAAGGATTAAAGAAAAGCTGAGAAGTGAAACAACAGGTGCTTTCACCCGCATGTATTAATCGGTTCAGGGATTGGATGCGGGTGAAGGTTTAGGCGTTGGGTTGATTAACTCAGTTAAACACCATGCCGCCGTCGATTAATAATGACTGGCCGGTCATATAATCAGAATCTGGGCCGGCGAGATATGAAACGCAACCAGCCACATCTTCCGGCTCGGACAGGCGCTTCAACGTGATACTTTTTGCAAACTCGGCGGTACCGTAACCATCGGGTTTACCTGCTGCTTTGGAAACCTGATGATCAATCTCTTCCCACATTGGCGTTTTCACGATGCCCGGACAGTAGGCGTTAACTGTGATACCCAGTGGCGCGAGATCGCGTGCAGCGGTTTGAGTCAGTCCGCGAACGGCAAATTTGCTTGAGCTGTAGATCGCCAGTTCCGGGTTCCCGACATGCCCGGCCTGCGAACAGGCATTAATAATTTTCCCACCGTGATTGAGAGATTTAAAGGCTTTGATCGCCGCCTGAATGCCCCAAATAACACCTTTCACATTGATATTGTATACGCGGTCTACTATTTCCGGCGTAATATCCTCAATCAATGTGGTGGGTGCAATACCGGCGTTATTGACGATAACGTCAAATCCGCCGAGCTGATTTTTCGCTGCTTCTACGGCGGCAAACACCTGGTCGCGGTCCGACACATCTGCCAGCAGGGCAATGGCCCGCCCGTCTGTCTTATTGATCTCTTCCGCCACTTTTTTTGCCGTTTCCGCGTTAAAATCGACTACGGCGACGGCAAAACCGTCTTTTGCCAGACGCAGCGCAATCGCTCTGCCAATCCCTTGTCCAGCACCTGTTACTAACGCCACTTTTCCATGATCAGACATACATCTTATCCTCTATGTATTGGGTTTCAGGTACTTCTCATAACAAACAGGGCAGATCGCCCGACTATCCTTTATTGAGAAGTTAGGATTATTGTTACCCCCAAAAGGAGGTCGCGCAAATATTAGTCACGGGAAGTAACTATCTTTAAAGCGCTGAAAGGAAAAAACGTAGCGCAGGCGTGTAGCAATGTGAAGTGGTCAGCCACTCCGGTTTGATAGCATCAATCACAGTGGGAGGGGGAAAAGTGGCGAGTGACGTCTACAAGTCTGGTGACAAAAGACAGGCAAAAAAATGCCCGCTGATCGCGGGCGAAAAAAACATCAGTATTGCTTTGGTGTATGAGGTCATACGCCATCATTGTAGCCAGGTCGTTAGAATGCAATTCATTAGTAAGCTATACAATCAACACTCTGTTTGAGTCATAGCGTTTGGGCAGGACACAAAAAACCGGCTCGAGAGCCGGCCTGCATCTTTGCAGAATCATCAGTACTTACTAGCGAGTATTAACATATCGCTAACTCAATAGTAGTCTTCTGAGTTCAAATAGATACTTAAACAGAAATTAAGTTTGAGTTATGTACTTTTTCAATTTGCATTAGACACGGAGCCAAATAGCGGGAGTGGTTCGCCCTCAGTACATGGCTGTCCGGAGCCAATGTATTATGGACGGCGGCTGATTGTAATGTCTTCATCACCCACCACGTGAAGCGTGCGGTAGCGGTCAACCCACATTGCTGTCGCTCCGCAGACTGCGACCGGGAGAATGATCAGATTGAGCACTGGCACCATAGTGAAGAGACTGACCAGAGCACCAAACTGTAAGTTATCAACCTTGTGCCGCCCAAGCGAACGACGCATGTCGATGAAACCCACCTTATGGTTATCAAATGGATAGTCGCAGTATTGAATCGACAACATCCAGGCACTGAACAGGAACCAGAGAAGCGGAGCCACAGTCTGTCCAATGCCAGGGATAAAGAACAATACCAGTATCACGATGGCGCGCGGCAGATAGTAGGCCAGTTTCTGCCACTCACGTTTCATTATACGGGGTAGGTCTTTCATGATGCCCCAGATGCCGCTGTCTGGCAGTGTTTTCCCTGTTAGCTTCGCTTCGAGTTGCTCAGCGAGCAGGCCACTGAACGGTGCAGCAATGATGTTAGCAAGGGTGCTGAATAAATAGCTGAACACCAGTAACACGGAGAGCACGGCTATCGGCCACAGTAAGTAATCAAGCCAGCTCAGCCAGGCCGGAATTTTACTCATCATTGCCGGGATCCATTCACCCAGCTTCGCGAACAACCACCAGAATGCGCCACCCATTAAGATAATATTGACCAGCAGCGGTAAAACGACAAAGCGTCGGATGCCGGGTAGGGAGATCAGTGACCAACCATGGCTGAAATAGTGCACACCATTGAGCCGATGAGCGCGTTGCGAAGATGTCATAAATGAAATTTTCTCTCTAAGTTAAAATCCGTGAGCTATCATATCGGTATGATTTAACACTGGCTAGCCGGTTGCTGGCTGAAAAAACAGCAAAAAAGCTGCCGCAATCATGTTTATTAGCAGAAAGTAGAGTCGAGACTTGCACTTATCAACTCAGGCAAATAGAGTTAGAAATGCGAATGTTTGCCGTAGTGGCAATGGATTAGAACAACCTAGAGATAGCAATGATGCAGGATTTGCGTCTGATATTAATCGTTGTTGGCGCGATCGCCATAATAGCGTTGTTGTTACACGGTTTGTGGACCAGCCGTAAAGAACGCTCTTCGCTTTTTCGCGATCGTCCAGCTAAACGTGTGAAAAAAGAACGAGAGCAGTCTTCTGCCGACGATTTCGTTGATGGAGTCGGTGAAGTACGTGTGCGTCCCGCTTATTCGCAGGATGAACCGTCGCTAGGCCAATATGATGACGAACCTAAGCAGACCGCTCCAGTGCGCACTCCGCCGCAGAGTCACCCTGTCCAGCAGCCAGCTTCTGCACAGAGTGATCCTTTACTGAGCGGTTATTCTGCTACTGAGCCGGCTGATACTCAGCGCCGCGAACCTGTGGTTGATGTTTCTCATCAGAATGATGATAAACGCAGCACACCGGTTCCTCCTGCTGATATTCATGCTGACGCAGCACCTGCGGCCAAAGCTGAGCCTCATAGCGATGCGCCTTTTGCACCGGTTGAAGAGCAGCCAGTAGTAAAAGAGAAACTGAAAGAAACTGTCTTGGTCTTGCATGTTTCCGCTCATCAGGGAGGCGTGATCGGCGGGGAAGTGCTGCTCAACAGCGTGCTTCAGGCTGGGTTCCAGTTTGGTGCCATGAATATTTTCCATCGTCATGTCAGCCCGACGGGAAGTGGCCCGGTCCTGTTTAGTTTGGCGAATATGGTGAAGCCGGGTTCTTTCGATCCTGAGACCATGTCTGACTTCTCAACGCCAGGCATTACGCTGTTTCTGATGGTGCCTTGCTACGGTGACGCGCATCAGAACTTCAAACTTTTGTTACAATCAGCACAGCGTATTGCTGACGATGTGGGCGGGATGGTTCTTGATGATGAGCGCCGGATGATCACACCACAAAAGCTGGAAAGTTATAAAGCGCGGATCCGTGAGGTTCTCGACGCCACGGCCTGAGCAAAGGCAGCAAGTATCCAGTTATTATCTCCTTTCCCATTACCCCCGCTTGCCGGGGGTTTTTTATCTTCATGGTGAGTCATGGCCACAATCGAAAATCAAATCAATCAATTGCGCACCCAATTGCGCCATCATGAATACCAGTACCACGTGCTGGATGCCCCCGAAGTGCCTGATGCGGAATATGACCGGCTGATGCGTGAACTGCGTGAACTGGAAACCGCAAACCCCGAACTTGTCACTGCTGACTCCCCGACTCAACGCGTCGGTGCGGCTCCTATATCGGCTTTCGAGCAAATAAAGCATCAGGTACCGATGTTGTCACTGGATAACGTGTTCGACGATGAAAGCTACCTGGCGTTTTATAAACGGGTTCAGGACCGTCTGAAAACCACTGAACCGCTGACATTTTGTTGCGAACTGAAACTCGATGGGTTGGCTGTCAGCTTGCTGTATGAACATGGTGAGTTAACTCAGGCCGCCACGCGTGGCGACGGCACGACAGGCGAGAACATTACCGCCAACGTACGCACTATCCGCGCGATACCGCTGCGCCTGAATGGCGAAAATATTCCCGCAAAGCTCGAAGTACGTGGCGAAGTCTTTATGCCGCAACCAGGCTTTGAAGCGATGAATGAAGAAGCGCGCCGTACCGGTGGCAAAATCTTCGCTAACCCACGTAACGCGGCAGCGGGTTCACTGCGTCAGCTTGATCCACGCATTACGGCCAAACGTCCGCTGACCTTTCTCTGCTACGGAGTCGGTGTACTGGAAGGCGGCGAGTTACCCCGCAGCCATTTTGAGCGGCTGCAGCAGCTCAAAGCCTGGGGCCTACCGGTCAGTGACCGTGTACGGGTACATACGGGTAGTGGCGATGTGTTGGCGTTTTATCGTCAGGTGGAAGAAGAGCGCCCTACGCTTGGCTTTGATATTGACGGCGTGGTGGTCAAAATTGATTCGTTGGATATTCAGGAAACCTTAGGGTTTGTCGCCCGGGCACCACGCTGGGCAACCGCGTTTAAATTCCCGGCGCAGGAACAAATCACGCGGGTTAAAGACGTCGAATTCCAGGTGGGGCGCACCGGTGCGATCACGCCCGTCGCCCGTCTGGAGCCGGTACTGGTTGCCGGTGTGATGGTCAGCAATGCGACGCTGCATAACGCCGACGAAATTGATCGGCTGGGGCTGCGCATCGGCGACATGGTGATCATTCGCCGTGCGGGTGATGTCATTCCGCAAGTGGTGGGTGTTGTGCTGGCTGAACGCCCGGAAAACGCCCGTGAAGTGATATTTCCGACCCATTGTCCGGTCTGTCATTCAGACGTGGAACGGGTTGAAGGCGAGGCCGTAGCCCGTTGCACCGGTGGGTTGATTTGCGGTGCACAGCGCAAGGAAGCACTTAAACATTTCGTCTCCCGTCGCGCATTAGACGTGGATGGCATGGGCGATAAAATTATCGACCAGTTGGTGGAGAAAGAGTACGTCAAAAATCCGGCTGATCTTTTCCGTCTGACCGCAGGCAAGCTCACTGGGTTGGATCGCATGGGACCGAAGTCAGCACAGAATGTTGTTTTAGCGTTGGAAAAAGCTAAAGAAACGACGCTGGCTCGTTTCCTCTATGCCCTTGGGATCCGCGAAGTGGGGGAAGCTACGGCGGCGAATCTGGCTGTCCATTACGGCTCAATTGACGCATTGCGCGCCGCAGATGTTGAATCACTGAAATCCGTGCCTGAAGTGGGCGATATTGTTGCCAAACATGTGGTGAATTTTCTGTCCGAAGAGCACAACCAGCAGGTGATTGATGAGCTGTTAAGCCCTGAGATCAACATCCACTGGCCTGAAGTTCAGGTCATCGTTCCTGAAGAGATCGACAGCCCATTTGCTGGCAAAATCGTCGTCCTCACGGGGTCTCTGACCATACTCTCGCGTGATGAAGCCAAAGATCGTCTGACGGCGTTAGGGGCGAAAGTCTCCGGCAGTGTATCGAAAAAAACCGATCTCGTGATTGCCGGTGAAGCGGCAGGCTCTAAGCTGGTTAAAGCACAGGAATTGGGGATTGAAGTGATCGACGAAGCGGAAATGATCCGTCTGCTGGGTGAATGAATACTATGGAAAAAGAAGACCTGATTGACATTGCCAATATGAAAATGCCCTTCGGCAAATATGCCGGGCGTGTATTGATTGATTTACCTGAGGAATATCTGCTGTGGTTCGCTCGCAAAGACGAATTCCCGGCAGGGAAATTAGGCGAATTGATGCAGCTTACTCTGGCAATTAAAAGCGAAGGTTTGCAGAGTCTGATTAACCCGCTGCGACGCGGAGGTCCAGGGCTTGCAGGTACTGACGGATAACCAAGAGAAAGGCGCTGATTTAGCGCCTTTCTCTTGGTAGAACCCCGATGATTAGCTGTTTTTCGCCGCCAGATTTTTCTCCAGTTCAGCCATTTTAGCGTCCTGTTTACTCTTGTAACGTTTCGCCAGTACGGCACAGGTCATTAACTGAACCTGATGGAAAATCATCAGTGGTAGCACCATCATGCCGATGGCGCTGACCGGGAACAGAATATTGGCCATCGGGATACCATTGGCCAGGCTTTTCTTAGAACCGCAGAATACGATGGTGATTTCATCTGGCTTACTGAATCCCATCCAGCGGGCCATATAGGTATTGATCACCAGAATAAAGGTCAGCAGTATCAGGCTGACGGCCACGATAAACAGTAGTGAACCCAACCCCACATGATGCCAAATCCCTTGCGTGACGGCTTCGCTAAACGCCGAATAGACCACCAGTAGAATCGATGTTTGATCGGTTTTACCAATCATTTTGCGATGACGGTCAACAAAGCCACCAATCAGCGGACGCAGCAGATGCCCAGCCACGAAAGGCACCAGCAGTTGTAGCACGATGTGCAAGACTTGTTGCAGGCTATCACCGGTAGAGCCCTGTACGTTCATCAACAGGCTAACCAGCAGTGGTGAAACAAAAATACCCAACAGGCTCGATGCTGATGCACTGCACACCGCCGCCGCGACATTACCGCCTGCGAGTGAAGTAAAGGCGATCGCCGACTGTACGGTAGCGGGCAAAATGCACAGATAGACAAAGCCGCTGTAAATTTGCGGGCTAACGTCTACCGGATGCCACCATTGAAATAAGAGTCCTAGCGTCGGAAATAAAATAAAGGTGCTGAACATGACCCATAAATGCAGCCGCCAGTTGTTACTGCCAGCAAAAATGGCCTCGCGCGACAGCTTGGCACCGTGCATGAAGAAAAGCAGGCCGATAGCAATGATGGTCAGGTTGTTGAAAAAAGGGACGAACACACCTTTGGCGGGGAAAAACGTCGCCAGCAGGACGGTGGCAATCAGTGTCAGGGTGAAACGATCGGGCATGAATCGCATAGTATTTCTCAGCAAAGATAAGGTTCGACATAAACTCATGCGGCTATTCTGGACGGTTGGTATAGAATTAAAAAATTAATTTATTTAATACAATAATGAAATTAATTCATGAATTATTCACTTAAGCAGCTTCGCGTCTTTGTGGCAGTGGCCCATTACCAGAGTTTTAGCCGGGCAGGGGACGCCATTGGTCTCAGCCAGTCGGCGATTAGCCACAGTATGAAGGAGTTAGAGAGTGAGATGAGTGTGCGCTTACTTGATCGCACTACGCGTGAGGTTATGCTGACGGATGCCGGTCAGCGGCTGGCTAGCCGCGTGGAACCGCTTCTGGACGAGCTGCATGCCATGCTTCTCGACACACGAAGTTTTGGCACTCAACATAATGGTCGCGTGCGTATCGCTTCCAGCCAGACCATTTCCGCTCAGCTGATGCCACAGTGCATCGCCAGCGGAACACGAGAGTATCCCGATATTCGCATATTGCTGCGCGACCAGGCTCAGCGGTTGGTGCTCAACAGCGTACGTAATGCCGAGGTGGATTTTGGCATTGTGATTGACCCAGGCGTTAGCGCGGATCTTGAATGCGAAACGATTTTACACGACCCTTTTCTGTTGCTGTGTCGTGAGGACCATGCATTTGCCCGACAAGCATCAGTGAACTGGACCCAGCTTAGCGGCTGCCCGTTAGTACTACAGGATTACGCCTCAGGTAGCCGGATGCTGATCGACCGCGCATTAGCACAGCAGGGCGTCGATACCGTAATCGCACAGGAAATCGGCCATCCTGCGACGCTATTTCCAATGGTAGAAGCGGGTATTGGAATCAGCGTGATCCCAGCACTGGCGCTGCCATTGCCGCAGGGAAGCAAGCTGGTAGTGCGCCACCTGGTGCCTGAAATCAACCGCGCGCTGATGTTGGTCCGACGTAAAAACCGTTCACTTTCACCGGCAGCTCAGGCTATCTGGCAGGTGGTGAAAGTGCAGGCGACGCATCTCACGGAAAAACGCAGCCTGCAAGGGTTGCTTTAAAACCACAGAGTGGGATCAGACGTAAATATCAATGGTATTGGCAGAAGACGCCTTTTTGACGCTTTTGTCTTCAGCCGTGCCGGTAGCTAACTGAGCCTGTTCGGCTTTCTGCTCTGCTTTTTGCGCCTGTTGCTGCTGAATCTGCTGGATTTGCGCCTCGAGCATATCAATTTGATTCTGAATAGCATCCACCTGCTTTTGAACCGAATCAGAACCGTCACTGCCCTGACTCAAACTTTTCATTTGTTGAGTCAGTTTCTGGATCTGTTTGTTCAACTGCGCAATTTGCCCGCCGCTGCCGGATGATGCTGTACTCGCCGAACTACTGCTGGTTACGCTGATAGTGCTCATTGCTGCCTCACTTTAAGGTTAACCTGCTCTGCACGTCATTATGCGAAACAGTTATCGGCAGGCGAAGGCAGATCTTTATCGCTTGTTTATAATTCTCATATCTTCAGTTGCAGTTGCGGCCAGCGGATTAACCAGCCTTTGCTTGCCGCTCTGTCCAGCATCACCTTAGGGTTGCCATGGCGCGGGTTGGCCGTGATGCTAAACCCAAACAGTGCAGCGGTACCCATCGGTGCCACCAACTGCACCTTGCCGTCATGACCAAGCGTCGCACCAATTACCGTTTCTGTTTCCACCCAGTAACTCATAGCATCACTGCTGGATAAGTAGGGTGCATGGTGATGCTTTAAATGCATACGAGCCTGATTTTTGATCGACCAAGGCAGCACAGCCAGAGAACTAAGACGCTGTTCAAGGTCTTTCTCCGTCGCCACAGACGTGTCATAGGGATCAAAATAGATCACGTCTATATCGTTAAGTGGTGTGACGTCAGCTAAACCGTGCAGGTGGTCCCACACCAGATTGCGCACAAACCCTGCGGCCAGACACCAGTCGTTCAACGCCAGTTGCTGCGCGGTTCTCAGTGCCAGCATGCGCATTGGATCTTCTTCTATCCAGCCAATAATAGTGTGTCGCCGTTGCCGTTCGCTCATCCATTATTCCCCGTTGTGTGATGCTACACAGTGTAGATCAGCCGAATGACAAATCAGAGACTCTGCGATAAGCCTTTGCATGGCTCTGTACTCCGCACGGCTAACGTGATTATTATTGCCTCTTCCTGACTGCTTTTTGTTCGCTGTTTTTTCGATATTCAGAACCCGCCAGCCTGAGGAGCGTTATGTATCAAACGACGTTGAGCCACCGCAGCTATCAGTTTCGTGATTTGAAAGATCTGATGGCGAAAGCATCACCGGCGCGTTCTGGCGATTATCTGGCAGACGTGGCGGCCGACAGCGTTGAAGAGCGGATGGCCGCCAAGATGGCGCTGGCCGAACTGCCGCTGAAGACTTTTCTTCAACAGGTGCTCATTCCCTATGAGGACGATGAAGTCACCCGCCTGATAATCGACAGTCACGATGCGCAAGCCTTTGCTTTGATTTCACATCTTACCGTGGGGGATTTCCGCGATTGGTTGCTGAGTGAAAAGACCGACAGTGTCATATTGGCACGCGTTGCACCGGGAATTACGCCGGAAATGGCGGCGGCCGTAAGTAAGCTGATGCGCAATCAGGATCTGATTCTGGTGGCGAAAAAATGTCGGGTGATCACCCGCTTCCGTAATACCATCGGATTGCCAGGGCACATGAGCGTGCGTCTGCAACCCAATCATCCCACTGATCATTTGCAGGGTATCGCAGCAAGTATGCTTGACGGGCTGCTGTATGGTTCCGGTGATGCGGTGATTGGCATTAATCCGGCCAGCGACAGCCTACCGCTGCTGGAAAATCTTAACTACATGCTCGACGATATCATCTCGCGGTTCGACATTCCTACGCAGTCTTGCGTGCTAACCCATGTGACGAACACCATCAAACTGGTGGAGCGCGGTGCGCCGGTTGACCTGGTTTTCCAGTCGATTGCAGGAAGCGAAGCGGCCAATCAAGGATTTGGCATCAACCTGGCCTTACTTGAGGAGGCCCAGCAGGCTGCACTGAGTCTACATCGCGGTACGCTGGGGAATAACGTGATGTATTTCGAAACCGGGCAGGGGAGTTGTCTGTCGGCCAATGCGCATTTTGGTGTAGACCAGCAGACTTGCGAAGCACGTGCTTACGCTATTGCGCGGCGCTTCTCGCCGTTACTCATCAATACCGTGGTGGGATTCATCGGGCCAGAATATCTATATGATGGCAAACAGATCATTCGCGCCGGGCTGGAAGATCACTTTTGCGGCAAACTGCTCGGCTTACCGATCGGCTGTGATGTCTGTTACACCAATCACGCCGAAGCCGATCAGGATGATATGGATACGTTACTGACTCTGCTGGGCACCGCCGGACTGACCTTTCTGATTGGTGTGCCGGGTGCTGATGATATTATGCTCAACTACCAGAGCACATCGTTTCATGATGCGCTGTATATCCGTGAACTCCTGGGGTTGAAACATGCGCCTGAATTTGCCCTGTGGCTGGAGAAAATGAATATCCTTGATGCCCATGGGCAGCTGCTGGATACCCGCGCATCGCATCCATTATTACAACTGAGGTCGGTGATATGACGGAGGAGACTGAGAAAGGGCTTATGTCGCTGGTTCATCAAAATCCCTGGGAGGCGCTGCGTCAGTTCACCGCCGCGCGGATTGCGCTGGGACGAACGGGTTCCAGCCTGCCGACGGCTGAACTGCTGAAATTCAGTCTGGCGCATGCCCAGGCCAGAGATGCGGTGCACCTACCTTTCGACAGCCAGACATTGGAAGCATCGCTGCACGAACTGGGGCTTGGTACGCTCACTGTTGCTAGTGCTGCAGCAGATCGCACGACCTATTTATGTCGGCCTGACTTGGGGCGAAAGCTTTCGGCAGAGAGTCGGGAAATGTTGAGCCAACAGCCGACTAAGCCGGCAGATATAGTGCTGGTGGTGGCTGACGGACTGTCGTCCAAAGCGGTTCATCGTCAGGCGGTGCCATTGATTCGGGAACTGCTGCCTTATTTGCAACAACTTGGCCTGCGCGTCGGACCTGTGGTGCTGGCCCATCAATCCCGAGTTGCGTTAGGCGATGATATTGCTCAGCAAATGCAGGCCAAGGCAGTGGCGATGCTGATTGGTGAACGTCCGGGGCTATCATCCCCCGACAGTTTAGGCATTTACATGACCTGGGGGCCACATACGAAGAGGCTGGAGTCAGAGCGCAATTGCATTTCCAACGTACGGCCTGAAGGTCTGGACTATCCGCAGGCAGCATTCAAACTCGCCTGGTTGCTGGAGCAGGCTTTTGTACGCCAGTTATCAGGCGTGAATTTAAAAGATGAGAGTGATAACCCAGCGTTGCAAAATAAGGTCGTACCGAGGTTTAAGCTGGAGTCATAGCGAGGTTTTGGGAGCACAGAAACGAGAAAAGCGCCTATAAGGCGCTTTTCTCTACTTCCCTTCAATGAAGAGTGGTGGGCCGTGCTGGATTGATTCGGCCTCGGGCCTCACCCTACGGGCAACGCTGTCGCGTTGTCGTCTCGCTTCGCTCGGCTCGAACCCGCTGCTGGTTCGCCTCCATCACGGTTTAGCTCCGGAACACAGAAACGAAAAAAGCGCCCATAGGCGCTTTTCTCTGAATTGGTGGGCCGTGCTGGATTCGAACCAGCGACCAATTGATTAAAAGTCAACTGCTCTACCAACTGAGCTAACGGCCCGCAGAAGTGGTGGGCGATGACGGGTTCGAACCGCCGACCCCCTCCGTGTAAAGGAGATGCTCTACCAACTGAGCTAATCGCCCACTTCTGGGTACTCCACAATGCAAGAGAACAATACTGAGAATTGGTGGGCGATGACGGGTTCGAACCGCCGACCCCCTCCGTGTAAAGGAGATGCTCTACCAACTGAGCTAATCGCCCAATTCTCATTTCTTCTTGCTTATCACAACGCAGTCACTCTAAAAGAGTGGTGGGCGATGACGGGTTCGAACCGCCGACCCCCTCCGTGTAAAGGAGATGCTCTACCAACTGAGCTAATCGCCCCGTCGTGATGGAGTCGCATTATAGGGATACTTGAACTTACGTCAACGATTTTTAAAAACAAAAATCACTGTTTGGCGCAAAATTAGACAAGCTGACCGATTTCTCACCCGCGCAGTTGATTCTTTACCCATTCGTCCACTGAAGGGGCTTCGTGAGCTGCCTATCGACGTAGAGGGCTCAGGACACGTTGAGGATTCAGGACAGAGTGGTAGAATGTCAGCCACTTTTTGTTAATTGATAGCAACGTTTTATGCGTTGCGCTATTAAGGCTGCAATCCAGATGAAAATCAAAACCCGTTTTGCCCCAAGCCCGACCGGCTATCTGCACGTCGGTGGCGCTCGTACCGCGCTCTACTCTTGGCTTTTCGCCCGTAACCTTGGCGGTGAATTTGTGTTGCGCATTGAAGACACTGATCTCGAGCGCTCAACGCAGCAAGCTATTGACGCGATTATGGACGGCATGAACTGGTTGAATCTGAACTGGGATGAAGGCCCCTATTTCCAGACCAAACGTTTTGACCGCTATAACGGTGTGATTGACCAGATGCTGGAAAACGGCACCGCCTATAAATGCTACTGCTCCAAAGAGCGCCTTGAAGCCCTGCGTGAAGAGCAAATGGCCAACAATGAGAAGCCTCGTTACGATGGGCGCTGCCGCCACAGTCATGAACATCACAGCGCCGACGAACCTTGCGTCGTGCGTTTTGGCAACCCGCAGGACGGTTCCGTCATCTTTGACGACCAGATCCGTGGCCCGATTGAATTTAGCAACGATGAACTTGATGATTTAATCATTCGTCGCACAGATGGTTCACCGACCTACAATTTCTGCGTCGTGGTAGACGACTGGGATATGGAGATCACCCACGTTATCCGTGGAGAAGACCATATCAACAACACCCCGCGTCAGATCAATATTCTGAAAGCACTGGGTGCGCCGGTACCCGTTTACGCGCATGTGTCGATGATTCTTGGTGATGATGGCAAAAAGCTGTCTAAACGCCATGGTGCTGTGGGGGTGATGCAATATCGTGATGATGGTTATCTGCCAGAAGCCCTGCTGAACTATCTGGTGCGTTTGGGTTGGTCACATGGCGATCAGGAAATCTTCAGCATCGATGAAATGAAAGCGCTGTTCTCTTTGGAGAACGTCAGCAAATCGGCCAGTGCGTTTAACACTGAAAAACTGCAATGGCTGAACCATCACTATATCAACGCAATGGATCCTCACTATGTAGCGACGCATCTGCTGTGGCACGTTGAGCAACAGGGTATCGAAACCCGCAACGGCCCGCAGCTATTTGAAATCGTTATCTTGCTGGGTGAACGCTGCAAAACGTTGAAAGAAATGGCCGAGTCCTGCCGTTACTTCTATGAAGACTTCACCGAGTTTGACGCTGATGCCGCCAAGAAGCATTTACGCCCTGTTGCCCGTCAGCCTCTTGAAGCCGTTAAAGCCAAACTGGCTGCCATCACTGACTGGACCGCTGAAAATATTCACCACGCCATTCAGGGCACGGCGGATGAGCTGGAAGTCGGGATGGGTAAAGTGGGGATGCCACTGCGCGTTGCCGTAACCGGCGCGGGTCAGTCTCCAGGTGTAGACGTCACCGTTCACGCTATCGGTCAGAGCCGCGTGCTGGCGCGTATCGATATGGCGCTGGCCTTTATTGCTGAGCGCGAAACGCAACAGCAGTAATCCCATCGTTCAGATGTAAAAAAAGCCAGCCGGTTTCCCGTGCTGGCTTTTTTAATATCCGAAAAACGCGAGGATTAACGTTGTTCAGTCGTAGGTGCTGCCACAGTAGGGCGATAGGCCAGGAAGTACATCAGACCGACGAAGCCAGCGCCGCCCAAGGCGTTACCGAGGAATACGGCGACGAAGTTCGGGAAGTATTGTGACCAACTCAGCGCACCGGCAAAAATCGCTGCCGGAATGATGAACATGTTTGCCACTACGTGCTGGAAGCCGATAGCCACGAAGGCCATGACCGGGAACCACATGCCGATCACTTTTCCGCCGACTTCTTTACTGGCGAATGCCAGCCAGATACCCAAACAGACCAGCCAGTTACAGCCAATGCCGGAAATGAATGCCTGTGTGAAGTTAGCGTTAACCTTCGCCGTGGCCGTTGCTACCGTTTTCGTCAGGAATGCGCCTTCTGTCATGCCGAGAACGTGGCCGAAGAAGTAAGCCACGGCCAGACTACCGATAAGGTTTGCCAGCGTGACCCAGAACCAGTTACGCATGACGGAGTAGAGGCTTATCTGACGTGCGAACCAGGCAATCGGTAAGGTCATCATATTACCGGTCAGCAGTTCTCCCCCGGCTAAGACGGTAAGAATGATGCCAACCGGGAAAACGGCAGCGCCAAGCAGATTACTGAAAGAACCCCAGGATGCAGGTAACGTCCCTATTACGTGCAGGTCCAGCAGGAAACCGATGGCGATGAATGCGCCCGCCAGGAAACCCAAAATTAACAAATTCAACACGGAGGCATGGCTTTTATTCACGCCCGCCGTGACAGCGATGGATGCGATTTCTTTAGGTGAATACAAGGACATGAGATTGCTCGAAGTTATGGATTATGATTATTGCGCGAGCAGTCTATTCTGAGATTTCTCTCAAAACAAGCCGATTTTAATAGTCTGCTAACATCTCGTTAATCATTAATTCCCGCTTGTTAAGAAAATGTGTAGGCCGATCATAAAGCTAGTCACACCGCGGTCTGGCGAGGAGATTGTAAAACAAAGCATCCTGCTGAATATTTGCTTCAGGGCAGAGGGTTTTTTCCAGTCAAATGGGGTATTTGGCGGCTTTTTCAGCGCTTGATTGCAGAAACCGATTTAGCCGTTGACAGGGTAGGCACGGTTTCATATCATGCGCCCCGTTCACCGGTTTTTACTGGTTTGAATTGGGGGTATAGCTCAGCTGGGAGAGCGCTTGCATGGCATGCAAGAGGTCAGCGGTTCGATCCCGCTTATCTCCACCAACTTCCTTTCCAGAGTAAGTTGGACGTTTCCTGAAAAAGGAAACAGAGGTTTGAAAGTAAAGTGAATAAAGAAGTACCTCGTGTGGGGGTATAGCTCAGCTGGGAGAGCGCTTGCATGGCATGCAAGAGGTCAGCGGTTCGATCCCGCTTATCTCCACCAAATATTAAAGAAACCCGCTTAGGCGGGTTTTTTGCTTTCTGCGGTTCCTCCTTTCCCAGTGCTTTATCACGGGTCTTCCCTGAATCTCAGCCATAAAAAAAGGCGCCGAAGCGCCTTTCTCATCATGACATTTACCACGTCATGCTTATGCCAGCTTACGCCAGAACCAGACCTGCGATAGAAGCAGACAGTACGCTCACCAGCGTTGAACCGTACAGCAGTTTCAGGCCGAAGCGTGAAACCACATTGCCCTGATGTTCGTTCAGGCCTTTGATCGCCCCAGCAACGATACCAATTGAGGAGAAGTTGGCGAACGACACCAGGAACACAGACAAAATGCCTACGCTGCGTGGTGACAAATCGGCAGCCACTTTCTGAAGATCCAGCATCGCAACGAATTCATTAGAAACCAGTTTGGTTGCCATCATGCTGCCAACTTGCAAGGCTTCGTGGCTTGGGACACCCATCATCCAGGCGAATGGATAGAAGACATAACCCAGCACGCCCTGGAAGGTGATACCAAACACCACGTCGAACAGCGCATTCAGGCAGGAGATCAGTGCGATGAAGCCAATCAACATGGCTGCAACGATGATCGCCACCTTGAAGCCGGCCAAGATGTATTCACCCAGCATTTCAAAGAAGCTCTGACCCTGATGGGTATTGCCAATTTGCAGGTCTTCTTCTGAATCAACTTTATAAGGGTTGATCAACGACAGCACAATGAAGGTACTGAACATGTTAAGCACCAGCGCAGCAACAACGAAGCGCGGTTCAAGCATGGTCATATACGCACCCACAATCGACATAGAAACTGTCGACATTGCCGTGGCTGCCATGGTGTACATGCGTTTTTCAGACATCTTGCCCAGAATATCTTTATACGCGATAAAGTTTTCTGACTGACCCAAAATCAGGGAACTGATGGCGTTGAAAGACTCCAGTTTTCCCATGCCGTTAATTTTCGACAGAACCGTACCAATAATACGGATGACGAAAGGCAGTACGCGAATGTGTTGTAAAATACCGATCAGTGCAGAAATAAACACGATCGGACACAAGACTTTCAAGAAGAAGAACGCTAATCCTTTATCGCTCATGCCCCCAAATACGAAGCCGGTCCCTTCCGCAGCGAAGCCTAATAATTTCTCAAACATGTCTGAGAAGCCTTTCACAAAACCTAAACCAATGGATGAATTCAGGAAGAAATAGGCTAAAAGAATTTCGATGACTAACAGCTGAACGATGAAACGTAAACGGATACTTTTCCGATCACGGCTCGCCAGTAAAGCAAGTACAGCGACAACGGCCAACGCTAATACAAAGTGCAATATATGGGACATGGGTGCTCCAAATTAGAGGCAGGCTATATTTCGACGGACATTCTATGTAACGCGTACATTTAAAACGTGAAGTGACCTGCAAATATAGAAATTACAGACATCAATTGCAACATTTGTGAGCAGGTGACACAAAAAATCAAGATGTTAGAAAATCAGGCACATCTGGAGATGCTGTGCTAGCTTTACTACCCGCCGCAGTGTGTTCTAAATCTGGATAATTATTTGCTTTAACGCTTTTAAAAATGTCTTTTTTTAGAAGCGTCTGTAGCCAGAAAGGAGGCATCAGAAAACCTGATAGATACTCTCTCCGTCGCGTCATGCCTATCAGAGAAATCACGTCGATCACTCTAAACTTACTTGATAACCATTATCAATTGTATGTAATTGCCTAAATCACAAAAAAGTAAGGTTCACTGATATGCACAACAGCCGTGCCGGGTCCTCCGGTCACGCCGGCCGCAAGATTAAGCTCTCTCTGATGGGCCCCGCATTTATTGCCGCCATTGGATATATCGATCCGGGTAATTTCGCTACCAACATCCAGGCTGGCGCCTCGTTTGGCTACCAACTACTCTGGGTAGTGGTATGGGCGAATATTATGGCCATGTTAATCCAACTGCTTTCTGCCAAATTAGGTATCGCTACCAGTAAAAACCTGGCCGAACACATTCGTGATCGCTTTCCCCGGCCTGCCGTCTGGGCCTACTGGGTGCAGGCTGAAATCATTGCGATGGCGACCGATTTGGCTGAGTTTATCGGCGCGGCGATAGGCTTCAAACTTTTATTAGACGTCTCGCTGCTTCAGGGTGCGGTATTAACCGGTATCGCGACCTTTATCATTCTTGCTCTGCAAAAACGTGGTCAGAAGCCACTGGAGCTGGTGATTGCAGGTTTACTGCTGTTTGTGGCTGCGACTTATATTGTCGAGCTATTTTTCTCGCAACCCAGCATGGTGGAACTAGGAAAAGGGATGTTGATCCCGAGCCTGCCGTCGAGCGATGCCGTTTATCTTGCTGCCGGGGTACTGGGTGCGACCATCATGCCGCATGTGATATATCTGCACTCTTCACTCACCCAGCGGGCAGGGAAAGCGTCGAAAGAACAACGCTATTCAGCCACTAAGCTGGATGTCAGCATTGCTATGACTATCGCTGGTTTCGTTAATCTGGCAATGATGGCCACTGCCGCTGCCGCGTTTCATTTCAGCGGACACAGTGGCATCAGCGAACTCGATCAGGCCTATCTGACGCTGCAACCTTTGCTCGGTAATGCCGCCGCTACCACTTTTGGTTTAAGCCTGGTTGCCGCCGGACTTTCTTCTACCGTGGTTGGCACGCTGGCCGGGCAGGTGGTCATGCAAGGGTTTGTGAAATTCTACATTCCGATCTGGGTGCGTCGTACCGTTACCATGTTGCCGTCATTCATTGTGATCTTGATGGGGCTAGACGCGACACGGATTCTGGTCATGAGTCAGGTGTTGTTAAGTTTTGGGATTGCGCTGGCATTGCTGCCATTATTGGCCTTTACAGGGAACCGTGATCTGATGGGGGATATGGTGAACTCGCAAGCAGTCCAGTGGGCGGGGCGTCTTATCGTGTTGATTGTCATCAGCCTTAATGTCTATCTACTGATTGGCATGTTGAAATAAGACAGGGACAACGCAAAAAAAACGGGACAGCGCAAACTGTCCCGTTTTTTGTCTGTGACCTTCGCGGATTAACGACGGTGGTCACGATCTTGCCGGTGATCATCATGTTTGTCATGCCCGCGATCCGGACCACGGCCACGATTCTGATGAGGTCCATGATGCCCATTGTTATAATGCCGTGGCGGTGGTGGCGGTGGGCGATGGTGGGAGCGGCTATCCCACCAGCCACGATCGCGCCAGCGGCCGCCATCCCAGTAGTAACCGCGATGACTGCGCTCACCATAATAGCGGCCGCGGTGGTTATTCCACCAACCAGCATCACGCCAGTCATAGCCATCCCAGTAATAACCACGACGGTCGCGGTCACCAATATTGATCGAAAGGCCCGGTGTATTGAGGCTAAAACTGCTGGCCTGTACAGCAGGTGCTGCGGCCGGGAGCAGGGCAAACAATAATGTTCCAACAATGAAAGGCTTTAACATGTCGCCTCCTGATTTCGTATAATTTATGGTAACAGTTATACGATGAAGGTGGCCTCTATTGTATTGCCTGCAATCCTGTTTTGAATTGTTTACCCAGACTAACGAAATACTTACACACATATCTTTACCGAAAGAAGAACTATTCCGCTGACGACAGGGTAATCGTTTACACAAGAATCTCTTCAATGTCCGCCAGCTCTTTTTCGCTGAAATGACGGTTGGCAACCATACCTATTGCATCATCGATCTGGCTGGTTTTGCTGGCACCTATCAGCACGGACGTCACTTTATCTCCACGTAATACCCAGGCCAGCGCCATCTGCGACAGCTTCTGACCGCGGGTTTCTGCAAGGGCATTCAGCTTGCGGACTTTCCCCAGTGTTTCATCGGTCAACTGCTCGCTGGTAAGGAATTTACTGTCACTCGCTGCGCGGGAATCCTGCGGAATACCGGCCAGATATCGATCCGTCAATACCCCACCGGCGAGGGGGGAAAAGGCAATCGAGCCTACGCCGTTCTGCGCAAGGGTGTCGAGTAAATCAGTCTCTACCCAGCGTTCAAACAGTGAGTATTTTGGCTGATGGATAAGGCACGGCGTACCGAGTTTTTGCAGGATCTCAAACGCTTGTCTGGCACGTTCAGCCGGGTAGTTTGACAGGCCAACATAAAGCGCCTTGCCCTGGCGGACAATCAGGTCCAGCGCGGCCATGGTCTCTTCCAACGGAGTGTCAGGATAGGGGCGGTGATGATAGAAAATATCGACGTAATCTAGCCCCATACGTTGCAGGCTCTGATTGAGGCTGGCGACGAGATACTTCTTCGAGCCCCAGTCACCATAAGGCCCCTTCCACATGGTGTAGCCGGCCTTTGAGGAGATGATCAATTCATCGCGGTAAGGCAGTAAATCTTCCTTCAAAATACGGCCAAAATGCGCTTCAGCCGAACCCGGAGGTGGGCCGTAATTATTGGCTAAATCGAAATGAGTAATGCCGTGGTCGAACGCATGGCGAATCAGATTTCGGCCATTATCGAAGTGCGCATTGTCACCAAAATTGTGCCACAGGCCCAGAGAAACAGCGGGCAGTTTGAGGCCACTATGACCACAGCGGCGATATTCCATGGTGTCGTAACGGGCAGGGTTGGCCTGATAAATCATAAGAGTCCTTATTATTTTAATCAGCGCGATGTGCTGGCAGAGAACAAAGTAAAAAGACGTTTTAGTGTATGCGCTTTCACTCTTTTTGCCAGATAACTCGATCACAGTCATGCCTGATAATCCGTATTCAGAGCATTTATTTTATTACCGACATTCACCGCAATCATGCTGCCCGTTACTCTTCAGCGGTGATATCAGCCAGATGCGGATCAATCAACCGGTCGATGAACCAACTGCTCGCAGGTCCTGGTTGATTATTTTTGCTCCAAACTGCATCGACTGAAATCCGCTTCGGCCAACCACGCATCGGTAGCGTCACCAACTTATTATGCCCAAATTGCCGTACCAACCAGTGCGGTAAAATTGACCAGCCAAATCCCTGTTCGGCCATCTCCAGTAACATCAGATAACTCGGCGCAGACCAGGTTTGCCCTGGCGCACGAGTTTCGGTGCGTCGGTAGGGTTGCAGGATCAATTGGCGGAAGGTGTGCAGTTGCTCTGGCCGAAGATGGGAAAGCTGTGCCAACGGGTGTTCGCGGCTGACGAAGATGTCCATGTCGGTTTGCTCCGGCAAACGGGCGACGCCGATGTCGGGCGGATAGGCGTCCTGAACCTCCAATATACCAATATGTGCCCGTCCGGTTTGCAACAGGTCAATGACATCCTGATCTTCGCCAATCAGACACTCGAACTCGATATCAGGGTAGCGTCGTTCAAAGCGTTTAAGCAGACTTTCATGATGAGTCTGCTGATAAGTGTCAGACAGCACAAACGTCAGTTGTGTTTCGATTTGCGCGGAGAGGCGGACCGCCAGTTCATCCAGACGCTCACTGGCTGCCAGAATAGCCTGCACATGATTCAACACCCGCTTTCCCTTTGCGGTAAGCACCGGCTGGCGGCTGCTGCGGTCGAACAGCGTCAGCCCTAAATCGACTTCGAGATTGGCGATCGCGGTACTGACCGTTGACTGACTTTTACGTAATTTTCGCGCGGCTGCGGAAAAAGAACCGGTGTCGGCGGCTTCGACAAAGGCCATTAATGCTTCGGGGGAATAACGCATCGCTGCTTCTCACCTTTTGTTATCAGAAATCCACATATCTATTTTATCGATATTAACTATCTTTTACCCATCTTATTTAGCGATGATAATGGCGACCTGTATGACAACCGTCACTACTTAATGTGTAAGACAACAACGAAAATGGCAGGTCTTTATGTCAATGAATTCAAAAAATACGTCTAAAAAATCTTTTGGCGAACGCATTTTGCACGCTATCGGTTTTGAGGCATTGGCGGTCCTGATTTCCGCCCCGGCGGCTGCATGGCTGTTAAATAAGTCCATATTTGAAATGGGCACACTGGCCATCCTGCTGTCTACCACTGCGATGGTATGGAACATCATTTACAACACGACGTTTGACCGTCTGTGGCCGGTGAGCCGCATCGCTCGCACGATGAAAGTTCGGGTGTGCCACGCGCTGGGTTTTGAAGGCGGGTTCATTCTGATCGGTTTACCGATTGCGGCGGGCTGGCTCGGAATTTCACTGCTGGATGCGTTTATTCTGGAGGTGGGTTTCTTCCTGTTCTTCTTGCCGTATACCATTGCGTATAACTTATTGTACGACACGTTACGTCAGCGCCTGATTAACCGCAAAAGTGCCAGCCGCAAAAAATCGGCGGAACGCTGTTCAGTCAAAGACTAATGTTTAGGCCTGAATTGTCAGCGGATTCGGCCTCGGTTGCCCTGGTGCCGAGATCACCACGGCAACTCATCATCTGGCCGACGGCGATATTATTCTAAATCAAGCATATCTAAACGATGTGTGCCTAAATATCCGTTGGTTCAAATTGGCGTTGCAGCCTATAGTAATTCCCGCTATTTTGCCCTCACAATTATGCGATCTTTTATCGTCCTGTGGGTGAATTTGAATATCCACAACGATTGATAATCATGGCTTTATGGGTTTTGTACTGTCGCAATATCCAGCAGGATCAAAAATTTACTCTATTCGGAGAATAAAATGACTGAATACTCCCTGGTGGGTGATGTCGGCGGTACCAACTGTCGTCTGGCATTGTGTGCGCTAAACAGCGGCGAGATCTCCGCAGCCAAGACCTTTTCTGGTCTGGACTACGATAGCCTTGAAGACGTGGCTCGTGTTTATCTTGAGCAACAACACCAGAATGTGAAGCACGCTTGTATCGCGATTGCCTGTCCCATCACCGGCGACTGGGTGGCGATGACCAATCACACGTGGGCATTTTCCATTAAGGAAATGAAAGCGGGTTTGAAACTGGATCACCTCGAAGTGATCAATGATTTTACTGCGGTGTCAATGGCGATTCCGATGTTGCAGGAGAAGGATTTATTGCAGTTTGGCGGTAAAAAACCTGTCGAAGGCAAACCTGCTGTCATTTATGGTGCAGGTACCGGACTTGGCGTAGCGCATCTGATCCATGCGGATAAACGCTGGCTGAGCCTGCCGGGCGAGGGCGGTCACGTGGATTTCGCGCCGAACAGTGAAGAGGAAGATATGATCCTTGAACAGTTGCGTACTGAAATAGGCCACGTCTCCGCCGAGCGTATTCTCTCAGGACCTGGACTGGTGAATCTATACCGGGCAATCGTCAAGTCAGATAACCGAGTGCCGGAAAACCTGGCACCGAAGGATGTGACAGAACGTGGTTTGGGTGAAGACGACATTGATTGTCGCCGCGCACTTGCGCTTTTTTGCGTGATCATGGGACGTTTTGGCGGAAATCTGGCACTGACCATGGGCACCTTTGGTGGTGTCTATATCGCTGGTGGCATCGTGCCGCGGTTCCTTGAATTCTTCAAAGCTTCAGGCTTCCGCGCCGCTTTTGAAGATAAAGGACGCTTTAAGGATTACCTGATAGATATCCCGGTTTACCTGATCACCCATGATCAACCCGGCTTGCTGGGCGCTGGCGCCTATCTGCGTCAATCCATGGGCTATCCCCTTCGTCCTTGAGGCTGTAGCGGCCACAGCAATGAGTTGGGGTATGTCATGCGGTTCTCCATTTTTGGTGAACCGCATTCTTTTTCCTTTCCTTTCCTTAAAACCGCATTAACTGCCTGAACTCTTTCACCTTGCTACGGCTCACGGGCACTTCAAAATCCAAATCACTCAAACGCAAAATATACGTGTTGTTAAACCAGGGCACGATCTCGCTGATCTTCGACAAATTCACGCAGTATGAACGGTGACAGCGGAAAAAATACTCCTCAGGCAGACGGTTACACAATTCGCTGATGTTCATTGGCATGGTGAATTCCTCTTTACGGGTAAACACCTGTGTGACTTTTTCCTGTGCGGCTGCGTAATAGATATCGTTAATGTCAGTGACAATGATCCGCTCATCTTTGATCAGATTAATGCTGTGACTGACACGGGGGTTGCTCGGTGCTGTCTGGTTCTGCTCCTGGTTATCACGTTTAAAATGTGACTCGAGCTTTTGCAGCATGGTGACAATGCGTGACTCATGATACGGCTTGAGAATGTAGTCGAAGGCTTCGATTTCGAAGGCTTCAGCGGCATGCTCTTTGTAGGCGGTGATAAACACAATATAAGGCTTATGCGCAAATTTACTGATGTTTTGCGCCAGCAGCACGCCGTCAAGTGAAGGGATGTTGATATCAAGAAAAATCGCATCGACTTCATGCGTTTGCAAGTACCTAAGCACCTCTAGCCCGTCATCGAAAGTGGCTTCAATGTTAATACTGCTGTGGGCTTTGATCAGATAGCTCAGTTCTTCCTGAGCGAGGATTTCATCCTCAACAATGATCGCTTTCATGCGGTTTTATCCCGGGTGATCAAAAATGAAATTTCGGTGCCGGGTTCCAAACGACGGATCTGCAAGCCCTGACCATAGAGTAACGAAACGCGATGATGCACATTCAGCAGGCCAATTTTGTTGCCCGGCATCTCGTTGGAGACAACGCGCTCGATGGTTTCCTGATTAATACCGTGGCCAGTATCTTTGACCGAGACCTTAATATTTTTGCCACTGTGTTTGACCGCAATCACTACCACGCCTTTGCCGCTACAAGGCTGAATGCCGTGAACAATCGCATTTTCCACTAGCGGCTGGATCAGCAAACTGGGTATCGGCACTGAAATGTCATCATCGATATCATAAATAACCGTTAGCTTACTGCCAAAACGTGCCTGTTCAATGGCGATGTAGTCTTGAACCTGATGTAACTCTTTACGCAGATCAATAAGCTCGTCATTTAGCTCGAGGTTATAGCGTAAATAACGGGATAGATTGATGATTAACTGGCGGGCGGTATCAGGGCGAACGCGGATCGACGATGAAATCGCATTCAGCGCGTTAAACAGAAAATGGGGGTTAATTTTGCTTTGCAGCGCGCGCATTTCGGCTTTATTTGCCATTTCGCGTAGTTGCTCGGCTCGCGATACTTCCATCTGTGTCGAAATAATCTGTGACAGCCCGATCGCCATGACTTTCAGCGAATAGGTGATGCGGTGGGCGTGGCAGTAATAGATCTTTAGCGAGCCGGTGACCACTCCTTTTTCCCACAGCGGGATGATGATGAGCGAGTGGATCTGCGGCGTCCGGTCCATCTCATCATTATTCTTGATGGTGATTTTACCCTTTTCGATCGTCAACTTGGTGATATCGCTGAGGATTTCATAACCAATATTGTACTTATCGGCACCGACGCCAACATAGGCCAGAATGTTTTTGGTGTCGGTGATAGCCACGGCATCGGCATCAATATCCTGACGGATAATGTCGCAAACTGTCGCCAGGGATTCCGCATTGATATTGCGGAAATAGGGCAGTGTCTTGTTGGCGATATCCAGCGCCAGCCGCGCCTGGCGGGCGGCGATCACCTCTTTCTCATCCTCCACACTTTGTACCAGCAGCACGATGAGCCCGATCGAACTGGCACCCAGAATCAGCGGTGCGGCAATATTCATGACAATATCCAGCCCCAGCGAAAAAGGTTTCGCCATCAGCAAGATAAGCACCATAGTCAGCGCTTCGCACAACATGCCGGCGGCAATACCGACTTTCCAGTGGTGAATTTTTTTGACGTTAAGATTGATATAACCTGACAGGCAACCCGCGGTAATACTGGTGATCAAACAGGGAAGAGAGGTAGGGCCATGCATGTCGATCAGAAAACGGTGGGACCCCGAAATGACGCCGGTAATAATACCCACCCACGGCCCAAACAGAATACCGCCGGACATAATGGCGATGGTGCGCACGTTAATCAACGAGCCCTCAACATTGATCCCGGATAGCGTCCCAAAAATCGCAAACAGGGAAAAAATCGCCGTGACCGCCGCCAGCTCCAGCGGCGTATGGTTATGGCTTTCTTTCTGTAGCAACCGGCGAAACAGGCGGGTACGTGTCAGGAAGAACAGGCAAATTAACATCAGGGCTGCACGGTCAAAGACCGCCAGCAACATCTCAAAAACGTGTGGCACGTCAGGCTCTCTGGGTTGCGGTTTTACAAGGTGTCATGATGGGGACGCTTCATTCGCTGTAATGAGAAGAAGATGATTATTGTAGGGACTTTGGGAAGGCAAAACCATAAATCATATGAATGCTCATGCTAACTATTGTATGTTGAAAACGCCCAGAGCATGGGGCGATCACCAGAGGATTTCCCCCCAATAATTTTGCGCAGGATGAGTGATGAAAACACTGACCCCATTGCACTTAACAACTGAACGTCTGGTGATGCAACCGATTGAAGAAGAAGACTGGTGGCTGTTCAGAGCATTGTATCAAGACCCCACCGTGATGCGTTTTATTGGCGATCTCGACACGCTGGCACAAATCCGCAGCCGCTTTGAACAGCGGTTAGGCTATTGGGATCGTTATGCCGATTTCTGGCTGTGCCTGACGATCCGCGAGCGTGATACCGGCGACGCGGTGGGCCTGACCGGTTTCTTCCCCGACTGGCGGCCCTATCAGCAGGGCGAAGTTGGCTTTATCATCTCTCCGGAACATCAAGGTAAGGGCTACGCGGTGGAGTCACTGCGCGGGGTACTTGATTTTGCTTTCGATCAGTGTGGGTTCCACCGTTTACAGGCCAACGTGTTGGAGGGTAACGACGCATCGCGGCGGGTGCTGGAGAAGTGTGGTTTCCGGTTGGAAGGCTGCTTGAGAGAAAATTACCGCATCGGTGACACCTGGCACAACGACTGGCTGCTGGGCATCCTGGCTGGGGATGACCGCGGCTGATTTCCTGACCTGATGAGTCAGGTTAAAAAAAGGTTGCTCAAAGGCTCGACAGTTTTTTCTGCCTGAGATATGTTCATTGAAGACCGCAACAGCGGTCAGCGTCGCTCGGACGGTCCGGGCGCTCACGTATCCCAGAGGAATTTATGGCTGACTCCCGTTCACCACGTCGTTTTTCACGTATCGACCGCCTTCCCCCTTATGTTTTTAACATCACCGCTGAATTGAAAATGGCTGCGCGACGTCGCGGCGAAGATATTATTGATTTCAGTATGGGGAACCCGGACGGCCCGACGCCACCGCATATTGTCGAGAAGTTGGTACAGGTTGCCCAGCGTGAAGACACCCATGGTTACTCTACCTCACGCGGTATTCCGCGTCTGCGCCGGGCGATTTCCCACTGGTATGCCGACCGCTATCAGGTAGAGATTGACCCTGAAAGCGAAGCCATTGTGACCATCGGCTCCAAAGAGGGCCTGGCACACCTGATGCTGGCCACCTTGGATCACGGCGACACCGTTTTGGTGCCAAACCCAAGCTACCCGATTCATATTTATGGCGCTGTCATCGCCGGTGCGCAGGTGCGCTCTGTGCCGCTGACCGAAGGTGTGGACTTCTTTGCCGAGTTGGAACGTGCGATCCGTGAAACCATTCCTCGTCCGAAAATGATGATCCTCGGCTTCCCGTCTAACCCAACCGCCCAGTGCGTCGAGCTCGACTTTTTTGAGCGCGTAGTCGCGTTGGCTAAACAATATGATGTACTGGTTATTCATGATTTGGCCTACGCCGACATTGTGTACGATGGCTGGAAAGCGCCGTCAATTATGCAGGTACCGGGTGCCAAAGACATTGCGGTTGAATTTTTCACGCTGTCGAAAAGTTACAACATGGCAGGCTGGCGTATCGGTTTTATGGTCGGTAACGCTGAATTGGTTAACGCGCTGGCACGGATCAAAAGTTACCATGACTACGGCACCTTTACGCCATTGCAGGTGGCGGCTATCGCTGCGCTGGAAGGCGATCAGCAGTGCGTAAAGGATATTGCTGAGCAGTATCGCCAGCGACGTAACGTACTGGTTCGCGGCCTGCACGAAGCGGGCTGGATGGTGGATAATCCGAAAGCATCAATGTACGTCTGGGCGAAAATCCCACCGGCTTACGCTCATTTAGGTTCACTGGAGTTTGCCAAGCGTCTGCTGGCTGACGCTAAAGTCTGCGTCTCACCGGGCATCGGTTTCGGCGACTACGGCGACACTCACGTGCGCTTTGCCTTGATCGAAAATCAGGACCGGATCCGCCAGGCGGTACGTGGTATCAAAGCGATGTTCCGCGCCGATGGCATACTCCCCCCCAAGGCGTAATCGCTGAAATGTTGCCACCAAAAAACCCTCAAGCGAGGGTTTTTTTTGCTTAACGTATTTCACGTCGCGTTTATCTAAGACTAATCAAAGTTGCCAACAGCAATCAATCGGGCCGTAACCAGATTGTAACCAGATTGAGAGATAGTCTGGCTTGTGTTGCGGCATATAACTGAAAATCTTGTTGATAGTTCATTGTAATCTTGAGAGTTTTCTTATTTGATCCGCCAGACAGGCAAACTCCGCGTAAGTCACTAGGCTTAGTGAGGTGAACGTAGACTTCATCCATTGGATGTAAAAGGGGGGGATAAATGACACAGAACGCGCTGAAGAATGGTCGTATCGAGGTGATCAGACAATTCTATGCCAAGCTTGATCAGGCGGATGCCACGTTGCTGGATCTGTTTACCGAAGACACGGAGGTGTTTTTCCCAAAATTTGGCACAGCGCAGGGGAAATCCTCGCTGGGCGAACTGGGTAAACGCTTTGCGCTGGAGATCGACAAAATCCAGCATATTCAGGATAAATTCCGCTTTATTAGTGACGGTGAAACGCTGGTGCTGGAAGGGCAGATGCGAGGTGTGATGCAAAACGGTGAACGCTGGCCTGCACCGCAAACTGGCAGCCATCACTTTTGTTCGGTGTTTGAGTTTGAGGATTTACGGATCAAAAGACTCAGTATTTATCTCGACCCGGATTTCAATCTTGAGGACAAAAAGCGGGTGAAAAATTACCAACAGCCACAGAAGTCAGAAGAGTGACGTTGTGATAAAAGCGCTAAATACGCAAAAAAGCCCAAAAGGAGGGAAATCAGCCTTCACCGGCCGATCTCCCTCGCCAACCAAGCCCAGCCGCTGGTCAGATGCATTTTTCGATGCCAGGAAACCAACCCTTCATGGATTTGTTATTAGCTAATCAAATAAAACACATCAATAATACACATGTATTAATAGCGATACTTTAATGTTTATAATGAAATTTAAAGGGCGCATTCTATTTTATTTCCCCCATTAGACGGTTTTTATAATTAATAAAGAATTATTAAAATAAAAATGTCGATGTGCAACTCAACCTATTTCTTGGTGTAAATAAGCTGAAATGCATTGTAAATTAAACTTACATTGGCATAATGCATCTCATTAGTGCTTCTTATCTTTACCGGGATCTATTAATAAGGACATTACGTGTTTCGGCCTTCTATTATTATTCCCTCTCAGCTTTTAATTAGTGCGGCATGTCTGGCAAACACCAGTTGCGTGATGGTGGCTATAATGACGGCGCAGAATGAGACTAACTCAGGTGAGAGCGGCACGCCGAATATTGGTAAAGATCTGTCTGATGCATGCAGACAAGGCAGAACTGGGTGGGAAAGGCCCGGGAACGCCCGGTGGTTGAGGGCCAGAAGATAAGGCTAGGAATAGTGAATCTTCTGTTAATCCCGAAAATCGAGCGGAGTATGAAAAATATGTCGATTCTCTACGTGCATCAATGGAAAAGCCAAATGTTCAGGATGAGAATCTTAGTCATATAATCGACGATCTTTATCGGCCAAACGCTAAGGTCGGAAGTGAAAGTACTGCTGATGCGGTCAGATGTAACAACGAGCCGGAATACACCAGCCACGAATTAATCAATAAGCCTGAAGCGAATGGAATAGCATTTAGAACTTAGCGCAACCGGTCACCTGCGGATACGCGGTACAGACTAACTGTAATTTGTTGATAGGTTCAAATCCCTTGTCCTGCATACATTTTTGCACCTGTGCGGCGCGCCCGATGGACGGTAATAAGGGGGTTGAACCCAGCGGATTAGGATAACCGCATTGGTGCATGACCGGTATTGCCAGCCTTTCATTTTCAACAACATGCGAGAAATGCTGTGAAGCGCCTTTTCTGCGCCAGGTGACCTGATCATATTCAGTCATCCCGGTTTCCGGTTTGATATCAAAGAAGCCCTTATCGGCATCGAAAGGCAGCGCTTCGAGCTCTTTCAGGCTGAGTTCATGCCCGCGCTGTTGCGCCACACAGGCCGGAAGCTTTGTTCTGACGTCGCAAAAATCGAAGCCGCCTTTGTAGGTAAAGCCCTGTTTGTGCATACACTGAAAGCGCAGCGCGGTGAAATTGTCCGGTTCGTAGGTCACCGTTTTGAACTGATAACCACATTTGACCATCGCGGCGCGCACGCCGTCTTGCGTAGTCGAAGGGCGTTGCCACTGAGTATTTTCATAAGGCGGCGGGCAGCCGGTGAGCAGAAACACCGACGCCACCAGCGCCGGGAGGGTGAAACACTGTACTTTACGCAACATCATTCGTCCTTGTTAATCAGGCCGTCAGGGTTTCTTCCAGCCAGCCGACGCGCATTTCTGGCACCGAGCGCAGCAGTTCGCGGGTGTAATCATCCAGCGGTTCAACCAGTGTAGAAGTAACCGGTCCCTGGCGCACAATGACGCCCTCTTTTAATACCGCGACTTCATCCGCTATTTCACGCACTACCTGCAAATCGTGGGTGATAAACAGATAGGAAATGCCGGTGTCCTGCTGAATTTTACGCAGCAACGCCAGCACATCGCGGGCAACCAGCGGATCGAGTGCTGATGTCGGTTCGTCGCACACAATCAGTTTTGGCTGCGCGGCCAATGCCCGCGCAATGCAAACGCGCTGCTTCTGGCCGCCGGAGAGTGCCGAAGGAAAACGCGTTGCCAGTTCGGCGTGCAGTCCGACCTGAGCCAGCAGTTCCCTGACGCGAGCATCGCGCTGGCTGCGGTTGAGATCGGAGAAACAGGCTAGCACGCGGGCAATTTGGCCGCCGACACGCTCTTTCGGATTCAAGGCGGTATCCGGGATTTGATGGATCAGCTGTACATCACGCAATTGTCGACGGCTGCGCTGACGCAGATTGGCCGGCAGCCTCTGCTGATCCAGACTCACTTCACCGCTCTCTGGGGTGAGTAAACCGCAGATCACTTTACCGAGTGTCGATTTTCCTGAACCGGATTCCCCGATCACGGCCAGAGTGCGGCCACGCGGCAGGTTCAGCGAAACATTTTGCAAGACTGGCTGCGCATGGTAGCGAGCGCTGACATTGCTAATACACAGTGCCACCGGGGCTTCACCGGTTTGCGGCGTTTTGCTTTCGGCCTGCGCATGCAATAAGCGGCGGGTGTAATCCTGTTGCGGCTGAGTCAGTAATTGCCCGGTTGCGGCTTGTTCAATGGTTTTACCCTGTTGCAACACCATGATGTGATTGCTGATCTGCGCAACCACCGCTAAGTCATGGCTGATATAGATCGCCGCCACACCGGAAATGCGGATCACATCGCTGATGGCTTTCAGCACGCCGAGCTGCGTGGTGACGTCCAGTGCGGTGGTCGGCTCATCGAAAATGAGCAACTCTGGGCCTGCGCACAGCGCCATGGCAATCATCGCGCGCTGCAACTGACCACCGGAAACCTGATGCGGATAGCGCTGATAAAACTGCTGCGGCTGGGGTAGTCCGAGCTGTTCGAACAGCGTTATTGCCTTTGCCTGCGCCTGTTGGCGATCGTAAACCTTATGTTTAAGCGCGGCTTCAATGACCTGTTCACCCAACGTGATTGCCGGGTTAAACGCCGCACCGGCGGACTGCGCGACGTAGGCAATGTGCCGCCCGCGAACCTGGCGTAAACGACGGTCGGAGAGCGTGGTCAGATCCTGCCCGTTGAACAGAATGCTGCCAGACTCAATGTGCATCCCCTGACGGCAATGGCCGAGAATTGCCAGCCCGATGGTTGATTTGCCTGCGCCAGATTCGCCGATAAGTCCGAGGACTTCACCACGCCTGACGGTAAAAGAGATGTTATCGACCAGCGTGCTCGGGTGTTTACCGTCCGATACCACTCGCAGATGCTCGACTTTCAGCACGTCATTTTGCACGGAAGTGTCACTCATACTTTTCTCCTCCAGACGCGCGTCGTTCCGCTCATCAGCCAGTCTGCCACGGCGTTCACCGCCAGCGCGAGTACGGCAATCGCGCCGCCCGGAATCAGGGCAGCCCAGACGCCAAACAGAATACCGTCTTTGTTATCACGCGCCAGTCCGCCCCAGTCAGCCGTCGGTGGCTGAATGCCCAAGCCGAGGAAAGACAGTGCCGAGAGGAACAGCAAAATAAAGATAAAACGCAGACCGAATTCGGCGATCAACGTCTGCAAGGCATTAGGTAAAATCACATGCCAGAGGATCCAGCCGAGGCTTTCACCACGTAAACGCGCCACATCGACAAACTCCATCACGCCGATATCCACGGCTAATGAACGCGCCACGCGCAGCACGCGGGTGGATTCCAGCAGGCCGAGCACCAGCGTCAGGATCAGAATGGTTTTTGGCAACACGGCGAGCACCAAAAGCGCCAGAATCAGCGTCGGTATGGCCATCACGATATCATTACAGCGCGAAATCACCTGATCCACCCAGCCGCCGCGCAGACCGGCAATAAAACCCAGCGTACAACCGACGGCAAAGGCCACCAACGCTGCCAGCGCGGTCACGCCGAGCGACACGCGTGTCCCCCAGATCAGGCGAGACAGCAGGTCACGCCCGAGATTATCGGTGCCCAAAATGGCGTTCGGTCCCGGTAAATCCCACGACATACCGAGTGTCTGGTCCGGCGCGTGCGGTGCCAGCCACGGCGCAAAAATAGCGATAAGAATAAACAAACTCAGCACCAGCAGGCCGAGCATTGAAGCGGGTTTTAATGAAGGCAAAGCAGGCATTGCAGCAATTCCTAAGATTCAGCGGTTGTGGCGTAAACGCGGATTGGCGATAAGCGCCATCACATCCGCCAGCAAATTCAGCAGGATATAAATCCCGGCCAGCAACAGCGCGCAGTCCTGCATCACCGGAATGTCACGTTTACTGATACTGTCGACCATGTATTGTCCGAGCCCCGGATAGACAAACACGTTCTCGACAATCACCACGCCTACCATCAGATAGGCCAGATTGATCGCCACGACGTTAATGATCGGGCCGATGGCATTCGGCAGGACATGACGCCACAAAATACGCGATGGCGACAGCCCTTTCAGCAGGGCGGTATCCACGTAGGCCGAGCTTTGCGCGGCAATCAGTGCGGCGCGGGTCATGTTACTCATGTGTCCGAGGATCGCCAGCACCAGCGTGGCGCATGGCAGGGAAATTGCCGAAAGTTTGGCGGTCAGCGGCATCTCCGCCGTAATGCTGCTGTTGCTTGGTGCCCACGCCAGCGTGATGGCGAAAATCAGGATCAGCAAATAGCCGGAGAAAAATTCCGGCAGCGCCACGGTGGCACGAGTGATGACATTGAGCAGCGTGTCGACCCAGCTGCCGTGATAGCGCACCGAAATAAAACCGATGGCAAGTGCCAGAGGAACAGCGATGGCGGCGGTGCATCCGGCCAGAAACAGCGTGTTGCCAAGGCGCGTAAATAGTGGGCCGCTGATGGCTTCGCGGGTAGAAAAGCTGGTGCCGAAATCGCCGTGCAAAATGCCAAACAGCCAGCTCAGATAGCGGCTGATCGCCGGTTTATCCAGCCCGAGTTGCAGGTTAAGTTCACGGATGGCGTCCGGCGTGGCGCTTTGGCCGAGGATCGCCGTCGCGGCGTTGCCCGGTAACAGTTGCACACCGGCGAAAATCAGCACGGAGACGGCGAGTACGATCAGTACGCCATACAACAGGCGCAACAGCACCATGCTCAGCAGGCTTGAGCGATGCTGTGAAAAACGGCCCGCAGGCCGTTGTTGGGTTTCTTGCGAGGACAAATCAGACATTATTTTACCCGGTTCAGCCTTCGATCCAGACTTTCTCTGCTGCGCGGTTGCCACTTAGCGGCATCCCCGGAACGGAGGTGAACCCTTTGATTTTCGACGAACAGCCGTCGAGTGCATCGGCGTACAACGGGATGATTTCGCTACCCTGGTCGACCAACATCACCTGAATGTCATGGTAGATCTGTTTACGGCGTGCTTCATCCGGCTCACCGCGCGCAGCTTTTACCATCGCATCGAAGGCCGGAACGTGCCAGGCGGATTCGTTCCAGGAAGATTGGCTGGTGAACACCAGAGACAGCAGCGCATCGGCGGTCGGGCGGTTCGCCCAGTTTGACGACACGAAGACTTTCTTCTGCCAGATGTCATTCCAGAACGCATCGTCCGGTACTCGCACCACGTTGAGGTTGATGCCAGCTTTGGCCGCAGATTGCTGATAAAGCTGACCGGCATCGACGGCGCCAGGGAAACCCGCGTCGGCGACATTCAGCGTCAGCGGACCGCTGAAACCGGATTTTTTCCAGTGGAACTGCGCTTTTTCCGGATCATACGGGCGCTGCGGAATGTCTTTGGCGAAGTAACGGTTCGACGGGAAGATCGGGTTGTCATTGGCCACGCTGGCGTAACCGCCGAGCACGGTATCAATAATTTGCTGGCGGTCGATGGCGTATTTCAGTGCCAGACGGCCATCGATGTTATCGAACGGGGCGAGATTCGACAGCCCTGGGAAGGTATAAATCATGCTGTCTTTTGCACGTACCAGTTTCAGATTTGGCATACGTTCGATGCGGCTGACAATGCGTGGGTTTACACGGTTGATCAGCTGTGCTGAACCACTGACCAGTGCCGCGACGCGGGCGGTCGAGTCATTCATCGCCAGTGTTTCAACGGAATCGACATGGCCGCGCTCGCTGTTCCAGTAATTGGGATTGCGCTTCGTCAGCGTGGTGACACCTGGCTGGAATTTTTCCAGAATAAATGCGCCCGTGCCGATGCCTTTATCGAAGTTTTCGTTTTCAGCGGTAATGGCGAAATGCACGGCGCTGAGCAGCCAGATGAATTCGACATCCGGTGCAGTCAGTTTGATGGTAACTTCATGCTCACCGGTGGCTTCAATTGAGCTGGCGGTGGCGAGATAACCTTTCACCGGCGAGGTCGATTTTTCGCCACGGTGGTGATTCAGGGAATACACCACGTCTTTGGCGCCCAGCGAACGGCCATCATGGAATTGCACACCCTGACGGATTTTCAGCACCCAGGTTTTACTGCCATCGGTCGATGCCCAGGACTCGGCCAGCGACGGCGCAAGTTTGGCATTTTCGTCTATTTCCACCAGGTTGTTGAACATCTGTGAACCGACAAAATACATGTAGGTTTCGAACCAGAATGCCGGATCAAGACGGTCGGTGCTGGAGGCGTTATCGACACCAACCACCAAATGACCGCCTTTTTTCGGTTTTGCGGCTTCAGCGGCGAACGCCTTGCCCAGCCATGAAGAACTGGTCGCCGCAGCGATGGAAAGTGCGCCTGCACTTTTGATAAACGAACGACGATCAATCATTTCTTTCTCCTGTCAGGAAGGGCATAGCCCGTAAAATAGGGTGTTAACACTGGGCATTATTATGCGTTTTTTTCAGTGAATGCCTGTTTCAGCGCGGCAATGTGTTCCGGCCCGATGCCGCAGCAGCCGCCAACCATCGTCGCGCCCTGTGCCACCCACTCTTTGGCGAAGTCGAGATAGCCGGCGGGATCGGTGTCCTGACGCATTTTGCTCAAACCTTCGTTTGCGCCGCGTTGGTTATCAGAAGGCTCAAAAGCATTGGCGTACACGCCGATATCCAGCGCGGAGTTCCCTGCGTTCAGTGCAGCTCGTGCCGCCGTCACCGCAGCGGCCATCACTTCTGGGCGACTACAGTTGAATAAAATCGCGCTGGCGGATAAACGCAGCGCGGCAGCGACGGCTTGTTTGATGGATTCACCGGAGCGCAGCAGCGCCTGACCGTGCTCATCGAGCTGGTCCTGTAATGTAAACGAGAACCATAGTGGACGCGGATCATCGCCCAGAACGTCACGTACGGCTTCCACTTCGGCAACGGAACTTTGTGTTTCCGCCAGCCAGGTGTCGACGTGCTCCGTCAGGTTATCCACCAGTATTTTCAGCAGTTTCTTAGCCGCTACTGGCTCGAACAAATCCGGGCGATAAGAGCCCAGAACCGGTGGAAGAGAACCGGCAACCTTGACTTGCGCGGGTGCGGCATCCGCCGCTTCACGCGCTAGCTTGCCAGCAAGTGCGATTAAGGCTGCACCGCGCTCGGCAAAGACGGCTTCGCTGATATGAAATGGCACGACGGCGTAGCTGTTGGTGGTGATCACCTGAGAACCGGCAGCGATAAAGGAATCATGCGCGGCGCGGACAAACTCCGGCGCCTGCATCAGCGCCAGCGCCGACCACTCAGGCTGGCGGAAAGGTGCGCCCATGCGGGCCAGTTCGCGACCCATGCCGCCATCGAGGATTTTAATACTACTGATCATTGTGTCGCCACCTAGTGCTTTTCATAACCGAATCAACATGTAAATCGGCAGGAATTTGTGATGTGGCACCACTCTACAAAACGAACGTTTAGATGTCTAGATTTCTTAATGGCTAAACCATGTAAAAAGAGTCATTGTATGTTTTACCTCCGCAAACGACTCACACTGATCACGATTGCCAGCAGTGTCGCCATCACGGCCAGCCACAGGCTTAGCTGCACGGCATGTCCTTCCTGTATTGCACTGTTCGCGGCGTATATCGACAGCATCACGCCGACAAATGCGGTGCCCAGACACTGGCCGAAGGTGCGCATGATAGCCAAAACGCCGGAAGCATAACCGCTGTTCTCACGCGACGCGTTCGACAACATCTCGCGGTTATTCGGGCTTTGGAAACAGCCAAATCCTATGCCGCATATCAGGCTGCGAAGGCCGATGTCCCATGCCTGTGGATGTGCAGGAAGTAGCGCCAACAGTATCAGCCCGAGGGCAAACACACTTAATCCAAGGGTCGAAATGATGGCCGCTGGATAGCGGTCGGCGAGGCGGCCGGCGTGGGGTGCTGCCAACATAATTCCGATCGGCCAGGGTGTGAAAAGCAGCGCGGAATAGAACGCACTATAGCCATACACGCTCTGAAATAAGAACGGGAGTGCCACGAAGGTAATGCCCTGACTAACAAAAGAGGCTAATGAAGTGAGCGCCGCCAGCGTAAAGCGTGAAGACGCGAACATGTTGAGTGGCAGCAGTGGCTTTGGCGCACGGCGCTGACGCCAGACAAAGGCCAGCCCGGCGAGAAGGGCGGTCAGCCCGAACGTCACTGCGGTAGCCAGGTCGCCCTTTGCCGCATGTGAAAATGCGTCTGCCGCCATGATCAGCGACCCCAGCACCACCGCAGACAGAATGGCCCCCGTAAAATCGAACGGCTCACGCCCCGAAGCCGGATTGTTGGGGATCACACGCAGGGTCAACGTCACCGCAATCATTCCCATTGGAACATTAATCGCGAATAACCACTGCCAGCTCATCGCCGATAAAATCGTCCCGCCAAGTACGGGCGCGATGGCGGTACTCAAGCCAATCATCAGCGCATTCAGACCCAGTATTCGGCCCAGCAGACGGTTGGGAAATACCGATCTCAGGATCGCCGGGCCGATGCTCAGCGTGGCTGCCCCCCCGATACCCTGCAATACACGCATAGCGATCAGCATATCCAGCGACGAGGAAAGCGCGCAACCCACCGATGCCAGCGTGAACACGCTGAGGCCAAGGGTGAACAGCATACGGAAACCAAACTTGCTGGCGAGCGCGGCAAAGATCGCTAGCGTCATGGCCGCCGATAAGAGATAGCCGTTGGACACCCAGACTGTGGAACCCGCGGAAACGTTCAGCGTACGTGCAATCTGTGGCAAGGCGATGTTGACCATCGAACCGTCAAAGACCGCCATGGTGGTCATCGTCATCACGGCGGCCATCGCTAAGCCGCGCTCACGGCCCGGCAATCCTTCGTCGCCGGGTTGGTCGGAAAATAGTGCCATCGATTTATGTTCTCTTCATGTTGCTCAGTGACGTCACTATAGCCACGCTCGATACAGGGCGGAAGACGCAGTGTCTGCATTTAATACATGCATCAAACGCCTTCTCTCTAATGTCAGAAGGCATTACACTGCGGTATGACTGAACCCGATCTGAACTTACTCATTGCTCTCGACGTCCTTCTTGCTGAAGGAAGTGTGGTGGGCGCTGCCCGTCGTTTAGGATTAAGCGCTTCAGCCATGAGCCGGACGCTGAGCCGCCTGCGAGCGACGACCGGCGATCCTTTGCTGGTACGGGCCGGGCGGAATATGGTGCTAACGCCTTATGCCGAAGAGATCCGTGAGCGGACCCAGAGCACGGCACTGGAAGCCCGCTCTTTACTTCGTCCTTCTTCGTCGGTGCTTAATTTACCGACGCTCGAGAGGACATTTATCCTTCGCTCTAATGACGGTTTCGTGCTGTCGTTCGGCGCTGCGATGATCGCCGACGTGGCGGCAGTGGCACCTTTAGTGTGCCTGCGTTTTGCGCCAAAACCTGAAAAAAGTTCATCCCATCTGCGGGAAGGGCGGGTTGATCTCGAAATCGGTGTTTTAGGCAACATGGGGCCGGAGATCCGCATCCAGACGCTTTTCAGGGACCGGTTTATGGGCGTCGTCAGAAAGGGTCATCCACTTGAGGGAAAAACGGTCATCACCGCCACCGACTATGCGTCCTGTGGGCATGTGGTTGTTTCACGCCGTGAAAGCACTCACGGACCGGTGGATGACGCGCTGGCGGAATTAGGCTTAGCGCGCAAAATTGCCGCTATTGTCCCCGGTTTCTCTGCCGCATTGGCGATCGCTCAGGCGTCTGATCTGGTGGCATTGATTCCCGCCTCTTTCCTCATCAGCCAGCCGGTTGTCGAAAGAGAGGGGATTTCCTCGAAGCTCTGGGTTTTCGAGCTGCCGGTAAAAACCCGCGAAATCACAATATCTCAGATGTGGCATCCGCGCTCAGAAGTGGATCCCGCACACCGCTGGCTGCGTCAACGGGTGCTGAGCGTTTGCCGGCGGACCGTGCGGGGTTAAGGTCAAGGCACGCTGCGACCTTAATCGACAATGTCTACCTTGATAACCCGCGAATCCCCACGCCCGTGGTCATCGACCGCGCGGATGCGGTATTGCCCGTTTTTCGTGGGTCTCCACTGAATAGGCGTTTTACTGGCGCTGCTGCCCAGATAGATATCATCAACAAACCAGTACAACGTTTTGCTGTCGGCATCGGTAGTGGCATTGAACATCATACTGTCGCGACCTTGCTGTGACTGGCGCAACGTGTAAAGGGTGTTGCGCAGCGGCGAGGTGATGCGCGGCGGGTTACCGCTGACTACGGTGCTGTCATTTTTACAGCGTTCATTGGCCGGCGGCACACGTTTAGGCAATCCGGCCTGAGCAAACACGTTAGCTAAGTCCGAAGGCCAGAACTCAAACACTTCGGTGCGCGTCGTGTCCGCGTCATAGGGCGGGCAAGCCACGTCGCCGGTCTGGATATCCATCACCACCGGACGGTAAATGGTATCGACTTTGATGGGCGATTTACCCGGAATAAACCAGGTTTTGCCGACCTGCTGACACCACGGCGTTGGCAGATCACCACTGGCGAGGCAAATATCTACCCGCTTTAGCTGTTTCGGCCACTGATGTTTGGGTTCACTTAGCGTTGGGTAGCTGGCCTGTACACTGTCGACAATATTGAAGAATAACGGCGCGGCGGCATCGGCACCGACAAAGGCTCCGTTGCCCTTATTGTCGAAATTCCCCTCCCAGACGATCAGCACATAAGGGCCGAAAATCCCGGCGGTCCAGGCGTCACGAAACCCCCATGATGTACCGGTCTTCCAGTACACCGGCAGTGAAGTTGGCCTTTGTGCCAGGGTGTCGCTGGGCCGTCGGTGCTGTCGCAGCATGTCGAGGGTGATAAAACTGGCCTCTTCACTCAGCAGGCGTACCGGCGTGGGGGAGGGATCGCTTTTTTGCAGGCGCAGGGGTTTGAGTTCTCCCCGGTTGGCCAGCAAAGCATAGAGCCGGGCCAACTCCTGCACGGTCACTTCACCGCCGCCGAGCACCAACGACAGGCCGTAGTGATTTTCGCTGGCCATATTGGCGACACCTGACAGGCGCATAAATTGGTAGAGCGTGGGGTTGCGCAACCGCGAGGCTACGTAAACCGCCGGAATATTGCGGCTGAAATTCAGCGCATCGGTGGCGGTCACCGGCCCGAGGAAACGCCGGTCGAAGTTCTCTGGCGCATAGGCTCCGAATGTCGAAGGCACATCTTTGAGAATCGTCATCGGGTGCAGCACACCCTGTTCCAGCCCCAGCGCATAGATAAAAGGCTTGAGGGTAGAACCGGGTGAACGCTTGGCGCGCGTACCGTTCACCTGTCCCTGAATATCGCGGTCATAATAATTCGCGGAGCCGACCAGCGCCCGCACGCCCATATCCCGCGTATCCACCAACAGCGCCGCCGCATTGTGAATGCCCCGGCTGGCGTTGCGGGTGATAAAAGCATCGATCTGTTTTTCCACCAACCTTTGCAGACCAATGTCCAGTTCAGTATCGACGCGGTTGTCGGTGCGCTGCAAGGGGGGGTGGTCGTGGCGTATCTGCTCGATAAAGTGCGGTGCAATGTAGGGCATCTGCTCCGGCTGGCGCAGGCTCAACGGCAATCTAAACAATGCAGTCTGGCTGCTGTCTGTCGGGTAATGTTGCTGCCAGCGTTCGAACAACCGGTTACGGGCCTGATTCAGCGCGGTGCCCAGTACGCCGGTACGGGGATCAATACGGAAACTCGGTGACTGCGGTAATACCGCCAGCGTTAGCGCCTCCGGCAGCGTCAGATCCTGCGGTGCCTTGCCGAAATAGATCAGGCTGGCGGCACCGATACTTTCGATATTGCGGCCATAGGGTGTGTAGTTAAGGTAGGCCTCGAGAATATCGTGCTTGGAATAACTGAGTTCAAGCTGCACGGCGCGAACAATCTGCCACAGCTTGCCCGATGGTGTGCGGGTATTGAGATGCCAGCGCATTCGTGCCAGTTGCATCGTCAGCGTTGAGCCACCTTGCAACCTGGCGCCGCGTATATAGCTGCGCCAGAAGCCGCGCAGCAGGCTCAGCGGATTGAAGCCCGGATGATAATAAAACCACCGGTCTTCATGCAGTTGGATGCCGTTGATCATCCGTGGCGAAATTTTATCCAGCGGCGTCCAGGTGCGGTAACGTTCATCATTCGCGAGCGAAATCCGCAGTAACACTCCCTGTCGGTCGTAGTAAGTGCTGGAAAGCGGCAGACCTTGTGACAGTGGTGGATGCGGCCACAGCCGAAAGCCGATCATCACCAGAGCCAGCAAAAAAACGGCCATCAGGCCGTTTTGTAAGAGAGATTTAAACGACGTTGCGTTGATCATGCGTTATTTTTTAACGTCGGCCGGAACCACCAAGATTTTGCCCGTACCGACGGACAACGCCTGGATTTCCCGGTCATACATCGCCTCACCGAACGCGGGAGGAATAACGAAGCTGCCGGTATTGGTCGATTTGATCTGATAAACGAACTCCTGCATGTCGGTGCTGGCACTGCCATAGATGATCACCCGATCATCACGCACATCGCTGTAGTCCGGCTGCCAGGTTGAACCGCCTGCGGCAATCGGTGAACGCCAACCGCTGTCGGCCTGACTGTCGCTGCTGCGGTCTTCGGTACTTTCTGGCTCTGGTGCCGTTTGCTGAACCACCTCAAATCCTCCTGGCAGTAGATCAACAATCGCCAGATTGCTCAGTCCCTCTTTTGCATTGGCGCGGATTTTAAGATGCACATTGATCTTCTCACCCAGCGTGACCTGTGTGACCGCATTGCCCTGTGCATCGGTGTAGTCACGGCTGATTTCCAGACCGCGTGAAATGGCTTTTTGCGGTGCCTGTACGTCATAACCTGACTGTGTCACCACGTACCAGGCTGGTGTATCGTTCGGATTAGTGAACTGAATCGCCTGCGCATCGGCACTGAAGCTGCCTTGGGCAAACAGGCCTTGTAAGGTGGAAATCACCTCCGGCGTCACCGTTTTATTTTTGCTGACAGCGCTAATGCTCAGATCCCCGGCACTTGTCTGTTGGGCTATCTGGCTGGAATAACTGTCCAGCGCCAGAATACTCATGGCAGAGGAATAGGTGGTGTAGCGCTCTTCTTTCAGCGAACGCACGATGTTCTCCAGCACCTGCGGCGGAATCGACTTGGCCTTTTCCGGGAAGTGACGAGTGATGAGATACAAACGCGTAGCGTCCTGCACCAGCGGGTCGAAGTAATTTTGTGACCACCACGCCGTGTTGTAGGCTTTGCTCAGTTCATTCCAGCTTGGCTGCAACAATTTGTTGGCTTCATCGTCCATTTTCAGCAGACGGTATGAAGACGCCAGATAGAGCGCGCTGAGGTCAGTCTGCCAGCTTTTGGTATACAGGGTTTGCAAGCTGTCCTGCACCGAGGCTAGCGAGTTGGTGGTGACTTCGCCCTGTAGGGTCAGCAGATACACGGCAAAGGCACGCAGACGCAGATGATACAGGTCATCATATTTACTGGCCGCCAATTCGCGCAGCGCCACATTGGCATCTTCCAGCATGCCGGCGGGCAGCGCGTAACCTGCTGATTTTGCCAGCAACATGTACTGCACCACGTACGGTGTTACGAACGGATCGGCGATTGGCGAGGACTGCCACAGACCAATCGCGCCACTGTCATTTTGCCGCGAACGTAGGGTGCGCAATAGGCTGTTAAGCTGGGTGTTGACATCCAACTGGCTCAGCTTGCCTTTCATTTCCGGATACTTACTTTGCAGGATCAGCGGAATCGAGCGGCTGACAATCTGCTCAGAACAGTAATACGGATAATCTTCCAGATATTGTGCCAGCCCGCTGGTCAGCACCAACGGTGAATTTGACACTCTGGCATCACGTTTGGCAAAGGCGTCAAACATGCTGCGCAGATTATCCACCGTCTGGTTTTTACCGCTCATACGGCCCATCACCGACTGAGTGCGGAACGGCATGGCCGGACGCACTGAGGTGCTGATAACGCGGCGGCTACTTTTATCCGAGTAGGTCGCCTCGAACACCAGCGGTGCATCGCCGAGTGACGCTTTGGCGCGCAGACGGAAGGTGAGATAGCCTTCGCGTTTGGCGGCCAACGACAATGACTGCTTAGCATTGCCAACCACTTCCAGTTGCGGCGGCGGTGTCAGATTTACGCTGATGGCTATCGGCTGGTCGCCCAGGTTTTCCAGGTTATTGCTCACACCGACGCTGACATCAAACTCATCGCCCGGTGCGACCATCGACGGCACATTGGGTGTCATGATGAAGTTGTCACGCACCGTGGTGCCGGTTTGCGCCGTACCAATTTTGTCCGGCGTGACGGAAATCGCCATCACGCGGATTTTGCCATTGAAGTAGTCCGGCACCGGGTAGTTAAACTGCGCCTGGCCGTTGACCGGCACGATGCCAGACCAATAGGCTACCGGCTTGTCACGTTTACGTTTGAACGGGTTAAGGTGCAGGTCCAGCCCTTCACCGGCATCACCGCCTGGCGCTGAGGTCAGTGACATCAGCTTGCTGAATTCCGGCAAAATTAGATCGAGGATCTGCGCGCTTTGTACGCTCAGTTCACGCTTGCGGAAGAAATACTCCAGCGGATCTTTTAGCTTATAGCGCGCTACCTGCAAAATGCCTTCGTCCACGGCAAACACCACCACGTTTTGCGGTGAGTCGGTATTGACGATGATCGGCAGCTCCTGGCCCGGCTTAATTACGTCCGGTGAGCTCAGTTGCAGCCCGGCTTTACGTGCACGGGTGCTGATTTTGAACGGTATCACCCCATAGCTCAGTGGGCTCATAAAGATTTCGTCTGAATTCACGTCACGCACAAACTGCACGTTGAGGTAGCCGTTACCTTCCATATTGGCTGGAACGCGGATCTTCTGTACCGAACTGGTGGTGGAGGTTCTAAACCACTGCCAGCTGTACACCTTGTCTTTCTCGATGGTGATAAGGCCGCTGCCGGTGTAAGGTGCGTTGATCGCAATCTCGATCTCTTCGCCCGGCTGGTATTCGGTCTGATTGAGCTTGAGTTTCAGTTCGGCATTGCGATCCAGTGAACGGCTGAGATTGGCATTGCCCGCCACGCTGTAAGCGATACGGTTCAGCACCTGACCTTGCGCGGTTTTCACCACCAGCACGTAATCCCCCGGCTGACGGGTTTCCAGCAGCAGATCCTGACCGGTAGCGGCAATCGACAGCGCCTGATCAGAAACCGGAATTTCACGCATTTTCGACTGGTACTTGTAAACGCCGGAGTCCTGCTTCGTCAGCACGGAAATGTATTTCTGTTCGATCAACGACAGCGTCAGGTCGGGTAGGGCGACTTTCTCCAGTGAAGGATTCACCGCAATCAGATTGAGATGACGTTCCGCCCCTTTATTGATGTAACCCAAATCGCCGTCGGCTTTCACGCCGACCAGATAATCATACGGCGACACCAGCACGCGGGCCGTGGCGGCCACGGAACGGCCGCTGCCGGCGGTAAAGGCTTCGGAGATCAGTTGTAACTGGTAAGTGGCATCCGCATAGGATTTCAGGTCCAGTGGGATCGCCGCTTTGCCGTTGACATCTGTGGTTTGATCCTGCAACTCAGTGTCAAAGCCGTCGCTGTTGGTACGGTTCTCGTAGAACAAATAATCCGGGAATTGATCGAAGCTTGGATACATGGGGCGCAGCGTCAATTTAGAGGTCACCCGGCGCGCCTGCGCCGGGGTACCAAACAGATTCTGTACGTCGATATTGGCCTTCAGCTCAGACGGCTTAACCCAGCCCTGTTTGCGGTTCGGCGTCAGATCGAGTTTGACTTTAAGCGGGTCCGGTTCGAACTCTTTGACGTTAACGGACACGTGGCCGAGCAGGGTAGAAGCGTCTTGATTTTTGCCCGTCTGGTCTTTGTTAATCAAGTACAGATAGACATTCCATTCGCCGGTCGGCGAGCTGTCGCTGGTGGCATAACTCAGTTCGTTAAAGCCGCTGGCGTTGAGCGTCAACGGTTGGGTGCTCATCAGGGTATCGCGCGGGTCGCGGATTTCCGCGCGCACCGGCACGCCCGCCAGGCTATTACCCCATTCAGCGGTGCGGGTGATCAGGCCGATATTAAAGGTGTCGCCGGGCCGGTAAACGCCACGGTCGGAGAACAGATAACTGCTTAGGGTGCGAGGATCGGACGGGGTTTCTTCGCCACGGATATCAAAGCGTGACAGATCCAGACCACGGTCATTGTATTCGCCGGTCGGCAGGAAGGAGACATCGCCCTCTTTTTCCACCAGGAACATCACCGGCTGGCGCTCGTTTTTATAAACGTCAAGCGCAGGGAAGCGGGCATGACCATCGGGGTCGGTGGTTTGAGACAACAGTACCACGCCGTTTTTGCCGATCACCGACACGTTGGCATTGAACACCGGCAGGCCGGAATGCACTGATTGCACGAACACATCGCGGGTTTTGTCCTGTGAACGTTTGCTGATGATGCCCAGATCGGTGATCACCACAAAACGTGAGTCGCCCGCCGCCTCTTGGCTCTCATCTTCATCGTTGCTGTACTGATCTTCTTGGGCGTCGTCGTCGGTTTTCGCTTTTTTGGCGGAGGGATCCCACGGCGTCAGGGTCAGCAGGAAGACGCCACGTCGAGCGTTCGGGTTATCTGACAGATAACGTGACAGATCAATGCCCTGATAACTGACTTCACCCGGTTTGTCATTATTCACTGCGCGGGTGTATTCGAAGTGTTCGGTAAAATATTCATCGCCCAAACGATTAAACTGCGCCGAGGAGTAGTCACTGCTTTTGAACGACACAATGTGTTGTAGCTGGCTTGGGATCACTCGCTTAATATCCAGCTTGAGGCCTGGAACGTTTCGCGCCGCCACACTGATTTGCTTCTCTCCGCTCATCGACAGCAGTGAGCCTTGTGACATAAAACTCAGCGAGGTCGGATAGTCCGGCACCGTCACCAACTGATAGCGTTTTTCCGGCATTTTGTAGCCGCCGAACGAGGTCATGGTATTGGTTATTTCAATCAGCATATAGCGGTTGGCGGGAGCATCAAACTTGAAGCTGAACTGCGGCTGATACTCCTGCTCGGCATCATTGAGCGTCAGTTTGACCGGTGCAGACTGGTTGATCGTGCGGGTGTCGACTTCAGAGAGACTCCACGGATAGATCGCATTTTCGTCATCGTCATTATTGTCGCTGTTTTTTGGATTCTTTTGCGGCAACAGCCAGGTTTTTACCGCGCTGCCAATCTCCTTATCTTTTACCGCATCGCTCAGGGTGACCATCAGTGCGCGTTCACCTTTGTTATCACTGGTGTCCACCACGGTGGCGCTGACATCTTTCACCGTCAGACTGTAGAGCGTGGGCACCGCTACCCAATTGTTCTTCTGTGCCGCCGTTGGCTGCCCAGGTGCGGTGGATTTCACGCCTTTGCCAATGGCTATATGTACGGAACCGCCGTGGTCGAGCGCTTGCAAGGCTTCGGAATGCACCCACGCGTTGAGTTTTTTATCGTCATAGACCAGCGAGTAATTGAGCTTTTTCTCCGGCTTATCTTTACCTTCAATCAGCCCCAGCGAAATCTGTTTTTCAAAGCTGGCAACGTCTACTGGCGCGTTGAACTGTACGCGGAAAATGGCGCTGCGTTTTTTGGGATCTTGCGGGTCCTGATAGTACTCGGCCTGACCCAACTGATAATTAAACGACGGTACCTTGACGTCATAATCGGTCTGGGTGATCTTGCTTTGCGGCGCCAACAGTTTGGCGGGATCGAGCGTGATTTTGTACGTTGTGCCCATTGGTAGCGGGGCTTTCGGGGTAAATACCAGCGTCGAGGCATTCCGCCACTTCCACTGCCCGTCAACCGCCGGCGAGAGGCTGATACCCTGACTGATGTTTTTACCCACCAGCGTGATCGGTGCCACCGAATTTCTGAAATTAAGGGCGATTTCCTGCGGCAGGCGGCTGTTGGTGTTGTAGTTAATCAACTGCGGACCGGACACGCGCAGTGTGGTTTTCTGGTAGACCAGCGGTGCCGGTTCAATCGGCTGCGGGCGGTTGAGCCAGACGTGATAACCGTAAAAGCCCCCGACAGCCAACAGCACCAGCAATAAAACCCCCGCGCCGACCGACTTCGGGTGGTTATTCACCCTGCGCTCCAGACGGCCCAAAACACCTTTCACACCGCTGGCACTCTTTACCGCCCAATCGGGCGCACGCCACTGAATATTTCCCACTATCGGACGTAATATCCGCCCAATCAGCCAGAAGACGTTAGCGATAACCCAACACGCGCCTTTAATAAGAGTGAAGGGTAGGCGAAGCAAAAACCGTAATAAATCCATTATTTTAACCTTTTGCTGTCATTCCGGAGCGGAGTGCCTGCGTGCCACGGGAGTATTGAGTGTAGAAAATGGGCTGGCAGTTTGGGAGTGATAATCTTTGTAAGGAAGGGTAAGTAAAAGCGTTAAAAATAGCGAATATTTCCCCCCTTTTTTTACCGTTCTCCTTTTCTCGCAACCCTATAAAAACGGTAACCTGTCGTTAGCTATAACCGTTGTGGTAGTGGCACATTCATTCATTTCGTTAAAAAGGAGAAAATCATGCTGATGAAACTCGTTGGGCTATCGCTGTTCGCACTCGTTTGGTCAACGACAGTGATGGCCGGAGAAGATGGCACGTGAGGAAAAGGGGCAAAGGCGGAGACTTCCTGTTTTCTTCCGGGAATCCTATTAATTTATTCTCAGTAAATAAAAGATATGGGAGAACACTCATAATAAAAAGAAAAGAATCAGCGTGATTACTGGCTTTAATCTAATAACGGATTTGCATGATAGGGGTTTATTCAGTCATATATCCATTTTCCTGCCTTTGCTGATTCAGCAAACATCCTCACGGTTAAAGGTTGACGTGTTTGCTCTACCTCTTCTCGTTTTGCCTTGAACCATCGTGTTAATAGCGGAGTATTTTCCCACGGAAAATAACAAGACCATGTTACACCAGATAAATCCACGTTAAATCTTTTCTCAAATTTATCCAAGACCTCATGTAGGTCATCTCCGGGAGCATCAAATAAATCAAAATCAAGCTCCAAAGGGATTTCTTTCCAGTGTTTATCCAAATATCCGGGGATCTCTTCCCTGAACAGTGCCAGCACTTGGTCTTGAATTGTACCCATTAAAAATATGTCCACTGTATTCTGTCTTTCGGACGGGCTATCAGATTATATTTATTCTGTATTTTTCTTGATGCTTGGTAAATTGAGTTCACAAGACCAATCCAGCCTAACCACGGAACATAACGAGCGATGACTGCGGCAAGTTTATTGGTTTTCTTCATTGTAAAACCGACAGGTGTTTTGACCCGTAAACCAAAAGGTAAACGAGCATCTCGTAGGATTATTCTTGCGTACTTTGATGCAATGCTTGTGCCAATCTGTGCATCTCTTGGCTTCTGGCGCGTCTTTAACCACGGCTGACCAGCAAGAATAGCAGCACCTGAATCAATGCCTATACCAAGTTCATCACAAAATTGTTCAAGAAAAATGGCATCAAAAAGTTCACCCGGAGATAGATTGCTTTCTCCGTGGTAGAAGTATGTTCCATTTAACTCTTCGGTTGTATCCATTTCATCACCTATTAAGAGTTTTGCCGCGTATGAGAGGTGGTTCAAAAGAGGGACTGATACACAGAATAAACAGCGTATCTCAGTGACCGGATAGCACTTAGATACGTCGAAATTGTCACTCTAAGCGCACGGTATAGACGGGGGCTTTGGGGCGCATTACTTCTTCAACCCGCTTTTCCACCGGCGCAGGCAAATGCGCGGGGTCAATGGTTTTAGTGATAAAACGGTCGAAAACCTCAAAGGTGGTAAATATTTCCTGCTGATCAAAATTCAACGCTGATTAACAGTGGTGTTCACCAAATCAAAGATGATCAGTATAAGGAAATGGTTAACTGACTTTCTGTTGGTATGCCCATAGGGTGTATTATAATTCTATTGCATAAAATCAGGTGGTTAACCTGGAAAACCTATTGAATAGGGGGATATTATAGCCACAACTTATAAAAGGATATTAGGTGGTTTATGGCTCTACATGGAAGGTTTGTAATCAACGATGCACATTACTCCCCTTTATCATTTCCCGGGGTTGGCACGTTTTTAGCGTTCTCTGGCGATGGTGCATACCGTAACCGTGGGGCATGTGGAATGATCCCTAAGATGGGGCCAGTGCCAGCCGGTAAATACTGGATTGTTGACCGTCCAGAAGGTGGACTCAAATCGCAGGTGAGTGCAGGTGTCAGAGATATCTACAATCACTTTGCCAGCGGCGCTACGTTCAAACATTCGGAATGGTTTGCACTATGGCGGGATGATTGGGGAATTGACGATTACATATGGATAGAAGGCGTTAAGCGCGGAAACTTCCGTTTGCACCCTGGCGTTCTCTCAGAAGGTTGTATCACTCTCCCGCACGATTCAGATTTTGCCATGTTACGCAATGCTCTGCTAAGGACTCAGAAAATGGATGTCCCTTGTATGAGGAAATTGAAGGCATATGGCACGATTGAGGTGATCGCCAATGGCAAAACATGTCCTTAGTTTATTCATCAAGATAGCACTGTTCGCCGTGGTTATGCTGATCGCTGCTAAGGTAATTCCCTATGATGGTTTAATTGACTCGCTCACAGGGTTATTCGATTTCCAGAGTGCCAGTAAAGTGATTCGTTTCATATTGGGCGAGCCTGATTCAGAGGTGTGGGAATCGCTACATGATTACTTTGGTATCCTGATAAACATCTTGATCAGTGTTCCAATCTTCAGCGCGATTATTACCGCTTATAAGGCGATTACGCGCGAAGTTGATCCTCCAAGACTTCTGAAAGAGTGGGCAGTATCCACTTTAAGGCGGTTTGTGAAATTCTTCGTTTTTGCCTTTCTGTTTTGGGGGCTATTCCGCTTTCTGCCATATCAATCTGTCTTTCCCAATGGGAAAACGTATTCGACTTTCATTATAACGGCAATAGTGGGCTTTAACCTGCTATTAACGATTGTTTGCTACTGGTTCATCACGACGAAAATCACAACCAAAAGGAGTTTGTAACATGCCTATTCCCGCTTATATGTGGCTTAAAGACGATGGTGGTGCCGATATCAAAGGATCTGTAGACGTTCAAGACCGTGAAGGTAGTATTGAGATTGTAGGTTTTAGCCATGGCCTGAATATTCCGGTAGACAGTGCCAACGGTAAGATCACGGGTAAGCGCTCTCACTCTCCAATGATGATTGAAAAGGAGTTTGATAGTTCCAGCCCGTATCTTTACAAGGCCGTTGCTACGGGTCAGACGCTGAAAAGTGCGGAGATTCGCTGGTATCGCATCAACCATGCGGGGCAAGAGGAATGCTACTTTATCATGACTATTGAGGGTGTGAAAATCACAGGCATCAATCCAGGAATGCCAAACACTAAAATGTCGGGTAATTCGCAGATCAATCACATGGAATCAGTTTCCTTAATGTACGATAAAATCACTTGGCGTTATGTTGATGGCAACGTGCAGTATACAGACGATTGGAACGTAAGAGCCTAACCGATATAAGCAATTACAATAGTCAGAAAAAAGCCAGCAGACTGCTGGCTTTGCTCACGTAACGGATTTAATGCTCTCTTCACATTGCCATTAATATGCTATTTTTCTGAGCATGCTCTATTGATCTAGAAAGCATTTTTCGGGAGTCGAGAAATATTCAATGTTTTATAAGCAATTACTGCCTTAGTGAATAAATCGGATTTAGATAAAAGCTCCTTCCTGTCAGTCACTTCCTCAGGCAATCCGTACTCTTTCTGGCATATCTGCACACGTCATTTTGTTTAAGGCATGGATCATCGCAGTCATCTCTCCAATCAGGGCATCGTAATGCCGCAGTGTCAGATGACAACCGAACACCCGGTACATTGCCGTTTCCGCCACCAAGCGCCGGTTGTAAGCTGTGCGCCATTTCCAGTAGGTGTTAGTAGGTAGAGTCTAATAGACGACGCGAGTTGATTAACTTACTGAATTTAGAGAATAAAATAGACTTGAGTGGACGTTCGTAGACAGTGAAATGGTGTCCCCTACAGGAATCGAACCTGTAACTAGCCCTTAGGAGGGGCTTGTTATATCCGTTTAACTAAGGAGACACAAGCGGCCTTGAAAACCGCCCGCGTAGTATACCCGCTTTTGTCACAATAATAAGAGGTTAGCCGACCGTTTGGTTGTTTCGTCGCCAGTTACCGGTTCGGGTTGCCGTTTTCTTGTGACTTCTTGGTGTTCTGTTGGTTCCTGGTTTTGTTCTGATTGCTCATATCGTTGCGGATCTGCGCGTGGCTTATTAGCGCGAAGATAAAGGTGCCACCAAAGATATTCCCGGCCAGCGTTGGTAAGGCGAACGGCCAAATGAATTCATACCAGGGGATCGCGCCGGTGAACACCAGATACAGGATCTCTACCGAACCGACCACGATGTGGGTCAGATCGGCGATGGCCACCAGATAGGTCATCAGCATGATCACCCAGATTTTCGCCGTACCCGCTGACGGAAGCATCCACACCATCGTCGCGATCAACCAGCCGGAAATAATGCCGCTGACAAACATGGCGGTGGGGTTTTTCTCCATGATCTGCATGCCGATGGCGTGAAAGGCTGCGTCGGTGTCGGCATCAAAAAATGGCGCCAGATGAAACGCCAGCGCCGCGCAGGCGCAGCCGATCAGGTTGCCCGCCAGCACCACGGCCCACAAGCGCAGCAAGATGGCACCGTTTTTCAGCGTCGGTTTATGCATGATCGGCAACACGGCGGTGACGGTGTTTTCAGTAAACAGTTGCTGACGGGCCATGATCACAATAATGAAGCCCACGGTATAACCGATGTTCTCAATGAAGAAACGTTCGGGTGAGTCCGGTAAGCGGGCGTGCAGAATCCCTTTGACCATTAACGATGCACTGATAGAAAGCCCGGCGGCAATCGCCGACCACAGCAGCGCCATGCCGTCGCGTTCCAGCTCTTTCTCCCCCTCCAGACGTATTTGCTCATGAACGGCCGCAGCGGGTGAGGGCAAGTTCTTCTCATCAACCTCAATTTCAGTACCTTGCGCATTTTCTTCACTGTCGACGTCAACGCCGGATGTTGAATGTTTATTTTCCTGGTTCATGGGACCTTTTCTCTCTGGTGTCGACAACTGCACGGTAAAAAATGTTATTTAAGCATAGAAGAGGTACGGCACTTGCGCAGCGGGAAAGGTCTGTATCTTACCAATAAGTAACAAGAACTTTGCATTAGTACTCTCTGCGGCGTGCCGGAGCCTTATGATATAATGCGCACTTGTGAAATTTACGGAATGCGCCCATGTTTGAAGCCCTTAACCTCAGTTGTGTTCGCGATGAGCGAACTCTGTTTAGTGGCTTAAGTTTCACCCTTGAACCTGGTGAAATGGTGCAAGTTGAAGGTCAGAACGGGGCCGGTAAAACCAGCCTGCTGCGGATCCTGGCCGGGTTGTCGTCGCCGGATGTAGGTGAAGTTCGCTGGCAGGGCGAAAGTACCCGCCGTCAGCGCGATGTCTTTCATCGGCAGTTAGTCTATCTGGGCCATCAGCCGGGTATTAAAACCGTGCTGACCGCTTATGAAAATCTGGCTTTTTATCAGTCCGTTGACGGAAAAATTAACGCTGATGCTATTTATCAGGCGCTGGAACATGTCGGTTTGCTGGGCTATGAAGAGGTGACGGTGGCGCAGATGTCCGCCGGGCAGCAACGTCGGGTTGCGCTGGCGCGTTTGTGGCTCAGCCGTGCGCCACTGTGGATCCTTGATGAACCCCTGACCGCCATTGATGTACAGGGCGTCGCAGCGCTAATGGATTTGTTTGAGCAGCATGTTAGCCGTGGCGGCATGCTGTTGCTGACCACGCATCAGGATTTACAGGGTGTTAACCGCGATGTACGCAAAATCCGTCTGACGAGTGTCTCTCATGTTGATTAACCTCCTGTGGCGGGAGCTAAAAATCGCCTTTCGTCATAGCACCGAGATTATTAATCCTCTGTGGTTTTTTATCATCGTGATCACGTTGTTTCCTCTGGGATTGGGGCCTGAACCACAGTTGCTGGCGCGTATTGCGCCCGGTATTGTGTGGGTCGCCGCGCTACTGGCCTCGCTGCTTTCGCTGGAAAGACTGTTTCGTGATGACTATATGGACGGCACGCTGGAGCAGCTTCTGTTATTGCCTGCGCCGCTGCCACTCACGGTGCTCGTGAAAGTATGTGCTCACTGGGTGGTAACCGGTTTGCCGCTGCTGCTGCTCTCGCCGATGATCGCCTTACTGCTCTCGCTGGATTTTGCCAGTTGGAAAGCGGTGGCGCTGACATTATTGCTCGGCACACCGACTCTGAGTTTTATGGGGGCGATTGGTGCGGCGCTGACTGTCGGCCTGCGCAAAGGCGGCGTATTGCTCAGCCTGTTGGTGCTACCGCTGTATATTCCGGTGCTGATCTTTGCCACCGGCGCGATAGACGCCGCCTCGATGAACATGCCGATTGACGGCTATCTGGCTATACTTGGCGCGCTGCTGGTGGGCAGCGCGACCTTAACGCCTTTTGCGACGGCAGCAGCCTTGAGAGTCAGCATTCACTAGAGCATTTACCTACCGTTACAAGATGACAGAAAAAAAGCAGCCTTTGACTAACATCACACTTCCCTATAGTGAACAATAGGGCGATGCCTATAAGGGCGGCTGATTTAACGTCAGACCGCGCAAGAGCCCGCTGAGGTCTCGCGGCATCTATCACAGAGTAATTTTAGAGTGAGCAAAGATAACAATGTGGAAATGGTTACATCAACTTGCGCGGCCCGAACGGCTTTACTCCGTTTGTGGGCGCTTTATCCCGTGGTTCGCCATTCTGGGTGTTGCCTGTCTGTTGATCGGCTGGGTCTGGGGCTTTGGCTATGCACCGCCGGATTATCAGCAGGGTAACAGCTACCGCATCATGTACATTCACGTCCCGGCGGCTATCTGGTCGATGGGCATTTATAGCGCCATGGCGGTTGCCGCCTTTATCGGCCTGGTCTGGCAGATGAAAATGTCAGATCTGGTGCTGGCCGCGATGGCACCGGTTGGCGCGGTATTCACTTTTATTGCGCTGGTGACCGGTTCCGCCTGGGGTAAACCGATGTGGGGCACCTGGTGGGTATGGGACGCACGGCTGACCTCCGAATTGGTGTTGCTGTTTTTGTACCTCGGCGCGATTGCACTTTATAACGCGTTTGAAGATCGCCGTCTTGCGGGCCGTGCGGCGAGCATTCTGGTGCTGGTCGGTGTGGTTAATATTCCCATCATTCACTATTCGGTGGAGTGGTGGAATACGTTGCATCAGGGGTCTACCAACATGCAGCAGTCTATCGACCCCAGTATGCGCTATCCATTGCGCTGGGCTATCTTCGGTTATCTGTTCTTCTTTATTACCCTGACGCTGATGCGGTTACGCAATCTGATCCTTTATCAGGAACGGTTGCGTCCGTGGGTGGCGTCACTAGTCAATAAGGAGCGCCGCGGATGAACGCTGCATTTTCCAACTGGCAGGCTTTCTTCAACATGGGCGGTTACGCGTTTTATGTCTGGCTTTCGGTCGCTGCGACCTTAATTTCCCTGATCGCGCTGGTGGCCCACACGTTCTTACAGCGTAGGGTGATTCTGGCTGATGTTCGCCGCCGCCAGGCGCGCGAAAAACGCATTGTGCAGTCCAATATCGCGGCTAAAAAGCGCCAGGGCGCTGCGGGGCAAAAAAGCCCTGTGCAAGTGAAGCCGGATCCATCGAGAGAGAACTTACTGTGAATCCTCGTCGTAAAAAACGTCTCTCACTGGCGCTGGTGCTGCTGGTTGGGTTGGGGTTGAGTCTCTCTCTTGTGATGTACGCGCTGCGCTCAAACATCGATCTGTTCTATACGCCCAGTGAGATTTTACAAGGCAAAGGGGAGAGCCACGAGATGCCATTTGTCGGCCAGCGCCTGCGGATTGGCGGCATGGTCATGCCCGGTTCTGTAAAGCGCGATCCGAAAAATTTGCAGGTCAGTTTCAAAATTTACGATGCCCGTGGGGCGATTTTGGTCACTTACAACGGCATCTTGCCAGACCTGTTCCGTGAAGGGCAGGGCGTCGTGGCGCAGGGTGTGATGGAAGCTAATAACGTGGTGAATGCCAAACAGGTCCTGGCTAAGCACGATGAGAAATACGTTCCGCCAGAAGTGGAAGAGGCAATGAAAGATAATCGCAAGCAGCCTGCGTCGAGCTACGTTGGCAACATCAAAGGAAATGATCACTCATGATGCCGGAACTGGGAACCTTTTCGCTCTGTCTGGCTTTAGGTCTGTCAATACTGCTGAGTATCTACCCACAGTGGGGCGCAGCGCGGCAGGATAACCGCATGATGGCGATGGCACGCCCGCTCTCTTATGGCATGTTTGCCACCATTACGCTGTCCTTTATTATTCTGGTTCACGCGTTTGTCGTGAATGATTTCACCGTCGCTTACGTCGCCAACAACTCGAATACGCGTCTGCCGGTTTACTACCGTATGGCCGCCACGTGGGGCGCACATGAAGGTTCGCTGCTGTTGTGGGTGCTGCTGTTAAGTTGTTGGACGTTGGCCGTCGCGCTGTTTAGCCGCAGGATGCCGCAAGATGCGGTGGCCCGCGTGCTGGCGGTCATGGGCATGATCACTGCCGGGTTCCTGGTGTTCATCTTGCTGACCTCGAATCCGTTTATCCGCACATTGCCCGGCTTCCCGGTTGACGGCAGTGACCTGAATCCGGTGTTGCAGGATATCGGGCTGATTTTCCATCCACCGCTGCTGTATATGGGTTACGTCGGGTTCTCGGTAGCCTTCGCCTTTGCGATTGCCTCACTGATGGCCGGTCGGCTCGATACCGCATGGGCTCGCTGGTCACGCCCATGGACCCAAGCAGCGTGGGTTTTCCTGACCATTGGTATCGTGTTGGGTTCAGCGTGGGCTTATTACGAACTCGGCTGGGGTGGCTGGTGGTTCTGGGATCCGGTGGAAAACGCCTCGTTTATGCCTTGGCTGGCCGGTACGGCGCTGATCCACTCGCTGGCGGTCACCGAAAAACGCGGAACCTTCAAAGCCTGGACCGTTCTGCTGGCTATCACCTGTTTTTCGCTGTGCTTGTTGGGGACTTTCCTGGTGCGTTCCGGCGTGCTCGTATCGGTGCACTCGTTCGCCTCTGACCCGGCGCGCGGCATGTTCATCCTGGCTTATCTGGTGATTGTGATCGGTGGATCGCTGCTGCTCTATGCTATCAAAGGCAACTCGGTGCGTGCGCCCAGCCGGCATGAGCTGCATTCGCGTGAAAGCTATCTGCTTGGCAACAACGTGTTGCTGATTGCCGCTATGCTGGTGGTCCTGCTGGGCACGCTGTTGCCGCTGATCCATAAGCAGCTCGGTATGGGCAGTATCTCGATTGGCGAACCCTTCTTTAATACTATGTTTACCTGGCTGATGGCTCCGCTGGCACTGCTACTGGGTATCGGCCCGCTGGTGCGCTGGCGTCGTGATGAGCCAAGCAAGCTGTGGCGTCGGTTAGGTGTGGCATTGGTGGTGACGCTGCTGCTGTCGATTCTGCTGCCGTGGTGGTTGCAGGACAACATTGTGGGGATGACCGTAGTCGGCCTGCTGATGTCGGTGTGGGTGATCGTGCTGACGCTGATGGAATTACACGAACGCGCTACCCATCGGCATACTTTTTGGCGCGGGCTGATGCATCTATCGCGCAGCCATTGGGGCATGGTGTTAGGCCATCTTGGCGTGGCAGTGACGGTGATAGGTATCGCCTTCAGCCAAAATTACAGTGTCGAGCGCGATGTCCGCATGAAAGCCGGTGATAGCGTCGATATCCATGATTACCACTTTGTGTTCCGTGACATGCGTGACATACAGGGCGCGAACTATTCCGGTGGCGAGGCCAATATCGATGTCACCCGCAAGGGTAAACCAGTGACCACGCTGCATGCTGAAAAACGGTATTACAGCGTGGCGCACACCATGATGACCGAAGCGGCCATCGATGGAAATCTGGCACGCGATTTATACGCCGCGCTGGGTGAAGAGATGGACGACGGCTCCTGGGCGGTGCGGCTGTACTACAAACCTTTTGTGCGCTGGATCTGGCTGGGTGGCCTGTTTATGGCAGCCGGTGGGATCTGCTGTATTCTCGACCCGCGTTACCGCATGAGCAAAAAACTTAAGCGGCAGGGGAAAACCGAGGCAGAAGAAGCATGAATCGTAAACTCCTCTTCATTCCGTTAATTCTGTTTCTGGCGCTGGCCGCCATGTTTCTGGTGCAGTTAACCCGCAACGCGAATGGCGATGATCCGACGCTGCTCGAGTCAGCCTTGATCGGCAAACCGGTGCCGGTATTTAAACTGGAATCCCTATCGCAGCCGGGAATCACCTATGACCAGTCGGTGCTGCGCAACGGCAAGCCTATTCTGCTCAACGTCTGGGCCACCTGGTGTCCGACCTGCCGCGCCGAGCATGAGTATCTAAATACGCTGGCGGCCAAAGGTATCCGCGTTGTAGGACTGAACTATAAAGACGATCGCCAGAAAGCGGTCAACTGGCTGAACACGCTGGGCAATCCTTACGCACTGAGTCTGTATGACGGCGACGGGATGCTGGGTCTGGATCTCGGTGTTTACGGTGCGCCTGAGACTTTCCTGATCGACGGACAGGGCATTATCCGCTACCGCCATGCCGGTGATATGAATGATAAAGTGTGGCAGCAGGAAGTCATGCCGTTGTACAAAAAGTATGGGGGGGATGCATGAAGATAGGTTCATCACTCACCGCACTGCTGCTCGGCCTTTGTTTGAGCTTCGGCGTGTTCGCGTCCATCGATACGTATCAATTCAAATCAGATGCGCAGGAGCAGCAATACCGGCAGATAACAGAGCAACTTCGCTGCCCAAAATGCCAGAACACCAGCATTGCTGCCTCGGACTCTATTATTGCCGCCGATATGCGCACCAAGGTTTATCAACTGCTGAACGAGGGGCAAAACCGTCAGCAAATTGTCCAGTATATGGTGGCACGCTACGGTAACTTCGTGACTTACGAACCACCGGTGACACCAGCGACCCTTATTCTTTGGCTGGGACCGCTGCTGTTTGTGCTGATTGGCGCGATGTTTATCGTGATGCGTGCACGGCTCCAGAGTCGGCCAGTCAGCGAGGAGAACAGGACAAATGCTGTCGATGAAGCGGCGTTACCGCCTGCCGAACTTTCGTTAACAGACCAACAGCGCCTGGCGCACTTACTGAATGATATCAATATGAAAGACAGCGATGGGAAAGCATCATGAGTATTTTTTGGCTGACCACCGTGGTGATGTTGATTATCGCTGTGTCACTGTTTGTGGTGCCGGTGCTGCGTGGTGACCGGGCTGAGCACACCTCTCGCGATGCGCTGAACAAAGCTTTCTATCATCACCGTCTGGGTGAGCTCGAGCAGGATGAAGATCAGGGCGTTGTCGATGAGCGCCCACAGCATATCCGTGAATTGCAGGAGAACCTGCTGAGTGATATCCCTGAACCGTCTTCGCAGACCGGTCAACCCATTACCCTCTGGATGCTGGTTCCGGGGATATTTTTACTGGTGTTAGTGACGCTGGGTTTCTATTTATATACGGGTGGCCTCGGCCAGGTGAGGGCATGGCATCAGGTGATGGACCGCATGCCGGATCTTCGTCACCGCTTGGCTGACGAACATTCACAACCGCTGACCATGATGGATGTACAGGATTTAGGCCTGGGGCTGCGCACTGACTTGCAAAAAGATCCATCGAATGCCAAAGACTGGATGATGTTGGGGCGAGTCGGTATGGCGTTGAATAATGCCAGCACGGCGACTCAAGCATTTGCGCATGCCTATCAGCTTTCACCGAATGATATGGATATTAAGTACGGTTATGCCGATGTGTTGACGCGCTCAGCGGATCCGCAAGATAACATTAGCGGCGGCAAACTGTTACGCAGTATGCTTGAGCAGAATCAGGGGCAGTTACGCGTGCTGAGCCTGCTGGCCTACAATGAATTTGAGCAGGGACATTATCCGCAAGCGATAGGTGCATGGCAGTTGATGCTGAAGATTTTACCCGCTGGTGACCAGCGTGGCGACATGGTCCGCGCCAGTATTGAGCAGGCCAAGGCGAAGTCAGGCCAGGATCGTGTAAAATTGGCCGTCAATGTTGACTTATCGGCTGAGGCAAAAAGGAATATTCCCCAGCAAGGTGCGGTATTTATTTCGGTTACCGATGGCAGCAGCCCGGTACCCGTTGCTGTGAAACAGTTGCCGCTGAGTCGTTTCCCGCTGGCGATGACCATGGATGACAGCAGTGCGATGATGCCTGAAAGATTGCTTTCTTCACTGCATCAGTTAAAAGTACGCGTTCGAATTTCGCAAAATAGTTTGGCCACGCCAGTTAAAGGCGACTGGTACGGTGACAGTCCGCTGACTGATTTTTCTGGTAATGGACAGGTCAGTATTGAGATTAATCAGCAGGTTCCCTGAGTGTGGAATCGAAGAAAAATAGGGAGAAAACCATGAACTTACGTCTGACTGGGCTGGCGTTTGCGACTGTATTACTGGTGGGATGTGCCGGAACATCATCGGACAGTGGGCCGCAGGGTCGTTCCGATCCACTCGAAGGTTTTAACCGCACGATGTTCGATTTCAATTACAACATTGTGGATCCGTATGTGCTGCGTCCGGTGGCGGTAGCATGGCGCGATTACGTGCCGCAACCGGCGCGTAACGGTACCAGTAACTTCCTTAGCAACCTGGATGAACCGGCAAGTATGGTGAACGCCTTACTGAAAGGGGATCCGTACCACGCGGCGATCCACTTCAACCGTTTCTTCCTGAATACCCTATTGGGGATGGGCGGGCTGATTGACGTGGCCTCCATGGCGAACCCGAAACTGGCGCGCGAAGAAGCCCAGGGTTTCGGCAGTACGCTGGGACATTATGGTGTCGGTTACGGCCCGTATGTTCAGTTACCGGCTTACGGCAGCTTCACCATTCGTGACGAAGGTGGTGACTTTGTCGATACTCTCTATCCGGCGCTGAGCTACCTGACTATCTGGATGTCAGTCGGTAAGTGGGCTTTACAAGGGGTTGAAACCCGGGCTGAACTGCTGGATTCTGATGGCATACTGCGAAATTCTTCTGACCCTTATCTGATGATGCGCGAAGCCTACTTCCAGCGTCACGACTTCCTGGCGAAAGGGGGGCAGTTGACACCACAGGTGAACCCGAATGCGGCATTGATTCAGGGCGATTTAGAAAGCATCGATTCTGAGTGATTTCGGACTGTCAGGATTAAGATCTTATCGATAGAAATGACAAAGGGCCGTAAGGGCTGAGGGCTCCCCATAAATAAAGACAGGCATAGAAGGTTGTGATCTACTTAGTGTTCCACCAAAAAGTAAGGTCTCCCCTCTATGCCTGCTTCTCAAGTTTGCCACAGATTCTTTAGTCAGTCCCTCCGCTCGATACATCAGTATCGCAAAAACGCTCTGCTAGATATGACCGTTGCATTGACTCGCGGCGCTTCTCTTTCCCTCACCAGTATCGGCAGATTTCTGCCCGGAACAGCGCGCGTTAAACACAAAATCAAGCGTGTCGACAGGCATCTCAACAACGATTTGATGTTTAAGGATATTCCTGCCATTTATCAGCAACTGGTTTCCCGCCTGACTCACAGC
>NZ_BMFZ01000009.1:0-36250 GCF_014639435.1 Hafnia psychrotolerans | reverse complement strand
TCAGAACAACTCCACCGTTCAGAACGACTTTCTTGATCAGATGGCTGCCGCTATCGGCAAAGATAAACAGGTCATCATCGTGACAGATGGCGGATTTCGCAGCAGCTGGTTCCATCATATTCGTTCACTGGGCTGGCATTTTGTCGGACGCGTAAGGGGAAGCCTGTATTTTCAGATAACCGGTGGTGAAGAGTGGCAAATGGCACGGGATATTGCTTCAACAACGAAGCCAACCTATCTGGGCTTTGGCCGGCTGGCACGTAACGCTAGTCGGGATTGTCTGGGGCATTTTTATACAGTGCATAAGCGAGCGACGGGCAGAAAAGGCAACCAGCGTTACCCCAGAACGGACAAGATGTATCGTAAGAATGCACGGGAACCGTGGCTAATTTTTACCAGTCTGATGGGTTATAAACCACGGGAAATAATCAAGATTTACAGCCGTCGAATGCAAATAGAACAGAACTTCCGGGATGAAAAAAGTGAGCGTTATGGTCTGGGACTGCGGGCAAGTAAAAGCCGGGGAGAAAAGCGGATTTCGGTACTGTGCCTGGTTGCAACGCTCTACAGTATCGTTATGTGGATGACAGGTTATTACCTTGAAAAGAAAGGGATAAATTGTTAGTTTCAGGCGAACAGCATTAAATCGAGAAGGGTGTTGTCGTATCTGACACTGAGTAAAAACGTTATACGACAATCACCGGGAACACTGTCGGGGATGAACCCCGACAGTGTTTATGAAGAAATGGCGAGGGCTTACCGAGACATCATCATGGTCTACTGATGATATTTCTGGGGATCCCTCAGGCCTTCCGGCGCTTTTTCATTTCTGATATTCAACCTGAACAATTAGAAGCTGTAGTTAAAGTTCGCGCCATACAACATAGCGGTACCTTTTGCCTGGAACTCATAGTTTGGTACACCATCAGCCACTTTCTCGCTGATATTCACGGTCTGTCCATGCATGTAAGAAATACCTAAATCGACTGAGGCATCTTTATTGAATGCATAAGTCGTACCGGCGCTGATCCATACACGGTCCTGATCGGGAATAGAGATCGTGCGGTTATCTTGTGGAACCGGGCTGTCATCAAAAGCAATACCAGTGCGGAAGGTCCAGTTATCATCATAATAATAAGTGGTACCCAGCGCGATACGGCAAGCATCGTGATAGTTTTCCTGTTTCTGGAACAGAGTCTGTCCGTTGGAGCCGGTGGCTTTTAGTTCCTTGAATTCACTCCAACTGGTGTATGTCATGCTGTAGTGAATCGCCCATTTTGGCGCGACTCTGTTATAACCCGATATTTCCCACGTCTCTGGCAGGTTTAGCGTGAGATCACCAGGAATGGTTTGCCCACCCAAGCCGCCGAGCTGCTGAGGAATAGAGTTTTTGTAATCCCCGTTAAAATCGATATCTACTTTAGAACGATAGGTGAAACCATAACGGTTGTTATCGTCCACTTCATACAGGATACCAGCGTTCCAGCCATAGCCCCATTCGCTACCTTTTAGATTCGCCACCTCGGTATTCGCAGGGACTTGACCGCGGGTTTGAATTGCCGTTAATTCACCGGCAGTACGGCTGATTTTCGCTTTGGCATAGACGGCATCAAAGCCTAAACCGACACTAAAGTGCTGATTGAAACGGTAAGCCGCGCTAAGGTTGCTGTTGATGGTTGTCAGGTCGGTTTTACCGCCAATCGGGCCCGCGGCGTAATTATCATTAAACTCAGTCGCCAGACCATAGTTGGACGTGGCTGACGCGCCAATCGCCCACTGGTCGTTCAGCGGCATAATGAAATGGATATTTGGCACCCACTGATTTGGGGCGATGTTATCAGCGCTGGTACTGTTGCCAGTCACCGGGGATTTGCCGCTGATATTAACGTCAGGGTCAATATAGACAGCGCCGATGGAGAAAGCGGGACGTGAGAACATGGTCATGGTTGCCGGGTTGCGGCTGCCGGATGCTGCGGAGTCCGCAATGGCGCCTTCACCTGAAAACGAACGACCGAGCCCGGCTGCAGTGTATTCGTTTAATTGAAAACCTGCCGCATACACATTTGATGAAACGATTGCCACTGCGGCTGCCAGAACTGATTTTTTAAACAGGTTTTTCTGGTTCATGACCAAAACCTCAATTTTATGTTTTTTATCAAGCAATGTTACATCAAGTAACAATGAGCGCGGGATTGTAGGGTTCGTTCTCAGTCTGACAAATCAGACCAGTGAGCGAAGTATAGGTCCGACCTGTACACATGTTGCAATCATGTTTCCCAGATATTTCCAATTAGATGCTAAAAATTAGACGTGCTTAACAAAAAACAAACAATTCAAACTGAACTAATTAACGTTTTAGACGGTTATTAGAGATGAATTTAACCAGGCATGATTATTTTTGTGATCTTAATCACTTAAAAGTCACACAAAAAGTAAGTGCTAGGCTGGTAGGGCTGAGAGGCGTAAAATGAAGTCCGAAAATATCCTTTTAATGACTAACAGGGCCGACTCGCAAACGTTGTGGTCAGTACCGGGAGAACATTATGTCTGACGTAACTCTGTCTTCGAAATCCACCAAGCCGCTGCATTCCATTAACAAATGTGGCGCGGAAGAAACGGCAGCATGTTGCTGTGTGGATGTCGGCACCATCATGGATAATACCGATTGCACCGCCAGTTATAGCCGCGTATTTGAAAGCGAAGCGGAAGCTAAGAACATGCTGAATGGCCTGACCGAAAAAGCGCGTAGCGTCGAATCTGAGCCTTGCGTGATTGAAAGCCGACTGGAAAACGTCGCTGGTGGTGTTGAGCTGAATATTGACTTCACTTTCTCTTGCCAGGCAGAGACGATGATCTTCCAGCTCGGACTGCGCTGATTTCTTCTTTGTACTTAACGTCCTTTTCATAAAACCGTGACCTTTGCAGGTCGCGGTTTTTTTTTGCTGTCGCTCCCACTTCATCACGTTAGACTTTGCTAAATGTAAACATATGGTTAAAACTAAACTATCAGGTCTGACCTCTTAATCTGGAGCCGCTATGAACAAGGTTATCCCGCTGGTGACGCGCGAAGGCGATCGTATTGCGATCGTCGACGGTTTGCGTACGCCTTTCGCCAAACAAGCAACTGCTTATCATGGCATTCCGGCGGTTGATTTAGGCAAAATGGTGGTGAGTGAGCTATTGGCCAAAAGCGGTATCGACCCGAAGATCATCGATCAACTGGTGTTTGGTCAGGTGGTGCAGATGCCAGAAGCGCCGAATATTGCTCGCGAAATTGTGCTGGGAACCGGCATGAGTGTCGCTACTGATGCCTATAGCGTTTCACGCGCCTGTGCCACCAGTTTTCAGGCGGTAGCCAACGTGGCGGAAAGTCTTCTCAGTGGAACCGTCGGCGTAGGTATTGCTGGCGGAGCGGACTCCTCCTCAGTGCTGCCGATTGGCGTCAGTAAACGGTTGGCCCGCACGTTGGTGGACGTCAACAAAGCCCGCACATTGTCACAACGGCTGGCCTTGTTTAGTAAATTGAAGTTTCGTGATCTGCTGCCGGTACCGCCAGCAGTTGCCGAATATTCAACCGGACTACGGATGGGGGATACCGCCGAGCAAATGGCGAAATCCCATGGCATCACCCGTCAGCAGCAGGACGAACTGGCACACCGTTCACATTCACTGGCAGCGCAGGCCTGGGAAAAGGGCTATCTCGATGCGCAGGTGATGACCGCCCAGGTTCCGCCTTACCGTGAGGTACTGCAACAAGACAACAATATTCGCCTGAATTCCGAACTGGCCCAGTATGCCAAGCTGCGTCCGGCTTTCGACCGTCGCCACGGCACAGTAACAGCAGCGACCAGTACGCCGCTGACGGACGGTGCCGCCGCCGTATTGATGATGAGCGAATCACGGGCGCGTGAACTGGGCCTGCGGCCGTTGGGTTACCTGAAAAGTTTTGCTTTTGCTGCCATCGACGTTTGGGAAGATATGTTGCTCGGCCCTGCTTATGCCACACCGCTAGCACTCGATCGTGCGGGATTAACTCTCGATGATATGGACTTAATTGACATGCATGAGGCTTTCGCCGCACAAACGCTGGCAAATATCAAAATGTTTGCCAGTGATACTTTTGCCCAGGAAAAACTGGGCCGTTCACACGCCATCGGTGAAATCGATTGGGACAAGTTCAACGTGCTGGGCGGTTCACTGGCCTACGGGCATCCATTTGCGGCGACAGGTGCGAGAATGATCACGCAGACGTTGCATGAACTTCGCCGTCGTGGCGGGCGTTTCGGGTTGACGACTGCATGTGCGGCGGGCGGATTGGGCGCAGCCATGATCCTGGAGGCAGCAGAATGAGTGATGAAATTATCGCTGTTGAAACGGCCCCGACTTCAGCCTTTACGGTGACATTGACAGACCAGCATGTGGGCATTATCACCATTGATGTTCCCGGTGAAAAGGTAAACACCTTAAAAGCTGAATTCGTTGAGCAAATTTGTGCCATTTTGCAAAAAGCTCAGCAATATCCGCAGCTGAAAGGATTAGTGCTTATTTCTGGCAAACTCGACTCTTTTATTGCTGGTGCTGATATCAGCATGATTAGCGGGTGTAAAACAGCGGCAGAGGCCAGCAGTCTTGCGCAAAAAGGCCAATCGGTTATGTCCCATATTTCGGCGTTTCCCGTGCCGGTGGTGGCGGCCATTCACGGTGCTTGTCTGGGCGGTGGGCTGGAACTGGCACTTGCCTGTCATGCTCGCATTTGCTCACTGGACGACAAAACCCAGCTTGGGCTGCCGGAAGTGCAGCTTGGTTTGCTGCCAGGGTCGGGGGGAACACAACGGCTGCCACGCTTGATTGGTGCGCCCAAAGCGCTGGATATGATGCTGACCGGGCGCAGTATTCGCGCAAAGCAGGCACAAAAAATGGGGCTGGTGGACGACACTGTTCCGCAAGCGATATTGCTACAAACTGCACTGGAACGTGTCGCTTTGGGGCGACAGCCCCGCGCGTCGTTGCCGTGGCAGGCGCGCTTGGTTGGCGGCCCGCTGGGCAAAGCCCTGCTGTTTCACTTCGTGCGTAAACAGACGCGTGCCAAAACGCACGGCAACTACCCCGCGACGGAAAAAATTATCGACGTGGTGAGAACGGGTCTGGACCACGGCCGCGCCAGTGGCTATCAGGCTGAGGCAACGGCGTTTGGCGAGCTGGTGATGACACCGCAATCCGCAGCGCTTCGCGGTCTGTTCTTTGCCTCCACTACACTGAAAAAAGAGCAGGGTGCGGCTGCCGAACCGTTGTTACTGAAGCGCATTGGTATTCTCGGCGGCGGTCTAATGGGCGGAGGAATCGCTAACGTGACGGCAACGCGTGCCGGTCTGCCAGTGCGTATAAAAGATATTAACCAGGAAGGGATCCGTCATGCGCTGAAATACAGTTGGGATCTGCTGGATAAACGGGTGCGTCGCGGGCGCTTGAAACGTAGCGAACAGCAACGACAGATGATGTTGATCTCGGGCACTACCGATTTCAGTGGCTTTGAGCGGGTCGATCTGGTGATTGAGGCGGTATTTGAAGATCTGTCACTGAAACAGCAGATGGTTGAGGAAGTTGAACGTTATGCGTCACCGAAGACCATTTTTGCTTCAAACACCTCTTCTTTGCCGATCCATGCGATTGCAGCCAATGCTACCAGACCTGAACAGGTCATTGGTCTGCACTTTTTTAGTCCAGTGGACAAAATGCCGTTGGTCGAAGTGATCCCTCATGCCGGAACCAGTGAGCAGACAATTTCTACTACAGTGGCATTGGCGAAGAAACAGGGTAAAACAGCCATTGTGGTTGGTGACAGCGCCGGGTTCTACGTTAATCGCATTCTTGCTCCCTATATTAATGAAGCGACGCGTTGTTTGCTTGAAGGCGAGCCGATTGAACATATCGATAGCGCACTCATGAACTTTGGTTTCCCGGTGGGGCCGCTACAGCTGTTGGATGAAGTTGGGATCGACGTCGGCACTAAAATCATCCCCATTCTGGTTGAGGCACTGGGGCCGCGCTTTGCTGCGCCACCGGCGCTGGATGCGGTACTTAAAGATGAGCGAAAGGGCCGTAAAAACGGCAAGGGATTCTACCTCTATGCGTCAAAAGGGCGACAGGCGAAGAAAAAACAAGCCGATCCCTCTATCTATCGCTTGTTGAATGTGACGCCTAAGCAGCAACAAGGCGCAGAACAGGTCGCCCGTCGCTGCGTGATGATTATGCTCAACGAAGCCGTGCGCTGTCTGGATGAACAGGTGGTGCGTAGTGCGCGTGATGGTGATATTGGCGCGGTCTTCGGGATTGGTTTTCCTCCCTTCCTCGGCGGCCCATTCCGTTACATTGATCAATTAGGGGCAGCCGCTGTCGTGCAAACGTTGCAAGGTTTGCAACAGCACTATGGCGAGCATTTTGCGCCCTGTGCCGGATTGCTCAAACGTGCGCAGGAAGGCCGCTGTTTCTACGATGAGTGATCACAGGTGGAAAAAAGCGCATCATCCTGTGATGTGTATCACGGTGTGATGGGCTTTTTCGCGGGAATGTGGAACATAAAATGCTTTTGAGCATAATGCATCAATAAAGAATTCATTTTGGCACACGACAAAGTCGTTGCCACCCAACGGGCAAGCGTTTGAAAAGTGGTCGTTCCGTTTAATAAATGAGCTGCGTGGTTTACAAGCGGTACTCGTTGATGTAAAAAACAGCGTTTTCTTTATGTGAATTTTTCAGGCAGAATGCCCGCCCGCCATTAAAGAGACGGCGCGTCAGGTAACTGTGGTACATGCAGTTGTCCTGCAAGCTTTCCCCGGAAAGCATTGGGCAGAGGTGATACAGCGCGCGAGGCGTTTCTGTATAGCGCTATTTTTGTTAACACAAGCGGTGCAATATGCAAGTTGTAATTATGCGTCACGGTGAAGCAGCTCTCGAAGCGGCCAGCGATTCGGCCAGACCACTGACCGAGTGTGGATGTGACGAAACAGTCCATATGGCGGCGTGGCTTAAGGCCCGTTCGGTCAATATCCAGCGTGTTCTGGTCAGTCCGTATTTACGTGCACAGCAGACGCTGGATAAAATGCGTCAGACGTTGGCCTTACCTGCGGAGAGTGACGTTCTGAAAGAATTGACGCCGGGTGGGGATCCTGCCGCAGTAGCCCAGGAATTGTTGGCTCTGGCGGCTGAAGGTATTTCCTCCGTGCTGGTGGTGTCGCACTTGCCTTTGGTGGGGTATCTGGTGGCAGAATTATGCCCAGGTATCAGTCCGCCGATGTTTGCGACCTCTGCGATGGCAAGCGTAGAGCTTGATGCCAAAACGGGCAAAGGTACGTTTGACTGGCAATTCAGCCCTTGTCAGGTGATCGCTAAAGTCTGATGGTGGTAGGGGTTTCTGGCTTGTATGGATGAATCTCTAACCGGATGCTAATGAGAGAAAGGCGCAGCTTGCTGTGCCTTTCTGCTTTCTGACGAACCCCATATTTCTGGCGGGGTTCTTCTTTTTGTGTGATCGAAGGGCACGATCGCAATATTTTTTCCTGCTACAACTTCAATGACTTTTTGAAACCGCATAAGTCCTCTCTCAAGCCCTTTTAACCCCACATATCTGGAATGAAACCTGGCGTCATTCATCTGGCCGAATAGGTATGCAGTCAGGTAAGTTTTATCTGTCGCGTTTTCGGGGATTTGCAGATTTTTTAACTCGCTGTTTTACCCAGCTTTCCCCTGATTCGCACTCAACCCGGCTCGGGTGGTGCGATAAAACAGGCATTATAGTAAATTGGGGTGCTGAAAGGACTTAGTCACAATTAGCAAGGAGCAATTATGTACGGAAACAATGAAATCATCAGTTATTTACAGACCAATAAAATTCTCGCATTAAAGCTCGATCACGCTGTAACTGCCGTCGGTCAGCAGGTCACAAATCAAATTGAAACATTAGGGAAGGGCGCTACCCGCCTGCTGTATTACACGTCCTGTTTTACCGATGAATATAACGATGTTTGCCAGAAACAAAAGACGGAAGATCTACGCTTCAGGAACGGTGTCATTCGCATTATCCAGAATGGTGATGTTGTCTATGAAATGCTTCGTATCTACTTTGACGAAATATTTAAATACAAAACCAATGACCAATTAGAGCACATTAAAAAAGCGCTTATGGCCGCGAATGTCCATATTGCCGCCAGCACTCTTACAGGTGCGGGATACGCTTTAGCGGTAGCTACCAGTGTCCGCATTGGATTGAATCTAAGTATGCAACTCAGCGCCCTTACGGGGCGTGCGGCTGGCACGGTTGCCGGGGTAGTGGCTACGTATGGCTTGGTTCAGAAAGCGGCGGATAGTGTCCATCGTCTATATGTCCAATATCCGGCCTATTACTCTGCGCTTTACATGCAACAACTGGAAATGATGTATTTTCTGATCGAACCGGTTTTCGAACGCGCGGGTGCACTTGAAGCGCAATGGTCGTCTGATTCTGGCATCGCAAGCATCATCACCCGGATGATTCGATAACCATGATTAAATCGCTAAAGAAATTTCTACTGTGGCAATTAAAGTTTTTATCATCGTTGTACGGGCCTGTGATTTTCACGATTATTTTCGCACTATTTCAGGGGTATTTTTTCCCTGATAGCCCCGTCTGGCCGATAGGCGTATTCGCCATAGTTATGATTGTTATTTTTACACGTTACTGTAAATGGTAATGGTCGAAACATAACCGTTATTTAAATTATCACTGATAAGGAAATTGAATGTCCACTCCCGCTCACTTATGGCTTGAAGATGAAAACGGCTCTCCGGTTGTCGGTAGCTGCTTGATGCCGCTGCGTTCAGGCTCCATTGAACTGAAATCATTCTCCCACGGTGTCACTATTCCCGTTGATTCTCAATGGGGGAAACTCACGGCACGCGCGTTCATCGGCCTATCACGGTAGTGAAAGAATTCGACCAGACTACGCCACTCCTGTATCGCGCTGTGTGTGAAGGCCGAACCATGAAGAAGGCAACAATCAAGATGTACCGTATCTTGGAATCCGGCATCGAGGCCGAGTATTTCAATATCATCCTGGATAACGTCAAGATCACGACGATTGCGCCGTACCTGGCACCAAACGGCATGAGCAGTACGCATCTGGAAACGCTCGAGTTACGTTATGAGGCGATCACTTGGAAGTACACTGACGGAAATATTATCTACCGCGATTCATGGAATGATCGTTGTTGTGCATGATCCCATTTAGTGGCAGTTTTTTTGAGTCGTACTTTTTTCAGGCAAAAAATGTCTAATGCCCCTGTGGTGGGTACACCAGAAAACGACCCGCGTCGTAGATCAATGCCCTGGCCACGAGGCCAGAACGTTGTCAGCTGAAGGCGCAGCTTGCTGTGCCTTTCTGCTTTCTGGCTTTTCGCTCCCGCTCACTGTGTTACAGCAATTTATCATCCAACTCGATTAACACCAGCAGTGCTGCGGTTCCGCCCAGCACTTTCGGTGCCTGATGAAAGGCCAGTACATCTGGGTGCTGCGCCAGCCACAACGGTGTCTGTTGCTTGAGAATATGTTTGCCGTGTCCATGCATCACGCAGGCACAATGCACATGTTCACGGCGACAGGCAGCAATCAGCGCTCCCAGTTCTTGCTTCGCTTCGCGCTGCGTCAGGCCGTGTAAATCGAGAAACAGTTCAGGCGAATAATCCCCCCGCCGAAGTTTCTTCAGTTCAAAATGGTTGACATCAGGCCGGATATGTCGCACCGGTCCCTCTTCTTGCAGCATTGGCTGAAATTCATCGGAGAAATAATAGCTGGCGTCCACTTGCTCCTGAAGCAATTTTTTGGGTGATATCACCGTCACCTTTTTACGCAGCGGCCGATGGGTGATGGTGTCATTTTGCAGGCGCTTGATGCCTGGCACCGCGTCACGAAAGAGACTCTTCTCCTCGGGGCTCAGCGCATGTTTTTTCTTCATGGATTCGTCATCATTCTTAGGTCATTTCAACAGTGTACCTGCGCATGTCACATCGTATAAAGGAAACTCCGACTTATATTCTCCAGCACTTCTCGTAAGAACGCGCTATAGCTGCTGATTTGTGGCGGGCTTCATGGCAAACTATGCGCCAAACGATGCACTGTAAACCCATGGTTAAGCGCTTGTTAAATGACTGCGTGCCGTCAGGAGAGAAAATTGGACAAAATATTCGTTGATGAAGCGGTCAGTGAGCTTCACACCATCCAGGATATGATTCGTTGGACCGTTAGTCGCCTGAACGCTGCGAATGTGTACTATGGTCATGGTACCGATAATCCCTGGGACGAGGCCGTTCAGCTGGTATTGCCAAGCGTGTTTTTGCCGCTAGATATTCCTGAGGATATGCACTCTGCCCGCCTGACTTCCAGTGAACGCCATCGCATTATTGAACGTGTGATCCGTCGTGTAAACGAACGCGTGCCGGTTGCCTATTTGACGAATAAAGCCTGGTTCTGTGGCATGGAGTTCTACGTCGATGAGCGCGTGCTGGTTCCGCGTTCACCTATTGGGGAGCTGATCAACAACCGCTTCTCCGGCATCTTGCACGACAAACCACAACACATTCTCGATATGTGCACCGGTAGCGGATGCATTGCGATTGCCTGCGCGTATGCTTATCCGGAAACCGAAGTCGATGCAGTGGATATCTCATCTGATGCATTGGCGGTCGCCGAACAAAACATTGAGGCGCACGGTATTGAGCAGTGGGTTACGCCTATTCGATCCGATCTGTTCCGCGACTTACCCGCGCTACAGTACGACCTGATTGTGACTAATCCGCCGTATGTGGATGAAGATGACATGTCAGACCTGCCGCAGGAGTACCGCCATGAACCAGAGCTTGGTTTGGCCTCCGGCAGCGACGGTCTGAAGCTGACGCGCCGGATTCTCTCCTGCGCACCAGACTACCTGACCGATGATGGCGTGTTGATTTGTGAAGTGGGTAACAGCATGGTACATCTGATAGATCAATATCCAGACATCCCGTTCACCTGGCTGGAGTTCGAGAACGGAGGTGACGGTGTGTTCATGCTGACCAAACAGCAACTTATTGAATGCGCAGAGCATTTCAAGATTTTTCGCGACTGACCGTGTATCACTTAACCACTAACTCAACATGTAAGGAGCCGTGATGGCAGGGAACAGTATTGGGCAGTTTTTCCGCGTCACTACCTTTGGCGAATCCCATGGCGTCGCTTTGGGTTGTATCATTGATGGCGTGCCTCCGGGTATTCCGTTGACCGAAGCCGATCTGCAACAGGATCTCGACAGACGCCGTCCGGGCACCTCGCGCTATACCACCCAGCGCCGTGAAGCCGATGAAGTTAACATTCTCTCTGGCGTATTCGAAGGGGTGACTACCGGTACCAGCATTGGTCTGACCATTCAGAATACTGACCAGCGTTCGCAAGACTACAGTGCCATCAAAGACGTATTCCGTCCTGGTCATGCTGATTACACCTATGAGCAGAAATATGGCGTGCGTGACTATCGCGGCGGTGGTCGTTCTTCTGCCCGTGAAACGGCGATGCGCGTGGCCGCTGGTGCCGTTGCCAAGAAGTATCTGGCACAGAAATTTGGTGTGAAAGTGCGCGGCTATCTGGCGCAGATTGGTGATGTTAGTTGCGAGCTGAAAGACTGGGATCTGGTAGAGACTAACCCGTTCTTCTGCCCGGATGAATCCAAGCTGGAAGCGCTTGATGAGCTGATGCGTGAGCTAAAAAAAGCCGGTGACTCTGTGGGCGCCAAAATCACCGTTATTGCTGAGAATGTCCCAACGGGTTTGGGCGAACCTGTATTTGACCGTTTGGATGCGGATATCGCTCACGCGCTGATGAGTATCAACGCAGTGAAAGGCGTGGAGATTGGCGATGGTTTTGCCGTGGTCAACAAACGTGGCAGCGAAAATCGCGATGAAATCACTCCGCAGGGTTTCGAAAGCAACCATGCAGGCGGCATTCTTGGCGGCATCAGTAGCGGCCAGCCCGTGATTGCACACCTGGCGTTGAAACCCACGTCGAGCATTACCGTGCCTGGCCGAACGATCAATCGTGAAGGTGAGTCGGTGGAGATGATCACTAAAGGCCGCCATGATCCCTGTGTGGGTATCCGCGCCGTGCCGATCGCTGAAGCGATGATGGCGATTGTGCTGATGGATCATCTGCTGCGTCAGCGTGCGCAAAATGGTGATGTTCATTCAGACGTTCCACGCTGGTAAACCTGTGATGAGATTTGCACTGATGTCATTCAACGTGTTTAAAAATACCTGCGCCGGTCTGCTGTCGCTGGCGCTCTGTGCGCCAGCCCTCGCGGTAACGCCCTGGCAAAAAATCACCCAGCCGATTCCCGGTTCACCGCAGGCCATTGGCGGCTTCGCCAACGGCTGCCAGATCGGTGCATATCCATTACCTCTTAACTCACCGGACTATCAGGTGATGCGCCCCGATCAGCGGCGCTATTTCGGTCAGCCCGATCTGCTGGCTTTTATCAAACGTCTGGGGATTCAGGCTAATGCTAAAGGCCTCGGTACGGTACTAATTGGCGATATGGCGATGCCGGCCGGCGGGCGTTTCAGCAGCGGTCATGCCAGCCATCAATCTGGCCTGGATGTGGATATTTGGCTGCAACTCCCTCGCCAACGCTGGAGCGAGCAGATGCTGCTCAAACCTCAACCTATCGATTTGGTCGATGCGAATGGAAAAACGGTGAACCAACGCCTATGGCAACCGCGCATCGAAACGCTGATCAAACTTGCCGCGCAGGACAGCGATGTGACGCGTATTTTCGTCAATCCCGCCATCAAGCAGCAGCTTTGTGCCGATGCGGGCAGTGACCGTGAATGGTTACATAAAGTCCGCCCATGGTTTGGGCACCGCGCGCATATGCATGTGCGTTTAAGCTGCCCGGCGGGCAGTCTGGAATGCTTGGATCAGGCTCCGCCTCCACCGGGCGACGGCTGTGGTGCTGAGTTGCAAAGCTGGTTCCTGCCGCCTAAACCGGGTAGTGGAACACCAGTCAAAAAAGAGCCGCCACCGTTACCGCCTTTATGCCAGGCTCTGCTGGATAAGCACGTTCTTTAATATTTGTCCTCCACGTACAGTGAGACTGAAAGAAAAATGGATTGGTTGATTGTTGCCCCATGGGTAGTAGGCGTTCTGTTTTTAGTGGCTGTAGTGGCGGGATTTATTGATTCTATTGCGGGTGGCGGAGGGCTTATCAGTTTGCCTGCGCTACTGGCCGCTGGGATATCTCCGGCACAAGCGATTGCCACCAACAAGCTTTCAGCCGTTGGTGGATCCTTCTCCGCCAGCCTCTATTTTGTACGACGCGGGGTCGTGGATCTTAACGATCAAAAGCTGAATATTGCCTGTACATTTGTGGGTGCGGTGCTGGGTGCGATTTTAATTCAGCGTTTGCAGGCCGACATGCTGCGACAAATCTTGCCCTTGTTGATCATCGGTATCGGGCTTTACTTTCTGCTCACCCCTAAATTGGGTGAAAATGACCGTCATCGCCGTCTGTCGGCCTTACCCTATGCGCTGGTCGGCGGGGGTTGCGTGGGTTTTTACGATGGTTTCTTTGGTCCCGGTGCCGGTTCCTTCTATGCGTTGGGATTTGTGACGCTGTGCGGTTTCAATCTTGCGAAAGCCACAGCCCATGCCAAGGTGCTGAATTTTACCTCCAACTTTGGCGGTCTTCTGTTCTTCATACTTGGCGGGAAAGTGTTGTGGGGCGTAGGTTTTGTGATGATGGCAGGGCAGTTTCTCGGTGCTCGAATGGGCGCCCGTATGGTGCTCAGCAAAGGGCAGAAAATGATTCGCCCGATGGTGGTGATCGTTTCCGTCGTGATGAGCTGCAAGTTGATTTATGACAATCACGGCGCTGAAATCCACCACTGGCTTACCCTGCATATTTGAAGCTACAGCTGTGTTGGTTGCGTTCGCGGATCAGAATCACTGACTTATGTCAGTTCATCCTGCTCCACTGGCTTGCCGCTTTGCTGCCTCTCCCACTATTTTGGGGAAGTGAACGAGGTGACGTTTTCCTTATATGACTTGCCCGAAGTCATAAAAGTCACCCTATAAGCAAGGGTATATTGTCGCCCCTGAATTTATTTACTGAGTTTCGCTGCCACTATGTCAGATTCGACTGCAACACATAATTATCGTCAATTGATCGACATTTTTGATTCCTGTTTCTTTGAGGAATTCAACGTACGTCTGGTGAAAGGTGACGACGAACCTATCTATTTACCGGCCGATGAGCAGGAAAAATTTAACCGCATTGTGTTTGCCCACGGCTACTACGCCAGCGGGATGCATGAGATTTCCCACTGGTGTGTGGCCGGTGCTGAACGGCACAAATTGGTTGATTTCGGATACTGGTATTGCCCCGACGGACGTGATGCTCAGACGCAAAGTGAGTTCGAAAAAGTTGAGATCAAACCTCAAGCCTACGAGTGGTTGTTTTGCGCCGCTGCCGGTTTCAGCTTTAACGTCAGCTGTGACAATCTAAGCGGCGACTGTGAACCAGACCGGGTCGGTTTCCAGAATAAAGTACGCCAGGAAGTGTTAAAAATGTTGCGCGAAGGTATTCCACCACGTCCGGCACGCTTTATAAAAGCGTTACAATCGTTTTACAATACGGCTCCATTGACGGCTGAGGATTTCCCTGCGCTCCAGCCGCTTGAATAAATTTGAGAATATCGAAGAATAGAGGGTGATTGATGATCGCAGAATTTGAAGCGCGTATTATGACGCTGATCGACGAAATGGTTGAAAACGCCAGCGATGACGAGCTGTTCGCCAGTGGCTATCTGCGAGGCCATCTGACCGTGGCGGTAGCCGATGCGGAAGCGCAGGGCGAGCACAGTACTGACGGTTTGAAAACATTGGTCCAGCAAGGGTTGGACAAAGCTATTCAGGCCGGTGAGCTCTCACCGCGTGATCAGGTTTTGGTGCTGGGTATTTGGGAAACGCTGTATCAGGCATCGCTGCCAGAAGAAAAATAATCGCGTAGCATTATTTTTGAAAACATGATTCTATTCTTGAAAACAAAGGGCCGCTTGGCCCTTTGTCATTTCAGACATATTCCTGAACCACCGGTTTGCCTTTAATCAATTTGCGGATCCACATGCGGTTGGGGTTAAGCGCTGCCAGCGTCTCACTGTCGAGCGGCATCGGCTCTCCGGCGATTTGTGCAGCGAGGACTTCGGCTGCCAGCGGGGCAGAGCTCAGCCCGCGTGAACCCAGCGCACCGAGCAGAAAGAGATTGTGATGGCAGGGAGCATTAGCCACCGGCTGACCGCGTTTCACTGCGATATCCAGTTTTTTATATTCGGCTAGCGTGGCGTCATAATCTGCAATCGCCCCCACCATTGGCAGGTGGTCGCGGGTCGCACAGCGTACGCCGTTACGGGCTTCACCGGCGCTGACATTCACCTCGTTTGGCCACTCCTCAGAGGGAATGCAGTCAATCAGACGCTGGCGGTTTTGCTGCTGGTCGTCGTCGCGATAGTCCGTACATTTATCGGCGCGGTGATAACTCGCACCAATACAGTGATGCTGATTGCGCGGATTTTCCGGCGTCATATAACCGTCGTAGCACAACACCTGCTTGAGCTTTTGCAGCGTAGGTGTGGTCGGAAGATGCGAAACCTGACCGCTGACGGCGTACACCGGCAGCATGGCGCTTTGCGTGAAATCGGTGATATCAGCGCCGTTCGCCAGAACGATGCTGTCATGCATGGCTGCTGGCCCGTCGGTGAAATCCACTTGCCAGCGCTGATCTTCGCGCCATTGTAATCCGCAGGCCCGCTGATTGACGTGCACGATTAATCCCTGCTTTTCCGCCAAGGCCATCAATTCTGTGGTCAGTTGGGCCGGGGATAACCAGCCACCGAGCGGGTAGCTGATACCGCCGTTCCCGCAAGCCAGCCCGCAAGCGTCCGTTAATTCCTGCTGCGACAGCCCAGTGGCCAACGCTGACGGCCAATCACCCGCCAGGATTTGGTCGATTTTCCCCTGACTTTTTGCATCATAACCAAGCTGGCTGACGCCGCACCATTGATGGTCAAACGGCACGCCCTGAGCGGCAATCGTCTGATACTGGCGGCGGGCGAAGGTAAACGCATGGGCAAAGAAACGCTCAAGCACGTCGTTTCTGCCATTGAGCAGCGGGTAGACCGCGCCCTGACGATTGCCTGACGCACCGCTGGCGGGGTGCTTATCGGCGCAATACAGCGTGACGGTATAATTACGCCTTAACAGCGCCAGCGCTAATACCGCACTGGCGACACCGCCACCAATAATGCCGATGTTGGTCGTTTTTTCAGCGGAAGGGCGACGATACCAGGGCGCTGGATGTGGCAAATGCAGCGGATGATTCATCGTACCGCTGAGCATGTGTTTCTTCTCACCGAACCCTTTCACTTTCATGACATCAAAACCGGCGTCCTGCAAACCGCGGCGCACAAAACCGGCCACGGTAAAGGTCGCCAGCGTGCCTCCGGCGCGTGACAGGCGTGCCATATTGTTAAATACGTCGGCAGTCCACATATCCGGGTTTTTCGAGGGCGCAAAGCCGTCTAAAAACCAGGCATCGACCTGCTGATTCATGCTGCTGTCACATGCCGGAAGCAGGCTTGTGACATCGCCAAACCACAGGTCAAGTGTCACCTGACCGCCATCAAACAGCAGACGGTGACAACCAGAAAACGGCAGCGGCCACTGTTCGGTCAACTTTGCGGTATATGCCGCAAGTTCTGGCCAGCGCGCCAGAGCAGCCATCAGGTCCGGGGCTGAAAGAGGGAATTTTTCGAAGCTGATGAAATGCAGGCGTTTTAGAGGGGCATCTGAGGGGGTTTGACGAAAAGTATCAAAAGCTTGCCACAGTGTAAGAAAGTTTAAACCGGTGCCAAATCCTGTCTCAGCTATCACGCACAGCGGGCGTGGGTGAGAGGCAAAACGCTCGGGAAAACCGTTACCGCTCAGGAATACATGGCGTGTTTCTAGTAAGCCATCCTGGTTAGAAAAGTAGACGTCATCAAAATGTCGGGAAACAGGTGTACCCTGTTCGTTCCAACTCAATTCTGCAGGCTGGATAGGGGAATGACTCACGTGAAACTCTCTCAGTTCAAGGCGATGCCGAAGTTTAACGGCGTGTTTGACTTCGTGCAAATTTACTGCGATTTACACAACGAATTGCTGATCGGACTTGTTCGGCGTACAACTGTACGCTAGAGTGCGTGACGAAATCCTGAATAGTTAGTTAATAGTACAAGAGGTATTAAATGAAACGTGCAGTCATTACTGGCCTGGGTATTATCTCGAGCATTGGTAACAACAAGCAGGAAGTTCTGGCCTCTCTGCAGGAAGGACGCTCAGGGATCACCTTCTCGCAAGAGTTGAAAGATGCCGGAATGCGCAGTCATATCTGGGGTGGTGTGAAATTAGACACTGCGGGGCTTATTGACCGTAAGATTGTGCGTTTCATGAGCGATGCTTCTATCTACGCTTACCTCTCCATGCAGCAGGCAATTGAAGACTCTGGTCTGACTCCGGAAATGGTTTCCAACGACCGTACCGGTCTGATCGTAGGTTCTGGTGGCGGCTCTCCGCGTAACCAGGTTGCAGGTTCTGACGGTATGCGTGCCAAAGGTCTGAAAGGTGTGGGTCCTTACATGGTGACCAAAGCGATGGCGTCCGGTGTGTCTGCCTGTCTGGCAACTCCGTTCAAAATCCGAGGTGTTAACTATTCCATCAGCTCTGCCTGTTCGACCTCTGCTCACTGTATTGGTAACGCGGTAGAAATGATCCAACTTGGCAAGCAGGATGTCGTATTTGCCGGCGGTGGCGAAGAGCTTTGCTGGGAAATGGCCTGTGAGTTCGATGCAATGGGCGCGCTGTCTACCCGTTTCAACGACACGCCTGAAAAAGCATCCCGTACTTACGACCAGAATCGCGACGGTTTCGTCATTGCTGGCGGTGGCGGTATTGTGGTGGTTGAAGAGCTGGAACACGCTTTGGCCCGTGGCGCGCATATTTACGCTGAAATCGTGGGCTACGGCGCAACGTCTGACGGCGCTGACATGGTCGCTCCCTCCGGCGAAGGTGCAGTACGTTGCATGAGAATGGCCATGAAGGGTGTGGATACTCCGATCGATTACATCAACGTCCACGGCACTTCTACACCGGTTGGCGATGTGAAAGAACTGGGTGCAATCCATGAAGTCTTTGGCGATAAAACGCCTGCGCTCTCGTCTACCAAAGCCATGACCGGTCACTCGCTGGGTGCTGCTGGTGTGCATGAAGCGATTTACACTTTGCTGATGGCTGAACATGGGTTTATCGCACCAAGCATCAACATTGAAAACCTCGATGAAGCAGCAGAAGGCATGGACATCGTGACCAAGCCGACTCAGCGTAAACTGACGACGGTCATGTCCAACAGCTTCGGCTTCGGTGGTACTAATGCCACGTTGGTGATGCGTAAGATGACAAACGACAAATAACGCCTGTCGTTAAGTATGAAAAAATAGCCTGCCTGCGAGCGGGCTTTTTTACATCTGCACTTTTTCCTTTCTGTTAAATCTCAACAGTTCAGGTACAATTTAGCCGCTTCTTATTATCACTTTGATGACATCATGCTTTCACTTCGACAAATCAATCATCGGTATCTGCACTTTTCCGCAGGGTTGGGGATAGTGGCGATATTGATGCTGTTTATCGCTCCGGTGGTGTCTAAATCACTGGTGTCAGCGGGTGTCATGCATCGAATGATGCCGGGGATGTCGGGGATGGATATGTCTTCGATAAACATGCCTGAAGATGGGATGCTTCCGGCCCAGAAAGGGGAGCATGGCGACCATACTGACATTCATCATGCCATGTCATCCGGTGATAAGGGGCAGGGGATGATGACCGGTGATATGAGTGATGCCGCCTGTGGTTACTGTGTGCTGCTGGCGCACTTGCCGTTGTTGCACATTCTGGCGCTCTCCCTGCTGTGGTCTTCCGAGGTATCAGGTCAGGCACCGCCTTTCCTGCTGGCTAACCATTTTCGTTCTCCTGCTTTTTATAATGACGCACAACCTCGCGCACCGCCTGATTTTCAATAGCCTGCTGTTTTCTTTCCAAACATTCCCATAACGGTGTCTCTTCAGCGTAGCCGTCGGGTGCCTGCTATTTGAAAAATCAGGAATAATACTGATGACCCATCCTGCTGTTTCCAATAAATTGACGGCAAAAGCCGCATTTCTTGCATTGCTTAAGCGGATCCATTTTTACATCGGCCTGTTCGTCGGCCCATTTATTTTTGTTGCGGCCTTAACCGGTACTTTATATGTCCTGACGCCGCAGTTGGAAAACCACCTGTACGCCCATGAGCTTTACACCTCTTCGAGAGGTGATATACAGCCTTTATCCCGCCAAATTGAAGCCGCGCAAGCCGTTGCCGGTGGAAATGTCAAAATCTATGCCGTTCGTCCGTCGCCCGCTCAAGGGCAAACTACCCGTGTTATGTTTTCAGATCCTGAACTCGGTGCCTCCAAAAGCCGCGCAATGTTTGTGGATCCGGTAACACTCAAGACCCTGGGGGAATTGACGGTATACGGCACCAGCGGAATCTTACCCTTCAGAACCTGGCTGGACGAGTTGCACCGGGGATTATTACTGGGCGATCTGGGGCGTAATTACAGCGAGTTGGCTGCATCGTGGCTTTGGGTTGCCGCACTTGGCGGAGTGGTATTGTGGGTGACAGGGCGGAAGAAAATACGCAGTAACCTGAAGCTACGAGGTATAGCGGCCAAACAGCACAATAGCCGCCGCTGGCACAGTTGGCTGGGTCTGACCCTCATTGCCGGACTGCTGTTTTTATCGGTCACTGGCCTGACATGGTCACAGTGGGCAGGCGATAATATCAGCCTGTTACGGGCTAAAATGGGCTGGATGACACCATCGGTCTCTACCCACTTGTTGGCTGGCACACCGGCTTTACCTATGGATGAGCATGCCGACCACCATGCTGCGAATAACAGCAGCATGAATATGCCAGATATGCCTGAAATGAATATGGCAGAAAAACAGCCTGCGAGCGTTACGGCAGCCGTTACAGTACTGCCGGTTGTCTTTGATCAGGTCGTTAATGCTGCCCGTCATGCTGGAATCAATGCCGCAAAAATTGAGATCAGACCCGCCTACACCGCTGACAAAGCCTGGACCGTCACTGAAGTGGATCGCCGTTGGCCAACCCGCGTTGATGCGGTATCGGTTAATCCTGGGACGCTGGCGATTATCGACCACACTCGTTTTGCTCATTTTCCTTTGCTGGCTAAGCTGACACGATGGGGTGTTGATGCCCATATGGGAATTCTTTTTGGTATTTGGAACCAGATTATCCTCGTGGCGTTTGGACTGGGTTTATGTCTGATGATTGGCTGGGGATACCGGCTTTGGTGGCTCCGCCGTCCGCAAATGAACAGCACCAGCAACCCTGGACTGACGCTTATGCACACATGGCAACGGATGCCATTCAGCCTGCAATGCCCGGTCTTGCTGGTGGTGATTTGTTTGTCGTTATCCTTGCCGCTAATGGGCGTCAGCTTGGTCATTTTCCTGCTGATCGATATTGTGCGTTGGAAGAGACAACTGAGCATCTTCACACCGACTTCAACGCTTAATTAAGTCCTCCAGTCAGCGGTAAACTCTTTTCTACCGCTGACTGATGGCTTACCCGGCTTAGAGTAGTCGCCAATACTCATGACGTTGTGAAGTTTTAAATTTCTATGTAAAAAATTTATTTAAATGCGAAACATCGCGGTGCAACTCACTTTTACACTGGCAGGACGCAGGCACTTTCGGTAATGTCAGCACATCAGATAGCCCTCTCTTTATAGTAGAAATCACCATGCGCACCTCTGTTGCACAAACACTGATTAACCCTTTCTTACACGACCGTTTTTTGCACATTCTATTTTTACTGGGTATGGCGCTGAGCCTGTTTCAGCCAGAGAAAATTGTCCAGTTCCCGCAGTTTGTTGACTGGTCAACCATCGTGACGTTAATCGGTTTGTTGATGCTGAGCAAAGGCGTTGAGATCAGTGGCTATTTCGATTTCATTGGCCGCAAGATGATTAGCGCCATTAATAATGAACGTTATCTGGCGCTGTTTTTGGTCGGCGCTGCAGCGCTGCTGTCGACATTTATGACCAATGATGTTGCGCTATTTATTGTCATTCCGCTGACGATCACACTAAAGAAACTCTCCACGTTGCCGGTAACGCGGTTAATCATTTTTGAAGCACTGGCCGTTAACGCAGGTTCCTTGCTGACGCCGATCGGAAACCCGCAAAATATTCTTTTATGGAATCAGTCCGGGCTATCATTTATTGCATTTATCATGCAAATGGCCCCACTGGCCTTGGTCAGCCTATTGGCGTTACTGATAACAACATGGTTCAGCTTTCCGCCAACCACGCTCCAGCGGCTGGAAAATAACGAAGGCAATCCCTACAGAAAGAAGCTGCTGTTCAGTTGCCTGATGATGTACGTGATTTTTATCGGCTGCGTGGACTCTGGTCTGGCGGTCTATGGCTTGTTGGCCGTAATGCTCTGTTTTTTACTGCTGGCCCGACAGGTGCTTATACGTATCGACTGGCCGTTGATCGCAGTATTTATCGCCATGTTTATCGATGTGCGGTTGATCGTAGGTTTGGGATTCGTGCAGGGCGCGGTTGAGCAAATGGGGCTGTTGCCCCCAATGGGCGTTTATGCGCTGGGGATTGGGCTTTCTCAAGTGATCAGCAACGTTCCCGCGACTATTTTGATGATCAACACGGTTCCTGCTAACGCGCTGCTGGCCTATGCCGTCAACGCTGGGGGCTTTGGCTTAGCGATTGGGTCACTTGCCAACCTGATCGCACTGCGCATGGCTAATGACCGCGAGATCTGGCTGAAATTCCACTACTACTCTTTTCCGTTTTTAATCGGCAGCGCTTTGGCTGGTTGGTTCCTGCTGCCGCTGGTGGCTATGTAGCAGGCAGTTTGATGGAAGCCAGTCGATTGACGGCCCTCGTGATCTCGGCGGGTGTCAGAGCAGAAAAGCCGAGCAGCCAGCCGTCCTGATGCTGGGCTGATGTCTCAGTCGCATTCAGAAATAATGGCGACAGGCGGGGTGTTTCAACACCTGCCTGCGCGGCCAGCGTGCTGAAATGCCATTCCTGCCCGGCGGGCAATTGTGTGGCGATCTGCAATCCTCCGGTGGCAACCTGTGGCGTAAGCCAGCCGAGTTTTTGGTTAATTTGTGCAAGTAGGTGATCACGACGACTGTGATAAAGCTGACGGGAAAAACGCAGGTGTGAGGCAAAATACCCGGCTTGCATGAATTCAGCGGTCACGGCCTGCATCAGTTGGGAAGAGTGGCCGTCGCTGACGGTGCGTAGCGTCACCATGGGGGTAACCAGCGCTGGCGGCAAAACGATATAGGCTAAACGAAGTGACGGAAAAAGTACTTTCGAAAAGGTGCCGAGATAAATCACTTGCTGATGTTTATCCAGCCCCTGCATCGCGGGAAGTGGTCGTCCGTCGTAGTGTAGCTCGCTGTCGTAATCATCCTCGATGATCCAACTGCCGTGACGTTTGGCGTAGTCGAGCAGTTGCAAGCGTCGCGGTAAACTCAAGCTGACGCCTGTTGGGTACTGATGAGACGGCGTCAGGTACATAAGGCGTGGCACGGGTAAATCCACCGTCGGGCTGATCCCTTCTTTATCAACCGGAACAGCACAAATGTTGGCACCAGCACTGGCAAAAGCATTGCGTGCCCCAAGGTAACCGGGCTGTTCCAGCCAGACAACATCAGCGGGGTCAATAAGCAGCATCGCCAGCAGTTGCAGCGCCTGCTGCGAGCTGGTGGTGATCATGATTTGTTCTGCGGTGCATAATACGCCGCGTGATTGTTGCAAATAGCTGGCTATCGCTTCACGCAGAGGTGAATACCCCTGCGGGTCACCGTATCCCAGCAGCTGTTCACCCTGTATACGCAGTTGTTTTCCCGTCAGCTGTTTCCAAATTTTCAGCGGAAATACGCGCAAATCCGGTGAGCCTGCCGCAAAAGCCATTGGGTACTGCGGGTCACGACATCCGCCGGTGCCCACTATTTTTTCTCCCCGGACTGACAACCTTGCGAGCTTTGCAGGAGCGGTAGCCTTCTTACTCGGTGCCAAAGGGTGGGGAAGTAATAGGCTGACAAATGTTCCTTTACCAGCATGACGTTGTAAATAGCCTTCGGCTTCTATCTGCGCATAAGCGGCTTCTACGGTGATACGTGACAATTTTAGATCGGCGGCCAACATGCGTGATGAAGGTAGCCTTTGCCCTGTCTTTAGCGCTCCGGTATTAATTGCCTGTCGCAATGCCGCGCACAGGCGATCGCGCAGGCCGAATGTGGCAGTTGAGCCCGGTGCGCTAGCGTTTTCGAACAGAGTGATCAATGCAGCAGATTGCGAGGTGTTGTGCATAATGGGTCTTATCTACTCTTTTTAATTGGCATTAATAGTAAGACCAAAATTAGCGATGATGGAACTGTTTTCAACAGTGAGAATATCAGAGGAAAAATCTATGCTTCAGCCATCTTACGTTTTGAGTATTGAACCCCCTTCGCCCGAGGTCAGTGCGGCCTATTTGCTGTCAAAACTGAGTTTTTATACCGATGCTGCTGACGTGGCGGCCGACTTACAAAATGGTTTAACTCACATTGTGGTTATTGATACCCGTTCTGCTGAATATTATGTACGCGGGCATATTCCGGGCGCAGTGAGTTTTCCACATAAACTGATGACAGCAGAAAGTACGCGGGAACTGAGCAAAGACCGGGTTTACGTGACCTATTGTGATGGGATTGGATGTAATGGTTCGACGCAGGGCGCGTATAAACTGGCAAAACTGGGATTTCGGGTAAAGGAAATGATGGGTGGGCTGGATTTCTGGATCCGCGATCAGCATCCGGTGGCGTTGGGCGAAGAGTGTGGAAACTACACGCTTGACCTCGCCCCGGAAGATTGCGGCTGTGTTTGAACTTGGCCGCTGCGCTTAAAGCATGACTTAAATGACAACCCAAAGCAGCAGCACCACCACAACGAAGGCAATAAACAGTAGCGGTTTACCGCCCAAAGATTGCATGGATGGCGGCAACATGGCAATGAAAGGATTCATGATCGGCTGCGGTTCTGTGCGTGAGACCGTGGTGAAATCGCCATCAATCTTTTCAGGGCGCGGGGTGCGGTCGACGCGCTGGCTGAATAACACGCCGACCAGATCGTTAAGCTGGGCGATGTTGAGAGGCGTCACCGGCGTGGCATTGAAGCGTGATTCAACATACTCGCTGAGCTGCTGAATTTCCTGCGCGGTGGCCGGTTGCTTGAGCACAGTGAGTAGGGTCGTCAGCGTTGGCAGAGCGGTTGGTTGGCTCAGCGCGGCTTTTACCTGCATAAACTGGCTTAACAGCTGAAAATGGCGGGCAGGAATAGCGTCGCCGACTTTTACGCCAACCAGGTTAAACAGCTCTTGCCACAGTTTGGCCGGTGCTTCGCCGGTTGCCGCACTAAGCTTGGTCACCAGCTGTTGCAGGTTATTGTGTTCGGCAGGGAGCAAAGCCCGGTCGGTGATAGGGGTCTGCTGTGGTTGAGGGATCGTCATCTCGCGAGTTTGGACCAGCATGAACACCTGTTGCAGCTGTTCATGGCTCAATTGACTTAACACGGTATGACCAAAGTTCTGGCGAATGAAATCGCTGACGGCCTGACGGTTATTTCCCAGTGGCAAAAGCTCGGTCAGTTGTTGCAGCAGTTGGCGAGTGGAATGACTTTCTTGAGCCTGGGTCAGCTTGCCCTGCAAAACCGTTTCGGCGCGGGAAAAAATCCCAGCGGTCAGTTCAGCGTTGTGTGGCAATGCCAGCTCATGACGTAGCCCGGCCCAAATCTCGGCGGACTTCATGGGCGTCAGCGCCATTAATTTGATGATGAGTTTTTCCAGAGTCGTGCGCTGTGCGGGCGTTAACGGCTGATTTTCACCCGGGCCGGCGGGGACTGTCTGGCCATTCGGCTGTGTCCTGTTGTCGCCAATCGGCGTACCTGGACCACTCAAAGGTTGCATATCACCAGTCCTTCGCTACTAGTTAAACAGCGCAAAGCGCGGAAGCGCCACATCATACCTGCAAACTTACGTAATCGACACTGCGAATCCTTGGCTGAACAACGATTCTTAGGCTTATTTTTTGAGAATTTTGTCTGGTGGCGCGGGAAAGCCATCATCGAGTTAAAAAGAGTATGCCACCCGCAGGCTGGCAGGCGGAAAAAAGGTGTTTAAACTGCCGAATCTTTCTTCGTTACGGATGCTTTGTTGCCAAATAGGGGACGACGTAAACGCTGGGCAATAATGACGCCAACCAATGTTATTCCGCCGCCAATCAGGTGGTAGCTGTGCAACTTTTCATGCAGGAAAAACACAGCAATAATGGCGGTAAAGATCGGTGATAGGTTCATGAAAATAGAAGCTTTATTAGCACCGAGTCTAATCACCCCTTGAATCCAAAGGAAAGAGGCAATGATAGATGCTGGGATCCCAGCAAACAGTACCAAGGGAATATTGTGTGCATTCAGCTCAACGTTGGGCGCCAGTAGGAAATTCGGTAGCAGCAGCAAGACGCCAAAAATAATTTGCACATACAATGACTGCCAGTTGGGCAGAGCGATCGCCCAGCGTTTGGTCAGCACACCATAGAGGGCATAAGACGCTGAGGCGGCGAACATCATCAGTTCGCCATGGCCAATCCCATGTTGCAACAGCTGCGCCGGCTCCCCGGCACTGACTAGCCAGATCAGCCCAACCAGTGATAACACGCCGCCAAGAACAATCCCTATGGTTGGGACTACGCTGAGCACCACCAAACTGATCAGCACCGTCAACAGCGGGATCAGTGAATTGAGAATGCCCATAAAAAGTGCGCTGACGCTGTGTGCGGCGTAGTACGCCAGACTTTGGTAAAGCACCATGCCGAGCAGGCCGAGAATCAACAGCTTCCACCAGTACTGTTTAATCGCCTTGAGATTGCGCAGGATGCCGGGCAAGACAAACGGGGTCAGAGTCAGTAGCGCCAACAGCCAGCGGTAGAAAGAAATTGCCGCTGGGTCGATGACTGAGGCTGCCGCTTTACTGACGACTGCATTTATCGACCAAATCAGCACTGCCAGCAGTGGAAAGAGAACATTCATATTTTTAAATCCGGGGCGTCCAGGATGTCACTATGAACCTATTGTACGGTTATCTCGTTTGTTATTACTATGTTTCCGAAAATTCCCGGGATCACGCCTTATGTTTCTTTAATGCAAGATAAGCCTCGTGCGCCGGCATTGGGATCTGTCGTCATTCGTGGCAAAATCACGCCTATCTTTTTCTGTCCTGTACCCAAAATCATTCGAGCTGCTTGAACGGTGACGGGTAAATCCATGGCACAGCCTGCCGGAGACACACGTGAAAATCCTGGTTGATGAAAATATGCCGTATGCCGTCGAGCTTTTCAGCCGACTTGGCACTGTTCAGGCCGTACCTGGCCGTCCTATCCCACAAGATGCACTCCATGATGCCGATGCGCTGATGGTGCGCTCTGTCACCAAAGTGAACGAGGCTTTACTGGCGGGTAAGCCGGTGAAATTTGTCGGCACCGCCACGGCGGGTACAGACCATGTTGATGATGCCTGGCTGCTACAGCAGGGCATTGGTTTCTCTGCGGCACCGGGCTGTAATGCCATTGCCGTGGTGGAGTATGTGTTCTCGGCGTTGCTGATCCTTGCCCAGCGCGATGGTTTCCAGTTGCGTGATAAAACCGTTGGGATTATCGGCGTTGGCAATGTCGGTTCGCGACTCAACGACCGGCTGCGCGCGTTGGGTGTGCGCACGCTGCTCTGCGATCCACCGCGTGCTGACCGTGGTGATAAGGGTGAGTTTTCCACGCTGGAACAACTGGTGGAAGAAGCCGATGTCCTGACTTTCCACACGCCGCTGAATATGTCCGGGCCTTATGCGACTCACCATATTGTCGATGCCGGTTTGTTGGCACGTCTTCCCTCTGACCGCATTTTGATTAACGCCTGCCGTGGCGAAGTTGTCGATAACGCCGCGCTGCTCGATGCCCTGAACGGGCCGAAAAAACTGACCGCCGTGCTGGACGTATGGGAACCTGAACCGGAGCTGTCGCTGGCTCTGTTGGCGAAAGTGGCTATCGGTACTGCGCACATAGCCGGTTACAGTCTGGAAGGAAAAGCACGTGGTACCACGCAGGTGTTTGAAGCATTCAGCCAGTTTATCGGAGAACCACAAAAAGTGCCGCTTGACGATTTGCTGCCTGCACCGGCGTTTCCGGTGGTCACCTTCTCAGGAGCGCTGAGTGAAGCCAAACTGCTGAGACTTATTCACTTGGTGTATGATGTGCGCCGCGATGATGCGCCGCTGCGTTGTGTTGCGGGTCAGCAGGGCGAGTTTGACAAGCTACGTAAGTTCTATGAAGAACGGCGCGAGTGGTCATCCCTGAAGGTGATTTGTGACAACGTGGCTACTGCTGAGTTGCTCAATAAGCTCGGTTTTACCGCAGTTCAGGGCTGATACCTTAACCTAGACTTAAGCTTTTTTGCCTACAGTGGCGCATTGACGTTTAGTTTCAGGGCGGTCTATACCGCCCCTTGTATTTTGTACGACTCATCTTTGGAGAATACCAACATGTCTGATGGCTGGAATATTGCGCTGCTCGGCGCCACGGGCGCAGTGGGCGATGCGTTACTGGAATTGCTGACTGAACGTCAGTTCCCGGTTGGTGAACTCTTCCCTTTGGCGAGCGAACGCAGCGCCGGTCAGACTATCCGTTACAACGGCAAGAGTCTGCGCGTGCAAAATGCTGCTGAATTTGACTGGTCTCAAGTGCAACTGGCATTTTTTGTCGCGGGTGCAGAGGCTTCGGCGCAGTTTGCTGAAGAAGCGGCGAATCAGGGCTGTTTGGTTATCGACAGCAGCGGACTCTTTGCCATGGAACCCGACATTCCTTTAGTCGTGCCAGGTGTAAACCCTGATTCTCTGGCCCACTACCGCAACCGCAATATCGTGGCGGTGGCCGACAGCCTGACCAGCCAATTGCTGACCGCGATTAAACCGCTGACGGAGCAGGCCGGTTTAGCACGCCTTCATGTTACCTCGTTGTTATCTGTTTCTGCCTTGGGTAAAGCGGCGGTGGACGATTTGGCCGGGCAAAGCGCCAAACTACTTAGTGGTATTCCGGCTGAAGAGAGCCTATTTAGCAAACAACTGGCCTTTAATCTGTTGCCATTGTTGAGCGACGAAGAGGGCAGTGTGCGCCAGGAGCGGCGTCTGGTTGATCAGGTTCGCAAAGTACTGCAAAACGACGGCCTGCCTATTTCCGTCAGCTGCGTGCAGTCGCCAGTGTTTTATGGCCATGCGCAGGTCGTGCATATGGAAGGTCAGCGCCCGCTGTCTGCTGATGAAGCGCGCACTGAGCTTGAACGCATTGACGATATTAACCTCAGCGAAGAGGATGATTTCCCGACTCAGGTAAGCGATGCCTCCGGCAATGCGAATCTGAGCATCGGCTGCCTGCGTAATGATTACGGTATTCCGGAAATACTGCAGTTCTGGTCGGTGGCGGATAACGTTCGCTTTGGCGGCGCACTGATGGCGGTTGAAACGGCTGAAAAACTGATTGGGGAGTATTGGTACTAATGTCTGAAGAGTTAACCCCTGAATGGCAAGCGTCGCCGTCGGTGGCGCGCATTGCGTTGGGGATTGAATATGATGGCAGCGCTTACTTTGGCTGGCAGCGTCAGCCTGATGCCATCAGTGTGCAAGCCTGTTTGGAAAAAGCGCTAAGTCGCGTGGCAGATGTGCCGATCACGGTGTTATGCGCAGGGCGTACTGATACCGGTGTGAGTGCTACCGGTCAGGTGGTGCATTTTGACACGCCTGTGCTGCGCAAAGAGGCGGCCTGGACGATGGGCGTCAATACGCATCTGCCGAAAAATATTTCGGTGCGTTGGATGAGTGAAGTGGCGGAGGATTTCCACGCTCGCTTTAGCGCCAGTGCGCGCCGTTATCGCTATATTATCTACAACCATCGCTTTCGTTCTGCCATTTTACAAACCGGCATTACTCATGTGCACCTGCCTCTGGATGTCGATAAGATGCAGCGTGCTGGTCAGGCGCTATTGGGTGAGAACGACTTTACGTCGTTTCGTGCCTCACAGTGCCAGTCACGCACGCCCTGGCGTTGCATGTTCCATCTTGACGTGAGTCGTCACGGTAATTACGTGGTGGTGGATGTGAAGGCCAACGCTTTTCTTCATCATATGGTGCGTAATATCGTCGGTAGTTTGATTGAGGTTGGTTGCGGCGCACAGCCTGAAAGCTGGATCGCCGAGTTGCTGGCCGCCAAAGATCGTAATTTGGCGGCGGCGACGGCGAAAGCCGAAGGGTTGTATCTGGTGTCGGTGGATTATCCGGACAAATTTGGATTGCCAAAACTGAACATGGGTCCGCTGTTTTTACCGGACTGATACTGTTCTGCTATGTTATTCAACGGTATTTAACTCTGCGCATTTGGGCGCTTAAAAAAGGCGATTAACTAAATGGATTTCATTCACTTTGTCATTGATTTTATTCTCCATATCGATGTGCATCTGGCTGAATTGGTAGCGCAATACGGCGCCTGGGTTTATGGCATTCTATTCTTGATTCTGTTTTGCGAAACCGGGTTGGTGGTTACGCCATTCTTGCCGGGTGATTCCCTGTTGTTTGTCGCCGGTGCGTTGGCGGCATTACCGGGCAATGATCTGAATGTGCATTTGATGGTGTGCCTGATGGCCGTTGCCGCTATTGTGGGTGACGCACTTAATTACACCATCGGGCGGGTCTTTGGGGAGCGCCTGTTCAGTAACCCGAACTCGAAGGTTTTCAGACGCAGTTACTTAGACAAGACACATAAATTTTACGAGAAACATGGCGGGAAAACGATTATTCTGGCCCGCTTCGTGCCGATCGTCCGGACATTTGCGCCGTTTGTTGCTGGCATGGGGCATATGTCTTATCGCCATTTTGCTGCATATAACGTGATTGGTGCGATGGTTTGGGTGCTGCTATTTACCTATGCTGGTTACCTTTTTGGTAACGTGCCGGTTGTGCAGAACAATCTGAAATTATTGATCGTGGCAATTATTGTTCTCTCTGTTCTGCCGGGTGTGGTTGAGATTTGGCGGCACAAGCGGGCAGCGGCGAAGGAAAAACGCCAGCAAGGCTAGTGTGATCCTGGCAAAAAAATGTTTTATAGCGCGTCAGCGTTATCATCAACGGCATTAAACCAAAGACTTTAACCAGTTTTTTATCCACAGCGTCGGACTGTTATGGTTTAATGAGCAACATTTATGGTCTGTTCCTGCGAACAACCCTTCTGCAATCCGACGTGTGAGCCTTTATTCCATCTCGCTTGCAGGTGTTTTTGGGTAGGTTTCAGGGGACTTGTTACAGCATGAACAGCGGACTGGCTTCGGCTGGGTTCAAACAGAAAGGTTATCGATGAGCTGGATTGAACGAATTCTTAGTAAGAGCACTGACTCGCAAACCCGTAAGGCAAGTATTCCTGAGGGTGTCTGGACTAAATGTGACAGCTGCGGACAGGTACTTTACCGCGCCGAGCTCGAGCGCAACCTCATGGTTTGCCCGAAGTGCGACCATCACATGCGCATGTCTGCGCGGATGCGCCTCTTCACTTTTATGGATGAAGGCAGCGAGGTTGAATTAGGTAGCGAGCTTGAGCCTAAAGATGTTCTGAAGTTTAGAGATTCCAAAAAATATAAAGATCGTCTGGTTGCAGCACAAAAAGAAACCAACGAAAAAGACGCCATGGTGGTCATGAAAGGCACGCTGTACGGCATGCCTATTGTGGTTGCTGCCTTTGAATTTGCCTTCATGGGCGGTTCAATGGCCTCTGTCGTTGGGGCGCGTTTTGTTCGTGCGGTTGAGCAGGCGATGGAAGATAACTGCCCGCTGGTCTGTTTCTCCGCCAGCGGTGGTGCGCGTATGCAGGAAGCGCTGATGTCGCTGATGCAAATGGCGAAAACCAGTGCGGCTCTGGCTAAATTACAGGAACGCGGTCTTCCGTATATTTCTGTGATGACGGACCCGACCATGGGCGGTGTTTCAGCCAGTCTGGCGATGCTCGGCGATATCAACGTTGCAGAGCCGAAAGCGCTGATCGGTTTTGCCGGGCCACGCGTTATCGAACAAACCGTTCGAGAAAAACTGCCGCCGGGCTTCCAGCGCAGTGAGTTCTTGATTGAAAAGGGCGCGATTGACATGATCGTTCGTCGTCCTGATTTACGTCCGAAACTGGGGAGTGTCCTGGCGAAGCTAACGGGTCAACCTGAACCGAAAGTCGCTGAAGTCCAGGCCGCCATCAGCGGCAACGCTGCTGATAATCATCAGGATGCCTGATTGACCAGGGTAAAAGCCGGTCAGTCATAACGGAGTGCGTGGGTCTCTCACGCACTTCCGCCAGCGGGCCGTGCTTTTACCTGTTTGTCGCATCTGACAAAGGGACATTGCCTGCTGTCGACGTCAGGTAGTGTCGTGTCTGAGTGAACCTAATACAGGTTGGACGAGACTCATGCAGAATCAACTTATTCCTCAAGCCACGTCGCCTTTGGCCGCGTGGCTTTATTATCTCGAACACCTCCATTCTCAGGCGATAGAGCTCGGACTCGATCGCGTCAAAGCCGTCGCCAGCAAATTGGATCTGTTACAACCCGCACCTTTCGTCTTCACCGTCGCCGGTACTAACGGCAAAGGCACCACCTGTCGGACGCTGGAAGCGATACTTATGGCTGCCGGTTTACGTGTCGGGGTTTACAGTTCACCGCATCTGGTACGTTATACCGAGCGTGTGCGTATTCAGGGTGAAGAACTGCCGGAAAAAGCACATTGCCAATCTTTTGCTGCGCTTGAAGCCGGACGCGGAGATGTTTCTCTAACCTATTTTGAGTACGGCACGTTGTCGGCCCTTCAGCTGTTTAAAGACGCTAAACTTGACGTAGTGATCCTCGAAGTTGGCCTCGGCGGTCGGCTTGATGCCACCAATATTGTCGACGCTAACGTCGCCATAGTGACCAGTATTGCGCTCGACCATACCGACTGGCTCGGTGCTGACCGCGAAAGCATCGGGCGGGAAAAAGCCGGTGTGTTTCGTGGCAATAGGCCGGCAATTGTCGGTGAGCCTGATATGCCGCAGTCGATTGCCGACGTGGCGGCTGAAAAAGGCGCGAAGCTATACCGTTTGGGTGAAAGCTGGCGTTATGAGGTCATGGGCGACAATTGGCGCTGGGAAGTGACGGACGGGAAGTCGTTGGACGACTTACCTGTTCCTAATGTGCCTTTACCGAATGCCGCTACGGCACTGGCGGCTTTGCACTATTCGATGTTGGATATTTCCACAGCAGCGATACGCAGGGGTTTGCAACAAGCCCAATTGCCGGGACGTTTTCAGACGCTGAGTGAATCGCCACGGCTGATTCTCGACGTTGCCCACAATCCACATGCCGCGACTTATTTGGCCGGGCGGCTGAGTGAGTTGCCGCGCAATGGAGGGAAAGTGCGTGCTGTTGTGGGTATGCTGCATGATAAGGACATTGCCGGTACGCTGGCCTGTCTGGAACAACAAATTGATGAATGGTACTGCGCACCGCTGGAAGGTCCGCGCGGTGCCAGCGTAGAAGAACTGGCCGTGCATCTGACACAAGCGCATCAGTTCACGGACGTCGTTAGCGCCTGGCAACAGGCGATGCAGGATGCTGATAGTCAGGATATTGTGATTGTCTGCGGATCATTTCATACCGTAGCGCACGTGATGGCTGCTTTAGACGCGGAGAAAACCAGTGGCTAGTAAGTTTCAAAATCGTCTGGTCGGGACCATTATTCTGGTAGCGCTTGGCGTGATTATTTTACCGGGTTTGCTCGATGGCAAGAAAAAGCATTATGAAGATGAGTTTGCGTCGATTCCATTAGTGCCGAAACCGGGGGATGCGCAAGAGCAGGACGTGGTGCCGCCGGTATCACAGTCGCTACCGGCCCAGCCGCCGGAAGGCGCTGTGGAAGCGGTGCATGGTCAGGGTAATACGGCCACTCAACCGGCCAACTCGGGGCAGGAGTTACCGGATGACGCCGGAGCGCAGTCTGTAACGCCGGTTACCACAAACACGGCGCCACCAAAACAGGTGCAGCCCGTGCGTTCGGCGCCAAACAAGCCTAAGGCCATTGAACCCAAGCCGATGGTGGAAGCCAAACCGATAGAAAAACCGAAGCAAGTTCATTCTAAGCCGATTGAACAACCGAAAGACGTTGAGCCGCCAAAAGTGGAGAACAAACCACAGACGCAAGAGAAAGCGCCAGCTGGGCAGTCCTATGTTGTTCAACTGGGTGCGCTGAAAAATGCGGCGAAAGTGAATGAGATTGTCGCCAGTCTGCGGTTGTCCGGTTTCCGTGCCTACACGGTGCCGAGTACGCCGGTGCAAGGGCAAATTACCCGCGTCTTCGTTGGCCCGGATGCCTCCAGGCAGAAGCTTGAGTCGTCCCTACCAAGGTTGAATCAGATCAGCGGATTGAATGGGCAGGTACGCAGTTATAGCGTAGGGAAATAAGCGGCCTGTTGTAGAATGCTGTGATTAAGTGAGAGGGAAGGGCACGCGTTTTGTGCCCTTTTTCTATAAGATCTTTCATTGAGGATCTTATAGGTTTCTGCGGTGATTGAGGTTTTTTTTATCGCGATTATTAATTTGTTCGACGGGCAGATTTCCGCTACGCAAACGTTTTCTTTTTCTGTTAGAATTCGCCGCGAAATGGTTGCCAGGGCGGACGTTGCTACATTACACACTGGAATAGTTAATGGTCTGGATTGATTACGTCATTATTGCGGTTATCGGGTTTTCTGCTTTAGTCAGCCTGGTCCGGGGTTTTGTTCGCGAGGCCTTATCACTGGTTACCTGGGCTTGTGCCTTCTTTGTTGCCAGTCACTACTACCCGTACCTGGCCATCTATTTCACTCGTTTCGAAGATGAATTGGTTCGAAATGGGATCGCAATTGCCATCTTGTTCATCGCGACGTTGATCGTAGGTGCGATTGTCAACTATGTGATTAGCTCTCTGGTTGAGCGAACTGGGTTGTCCGGCACCGACCGAGTGTTGGGGGTGTGCTTCGGCGCACTACGCGGTGTGTTAATTGTCTCCGCGATGCTGTTCTTCCTGGATACCTTTACTGGCTTTTCACAAAGTGAGGACTGGAAACAGTCTCAGTTGATCCCACAGTTCAGTTATATCATCAGGTGGTTCTTTGACTACCTGCAGAGCACGTCGAGTTTCTTGCCAAAACATCTCTAGTTTTTGGCAGCGCTGATGAGGAAAAGACAACATGTGCGGTATTGTCGGTATCGCCGGTTTCACGCCGGTAAACCAGTCGATTTATGACGCATTAACGGTGTTACAACACCGTGGGCAGGATGCCGCAGGCATCGTCACCATTGATGCCAATAATAATTTCCGTTTACGGAAAGCCAATGGCTTGGTGAGAGATGTGTTCGAAGCACGGCATATGCTACGCTTGCAGGGCAACATGGGTATTGGCCATGTTCGTTACCCTACGGCTGGCAGTTCCAGTGCTTCTGAAGCCCAACCTTTTTACGTCAACTCCCCGTTCGGCATTACCCTCGCCCATAACGGTAATCTGACCAACGCACACGAATTGAGAAGTAACCTGTTCGAAGGCCAACGTCGCCACGTGAACACGACTTCCGACTCTGAAATTCTGCTCAACATTCTTGCCAGTGAGCTTGATCGTTTCCGGCATTATCCGTTGGAAGCTGACAACGTGTTCGCCGCCGTAGCAGCCATGAATCTGAAAATCCGCGGCGCGTATGCGTGTGTGGCGATGATCATCGGTCATGGCATGCTGGCGTTCCGTGACCCGCATGGTATCCGCCCGCTGGTTATTGGCAAACGTACACTGGAAGATGGCCGTAACGAGTACATGGTGGCTTCAGAAAGCGTTGCATTGGACACCCTGGGCTTTGAGTTTCTGCGTGACGTTGCACCGGGTGAAGCCGTGTACATCACCGAAAAAGGCCAGTTGTTTACCCGCCTGTGTGCTGAACACCCTCAGTACAATCCGTGCCTGTTCGAATATGTTTATTTCGCGCGTCCTGACTCCTTCATCGACAAAATTTCCGTCTACAGCGCCCGCGTGCGCATGGGGCAGAAACTGGGGGCTAAAATTGCCCGCGAATGGGAAGATCTGGACATCGATGTAGTCATTCCGATCCCGGAAACCTCCTGTGATATCGCGCTGGAAATCGCCCGCATCCTTGACAAGCCGTATCGTCAGGGCTTTGTGAAGAACCGTTACGTGGGACGCACTTTTATCATGCCTGGTCAGGTGGAACGCCGTAAGTCGGTACGCCGCAAGCTGAACGCCAACCGTGCCGAGTTCCGTGATAAAAATGTCTTGCTGGTGGATGACTCTATTGTGCGCGGCACGACATCTCAGCAAATCGTTGAGATGGCACGTGAAGCGGGAGCAAAACGGGTTTATCTGGCGTCAGCGGCACCGGAAATTCGTTTCCCGAACGTTTATGGCATCGATATGCCGAGCGCCAACGAACTGATTGCCCATGGTCGCGAAGTCAGCGAAATCAGGCAGATGATTGGCGCTGATGCTCTGATCTTCCAGGATCTGAGTGATCTGATCGACGCGGTGAAAGAAGACAACACAGATATTGAGCATTTCGAGTGTTCAGTCTTTGATGGCGTCTATGTCACCAAAGACGTTGACCAGAACTACCTTGAGTATCTTGAATCTCTGCGTAACGATGATGCTCAGGCGTTACGCGGTCAGCAGGAAGCTGAGAATCTGGAAATGCATAACGAAGGCTGATTTTTAACCAAGTCTTTCGCGGCGCGTGCCGTCCGGTGAATTAACCTGGCGGGCGCGCTTAATAAGATGGTCACCCCCACCCTGTGAGCGGTACGCTGGCAGGGTGTTTTTCTTTCTGAAGGGGATCATCATGCAAAACGTTACGCTCATCGGTATTGATCTCGGCAAGCATTCGTTCCATG
>NZ_BMFZ01000008.1 GCF_014639435.1 Hafnia psychrotolerans | reverse complement strand
GTAGTGTTTGCTCTAAGCAGCAAGCCGTTAGAAGAATAAAAGTGCTGATATGGCTCAGTTGGTAGAGCGCACCCTTGGTAAGGGTGAGGTCCCCAGTTCGACTCTGGGTATCAGCACCAGTAATAAGCGTAGAGTTCGGTAAATTGTGAGAAACCTCAGTCGAAAGACTGGGGTTTTTTGCTATGGGGAATTTAACCATTTTTACTTTGTATCTTTGGCTGTCTATCCTTAATGTCTTCACTGTAACGTTTTAATTATGTATCGCCTGATAGGCTCCATACCCCACGGCTGCACCTGCTACATCCCATGCGAAATCCTTCCAGCTCCATCCACTGCCTGCTTCACGACTATCATATAATTCTTTTCCTGCACCGAGTCCGATTGAAAAGAACAGCCCAAAAGAGCGACTTCTGGCGTCATTCCATCCCTGATGTTCCCCATATGCGGTACCCGCAGCGGCTAATATAGCGGAACCAACAAAATGCTCTGATTTATCTTTGCCCGTCCAGCTATCGTTGGCGACATGAGTACAACCGCTGCATATGAGAACAGGAATAAACAAACTTAATATGTAAAAGCGGGGCGAAGAAATAACCATGGTATCTATTCCTGTGACTGAATAACGATGCTTAACAAGGTTCCACTTTTGTTAGTGGTAGTGTGTCTTTATCCCATAAAAAAAAAGCCTGATCGCATCGATCAGGCTTCCAGCATAATAATAATAGCTGATCACAAAATACGGCTGATTAATCTATCTATCCGGATACGTCTCAGGCGTCGAATAAGCTTACGTACCTTAATCGGGTAGTTAGGAATGTTTTCCAGCTCCATATAATGCGAAACAATGTGTGTATGCTCGCGTATTTCTTCAAGTTCTTTGTGACGCTGCACTAGCATCTCATTATGTGGGTCGTGAATAAGAATTGCGTTCTCCAAATCCAGCCGCCAGGCGCGTGGATTTAGGTTGTTACCGGTGATTAATTGCCAGCGATCATCAACCCAAATCCCTTTGAGATGGTAGCTATGTTCACCGTCTTTCCATAAGCGAACAATTAACTGCCCGCTGTCTACAAAGCGTTGTAGCCGACTCAAAAAACGGCGCAAATTGATTTCGTATAGATAAGGCAAGGCACCGATAATTTTAAACGGTTGATCCTGAGGGATATAAAAATCGTTCGCAGTCTTATCACCCACAATAATTTCAACCTGTTTACCACGACGTAGCAACGCGATAATATTTCTTGCGAGCAGTGCCGGCATATTGAAATAAGGTGTGCACAGGGTTAGTTTTTGATCGGCGCTAGCCATCAGATGGTGAATAGTACGATTAAGTGAATTCTGCTTACCTAGCCCGACCAAAGGAGTCACAGCCAATTCATCGTTACCTGCGCTGTCTTTAAAATGATAACTGCTGTCACGCAGAGATTGTCGGAACTGGCGGGTTTCGTTTTTGATTTCGATATTTTTGGGACGATCATCGCGATCAAGACGTTGAACGGCGCTAGCGCAGATGATCGACTTTCTGATGAAGTCGACCATCGTGTTAGCCAACGGGATATTAGTCAGCAAATGGTAGCGGTCGTAGCGATATTTATCATGACGATGTAAATAGACGTCATTGAGGCTGGCACCGCTATAAATAACACGGTCATCTACAATAGAGCCTTTGAGATGCAAAACACCTAATGCTTCGCGGGTATTAACCGGTACACCATAAACGGGTACAGAGACCCCAGGATGCTGCTGTGCCATGCTGCAATACCAGTCAGCGTTGGTATTCGAAGCCGCAGCGCCGATGCGGCCACGCTGAGCACGATGCCAGTCAACGAGGATACAAATCTCAAGCTCAGGCCGTTGCTGTTTGGCCGCATATAGTGCCGAAAGGACATCACGCCCGCCGTCGTCATTCTCTAGATAGAGTGCGACAAGGTAAATCCGATGCGTTGCATTAGCGATAGCCTCGAGCAGAGCAATACGGAAATCCGTAGGGCAATAGAGTGTTTGAACAGCATCAACCGTTTGGGGGAGTTTTGGCAGTTGAGCAAGGTGTTGTTGATGTTTATTACGTTTAAATTTTGACAACATCACAGTGCGCTTCTTCTCTCTTCAGGTAATAGCGATAGCGGCATAGAAGAACTAAGTCAGCCGCATAATCGGTCGATAATACCATTAGTACTCTCTGTTGTGCGTATGTTTTGCCTATTTGTGACCTCGAGCGGCGACGTTCTGGCCAGACTTGAGGCGCAAAGATAGATTAACAATCCCATCCTGCAGTTGCACATCGACCTCAAATCCGAGCTTTCTTGCTAGTGTCACCATCCCCTGATTATTCGGCATAGTGATCCCCGTAAGCCTTTGTAGACCGTGCTCTGAGGTATATTTGATCATCTTATCCAGTAGACGTCTACCCAGCCCAAGCCCCTTTAAATCCGAGCGAACGAGTACGGAGAATTCTGCATCAATATTATCCGGATCCGAGACGGCTCGCGTCACGCCAATGATTTCCGATTTGTCATTAACCGAACGAATAGCAACGAAGGCCATTTCACGATCGTAATCGATTTGGGTCATGTTCGCTAAATCCTCATGTGTGAACTCGTTGATCTCGCTGAAGTAGCGATAATAGAGATCTTCTTTAGTCACTTTGAGGATGAATGCATGCAGCAAAGGTTCATCTTCCGGGAGGATAGGACGGAATTGGCAAACTGAACCGTCTTTAAGCGTGACTTGTTCTTCGAACTCCTGAGGATAGGGACGGATAGCCAGCCGAGATGATGCATCAATGCTGACGTCTGCTAGCTGAAGTGAAACATCAAGCAGATTGAGTTCGTCGCCCGACACCAGAAGTGGGTGAATATCCAGCCTGACAATCTGTGGGCAATCGACAATCAGGTTAGACACCTTGACCAGCAACTGGCTCAAGGTTGGTATATCCAGCGGACGTGAAGCATTATGATCGCGGATTTTCCCGCTCTTCACTGCCTGTAAAACCTGATAGCGTGCCAGTGCCAGGTTGAGTGGTGGTAAAGCGATAGCTACCTGCGTTTCGGGACGCCACTCGCTACCTCCTTCACCCAACATGATAATCGGTCCAAACACCGCATCTTGTTCAACCACAATCCTCAACTCTTGTGAACCAGGGCGGTTAGCCATAGTTTGCACTAACAAACCATGAATACGCGCCTGAGGAAATGAGTGCTTAGCACGATCGAATATCGCGTTGGCGGCCTGCTCAACCTCACTGGATGTTCGCAGGTAGAGCATTACCCCCTGAACTTGAGAATTGTGCGGAATATCGGGTGAACGCAATTTCAGTGCCACTGGGTAGCCTACTTGCCCGGCAATATGTACAGCTTCAGTACTATCACTGGCTATCCATGTCGGCAGAACATCCATGCCGTAAGCCTGGAAGATGGTACGTACTTCGTGGGTATCGAGCTGCATTACTCCTTCTGCAAGAGCCTGGCTAATTAACCGATGCGCCTCATCGGTATTTTGCTGCAACCCGACAGGTAATGAAGGCGTTTCTTTTAACTGCTTCTGATTACGGCGGTATTCAACCATGTGCATAAATGCCGTCACGGTGCCTTCGGGCGTTCGATAGGTGGGTATGCCAGCTTCGGTAAAGAGTTTACGCGCTTCCTGAGATGAGAATTCGCCGCACCAGTTGGTGAGTACGGTCACGCGCTTGCCTCGCGGATGCTTCTGCAGCGTGGCGATCACCTGTTCAGCGGTGACAGTACCGTGCGCTGCGGCGCTTGGTGCGTGAATTATCAGCAAGGCGTCGTAGTCGGTACTGTCTAACAGCGAAGTAAGTACTGACTGATAGCGTTGCGGCGTCGCATCATCATGCAGGTCGAGCGGATTCGATATTGCAATGTTTTCCGGTAATACGTCGCGTAACGCCAAGGAGGTTTCACGACTAAGAGCAGCCAGCTTACCGTTGCGTGAAAGCAGTTGGTCAAGAGCCATTGCTGCAGGTGCTGCCCCGTTACTCATGATAAGCAAGCGCTCACCCCTCAGAGGGTGCATATGGCTCAGCGTCTCTACAGCGGAAAACAGTTCATGGGTATCCTGCACTCGCAACAGGCCAGCACGCTGGATGGCAGCGTCGTAAGCAGCGTCCAGGCTCTGCGGGCTATTGAGCAGTTTTTGCGCTTGCGCACTGCGGCCACTTTTAATCACCAGAATGGGTTTGTTACGAGAGGCACTGCGTGAGGCTGACAGAAAGCGGCGTGCATCACTGATATGTTCGAGATACAGCAGGATCGCGCTGGTTTTACTGTCACGTGCCAGAAAATCCAGCAAATCATCGACATCAATATCCAGACTGTCGCCCAGCGAAATAAAGTAGGAAAACCCAACGGCCCGCTGCTGTGCCCAGTCCAGAATCGTGTTGGCGACAGCCGCTGACTGCGAAATAAACGCCAGTTTCCCGGGCAGAATGGGTACCGGCGAAAAGCTGGCATTCAACCGTTGCCAGGGCGCCAGGATCCCCAGACTGTTAGGTCCTAACAGGCGCATATGAAAACGTTGTGCGCAGGCTTTAAGCTCAGAAAACTGTAGCGAATGGGAAGAGAGCACAATGGCCGTTTTACAGCCGCATTCTCCGAGTTGTTCGAGCAGTGCCAGATTACGATCAGCGCGGGTACAGAGAATCGCCAGGTCGGGGGTTATGGGTAGGTGTGCGACATCCGGATAGGCCAGCACACCACAAACGGCCCGATACGCGGGCGTGACAGGTAGTACGGGTCCATTGAATCCTCCCTCCAGCAGATTACGCATCATCAGATAGCCGGCGCGACCGGGTTTATCGCTCGCGCCGAGTACCGCAATGGATTTAGGTCGTAATAGTGCTTCTAGTCCGCGCTGGCTCATTTATCCTCCGATACCCTTTATACCTGGAAGCTGCACCAGTGTTAGCTGCGCTTGCTCGCCGAATGACTTGGTGAGCCAAGCTCATCGGGATTTGCTCCCTTGCTGCGTTGATGCAACGCCAGCGACTTTAGGTATATTTCAATTTGCATTGATTCTAGAGTGTTTGGTTCTCTTTTGCTGTGAGCTGATGCACCGGATTATGGGGTTTTCCCGCCAGATACTGCGTGCGGAAATGCGTAAAGTGCCGCGATAGCCCCGAAGAGGCCTCAAGATCGCCAGCTTTTTCCAGCAAGGCTGCGGCGACTTCTACGGTGCAATGCAATTCAGGGCGTGAAGCTTCACGCAGGATATAGCCTGATTTGGCACTCACATCCAAAGAAAAAACTGGCAAATTATCCAGGTAGGGGCTTTTGCGGAACATTTTGCGCGCTTCGTTCCAGGTGCCATCGAGCATAACAAATAGAGGCGGTTTACTTCCCACTGGGACTTCGGTAAACACTTGCCGCGGTGGCTGAGCAAAAGAGGCCGGGAAAACTACATAGGGTTGCCGAGAAGGATCTGAAATTGCCTCGAGTAGTGCCGGATCGGTTTGGGTGCGCGACCACATAAACGCCTGTGTGTCCGGGAGAACATCAGCGATTAACCGGCCGGTATTGCTGGGTTTCATCGGCTCTGTGTCAAACATCACCAGACAAAAGCGGCTGCTGGCCTGATGGACTTCCCGTGTGGCGCAGATGCAGTTACGTTTAGGTAACAGGCAGGACTGGCAGCGAATAACACGAGAACCCCGCGCAAGGAATGGGCGGGTGGATTGAGTAAGGCGCTGCTCACGCAGGCGAAGAACGGCATTGTCTGACATAAGCATTCCGCAGGTGTAAACCGACTATTCTAATCGGCGTTGAAGCACAGGGATAGTCACATGTTGGCGTAAAACGGTTGTTGAGATAAACCAAAAGGCCCACACAGGCGGGCCATTGGCTTGGGGCTTAATGCGGACTTATGCGTTACAATGATTCATTAAGCCAGTTGTTGAACGGTGCTTTTGGCATTGCACCACTTAGCATGTCGACCATTTTACCTTCATTGAATACCATAATGGTCGGAATACTACGGATACGGAAACGGGCGCTCAGTTCAGGCTCAGCTTCCGTGTTCACTTTAATGAACCGGATTTTACCGGCACGTTCCTGCGCGACATCTTCGAAGATGGGCGCAAAATTAACGCAAGGGCCGCACCACGGAGCCCAGAAGTCGATAACTACCGGCAAATCATCCTGCAGGTATTTGTCCAGCGTACTTGCTGTGGCGTGAACGACTTCGCCTTCAAACAGTGAATGACCGCAACGGCCGCATTTTGCGCCATCGTCTATACGATCACCCGGCAGGCGGTTGGTGGCCTGGCATGATGTACAAATCGTATTCATAAAGTTAGCCTCTGCATTGCTCAATCGTAAGAGTCGATCAACCCAACACCAAAGCGTGGTGAACGACAGGGCTGACATGTTACATATATGTTGCCAGTATGAGGTCAAGCCTCCTGCTGGACAATGCGGTTTACTCAATGAATACGATAGTTTTTAGCTTTTGGTCCAAAGCAAGTGGCTTACCACACAGACATCAGGTAATCTTCGCGCCCAGCGCGTAGGTGGAGAGAGAAATGAACGATTCATTCAGTGGCAAAAACGGCAAAGTCAAAGTGATGTACGTCCGTAGTAGTGACGACGACGGCGATAACCGCAACAACGATAAACGTCCTTCTGGCAATAAAGGACGTCCTGGCGATAAACCACGTACCGGCTCCCGTCCTGACGATGCCCGCCGCAATGAGCGTCGCAGCCCTGATACCCGGGGTGATTCCCGCGGTCCTGATGCTCGCCGTGGCGATGCACGTCCGCAGCGTACTGGCCGTGATGCACCGCGTCCGGCGCGTTCTGACCGTGACGACGATGGCCCGTATTCTTCACCGTGGAAAACCGTTTCCCGAGCGCCTGACGATGAGTCAGCGCCGGATCACGGCGGCATCAGCGGTAAAAGCTTTATCGACCCTGAACAACTGCGTCGTCAGCGTCAGGAAGAGACCCGTGTTTACGGTGAGAATGCCTGTCAGGCGCTGTTCGCCAGCCGTCCGGACGCTATCGTCCGCGCATGGTTCGTGCAGTCTGTCACACCGCGTTTTCGTGAAGCACTGCGCTGGATGGCAGCAAATCGCAAGGCTTATCACGTGGTTGAAGATGACGAATTGGCCAAAGCCTCAGGCACCGATCATCACGGCGGCGTTTGCTTCCTGATTAAAAAGCGCCAGGGTCTGGATGCTGACACATACCTGCAAACTGCACCGGCGAAAGACTGTGTGCTGGCGCTGGAAAATGTCGGTAATCCACACAACCTCGGCGGTATTATGCGTAGTTGTGCACACTTCGGTGTTAACGGTTTAGTCGTACAGGATCCGGCCTTACTGGAATCTGGTGCTGCAGTGCGTACTGCTGAAGGCGGCGCGGAACATATCAAAGCCATCAGCGCCGATAACTTCCTCGACGTGCTGGCGAGCTTCCGTAAAGCGGGTTACGCCATCGTCACAACCTCAAGCCATAAAGGGACAGTACTGGGTAAAGCCGAACTGCCTGCCAAAATGGTTCTGGTACTGGGCGAAGAAAGCGATGGTTTGTCTGATAGCGCATGGCAGCAGGGTGATATCAACATCTCTATCGGTGGTACCGGTAAAGTAGAAAGTCTGAATGTTTCTGTTGCGACCGGTATTTTGCTGGCTGACTGGTGGCGTCAAAACCACGCTTAATCGTCAGAATATGTTCTAGCGAAGTCACCATAAAAACGGACGCCTCAGGGCGTCCGTTTTTATGGTTGCTAATAAAGTGTCAGGCGAAACGCAGCTTAGTGCGCACCACCTCCCTCTTTACTGCCTCCCGCACCGCCGAACGGGGGGCGGGCAAACCAGATCAAAACCAGCAATATCAGGAATGCTCCGCCGGATAACCAGAAAATCTCATTGGCAGAAATGATCAGCCCCTGATTCGTTATCTCTCGGGCTATCCAACCTGATGCCTGCTGGTGGCTCATTCCCATCCCTTCAAGTTTGGCATAAGTCTGCTGTGCAACTGGGTTAAACGGCGTGATATTTTCCGATAACTGCGCATGATGCAGCGATTCACGGTCTGCCCACATGGTGGTGGTCACCGAGGTACCGATAGAGCCTGCGAGTGTTCGGATGAAATTCGACAGGCTTGATGCGGCTGCCATGCGCTCTGGCGGTAGCCCGGACAGAATAATGGTGGTCAGTGGCATAAAGAAGCAGCCCACGGCGAAACCTTGAAAGAACTGTGGCCATGCTGACGCGCCAAAATCCATCCCCGGTTCGAACGTATAAGCTCGCCAGTAGAAGCACACCGCATACATGATAAAGCTAAAAGTGATCAGCTTGCGCATGTCGAGACGATGCGCAAAGCGGCCAATGATCGGCGACATGATAACCGGCAGGATCCCTACCGGCGCAGAGGCCAGACCGGCCCAGGTTGCCGTGTAGCCATATACCTCCTGCAACAGCTGCGGCAGCAGAACAATGGCGCCGAAGTAGAGCATATAGGCCAGGCTGATACACAGCACACCGATGGTGAAATTTCGCGATTTAAAGAGCGAAAGATCGACAATGGGGTGGTCGTCAGTCAGCTCCCAGACCACCAGGAAGCAGAGCGCCACCACCGCCACGGCGGCAAGCACGATAATTTCCGTGGAGTTAAACCAGTCTAGCTCTTTACCGCGGTCAAGCATGACCTGCAATGAGCCGACCCCCAACACCAGCAACACCAATCCGATGCTATCGATAGGGCGTATCTGCGTGGGGGTTTCGCGTCCTTTCAGCGTTCTCAATGTCAGCGCAACCACAACAATGGCGATCGGTACGTTGATAAAGAAGATCCAACCCCAATGGAAGTTATCACTGATATAACCGCCGAGGATCGGGCCACAGATCGGCGCTACGATCACGGTCATCGACCAGAGTGCTAAGGCGGTACTTCGCTTGGCCGGAGGATAATTATTCAGTAACAGACTTTGTGATAACGGGATCAGTGGACCTGCCACCACACCTTGTATTACACGGAAAAAGATCAACATTTCCAGGCTGTTGGAAATCCCGCACAGCCAGGAAGCGATGGCAAACAGCACGGTTGACCACAGGAACAGTTTGACTTCACCTATGCGTTTCGCCAACCAGCCGGTGATCGGAATAGAAATCGCGTTTGCTACCCCGAACGAGGTGATAACCCAGGTACCCTGAGAGTTTGAAGCACCAAGGTTACCTGCGATGGTCGGTATCGCCACGTTGGCGATGGTCGAATCCAGCACCTGCATAAACGTGGCCAGAGACAAAGCGACTGTCATCCAGGCCAGCGGTGCGCCTACCAGCGGTTTATTTGCCACAGAGGCCTCCGACGGTTTTAGCCTGCATTGGCATGAATGACATCAGCAATGATGGCGTCAACCGGCGCCAGATCTAGCGTCAACGCGGTGGTTTGGTACAGCGGCTCTGTACGCACTTTATTGGCCAGCACCAGACCGTTGCGATCTCGTGTATCCACCGTCACCAGCGCGGACAAACCGATACGCAGCGGATGCTTCGCCACCTGTTTGTCGTCCAGCTCTATACGTACCGGCAGACGCTGAACCACCTTGATCCAGTTGCCGGTGGCATTCTGTGCCGGTAACAGCGAGAACGCGCCGCCAGTCCCCATATCCATGCCCACCACTTTGCCAGTATAGGTGACATCATCACCGTACATATCGCTGACGACGGTGGCTGGTTGGCCGATACGCATGTTGGCTATTTGTGTCTCTTTGAAGTTGGCATCCACCCAAACGTGATTGGCGGGAATCACCGCCATCAGGGCAGTTCCCGGTGTGATTTGCTGACCAACCTGTACCGAGCGACGTGAAATAAATCCATCGATAGGACTGACCACACGGGTACGTTGCAGAGCCAGCCAGGCGTCGCGCACCTTTGCTGCTGCCTGCAAGACCTGAGGTTGTTGATCGACGGGCGTACTCAACACCATCGCCTGATTGGCGTTGTACTGTTGAATCGCGACGTCGAGCTGGGCTTTAGCGATCTCAACGGCGTCATGCGCATGTTGCAGTTCTTCACGTCCGATAGCATCGGCATTACCGAGTATCACGCGGCGCTTCAGGTCGCTCTGTGCCTGCTTTAGTTGCGTCTGGCGCAGCGCGACATTGGCTTGATATTGACGGCCATTAATGATCAGTTGGTGGGTTTGACGCACGCTGGTCGCCAGACCGGTTTTGGCCCGATCGAAGGCTTGTTCGGCATCGGTGGGATCTAACACCACTAGAGGATCGTCTTTTTTGACGAAATCGGTGCCTTCGAAATTCACGCTGGTTACGCTGCCCGACACTTGCGCCATGATTTGCACTTGGTTACCGGCGACATACGAGTCATCGGTACTCTGGAAATGACGTAACACCAACAGCCAATAAAACAGGTAGGCGATGGCGATAATGACAAAAATGCCGGTTAAGGACAGTAATGCAATTTTGCGTGATCTCTTTTTCTTATTCGGCTTTTTTACAACAACCGAATCCTGCGGTGGCGTCGCCTGAATGCCCGCATTTTCGCTCATGGTTTTCTCCACACTGTATCTTGTTTTTATTATTCATCCGCTGCATAACCGACCTGCGGTAATGCATGGATTTGCATAACGATTAGTTTCTTTCGGTGACCGGGGCCTGATAGCCACCCCCAAGCGCATGGATTAAGCTGATTCTTGCCTGAAGCAAATTGCTGCTGGCGTTCAGTTGTGCCTGTTGCTGTTGCAACAGCGCTGTCTGTCCGGTTAGCAATTCATCCCGTCCGATGATTCCTGCTTTGTAACGCGCATCAGCAACCCGATACACATCCTCAATCGACTTCACCGCTGACGACGCTTGCTGTAACTGAGCGAGACTACTTTTTGCGATGGTTATCGCATCGGCGGTTTGTTGAATGGCCGACAGGATAGTTTGATTGTAAGACTCGACTGACTGGTCATAGAGTGCAGATTCTTCGCCCAGCTTGGCGCGCAGGGCACCGGCATGGAAGATAGGTAAAGAGATGGCAGGTGAAATATTCCAGGCTTTGCTGGCCGCTTTCAACAGCGTTGGATGCGTGCCGCCAAAGTCGGTGGTGTTGAAGCCACCAAAAGCGCTGATTGACAGACTTGGGTAGAACTCTTTTTTCGCCGCGGCAATACGCTGAGAATAAGACTCCACGAGCGCACGCTGGGCTGCGATGTCAGGGCGTTTACCGAGCAAGTCGATAGTCAGGTCGCCCTTTGGAGCGATGGCCTCTGCGGCAGGAAGAGGAACGGTGCGCAGCGTATTCAGGCCGTCCGGACCCAAACCCGCCAAAGCGGCCAATTGATGCTTTAACTGATCAATCTGCGACTGAGATTCGATAATCTGTTGCTGGACACTGTCGGCCTGAGCCTGGGTTTGCTGTGGCACATCAACACTATATACACCAGCCTGATACTGCGCTTTACGTAAGTCAGCTAAATGCTGGTTATCATCGACTTCCTGTTGTAAAACCTTCTGAATCGCCTCTTTCGCTTGCAACTGGTAATAGGTCGAAGCGACAGAACTGGTCAGTGTCAGTGCCGCTTGAGCCTGTTCTGCACGGGCAGAGTCTACTTGAGCTTTTGCGGCGTTGACCTGATTGCGGTATTTTCCCCACCAGTCGAACTCGTAACTTAGGTTTAATCCCAGAGTATTACTGTTGTCGTAGATCGGTGCTTCAGGATAGCTGGTCAGGAATGATGGGATGGTGTTTTTGGAGACACGCTCATGCTTGGTTGAGGCATTCAGATCCAAATAAGGACCGTTTGCCGCGCTAGCTTCACCGGCAACGCTTTGTGCTTCACGAACCCGTGCGGCAGCCTGACGTAACGACGGCGAATTTTGCAGCGTCATTGTCATCAAATGATCAAGCTGCGGATCGTTCAGGCTACGCCACCACTGCGGACTGATCGCCAGCGAGCTGACTTTGGGCTGGGCCAATTTCAACTGCTGATTGTTCAACAGGCTTGACTGCGGCGCAATGTTTTCGCTGGAGGCGCAGCCCGCTAAAAGTAAAACGGCGAACAGCGGCGTAAGTCCCCAGTTGGCTTGGAGTGACATATTTGGGTTACCTGAACAGAAATTAGAGTAGTTGTTTCGCGGTGACATCCATCTGATCCAGGCGGACTAACAGTTTGCGAGTCAGGGTCTCCAACTGCTTCTGTTCATCATCGTCGAGAGTTGACCAGAGAAGATGCAGGCACTTATGTTGAGGCGGCAGAACGGTCTGAATAAAGGCTTCCCCGTCTGGCGTCAGATGTAAATGCAGGCATCGACGATCGTTATCGCTTTCGCGCCGTTCTATCCATCCACGTTTTTCCAGTTCATCGGCAATTCGCGTGGCGTTAGTGCGTGAAGAACCCAGTGCAGAGCTTAGCTCTGACGGCTGAATACTGTGACTTTCCTGCGAATCAAGCGTCAGTAAAGCCATAAATAGGGTTTCATTAATTCCCTGTGCTTTCAGCATTTTATTGCGATTTTCCAGCAATTTACTTTGCATGTGCATGCAGAGCCGGGTGAGCAAAATTTCCTGATAAGGGAAATCTTTCTGTTTTTTGGCCCGGAAATTTAACATGCTTTCAATCGGTGCGAAGGAGCTATCCATGACGAGAAACCTCATTAGTTACGAATGACATAGTAACGGTAGTAATTAAAAACATCAATATTATGAACACCCAAAGCTTTAGCATTAAGTGTGATCCATAACGAGGGTGAATTATTCAAAAATTAATAAACCAGTACGTGGTACCCGATCATAACAAAAACGGTTCACTTCCCGTTGCCTTAAATCCACATAGTTCATCAGGCCATTTTATATTTATGACCAGACCACCAGGTCAGCAAATTGAGCACGCTCATGATGACACCTGCAGCAGAAACCCCATACCAGCCAGCCCATTGAAATGCCGACGCTGATACCAGTGAACCTACTGCACCACCGATGAAGTAGGTCGTCATATAACCGGCGGTGAGGCGGTTACGCGCTTCTGGCATCGACTTATAGATGACGCTTTGATTGGTGATATGCACACCCTGTACCGCCAGATCCAGCACGACAATACCGACGATCAATGCCAACACCGAGTGCTCACCATAGGCAATCGCAGCCCATGACAGCAGCAGTAGTATCAGTCCAACGGTGGTGGTGAGGTGGGCCTTACCTTTATCTGCCAGTTGCCCGGCGCGGGTGGCGGCCAGCGCGCCAGCAGCGCCGACCAGACCAAACAGGCCAATCACGCCTTCAGAGTAGTGATACGCCGGACCCGCCAGCAGAAACGCCATGGAGGTCCACAGAATACTGAAGTTAGCGAAACAGAACAGACCGAGCAATGCGCGGGTACGCAGCACTGGCGTGTGCAAAAACAGGCTAAAAATAGATTTCAACAACTGCGGGTAATTGAGTCCGGTATGCTGTTTATGTACAGGCAGGCGACGCCACAGGATCAGTGCCATTGCCAGCATCAGCGCACTGGCTACCCAGTAAACGGTACGCCAGCCACCCAGTGTTGCCAGCAAACCCGCCACGGTTCGTGCCAGCAAAATCCCCAGCAGCAAACCAGACATAATCAACCCGACCACTTTACCGCGCCGTTCAGGCTCTGCCAGCGTTGCTGCCAGCGGCACCAGAATCTGCGCGACAACGGAGAACAAACCCGTCAGTGCGGTGCCTATCAGCATGACAGTTAGCGTTGGGGCCATCGCGGTGATCAGCAGCCCGGCAGCAGAAAGCATGGTCATCACCACGATCAGGCTGCGGCGCTCAAACATATCACCCAGCGGCACCAGAAACATTAGGCCAAAAGCATAACCGAGCTGAGCAATAGTGACGATGAAACCGGCCTGATTAACAGAAAGATCAAAAGCTCTGGCAATGGTTTCCAGCAAAGGCTGGGGATAATAGTTACTGGCGACGGCAAGGCCTGTGGCGATGGCCATCAGAATGATCAGCCCTGGCGTGAGCGGAGAGTGTGGATGTGTGGTTGTCATAGTTTTCGATTTTAATCAGCAGCGGGTTGTATTCAGCATTCAGCATAGCGCTGAACTCAGGGGAGTATCGTTAAGGAGGAAATATTAAACCAGTGGACTATTTTGATGGCAACGATTGTTTTTGGCAATGGGGTGGTGGGATGTTGGATGTTTAGCCATTTAAGATGATAAAAAAGGCGCTGAATTCGAGTTCAGCGCCTTTCAATCAACCAATAATCTTAACCGTTAAGGTTTTGGCTTCGTTACTTTGCTGCCGCAGCGGCTTCTTTCACCCAACCGTCAAAGGTTGCCTGGTGGGCTTTGATCCAACCGTCGGTCTGATTAGCGATGTCTGCTTGAGAGCTTTGACCCGCATGCATCGCTGAGTTCTGTGCGTTGATGTCTTTCAACGGTAATTTCATGATAGCGAAAAGTTTTGCAGCAGCCGGGTTGGCCTCAGCAAACTTCTTATTCGCAACGATATGCATGGTGTTGACTTTGAAACCGTAATTTTTACCGTTCGGTAAAGTGGTATCGGCATTTTTATCGCCCGGTATGACGGAGAAAGGCACCTGCATCCACAGCACGTCTTTGCCCGGCACCAGCACATCACTTACCCAGTAAGGCGTCCAGGTATAATAGAAGATAGGTTTACCTTCTTTATAACGCGTGATGGTGTCAGCGATCATCGCTGAGTAATTCCCCTGATTGTGGGTCACGGTTTTTTCCAGACCGTAAGCTTTCAACTGCTCATTCAGGGCTGCTTCACAACCCCAACCTGGCGTACAACCGGTCAGATCGGCTTTACCGTCACCGTTGGTATCAAACAGTTTGGCGATTTTTGGATCTTTCAACTGGTCGATATTGGTGATGTGGTATTTCTCGGCGGTTTTCTTATCGATCAGATAACCTTGCGCTGCGCCGGTAACATAAGTCCCTTCGCGGTAAAACACCTTGTCGCCACCTGCGGCTTTGTACATGGCGTCATGCAGCGGCACCCAGTTCACCGCCGTAAAGGTAGCATCACCTGCAGCAATGGTGGTATAGCCGACGTTGTAATCGACTTCACGGATGGGTTGAACGTCGTAGCCCAGTTTTTCCAGTGCCTTACTAACGAGTTGAGTCTGAAAAGTCTCTTCGCTGATGGTGCTCTGAATCGGGGTCACGGTAACACCTTTGCCTGGAAGGTCAGCAGCAAAGGAGGAAGCTGAAGCGAGTGTGGTCAGGGCGGCAACCGCCCAAAGATGATTCTTTAGCATAAAATAATCCCCTATTTATCGTCGTTATTATGTTTTAAGAACGCCGCATGGAGCCAGCGCTTGTCCGATCATGATTTTTTAGCAGCGGCTGTGGCTTCTTCGATCCAGCCGTCGAAGGTGGTCTGATGCGCTTTGATCCAGCCATCAACATGTTGTTGGATATCGGCCGAAGAGGATTCCCCTTTGTGCATCCTCAGGTTCTGTGCGTTCACGTCAGCCAGTGGCAGTGTCATGATGGCGAAGAGTTTCGCCGCCGCCGGATTTTTCTCAGCCCATGCTTTGTTAGCCACGATGTGTTCGTTGTTGACCGGGAAACCGTAGTTCTTACCGTTAGGCAGCGTGGTATCCAGATCTTTCTGTGAACCCGGCGTCGCAGAGAATGGCACGGTCAGCCAAACGACATCTTTGCCCGGTTTCAGCTCGTTACTGACCCAGTACGGTGTCCAGGTGAAATACAGCACTGGTTTACCGGATTTATAGCGGGTCAGCGTATCGGCGATGATGGCGGAATAGTTCCCTTCATTCTGCGTGACGGTATCACTCAGGCCGTAAGCTTTGATTTGTGTATTCACGACGGCCCCGCAGACCCAGCCTGGATTACAGCCAGCCATATCCGCTTTACCATCACCGTTGGCATCAAACAGTTTGGCGAGCTTTGGATCTTTCAACTGCGATAGATCGTGAATGTTGTATTTGTCAGCCGTTTTCTTATCGATCAGATAACCCTGCGCTGCGCCTTTGATATAAGTGCCCTGGCGATAGAATTTCTTATCTCCGCCGGCAGCGTTATACATGTCTTTTTGCAACGGTTCCCAGTTAACGGCCATAAACGTGGAATCGCCGCTGGCGATCGCGGTGTAGGCGACGTTGTAATCGACTTCGCCCGTTTTCTGGACGTCATAGCCCAGCTTTTCCAGCGCGCGGTTAACCAATTCGGTCTGGAAAGTTTCTTCCGCGATGGAACTTTGTAATGGTTTGACGACCACGCCTTTGCCCGGTAAATCGGCGGCGAAAGCCGCGGGTGTCGAAATGGAAATGGCCAGAGCGATGGCTTTTATTGATGTCGTGCGCATGGTGAACCCTTATTTTTTATAAGTTTAAAGCTATGTAGCTTTTTATGAATACGTAAGAGTGGACGAGTGCTTAGTGAGGTATCCCGGCGGTTGACCGCCGGGAGGTACAGTCTTTGATTAGGCTTTTTTCACAAAAGGTTTAGCCAGCAGGCCAACCGGCCCGCGGGTGAACCAGCGATGGCCACCTTTGCTGCGGCTGTCTTCACCCATAGACTGGGTTAAACGGTCGAGGATAATAGCGAGGATAACGATACCCGCACCACCCACCGATGCCAGACCCATATCCAGACGGCCGATGCCGCGCAGAACCATCTGACCCAGACCGCCTACGGCAATCATCGAGGCGATAACCACCATCGACAACGCGAGCATCAGCGTCTGGTTAATACCGGCCATGATGGTCGGCATCGCCAGCGGCAACTGAACTTTGAACAGCAGCTGGCTTGGGCTGGCCCCGAAGGATTGTGAGGCTTCGATCAAGTCTTCTGGCACCTGATTAATCCCCAAGATGGTCAGACGTACGATAGGCGGCAGGGCGAAGATAATGGTGACGACCACGCCAGGCACATTACCGATACCAAACAGCATGACGATGGGGACCAGATAGACGAACGCCGGCGTAGTTTGCATGGCATCAAGCAACGGACGGATAATCTTCGCTGCACGTTTACTGCGCGCCAGCCATATTCCGAGCGGGAGCCCTATCAGCACACAGAAGAATAGTGAGGTGAGCACCAGCGCCAGCGTTACCATAGCCTGTGACCAGGCACCGATCGCGCCGATCAGTACCAGAGATACCAGCGTTGCCGCACCCATACCGAGGCCTGCCATCTGCCAGGCGATTAAAGCAAAAATCAGCATGGCAATCGGTGCTGGCAATGATTCCAGACCGTGCTGAAAACCGCTCAGTATGAAATCAACCGGTACACGAATCGCTTGAAACACCGGGCGGAAGTTGGTGACAAGCCAGTCAATACCTTCGGTTACCCAGTGGTCAAGCGGGATAAGCGTGTTATGGAATGGGTCAAGAATATTGAACGGGTGATGCTCCGTCGGAGCGATATTCAGCCAGTCATTGGCCTGCGCTGCAGCATTATGTGTGGCATCAGGTGCACTAGTGACCGCATCGCTGCCGCTCGAGGCGGCACCCCAGGGATCGCTACTGGCAGCATCGGCCACTGGCTGGGCTGCTGCGACGTGGCCACCGCTGGCGTTATCCGCACTCCAGGGATCGATGGCGGCATTTACCGTTTGTGACGCGGCCTGAGCATGTTGAACGATACTATCGTTAATTGAATTCTTCATTATTCGTTACCCCCATCTTTGTCCAGGGCTCGAAGCAGCATAGCCTTGGAAATAATACCGATATAGTTATTGTCCTCATTAACCACCGGCACGGCGTAAGGCGCGGCGGCGACATGAGAAATCAACTCACTGAGCGGCATATCTGCCAACACCGGTGCAGGAAGGTCCAACAGCGCGGCGTCCAGTGATTGATTGGCTTTTAGCGCGACTTTCAGGGAATCAATCGACACTACGCCGATGAATTTCTGACCACGCTCCAGCACATAACCATATTCGCGGTCTTCGTCTTCCAGCAGCTTAAGCGCTGCCCGCGGACCAAAACCTGGGGTTCTACGAATTAACGTACCACGACGACGGGCGATGTCCTTGGCACTGAATACCTGACTGATATCCACACCGCGGAAGAAGGTGCGCACATAGTCGTTGGCCGGATTGTTCAGAATCTCTTCCGGTGTGCCGACCTGTACCACTTCGCCGCCCTGCATGATGGCGATACGGTCGCCGATGCGCATGGCTTCATCAAGGTCATGGGAAATAAACACAATGGTGCGCTGATGCTGCGCCTGCAATTTCACCAGCTCATCCTGCATTTCGGTACGGATAAGGGGATCAAGCGCCGAGAAGGCTTCATCCATCAGCAGAATATCAGGGTTGTTAGCCATAGCGCGGGCCAGGCCTACACGCTGACGCATACCGCCGGACAGCTCATCGGGATACGAGTTGGCGTAGTTTTCAAGACTCACCTGACGCAATGCATCAAGGGCTTTCTCTCGACGTTCCTGCGTCGGAACACCGGCCAGCTCCATGCCAAACGCCGTGTTATCTAACACGGTCATATGAGGCATTAAGGCAAACGACTGAAACACCATACTGATTTTGCTGCGACGAACCTGACGCAGTTTCGACTCGGAGATCTTGGCGATGTCTTCGCCGTCGATCAGGACTTCACCCCGGGTAGGTTCTATCAGACGATTGAGAAGGCGTACCATGGTGGATTTCCCTGAACCGGACAACCCCATGATGACGAAGATCTCGCCTTCTTCAATGGCCAGACTGGCATCCTTAACGCCAAGTGACAGACCGGTTTTCTCAAAAATTTCTTCTTTACCCTTACCGGCTTCAATCATCTTGAAAGCGCGATCCGGGTTTTCGCCAAACACCTTATAAAGGTTCTTTACTTCAATTTTAATTGCCATGCAATGTGCATTCCTTGGATATAAATAGCCATGTCGGCTTGATGTCTAGTTTTTGTGGTGGTGCGTATAGAGTTTTACCTGCTAACAAAATAGTGAACGCCTTATACCCTAACACATCGACATTCTGAGACAAGTCTCAATGTTTCTGATGAATAATCGTGATTGCGAATCTGAGTGCGTATATATGTGTATTTGGTATGTCTAATTTTCGCGTATCTGAATTGACATTTAATGACAAATTTCAAGGTGCTGGGATTTCTGTTTTTGGTTAATTATTTTCGTCTTGAATTTTGCATAAATTATAATCAAAGCATTGATTATAATGGTTTTTGTGTGTTTTGTTTTTGCGGGTTTTTGTCTGAAAATAATTGTGATTAATCAGGTGATTAAATACAGAATAATGATTCATAATCTACGTGTGAAAATAGGAGTTTCAGTCACGATTGAAAACGATAAATTTACCGCTTGTCTGAAAGGTGATGAACGAGTGAATTAAGGGCGTGAGGCGGCGCGATGTTCGAGAAATTCACCGGTGTTGCCACCGGCAGAGAGAGAGAAATTCAGCAGGGAAAACAACAGGAATTCAGCATCAGGATACGGATTTTTCTTCACCTGCTATTTTACGATATAAACGGCGCGGATGGCCGATATTTCCGTACTGCATTTCCACGGCAATAAAGCCAATCTCCACGCAATATTCCAGATAGCGACGCCCCGTCGTTTTGCTGATTCCGACCTTTTCCACCACGTCATCCACGGACCAATTGCGATCACCCCCTTCGCTGAAAACGCGCTGTACTAATTCTAGCGTATTAGGCTCAATTCCCTTGGTTGCCGGGGCGGTGGGGATATCACTGGCGGGAAGATTATACAGACGATCAAGCGCCTGTTGGTCGAGCACCTTAACATGACGCAACTGATGCACCAGTTGCAGAAAGCGCTCAAGTGAGTTGCGCAGACGCTGGAACGAAACCGGCTTGATGATGTAATCGAATGCGCCACCGCGCATGGCCTGGCTGCAGGTATGCATGTCGCTGGCTGCAGTGATGAAAATCACCGAACAATCGAGGCTTTTCAGTAATGCACTGTCGATAAGCTCAATGCCCTGACCGTCAGGCAAAAAATTGTCCAGCAGCAGCAACCGCGGTCGGTAAAGCTGCAACTGAGTTTTGGCCTGCGCCAGTGTTGCCGCAATACTCACGACCCGCAGGTTAAAATTTTGCTCAATAAAATCGCGGTGCAGCCCGGCCAGATAGGGCTCATCCTCGACGATCACCACGTCCAGCGCGCTGCCCTGATTGATACTGTTTTGCACATTATGGTTGTTCATTATCGTTCCTGACTTGCTTGCTCGCCCTGCGGCGGATTAGGGATGAACAGCGAAAACACCAAGCCGCGCGGCGTGTTGTCCGAAATTTCAATCACACCACCTGCCTGACGGACATAACGGGACACGAGGTACAGTCCGATACCATGTTCGCCTCCAGTGTCGTCAGCAGCCGATGGCGGCTTTGTTGTCACACCTTGCTCAAAAATACGCGAACGTAACTCCGGTGTTATTCCGACGCCCTGATCGGCGACTTCTATCAGCAGCTCATCATGGCTGTCTGACAGATAGAATTCGACCGGTTGCCGCGGTGCCGGTGCCGCCAGAGTGGCGTCAACGGCGTTATCAATCAGATTACCGATGATCGACATCAGTTCGGACTCTGTCAACTCCGCGGGCAGGCGGTGAAATTGACAGGCCGGATCGAAATTGAGCTCCACGCCTTTTTCTCGCGCACTGGCATATTTTCCCAATAGCAGGCCGCATAACGTCGGTGAGGCAACACGCGACGAGACAAAATCCAGCACCGCCTGAGCCCCTTCAGACTGTGCCTGAATATAGCCAATGGCCTCTTCGTAGCGGTTCATATGCAGCAAACCGGCCAGCGTTGCCGTCCAGTTAAGTTGCTCGTGACGCATGATGCGAAGATTATCGGCATAGCGCTTCACCTGGCTGAGTTGACTGCTGAGAGTGTTGATATCATTTTTATCGCGAAAGCTGAATACCCAGCCAGTTTGCGTGGCGGGATCCAGTTCGATGCGCACCCGATTTACGATCACCTGACGCTGATTAAAGCGGGCGACTTCATCGTGGCGGTTGGGAGTGTCGCTGTCACTGATAAAAAATGCGGTATCAGTATGAATGACATCTCGTATGTTTTGGCCGATGAGCGTGGTTTCGGGCTGTGATAGCGCCAGCAATTCGCGGGCTGCGTGATTTATCGAGATGATCCGTTGGCGATCATCAATGGCTATCACGCCTTCATAAATAGCTTCCAGTAGTGCTTTTTGCTGACGAACCAGCAGAGTGATCTCTTTTGGCTCCAGCCAAAACATCTGTTTTTTAAGGTTTTTACTGAACAACCATGAAAAAGCAAAAAGCAGCGTTAAGAGCAGTAGACCGGAGAGCGCCGTCTGCGCTAACTGTTTAAGGGTAATGTCATCGATGTACGACGTAAGATAACCCACTGAGACAATGCCGATCACCTTGTTATGCGCATCCAGAACAGGGGCTTTACTGCGTAATGAAATGCCGATGCCTCCCTTTCGCACCGAAATGATGGTTTTTCCTGCCAGCACGCCCGCGTTATCTCCGCCGATCATCGGTTTGCCGACCCGCTCAGGTGACTGCGAGTGGTACAGATGATTCTCGTGAATATCACCGACCACAATATAGCTGGCGTCGCTTTTCGCCCGCAGTGGGGTGATTAAACGGGCGATCCCCGCAGTGTCATGGGCTGCCACCAGCTCAGACAGTCCCGGCATTAGAGCGATTTGGGCTGCCTGAACCTTCGCGCGGTTACCGAGATCGTGGTTCAACTGGCGGTCAATGGTATGAAAAAGAAATGCGCCGAACAGGGCCAGCAATACGCAGGAAAAGGCGACCAGAGAGAGGAACAGTTTTATCTGGAAGGTAAATCGTAATTTCATTCAGGATGCCAGAGCGGAAGATGAACAATAAGCCTAACACGCGACTTTCACCGGTAACATTCCCCGCAGAGTTAGGTTGTGAGCAACCACGCATAGACCGCACGGAATACCCATAATAGTCTTACTAAGCATAAGGCTAAACCCGCTATTTGCTACAAAGCTGATAAGGATTGCAGCCGCCGTAGCATTAACATCATTAACACCATTACAACCTTTAAATCAGTGGTTTTAACATGAGCCACTTCACAACCCGTCTGCCGGATGATTTTTTATGCTCACCCTCTGTCGAGTCATTTATGAAAAGAGAGTATTGCCATGAGCACAACCGATGACGGCCTTCTGGTTGCGAAAGACCCCAAAACACCAACCTTTTCAGCCAAAGAACGCTGGTGGCATATTTTGGATAACTACAAAATAGGGATCATTCCGCTGCCGTTCTTCTTGCTGGCGGGCGTGCTGATTTTGCTCGATTGCCTCAATGGAAAACTGCCCAGCGATATTGTGGTCATGGTGGCGACGCTGGCATTCTTTGGATTTGCATGTGGCGAGTTTGGGAAGCGTTTGCCTCTGGTGGGTAAAATGGGCGCGGCGGCTATCTGCGCCACCTTTATACCTTCCGCGATGGTGTATTACGGCCTGTTACCGCATGTGGTGGTCGATTCCACCGTCAAATTCTACAAATCCACCAACATTCTCTATCTCTATATATGCTGCATCATTGTCGGCAGCATTATGAGCATGAACCGTCAGGTGTTGATCCAGGGCTTTTTGCGCATTTTTGTGCCGATGCTGTGTGGTGAAATTGTGGGCATGCTGGCCGGGCTGGTGATGGGTACGCTGCTGGGACTGCCGCCATTCCAGACCTTCTTCTTCCTGATCCTGCCTATTATGGCGGGCGGGGTTGGCGAAGGTGCTATCCCGCTGTCGATGGGGTACGCGACCATTTTGCATATGGAGCAGGGTGTGGCACTCGGGCGTATTTTACCGATCGTCATGCTCGGCAGTCTGACCGCCATTGTGCTGGCGGGCATACTGAATCAGGTCGGGAAACGCTATCCGCATCTGACCGGTGAAGGCCAACTCATGCCGACGAAAAAAGGTCTGATCGAGCATGGTCTTGAGGTCTTTACCGGCAAGCCTGACGTGAATGCTCTCGCCTGTGGCGCGCTGCTGGCGATCCTGCTGTATATGGTGGGGATGCTCGGCCAACATCTGATCGGCCTGCCCGCCCCGGTCGGCATGCTGTTCGCTGCCGTGGTATTGAAACTGATCAACGGGATCTCACCGGCCATTCAGCAAGGCTCAATGGCGGTGTATAAATTCTTTCGCACTGCCGTGACCTATCCGGTGCTGTTTGCTGTTGGTGTGGCGATCACACCATGGCAAGAGCTGGTGAACGCCTTTACCTTGCAGAACCTGTGTGTGATCGTCACCACCGTCTGTGCGCTGGTCGGCACCGGTTTCTTTGTCGGCAAAAAGATTGGTATGCACCCGATCGACGTTGCGATTGTTTCCTGCTGTCAGAGCGGGCAGGGCGGCACTGGGGATGTGGCCATTCTCACTTCCGGTAACCGCATGGCGTTAATGCCGTTTGCCCAAATTGCTACGCGTATCGGCGGCGCTATTAATGTCACCGTCGGTTTGCTGGTGCTGGCGAAGTTCTTCTCTTGAACCCTTTCTCAATCCCTTCTGCGGAAGGGATGGGTTTTCCGATAAAAATAGGAAGGGTCCTTTTTGAGACTTGTTTTGGTGTGGCGGATAAAACGGTTATCCGCCTGCCGTTTGATTAACGCTTTATTTATCCGAAGATGCCTGCCACAGATTCAGTTCCCCGTCCGCAACGTGCTTATCGATCGCCGCCAGCTCCTCCGCGCTGAAACGCAGATTCTCCAACGCCTGCACGTTTTCATCCAGTTGCTCCGGGTGGCTCGCCCCAATCAGTACCGACGTCACGCGATCGTCTTTCAGCAGCCAGCTCAGCGCCATCTGTGCCATCGTCTGGCCGCGCTGTTGCGCCATCTCATTGAGCAACTGCAGGCTGTTCAGGTTGGCGTCGGTGAGCATGTTGGCATTTAGTCCGCGCACTTTATTGCCTTCGACCTGCATCCTTGAGCCGTCCGGAATACCGTTGAGATACTTACCGGTCAGCAGCCCCTGGGCCAGCGGCGTGAAGGCAATGCAGCCTGCGCCATTTTGCTCCAGCGTGTCGAGCAATCCGCTCTTATCCACCCAGCGGTTCAGCAGATTGTAAGACGGCTGGTGGATCAGCAGCGGCACTTTCAGCTCGTGCAACAGCTCGGCCATTTTCTGCGTACGCTCCGGCGAGTAAGACGAAATCCCGACATACAGCGCCTTACCGCTTTGCACGGCATACGCCAGCGCGGCGGCGGTTTCTTCCATCGGCGTTTCTTCATCCACGCGATGCGAATAGAAGATATCGACGTAATCCAGCCCCATGCGTTGCAGGCTTTGATCAAGGCTTGCCAGCAGATATTTGCGTGAACCGCCCGCGCCGTACGGGCCCGGCCACATGTCGTAACCGGCTTTGGTGGAGATGATCAGCTCATCGCGATACGACGAAAAATCCTGACGCAGCAGCTTGCCGAAATTCTCTTCCGCCGAACCCGGCGGCGGCCCGTAGTTATTCGCCAGATCAAAATGGGTGATGCCTAAATCAAAGGCTTTTTGCAGTAGCGCGCGTTGTGATTCCAGCGGGCTGACGTGCCCGAAGCTGTGCCACAGGCCCAGAGAAAGAGCAGGGAGTTTGAGGCCGCTCTGGCCGCAGCGGCGAAATTGCATGGTTTCATAGCGGGAGGGCGAGGCACTGTAAGGCATGATGTTTCCTTCTTTGTTTCTTCGTCATAGTTCGAGTTGCAGATGTGTTGGCTGCAACTCAAACTATTTAGAGGAAGTAGGGTTATTTTTGAAACACTGTTTCTATTGTAACCCCTGAAGAAATTACATCAACATCAGAAATCCCAGTCCTCATCTTCCGTATTCACCGCCGTACCAATCACATACGATGAACCCGAACCCGAGAAGAAGTCGTGGTTTTCATCGGCGTTTGGCGACAATGCCGAGAGGATCGCCGGATTGACATCCGCCATGCTGGCCGGGAACAGGGCTTCGTAGCCGAGATTCATCAGCGCTTTGTTCGCGTTGTAGTGCAGGAATTTCTTCACGTCTTCGCTCCAGCCTACGCCGTCGTACAGCTCTTCGGTGTAGCGGATCTCGTTGTCGTACAGATCCTGCATCAGATCAAACGCCTGCTCTTTGATCTGCCGCTGACGTTCTTCGCTTTCCAGCGCCAGGGCTTTCTGGAATTTATAGCCAATGTAATAACCGTGCACGGCTTCATCGCGGATGATCAGACGGATCAGGTCGGCGGTGTTGGTCAGCTTGGCACGGCTTGACCAGTACATCGGCAGATAAAAACCGGAGTAGAACAAGAAGGACTCGAGGAACACGCTGGCGACTTTCTTCATCAGCGGATCTTCGCCGTCGTAATACGAAAGAATGATCGCGGCTTTGTTTTGCAGCGCGACGTTTTCCTCGCTCCAGCGGTAGGCTTCATCAACGTCCACGGTGGCGCACAGCGTCGAGAAAATCGAGCTGTAAGAACGCGCATGTACCGCTTCCATAAAGCAGATGTTTGAGTACACCGCTTCTTCGTGCGGCGTCACGGCGTCTCTCATCAGCGTCGGTGCGCCGACCACGTTTTGCACGGTGTCGAGCAGCGTCAGGCCGGTAAACACGCGGATGGTCAGCTGTTTTTCCTGTGCATTCAGCGTCGCCCACGACGGAATATCATTGGAGAGCGGCACCTTTTCCGGCAGCCAAAAGTTAGAGGTCAGACGGTTCCACACTTCCAGATCTTTATCGTCCTGGATCTTGTTCCAGTTGATGGCTTTACTGACCGGCTGTGGCACCAGCAGTTGTTTAATTCCACTCATATTTGTTCCTTAAAGCGTGCAGGACACGCAGCCCTGAACTTCGGTGCCTGCCAGCGCCATTTGACGCAGACGGATGTAATAAATGGTTTTGATGCCTTTACGCCAGGCATAAATCTGCGCTTTGTTGATGTCGCGGGTGGTGGCGGTATCGCGGAAGAACAGCGTCAGCGACAAGCCCTGATCGACGTGCTGCGTGGCTTCGGCGTAGGTATCAATAATCTTTTCCGGGCCGATTTCGTAGGCATCCTGGTAGTAATCCAGATTGTCATTGGTCATAAACGCCGCCGGATAATACACGCGGCCAATTTTGCCCTCTTTGCGGATTTCCACGCGGGAGACGATCGGGTGAATACTCGAGGTCGAGTTATTGATATACGAAATCGAACCGGTCGGCGGCACCGCCTGCAAGTTCTGGTTATACAGCCCGTGCTGCATCACCGAGGCTTTCAGTTCTGCCCAGTCTGCGCGGGTCGGAATAGCGATCCTGGCGTCGCTAAACAGCTCGCGCACGCGTCCGGTTTTCGGCTGCCATTTCTCTGCCTGCGTATCATCGATATATTTGTCGAAATAGGTACCGCTGGCGTAGCTCGACTCCGCAAAGCCTTTAAAGGATTGCTGGCGTTCGATGGCAATCTGGTTCGAAGCACGGATCGCGTGAAACGCCACGGTGCAGAAATAGATGTTGGTGAAATCCAGACCTTCTGCGGAACCGTAATAAATCCGCTCGCGGCACAGATAGCCGTGCAGGTTCATCTGACCGAGGCCGATGGCGTGAGAATCCTGATTCCCCTGATCGATCGACGGCACCGAGCGGATGTGGCTCATGTCAGAGACCGCCGTCAGCGCCCGCACCGCCATTTCCACCGTGTTACCGAAGTCCGGCGAATCCATCGCCGAGGCGATATTCAGTGAGCCGAGATTACAGGAAATGTCTTTACCGACCTGCTGATACGACAAATCTTCGCCGTACACCGTCGGGGCGTTCACCTGCAAGATTTCCGAACACAGGTTGCTCATGTTGATGCGACCTTTGATCGGATTGGCGCGGTTGACCGTATCTTCAAACATCATGTACGGATAACCGGATTCAAACTGAATCTCCGCCAGCACCTGGAAGAACTCACGTGCGTTGATTTTGCTTTTGTGAATGCGCTTGTCATTCACCATCTCGCGGTATTTCTCGGTGATGCTGATTTCAGACATCGGTACGCCGTAGACTTTCTCGACGTGGTACGGCGAGAACAGGTACATGTCTTCGTTGTTTTTCGCCAGCTCGAAGGTGATATCAGGGATAACCACACCAAGCGATAGCGTTTTGATGCGGATTTTCTCGTCGGCATTCTCACGCTTGGTATCGAGGAAACGCAGGATGTCGGGATGATGCGCGTTCAGATACACCGCGCCTGCGCCCTGACGCGCACCCAGCTGGTTGGCGTAAGAGAACGCATCCTCCAGCATCTTCATGATCGGGATCACGCCGGAGGACTGGTTTTCGATGCGCTTAATCGGCGCACCGACTTCACGGATGTTAGTCAGCATAAACGCCACGCCGCCGCCGCGTTTGGACAGTTGCAGCGCCGAGTTCACCGACCGGCCAATGGATTCCATGTTGTCTTCAATGCGCAGCAGGAAACAGGAGACCAGTTCGCCGCGCTGTTTTTTACCACAGTTGAGGAATGTCGGCGTCGCAGGCTGAAAGCGGCCGGAAATGATCTCATCCACGAAATGCCCGGCGAGCTGAATGTCGCCGCGCGCCAGCGTCAGCGCCACCATGCACACGCGGTCTTCATAACGTTCAAGATAGCGTTTGCCATCGAAAGTTTTCAGCGTGTAGCTGGTGTAATACTTGAATGCGCCCAGAAAGGTCTGGAAACGGAATTTTTTGGCGTATGCCTGTTTGAATAACGCCTTAATGTCATCGAAAGCGTATTGATCCAACACGGCGGCTTCGTAATAGCCTTCCTCCACCAGATAGCGCAGTTTCTCCGCCAGATTGTGGAAAAACACCGTATTCTGATTGACGTGTTGCAGAAAATACTGACGTGCGGCCAGCCGGTCTTTGTCAAACTGGATGCGGCCTTCGGCATCGAACAGATTCAACATGGCGTTGAGCGCGTGATAATCAGGGCTGGACGTGTCCGCCTCGGTGAGATTCAGTTCTGTCGTTGCCAAAATTCAGTAACTCCCTGTGTGACCTTTGCAACGTCTTCCGGCGTACCCAGCAATTCAAAGCGGTACAGGTAAGGCACCTGACACTTCTGGGCGATGATGTCACCGGCTATGCAATACGCTGCGCCGAAATTGGTATTCCCGGCGGCGATAACGCCGCGGATGAGTGAACGGTTATGTTCATCGTTCAGAAAACGGATCACCTGCGTCGGTACCGCGCCTTTGGCCGATCCGCCGCCGTAGCTCGGCACCACCAGAATGTACGGTAAGGTGACGCGCAATTTTTCAGGCTGACGGTCAATCGGGATGCGGATCGCCGGCAATCCGGTTCTGCCGACGAAGCGATGCGTGTTTTCTGAACTGCTGGAAAAATAGACCAACGGATTCATCCGCCGATCCTCAGAACGCGTTCTGGAGCTGAAGCTGGCGCAGAGCGCTGATTTTGTCCGGGCGGAAACCGGACCAGTGATCGTCACCGGCGACAATCACCGGCACCTGCTGATACCCCATCGCACGGACCTGACCGAGCGCCTGCGCATCCTGAGTTAAATCGATCACTTCATAGGCGATGCCGTGTTTATCTAATGCACGGTAGGTCGCATTGCACTGGACACAGTCTGGTTTGCTGTAAATAATAATGCTCATGATTCGTATTTCCATCTGTAAAGAAATCAGAGACGGTTTTGCCCAGTCGCTGTGGCGATGGCTTCAGCATTAAAGGGGCGACGAGTTCCGAAACGCTGGTGGCGCCCCGATGCGTTTAATACTAGATGTGGTGATTTAAATATTCAACCACACAATATGTAGATATTTCGAAATTGCTTATTGCAAAAATGACAAAGCCCGCAGGATGCGGGCTGTAGGACGAAATTTTTTTCACGTTCAATAAATCAACAATGCGATTACTGGCGCATTCCGACTGCCAGACGGTTAAACGCATTCATCAGAGCGATCGCGAAGGTTAGATCGGAAATTTCCACCTCGCTGAACTGCGCTTTTAGCGGCTCATATGCGTTGTCCGGTGCACCCGTCGCCGCAACCCAAGTCACCGATTCCGCCCATGCCAGCGCCGCACGTTCGCGCTCAGAATACGCATGACTCACGCGCCAGCCCGCCAGCTGATCCAGTTTGGTCTGCGGTTCGTCCATTTTGCGCAGCGCCTTTGAGTGCATATCCAGACAGTAGGCACAGCCGTTGATCTGCGAAACGCGCAGGAACACCAGCTCGATGATCAGGTTATCCAGCGGACCCTTTTCCAGTGCGCCAAGCGCCACTCTCATTGGCTCAATGATGGACGCGGACAGCGAGTAGTAAGGCAGGCGAAGCGTAGTCATAGTGATTCCCCGGTTGAAAGATGGACGCACAGCGCGCCTCAATGAGTACTAATCTACGTCGCGCATGGTCTATACTAAAGAGCCATAAAGTGTCTATTTAAGCAGGTCATGATGAGCCGCTTCCCTCTCTCTTTTCACCTCGATCCGCAGCGAAAGGTACCGCTTTACCGACAAATCTATCAGCGGGTGAAACAGGCCATCATGGAAGGGCAGCTAAAACGTGGCAGCCGCGTTCCTTCGGTGCGGGCGCTGGCCAGCGAACTCGGCGTGGCGCGCGCCACCATTGAAAATGCTTATAGCCTACTGACGGCAGAGGGTTTTTTACAAAGCCGTGGCCAGGCGGGAACCGTGGTGAGCGCGCCGGAAAGCTTATCCGCGCCCGTGTTTGCTCCGGTTCACGAAACCAAAACCCGCAGGCCAGTCAACCCGATGCTGCCTGCGGTCTCCTCACTGCCTTTTCAGCTCGGTTTACCTGCGCTGGATGCCTTTCCCCGGGCTATCTGGTCGCGCATTGTGTCGCGGCAAACCCGCCATACTGACCTGAATGATTTGGGCCATCCGCCGCTGACCGGCGTTGAGACGCTGCGCCATGCTATTGCGCGCTACCTGCAACTTTCCCGTGGTTTCACCTGCCGCCCCGAACAGATTTTTATCTGCGGTGGCTATGTGCCTGTTTTGGATCTCATCATCGGTAGCCTGTTAACACCGGGTGACGGCGTATGGCTGGAAGATCCCGGTTATCCGGTAACGCAGGCTTTTTTCCGCGCGGCGGGCGCTGTGCCCATGGCAGTGAATGTTGATGAAGAGGGCATGAACATTCCGCAAGCAGTCAGTCAACATCCGTATGCGCGCTTTGCGGTGGTGACGCCCGCACATCAAAGCCCGACCGGCGTGACCATGAGTCTGTCTCGCCGCATGGCGTTGCTGGACTGGGCGGAAAAACAGCAAGCGTGGATCATTGAAGATGATTATGACAGTGAATTCCGCTATCACGGCCAGCCGCTGCCTTCGCTGAAAAGCCTGGATACACAGGATCGTGTGATTTATGCCGGCACGTTCAGCAAAGTGATGTTCCCGGCGTTGCGTTGTGGGTACGTGGTCGTGCCGGAGAGCCTGGTGGATAAAATTGAGGGCGATTGCTCGCTGCGAATTTGCAGCACGCCGCCTTTGTTACAAGAAAGCATCGCTGAATTCATCGATCAAGGGCATTTTTACCGGCATCTGAAGCGTATGCGTCAACTTTACGCAGAGCGGCGTGGCTATCTCGTACAGGCATTGACGGCGGTTTTTCCAACGGAAGTGCTGCGGGTGAGTCATCAGGTTGGCGGGATCCAGCTATGTACCAAACTGAACCCGTCGCTGGATGATGCGCTGATTGCCCAATTGGCGCGCGAACAGGGGCTGGCAATACAGGCGCTGTCGGACTGGCAGGTTTTACGCCGCGAACGGGATGATACATTGCGGCCCAACGGTGTGTTGATGGGCTTTCCGAATATTGTGTCACCACAACAGGCGCAGCATTTATGCCAGCGTTTGGGTGAGATTTTGGGGGGATCACGGATTGTCGGATCAAAACCATAGAAAACGGGGCCAAATGGCCCCGTCGTCAAAGCGGATTAATGAGGGAATGGAACCTCCGCTTAGGTGCTGGTACCCGACACAGGAAAATAGCACCTTGCTTACAAGAACGTGTTAACGACGTCCCAGCAGCACGCCGAGTACGATACCTACGGCTGCACCGACACCCACGCCATGCCACGGATTGTCTTTCACGTAGCTGGTCGCTTGGTCAGCAGCATCGCGGGCATGTTGCTTAATGCTGCCAGAATTATTGAATCGTGCGCGGGCATCGCGTAATACGCCTTCCGCTTTACCGCGAATTTTTTCCAGCTCATCTTTCGTCTTGGCACCCGATGACTGAAGCACCTCATCGAGGGTATCGGCCAGCAGAGTAACGTCCTGATCAATGTCGCGTTCGACTTTTTCTGATTTCTTAAACATGTGCCTCTCCTTGTTTGAACTGTCCTTAAAGCATAGCCCAAAATGTTATAAGGCGAGCTTCCTTAGTCAAAATGTCCGCTATTTTAGCCCTTATTAGTCGTTGTGACTGTCTGGCTAACTCAGGCGTGGCACGGGTTGGCGTGACGTAGATCAGATTTTTCTGTAAGTATGTATAGATTTACAGGCAACGACATATATCCGGGTTTTGACATTCCTTCGGCAGGCAAACCTGTCTATGCTGTTAGTCTCTTAAACTGTGATCTCGGTCCGGATTCGTCCATGTCGCTAAGTACGCTGCGCTCCAATCTGCAATTGAATAAACGCATCCTGTCATTTATGACGTTTACCTTCGTCTGTTACCTGACGATCGGCTTGCCGCTGGCTGTATTGCCAGGGTTTGTGCATAACCACCTCGGGTATAACTCCGTTCTGGCGGGGCTGATTATCAGCGTGCAGTATTTCGCAACGCTGGTCAGTCGTCCGCATGCCGGGCGTTACTCGGATCAGCTGGGGCCGAAAAAAGTGGTGATCTTCGGCTTGAGCTGTTGTGGGATAAGCGGTCTGTTTTATGCACTGGCTTTTATATTCGCGAATCATCCGCTGGTCAGTTTATTGTTGCTCTGTGTCGGGCGAGGCTTTCTCGGGGTGGGTGAAAGTTTTGCCAGTACCGGGACGACGCTGTGGGGCATTGGTGCGGTCGGCGCGCTGCATACCGCGCGAGTGATCTCATGGAATGGTGTGGCAACCTATGGCGCGATGGCGATGGGCGCACCACTTGGCGTGCTGTTAAACGCCTATTTTGGTCTGATGGGCGTGGCGGTATTGATTGTGGTTTGCGTCGCCATCGCGGTCTGGCTCGCTACCCGAAAAGCGGCAATCTCGGTTAGCACGGGTAAACGTATCGCTTTTAAATCGGTGGTTGGGCGTATCTGGTTGCATGGGCTGGGGTTGGGGTTGGGCACCATTGGTTTTGGCGTGATCGCGACCTTTATTACTCTCTTTTATGCCGATAAAAACTGGAGCGGCGCGGCCTTCACGCTCACGCTATTCAGCCTGGGTTTTGTCGGCGCGCGTCTGGTCTTTGCCAATACAATTAATCGCTTCGGCGGGCTGCGGGTTTCGCTGTTCTCCTTTGTTTTCGAGGCAATTGGCTTATTGATGATTTGGCAGGGCAGCGATCCCCATATTGTTCAGTTCGGTGCATTTCTGACCGGTTGCGGTTTCTCGTTGATTTTCCCTGCTTTGGGCGTTGAAGCGGTGAAACAGGTACCGCCCCAAAATCAGGGAACGGCACTGGGCATGTATTCTGCATTCCTCGATCTTGGCCTCGGCTTAACCGGACCGGTGGCGGGATTGCTGATTGCTCACGCTGGAACGCCTTCTATCTATTTGGCCGCCGCCATTATGGTCGTGCTGGCATGGTTACTGACGCTGCGCTTATATAAAATTCAACAATGCAGCCGTGATCCTCAAAGGTGAGTGGTGCCTGAGTATCTCTGATGTCACTTAGTGCATAACAGCCGGAAATTTATCTTATATAGGTTAGATAATTCTTAAATATGGTTCATCTAAGCATAAAAACGTTATTCATAAGTTTGAATACGTTAAGGTCCCTTGCGGTTAAAGAAGCGAGGAGCAACCATGTATTTACGGCCAGATGAAGTAGCTCGTGTATTAGAAAATTCAGGATTTGAGCGCGATTTTGTTGATGATAGAGCTTACGGCTACTGCCGGGGCGAGCATTACGTTTATGTGAACCGGGAAGCGCGGTTTGGTCGGACTGCCCTGGTTATTCACCCGGCGCTGAAAGAGCGCAGTGAGCGTTTTGCACATCCAACAGCCACCTGCCGCAGCAGCCAGGTTTATACCCGTTTCCCGCTGGATGTTGCCAGTGATAACGAAGCCTATTACGGCATATGTCATGGCTTTAGTTCACGTCAGATCTTGGCCAGTTATCTGGAAAATGTTTTCCGGTAAAATGCCCACAGCGCTGATCCCTCAGCGCTGTTCTTCTCTGTCTTCCTGCTTTTATTACTTTAGTGGCAATAGAATATCTGTTTGTTGTGCGTGCTCGGGGAGTGGCTCATCAAGTTGCAGATAGCGGAAATAGACCGGAAAATCCCGTAATTCTTCACCACTTTGTGGTAACCACTGGCGATACTTATAGGCAAACACCCGTTTAAAACGGCGTGCATAAAGATCGTCTTTATCGCTGCTCATTTTCCCTCTCTTCAAGACCTTTACTTTGCCTGTGGAGTTAGCTTATTTCCTGACTGAGCTTGCTCTTTGTGGGACGGAAAAGAAAACGGCCCAAACAGGGCCATTTCAGTTTAACGCGGTCACAATGTGCCAACTCAAACCAGATGGATCTGGTTATAGGTTTCGTTGTACTGGCGGCGGAACTGGGCAAGCTCGAAAGGCTCGATATCCAGATCGGAAAAATAGAACAGCGCCAGTTCGGCATGTTCGCTGGTGAGTTGTGGCGAAAGATGCGCGCGGAGCAAAACTTCACGCCACTTGACGACATTTTCCTCGGACGCATCTTTAATGAAAGTGTGATAGATAAATACCACATAGGCGGCTTTGCGGATCTCCTCAGCGTAGCCTCCACTAATTGAGCGTATAAACATCCTGCTTTGGCGTTCGCCCATTTCCAACAGCATGGAATCAATATACATTGGCTTAATTTTCAACAAGCTGGCAAGGGAATCATTGGCCTTGCGGGTGTCTGCTGTCATGAACCAATACCCTACGATGAAAACCACAACAATTGCTGCAAGCATAATCCATATCATTCTGGACGTTGGCCTCCGGCCTAATCTGGCGTGACGGGAAAGGTGTGTACAACACCCGATGCAGCGAGTTTATAGGGTTATCACCTCAAAAGCCTAAGGTGAAATGTGTAGAATTTGCACCCCGACTGATCGCGGGGCGCGAAGGATCCCTCAATCAAACTAATGAACAGCTGTCTGTTGGCAAAGGTACTCATAAATTCCCTGAGTGTCGGTGTGCGAGCACAAACGGGTTCCGATGTGCAGTGTCGCTGCGCTGCCAGCCGCGACACCATAACGCACAATATCGAGCAGGTCTGCGCCTGCGGCCAGCTTCAGCGTCATCGCACCGACCATACTGTCACCTGCACCTACGGTACTCATTTTTTTCACCGGCGGTGGGGTTACCTGATAGACATGTTCAGCATCGACTGCCAGCGCACCTTGTGGCCCGAGGGAAACCACCACACGTTGAGCGCCGCCTTCACGAATGATCTGCCGCGCAGCATTGAGTACATCGTCCGGTTTTTCCAACTGATGACCTACCAGTTGCGCCAGCTCATTCTGGTTAGGTTTGACCAGCGCCAGCCCGCCCAGCTTCAGTCCCTCAGCCAGCGCATCACCAGAGCTGTCGAGAATACAGTGCAATCCAGCCAATTGGGCTTTATGCAGCAGTTCGGTGAGCGCAGCCACTTCCGTGCCGGGGGGTAAACTGCCGCTGACAACCAGAATGGTCCCAGCAGGAAGTCGGGTCACTTTGAGGCTCAGCGAGTCAAATTCTTCGCCAGTGAGCTTCGCACCCGGCATGACAAAGCGGTACTGCTCGCCGGTATTCTCAGCGTGTACGTGTAAGTTCTGGCGGGTCCAGTCAAGGGTTTCCAGCGTCTCGGTATTGATGCCTTCTTGCTCCAGCAACTCTGCCAGATGAGTACCCGTTGGTCCGCCTATTGGGAACAATGCTGTTGCTTTTCCGCCAAGATGCACGATGGCCCGCGCGACGTTGATACCTCCGCCGCCGGGTTCAAATATCGGTGCGGAACAGCGCAATTTGCCTTCGGGATAAATTTTCGGCGTGATGGTAGCGCTGTCTAATGAAGGCGCAAGCGTCAGCGTGACAATGTGTGTTTCAGCGTTCTTAATCATGGGCGTTCCCTCAAGTAATAAACCAGATCCTCAGCCTAGCACTTGACGAAACCTGCGGTTCATTTGTTCATCATTTAAGCGTCCCAGATCAAATCTGCCTGTGTCACTATCGCGTCATGATGATAGGGTAAAACACCGGATTCATTGGACAGGCGTAAGGAGATAGTATGGCCAGAAATATTGAGATAAAAGCCAGAATCGATGACTTTTCAGCGATGTACGAAAAAATAGGCGTACTGGCCGAAGGGTTGCCAGATCTTATCGATCAGGATGATACGTTCTTCATCTGTCCACATGGTCGCCTTAAACTACGTACCCTGGCGGTCGATCGCGGTGAACTGATCTTCTATCAGCGCCCAGATAAGTCCGGCCCCAAACCCAGTTTCTATACGCTGACTGAAACGGCTGATCCCGAGGGGTTACGCCACACATTGACGCTCGCCTATGGTGCCGCAGGGCGGGTCATCAAGCAGCGTACTTTGTTTATGCTCGGCCAAACACGTTTGCACCTTGACCGGGTGAAGGGGTTGGGAGATTACGTGGAATTTGAAGTGATGTTGGATGAGCAACAAACCCTGGAGCAAGGCATTGCCATTGCTGAAGATTTACTGGAAAAATTGCACATAGACCGCCAGGAATTAGTCGATCAAGCCTATGTGGATTTACTTAACGCGAAAGGGAAACGTTCCTCTTCAGACTAGTCGCCGCTCCACCACTGTACCAGCGACGGGCCGGGAGTGAGATCGTAGTGATCTTGACCGAGCAGATGATTGAGGATCTTAGCCGAACGCCAGGCTGTTAGCGTCAGTTGCCCTTCAGCGCTACCGTGGCTGTGGATCCCGGCGTTGACCGCGTAAATGCGGTTATTCGCCGGGCCTTCCCATTCCAGATTGAAATTTGGGCGCAGGGGTAGATGTTGCTCGCGATCGTAGGGGATTCGGTCCAGTAGTGGCTCCAGATAATCCGGCAAGCCGGGACGGTAGCCCGTTGCCAGAACGATAATATCGGCCTCAAAATGCTCTTCGCAATGATCCAGTCCGTGCAGCGCCTGTAACCGGAAGCTACCGTCAGTTTTCTGGGAGATATTGTCCAGCGTGCGGTGCGGTAATAAACGCACATCACGTGGCTGATGCAGCACGTCAAAACGATGATAGAGCCGCTGATAAATCGCGTCCAGCGTGTGATAGCTGATGCCATCGGAGGGCAGTTTCTGCGTTTTAATCTCCTGTTCGCGGATTTCGTCCGGCAGAGTATAGAAATAATTAACGTACTCCGGTGTAAAATACTCGTTGGTAAAAATTGACTCATCCAGCGGTTGGAAGTTTGGTCTGCGTGACAACCAGCTCAACCCGGCGAACGCTCCCCAGTGGTTATCCAGAGCATTAAGAATAATGTCCGCACCGCTTTGCCCGCCGCCGATCACCATCACCTGTTTGCCCGTAAAGTCGGGGTCACGCAACGCCATTTCCGATGCGTGAAAACAGTGTTTACCCATTGCGGAACGGGCCGATTTAGGGACCCAGGGTGCATGGCCAGTACCCAGGCAAATATTGCGCGCACGATGCTCGCCTTTCTGGGTATGCACGACGAACTCCTGCTTTGCGTCATCAAAATCTATCGCATCAACCGGTTGTGAGAAATACAGGCGATCAATGCGTTTGCAGGCCCAGCGTAGATAATCGGAGAACTCGTCGCGGCTGATAATGAGCTGCTCGGTGGCCAAAAAACGATAAATTTTCTTCTGTTCAACCAGATAATTGATAAACGAAAATTCACTGCGCGGAGCGACAGTCGTGACCAGATCTTGTAAGACATAAGTCTGCATGGTTGCCGTGGGTAATAGCATACCCGGATGCCAACTGAACTCTTTGTTTGCGTCGAAAAAAGCACTCTCAATTTTTCCCGTATCTTTCGCCATCGCGGCCAGACTCAAGTTAAATGGACCGATCCCCACACCAATCAAATCTACTACCGACATGATTTAAATTCCCATTACCGTTATGATTTCTTAATCATAGAACAACACTCTAAAAGCGGATTTTAAATAGGATCTTTCATGACACAAACGCGCCGTTTTAAACAAGTTGATGTTTTTTCGTCTGTCCCTCTCAAAGGGAATCCGCTGGCCGTTATCTTTGATGCTGACTCACTCAGTGACGAGCAGATGAGCGCCATGGCACGCTGGACTAATCTTTCTGAAACCACTTTTGTCCTGCAGCCAACGGACCCGACAGCAGACTACCGTGTGCGTATTTTTACGCCAGATACCGAATTCCCGTTTGCCGGACACCCCACTCTCGGCACTGCGCATGCTTTACTGGAAGCCGGTTTACAGCCCAAACGTCCGGGATTTCTTATTCAGCAGTGCGGTGTTGGTTTGGTACCGGTCAACATGCTCGACGACGGTGGGCTGGCATTTTGTGCACCGCCAGCGAGTATGAATCCGCTGGCGGTTCAACATCTGCCTTTGCTCGATAAAGCACTGAACTACGCAAAGCGTCAGGAAGACATCGCACCGATGGCGGTAAGCATGGGGCTGGGCTGGCTGGTCGTACGCATGCAAAGTGCTCAAGCCTGTCTGGATGTTAAGGCCGATGCGCTGGCACTTGAAGAACTGATTCATCAGGCTGGGGTTCACGGTCTGGCGATCTATGGTTGTCACGAACAGGGCGGGCCGGCGGACTATGAAGTGCGGGCGCTACTGGTCGAGCAGGGTGTGCTGACTGAAGATCCCGTCACCGGTAGTGCCAATGCCTGTCTGGCCAGAGTGTTAAAAATGCAAGGTTTCCCCGATGGCGAAAAAACCGAAAAGGGCTATCAGGTACGGCAGGGAACCTTGCGCCAGCGCGAAGGCCGCGTGGCGGTAGAGTATATAGACGGTGAGCCATGGATTGGTGGTCATACCTGCACGTTGATCGATGGAACCTTGACGCTGTAGCTCTCGGTCTTTGAGCATCAGCTGCTGATTTCGCCGTGCTGCGCCGTTTGCAACAGATGAATAAACGCTTGCATCACCGGCGAGGTATTCAGAGTGTGACGGTGCAGCAGCCAAGTGCAGTTTTTTACCGTCTGCCCGTCAACGCTTATGGGGCGGCGATACAAATGCTCCGCCAGCGGTAAATAGGTGGCAACAATGGCGTAACCGAGGCCATGTTCCACCATCGCCAGACAGATTTCTAGTTTATCCACTTCCATGGCAATATTGGGCGCATGGGAGAAATTGGCGTTCCACCAACGCTCAATTAATTGCGTAACGTGCGCACCGTGATGGATCTTTATTTGTGGCATCTGGGGTAGCAGTGCGAAATCAAAATCCTGCCGGTTTACCAGAAAATAGTCATCCTCTTCAACCAAATGCTTACCCTCTTTCCAGTTAAAGTCATCTTTAACCAGCGCCATATCAATCTCATTACGCAGCAGCTTCTGGAATATCTCCTCGCTGAAACCACTCATCAGGTTCACACGGATCCCAGGATGTGACTGACGGAATTGACTCAATAAAGCCGGCAGGCGATACGCTGCATAATTGCTCGACACGCCGAGAGAAATTTCGCCTTGCTGCCCTTGATCCATACTGTGAAGCGTAATTTTTAGCTGCTGTAGATCTCGCAATACGGTCAGCGCGTGCTGGGCTAAATATTCCCCCTGCGCGCTGAACACTAACCCTTTCTGCCCGTCAACAAATAGACGGATCGCCAGCTTGCGTTCCATCTGCCGCAGGCGATAGCTCAGCGCCGGTTGCGAGGTATAAAGCTGCTCGGCGGCACGGGTAATATTTTTGTGCTGCCAGACGGCGCGCAGGATGAGCCAGTCTTTCTCGTTCATTTCGTCCCTCAGTGTTGGGTGTAAAAACTTATATCCATAAAATAATTTTTGCGCATAAAGCACAACAGATAAAAAGCCTGAATTTGACCAAATCCTTTAAAAGCCCTATTCCTAGGGAATTAATGAGAGCTCTTATGCCCTGGTTACCCGTTCAGGCGAAAATATTTTTTGGTTTGCATCAGAGTAGGAAAACAAATATGTCTTTTTGCACTACCAAGGATCACAAAAAGCAGGTGATCGACTGTGTTGATCATCAAGCGGCGCAGTTCACTGCGTTGGCGCTGACGATTCATGCCAATCCTGAGCTAAGTTTTGAAGAGGTAAAGTCGTCGGCAATGCTGATAGCCCCTTTGCGGGCCGCTGGTTTTGAAATAGAAGAACAGATTGGCGGGCTGCCGACGGCATTTCGCGCCACCTTCGACAGTGGCAAGCCCGGCCCGACCATCGCGCTGCTGGCTGAATATGACGCGCTGGAAAGTTTGGGCCACGCTTGTGGTCATAACCTGATCGGCACCGCGTCGGTCGCTGCTGCACTGGCGTTAAAGGCTGGTTTCCCGGCGATAACCGGTAAGTTAGAAGTGATAGGTACACCTGCAGAGGAGGAGGGCGGAGGCAAAATTATTCTGGCCGAAAAAGGATTTTTCGACCAAGTGGACGCCGTGATGATGTTCCACCCGCGAGATAAAACGATGGTAACGCGCGGCGGTCTGGCCTGTGTTGATGCTACTTTCAAATTCTTCGGTAAAGCGGCCCATGCGGCCTCAGCCCCGCAGAATGGTATCAGTGCGTTGGACGCTGTGATCAACACGTTCGTCGGCCTTAACGCGTTGCGTCAGCTGTTCACCGACGACGTGCGTGTCCACGGCATTATTACGGATGGCGGCAGCGCCATGAATATTATTCCGGCTTATGCAGAAGCTAAATTTCTCATGCGCGCCAACACCGTCGGCGGACTGACCGTGGTGAAAAACAAAGTCTTCGCCGTTGCGCAGGGGGCGGCAGACATGAGTGGTGCGCGGTTGGAGATTGAGGAAGGACTGACATACGCCGAGCGCAATAACAACCTGACGCTAGCTGGGTACTTCCAGCAAAACCTGGAGACCCTCGGTGTGGCCGTGTTTCCGCCCCCGCTCAACGGTGGTATTGGTTCGTCCGATATTGGCAATGTCAGCCAGATAACCGCGGCAATTCACCCCTATCTACGTATCGGGGATGTCTTGCCTCATACCCCCGAATTTGCCGAAGCAGCCGGTTCTGCGGCTGGTCTGGACACTATGTTGTTGGCGGCAAAAGCACTGGCAATGACCGCCGTCGACTTGTGTCAAAACCCCGACATGCTGCATGCGGTACGGGAAGAGTTTTTATCCTGGCAGTCGCAAAATAACCCCTGTGAATGAGAGAACAATAATGATCAAGAGAACACTGGTTTTGGCCGCATTCGGCTTGATGGTGAGCAGTTCTATGGCGCGCGCTGAAGGCGAAACCCTACGCGTAGGTGCAGATTTGGCATTCCCACCTTTCCAGTACCGTGACGCCAATGGCACGCCGAGCGGTTTCGAAATTGATATTACTAATGCCATCTGCAAAGAGATGAAGGTCAAGTGTGAGTTTGTGGTCAGCAGCTTTGACGCCGAAATCCCTTCACTGATGGCCAAGAAAGTCGATTTTATCTCGCCGCAGGGCGCGACGGAAAAGCGGCGTAAAGTGATCGACTTCAGCGACTTTGTTTTCCATATTCCGACCAAGCTGGTGGCACGCAAAGGCAGTCCATTACAACCAACGGCGGAGTCTCTAAAGGGCAAGCACGTCGCGGTGCAGCAAGGTTCGATTCAGGAAATGTATGCTAATACGTTCTGGTTGCCAAAAGGGGTGGATGTGGTGGCTTATGCTGATCAGGATACGATTTATCAAGATTTGATCGCTGGTCGTCTGGACGCGTCACTCAGCCCTGGTGTGGCAGTGACATTTGGTTTCCTCAATAAACCGGAAGGTAAAGATTTCGCCCTGACTGGACCTGAAGTACGTGATGATAAGCTGTTTAGTATTGGTTCCGCCTACGGTCTGCGCCAGGGCGACGACAAAACCAAAAAGCTGATCAATGAGGGGCTGGCGAAAATTATTGCCGACGGTACCTGGGAAAAAATCAAAACCCACTATTTCGGTCCACTGGAAATGGCGGTTAAGCGCCCGCAATAGCCGGGGAGAAAGTTTTCACCATAAAGACGCTCAGCGGGTCATTGGCATAATGGCCAAATGGCCCGGTAAGGCTGAAGCCATGTTTCTTGTATAACCCGATGGCGTCATGCTGGTGGATACCGGTTTCAAGATATACCGCTGTAATCTTCAATGCCTTAATGTGGTCCTCCAGAGAGTGAATGAGTCTGGAGGCCACGCCTTTTCCGCGTCCATTGGGCGCAACATAGACCCGTTTGATTTCCGCAATCCCATCATTACCCAGGTAGAGGCAGGCGCAGCCCACGGGTTGTCCCTCGGTTACGGCCAGAACAGGGTAGGTGACCGAGTTCGCCATGACTTCCAGCGGCATACTGTAATCACTGCCATTGGGGTAGAGTGCAGACTGGTAATGGTCGAGTTCGGTGACTAGCGCCTTCAGCTTGGGATCAGTCAATGCAACCGGGATAATAGTCAGGGACATAAAACTCACTCAGGATTGTGTGAACAATCTACGATTTATAGTGATGAATATCTGTGAACGCAAGGGCTGGGCCGGTTTCAGCATGGTTGGGGTGAATATCTTTTGTCTTCTAATGACGTCAGTTCGACGCTGATGCAGAATGAGAAAGCAAGAGCCGGAGGGTAGCGAAACAGTGGGCAAGATAGGCTGTGGTTCAACCCACCGAAAACCTAAGAGGTTCAGCGATGTCAGCGAAAATTATGCCAGTGACTGCTCTGTCCAATCAAACTTGTCCCGCCAATACCCCGCCAGACACACAGAATGATCCACGTTGGCAGGCGGTGGTGGATTGTAATGCTGCCGCCGATGGCCAGTTTGTTTATGCGGTGAAAACGACCGGCATTTATTGCGCACCATCGTGCCCATCTCGGCAGCCCAATCCTAAAAACGTGATATTTTTTTCCGATGCCGAGGCAGCAGAACAGGCAGGTTTCCGTCCCTGCAAGCGCTGCCGTCAGGGGTTGATCTCGCTGGCGCAGCACCATACTCAGCAAGTTGAACGAGCCTGCCGCCTCATTGAGCAATCAGAGTGTGTCATTACACTCAATGATCTTGCCGCTGCGGTGGGCATCAGCCCTTATCACTTTCATCGCTTATTCAAAGCCCAAACTGGAGTCACGCCGAAAGAGTATGCACTGGCGCTGCGTATCCGTCGTATGCGCGAGACCTTGCGGGAAAATATGCCGGTTACTGAGGCGATTTACCGCTCAGGCTATGGTTCGGACGGGCGATTTTACGAAAATACTGCTGTTGCGCTGGGCATGACGCCAAAAGCCTTCAGATCTGGCGGCCGTGGTATTGAGGTCTGGTTTGCTGTCGGGAAGTGCTCTTTAGGCAGCATTCTCGTGGCCGAAAGCGCGCGGGGGATCTGTGCCATTTTGTTGGGTGATGAGCCGGAACGACTGGTTCAGCAGTTGCAGGACAGCTTCCACCACGCTGTTTTACAGGGCGCTGACCCCGATTTTGAACAGCGAATGGCGACCATCATCGGTTTCGTCGATGCGCCACAAAAAGGGTTGGGTTTGCCTTTGGACATTCGCGGCACCGCATTTCAACAGCGTGTCTGGCAGGCATTACGTGAAATCCCGCTCGGTACTACGGCCAGCTATTCGCAGATTGCACAGAAAATTGGCGCGCCGAAATCGGTTCGTGCCGTTGCTGGGGCGTGCGCCGCCAACCTTCTGGCAGTGGCGATTCCCTGCCATCGGGTGGTAAAAAATGATGGGCAGATTGCGGGTTATCGCTGGGGTGTCGAACGCAAAAGGGCGTTACTGGCACAAGAGGAAAAGACAGAAAATAAATAATAATTGCTCACTGCGGGAAAGCCTATGGCGGGCGTTATACTGGCGGAATCATCACCCCAGGTAAAAGCTAACCCGCTAAATTTAAGGATATTTCCTGTGACTACGCTAACCATCCGAGATGCCAAACCCTCTGACGCCGCTGAACTGGCCCGTTTACACGTGGCTGTCTGGCGTGAAACCTACCGTAAACTTGCCCCAGCCGACGCCTTTGCTGCGCTCGATGAAACCCGCCGTCTGGCGTTCTGGCAGGATAAGTTTGCGCACCCGGCAGACCAACAGTATGTCTTGCTGGCTGAGATTAACGGTGAATTGGCTGGATTCACCTTGGCCTCAACGTCGGGAAACGTTGAGTTCGGTAAACTGGCCGAAATAAAACTGTTGTATGTCGACACGCAGTTTGCGCGTCAGGGAATTGGACGCTGCCTGCTGACTGAGATAGCTCAGCGACTGAAAAATAGCGGCTTCACTGGCGTAGGTCTGGGAGTCGTCGAAGATAATTTCCCCGCTATTCACTTCTATACGGCGTTGGGTGGCAAAGAGGGCGGACGCTATACAGATTCCGGCCCACTATGGCTTTCCAAAAATGTTATTTACGCCTGGGATGATATCGACCAGTTGCTGTCTACCTCGCTAAAACCGCAGCGCCGCTAAGGCTCTTGTTAGGCTCTGAAGGCTTCCAGACGTTGCTTCTGCTGGCCTTCGGCATCAAAATTCTCTGCACTTAGCCACTGTTCGAACGCCGGTTTGCGCTGTGGCCATTCGTTATCCAGCATCGAATACCAGCAGGTATCACGGTTGTGCCCTTTGTTAACGATCACCTGACGGAATGTCCCCTCAAACTGAAAGCCGAATCTTTTCGCCGCCGCATTGGATGCGATGTTCATAAAGTGGCACTTCCATTCGCAGCGACGGTACTGCAAATCGTCAAACAGGTATTTCAATAGTAAGAAGATCGCTTCAGTTCCATGGCACGAGCGTTTCATTAGCGGCGACCAATTCACCCAACCAATTTCAGCCACGCCGTTTACCGGATCAATACGCATCAGCGCAACACTGCCCATTGCGCGCTGGGTCGCGTTATCGACAACGGCAAAAAACAGCGGATCCTGACTTGCTGCATTGCGGGTGAGCAGTGAATCACACTCTGCCTGTGTTGCCGGGCGCTCGGTAGAGAAATAGGTCCAGTCGCGGTTGTCCTCTATGCTGTGCCAGGCGGAGAAGAGAGCCTGACTGTGAAGCGCAGTATCCAGCGGTTCAAGCCGGCAAAAACGGCCATCGAGCGGGATAGACTGGGGGCGTTCGCGTGGTTTCCAGTCGGGCAGAGCGTCACCTATCGGTTGACCAAAGTGATTGAGCGTTGTCATGTCTGATTCCGTTTCCATTTCGCCAGTGAAATAGTCCCTATAAAATCAGAAGCGTGATAACGCTGCAACCTGAAGTATGCGGGTCTTAAGGTTAACGCCTTTCTGCGCAGCGAAAGAGACGGATTTTCTCTCTCACAATAGCCTGTACAGCGGCATGACACCGCACGATGGGCGTTAGCTGAAATAGGGTTTAACCGGCTGGCTCTGGCTGATGGCAACAAATGCAGAGTTTATTGCCATCAGGATCGCGGAAATAAGCGCCAAAATAGTGTTCATGATAATGCGGACGCAACCCTGGCGGGCCTTCGCAGCTGGCACCATGCTCAAGTGCTGCGCGATAAATATGCTCAACCTGCGCACGGTTTTCGGCCAGGAACGCCACCATTTGGCCGTTTCCAGCTGTCGCTGATTGACCGTCCAGCGGTTTGTTAATCAGTAATATCGGCCGCGGTATGTTTGGCGTTTGCCAGCCTGCCCAGGCCCGTTCACTGTCGCTGAATTTGAGTTCCAGACCCAGAATACGGGCGATTGTCGAATAAAAAACAAATGCCCGATCAAAATCGTTTACGCCGATGCAAAGGTGGGAAAACATTCTGATTCCTCATCTAAAAAGCAGTAGGGAAGTGCGTTAGCCCAATCTTTAATCCTTCAATCGGTTCCATGGCATTTTTGCAAGCAATATGGCCATGCCGCACCAGCCACTCAGGCCAGCAAAGAGCAATCCTGCCCCGACGAATCCAGAGAGTAAAAAGAAGTTTTTATCCAGGGTATATCCCAGCACGATACCTATGAGGATCAGGATACCCGCGGCAATCTGGACTTGCCGCATGATAGGGAGCGGTTGCCTTTTATCTTCGAGGGTAGGGAGGTTTGCGCTTTTCCAGGCGTTAATGCCTCCCGTGAGTAACAGCACAGAGGACGCGCGAGCCGCTTTGGTGAGAACGTCAGCATTTTGGGTCGTGCGCGACCCGGCCAGACAGTGAAAAATAACCGGCTGCGTCGCCGATAAACCTTCAATGCCTTTTCCTGCAATCATGTCTGATACAGGACATGAGATAGCACCAGGGATATGTTCACGCAGAAACTCAGCGGGCTCGCGAATATCCACCAGAACGGCTCCAAGCTCTATGAGTGCTTTTGCTTCGATAGGCGTAACGGATTTAGGTATCATTTGAAATCCTCAGGGCAGTAAATGTCCCTTAATGTGCTGATCAGTGTTTTAACGGCGACGTTTTTGATGAAATAGTTCATTTTTTGCCCCTCTCTGGCACATTCAATTAAGCCTTCATCTTTCATCCTGGCCAAGTGCTGAGAGGTGGCTGAAGGGCTTAATCCCGTCAAATGACTTAGGTCGCCAGCCGACGTACCCGGTGAGTCAACCAGCATGCAAAGGATCAGTAGCCGGTTAGCATTACTCATCGATTTAAGAAGTTTTGATGCCAAAGTGGCACTTTCTTGCAACAGGTTTAGTTCAGTGTCTGTCATGGCTCATTAGTTTAGTGTTTTCTAAGTTTAGAAAAATCTAAACTAATTGATGTCATGCCGTAGTGCAACAAAAAGATTGCAGATTAATTATTCGCGTGAGGATTTGGCTGTTTGAGCGGGAGTTGAGGTTGGCTGAATGCACCAGATTTGGACAAAATAGTCGCCTGAATGGGTAATATCTCAGGCAACGTTTTTATTTACAGGATACCTTCATCCGGCATCTCACTTAAGATGCGGACTTGGCTATAGCCTGTGTCATTGGACTTGATCGCCCAATATTATATCGCAGGTTCGCCTTCATAAGCCTTTCTGAACAGCTCAATGACCTGCTCTTTCGTTGCTTTACGGGGGTTGGTAAGTTGGCAGACATCTTTTTTAGCGTTCTCTGCCATAACAGCAAAATCTTCAGGTTTAACACCCAGACTTTTCAGATCGTGGGGAATCCCCACTTGTTGGCTTAACCTTTGGATAGCTTTGATCGCTTTAACCGCAGCCTCATCAGCTGAAAGACCCGTTACATTTTCTCCCATGGCTTTAGCAATATCCTTGAAGCGATTGAGATTGCTCATTAAGTTAAATGACGAAACGTAAGGTAATAGAATGGCATTGCAAACACCATGCGGTAAATTATAAAAACCACCCAGTTGGTGAGCCATGGCGTGTACATAACCCAAGGAGGCGTTATTAAATGCGATACCGGCCAAATATTGAGCATAAGCCATATTGCTTCTGGCTTTCATATATTCACCATTAGCAACAGCCTTCGGTAAATATTGAGTGATCATTTCTATTGCTTTTAACGCTGAGGCATCTGTAAGCGGATTTGCCATGGTCGAAACATAGGCTTCGATGGCATGAGTTAATGCATCCATTCCTGTTGCTGCGGTTAATGACGGCGGCATGCCCACCATTAACTCAGGATCATTAATCGAAATTTGTGGTGTGACACGCCAGTCGATGATAGCCATCTTAACTTTACGTTCACTGTCCGTGATAATACAAAAACGGGTGATTTCAGAGGCTGTACCGGCAGTGGTATTAATTGCCATTAATGGAATCATATCGTTACTGGATTTATCAACGCCTTCAAAATCCTTAATATCCCCACCGTTAGAGGCGACCAAGCCAATACCTTTGGCACAGTCGTGTGACGACCCACCGCCAAGAGAGACTATCGAGTCGCAGCCATTATCATGGTAGGCTTTAATCCCGTCTGCAATATTTCTATCTGTTGGGTTAGGCTCTGCACCACCGAAAATATGTGTACTAATTCCAGCTTTTTTATAAATGTCGGCAATTTTTTCTGCCATACCACTTTGAGCCAGAAATTTATCGGTAACAATGAGTATTTTTTTCGCCTTTAACGTCTTCGCTAAATCGCCCGCTTCTTGTACGCTACCTTCACCAAAAATATTTCTTGTAGGTAAAAAATAATAAGTTGACATATTTCCCCTCTTGTTTTAATTGGCGATTTATGTGTCAGTTAACATATATTCTCTCGATAATAAATATAATGATAATTACGGAATATAAATTTAAAGACACGTAAACATTGTAATGCGTTCAATACCTGCGCTGATGTAGCAAGCATTGTCTGGTGGAATCATATAGTAAAACCACATAACGTTTGTGAAACACCTCACAAAAGATAAGGTTTATCGTATGGCGTGTGAATTGCTCCAGTGATCCAGGCATATTAGCGGTGCTGAGACTATTCCTGCTCATATTCTGCGGGGGTTTTAGACTGGAGAGCGGCGGTGATTTGAAGACTGCCTAAAATCACTTTAGGCAGAGTAAGTCTCGTAGGAAGAGGCGACAGACCTAAAATCTGGCGCCTCTTGAACGTTAGACAATAAACACTTGAACCATCTGTTTCAGGTTACGAGCCTGATCAGCAAGCGCTTGTGTTGCCGCGGAGGCTTCCTCTACCAGCGAGGCGTTTTGTTGCGTCACACTCTCCATTTGGCTAACCGCCACATTTACCTGCATGATGCCCTGACTCTGCTCTCCTGATGCCAGTGAAATTTCACTCATCACGGTCGACACGTCATTAATTGATTGAATAATGTCTTCAATAACCTTGCCGGTATCGTTCGCCACAACGGTTCCCTCTTTGACAAAGCCCACCGATTCATCGATTAACTGTTTAATCTCTTTGGCTGCCACAGAGCTTCGCTGTGCGAGTGTGCGAACCTCACCCGCGACGACGGCAAAGCCGCGTCCCTGTTCACCAGCACGGGCGGCTTCTACTGCTGCGTTAAGCGCAAGAATATTGGTCTGGAAAGCAATGCTTTCAATAACCTTAATAATTTCAGCAACCTTCGTTGAACTCCCGGAGATGCTGCCCATCATGGAAATCATTTTTTTCACTGAGCTGCCTCCCTGATCTGTTTTCTGAGAGGTGAGTTTGGCACTTTGGGTCGCCTCAGCGGCATTTTCAGTGTTGAGTTTCACTGTCGATGTCAGTTCCTCCATGCTTGCTGCCGTTTCCTGCAGCGCCGCCGCCTGCTGTTCCGTTCTTGCTGATAATTCGGTATTTCCCTGAGCGATTTCATCTGACGCCAGTGAAATTGAATCTGCCGACTGTTTGATATCACTCACAATATTTCTGAGACGCCCTTGCATCACACTCAGCGAAAAGATCAGGCTGCTGGTGTCTTTTTCAGAAAGTACAATGTCCTTGCTCAAGTCTCCTGAGGCAATCGCGGAGGTTATTGACTGAGCAAGTGCGGGTTCGCCACCCAATTGTCTGAGAACGCTGCGGGTAATAAGGAAAGCCAGTGCGCCGCCACATATGATTGAAATAATGGTCAGCAAGATTAATAGCTTGAAAACACCAGAGAAGGTTTGCTGGGCTTCACTACCTGCTTGCACATTGAGTGCGTTTTCAAAATCTGTCAGTTTATTCAGATTGCCCAGCCACTCTCTCTGCAGCGGTCTTGCCTCTTCCAGCAAAATCCTTGTGGCTTCCTGTCGATTATTATTTTTACCCAACTGAGCGGCTTTGGTCAGTGCCGGCATGGCCGCCACTTCATTTTTTTCTATTAAGGACATTAGCTGAATTTCAGTTTCTGTCGTTGCCGGCTCCTGGTCGAATAACTCTTTAAGCATTCTCTTGTTTTTACTGTAGATTTCCGATTGTGTCACGAACCTTGCCCACTCTTTATTCAGGTCGTCCTGATTAGTGAGCAATGCCAGGTTCCTGACAGCAATAGCCCGGTCACTCACGGTGGCCGTCATGGCGACGACAAACTGAGTCTCATTCTGGTTCACGTTTACGATCACATGGAGCTGGTCTTGCATTTTTCCCAAGCCGTACAGGCTTGCGGAAGCGGTGATCAGCAGCAAAATGATCATTGCTGTAAAACCCGTAATAAGTCGTGTGGATAATTTCATAGGTGCAGGCTCATTCTAATTGTTTGAACTCAGAGTATCGGCAGCACAAGGGGAAGAATGAATAATTTACAAAAAGACTCCCCCCTATATCAGCATTGGAATAGACGTTGGCCAGAGGTTTATTTCTGCTGCTCAGGTCCTGATAACGATTAAAAGTCCGATTTATTCAACAAGCCTGCAAAACAGCTTTCTTCAAGCGATCCTCTGCTGGGTTTTTCTTAAATCCGCCTAATCTTAATTCATTTTATTTTACAATGAGTTAATGATTTATTTATGACTAAGTACTTATTGACTTTTGCCGTATTGATCACAATTCAAACAATATTGAGTTGTTTTTAACCCATCCCTTGAACATGATGCTTTCTCGACGCAGCAATAAATTAAAGAGATCGAAATGGAACCGTTATTCATCGGCGTGGAGGTTGGATCGGCCAGTGTTCGGGCAGGATCGCACTATCGAACCCAATAAGATGCACCAGGCCTTCCACGAAGCGAAATACCCGGTGTATTTGCAGATGTATCAGGATCAGCAGCAGTACCAAGTGCTAATGAATTCCTGGCAAACTTCGACTGCACCTGGCCGGGGCTGGTGGGCATGCTGTGTCTGGCGGGATCGCTAACCAGTCTGGGTAAAACGTATTCACGCTTATGGTCAGAGAATTTTGATGATGAGCTGTTTATCGACGGTTTGAAAACCTGGCTGCGTTACGGCTCACTGCAACACTCCGTGGAGTATCTGCACGCAATACCGGCAACTCATCCGGTAATGGCCACCGAAGCGGGCCAACTGGGTCGCAATGTGGGCGAGTTTATTCTGCACAACAAAGAAATTATTGGCCTGTTTGATACCTTCTGCATGGGAATGATCAACGGCGTTTTCCCGCAGCAGGCGATGGTGAATATTGGTATGCCGATTGAGTCACTGTCTCAGTCGGCGCTGTTAGTGGAAATGGCGAAAATACCGGATGCTCTGCGTGAAGAGTGTCTGCAATGGTATATCGACCAAGGTGTCGATTTTCGTTTCGGCCAAAACAGTGAAACCGAGCTCACCCGTGAGCAGGTGAAAGAGCAATGCGCCATGATGATTGCGATGGCGAGATTTGTGCAACGTTTCGGGTTGTCTGCGGTGGGGGTGCAATATCAGCAAGGGTTGAAAGACAGCTGTGCGGCCTCTGATTTTGCAGAGGGAGCCATCGGCTCCAGCACCCGTTTTCCGATTCCAGATGAGCACGGCAATATCATTTGCGAGGGTCAGCCTATTCCTTGCATTAACGAAGTGGATATCTGGCGTGGTACATAAAATGCAAAGTAGGATCCACCGCATCCTGCCAACATGGAAAGATTTAAAACGTGTGTTGCCGACTTATCTCCGCTCATCCGTGATCGGTACGGGAATTGGCGCTATACCAGGAACGGGCGGCGATATTGCGTCTTTTATTGCCTACAATGAAGCCAAACGGTGGTCAAAGCATCCTGAGGAATTTGGTCAGGGTTCACCAGAAGGCGTTTCTGCCCCAGAGGCGGGAGCCAATGCTGTCGCGGGTGGCGCCATGGTTCCGTTAATGACTCTGGGCATTCCCGGTGATGGGGCAACCGCCATTATTATGGGCGCATTTATGGTTCAGGGACTGGCGCTAGGACCACAACTTTTTACCGATCATCCGGTGGAAGTTAATGCCATATTCATCGGGCTGCTTGCGGCCAATATCTTCATGGGCATCATGGGGTTCTTAGGGATGCGACTGTTTGCAAAAGTGATGAATGTACCGCGCCGTGTTCTGGTACCGATCATTTTTGCACTCTGTTCCGTCGGTGCCTACTCAGTTAACCATGACATGACCGACGTTTTTGTGATGATGGGGGCCGGGATCCTGGCATACATCATGATTAAGCTCGATTTCTCCATGTCGCCCATTGTGATTGGTATTATTCTGGGGCCGATGGCGGAATCAAATTTTCGTCGTGCGCTGGTCATTTCAGAAGGGGATCCCTCTATTTTCTTGACGCGTCCGGTGTGCGCTGTTTTTCTAAGCATCGCTTTGGTGACGCTTTTGTTACCTATTATCGGGCCACGTCTCAAGGCGTTATGGCGTAAACAGCTAAGCTAGATGTTAGTAAACCGGGTCGACTCAGCCATGGCCCGGCTATTTCACCTAAAAGGAATGTATTTCGATGGCAAAAACAGTTGATGAAATCGCAAAGGACTTAGGGGTTTCAATCACAACGGTACGTGCGGTACTCAATGGTAACGCGAATAAATACCGTCTTAGTCTGGCAACACAAGAGAAAATAAACCAATACGTCAAACAGCACAGCTATACCATTAATCTCACTGCTCGCAGCCTGAAACTGAACAAAAGCAACATATTCGGCTTGGTGATCCCCAGACTGTCAAACCCGTTCTTTTCTGCACTGGCGGAACAACTGGAGGCTTCGTGCCGGGAGTTAGGTTATCAGTTGATGATCAGTTGCTCTAACGGGGATGCTCGCTATGAAAATTTGCTAGTGAAGTCGCTGGAAGAACGCAACGTCGATGGTATTTTTATCGCTTCTACGGAGGCTGGCTGTCAGGCTCATCATTTAAAACATCGTAAAAAAGCACTGGTGTTTCTGGACCGAGATTTCGCTATTAAAAATGCCACCTGCGTGACGACTGACAACAGCGATAGCGGGTATCGACTTACCCGAGCATTGCTGGAACATACCGCTAAATCAGTACATTTCTTTGTGGCAGATCCCAACTCGCCAACGATAATCGACCGCCTCAGTGGCTTTCACCGAGCAATGGCAGAACAGGGTATTACCGTACCTGACACTGATATTACGTATGCAGAACATAACCGTATCAGTGATGGCGCAAACTTGATGGCACAATTCATTGATCGCCACCATTACTGGCCACAAAATTTTATCGCCTCTTCGCTGCCGGTATTACAAGGTGCGTTGAGTGTCTTGCGTGAACGTTACGGTTATATCCCGAACGATATAAATATTGGTACATTTGATGACAATATTATGCTGAGTTTTCTGGCAAATAATATCTGGTCGATGCGCCAGAATGAGAAACAACTCGTCGAGAAAGCCTGTCAGTTGATGGTCGGGAAGTTGGAAGGTTCTGTCTCTGAACGTAGTACGACAGCAAAAGCAGAACTGATCTTTCGACAGAGAAAATCAACCTGATATAGAAAGAGTATCCCTGCATAGGTTCCTACCGTTACGTATGCATCTGTGATGCGTTCTGTTGTCCATGCAGTCAGTATGATGGCCCAAACTGAATCTAAGGTGTTCATTTTGCGAACAGACACATTCAGTAAAGAAACACGCTTATGGCAAAGGTGACGATAACCGACCGGATAAGGCTTAGCACTACATTGTATTTATAAATCCACTGTTCCGTCTGTATGACCGTTAAACACTATATATCGAAGTAAGAATTAGCTTAGTTTACGGAATAATTACAAATGCAGAGCGGTATGATTGAAAAAATATCTTATGGTTAATAAAAACTCTCCTTGCTAATTTTCAAAATATCTCTATAGAATAGAATCCAAAGATGGATTAACCATCAATAGAACTAATGGTTTTACTTAATTCATTAGAAAATATAATGAATTTTATACACAGCAGAGAAATAGGTGTTTTTATGAAAGGTAAACATATTAACGATGGTTCTGTATGCGGGTTTTGTAATAGTAAATTAAAAACTGACCCAGCGAAATGCTTTAGTTGCGGCGCTGAAATGATTAAAGGGTATATTAACAGTCGAACGAGAAAATTAATTTCATATTTAAGAGTTGTCTTTGTATTAATTTCAGCACTTATAATGCTATTCATTTCGCAAGATCCGAATGCTGTTAAGTTTCTTGTGTTTTTAGCTCCGCTTTTGATATTAATATCTTTGGTATTACCTTGGCTTTTTTTTAAAATAAAAAACAGAAATAACCATATATGGAGATTGAAAAACATGTGTTAACAGAGGCGTAGTTGAAGTGGCAAAACAACAGTTCAAACTGACCCATTTCACAGTCAACAACAAAGCACATATTAATCGGTGCTCGTCGTACCAGGACCGATGAATCGGTCCTGGTACGACGAGCCCAAAACCGCTTCATGGGAGCTTTTCAGTGAGCTACTTCCCCTTTACCGGTGCCCAAATGGGTATTTCACCAGACACTGCGGGTTGCTCAGGGATCTTTAGTTAATGAAACTCCCGCTTCGTTGCCCAGATTACTCTTGTGTTAGCAGAAGCGCTAAGTCCGTCTGTCTCCCTTTCAAAAGAACCTCGTGCGCCGAGATGTCCCATCTCGTTATCAACCCTACCCGGTTAAACAAGAGTTTGGTGTGTGCCTTACGTGGCGTGACTACGATGCCTAAGTCGGTGAGGCTAGGTGGCCATGAGCCGTGCATTGAACAAAATGACGCATGCAGGGATGGCAGTTGATCTCTAAATGTGCATGGGCTGTTTTGGTGGGATACTGACAATCCCAATCTGGTGTTAACTCGTCGCAAAGCTGCTATTTTGCACATGTTAATGGCAACTGAGCTTCGAGGAGTTTATATGAAAAAATCGCTTGAGGTCGCCCTTTCGGTGCGCCGTGCGGAAGAAAACGAAGCGAAATTGGTGCGTGAAATAGTGCGTGCGGCCTATTCCAAATGGATTTCGGTCATTGGTCGTGAACCAACTCCGATGATGGCCGATTTTAATAAGGCAGTCCGTGAGCATGACATTGACCTCGCCATTGTCGCAGGGGAAGTGGTCGGCCTGATCGAAACATGGCTCCAGGCCGATCATCTTTGGATCGAAAATGTTGCGGTACATCCCCACCGGCAAGGAATTGGAATCGGCCGTACATTGCTGGCACATGTTGAAAGTAAGGCAGCTCAAGCCAACCTTGGGGAAATTCGCCTGCAGACGAACGAGGCGTTTGAGGCGAACATCGCATTATATGGGGTGCTCGGATATGAAATCGATAGACATGAACCGCTCAAAGGTGGAACGACCGTCTTTATGAGCAAAAAGCTGTAGTGGTTACTAAAACTGCTCCCGGAACAAAGATTTCTTGAGTCATATTAATGTGTACGGTAATCCCCCTATTTTTAACGGCTGGGGGAAGTTGAGGGAAATGGATAACTTTATGTTTATAATGATTAATTCTGAATTCAGATTTGTGGCGTATACCTAAACGTATACCAATGCCAATTTTGATAGTGATTTCTCTGTTGCATACAACGCCAATTCTGTAAGACTTAGCCATCGCAAGCAGGGGCTATTCATTGTTAGTCAATCACTGTTGATGACCTTACAGACTAGTATTCAGCTCAAATTGGGCGCGGTAATTCTCACGGACACTGATTTCTAATATTCGATTTTTTCAGACGGATTTTGTTCTCTTATCATACGGTTTCGTACTGTTGACCCTCGCTCCTCCTAGCAAAGAAAAATATTATGACAAAGAAGAATAAGCATGGACTTACACGCACCATTCCTGCTGATGTGAAAAGGGAAATAAGAAAACGTTGTGGTTTTGGATGTGTCATCTGCGGATTGGCTTTTTATGACTATGAACACTTCGATCCTGATTTTGTTGATGCAGAAGAACATCTGGCTGAAGGTATGACGCTTCTTTGTTCTCAGTGTAATCAAAAAAGGGCGAGGAACAGATTGTCAGCAGAAACCGTCGCGAGAGCAAATAAATTACCTAAGTGCCTAGAAAAAGGTTTTGCACATGAGAGTTTCGATTTTCATACTGACCCAATAAGAATTCAGTTTGCAGGCGTTGAATTTTACGATTGCAAGCATCTCATCACGGTAAATAACATCCCATTGTTATCTGTTTTGCCTCCAGAAAATGAAGGGGAGCCAGTGCGTCTGTCAGGCATATTTACAGATAGCTTAGGTAGAGAGTCTTTAAGGATTGAGGATAATGAATTTTCTGTTAGTGCTGGTAGTTGGGATGTTGAATCTGAAGGTTCAGTGATTGTTTTTAGAAGGAAACTGAGGGACATTTTTCTCAGAATAAAGTTAATTCCACCTACTGGACTCGTTGTTGAAGAAATAGATATGTTATTTAGAGGTGTTAGATTAAAGGGCAATAGTAAAGAGCTAAACATTAGCTTTAATAATGTGGACTGGGCAACGTTTAGTGCAATGAGTTTGAGTCATTGCACTGTTGGAATCAGCCTTAACGGATGCGTCTCAGCAAATGATGATTATGGGTTTTAGGTCAAATCTAACAAAAACGCCCCCCCCAACTTAAGTAACTAACTGATATTAAAATGGTTGTATTGGAGGGGGAATTGCATATCCGTTCCGATAAGACAGATGTACTTTGGTAAAAAAGTATGTAATGCCGTTCGATCAAGTTAACCAAATATACACTCGAAAGTCATAAATTTAGCGTAATAAAAGATTTATGGATAAAACTGGTCACACTGTTCACTTTTGCGATTTTTGTATTTAATTTCATGTAGTTAGGTGGTGGCTGGTTTGTTCTAAACTATCCATAACTGGTCACTTAAAAGTGACCAGTTGCCAGTTCAGACCTAAAAAAACCGGCCTGAGCCGGTTTCTGTTGAGGTTTGTTTAAGTTCCGCACCTCGGCAACCAATCCGCCTCGCAGTCCTCACTTAATATCAGGTTGGTTTGCATCCCCTGATTGGTCTTACGCTTCAAAAGCTCAATCTCATATTCTCTCAGCGTCTGTGGCACGGCCCGACCAAAGGCTGTCAGGTTCATTGTGCGCTGATGCCCTCGCGCTTCCATAAATGACAGGTAGGCGTGATACAGATACTTGCGTGGGTTTGCCGGAACAATGTTGGCATTGCCGATATAAAGACCGTTTGGCGTGCTGACTGCCAGCAGGTAACCGCAGAAATCTACCAACGGATCGGCGCTGCGTTTTATCTCCAATGCTTCATCGGAATTTTGCTGCGCCTGTAACAGCTCGCGGGCATCACTGGGAACGGCAAAGCGTTGCATCAGGTGGCGAACAATGACGGCCAGCTCCTGACCTATTTTCTCTATCAGTTGTGGATCTCGCTCATTGGCGGGTATCACCTCGGGGAAAGTGATGATCACACGTCTGCGGGATACGCCGCCGCTGCGGTCGCTAAACTGCATCGGGTTGTTGTTCGACGCCATAATGACTGCCGGAATATGTGTGGAGTACGCATCTCGGTATTTCGGATCAATGGCTACCGCATCGCCGCCGGTGATGGCCTTGATGCCTGCGCCGTCACCGCTCCACTTTTCCTGATCAGGCAACAGGATAAATGAATATCCTACGATTGATGCCCGCTCACGGGCCGACTCCAGCGTCAGGATACCGGCAGACACGGTGTTATGAATCCCTGCCAGAAAGGTGCCGATAGCGGACATGACACTTTTTCCGCTGCCGCCTGGCCCGGTGATTTCAAGGAACAACTGCCAGTCATAGCGGTTCGCCAGCACCATGAACAGGGCCGCCAAAATACGCGCTTGTTTCTCCTCACTGCCACCCGCTGCCCGCGTCAGCCAACGCCAGAAGTTTGGTGCATGATCAGCAAGGTTTTCGCCTGCTTTAGGTTGGGTGAAATCGACATTGTTCACGTTAAGCAGCCAGTGGGTTGGAAGGTGTGGCCCAAATTGACCTGTGACGGTATCAAATACGCCGTTGCGAAAACCAATCAGTCGTCGCGGCGGTTTGCCCATTTGCGGCACCATTAATTTAAGCGTGTCGATAATGCCGCTGATACCCGGCGCTGAGAAAGGCGCGCGGATTTTCTGAAACAAGGCGGCAATCTCTCGACTAAATACGCTGTGTGGCAATATTTTCCATGCGCCTTTCTCATAGCGGCACAAATCATCACCTATCAGTGAAACGGCGAGTTGGTAGTTATTATGCGCGATCAGTAATTCCGCTTTTTCACTGACGCTCATGGATTTCAAGTCTGCATCACTGAGTGTTTCAAAAGGACTTTTGGCTTCAGGTTTGGCAAATGCCCTGAGCTGTTCCAGGGTTCCTGTGCGACCCTCCTGCATAAACACGTCATTCCAGTCGCCGGTAATAAACGGCAGTGCTATCTTGCCAGCGGTCAGGCTGGCGGCTTCTTCAGCTTTCCTCTGGCCCGTTCCATTCTCGTCATTATCGGCTGCCATCAGCAGCATGGCATCGGGATACTTATCGTGCAGGAGCTGTGCCAGATAGGGAAAGTTATTGGCGCTGAGCGCCACGTATACCGTTTCGCCTGTCAGTTCATGCACGGTCAGGCCGGTAGCGTAACCTTCGGTAAGCCATATAACGGCGTTCTCTTTACCTGCAAAATGATGGCAAGCCCCTTTAACTTGACCGCCAGCTAACATGCGTTTGATACCCTCAGCGTTAATGAGTTGGACATTAAGCACATTGCCGGACAGATCAGTCAGCGGTATCAGTAAATCACCTGAGGCGTAGTTAATGCCGGCGATCCGCAATCCTTCCCCTTGCAAAGTGAGTACGTCTTTATCGGACCATGCTTTTGTCGTGAGATAGGCATTACCTGTCTGTTTACAGGCTGATCTGATTAGTTCTTTGGCTCTCTCAATCGCTTTGCTACGGGCGGCCTCTTTTTCCTGAGTATTCACAGGATGCTCAACCGGCGACAGAACGGTTTGCTCATTGCTCAGAATAGCTGCCACCTTACCGGCGGCGTCTTTTGTATTCACCGCTAATGCTTTTTCTACCAAGGTTAGCCCGTCACCGGCCCCACATTGGTTACAGACCCATGTTCCTCTTCCTGCCAGATTATCAAAACGAAAACGGTCTTTACCGCCACATAGCGGGCAGGGCGAGTGATGGCCATTAATGGCAACGTCGATACCCAGCAGTGGCAGAAGTTGAGGCCAGCGGCCCTTTGCTGCGCTAACGGTGTTTGAAACGGTAAGTTGTGTCATGTGCGCCTCCATCAGTGCAGCGTTGTATTCGGGGTGGATGCAATGTGTTGATGGCACAGCTCGTCCATCATGGATTCACCGAGCATCGTCAGGCGGGGTTTCGCGACCAGAATGTCCGGCTGAACCATATCGCGGAGCATGGCGCAGGCCATATCCATGCCAACCCTCGGGCCGTGCTGACCGACATAGTAATTTTCGACTTCTGCCGCGATAGCCATTTGCAGTTCATCAAGCGTGTAGCCGATTTCAAGACCATGAGAGGCGCAGGCATCGAGATAAGCCTGTGCCAGAGCGCGGCGATAAAGGGCCGTGAGTACTTCAACCGGCAGGCATGATTGTTGGGTGGTGATCATTTGCAGGTGTCCTCCGGCTGTATTCCCATTTTTGATTCGCAGGTATCGACGACTTTGCCGAGTTGGTCAGTCAGAAGGGCGACAACAGAGGCCATCGAGGCTAGTTGATTTGTGTCAGGCTTATGACCCAGAGAGTCCTGTGTGTCCAGCATGTCGAGGAACATGACCCCGACATTGTGGGCATGTTGTAAGCGCAGAAAATCGGCATGGGGGATAGGGTAATGCGTATTAGGAAAATAGTAGGAAGCGAGTCTGTTCATATGGCCTCCGGTACTGGCAAACGACCGGCAAAACACAGCACGTAATCGCGGGACAGTAGTTGGCGGGCAGTGTGTTCGTTATCTGCGACAAAACGTAGCATACAGATACGCGCTTTAGGTTCAGCGCGGCGAACGGCAGCAAACAGGAACGTAAATTTCGGGGGTGTGGTGGTGAGGGTTGTAGCCATAGTGGCAGCCTCCATTGAGTAATGGTTATTGCTACCACCGAAGTTTCCACGCTTATGGGTGGTAGCCCAGACGGGGGTGGAAATACCGGCCTCAATGACTACCGGCCAGCCCGAAGGCTGCCCCGCCTGAGCTACCATTGTTTGATAATCACAGTGATTTAGAAACCACTGTGCAAATAATAGGTGCGCTAAGGCTACGACATAAAAAAACACGCCTGGCGCGTGTTGTGTCGCCATTGAGTTGCTCGGGTTTCCACGCCCGGCTGCCGATTTTGCGACAGCCCAAAAACTATAGACCAGCCGCTTGCCAGAGAAAAGCCTTTTTTGGTGCATGAGCCTTTCCATCTTAGCAATCGGTCAGGACGTGATCAGACTGCTGCGGATTTGATCGGAAGTGCGGATAATCCCCTGAACTAACGCTTTCGGCTGTTACGGATAACACGCCCAGGGTATTGCTGGTAAACGCAGGCAAAGGGTTCTTTCTGCCGCAGGCGGCAGCCATCAGGCCTTCAGCTAGATAGGCCGCCTCTTGTGTATTGAGCTGGATATTATGATGACCGACAGACAGAGAAATCATTGAACCGTCCCCTGAACGCGTGCTGCGATACGGTCATTCATCCAGCTATCAATCTCTGAGGCCAGCCATGCAACGTTCTTACCACCGAGAGAGATCTGAGCGGGAAACTGCTGGCGACTGATCAAATCATAAATGGTTGACCGGGACAGGCCGGTGGTATGGATGACTTCCGGCAGTCGCATAAAGCGGTCACGGGGAAACGCTGGCGGCATGACTGAGTATGATGCTGGGGGAGTATTTTGAGCGATGGAAAGCATGGTGCTACCTCTTTTTTGAGTCCGGCTGAATCTGTCCAGTTCCGGTGGTTTCGTTAAGTAGCGCCCTATTATGTGAATTTCTTTCAGGGTAGCAACAAGGCGATGTTGCCTAACGCTTAAGGTTTTTTGCCTGCTTTTTAATCAAATGGGAGCATTGGATAACATTGAGTACTATTGAGTAATATTGGCAAATCGGGTCATCGGCATAATCGATTGATGTTGTGGCTATTAATCGGAATAAACAGTCAATATCAGGCTGGCCAAAGAAAGGTCGTTTTCTTAGCAATGAACACTTGTGAATAGTTGGTGATGAGTTTTTAAATAAGTGTTCACTGGTTAATTTAATGATTTATATGATTTTTATTTTTAAGTGAATAGTAGTGAACAGTATTTCTATAACTAAAATGTAGCTATTGGTTAGGTGGAGTACGTTTGAGGCTGTTGTACCAGCGACCAGCAAGAGCCATTCAATAGAAATGTTGTGTCAGCCTCCGCACAATAGATTCATCTTAAACATACCGGAGACAACCCCTCATGAATCACTCACTATCCCAGGATGTAAATAACGCCATCAATGCTTTCGATGGGGCCAAAGTTGCCCATGCCGGATGCATGTTAAGACTGAATGACATCAGCGAAGCCATATCGCGCTGTACGAAAGAAAGGGATCAGGCGCAGGAGCAAAGTAAAGAAGCCGAAACAAACTGGCGAACTCGGTTTCGTAACTTGCGTGGAGAGATGACCGAAGAACTCAAAAATGAACACAGCCAGCGGATCAGCCAAATGGAACTGGCTAAAGAATTTGCTGATCTAATTAATGATTTGGAGCTGGAGCAGAAAACGGAAATGTTAGGCTGCGCACGGACAGCCAAAAAGCTGCTTGGCGCGCACAAGCATGCTTTTGTTACTTATGCTGAATATCAGTGGTCACAGGCATTAAAGAATCTTAGTCCAAGTCTGATTCGGGCGATTAAGCTAAAACTACACGCACTGTCGATGGCGACCACCCTAGAGGCGCAATCAGAATATTACATAGAGCCTGAAAAAGTCGTCAGTGGGCTTATCGGCAACAAATTAACCGAAGTAGCAAAACAGTGTCAGTTTGATATGGAAATCGAACCGGTATTGGAGAAAATAGGTCTTTATTATCCAAGCTTGGTCGGTGTCGATATGGCGCTAATGAATAGCCCGATAAAACAGCAACAACTTTGTCAAGAGCTTAATGAAATAAAAAAACAGCGCCAGAAAAAGTAATTATCTTATGATGCGCTGTCCTTTGTGCCGTTCTGCGGCACATATTCGCACCAGCCGGTATATTACAGAGCAAACGAAAGAAGCCTATTACCAATGCACAAACCTCGACTGTTCGTGTGCTTTTAAAACGCTTGAAAGCATAATCAAGGTAATAAAAAGAGATACCTGTATGTACTGAAAGGTTAATGACGTAGGACTATGGCCTGCTTCCCATTCTCTGTTTTGAGTTCATCATTAGCCGCTTCATCTTGAGGCGGCTTTTTACGTTGCTTCAGCAATCTTTTTGTTCTTATGACGCCTTTTCTCTGGCTAGCCGCATTTAATGAGCTGTGCATGCATAGGGTGCATGGTTTTGCATGCAATCTGGAGTGCTAAAAATGGCTCTAATCCCTTGCTACACTGGCTTTCAGAGGCTTTACTTCATGCATCAAAACCAGTGAGCTAAGTCAGGAGCGGGCAGGCGGGTAACATTGCGCGCGCGCCGCGTAGAGCCGCGTAGAAAAGAGTGATAGCTATTCCTCTTGGCTTTTCAATTCTCGTAATTTAGTTTTGACAGGGTTTTTCTCTCCTAATGTAGGGAATTGGAGAACGTTATTGGCGATAATTTCAACAACATGCCTCTTATCATCATGATTCCACTTGTTGAAATTGATATTTTGTATATCTAACCAAGATACTATGAATGGATAGCTTTCAATGTGATCAAAAAGTCTCGTTATCGAACGTGAACCTGAGCGTGTACTTTCATCCTCATCATTATAAATTAGAATATCGTTAAAGTGCTTTAATAATAAAATTTGTCTCTTGACATCTATTCCGCGCATATAAATCAAATCAGAAAGATTTCTCAGTGTTATACTTTTATCATCATCATTTAATGTATCAAACATCATGCGAGGCATCTTAGTATCTAGTAACTCTACATTGAAATCATTATAAAATGGTGTTATGAAATCTTTAATTAAAGACAAGTTATACCCATTATTAAATGCATAGCTCACAATTTTCGAATGAACACCCAAGGATTCTTTTGAAACTTTGTTAAAGTCGTCTTGGGTTTCTATTTCAGACTCAAAGCTATAAATTAATGAGTTAGACAACTGGTCTGGTTCTTCTTTGTTAATTATAAAGTCTATTAGAGATGAATCGATGTTTTTAATCCATTCCGCTTCTATTCTTTCAGATAATAGGTTTTCATTGTCCTTTGTGAATTGCTCTATAAACTTATGGCCTAGATATTTATTTAAAGTGGAAAAGGATTTTTTAATTATATCATCTACATTATTTATCTGAAGGGATTTTTGCTCACACAGAACATCCAAAGCAGGGGTGAGGTATTCATTGAGTATTTCAAGCGTTAGGGCTGAGGTTATTTTTGAAAACTCAGGAATGTATTTTAAATAGCAAGATAAGTTATTGGTAAAGATATTAGTATCAGAAATGTTATTTTTGTACATTTCAATAGAACTAATGGTTTGTGAAGCAATCATTTGAGCTATGAAATGTGCAATGCACTCATTTTTCCAGTCTATAGCCGAGGCGAAAAGTCGAGTGTAATAAGGGGTTAAATTGGTAGTATGCCACGAAGGATAAAGAACTAATAACTCGAAGGAGAGTAAGCTAGAAACAGTCGAAGAGTTTACAAAATTAGAATATACTACATCTAAGCCTTCGGTAGGGGTGTTTTGAATAACATCCAAGACGGCTGGGTTTTGTAGAATAGCATGTTTATCAATATCACTCTCAGTGAGCCGAATGTTAATTCCATTCATAAAGGAGTATCGTAACCCATATATTAAATCATCAGCTTTCAATCTGTAGCTTGAAATTTCCAAATTTGGGAAGTCATTAGATTTGTCTTTGAGGTTTAATATATAGAAGACGGAGGTAGGTAATGGGTATACTTCTTTTAAAATATTTTTTTCTATTAATTTTGATATTAGTTCGCATCTTAATAAAGACAACTGAATTTCACTACTATGCATCCCTAAGTTCAACAAAGAATTATCATCTAAAGATACATAATTTAAGATTTCATCAGAGATTTTACTGGTTATTTTTTCTATATATTGACCATGAATTTCAAATCCATTTTCTTTTAATGTAATAATGGACGGAAGGAAATTCTCATTTTCAATTGTCGAAGTTGGCGTATCATCTAATGTATCTAAAGATTTAATTACTTCAGGAAGGATCTCCTTAACGATTTCATTTTTCTCGTTGGACATTTTGGAAAGAGTTACAAACCAGTCAGTAGGGTCGGTTGTATCAATGATCTTTCGCCATGCAGAAAGAAATCCGAACATGTCAGATATCTTTGAAAGTTCATCTGCATCTGCCTGTATTAAAGCAATTTTCAGAGGTTCGTCAATCAATTCACCTTGCGCTAATGATGCACTAGTTTGATAATTGATACATAGAAGTTCATCAATCCATTGTTGTCGATTATTTCCATAAATCCTCTGTAACTTTCTTATGCTTTTTTTAAATTTATCCTTTGATTGTTCTTCAATGGTATTACTCTCGAAATTTTCAATAAGCAAATGATTAAAAGGAGTCTCGTTCTGTCTTGTTGTAAGTATATAATATGCGCAAACTATGTTTTTAACAGGGAAAGGTGTAGAGGATGATATTATTTGTATGTCATTAATGAGTTTTTTTAAATAACGAGGTGTTACTGGTTGGTAACTCTTCGGTAGCCAGATCTCTATAAGTTCAGATGTGTCATGATGAAGATTCTCTGTATCATGAGGGAAACTTGTTTTCCAATAATTTGAAAATACATTTCGCCAACCAGCAGAAAGAATAGGGGGGATTTGAAAACTAATTGGTATTCTTTTTGAGATGTATTCTTTTCCCTCATATGGATCGCTAGATAATGATTTTGCAACATGCTCTGACGAGTAAGGGATTATAAGTTTTAGCCTTTTTTCTGATGAGTTACTTATAAGTTCAATGTCGCTCCATATTTCTTTAACTTTCTCAGGAGATATTCTATCTAAATTGTCTATTATTAGAAGGAACTTCAAGCCAGGAGGAATGCATTCCTTAAAGCCACTTATGGCTTTATGTAATTCAATGCTTCCTACTTCTTTTGAAATTAACATCTTTTCAGTGATGATATCAACGGTATTTCTTTTTATCAAATTACCAATTTTTAATGACTTATTTCTAGTCGACGCAAATAAGAAGCAAAGTACAATAACTATAGGGGATGCTACGAGCGCTACTAACACCCACCCTAATAAGTGATTTATTTCTTCAGGTAGCTTTGACCATTCGGCATGCATTGGTCTTATTGATTGGCTGCAAATAAATAACGATGCAATGAATATGACAGACCAAGAACTAATAGCACTATCCTGTGTTTTCCTATAGGTGATATTATTCCCGAGAGCTTCATCTTTGTATTCTTGTAGTTTCCCTTTGAGGCTAGAAGGAGTTTTAGGTAAAATCCCGTCAAATATTTTTGTTATTAAGGCTTTTTTCGTTGAGCCTTGCTGATAAATCTCCGCGTCAAAATTAATGAATTGAAATTCATCACTTGCAAGATCTTTCTCAAGTAATTTTATTACAGTTGATTTTCCAGAGCCTAGCGGCCCATCAATGCCAATGATGTTTATATCATCAAGTGCTAATGCCGCTGCAATTTGATTTGCTATATTTTGATGGCTGTTACCATCAATAATATCTTCTAAAGATGGTGCTTCTGTGTGTAAAATTAAAGTCATCATTAAGCTCCATAACTATTTTTTATTTTTTTGCCCCACCAATCCATAAGGCTGCATCTTTGTTTCAAATATGTGCTCCTGTTATAAGCTTTTCTTACTTCACCCTGTACAGAATGTGCAAGAGCAGCTTCAATAACATCGCTGCTAAAGCCTTGTTCATTTAATGCTGTGCTCGCAATTGACCTTAAACCATGTGCGACTAATTTTCCACCATAACCAATGCGCTTTAAAGCTGCATTAGCTGTTTGGCTGTTCATGGGCTTGCGTGGGTCATTGCGACTAGGAAATACGTACTGACGATTACCACTGATTGGGCGCATGATTGCCAGCAGCTCTAAGGCTTGTTCTGACAGAGGAACGATATGCTCGCGTTTCGCCTTCATCCGTTCTGCTGGAATACACCACTGCTTATTCTCTATATCAATCTCTGACCAGGCTGTTGCCGATGCTTCTGCAGGGCGTATTAGCGTCAGTAACTGCCATTCAAGAAGGCAGCGGGTTGGTATAGATAAGTTGCTCATCGAAATGGTGCGCATCAATTTAGGCAGTTCTTCGGGCCGTATGGTGGGCATATGCTGCTTCTTTGGGCGTTCGAAAGCATTGCCAATACCTGAGGCTGGGTTGGCGTCAATTAACCCGACATTAACCGCGTGAATCATTATCTCGTTTATGCGTTGTACTAACCGCCTGACAGTCTCTAATGCTCCGCGTGCTTTAATTGGTTCTAATACTTGAATCAGGGTGCGCGCTTTAAGCTCGTGAACAGGAACGTTTTCGATGCTGGGTAAAATGTCCTTTTCGATAGAACGCCAGATATCCTTAGCATGGTCCGCGCTAACGCGACTTTCTTTCAGCTCGAACCATTTACGCGCTACATTCACGAAAATGCTTTCCTGAGCAATCTGGAGCTTCTCCGCCTCTTCTTCAGCACTTGCCTGCGGATCTATTCTACGGACTAACATCGCTAACTTCTCAGCGCGAATCTCTCTGGCATCGGCAAGGGAGAGGGCAGGGTAAGCACCGAGGCTGATCATGGTGCGTTTGTTACTGTTGGGAAGTTGGTAGCGGAAACGCCAAATTTTCTTGCCGGTGGTTTTGACTAACAAAAAGAGTCCGTCACCATCGTGCAGGGTGAGGTCTTTGTCGAGGGCTTTAGCTTTTTGTACTTCGGTGTGGGTGAGGGGGCGTGTAGTCCGCGCCATGCAAGGATCTTCCCTTAATTGGTATACGTTTATTGGTATACATCTTAGCGTATACCAATTCGTATACCAATAGACTCCGGTTTCAGGCGGATCTCCTCGGACTACTACAGACACAAAAAAGCCCGCAAACCTAGGAGGGATGCGGGCTTTCAGGACTTCTCCGGACTTATCTGGTAATAACCGGATCATAATTTGGTGGAGCTGGGGGGATTTGAACCCCCGTCCGAAATTACTACACCGTCGGCACTACATGCTTAGTCTAGTCATTACATTCGCCGGTTAGCTGCGGACAGACACGCCACTAACAAACTATCCTGATTGGATTTAACGCTTTCACCCCAGGCAAGGTGTCCACGCGATCTCTTTTGGTTTGACCTCTCTAATTCCCCGTCCTAAGAGCGGAGGCTAGGGAGAGAGGGCTCTAAGCAGGTTATTAAGCTGCTAGTGCGTAGTTTTCGTCGTTTGCAACTATTTTTTTGCGGCTTTTAACGAGGCCAACCGCCCCTCGGCATGCTCCTTGGGCTTCGCAAATCCCGTCGAATCCAGAATCAGCCCCAAGTACTGTCGTACACTATATCAGAAAATAGGTACGCTAAGCCAGTAGCTTAGCGGTTTGCGTTCTTCATGATCCGAGCTTTATCTACTTTCCATTCGCGATCTTTAATGTTGTCTCGCTTGTCGTGCTCTTTCTTACCCTTAGCCAGACCAATTTTGACTTTGCTCCAGGCATTCTTCCAATACATGGAAAGCGCAACAATGGTGTAGCCGTCACGATTGACTTTGCCGAACAACGTTTCTAGCTCACGTTTGTTGAGCAGTAATTTACGGGTGCGCGTTGGATCGCAGACAACGTGGCTGGATGCAACACTTAAAGGCTGGATAGTCGCGCCAAAGAGATAGGCTTCTCCATCCCTGAAGGTGACATAGCTGTCAGTGATGTTTGCTTTGCCTGCGCGCATCGATTTGACTTCCCAACCTTGCAAAGCAAGCCCCGCCTCGATCTCCTCTTCGATGAAGAATTCATGGCGAGCGCGTTTGTTCATCGCAATGGTTGCGGAACCGGGTTTATGTGCTTTTTTATTTGTCATAGTGATACTTATTATACTGTAAGCGTTGACGAATGAAATCCCTACCGGTCAACAGCCTGAGGATTTTGGTCTTTGTTACCCACCTGGTCAGGTAGTTTTTTGCCCCATGGTCGATAAATGGTATGATTCGTACGATTTATGACACATGGAAAATGATATGCCACAGATAAGTCGTTCTGCGCTTGTGCCGTTCAGCGTGGAGCAGATGTACAACTTAGTAAACGATGTTGATGCTTATCCGCAATTTTTACCGGGTTGTACCGGTAGCCGCATTTTAGAACAAAGTCCGGATTCTATGATTGCCGCCGTAGATGTTTCCAAGGCAGGCATTAGTAAAACCTTCACTACGCGAAATATGCTGATCAGTAACCAGCGTATTGATATGCAATTAGTGGATGGCCCATTTCGTAAGTTAATGGGAGGTTGGAATTTCATCGCACTCAGTTCTGAGGCCTGCAAGGTTGAGCTTAATCTAGATTTTGAATTTACTAATAAATTGATTGAGCTGGCATTCGGTAAGATTTTCAAAGAACTGGCCGGCAGCATGGTTCAGGCTTTCACTCTGCGCGCCAAAGAGGTTTACATTGCCTGAGATCTGCGTTGAGGTTGTTTACGCGCTGCCTGAACGCCAGTATCTGCGTACGGTTAAGCTGGAAGCAGGAAGCACCGTCGAACAGGCTATTCAGGCTTCAGGTTTACTGGAGATACGAACAGACATTGATCTGACAACGAATAAGGTTGGCGTTTATAGTCGGCCAGTGAAACTGTCAGACATTCCAGATGATGGCGATCGTATTGAAATTTACCGTCCTCTGATTGCTGACCCGAAAGAACTTCGGCGATTGCGTGCTGAACGTTCCAAAAAATAAGGCGCTTAAGGCGCCTTATTTTTTTACCCTGAGTATGAGTGCTGGCTGCTTGTTGCCATCACCACACCCTACGGGAAATTAATTCTTACTGTCTAATTTCAGCTTGTTATCAATGTTCGTTAACGTACCTGCTCCATTAAAGGTCAGGGTTAGTGTCTGCTGTTTTACGTCTTGATGACCTGGCTGTTCACGAAAAACGTAGTACCAAGTGTTATTGCCGAACGGGTCATGCAGCATAGGTGTGCCAAGAATATAAGCAACTTGTTGCTTGGTCATACCGGTATGAATTTTTTGTACATCAGCAGGAGTGAGATAGTTCCCCTGATTGATGTCAGGCCGATAAACCACCTTTTCCAGTGTGGAGCAGCCCGCAGTCAGCATTACAAGAGTTATTGCGGCGGCAGTTAGCGTTTTACAGCGCATAGTCATTACATTCCTTTAGGGCATAAGATGCCGATGATAATAGACCTTTCATCAGTTTGAAACCTTTGCTGGGCACCTGTATGACCGCAGAACTGTAAAAAAGTTGACATTTTCACGCTGCCAGCAGCTCTTTTGCGTTCGCCAGCGTATTTCGCGTCACTTCGCTGCCACCCAGCAGGCGGGCTAGCTCCTGCAATCTGGCCTTTTTATCGAGCCGGTTCATCCGTGTTTCTGTCACTTCGCCATCTGTCTCTTTGCTGACGTAATAATGTTGATGACCGCAGCCAGCCACCTGCGGTAAATGCGTAACGCACATGACCTGAGTGGATTCACCTAACTGACGCAGGAGTTTACCGACAATGGCCGCAGTTGGACCACTGATACCAACATCCACTTCATCAAAAATCAGTGCCGGAGTTTCCATTTTTTGTGCGGTGATCACCTGAATCGCCAAGGCGATTCGCGAAAGCTCACCGCCTGAAGCAACCTTAGCTAGTGCCTGCAACGGCTGGCCTGGGTTGGTGGTGACCTGGAACTCTAAGCGGTCTGCGCCTTCCTGACTTAAATGCTCTGGCATGAACTGCACCTGAATCCTGAATTTACCGTGTGGCATGGAGAGTGCTTGCATGCTTTCAGTGATGAGGCGAGTCAGTTCATCGGCGAAAAACTGCCGCTTGTCATGGAGCTGCTCGGCGATATTTAATGCCTGAAGATAATGCAGATTCACGGTTTCGCTCAGTTCGGCCTGATTCATTTCGTGATCATCCAGCATTTGTTGTTCTTCCAGTAGTTGGCGGTGTAATTCCGGCAACTCTTCAGCAGATACACGGTGTTTTTTGGCCAGGCTCATCTGGCGCGACAGGCGTTGCTCCAGTTCGAACAGACGATTAGGGTCCATCTCAAGCCGTTCGCCGTAGTGGCGAAGCTCGTCGCTTGCTTCACTGATTTGGATGGAGGCATCGTCAAGCATAACGATCAGATCATTCATTTTGCTGTCGAGCTCAACCAGTTCAACCAGATGATTTTTAGCGGTATACAAAAGGCTCATAATGTTTTGATCATCGCCATCGGCTAGCAGGCAAAGCGCACTCTGGCTTAATGAAAGGAGTTGCCCGCTGTTCGCCAGACGTTTGTACTCCTCATCGATCTGTTCGTATTCTCCTGCCTGTGGCGAGAATTCATTCAGTTCTTTGAGATGGTACTGCAACAGTTGGCGGCGCGCTTCGCGCTCGGTTACTTGTTGCTGGTATTGTGCCAGTTGTCGACAGCTGTAGTGCCAGTTCTGATAGGCCTGACGCATTTGTGACAGCAGTACTGGCTGATCAGCGTAGGCATCCAGGAGTTGTTTTTGATGCTCGGGTTTGAGCAGAAGCTGGTGAGCATGCTGGCCGTGGATTTGTATCAGGTGATGGCCGACTTCCCGTAATTGAGAGAGCGGGACAGGCGTGCCGTTGATAAAGCCGCGCGAGCGACCGTCAGCACTGATGGTTCGGCGCAGCAGGCAATCATTACCTTCATCCAATTGGTTATCCGCCAGCCACTGTTTTGCGGAAGGCGTATCGGCCAAAGTGAAGCGGGCACAAATATCGGCGCGTGCTGCGCCAAGGCGTACGGTGCTGCCATCAGCACGGCTGCCAAGGCATAGACCCAGCGCGTCAATCGCAATAGATTTACCTGCACCGGTTTCGCCAGTGATAGCCGTCAAACCGCGGTGAAAATCGATGTCTAACTCACGAACAATGGCAAAGTTACTGATAGTTAATTGCGCCAGCATGATCACCTTCCTGTACATAAAAACAGACCTGTAATTACATACAGTATAAACTGGTTTTATATACAGTAAAGCCTCCGATGCACTATTTTTTAGTATTCTGTGAAGCATCGCTTATCAGAACAGTTTTTTCGACCAGCCGAGCTTAGTGCTTAATGTGTTGAAGTAGCTGTAATCTTTAGGATGTATTAGATTCAGATGATACTCGCTGCGGCGGATCAACACCTCTTCTCCCTGCTGAATCGGCAGCGCTATCTGGCTATCACAGCTGATTTCCAGGTCGTTGCTGATGTGGGAAAACTTCAGGCAAATGGTGCTGCTGCTGTTAATGACCAGCGGGCGGGCTGACAATGTGTGCGGGAACATCGGCACCAGCGCGATTGCATCCAGTGTTGGGGTTAGAATCGGGCCGCCTCCGGATAATGAATATGCCGTAGAACCTGTTGGGGTGGAGATGATCAATCCATCGGAGCGCTGGGAAAAAGCGAATTTTTCATCGATATAAACTTCAAATTCAATCATATGTGCCACTTTTCCGGGGTGGAGAACCACCTCGTTAATGGCTGTGCTTATCCGACACTGGCGATCTTCGCAGCGCACCATGGCTTCCAGAAGAAAGCGTTGTTCGCTGAGATATTCCCCTTTCAGGACATCATCAAGTTGCTGCAGGGCATTGTCCGGATCGAGATCGGTCAGAAAACCAAGGTTTCCACGGTTGATGCCGATGACTTTAATGTCATAGCGCGCCAGAACACGCGCTGCGCCGAGCATATTACCATCACCACCGACGACTACAGCCAGGTCGGCTTTTTTCCCGATATCGGCTAGACTACCGGTTTGCGCACCTTCAAGTTTAAGGTCCTCAGCGACCTGGCGTTCAACGACGACCTCGTAACCTTTCGAGATTAACCAGTGATAAAGCATTTCATGGGTAGCGAGCGCGGAAGGATGGCGTGGATGGCCGACAATGCCTATGCACTCAAATTTTTTATTCATCGCTGTGGTTATCCTCAGGAAGCTTTTTTAACGCCTGCATAATATCCGAACCTTTGAAAGCAAACCTTGAAACGGTGGTTTTGATCCCCATAATAAGCCCAGTATCAAGATTAATGCTAAAAACGCGGAGAAATTCATGAGTAGTAAAGAACATAAAACGCCTAACGAGCAAGTCCCGGATGAGTTAAGTCAGGAACAAGCGCTGCATACGGAAGCGGAAACTGAGGTGGCAGAAGTCGTTGATCCGCGTGACGAGCGTATTGCAGAACTTGAAGCCCAATTGAACGATGCTCAGCAGCGCGAACGCGATAGTCTGTTGCGTGCCAAGGCGGAAGTGGAAAATATTCGCCGCCGCACTGAAATGGACATTGAGAAAGCGCATAAATTCGCCCTGGAAAAGTTCTCCAGCGAATTGTTGCCTGTGATCGACAACCTGGAACGTGCGCTGGATCTGGCTGATAAGTCCAATGCCGAACTGGCTGGTATGATTGAAGGTGTGGAGTTGACACTGAAATCCCTTCTGGATGCGGTAAGCAAGTTTGGTATGGAGGTCGTGAGCGATGTTCACGTCCCATTTAACCCAGAACTGCATCAGGCTATGACGCTGATGGAATCGGAAGATCTTGAGCCGAACCACGTGATGATGGTGATGCAGAAAGGTTACAGACTGAATGGACGTCTGCTTCGTCCCGCCATGGTCGCGGTATCTAAAGCTAAAGCTTGATCCCGTTGTGATCTGATAAAAAGGCATCCTGCGGGATGCCTTTTCTATTTTAAGTGGGTAGCACCGGCGTCCAGTTTATGGGGGTTAAACCTTGTTTATCGAGAAGAGTATTGGTGGCGGAAAAGTGTTTACAACCCAAAAAACCGCGGTGGGCTGACAGTGGTGAAGGATGGGGTGCTTTAAGGACATGATGGCGTTGAGCATCAATAAAATTGCCTTTTTTCTGCGCATGAGATCCCCACAGCAGAAAAATGACCCCATCGCGATGCTCATTGAGTGCGGCGATGACTTTGTCCGTGAATGTCTCCCAACCTAATTTTGCATGGGAATGTGCCTGACCGGCTTCCACCGTTAATACTGTGTTAAGCAGCAATATGCCTTGATCGGCCCAGCTTTGCAGATAGCCGTGCGCAGGGCGCTCGAAGCCGGGAATATCCGTCGCCAGCTCTTTGTAAATATTCACCAGAGAAGGTGGCGCAGGGATGCCGGGACGTACGGAGAAGGAGAGGCCATGAGCCTGATTGGGGCCATGGTAAGGGTCCTGACCCAGGATCACGACTTTGACATCAGAGAGTTCTGTTGAGCGGAAAGCACTAAAGACATCACTCTGTGGCGGATAAATAATTTTGCCGGCAGCGCGTTCACTGGCGACGTACTTCAGGGTGTCAACGAAGTAGGGCTGTTCTTTTTCGGCACCAATAACGTCATGCCAGGTGAGAGTGGTCGACATTAACGCGCTCCTTTTTCCTATCATTTCAATCGCGTTAGCTTACCTGCAAGCGCATAGCAGTGAAACCATGCGGCGCAATGATTGTAGAAACGGCTCGCACAGTGTGTTTTGAGTACAAAAATAATTGATATTTTACAAATTAAATTGAAAGTTTTGACCAGTAAAAATTGATATAAAACATTAATTTGCCGACCAACCAGAATACCCACAGGTTTAAAGTTGATATTTATCAAAGAATGCGGGGTCTTCAACTGTTATACCTGATATCAGGAACAGAAGACTGGCGTTAGTTTTGTACGACAGTCATGTTAAAAATCTCAGTTTCGTAGTCATTAACGGAGGCAATACATGATCACCGGAATCCAAATTACTAAAGCCAACAATGAAGCGCTGAAAAACTCTTTTTGGCTGCTTGATGATGAGAAAGCTGAAGCACGCTGCGTTTGTGCTAAAGCTGGTTTTGATGAAGATCAAATCGTTGCAGTGAGTGATCTGGGTCAGATCGAATACCGCGAAGTTCCGATGGAGTTCCAGCCTACCGTTCGCGTTGAAGGTGGCCAGCACCTAAACGTTAACGTGATGCGTCGTGAAACTCTGGAAGATGCGGTTAAGCATCCGGAAAAATATCCGCAGCTAACCATTCGTGTATCGGGTTATGCGGTGCGTTTTAATTCCCTGACTCCAGAACAGCAACGCGATGTGATCACCCGTACTTTCACCGAAAGCCTGTAAGGGTCTGGGAAGAACTAGATGTACGATGTAAAAAAACCGCCGAAAGGCGGTTTTTTATTAATGAAATCAGCAGATTATTTAGAGGAATCTTTGGTTTCAGTTTCGGTTTTAACTCGGCGTTTGCCCACGTTTTTACTGTCACGGTGACGTACTTTCACTTTCACCTTAGACTTGACCTGAGCTTCTTTTTGCTTTTCTTTACGCTTCGCCAGTACTTTTTTGGATGGTTTACCGGTGGTCTTTTCACTTGGTGCTTTGGTTTTCGCACGCAGTTCATCAATGACGCGGGGTTTTAACGGCTCATTGAGATAACGGCCGATTTTACCCAGCAACAGATGGTCATGTGCTTCAACAAACGAAATTGCGGTGCCTTTACGGCCCATACGACCAGTACGACCAATGCGGTGCAGATAGGTATCGGCAGTCAGCGGCAGGTCGAAGTTAAAGACGTGGCTGATGTCGTTGATATCCAGGCCACGGGCGGCGATATCGGTAGCAACCAGCACGTTAACGCGGTCCTCAACCATACGCTTCACCGCTTCTGTGCGCTTGACCTGTACCATTTCGCCTTCGAGGTAGCAGGAGTTGATCCCGGCTTCACGCAGCCAGGCCACCAGTTCATGCACACGTTCACGCTTACGCACGAAGATCACTGATTTGGTGACGTCTTCCTGCTTGAGCAAATGGATCAGCATCTTGGTCTTGTGCGCAACATCATCGACGCGATAGTACCATTGCAGAATTTTTTTGCGTTCGCGGCGTGAAGGATCGGCTTCGATTTCTACCGGTTCAGTCAGAATGCGCTCGGCGAATTCGCGAATGGCTTCACCTTCCAGCGTTGCAGAGAACAGCAACGTCTGTTTCCTCCAGCGGGCTTCAGCAGAAATGGTTTCGATATCCTGAGCAAAACCCATGTCCAGCATGCGGTCAGCTTCGTCAAGGATCAGCGTTTCGATCGCGCGGCAATCGAAGTTTTCTTCCTTGATGTACTGCAGCAAACGGCCGGTTGTCGCAACGACGATATCCTGATTCTCACTGAATACTTCGGCATGGTTCATATATGCCACACCGCCGGTGATCGTCGCGATATCCAGATCGGTGTGCTTAGCCAGTTCGCGAGCCTGGTCGGCAACTTGCATGGCTAATTCACGCGTTGGCGTGAGGATTAGAATTCGTGGTGGACCCGATTTCTTACGCGGGAAATCCAGCAAATGCTGCAATGCAGGCAACAGGAAAGCGGCTGTTTTGCCGGTGCCGGTAGGAGCCGAACCCAACACATCGCGTCCGTCCATTGCAGGCGGAATTGCCTCTGCCTGAATGACAGTCGGGCGGGTATAACCTTTTTCGCTCAGGGCGTTTAAAAGGCGTTCATCGAGTTCGAGTTCGGAAAAATTGGTTACAGTCATGGTCTACCTCTACTTGGGGCGCCGATTATAGACGTGTTAGACGCGATCTTCACCTATTTAAGCGGTTACCACCGCTTTTCCTTGGCAGATGTTTGCCTTATGCTACGACAGTTTTGAATATCAGACCGTCTCGCTGATGGTTTTAACGGTGAATAATGTGGTGAAAGACGTCAGTGTGAGTCAGCCTTTACGGCGTAATGGTTTTACTTTTAAGCAGTTTTTTGTTGCCCATGATCGATGCGCGATGAAAGTGGGCACTGATGGCGTCTTACTGGGCGCTTGGGCTCCAGTAGAACAGGCATCGCGTATTCTGGACATCGGTTCTGGCAGTGGTCTGATTGCTCTTATGCTGGCGCAGCGTACTTCTGCGGCTGTTGCTATTGATGCTGTTGAATTAGATCTTCCCGCAGCGGATCAGGCGAAAGAAAATTTTCAGAGTTCACCTTGGACGGAACGTCTCAATATCTTTGCTCAGGATATCAATGTCGTCGCACAAACGCATCCGGCCCATTACGATTTAATCGTCAGTAACCCTCCTTATTTTGAATCTGCTGTTGCCTGTCGCGACGAAGCGCGTAATACGGCGCGTTATACCCAAACACTCACCCACTCCGCGTTGTTGCAGTGTGCCGAAAAGCTACTAATGCCTCAGGGAGTATTTTGCGTTGTACTGCCTTATGAGTTAGGTGTGACGCTGGAATGCAACGCCCATCAGCAAGGATGGTTTACGGTCCGCCGACTCGCGGTGCGCGATCGCCCAGGCAAAGCGCTGAACAGGTTGCTGCTGACTCTATCACGTCAGCCTGCTGAATTTGATTTTCAGGAATTGGATTTACGTGAAAGGGAAGGAGTATACAGCCCGGCATTTCGTGCGCTGATTGCAGACTTCTATCTGAATTATTAAAGAGTAGGCTTAAAACAATGCGGTCCCTCGCACTGTTTAGGTATGGACTTATGGTTGAAGGATGGTTGGCTGCGGGTTTTCTAGCTGCTCAGGGTAATCGAGCGTGAAGTGCAATCCACGACTTTCTTTGCGTTCCATAGCACTGCGGACAATTAATTCAGCAACCTGAACCAGATTGCGCAATTCCAGCAGGTTGTTGGAAATACGGAAGTTGGCATAGTACTCATCAATTTCCTGCTGCAGGGTATTGATACGGCGCAGTGCGCGCTCCAGTCGCTTGGTCGTACGTACAATGCCCACGTAGTCCCACATAAACAGGCGGAGTTCATGCCAGTTATGTTGAATCACAACCTGTTCATCGGAATTGTCGACCCGACTTTCATCCCATTGAGGAACGTGCTTTGCCAGCTTAGCGTGCGGCAGGCGTTTGATGATGTCTTCGGCCGCTGACCAGCCATACACCAGACACTCCAACAGGGAGTTTGATGCCAGACGGTTAGCGCCATGCAAGCCGGTATAGCTCACTTCACCAATAGCATATAGACCATCCAGATCGGTGCGGCCATGCTGGTCAACCATCACGCCGCCACAGGTATAGTGGGCAGCAGGGACGATAGGTATCGCCTCTTTTGTGAGATCAACCCCCAGCGACATCAGCTTTTCATAGATCATCGGGAAATGCTGCATGATGAATTCGGGCGGGCGATGACTGATATCAAGATACATGCAGTCTGCGCCAAGCCGCTTCATTTCATGGTCAATAGCGCGCGCCACAACGTCACGCGGAGCTAACTCGCCGCGCTGATCGAAATCTGGCATAAAACGACTGCCATCTGGGCGTTTGAGGAAGGCACCTTCGCCGCGCAGCGCTTCAGTAAGCAGGAAATTTCTTGCCTGCGGATGGTATAAACAAGTGGGATGGAATTGATTGAATTCCAGATTAGCGACACGGCAGCCAGCGCGCCAAGCCATCGCAATGCCGTCCCCTGAAGAAATATCGGGGTTCGTGGTGTACTGATACACTTTTGCCGCGCCGCCAGTGGCGAGGATCACCGCTTTTGCTCGCAGCGTTTCTACATGTTCTTTCTCGCGGTTCCAAACATAGGCACCTACCACGCGTTGCGTTCCTGCCAAACCGATTTTGCTGGATGTGATCAGGTCAACGGCGTTATAGCGCTCCTTCACGTAAATATTCGGGTGTTGTCTTGCTTTGCCTACTAGCGTGGTCTCAACTGCTTTACCCGTTGCATCAGCAGCATGCAGTATGCGCCGATGGCTGTGGCCGCCTTCACGAGTCAGGTGATAACGTTCCTCCGAGCTGGCGTTTGTTTCGGTGTCAAACAGAACGCCCTGGTCAATCAACCACTGCACACAGTGGCGCGCATTTCCTGCGATGAATTCAACAGCTTCTTTATCGCATAATCCGGCACCAGCGATAAGTGTGTCGTCTACGTGAGATGCTATGCTGTCTTGCTCATCAAACACAGCGGCGATGCCTCCCTGAGCGTAGAAGGTTGAGCCTTCGTTTAAAGGTCCTTTGCTGAGTACAGTAACAGTACAATGGTCTGCAAGTCGTAAAGCCAAAGACAATCCGGCAGCACCACTCCCAATAATCAATACATCGCTGACAAATTCAGATGAAGGTTGCATAACGTATGATGTTTGCAGAAGAAGAGGGAAATTCATGTTAGCCTAAACATCCTGGCAAAAGCCACGGACTTAAGACTTCAATATAAAAAACAATGGCGATGTGGAACTTAATGTTTCATGTGAACTCCAAGCAGTACTTGCTCAGGAATATAATCATGGCAGCTGGCAGTACGACTTTATGCGAGGAGATGGTTTTGGGGAGATTTTACCTCGAATGAGCGAGCAGTTAGCCGATCAGGTTCTGGTTGAGCGGGTCCAGAAGGGTGATCAGAAATCGTTCAATTTACTGGTTATCCGTTACCAGCATAAAGTAGCGAGCTTGGTTTCCCGCTATGTACCACAAGGCGATGTGCCTGATGTGGTTCAGGAATCATTTATTAAGGCATATCGTGCACTGGATTCATTTCGAGGCGATAGTGCTTTTTACACGTGGTTGTACCGTATTGCGGTCAACACAGCGAAAAATTATTTAGTGGCTCAAGGGCGCCGCCCGCCAGCCAGTGATGTGGATGCCAGCGATGCCGAAAACTTCGAAAGTGGCGGAGCATTAAAAGAAATTTCGAACCCTGAGAACTTGATGTTGTCAGAAGAATTAAGACAGATAGTTTTCCGTACTATTGAAGCACTTCCTGAAGATCTTCGCATGGCGATAACCTTGAGGGAGTTAGATGGGATGAGCTACGAAGAAATAGCGTCCATCATGGATTGCCCCGTTGGCACGGTCAGGTCTCGTATTTTCCGCGCTAGGGAAGCAATTGATAATAAAGTTCAACCGCTGATTCAGCGCTAACAATAGCGGACACAGGAAGGGTACTTAGACATGCAGAAAGAAAAGCTTTCCGCTCTGATGGATGGTGAAGTCTTAGATTCCGAATTGCTGAGTTCGCTTTCGGAAGATAAAACGCTTCAGCAAAGCTGGCAGAGTTATCACTTGATCCGCGACACCATGCGCGGTGATATGGGAAATGTTGTGCATCTGGATATCGCAGATCGTGTAGCGGCTGCATTAGCGAATGAACCTGCTAAGTTGGTCCCTGGTGCCATTCCTGAATCTCAACCGCGCCCTAATGTGTGGGAAAAAATGCCGTTCTGGCATAAAGTTCGCCCATGGGCTAGCCAACTGACTCAGGTCGGCGTTGCAGCCTGTGTTTCCCTTGCCGTGATTGCCGGTGTGCAGCACTACAACCAGCCAGATGCATCCGGTGTTGCGCCAGAAACGCCTGCGTTTAATACGTTGCCGATGATGGGTAAAGCGTCACCGGTAAGTTTTGGTGTCCCAAACAGCGACAGTACGTCACTGAATGGTCAGCAAAATGTCCAGGAACAACGTAAACGTATTAACGCCATTTTGCAGGATTATGAACTGCAGCGCAGATTGCATTCTGATAAGCTTCAGTTGGAATCTATTACACCGCAGCAGGCTGCTGTTCAGGTACCCGGAAATCAGTCTTTAGGAATGCAAGCGCAGTAATGAAGCAAATTTGGTTTGTCTTTTGTTTACTGACTGGCAGTCTGCTTACTCCAATGACTGCCTTGGCGGAACCCACGCCCGAGGCACTATTGCAAGAGATGAGTAAGGCGAGCCAGTCATTAAATTATGAAATCGGCTTTATCAGCATCACGAAGCAGGGAATAGATTCCTATCGCTATCGTCATGCCCTTTCCAACGATATCCCTCTCGCGCAGTTAGTCCTCATGGACGGACCTCGTCGTGAAATTGTTCAACGCGGCAAAGACATCAGTTATTTCGAAACCGGTCTGCAGCCTTTCACTTTGAATGGCGATCATATCGTTGATTCTTTGCCGACACTGGTGTTCAGCGATTTTGCCCGACTGGCAAAGTATTATGACTTTATTTCCGTTGGCAGAGCGCGGGTGGTTGATCGGTTAAGCCAGGTCATTAGGGTTGTATCGCGCGATAGCACACGTTTCAGCTATGTTATATGGATTGATGAAACCACTAAGTTACCTCTTCGGGTCGATTTGCAAGATCGTGACGGCGAGACTCTGGAGCAATTTCGTATCATCTCCTTCGTTGCTGATAACGCAGTGAAAGCCTCTTTGGTGAAATTAGAGAAAGCATCATTACCGCCGGTGCTTTCAGTACCCGCCGGGGAGCAAACCAAATTTAATTGGCAGCCTAAATGGTTACCTGATGGCGTGACTGAAGTGGCCAGTAGTCGCAGACACTTGCCTAATATGCCGGTCGCGATAGAATCACGGCTCTATTCTGATGGACTATTCAGTTTCTCTGTCAACGTGAATACCACCACCAACCCACCTGCTGAGCAGTTAGTCAGGCAAGGGCGTAGAACTGTGCAGACAGAGATCCGCAATGCTAATGAAATTACCGTTGTGGGCGAACTACCGCCTTCAACCGCGAAGAGAATTGCTGATAGCGTTGTTTTCGATGCGAAGTAAAATAAAGGTAGGGTAATCAAGATGATGAAAGAGTGGGCTACCGTCATTTCGTGGCAAGATGGTATTGCAAAGCTTCGTTGCGAAACGCAGGCCGGGTGTAGCAGCTGTCATTCGCGATCTGGCTGCGGCGCGCGCGTACTCAATGAGCTTGGCCCGCAAACTGAACATCATCTTCGGATCAATGTCGCGCAAGAACTTCAACCCGGCCAAAAAGTTGAGTTGGGCATCAATGAAGGTAGTCTTTTATATTCAGCTTTTCTGGTTTACATGACGCCGTTATTGGGGGTGATTCTCGGAGGTGGGCTATTGCAATGGCTCACTCAAGGGGACTTATATTCAGTCATTGGCGCTATCGCGGGAGGTGGGCTGGGTTTTTTAGCTGCACGAATTTTAGCTTCCAGACTTGAAAATCAGTCAGGTTATCAGCCTGTTATTTTACAAATTGGTCTGCCACCCGATGCATTGCGTTTCCAGAATGAAAAACCTCAGATATCTTCCTAAGTGTCTCCCTGTCTATTTATTGCCAGCAAAATCTATTTTACCTTCATTCATCTGTCGCCAAATCTATATTAATCCCTTATCGGGATGCGGTTTTGGATCATATGCTCAATAAGAGCGATAAACAGGTCGGCGCTGAGTAACGATGTATAAAGTATGGAGAAAAGAATGCGTCCATGGCTATCCAGTAGACGGATCATCTGGCTGTTACTTCCCCCGCTAATATAGTGTATATCTTCAACAGGTATACATAGCCCCTCATCCGACGTAATAAAGCGTGCACTGAGTCTTATTTTCTTTTCGTTTAGCATCAATAGATTACTTCTGAATAAGTGCTGAAGCTTGGACGTTGATGCTGCTAAATATGTGAACGAAAAACTCCCATCGTTAGCCAGAATAGATAACGCCTGCGGGCCACGCGACATCAGTTGTTCATTCTTTATGACTTCAATCAGCCTTTCTGCATGGGTGATATTGGCGGGGATTCGATGCCAGTATTTATCATTTCCTTCGCGAAAAGCCATTGTGTCTAATATTTTTCGGGTATATTTACCGGTTCTGTAACGGTATATCTCCGTTATTCTTTCAAAAGGGATAAAACGATTTTTTTTGTCACTTTCGTTAATCACCAATATGCCATTTTCATGTAATTGATAAATTTGTTTAGGTTTGGTGTAGTGCCGGAGAAGGAATAAAGTGACGCCTAAGCCAACACTGAAAATAGCCGTCAGTGTAATAATATGCAGTCCATCGTTCCCCGTTCTTCCCAAAGCAAGAAGGAATACGAACTCTATTGCACCTCCTACCATTAATAGCGCAGCAAGAATCATAGTGATCCAGGAATTGGCTTTGGCAAAGCCATGCTGACTGAGCAACCGTCCTTCATTGATCATGATGCTAACCTTGTGACCGTATTGAGAAAAGTAAGGTGAAACAAGCACTCAAAGAAACTGAAATAGACTCGAAATAAATTCTTTTATAACAGCTATTTAAAGTTTATTTCGCTGGTGAGTAAATGAGCATTTTCCTAAAGTCTTGTCACTCAATGAGTAGTGCTACGGGACAGGGACGGTCATCAGGAAGACTTACTTACAACTTATTGCATTCGCCACTGCATTTCGTCATGGGAAGATAGGCATAATGCTCAGTTAGGTGGCGGGGAGGCTAGGTTTTCGCGGTCCCCACATGTAGAATGCTGCGACTTAGGCGAAAGACAGCCAACCTACAAACCGTCGCTGTGTTGTTATGGCGAATGATTCAGAAATACCAAGGTAGAAAATCTTTATAATGAAGAACATAAGAAATTTTTCCATCATCGCCCACATTGACCACGGCAAGTCGACGCTGTCCGACCGTATTATTCAAATCTGCGGCGGCTTGTCCGATCGTGAAATGGAAGCGCAAGTTCTTGACTCAATGGATCTGGAACGCGAGCGAGGGATCACCATCAAAGCCCAGAGTGTGACGCTGGACTATAAAGCTAAAGATGGCGAGATCTACCACCTAAATTTCATTGATACACCCGGCCACGTCGACTTCTCTTATGAAGTTTCACGTTCACTCGCCGCCTGTGAAGGTGCGCTGTTAGTGGTCGATGCTGGTCAGGGGGTTGAAGCCCAGACTCTGGCAAACTGTTACACCGCCATGGAAATGAATCTGGAAGTGGTACCCGTTCTTAATAAAATCGACCTGCCAGCCGCCGATCCTGATCGCGCTGCACAGGAGATTGAAGACATCGTGGGTATTGATGCAACAGATGCCGTGCGCTGTTCGGCTAAAACCGGTGTTGGCGTACCTGATATTTTGGAACGTCTGGTGCGCGATATTCCGCCGCCAGTGGGTGATCCTGAAGCACCATTGCAGGCGCTGATTATTGACTCTTGGTTTGATAACTATCTTGGCGTCGTTTCTCTGGTCCGTATTAAGAACGGCACCATGAAAAAGGGCGACAAAATCAAAGTGATGAGTACCGGTCAGGTTTATAACGCTGATCGACTTGGTATCTTCACACCTAAACGTGTCGATCGTGATTCGTTGGGCTGCGGCGAAGTTGGCTGGCTGGTTTGTGCGATTAAAGACATCCTCGGTGCGCCAGTAGGCGATACGCTCACTCAGTCACGCCACCCGGCTGATAAAGCGCTGCCTGGTTTTAAGAAAGTAAAACCGCAGGTCTATGCCGGTTTGTTCCCGGTCAGTTCCGATGATTACGAAAACTTCCGTGATGCGCTTGGTAAACTCAGCCTGAACGATGCCTCCCTGTTCTACGAACCAGAAAGTTCTACTGCACTGGGCTTCGGCTTCCGCTGTGGTTTTTTGGGTCTGCTGCACATGGAGATCATTCAGGAGCGTCTGGAGCGTGAATACGATCTGGATCTGATCACCACGGCACCGACGGTGGTTTACGAAGTTGAGACGACCAGCAAAGAAACCATCTACGTTGATAGCCCGTCTAAGTTGCCAGCACTGAATAATATCGAAGAGCTGCGTGAGCCTATTGCTGAGTGTCACATGTTGATGCCGCAGGAATATCTGGGCAGCGTTATCACGCTCTGTATCGAAAAGCGTGGCACTCAGACCAACATGGTTTATCACGGTAATCAGGTCGCGCTGACCTATGAAATCCCAATGGCAGAAGTGGTACTCGACTTCTTTGACCGTCTGAAGTCAACGTCACGGGGTTATGCTTCGCTGGATTATAATTTTAAACGCTTCCAGGCCTCAGACATGGTGCGTGTTGACGTATTGATCAACGGCGAGCGTGTCGATGCGCTGGCACTGATCACTCACCGTGGTAATTCGCAGTCCCGTGGGCGTCAGCTCGTTGAAAAAATGCAGGAGCTTATCCCACGTCAACAGTTTGATATCGCCATTCAGGCCGCTATTGGTGCTCATATCATTGCGCGTGCCACTGTGAAGCAATTGCGTAAAAACGTATTGGCAAAATGTTACGGTGGCGATGTGAGCCGTAAGAAGAAACTGTTGCAGAAACAGAAAGATGGTAAGAAGCGCATGAAGCAGGTGGGCAATGTCGAGCTACCGCAAGAAGCGTTCCTGGCTATTCTCCATGTTGGTAAAGACGGCAAATAAGCCCTCGATAAATTGTAGGAGTATGCATGGCTAACATGTTTGCCCTGATTCTGGCGATTGCAACGCTGGTTTCCGGGATTATCTGGTGCTTGGACCGTTTCAAGTTTGCTCCCGCTCGTCGGGAAAAAATTGCCAGACTGAAAGTTGAAACTGCGGGTGCGGTTGATGAGAAAACCTTGCATAAAGCGGCTAAACAACCTGGCTGGGTTGAAACCTGTGCCTCTGTTTTCCCGGTATTGCTGGTGGTGTTCGTGATTCGTTCGTTTATTTACGAACCTTTCCAAATTCCATCCGGTTCGATGATGCCGACGCTGCTGATTGGCGATTTCATTGTGGTGGAGAAATATGCTTACGGCCTGAAAGATCCGATCACGCAAACCAAACTTATCCCAACGGGTGAACCTAAACGTGGCGATGTTGTGGTGTTTAAATATCCGCTAAATCCAAGTCTGGATTACATCAAACGTTTAGTCGGTATGCCGGGTGACCGCGTGACTTATAACCCTTTCAGTAAGGAAGTTACCGTTCAACCCGCCTGTAATAGCGGAAAGAATTGCAATACTGCGCTGGCAGTGACCTATGATACAGGTCATGCGAGTGACTTCGTACAGACCTTCGGTCAGTCGTCTGGCAGCGAAGCCAGCAACGGTTTCTTTGAAATTCCCCCTTCGGCCAGCGTGCCGCAAGATGGCGTTCGTCTGCTTGAACGTCAGGAAACGCTGGGCAACGTGACGCACCGTATTCTGACTGTTCCTGGTGCGCGTGATCAGCTTGGTGCTTACTATCAGCAACCGGGTCAGCCTATGGGCACCTGGGTTGTTCCGGCCGGTCATTACTTCATGATGGGCGATAACCGTGATAACAGCGCTGATAGCCGTTACTGGGGTTTTGTGCCGGAGAAAAATCTGGTCGGCCGCGCATCCGGTATTTGGATGAGTTTTAAAAAGCAGGAAGGTGAGTGGCCAACGGGCGTACGCCTGAGCCGTATTGGTGGACTTCACTAATATAATGCCGGCTATTTCCGCAGCATTATATTTCCACCCGTTGTAGAATACCCTTTCGAGCGATAAAAGTTGGCTCTCATTCGTTTTTACTTCTTTATTTAAAAAGAGAGAAGAACGGAGGGAGCCACTGCAAACGAAACAGCTTTGGATTTGTTTAGGCAAAGCAGGCCTGTTCCGTATGCTGAAGTTTTTGACGCATTCTTGATCTATTGGTAACTCATGAATCCCATCGTAATAAATAGGCTTCAGCGGAAGCTGGGCTACACTTTTCAACAGCAGGAGCTCTTATTGCAGGCACTGACTCACCGCAGCGCCAGCAGCAAACATAATGAGCGGTTAGAATTCCTGGGTGACTCCATCCTTAGTTATGTTATCGCCAATGCGCTCTACCAACGTTTTCCTCGCGTTGATGAAGGCGACATGAGCCGCATGCGGGCGACGCTGGTACGTGGCAATACCTTGGCAGAAATGGCGCGTGAGTTTGATCTTGGCGAATGTTTACGTTTAGGCCCAGGAGAATTGAAAAGCGGGGGTTTCCGCCGCGAATCTATTCTTGCGGATACGGTGGAGGCGCTCATTGGCGGCATATTTATAGATAGTGATATCCAAAATGTCGAGAGATTGATTCTCGAATGGTATCGCAGCCGCCTTGACGAAATCAGTCCAGGTGATAAGCAGAAAGATCCTAAAACCCGCTTGCAGGAGTTTTTACAGGGCCGCCATCTGCCGTTGCCTTCTTATCTGGTGGTGCAGGTTCGCGGTGAAGCGCACGATCAGGAGTTTACTATCCACTGCCAGGTCAGTGGCTTGAGTCAACCGGTTGTTGGAACCGGGTCAAGCCGCAGAAAAGCCGAGCAGGCGGCAGCGGAACAAGCGTTGATACAGCTGGAGCTTGAATGAGCGAAGAAAAGAATTATTGTGGTTTTGTAGCCATCGTGGGTCGTCCGAACGTTGGCAAATCTACCTTGCTGAACGAATTACTGGGGCAAAAAATCTCCATTACTTCGCGGAAACCACAAACAACCCGTCACCGTATTATGGGTATCCATACTGAAGGCCCTTATCAGGCTATCTACGTTGATACTCCAGGGTTACATATTGAAGAGAAACGGGCGATTAACCGTCTGATGAACCGTGCTGCCAGCAGTTCTATCGGCGATGTAGAGCTGGTGATTTTCGTGGTTGAAGGTACCCATTGGACGCCTGACGACGAAATGGTCGTCAATAAATTGCGCGACAGTAAAGCTCCGGTCCTGCTGGCTATCAACAAAATCGACAATGTCACTGACAAATCGAAGTTATTGCCACACTTACAGTTCCTCAGTGAGCAGATGAACTTCATCGACATCGTACCAATGTCTGCTGAGAAAGGTATCAACATTGATACCCTCGCGAGTATTGTTCGTCAGCGCTTGCCTGAAGCGGTTCATCACTTCCCGGAAGATTACATCACTGACCGTTCACAGCGTTTTATGGCTTCTGAAATCATCCGTGAAAAACTGATGCGTTTCTTAGGTGAAGAGCTGCCGTACTCGGTTACCGTAGAAATCGAACGTTTCGTGACCAATGCGCGCGGTGGTTACGACATCAATGGCCTGATCTTGGTGGAACGTGAAGGCCAGAAGAAAATGGTGATCGGTAACAAAGGTTCGAAGATTAAAACCATTGGTATCGAGGCACGTCAGGACATGGAAAATATGTTCGAAGCAAAAGTCCATCTTGAGCTGTGGGTCAAGGTTAAATCCGGTTGGGCAGATGACGAACGTGCACTGCGCAGCTTGGGTTATACCGACGACTTATAAGGTCCTCGCCTATGGAAGGCTGGCAACGCGCATTTGTTTTGCATGGGCGACCTTACAGTGAAACCAGCTTAATGCTGGATTTGTTCACTGAAGGACAAGGGCGGGTGCGTATTCTTGCAAAAGGGGCGCGCGGTCGTCGCTCAAATTTAAAAGGCTGCTTGCAGCCTTTTACGCCTTTATTAGTCCGCTGGAGCGGGCGGGGAGAAGTAAAAACGCTGCGCAATGCCGAACCGGTTTCCCTGGCACTTCCCCTTTCTGGTTCAATGCTCTACAGCGGCCTCTACGTCAACGAGTTGGTTTCTCGCGTCCTTGAACAAGAGACTAACTACTCTTCGCTGTTTTTCGATTACCTCAACTGTTTGCAAAATTTAGCGGGAGCCAGCGGTTCACCCGAACAACCTCTGCGTCAGTTCGAACTGGCTTTGCTCAGTCATCTTGGTTATGGGGTGGATTTCCTACATTGTGCGGGGAGTGGGGAAGACGTCAGCGACACCATGACATACCGTTATCGTGAAGAAAAAGGATTTATTGCTAGTCTGGTTATCGATAATACCAGTTTCACAGGCCGTGACCTTAAAGCGCTGGCCAGCCGGGAGTTCCCTGATGCGCTCACTCTGCGAGCCGCCAAACGTTTCACCCGCATGGCGCTAAAACCTTATCTTGGCGGCAAGCCCCTTAAAAGCCGTGAACTCTTCCGCCAGTTTTTCGTCAAAAAGCCCGACACACCTGCTGAGAGCTAATTTATCCTCCGGGCTACACCCCACAGTGCCGTAAGGTGTAAACTGAGGAAATTGCATTTTTGATCCATTCTTAAGTCAATCCATTCTAAAACCTGGAGCTGTTATGTCTGAATTGCTGTTGGGCGTTAACATCGATCACATCGCAACACTGCGCAATGCGCGCGGTACGGCTTACCCGGATCCGGTGCAGGCAGCGTTTATTGCTGAACAAGCGGGTGCTGACGGTATTACCGTTCACCTGCGTGAAGATCGTCGCCATATCACTGACCGCGACGTTCGTTTGCTGCGTCAGACCATCCAAACGCGTATGAATCTCGAAATGGCGGTGACCGATGAAATGGTAGGTATTGCCTGCGAAATTGAACCACATTTCTGCTGCCTGGTGCCTGAGAAACGCGAAGAGGTGACGACTGAAGGGGGTCTGGATGTTGCTGGTCAGATAGACAAAATGACCGTGGCTGTCTCCCGTTTAAGCGAGGCGGGTATTTTGGTTTCGTTGTTTATCGATGCAGATATGCGCCAGATCGACGCCGCAGTGGCTGTTGGCGCACCTTACATTGAGATCCATACCGGCGCTTATGCCGATGCGAAAAATGATCTTGAGCGTCGGGTTGAACTTGATCGTATTAAACAGGCTGCGGCCTATGCAGCGGGCAAAGGTTTGAAAGTGAACGCAGGCCATGGCCTGACTTATCACAACGTGCAGCCGATTGCCGCGTTACCGGAAATGCATGAATTGAATATCGGCCACGCTATCATTGGGCAAGCGGTGATGGATGGTTTGTCGGGCGCCGTGCGTGAAATGAAAGCGCTGATGCGTGAAGCCCGCCGGTAATGGCGATCCTCGGACTTGGCACTGATATTGTAGAAATCACGCGTATCGAAGCCGTGGTTGAACGCAGCGGTGACCGACTGGCGAAACGTATTCTTTGTGCCAACGAGTGGTTGCTCTATCAGCATCATCAACAGCCGGTGCGGTTTTTGGCGAAGCGTTTTGCTGTGAAAGAAGCTGCGGCGAAAGCATTAGGCACCGGCATTCGTAACGGTCTGGCGTTTGAACAGTTCGAAGTGATAAACGATCCATTGGGAAAGCCCGGATTAATATTTCACGACCGTGCTGCGCAGATGGCTGAAGAGTTAGGCGTTAAATCAGTACACGTTACGCTGGCTGATGAGCGGCGTTATGCCTGCGCCACGGTTATCATCGAGAGTTGATGCTGTCATCACGCCGTTAAGCTAAACGGCGTGATGCATGACCACAAATTTATCCCATAACTGCTCGTTGGTTTCGCTGTGCTGGGGATCAAGGATGATGGTGTTATCGATCGGGCAGACGCTCTGGCAGGTCGGTTTATCATAATGGCCGATGCACTCGGTGCAACGGTTGCTGTCAATCTCGTAAATTTCCGCGCCCATCGAGATGGCCTGATTCGGACATTCCGGCTCGCACATGTCGCAATTGATGCATTTGTGTGTGATAAGCAGGGCCATAATCTCTCTCGTGTTAGCAATAATCCGGCCGCACAGTATAGCAGAGTTGGCTATCACCGCGTTTTTTCACGTTATCGATCCTCCCCTGAAGTGATCCGGATCAAACCAGCTTTTTTACCAACTCCTCGCTATGTTTGATCCTTTCCGGCGCATGGACCGTGTCCTGCTGAATGAGGGCCATAAACAGCAGGTCGGTCAGTGAATATTGCGCCGTGGTGGCAGAAACTGCGGCGCCACGCGTTGCGGGTAACTCCGCCACCGTATAAAGACAATGGTCAGCCTGTTGCTGGAGCGAGTTGGGTGAAAACCCGGTCAGTGCCAGTACCCTGGCGCCACTTTGACGTGCGACATCCGCCGCCAGATTAATCTCTCGTCGCTCACCGCTAAAGGAAATAGCCAGCAGTAAATCGTTTTCTGACAGTGCCTGAACCGTTGCCAGCAACACATGTGTGTCCGACTCAGCAATGGCTGTCAGCCCAATCTTCAGCAGCTTATACGCCAAATCCTTCGCCACCAGGCCTGATGCTCCGATGCCAGTCAGGATGATTTTATGCGCTCCAACCAGCATCACGAGTGCCTGTTGCAGCCGCTGCTCGCTGTTGATGTCCAGTGTGGCTCGCAGCGCAGACTGCTTCTCCGCCAGTAACTTTTCGCCAACCACCAGTAAACTGTCGGTGCTTATGATCTGGTTATGCACTGTCACCGCCGACTGATTTTGTGGTAACGCCAGCGCTTCACTCATTGCCAGTTTCAGGGCAGGAAAACCTTTATATCCTAACTTTTGGGCAAACTTCACGACGCCAGACTGGCTGACCCCAGCCAGTTCCGCCAGCTTTTGTGAGCTTAGATGGCGTGCTTGCTCAGGATGTTCCAGCAGAAAGTCCGCCAACCTGCGGTCATTTTGCGCCAGTGTCGGGTAGATCTGGCGTATACGGATCATGCTGCTCATTTTCAGGGTTCCTCGTCTCGGTACCTGCACACATCACGAATTAACAATTATGTTATCTAAAGTAGCAAATATTTCTCGCCTTTAAGAATAAAATATTCAAATATCTATTTATAATTATGAATTAAAAATTCACGAGGTAACGTTATGAACTTAGGAACTCTGGTTTCCGAAAGCCGCAACCCGGCAACAATGAACCTTGACAAGATGTCTACGCTTGAAATGGTGGCCGCTTTTAACCATGAAGACAGTAAAGTCCCGGAAGCCATTCGCGTGATTTTGCCGCAAGTGGCGCAGGCTGTCGATATGGCGGCAGCCTCTTTCAAAGCCGGAGGTCGCCTGATTTATCTGGGCGCTGGCACCAGTGGACGCCTCGGTGTGCTGGATGCATCGGAATGTCCACCAACATTTGGTGTACCACACAGCATGGTGATCGGCCTAATTGCTGGTGGGCCAGGCGCGTTGCTCAAAGCCGTCGAAGGTGCGGAAGACAGTGAGGCACTGGGCGTCGCTGACCTACAAAATATTCAGCTTACCGCTGCTGATACCGTGGTGGGTCTCGCGGCATCGGGCCGCACGCCTTATGTTATCGGTGCATTGCGCTATGCCAGCCAGATCGGCTGCGCCACGGTAGCCATCTCCTGCAACCCGGATTCCCCTATTGCGCATGAAGCGAAAGTGGCGATTTCCCCGGTAGTGGGTCCGGAAGCCTTGACCGGCTCTACCCGCATGAAATCGGGTACTGCACAGAAACTAATACTGAATATGATCTCTACCGGAGCGATGGTGAAAACCGGCAAGGTGTACCAGAACCTGATGGTTGATGTGAAAGCCACCAACGTCAAACTGGTGGATCGCGCCTGTCGCATCGTGGTGGAAGCCACCGGTGCAGCGCGTGCCGATGCAGAAGCCGCGCTGGCACAAACAGAATGTGAAGTAAAACCGGCCATTCTCATGCTACTCAGCCAGATCACTGCCGAAGAGGCTGTCCAGCGCTTGAGTATCCATCATGGCTTCCTGCGCGCCGCTCTGGCGTGTTGATGCCTTATTGAAAAAGGGGAATAGCATGGCGACAGCAATCAATAAAACCGAACTGCTGGCAACGCAAATTCTGCAACGTGTGGGCGGCGAAGGTAATATCAGCAAGCTGGAAAACTGTATGACGCGTGTGCGGGTTGAAGTTCACGATGAGCAGCAGCTCGATCTGTCTGGTATCAAAACCCTGACGGGTATCAAGGGTTACATCAAGCAGGGTGAACAGCATCAGTTTATTGTCGGTCCCGGTGCTGCAGCCAAAGTGGTTGATGCCATGCGCGTGTTGATGGTTGGTGGAGAAAACAGCCCGCCAACCGATACCATTTCCCGCAATAAAGCTCAGGCGAAAGCGAAATACTCTGCACCCATGAGCGGGGCGCTGCGCCAGCTCGCTAATATCTTTATTCCGCTTATCCCTGCATTTATCGCCTCTGGCCTGATCATGGGCATCATTAATCTGCTCAAACGGCCTGACATCGCCGGCTCGATTGCGACGGACTATCCGAATATTCTCGGGCTACTGGCGGTATTCGGCGGTGCGGTGTTTGCCATCATGAATATTCTGGTCGGCGTGAACGCCGCAAGAGTGTTCGGTGGCTCGCAGGCGATGGGCGGCGTAATGGCTGGTATTCTTTCCAGCCCGGCACTGGAACAAATTACCTTATTCGGCGAAACACTCCAGCCCGGTCGCGGCGGTGTGATTGCCGTACTGCTGGTGGTTGCGCTGATGTGTTGGCTGGAAAAACGCCTGCGCCAATGGCTGCCGGAATCTATTGAGCTGATCCTCAACCCGCTGATCACTACCCTTATCACCGCCACGCTGGCCATTGTGATCCTTCAGCCGCTGGGTGGCATTATTTCGGACGCTATTGCTCACGGTGTAAATATAGCGATCGATAAAGGCGGTCTGTTGGTGGGCGCGGTTCTGGCCGGATTCTTCCTACCGTTGGTGTTGTCTGGGTTACATCAGGGGTTAGTGCCTATCCACGTCGAACTGATTCAGGCGCACGGTTCCAATCCGTTACTGCCTATTTTAGCGATGGCAGGTGTCGGGCAGGTGGGCGCAGCGATCGCCGTCTACTTAAAAACGCGTAATCCAAGGTTGAAAAAAGTGATCAAAGGTGCGCTGCCGGTAGGGATCCTCGGCATCGGCGAGCCACTGATTTTCGGGGTGACACTGCCGCTCGGTCGACCTTTCATTGGTGCATGCCTGGGCGGTGCGGTTGGTGGTGCGCTCATCTGTTACTGGAAAGTCGCCACGGTGATCACCTTTGGGATCTCGGGTTTACCGCTGGCACTGACGATTGTCTCCGGAAAAGTGATGTTGTACCTGGCGGGGATATTGATTACCGTAATAGCCGGTTTTATTTTTACCTGGATAATGGGGTTCAACGATCCCGAGGAGTAACGCATTGAGCGCGACGGCGGATCGACGAGTAGTTTTTTTTGACCTGGATGGAACACTTCACCAGCAGGATTTGTTCGGTAGCTTTATGCGGTTTCTGCTGTGGCGGATGCCGCAAAATCTCCTGTTAGTGGTGCCGCTTTTGCCGGTTGTGGGGCTGGGAATGCTGATACACGGGCGTGCGGCACGCTGGCCGATGAGTTTGTTGCTGTGGTCGATCACCTTTGGTCACCGTGAGGCCAAACTTAAAGATCTCGAACTGCGTTTTGTTAATGTGTTTCGCCAAAAAGTCGTGGTTTTTCCCGTGGTGCAAATGCGTTTACGAGACTATATCGAAAACCACGATGCTGAAGTGTGGTTGATCACGGGTTCACCGGAAAATTTGGTACAGCAAGTGTATAACGCTTCCCCTTTTCTGCCCAAAGTTCACCTGGTGGGAAGCCGTATCGCAAGAGGTCGCGGCGGTTGGGTGTTACCGTTGCGCTGTCTGGGCGAAGAGAAAGTGGTGCAACTTGAACAGCGTATTGGTTCGCCTTTAAAACTCTACAGTGGTTATAGCGACAGTAAACAGGATAACCCATTGTTGTTCTTCTGCGAGCACCGCTTTCGCGTGAGTAAACAAGGCGAACTACAGCAGCTCGAATGAAGTTCTTTTTCGGGCTTTTCAACGCATGAATTTCTCACTTGCTCCGTCAGCGGTTGGGTTACGTATGATGAGAACGCTATAATGGCCGCCGAAGCAACCGCGATGAGGTGAAAGTGGCAGAGCAATACAGTGATGAAGATTGGATGCGTTATGCATTGAATCTGGCCCTTAAGGCACAGGAAGAAGGTGAAGTGCCGGTGGGCGCCGTGCTGGTACTGGACAATCAAGTGATTGGCGAAGGCTGGAATCGGCTCATCGGCCATCATGATCCCACGGCCCACGCTGAAATCATGGCATTGCAACAGGGCGGCCAAACAATACAGAATTATCGTCTGCTGAATGCCACGTTATACGTTACGCTGGAACCCTGCGTGATGTGCGCTGGTGCGATGATCCATGCACGTATTCGGCGGGTTGTTTATGGTGCGGCGGATCATAAAACCGGCGCAGCAGGATCGCTATTGGATATTTTAGGTCATCCGGGAATGAATCATCAGGTGCAGATCACGTCAGGTATTCTGGCGGATGACTGCTCAGCCATGTTGAGTTCCTTTTTCCGTCAGCGTCGCAGCCAACACAAAGCCCTCAAATTAGCGCAGCGCGAAGCAGATGGCCCCGCCGTTGACGCCTGATTTTATGGCGCAGATGCCAGCGCCTGCGACGAATCCACAGCAGGATACCCGGCTCCCAACTGAGCCTGCATCGCGGCTTCCTGCGCCTGCTTTTTCTCTTTTTCCATCAGATAGCCCACCAGACTTAACTGATAGCGCCGGATATTCTCGACATATTTGTAGGCCTGCGTTCCACGCGCATAACCATAAGTAGTTCGGCTGAAATAACGCTTCTGGTTGAGCATCGGCAAACGCTGCTTCACATCTAGCCAGCTGTCAGGGTCGCCTTTCTGATCGGCCGTGAGTTTGCGAGCATCAAGCATGTGACCGTAACCCATATTGTAAGCCGCCAAAGCAAACCAGATCCTTTCATCCTTAGAGATTGTCGGGGGCATTTTATCCATCAGGCGTGATAGGTAGAGTGCGCCGCCCTGAATACTTTGCTCTGAATCCGTTCGGTCATCGACATCCAGACCTGAAGCCGTGGCGCGCGTCAGCATCATCAGACCGCGCACGCCGGTCGGAGATGTTGCCAGCGGATCCCAGTGTGACTCCTGATAAGATATCGCCGCCAGCAAACGCCAATCAATATCACCAGCATATTTCATAAACAGCGGTTGCAGTGCTGGCAGGGTGGTGTCGATCGCTTTGAGGAAAGTTCGTGTATCTACGTAATCGAATTCCCCGACGTGCCCAAGGTATTTCTCCTCCAGCTTTTCCAGCGTGCCGTCTTCGGAAATCTGGCTAAAGAAGTCCAGCATGGCAGCATACAGACTGTCATCATCGGCTTTTTTACTGAAGTACCAGGTGACGGGTTCATCGGCAGTCACGTTAAATGCCACCGCTAACCGTGGATAAACCCGCTGCATTAGCGCGACGGTAACAGAATCGCCCAGTGTGTAATCCAGTTTGCCCTCCGCAACTTGCTGCAATAAATCACGGGGGGAGAGCTTGTCGGTTTCGCTCCAGTGTAAATTAGGGAATTTTGTACTCGCAGCCTGTAGCGCACCTACGTGCGCGGTGCCTGAAGAGACAAGGAGCTCTCCTTTGACATCAGCCAAGGTTTTTGGGCGCACCGAACCCTGGCGATACAACAACTGTTGTGATACCGAATAGTATTCAGGCCCGGTACGGTAATTTTTCAGGCGCTCAGCGTTGTAGATCAGGCCTGACGCCAGCATGTCAGCTTGATTGCTGTCCAGGCCGTTGAACATTGCGTGGACGTTGTTATAGGGTGACATGACCAGTGTCACACCAAGGTAATCAGCAAAACGCTTTGCCAATTCGTAGTCGAATCCGGCACTGCCGTTGGGGCTGTTGAAAAAAGTCAGTGGAGAATTAAGCGTGCTAACGCGTAATTCTCCACTGGATTTTATCTGTTCCAGTTGATCGCCTTCACCCCGATGCCATGGAATTGTTGGCCATAAAGCCAATGCCAGCAGCAGGGCGGCAAGACCGACCAGAAAATAATTTAATTTTATGCGCGTCAAATAGTTATCTCTCTACGGCGCTATTATTTTTGTGAGTTTAAGCTCTGTCATTACTATGGTTATATTCCCAGTGCCGAAGCATTTTGCTCAACAAAGCGACAGGCTGCAACTTTATTCATAATAACCACTCAATAAATAAGCTTTTTAGTTAATATGAATATTCACAGCGCAAACGGTTTCGTCGCGCTCAGGCTTTCTTTATAATAGCCGGCGTTTCCCCCCTGTTGCGCCCAATGAAGCACTGTGATCAGTCGCTTCGAAGACGAGAGATCTGTGATTATGGAAATACTGCGTGGTTCGCCCGCTTTGTCGGCTTTTCGCATTAGCAAATTATTGTCCCGCTGTCAGGATGCCCACCTTCCGGTCAGTGATATTTACGCAGAATATGTACACTTTGCCGACGTCAGCGCTCCGCTGAGCCTGGATGAAAAAACCAAATTAGGACGACTTCTTAAATACGGTCCTTCACTTGCTGAACACGCTCCCGAAGGTCGCTTATTGCTGGTGACTCCACGTCCAGGCACGATCTCCCCCTGGTCTTCTAAAGCGACAGATATTGCACATAACTGCGGGTTATCTCAGGTGTTACGTCTGGAACGTGGTCTGGCGTTTTACATTCTGGCCCCAACGCTGACTGACGAGCAGTGGGCGCAGTTAGGCGGATTGCTGCATGACCGCATGATGGAAACCCTGTTCGACCACATGGAAGAGGCTCAGGCACTGTTTGCCCACCATCAACCTGCACCCGTTCAGTCGGTTGATATTCACGGCGAAGGCCGTAGCGCGCTGGAAGCCGCCAATAATAAACTGGGCCTGGCACTGGCGCAGGATGAAATCGATTATCTGATGGACGCTTTTACGTCGCTGGGGCGCAACCCGACCGATATCGAGCTGTATATGTTTGCGCAGGCTAATTCCGAGCACTGCCGCCATAAAATTTTCAACGCTGACTGGGTAATCGACGGTCAGGAGCAGCCAAAATCGCTGTTTAAGATGATCAAAAACACGTTTGAGCAGACGCCGGATCACGTTCTGTCAGCTTATAAAGACAATGCTGCCGTGATGGAAGGTTCGCAGGTTGGGCGTTTTTACGCCAATGCGGCCGATGGTCTGTATGATTTTCATCAGGAGCAGGCGCATATTCTGATGAAAGTGGAAACCCATAATCACCCGACCGCCATCTCTCCGTGGCCGGGTGCCGCAACCGGTTCAGGCGGCGAAATCCGTGACGAAGGTGCTACTGGTCGCGGAGCTAAACCTAAAGCCGGGCTGGTGGGCTTCTCCGTATCTAATCTGCGAATTCCGGGTTTTGAACAACCGTGGGAAGAAAATTTCGGCAAGCCAGACCGTATCGTCACTGCGCTGGAGATCATGACCGACGGCCCGCTGGGCGGTGCTGCGTTCAATAACGAATTTGGACGCCCGGCGCTGCTAGGTTACTTCCGTACCTACGAAGAAAACGTCAACAGCCACAACGGCCCTGAGCTTCGCGGTTATCACAAACCCATCATGCTAGCGGGGGGGATCGGCAATATCCGCGCTGATCACGTGCAAAAAGGCGAGATCACCGTTGGCGCGAAACTGATTGTGCTTGGCGGCCCGGCGATGAATATCGGTCTGGGCGGCGGTGCAGCTTCTTCTATGGCTTCCGGTCAGTCTGATGCCGATCTGGATTTCGCCTCGGTACAGCGCGATAACCCGGAAATGGAGCGTCGTTGTCAGGAAGTGATCGACCGCTGCTGGGAGCGGGGTGAAGCCAACCCCATTCTGTTTATTCACGACGTAGGTGCAGGCGGTTTGTCTAACGCGATGCCTGAACTGGTCAGCGACGGTAACCGTGGCGGCCGCTTCCAACTGCGTGACATTCTGAACGACGAGCCGGGTATGAGCCCGCTGGAAGTGTGGTGTAACGAGTCGCAGGAGCGCTACGTACTGGCAGTTTCTCCTGCTCAATTGGCTGAGTTTGATGCTATCTGTAAACGTGAGCGCGCACCTTACGCCGTGATCGGCGAAGCGACCGAGGAAATGCACCTTTCTCTGGAAGACCGTCATTTCGACAATCAGCCGATCGACATGCCGCTGGATGTGTTGCTGGGTAAAACGCCGAAGATGACCCGCGATGTCACTACGCTGAAAGCGGTGGGTGACAGCCTTAATGCAGAAAATATTCAGCTTACCGACGCAGTAAAACGCGTGATGCATCTGCCTGCTGTGGCGGAAAAAACCTTCCTGATCACTATCGGTGACCGCACCGTAACCGGTATGGTTGCGCGGGACCAGATGGTCGGTCCGTGGCAAATCCCGGTAGCTGACTGTGCGGTTACTACCGCCAGCCTCGACAGCTACCATGGTGAAGCCATGTCACTGGGCGAACGTGCACCCATCGCTTTGCTGGATTTTGCCGCCTCGGGCCGTATGGCCGTCGGTGAAGCACTGACGAATCTGGCTGCGGTCGAAATTGGTAACCTGAAACGCGTGAAATTGTCAGCTAACTGGATGTCTGCTGCCGGTCATCCGGGTGAAGATGCGGGCCTTTACGCGGCGGTCAAAGCGGTCGGTGAAGAACTCTGTCCTGCGCTGGGGATTACCATTCCCGTCGGCAAAGATTCTATGTCGATGAAAACGCGTTGGCAGGAAGGTAACGAAGCGCGTGAAATGACCTCGCCACTTTCTTTGGTGATCACCGCTTTTGCCCGTGTCGAAGATGTGCGCAGCACGGTGACGCCGCAATTGCGAACCGACAAGGGAGAAACGGCGTTACTGCTGGTGGATCTCGGCTGCGGCCACAACGCCTTAGGCGCCACGGCGTTAGCACAGGTCTATCGCCAACTGGGTGATAAACCGGCAGATGTACGCAGTGCAGAACAACTGGGCGGCTTCTTCAACGCCATGCAGGCGCTGGTTGCCGATCGTAAACTGCTGGCTTACCACGACCGCTCTGATGGCGGTCTGTTAGTGACACTGGCCGAGATGGCATTTGCCGGTCACTGTGGCCTGACGGTTGATATTGCTGCATTAGGCAAAGACCGGCTGGCGGCGTTGTTTAATGAAGAGCTGGGCGCTGTTGTTCAGGTGCGTGCCGAAGACCGTGCTGACGTCGAGCAGACGCTGACGAAATTTGGTCTGGCTGAATGTACGCATTATCTGGGCAGTGTCGACGTGGGCGATCGCTTTATCATTACTCACGGTGACAAACCGGTGTATAGCGAAAGCCGTACAACTTTGCGTACCTGGTGGGCCGAAACCACCTGGCAGATGCAGCGTTTGCGCGACAATCCTGAGTGTGCCGATCAGGAGCATGAAGCCAAGACCCACGATCGTGATCCGGGTCTGAATGTTAAACTGAGCTTTGCTCCCGATGATGATGTGGCAGCCCCTTATATTGTTAAAGGTGTGCGCCCGAAAGTCGCTGTGCTGCGTGAGCAGGGCGTTAACTCCCATCTTGAAATGGCTGCCGCTTTCCATCGTGCGGGCTTCGATGCGGTAGATGTTCATATGAGTGACTTGTTGAGTGGTCGCCGCGACTTGCAGGCGTTCCACTCGCTGGTAGCGTGCGGCGGCTTCTCTTATGGTGATGTATTGGGCGCGGGAGAAGGCTGGGCTAAGTCAGTGCTGTTCAACGATCGCGTGCGCGATGAGTTCGAAGACTTTTTCCATCGTCCCCAAACGCTGGCGCTCGGTGTGTGTAATGGTTGCCAGATGATGTCCAACCTGAAAGAGCTGATTCCGGGCGCAGAACATTGGCCGCGCTTTGTGCGTAACCTGTCTGACCGCTTTGAAGCACGTTTCAGCCTGGTGGAAGTCACCGCCAGCCCGTCGTTGCTCATGCAGGGAATGGTCGGGTCACGGATGCCCATCGCGGTATCACATGGTGAAGGTCATGTGGAAGTCCGCGATGCGGTGCATCTGTCTCAGCTTGAACATGCCAATCTGATCGCACTGCGTTTTGTCGATAATAGCGGTCGCGTGACAGAAGACTATCCGGCTAACCCTAACGGTTCACCTAATGGTATTACTGCTGTCACTAACCTATCAGGTCGTGTGACCGTGATGATGCCTCACCCTGAGCGTGTATTCCGTACCGTCAGTAACTCCTGGCATCCTGAAGAGTGGGGCGAAGACAGCCCGTGGATGCGCATGTTCCGCAATGCGCGTAAACAGCTCGGCTGATGTTGGGGTGAGTGATAAAAATCCGGAGTGCAGTTGGGCTCCGGATTTTTTTATCATTGTCTGACGACGGTATATAAGTTGCAGGCAGTCGCCAGTCAATATATCAGAACATTCATTTCCCTTGCATGTTAACGCTAAGCATTTTCCCGATAGTAAGTGGATATTCCTAAAAAATAGAGCATTGAATATTTTCTTACAAATTGGCTCTGAGGGTTTTAAAACTTATTTAAGTGAAAATTGGTACTATAGCTCCATAACATAGGGAGCATGATATTAAGTGTTTATTTTAAAAAAGAATATTACCTGGGTATTGATATTATCCAGTGTTTGGATTTTGCCTGCTTTCGCCAGTTCTGAAAGTACGTTATCGGCACAGACAACAGCGCGACCCGGTTTTATGGGGTGGTGGGACTCGTGGATAAATGACGTTTCCGCCACATGGAATGACTCACCCAATAAAGATATTTACCTACCGGTCATCACCTGGCATAACCGCCTGACCTATGACAAAAAGAAAACGGACAGCTATAACGAGCGCCCTTGGGGCGGAGGATATGGCATTTCCCGTTATGATGAAAATGGCGACTGGCACGGTCTCTATTTCATGGCCTTCAAAGACTCCCATAATAAATGGGAACCTATCGGTGGCTATGGTTATGAAAAAATATGGCAACCTGCGCAGGATAAGAATTTCCGCCTGGGACTGGGATACACCGCGGCTGTCACTGCGCGTGACGATTACTCTTATATTCCTATCCCTTTAGTGCTGCCTTTGGCTTCTATAAGTTATGACAAGCTGAGTTTTCAGGCCACGTATATCCCCGGCACCTACAATAATGGGAATGTGTTTTTTGCCTGGCTGCGCTATCAGTTCTGACATGACTGTCATAAAAGCGTCATTATTAGCGTTTTGATGTGAGCTTGATCCCTCTCTGCCATCACATATTCTCCTATGCTGGAAATTCACCGCTGGAATCAATCTGTTGGAAAGATTGAGGCGCGGTGGATGTCTATACCATGGAAAATTAAGAGGATTAACACGTGAAAACTGTACATCGCGCTTTTGCACTGACGGCGTTAGCTTGCCTGCTGCCAATGTCAGCCCCTTCTTTTGCTGCCAACACGTCCCTTGAACTGCAACAGGTTCTGGTTATGAGTCGTCATGGTATCAGGGCGCCACTGGTGAACTACGGTGATGTCCTGGCCGAGTCGACCCCATACACCTGGCCAAAATGGCAAACAGAAGGTGGGCTGCTGACCCCTAAAGGCGGCAAAGTTGAAGAACATATGGGCCAGTATTTCCGTGCATGGTTGGCGAAAAATCAAGTACTCCCTGCGGCGCAATGTCCGACTGGCGGGCAAGTTTTTGCCTACGCAAACAGCCTGCCACGTACAATTGATACTGCGAAGCACTTCGTGACCGGCGCATTCCTGGGCTGTGATGTGCGAGTGGTTAATCGGGTTGAAATTGGCAAAATGGATCCAGTGTTTAACCCGATTATTACTGCCGACGTGAACGAAAAATTCAAAGCGGATGCGCTCAAGTCTATTAATCAGCACGCGGGCAAGGACGGCCTTGATGGCCTGAATCAGCGCTTAAAACCGAACTATCTGCTGCTACAAAAAGTGATGGATTATCAGAATTCCAAGCGGTGTAAGCAGGATAAGCAGTGTGATTTGGCCTCCCAACCGTCGAGTGTTGTCCTCAGTCAGGGTAAAGAACCGGGTATCACCGGGCCTTTACGTATGGCAACGGGCGCCACTGATGCCTTTATGCTGCAGTATTATGAAGGCTTCCCGATGAAAGAGGTCGCTTGGGGGCAGATCACTACGCCAGAGCAGTGGACGAAACTGGAAACCATTAAAAACCTCTACCATGAGACGCTGTTCGGCTCACCTGCGATCGCGGCCAATGCGGCGAAACCTCTGCTAACGTTCATTTCCGGGGCGCTGAATAAGGGGGAGGCGAAATCGGCAGATCAACAGTCAGCACAACAAGCCAGGTTAGCCCTGTTGGTCGGACATGACTCCAACATTGCTTCTTTACTGGCAGCACTGAAAACCAAAGATTACACTTTGCCAGGTCAGTATGAACGCACGCCGATCAGCGGTGCGGTAGTATTCCAGCGCTGGCATGATGCGAAAGCTAATAAAGACTTGATGAAGATTGAATATGTTTATCCGACGGCGAAACAGATCCGCAATAACACCGCACTGAGTTTGAAAAATCCGCCACAGCACGTCACCCTGCAAATTGAAGGCTGTGAAATCGATAACCAAGGTTTCTGCCCGATGGATAAATTCACTCAGGCGCTGCATAAAGACCTGCAAGGCTAGTCTGTGGGTTAGGTGCTTCTTTTCTTTCTGCGCAGGGGATTCTGCGCAGAAAGGATTTCTGGTAGATAGGCCCGCGTATTCTTCAGTGCGTTTCGATCGGATAGTCTTCGTCTATATTACCCCACTCAGCCCACGAACCGTCGTACAACATCACTTCTTCTACACCCAGTGAGTCCAACCCGAACGCCAGCGCTGCGGCGGTGACACCGGAGCCACAGGTCGTGATCACCGGCTTATTCAATTCAACGCCCAGCCTCTCGAATGTCGCCTTTAATGCTTGCGGTGACTTCAGGTGGCCATTTTCCGTCAGTTCGGTGAACGGTACGCTGAGGCTGCCAGGAATATGACCGCCGTGCAGACCTGGACGTGGTTCAGGCTGCTCAGCGTTGAAACGGCCCAGCGAGCGCGCATCAATGATTTGCACTGTGCCTAAAGAGTCTAGTACCTGCCTGGACGTTACCACCACCGGACGGACCAGTCTGGCATTGAAGGTGCTTGGCACACGGGCAATGTCGCCACTCTGCGTCGGGTGTCCTTCCGCTTTCCAGGCATTAAATCCACCGTCCAGCACACGAACTGTTTTGGCACCAAAGCTGGTGAGCATCCACCAGACGCGCGGTGCGGAGAATAAATCGCCTTCGTCATAAAGAATGATAGTTTGTGTGTCAGCGATACCGAGGCGGCCCATTGATGCGGAGAATTCTTCAGCGGTTGGCATCATATGCGGCAAGCCGGTGCTGCAATCTGAAATGCTGTCGACTTCAACATAAATCGCGCCAGGGATGTGCGCTTCACTGTATTTGCTGTGAAAATCTATTGGCGGAGTGATACCCGGTTTTGATTTGCGACAGTCAATGATGACGACGTCAGGCGAGTTAAGGTTTTTTGCCAGCCAGTCGGTGGAGACAATGTGTACAGAAGAGGTCATGTTCAGTGCCTTATTCAGATTGTGTAGGGTCGTGGTTAAAACTGATCCCGCAGTCAGGCCGATAAATCGTCTGGAATGAGTGAGTAAACCCAGGCGTTTTTGGGCTTTCCGCGATAATAAAGGCGGTTGCGGTGAAGACCTTCGGCTACGGCACCGGCTTTTTCAGCCACGCGGCAACTGCGGTGATTGCCTTCCATCGCGACAATCTCCAGGCGGGTCAGGGCCAGTTCGTCGAATGCAAAGCGTGCCGCCGCGTGGACAGCCAGTGGCGCCAGCGAGCGGCCAGTGAAACCGGTACGGATCCAGTAACCGATGTTGGCGAACTTATACTCCTGATTGATGCGGTTAACGCCGACTGAGCCAATCAGTTGGCCGCTGGCCCGATCAAACAGGCAAAAATTGAATTCGACGCCACGATGGCGCTTTTGCTCTGAGTCGATCAGATATTTGCGGCTGTCTTCGAGCTGATAGCGATCGTTGCACCAGCTTTCCCACGCGCCGATCTCTGCCACCGAGGCCTGGATCGCCTCTAAATGCAGTGCAGCTTCTGATTCAGTCGCGATGCGGATTTCGGTATGACTGTCCTGATACAGCTGACGAATTATCATCATAATGTCCTGATCATCTGCGTTAAACACATCTTCATTTTGATCGCCAATTCAGCCTCACACATCTGCTGGTTGGCTGTCAATTAGACCTGTTCAACCAGCATCACCAGTTTGAACTCAGCATGGCCTGCGGGGGAAAAGGTTTGCTGACGGTAGGCAATTTCACCGCGTATCGGATGTTGGAAGCGCCGCTCTCCCCCTTCACGGCCTAGCACCTCTTGTTGTGTCCACCATAGATTAAACGCTTCACTTTCATTACATAATGTCATCACCCACTGGCGGATGATATCTGAGTGGGCATAGTGTCCGGTCTCAGCGCGAAATTCAGCCACTACGCGTTTTGCCCGCTGTGACCAGTTGATCACTAAACGTGTCGCTAATGGATGCAGGAACATAAATCGTAGCAGATTAGGTTGCGGATCGACCCCCAGCCAGCCCGCAAAAAGCTGCTCCGCCGGTGAGTTCCATGCCAACACATTCCAGGCGCTGTCCAGGAGATAGCTGGGGCAGGCGAGTTGATGAACACAGTCACCCACTGCCTTATCCATGTCGTTGTCCGCCGGGCGTGCCAGCGGGTCTTTCACGCCGGCAAGGCTGAACAAGTATTCCCTGGCAGCGACTTGCATATGCAGCGCTATCGCCAGCCGGTCTAGTGTTGCGGCGGATATTGATACATCGCGCCCTTGCTCGATCCAGGTGTACCAGGTTGTGCTGATACCGCTGATTTGCGCGAGCTCCTCGCGGCGCAATCCGCTGGTACGACGACGCGGCGAGGTTGGCAACCCCACAGCCTGTGGCGGCGTTCGTTCGCGATGGGCGCGTAAAAAAGCGCCAAGGGCTTTAGGGCCATTCAGAGAGTCACTGTTGTTATTCATAGGCCTTATAACGCGTCAGAAGGGTGGTATTAATACTAGTATAATTGCTCATATTGTACCCGTATAGGGGCGTGGTTATAGTGGCTTCGCGGGCAACCCTGCCCGGCCAAAAAATAACAATATGACGGGGATAAATTATGATGAGCAAAAACAGTCACCGCCAGGCGGTAGATAAGCAATTCGGTTCTCAGGCGCAGGACTACCTGACCAGCACCGTGCATTCTCAGGGAGAGGATTTACAACAGTTGGCGATGCTGCTGCAACCCCATCCTGATGCGTTGGTGATCGATTTAGGCTGCGGCGCGGGTCATGCCAGTTTTGTCGCCGCATCGGTGGTGAACAAAGTGATCGCCTATGATTTGTCTTCGCAGATGCTCGACGTGGTGATGCAGACGGCAAAAGACAAAGGCCTGAATAATATCGAGGTGCAACAAGGTGTCGCGGAATCGCTGCCATTTGCTGCCAACAGTGCTGATGTGATCATCAGCCGCTATTCGGCACATCACTGGCATGATGTCGGTCAGGCGCTGCGCGAAGCCCGCCGCGTGCTGAAGCCGAGTGGAAAAATCATCATGATGGATGTGGCATCGCCCGGCCATCCGCTGCTGGATATTTATCTCCAAACGGTGGAGAAGCTGCGCGATACTTCGCACGTTCACAATTATGCGCCGGGTCAGTGGCTGAGTTTATTCACCGAGGCAGGGTTAGTGATAGAGACGCTGACCCGCGGACGCCTGGTACTGGAGTTCAGCAGTTGGGTGGCGAGAATGCGCACCCCGGAACACTTTGTGGGGGCGATACGTGAACTGCAAAAAGTCATGCCGGATGATGTGGTTCAGCATTTTGACATCCAGCCAGATGGCTCCTTTACTGCCGATCTGGCGATGATTGTGGCCAATAAACCCTAAAGGCGCGTCCGGGGCGCAGCGTTGAATCAATGCTGCGCCCTGTCGCCACTATTTTTTACCGAAGATCTTCTGGCCGAGCATCACCACTGCCAGCACCAGTGCGCCGACAATCAGGCCAACCACCAGATCGGTAACACCGGTGATCAGCGTGTTAACCAACCCCTGATGTCCATGATTAAGTACTTCGATCAGGCTATGCATAAACGGCAGACCGTGGCTGATAATGCTGCCACCGACCAAAAACATCGCAAATGTACCGACCACGGACAGCGTTTTCATTAACCATGGCGCAGCATTGACGATCAGCTCGCCAAATTTTCGTACCGCCTGCATAAAGCCGCTTTCGCCGTTCAATTTGCTCAGATATAAACCGGCATCGTCAATTTTGACTATCGCTGCAACCAGCCCGTATACCCCGAGGGTCATCACCACAGCAATCAATACCATGACGGTCACTTGGCTCAGAAATGGCGCGGCGGCCACGGTGCCGAGAGAAATCACGATGATCTCAGCAGAAAGAATAAAATCGGTACGCACCGCGCCTTTAATTTTCTCTTTTTCGACTTTAGCGATGTCCCCGGCGGATTTCACTTCGGGCGAGGCCTCGGGTTTTTCATGAGCTTGTTCTTTGCCATGCAATAGCTTATGTGCAACCTTCTCGAAGCCTTCGTAACATAAATAAGCGCCACCGATCATCAACAACGGTGTGATTGCCCACGATGCAAAGGCGCTGATCAACAGTGCCAGCGGCACTAAAATAGCTTTATTAATTAACGAGCCTTTAGCGACAGACCAGACGATCGGTAATTCACGATCGGCTTTCACTCCGCTGACTTGTTGCGCATTAAGAGCCAGATCGTCACCCAAAACGCTGGCGGTTTTCTTGGCCGCCACTTTGCTCATGGCGGCTACATCATCAAGAATCGATGCGATATCATCGATCAATGCCAGGAGGCTGGTTCCAGCCATAAATTAACTTCCTTCTGTGGTAAATAAAAAGAATCATAACAGTGATTGCTACTGGGCGTCGATTTGTGCAATCTACTGATTTAGCGGTAATAGCCATCTTAAACATTCATCAAAAACTTCTTAATTCCCTGCATTTTCTGACGCTGAAATTTTTACTTTCACTCTCTCCTTATTCCCGCCACAAAGATTAAACATTTTTACGGCGCATTACGTCTCCTTGCACTCGCTGGTAGATAATTATTGCAACGGAGAACATCCGCAAACTTAATTGTTTTAGAACAGAAATCAAACAGCGTTCAATACAGCAGAAGGTGCACATTATGAAAATCTTACCGATTCTAGCAGCAGCCATTATTACTACCGCGTCTTTTTCGGCTCTGGCAGCGACTCAGATAACCGCGACACAGGCTGACAGCGGTAATTACCAGCCATTGGGTGTCGTCACTGTTAGTCAGATGAGTGGGGCGCCTGGCAGTATCAAAGAACAGCTTAATGACCAAGCGGCCGAAAAAGGTGCAAGCCACTATCGTATCATTGGAATGAGCGCACCGGGCGACTCCAGCCTTGAACGTGCTAGCGTGCAACTGTATCGTTAAGCGCCGCTGCCGGGGAACCGGTACTTATTCGATTTATTGCTAATAGCCGGCTCAGTTTTCTGATGCCGGTTATTTTATTGCGTTCCCATTCACTCTCTACCCGCCTGAATCTTCAATATTTTCTTACAAAACATCTATTAATAATAAATATAACAAAACAAAATAGAGACTATTCTCATTTCAAGTAAATAATTAACTCTTATAAGGGAATAAATAAGCCTGAATAATTATTTCTTAAGAATTTTTTCATGTGATAGTGGTCTACTTCCCCAGGGGTTATAAAAAATGTTAAATGCCACAAGACTGACTATCAAAAACACCAAAGTCTCATTACAGAATCAGTTTTACTACTTGCAGAATTTTATCTCGTCACCACGTACGATGGGCACATTGATGCCATCTTCACCCTGGTTATGCCGCGCGATGCTTGGTCAGATTGACTGGGCTAACTCGCTGAAAATCGCAGAGCTTGGTTCTGCTGACGGTGTATTAACTAAACGCATTCTTGCCAACATGCGGGTGGATGCTCAACTGCAGGCTTTCGAGATTCAGTCCGGTTTTGTTCATAAATTGAATCAAATTAACGACCCGCGTTTACAGGTGATGGCGCATTCTGCTGAACATCTCGACGGCGATTTCGACGCCATTTTCTCCTGCCTGCCACTGTTGTCGATACCCACACGTATCAGCATGAAAATCTTGCAAAAAGCGCAGCAAAGATTGAAAGCCAGTGGCGGTGTGATGGTGCAGTTTCAGTATAGCCACCTGTCAGAGAAAATGTTGTCACGCTATTTTACATGGAAGAAAATCCGCGTAGTGAAGAATTTCCCTCCCGCGCTGGTGTACGTCTGTAAACCGCGCTGAAATCGCAGTTTGTTTACCTTTTATCGCGTAGACTTTGGCGAGCCATTGCACCACAGGTATTTATCAGTATCATGCCCTTAAATAAGACTATTATTAGCATCAGGGCAGTACCGAGCTAAGGCTTCACCGGCGGGCGATTGAAACCTGTTGATGAAGCTTTTTTGTTGTACTGTTTTTTTGAGACTAAGATTTTTATTGATGTTTATCAGATGATTAAGACTTTTCATTCAGCTAATAAACCAAGCATCCAAGGATTAAGGACAGCGGTAATGACTCAACCCATTTTCATGATAGGCGCCCGCGGCGCAGGTAAAACCACGGTGGGCAGTGCGCTGGCTACTGCGCTGAGCTATAAATTTGTCGATACCGATAGTCATCTGTTGCAAACATCTAAGCTCAGTGTCGCTGAAATCGTTGAGCAGGAAGGTTGGGAAGGTTTCCGCCGCCGTGAGACTGAGACACTCGAAAGCATCAGTTCAGCGCTGACCGTCGTCGCGACCGGTGGCGGTGTGGTTTTGGCTGAGCATAATCGTGATTTTATGCGCCGCGTCGGCACAGTTATTTATCTGCGCTCCCCGGCATCGACTCTGGCGCATCGTCTGCAAGCGTCACCGTTGGAAGATCAGCGGCCAACGCTGACAGGCAAACCCATCACTGAAGAGATGCTGGAAGTCCTTAATGAGCGAGAAGCCATGTATCAGGCCGCAGCGCATATCGTGGTTGATGGCGCACATGCGCCTGCCCAGGTCGTCGACGCAATTCTTGATGCGCTGAGGCTGCCCATCGCGAGATAAGCTTAATCTTGATCTAGACTGCGCGGTGAGAGAGCGGGCCTTTATGGTCCGTTTTGCTTTTCAGAGGCTTCCGACCCACGCCTTTGCAAGGCGTTGCTGCTGAGTGTCTATACTTAAACCATTAAGTGTTTATCTATTTCCCTCAGCCAAGGAGTTTTTATGCCGAGTCAGCCTCCCTATCCACGTACTGCCGATATTGTTCCGGTTAAAAAGGGTGAGCCAGGTAAAACGGAAACCTGGTACGAACTGCGAGCCGACCATCCCAAACCTGATTCGCTGATTAGCGAACACGAAACCGAGAGCGAAGCACTTGACGCCAAACGGCGCTACGAAAATCAAGACATCAGTTAATTGGACTCCCTGGCGTGGTCGATGGTGGCCGTTTCCGTTTGACTTAAGCGGTAATGACCACCCGTATCAACGCTCTGCATTGCATGAGAGAATCCTTGAGCGTAAAATAATCACTCAAGTTATCAATTTAATGCGTGCTGCGGATCTTGCCATGAAGTATCTGACCACTTTCTTATCCGACCACAAACGCCTGATGCCTGCTCTTGGTGCCCTCTCAATTGTTATTATTGAAGCCTCTGTTGCCCTCTATATTCTGCATAATCTTTGACAGATGAATTAAGCAGTATTTTATGCTGATATTCGGTGTGAAACTCTCATAATACTCGATGTAATTGCACGCACCCATGCCAAAAATAGGTGTTTTTTGATCATAAAGCCTATCTTCTCCGTGTCTTCTGTTAGACAAAAAATAAACAACTTGACCCCGACCGTTTTCAGCCTTAAATTTTACTTAATCAATCAGGAACTGAGTTCCACATATCGGAACCCTGCTTATGAGCACACTAGAAAACGCCTCTGCGGTATTACAATTGTTTTCCCGGCAGTTGAGCGGACAAAGCAATTCCGGCTTGTCATTCAGTGATGTAGTGGAACATTTAAAATTACCGAAAAGCACGGCGTCACGTTTACTCATGACCATGGAAAGCCAGGGTTTACTGGAGCGGGATCCGGATAGCCGTTCATATCATATTGGGAAGCTCATTCTGTCCGTCGCCAGTCATTATCTTTCGGCGCCGTTGGTCGATATAGCATCACCTTTTATGGCGCAGCTTGGGCAGTTAACCCAGTGCACTGGCTATATCTCAATGTTGACCGGGCGAGACATCATGGTGATGCGCATGTTCCCCGGACGCACCTACTTGCAGGTGGTAACGCCGGCGGGTAGCCTGCTTCCGGCACATGAAACCGCCATCGGGAGAGCCATCCTGGCGCGTTATACAGACGAAAACGTTATTTTGCGCTTTGGCACGGATTATCGAGTCAAGTCGTTGAATTCGCCGCAAACTTTAGAGGCTTTATTAGCCCGACTTGCACCAATCCGGGAAAGCGGCGTGTCGCATGCCTGCAATGAAACATTGCAAGGTATCAGTACATTAGCCACCAGTATTACTAATAAGCACCGTAACGAACTGCTGGGATTGTGTTTATCGTTTCCTTCGCCGCAGGAAGGTCAGGATATCCCCGCTGGAATTAAAGAGGGTCTGCTCGCCGTTACTCAGCAGCTCGCTGAAAAATTAGGTGATGAGTATTGGCAATAGACCGATACCGCACCGCGACTGTTCGCCAATGAGAGTCAATTGACTCTCAGGCGTGAAAAATAACGCATTGATTTGCGCCAACCTCAGGGGCAGTTATGTCAGCACATGATTTTCAGAATAATAAGCAAAATCCGCTCAGGGATATTGGTACGCTATTTGTCATGATTTTGCTCTCTATTTTGGGTGCAATCATCGGCGTGCAGTTGATCACTACATTGGGTGTTACGCCAAATACATCTATTATCGGTGCGCTATTTGCCATGCTGCTGGCGCGTATTCCCATGCAAGTTTTCCAGCGCTATCGCTCGATACATATTCAGAATCTGGCCCAAACAGTGATCTCCTCTGCCACCTTTGGCGCTGCCAATAGTTTGCTGATGCCGATTGCTATTCCTTATGTGATGGGGCAGCCGCAACTGATTTTACCGATGTTTATCGGTGTTTCCGTCGCTATGTTGCTCGATGCCTATCTGCTTTACCGTTTGTTCGATACCAAAGTGTTCCCAGCCAGCAATGCGTGGCCACCGGGTGTTGCCGCAGCTGAAGCCATTAAAGCCGGTGATAAGGGCGGACGTCAGGCCTGGTTACTGGTGGTCGGTGTGGTGATTGGGCTGGGTGGTGCGATGCTCAAAATCCCGATGGCGGCCTTTGGTACAGCGTTCATCGGTAATATTTGGGCATTAAGTATGTTTGGTATCGGCCTGTTGATCCGCGCCTATGCGCAGCCGATTGCCGGTTTAGATCTCAGTGCGATGTATATTCCGCACGGGATGATGGTGGGCGCTGGGCTGGTTTCGCTCATTCAGGTCATTCAGGTGGTGCGGGCGAAAAACGCCGATGCCAAAGTCAATTACAGCCAACCTGCTAGCGAGGCGCGTAAAGCACTTGGGTTGGGGGCCGTGGGGTATATTGTTATCGCCGCGTTGCTGGCACTGGCGACGGGTTTGTACAGTGAAATGTCGATCGGCATGTTGGTCGCCTTCATTGCGTACGCTGCTTTTGCCGCCTTCTTCCATGAACTGATTGTTGGCATCGCCGCGATGCACTCGGGCTGGTTCCCGGCTTTCGCCGTGGCGTTAATCACACTGATCGTCGGTATCTTGATTGGCTTCCCGCCGCTGGCACTTTGTGTGCTCACGGGCTTTACTGCTGCGACGGGCCCGGCCTTTGCTGATATGGGCTTTGATCTGAAAGCCGGATTTATCCTGCGCGGTTATGGTAAAGATTTTCAGGCAGAGCTTATCGGGCGACGTATCCAGCTGTTTGCTGCGCTGATCGCCTTTGTGATCGCTATCCCGGTGGTATGGTTCGCGCACATCGGTTATTTCGCTCAGGATCTGGTCCCGCCGGTTGCCCGCGTGTATGCCAAAACTATCCAGGCGGGTGCCCAGCCGGGCATCGCATATAGCCTGATGATCTGGGCCATTCCGGGGGCGCTTATCCAGCTCATCGGTGGGCCGAAGCGCCAATTGGGCGTTCTGCTGGCGACCGGCCTGTTGATCAATAGCGTCATGGCCGGTTGGGCCGTAATCACCGGTATTGTACTGCGCATTATCATCATTCGTATTTGGGGTGAGAGAGGTCGTACGCCCATGGAGATTCTGGCCGCTGGCTTTATTGCCGGTGACGCGCTGTACAGCTTCTTTAACTCGATTTTCAGTTCCAAAACCAAGTAATACTGCGTCAACACCAGGGCTTTTATAGCCATAAGTAAAAAATAGACTGATCATTCATGCTCTTCTGTAATGAAAAGCTGAAATGAAAAGCTGAGCCTACCTCGCGGCAGTTTTGGTTGGTGCGCTCCCTGAGTGCCTGCCGCGATGTTTTAAGAGGAAAACATAATGAGTTTGCAACAGACGTTGATCGTGTTCGACGTGATCGACAGTGCTTACGTCAGCGGTCAGGAAGTCGTGGACTTATTTGCTGGCTATCCCGATGTCACCGCCACAACCCATCGAGCCGAGGGCCCGAAAGGCGGTACTGATTTTGTTCGTATCACCGTTCCAGGCAGCCAAGGGAAACGTGGTGGCGGTAATGCCCCGACGCTCGGTATTATTGGCCGTCTGGGTGGGATTGGTGCGCGTCCTACGCGTATCGGCGTCGTTTCCGATGCCGATGGTGCTATTGCAGCGGTCACCAGCGCACTCAAGCTGGCTGATATGCAACGTAAAGGCGATGTTCTTGACGGTGATGTAATTATCACGACTCACATCTGCCCCAGTGCGCCAACTCGACCGCATGATCCGGTTGATTTTATGGACTCGCCTATCGACGATGTCACCATGAATGAGAATGAAGTGGTTGAAGGCGTAGACGCGATTTTGTCTATTGATACCACCAAAGGTAACCGCATCATCAATCACAAAGGTTTCGCCATCTCGCCGACGGTAAAAGAGGGTTATATCCTGCGGGTCTCCGAAGACCTGCTGCGCATCATGGAGATGACCACCGGCAAACCCGCGGTAACCTTCCCAATCACCACGCAGGACATTACGCCTTATGGTAATGGCGTTCACCATCTGAACAGCATTCTGCAACCCTCCACGGCCACTGACGTACCTGTTGTGGGGGTCGCTATCACCGCCGAATCAGTGGTGCCTGGCTGTGGAACGGGGGCAAGCCATGAAGTTGACATCGCGCTGGTGGCAAAATTTGCTGTCGAAGTGGCGAAAGAGTTTGGGCGCGGCACCTGTAAGTTTTTTGATGCCGACGAATATCAATTGTTGTTGTCGCTGTACGGAAGCTTGCGCCACCTGCAAAGCCGGAAATGATCACTATGATGACATCCTTTGCGACCTTAACCATCGGTCAGGCTCCACGCTGCGACATTATGCCGTTGTTGTTGGAATATCTTCCCGAAGAATCGGTGACCCACATTGGCCTACTCGACGGCATGACGTTGCAGCAAATTGAGCAGCGTTATTCACCCGGAGTGGATGAACCTCGGTTGGTGTCGCGCTTGCTGGACGGAACGCAGGTAACCCTGGGTTCGCGCAGTGTAGAACAGGGTTTGCAAGAGAAGATCGACTGGCTGGAAGCCCTGGGTTGCGAAACGATTCTGCTGTTGTGCACCGGCGTTTTTCATAGCCTGCAGGCTAAAAACGCCATGTTACTTGAGCCGGACCGCATTATTCCTCCACTGATCGGCGCCATCGTTGGCACACATCAGGTCGGTATTGTGGTGCCTGTGGAGTCACAGATAGCGGAGCAGGCCATTAAGTGGTCGAGGCTGCCGAAAGCGCCTTGTTTTGCCGTTGCCAGCCCTTACATGGCCGATGAGGAAAAACTGACTGAGGCAGCGTTGGCATTGGAAGGGAAGGGCGCGCAGGTCGTGGTGCTCGACTGCATCGGCTACCATCGTCAGCACAGGGATTTGCTGCAAAGCAAACTGGGTATTCCGGTTTTGCTCTCTAACGTGCTGGTGGCAAAATTGGCCGCAGAACTGATTGTCTGAGGTTGTTGTGGCAAGATCTAAAAAGGCCTGAATCTCAGGCCTTTTTGCTGCGTACAGCCTGCGGATGAAAAAGTGCCATCGCAACTGTCCAGAATGGCACCGCCACCCGATAAAATCAAATCAGTATCTTGCCTTTGTGGCATGCTTTGGGTGTCGCCCAAAAACCAACAATAATCAGTGACAGCACCCCTTTTCTGCCCCTAATATGGAGTTTCTGAAACTTATCGCCAAGGGCCAATCTATGTTGAAAAATAATGAGTATTTTGCAGGAAAGGTAAAGTCGATTGGTTTTGACAGCGACAGCGCAGGTTGTCCTGCCAGCGTCGGTGTGATGGAAAAGGGAGAGTACACCTTCAGTACCGATAAACCTGAAGAGATGACCGTTTTACTGGGTTCTCTGAAGGTGTTAATACCGGGTTCGCCAGACTGGCAGGTGTTTATGCCGGGTGAAAAATTCTATGTGCCGGGACAAAGCGAGTTCAACTTGCAAGTGGTTGAAGCGACGGCTTACCTGTGCAAATACCTGACGAAATAATGTATTACCGCTGGCTTGTAGCAATATAAATGATGAAAGGACGCCGAGGCGTCCTTTCATCATTTATCGTACTCGCTGAAGCAGCGTTGCAATATTAACGCTGTGCTTCACCGCCCAGTGCTTCCACCAGATTTTTGATCAGGGCGGCAATCTCACCGGTCATCAGAATGAAGTCTGCATCGAAACGCTGCGCGAAGTCATCCCTGTCGATATCGTCATTTTGTTCGCGGAGCACATCGCTAAATTTCAGGCGCTTAATGCTGCCGTCATCGGCCAGCACGACGGCGATACGTTCCTGCCAGTCGACGGCCAGTTTAGTCACCAGCTTACCGTTTTCGATATGTGTGGCGATTTCGTCACTGACCAGTGCTTGTTTCTTGCAGCGGATCACGCCACCTTCTTCGAGAATGGCTTTCAGCTCAGCTTCATCCTGCAAGGTAAAACCGGCCGGTGTTACGCCAGAACGCACCCATTCAGTCAGCGTCAGTTCAATCGGGCTTTCCATCGTCAGCGGAACGACAGGCAGCGAACCCAGGCTTTTGCGCAGTAATGCCAGCATGTCTTCGGCTTTTTTGGCGCTGGCAGCATCGACCATGATCAAATCGTTAACGGTGTCGATCCACATATAAGTCTGGCTGAAACGGCTGAATGCGCGGGGCATCAATGTATGCAAAACTTCATCTTTCAGCGAATCTTTTTCGGTCTTTTTCAGTTTACGATGCTGTTCGCCTTCGATCTGGTCGATTTTAGTCTGCAACTCCTGCTTAATAACCGGAGAAGGCAGAATCTTCTGTTCCTGACGAACGCACAGCAAGATCTGGCCATTATGTGAGTGCGTTAGCGCGTCACCGCCGTGAGAACCCATTGGCGAGACCCAACCGGTCTTCGCCATGTCCTGACTACCGCAAGGCGTAAAAGTGAAGGCGCTTAACTGCTTTTCCATCTCGTCAGCAGACAAAGAGACTTCACGGCTCAAACGGTAGACCAACAAATTTTTAAACCATAACATGATGTTATCCCTGTCCGTGCGTACGCGTGGTACGCTGATTTATCGAATGCAGGGCGGCATGATACCGAATTGAACGACGTGCGTCGTTAGGAAATCTTCCCGCAGACTCGCCGTTGGGCCCTACATTCATTAACCTGAACACTCGGAACCACAGACATAAAACAAGAGAGGCGCCTGTGCGAATTGGCATTGATTTAGGTGGAACAAAAATTGAAGTGATCGCGTTGTCGGATGAAGGCCATGAGCTGTTCCGCAAGCGGGTAAACACCCCACGCAACGATTACGAAAAGACCCTGAAAGCCATTGAAGGGCTGGTGCTGGATGCCGAAAAAGCCACTGGCCATCGCGGCAGCGTGGGGCTGGGGATCCCCGGTACGCTTTCTCCGTTTACCGGTAAGGTGAAAAATTCGAACTCGGTGTGGCTGAACGGCCAGCAATTAGACGAGGATCTCGCCACACTGCTGGGCCGCGAAGTTCGCATTGCCAACGATGCTAACTGCCTCGCAGTATCCGAAGCAACCGATGGCTCAGGCGCAGGAAGAAAAACGGTGTTTGCGGTGATCATTGGTACCGGCTGTGGCTCCGGTATTGCTTTTGAGGCGAAAGCCCATGCTGGGGGAAACGGTAATGCCGGAGAGTGGGGCCATAATCCACTGCCCTGGGCTGACGAAGACGAAATCCGTTTTGCACAAGAAGTTCCCTGTTATTGCGGTAAGTCTGGCTGTGTGGAGACCTTCTGCTCCGGTACCGGTTTTGAGGAGGATTATTTTCGTCTCTCAACCCAACGCCGAAAAGGCGCGGAAATCGTGATACTGGCCGATGAGGGCGATCCCGTCGCCGAGCTGGCGCTTGGCCGCTATGAGCGTCGTTTAGCGAAGGCATTGGCAAACGTGGTGAATATTCTCGATCCCGATGTGATTGTCTTCGGCGGTGGTATGAGCAACGTCGACCGCCTTTATCAGACAGTCCCGTTGTTGTTGAAACAGTGGGTATTCGGCGGTGAATGCGAAACGCCCATCCTCAAAGCAACCCACGGCGACTCCAGCGGTGTACGCGGTGCTGCGTGGTTATGGCCGCAAGGTCGGTTTTCCCTTTAATTTGTCCTTTTTTCCTCTCTTCTCATAAAAAGCGGTCTGCGTGAGGGTTCACACAGACCGTTGTTGTTACTCGCCTTCCAGCATTAAATCTTTTGGTGCATTACCGCGTTGCACTTTAGTGGCCATGAAGTAGAGATAACCGCAGGCCATAAACAGCACGAATACGCCGGCAATCACCAGGTTGAACCACACCATTGCCACCAGACACACTGCCGCTAAAATCAGCGCGATGGCAGGCACCACCGGGTAGCCTGGAGCGCGGAAGCTGCGCTCCATTTCTGGCGCAATCTTACGTAACCGAAACAGGCTCAGCATGCTCATTAAGTACATGACGATGGCACCAAATACCGCCATGGTGATCATCGCAGCCGTCAGCGACATGCCTTGCAAATTGATTAAACCGTCGCTGAAAATTGCCGCAATACCAATGACACCACCCATTAGAATCGCACGGTGTGGCGTCTGATAACGTGATAATTTCGCCAGACCGGCTGGCAGATAACCGGCGCGCGCCAGCGCAAAGAACTGACGTGAGTAACCCAGAATAATACCGTGGAAGCTGGCAACCAGGCCGAACAGACCAATCCACACCAGCATGTGCATCCAGCCGGAATTCTCACCGACCACCATCTTCATCGCTTGTGGCAGCGGATCATTGATATTGGAGAGCTTACTCCAGTCGCCGGCACCTCCCGCCATCACCATCACGCCGAGGGCTAACACCACCAGCGTCAGAATACCGCTGATATAGGCTTTAGGAATGGTGCGTTTGGGATCCTTGGCCTCTTCGGCGGCCATCGCTGCGCCCTCAATAGCCAGGAAAAACCAGATAGCAAAGGGAATGGCGGCAAAAATGCCAGAGAACGCCGACATACCGAAATGATCACCACCGGCCCAGCCATTGAGAACAAAATTACTCACGCTGAACCCTGGCGCGACCACGCCCATAAACACCAGCAGTTCAAGAACCGCCAGCACGGTGACCACCAGTTCAAACACGGCCGCCAGCTTGACGCCTAAAATGTTTAGCCCCATAAACACGACATAGGCACCGACTGCGGCGGCTTTCGGATTAAGGTCAGGAAATTGCACATTCAGATAAGCCCCGATCGCCAGAGCAATAGCGGGAGGCGCAAACACAAATTCAATCAGCGTTGCCATCCCGGCAATTAACCCGCCGGTTTCCCCGAAGGCGCGGCGACTATAGGCAAAAGGTCCGCCAGCGTGAGGAATGGCGGTTGTCAGCTCGGTAAAACTGAAAATAAAGCAGGTGTACATGGTCGCGACCAGCAAGGTGGTGACCAGAAACCCCAGAGTCCCTGCTACGCCCCAGCCGTAGCTCCAGCCAAAATATTCACCGGAAATCACCAGCCCGACGGCAATCGCCCATAAATGTAGCGTGCCGAGCGTCGGTTTAAGTTGTGATGTCATCATGCTCTCCTGAAACCAGATAAAAGGGAATGTCAGAACATTTTGCTTAAGACGTTTTCCAGCGCGCTGACCAGAATCTGGCTGTGTTCTGCGGTGAACACTAGCGGCGGGCGAATTTTCAAAATATTAGCGTGAGGGCCAGACGCACCGATCAATACACCTTCCTCACGTAGTGCATTGACCACCGCCAGTGCAGTGATGGAGTCCGGTGCACCATCAGCGGTCATAAAATCAACACTGACAAACAGCCCGGCACCACGCACGCTGCCAATCGCCGGGAAGCGTTCTGCCAGGGCGCTGATGCCCTCAAGAATGGCTTTCCCTGCGCGGCCAACGCTTGGAATGAGGTTCTCCTGTTCAATCACTTCCAGCACCGCCAGCCCGACGGCGGATGACACCGTGTTGCCTCCGAATGTGTTGAAATAACTCGACTCATTGCCGAAACGCTCAAGGATATGCGGCTGAATGGTAATGCCGGCCATTGGATGACCGTTGCCCATTGGCTTACCCAGCGACACGATGTCCGGCAGCACACCGTGTCGCTGGAATCCCCACCAATGTTCACCGGAGCGGCCATAACCCGGTTGTACTTCGTCGGCGATGTATAACGCGCCGGCGTCATGCACCACATCGATAGCTTCTTGCAAGAAACCTGCCGGATCGAAGAAACCTCCATCGCTGGTGAAAAACGTATCAATCATTAGCGCCGCCGGCTTAATACCGTGGCGTCGCATATCGGCCAGTGCGGCGCGGATATCATTGGCAAATTTCTTGCCTACTTGCGCCGGATCCGCCGGATGGTGAATCGGGGCTGGAATGACCCGTGCATCCCCGTTGACTTTGACATAAGGCCCCATGGATGCGGATAAGCCTGCAATGGCTTTGGTCATACCGTGATAACTGAATTCCGTCACGATAACGCCGGTACCGCCGGTAAAATCTTCAGCAATACGCAGCGCCAGATCGTTGGCTTCGCTGCCAGTGCAGGTGAACATCACCTGGCTTAATTCAGCAGGCATGGTACTGAGCAACTTCTCGGCGAAGTTCAGCACATTTTCATGCAGATAACGGGTATGGGTATTGAGGGTTGAAGCCTGACGCACCAGCGCTTCCAACACGTGTGGGTGGCAATGCCCCACTGACGGCACGTTGTTGTAAACATCCAGATAACGGCGGCCTTCAGCGTCGTAAACCCAGACGCCTTCACCACGTACCAGATGCACTGGGTTCTTATAAAACAGCTGATAGGCCGGGCCGAGCAGGCGGCGGCGACGTTCGATCATCGCTACACTTTCAGCCGGAATATTACCGCTGGTAGCAGCATCAAAAGCATTGGTTTTCAACATGGTCATCATCTCCTGGCGGGCTGTGTTGTGGTCTTCATTACCGGACGGTCCGGCGCTGAACGTTTTTTGATAATGCGCCCGGTTCGGTGGCAAAACTTGACACCAACACCCTGATCGCCGTGCTCTGCGGTCAAGTTCTCATGTTCGTCGACCCGAGCGTGTCCTGCTGTCAACATTTGCTACTTTCGGGTCAAGCGCTAAATGTGGGCGGCTTTCATTCTGGAGGCTCATTGAAGTGAGCCATCACCACCTGCCGGAGTGAAACCCATGAATGCCAAACAGTCTGATACCCTCGACCAAGCCAGCCTGAATAAGCTTGCCAGCGAAGCATTGCAGCGCTACCCAGCGGCCTTTCACGGCCAGATCTCGTTGTTATGCCGTTCTGAAAACGCCACCTTTATGGTGCGTGGCGCCGATGGTTTGCGCTTTGCGCTACGGATCCACCGCGGGGATTACCATCAACGTGATGAAATAGAGAGTGAGCTGGCGTGGCTGGATGCGCTGCGCGATACCGGTATCGTGGTGCCCGAACCCTTGACGGGGATGGATGGCCAGCGCGTGCAAACGTTACCTGTCAGCGCCACAGAAAACCGCAACGTAGTGATGTTTCACTGGATTGACGGCAACATGCCAACAACTGATGTTGACCCGCGCGCTTTTGCGCAACTGGGAGAAGTTACCGCGCGTTTACATCAGCACAGCCAGCGTTGGGTACCTCCTGCCAGTTTTCGCCGCATTGTCTGGGATCATGACACTATGGTTGGTTCGCAAGGTCACTGGGGCCGCTGGCAGGATGCGCCAGGCATCAGTGAGCGGGACTTTCCGTTGATTGAGGAAACGCTGACGCAGATCCGCCGTGTGTTACATGACTACGGCAAGAGTGCTCAACGTTATGGCTTGATTCATGCAGATTTACGTCTGACTAATTTACTGCTGCATGAAGGTGAAACGCGGGTGATCGACTTTGATGACTGCGGGATGGGGTGGTATATGCACGACGCAGCGGCGGCAATCAGCTTTGTTGAGCATCATCCCCGTGCGGCAGAGTGGGTCGAGCACTGGCTACGTGGTTATCAGACCCTCTGTCCGCTGAGCGAGTCCGATCTGGCCGTGATCCCAACAATGATCGTCCAGCGTCGCATTCAACTCCTGGCCTGGCGTGGCTCACATGCCACGACCGAAATGGCGCAAAGTTTGGGAGATCACTGGGAAGCTGAAAGCCTGCGTCTGTGCCGCGATTATCTGGCGACAGTGCGCGCCGGGCAGGTGCTGGCCTGAGGCAGAGTGCACGTATTTCGTGCGTAACGGGCTGTCGTAAGGTTCTGTGCCGTACTAAGTGGCTGTCATTATTCGGTTTATCATTTTTTCAACGCTGGTATGAAAATTGCAGAAACCTTTCACCTGTTTGTGTGATGGAGTGAAAGAGCATGCACACTGAACCTTTACTTCAGTCGCCCATTGGGCTTCAACCTGGCCTGAGACGGGCGCTGGATCAGCAGGGCACCTCTAATCGTGGTGTCCTGGCTGCCGCCGCCTCAGGGTTGAGCGAATTTATTATTTCTAAAGGGGCAGATGTCGACCGCGTGCTGGGCATTTGCCGTATCGATCCCGAATTATTGCAACAGCCGACGCTAAGTCTCGGGTTGACTAATTATTGTCAGGTATTAGAGGAAGCTGCTGTTCAGTCGGGCTGTGATAATTTCGGTTTACACTACGGCAAGCAGTTCAAACCGCAGTCATTAGGCTTGATTGGCTATATTGGGCTGTGCTCAACCACGGTAGAAGCGGCGATTCAGAATGTCGTGAATGCCTTTCCTTTCCATCAGCACAACACGCTGACCCGTCTGGTTGATAAAGGCGATCATTACCGCTTCGACTATCAGGTCCGTCACGGCAGTATTTTGTGCAAGCGGCAGGACGCCGAACTGACGCTGGGCATGATCCTCAACTTATTACGTCACGGGTTGGGCAAAAGCTGGACACCGCGCGAAGTGCATTTTGAACATCCGCGCCCGCAGCAGTGGCACGAGCACTGCAAAGCCTTTGATGCGCCCGTCTACTTTGACCAGCCGTACAACTCGTTGCTGATCCCCAAACGTGATTTACAGCGCACCATGCCTGAACGTGACCAGACGCTGTTACTGGTGATGCAGGACGCTATCCGCCGCCTGAATGCTGATGCCCCGGCACAACAATCAGTGGTGGACAACGCCCGTTCGCGGGTGCGGCAGGCGTTGTTGCGCGGGGAACCGGCGCTGGATGAGGTGGCCGATAAAATGGGCATGTCACCGAGTTCGTTACAACGCCGCCTACGTGAACATAGCCTGACGTTCACTCAACTGGTGGATAAAATTCGTTGCGAACTGGCGACCCACTACCTGCAACAGCAGCAATTGCCGATTTCTGAAATGGCGTTGCTGCTAGGGTATTCCGAAGTTAGCGCTTTTTCACGCGCTTTCCGCCGCTGGTTCGGTGTCAGCCCGCGTCAATGGCGGCAGACAGGGTTGGCGGCCGGTCATTAGACGCGATCAGACTTTAAACTGACTGCTCAGGCGGCTTATGCCTAAGCCATTCACTTTCGTCACTTTGATCTGCACCGGAATGCGGTCTTTCATCGCTTCGACATGGCTGATAACGCCAATGGTTTTTCCTGAAGCATTCAGACTGTCGAGGGCATCGAGTGCGGTGTCGAGTGTATCGGCGTCGAGGGTGCCAAAACCTTCGTCAAGGAACAGCGAATCAATACGGGTTTTATCACTGACCAGATCGGACAATGCCAGTGCTAGCGCCAGACTGACCAGGAAACTCTCGCCGCCGGACAGTGTGCGGGTGTCGCGCACGGCGTCAGCCTGCCAGGTATCCACGACCTGTAACTCCAGCGCATCACTGGTCTTGCGCTGTAACAGATAGCGACCATGTAGCTTCGCCAGCTGTTTATTGGCTAAATAGACCAGATGATCCAGCGTCAGGCCCTGCGCAAACTTGCGGAATTTCGCGCCGTCGCTGGAGCCGATCATCTGGTTGAGATAGCCCCAGTCATCACAGGTAAGCTGTGCCAGCGCAATCTGAGCGATCAGCGCCTGTTGCCCGCTGTGACGTTCTTGATCGAACTTCAACTGATTATTCACTTCGCCAAGACGCTGCTGTAACCCTTTTAGCTGCTGCGTCAGTGCATCCTGTTCGGTGGTGAGTTGAGTCAGGTCGCTTGCGGTTTCACTGAGATGAATAGGGCGGGCAAGACGATGTTTTTCAAGCTGTTGGTTGGCATCAGTCAGTAATGCCTGTGCCTGTGCCAGTTGTTGTTGCAGATGTTCTTTACGTTGCTGAAGTTGCTGACGCAGCGTGTCGTCGAGCAGCGCCAGTTTCACTGCCTCTTCATCCGCAAATCCGCTGGCGTTCAGCGCCCGTTGCCAGTCCTGTTCCGCCTGCGTCAGCCGTGTTGTGGCCTGCACTTGTTGTTGCTGCGTATTGGCAAACTGACCGGCAAGCTGATCGCGCTGTTCCTGCGCTTTATGCAGAGCGACCTGAGCATCACTGACCGCTTTTTCTGCCGCCTGCTGTTGCTGATGCAAGTGTTCGCGAACCTGAGTTACCTGACGGTCGCCGAACAGTTCGAGGCGTTTGGCATTCAGCTCAGAAAGGGATTTTTCCCCTTCCTCCCGTTGCTTTTGCCACCGCCCGAGCTGTTGCTGAGATTTCGCCTGCGTCTCTTCCAGTAGGGTAATGCGTTCGGTCAGCAAGGCACTTTGTTGCTGCACTTTTTGCTGTGTATTCAGGGCGTCATTCAGCGCATCTTTGGCCTGTTGCAGCGCTCGTGACAGTTGTTCGTGCTGGCTGATCAGCGTCTGAGAATGCTGCTCTTCCTCATCGCGAGCGGTCAGCCATTGTGTGATGTCGCTGGTGTCATGTAGCGTAAATGTCAGATTTAGCGGCGCACTGAGCTGTTGCCAGTTTTCGATATGCGCATTCAGTTGTTGCTGGTCCTGTTCCCGTTGCGTTTGCAGACGCGTTTGCTGTTCTTTCAGGCTTTTTATTTTTGCCGCCAGCTCGATACCGCTGGCTTTGACTGCATCGAATTCAAGCTGCATTTTCTCGACGCGCTGCGCCGTATCAGAAGGTTTGACCTCCTGATAATGTTCAATCGCCGGATGCGATGTTGAACCACATAACGGGCAGGCTTTGCCGTTTTGCAGGTTGGCGCGTTCGGTTTCGAGACTGACGATCAGCACTTCCTGTTTATGCAGTGCCTTGACGTCGTTCAGATGCTCGAGCTGTTTCTGACATTGCAGGCGGATCGCACCAAGCCGTTGTTCTTCGTCAGCCAGTTGTGTCTGATACTGCGCAAAATCTTTGTGCTGTTGCTGCACGCGCTGGTGCAGTTGTGGGAAAATTTGCACGAGAGAAAACAGCTGTTGTCGCACTGGCCGCAGCTGTGCCAGTTCGGCCTGCCGTTTCTTCAATGCTGTCAGCGGATGCTGTTTTTCCAGGTCTGTCTGGTGTTGCTGTACGGTGTTCAGCGCATCGGTCAGCGCGGTCTGTTGGGTCTGATGCTGGCGACTTTGTTGATCCAGTTTCTGACGCTCAGTGGTCATTTGCTGAAGCGTCGCGCTCTGCTCCCCGGCTTGTTTCTGTAAGTCGTTGAGCAACTGCTGTGTTTCAGCCAGTGTTTTGCGGCATTGGGTGATTTCGCCATCCAGCGGAATAATTTGATCTATCCGTTTTTCTTGCTGGCGCTGTTCTTCGGCTTGTTTCTGGCGTGCAATCTGTGCCTGTTCCAGCACCTGATTTAGCGGCGTCATCTGCGCCAACTGGTGTTCCTGCTGCTGAACCAGGTGCGCGATCCGTTGTTGGAGTTCCTGCGTCTCTTTTTGGCAGCGTTGGCGATCGATGAGTCGCGAACGCAGCTTTTCTGCCGGTTCACTGCGCGCGAGTTGTTGGAGTTGCGGCGCGGCCTGAACGGTTTGCTGTTCTGCCGCTGCCAACTGTTGCTGGGAGTGCCGCTGTTTTTGTTGTATCTGTTGCCACTGTTGCAGCCAGTTGAGGTCCAGCCGGCGTTGTTGTGCCTGCTGGCTGAGGCTGATCTCCTGAGCATTCAGCTCGCTCAGCTCTGTTTCCAATGTCTGCCGCTGTTCTGCGCTCAGCAGTTCAATACCGGCCATGCGCTGGTGCAAACCGTCGAGCTGATGCTTCGCTTGTTTATGTTGCTCGAATACCTGTTCTGACAGATGACCGTAAATCTCAGTGCCAGTCAGTTCTTCCAGCAATTCGGCGCGATCGTTGGCGTCGGCATTGAGGAAAGCGGCAAACTGTCCCTGCGACAGCATCATTGATTTGGTGAAACGGCCGAAGTCCAGCCCGGTCAGTTGGGCAATGGCGTCGAGTTTATCGCGCACTTTGTCAGCCAAAATTTTACCGTCGGCTAATAATGCCAGCTCCACTTTTGGCGCCTGCAAATTGCCGTCCGGCGAATTTTTAGCCCGCCGCTGACTCCAGAAAGCGCGGTAGCCAATGCCTTTTACTTCGAACTCTACCTCGGCCAGCGATTCTGCTGTGTGGCGGGTCATCAGTTCATTTTGCGTCGGCGAAACGTTCAGGCGCGGTGTTTGGTGATACAGCGCCAGACAAATGGCATCGAGCAGGGTGGTTTTACCCGCGCCGGTTGGGCCGGTAATGGCAAATAAGCCGTTGCTGGCAAAGGGTTCGGCGGTGAAGTCGATTTTCCATTCGCCTTCCAGCGAGTTCAGGTTTTTTAAACGCAGGCTGAGAATTTTCATTGTGCGCTGTCCTCCGCGATCTGACCGCTGGTGACCTGCTCAACAACCTGCGTGAACAGCGTGCGCATCCGTGCCTGACGCGGTTCATCGGGATCCGGCTCCTGGGCCAGACGCCGTTCAAACACCTCGCTGACGGTCAGTTCGCTGAGGGTTTCTTTTTCCTGCTGTTCGATACTGTTAATGCGTTGTTCTTTGCTGCGGCGCAGCAACACCACTTCCACCGGAAGTTCCGTGGTCAGTGCCTGAATGCGTCTTTGGATATCACTGAGGTAATCCTGAGTGGCGACTTCAATATCGAGCCATACCGGCTTGCTGGTATCGGTGCCAGCAAACTGTTTTAACTGCTGCTCGATGTCAGCCAATGTGCCTTTAATCATCTTCATCGGTTGAAACTGCGGAATGTCCAGCGTGTCGATGGAATTAAGCGTCGCGCCATCGAAATCAAGTAAGTAGACGCTTTTTACTTTGCTCAGTTCGTCAAAGCTCAGGGCGATCGGTGAGCCGCTATAGCGGATGTGTTCGGTTTTGGCCACGCACTGGGCGCGGTGGATATGACCGAGCGCCACGTAATCAACCGGCGGGAAAGCCTGCGCGGGGAAAGCGTCGAGCGTACCGATATAGATGTCGCGTACTGAGTCTGAGGTCGTGACGCCGACGGTGGTAAGATGGCCGGTAGCGATGATCGGCAACGGCACACCGAGGCGTTCACGCTCGGCCTGTGCGGCTTGGTACAGCGCGTCGTAGTGCGCGGCAATGGCTTCTTGTAATGCCAGTTGCTTATCGCTGCCGGACTGCCCGGCCTGACTGGCGATGAGATCGCGTGGTCGCAGGAATGGAATGGCACACAGCACCGCGCCAGGCGTGCCATCCCGCTGATTCAGTACTAAAATTTGTTGCGCTAAATCCTCACCGACAGTAGCGATGACTCTCGTATTGAGGCAGGAGAGCAGTTCGCGTGATTCATTGAGTGTGGCGACGGAGTCATGATTTCCAGCCAGCACAATCAGTTGACAGCCGGTCTGTTGTAACTCCACCACAAAGCGGTTATACAATTCACGCGCATAGCTCGGTGGCGAGCCGGTATCAAAAATGTCTCCGGCGACAATCACCGCGTCAACCTGGTGATTTTCCACCTGCTCCGTCAGCCAGCGCAAAAATGCCTGATGTTCGGCGGCGCGGCTTTTAGTGAAAAAATATTGACCAAGATGCCAGTCTGAGGTGTGGATCAGGCGCATGAAACTCCCGTGGTGAAGTGTGCCGGAGGTATTGCCGCAAAGTATAAACATCAGCGGGGGCGACTGTCCCAGTTAAATTATCCGCGTTTCAGTGGCATGACGTAATAATGAAGGCTTAACGACATTAAGTTCACTTGCCGGTTTGTTTCATGCTTTTTAGTCATAAAAGCGTCACAAAACTGACGCATAATGCCTCCGCAATCAAACAATTGATCGCTAACCTATTGGCAGGACCTACGATGGCTAGACGTATATTAGTGGTTGAAGATGAAGCTCCGATCCGTGAAATGGTCTGCTTCGTACTGGAACAGAATGGCTATCAGGCAATTGAAGCGGAAGATTTTGACTCGGCTATTGCCCGCTTGATTGAACCTTTCCCTGAGCTTATCTTGCTCGACTGGATGCTACCGGGCGGTTCCGGCATTCAGTTTATCAAGCATCTCAAACGCGAAGCTTTAACGCGTGAGATTCCTGTCATGATGCTAACGGCACGCGGCGAAGAAGAAGACCGGGTGCGCGGGCTGGAAGTGGGGGCTGATGACTACATTACCAAACCCTTCTCACCGAAAGAGCTGGTAGCGCGTATTAAAGCCGTGATGCGCCGCATTTCTCCGATGGCAGTAGAAGACGTCATCGACATGCAGGGCCTGATCCTCGACCCGTCCTCACACCGCGTGATGGCTAACGAGCAGGCGCTCGACATGGGACCAACAGAATTTAAATTGCTGCACTTCTTTATGACGCATTCAGAACGCGTTTACAGCCGCGAACAGTTGCTCAATAATGTTTGGGGCACTAACGTGTATGTAGAAGACCGCACGGTGGACGTCCATATTCGTCGCCTGCGCAAAGCGTTGGAAAGCAGCGGGCACGATCGTATGATTCAAACCGTGCGTGGAACGGGTTACCGTTTCTCAACGCGCTACTAAGTCGCCACAGCGGAGAATCTGCGTGTTAGAACGTTTGTCCTGGAAGCGGCTGGCCGGTGAACTGTTTCTGTTTTGCCTGCCAGCACTCGTCATCGGAATTTTCTTCGGCCATTTAGGATGGTTACTTTTTGCATCGCTTTTGGCAGCATTAGGCTGGAATTACTATAACCAGCTTAAACTCTCTCACTGGCTCTGGCTCGATCGCAGTATCACTCCGCCAAATGGCCGCTGGAGCTGGGAGCCGCTGTTTTATGGCCTCAACCAGATGCAAATGCGTAACCGACGCCGGCGGCGCGAACTCGGGCAACTGATTAAACGTTTTCGCAGTGGTGCCGAATCCCTGCCCGATGCGGTCGTATTGGCAACCGAAGAAGGGAATATTTTCTGGTGTAATCGTCTGGCGCAGGAACTGCTCGGCTTTCGCTGGCCGGAAGATAATGGGCAGCATATTTTTAATCTGCTGCGCTACCCTGAATTCCGCGCCTGGGTACAGGCCCGCGAATTTGACCATGCATTGAATTTGCAACTCAATAACGATCACTATGTTGAATTCCGCGTCATGCCCTATTCGGAAGGGCAGTTGCTGATGGTTGCGCGCGATGTGACCCAGATGCGGCAGCTCGAAGGTGCCCGGCGTAACTTCTTCGCCAATGTTAGCCATGAACTTCGCACACCCTTGACGGTGTTGCAGGGGTATCTCGAGATGATGGAAGACGCCAAACTGGAAGAGCCTTTCCGCACCAAGGCGTTGGATACTATGCAGGAACAGACCCGCCGCATGGACGGACTGGTGAAGCAACTGCTGACGTTGTCACGTATCGAGGCGGCGACTAACATCGATCTTAATGAGCGGGTGGATATGCCACTGATGCTGGGCATGCTTGAACGGGAAGTGCAGACGCTAAGCAGCGGTCGCCATGAGATTGTGTTTCGCGTGAATGACAAGTTGCAGGTGTTTGGCAATGAAGATCAGCTGCGCAGCGCGGTGTCGAATCTGGTCTACAACTCCGTCAACCACACGCCAGCAGGTACCCGGATTGAAGTCAGTTGGCAGCAAACGCCTCTGGGTGCGCAGTTTCAGGTCAGTGATAACGGGCCGGGTATTGCACCGCAACATTTGCCGCGTCTGACTGAGCGTTTCTATCGCGTGGACAAGGCCCGTTCGCGTCAGACCGGTGGCAGTGGTCTGGGGCTGGCGATCGTTAAACATGCTCTCAGCCATCACAGCGCCAAGCTGGATATCATCAGTGAGGTGGGTACCGGCACCCGCTTTATGTTCACTTTGCCGCAACGGCTGATTGTTCCTGTCGGTCAACTTAACAAAAGCCGAGTTAAGCATCCGGATTAACATAGAAAGCTGCCGCGGGGCAGCCTTCTATTGACCTCGGTAAGAATCCCATCTCTGACATGAATTTCCTTCACGTCCCATGAAAATTCCTCGTTTGTTGCTGAAACCATTGCATGACAGGATGACTCAAATTATTTTAGCCATCCAGATGGCTTTTCGTAACTTTGGGTGATTATTCACTTTGTAAATCATTGCTCTTCGCCTGCGGCGGGGTGCCCATTCAGGAGATTTTCATGCAACGTACAACCGCTCCATTCCGTGCTGATACCGTTGGCAGTTTTTTACGCCCGGCGGCAATTAAACAGGCGCGCAAGCAGTTTCAGGCCGGTGAGATTGATGCCGGCCAGTTGCGTGCGATAGAAGATAACGAGATTCGCCGCGTGGTTGAGCTGCAAAAGGAAGCCGGTTTGCACGTCGTGACTGATGGCGAGTTTCGCCGTGCCTGGTGGCATTTCGATTTCTTCGAAGGGCTAGACGGCGTGGAAGGCTACGATGCAGTGCAGGGGATCCAATTCAACGGTGTACAGACCAAAGCGCGTAGTATCAAAGTCACCGGCAAGCTCAGGTTTAGCGATCACCCCATGCTGGAGGATTTCCGTTTTCTGAAAAGCATCAGTGGTGATGCTACGCCCAAAATGACCATTCCCAGCCCGAGTGTGATGCATTTCCGTGGCGGTCGTGATGCGATCAGTAAAGAGGTCTATCCCGATCTAGCCCAGTACTTTGACGATCTGGCACAGGTTTACCGTGATGCTATCCAGGCGTTTTATGACGCAGGTTGCCGCTATTTGCAACTTGATGACACCGTGTGGGCTTACTTGTGTTCCGAAGATCAGAAGCGGCAGATCCGTGAACGAGGTGATTCGCCTGACGTGTTGGCGCGGACTTATGCTGATGTGCTTAATAAAGCCATTGCCGGTAAGCCGGATGATTTGGTGATTGGCCTGCACGTATGTCGTGGTAATTTCCGTTCCACCTGGATCTCCGAAGGAGGTTATGAGCCGGTGGCAGAGATTCTGTTTGGCGGCGTGAATGTTGATGCTTTCTTCCTGGAGTATGACAATGAACGTTCCGGTGGATTTGAACCTTTACGTTTCATCAAACCGGGTCATCAGCAGGCGGTGCTGGGCTTGATCACCACCAAATCAGGCGAACTTGAGCCAGTGAAAACGGTAGAAAGCCGTCTGGCGGAAGCGGCCGAATTCCTTGATATCAACCAGATTTGCCTCAGCCCGCAGTGCGGTTTTGCGTCAACAGAAGAAGGCAATAGCCTGACCGAAGCGCAACAGTGGGAAAAACTGAAACGGGTTGTGGATATCGCTGCACGTATTTGGTGATCAGAAAAATAAGCAGGTTAACCCTCCATTAACACTTTATAAACGTGCGTGAAATGACCTTAATCTGGTGGTTTTGCGCACTTTTAGCATCACTTGCACATATCTTGTGCTTTGTTAGTTTATAAATTAGACATATGATGTGATGGGTTTTAACTCTTATTTAGTGGTATTTACTGCTTTTTACTTATTATATGGTTGAAGACTCTGCTTTTTGGATCATGGCTTGCCTTTTCACGCTACAAACGTTTACCTTAGCCCCGCTGTCGCTCAATGCTCCCTGAATATAACAACATTTTTATCTGCATATCATCAGGTGTTTTAAGCTCCTTTTTGTCCTCACATTGGCGTTAATGACCGTGCGTACCTGACGGTATTCTCTTCATGACGAAAGTTAGGGTGGCAGCACCGGTTACTTTTATTCATTTGAACAGGTATCGCGACATCTATCATGAGTACTCGTTTAGCAAGCAAAGATATTTTGGCGCTGGGTTTTATGACCTTCGCTTTATTCGTCGGTGCCGGGAACATCATTTTCCCTCCGATGGTCGGTTTACAGGCAGGACATGAAGTCTGGTGGGCTGCTGCCGGCTTTATGGCGACGGCGGTTGGCCTTCCTGTCATCACAGTCATTGCACTGGCACGCGTCGGTGGTGGCATTGATGCCCTGAGCACACCGATTGGCCGAGCGGCCGGTTTACTGCTCGCGACAGTCTGCTACCTGGCTGTTGGGCCGCTATTCGCTACGCCGCGTACCGCGACGGTTTCTTTCGAAGTCGGTATTGCACCATTGACCGGTGATGGTCCTTTGCCGCTGTTCATTTATAGCGTGCTCTATTTTGCGTTAGTGATCGGTATCTCGCTCTATCCGGGAAGATTGCTGGATACCGTGGGCCATTTCCTTGCGCCGTTGAAAATTGTTGCACTGGGTGTGCTGGGTATTGCCGCCGTGTTGTGGCCAGCGGGGCAGAGTATTCCTGCGACCGAAGCCTATCAGACGGTGCCATTCTCCGCCGGATTTGTGAATGGCTATCTGACCATGGATACCCTGGGTGCCATGGTCTTTGGTATTGTCATTGTCAATGCGGCGCGTTCACGTGGCGTGACCGATGCAAAATTACTGACCCGTTATACTGTGCTGGCGGGTTTGATTGCGGGTGCGGGCCTGATGCTGGTTTACCTGAGCCTGTTTAAACTGGGTAAAAACAGCGCTTCACTGGTGCCGGACGCGGCTAACGGTGCCGTGATCCTGCATGCCTATGTCGAACATACCTTCGGCGGTGTCGGTAGCTTCTTTCTGGCAGCCCTGATCTTCGTTGCCTGCATGGTCACTGCGGTTGGCCTGACATGTGCTTGCGCCGAGTTTTTCGCACAATATCTGCCGTTATCGTATAAGTCGCTGGTCTTTATTCTGGGGCTGTTCTCAATGTTGGTATCGAATCTCGGCCTCAGCCATCTCATTCAGATTTCCATTCCGGTCCTGACGGCGATTTACCCGCCGTGCATCGTGCTGGTGGTCCTGAGCTTCACATTGCGCTGGTGGAATAACACCACCCGTATTGTGGCACCGGTTATGCTGGTGAGTTTAGTGTTTGGCATCCTTGACGGCGTCAAAGCGTCCGCATTGGTTGACTTTATGCCCGCCTGGACTTCGCATCTTCCGCTCTCTGCGCAGGGGTTGGCATGGTTACCGCCTTCACTGGTGATGCTGGTGCTGGTCGGGGTCTATGACAAAATCAGCGGCCAACGCAGCGTTACCGTACACCAGTGATTGGCATTGATGCTTCACGCAAGTAATGTTTAGATCATATAATTGGTTTTCGCCAAACAGGCCACGGGAGACCTCCCGTGGCTTTTTCATTGGTCGGAGTAAAGCCCCTCATCATTTTTGATGAAAATAGACATTGGATTAATTCACATGCAGCAATCAGTTGAACAAACGTCAGTTGAGAAAGACCTGCCATCGACGAAGCTAAAGCGCGGTTTGACCACGCGACATATCCGTTTCATGGCCCTCGGTTCGGCCATCGGGACAGGATTGTTTTATGGTTCGGCTGAAGCAATAAGAATGGCTGGTCCCAGCGTTCTGCTGGCGTACATCGTCGGTGGGATTATCGCGTTCATCATCATGCGCGCCTTGGGTGAAATGTCGGTTAATAATCCTCAGAGTGGTTCCTTTTCGCGTTATGCGCAGGATTATCTCGGACCGATGGCAGGTTACATCACCGGCTGGACCTACTGTTTTGAAATCTTGATTGTGGCGATTGCCGATGTGACGGCGTTTGGCATCTATATGGGAGTCTGGTTCCCGGATGTTCCACAGTGGACCTGGGTACTCAGCGTGGTGCTGATCATTGGTGCCATCAACCTGGTGAGTGTCAAGGTTTTCGGTGAGCTGGAGTTCTGGTTCTCCTTCTTCAAAGTGCTGACTATCATCATTATGATTGTGGCGGGCTTTGGCATTATTTTCTGGGGCATTGGCAACGGCGGGCAGGCGACCGGGATCCACAATTTGTGGAGTCATGGCGGATTCTTCAGTCAGGGTATCATGGGCACGATTATGTCGTTGCAACTGGTGATGTTTGCCTACGGCGGTATTGAAATCATTGGTATTACTGCCGGCGAAGCTGAGGATCCGAAGAAGTCGATTCCTAAAGCAATTAATTCCGTTCCGCTGCGTATTTTGGTGTTCTACGTAGGGACACTGTTTGTGATTATGTCGATTTTCCCGTGGAATCAGGTGGGAACGCAGGGCAGCCCGTTTGTGCTGACTTTCCAGCATATGGGCATCACCGCCGCAGCAGGTATTCTCAATTTCGTTGTCATTACCGCCTCTCTTTCTGCGATTAACAGTGATGTGTTCGGTGTTGGCCGTATGCTGCACGGGATGGCAAAACAGGGACAGGCACCTAAAATGTTCAGCAAAGTGTCACGTCTGGGGACACCCTGGGTCACGGTTTTGGTGATGATGGGCGCGTTGCTGATTGCGGTTTATCTCAATTACATCATGCCGTCGAGCGTATTCCTGGTGATTGCGTCTCTGGCGACGTTCGCGACTGTCTGGGTGTGGATTATGATCCTATTCTCACAGATTGGTTTTCGCCGAAAACTAAGTCAACAGCAAGTTAATGAGCTGGAATTTCCTTTACGTGGTGGCGTGTATACCTCTGTATTCGGCATCATATTCCTGGTGTTTATCATTGGCCTGATCGGCTATTTCCCTGATACTCGCATATCGCTGTATGTGGGTCTGGTATGGGTGGCGGTGTTGCTGATCGGTTATGCGTTTAAGCTGCGTAACGATCGTAAGAAAGAAGCATTGGTGCTGAGCAGCAAAGCGTAAGCAAGCACTTACCTTCCGTCAAAGAAAAGCCCCCGACATCGGAAGATAGCGGGGGCTTTTGATTTGCAGAGACTATTAACACAAATCATTCGAGCGGTATCACCCTGGCTTTCGCCTTTGAACCGCTCTTGGGCTGGCCCCAACGGGGCGAGGCTCTGGCGAGTAACGCTGCCACTCAGTCACCACCCGGAACTTACACCGTGCTAAGGGGGAATGATGGCAGCCAGCGGCGAGACCGCTCAAAGGATGCCTGGTTAATAACCGATGGCTGCCCCCGCCGGGCGTCGGACATCATTCGCACCGTATAGATAACCTTCACGTACTTTCCCGGATACCGCCGAGTCATTGCCTGAGTTAGCGGACGTTACGCCTGCTGCTCCCGGTAACCCGACCAAAATCAGCTCTGCCGCACCCCACGGGGTTTGTTCGACCATCTTGTATCCCATCTTCGCCAGAATGTTCAGGCTGTCAGCTGAGACGCCGCGTTGCTCGTAATAGACTTCGTCCGGTAACCACTGATGATGAATGCGTGGTGCATCTACGGCCTCCTGTGGCGGCATCCCGTGATCAATCACATTAAGCGCCGTTTGCAGCGTAATGGTGATGATGCGTGAACCGCCAGGAGAACCGAGAACCATAAAGATTTTGCCATCTTTGGTCACTAAACTCGGGCTCATGGAGGAGAGTGGGCGCTTACCGGGGGCGATAGAATTTCGGCTGCCTTGTACCAGACCATAGAGATTTTTTTCGCCAACTTTTACGGTAAAATCATCCATTTCGTCATTGAGGAAGAAGCCCGTGCCAGGTGCAATAACCACGGAACCAAAGCGACCATTAACGGTATAAGTGGTGGAGACGGCGTTACCCATTTTGTCGACGATAGAGTAATGCGTGGTTTCCGGTTTTTCATGGGGTTCCATGCCGGGTTGAACCTGAGTCGATGGCGTGGCTTTGTCTGTTTCAATTTTTTTGCGAATTTCTGCGGCATAGCTTTTGCTAACCAGACGGTCGATCGGATTTTTAACGAATTCCGGGTCGCCCAGATAGGTATTGCGGTCCATATAGGCGTGGCGCATCGCTTCGGTTAAGTAATGAATGGAAGCGGCGGAGTTGAAGCCCATGCTTTTCATATCATAGCCTTCGACAATATTTAGGATTTCACACATTGTCACGCCGCCGGAACTTGGCGGTGGCGCTGAAACAAATTTATAGCCACGGTAACTACAGGTGATTGGGGCCATTTCGGTGACTTTGTAATTGGCAAAGTCGGCAGCGGTGAGAATACCGCCGCCTTTTTTCGATGCCGCTTCAACCGCCTGCGGAATTTTGCCTTTATAGAAAGCGTCCGGGCCATGCTGTGATATCGCTTCCAGCGTGTTCGCCAGATCCTTTTGCACCAATTTGTCGCCCGGTTGCAGGGCAGTGCCATCTTTGCGCAGGAAAATGCGGGCAGCTTCTGGGTCCTGTTTAAAACGTTTGACGGTGGTATCAAGGATGTCGGTATCGGCACGGGTCAGGACAAAGCCCTGACGGGCCAGTTTAATGGCCGGTGCCATCACCTGTTTGCGGGTCAGTTTACCGTACTCACGTTGCACGGTATCCATGCCAAGCACGGTGCCGGGAACGCCGGAGGCCAGATAACCATATAAACTGGCATCTTTTTTCACTCTGCCGTCCGCGTCGAGATACATGTTGGCGCTGGCCGCAGCCGGTGCGGTTTCACGGAAGTTGATGAAGGTATCTTTACCGTCAGCCAGATGGACGGTCATAAAGCCGCCACCCCCTATGTTACCGCAGCAAGGGTTAACCACGGCCTGCGCATACCCTACTGCGACGGCCGCATCAATGGCGTTCCCACCCATTTTCAGAACTTCCACACCCACCTGCGAGGCCAGGTATTGTGACGTCACCACCATGCCGTTTTTGGATTCTACCGCGGGATTGGAGGCTGCATACAACGGGAAGCTTGATAGCATTACCAATGCGATGAGTGATTTTTTCCATGGACTTACTAACATATAAACTCCTGTTTAATACCCTGTCATTTTGGTTGCAGAACTTTCAGGTTCTTGTGTGATAACGTTTTTTTGACGGCGATTGTATTCCCTTCGCCTGTGTAAAATTATGCAAAGCACAGGCCAGTTTTCCATAAGGTCATTTGACCAGGGAAAAGGAATCTAGTGAGCGTAGCGGGAATGAGATGAGACGGGCAGGAGTTTGTTGCGAAAATGTGAAGATAACGATTAACTAACAAAAATGAAGTCAAAAAAACGGCCAACAAGGAGGCTGACCGTGATTGCGCTGCTTCTGTAAAGAATTACAGTTTTGACGCGTTTTCAGACAGGTATTTAGCTACGCCATCCGGGGATGCGCCCATACCTTCTTTGCCTTTTTCCCACTGAGCTGGGCACACTTCGCCGTGCTCTTCGTGGAATTGCAGCGCGTCAACCATACGCAGCATTTCATCGATATTACGGCCCAGAGGCAGGTCGTTAACAACCTGGTGGCGAACCACACCGGCTTTATCGATCAGGAAAGAACCGCGCAGTGCAACGCCAGCTTCCGGATGTTCGATACCGTAAGCTTTTTGAATTTCGCGCTTGATATCAGCAACCATCGCGTATTTCACTTCACCGATGCCGCCTTTCTCAACCGGAGTTTTACGCCATGCGTTATGAACGAATTCGGAGTCGAAAGAAACACCAACAACTTCTACGCCACGTTTCTGAAACTCTTCGTAACGATGATCGAAAGCGATCAGTTCAGAAGGACATACAAAGGTGAAGTCCATTGGCCAGAAGAAGATCACAGCTGGTTTGCCAGCAGTGTGTTTTTTAAAGTTGAAGTTTTCAACAACTTCACCACTGCCGAGTACTGCTGCTGCGGTGAAATCAGGGGCTGGACGAGTTACCAGGACCATAAGTACTCCTGTTTATAATAGGTAAGTGGATAGGATGTATAAGTCGATAGCTAGTATAAGGGCTGGGGGAAAGCGAATAAACCCCATCAGACCAATCAATCAGATAGTATCTGGCTATCAGTTTGTGAGGCGGATCTCAATTCAAGCCATGGCTAACAACTCGAGTTACATTGATTCGTGTTGTATTTCACGCTTTATATGAAAGGGTTAAAGCTGCCGGTTTTTCGCCTGCTGCATCATCTGAGGGTAAAACTGCCAAAAAAGCTGTTCGAGAGCGTCATAGTTCAGCTCAAGATCGTGGAAAGAGCCTTCCAGTGCGCTGAGTTTTGGTCGCCTGGACGCCATCCCTGCTAATACCTTGCCAATAAACGGCAGCGCGGCATAACGTTGCATCCAGCGCTCCGGCCATAGCCAAGCATTCAGGTTCTGAAAACGTTCTGGCATACCGATGAGTTGCGGTTCAATTTCCTGCTGGCACTGGGCGATAAAATCTTCCAGCGAAATATCAGGCACCAGCGTTTCCCAGTGGAGGGAAAGGAAGTGATCCCAGACCACATCAAGTGTAATAGGCGCTACGCGGCGGAACTCCTGACGAAAATATTCACGGGCGATTTTGACTTCCGGCAAGCTGTCGGTCATGACATCAACCCGACGATGCATGCGGATCCCGCTGACAATATTGTCAGAATAAAGGCCGTCAGGATTGCCACGAACGAAGTCGGCCAGCAGGTTACCCAGCAGCGAACTGTCGGCCAGCGAGGCCAGATGGAGGTGAGCTAAAAAATTCATTGCGGCATTATAGTGCTATAAACATGATAAAAGACATGCCTGCGGGCGTCTTAATTGCGGCATAAGCTTGCAGCCAAAGGCCCGTACCACTAGACTAACCCGCCTGTTTTTGTCCGTTAAGTGAAGTGAAAAGCCATGCGTGTTGCCGATTTTTCTTTTGAACTCCCTGAGTCCCTGATTGCCCGCTATCCGCAAACCCAGCGCAGCGGCTGCCGTTTGTTGTCTCTGGATGGTCCGACCGGTGAGTTGACTCACGGCATTTTCACTGACTTGCTCGACAAACTCGATGCGGGTGATCTGCTGGTGTTTAACAACACCCGAGTGATCCCCGCCCGTGTATTTGGCCGTAAAGCCAGCGGCGGTAAGATTGAAGTATTAGTCGAACGCGTATTGGATTCAAAACGCATTCTGGCGCACGTCCGTGCGTCAAAATCGCCCAAACCAGGTGCAGAACTGCTGTTAGGCGATAACGAAAATATCAAAGCCACGATGGTGGCGCGCCACGATACGTTATTCGAACTCGAATTTAATGAAGATCGCGACGTCTTTACTCTGCTTGATGAAATCGGTCATATGCCGTTACCGCCTTATATTGACCGCCCGGATGAGCAGGCTGACCGTGAGTTGTATCAGACGGTTTATAGCGAACGTCTGGGTGCCGTTGCCGCGCCGACCGCCGGTTTGCATTTCGACCAACCGCTGATGGACGCGCTCAAAGAGAAGGGAGTTGAGTTTGCTTTCGTCACGCTGCATGTGGGCGCAGGCACGTTCCAACCGGTACGGGTGGAAACGATCGAAGAACATGTCATGCATGCTGAATATGCTGAAGTTCCACAGGACGTGGTTGATGCTGTATTAGCGTGTAAGGCGCGTGGCAATAAAGTGGTGGCGGTGGGTACGACATCGGTACGCTCGCTGGAAAGTGCAGCGAAAGCCAGCGAAGATGCGCTGATTGCGCCATTCTTTGGCGATACCAAGATCTTCATTTATCCTGGCTACCATTATCAGGTGATTGATTCCCTCATCACCAATTTCCACCTACCTGAATCGACGCTGATCATGCTGGTTTCCGCTTTCGCTGGATATAAAAACACCATGAACGCTTACCAACAAGCGGTGGCAGAACAGTACCGTTTCTTTAGCTACGGCGATGCCATGTTCATCAATCGTAACCTTCTGGCACCGCTTGAAGCGGTCAGCCAGTGATTAGCGGCCTGGGCGCACTCGGTGCACTCGGGCTTTATTTTTCCGCGCACAGTGACGCGGAGTAACCTCATCAGACTGTTTCTCTGATGCTGGAGGCAATGTGAAGTATGAATTAAGCTCCACCGATGGCCGCGCTCGTCGCGGACGTTTGGTTTTTGAACGTGGCGTGGTAGAAACCCCGGCATTCATGCCTGTGGGGACTTACGGCACGGTAAAAGGCATGACGCCGGAAGAAGTGAAAGAGACTGGCGCGCAGATCCTGCTCGGCAATACTTTCCATCTGTGGCTGCGTCCGGGCCAGGAAATTATGAAGCTACACGGTGACTTGCATGATTTCATGAACTGGCATGGCCCGATCCTCACTGACTCAGGCGGCTTCCAGGTCTTTAGTCTGGGCGCGATGCGTAAAATCAAAGAAGAGGGCGTGCATTTCCGTAATCCGATCAACGGCGATCCGGTGTTCCTCAGCCCCGAGAAGTCGATGGAGATCCAAAACGATCTCGGTTCTGACATTGTGATGATCTTCGACGAATGTACGCCATATCCTGCTGATTGGGATTACGCCAAAAGTTCGATGGAGATGTCACTTCGCTGGGCGAAACGCAGCCGCGACCGCTTCAACGAATTGAATAATAAGAATGCTTTGTTCGGGATCATCCAGGGCAGCGTTTACGAAGATTTACGAGATGTATCATTAAAAGGGCTGGTGGATATTGGCTTTGATGGTTACGCTGTGGGCGGCTTGGCGGTAGGTGAGCCAAAAGAGGACATGCACCGTATTCTGGAACATGTCTGTCCGCAGATTCCGGAAGACAAACCGCGTTATCTGATGGGCGTCGGCAAGCCGGAGGATTTGGTTGAAGGTGTGCGCCGCGGCGTGGATATGTTTGACTGTGTTATGCCAACGCGGAATGCGCGGAATGGTCATCTATTCGTCACTGACGGCATCGTGAAAATCCGGAATGCCAAGTATAAAGACGACACAACGACACTCGATGAGCATTGCGATTGTTACACTTGTCGCAATTACAGTCGTGCCTACTTGCATCATCTCGACCGTTGCAACGAAATACTGGGTGCGCGGCTCAATACCATTCATAATCTGCGTTATTATCAGCGTTTGATGGCAGGTTTACGCCTGGCTATTGAAGAGGGTAAATTAGAGCTGTTTGTGAAAGAGTTTTACGAGCGTAAAGGTAAAGAAGTTCCGCCTTTAAACTTTTGATTGAAAATAATATTTTCATGATTTGCCTGGCGTCGCTATTTTGGCGACACTTTTAAACGAGTCGATTCAATAGAAACAAACGGCTTATCGTTATGTTTCATAACAACAATGAGGGAATTTAAATGAGTCTTTTCATTTCCGATGCAGTCGCAGCTTCCGGCGCACCGTCACAGGGAAGTCCTTACTCTCTGGTCATCATGCTGGTGGTCTTTGGTCTGATTTTCTATTTCATGATCCTGCGCCCGCAACAGAAACGCTCTAAAGAACACAAAAAACTGATGGACTCCATCGGTAAAGGTGACGAAGTGATGACCACAGGTGGTCTGATCGGTCGCGTAAGCAAAGTAGCCGAAACCGGTTACGTTGTTATCGCGCTGAATGACACCACGGAAGTGATGATCAAGCGTGACTTCGTGGCTGCCGTTCTGCCGAAAGGTACGATGAAGGCTCTTTAATTTTCGATTTTCCCGAAGGGAACTGCCGTGTTAAACCGTTATCCTTTGTGGAAGTATCTGATGCTGATCGCTGTGGTCATCGTCGGTCTGCTATATGCACTTCCCAACCTTTATGGTGAGGATCCGGCTGTTCAAATTACTGGCGCTCGGGGCTCCGACGCCAGTGTTGCAACGCTGGACCAAGTCAAAAACGCATTAGATCAAGACAAGATTCAGAGCAAGTCGATTGTCCTCGAAAATGGTCAGATTCTTGCTCGCTTTAAAGACACTGATGTACAGCTGCGCGCACGCGAAGCCCTCACCAGCGCACTGGGCGACAAGTTTGTTATTGCACTTAACTTAGCGCCGGCAACGCCGCGATGGTTAAGCATGCTGGGTGCTGAGCCGATGAAGCTCGGTCTTGACCTTCGTGGTGGCGTGCACTTCCTTATGGAAGTTGACATGGATACCGCATTGGGCAAGCTACAAGAGCAGACCATGGACAGCATGCGCAGCGATCTGCGCGAGAAAAATATTCCTTACGCCACGGTACGTAAAATCGACAACTATGGTGTCGAAATCCGTTTCCGTGATGCCGCGACCCGCGACAAAGCCGTCAGCTATCTTTCCCCACGTCACCGTGATTTAGTCATCAACTCCAGCGGCGATAATGCTGCACGTGTTGTCATGACTGATGCGCGTCTGAGTGAAGCTCGTGAATACGCTGTTCAGCAAAACATTAATATTTTGCGTAACCGTGTAAACCAGTTAGGTGTGGCCGAGCCATTGGTACAGCGTCAGGGCTCTGACCGTATTGTGGTTGAACTGCCGGGTATTCAGGATACTGCACGCGCCAAAGAAATTTTGGGCGCGACAGCCACGTTGGAATTCCGTCTGGTTAACACCAACGTTGATGCCACTGCTGCAGCATCGGGCCACGTGCCCGGTGACAGCGAAGTGAAATATACCCGTGAGGGCCGCCCGGTTGTTTTGTACAAACGCGTGATCCTGACCGGTGACCATATCACTGACTCAACGTCCAATATGGACGAATACAACCAGCCGCAGGTCAACATCTCCCTCGACAGCGCAGGCGGTAACGCCATGTCTAACTTCACGAAGGACAACATCGGTAAACCGATGGCTACCCTGTTTGTGGAGTACAAAGACAGCGGTAAGAAAGATGCTAACGGCCGTTCGATTCTGGCTAAGCAGGAAGAAGTGATCAACGTGGCGACGATTCAGTCACGCTTGGGCAACAACTTCCGTATTACCGGGGTTAACGATCCGAATGAAGCCCGCCAGCTTTCTCTGCTGTTGCGTGCGGGTGCGTTGATCGCGCCAATTCAGATTGTTGAAGAACGTACCATCGGCCCAACTCTGGGTATGCAGAACATCACCCAAGGTCTGGAAGCTTGCTTGTGGGGCCTGGTGGCATCAATCGTGTTTATGGTGGTTTGGTACCGTAAATTCGGCTTGATTGCGACGACTGCGCTGGTTGCTAACCTGATCCTCATTGTTGGCGTGATGTCCCTGTTGCCTGGGGCTACACTGACCATGCCAGGTATTGCAGGTATCGTGTTAACGCTGGCGGTTGCAGTTGATGCCAACGTATTGATCAATGAGCGTATTAAGGAAGAGCTGCGGAACGGACGTTCAGTTCAGCAGGCGATCCATGAAGGCTATAAAGGTGCGTTCTCCAGTATCATTGATGCCAACATTACAACCCTGATCACGGCGATTATTCTTTATGCGGTGGGTACCGGTTCGATAAAAGGCTTCGCTATCACCACGGCTATCGGTGTAGCAACTTCTATGTTTACGTCGATCGTCGGAACTCGTGCCATCGTCAACCTGCTTTACGGCGGCAAACGCATTAAAAAGCTGTCTATCTGAGGAGTGCGTTGTGGCACAGCAACAATATACTGTTGAACAACTGAACTATGGTCGTAAAGTCATCGACTTTATGCGCTGGGACAACGTAGCCTTCGTCATTTCGGGCATGTTGTTGATAGCATCAATCGCTATCATAGGCGTTCGCGGGTTTAACTGGGGCCTCGATTTTACCGGTGGTACGGTAATTGAAATTAGCCTTGATAAACCCGCCAACCTCGATGATATACGTTCAGCGATGGATAAAGCCGGGTTCTCTGATCCAGTGGTGCAAAACTTCGGCAGCAGCCGTGACGTTATCGTCCGTCTGCCACCGGCGACCGGCGCTGCAGGTCAGGAACTGGGTAATAAAGTCATTGGCCTTATCAACGCCGATATTGACAAAAATGCGTCCGTAAAACGCATCGAGTTTGTCGGTCCGAGTGTGGGTAGCGATTTAGCACAGGCTGGCGGTATGGCGCTGCTGATGGCGCTGATCTCTATCCTGGTGTATGTCGGTTTCCGGTTTGAATGGCGACTGGCGCTGGGTGCGGTTATCGCACTGGCGCATGACGTCATCATCACCATGGGCGTATTGTCATTGTTCAGGATCGAAGTTGACCTGACTATCATCGCGTCCCTGATGTCGGTTATTGGCTACTCGCTGAATGACTCCATTGTGGTATCGGACCGTATTCGTGAGAACTTCCGCAAAATTCGTCGCGGTAACTCTTACGAAATCATGAACGTGTCCCTGACCCAGACGTTAAGCCGTACCATTATGACCTCAGCGACCACGCTGATGGTGGTACTGATGCTCTATATCTTTGGTGGTGCGTTGCTGGAAGGCTTCTCACTGACCATGTTGATCGGTGTGTCAATTGGTACTGTGTCGTCTATCTACGTGGCGTCCGCGCTGGCTCTGAAACTGGGCATGAAGCGTGAACACATGTTGCAGCAAAAAGTGGAAAAAGAAGGTGCAGATCAGCCTTCGATTCTGCCTTAAGTTGTCTTGATGTTAGTCACTAAAAAGCCCCGCATTGCGGGGCTTTTTTAATTCAAAGAGAACGTCGGTTCAGATCTGCAGAAGTTACGGACGATAAACTTTGATATTTTTGAAGCCTTGTTCGATCAGATAAAGAGCCTGTAGCCGACTCATTACGCCGCGCTCGCAGTACAACAGGTAGGTTTTAGTCTGGTCGAGTAATGGAAACTGTGCACTGAGTTTGTAGAAGGGCAAGACGACGACTTGTACATTTTCCAGCGCCAACGGCTTGTCATCGACTTCGTCTGGTGCGCGGATATCCAGCAAAACGTCAGTAGAGGCAAACTCTGCCACGGTTTCTACTTCAGCCACTTCTTTAGCGGTTTCTTCGGCGATGTGGCGAATATCATAGTTCTGAGCTTCGCTGACAACTTTGTCGAGCACCGCGAAGTCAAACATCTGTTCTTCGGCCTCGATTTTGGCTTTTACCGCCTTCACGGTCGGACTTTTAGAAATCACACCGCAATATTCCGGCATGGTTTTGGCAAAGTCTTCGGTGCCAATCTCGCGAGCTATCTTGATGATGTGTTCTTTATCATGTGAGATCAGCGGACGCAGGATCAGAGTATCGGAAGCATTGTCGATCAAACGCAGGTTAGTCAGCGTCTGGCTGGAAACCTGTCCCAATGCTTCGCCGGTGACTAACGCTTGCACACCGTAGCGTTCAGCGATTTGCGACGCCGCCCGTACCATCATACGTTTCAGCACCACGCCCATCTGACCGTCTTCGACTTTTTCGAGAATTTCGCCTACCACGGGCTCAAAATCGATGGCGATAAAGCGCACTTTATGCGAGCTGCCAAAACGGTTCCACAGGTAGTAGGCTACCTGCTTAACGCCAATCTCATGGGCCGATCCGCCGAGATTAAAGAAGCAGTAGTGCACGCGACAGCCGCGACGCATTAGCATATAACTTGACACGCCAGAGTCGAAACCACCTGAAATCAGCGACATCACGTCTTCCTGTGTGCCTATCGGATAACCGCCCTGACCTTCATGACGGCTCTTGATCAGAACCAACTGGTCATCGTTAATTTCCAGCTTCACCGTCACTTCAGGCGAGGTCAGATTGACTTTCGCCGACTCAATATGCTGATTCAAACCACCGCCAACGTAGCGCTCAACCTCACCGGAGCTGAAAGTGTGTTTGCCGCGACGTTTTACGCGCACACAGAAGGTTTTGCCTTCTACTTCAGAACGGTAGGCTTCCAGCGCCTGCTCAAAGATGTTGTGGACGTCTGTATAAGGACGATCTTCCACCTCTTCAACATGACGGATACCGGGAATGCGACACAGTAATTCGATGATCAAATCGTGTTTGCTTTCGTCTTTGCTGCGAACTTCGATATGATCCCAGTGGCGAACCACCGCGAGGGTCTCGTCATGGGGCTTCACGATGTTACGAATGCTACTTGCGAGGATCTTAATGAAGCGCAAACGCACAGATTGACTCTTGATGGTGATTTCTGGGAACAATTTAATGATAAACTTCATGGCAGTCTTTTGTTAGCGGTGAGAATTAGGGGAAGTCAGTGGCTGAATCCGATTCAAAGAGCCTGTTGCTATTATTGTTAAGCCCAACGTATTTTTGACCGGGCTTGAGGCTTAACAATGCTTTTTGACTGAACAAAAACAGTAGCGGCGCGAAGTATATCACCTAAACTGAGTATTCTGCCCGCAAAACCACATGTCGGATGTCAAGTCGACTCGAAATTTTAACCGGAGTGTTGCTTAGCATGACAACGACGCATGGCGGCTCCGTCCATCTGATCCAACAAGTTTGAAAGAGAATTATGCCGAAAAAAGCTGCACCACCTGCTAATTTTGAAACCGCACTGGCCGAACTGGAACAGATTGTTGCTCGCCTGGAATCGGGTGAATTACCGTTGGAAGAGGCGTTGAACGAATTCGAAAACGGTGTACAGCTAGCCCGTCAGGGGCAACAAAAATTACAACAGGCGGAGCAACGCGTACAGATCCTGCTCGACAGTGACAATGACGCTGCACTGACACCTTTTACCCCAGACTCTGAGTGATCTGTTATGGCTGATATTGAGCAACAGGCCGAAGCCATCGATTTCAACCGCCAGCTCCGGGTGCTACAAAATCGGGTAGACCATGCGCTGACGTCATACATCGATGCTCAACCTTTCCTGGATACTCCGCTGCTCGGCGCTATGCGCCACGGTGCGTTGCTTGGCGGCAAACGCCTTCGACCTTATCTGGTCTATTCTACCGGGGAGATGTTCGGTCTGGATCTGAGTAATCTGGATGCTCCGGCAGCGGCGATTGAATGTATTCATGCCTATTCTTTGATCCACGATGATCTTCCGGCGATGGACGACGACGATTTGCGTCGCGGCCAGCCCACCTGTCACATCAAATTTGGCGAAGCCAATGCGATCCTGGCCGGTGATGCCTTGCAAACGCTAGCTTTTACACTGCTCGCCGATGCTTCGATGGCTGATGTCCGTATGCAGGATCGCCTGTCGATGATCTCCGAACTGGCTTCAGCCAGCGGCGTGGCCGGCATGTGTGCCGGTCAAGCGTTAGATCTGGCAGCAGAAGGGCAGCAAATCAATTTACAGGCGCTGGAGCAAATTCATCGCCACAAAACCGGAGCACTGATTCGTGCCGCCGTTCGCTTGGGCGCGCTGGCAGCAGGAGAAGCAGGCCGTGCAGCGCTGCCCTTACTGGATTGCTATTCGCAAGCCATTGGCCTGGCCTTCCAGGTGCAGGATGACATCCTAGATGTCATCGGCGATACCGAAAAACTCGGTAAGCGTCAGGGAGCCGACCAGCAGCTCGGCAAAAGTACCTATCCGGCTCTATTGGGACTTGCCGGCGCGCAGGCGAAAGCCAGAGATTTACATCAGGAAGCCGTCTCTGCATTAGAGCAGTTGGCTGCGCTTTCCTACAATACTGCGCCGCTTCTCGCCTTAGCCAGCTTCGTTATTGAGCGCGATAATTAATACTTACTATGAGCAACTCATGAGTTTTGAACTAGCCAAATACCCTACACTGGCGTTGGCGGAGAACCCTGAAGAACTCCGCTCGCTGCCAAAAGAGAGCCTGCCCAAGCTCTGTGACGAACTTCGCCAATATCTGCTGGCCAGCGTCAGTCAGTCTAGCGGACATTTTGCCTCTGGACTGGGGACGGTTGAACTGACTGTCGCGATGCATTACGTCTATAACACACCCTTTGATCATCTGGTGTGGGATGTCGGCCATCAAGCTTATCCCCATAAGATATTGACTGGCCGTCGTGACAAAATTTCCACTATCCGCCAGAAAGGCGGTTTGCATCCGTTTCCGTGGCGCGGTGAAAGTGAATTCGACACACTTTCTGTAGGCCACTCTTCAACCTCAATCAGTGCCGGCTTAGGCATGGCCGTTGCGGCCGAGCGCGAAGGTAAAGGGCGCCGTACGATCTGTGTGATTGGCGATGGTGCTATCACCGCCGGTATGGCTTTCGAAGCCATGAACCATGCAGGGGATATCAAGTCCGACATGCTGGTTGTGCTCAACGATAATGAAATGTCGATTTCCGAAAACGTTGGTGCGCTTAATAATCATTTGGCCCAACTGCTTTCCGGTCAGCTTTACTCGCGCCTGCGTGAAGGCGGTAAGAAAGTGCTGTCTGGTATTCCGCCAATTAAAGAGCTGGTACGCCGTACCGAAGAGCATCTCAAAGGCATGATGGTGCCAGGTACGCTGTTTGAAGAGCTCGGTTTTAATTATATTGGTCCGGTTGACGGCCATGATGTGCTGGCACTGGTACAGATGCTGAAAAACATGCGCGACCTAAAAGGGCCGCAGCTGTTACACATTATGACCAAGAAAGGCAAAGGCTACGCGCCCGCCGAAAAAGATCCGATCAGCTGGCATGCGGTGCCAAAATTTGACCCAGCTCTGGGCACGTTACCAAAAAGCAAAGAAGGTTTGCCAACCTACTCGAAAATCTTCGGCGATTGGTTATGTGAGACGGCCGCCAAAGACAGCAAACTGATGGCGGTAACGCCAGCCATGCGTGAAGGTTCTGGCATGGTGCGTTTCTCGCGTGAATACCCGCAGCAATATTTTGATGTCGCCATTGCTGAGCAGCATGCGGTGACGTTTGCCGCCGGTCTGGCCATTGGTGGTTATAAGCCGGTTGTCGCGATTTATTCGACGTTCTTGCAACGTGCTTATGATCAGTTGATCCATGATGTGGCGATCCAGAATTTGCCGGTGCTGTTTGCCATCGATCGTGGTGGGATCGTGGGCGCCGACGGGCAGACTCATCAGGGCGCGTTTGATCTGTCGTTCATGCGCTGTATCCCGAATATGATCATCATGACGCCGAGTGATGAAAACGAATGCCGCCAGATGCTGCACACCGGTTATCATTATCAAGGTGGGCCGGTTGCGGTGCGCTACCCGCGCGGCAGTGGAACGGGCGCAACCTGTGAACCTCTGGCTTCTCTGCCAATGGGCAAAGGTATTGTGCGGCGTGAAGGCGAGAAAATCGCCATTCTCAACTTCGGGACTTTACTGCCTGAAGCTCAAATTGTGGCTGAGAAGCTCAACGCGACCCTGGTCGATATGCGTTTCGTTAAACCTCTTGATGACGCGTTGGTGCTAGAATTAGCAACCCGCTATGACGTGCTGGTGACGCTGGAGGAGAATGCCATCATGGGCGGTGCGGGCAGTGGCATAAACGAATTATTGATGTCAAAACGTATGATGCTGCCGGTACTTAACATCGGCCTGCCGGACCACTTTGTTTCTCAGGGAACGCAGGATGAAATTCGCAGTGATTTAGGCTTAGATGCCGCCGGTATTGAGCGTCAAATCACCGACTGGTTAGCCTGACCCAACATACTGACCTCATTAGAAAATCCCTCTGTCAGCAAAAGGAGGGATTTTCCTCTTCTTTTTCGTCATCCCCCACTTTTGCTTTATCGTGAACTACAGTTATAGCGTGCTAAGTATTTAACTTTTTCACTGACGAGAATAAAAATCAGGAGGAGTGATGCAATTTATTACCTTCGGAAAAACAGATCTTAAGGTATCGCGCTTGTGTCTCGGCTGCATGACCTTTGGTGAACCGGATCGTGGAACCCACGCCTGGACGCTGCCAGAAGAGAGCAGTCGCCCGATAATTAAACAAGCCCTGGATGCCGGCATTAACTTCTTTGATACCGCCAACAGCTATTCCGACGGCAGCAGTGAAGAGATTGTGGGACGTGCGCTACGCGATTTCGCCCAACGGGACAATGTTATCGTCGCGACGAAAGTGTATCACGCGGTCACTGGCCTCAAGCCTGGCCTGTCTCGTGCTTCCATTATGCAATCCATTGATGACAGCCTGACGCGCCTCGGCATGGACTATGTTGACCTACTGCAAATACACCGTTGGGATTACGAGACACCAATAGAAGAAACGCTGGAAGCACTCAATGACGTCGTGAAAGCCGGGAAAGCACGCTATATCGGAGCCTCATCCATGCATGCTCATCAGTTCGAACAGGCACTGGAAGTCTCCGCGCAACATGGCTGGGCACAATTTGTTTCGATGCAAGATCAATACAACTTGATCCAGCGTGAAGAGGAACATGAGATGCATCCGCTTTGCCTGCATGAAAATATCGCGGTGCTGCCATGGAGTCCGCTGGCACGTGGTAAATTAACCCGTCCATGGGGAGAAACAACGGCCCGTTCGGTCTCTGACAAATTTGCCGGCCAACTCTATGACGCCACCGACGTCGCTGATGCGAAAATTGCTGAGCGTGTTGCCAAAGTAGCCGAAGATCACAACGTGCCCCGCGCTCAGATAGCGCTAGCCTGGTTGCTCGCTAAGCCGGTGGTCACCGCGCCTATCATCGGCGTTTCGCGCACCGAGCATCTTGATGACGCAATTGCAGCATTGCAGGTAACACTGTCGATGGAAGAGATCGCCGAACTGGAAATGGCCTACCAGCCACACGCGGCGACCGGTTTCCAATAACGGGTTTCAACCGGGCATAGATAAAAAAAGCGCTGGACGTCACACGTCAGCGCTTTTTTTTCATCATCCAACGGAGATCAGAACAGGCCGAGCGGCCAGTGATGACCGATAAGAAAGATAACCCCCGCGGCGATAATACCTGCCACTACGTCATCAATCATAATTCCCATACCGCCCTGAACGTTGCGGTCAAACCAGCGGATTGGCCAGGGTTTCCAGATATCCAGAATTCGGAAAATGACGAAGCCGGCCAGCACCCACTGCCAGTCATTGGTCGGTAATGCCATCAGAGTGATCCACATCCCAACGAACTCGTCCCAAACAATGCTGCCATGATCGTGCACGCGCATATCTCTGGCGGTCTGACGACAAAGATAGACGCCGATGCAGATACTGAACATCACCACCAGCGAATAGAGCTGCCATGGCAGATAGGTCAGCAGTATCCAAAAAGGAATGGCGGCAATAGAACCTGCCGTACCGGGGCCTACAGGAAACAGACCACTGCCAAAACCAGTGGCCAGTAAATGCCATGGGTTGCGTAAATTCAGACGTTTTTTCGCCGCCGCCATGTCTTGAACGTGGTCGCCGGTTTTACCTTTGTAATTTGCCGGTCGCTTTTTATGTCCGATAGGTTTTTGTTCGTTCGTCACACGCTTTCTCCTGCAGCAAAGTGATCAAACCCGTGCCAGTCCAGTTCAACCGGTGCGCCTGAACGCATAAACTTCATGCCTTCGGAAAGCGGAGCTATCTGGCCGATACAGGTAACATCGACACCCAGATGGCTTAGTGCGACATCTAGCGCGCCACGGTTGATTTCCGGAACGGTAAAGCAGAGTTCATAATCTTCGCCACCGGTCAGCGCCCATTTCAACGCCTGTTCTTTGTCGACACTGGCGAGCAGGGAGTCTGATAGCGGCAGCGCGTCAAGATCAAGACGAACGCCACAGCCACTGGCGGTAAGAATGTGTTGCAGATCCGCAATCAGCCCATCAGAGATATCAATAGCAGAAGTGGCGAGATCGCGCAGTGCCTGACCTTGCAGAATACGCGGCATCGGACGCAAATGGCGTTGTAGCAGGACCTGACGGTGCTGTTCATCGCTGACTTCCAGCTGTTTGAGCAAAATCGCCAGGCCGGCAGCGCTGTCACCCAATGACCCGGTGACGAAGAGCCAGTCACCAACGTGCGCACCAGCACGCGTTAGTGCGCGATCCATGGGAATCAATCCCTGAATAGTCAGGGTCATGCTGAGCGGTCCGCGGGTAGTATCACCGCCGATTAGCTGCATGCCGTAATAGTTTAATTGTTCAAACAGGCTGTCACTGAAGGCTTCAAGCCAGTCAGTATTGACTTCTGGTAAGGTCAGCGCCAAAGAAACCCAGGCAGGATCGGCTCCCATCGCAGCCAGATCGCTAAGGTTCACCGCCAGCGCCTTGTAGCCAAGGTCAGCCGGATCAATGGTCTTGAGAAAATGAATGCCTTCTACCAGGGTATCGGTACTTACTGCCAATAGCTGCTTTTCCGCAACAGTCAGCAGGGCGCAATCGTCGCCAATGCCTAACTGTACATCCCGGCGTGTGGTTCGATACCGGTTAAAATAGCGCGCTATTAAATCAAATTCGCCGCATGCCATAGTACAATTCCAGATCGTGTCACCCACATCATTCGGGATGCTTGATGCCTACACGTCGGCAACCTGAAGAATGAGGGAGAGATAGAATGAATTAAGGCCGGATATCCGGCCTTAACAGGTTAGTCAACGCCCATGTTAAACAACATAATGTCTCATCATTATCAACGAATTGCATGACTAACAGACTTTCAGTTACTTCTTAGTGCGAATGTGTGGGCCAGCTTTATCCAGCACGCCGTTCACAAATTTGTGACTGTCTTCTGCACCGAAGGTTTTCGCCAATTCGATCGCTTCGTTGATAGCGACTTTGTACGGGACATCCTGACGTTTGCTTAGCTCGAACAGCGCCAGACGCAAAATCGCTCTTTCCACCTGACCGAGTTCTTCGAGTTGACGGGAGAGGTACGGAGCCATCAGCGCATCAAGTTTCTCAGCATTGGTGGCAACACCAGTCAGTAACTCGCGGAAATAGGTGATGTCGACATCTTTGACATCCTGCTCAGTCAAGAATTCTAATTCAACATCGGCGATGTCATTTTTCGACAACTGCCAGGAGTAAATTGCCTGTACGGCACATTCACGGGCGCGGCGACGAGCAGCAGGTTTCACGGATTTCCCCTTAACTAGATTCAGGCCTTAATAGCCTTGATAACATTAATCATTTCAAGCGCGGTCAGGGCAGCTTCAGCGCCTTTATTACCGGCTTTTGTCCCCGCACGTTCAATGGCTTGCTCAATACTTTCAGTCGTCAGCACACCAAACGCAACCGGGATTTCGCTGCTCATGGCAACACTGGACAGGCCAGAGCTACATTCACCCGCAACGAATTCGAAATGGGCAGTGCCCCCACGGATGACGGTACCCAGTGCGATCACGGCATCGTATTTGCCGGTGTTCGCCAGTGCACGGGTAGCCAAAGGCAGTTCATAAGCGCCAGGGACCCACACAACAGTGATGTTGTCGTCGCTAACCTGACCAATTCGTTTCAATGCATCGATCGCGCCGGAAAGCAGGCTGTCGTTGATAAAATTGTTGAAACGGGCAATAGCGATTGCTACGCGCGCGTTCGGTGTGGCGACAACACCTTCGATAACGTTCATAGGTTTTCCTTTAATTGGGTTCAAGAGTATAGCTTTTAACAACCCCAGCCTGGCCCAGCCGCAGGGGGGCGGATTCTATCATATTATTCGCATGTCTGGACATGCGATTTATTAACCCATGCCAGACAAAGGGATATTGCATATGGAGGACATACTTGTCAGCTAACGATGAGGTATCACGTCAGTTTGACGGTTTCATACGCAGGCGTAAATCAGGCCCGACCTGGCGCACATCGCTGAAAGTGAATTCTGGCGCATCGCGGAGACTTTGCAAACCTGGCAGCATACAGAGCGCCCGCCCGCTGTCCCCGAGTAATTTCGGTGCCATATAAATGATCAGCTCATCGACCAGACCGGCCTGCAGAAGGGCACCAGCAAGTTCGGCACCGGCTTCAACCCAAATAGAATTCACCTGGCGCTTAGCCAGCATCATCATCATCAGGACGAGATCGACACGATTGTCACGCCCTGGTACCACCCATTGCTGAGTCGATTCCGGCCAGATCATTGCATCAACCTGCAAACGTGCCAGCCAGGTATCACCTGGCTGATTGACCAGCTTATGCTGCGGTGTCACGCGGTTTTGGCTGTCGATAATAATACGTAGCGGCTGGCGCAGATTCTCGTGCGGATAAATACTTTGGGTACTGCTATCGAGTTCGCTCCAGCGCACATTAAGAGACGGGTTATCTGCCAGCACCGTGGCGCTGGAACTAAGGATCGCCGAGCTTTGAGCGCGAAAATTCTGTACGTCAGCGCGTGCGGCGGAGGAGGTGATCCACTGGCTTTCACCCGATGCCATCGCCGTGCGGCCATCAAGTGAAGCCGCCATTTTCAATTGTACATAAGGAAAACCCGTACGCATGCGCTTGAGAAAACCAAGATTGGTCGCTTCGGCCTCGCTGTGCATCAGCCCATGACTGACATCAATACCCGCTTGTCTGAGGCGGTAAAGTCCGCGTCCCGCCACTTCCGGATTAGGGTCCTGCATAGAGGCAACAACCCGTGTGACGCCCGCAGCCACTAACGCATCAGCACAGGGAGGCGTACGGCCATGATGACTGCAAGGCTCTAGCGTGACGAAAGCGGTGGCACCTTGAGCCCGGTCACCCGCCATGCGCAATGCATGGACTTCTGCGTGAGGTTCCCCCGCGCGCAGATGGTAGCCTTCTCCGACAATCTCCCCATCACGGACAATCACACATCCGACATTAGGATTGGGCATCGTTGTGAAACGGCCAAGTCGGGCAAGTTCAAATGCGCGCGCCATGTATTTCTCATCGGCGTGTAACTGTTCAACGAGCATAACGGTCCTCAATCCTGCAGGCGGGCGATTTCTTCGCCGAATTCACGGATATCTTCAAAGCTGCGGTAAACCGAAGCAAAACGAATGTATGCGACTTTATCCAGCCCTTTGAGCGCATCCATCACCAGATTACCGATCATCTTAGCGGGGACTTCCCGCTCGCCAGTGGCGCGTAGCTGCGACTTAATATGGCTGATGGCAGTTTCAACATTGTCAGAACTCACAGGCCGTTTTTCCAGAGCTTTCAGGAAACCGCTGCGCAGCTTATCTTCATTGAAGGGTTCACGAACTTCATTACTTTTAATGACCCGTGGCATCACCAGTTCAGCCACTTCAAATGTGGTAAAGCGTTCATGGCATACCACACATTGTCGGCGACGCCGAACTTGTGACCCATCACCGACCAAGCGGGAATCGATGACTTTCGTATCAACAGCAGCACAAAATGGGCAATGCATAGCACTTCCTGATGGCGGACCCGATTGGCCCCTAGTTTAGCGCGAAGTGGCACGACAACAAAGGCTGTCGCTACTTTGGCTGGCATTGGGTTAAACTTAGCCACCCGCGAGAGTGTCACTAAGGCATTCACCCCAGCCGCAGTATGACTTTAGATGCCTTGGCTGATGAGAAATGAAAGGGTAGAGGAAAAGGAACTCACTGAAATGAAAAGATATTTTTTCGCCACACTTGCAGTTTCAGCCCTGCTGACAGTGACAGGTTGCGCTCAGAAAAATCCGCAATTACCGGAATTGAAATCCGAAGTCGGCCAATTGAATCAAAAATTAGGTCGTTTGACTGATTTAGCCAGCGCGCTCGAACAACAAACGACACTAAACCGCCAGTCTACCGACGGTTTGTATCTTCTTCCTGCGGCCAAAAGTGCAGCGGTGCTGAAAGGCGAGATTGGCGCACTTAACGTTTCTCTGACCAATCTGGTTTCTGACACCAACGGTGTTCAGGGTATTTTGCATATCAAGAACATCTCGGGCCAACCATTGCCGATGTTCACCGCATCGTTGGACTGGGGACAGTTGGATCCGGTAACGGGTAAGCCTTTAACCGTGGATATGCAGACGCAGAAGCTCATGAGTTCACCAACCCTCTTGCCGAGCGCGGAGCAAACACTCGACGTCAGTTTCCGTAATATCCGCCTTGAAACACTGGGTTTTATCCGTTTGCATCATATTGCTGTCCCTGAGCCTGTCCAGCAAGTGCCGGCAACAGCCCAATAATGCTTTTTATGCGGATTTATAGAGGCAAAAAGAGGCGGCGGTTATTCACGTGCGCCTTCATCGGTAAAATTATAAATCCCCGGTGACATGACCAGCTGTGCTGCGATTTCGGCAGCTTTAGGTCTGCCAAGCAGCAGTTCAATCAATTTAAGCGTGAATTCCATTGCGCTGCCCGGCCCTTGGCTGGTCAGCAGATTGACGCGCGGATCGTGCATGACCCGCCGGTCGGACCATTTTGACGGTGAAATGTTATCTTTTAGCGTAGGAAAACCGGTCATGTTGGCAATCGGGAACAGGTCATGGTACTCCAGCACCAGTGCCGGGGCGGCACAGATAGCGGCCACAATCTTTCCGGCAAAATGCGTCTGACGGATCGTTTCGACCAGCAGTGGGCTATCTCGGAAACACTCCGCACCTTTAATGCCACCGGGCAAGACAAGGGCATCAAAATGATTGTCTGCCACGTCAACGAGTGCGGCATCCGCCAAAATGCGAACCCCGCGTGAGCAGCGGATCTCCAGATTGCCGTCACCCGCGACGCTGGCTGTCGTTACGGTGACACCCGCGCGGACCAGTAAATCGATGGCGGTTACTGCTTCGATCTCTTCACTACCAGGTGCCAGGCAGACCAGAACTGAAACGCTCATAGTCATTTTCCTTTCTTTTAATCATCTCAAATAAGCGCATATTCACCGGTATGGATAGTCCGTGCTTACGTGCGCGGCGAATAATATAACCCGTAATATAGTCAACTTCGGTATGACGTTGATTACGGATGTCTTGCAACATGGACGAATGATTGGCCGAGGTGGTGTCAATCACCTGATAGATATAACTCAGCAGAGACTCTGCGTGAGTCTCATAACCTTCAATGGCCATAATGTCAGCGACTTCCGCGCAGATCTTTTCGATTTCATTCGGGTAAGCAATAAGCTCGCCATTGGTACAGTTATGCACTGCGGTAAGCGGATTAATCACGCAGTTAACCGCCAGCTTATTCCACAGGGAAGGATAGATGTTATCGTGCCAGGCGACGTCAGGCAGAGCGTTGTGCAAAATATCAGCCAAATGGCTTGCCGCCGCACCGCGCGCAGAAGCGGGACCAATATGTGTTACGCCGCTGGCCACATGGGTAATTGAATTGCCCTCATGGCGGGCGGCATGGGTTGTCGCACCTTGTAAAATGGGGAAACGGTTGACCGGTAACTCCTCTACCGCACCCATGCCGTTGTTCAGCAGCAGCAAGGTGCAATTGTTATTGAGCTTAGGCATCAATGCGCTGACTGCGCCTGAGACTTGCCATGCTTTGAGCGTAACCAGAAGCAGTTCGCTTTCGGCTAAATGTTGCGGATCATTAGTAGGAAGGTTGCGGTTAAAAGCGTTGCCATCGGGCGTAATAACGTTAACGGCAACAAAAGGCTGTTGAATGCGGATCCAACCCTGAACATCATGGCCTTGCTCATATAGGGCTGAAAGCCAAAGCTGCCCTAAAGCACCGCAGCCAAGTACTGTGATCTTCATTATTCCTCCTGAGTAATTGAATCGAACGCACTCAGTAAATCGAATTTAATGTTGCTTATTTGTTTCTTATTTGTATTTTTCAGCATAGCTGTTTGTGCAGTGTGTCACATTTTTTTGGGGTTTTATTGTCTGTTTGGGCTTCTATCGGCAAATCGTTGTGGCTTGTTTTTGGCATAAAAGGGCGAAGGCGGTATTATGCACGCCATCAAACGACTTATCATCATAACGACATGGGTTAATACCCCAGGGAGAAGCGATTATGCCGTCATTCGACATTGTTTCCGAAATAGACATGCAGGAAGTCCGCAACGCGGTCGATAATGCCAGCCGTGAACTGACCACTCGCTGGGATTTTCGCAATGTTTCTGCCAGTTTCGAGCTTAACGAAAAGGACGAGTCGATCAAGGCTGCCAGCGAATCTGATTTTCAGGTTAGCCAACTGGTGGATATCTTGCGCGAAAAACTGGCAAAACGTGGGATTGAAGGTGGATCACTTGATGTGCCTGAGCAGATGGAGCACAGCGGTAAAACTTACAGTGTTACCGCCAAACTGCATTCTGGTATTGAAGCCATGCTGGCCAAGAAGATCGTTAAACTGATCAAAGACAGCAAAATAAAAGTACAGGCGCAGGTCCAGGGTGAGGAAGTTCGCGTGACAGGCAAAGCGCGTGATGATTTACAGGCGGTGATGGCGCTGGTGCGTGGTGGTGATCTGGGCCAGCCATTCCAGTTCAAAAATTTCCGCGACTGATTTTGCTACCCTATAAATGAAAAAAGGACGCTGAGGTTAGCGTCCTTTTTATTCATTGGCTATGCCGTCAGACGGCAGCAACCAGTTGTTCTAATGTTTGTCGATTGGTCTGTTTAGTATCGACTTTCACATAAGCACTCAGTTCCTCAGGAACAACCACCGCTTCTGATACGCCTGGCAGGGCTTTGATATTGGCTTCGAGCGCGGAATCTTTAACGGCCAGCTCAGAGAGTGTGATCCGCAGGCTACTGACATAAGGTGGCTCTGTCATCGTTGCACTGAGTAGCAGCCAGACAGTGGCAATAGCGGCGCAAATCAGGAAGACGGCACCGGCGCCGACGTTGCCGTAAATATAACCGCCCAAACTGCCGCCGATGGCAACCCCAATAAATTGGCTGGTGGAGTAAATGCCCATCGCAGTCCCTTTGTAACCGGCAGGGGATTCTTTGCTGATAAGAGACGGCAAAATCGCTTCCATCACGTTAAAAGCCAGGAAGAATAGCTGAATACCGGCAATTATCCCCCAGAAATGCAAACCGGCGTACCACAACACCAGTTCAGCCAGCAGAAGAACCGCAACGCAGCCCATGAAAACCTGCTTCATGCGGCGTTTTTTCTCAGCATAGATGATGACCGGAATAACAGCGACGAACGACACCAACATGGTAACCAGATAGACGCGCCAATGTTCACTGGGAGGGAAACCCGCAAGCTCCATAACCTGGGGCAGCACCACGAAACTCGACATCAGCAGGATATGCAAACACATAATGCCAAAGTTTAGTTTCAGCAGCTTGCCATTGGAGAGTACTTTGCCAAAGCCCCCTTTAACCATGCTCGATTCACGGTTGAGTAGATGCGTTGCAGGAGAGGGGACCACCAAAAGCGTGATCACGATGGCAAGCAATGTCAGTACCGTAATCGCCCAGAACAGAGCGTGCAATCCCCATGCATGGGTGATGATCGGGCCGAGCACCATGGCAATAGCGAAAGTCACCCCAAAACTGATGCCAATGAACGCCATGGCTTTGGTGCGGTTCTGTTCGCGTGTCAGATCAGAAAGCAATGCCATTACGGCGGCGGCAATCGCCCCTGAACCCTGCATCGCGCGGCCAATGATCACACCCCAGATAGATTCTGTGGAGGCTGCCACCACACTGCCAATACAGAAGATAATTAGACCAAAAACGATCAGCGGCTTGCGGCCCACGCGGTCAGACAGCAGGCCGAAAGGTATTTGAAAGATGGCCTGAGCCAGGCCGTAGATGCCAATAGCAATGCCGATAAGGGTTTCGGTAGCACCGGACAGCGCCATACCGTAAGTGGTCAGGACAGGTAGAACCATAAACATACCGAGCATGCGTAAGGAGAAAACGGTTCCTAGTCCCCATGTCGCCCGGCTTTCCTGTGGGGTCATTTGGTTGTCGTTCACATGACTACCTCAAAATTACAATCCGACATTGTAGTGCCTTTAGCCAGTGTGGGTAAAACGATGGATCTTTAGCAGATATTACGGGGTGATCCCTAGCCGCGGCGCAAAAGAAAAGGCCAGTATCGCTACTGGCCTTTCGATGTGCTCGTTATCTCGCTGAATGACAGTGCGTTAGGCTACCCGCTCACATTACCAAACGTAGGTTAACATTGATGTTGGTGCTGAATTAAAATCCACAGACATCATAAAGCTTAGCGACATGATCGTGATGATGGAGAATCCAAACAGCTTTCTCGCCCAGACGATATCGTTTTCGGCTTTGTAACCTTTCAGCGCCATACCCAGCCACCAAATACTGACTGCGCCAGCGACGATCAGGTATTTATAGCCTGCGTAACCGCTCAGTGTCAGCATCAATGTGGCAATCATAAATGCCAGAATGTAGACGGTAATATGATGCTTGGCGACGGAAATGCCTTTCACGACCGGCAGAACAGGGATGCCAGCTGCCTGATAATCTTTAAAGCGGAAGATGGCAATCGCGTACGAGTGCGGCATCTGCCACAGGCTGAAGATCAGAAGCAGGATCAGCGCACCGGTATCAAACTGGCCGGAAACGGCACAATAACCAATGACCGGGGGCGCTGCGCCCGATAAGCTGCCGATCAACGTGCCGTATACCGAGTTGCGTTTCATGTACAGGCTGTAAACGCCGACATAAATCACAAAGCCCATCACTGCCAGCCACATGGCCAGCGGATTAGCACCGATATACAACAACGCAAAGCCCACAATACCCAGAATAGTGGCGTAAACCAGGGTTGTTTTCGGCGGAATCAGTCCTTTTACCAGGGCCCTGTTCTTCGTTCTTTCCATGATCCGGTCGATGTCGCGGTCGATGAAGTTGTTAAATACACAACCTGATGCGACAACCAGCGAAACGCCCACCAAAGTGGCGAGAAAGAGTGGGAAGTCTATGTTGCCTTTGGCAGCAAGGAGAAATCCCCCGATGACAGAAATTAAGTTGCCGAAAATAATTCCTGGTTTCGTTACTTGCAGGTATTGCTTAATCATCACGTGCAGCTCGGCTCTTTAACTGACCATCATATTGAGGTTGAGGTTATACATAATCCACAATGAGCCCACAACGACGATAAAGATAATCACAGCGGTGAACAGAAATGCCACCAGATTCCAACGTGCTTCCGACGCAGTACTTAAGTGCAGGAAGCACACCAGATGGACTACGATCTGGATGATCGCAGATGCTACCACGGTGCCAATGATCAGCGAATGCGAAGCGGTGTCGCTCATCACCATGGCAAACGGGATAACCGTCAGGATAACTGACAGAATGAAGCCAATCAGGTATGACTTCACGCTGCCGTGGCTTGCGCCGCCATGGGAAGTTACAGAATGACTCATCCCAATACCCCCATCAGATATACAACGGTAAACACACAAATCCAAACGACGTCCAGGAAGTGCCAGAACAGACTCAGACACATCAGACGGGTTTGGTTAACGGCGGTCAGACCACGGCGGCTCACTTGAATCATCATTACGGCGATCCAGATCAGACCACAAGTAACGTGGATACCGTGGGTAGCAACCAGCGCAAAGAAGCCTGACAGGAAACCACTGCGATCCGGCCCAAAGCCTTCTTTGATCAGATGATGGAATTCATATAACTCCATACAGATGAAGCCTAAACCGAACAGGAAGGTCAGGAACAGCCAGCCATTAACGGCTTTCACGCTGCCTTTTGCCATGCCCAGCATCGCCATGCCATAAGTGATACTACTGAACAGCAGGAAGAAGGTTTCGACCAAAACGAACGGCAGTTCGAAAATGTCTTTACCTGTTGGGCCGCCAGCTGTTCCGTGCACCAAGACTGCATACGTTGCGAACAAACTCGCAAACAGGATGCAGTCACTCATCAGGTAGATCCAGAAGCCGAAGACTTTGGTTTCACCTGCATCATGGTGCCCATGCTCTGCATGGGCTGTGTCGTGGTTAGTCAGGGTATCAGTTGCCATGTTTCACGCCTGCTTTGCTGATTTGTTCAAAATGTTGCTTCTCAATACGTTCGATTTCTTCAACCGACACGTAGTAATCAACATCTTCATCGAAGCTTTTTACAATCCAGGATACAACGATGCCGATGAAGGCCACGAGCGCCAACCACCAGATGTCCCAGATTAATGCGAAACCGCAGACCAAGCTGAGCATGGCGATGACGAAACCCATGCCGCTGTTGCGTGGCATATGAATTTCTTCATATTTAGCTGGTTTAACATAAGCTTCGCCTTTCTCTTTCATATCCCAGAACGCATCGCGGTCGTGAATTTGCGGCACGACAGCAAAGTTGTAGAACGGAGGAGGAGAAGAAGTTGACCATTCCAGAGTACGTGCACCCCATGGGTCACCGGTCAGATCACGGTTTTGCTCGCGATCACGAACACTCACGAAGATCATGATCAACTGACACAGGATACCCATAGCAATCAACGCTGCTCCGCAAGCTGCAACCACCAGCAACGGGTGGAACTCAGGATCGATATTCTGGCTGAGGCGACGTGTCATGCCCATGAAGCCCAGAATATAGAGCGGCATAAAGGCAACAAAGAAGCCAATGATCCAGAACCAGAATGAGCGCACACCCCATTTTTCATTCAGCGTGAAGCCGAATGATTTAGGGAACCAGTAAGTCAGACCAGCGAAGCAACCGAACACCACACCGCCAATGATTACGTTATGGAAGTGAGCAATCAGGAACAAGCTGTTGTGCAGCACGAAGTCTGCGCCTGGAACCGCTAGCAGAACGCCAGTCATACCACCAACAGAGAAGGTGATGATGAAACCGACAGTCCACAACATCGCTGCGTTTAGCGTGATGCGACCCTGGTACATGGTGAACAGCCAGTTGAATATTTTTACCCCGGTTGGGATAGAAATGATCATTGTCATGATGCCGAAGAAGGCGTTGACGTTGGCGCCGGAACCCATGGTAAAGAAGTGGTGTAGCCAAACAACGAATGACAGCACGGTAATGGCGATGGTTGCCCACACCAGTGAGGTATAACCGAACAGACGTTTTTTAGAGAAGGTCGCGGTAACTTCCGAGAACACACCAAACACTGGCAGAACCAAGATATACACTTCCGGATGGCCCCAGGCCCAAATCAGGTTGATGTACATCATCATGTTGCCGCCCATATCATTGGTAAAGAAATGGGTACCCAGATAGCGATCCAAGGTCAGCAACGCAACGGTTACAGTCAGAATTGGGAACGACACGATAATCAGGACGTTGGTACAAAGTGCAGCCCAGGTAAATACCGGCATTTTCATCAGCGGCATACCAGGCGCACGCATCTTGAGGATGGTGGCGAAGAAGTTAACACCGGTCAGTAAGGTACCAATACCGGATATCTGTAGACTCCATATCCAGTAATCGACCCCGACCCCCGGACTGTACTCTTTACCTGACAACGGAGGATAGGCCAGCCAGCCGGTCTGTGCGAATTCGCCAACACCCAAAGAGATGTTGATCAAAACCACAGCAGCGGCGGTGAACCAGAAACTGATGTTGTTCAGGAATGGGAACGCAACGTCGCGAGCACCAATTTGTAGCGGTACAACCACGTTCATCAGACCGATAACGAAAGGCATCGCCATGAAGAAAATCATGATCACACCGTGCGCGGTAAAGATTTGGTCGTAGTGATGAGGTGGCAGGAAGCCCGGTTCACCTGCGGAAGCAAGTACCTGTTGGCTACGCATCATGATGGCATCTGCAAAACCACGCAGAAGCATGACGAAGGCAACGACAATGTACATGATACCAATTTTTTTGTGGTCGACTGACGTTAGCCATTCGGTCCACAAATATTTCCATTTGCCGAAATAGGTGAGCGCAGCTACAACAGCCAAACCACCAAGAATTATCGCGGCAACGGTGACCATGACAATCGGTTCATGAAACGGAATCGAATCAAGCGTTAATTTTCCGAACATCGTTTATTCCTCGGCTCCGGCTGCGTGAGCATGATCGCCCATGTCCATGCCTTTCATGTCAGTGCCCGCTGGCATTGGCATCGTCTGGCCTTTGTGCATGTTCATATCACCCATAAATTTGCCAATGATCTCTTTGAACAAATTAGGTTTTACGCTGGCAAAGTATTCAACGGGGTTATCAATACTCTGAGCAGCCAGTTTGTTGAAGTCGTCAGTGGTAGCCAGCTGTTTTGGTGAAGCCTTCACTTTTGCAACCCAAGCGTCGAAATCATCACGGGTTGGGGTCGCAATTGCGTTGAACTTCATGCCAGAGAAACCACGGCCACTGTAGCTTGCCGAGATGCCTTTATAGGTACCCGCTTCATTTGCAATCAAATGCAACTGAGTCTGCATACCCGCCATTGCGTAAATCTGTCCGCCTAACTGAGGGATAAAGAACGAGTTCATGACAGAGTCAGAGGTGACTTTGAACTGAACCGGAACATCTTTAGGAATAACCAATTCGTTAACAGTGGCGATGCCCTGTTCTGGATAAATGAACAACCATTTCCAGTCCAGAGAAACGACTTCAACCGTCATCGGTTTTTGGTCAGATACGATAGGCTTGAACGGATCAAGCGAGTGAGTGGTTTTCCAGGTTATCGTTGCCAGGATGGCAATAATGATAATCGGCACAGTCCAAACCACAGCTTCGATTTTATTAGAATGGGACCAGTTCGGGCTGTACTTAGCATTTGTGTTAGAAGCACGATACTTCCAGGCAAAGGCAAAGGCCATGATAATAACTGGTATAACCACGATCAGCATTAATCCGATTGCGGTCAGTATCAGCGTTCTCTGCTCAAGTCCAATTGCTCCTTTGGGATCCATCAATGCCGTATTGCAGCCGCTTAACATTAACGCAGATGCAAATAAGGACAACATCCCAATACTTTTATTGTATTTCTTAAGTCTCATCTAACGACCTCAATAAACTAGGGCTCTATTGTCGCTCCATGTGTGCGGGCATTTTACGGGAAGGTTGCAGTACTGTAAACACGCTTAAGGAAGTGTCAGCAGGCCGTTGCCACATTATGTTAACGAAGTCACAGATGTCACGGAGAGTGATAATTTATCAATGTCAACAATATGTTGCAGTGCGCGCTTTGACTATGGTGAGTAAAAACAAGGTATAGCAGTCAAGAGGGTGAGGTAACGCGAAGTTTAATGTTCATGGTAAGTTTAATTAATGTTAACGCAATGTATAGATATGGTGATTTTGAAAAATAAAATCAGGTAAAAAAAAAGTGTATTTGAAAGATAATGTAACTTATTAAATATTATTTATTGCGGAAAACTTATCTCAGCGCAGGGAAAATGGCCGCAATTTACTATCCTGATAACAATGCTAAATTTTGTGAGCTAGCGTTAAAACGGCTCAAAATGCCTTCAACTGTCCGGCAAGGAACATCAGGCCAGACTGTGATGCGCACAGCAGTGATGCCTATTCCTTAATTTTAACCGAATAGGCGTCAAACCACATTTTGACGCCGCAACGCCAGAAAATCTAAGGTACTGCCAAGCACGATCCCGGCCAGACAAATCAATGCGCCGAGTTCAACCAAGCGCTCTGGCAGTGTGCTCCAGCTTGTCCACCCTAATCCATTACTCGTCAGAATAACCAACCAGGTTACCAGCAATAAACAGCCAGCTAACAGCAAACGCAGCGCCAGATGGTAGCTGGTAGCAAAATCAATGCGAGGTAAAAACTGATCGGTCTTTTGGGTGTATTCCAACGTCTGGCGGCAAATGGCGAGCAGAATTAAACCAGGAACCGCTGCGACGATAGAAAATAGGTAGAACAGCGGCCAGCCGTGTGCTTCAACAAACCATGCGGCAATCGGGCCGACATAGACTCGTCCGACAGCAGAAAGCGCAGAGAGCAGGGCAAACTGGGTGGCTGAGAAAGAGCGGTTACACAACGTCATCAGCAGGGCGACAAAGGCCGCCGTGCCCATACCACCGCACAGATTTTCGAAAAAAATCGCTGTGCCCATGGAATAAAGGTGTTTGTCAGTGACGGCTAAAATCCAGTATCCGGCATTCGAGACGCCCTGCAAGATGCCAAAAAGCATTAGGGCGCGGAACAGGCTCAGTCGCTGCATAAGCATACCGCCATAAAGCGCACCAATGATGGTTGCCAGCAAACCGAGGGTCTTATTTACCAGCCCGACTTCCCCGGCATCAAAACCAACGCCGCGAATCAAAAATGTGGTGCTGAGACTACCGGCAAAAGCATCGCCCATTTTATACATGACGATCAAAAGCAGAATCAGCCAGGCATTATTACGCCCGAAAAAGTCTTTCAGCGGGGCGATGACGGCGATTTCTATCGAACTGGGTGCGGGTTCGCCGACATCAGGCTCTGGGGCCATGGTAGTGGCGACGACACCAATCAGCATCAGCCCAGCCATCAGCCAGTACATATGTTGCCAGCCAAGATAATGGTCGGCTATCCAGAGTGCTAATCCGCCGGAGACCAGCATTGCCAGACGGTAGCCTAGTACCGATACCGCAGCACCATTGCCTCGTTCCGCCGAAGGTAGCAAGTCAGTTTTATAGGCATCAAAAACGATATCCTGGGAGGCCGATGCAAATGCAATGAGCACAGCTAATGAGGCCAGCCAGAACAGTTCTTTAGAGGGATCCATGAAGCCCATGGCAAAAATAGCGACGACCAGAAGCAGTTGCGTGAGAATGAGCCATCCCCGGCGGCGACCAAAGAAAGAGGGAGTGTAGCGGTCCATCATCGGCGACCAAAGGAATTTAAAAACGTAAGCTTGCCCAACCAGAGAGAAGATACCAATGGTTCTTAAATCGACGTTTTCCACTGTCATCCAGGCCTGAAGCGTACCGGATGTTAAGGCAAGAGGTAAGCCGGACGCAAAACCCAGCAGCAGTAGGATCAGAGTGTTACGTTGTGTGAAAATCTTGAAGTACTGACTTACCATGTAAATATGTTCCCGCAGGCCGGTGAAAGAGTGGCGCATGGGCATAATAAAGGATGCAGGGAGATAATAAAGGAGGGATTAGTACAACGTGAAATTTCAGCGCTGAGGGAGAGGAAAAAACTCTGCCCGACAGCGCCGGGCAGAAGGGATTTATCAGCAAAAAACGGCGCAATTATCGGGCGTTGGCCTTGATAAAATTACTGATGCTGGTGTCTTGCGCCATATCGTTGATGACATCACCCAGCGTGCTATTCACCGCATTGGTAATTTTGGTGTTAGACGCAGTGAATGCTCCCTGAACATTGTAGGTTGAGCGGTAGTTCTTGACCTGTTTGTTACCATTTTTCGCGGTGGCAATGATAGAAATATCAGCCTTGGTGGTGATGTTGTAACGCAAATTGCCTTCCTGCACATCAGCGAACAGATTATTGACGACGATTTGCAGATCGACTGCACCATCTGCACCAATCATATAACCCCGTGCGGTCATCTGTTTTTCCAGTGACTCTTGTAGGAGGAAACGCAGATCCCTTGAAGGTGTCAGGGATACCAGCTGCCCATCACGGTTCACTTTAGCCAGTGCCTGATCCTGACGCTGATCGGCACCGTTGATGCTAATAGTGATACCTTGTAGGGTAGGGTCTTGAGTCGGTAATGAGATTTTTGGTGAAATATTCAGTGTGTTAGTGCTGGTGGCACAACCGGCAAGCATTAATAGGGCCAGTACAGGGAAAATGATTTTTTTCAACATATTAATTTCTCAATGAGTGCATCTGATTGAAGAGGCAAAATGGGACGGGTTACGCAAAGTTAGCACATCATAACATCGCCTTTTTATGGGGGAAGTCCTGAGTGTATGGAAAAACAATATTTGCCTACATCTAACTAAGTAGACCAAACTGACTTATTGATATTCAATGATTTTACTCAATTGGCAGAATGTTGGCTAAATATCATTGAGTAAGACAAACTGATTGCCTTTTCTATCAATCACCACAGAAATTTTATTTCTGTAACGTATTAATAAGTCGCAAAGCCGCTATCCTTATACCTGACAGATGTTCCCATAGGGCGCAGTTCTTTGCTAAAGCGGCGTAAGGAGATTGCTATGATTCGCGAGCAAATAGAAGCAAAATTAGTTGCAACGTTTGAACCTGCGTACCTGGAAGTGACGGATGAAAGTCATCGTCACAATGTACCCGTAGGATCAGAGAGCCATTTCAAAGTGGTATTGGTGTCCGATAAGTTTGTGGGTGAACGTTTCTTGGCACGTCATCGCGCTATTTATAGCGCGCTGTCTGTTGAGCTCGAAGGCAGCGTTCACGCTCTGGCGCTACATACTTATACGCAGAAAGAGTGGGAAGGTTTACAGGATACGGTACTGGCTTCACCGGCTTGTCGTGGTGCCGGAACTCTGGCCTGAGAAGGCTGGATCCCATTCACAAAAACCACAAAGATCTTAGTATCACGTGGGACTTTCTCCACAAGATGCGGTATTAGTAACAGCGATTTTTGAAACGGCCTGAGGGCCGTTTCTGTTTTTAGTCGAAAAAGATAACTGACTGATAGGCGATGGGGTCGTTTAAGCCTCTGCTTCGACGCTATTTTTAGAGGGATCGACCGCGCAGCGATTTTTCCTCCGACGCAGCAGATTACCGGCCTCGACTCGCCGACTATGCGCCGCTATAATGTCGCGTCTTATTTTTCCGGAATGGGTTCGGGACGCTTTCGAATACAGGGCTACGTCCTTATAGAGGACTGTCCCGGTTCTTAGAAGTCGTTTTCAAGGTAAGTTCGTTCTTTTCCACGCTTCTCATCTTGAGAACGACTTCTGGAGTTGACCGAGCACTGTAATTTTTTTGAGGTAACAAGATGCAAGTTTCTGTTGAAACCACTCAAGGCCTTGGGCGCCGTGTAACGATTACTGTTCCTGCTGACAGCATTGAAAAAGCAGTGAGCAGCGAACTGGTCAACGTATCTAAAAAAGTACGTATTGACGGCTTCCGCAAGGGCAAAGTACCAAAACATATCATCGAGCAGCGTTACGGTGCTTCTGTTCGTCAGGACGTCCTGGGTGATCTGATGCAGCGCAACTTCGTTGACGCCATCATCAAAGAAAAAATCAATCCAGCTGGCGCGCCTAACTATGTGCCGGGTGAATACAAACTGGGCGAAGATTTCAACTATACCGTTGAATTCGAAGTGTACCCAGAAGTTGAGCTGAAAGATCTGGAAAACATCGAAGTTGAGAAACCTGTCGTTGAAGTTAACGATGCCGATGTTGACACCATGTTAGAAACTCTGCGCAAGCAACAAGCTGACTGGAAAGAAACCGACGCTGCAGTAACAGCAGAAGATCGCGTTACTGTTGATTTCTCCGGTTCTATCGACGGTGAAGAATTCGAGGGCGGCAAAGCCTCTGATTTCGTTCTGGCAATGGGCCAGGGCCGCATGATCCCAGGCTTCGAAGATGGCCTGTTGGGTCACAAAGCCGGTGAAGAATTCACTATCGACGTAAACTTCCCAGAAGATTACCACGCTGAAAATCTGAAAGGTAAATCGGCTAAATTCGCCATTACCCTGAAGAAAGTTGAAGAGCGTGAGCTGCCAGAACTGACGCCTGAATTCATTAAACGTTTCGGCGTTGCTGATGGTTCTATTGAAGGTTTGCGTGCTGAAGTGCGTAAAAACATGGAACGTGAGTTGAAAGGTGCTGTCCGTAACCGCATCAAAACTCAGGCAATCGACGGTCTGGTTAATGCCAATGACATCGACGTTCCAGCAGCACTGATTGACGGTGAAGTTGATGTTCTGCGTCGTCAGGCTGCACAACGTTTTGGCGGTGATGAAAAGCAAGCGCTGGAATTACCGCGTGAGCTGTTCGAAGAGCAGGCTAAGCGTCGCGTAGTTGTTGGTTTGCTGTTGGGTGAAGTGATCAGCCAGCACGAACTTAAAGCTGACGAAGAACGCGTTAAAGCGTTGATCGAAGAAATGGCTTCTGCGTACGAAGATCCTTCTGAAGTTGTTGAGTTCTATAGCAAAAATAAAGAGCTGATGAACAACATGCGTAACGTCGCACTGGAAGAACAAGCGGTCGAGACTCTGTTGTCTAAAGCGAAAGTGACTGAGAAAGCCACTACCTTTACTGAATTGATGAACCAGACGCAACCTGCATAACAATATTACATATTGCTGACTTTTCATAAGCTCAGAATAAAACCCGCAGTTTTTACTGCGGGTTTTTTTATGGTCGATGCATGACATTTATCTTTTTTGCCGTTGTTTTTGCACTATATTTACGCAGATGGGTTGAATAAACTGTATGCGGAGCAGCGGTTGACTGGCTGAAGATGAGTGACATTTTTCGCGGGAGCAGGATGAAGAAAATGTATCTGCTCGAAAAGAAATCTCGCTACGGACTTGAAAAAGGGGGCTTATTCCCCCAATTGTTAACTATAAATGCAGAGTACTTTGTTGTTAAATTCTGACTGATAACAACCGTCAGCTGTGTAAACGGCGACTTGGCCGCTTGAGCATAGTCATCAAAGCTTATCTCAAGTAGAATCGGTTTAACTAGCGCCAAAGAGAATTCTATTAGGAGACGGTTATGTCATACAATAGTGAACAAGAACGATTTGCACCGAACATGGCTCTGGTACCCATGGTTGTGGAGCAGACTTCAAGGGGAGAGCGTTCTTACGACATATACTCCCGTCTGCTGAAGGAACGTATTATTTTCATGACGGGTCAGGTTGAAGACCATATGGCTAACCTGATTGTGGCTCAAATGTTGTTCCTTGAAGCCGAGAGTCCTGAAAAAGACATCTTCCTGTACATTAACTCTCCAGGTGGCGTTATCACTGCTGGGATGTCTATTTATGACACCATGCAGTTTATCAAACCGGACGTCAGCACCATCTGTATGGGCCAGGCCTGCTCAATGGGCGCGTTCCTGTTAACCGCTGGGGCGAAAGGTAAGCGTTTCTGTTTGCCAAACTCACGGGTGATGATTCACCAGCCGCTGGGCGGTTTCCAGGGGCAGGCGACAGATATTGAAATTCACGCCAAAGAGATCCTGAAAGTGAAATCTCGGATGAATGAGCTGATGGCGAAACATACGGGTAAGTCACTGGAAGAAATTGAACGTGACACCGAGCGTGACCGTTTCTTGTCAGCGGATGAGTCTGTAGAGTATGGATTGGTTGACTCGGTATTTTCCCATCGCGTCTGACGGGTTAAATCTGCCGGGCTGATGGTCTATAGTTAAGTCATGCAAAGGCAACGCAGGTTGGCACGCAGGTTTTTAATGTGAGCACTGCGTTTGGCTCAGTACCGACATAGCAACCACCCGCCGTCGATACGGCAGCGATTAACATGCCCGTGCCGCGTGTTCTGCGGAACAGAGACTAAAGAAGAGGTTTACTGATGACAGATAAGCGCAAAGACGGTTCAGGAAAGCTGCTGTACTGCTCTTTCTGCGGCAAAAGCCAGCATGAAGTGCGTAAGCTGATTGCCGGGCCGTCAGTGTATATCTGCGATGAGTGTGTCGATCTATGTAACGACATTATTCGCGAAGAGATTAAAGAAGTTGCTCCGCACCGCGAACGCAGTGCATTGCCGACTCCCCATGAAATTCGTCAGCACCTGGATGACTATGTCATCGGGCAGGAACCGGCTAAAAAGGTTCTGGCTGTGGCGGTTTATAATCACTATAAACGCTTGCGTAATGGCGATACCACTAATGGTATCGAATTAGGTAAGAGCAACATTCTGCTGATTGGGCCAACGGGTAGCGGTAAAACGTTGTTGGCTGAGACGCTTGCGCGTTTCCTTGATGTGCCATTCACTATGGCTGATGCCACCACCCTGACTGAAGCCGGTTACGTGGGTGAAGATGTGGAAAATATCATCCAGAAACTGCTGCAGAAATGTGACTATGACGTACAAAAAGCGCAGCGTGGGATCGTTTATATCGATGAAATCGATAAGATCTCCCGTAAGTCTGATAACCCATCGATCACACGTGATGTGTCCGGTGAAGGTGTTCAGCAAGCGTTACTTAAACTTATTGAAGGTACCGTTGCGGCAGTTCCACCTCAGGGTGGACGTAAGCATCCTCAGCAGGAGTTCCTGCAGGTTGATACTTCTAAGATCCTGTTCATCTGTGGAGGCGCATTCGCTGGTCTGGATAAGGTGATTGGTCAGCGTATTAACACCGGTACCGGCATTGGTTTTGGTGCAGAAGTGAAGGGTAAGTCTGAAAAAGCAACCGAAGGCCAGTTGTTGGCTCAGGCTGAACCAGAAGATTTGATTAAATTTGGTCTAATTCCAGAATTTATCGGTCGTCTGCCCGTCGTCGCTACCCTAAGTGAACTGAGCGAAGACGCATTGATCCAGATACTGAAAGAGCCGAAAAATGCCCTGACTAAGCAATATCAGGCATTGTTCAATCTGGAAGGCGTTGAGCTAGAATTCCGTGATGAAGCGTTAGTCGCTATCGCCAAAAAAGCGATGGCGCGTAAAACGGGTGCTCGCGGTTTGCGTTCGATTGTTGAAGGCGCACTGTTGGATACCATGTATGACCTGCCATCACTAGACAGCGTAGAGAAAGTGGTTATTGACGACTCCGTTATTTCGGGCCAGTCAGAACCGCTGATGATTTATGGAAAACCTGAAGCGCAACAGGCATCTGGCGAATAATTAGCCAACTGTTCCATAAGGTTAGTGAAGAAAATGGGGGATTTTGTCCCCCATTTTTTTTTACTCACATTCTTGTCGTTGAATGTCAGATATTCATCCCCATATACTCAAATAACGACTTGCTGAAACCCGTTTGACTCGTGTTTCACGAGATTTCCTTAACCTGGCGGAAGCTAAACTAAGAGAGAGCTCTATGAACCCTGAGCGTTCCGAACGCATAGAAATCCCCGTCTTGCCCTTGCGCGACGTGGTGGTTTATCCGCACATGGTGATCCCGTTGTTTGTTGGCAGGGAGAAATCGATTCGCTGCCTTGAAGCTGCGATGGATCACGACAAAAAAATCATGCTGGTAGCGCAGAAAGAAGCATCTACCGATGAGCCGGGTGTTAACGATCTCTTCTCTGTAGGCACCGTTGCCTCCATATTACAGATGCTGAAACTGCCTGACGGTACCGTGAAAGTTCTGGTTGAAGGTTTACAGCGTGCGCACATTACCACGCTGTCTGATAGCGGCGAGCACTTTGCTGCTCAGGCCGAATACCTTGATTCACCGGCCGTGGATGAGCGGGAACAAGAAGTTCTGGTTCGTACCGCCATTAATCAGTTTGAAGGCTATATCAAACTGAATAAAAAAATCCCACCGGAAGTGCTCACTTCGCTTAACAGCATTGAGGATGCAGCCCGTCTGGCTGACACCATTGCTGCACATATGCCATTGAAACTTGCAGATAAACAGTCTGTGCTAGAAATGTTTGATATTACCGAACGTCTGGAATATCTGATGGCGATGATGGAGTCGGAGATCGACCTGTTACAGGTTGAGAAGCGCATCCGCAACCGTGTCAAGAAACAGATGGAAAAGAGCCAGCGCGAGTACTATCTGAATGAGCAAATGAAAGCCATTCAGAAAGAGCTGGGTGAAATGGATGATACGCCTGACGAACATGAAGCGCTGAAACGCAAAATCGAAGCGGCGAAAATGCCGAAAGAAGCGCGTGAAAAAACCGAAGCTGAACTGCAAAAGCTGAAAATGATGTCACCGATGTCTGCTGAAGCCACCGTCGTTCGTGGTTATATCGACTGGATGCTTCAGGTACCGTGGAATGCCCGCAGCAAAGTGAAGAAAGATCTGCGTAAAGCGCAGGAAGTTCTCGATTCTGATCACTTTGGCCTGGAACGTGTCAAAGACCGTATTCTTGAATATCTTGCAGTGCAGACACGCGTCAGCAAAATTAAAGGTCCGATCCTCTGCCTGGTTGGGCCTCCGGGTGTGGGTAAAACCTCTCTCGGGCAGTCTATTGCACGTGCAACAGGCCGTGAATATGTGCGTATGGCGCTGGGTGGTGTGCGTGATGAAGCGGAAATCCGCGGTCATCGCCGCACTTACATCGGCTCTATGCCAGGTAAGATGATTCAGAAAATGGCGAAAGTTGGGGTTAAAAACCCGCTGTTCCTGTTGGATGAGATCGATAAAATGTCTTCTGACATGCGTGGCGATCCCGCTTCCGCACTGCTGGAAGTGCTGGATCCAGAGCAGAATGTGGCGTTTAACGACCACTATCTGGAAGTTGACTACGATCTGTCTGATGTGATGTTTGTGGCGACGTCTAACTCAATGAACATTCCGGCACCACTTTTGGATCGTATGGAAGTGATTCGTCTGTCTGGTTACACCGAAGATGAAAAGCTGAACATTGCCAAACAGCATCTGATGCCGAAGCAGATTGAGCGTAATGCTCTGAAAAAAAGCGAATTGACGATCGACGACAGCGCCATTATCGGAATTATTCGCTTTTACACCCGAGAAGCGGGTGTGCGTAGTCTGGAACGCGAACTGTCTAAATTGTGTCGTAAAGCCGTTAAACAATTGCTGATGGATAAAACCCTCAAGCACATTGAAATTAACGGGGATAACCTGAAAGATTTCCTCGGCGTACAGAAGGTTGATTACGGCCGCGCTGATACCGAAAACCGCGTAGGTCAGGTGACCGGTTTAGCCTGGACTGAAGTCGGCGGTGAACTGTTGACCATCGAAACAGCCTGTGTTCCTGGTAAGGGCAAGCTGACCTATACTGGCTCTTTAGGCGAGGTCATGCAGGAGTCTATCCAGGCAGCGCTGACCGTGGTGCGTGCTCGTGCGGACAAACTGGGTATCAACCCTGACTTTTACGAAAAACGTGACATTCACGTTCACGTACCGGAAGGGGCAACGCCAAAAGATGGTCCGAGTGCGGGTATCGCGATGTGCACTGCACTCGTATCCTGCCTGACCGGTAATCCGGTACGTGCGGACGTTGCCATGACTGGGGAAATTACCTTGCGTGGCTTGGTTCTGCCAATCGGTGGTCTGAAAGAGAAGCTGCTGGCAGCCCACCGCGGTGGTATCAAAGTGGTGCTGATACCGGATGACAACAAACGTGATCTGGAAGAGATTCCTGCTAACGTGTTAGGTGATCTTGAGATTCATCCGGTGAAGCGCATTGATGATGTGTTGAATTTTGCGCTGCAAAATCCGGCCTTCGGTGCGTTACCGGTTGCAGTAAAATAGTGATCATAACCGTCACAGTTAAATAAAACTCGGGCTGGTAAGTGAAATCTCACTTGCCAGCCTTTTTTTGTGTCGTTAAGTTAGACAGCTGTCAGAAAGTTTGAGGCTGCTTTCAGCCGCTTGCATAGCCCTGACAGGCTTGATATAACTGCTGGGCTGTCATATTCGCAGGGAAAATGCGACGTGACGATAGAATTTCTAGAGGGGATTAATAGAGTGAATAAGTCACAACTGATCGACAAAATTGCCGCCGGTGCTGATATTTCTAAAGCGGCTGCTGGACGTGTATTGGATGCAGTACTTGGATCGGTAACCGACACCTTGAAATCTGGGGAAGAAGTTGCTTTGGTTGGCTTTGGTACTTTCTCGGTTCGTGAGCGTTCTGCTCGCACAGGCCGTAACCCACAGACCGGTAAAGAAATCAGCATTGCTGCGGCAAAAGTGCCTGGTTTCCGTGCGGGTAAAGCGTTGAAAGACGCAGTCAACGGTTAATTACCTGCAGGTCAGGCGTCAAACCTGCGAGACAAAAGCCAGTATAGTGCTTTTCATTCCCAGGTCTGGTTGTTAAACAATAACCTGACGCCAACGGGTTGGTAAGGTAAGATACAAGGCGCATCGGAATCGATGCGCTTTTTTTATTACAGCGGAGTGTTGCCTCACTATGATGGACAATTTACGCGCGGCTTCCAACAACGTCGTGCTCAAAATCATTCTGGCCCTGATTATTCTGTCTTTTATTTTGACAGGGGTAGGCGACTACCTGATCGGCGGTTCAGGCGACTATGCAGCGAAAGTGAATGGTCAGGAAATAGGGCGTTCGCAGTTGGAGGAAGCGGTACAAAGCCAGCGTAGCCGACTGCAGCAACAGCTCGGAGATCAATTCTCTGCGCTGGCAGGTAGCGAAGGCTATATGCAGCAATTGCGTCAGGAATCCCTAAATAATCTGATTGATGTCACGTTGCTCGATCAGTATTCCAAGAAGCTGGGCATTACCGTCAGTGACCAACAAATTAAAGACGCTATCCTGGCAACCCCACAATTCCAGACTGATGGCCGTTTCGATAATGCCAAATATCTGCAAAGCATCCAGGGTATGGGTTACAGCGCAGACAATTTTGCTAAATTGATGAAACAGCAGTTGGTCAGTCAGCAATTGGCGCAGGCTTTCGGGACATCAGATTTCATTTTACCGACTGAAACCAAAGCCATGTCTGAATTACTTCTGCAGGAACGTGACGTTCGTACGGCGACTCTCGATACTGCGGCTCTGGCTGCGAAACAACAGGTCAGCGACAGCGAAGCACAGGCTTTCTACGATCAGCACAAGAATAGCTTTGTCTCCCCCGAGCAGGTAAAAGTCAGCTATATCGAAATGGATGCAGCGTCGATGCAAGGGAAGTCAAACGTCACTGATGCTGACGTCACGGCGTACTATGATCAACACAAGAGCGAATTTGGTCAGCCTGAGCGTCGTCGTTATCGGGTTATCGTCCTCAAAACACAGGCTGATGCGGATGCCGTCGCCGCTGAGCTGAAGAAAGGCGCTGATTTTGCTGAACTGGCTAAAACCAAGTCTATTGATAAGCTGAGCGGAAAGCAGGGCGGTCTGATGGATTGGGTTGAACCTGAAACAACGCTGCCTGAATTTAAAAGCGCCAATTTGACCACCAAAGGTCAGGTTTCTGGTGTGATTAAATCTGACAATAGCTTCTTCATTTTACGTCTCGAAGACATTCAACCTGAGCAAATCAAACCGATAGCTCAAGTGCATGACAGCATCGTTGATAAGCTTAAACTTGAGAAAGCTGTTGATGCGTATTATGCCTTGCAGCAGAAGGTCAGCGAAGCGGCTACCAATGATAATGAGTCTTTAGCCTCAGCTGAAGACGTTGCCGGTGTAAAAGCAACACATACTGATTGGTTTACTCAGCAACAGATCCCCGCAGCTCTTAACTTTAAACCGGTTGTGCAGGCTATCTTCGAAGGTGGCTTGATTGGTCAGGACGGTTCACCGGGCAGCAATTCAGACATTATCACTGTTGATGGTGACCGTGCCTTTGTTCTCCGCGTTGATGCGCACAAAGCCGAAGGCTTTAAGCCTTTTGCTGACGTTAAAGAGCAAGTGATGACATTAGTGAAACGCGAGAAAGCAGAAGACCAGGCGCGTATGGAGGGTGAGAAACTGCTGACAGCGCTTAAAGCGGGTAAAGGCGATGAAGCCTTAAAAGCTGCGGGTCTGAGTTTTGGCGATGTGCAGAAAATACAGCGTACTCAGCAACCTTCTGCATTTGAACAAAACGTTTATGCTTTGCCTCATCCGCAAAAAGACCAGCCAGTTTATGGTTTATCTCAGGATGATAAAGGTAACAGTGTGCTTGTTGAGCTAACTGCGGTTAATCCGGGCCAACTACCCGATACCGAAACTGCACGCTTTGAGCAGCAACTGCAGCAGTCTTCGTCCAACGTGACCTTCGATGCATTGCTGACCAATCTGCGTCAGGAAGCCAAGATCAAATTGGGTTCTGCCGCACAAAACCAATAAACGTCGCAAAACAATGCAACGTGTTGCAACTTCCAAAGGCCGCTTTCGCGGCCTTTTCCACATTTTTAATCTGCCAATTGTCGCTTGATAAAACTTACTGCATTCTGTTCATGCTGAAAACACATGGAGGATACAGCATGAAAAAATTAGGCATTACTTCACTTTCACTGGCCCTGGCTTTGGGGCTATCTACTCTCCCGGTCATGCTTCAGGCCGCGCCAATGAGCGTGAATCAGGTCGCAACCGCGACGTCGGCAGTCGCTCAGGCACCGACAAATAAAGTGGGAACGTCTGTGGCTAAAAAAGAGCAGGCCATGACTACGGATGACGCCAGGGTTAATGTCAATACTGCAACGGCAGAAGATTTTGCACAAGTAATGAACGGCGTAGGGCTTAAGAAGGGGCAGGCGATCATCCGGTATCGCGATGAGTTAGGGCCATTCACCGCTATTGATCAGTTGCAGGAAGTACCGGGAATTGGTGCTGCGCTGTTCGAACGTAACAAGGACCGTCTGAAACTGTGACGGATGTCCCGGCGATGACCTGATAAAGGTTATCGCCATTTTCTTCTGCTAATCTTTCAAGACATCTGACCAGTACAGATATCTTACCTGACCCTTATTTTTCAGGAGCACCGAAGAGATTATGCATACGTTCATTACGGTTCGTGGTTTTCATATCGACGTCTATCAACATGTTAATAATGCCCGTTATCTTGAGTTTTTAGAATCCGCTCGTTGGGAGTGGCTCGATAACAAGAGTGGTTTTAAATGGATGAGTGCCAACAACATCGCGTTCATTGTGGTCAATATTAATATCAACTATCGCAAGCCGGCTACGCTAGGCGACCTATTACGCATTGACAGTAGCCTACAGCAGATCAATGGCCGCAGCGGTGTCATAGAGCAGGTGATAACAAGAGACGGGGATATGGTTGCCGATGCAACCCTGACTTTTGTATGTATCGATTTACGGACACAAAAAGCCTTGCCGCTTGAAGGTGAATTGCTTGAAAGATTACGTGAGCTGGAACTTAAAGATCACTAAACGTAGGTTGAAATAATGAGAACGTGAATAGAAGAGAAGTGATGGGCCGGATGTGAAGCATCAAATCCGGTCACCCATTTCTTAAAATTAAAGCTGTCCGATTTTCTTTTTCAGGCTGGCATTCACGGCAATTTTATCCTGCTGGTACTGATGTAGACCATTAGCACGCAAATGACAGGCCGCGCAGTCGCCACAGCCATCACCAGCGATACCGTTATAGCAGGTGAGCGTTTGGTGGCGTACAAGCTCCAGTTGCTGATAATAATCGGCCAGTGCCCAGGTTTCAGCTTTGTTCAACCACATGAGCGGTGTTTCAAAGCGTATTTCGCGGGCTATACCCAATGAAACTGCATGGTTAAGTGCTTTGACGAATTCGTCGCGGCAATCCGGATAGCCGGAGAAATCGGTTTCACATACGCCAGTGATCACGGCTTCGGCCTGAATCTGGTAGGCATAGATCGCCGCTAATGTAAGGAATAAAATATTTCGGCCTGGAACAAAGGTGCTCGGGAGCCCGTTGTCAGACTCCTCACCGAAAGCGGGGACAGGAATATTGTCACGGGTCAGGCTGCTCACGGCCAGTTCGTTCAGCAGACCGACATCCAGCACCTTGTGGGCTTTGGCGCCTAACGCTACAGAAAGTTTGCGGGCAATGTCGATCTCTGCGCGATGTCGTTGACCATAATCGAAGGTGATGCAATGTACTTCATCATATTGCGTCAATGCCTGAATCAGGCAGGTTGTTGAGTCCTGACCACCGCTAAAAACCACCACTGCTCTTTTCATGTATTTACCTGTTTTACTCAGACCTATGCCAGATGTGCTGACAGAAAAAATCCCGTCTATGGTACTGCCCTTTGGCTTGATATAAAAGGTTAGGGCAGTGGCGGCGGGATCCACGCCTGACAAAAATCAAACCATCCCCACGCTGTAAGCTGTACTCCATTGACGCGAGGCGGCGCGCTAACCTGATATTGATAGTTAAACAGCGGCGTGATGATCCCACGTTTCATCAGGCGATAAAAATGATCTCTCAGCTCCTCTGCTCTTTTATTGGCCAGCGGAATTTGCTGAATAGAATGCAGGCGATTGAGCTGCTCCTGAAGATCTTGATCACTGAGAATACCAGGCCAGAGCGGATCCTGGCGCAGCCAGTTTTCCAGTGTCGCTTCCGGAGCCTCGCCAATTAAGCGATCGCCTAGCAGCAGGTCGGCAGAATTTATCGACTCTTCACTGTCCCATAAACGGCCAGGATGATAGATGGCCTCTAATTCGCAGGCCTCATCGGCCAGGCAGGATTTCAGCGCCTCGGCCACGAATTCAAGTTCAATGGGCGGGTGGAAAACTAATTTTAGTTTTTTCGGCAAGGTCACCTGCGACATAGGGTGTTCGGGGATCGGCCATTCAGGCAACATCTCTTTGCTGGGTTTAACCAGATCGTGGTCAATGGGGAGCCTGCTCAGTAGACCGGATCGCTGAATGATCATTATGATCTTCTGTGCCTGTTGCGAGGATAAATTTCCGCGCCGTAGGTTGGCCGCAATATAGCAAAAACCGAGACTAGTCATGCGTTTCACCGGCTTTACGTCTACCAGTTCATCTTCTTCACCTAGCATTATTCGTACCGGGTGCTGGCAACTGATTTTATCTTTTTTCGTGAAAAGTTGTGGTGTGATCCAAAATTCAATTGCGGCCAGGAAAGGATGTTGTAAGTGGTAGTAGGTGTGTTGCTCCAGGCGAACCAATTCTGGGGCAAAACTTGCCAGACGAAACGGCCCGGCTCCGCAAAGTGGGTCATCAGGATGCGACAATAGACAATTGAGATCAGCCAGACGGTGTGCCAGCCAGTAATCCGGTATTTGCAAATCGAATTGCAGACAGAGGGCATGAGGCTGGCTGAGGTTGGTCACTGTCGCAAGACTTTGTCTGCTGCGCGGCGACTGCCGTAGTACTTCAAAGCGTGCGCATAGCTGTCCTGCGGTCACGGGTTCGCCATTGTGCCAATAAAGTTGGCTACGCAAGAAGAAGCGCCAGATTTTACCGTTATTACTGATCTGCCAGTGATGCGCAAGATCCGGTTGAGGAAGTGGCTCACCGGTGATAAAACGCGTCAGCCCTGCATGCAGTGTATGCGCAAGATGTTGTTCTGCACGACCGGTCAGGGTTTGCGGATCCAGGGGCTGCATAGTGCGGTAATAGGGAATGCGCAGCGTCGGTGCATCGGCCTGCCACTGTCCGCCGAGATGCGGAGTCAGTAGAACCGTAAGATGTTTGGGGTCCATTTCGCTGAGTTGCAAAGCTGCCGAGTGATCACCATTTTTCAATAGCTGTTGCAAATAGGACTCGCGCAAACTTTCCGGCGATGTCAGGCATTGAATCGAAGCACGTTTTCCTCGACCCACCTGCGATTGCCAGCTTATCCAGCCTGCATCTTGGAACTGTGCCAGTAAGGTTCGGGTATGACGTTCACTGCAAACGAATATTTTGGCCAGATCAGCCACTCTTAATGCCGAAGGCTGATCACCCACTTTCACATACAGTCGTTGATACTGATTGAGGCGGTTTTGTAATCGCATAGAAAATTCGCAACACCTGAAGAAAGTTTGCCATAGGGTGGCCAGCATATCGAAGCTGCATGACGGTCACATCAGGCAGAAGGGTGTAATGTGATCTAAATCCGGAACACTATTTATAAACTGTTCACTATTACTTCCGTAAATACCGCTGCATACTTACACCGTTAACTTTCTCCTGGGCAGCCAGACAAGAAACTCTTTTCATGCTGCTTTATCTGCTATTGCGAGGTTTTATGTTCCGTCTGGCTGCATTTGATATGGATGGCACGTTGTTAATGCCTGATCACCGGTTAGGTGAGAAAACACTGTCTACCCTGCGCCAACTGGCTGAACAACCCATGACGTTGACTTTTGCGACAGGCCGACATTACCTTGAAATGAAAACGATTCTGGCTAATCTGGATCTGAAAGGGTATTTGATCACTGGCAACGGCACCCGCATTCATGATTTGGCCGGGTACCGTCTGCATGCTACTGATTTGCCGGCGGATTGCGCTGAAGAACTATTGAGTACAAATTGGAATACGTCTGCCAGCGTGCATGTTTTTCGTGATGACGGCTGGTTTACCGATCATGATGATCCGCAACTGTTGGTACCGCATGAGTTCAGCGGTTTTCGCTACCAGCTACACGAGCTGTCCACGCTCCCCGTCACCGGTAACAGCAAAGTGTGCTTCACCGCTCCGCATGATGTTCTTCTCCAGTTGGTGCCGTCTATTGAGGCGCATTTTGGTTCGCGCGTTGACCTCTGTTTCTCTGCCGCCGATTGTCTGGATATCATGCCAGCTGGCAGCAACAAAGGCAGTGCGCTTGCATTGCTGACGGCCGGTCTGAATATTGATATGTCCGAATGTATGGCTTTTGGTGATGCGATGAACGACCGCGAAATGCTGGAAAATGTCGGCATGGGGCTGGTCATGGGTAATGCGTTGCCCGTATTGAAACAACACTCTCCCCACCTGCAAATTATTGGTCATTGCCAAAACCAGGCCGTGTCCCACTTTTTACAACATTGGCTGCATTCACCACACCTCACCTATTCCCCCGAATAATAAGGTTATTTCAGCCAGCCGGGCTATCTGTCCCGGCTTTTTTCTGTTGCACGCATCTCTGTCACAAAATTGACATATGGTTTTCATATAGTTCGTCGATCTGACCCTGTCTGTCTATTACTCAACCTTGCTTTTATCTATAGTCCCGACAGGTAGTTCACCCGTTAAGGATAAAATGATGATCGCTACTCATGGGGTAACCCGTATTGCACTTGCTTTAACTTTGTTCATTTCTGTCAATGTGTCCGCCAGGGCCATAACTACGCTTCAGCCTCAGGCTGATTATCAACAATACATTTCCGAGCGTCAGACCGTCGACTTTCTGATCCAAGACGCGTTGACTGCTTTTAAATCTCCAGCCCGGGTTTCTGATGCAGGTTTTACCGGCAAACTGCCCACCAACATGGAAATTGTTGCCGATCGTCTTGAGCAGGCGAGTAAACTGGAACCCTATCGTGCTGACTTACTCTTTAGCACCGCCAGTGCGTACATTTACAATCGAAATGTCAATAAGGCTCTTATGTTGTATCAGCAGATCCTGGACATCGCGCCAGATGACGTCGATGCCCACAGTTATATCGCCGCGTGGCAGCGTTACAAAGGCAATACTACCGCCGTAGAGTCGCAAATGGCTGAACTCAAAAAGCTTAATCTTGGCCGTGCAGATCAACTGAAAAAAGTCTTTGCGGTGATTGATGAGGTCACATTGATGCCGCTTCGTGACGCCTTACCTGCCGACGTCGCCAAATCGTTCACCGGTCCTACCGCGATTATCACCTTAGGTTATGCGCTCGATCCTGATGGTTCGATGAACAAAGTGCTGATCCAACGGTTGGATAAAACGCTGGAACTCGCCAAACAGTTGCCCGACGCAATGATTGTTGTCACTGGCGGCGTGCCGCAAAGCCACCAGACGGAAGGTAAGCTGATGTCGCAATGGCTGGTGAGTAAGGGCATCGATAGCAAGCGTATTTATCAGGATAACTTTGCCCGCTCGACGGTTGAAAACGCGTTATTCAGCCGCTATGCGCTGGCCAAACATCGCATCAAAAATGCGGTGGTTGTTAGTTCTGGTAGTCATGTGCGCCGTGCTCAGGCCCTGTTCACTATCGCCAGTTGGGAAACCGGTCCGCGTGATATCCGTTTTGTCTCGGTTGCGGCTATTGATAAGCCTTTGGCTGAACTCCAAAAAGTCTCTGACGGGGATAGACAGGGGATTTACCGCGATGCGCTGAAAACCATGGGACTGTGGAGTTTCCGCAGCTATCCGCTTGAAGAGCGTTAATATAAATCAGCACTGTCAAAGGGAAGAGAAAGGCGGTTTTGCCGCCTTTTTTACTTCTGATCTGCCCTCAGCGCACGCCGGCTAGCTGCTCGCTATAATGGCTGATGTCGCCGATATTCGCTGCGATCCACTCATCATTGAAATAGGTGTTTAAATACCGTTCACCACTGTCGCACAGCAAAGTGACGATCGAGCCTGTTTCACCTTTGTCCCGCATCTGCTTTGCCAACTGAAGTGCGCCCCACATATTGGTGCCAGTTGAAGCACCGACCTTGCGGCCCAAAATTCCTTCCAGCCAGCGCAGGGTAGCAATACTGGCGGCATCGGGAACGGGGATCATGCTATCGATCACGCTGGGAATAAATGATGGCTCTGCGCGCGGGCGGCCAATCCCTTCAATCTTGCTACTGCATTGTGCGGTCACAGAAGGATCGCGCTGTAGAAAGTAGTCATAGAATACCGAGTTTTCAGGGTCAACCACCACCAGTTCAGTCTGGTGCCCTTTATAACGGATATAGCGGCCAAGCGTAGCTGAGGTACCGCCAGTACCGGCACTCATCACCAGATAACGCGGTACCGGATGCGGTTCTAGAGACATCTGGCGGAAAATGCTGTCGGCAATGCTGTTGTTCCCGCGCCAATCAGTCGCGCGCTCTGCGTAAGTGAACTGATCCATATAATGGCCGTTCATTTCCCGGGCCAGTTGTTCCGACGCGGCATAAATCTGACCTGAGTTTTCTACAAAATGGCAGCGCCCACCGTAAAATTCGATTTGCTGAATCTTACGCGGTGCGGTACATGACGGCATCACGGCGATAAACGGCAGGCCGAGCAGACGGGCAAAATAGGCTTCAGAAACGGCGGTGCTGCCTGAAGAGGCTTCAATGATCGGGGTGTTTTCCCGGATCCAACCATTGCATAATCCGTACAGAAACAGCGAGCGTGCCAGGCGGTGTTTCAGACTGCCTGACGGATGCGTGCTTTCATCTTTCAAGTAGAGCGCAATACCGGGGAAATCCGCCAAGCTAAGACGTATCAGATGGGTATCGGCAGAACGCTGAAAGTCGGCGTCGATCTCTTTAATGGCGTGATTCACCCAGGCATTGGTCATGTTAAGGTCCGTAGCAAAGATTTTGATTATGTTTAGGTTAACGTATTCAACAGAGAAATAAGTTACTATTTAACCCATGAGTGACATCAAAAAGAGAATATTTTTCTCCAAGGAGGTGAAATGGTAGATAAAATAGATCGCAAGCTATTGGCGATGTTGCAAGAAGACTGCACTCAGTCGATCACCGTGCTGGCAGAGGCAGTCAATCTGACGACCACGCCTTGCTGGAAACGTCTGAAACGGATGGAAGATGAGGGCATTATTCGGGGTCGAGTTGCGTTGCTGGATAACGAAAAACTGGGACTAAGCCTGACGGCGTTTGTGCTGATTAAGACCCAGCATCACAGCAGCGACTGGTATCAAAATTTTGTCAGTCAGGTGGCGGCATTGCCCGAGGTGCTGAGCTTTTACCGCATGGCGGGGGAGTACGATTATCTACTCCAGGTGCAGGTGGCCGATATGAAAAGTTACGACAATTTTTACAAACGTCTGGTGAACGGCGTTTCGGGCTTGATCGACGTGACCTCGAGTTTTGCGATGGAACGTATTAAATCCACGACTGCATTACCATTATAAGGACATCGGGACCTCTGCGACTACTGTCTTGCTGTAACGTCATTGAGGTTGAGTGGTTATGCAATGTTTCAGCAAAAAGTTTCATCAGAATGGCGTGTTAACAGTGTTATTCTGGTGGTGGTTCGATAATAAAAACGACTTTGTGTTTTAGACGGCCAATATGTTGGTCATCAACAAATGGATAACTCTGCGTGAGATTGTTTGCTCAACTAGGTTGGTATTTCCGCCGCGAATGGCGACGTTATCTCGGTGCCGTTGCTCTGCTGATTGTGATCGCTATTTTGCAGTTACTGCCGCCAAAACTGGTGGGGATCATCATTGATGGTGTGACCTCAAAACAGATGACTTCAACCGTGTTATTCGGCTGGCTCGGACTGATGCTGGTAACGGCAATTGTGGTTTATCTGTTGCGCTATGTCTGGCGAGTCCTGTTGTTCGGGGCATCCTATCAGCTGGCCGTAGAACTGCGGCAGAGCTTCTTTAAGCAGCTCAGTCGCCAGCATCCTGCCTTTTATTTGCGTCATCGTACTGGTGATCTGATTGCCCGCGCCACCAATGACGTGGATCGTGTGGTCTTCGCCGCGGGTGAAGGCGTGCTGACGCTGGTTGATTCGATGGTGATGGGGCTTGCAGTACTGATCGTCATGGCCATACAAATCAGCTGGGAGCTGACCCTATTATCTCTGGTACCCATGCCAATTATGGCAATGGTTATCAAACGTTATGGTGACCAGCTCCATCAGCGTTTCAAAACAGCGCAAGCGGCGTTCTCCTCCTTAAACGATCAGGCACAGGAGAGCTTGACCAGTATCCGCATGATCAAGGCTTTCGGTCTGGAAAACCATCAGTCCTCCCAATTTGCAGACGTCGCCGCAGATACCGGCGTTAAAAATATGCGTGTCGCACGTGTTGATGCCCGTTTCGACCCGACGATTTATGTCGCTATCGGGATGGCTAACCTGCTGGCTATCGGGGGGGGGAGTTGGATGGTCGTTAACGGGCACCTGACGCTCGGCCAACTGACCAGTTTTGTTATGTACCTCGGGCTGATGATCTGGCCGATGCTGGCGCTGGCCTGGATGTTCAATATTGTTGAACGTGGTAGCGCGGCTTACAGCCGGATCCGCAGTTTATTAGAGGAAGCACCAAGCGTCGTTGACGGTGAAACGCCGCTGCCTGCTGGACGCGCCAGACTTGAGGTGCATATTGACGACTTCCATTACCCCGAAAACAACCAGCCGGCGCTGCATTCGGTGGGCTTCACACTGCGTCCCGGCCAGATGTTGGGGTTATGTGGGCCAACGGGTTCGGGGAAAAGTACCTTACTCGGGCTGATTCAACGCCAGTTTGATGTGACCCAGGGCGATATTCACTATAACGGTATGTCACTGAAAACGATCCGGCTTGATGACTGGCGTGGTCGTATGGCCGTTGTCAGCCAGACACCCTTCTTGTTTTCTGACACAGTCGCACAAAATATCGCTCTCGGTCGCCCTGAAGCAACGCAGGCAGAGATTGAGACCGCAGCGCGTTTAGCCAGCGTTCACGACGACATTCTGCGTCTGCCACAAGGTTATGAAACTGAAGTCGGAGAGCGAGGCGTCATGCTTTCAGGTGGGCAGAAGCAACGAATTTCGATTGCCCGAGCGCTGCTGTTACAGGCGGAAATCCTGATCCTCGATGATGCGCTGTCTGCCGTGGATGGTCGTACCGAGCATCAAATTTTGCACAACTTACGTGAGTGGGGCAGTGATCGTACCGTGATCATCAGCGCCCATCGCCTGTCGGCACTGACCGAAGCCAGCGAAATTCTGGTGTTTAGCAGCGGGACGGTGACTCAGCGTGGCGATCATAACCATCTGTCCTCACAACCCGGCTGGTATCGTGATATGTACCGCTATCAACAGCTGGAAGCCGCACTAGACGATGTCCCGGCAGAAAAGCTTTCACAGGTTTTGGTAGAAAATAAAGATGATTAAAATTCAGAAAAGCTGGCCAACGCTGAAACGGTTGCTCAGTTATGGCAAGACCTACCGTAAGCCATTGTCGATAGCGGTGATCATGCTGTGGGTGGCAGCAGCGGCCGAGGTGCTCGGTCCTATTCTCATCAGTTTCTTTATCGATAACTACGTCGCTAAAGGCATGTTGCCGCTCGGGATGGTCAGTCTGCTGGCGATTACCTTTATTTTGCTGCAATTTCTGGCTGCCGGATTGCACTACTTTCAGGCGTTGCTATTTAATCGTGCAGCCGTTGGCGTGGTGCAGCGGTTGAGAACTGACGTCATGGATGCGGCACTACGTCAGCCTCTCAGCGCCTTCGATACCCAGCCAGTGGGGCAGTTAATCTCTCGCGTTACCAATGATACTGAAGTGATTCGTGATCTTTATGTCACGGTAGTCTCAACGGTATTGCGCAGTATGGCGCTGATAGGCGCAATGCTAGTGGCGATGTACAGCCTCGACTGGCGGCTCGCATCTATCGCTATCTGTATTTTCCCGGCAGTATTTATCGTGATGGCCATCTATCAGGTCTACAGCACACCGATTGTGCGCCGGGTGCGCAGCTATCTGGCGGATATCAATGATGGTTTCAATGAAGTGATTAACGGCATGGGCGTGATTCAGCAATTCCGCCAACAGAAGCGTTTCGGCGATCGTCTGGCAAAGGCCAGCCAGTCGCATTACTTTGCCCGTATGCAGACACTGAAAATGGAAGGTTTTTTATTACGGCCATTGCTGAGCTTGTTTGCCTCTCTGGTGCTGTGCGGCCTTTTATTACTGTTTGGATTCAGCGCAGAGGGCTCCATTGGTGTCGGCGTGCTGTACGCCTTTATTAACTATCTCGGGCGACTGAACGAGCCGCTGATTGCGCTCACCTCGCAGCAGTCGATCTTTCAGCAAGCGGTGGTGGCCGGTGAACGTATTTTTGAGCTTATGGACCGCGCGCAGCAGCAGTATGGTGAAGATGTTAAACCACTGGCCAGCGGGAAGATTGATATTCGAGATCTGAGTTTTGCCTACAACGCGGACAAATGGGTGCTGGAGAATATCGGCCTCCAGGTGCCTTCGCGTGGTTTTGCTGCGTTGGTGGGGCATACTGGTAGTGGCAAAAGCACGTTGGCGAATTTATTGATGGGCTACTACCCAATCACGCATGGCGAGATCCGGGTGGACGGGCGCCTTCTCTCTGAGCTATCTCACACCTCTCTGCGAAAAGGCATTGCTATGGTTCAGCAGGATCCGGTGGTTCTGGCTGAGTCGGTGTATGTCAATGTGACGTTAGGTCGCGATATTGACGAGGAGCAGGTTTGGCATGCACTGGAAACTGTTCAGCTTGCGCCGTTGGTGAGAGCGATGCCGGACGGCATATATACCCGCCTCGGTGAGCAGGGGAATAATCTGTCAGTTGGACAGAAACAATTATTGGCAATGGCACGTGTTCTGGTGCAAGCCCCGGAAATTTTGATCCTTGACGAGGCAACCGCCAATATTGACTCCGGCACGGAACAAGCGATCCAACGCGCGCTTCGCTCCATCAGGCGACATACTACGCTGGTGGTGATTGCCCACCGTTTATCGACGATTGTCGATGCTGACAACATTCTGGTTTTGCATCGTGGTCAGGCGGTCGAGCAGGGTAACCATCAGCAGCTTCTGGCCGAAAAAGGTCGATATTATCAAATGTATCAGTTGCAGTTGGTGGGTGAAGAGTTAGCTTCTGGCCAGCATGAGATCCCGGTAACTGAGAACAGTTAAAATCAAAATCTGGAACCGTCTTGAAGGCGGTTTCCGCCTTTTATTTTACCCACTTTTTGCGGGTTGGTTGTTCAATGCACCGCCTTATCGCATCCTCCTTTTCCATTCCTACTGTAATGCACTGAAAAAAAGCGTCATGCACTTTTATGGTGCGTTTCTCCTCAACCTTTTTGCACCACCTGGTTTTTCCCTTCTGGCGATTATTCTTAAAATGCCGCTGCTATGCGGTTAATAAAGTAATCAACTGAAGAAAACAACTCTGGCACAGCCTTTGCTTTATTACTTGCGTATCGGGCGCGAATCCCCTCGCGACAAGCTCTTAATTCGAGGAGTGGCAAAATGAAGCTGGTTACTGTGGTGATCAAACCTTTCAAGCTGGAAGACGTGCGCGAAGCGCTGTCTGCTGTAGGAATCCAAGGGCTGACCGTGACCGAAGTTAAAGGGTTTGGTCGTCAGAAGGGACACGCGGAGTTGTACCGTGGTGCGGAGTACAGCGTTAATTTCCTGCCAAAAGTCAAAATAGATATTGCGATTGCCGATGATCAACTTGATGAAGTCATCGATGTGATAAGCAAAGCGGCCTACACCGGCAAGATCGGTGATGGCAAAATTTTTGTTGCTGAATTGCAACGCGTTATTCGCATCCGTACCGGCGAAACCGACGAAGCAGCACTGTAATTTCGGACTCACGACTTTCGATCATAATTTAGAACAACAGCTTAGAGAAACAGGGGTGGGTTAATAATGAAAAAACTTCTTTCGATGATGGGACTCGGTTCTGTAGCCATGTTGCCATCACTCGCCATGGCAGCGGCTCCAGCAGTGGCAAACGGTGCTGATAATGCCTTTATGATGATTTGTACCGCATTAGTACTCTTCATGACGGTTCCCGGTGTAGCGTTGTTCTACGGCGGCTTGCTGCGTTCTAAAAACGTGTTGTCGATGCTGACACAGGTTATCGTTACTTTTGCTTTGGTCTGCGTACTCTGGATGCTGTATGGCTACAGTCTGGCCTTCAGCGAAGGCAATGCCTTCTTCGGTGGGTTTGGTAACGCGATGCTCAAAGGCATTGGTTTGGATTCCGTCACCGGCACCTTCTCGCAGATGATCCATGTGGCCTTCCAGTGCTCATTTGCTTGCATCACGGTTGCACTGATCGTGGGTGGTCTGGCAGAGCGTGTTCGTTTTGCTGCAGTCCTTATTTTCACTGTGATTTGGTTGACCTTCTCTTATCTGCCGATTGCACACATGGTATGGGCGGGTGGTTTCCTGGCTGCTGACGGTGCGTTGGACTTTGCCGGTGGCACAGTGGTTCACATCAATGCCGCTATCGCGGGTCTGGTCGGTGCTTATATGCTGGGCAAACGCGCAGGTTTCGGTAAAGAAGCGTTCAAACCACACAACCTGCCAATGGTCTTCACGGGTGCATCGATTCTGTATGTTGGCTGGTTTGGTTTCAACGCCGGTTCAGCAAGTGCGGCAAGCTCTATAGCTGCACTGGCTTTCCTGAACACGGTGATGGCTACCGCGGGTGCCATCCTTTCCTGGACCTTGGTTGAGTGGATGGTGCGTGGTAAGCCTTCTCTGCTGGGCGCAAGCTCTGGTGCGATCGCGGGTCTGGTTGCTATCACCCCGGCATGCGGTACGGTCGGTGTTGGTGGTGCATTAGTTATCGGTCTGGTCGGTGGTGTTGCCGGTCTTTGGGGTGTCGTTACTCTGAAAAAATGGCTGAATGTGGATGATACCTGTGATGTATTTGGTGTGCACGGCGTGTGCGGTATTGTGGGTTGTATTCTAACAGGCGTATTCACTTCCAGTTCTCTGGGCGGCGTAGGCTACGCAGAAGGCGTGACCATGGGTCATCAGGTTTGGATTCAGCTATTAAGCGTCGGCGTTACGCTGGTATGGTCTGGTGTTGTCGCCTTTATCGCTTTCAAAGTGGCAGATATGCTGGTCGGTCTGCGTGTCCCTGAAGAACAGGAACGCGAAGGTCTGGACGTGAACAGCCACGGAGAGAATGCCTACAACCAGTGATAGGATTTTAAATGAAGGGGCTTTCTAACTTCATAACAAATATATAAATACTGGTGAATGTGAAAAGGGGCGATAACAATATCGCCCCTTTTTTTATAGCAACTTTTGATTACTCAGATTTTCTTTTGCGGATCACGCCTTCCTGAACTGTTGAGGCAATAAGTACGCCATCGCGGGTATAGAATTGGCCTCGGACAAAACCGCGCGCACCAGAGGCTGAGGTACTTTCGACGGCATAGAGCAGCCAGTCATCCATACGGAATGGACGGTGGAACCACATAGAATGATCGATGGTAGCGACCTGCATATCCGGTTCAAGGAAGCCGATACCGTGAGGTTGTAATGCCGTGGGCAGGAAATTGAAATCTGATGCATAACCCAGTAAATACTGGTGAATACGCAAATCATCAGGCATTACCCCATTAGCGCGGAACCATACTGCGCGATTCGGTTCTTCCACGGTTCCCCTGAGTGGGTTATAGAATTTTACCGGGCGCATTTCGATGGGTTTCTGGCCGATGAACTTCTCCCGTACTTTTTCCGGTATCAGATGTGCCAGGTTTTTGGCGATATCTGATTCAGACATAAGCGACTCTGGCGGCGGTACATCCGGCATGGTGTTCTGATGTTCAAAACCTTCTTCCTGGCTCTGGAACGATGCGGTCATATAGAAAATAGGTTTGCCATTTTGTACGGCTTTGACGCGGCGGGCGCTGAAACTGTTGCCATCGCGCAGAATTTCCACATCATAAATGATCGGTTTACTGCTGTCTCCGGGACGTAAAAAATAGCTGTGGAAGGAGTGGATCCCGCGCTCACTGGGTACGGTTTGTTTGGCCGCATACAGCGCCTGCCCGACAACTTGACCACCGAAGACTTGGCGCAGGCCAAGATCTTCACTCTGGCCACGAAACAACCCTTCTTCGATTTTTTCCAGATCAAGCAGATCCAGTAAGTTTTGCAGTGCCTGACTCATAGGTGGCCTCATGAAAGTTGGTCTCCTGACGGGGCGGAGAACCCTGATAAATCAACTACGGCAGGAGAGGCGGTGAGTTATCTCTTTCATAATAGTAAAAAAAAACAGTGTTCAGAAGCTGAATTTAGCTGTCGGCAGGAAAGTTCCAGACTTTTGTGCCATGATTAATGAGTAAGGTGGTTAAAGCCACTATTCATAGTCGGCGTTTATTAGAGCTTGTCGACAAGCGAATAATAAAAAGGAGTACGATCAATGAAGCTTTGGCAGATTGTAGGTGGAACCGCGCTGTCTCTCACACTGGCCGGTTGCGCTTCGCAACACACTATGCCCGCGCAGGAAGCTCCTGCCAATACGTCGGCCAGCCCGTCCGGTCCGGCAATCACTGGCCCTAACGTATCGGGTACCGTGAATATTTCTCAGCGAATTGCTTTGCCGCCAGATGCTGTGCTGACAGTTACTCTGTCTGATGCCTCCATGTCTGACGCCCCATCCCGCGTGATTTCACAGAACGTTGCGCGTACCGGGGGGAAACAGGCACCCTTTACCTTTATTCTGCCGTACAACCCTCAGGATATTCAGCCGAATGCCCGAGTCATCCTTAGTGCGGCGGTGACGGTGAATGGTCAGATGACGTTCATCACTGATTCAGTAAAAGAAGTCGTCAACCGTGGTCAGGGAACTCGTGCTGACCTGCAGTTGGTGCCTGTCGCTTCAGTACCGGTTACGACCAAGCCAGCCGGGTTAGGCCCAATGAGTAACCCAAATGAGCCGGGGCTTGGAGCCTCACCAAATACCATGGCTCCGACCTCGGTTAGCCCAGCGTCAACTCAGCCGATGTATTAATTCTCCGGTTTAGCTAACGTTAAAAACACCGCCATTGCGGTGTTTTTTTATGGCGGTCATCACCACCTCCAGCCATGTTTCTTCAGATCAATGCGTCCGTTTTCGAACATAATGCCTTCTGATAACAAAGCCTGGCGCTGACGTTTGAAATCCTCACCTTGTTGGGATATTTCACCATGACGGTTAATTACCCGGTGCCAGGGCAGAGAACTGCCTTCAGGCAATTTTCTGAGTATGCCTCCCACTTGGCGTGCAGCGCGTGGTGAGCCGGCGAGTTGCGCCACGTTGCCATAGGTAGTGACCTGTCCCGCAGGAATGGCTGCGATTATCTGGTAAACACGCTGACGAAAAGTATCTCTCTCTGACTCCGACATGGCTGGCTCCTCAGTGATGATTGCCCATTATGCCGTAAACCCTAATCCCATAAAGCTTCTTTCCGGGCTGGTTGGGGTGGAGAGATTGTATAAGAAAACAACGGTCGTCGGCGGTTACCTTGCTTTTGGAACTGTCATCCCTGATAATGCAAGCCGCTTCACTTTTCTTATGCAGATAAGCGGAGCCAGTAATGACAATGGAGGCTCTGTTGGTTCTCCCGCAACACTAACTTGTTAACTCGGTCAGGTCCGGAAGGAAGCAGCCGCAGCAGGCGTCGTGTGTGCCGGGATGTAGCTGGCAGGGCCTCCACCATTTCTGCCTGACCTTTTTTATTTATTCTCTTTCCTGAGTTTTCTTTTATCATTTTTCTGCACTTATAAAAAAGCACCTTCACCGCACCCCTTTCGACGTTAGTGATGTACCCGCTTGGTTAAATAATGCGCGAGTAGAATAGCCAAAATGTATAACCCTAGCTGACTGGCATCACAAGCGCGGCAGATTTCTTCGATGGCTTTAAGCGGCTGAAAAGTCTTATCTTTTATGATCTGTGCAAGCAGAGCGGTATTCCAATTTTTATTACAGATTTTCAGGCAAAAATTAAGGAAAGGTGGAGAAAATTGTCAATAAGGTACACGATGGAGAACGTGGGATAAGTTTTTAAGAATAATAAACATCGGGCCGATTATATTACCGGCCCAATCAAGATATTCTGAAAAAGTTAACGTACGAACTTCCAAACAGCGACAGGAACTTTGTCAAAAAGCTTATTCATCGTTAGCTCAGCAAGGCGATGATCAGCTGCGGAGTAAAACAACTCCAGCTCATCGTCGGAAAGTTCGTACTTATTTTTCTCAATGACGCGCTCTAGTGTATCAATTGTGGTGCATTTTCTTAAACGCATCAAATAGTCGATTTTGTTCATCATGGCCTTTTCGTTATTAATCTCAAATACTGCGGGTAAAGTATTTCTTAAGTTTTCATTAGGGTACAGACGTACTCGCCTGAGAATATTCTGAATAATCGTTTTTTGGTTTTTTGCCATTGACGTAAATCAGAATCATTAATCCCATAATTACTGAACAAAGTGTAGGTATCGTCTAGATACTCCTCTACCAAATCGCTCAGATGAGTATCATCAGGATATTTTATTTTAAAGCTCATCACAAATGATGCAATGTGCTCGATAAGTTCGTTCAATTGCAGATTCATCGCGGATGTTGGGTCGTTAACCCAGCCGTGATGGCTGTCTCCCAGTGTGGCAATCCCTTCATCATAAAGATTTTCATTGAGGAACCGCAACTGCGCTATATCATGTCCCTTAGGCGAGTACTCATCCATATCATCCCCTCCGTAATGGCTTATTCGGTGTTGATAGCACTAAGTGAGTAACAGCATAACCTGATGGCTTATGGATAACTGTATACTACAAGATACATTGGACGACTCGCTAAAACATCGTTTGTTACTCAACCACAATAAACATTTATACGTTGGAAAAGACTATATTAGATTGGTAACAGGTTTAATGAATTTCATTTTACTAAAACTGCACAAATATATTACTAAAATTTACAATTTCTGAGCTGTAGCAGAACGCTCAGTATCTATGATATCAAATCCGAACGCATGATTTTTCACTTTAAATGTCGCACTCTCGGCAGCAGTTTCTTCAACATTAATGGCAAAGCATCCATGGGAAGCGCTACATTTAAACTGATAACTCATTGAATACGTACCAGTAGCAATAGCCTCACTCGACATCATCTTCAACAAATCTAGTATATATTACACATTTGTAGAGTAATAACACAAATTACTCACTAAAAGCTCTTCAATATCTGAAAGAGGGGCATCAATAAGATGTTGTAAATATGATATGGAAAGGTCTTTTCCATTATTTTCATAAGGGATTAGTCTCTTCATTCTATCTCCCTCTCTAAGATACTCAATTATAGTATTGCATATTTTTTTGAAAATGTGTCCTGTGTTGGGATTTTTTTGTACAGCAATTTTTTTATCTGCATGATGTATAAGTTTTTTTTGTTTTAAGTTCATATTTGATTACCTTTACGGGCACTAAGAGAGTGAAACCTGAACTCACTGCTATAGAGCGTGAGTCTTTTAGCATCAGTTAATAGCCTCAAAAATAGAAAGTTACAACTTAGAATGTTGTATATGGCTAACTATTGTGATGTTATAATGTAACGAAAAAAGAGGTCGCCATGCATAACACACTATTTACTCTCTCTGCACTTGCCCGCTGTGGTGCCATTGTTATTCTTCTGGCGCTGCTTTGGGGTGGGGTTTATTGGGCCATTTCATTGCCATGATTTCAGTTAAACAACTTTCTGTCGGCTATGACCGACATGCTGTGGCTATGCCTCTGGATGGGTGCTTTACCACAGGTTCGCTGACTGCGATTATCGGTGCGAATGGCGCCGGTAAGTCCACCTTATTGAAAACCCTGGCCGGTTTACAAGCTGCAGTCGCAGGCAAACTTATTTTTAGTGCGGAAGGTGGGGGTCGAAAGCTGCCACGTATGGCGTATTTACCGCAGCAAGCCGAACTAGACCGTACGTTTCCTATTAGCGTTTTTGATCTGGTTGCCATGGGGTGTTGGCCACAAAGTGGACTCTTTAGGGGCATCAGTTGCCAGTCAGCAGAGCGGGTAGCTCAAGCTCTCAGTACGGTTGGCATGAGCGCGATGGCGAATTCTCGAGTTGGGGATCTTTCTGGTGGGCAGCTACAGCGTACTCTGTTTGCGCGGCTGCTGATCCAGCAGGCTCCGCTAATCATGCTGGATGAGCCGTTCACGGGTATTGACAGTCAGACTATTGAGCTTTTGCTGAAAGTCATTGCTCAATGGCACCGTGAGGGAAAAACGATAATTGCAGTACTTCATGATATTTCAATGGTAGTACGCCATTTTCCGCAGGTTTTGTATCTCAGCGCAGAGCGAAATATTTGGGGAACAGCGAATGATGTGCTCAATCATTTTCCTAATCGGATGCATGCCTGCGTTTCCGCAGATACCTTTAGCCTTACTGCTGGGGTCACTGCGTTATGATGCTTTTTCATTTACTTGCCGATCCTTTTATTGAGTTCGGCTTCATGCGTCGTGCGCTTATTGCCTGCCTGGCGCTGTCCATCAGTGCTACACCGCTCGGCGTTTTTCTGTTGTTACGACGTATGAGTCTGGTGGGTGATGCTTTATCACATGCAGTATTACCCGGCGCAGCAATTGGCTATTTAATTTCTGGAATGTCATTGGTTGCCATGGGGATTGGCGGATTTATCGCCGGCTTAGCTGTGGCTATGCTTTCCGGACTAGTAAGCCGCCGGACTGAATTGAAAGAGGATGCCAGCTTCGCCGGATTTTATCTGGGTTCTTTGGCCCTTGGAGTGACGCTGGTGTCATTACGCGGTTCTAGTGTGGATTTACTGCATGTACTTTTCGGTTCGATTTTGGCGATCGATTCGTCAGCTATCATCATGGTTGGCATCATTGCCAGTGGTTCACTGCTCGTGCTGGCGGCGATTTATCGTGCGCTGGTGATTGAGTCTTTCGACTCATTGTTCCTGCGTGTTAGTGCCGGTAAATGGCTGGCAGCAATACATGGAATTTTTCTGGCGCTGGTGGTGATCAACCTGGTGGCCGGCTTCCAAATCCTCGGCACTCTCATGTCTGTCGGCCTGATGATGTTACCTGCGGCCAGTGCACGTTTTTGGGCACGGGATCTGCCACATACCCTTCTGAGTGCCGTGGTGATTGGTATTATCAGTAGTCTGGTCGGCCTTGTATGGTCTTATTACGCGTCACTGCCAGCCGGTCCAGCGATTGTTCTCAGTGCCAGTATTATTTTCTTTATCTCAGTATTATTTGGATCGCGGGGCGGCATGTTAACCGCATCGCGTCGTTAAGCAGTACCACAAGAAAGGAGAAATGATGAAACGTTTACCTGTTGCTCTGGCAGTAGCTGCCCTGCTGTCGAGCCCGCTGGCAATGGCTAAAACTGTCAATGCTGTAGCCAGTTTTTCAATTTTAGGCGATATCGTTCACCAAGTGGGGGGCGAGCATGTGAAGGTCACTAGTCTGGTGGGCCCGAACGGTGATCCACACAGCTTTGAGCCCTCGCCAAAAGACAGTAAAGCGATCAATGCTTCTGATGTGGTTTTTTTGAGTGGCCTGGGTCTGGAAGGGTGGATCGACCGCTTGGTATCAGCCTCTGGCTATAAAGGCAAGGTGGTCACCGCTTCGGATGGAGTAAATTCGCGCCAAATGGTGGATGATGGTAAAGAAATCACCGATCCGCATGCCTGGAACAGCATGGCTAATGGCGTCATTTATGCCACTAATGTGATGAATGCGTTGATTGTCGCCGATCCAGAAGATGCCAATTATTTCCGTAAGCGCGGCGGTGCTTATATCGAACAACTCAAAAAACTGGATGAATGGGCCAAGTCAGAATTTAATGGTATTCCACAGGCGAATCGCAAAGTGCTAACCAGTCATGATGCTTTTGGCTACTTTGGCCGCGAGTATAATGTGACTTTTATGGCTCCAGTGGGGTTCTCAACCGAATCTGAAGCCAGCGCCAGCGGTGTTGCTTCTCTGATCAAACAGATCAAAGAAGAGAAAGTGAAAACCTATTTCATTGAGAATCAGACTGATCCTCGTCTGGTAAAACAGATCGCGGCGGCTACCGGTGCTCAAGCGGGCGGTGAACTTTATCCTGAGGCACTTTCAGGCCCTAAAGGCCCGGCAACAACGTATGAGAAAGCGTTCAAACATAACGTGGAGTCAATTGTAGCCAGTATGAAGTAATGCTCTATATCACCTTTCCATGCTCGAGGGTGGAAAGGTGTTTCTCATCATTTCGGCAGTAAATAAAAAGCCCCGTCGGGCAAGCGTCGGGGCTTTTCTATTTGAACGTCAGCAGAAGAGGGGAGTTGCTTAGCGTTTTTTCTTCTTACCCTGCACCGCTTTAAACCGCGGATTAGTTTTACAAATCACATAAAGACGGCCTTTACGGCGCACGACTCTGCAATCCGGATGACGATTTTTAGCAGAACGTAATGAACTCAATACCTGCATCTGATACTCCTTAAGAATCTGTTACTTCGTCTTATTCAGGAAGCTGCCGAAACGCTGATTGAAGCGCGCGGTACTTCCTTCTTTTGAATACTCTTTCTGTTTACCGGTGTAATACGGGTGCGAGGCCGAAGAGATTTCGATAGTGATATACGGGAAGGTAGATCCTTCTAGTTCGATAGTGCGGTCAGTTTTGATAGTTGACCCCACTTTAAAATATTCGTTAGCGCTCGTGTCGTGGAATACCACAGTACGATAGACCGGATGGATATTGGCTTTCATTATGACCCTTGACTGTTATGTTATACTATAACAATATTATGCACCGGTTTTATTGCTGGTTCAAGTTTCTTCAGGCATAAAAAAGGCCGCTTGCGCGGCCTTGAAGGGTGTTAGTGAATCAATTACGGATTTCGATGCTCTGTCGTATGGGTATGCTCGACGTCATCACTCTTCTTGCTAAAGCGGCGGCGAACGACCACAAAGAAGATTGGAACGAAGAAGATTGCCAATAGCGTCGCAGTGATCATACCGCCCATAACACCGGTACCTACTGCGTTCTGGGCGCCGGAACCGGCACCGCTACTGATAACGAGTGGCATAACACCCAAGATGAAGGCCAGAGATGTCATCAGGATTGGACGTAAACGCATGCGCACCGCTTCTAACGTTGCCTCGATCAGGCCCTTTCCTTCCTTGTCCATCAGGTCTTTGGCGAACTCAACAATCAAAATTGCGTTCTTCGCCGATAGCCCAATGGTGGTCAACAGACCAACCTGGAAGTAAACGTCATTGCTCAGACCGCGCATGGTCGCTGCAATCAATGCTCCAACCACACCCAGTGGAACAACCAGCATGACAGAGAACGGTATTGACCAGCTTTCATACAACGCTGCCAGACACAGGAAGACGACAATCAGTGAGATGGCGTACAACGCTGGAGCCTGATTACCGGATAACCGTTCCTGATAGGAGAGGCCTGTCCAGTCATAACCGATACCACTTGGCAGTTTTGAAGCCAGAGATTCCATCATCACCATGGCAGCACCGCTGCTTTTACCCGGCGCTGGCTGACCCAGAATTTCCATTGATGGCAGACCGTTGTAACGCTCCAGACGAGGAGAACCGTATTCCCACTTTGACGTAGAGAAAGCAGAGAACGGCACCATTTGACCGGAACTACCGCGGACAAACAGGTTGTCGATGTCTCTTGGCAGCATGCGATATTTGTTTTCTGCCTGAACATACACTTTCTTCACACGCCCGCGATCAATGAAGTCATTGACGTAACTACCACCGATAGAGGCACCCAGCGTGGTGTTGATATCAGACAATGAGACACCTAGCGCGCTGGCTTTCTCCTGGTCAATTTCAAGCTTGAACTGTGGTGTATCTTCCAGACCGTTAGGGCGTACCTGCGACAGTAAATCAGGATGTTGAGCAACCATACCCAAGAGTTGGTTACGAGCCTGAGTCAGCTTGTCATGACCAAGGTTGGCCTGATCAATCAGCTGAAAGTCAAAACCGGTAGCGTTACCCAATTCTACAATTGCCGGAAGGTTGAACGCGAATACCAGAGCATCTTTTATGGTACTGAAATACTGCATCGCACGGCCGGAAATCGCCGGAACTTTATTTTCTGCGCCGCTGCGTTCGGACCAGTCTTTCAGGCTAATAAACGCCAGCCCGGTGTTCTGCCCACGACCTGCGAAACCAAATCCGTTAATGGTAAACACGGAGTTCACGTTGGCTTTTTCTTTCGTCAGATAATAGTTGCTGACATCATCGAGCACTTTCTGCGTACGTTCCTGAGTCGCACCTGCTGGCAACTGCGCCATGGTCAGGAATACGCCCTGGTCTTCTTCCGGCAGGAAGGAGGTTGGCAGTCGGATAAAGAGCAATGCCATACCGACAACGATCAGCAGATAAATCACCAGATAACGGCCAGTACTCTGCAGAATATTACCTATGCTGTCAGTGTAGTGGTGTGTGCTTTGATCGAATTTTTTGTTAAACCAGCCGAAGAAGCCTTTTTTATCGTCGTGCTCACCCTTGGCAATAGGTTTGAGCATGGTTGCACAAAGTGCTGGCGTCAGGATCATCGCCACCAGTACTGACAGCACCATCGCCGAAACGATAGTAATGGAGAACTGACGGTAGATAACACCGGTTGAACCACCAAAGAATGCCATCGGAATAAATACCGCTGACAGTACCATCGCGATACCGACCAGTGCGCCTTGGATCTGCTCCATCGACTTCTTGGTGGCTTCTTTGGGCGGTAGCCCTTCTTCTGCCATGACACGTTCAACGTTCTCTACCACCACGATGGCGTCATCGACCAACAAGCCTATGGCAAGCACCATCCCGAACATCGTCAGGGTATTTATCGAATAACCAAATGCGGCGAGAATCGCAAAGGTACCTAACAGAACAACCGGAACGGCAATTGTTGGGATCAACGTTGCGCGGAAGTTTTGCAGGAACAAGAACATCACCAGGAAGACCAGAAGGATGGCTTCGAAGAGTGTTTTCGCGACCTCTTTAATCGAGATTTGAACGAACGGCGTAGTGTCATAGGGGTAAACAACTTTTAAGCCCGCCGGGAAGAACGGCTGAAGCTTAGCCAGCGTTGCCTTGACTGATGATGCGGTATCAAGTGCGTTAGCCCCCGTGGCGAGTTTAATACCCAAACCGGATGCCGGCTGTCCGTTGTAACGAGCAACAACATCGTAGCTTTCACCACCAAGTTCGATTTTCGCGACATCTTTCAACCGAACCTGCGAACCATCGGCGTTGACTTTCAGAATGATTTTACCGAATTCATCTGCAGATTTCAGACGCGTCTGCGCCACGATAGATGAATTCAACTGCTGGCCGGGAACTGGCGGAGTACCACCAAGCTGACCTGCTGCAATCTGGTTGTTCTGAACTTTAATCGCACTGATAACATCAACCGGTGTCAGCTGGAAATTATTCAGTTTGTGCGGGTCCATCCAGATACGCATCGCGTACTGGGCACCGAACAGCTGAACATCACCTACACCGTTGGTACGACTGATTGGGTCTTTAATGTTAGAACCCACATAGTCGGCAATATCCTCCTGATTCATTGAACCGTTGGTGGAAATAAAGCCGGCTACCATCAGGAAGCTGCTACTCGATTTCTGAACCGAAATACCCTGCTGCTGAACTTCCTGCGGCAGCAATGGCGTCGCCAACTGCAGTTTGTTCTGCACCTGTACTTGTGCAATATCCGCATCGGTGCCGGAGGCAAAAGTCAGGGTTATTTGAACGGTACCCGAGGAGTCACTGGTCGATGACATGTACATCATGTTATCGATACCGTTCATGTTCTGTTCAATAACCTGGGTCACGGTATCCTGAACCGTTTGCGCATCGGCACCCGGATAAGTTGCACTTATCTGAATAGCCGGAGGTGCAATAGTCGGATACTGTGCGATTGGCAACTTCAGCATTGCCAACCCGCCTGCCAACATGATGATGATGGCGATAACCCACGCAAATATCGGGCGATCTATAAAAAACTTAGCCATGAATTACCGGCTCCTAATTAAGACTTCGGCGCTGTATCAGGTGCAGCTTGTTTCTGATCCGCTGCGTTTTGATCGACTTCCTGCGCATTAACCTGCACGCCTGGCTTGATTTTCTGCAATCCGGTCACGATGATTTTGTCACCTGATTTCAGACCCGCAGTAACAACCCATTTGTCTCCGATTGCTTGCGTAGTGGTTACTGTGCGAAGTTCAACTTTATTATCTGCGCCAACAACCATGGCCGTCGCGTCGCCGCGTGGGTTACGGGTGATACCTTGCTGAGGAACCAGCAGTGCATTTTCATTTACACCTTCGTCCAGACGGGCACGAACGAACATACCTGGCAGCAGATCATCTTTCGGGTTAGGGAAGACGGCACGTAACGTAATAGAGCCGGTGGTTTCGTCAACGGTAACATCAGAGAATTCCAATGTGCCTGCTTGTGAATATTCACTATTGTTATCTAACAGCAATTTAACCTGGGCTTTACCGTTGGCTTGTTTAATTGAGCCATCAGCCAGTTCCTGTTTCAGACGCAGGAAATCATTGCTGGACTGAGTAACGTCGACATAGATAGGGTCGAGTTGTTGTACCGTCGCCAACGCATCAGCCTGACCATTGGTAACCAACGCGCCTTCGGTAACCGCAGATTTGCCGATACGGCCTGAAATAGGTGAGGTCACTTTAGTGTATGCCAGATTGATACGGGCAGATTCAACAGCAGCTTTAGCCGCGACGACACTTGCGTCAGCCTGAGCTGCGGTAGAGAAGGCCGTGTCGTAATCTTGTTTACTGATGTAATTGGTGCCCAGCAACGCCTTGTAGCGGTTCAGTGTGACGCGAGAAACCTGAGCATTAGCCTGAGCTTTAACCAGATCGCCTTTAGCGCTGTCATAGGCAGCTTGATAGGTGGCCGGATCAATTTGATACAAGGACATGCCAGCTTTAATGTCACTACCTTCAACGAAGTTACGTTTAAGGATAATCCCGGTGACTTGTGGGCGGACTTCAGCGATTCGGAAGGAGGCGGTACGACCGGGAAGCTCAGTAGTAACATTCAAAGGCGCAGATTTTAGCGTGACAACGCCGACTTCTGGCGCTTTCGGCGCACCCTTTTGAGCTTCTTTATCATTACATCCTGTAAGTGCTAAGCTTCCGGAAAGCAACAGAACTACCGCCAGAGGCGTTAACCCTCTGTTTATGTTCATAAATAAACCTCAAGTGTCCGATTTCAAATTGTCCAATGGATCACAAGCTTTAAAACCCATTGCTGCGCTTTTAATATGTGCGTGCTATGTTACATACATTCCAGAATGTATGTAAATCAAACGCCTCCAAAAGATAACCCCATGGCACGAAAAACCAAATTACAGGCACTTGAAACCCGACAGCAGATTCTTAATGCCGCAATATGGGAATTCTCTGCACGCGGAGTGGCTTCTACTTCATTGACCGATATTGCTAATGCAGCAGGTGTATCCCGAGGCGCAATCTACTGGCATTTCAAGAATAAAGTGGAGCTGTTTAATGGCGTCTGGGAACAATGCGAATCCCAAATATATGATCTTGAAATAGAGTATCAGACAAAATTCCCCAATAATCCACTGTGCATATTGCGTGAGATACTGATTTATATTTTACGGGCCACAGTAACGGATCATCGTCGCAAAGCATTGATGGAAATTATATTTCACAAATGTGAATTTGTTGGCGAGATGACCTCAGTCCATGACGCGCGTAAAGCGCTGTACATGGAAGGCTATGGTAAAGTGGAGCGTCTTCTGCAGCGCTGCATTGAGGCTGAACAATTGCCAAGAGATCTTCACCCTCGGCAGGCCGCAATAATCTTACGGGCCTATTTGACCGGGCTGATGGAGAACTGGCTATTTGTTCCCGAAAGCTTTGATTTGGAAAGCAAGGCTGCTCAATTTATTGATACTTATATAGAAATGCTGCAATTATGCCCGAGTCTTTTACTTTCCAAAGAAGCCCTTTGATTTCTGGCTAAGTTCCCCCTCATTTTCACCCCGTCGTTCGTTTTACTCTGACATGCTTTTTCGGCATTTTGGCTCTGGGTCCTCTGTTATTGTAGTGTTAATATCATTCCCTCTCTTCTGACATAAAGTTAACTCATGCATAGCCGATTTTCTGCGTTGTTGTCCACGTCGTGGTTTTCTCTTTTTCCACTAACCTTATGGCGTGTAGTGGCATTTGTGCTGGCGATCTCTCTGTCGGCTTTGACGATTTTTCCAGCCAGTGCAAGCATCAACAACGATCTGCCGACCCGCAATGAAGTGCAGAACCAACTCGACTCATTGAATAAACAGAAGAGTCTGACCCCTGTCGATAAACTGTCCCAACAGGATTTGATCCATACCCTCGAATATCTTGATGCGCTGGATCGTATCAAGCAGGATGCTGCGCAGCTGAAAAAGCAGGTCACTGAAGCGCCAGTTAAATTGCGAGCGGCTACTGACGGGTTGGAAAAGCTGAAAAATGGTGGTAATGACGGCGTTACTCAGGAGTCCCTTTCCGCGCTTTCACTGCATCAACTGGAAAACCGCCTTAATGACATGCTCGATGATCTTCAGTCATCGCAAGATGATCTTTCAACCTTCAACACTCAGCTTATTTCATTACAAACGCAGCCTGAGCGCGTACAGAGTGCGATGTACACTTATTCTCAGGGTCTGCAGAAAATCCGCAATCAGCTCAATGGATTGGTGCCAAGCCAGGAAAATCTGAGAGCGACGCAGCAGACCATGCTGATAACCCAGCAGGCGCTGCTAAATGCACAGATAGACTTCCTGCGTAAAAGTCTGGAAGCTAATACCACCTTACAGGATTTGTTGCAAAAACAGCGTGATTTTACTAATGCCCACATCAACCAACTGGAGCGTGTGGCGCAGCTTTTCCAGCAGGTGATCAACGGTAAGCGATTAACGTTATCAGAGCGCACGGCGAAAGAGGCGCAAACGCCAGATGACACTTCAAGTATTCAAAATGATCCGTTGGTGGCGCAAGAGCTGGGAATTAACCGTACGCTAAGCCAGCGCCTGATTGCCGCCACTGAAGAGGGCAATCAATTGGTACAGAAGAACATTACGGTCAAAAACTGGCTTGACCGTTCATCACAGGCCGAACACGACCTTAAAGAGCAGGTCAGCGTGCTCAAGGGGAGTTTGTTACTGTCTCGTATTCTTTATCAGCAGCAGCAAAATACAACTCCGCCGCCCGGTCTTATCACGGATATGAGTTCCCTCATCGCCGATCTTCGCCTTGATCAATTCACCATTAACCAGCAGCGTGATGCCTTATTCCAGGGGGATACCTATATCCAGGGTGTGGTGAAAAATAGCAAAGAGAAGGTCAGCGCTGACGTCAACGATGCGCTTGAGCAGATTGTCGACATGCGTCGTGAACTGCTCGACCAGCTCAACAAACAGCTCGGTAACCAGCTTTCTCTGGCGATTAATCTGCAAATCAATCAGCAGCAGTTGACGAGTATTAATGAGTCGCTGACGCAAACTCTGACGCAGCAGATTTTCTGGGTTAACAGCAATAAGCCTATGGATTGGGAGTTCATTAAATCTTTGCCAGAAGAGATTAAAACGCAACTGAGCGGTTTGCATATCAGTATCCCCCCGGGTGAACTGATGATGGGTGCACTGCACTCGTTACCGGTTACCATTCCTCTTTTGGTGACAATTTTGTTGTTGCTATGGCGACGCAAATCCATTGACCGGCATCTCGATAACCTCAACAAGGATGTGGGGCAATTAAAGCGCGATACTCAGTTGCACACGCCACGCGCATTGTTGCTTACGTTACTCAATACATTACCACTGACGTTGCTGGTTCTGGGCATCGGCTACTGGTTCTCACGGTGCGAAATTCAACTCAGTGATTTCCTATGGACACTGTCCCAGAGGCTTGCAGTCTTCCTGCTGGTCATGGGTTTCTGTTACCGCTTACTTAAGCCCAATGGCGTGAGCGAGCATCATTTCAATACGCCTGCTAAGCGTTGCGAACATTATCGCCGCTCCGTGGTGCGTTTAAGTCTGGTGATTGTTCCGCTGATTTTTTGGTCCGTTGGGGGGGAGAAGGCCCCGTTGGGACTGGTGGATGATATTATTGGACAAGTAGTGGTTTTACTGACGTTGGCCGTGCTGGCGGTGCTGGTTTTCCCTATCTGCCGCGACGCCTGGCGTGAGAAAGACTCCCACACCGTGCGTCTCGCGATTGTGACCGCCATTGCTCTTGCGCCGCTGTTTTTGATTGGCTTGATGCTGGCCGGGTATTTCTACACGACCTTGCGTCTGGCTGGGCGTTGGATAGACAGCCTCTATTTACTCATCTTGTGGAACTTCACCTACCAGACCGCGTTGCGTGGTTTAAGCGTTGCTGCTCGCCGCCTGGCCTACCGACGTGCGCTGGCACGTAGGCAAAGTAATAGCGCCAAAGAGGGCGCTGAAGGCAGTGAAGCTATCGAAGAGCAACCGCTGGGACTGGATCAAATCAACCAACAATCCCTGCGCCTGACGACGATGGCGCTGTTCTTTGTCTTTGCTTCGGTATTCTACTGGATTTGGTCTGACTTACTGACGGTGATCTCTTATCTCGACAGCATCAGTCTGTGGCACTACTCGAGTAATGTGGCGGGGACTGTGGTGCAACAGACGGTGACCCTCGGCAACCTCTTACTGTCATTTGTCGCTATTATCGTGGCGTACATCATGACGCGAAACTTACCCGGGTTGCTGGAAGTGCTGGTGCTCTCTCGGCTGCAACTGCGGCAGGGAGCGTCTTACGCTATCACGACGATTCTCAGTTACTCGATCACCGTGATAGGGACTATCACGGTACTCGGTTCGTTGGGCGTTTCCTGGGACAAACTTCAGTGGCTGGTGGCTGCACTGTCGGTGGGGTTGGGTTTTGGCTTGCAAGAAATCTTCGCCAACTTTGTATCAGGCTTGATCATTTTGTTTGAACGTCCGGTGCGTATCGGCGATACCATCACTATTGGCACGTATTCTGGTTCAGTCAGTCGTATTCGCATCCGTGCGACGACCATTACTGATTTCGATCGCAAAGAAGTGATCATTCCGAATAAAGCCTTTGTCACAGAACGGTTGATCAACTGGTCTCTGACGGACACCGTCACGCGAGTGCTGATCAAAATCGGTGTGGCCTACGGTTCAGATCTGGAAAAAGTGAAAGAGATTCTGCTGCAGGCAGCCCACGATAATCCGCGAGTGATGAGCGATCCTGCACCCCAAGTGTTTTTCCTCAATTTTGGTGCCAGCACGCTTGATCATGAATTGCGTTTATACGTGCGCGAATTGGGTGATCGCAGTTATACGGTGGATGAACTGAACCGCAGCATTGACAAACTTTGCCGGGAAAATGGCATTAATATCGCGTTTAATCAGCTTGAGGTTTACTTGCATAAACAGAGTGGGGATGACGAAGTGCAGGAAGTGAAACGCACGTTGCGCCAGCCGGGCGATGAACCTGATGCGATAATGCCGGTGCAGAGTTAACGCCATCTATCTCCAGGGAATATTATGTACACATCCTGAATGTTAAGCCCCGGCAACGGGGCGTAAAGGCGATAAATACGTAAACTACCAATAGCTGATTGAAAGTGTGTTTTTTCTTCCGCTGAGCTTTTCCTGGAAGTCTCGGCGGACGATCTCGAGCGCAGCCAAGGCCGTCTCAGGCGCAACTTCATTGCACTCAAGCAAGTAGATTAAATCAACAGCGAGCTGTAGCTCGGGTGGCGCATTTTCAACAGACATGGAAGCCAACATTCATTGTAGTGTGAGATATTAAGATCCTGCGTTTTATGCAGCTTGGTAGAACAAACACCTGATGTCACAGGATCCGAAGCCAACCCGAAGTGGGTTTACGCGACTTATTAAGCACCATTTAACACATTATTTGGAAAGAGTAATGAGTCAGATTAGGAAACTGATTATAGATATAAATGTCAGCGTCTGACCCCTTGTTTTCAAAAATTGTGATAAACATTCAAAATCCGTTTTCCTGTCGCTCAATCTGACGCTCTATTTTTGCCAGAGCCTGTCTGCATCGCATCAGCCGCCCTTCCAGCGCCGCCAGCTCTTTTTGCACGCGCTGCTGATCGCTGAAAGTAGCGAGCTGGCCCAGCGTGCTCTCCCTGTCCTGAATCATTGTAATCAAACGTCGCTCAAACTGCTGATGTTCAGACAATCGGGTGTAATTATCATGACTTTTTCGCTCTGGCGTTTGATTGTTTTTGCGAAGAGCCTGAGTGGCAAGTTCTCGCTGCAGGGCCGTTATCTGAGAAATCAGACGCTCGGCCACAAAGGCGACCTGAGCCTGACGTTTCTCCTTAACCATCTGATGTAGTTGGCTAAGGTTCAGACGAATCTCTGCCAGATAGTCTCGCAGCCGTGTCCCTTTGGTGGCAAAAAGCGCCACGTCGAAGCGGGCCTGCTGGGCAGAAATATGGCCGATAGGTTCAATTTCGCTCGCCAGTGTTTCAATCTGCTGGTTGAGGGCATGTAATATTTGTTCAGTGCTCACAGGGTTTCTCCGATATCGACGTGCCCAGCTTAACCGGTATACCACCAGAAACAAGCTATGCAGGATTTGGCAGTAGCAGCACACTTGTTTACACTACTTTCTCTTGCCAGGCGATGCGTTTGGCCGTTTCTGCTGGGAGTGGAATGAAGCGTCTGTTACTGATGATTATCGGCTGGCTAGCCGTATTACTTGCCACTCTCGGCGTGGTATTGCCTTTGTTGCCAACCACGCCGTTTCTGCTGCTGGCTGCCTGGTGTTTTGCCCGTTCGTCACCGCGTTTTCATTACTGGCTGCTTTACCGCTCATGGTTCGGTGGCTATCTGCGTCACTGGCAGGAGCATCGTGCTTTACCGCCGGGTGCTAAAAGCAAAGCCGTCGTAATGATCATCGCGACATTCGCCGTTTCGATCTATTTTGTCCCGATTGGCTGGATACGTATCCTGCTGCTTTGCATGATGATTGCCTTGCTCATTATGATGTGGCGTCTGCCGGTGGTTGACCTTAAGCAATAAAACAGGCGATCATATTCGGCTGCGGGTTGCTTTTTAGGGTGGCTTTGCATAGATTTGGGCATCTCGTACGTCGGTGCGCTCCCAATTTCCTTCCTTAAACGACATGCTTTATACAGGGCATGGCGGGGGACATTTGACCGCCCGCGTTTAAGTATGAACAGCAGCTATATCAGGCAATGACATTATGACCGCTACCGCACAGCAGCTACAGTTTATTAAAGACAGTATTAAAACCATCCCTGACTATCCTAAGCCAGGCATACTGTTTCGTGACGTCACCAGCTTACTGGAAGATCCAAAAGCTTACGCCGAGAGCATTAAATTACTGGCCGATCGTTACCGTAATGCGGGTGTGACCAAAGTGGTCGGCACCGAAGCACGTGGTTTCCTGTTTGGTGCACCGGTTGCTTTGGTGCTGGGTGTAGGGTTTGTTCCTGTGCGCAAGCCGGGCAAATTACCGCGTGACACCATCAGCGAAACCTACGATCTGGAATACGGCACTGATAGCCTGGAAATTCACGTTGATGCGATCCAACCGGGTGAAAAAATTCTGGTGATTGACGATCTGCTGGCAACTGGCGGCACGATTGAAGCGACGGCGAAATTGATCCGCCGTCTTGGTGGTGAAGTGACTGATGCCGCTTTTATCATCAATCTCCCCGAATTGGGCGGTGAAAAACGCCTGAACGATCTGAACATCCACTGCTATAGCCTGGTTTCTTTCGACGGGCATTGATTGATGTGAAATGGCCTCGCGGTTAAAGCGAGGCCATTTTATTCTTGTGCTATTTCCTTGGCTCCCCGGCCCAAACCACCATTATTTTATCGTCACCTTTCTGGCGGCTGAATGCGTAATATTCAGTCTGATGCTGTGTTGTCTGAATTCCGGCTCCTACCGCAATATGTCGTTCCCTGAATTTTCCCAGTTTTTGCCAGTGGGTCAGCAACTTTTGCTTCGCACCGGTCAGCTCACTCCAGTTCATGTCGGAACGCGTGCCCTGTAAAGGATCCGATCCCGTTGGGCCAAACGGGCGTCCGCTTTCATCGCCGTAGTAAATCTGTACCGCTCCGGGTGCCAACAGTAACAAATCTGCAGCACGTTGTTGTAAAGGCAGGGAGCCTTTGGCATCGGCAGCGAAAAACAGCCGTGTATCGTGTGAGGAGAGATAACTCAGTACGTTGAAATCCTGCATTTTCTCAGCCATTTGCTGATAAGTTGCGTCGATACTGGCGAAACAGCTCAGTGCGGCGGCGGCCTGATCCTGGAAATCAAAGTTGATCATCGCGTCAAAGCCATTGGCGTAGTAATCGCTTTTCATCACGCCGTGGCCCCAGGCTTCGCCGGTCATCCAGAACGGTGCGTCATCCAGCGCCTGTAAAGGATTGGCGGCTTTCCATTGTTTCAGGGCTTCGACTGAACGGGCTTTGAGTAATGCCAGCGTTGGTTTTTCCACGTGTTTAGCGGTATCCACGCGAAAGCCGTCTATACCGTAATCCCGCACCCACTGGCTGAGCCAGGTGACCAGATAGTCGCGCGGTGTGGCACCGGGAATCTCCCTGGCGGCGGTATCGGGTTTGTTGCGATAGAAAACGGGCAGGCTGCTGGCTTGGGTGGACTCGGTTTTAATATCCGGCAGGAAAGCCAGCGACATGGTCAGATCGTCATAACCCGGTGAGTCGTAATCGCCAATGTCGGTGCGGATCCATTTTTCCCCCCACCACGCGCTCCAGCCGTCTTTATCTCCGAAATTGATATAGTCATTGAAACTGTGCCAGTTCTGGCCACGTCCGGGTTTCCAGTCGGTCCAGTGCTTGCCGAGGATTTTTTCGATCTCATTGCCTTTCAGATACAACGACCCAAAATGGAACGCCTGCATATCCGCCAGCGTGGCGTAACCGGTGTGGTTCACCACTACGTCAAACAGAATGAGGATCCCGCGTTTGTGTGCTTTATTGACGAGCGTATGTAATTCCTCTTTGGTGCCCATATTGGCGTCGAGTTTTGTCCAGTCCAGCGTGTAATAACCGTGGTAAGCATAATGTGGAAAGTCACCTTGAGTTCCGCCGCCAACCCAGCCGTGGATTTGCTCCAGTGGGGAGCTGATCCACAGTGCGTTGACGCCTAACTGTTGCAGATAATCCAGCTTTTCCGTTAACCCGGCGAGATCGCCACCGTGAAACGTCCCGATTTCTTGCAAGCCGTCGTTGTGACGCCCGTAGCGATGATCGTTATCCGGATTGCCGTTTTCGAAACGATCTGTCAGCACAAAATACACCGTAGCGTTTTTCCAACTGAACATGGACGGCGTTTTATGCTCCGATGATTCGAGTAACAGCAAGCCACCGCTTGCCGGATCGGGCATCATTGTGATGTGACCATTCGTGACCTGTGTGCTCTGGCTGGAATAAAAATCGCGAACAGTTTCACCCTCAGAAAAAGTGCCAGAGACATCAACCGTGAGCGCTTTTCCATCCCAGCGCGGACAGGTTTTTTCCACCGCTGCGGCTGCTTCCTGCACCGTTTTCAGGCTCAACTGAAGTGTTGGCGTTCCGCTGCGGGTGTCGATCCGTGCCTGATAATCGCCCGCGCGGAACTGGCGCCAGGTAACGGGTGTTTTGTTTTCGCAAGGTTGCAGAGACAGCATTACGTTAAGTTTTACGTCGTCGGCCGGTTGCCAGCATTGATTATCCTGATTCAGTTCCAGTGTGCGCTGGCCTTTGGGTAGCGTAGCGCTGCTGGTGAATATTCCGCTTGAGGCTTCAGAAAAATCAGGAAAACCTTGTATCGTCCAGCTCGCCTGTGCGGCGGGTGAAACTAGCAGTAACAGCGGCAGTGTCAGGCGTTTCATGATTCTCCTTAGCGGGGGAGGAAGCATTATTAGGTTAGGGATTGATTCAGTGTAATCAGCGTGGGCAAATCCCCCTCATCCCTGCGAAGTAAATCTCAGGATGAGAACGAAGGGGGAGAACCTGCGATGAAGTCCGCAAAAGTAAAGTAATAGGAATGATAGTGACCGTGCTGATACACTAAGAAGTGGCAGTCTGGTGGTGACACTATTATGCTGAGACCTTCAGTCTCCGTTTAGCAGATCAGCGCAGAAAGACGGGTTAAACGATGTATTTTCATGTATCGTCAAATTATTCATTATAAATCAACGATGAAGTATTAATGAGCTATCAGGTTCTTGCCCGTAAGTGGCGCCCCCAAACTTTTGCCGACGTCGTCGGACAGGAACATGTGCTGACCGCACTGGCTAATGGCCTGTCGCTCGGGCGCATCCATCACGCTTATTTGTTTTCCGGTACCCGCGGTGTGGGTAAAACGTCTATTGCGCGCCTACTGGCTAAAGGGCTGAACTGCGAAACCGGTATCACCTCCACGCCTTGTGGTGTATGCGATAACTGTCGTGAAATCGAACAGGGTCGTTTTGTTGACCTGATTGAAATCGATGCGGCCTCCCGTACCAAAGTTGAAGATACTCGCGAACTGCTGGACAACGTTCAGTACGCCCCGGCGCGTGGTCGTTTCAAAGTTTATCTGATTGACGAAGTGCACATGCTCTCGCGCCACAGCTTCAATGCGCTGTTGAAAACGCTGGAAGAGCCGCCTTCGCACGTTAAATTCCTGCTGGCAACCACCGACCCGCAAAAGCTGCCGGTGACCATTCTCTCCCGTTGCCTGCAATTCCATTTGAAAGCCCTGGATGTCGAACAGATCCGCAATCAGCTTGAGCGAGTGTTAACCGCCGAGCAAATCACCAGCGAACCCCGCTCCCTACAGTTGCTGGCGCGCGCTGCCGACGGCAGTATGCGTGATGGTTTAAGCCTCACAGACCAGGCTATCGCGATGGGGCAGGGTGCTGTGACCACCGAAACCGTCGCGCAAATGCTCGGTACGCTGGACGACGAACAACCATTGGCGGTACTTGAAGCGCTGGTCAGTGCTGATGGTGCGCAGATGATGGCGCAAGTTGAACAGGCCGCCTCGCGTGGCGTTGACTGGGAAAACCTGCTGATAGAGACGCTCGCTCTGTTGCATCGTATTGCCATGGTGCAACTATTGCCGACGGTGCTTGATAACCATTACGCCGCCATTGAGCAGCGCTTGCGTGAGCTGGCCCGGGTTATCCCGCCCGTTGATGTACAGCTCTATTACCAAACTCTGCTGGTAGGCCGCAAAGAGCTGACGTATGCGCCGGACAAGCGAATGGGGGTCGAGATGACGCTGCTGCGCGCACTGGCTTTCCACCCCAAAGTGTTCATTGCTGAACTGAAAACGCCTGGTCAGGTGGCAGCCCCTCAAGCCTTTATTGCTCCGGCAGAACCGCAGCCAGCGAGAACCGTTCAGCAAGAAAACCCACCACCGCAGGAAGGGGCGCAGCCGGGAATGCCGGATGCCACAGCCCAGCTTTTGCAAGCGCGAACGCAGTTACTCAGACAGCAGGGAAATACCAATCCAAAAAAAGCTGAGCCGGCGGCGCCAGGAAAAGCGCGGCCGGCAAACTCAGCACTGGAGCGCCTCGCCTCAGTGACTGAGCGTGTGCAAACGCAGGCCAGTGCCCTGAAAGAGAAACCATCAGAGAAGCCGGTTAAGGAAGAAGCTTACCGCTGGAAAACGGTGAATGAGCCGGAGGAAGCACCAGAACCGGTCGCCACGCCTAAAATGCTGCGTACCGCACTTGAGCATGAGAAATCGCCGGAACTGGCAGCACGGCTGGCCATTGAAGCCACCGAGCGGGATGCATGGGCGGCTGAAATTAACCAGATGGTGATGCCAAAACTGGTGCAGCAACTGGCGCTCAACGCCTGGCGTGAACAGCCGGAACCCGGCAAAGTTTGTCTTCACTTGCGCACCTCACAGCGCCATCTGAATTCACCGTCGGCACAAAAGATGCTGGCAGAGGCTCTGTCAGTTTTGCATCAGTTGCCGGTTGAATTGACCGTGCTGGAAGATGATAATCTGGCGGTCAAAACGCCATTAGAGTGGCGGCAGAGCATTTATGAAGAAAAACTGGCGCAGGCGCGTCAGTCGATTATTGCGGATAACAACATCCAAACCCTGCGCAGGTTCTTCGACGCAGAGCTGGATGAAGAGAGTATTCGCCCCGTTTAAACGCCGCAATTACCCTGCGGCCCGACGCAAAGAGAGATGATTATGTTTGGAAAAGGCGGCATTGGTAACCTGATGAAACAGGCCCAGCAAATGCAGGAAAAAATGCAACAGGCTCAGGCAGAAATCGCGCTGTTGGAAGTGACGGGTGAATCAGGCGCTGGCCTGGTGAAAATTACTATCAACGGTGCACACAACGTACGTCGCGTTGAGATCGATCCAAGCCTACTGGCTGATGACAAAGACATGCTGGAAGATTTGATCGCTGCCGCGTTCAATGATGCTGCGCGTCGCATCGACGAAACCCAGAAAGAGAAAATGGCTAATGTGTCAGGCGGCATGCAATTGCCACCTGGCTTTAAGATGCCTTTCTAATGCAAACCAGCCCTCTCCTTGAATCATTAATGGAGGCGTTGCGTTGCCTGCCGGGCGTTGGCCCGAAATCAGCGCAGCGTATGGCATTCCAGCTGTTGCAGCGCGATCGCAGCGGCGGAATGCGGCTGGCGCAGTCATTAACCCGTGCGATGTCTGAAATCGGCCACTGCGGCGATTGCCGGACTTTCACCGAACAGGAAATCTGTACCATTTGCGCCAACCCACGGCGTAAAGAAAACGGCCAGATCTGCGTGGTAGAAAGCCCTGCAGATATTCATGCGGTAGAACAAACCGGTCAGTTCTCCGGCCGTTACTTCGTACTGATGGGCCATCTGTCTCCTATGGACGGCATTGGTCCTGATGACATCGGTCTGGACCGCCTTGAGCATCGTCTGGCAAGCGAAAGCATGAAAGAAGTGATTCTGGCGACCAATCCGACGGTTGAAGGGGATGCGACGGCAAATTACATCGCTGAAATGTGCGGCCAATATGGCGTCATGGCCAGCCGAATCGCCCATGGTGTGCCGGTAGGCGGCGAGCTGGAGATGGTTGACGGCACCACGCTGTCGCACTCTCTGGCGGGACGTCATCCTTTCAAGTTCTGAATTGATTGTTACGGCGCGTTATTTTTTGCGCGTCGGCTCACTTTTCCGTCAAACCCGCTATTTCCTCTTGAATTAATCCCTGACTATCCCCATCTACTCCTCAGCGTTTTACTTTTAGGTCAGCTTGCTGCCGTAAGGCCGGGCTTTCCAATGTAATGAAAAATCAAACAGCGTGATTGAGGTAATTTGATGAGTATGAAAGGACAAGAAACCCGCGGATTCCAGTCTGAAGTTAAACAGCTGTTGCATCTGATGATCCACTCGCTCTACTCCAACAAAGAAATTTTTCTGCGTGAGCTGATTTCCAATGCCTCGGATGCTGCCGATAAGCTGCGCTTTCGCGCGCTTTCCAAACCGGAGCTTTATGAAGGCGATGGCGAGCTGCATGTCCGTCTGGCATTTGACAAAGAAAAACGCACCCTAACATTGAGCGATAACGGCATTGGTATGAGCCGTGACGAAGTGATCGATAACCTCGGTACCATCGCCAAATCCGGCACTAAAGCCTTCCTGCAATCTGTCGGTTCTGATCAGGCAAAAGACAGCCAGCTGATCGGTCAATTTGGTGTGGGTTTCTATTCGGCATTTATCGTGGCTGATAAAGTCACTGTGCGCACACGTGCTGCAGGCGCAGCGCCGGAAGAAGGCGTATTCTGGGAATCTGCCGGTGAAGGTGAATACACCCTGGCCGATATTGAAAAAGCGGAACGCGGCACTGAAATTACCCTGCACCTGCGTGAAGATCAGGACGAGTTCCTCGATGATTGGCGTGTACGTTCGATCATAAGCAAATATTCCGACCACATTGCGTTGCCGGTAGAAGTGGAAACCCGTAACGAAGAAGACGACACCGTCACCTGGGAACAGATCAACAAGGCTCAGGCTCTGTGGACCCGCGGCAAAGCGGAAGTGACTGACGAAGAGTATGTTGAATTCTACAAACACATCTCCCATGACTTCAGTGATCCGCTGAGCTGGAGCCACAACCGCGTTGAAGGTAAACAGGAATACACCAGCCTGTTGTACATTCCTTCGCAGGCACCTTGGGATATGTGGAACCGCGATCACAAACATGGCCTGAAGCTCTACGTCCAACGCGTCTTCATTATGGATGAAGCCGAGCAGTTCATGCCGAACTACCTGCGCTTTGTGCGTGGCTTGATAGATTCCAACGATCTGCCACTGAACGTGTCGCGTGAAATTTTGCAAGACAGTCGTATTACCCAGAACCTGCGCAGTGCGCTGACTAAACGCGTATTGCAGATGCTGGAAAAACTGGCGAAAGATGACAACGAAAAATACCTGCAATTCTGGCAGCAATTCGGTCTGGTCCTCAAAGAAGGCCCGGCAGAAGATGGCGCGAATAAAGACACGATTGCCAAGCTGCTGCGCTTCGCCAGCACCCGTAACGACAACAGCGCACAAACCCTGTCGCTGGAAGAGTACGTTGCCAGCATGGTAGAAGGTCAGGACAAGATTTACTACATCACGGCTGACAGCTACGCCGCCGCGAAGAGCAGCCCGCATCTGGAACTGTTCCGCAAAAAAGGCATTGAAGTCCTGCTGTTATCCGATCGTATCGACGAGTGGATGATGAGCTACCTGACCGAATTCGACGGCAAAGTGTTCCAGTCAGTCAGCAAAGCTGACGACTCGCTGGATAAACTGGCAGACGAAGAGAACGAAGAGAAGAAAGAAGCCGAGAAGGCGCTGGAGCCGTTTGTAGAACGCGTTAAAGCACTGCTGGCTGACCGCGTGAAAGACGTGCGCCTGACGCATCGTCTGACCGATACACCGGCCATCGTGACGACTGGCGCTGACGAGATGACCACCCAGATGGCAAAACTGTTTGCTGCTGCTGGTCAGGATGCGCCTGAAGTGAAATATATCTTCGAACTGAACCCGGATCACGCATTGGTGAAACGTGCTTCAGACGTTGCCGACGACGCGCAATTTAGCGAGTGGGTTGAGCTACTGCTCGATCAGGCACTGTTTGCTGAACGCGGAACGCTGGAAGATCCAAACCTGTTTATTCGTCGTATGAACCAACTTTTACAAGCGTAAATCGCCCGCGAAATAAAATCTGAAACTCAGCCCTGTCTTCTGACGGGGCTTTTTTTTGTCTGCTACCCGTGGCTGGCTTCCTCCAGTAACCAGTTGCGAAACGTGGTGATCTCGGGCTCATGGCTGCGGGTATTTTTCACCAGCATATAAGTAGCTCGGTCGACTTCGGCAAAACCAAGGGGGGCAATCACGGTGCCTTCCTGTAACTCTTTCTTCACCAGGATCTGTGGCGTCATGATGATCCCCAGCCCGTTTTTGGCCGCTTGAATGGCCAGCGTTAAATTGTCGAAATGTTTACCCGCCGCGAAATCGCCTTTGGCATTGGTTTTTTTTGCCCACTCTTGCCATGCGTTGATCTTGGTGTCGGCGTGCAGCAGTGGCAGAGTGGAAAAATCCGTCTGATAAGTGAAGCGGTGACGAAAACCGGGTGAGCATACCGGGCCGATATAATCGACGGTGATCAGTGTTGATTCAATCTCGCTGGTGAGTTGCTGCTCATTACTTTTAATCAAAATATCGGTGCGCTGTTCACGTATTTGCTGCACATCAGTATGTGTTTGAAAGGTCAGAACGATATTTTCATAGCGTTCTGAAAAGCGGCTGATGCGTGGAATTAACCACTGCGCCAGAAAACTCGGGGCGCAGGAAATAATTAAGTTATTTTCCTGCCGTGCTTTTATTTCGCGACAGGTCGTTTCTAGTTCACTGAACGCTTGATCGCAGCATTTTTTTAATTTCTCTCCATCACGGGTTAAATATACCCGCCCGGCTGCGCGTTTAAATAGTGCTGTTCCCAACCAGCTTTCCAGATTTTTTATCTGATGACTCACTGCACTGTGCGTCACATTCAATGATTCCGCCGCCAGACTAAAACTTTCGAACAGCGCAGCCTGCTTGAAATAGTGCAGTGCGCGCAGTGCAGGTAAGTCAGCCATGCTCCCACCTTGTTAGATTAATTCAACTTCGATGTCTGTTTATATCATTTTCTTGCGTGGAAAAAACCCATTAGTCTCGACCTTGTTCCGAAGCACATCTCTCCAATAGGCGCTGTAATATTACTGAATACTATTCAGTAGATGCGCCAGTCTGCGGCTTGCTCGCTGGTTATGTCTATAAAAAATAAGGATGACTATGAACAATTCACTTTCTGATAAAACGACTTCCGCAGCTTCCTCTGTGCCTAAGACACAGCTCGTTATGTTTACCGGCGGCCGGGATAGTACCCTGTCAGCATGTTATTTAATGTTACAGGGAATCCCTGTTCATCTCTATTCGGCCAACAGCGGTTGTTCACTGCATCGTGGCATTCTGGCGCACCGGGTCGAGGAATTACGTAACCGCTTTGGCGAATTAGTGGTGGCACATACCGTGGAAGATATTAGCGGGACTTTCCGCTCCATCGCGATTGAAAATATCGAAAGCGATATTCTGCGTCACCGTAAAAATCTGGTTTTGCTCGGCGAAAAACTGGCGATTCATGCCCATCTGGTAGATTTCTGCCGCCGCAACGACATTAGCATCATCAACGACGGTATCACCCACTATCAGCAGGAATTCCCGGAGCAGCGCCAGGTGGCGAAAGATTTTCTGGTGAACCTGATGGATCAGTTCGACATTCAATACCGTTCGCCAATTTATGAGTTTGCCCAGTCAGCCGATGACGTGAAATATCGTCTACTGCAATTAGGTATCTCAACGAAATCCCTGGAAGGCGTGAGTATCTTCGGTGACAGCTTCTCGACGCCGAGTGATGAAACCATTCTGGCTTACCTGAATGAAAAAACGCCGCTGGCGTTGAATATCGTCAAATTTCTTTCAGGTGAAACACTGACTCTTGGGCCAAGAACTGCGGCGCATGCTGCGGCGTAATTAAGGGTATTGCGATGCAAACTATTATCAAATGTTCGGCGGTGATCATCCGTGACCGCGCATTATTACTTACGCGCAAACGCGGCACTGATATCTTCATTTCCCCCGGTGGAAAACCCCTCACCGGCGAAGATCACATCAGTTGTCTGAAGCGTGAATTGAAAGAAGAACTCAACGTTGATACCGCAAAAATCACCCCGCTGGGGTTATTCCACGGCATAGCGGAATTTGAAAAAGTCGCGATTGAAAATCATGTGTATCAAGTGGAAGTGGTTGGGCAACCGGTCGCGAGCGCCGAGATCGCTGAAATAGCTTGGGTGAATTACCGCAAGCCGCCTTGCGAAGTGGGAGTGGGATCCGTGTTTAGAGACAACGTCCTGCCGTTACTGTACCAGCGTGAGTTGATCGATTGATGGATCCTTCATCTCTGGCTCCCGCCTTGCAGTTACAGCATGGTGACCACTATTACAGGGAAGTTAACCGGCTGCGGGAAGTGCTGCGCGACAAGCTGACGACGGCCTATCGGCTTGAAGGTTACGATATCTTTCTGGTGCAGTCGGTGCGCGTCGGTTTAGCCATGCTGTCCCACTTGCTGCACAAGCATCAGTTGACGTTACAACTGGGTCAGCATCGTCACTATCAGCCGATAGAACTGTTGTTTTCCAATCAGACGCCCGGCGATGTCACAGCGCAAAACAGCGGCGTCAATATCGTCACGCACGTCAATCCTTACACTGGCGTGATCAGCAATATTAAATGCAGTGAAGGCAAAGCGGTGGTGGATGCGTCACACAGCTTCGCGACCGCCCTGCATGACGAGCTGGTCAGCAACAGCTCGATTTTCCTCGCACCGTTGCATAAACATGCATCGGTCGCCGTCGGGCTGTCAATCATTGCCGTGCGTACCGAGCATTACAGCTGCTTATTTCGCAGTGAACTGCGCCTATTCGAGGGAGCTACCGTATCGCAGCGACCATTGCAGGAGGCCATTGACGTTATGGATAGCCCGGCCTGGCAACCGTATAACGTGGCCAGCATTGAAAAGATCGACCTGCCACTGGCCAACGGGCTGCGTCTGACTTCGGTCAGTGCTTCCGGCTTGCCGTTTGTCTGCTTCCCCGTGACAACGCTTTCAGAAGAGCAACTGCGTAAAGTCAAGCAAATCGATGGCAGTTATTTTGAGCATTCCCAAACTCTGCGCATATCTCGTTGGACACGGGGCAGCCGTTCACAACACATTGATCATACGGGAAGTGTGATTGACGATTTAGCCCGACTCTGGAGTCAAAAATGAGTAAATCTACCCCCGTTAACGGCAATCTTATCGGTATTCTCGGCGGAATAATTCTGAGTACAGACTCGGTATTTATCCGCCTGATGAACATTGATAACTCGTGGATGATCGTGATGTTGCGTGGCCTCTTTATGTGGGGGCTGGTGGTGGTGGTCTATTTGCTGTGGCCTAAAAGCCGCAAAGTGCTAGGTGTGCCTTGGATCACTCGGCAGAACGCGCTATCTACGCTATTTTTCTGCGTCGCGTCGGCCTGTTTTGTTAACGCACTGAATCGCGGTAGCGTCGCCACTGTGTTGGTGATCATCTCCTCGACACCCTTTGTTTCCGCCATTATTTCGCGACTGTTCTTTGGCACCAAATTTGACAAAACTTTGATGATGGCCGCCATTGCCGGAATGCTGGGTGTGGCTATTGTCATGACCGGGCGCTCGGAAGGATATGATCCGATGGCCAACTATTTTGCCCTGGCGACCGCTGTGTCGATGGCGCTGGCCTTTATCTTCGCCTCAAAAGTTGAAAAGGGTACCGTCGGTTTACCTTCTCTTGGTGGCGTGCTGGCCTCGGCCTGCGTGATCGCCTTTACCGGTGGTAGCGTGCTGCATGACGTTCAGACGCTCACGCATTATCAGTGGCTGTGGGTGGCCGTTGAAGGCGCAGTGATTATGCCGTTGGCGATGGGGCTGATTTCACTCTCCACGCGCTTTGTTTCACCCGTTAACGCCGGGCTATTTTTACTGTTGGAAACTGCGCTGGCACCGCTGTGGATCTACCTTTTTTTGCACGAAGCGCCGACGTTGCAGGCCATCATTGGTGGATGCATTATCGTGTTGGCCGTGGTGTCGCAAACATGGCGAGTAAAACGACAGGAAGCATTGGCCTGAGCCGCTTAGCGCAATGTCCCTTCCTTGAGGAAGGGCGTACAGAATGGTATGGTTGGTCGTTTTTTGCGTTTTAATAAAAATTACATGCAAGGGGATTTACGCAATGCGTATCATTCTGCTGGGCGCTCCTGGCGCTGGTAAAGGTACACAGGCTCAATTCATCATCGAGAAATATGGCATTCCGCAGATTTCCACCGGTGATATGTTGCGCGCAGCTGTGAAAGCCGGAAGTGAACTCGGCAAGAAAGCGAAAGAAATTATGGACGCCGGGAAACTGGTAACCGACGAGTTAGTGATCGCACTGGTAAAAGAGCGTATTCAGCAAGAAGACTGCCGTAAAGGTTTTCTACTGGATGGCTTCCCGCGCACTATTCCACAGGCTGATGCGATGAAAGACGCTGATATCCAAGTGGATTATGTTCTGGAATTTGACGTGCCTGACGAATTGATCGTTGATCGCATCGTTGGCCGTCGCGTACACCCTGGCTCTGGGCGGGTGTATCACATCAAATTCAACCCTGCAAAAGTTGAAGGTAAAGATGATGTGACTGGTGAAGACCTGATCACCCGTAAAGACGATCAGGAAGAAACCGTGCGTAAGCGTCTGGTGGAATACCACGAGTTGACAGAACCTTTGATCTCTTACTACAGCAAAGAAGCAGAAGCGGGTAACACTAAATACGTGCGCATCGATGGCACACAGAAAGTTGACGAAATTCGTCAGGAACTCGCCGCTATCTTGGGCTAATTTATTCATATTTAGTGTTATTATTTGAATTCAAGGCGACTCTGGTCGCCTTTGTTACTTTTAATTCTCCATTATTTCCCCACGCGTTACTCGTATTGATTACTCCTGCCATTGGCTGTTATCGGTTCCGATCCCAGACAATTTAGTTACAATATAGATTGTTACGACGAAGCACTCTTGGGCAGCTTCGTACCCTTCTGGCCTATTGGCCACATTAATTTAGGAAATTCAGTATGATGCAGACGAAATTCGGTGTGTTACTGGTCAATCTCGGTACTCCCGAAGCCCCTACGCCGCAGGCCGTAAAAAAGTATCTGGCTGAATTTTTAAGTGATATTCGCGTTGTTGACGTCAACCGATTGATTTGGTTGCCTATTTTATATGGGGTTATTTTGCCTCTGCGTTCAACACGGGTGTCCAAACTGTACAAATCTGTCTGGATGGAGGACGGTTCGCCGCTGATGGTCTTTAGCCGCCGTCAGCAAAAAGCGCTGGCTGAACGCCTGCCTGGCACGCCGGTTGAACTGGCAATGAGCTACGGTAATCCGAGCATGCAGGATGCCATTGGGAAATTACTGGCGCAGGGCGTCACCAAAATGGTGGTGTTGCCGCTGTATCCGCAATACTCCTGTTCTACCAGTGCTGCTGTATTTGATGGCGTAGCGCGCGTGCTGAAAGATAAACGCCGTTTACCGTCGATCAGTTTTATCCGTGACTATGCAGAACATCCGGCTTATATCTCTGCGCTGAAATCCACTGTGCTGCGCTCTTTTGCCAAACATGGTGAGCCTGACCGCCTGATCCTCTCTTTTCATGGCATCCCTAAACGCTTTGTTGCGCAGGGTGATGACTATGAGCAGCGCTGTAATGACACGGCACAAGCCCTGACGGATGCTCTCGGTCTGCCCGCCGGTAAAATTATGCTGACCTTCCAGTCGCGTTTTGGTCGTGAGCCGTGGCTGACGCCTTACACCGATGAAACCCTGAAAGGCTTACCGGCGCAGGGCATCAAAAATATTCAGATCATATGCCCGGGTTTCGCCTCCGATTGTCTGGAGACGCTTGAAGAGATAAAAGAAGAGAACCGCGAGATCTTTATGCACGCTGGCGGTGAACGCTTTGACTATATCGATGCGCTCAACGATCAGCCTGAGCATATTGATCTGTTGCAACAATTAGTGACGCAACATTTTTAACGTCTTTTGATCCCCAGCGTTCTTATGATCCACAGAGAGTAGCAATGAAATTTCCTGGTAAACGTAAGTCAAAACACTACTTCCCTGTTAGCGCGCGTGACCCGCTATTACGTGATTCGATGCTGCAACACATGCAGCCGGAAAGCGAAGCGGGGGCATCTTATATTGTGGGTATTGACCAGACGATGGTGGATATCGAAGCCAAGGTGGATGAACATTTCGTTACGCGTTACGGGCTCAAAGCCGGTGAGTCGAGCGTTATTGATGATGATACCGCCGAAGCGCTTTATCAGGAGTTGATGGAAAAATTGCTGATCACGCATCAGTTTGCTGGCGGCACCATCGGCAATACCTTGCATAATTATTCGGTGCTAGCGGATGACCGCTCAGTGTTGCTTGGCGTGATGTGCAGCCATGTGCAGATTGGCAGTTACGCTTATCGCTATTTGTGCAACACCTCCAGCCGCGTTGATCTCAACTATTTGCAGGGCGTTGATGGCGCGATTGGCCGCTGTTTTACCCTGATAAGTGACAGCGGCGAACGCACCTTTGCTATCAGTCCGGGCCATATGAATAACCTGCGTCAGGAAAGCGTACCTGAAGAGGTGATCGCCGGAGCCTCGGCGCTGGTGTTGACCTCTTACCTGCTGCGTAGCGGCGAAGGTGAACCCATGCCCGAAGCCACGATGCAGGCCATCGCCTACGCTAAAAAATATCAGGTGCCGGTGGTGCTGACGCTGGGAACACAGTTTGTGATCGCAGAAAATCCGCAGGCGTGGCGTGATTTCATCCGCGATAACGTCTCGATTCTGGCGATGAATGAAGATGAAGGCTTCGCGCTGACCGGCCTGAAAGACCCGCTAATGGCGGCCGACAAAGCACTGGATTGGGTCGATTTAGTACTCTGCACTGCTGGGCCAAACGGGCTGTTTATGGCCAGCTATACCGAAGAAGAATTCAAACGAACCACACAGCATCCTCTGTTACCGGGTGCGATTGCAGAGTTTAACTTGTATGAATTCAGCCGCGCAATGCGCCGTGAAAGCTGCCAAACACCGCTGAAGATCTATTCGCATATCGCGCCCTATATGGGTGGGCCGGAGAAGATCATGAATACCAACGGGGCTGGGGATGGCGCACTCTCTGCGCTGTTACACGACATTGCTGCCAACGGTTTCCACCGCAGCAGTGTGCCGAACTCGAGCAAACATTCCCGCGAATATCTCACCTATTCGTCGTTGGCGCAGGTGTGTAAATACGCCAATCGGGTCAGTTATCAGGTGTTAAATCAGCATTCGCCACGCTTAACACGTGGGTTACCGGAGAGGGAAGATAGTCTTGAGGAGTCATACTGGGAGAGATGAGTTTGTTGGGGCGGCCCCAAACGCGTTTTTAGTTTAAGTTCAAGGTCAAAGTCGTGGGCGTGTCGGCCCACACCGACCAGAGACCCGCAGTTGCTCGGGTCTCACGTAGAGATAGGTATAAACCAAAAGGCGTAGCATGATGCTGCCGATAATGTAATACCGGCAGCAGGAGGCAGAAATTTCAAGACTGCTTTTGTTCGAGATTCGGCAGGAAGGCCGTCAGAATACCGAGGAGCGGCAGGAAGGCGCAGATCTGATAGACCAGCTCAATGCTGGTGCGGTCCGCGACATAGCCCAATACGGCTGCGCCAATCCCCCCCATACCAAACGCCAAACCGAAAAACAGCCCGGACACCATGCCGACTTTACCGGGGATAAGCTCTTGTGCGAAGACCAAGATGGCCGAGAACGCTGACGCAAGAATCACCCCAATAATCACACTCAATATGCTGGTCCACATGAGGTTGGCATGAGGGAGCAGCAGCGTGAAGGGGGCAACGCCGAGGATCGAAGCCCAAATCACATATTTGCGGCCAATCTTGTCGCCAACAGGTCCGCCAATGATGGTACCCGCTGCCACGGCGAACAGAAACACGAACAGGTGGATCTGCGCATTCTGAATCGACACACCGAATTTATGGATCAAGTAGAAGGTGTAATAACTGCTCAGACTGGTTAGATAGAAATATTTTGAGAACACCAGCACCAACAAAATACCCATCGACAGCACCACCGTTTGGCGTGGTAGCACCGTTACATTATTTGGGGCCGGTCCACGTTTTTTGATGATCTGCTGTTGCTGGCGATACCACTTGCTGACTTGCAGCAACACCACAATCCCCAGCAGCGCTGCCAGCGAGAACCAGGCCACGTTGCCTTTACCGTAAGGCGCAATAATCAGCGCTGCCAGTAAGGGGCCGAGCGAACTGCCGAAGTTGCCACCGACCTGGAATACCGACTGGGCCAGCCCATGGCGTCCGCCAGAGGCCATGCGTGCCACGCGAGAGGATTCAGGATGGAATATTGATGAACCGGTACCGACCAGCGCCGCGGCCAGCAGCACCAGTGGGAAGCTTTGCGCAACCGACAACAGCAACAGACCGGATAGCGTGAAGCCCATCCCAATAGGCAGAGAGTAAGGCTGCGGATGTTTATCCGTATAATAACCAATCAGCGGTTGTAACAGCGAGGCGGTGATCTGATAAGTCAACGTGATCATGCCAATCTGCGTAAAGCTGAGGGAGAACTCATTTTGCAGCAGCGGATAAATCGCGAGTATCAGTGACTGGATCATGTCATTAAGCAGATGCGAGACGCTGATGGCAGCCAGAATAGAGAAAGCAGTGCGTTTCGCTGCGCTCATCGGCGGCGGAGCGGGAATATCAGTACGGTCGGTCATTCAAGCGGCCTTTCTTCTTGTTGTAGGTTGTTGTCGGTTTTTGACGAAGATAGCGGAATGAGTCAGTCGATTTTTGCGATGTCAGCAAACTTTCCGCGTAGCAGGCTACAAAGATCGCTGGCGGCCAGTTCAATATCAAGCCCGCGTTTACCGCCGGATACAAAAATGGTGGCAAAGTCCTGCGCGGGGCTGTCGATCACCGTTGGCAGCAGTTTTTTTTGCCCGAGAGGGCTTATCCCACCCACCAGATATCCGGTCACCCGTTGGGCCAACTGTGGGTCTGCCATATCAGCTTTTTTGGCCCCCAGCGCTTTGGCGACTTTTTTCAGGTCCAACTGGGTGGCAACCGGCGTCACGGCGACGGCCAGTTTTTTGGCATCACCGTTAAGCGCAACCAATAACGTTTTATAAACCTGATGTGCATCCAGCCCGAGTTTTTTGACCACTTCATCGCCGAAATTGGTTTCATCACTACTGTGTTCATAGTGGTGGAGGCTGAAGGCGACCTGGTTTTTTTCCAATAAATTAACTGCGGGTGTCATGGCTGACCTCTGATAAAAGATCCCAATAAAAAAGCCACCGTTTCTTTCGCCGCGAAGAGTTTCCGGCGACTACGATGACTTAATCAATAGGAAAATAATAACCCTGCTCAATCTTCTGATAGTAAACAATAAAGGGGCTTTATTGAACTGGCTTAAATAGTAGTCCAATGAATGAGTGTTGCCAAGACCCAGTACAGATTGCTAACCTAAGGGCGCCGGCGCTGTGCCCTGAGAAGGGGTGGCGCTGAAGCTATAACTAATAAAAGAAATTTCTCTTTGACTGGCCAATAGAAATATTGGCCATTTTTTTATTCAATTTATTCTTCGAGCTGCCTCTGCGCTGACTTCGTTCACTCACCCTCGTCACTTATTGGATAACAGATCCGGCAGATTGCCTTCGCCATAAAGATGCAATGCACCGACCGCCACCACGTATTTCCCTGGTGGCAGGGCGTTCAGTTGCTGTTTCCAGCGCTGATTACGTTGGTGCATTAACACATCATACAACTCATTGCTGAATGTATTGGGCAACGGTTCCATTGCCTGGCTTGGTTGAGATTCCAGCCACCAGCTGATCATTGTTTGCAGCAGGCGCGCGTTGGTGTGCCAGTGGGTTAGGGTATCTTCGAGCAGTGTGCGGCCGTTTTCCGGTAGCTGTTGCAACAGGGCCAGTTGCTCTTGCGGGCCTTCGAGTTCAATCACTTCTTTCTGCTTTCCTCGTGCAGCTTGTAGCAACTGATAGTCAATGCCGTATTCGCCACGTAATCCCAGACGCTGAGCCTGTCCGGCCTGCAACATAAGCGCCACCTGCCAGCAAGGTAGCCGGTCCATACTATGCACCGAGGTACCAAGTTCATCGCACAAACTCTCGACCTGCTGGTGTTGCTGTTCGGTCAGTCTTTCGGCGAGTGGGGAGAGGTCATCGGTCTGACCAAAGGGGGAGTCGGTGCCGCTGATGTCAGCTTCGACAATCAACGCATCGGCCTGGGAAAGCCGTTTAAGCAAGATCTCAGGCAGCGGTTGCATGTCCATCGTGCCCATGTGAATACTGCCCACCAGATGCAGATGTCTATCACCGGAAAGCTGAATGTCGATGGCCGGATAGTGATATTCAGCGGGCGAAAGCAGACCCAGCCAGCGGGCAAGCTGGTAAAAAATATGTCCCATATGGCGTTGTCTCTGTCAATGAAAGAAGGGACATGCTAGCGCGTCATCGGTTCAGCGAACAGGGGGAAAGTCTTGATTTTTCTGCTGTAGCGTCAACAAAAGGTCTGCTTTGGCTGGCCGTCGGTCAGGATGCCAGTTCGGCGTGATACCCGGCTTCTTCAACCGCATCAATTAACTGCTGGCTACTGGCAGAACTTTGTACCACGGCTTTGCTCAGTTCTACGTCAACCTGCGTGGTGCCGGGAACGGCTTCCAGTGCTTTGCGGGTGGAAGCCACGCAATGTCCGCAGGTTAAACCTTCAAGATTCAAAATAGTGGTCGTCATGGTGTTGCCCTCATCATTATTGTTGTGGCAGGTTGGCTTTTTTAGATTCAGTAAGCAGGATAAACCTTCCTCTCAGGTGAAGGTCAACTAAATATTATGCTGATATAAAATATCCAGATGCGGAGTACTATGCCGTGTACCATTGGGTGAAATAAAAAGTTCATAGATGTATCAAAAACAATAAAGTTGAAACTAAAAATTATATTAATGCTAGTCATATTTATAATGTGATATATATCTTCTCATCTTTTCTAATGGGATGCATTGAGATGAAATTCATATATTTTATAATGCCTGTTATGTTACTCCTAAGTATCCATGCTGACGCGGGAATGAGTAAGGTTATTAACGCGACTTCCCCGGAAAATATAAAGTTAGTTAAAATATTTTACACGGGCGCGATTACGGAAAATAAAATAATTTCTCTGGCTAACGTGATCGATGAGATAGAGCAAAAGTACAAATCTACTCAGCTCATCTACCTCTACATAAACAGTAGTGGTGGTGATATGGATAGCGGTAAAATTGGACTTAAGTTAGTTAAGGACTCACCCATTCCGATAACCACAGTCAATCTATCTAGTGTTGAATCCTCTGCAACGATGATTTTTTGTGGCGCAAAAAACAGACTAATCATGGATGATACAACCTTTTTACTTCACGCGCCTAAATTAGGTCACTCCTTAAATAATTCCTCAGAAGTAAATATCGATCAAGCAGTCGAGAGGCTAAAAATTTACAGGGATATGTTCAAGAAGACTTATCGGCAATGTACCAATTTAACCGACGCTCAAATAGATAAAATAACTTACAGTGAAGATGCGCATGAGATTTTAAATAACAAAGAAGCGCTGGCGATAGGTCTCGCAACGGGTGAAACAGAAAAAATAGAGCGAACCGATGCCGCCTATTATATTTATGATGGAAATAGTAAATAATAACGTTTAATTTCTTTTTCAATAAAATCTTTAAAAGACAATGCAGCAACAAATCACGCGTATTGTTCTGATCGGTTGGCCTTTCCCGTTTCCTACTGTAGGATAAACCTTCCATCAAAGTGAAGGTTGTTAAAGGGCAGAATGAATATCAGCGATGTGGCAAAAAAAACCGGGCTGACCAGCAAAGCGATCCGTTTCTATGAGGAAAAAGGACTGATCACCGTGCCGATGCGAAGCGGGAACGGCTATCGTAGTTATGCCCCCAAACATATCGAAGAACTGACCTTACTGCGCCAGGCTCGACTGGTGGGTTTTTCGCTGGAAGAGTGTCAGGAACTGGTAGCGTTATTCCACAACCCTGATCGCCACAGTGCGGATGTCAAAGCGCGGACGCTTAAGAAGGCCGCCGAGATAGCACGGCACATCGAAGAGCTGAAAGAAATGCATCAACGCCTGATGACGCTGGCGGAGTCTTGCCCGGGAGATGAAGGCGCGAATTGTCCCATCATCGACAATCTCAGCGGCGGTTGCCATTCCTCCTCTTCATCATTATTGAAAGCGCAGCAGCGTTAGAAGACATTTAGCTATTTTGAGCTCTATGGTAAAGCGCTGCCTACAATATTTCGCAACTTAAAATTTCGCAACTTAAAAATCAATTAACATGTCGACAAACAGAAACTCTATTTCTACCAATATGCAAGATTTGAACTTAAAGTGGAAACTTCCAGTGTGTTCTTTTGAACAGTATATATGGCCACGAACCAATTAACGGCAGTGACCACCACGCTAAAGAAAGAAAGCAGTAAAATTAAAATAGCCAAATTGAATCGCCAAAAAGATAAAAGTTTATTAGATGTACTCCTCCTTAACGTCATGGATAACATTTTAATTTCCTTTCACTCTTATCTTCAGTTGGTTAAATTATATACCAAAATTCCGAAGAGACATCATGCCATTGCCAGGTTAAATGAGGTTGGTAAACACTTAAAATTCATCAGTAATGCTTAAAATATAAAAATCATCAATGCCCGAATGCTATTAGAGTAACGCAGGAAGCATTTGAAACTCACCATATTGAACTTACAACTATCTATATATAGATATTCATCTGTGTCTGAACGAGAGATTAGGCCAATGATGGCATTCCTCACTTCACAGCACGGTGAGTCTACATTGCATACGCTATAGAGAGAGAGTATATATAGCATATGCCAATAAGGAGCTCCCATGGCGAGACCCAAGATTCCACGTAACATCTGTGGCCATCCTGCAGAGAGTTGTTTCAAACCTAACGGCCGGCCAATGAGCCAACTTGAGCAGGTTTGTCTTAATGAAGATGAGTTTGAGGCATTGCGCTTAGTCGATTTACTGGGTATGCAGCAGCAAGAAGCGGCTTTGGAAATGGGGGTTTCCCGGCAGACGCTAGCCAATGTCCTGAAAGCAGCCCGTTTTAAGGTTGTGGACTGCCTCACACAGGGCAAAGCGCTAATGATGCACCTTGAGGACGACGGAGTTAAAAAATATGATCACTGCCATTCCAATGAATAATGATCGAGTCGCAAATCATTTTACCAAAGCCAGCTGTTTGGTCTTTCTGGATGAGCGAGGCGTTGAGATCAATCGTGTTGAGAATCCCGCACGAGAAGCGAGTTGTGCAGGTAAAAAGAAAATGATCGACTTGCTGTCTGAGCAGAAGGTTAACCAGGTTGTTGTTCGTAATATTGGTGAGCGGATGCTTGGAAAATTATTAACAGGCCAGTTTGCTGTGTATCAGACTGATTGCACCAGTCTTTCGGTGAACACACTGCATGACCCGCTTACCAATGGGTTTGTGCAGCTTCATCAAGCCAGCCAGGGTCGCCAATCATTGAAGCACGAAGCGAAAAATAAATCCTGCGGTGGTTGTGGTGCTGAAGGGAACGTTTCTGAGAAGCTTTGTTGCCAGTCAGGTATTCAGCCTCATGAGGGAAAAGGTCACTGCTGTCGTTCCTGAGTAGATTTCGCATGTACTATTGCCTCTGACAAGATGCATGTGAGACAGGTACCGGGTGCGGTGAAGGGAGTCTCCGCTGAGTCGAAAACAGAAGGCGGTAGGTAGTGTGAGCTGGCCGCTAAGTAGGCTAAGTAGGAATGTATGAGCATTTATCTCAATGCCAGAAAGCACCATACTCATTGTATGGTGTGTGGATCGCGCGACAACAATCCTGATTCGTTGGAACTGTTATTCTCACAACAACTGGATGGATCCGTAGGTGCATCCTATGTGGTGGATCAGAAGCACCAAGGCTATAAAGGTCTTTTGCATGGCGGCATGACGAGCACTTTACTCGATGCAGCGATGACACATTGCTTGTTTATGCAGGGAATTGAGGCGCTGACAGCTGAATTAACCGTTCGGTTTATTTGCCCCATAAGAGTGGGCCAGCACCTCAGGGTGTTTGCCAGGCTACTCGGACAGCGTCGGGGATTCTATCAACTTGAGGCTTGGTTAACTAATGAACAACAGCAAGTGGCACGAGCTTCTGCCAAATTCATCGTTCCAGCCTAAGAGAACATACCACAGGGTTGGCAAGACACTGTTTACCTGAATAAAAGACCAAATCAAGCTGGCTTTTTGCGGGAGGAGTCTCAGGATGGGTGGTGTTATTCCACCATTCTGAGCACCACAGTACGAACAGCAAAGTGCCGATGACTGGATAAGGCCGCCGAGATTGCGCGGCACATCGGAGAACTGCAAGAGATCTATCAACGACTGCTGACGTTGGGGCGTCTTAGCCGGGAAATGAAGAGGCGAATTGCCCCGTCATTGAAAGCGCAGCAGCGTTAGTCTGTTATCTTTTTGTGGGTTCGACCCGCAAAGTAATACCTTCGACGTGAGTGATCACCACGTCATCACCGACGTTTAATCGTGCGGTGCTGGTGATTCGCCAGGTGCTGTCGCCAATACGTACTCGGCTGTAGCCGTTACTCATGGGTTCAAGCACAGTCGCGTGCATACCCACCATCTGCTGCCCGCGCTGGTTGAGTGAACTGTTCTGCGGATCGGATTGCTGTCGACGGCTAAGCCACCGCCACCACAGCCATGCGGCCACCATGGTTAGCACAGCAAAGCACAGGCCTTGCCATTCCCACGATAGTGGCAGCACCCAAGTCAGCAAACCCACCAACGCGGCTGCAATACCACTCCACAGCAAATAACCGCTCGCACCGAGCAGTTCAGCTGCCAGCAACAGGCCGCCGAGTGACAACCAGAAAAGGTGCGGGCTTGCTATAAGCTGTTGCAGCATTATTTGCCGCCTTTGGTTTCTTTCAGTAATTCAGCGATACCGCCAATCGAGCCCATCAGGCTGCTGGCATCCAGTGGCATCATGATCACTTTGCTATTGTTAGCTGAGCCAATTTTGGTCAGTGCATCGGTATATTTCTGCGCCACAAAGTAGTTGATCGCCTGAACGTTGCCAGCCTCGATGGCTTCAGAAACCATTTTAGTGGCCTGGGCTTCGGCTTCGGCCGCACGCTCGCGGGCTTCAGCCTGTAAAAATGCGGATTGACGCTCACCTTCAGCCTTTAGGATTTGTGACTGCTTTTCACCCTCCGCACGCAAAATAGCGGACTGACGCACACCTTCGGCTTCCAGAATATCAGCACGCTTGGTACGTTCAGCTTTCATCTGTGCGTTCATCGCAGAGATCAGTTCAGCGGGGGGACGCACGTCACGAATCTCAATACGGGTGATCTTCACGCCCCACGGGTTGGTCGCTTCATCGACAATGTGCAGTAGGCGGGCGTTGATGTTATCGCGCTGAGAAAGCATTTCGTCGAGTTCCATCGAGCCCAGTACGGTACGGAAGTTCGTCATGGTCAGGTTAACAATGGCCTGCTCCAGGTTACTGACTTCATACGCGGCACGTGCAGGATCGATCACCTGGATAAAGCATACGGCATCAATGGCAACATTGGCGTTGTCACGAGAGATGATTTCCTGAGAAGGGATATCCAGCACTTGCTCCATCATGTTGATTTTGCGGCCTACGCGGTCAACAAAAGGTATCACCAGATTCAGGCCCGGCATGAGCGTTTTGGTGTAACGGCCAAACCGCTCGACAGTCCACTGAAAGCCCTGTGGCACAATTTTGACACCGGCAAATACGACCAGCAGTGCGAGAACAATAAGGATGGGAATAACGGTAAGCATGATATGGAACTCCTGTAATTCGATGTCCTGGGCGTTTTTCTGCATATTTTGCAGAAAAAACATATTCCAGTAAGCAAAAGGACAGACTTTGCTCAGCGGGATTGTCGCACAGTTCGACCCGAAGTCGTATTGATTAAGGATAGTTCAGCGAGGGGAAATAATACGGTGTGAAAGAAAACAACGCGGCGGTTCAGTGAGGAACCGCCGCTGGAGAGTCAGTATAGCAGTGAGTAAAGCTGGCGGCGGTATTTAGCTGCCAGCGCATCTCCGGTGCCTAGGGCAGCGAGAATATCCATCAGCGTTTTGCGGGCTGTACCGTTGGCCGCGCCGAGATCTTTCTTTAGCGGAACCATCAGCAGTTCCAATGCCTCTTCATTACGCCCGACTGCGTGGAGTTGCAGGCTGAGTTTAACTGCCAGTTCGATGTTCTCTGGCTCCTGTAGTAATTGCTGCTGCAGTTGCTGGATCTCCGGAGTATCGGCTGCCTGTTTCAGTAACTCGATTTGCGCCACCAGACCCTGATAGCGGGAGTCTTTATCCTGCAAAGGAATGGTTGCCAGCACCGCTTCTGCATCTTCGCTACGGTTAAGTTGAATCTGGACGTCCGCCAGCATTAGGCCGATGTCGCTGCGCTGATGACTCAACTGCCATGCCTCTTTCAGCAGCGGCAGAGCGGCGGTGAGATCGCCGGCTTCAATCAATTCCTGCGCCTGAGCGACTTTCAGTTCTTCTTCTTTCGGCAGGACTTTATGCAGCAGTTCACGGATCGTTTCTTCTGGCTGCGGTCCCTGGAAACCGTCCACCGGCTGGCCGTCTTTAAACAAGTACACCGCGGGAATGGAGCGCAGGCCAAATTGTTGGGCGATGGCCGGTTCTGCATCACAGTCGACTTTGGCCAGGATCAGCTGTCCGGCATATTCAGCCGCCAGTCGATCGAGGATCGGCCCGAGTTCCAGGCAGTGCTGGCTGCGCTCAGACCAGAAATAGAACATCACCGGCAGCGACATGGATTGTTCCAGCGTCTGGTGCAGGTTGGTTTCGTTGATATTGATAATTGAAGGTTGTGCAAGCATGAATTAGGTTCTCTTATTTCTGACGCAACGGTATGAGTATATAGGTTTAAATGGGGGCAGCTTTTGTCGCTTCAACCCCCAGAAACCGTGGCGTTAACTATTACCACGCAGCAATTTATCTAGCAGGCGGCCGGGCAACAGGCGTTTAAGTATCGACAATGCGTGAGCGACCAAGGTGACGGGATAGCGCAGACGGGCTTGTCGACTTTCTAAAGCATGGTGCAATTTTGGCAATACTGCCTCTGGTTTGAGGGTAAAACGCTGGGCAATACCGGGATTGTTAACCGGTTTATCGGCTTGTGACTGATTCACGTTTTGGGTGAAATTACTGCTTAGCGGCCCTGGTTCAATCAGGCTGACCTGAATGCCGGTGCCGTGCAGCTCCATGCGCAGCGTGTCAGACCAGGCCTCCAGTGCATACTTGCTGGCGGCATAAGCGCCTCGGCCCGGCGTGCTGACCAGTCCCATCACCGAGCTGGTTTGAATAATGCGGCCTTCGCCGTGCGCCAGCATGGCCGGTAAAAGCAACTGTGTTAGCTGGTGGGTGCCGAATAAGTTGCTGGAAAATTGTTGCTCGAATTGTTCACGGCTGACCGTATGCAGCGGGCCGTAAACACCGTAACCGGCATTGTTGAACAGACCGTAAAGGCGGTTGCCAGTCAGTGTCAACACTTCAGCTGCGGCGCGGGCTACGCTCTGTTTGTCATCCAGATCCAGCTCAATGGTTTCAAAGCCCAACTGACGCAGGTTTTCAATATCCTGCATTTTACGGCAGGCAGCCAGGACGCGGTAACCCCGGTTACGTAAATCCTGTGCGGCGACCAAGCCAATACCGCTGGAGCAGCCGGTGATCAATACTGCTTTTTGCATAACTTTACCTGTCAGAAGCCCCTATTTTTCAGGACTGTGGTTTACTTAGAGTTTGGTCCGGTTTGACTAACGGTGCCAGTTTGTCCGCCATCCAGTCGGCGATAAATGACTGGGCGGCCTGGGCGGGATGTAAACCGTCGTCCTGCATCCATTCCGGTTTCAGCGCAACCTGCTCCATAAAGAAGGGCACCAGCGGAATATTGTTTTGCTTTGCCAGCGCAGGGTAAATCGCATAAAACGCTTCAGTATAACGGCGGCCATAGTTCGGAGGCAGGCGGATTTGCATTAGCAAAGGTTGAGCGTCAGCCTGTTTCACTAATTTTATTATCTGGGTCAGCGTCTGAGAAATGCCCGATGGCGCAAAACCGCGCAAACCGTCGTTGGCCCCGAGTTCAATTAACACCCAGCGCGGATGATGCTGTTTCAGCAGCGCTGGTAGCCGTGTCAGCCCCTGTTCGGCGGTATCACCGCTGATGCTGGCATTAACAATGCTCGGCTTACCCTTCTCATCCTGCCACTTTTTATTGAGCAGAGATGGCCATGAACTGTCGATAGGCAGGCGGTAAACCGCGCTTAGACTATCACCTATAATCAGCAAGTTCTCAGCCGCAGCGGCCCGGAAACTCGCTGCCGTAGTGACCAGCATTGATACAAGTAAAAGGAAAGGAAGATGCCAGCGGGAAACGTTCTTGAAGTTCATCATCTTAGTAAATACGTCGGCCAGGGTGAAAGTCAGCTAACTATCCTCTCCGGTGTGGAGCTGGTTGTCAAACCGGCGCAAACTATCGCGCTGATTGGCGAGTCCGGTTCGGGTAAATCAACGCTGCTTGGGATCCTCGCTGGTCTTGATGACGGTACCGGAGGCGATGTAAAACTGCTGGGACAGTCGCTGACCAACATGGACGAAGAAGGGCGCGCCGCGCTGCGAGCCAGAAACGTCGGTTTTGTCTTTCAATCCTTTATGCTGGTGCCGACGCTGAACGCGCTGGAAAACGTCCAGCTTCCTGCTCTGCTGCGTGGCGAATCTGACGCCAGCAGCCGCGCGCAGGCCGTGCAGTTGCTGCAACAGCTGGGGTTGGGCGAACGTCAGCATCATCTGCCTGCGCAGCTCTCAGGCGGTGAACAGCAGCGTGTCGCGCTGGCCCGTGCATTCATTGGCAAACCCAAATTGCTGTTCGCCGATGAACCGACGGGTAATTTGGACCGCACCACCGGTGAGCGCATCGTTGATCTGCTTTTCTCGCTCAACCGGGACGCTGGCACTACGCTGATTTTGGTCACCCATGATGAACAACTGGCGGCTCTCTGTCAGCGTCGCCTGCGTCTGCGTGATGGAAAATTATGGGAGGAAGCATGATCTGGCGCTGGTTCTGGCGTGAGTGGCGACAACCGTCACTGCTGATTGTCTGGTTGGCGCTGACGCTGGCAGTGTCATGCGTTCTGGCACTTGGTAGCATCAGTGATCGGATGGAAAAAGGGCTAAGTCAGCAAAGCCGCGACTTTATTGCCGCCGACCGTGTGCTGCGCTCCGCCCGCCCGATCACTGATGCCTGGCTGCAGGACGCCGGGGCTCAGGGGTTGAAAGTCAGCCGCCAGTTGAGCTTTATGACCATGACCTTTGCCGGAGACACCCCGCAGTTGGCGGATGTGAAAGCCACGGATCTGGTTTATCCGCTGTATGGTAACTTGCAAACCCAGCCGCCGGGCGTTAAGCCTGAGCCCGGCACGGTGCTGGCCGCGCCACGCTTAATGGCGCTGCTGAACGTCAAAGTGGGTGACAATCTTGAGATCGGTGATGCCACGCTGAAAATTGCCGGTGAAATTATTCAAGAGCCGGACTCGGGTTTTAACCCGTTCCAAACCGCGCCGCGTGTGATTATGAACCTGGTTGACGTGCCAAAAACTGGCGCGATCCAGCCCGGTAGTCGCGTCACTTACCGTTATATGTTTGCCGGAACACCGGAAAACATTAAAGCTTACGGCGATGCCATTAAAGGGCTGCTGAGACCTGACCAACGCTGGTACGGCATGGATGATTCGGAAGGGGCGCTGGGCAAATCTCTGCAACGTTCTCAACAGTTCTTGTTGCTGTCCGCATTGCTGACACTGATGCTGTCAATCGCCGCTGTCGCCGTCGCTATGGGGCATTACTGCCGCAGCCGCTACGACTTAGTGGCGGTACTCAAAACCCTCGGTGCCGGTAAAAAAGCGCTGCAAAGGCTGATCATCGGCCAGTGGTTATCTGTGCTGCTGCTGGCGGCGGTGTGTGGCAGTATCATTGGGCTGCTGTTTGAAGCCTTATTGATGAAAATGCTGGTACCAGTGTTACCTGCGGTCTTGCCACCGTCGGGTATTTGGCCGTGGGTCTGGTCGATGGGTTCGCTGGTGGTGATTTCACTGCTGGTAGGGGCGCGGCCTTACAAACAGCTGTTGGCCACCCAGCCACTGCGGGTTTTGCGTAAGGACGTGGTGGCTAATGTCTGGCCGCTGCGCTGGTTTATTCCTGTGATGCTGGTGATTGTGGTGGGGCTGCTGGCGGCGTTGGTCGGCGGGAGTACGCTGCTGTGGTCACTGCTGGTCGGTGTGGTCGTGCTGTCGCTGCTGCTCGGTGCTATTGGCTGGGGCAGTCTGTTGCTGCTGCGGCGAGTCACCATTGGCAAGCTACCGCTGCGTCTGGCGATCAACCGTCTGGTGCGCCAACCATGGGTGACACTCAGCCAACTGGCGGCGTTCTCCATGTCATTTATGCTGCTCGCTTTGTTGCTGGTGCTGCGTGTCGATCTGCTCGACCGCTGGGAGCAGCAGTTGCCGCCGGACAGCCCAAACTACTTCCTGCTGAACATCACCAAAGATCAGGTGCCACCGGTGACCGACTTCCTGCGCCAGCATCAGACTGAGCCGGAAACCTTCTACCCGATTGTTCGTGTCAGACTGACCAAGATAAACCAGCAAAATGCGACCGACATCATCAAACCGGATGACGCGGCCGGTGAGGCCGTCAACCGTGAGCTGAATTTGACCTGGATGCAGGGATTGCCAGATCACAACCCACTGGTGGCGGGCAATGGGCCACCGCAGGCGGGTGAAGTCTCGTTAGACGACGGGCTGGCAGGGCGGCTTGGCGTGAAAATCGGCGATACGCTGACCTTCAGCGGTGATACTCAAGAGTTCAATGCCAAAATCTCCAGCCTGCGTAAAGTGGACTGGGACAGCCTGCGACCCAATTTCTACTTTATCTTCCCGCCGGGCGCGCTGGATGCCCAGCCGCAAAGCTGGCTGACCAGTTTCCGTTATCATGGTGACGGAAAAACGATTACCCAGCTTAACCGCCAGTTCCCGACGCTCAGTCTGCTCGACATCGGAACCATACTCGAACAGGTCGGACAGGTGTTGCAGCAGGTGAGTCGTGCGCTGGAAGTGATGGTGATTCTGGTGATGCTGTGCGGCGGTTTATTGCTGTTGGCGCAAATCCAGGTGGGAATGCGTCAGCGTCGTCAGGAGTTGATCGTCTACCGTACGCTGGGTGCCAGTAAAAAACTGTTACGTAGCACACTGTGGTGTGAGTTCGCCGTACTGGGGCTGGTTGCCGGTATCGCTGCCGCCGTCGGTGCCGAAGCTTCACTGTGGATACTGCAACGTAAGGTATTCGATTTCCCGTGGGAGCCAAATCTGGTCCTGTGGTGGTCGGTGCCGCTGTTCAGCGCGCTGCTGCTATCATTGTGCGGCGGTTGGATGGGGGTGCGGTTGCTGCGGGGAAGGGCGCTATTCCGGGGATATAACGGATAATGTTTGTGCGCCAGAGATACAGGAAGCATGCGAAGTGTTGGGCATTCCACCGGGAACCTATCACTTCACTTTCCCTAAAATTTGACGTCAGTATTGCTGTAAATTTGCAAACAGTGGGTGTATTGGAATAAGAAAAAGGCTGTTAGCGGCCGCCCAAATTGGGCGGCCGCAGGACACATTAAACGAGTTTGCTCATCGCCCATTCGATACCGCTTTTGTACTCTGGCGGCAGCATAGGGACTAAAGCGTTCAACGTCTCTTTCAGTAACGTTGGGCTGGGGTCATTCAGATTCAGATGGCCGACCTTGCGGCCTTCACGCACCTCTTTCTGATACCAGTGTAAATTCACCAGCGGCAGACTCAGCCACTTGGTTGAGATATCCGTTCCGATCAGATTGACCATTACCGACGGCGTACTGACCACCGGTTTCGGCAAGGGTAGATTGAGGATGGCGCGAAGATGCATCTCGAACTGGCTGTAGGAGGCACCGTTTTGTGTCCAGTGCCCGCTGTTGTGGACGCGCGGTGCCAGTTCATTGATCAGTAAACCTTCGCTGACTACAAAGCATTCCATCGCCATCACGCCAACATAATTCAGCTCATTGAGGATGGTCGACAACATACTTTCGGCCTGCTGTTGCAGCGCGGCATCCTGCGTGGGTAGCGCGACGCTGGTGCGCAGAATACCGTCCTGATGCAGGTTGTGAGTCAGCGGATAAAACACCGTCTGGCCGTCGTGGCCACGCGCGCCAACCAGTGATACTTCGCCAGAAAAATTGATGCCCTGTTCAACGATACACTCGCCGTAGCACTCTTCCGGCAAGGTGTCTTCTTCGCCGGGACGCAAGCGCCACTGGCCACGGCCATCGTAACCACCGACGCGGCGCTTCACAATCGCCAGGTCGCCGAGCTGAGCGAAGAGCGGCGGCCACTCGCTGGCATCGGCCAGTAATTGCCACGGTGCCGTCGCCAGACCGAGCTGGTCGAGCAGCTGTTTTTGCGTCAGGCGGTCGGCCAAACGCGGGAAAATATCACGGTTCACAAAGCCTTTATGCGTCGCCAGTTCGCGTGTCAGTGCGGTTTCTGGCCAGCGCTCAATCTCAGCGGTGATCACGCTCTGATGAAAAGGCACCGCCTCAGGTTCCGCATCAAGGCCGATCGGATAAACGGCAATACCTAAGGGTTCTCCGGCCTGACGCAGCATTCTGCCTAACTGACCGTTACCGAGTACGCAAACTGGCTTCATGCTTCCTCCCGGGGATCGGGATTATTCAGCACTTCATCCGTTTGCGCCTTGCGCCACGCCGCCAGACTTTTGCCAATCTCTGCGTCGTGCAGCGCCAGAATCTGTGCCGCCAGCAGGGCGGCATTCGCTGCACCGGCTTTACCGATAGCCAGCGTACCGACTGGAATGCCGCGCGGCATCTGGACGATAGAATACAAGCTATCCACACCGCTTAGGGCTGCGCTTTGTACCGGTACGCCGAGCACTGGCACCAGCGTTTTCGCTGCCAGCATGCCAGGTAAATGGGCTGCGCCGCCCGCGCCTGCGATAATCACATCTAAACCGTTTCCTGACGCCTGTTCGGCAAAACTGAACAGTTTATCTGGCGTGCGGTGAGCGGAAACAACTTCGACATGGAAAGGAATATTCAGCGTTGTGAGAACCTCGGCGGCGAACTGCATGGTCGCCCAGTCACTTTTAGACCCCATAACGATGGCGATTTTTGCCGGGGTAACGTTGGATGACATGTCTGTAAAGCTCCTGTGATTAAACCAGCGTCGCCAGACTTTCGGAGAACTTACCCCGAGGTTTTCTGGCGGAGAGGGCGCAAATCATATCATGCTCACATAGCGAGGAAAACGATTGCGTAGAGGGTTTGTGTGGGAAGTCGGCTTGGGGTGAAGATCAGAACGGAAAGGTCACCAACTCTATACCGTCGGCGCTGACGGTGATCATCGATCCTTCTTCATGCCAGGCTCCCAGTACTGCGCGGTGTCCGGTCTTACCGTTTAGCGGCACGTCGTGAATAGCGGGGCGATGGGTATGACCGTGAATCATCCATTCGGCGCGATTCTCCTGCATCGCGTTGATCACCGCCTGCGGATTGACGTCCATGACGTCCAGTGACTTTCCGCGATTAGACGCTTTACTGTCGGCGCGCATTCTGGCTGCAATGGACAGTCGCCATTTAAGCGGCAGGGCGAGGAAGATTTTCTGAATCAGCGGATTGCGCACTTTCTTGCGGAATTTTTGATAACCGATGTCGTCAGTACAAAGCGTGTCGCCGTGTAAAATCAGCAACCGTCGGCCATAGAGTTGGAGCAATTTGGTTTCCGGCAGAATCTGCATCGAGCTGTCGCGGGCAAAACGTCGCCCAACCAGAAAGTCGCGGTTACCGTGAATGAAAAAACAGGGCACGCCTTGCTGGTGGAGGGTATTCAGCGCTGCTGCGATGTCGCCGTGCAATGGTTGTGGATCGTCGTCGCCGATCCAGGCCTCAAACAGATCCCCAAGGATGTACAGCGCATCAGCCTGCGGCGCATCTTCGCGTAAAAAACGCAGAAAACCGGCAGTAATTGCCGGTTCCTGTGCGCAAAGATGAATATCTGCGATAAAAAATGTGGCCATTAAATGTCAGTTATTCGCTGACAGTAACGCTTTGGATCACAACATCTTCTTTTGGAACGTCTTGGTGCATACCGCTACGGCCCGTTTTCACAGCTTTGATTTTCTCAACGACGTCCAGACCCTCGGTGACTTCTGCAAACACGCAATAACCCCAGCCTTGCTCATTTTCACCGGTGTGGTTAAGAAAATCGTTGTCGCTGACGTTGATGAAAAACTGTGCGGTAGCAGAATGCGGGTCATTGGTACGGGCCATCGCCAACGTGCCTTTGTTGTTTTTTAGACCGTTATTGGCTTCGTTTTTGATTTGTGCGTCAGTATTTTTCTGATTCATGCCTGGCTCAAAACCGCCACCCTGAATCATAAAACCGTTAATGACACGGTGAAAAATGGTGTTGTCGTAGAAACCCTTACGGCAATAGTTCAGGAAGTTTTCGACGGTGACCGGTGCCTTGTCCGCGAAAGTTTTAATAACGATGTCGCCGTGGTTGGTGTGTAAAGTGACCATAATAATCATCCTGCTTATGTTGATGTGTGCTCTCAGTGTGAGCCGCTACTATAGCCTTTTCTTATACCATAACTCAAAAGCAGGCGTCAGCAGCCTGTTTCGGACACTGAGCGGCTTATGCCGTTTCGGTAGATGCGTTTTCGTTATATTATGAGCGTCATTGACGTTTTCAATGCCCAACACGGAATAGCCTGATGCTGAAGATTTTTAATACCCTAAGTCGCCAAAAAGAGGAATTCAAGCCAATTCATGCCGGTAAAGTCGGTATGTACGTGTGTGGGATCACCGTTTATGACCTGTGTCACATTGGACATGGACGCACATTTGTGTCATTTGACGTGGTATCACGCTATCTGCGTTACCTGGGCTATGATCTGAAATATGTGCGTAATATCACCGATATTGACGACAAAATCATTAAACGTGCGGCAGAGAACGGCGAAGATTTTACTGCGCTGACTGATCGTATGATCGCTGAAATGCACATTGATTTTGCTGCGCTGGGGATCTTGCCTCCTGATGCCGAACCCCGCGCTACCGGCCACATTCATGAAATCATCGAGATTGTGCAAAAGCTGATCGACCGCGATCATGCCTACGTCGCCTCCAACGGTGACGTGATGTTCTGGGTCGAAAGCGATCCGGACTACGGCCTACTGTCACGCCAGGATCTGGATCAGTTACAGGCCGGTGCGCGCGTTGAAGTGGCCGCCGATGTAAAACGTAACCCGATGGACTTCGTGTTATGGAAAATGTCCAAGCCAGGAGAACCAAGCTGGACCTCGCCTTGGGGCGAAGGGCGTCCAGGCTGGCATATCGAATGTTCAGCCATGAACTGCAAGCAGCTTGGCGAACATTTTGATCTTCATGGTGGCGGTTCTGATCTGATGTTCCCGCATCACGAAAATGAAATCGCTCAGTCGAGTTGTGCCCATGACGGCCCTTACGTCAATACCTGGATGCATTCCGGCATGGTGATGATCGACCGCGAGAAGATGTCCAAATCGCTGGATAACTTCTTTACCGTGCGCGACGTCCTAAAATATTACGATGCCGAGAGCGTGCGCTACTTCCTGATGTCAGGCCACTACCGCAGCCAACTGAACTACAGTGAAGAGAACCTCAAGTTGGCGCGGACCTCGCTTGAGCGTCTGTACACAGCGCTGCGCGGTACCGATGCGCAGGCTATCCCCGCCGGTGGTGAAACCTTTGTGGCACGCTTTCGTGAAGCAATGGACGATGATTTCAACACGCCTGAAGCCTATTCGGTTCTGTTTGACATGGCGCGCGATATCAACCGTCTGAAAGTGGAAGATATGCAGGCCGCCAATGGGTTAGCCGCTGAACTGCGCAAATTGGGCAGTGTTCTGGGCCTGCTGGAGAAAGACCCTGAACAGTTCCTGCAATCCGGCGCGCAAGCAGATGACGACAGCGAAGTGGCTGAAGTTGAAGCGCTGATCAAACAGCGTAACGACGCCCGTGCCAGCAAAGACTGGGGCATGGCGGACAAAGCGCGCGATCGCTTAAACGAGATGGGAATTGTGCTGGAAGATGGCCCTTCAGGTACAACGTGGCGTCGTAAGTGATCGGTTTGGTGTTGTAAAAACGTCATAAAAAAACGCGGTCGGGTTAATCCCCTCCGCGTTTTTTATGCTCAGAACCGACGGTTTATTCGGCTGAGGCTTTGACGACCAGTTTGCTGCTGGCGAATTCAACTTGCTGGTCAGCAAGGATTTTGCAACGTTTACGGGTTTCAACCTGCCCGTTGACCTTCACCTGACCTTCGGCAATCACGGCTTTAGCCGCTGCGCCGCTTTCACACCAGCCCATAAATTTGAGCAGGTCGCACAGTTCAACATGCGGGTGTTTTTCGAGAAAAAAAGTTTCCATGGTTTCCTGACTTATTTGTTACTGACTTTTAGTTGGCGCTGATGTCGTGATATTCCTCGCAAGCTTGCAAGGTATTTTGAATCAGCGTCGCGACCGTCATCGGGCCTACGCCGCCCGGCACCGGTGTAATAAATGAAGCGCGCTCGGCGGCAGCATCAAATTCAACATCGCCGACAACTTTACCACTTTCCAGACGGTTTATACCGACATCCACTACGATTGCGCCCGGTTTAATCCATTCGCCGGGAATAAACCCAGGTTTACCGACGGCAACCACCACCAGATCGGCGTTTTCGACATGGTGACGCAAGTTTTTAGTAAAACGGTGCGTGACGGTGGTAGTACAACCGGCCAGCAGCAATTCCATACTCATCGGGCGACCCACGATATTGGACGCACCAATCACCACGGCATTCAGGCCGAAGGTGTCGATACCATAACGTTCCAGCAGCGTCACAATGCCGCGGGGAGTGCAAGGGCGCAAAGTCGGCGCACGTTGACACAGGCGGCCGACATTATAAGGATGGAAGCCGTCAACATCTTTGTCCGGGTGAATACGTTCCAGAACCTTGATGTTATCGATGCCCGCAGGCAGCGGCAACTGAACCAGAATGCCGTCGATGGCGTCGTCGCTGTTCAGTTCATCAATTAGCTTAAGCAGCTCGCCTTCGGAAGTGGTGTCGGGCAAATCATAAGAGCGCGACAGAAAGCCCACTTCTTCGCAGGAGCGGCGCTTGCTGGCGACATAAATCTGCGAGGCCGGGTTCTCTCCGACTAAGACAACAGCTAAGCCTGGCGCACGCTTACCGTCAGCCAGTCGTTGTTTTACTTTTTCCGCAACTTCATTTCTGACCTGCTGCGCAATCGTTTTACCGTCAATAATCTTTGCTGACATCGGGGATTAAATCCATCAATTAAAAAATGCAGGGGATGCGCTATTTTGGCAGATGCAGCGCGCGCTGTCAGGCGCTGAATTGTTTTGGTCCGTAAAATAGCGGCGGGATTGCGCAGAAGTTTGCATGGAATGGGGCTATTTTAGGAGAACGTCAAATCGAATACATAAGGAAAGCGGGATGACACGTAAAGTGGGAATTATCGGCACGGGCCATGTCGGTGCTGATGTGGCCTTTTCGCTGGTCACGCAGGGATTGTGTGATGTGATTGTTTTGCTGGATGAAAATGAAGCGAAGGCAGCCAGTCAGATGTTGGAGCTGCGTGATATGGCCGCACTTAGCGCGTCGCGGGTTAATGTTATCGCCAACGACTATAACGAATTGCATGATGCAGATGTCGTCGTCATGGCTGTAGGTCCTAAAACCTTATTGCGTGAAGACCGACTGGAAGAGCTGGCCGAGACCCGCGCTGCGGTCCGTGCGCTGTTGCCACGTATTATTGCCAGTGGCTTTGGCGGGGTTATCCTTAACATCACCAACCCGTGCGACGTGATAACCCAGATAATTCAGCAAACCAGTGGCTTCCCGGATCAGCAGGTTTTCGGCACAGGCACACTTCTGGATACTGCCCGCATGAAACGCGTAGTGGGTGAGTTCTTCGACTTAGACCCGAAAAGCGTTACAGGCTATGTGCTTGGCGAACATGGTGAATCACAGTTTGTCGCCTGGAGTACCGTCACGCTGGGTGGTCGCCCAGTGACAGAACTGGCCGGGGACCGCGTGGTTGATTGGGCCAGGATGGAAAGCGCGGTACGTGGTGGCGGCTGGGAGATTCTGCAGGGCAAAGGCTGGACCAGTTTTGGCATTGCCACGGCAGCCGCACGTTTAGTCGATGCGATTTTGTCAGATGCCAATACGATTTATCCCGTCTCAGCATGGGACGAAAAACTGAAGGTCTACATTGGTCAGCCTGCGGTGATCGGCAAGCGAGGTATCGTACAAACTCTGCAACCTGAACTGACTGCCTATGAAAATAACGCCTATCAGGCATCGGCACGGGTTATTACGGCAGCCATCAATTCAGAGAAATAGGTTTTCGCGGACTCCCTGTAAAAACGGATGCAGTAAAGAATGTGAGCAAATCGTTCAGTCATTAAGCAGTGAGTTCGAAAGCCATTGACTCATTGCGACCTGCCCGTATAATCCGAGTCCGCAACGCTCCCTAACAGGACTGCAATGCGCCCTTAGCTCAGTTGGATAGAGCAACGGCCTTCTAAGCCGTAGGTCACAGGTTCGAATCCTGTAGGGCGTACCACCCTTACTTCTTTTCATATCCCCTAAAGTCCACTACTCCCTCTATTTTTAAGGCTTTCAGCCAGATTCTATTATCTCAACAGCTATCCATACCCATTGAAATCCACATGCAGATAGCGGATAAATAAATGAAAGTATCCTCAGGTTCAATGAAGTGGGATATCCCAAATTGAAACTCAATCTGTATGCAATAAGGTTCAGATCGCCGTACTCATCATCCTGTAGCAATATCCCGTAGCAAAATGAAAATTCAAAATCACAAACTGAAAAGCTTACAACAGGGTGCTGAACAATTGATGTTCGCTGACATAATGGCAAATGATGCGTACAAACGTGCCAGACAGTGTAAGGATTGTCTGAGAAAATGACTGACAGGAGACTTTGTTATCTCAATATTATTTATTCAATAAAGCCTTTCACAATTACCTGGTGGAGTAAGCGTAATCCATTATTAATCTTAATGAATTGTTAAGTTTTCTTAACTTGCGCATTTTATATAAAATAACGCTCTCATTTTTCACTCTGTGAAAGCCCCGAATTCGACTTCATATTTAATGATATTTATTCATTAAAATAATATCATGTCATTATTGTAAAGTTACTTGGCAATATGTGTCTTACTTTTATTGCATCTGCTTTTGATGTTTAATTTCAACCCCCCCTTATAGAGCCAGACTCGGCGGGTTTAACTTAATAATCAGAGTGGAATGGAATGCGAAATATCACTTTCGCACGAATAAATTATAGGGAATATAGGGTATTTTGTAATGAAAAAGTTAACTTTCTTATCTGTAACAGCGATGTCCGTTCTTTTCGCTTCTCAAGCATTCGCACTTTCTGATAATACAATGAGTTTCCAGGGCGAAGTTACGTCAGAAACCTGTTCCGTAACTATCAATGGTAATAGCGCTAAACCACTGGTTCTACTGCCAAGTGTTAATGCCACTGCACTGGCTACAGCAGGTCAAACTGCGGGTCAAGCAACTTTCGATATTGGTGTGTCGGGTTGTACTGGCAGCACTGACGCTGCAACAAAAGTATCCAGCGTATTCGTAGGTAACAGCGTTTCAACCACGGGCGACCTGAGTAACGTGGCAACCACTGATGCAGCAACTAACGTAAATATTCAAATCTTGGATACCAACTCGACAGCCATTGACTTTTCTTCTCCGTTCGTTGCTGACGGTGACCTGACGGTAGCTGCAGGTGAAAGCTCTGCTTCAGCAACTTATACAGCACAATATGTTGCTACTGGTCAGGCAACTGCCGGTGCGGTTGAGTCAACAATGCAATACTCTGTTAGCTACAACTAATTTTGTTGTGAGTCAGGGATGTTTCTTATCTGAATAATTTATTCAGATTAACTAAGGTCAGGGATGACCTTTTAATCTTATCCAAAAAAGTTAGATAATAATTTTAACGGGTGAATATTATGTCCCGCTTACAATGGCGTAGCATTTTTTTATTTATATTAACTCTAGGGATTTCATTTTGTGCATCAGCGAGTGTCGTGATGACAGGTTCTCGCGTTATTTATTCTTCTGATGCAAAATCCGTCGATGTGCAGTTGAGAAATAATGATGAATTCCCTTATGTTATCCAGGCTTGGTTTGACAGCGGTGATGAAAACTCTACACCGACAACGGGTAAAGCGCCGTTTATAGTCACTCCGCCAACATTCAGAATTGCAGCCAAAGACGGACAAGTTTTACGTATCTTCTTTACCGGAGGGAAAACATTACCTCAGGATAGAGAATCCATTTTTTATTTTAATTTTCTGCAAGTACCCCCGGCAAATATTGCCGGTGATAAAGGTAACCAAATGATCATTATTATGAAAAATAGATTGAAGGTTTTCTACCGTCCGGCTGGTTTGGCAGCGAATAAGAAGAAGATTTTTGATTATCTGACGTTCAGTAATGTGACATCCAATAACATCCGTATCACCAACAATTCACCTTTTTATATCTCATTAAGCACGGTAGCAGTGAACGGAGTTTATGCAAAAGGTAAGGCACCAATGATTGCACCTTTTTCTCTGCAAGATGTGACTCTTAACGCTGGAAAAGTGACCGGTAAGAAGGCCCAGGGAATTGAAATCGGTCTGGTTAATGACTTTGGAGCAGTGGTGACCCATGAGTATCCAATCCAAAAATAAGAATATGTTTTTTCGCCTGGCAATACTTTCTTGTGTGATTAGAGCATCGTTATTCACTCACTCTGCTTTTGCCGAGGGTTATCGCTTCGACAGTCATCTGCTCGCGGGTTCAGATTTTGCAGAAAGTATCGATCTTGATCAATTTAACGAAACCCAAAGCATTATTCCTGAAGGTTCGCAGACGCTTGATATCAGCCTGAACGGGATAAAAATTAAAAGCCAGGTTCCGGTTGAGTTCCGCAAGGAGAATGCGAACGATAAAAGCGCACAGCCTTGTCTTGACAGCGATTTGATAAAGCTTTTGCAGCTTAAAACTCAGTCTCTTAAAGGTGCTCAGAAGCAGTGTGTATATTTTTCGGAGATTACCCAACAGGGCAGCTGGAAAATTCAGCAATCAACCCTGACTTTGGCGGTTTTAATTCCGCAGATTTTGCTGAACCGTCAGCCACGTGACTTCATTCCTATATCGGAATGGGATGCCGGTGCGCCGCTGGTGTTTTTACGCCACAACACCAGTTTTACACGCAACATTATGCGTGACTCTCACTACAACTATTTGTGGAGCATGATCAACGCAGGGGGCAACCTCGGCATGTGGCAGTTACGCCATCAGGCCAATCTGCGTTATATGGAAAGCAGCACCGGTGGCGATCACTATAAATGGAACGCAGTGCGTACCTGGGTGCAGCGTCCGCTACCAACTATTTCCAGCGAACTGATGGTCGGTGATACCTATACGGACAGCTCAATGTTTGGTTCGATGTCCTTTAACGGAGTGAAACTTGCCACCGATCAGCGGATGTGGCCGCAGGGCAGACTCGGTTATGCCCCGGAAGTGCGTGGCGTGGCGAGCACTAATGCTCGGGTTCTGATCCGTCAGGCCGGTAACGTCATTTATGAAACACAGGTGCCGCCGGGTCCGTTCCTGATTGATGACCTCTACAATACTCGCAGCCAAGGGGATTTACAGGTTCAGATAATTGAAGCTGATGGAAAGTCGTCTTTCTTCGTCGTGCCTTATGCTGCAGTGCCTGGCTCTATGCGCCCTGGTAATCTGAGTTATCAATTTGCAGCCGGTAAAGTCCGTAATTATTACTCTGTGCAAAATGCCTTTACCGAGGGCGTTCTTCAGTACGGGGTCAATAACAGTATCACGTCAAACACTGGTGCGCGTTTTGCCAATGATTATCAGGCATTGCTGGTCGGTGGCGTCTATGCATCAGAACTCGGGGCGTTATCCCTTAATACCACTTGGTCACATGCGCGAGTGGAAAACAACCAGTCGAAAAGCGGATGGCGAGCTGAGGCGTCGTACAGCAAAACTTTCTCAACAAACACCAATATTGTGCTGGCGGCATATCGCTATTCAACCGCCGGTTACCGCGACCTGCAAGATGTGCTGGGCGTACGCCGTCAGGAAAATGGCGGGTCAAATTATTATTCTGATACGTTGAAACAGCGTAACCGTTTCATGGCAACACTAAGCCAGAACATGAGCGAATACGGTACGCTTTCACTCAATGGCAGCAGCACAGATTACTATAATAACCGTTCGCGCGTTTCTGAGCTGCAACTGTCATATAACAACATGTGGAAGAAGCTCAGCTACAACATCAACGTCGGGCGCCAGCGTTCTAGCTGGAGCAACCGCAATGTCTATAGCGTGAATGATTCTGATTACGACTCCAGCCGTTATCAGAAATACACCGAAAATGTAATTTCAATCGGTTTGTCCGTTCCTCTGGACTGGCGCGACTCTCGTTCAAGCGTCTCATTTGACATGATGAAAGATAAAAATACACGTTCGATGATGACGACTCTTTCCGGTTCCGCAGGCCAGGAAAGTGATTTTACTTATTCCTTATATGCCAATCACGACCAGTATTCCGACAGAGAAGAAGGCAAGAATCATGACGTGCGTTGGGGGACTAACCTTCAGGAACGCACACGAATGGGGACTATACGGGCCTCTTATGCGCACAGTGATAATTATCATCAGATGGGACTGGGCACTTCTGGCACATTGGCCCTACATGGCGGCGGTATGACCTATGGCCCTTATGCAAGTGATACATTTGCGCTTGTTGAGGCCAAAGGCGCCACCGGTGCCCGCGTCAATAATGCCCAAGGTGCGAAAATTGATGCCTTCGGCTACGCCATCGTGCCGTCTCTGGCTCCTTATCGCTACAACACCATCAGCATTGATGGCAACTCCATGGATCAGGACGTTGAACTGGAAGGCGGCAACGTGCGCGTGGTGCCGGTGCTGGGTTCAGTGCCCAAAATTACCTTCAAAACACTGAACGGAGTACCGGCACTGATTACGGTAATGATGCCAGACGGCTCACCGGTACCAATGGGTGCTGATGTCAAAGATCGCGATGGAAACAATGTTGGGATGGCGGGCCAGAACGGTCAGGTTTACGCACGTCTCCCGGATGCCTCCGGTACATTATTCATCCGCTGGGGAGCCGGCAAATCATGCCGCGTAAATTATCAGATGCCTACTCAGAAAAAAGCTGATGGCAGTAATTTCATCCATTTAAACGGCACCTGCGTACAGTGAGAATCATCATGAAATTTTCAATCACTCAGTTTAAAACGTGGTTAGTGACTGCAACCATGGTGGCCTGTTCGTCTTGGGCTCACGCAGCTTGCTTCAAAGTCATCGGCATAGGTTCCTCATACTCTACGATTCCTCAGGCCGTGGTTGATTCAGGCTACACTGCGAAAAATTGGGGGGGATTTTTCAATTCCGCTGCCAAGATTTCCTTCGGGACGATCACGATAGGAACAGGGGCACAGTCACTGGCGACTGCCGGCACCGTTTTGTCCAGCGCCAACCTGAACTTTATTGATACGGCGCTGAACGTACCGTATTCCGCCAACCAGATTGTCTTCAAGTGTGACCTGGCAGATGCTGATTCCCTTTACGAAATGTATGCACTTTATGGTGCTGGTGGAAATTTTTACGGCGGGTATGCCGTCAATGATGTGGAAGGTGGTTATGCAACACCGTCACAGGGTATCGCCTATCGTATTACCAACCAGAAAACCGGCCTGTATTACACCGGTCAATGGCAGGAACGCAAGCTCACTAACGATGATTACATCACGGTGGGGGCTCACATTTATATTCCGGCGTCCTCCTTCGGCAGTGCAACATTTGAGCTAGTTAAAACAAACGACATAAACTCAGGTGCTATTATCACGCGTGACGCATTTAGTCAGATCTTATCTCCTCAAGGCTTTGTTGTCTTCAAAGGAAACGGCATGAACACGAACCTGAAAACAGGTTCCACCGCGAGTTTGCCCTCAGCGTTTGAGACCTCGGCGGTGTGGAGCATGTATGGCGGTTCGACCACGATTATTCGCGGGAATACGTGCAAGGTCAGTGATTTTGATCAGGTAGTGCAGTTACCGTCAATCAGTGTCGGTGATTTGCGAAACGGCAATAGCAGTTCCAATTCGTTCAATGTCTCCATCGAATGCGATGCCGGAGCAATTTCCGGCACAACTAGCAGCAGCACTAATGCGCCGGTGGCGATGGGTTTTCTGGTGACACAGCCCACGGCATTGAGTCAGGCTTCCACGCTGGGGCTTAAAAGTAGTTCAGGCGGTATTAGTTATCTACTTGATGATCACTACGGTACGGAAGGCGTGGCCTCCGGTGTCGGCATTCGTTTGTATTCTCCGTCCGGAGCGGCGCTAAATCTGCTCTCATCGAAAGAGACTACTGGGACAGGTAACGCTGCAGGATGGTACGGATTTGCCGATCTACTGGGCAACACTGGTGATACGTCAACTGGCGGTAAAGCTTATGGTGGAACGTTTACAGCTTCACTGGAACAGCTTCCGGGATTACAGGCAGCAGCAGGATCAGTTAATGCACAAGCTCAGATCGTTGTCAGTCTTCAGTAAGCCCATACTGGCGGCAGCACTATTACTGAATGCCAGCTTTTCCGTGGCGGTGGTTAACAGTACCCAGAGCCGTTTAGTTTTTAATGAAGACAGCACGGCGGAATCGCTGGTACTCGTCAATTCCGAACGGGCCCCCGCGCTGGTTCAGGTTTGGAGTGATGATAACGACCCGCTTGCGTCGCCAGATCGTATCAGTACACCAATTGTCGTCGTACCCCCGGTCTTCAAACTTGACGCTGGGGAGTCTCGCAACCTGCGCGTGATGCTCCTCTCCCGCCAGGAGATGCCGTCTGACCGTGAACGCGTGTACTGGTTGAATATTTATCAGATTCCACCTAACACTCAGGCAGACAGTGCGGAAGACAAGAAAGTCATTTTACCTCTTCGCATCCGATTGAAAGTGTTTGTGCGCCCCTTCGGGCTGAAAGCGCCGGAAGAAAACATCGGTAGGTTACTAGAGTTTGCGCTGAAACAAGTGGGGATCCAAGACTGGTCGTTGCAGATAAAGAATCCTACGCCGTACTATCTTACGCTGGGCGGACTCAGTCTGGGAGGCAATTCGCTGACACCTTTAATGATAGCACCGAAATCTTCTGCCACGGTTCCTGTTACTTCCTTGAGCAATAGTAGACAAGTGAGTTGGTCAGTAATTGATGATTTCGGCAAACAAACCACATACCAGCGGGACTTATAAATACTAAAAAACGTCCCTGTCCATCACCCTGATGGACAGGGTGTAATGTATTTTTTAAATGGCTTATCTAGCCTAATATATCTGAAATAGCCTATGATAAATATAATGCCAGCCAAAATGAATATCGCATACTTTCATCAGTATCATATGTCCTATGATTTGATTGCTTCGTATATTCAGCGTGAAATGAAATTCAGCCATTTACAGCTGCATCATTTTCCAACCCCTGAATCACTGACAATAGCTGTTAAAGAAAATAAAATGGACATTGTGATGATTAATTCATCCTGCCTTTTCGACGGTTTTTATCTGGAGAGTGAAATTAGGGCGATGCTGTCTGAAATTTGCGAAAACAAACATACTATTACCGTCTTCTTTGCGAAGAACATGAAACCTATTTTACTGAGGAAAATTGCCGAATCGGGAATGGATATCTTGATTAGTTCTCATGACACGCCGAATGAACTTATCAAAGGATTAATGAATGTAATGATGTCACCAGATCAAAAACCGTATATTTCAATGGAGATAAAAAAGAACTTGCAACAAAAAAATGATGTTCTGACGCCAAAAGAGTGGGAAGTGATCAACCTGGTTAACCAAGGGTATTCCCTTTCACAAATTGCATCAAAAAAATTCCGAGCATTGAGTACTATATCAACTCAAAAACGGAATGCGATGAATAAACTTCATGTCAAAAATGAAAGTGAGCTATTGCGTTTTTTACATCAAAATACATTTCTTGACTATTAAATTTCTCGGAACACCATGTTTAATAAAATATTCATCTCTCTTATTGTGGGGGGGGTATTCTCTAGCAATACTTACGCCTTATCGCTTCAAGAATCTCTTGTTGCAGCGAATATCTATAATGCTGAAATCAATGCTGCACGAAGCGTGCATGATGCTGATAACCAAAAAAAGTATCAGGGGTTCGCGGGACTACTACCTGTTATCAGTCTCAATGGCGCCTGGAATAAAACTGACCAGCCGGATGCGACTTATTCCGCAGGAGTTACACGCCATAATTATAGCTTTAATGTCACACAGCCGATCTTTGACATATCTAAATATGCGGATTGGAAAAAAACCCTCGTCATCGGTGATTTGGCCGATGTGAACTATCTGATTGCTCAACAAAAACTCATTAGTGATGTGGTTACAGCCTGGTATGACGTCTTGTATCAGCGCAGCGTTCTCGAAACCAGTAAGCGGGTTCAGGCAGCCTTCAATGTTCAATTGAAGCAGTCTCACAAGGCTTTGGAACTCGGTGACGGGACACATCTTGATGAAGCGGAAGCGCAGGCGAACTATGACAAATCAGTGGCTGATGTTTTAGCTGCGGAAAATGATCTTAATGATGCCAGCGTGGTGTTCCGGCAACTGACGGGTCTGGACGCTCAAAGTATTCCTGGAGAGGACATGGGCTGCTTGCGTTTTACCGGAGCGTTAGATCTTGAAAAGCTCAAGCGGGCAACTGTAGCGAACAATCTCAATATCCTTGCCGCCATACAAACCTTGAAAGCGAGTGAGACGGATATAGTCACCGCAACGTCGAATCATCTTCCTGTTGTCACTTTCCAGGCGGGTTACGGTAAAAACTGGAGCCGCGCGGAAAACAGTAATGCACTCGACGATCTGTTCGGTACGACTTCGAAAACTGACAACACCACATTTGGCTTAAATGTTTCTATTCCGCTGTTTGCCGGCGGCAGTCAGATTTCACAGAGCCTTGAGGCTGCACACCGTTTTGAACAAAGCAAAGATTTGCTAATAGATGCGCGCCGTAAAGCAGAGCAACAGACCATTCAGGCTGCTTCGGGCGTAAAAAACAATGAAGCGCGTATTAACGCTTACAAGCGCGCCATCAGCTCATCGGAAAAACGCCTTTCATCAACGCGATACGGACGGGAGATTGGGCAGCGCACGCTGATCGATGTTTTTAATGCTGAGAAAGAGTATTACCAAGCTATTCAGGATCTTGCGCAGGCTCAAAACAAGTGGATCCAGTCGGTCGTCAAACTGTCTTCCTCGACCGGTGCACTCGATTACTCAGTAGTGAAAAATTTTAGCTGTGGTGCAGCATGACCGGGAATATGACTCATGAATAACGATTTATTTCGCAAGGAATCTCTGGATGCCAAGAAAACAAAAGTGCTCGGCTCCGTCGCTCTGTATAGCCCGCCCTTTCGCTGGCTGATCCTTACAATAATCTGCGTGCTGGTAGCCGTACTCATTGCGTTTTGTATTTTTGGCAGTTACACGAAACGCGAAACGGCCAGCGGTGTGTTGGTACCGGAAGGTGGGATGATGAATATTACCGCCATGAGTTCGGGCAGGGTAATGGCCCTACCTATCAACGAAGGCGACAGCTTAAATAAAAGTGACCATATCGTCACCATCTCTTCGGAAATTACCACAAGATATGGGCAGACACGCGAGGCGATTGCTAGCCAGCTAGAACTTCAGCAACAGGGCCTGAAAAATCAGCTTTTAAATCTTGACCAGCTCAACGACGAGACCTTGAAATCTCTGAAAGAAAAGGAAATTTTGTTGAAACAGCAGTCGGTTGAACTGGACACAATTTACCGCCAGCGGACGCAGCAAATCACGCTTGCTAACAAGCAGTTGGACAAGATTAAGGCCATGCGTACACAGGGTTACGCCTCCAACACGCAGGTAGAACAGCAGGAAAATACCGCTCTTGACGCCAGCGTCCGTTTGCAGGAAGTCGCGCGTCAGCGCATTGATGTCCGCCAGCAGTTGGCACAAACGCGGCAGCAGTTACGTGAACAACCCATTACCTACTATCAACAAAAGAACGATATCCAGCAAAAGCTTTCCGACATCACGCAGTCTATGGTGGAAAACGAATCACGACGCTCTATTGATTTGCGCGCCCCTGAAAAAGGCACCGTCAGCGCCGTGCTCGTCAAGCAGGGCCAAATCGTCAGTTCAGGCCAGACTATCGCACTCATCCTGCCGGACAACGCCCGTTTGCAGGCGCGGATTATGCTCAGCAGCCGTGCAATCGGGTTTATAAGCCCGGGGCAACGTGTGGTTTTACGCTACCAGTCTTTCCCGTGGCAGAAGTTTGGCCAGCAATACGGCACGGTCACTGAGATATCAAAGTCAGCACTTTCACCACAAGAAGTATCGACCATTACCGGTGATAGTCAGATTAAGGAGTCGATGTATCAGGTCAAAGTGGCCATTGATCATCAATCCGTTCAGGCGTATGGCAAGCAAGTCAATCTGAGGCCTGGCAGTGGGGTAGATGCCGATTTCATCGTGGACAAGCGACATATATATGAATGGGTACTCGAGCCGCTAAATGCTCTTGGCAAAATGACCTCTTTATGAACTCAAATAGCTACCTGGATTAAACATGGATTTTTTGCACAAATTAAATTTATCATTTCGTCAGAAGTTGCCAGTGCTGCGTCAGACTCAGGCTGCAGAGTGTGGCTTGACTTGCGTGGGAATGATTGCAGGTTATTTCGGCCACCACATTGACATGGTCAGCCTGCGCCACCGATTCCCGACATCCCTGAAGGGGAGTACGCTTTCTGATGTTATGTCCGTTGCACAAAATATGGGAATGAGTTGCCGCGCCGTACGCCTTGAACTCGATGAAATGGATAAGTTGCGTCTGCCGTGTATATTGCACTGGGATCTGAATCACTTTGTTGTGCTTAAAAGCATCAAGGGAAATAAAGCGATCATTCATGATCCGGCCCGCGGTGTACGCAACGTGCCGACAGTTGAAGTTTCTCGATCTTTTACTGGTGTGGCACTCGAACTTTATCCTGCGGCCTCCTTTGAGCAAAAGGATGAGAAAAAAAACATCTCAATGCTACGCCTGATTCGCAACGTATCAGGTATAGGTTCGGCTTTCATGCAAGTTGCCCTGCTTTCACTGGCCCTGGAGTTTTTCGGCATCATTTCGCCGTTCTATATGCAGTGGGTGATAGACCAAGTGCTGGTATCTTCGGATCGTGACCTTTTAGCGCTACTAGGCCTAGCGTTCATCAGCATCACGCTGTTTCAGAACATTATCAGCGCCTTGCGTTCCTGGGTGACGACCTGGTTTTCTAGCTTGCTCAGCGTGCAATGGTCGAGCAATCTCTGTACTCATTTGCTCGGTCTGCCATTGAGCTACTTTGAAGAGCGTCACGTTGGGGACATTTTGTCCCGCTTCGGATCGATTTCCACAATTCAAAGTACGTTGACCGGTCGCTTTATCTCCTCAATTTTTGATGGCGTGATGTCACTAGTCACGTTAGCCGTCATATTCACTTACAGTTCGAGCCTGACTTTTATTGTGATCGCTCTTTTTCTGATCTATGCCCTAATACGCTGGGTATCCTTCGAGCCTTTCCGGCAGGCTAATGAAGACCAGCTGATGGCGTCGGCCATTGCTCAATCACAGCTGCTGGAATCGATTCGTGGTGTACAGGCGATCAAGCTCAATAACAAACAGGAATTGCGTGTTTCTACCTTTGCCAATGAAACCGTGGAATCAACCAACAAAGGCATCACAACGCAGAAACTTTCTATTGGTTTTAACACATTACAGTCCATCATTTCTGGCGTAGGTAAAATTGTTCTGATTTGGCTGGCCGCGTCTCAAGTTCTGGACGGAAATTTCACCAGCGGGATGCTGATTGCCTTCATTTCGTTTTCTGATCAGTTTATTTCACGATCAGCTGGGCTAATCAATGCTTTGATTGAATTCAAAATGTTGCGCTTACATGGGGAACGTATATCGGACATTGTGCTGACAGAAAAAGAACAGGATATGGAAAGTCGCATGGTTCTACCGAAAGATCATGGGGCCATCAAACTCGATATCCGCAATCTGTCTTTCAGCTATTCGAAAACCGATACTGCTATCTTCACTGATTTCAATCTTTCCATAAAGGCAGACGAATCGGTCGCCATTATAGGTCCTTCTGGACAGGGAAAGACTACGTTGGCGAAGCTTTTGCTAGGGTTGCTTAAACCAGATTCAGGCACGCTTTGCGTCAATGATATCGAGCACGTCAAACTGGGCTTGACTCACTACCGCGACCTTATTGGCAGCGTCATGCAAAGCGATATTTTGTTCGCTGGTTCTATTATGGACAACATAAGCTTCTTTGATGCGGATCTCGACCGCCATCATGTAGAGAATGTGGCACGCATAGCGCAGATCCACGAAGATATTATGGCGATGCCCATGGGATACAACAGCATGGTTGGAGACATGGGTTCGTCACTGTCCGGCGGCCAGGTTCAGCGTGTCATTCTGGCGCGCGCATTGTACCGAAAACCACGAATTCTGATCCTTGACGAAGCCACCAGTCATTTAGATGTGGCAAGGGAAAGCGCCATCAACGCGGCGATAAAGCACATGGCAATAACGCGAATTATTATTGCTCACAGACCGGAAACTATTTTAAGTGCGGACCGTATTATCCAGATAAGCCGTAATAGCGTAACAGAAATACCAAAAAATGATTTCATCAGACTGGTCAACGCTTCACATCCGGTGCTTTAGCTTGGCCAAAGCCTCAATTTGCACACATATTTATTAATTAGGAGAAAAAATGAACAATCGTTTAATTTGCTTGGAAGGTATACTTGATTTCGAAGAAGAAATTCGTGTACAAACGATAAATATCATCTCTTTCAGTCAGGGGCAGCCTATTAATATAAATCGCGATAGTATGCCTTCGGGGCATACTTTTTCTTCATACATGTCACAACAACTAGATAATGCGCAAAAAATATTTAATCAATTCAATTTTGTAAAAATGGAAGAGATTAATGAGCGTGATCTTTTTGCAGTTACTATACAAATTGTATTTACATTCACTACCGGGAATGGACAGAGAGTATGGCAGGTAACATTTGCATCATGTCTTGAAGACAATACAATTATGAACTTTACTTCGGTTTATCCCGACGAGGAAAGCATGATAAAACAAATTGATAGGTTACGTAATTGTGTGAAGAAATTCAAATTAACTGGTAGTTAATTTGAAGGGGTATACATGCAGCCACATGAGTAAGTAATTAAAGAGATTGTAAATATTTAATTTTCTCTGGAATAGTTAACGAACAGCTCCTGGTGTCTGAGTTTTAATAACGACTAACCCACTCCAAGATAGAAATTGGCGTGGGTTTTTTAATTTATCTTATTTAATTTTATATTATGATTGCGGGGGGAATTCTGGTGGGGAGTTCATGGTGATATCTTTATACTGATTTTAATATTTCGTTGGTTAAAAAATACAGTCAAAGATATGTTTTTCGGAGGTTTTTTTTTGCTAGAAATCAGTTAATTCGTGATAGGTATGGGGAATATAACGAGGTTCTATGAAAGGTAAATGCAAGGGCTAAAAAGCCCTTGCATTTATTACTAATTATGCACTTACAGCAAAATTACCGTTAATAATACTGGTGATGACCTGAGTAGATAAGCTGTTGATACTCTCAGGATTATCCCAACCCAAGGCTGCACCCATAACGGCGCCTGTAGCAGCGCCCAGAATACCGCCAGCGATTGCACCTACTGCTTCACCAAAGAGACCAAACCCAAGAAAACCACCGCCTGAACCACCGCCAACACCACCAATGTATGTACCGCCAGCAGCAAAAACAGTGCCGGCTAAAATAGCGCTAGATAGCGAACTTAAAAAACCCGCACCAGAAACTGCTTCAACTTCCATTACGTTTAGTTCACGCATTTAATCTCTCCTTTGAAATATTGCATGTGTTTAAAATATAAAAATTTACTCTAGTTAATCGAAGGATACCTATTGCTTGGTAACTTCGATGGCTTTATTCTGCATTTTTAGTAATAAAAAATATATAGAATAATTTCTATTTTTATAGTGATAGTTAAAGTACTTGCAATGTTTCTTTGTTACACTTATCCAACAGTTAATGTGTAGTTAACTACCATGAAAGGAGTGAAGGTGTTTTTGTAGTCCCTCCGGTTTTTAGTACCACCGCCAATGAGGATCTCCGGCCAGTTTTTGCCTCGCATAGATAACGGGTGGCATATCACCGAGTGAGCTATGCGGACGTTCTTCGTTATATTCTGCGCG
>NZ_BMFZ01000007.1:38776-287859 GCF_014639435.1 Hafnia psychrotolerans | reverse complement strand
GAAATCGTAAGCAGAAAGAAGTTCACGAACTTCCATCTCTACCAATTCCAGCAGCTCTTCGTCATCTACCATGTCGCATTTGTTCATGAATACGATCATGTAAGGAACGCCAACCTGGCGACCCAGCAGGATGTGCTCACGGGTCTGTGGCATAGGGCCATCAGTCGCAGCAACAACCAGAATTGCGCCGTCCATCTGAGCAGCACCGGTGATCATGTTTTTCACATAGTCGGCGTGGCCTGGGCAGTCTACGTGCGCGTAGTGGCGAGCTGGGGTGTCATATTCAACGTGGGAAGTGTTGATGGTGATACCACGAGCTTTTTCTTCTGGTGCGTTATCGATCTGATCGAATGCGCGCGCAGAACCGCCGTAGGTTTTAGCCAAAACGGTGGTAATTGCAGCAGTCAGGGTGGTTTTACCATGGTCAACGTGGCCGATAGTACCAACGTTAACGTGCGGTTTTGTACGTTCAAACTTTTCTTTAGACACGGTTATATTCCTTACTCTTGTGCTCTCTCTTCATAGAGAGAGCACTGGATCATTGTTTTAAACCAGTGGCTTATTTGCCACGAGCTTCGATAATGGCTTTAGCAACGTTGCTAGGTGCTTCAGCATACTCCAGGAATTCCATGGAGTAAGAAGCACGGCCCTGAGTCTGAGAACGCAAGTCTGTTGCATAACCAAACATTTCAGACAAAGGAACCTTAACGCGAACGGTTTTACCGGTGGCAGTATCTTCCATGCCTTCGATGATACCGCGACGACGGTTAAGGTCGCCCATTACGTCACCCATATAATCTTCAGGGGTTTCGACTTCAACCTTCATGATTGGCTCAAGCAGAACTGGTTTAGCTCGTTTGAAACCTTCTTTAAAGGCGATAGAACCGGCTAATTTAAAGGCCAATTCTGAGGAGTCGACGTCATGGTAAGAACCGTAATGCAGACGTACTTTAACGTCAACAACCGGATAACCTGCCAATGGACCAGACTTCAGCTGTTCCTGGATACCTTTATCAACTGCAGGGATAAACTCTTTAGGAATAGAACCACCAACGATTTCGTTGACGAATTCATAACCTGTGCCACCCGGTGGCAACGGAGACATGTCAATAACGACATGACCGTACTGACCACGACCGCCAGACTGCTTAGCGTGTTTACCTTCAACGTCTTTAACAGTGTCACGAATCGTTTCACGGTAAGCAACCTGCGGCTTACCTACGTTCGCTTCAACGTTAAATTCACGACGCATACGGTCAACCAGGATGTCCAGGTGAAGTTCACCCATCCCTGCGATGATAGTCTGACCAGATTCTTCGTCAGTCCAAACGCGGAATGATGGATCTTCTTTTGCCAGACGACCCAGAGCCATACCCATTTTTTCCTGGTCGGCTTTGGTTTTTGGTTCAACGGCTACGGAGATAACCGGCTCCGGGAACTCCATACGCTCAAGAATGATCACATTATTTGGATCACACAGAGTATCACCGGTAGTGACATCTTTCAGACCGATGGCCGCAGCGATATCGCCAGCATGAACTTCTTTGATCTCTTCACGCTTGTTAGCGTGCATTTGGACGATACGCCCCAGACGCTCACGCTGTGAACGCACTGAGTTCAACACTGTGTCACCGGAATTTACGATCCCCGAGTACACACGGAAGAAGGTCAAGTTGCCCACGAACGGGTCAGTTGCGATTTTGAACGCAAGTGCAGAGAACGGCTCTTTGTCGTCAGAATGACGAATTGCCGGAGTATCTTTACCATCATCCAGAATACCGTTGATAGACTCAACGTCAGTTGGTGCTGGCAGATATTCCACTACTGCATCCAGCATTGCCTGTACGCCTTTGTTTTTAAACGCAGAGCCACAGGTAACCAGGATAATTTCGTTACGCAGTACACGTGAACGAAGTGCAGTTTTGATCTCTTCCTCGGTCAGCTCTTCGCCGCCCAAGTATTTGTCCATCAGTTCTTCGGTCGCTTCTGCAGCAGATTCAACCAGGTTCTGACGCCATTCATCAGCCAACTCGACCATGTCCGCAGGGATTTCTTCGTATTCGAAGGTCACGCCTTGGTCAGTATCATTCCAGTTGATGGCTTTCATTTTTACCAGGTCAACAACACCGGTAAATTTCTCTTCTGCGCCGATTGCCAGTTGCAATGGAACTGGATTCGCGCCCAGACGAGATTTAATCTGACCAACAACTTTCAGGAAGTTAGCACCCATACGGTCCATTTTGTTAACGAACGCGATGCGTGGAACTTTATATTTATTAGCCTGACGCCATACGGTCTCAGACTGTGGCTGAACACCACCAACTGCACAGTAGACCATTACAGCGCCATCAAGAACACGCATGGAACGTTCAACTTCGATGGTGAAGTCAACGTGCCCTGGGGTGTCGATGATATTGATGTGGTGCGGCTCGAACTGCTTAGCCATACCAGACCAGAAACAAGTCGTAGCAGCAGAAGTGATGGTAATACCACGTTCCTGCTCTTGTTCCATCCAGTCCATGGTGGCTGCGCCGTCATGAACTTCGCCGATTTTATGGTTTACACCGGTGTAGAACAAAATACGTTCGGTAGTCGTCGTTTTACCGGCGTCGATGTGCGCGCTGATACCAATGTTGCGATAGCGCTCAATGGGTGTTTTACGAGCCATTTGATTCCTCTATTACTAGGACGTTCAAGTTTAGTTAACCCAAGCGGGTTGGCTTCTTGAAGCGCCCGCTTGGTTAGCATAACTACTGCAAGGTGATTACCAGCGGTAGTGGGCGAACGCCTTGTTGGCTTCAGCCATACGGTGAACGTCTTCACGTTTCTTAACAGCAGTACCTTTGTTCTCTGCTGCATCAGAAAGTTCGTTCGCCAGGCGAAGAGCCATGGATTTATCACCGCGTTTACGAGCAGCTTCAACGATCCAACGCATTGCCAAAGCATTACGACGAACCGGACGTACTTCAACTGGAACCTGATAAGTTGAACCGCCTACGCGGCGTGACTTAACTTCGACAGTCGGACGAACGTTGTCCAGAGCGACTTCGAAAGCTTCCAGGCTGTTTTTCCCGCTACGTTGAGCCAGGGTCTCAAGAGCAGAATAAACAATTGTTTCTGCAGTAGATTTTTTACCATCTACCATCAGAATGTTTACGAATTTAGCCAGCAGTTCGGATCCGAACTTAGGATCTATTTTGTTTCATAAACTACTTTGTAAACGAGTGATAAATCGCCCCCATAATAAGCATGACCTAATACGGGGACGCAGAATTTTAGGGCTGACCTACGAGGGTGTCAAGAAATATACAATATTAGCGATCATCGCCATGCAATATGCTGGGGATGTTTCTCGGTCAGCGCAACGAAACCAGTATAGTCGATCAAGGTCGTGCTGTGTAAAATTTGGCCAATCAAGCCTCGCGCAGCCAGATCCTCACTCAGCACATAAACCGGAAGTCCCCATGCTGTCAGGCATTTGCTGGCCTCACTGTTTTTTACAGCCGCCAGCACCCCGTCCTGTACCAGCAACAGTGCATCCTGGGGACCAACAAGACGAAGAAATGCTGTTAAATCACAAGATTGCGGAGAGTTTGCCAGGGTAAAAAGCATGTGTATTCCTGAATCAAAAGGTCATAACGACATCGTATTCTGACAACTTTTCACGTAATTCAACTTCTGCCAATGTCTCGACATCCAGCACCCAATGACGCTCTTCGGCCAGCCCGCGATCACTTAAAGAGGCCGCACACACAAAGCACTGGTCGATATCATAGAGTGACAAAATACCGTACGTCGCAATGTAATTACGCGCTAAGATTTTTTCCGGTTGCTGATTTTCCAACAGCTGAAACACGCCATCAGCCACGAAGAATACCCCGATATCCTCAGTTAAGGCAGACGTCGCCAGTAGCGCATCCAACCCTTCCCGACCTGATGACGTCCCGTGTGGCCCTTGCGTAAATATAAAAGCGACTTTCTTCATATTGGGTTCACACCTTGCGTTTAAAACTGCACCAGTCGGTCACAGGTCAGCGATGCTTCAGCCAGACTGCCGAGGCCAGTAAGGGTGAATCCAGGCTGAAGATTCGCAAAGTCTCTCCCCTGATTATGCGCTTCAGCATCATCAATGATGCCACGGCGCAAAGCCGCGGCCACACAAACATTCAGCGCTATCTGGTTATTCACGGCTAAACGCTGCCATGCGCGCACCAGATCAAACTCATCCGAGGCAGGTGCCGACAATTGATTGCCATTAAGCACCCCTTCACGATAGAAAAAGATACTCACAATCTGATGCCCACAGGCGAGCAGCGCCAAAGCAAACTGATAGGCTGCACTCGCCTGCTGCGTACCATACGCAGGACCAGTGACGAGCAAACAATAACGCAGCTTCAACGCTCGTTCCCTACTAGATCACCACTCTTAAACTGACGAATATAGAGATAGACAGTATGCTTTGAAATATTCAACCGGTCAGCGACCTGATTGATGGCGTCTTTAATATCAAAAATACCTTTCTCATAAAGATTCAACACAACCTGACGATTCTTGGCATTGTTGGCTACATTACGGTCGGCATTCACCTCTTCAATGGTGAATTCCAGCGTTTGTGCGACCAAATCATCTACCGATGAAGCAAAATTCACCGATGGCGCCACTTCCTGCGTTTCTGGTGGCATAAAAGTTTGAATAATTTGCGAGAAAGGCACATCAAGATTCATGTTAATGCAAAGCAGTCCTACCACCCGCTGCTCAGCATTGCGTATAGCAATAGTGACAGATTTCATCAACACGCCACTTTTGGCGCGGGTGAAATAAGCCCGGGAGACGTTACTGTCAGCGCCGGTCATATCGTGCAGCATTCGCAGCGCCAGATCGGTGATCGGTGAGCCGATTTTCCGTCCGGTATGTTCGCCATTAGCGATCCGAATAGCGGAGCATTTCAGATCTTCCAAAGAATGCAGAACAATTTCGCAATGTTCACCAATCAACATGGCCAGACCATCAACTACTGCCTCATAGGAGGTGAGTATCTCGTGGTCGGTCTGATTGAAAGGACGTTGGTCCAGCAAATCCAGTTCGCCGGTTTCGCCAGATATAAGCGAATTAGACATCGAAGCTACCACCCTCTACATTACATTTGCCTGACAACAGCAATACGTAATCAATCAATATCCCGTGCCTGTTAGTGTAACAACTGCACAGACAGGCATGCTGGGGATTACATGGAATAGTGACGTTATGCCCGACGAGCAAACGCGTCAAGTGATCATCATAGAGTAACCACAGTAAAATGAGGTCCTGAATGTAATTAATCTGTCAGGCAAAAAAAACCGCCGCATTAAGCGACGGTTTTTCATCACACCGGGCAAATTTATTTTGCTTTAGGTGCTGTTGCCTCATCAGCAGGCTGTTCAGCCGCTTTTGGATCCGCTTTCGGTGCTGCTTTAACATCCAGCAACTCTATGTCAAAGACCAGAGTCGAATTAGCAGGAATGCCCGGAACGCCGGTTTTGCCATAAGCAAGTTCTGGTGGAATGACCAGCTTGATTTTGCCACCTTTCTTAATGTGTTTCAGGCCTTCGGTCCAGCCAGGAATAACACCATCAAGACGGAAAGATAGTGGTTCACCGCGGGTATAAGAGTTGTCGAACTCTGTGCCATCGGTCAGGGTGCCTTTGTAATTTACAACCACAGTGTCACTGTCTTTTGGTGCTGCACCGGTACCTGGTTTTTCAACCTGATACAACAAACCTGACTCCGTCTTCTTCACACCTTTTGTTTTGGCAAAATCAGCACGGAACTTGTCACCTTTGTCAGCGTTAGCTTTCGCGTCCTGCTCCATTTTAGCTTGGGCAGAAGCTTTCACTCGGCCTTCAAACGTTTGCAGCGTTTTTTCGATTTCCTGATCGGACAATTTGCTCTTGTTAGCAAAAGCGTCCTGAACACCGGAGATCAACTGGTCTTTGTCCAGTTTGATTCCCAGTTTTTCTTGTTCTTTCAGAGAATTATCCATATAGCGGCCAAGTGAAGCACCCAGCGCGTAAGCAGCCTGCTCGTCATCACTTTTAAACTTGGTGGTATCAGTCGCTGCCGGAGCGGCGGCAACTGGTGCTGGCGTTTCCGCGCCTTTCGCTGCGTCAGCGGCCATAACCTGCGTAGCATTCAGTGCCAGTGCCATAGTGGTCGCTAACAGTGTTACTTTAAACAGTGATTTCATCCATTTCTCCAAGACCTGAAGCTTATGACCTCAGGTAAACATTACGAAAATTCGTCGGTTACTATAACTGCCCCGGTTCAGACAAGACAATGTCTATACTAACCAATAGCGTCTTATTCGGACCTTTTTTGATCTAATTAGTTTCTGTCAGGCCATATATTACGATAAATCCTACACAGGGAAGGTCAGGCAATTCTCATTCATTGCAGGTAGAATCGCGCTACTGCCGTCCTGTCAGCTGCACTTAGAGGGAAATTATGGACCAGAACACTTTTGAAGATCGTCTGGAAATGCTGGAAAGCCGCCTGGCATTTCAGGAAGTGACGATTGATGAACTCAATACCATCGTCACTTCACATCAGTTGGAAATGAGCCGCCTGCACGATCACTTGCGTCTGCTGACTGACAAACTGCGCGCCTCGCAACCGTCACAGATTGCTGACCCCTCCGAAGAGACACCTCCGCCACACTATTAATTGTCCGCGTGACCGGGCAACAAAAACAAAAAAGGCATCCCGCAGGATGCCTTTTTCTTCATGGCTGGAGATTAATGACAACCGCAGCCGCCGTTGCCACCGCAACCGCCTTTTTTTACTTCGTCTTGGCCGTGATCATGGCCGTGGCCGCCGCAGCAACCGTCCCCATGTTCGTGATCGTGTCCATGGTCGTGGCCATGTTCCCCGTGAACGTGGCCATGAGCCAGCTCTTCTTCGGTTGCTTCACGGATAGCGACCACTTCTACGTGGAAGTTCAGATCTTGCCCCGCCAGCATATGGTTACCGTCAACCACGACATGATCACCATCAACTTCAGTGATTTCAACGGGAACTGGACCCTGATCGGTGTCAGCCAGGAAACGCATGCCGACTTCCAGCTCTTCAACCCCCATGAACACGTCTTTAGGAACGCGCTGCACCAGGTTTTCATCGTAGTTGCCGTAAGCGTCATTTGCGCCAACATTCACGTCGAATACGTCACCAATGGCATGATTTTCCAGCGCAGTTTCCAGGCCGGAGATCAGTGAACCATGGCCGTGCAGGTAATCCAACGGTGCACTCACCGGAGATTCATCAACCAATACACCGTCTTCTGTTCGTACCTGGTAAGCCACACTGACGACCAGGTCTTTAGATACTTTCATGATAACTCCTACCGTTGGAAACTTAATTTATTGTCTGCGAACGCTTCGGGGAACGAGCGCCACTTCGTTTCAGGCTAATTCAGTTACAACACGTTGCCCGTATCCTGAGAAAAAACAACGGATACAAAAACAATGCCGAATAAATTTGGCGAAGAGTGTAGCGGAAAATCGCGACTCTGTACCGAACAGCATAAAAAAACGCGGCCAATAACGCTACTTCGGATCAAAAATACCGATAACTTGTTCTTCCGGGCGCAACGCCTTGCTGACCAGCTCATCCGTCTGGCGCTTGTGCAAGCCACACTTGATGCACTCGACCACTTCGACTTGGTCTTCTGCCCATAAAGTTAGCGTATCCAGTGATTTACATTGTGGGCAAACTGCCCCGGCAATGAAACGCTTGCGGGTTGTAGCCATCACTTACTCTCCAGGAATGTTGCGTATTACGCCTACTCTATAGTTGGGGCGGCAGACACGTTTTGCAAAAAAAAAATTCACGGGCACGAAACAAAACGTTCTATTCGTTATCGTCCCAACCATCAAGTTGGCGACGTTCGTTGTGCATTTCACTCTGGAAGATATCCTCCAGTTCACGCCGCGCCTCTTTCACCCGCGAGATCTGCGCCACGTCGCCGCGATTCTGCGGTACAAGTTCGCGCAGCATCCGCATATCCAGACGGCGAAAGTGCTGCTGAGCACGATACGCGCTGTGCGGATGCATCCCCAGCGTCACCAGCGTTTTCTTACCCAGCTCCAATGCACTGGAGAACGTTTCACGCGAGAAATACGTCACTCCAGCCTGCAACAACTCATGAGCCTCAACACGACCACGGGCACGCGCCAAAATATTCAGATGCGGAAAATGCTGCTGGCAAAGATGCACGATGTCCATCGTATCTTCAGGCTCATTACAAGTGATGACGATGGATTTAGCTTTCTCCGCCCCCGAGGCCCTAAGCAACTCAAGCTCCGTTGCATCACCGTAATAGACTTTGTAACCATAAGTGCGCATCAGACCCACCACACTGATATCACGCTCAAGCACAGTAATGCGCATTTTGTTAGCCATCAACAAGCGGCCAATCACCTGACCGAAACGACCAAACCCGACAATAATCACCTGCGGTTCGTCGTCTTGCACATAGTGCTTCTCGTCACTCTCTTCCTGATCGTTATAACGGCGCATCAAAATTCGGTCCACCCACTGCATTAACAGCGGCGTAGTCATCATCGATAGCGTCACGACCACCAGCAATAAGGAGAGCTGCGATGAGGAGATCACTTTTTGCGCACCAGCGGCCGAAAACAGCACGAACGCGAATTCACCGCCCTGGCTCAGCACGGCGGAGAACTGCAGCCGGACTGAAGTCCGAATGCCAAACACCCGCGCCAGGGTATAAAGCACAGAGCCCTTTACCGCCACCAGAACTGTCACGCCAACCAATACCAACAAAATGTGGGTATAAAGCACACCCAGATTCAGTGCCATACCGACGGAGATAAAGAACAGGCCAAGCAGCAAACCTTTAAATGGCTCAATGGCGATTTCCAGCTCATGCTGATATTCACTTTCTGCCAACAACACGCCAGCGATAAAAGTCCCCAGCGCCATCGAGAAGCCAAGGGAATCCATAAACAACGCCGAACCCAATACCACCAAAAGGGCAGCGGCGGTGAACACTTCGCGGACACCCGACGTCACAATCAGTCGGAAGATAGGTCGTAGCAAATAACGCCCACCGATCAACATACCGGCAAAGGCCAGCACTTTCATGCCAATCATTGTCCAGTTGTTGGTCCCTTCGGGGCCATTAGCCAACAACGGGATCAATGCCAACGCAGGGATAACCGCGATGTCCTGAAACAGTAAAACTGCAAAACCCAGTTGTCCGCCCTCGTTGCGGGTCATGCTTTTATCTCGCATCAACTGCAACGCCATCGCGGTAGATGACATTGCCAGACCGATACCGCCAATCAGCGCTGCCTGCCATGAAAATTTAGTCAGGTAGAGCAAACCACCGAGCACCATCGCAGTTAGCATCACCTGACCGGCACCGACACCAAAAATCTGCCGCCGTAGTTCCCACAATTTACCGGGATTCAACTCAAGCCCGATGATAAACATCAGGAACACCACGCCCAGTTCAGAAAAGTGTAGGATCTCATCAACATCACGGATAAAGCCCAGTCCCCACGGACCAATGGCAATACCAGCGATCAGATAACCGAGCACAGCGCCAATCCCCAGACGCTGTGCAATGGGCACGGCGACGACAGCGGCAAACAGAAACAGCAGAATAGCTGCCGGTAAATTGGAACCGTCCATTATGCGATTCCTCCTTGCGGCAGCGGGGACTTCAGCCATTCACCATAAGCTTCGGCATGGCTATGTAACACTCCCGGCTTCTGACGGCGCGCCCAGTAAATAATAATTGGCGTCATCCAATGCATATGGCACATCGCCGACGTCAACTCGAACGGACGCATAATATCGCTCATTGGATAACGGTTATATCCCCCTGCCTTATAGGCGCCTTCCGGCTCGCCGGTGGTGACCACTGAACGCCAGTATTTGCCCCGGAGTTCATTACCGCCAGCCCCACTGGCGAACCCTCGCGCCAGCACACGGTCCATCCATTCTTTCAGCAATGCCGGACAGCTGTAGGTATAAAGAGGATGCTGGAAGACGATCACTTTATGCTCGCGCAACAGCTGCTGTTCAAGATGGATGTCAATAAAAAAATCGGGATAGTGGGCGTACAAATCGTGCACCGTGACATGTTCTAATTTTTGCGCTTGTTGTAATAAAACACGGTTGGCGACCGAATCGGGCGATTCCGGGTGGGCATACAGCAGCAAAACCTTCGGTGGCTGCGACATCAATACCTCCAAAGCGTCGTCAGGGTGCGGTTTTTCCGTTACCATGCTTCGCAAAGACTAAAAATAGGACGCAAAACGCCCTGTTTAATATTATGAAAATTTTGGTTCAAACAAGCGGTGCAGAAGCCGCATAAATCATCTCGAATTTAGATGACAATTTAACATACTCTCAACACGGCGCTTTATGATTGTTTTCTCCTCATTACAAATCCGACGCGGTACCAACGTTCTGCTGGATAACGCATCAGCGACCATTAATCCTGGCCAGAAAGTCGGCCTGGTCGGCAAAAATGGCTGTGGTAAATCCACGCTGATATCATTGCTGAAAAACGAAATGAGTGCCGATGCAGGCAACCTGACGTTTCCAAATAACTGGGCCTTAGCCTGGGTCAATCAGGAAACCCCTGCACTTGACGTCCCCGCCATTGAGTATGTTATCGATGGCGACCGCGAGTTTCGTCAGTTGGAGTCCGAATTACAATCAGCCAACGATCGTGATGATGGGCATACCATCGCGCTCGTTCACGGCAAGCTTGATGCCATTCAGGCTTGGACCATTCCGGCACGGGCTGCCAGTCTACTCAGTGGCCTCGGCTTCACCCAGAACCAGTTGCAACAACCGGTGAAGTCCTTCTCCGGCGGTTGGCGCATGCGTCTTAACCTGGCTCAGGCATTGATTTGCCGCTCTGATTTATTGCTACTGGATGAACCGACCAACCACCTGGATTTGGATGCAGTTATCTGGCTGGAGAAGTGGCTAAAAAGCTACACCGGCACCTTGGTGCTCATCTCCCATGACCGCGACTTCCTTGACCCGATTATCGATAAAATCCTGCATATCGAACAGCAGACGCTGAACGAATACACTGGGAATTATTCATCGTTTGAACGTCAGCGTGCGACCAAGCTGTCACAACAGCAGTCACTGTTTGAAAGCCAGCAAGAAAAAGTGGCGCATCTGCAAAGTTATATCGACCGTTTCCGCGCACAAGCAACCAAAGCCAAACAGGCGCAGAGCCGCATAAAAACGCTCGAACGCATGGAATTGATAGCGCCGGCGCACGTCGACAATCCTTTTCATTTTAGTTTCCGCTCGCCGGAAAGCTTGCCCAACCCGCTGCTGCGGATGGAAAAAGTCAGCGCCGGCTATGGTGACAACACCATCCTCGACTCGATCAAGCTCAATCTGGTGCCAGGATCGCGCATTGGTTTGCTGGGCCGTAACGGTGCCGGTAAATCTACGCTGATCAAATTGCTGGCAGGAACTATGCCGCCGCTCAAGGGTGACATCGGCTTGGCGAAAGGCGTCAAACTGGGTTACTTCGCTCAACATCAGCTCGAGTTCCTGCGGGCCGAAGACTCGCCGCTGCAACACCTTGTGCGCCTGGCCAATAAAGAGACCGAACAGCAACTCCGTGACTATCTTGGCGGCTTCGGCTTCCACGGCGATAAAGTGACCGACCCAACCGAACGTTTTTCCGGTGGCGAAAAGGCCCGTCTGGTGCTGGCATTGATCGTTTGGCAGCGCCCCAATCTGCTGCTGCTCGATGAACCAACCAACCATCTGGATCTCGATATGCGTCAAGCGCTGACCGAAGCGCTGATCGACTTCGAGGGCGCCATGGTTGTCGTCTCGCATGACCGCCACTTATTGCGATCCACCACCGATGACCTGTACCTGGTTCATGGCGGTAAAGTGGAGCAATTTGACGGCGACCTGGAAGATTACCAACAATGGCTGGTAGACATTCAGCGTCAGGAAAGTCAGCAAGAAGCCCCGTCAAAAGATGGCGTAAACAGCGCACAGTCGCGTAAAGATCAGAAACGCCGCGAGGCTGATTTTCGTAATCAGACACAACCCTTGCGTAAGCAGATCACCACGCTGGAATCTCAGATGGAAAAACTGACCAAGGAGCTGGCCACTATTGAAGCGAAACTCGCCGACTCGACGCTTTATGACATCAGCCGAAAAGCCGAACTGACCGAATGCCTGCAACAGCAGATTAAGGTCAAAGGCGTGCTCGATGACACCGAAATGACATGGCTAGACGCCCAGGAACAGCTGGAAGCGTTAGCAAAAACCTTTGATTTAGAGAGTTGATGCCCGATTAAAGCCAACATCATGAAGGAGCCGAATAAGGCTCCTTTTTTTATCTGAAAAATCAGTGCCAAATAAGCAGTACACAGCCCGCAGTTAGCAACCCCATCGTCACATTAAAGCTATACCAGGCGCGGCGACTGCTCAGCAGGCGACCAATCACCGTACCGAATCCCAACCAGATAACGCCGGAAATCAGATTGACGATAAACACCCCCAAACTGATGGCGGCGATGGAGTGGTTATAAGCCGCGCCCGCCAGACTAAAACTGGCGACGGCACCAAGCCCCATTAGCCAGGCTTTGGGATTGAGAAACTGTAATAACCAGCCCTGATACCAGCGCAGCGGTTTTGGCGGTGCAGCACCGACTTCCAACTTTTCATACGCTGAGGTAGCAATCTTCCACGCGAGCCACAGCAAGTACAAACTACCGGCAATCTTAAGAAACAGGTGCAACGTCGGGTAAACCATAATCAGGCTGCCTACGCCAAACGCCACCAGCAACACCATGCTTTGCATGCCGAGCATAATACCGACGAGTAACCAGATAGAGCGGAAAAAACCGAAATTAGCTCCCGAGGTGGTGAGCAACATATTATTCGGGCCCGGCGTGATAGCAGCAACCCACAAAAAACCGAGCATCGAAAAGAATAAACTAAGTTCCATTTATTGGGGTACTCCGACCCAGAGAATGTGCGATAGGATTGAAGCTATCAGTGTGATATTGATCGCACAAGACCCTTTGACGAGATAATTATTCATCCTATGTATGAATCCTTTCGCCCTTTGCGCGGAGCCAGCAATCCGCACCTGCAAACGCTTCTGCCGCGGCTGGTACGCCGACACACGATGCTGCAACCGCACTGGCAGCGACTGGACACCCCAGACGGCGATTTCATCGATTTAGCCTGGAGCGAAGACCCGGAACAGGCGCAGCATAAACCACGCATGGTGCTATTCCACGGTTTGGAAGGAAGTTTCTATAGCCCTTATGCTCACGGCCTGTTACACGCCTGGCGCGAACAGGGCTGGCTCGGTGTCGTGATGCATTTTCGCGGCTGCAGTGGCGAGCCTAATAAGATGCAACGCATCTATCACTCCGGTGAAACCGAAGACGCACGGTTCTTTCTCAACTGGCTGCGTGATACTTACGGCGAGGTGCCGACCGGCGCGGTGGGGGTGTCGCTCGGAGGCAACATGCTGGCCTGCTATCTCGGCCAGGAAGGGAAAGGCTGCACACTCAAAGCCGCCATCGTGGTCTCCGCACCGCTGATGCTGGAACCCTGTGCTGACCGGCTGGAGCGCGGTGCATCGCGTATTTATCAGCACTACCTACTGGATCAGCTTAAACTGAATGCTTCGCGTAAACTGAAGAAATATCCAGGGACGCTGCCAGTCACGCTACAACAGTTGAAATCGATGCGGCGCATTCGTCAATTCGACGACGCTATCACCTCCAAAGCCCATGGTTTTGCCGATGCCCTGGATTACTACCGCCGTTGCAGCGGCCTGCCGATGCTGGCAAAAGTGCGTATTCCGCTGCTGATTATTCATGCCAAAGATGACCCCTTTATGACGCCGGAGGTCATTCCCTCTCTCGTTGATTTGCCGCCGGGTGTCGAGTATCAACTTACCGAGCACGGTGGCCATGTCGGGTTTGTCTCCGGTAGCCTGCGTAATCCGCAGATGTGGCTGGAACAACGCATCCCGGCATGGATAGCGCCCTATTTAAAGAATTGAAGGAACCCGAGTTGTGATTATTCCCTGGCAAGAACTGGATACTGAGATCCTAAACAGCGTGATTGAAGCTTTCGTCCTACGCGAAGGCACCGACTACGGTGAGCAAGAGCGTTCGCTGGAGCAGAAAGTGGACGATGTACGTCGACAACTGAAAAGTGGCGACATCCTGCTGGTCTGGTCCGAACTGCACGAAACCCTAAACATCATGCCTAAAGGGCAGTTTCGTACAGGCGAGGAAGAGCGTCAGGATGACTGGGGCTGAAGCAAAGATTAACCGCGTTTAATTTGTAATAGAATGAATAAGTATGTTAATGATTAGATTAATTATGCGTCGTTTTTGGACGCAGTAGCGTCACCAATACTACGGAGTCATCAGCCCTATGTCAGCTAAACATCCCGTCATTGCGGTCACCGGTTCGAGCGGCGCAGGCACTACCACCACCAGCCTGGCGTTTCGTAAGATATTCCAACAGCTTGGCCTACGCGCAGCTGAACTGGAAGGCGATAGTTTTCATCATTTTACGCGCCCCGAAATGGACGCAGCAATACGTAAAGCACGTGATCTGGGCCGCCACATCAGCTATTTCGGCCCGGAAGCCAATGACTTTGGTTTACTGGAACAAAGCTTCAAAGAGTATGGTGAAAACGGCACTGGCCGTTCCCGTAAATACCTACATACTTATGACGAAGCGGTTCCTTACAACCAGGTACCAGGCACCTTTACGCCGTGGGAGGCGCTGGAGGAACCGACCGACATATTATTCTATGAAGGACTACACGGCGGCGTAGTGGCAGACAAAATCGATGTCGCCTCTCAGGTGGATTTGCTGGTCGGCGTAGTACCGATTGTTAACCTTGAGTGGATCCAGAAACTGGTGCGCGACACCGGCGAACGCGGCCACTCGCGTGAAGCGGTCATGGATTCAGTGGTACGTTCAATGGATGACTACATCAACTACATCACACCACAGTTCTCCCGCACACATATCAACTTCCAGCGCGTACCGACAGTGGACACCTCCAACCCGTTCGCCGCCAAGGCGATACCTTCGCTGGATGAGAGCTTCGTGGTGATTCACTTTCGTGGGCTGGACAATATAGATTTCCCTTATCTGCTGGCGATGTTGCAAGGTTCGTTTATCTCGCACATCAATACCCTGGTGGTGCCCGGCGGTAAAATGGGGCTCGCGATGGAGCTCATTATGGCACCACTGGTGCAGCGCCTGATGGAAGGGAAGAAGATCAAGTGATGAAGCAATGCCGCACGCCGAGACACTGCGGCATTTGGCCACTTACTCCGGCTCGACCACTTCAAAGCTATGAGTGATGGAGGCGGCTTTACCCAGCATCAGGGATACCGAACAATATTTTTCGGCCGATAGGTCTACAGCGCGCTCAACCACTTTATCTGACAAGTTTTTTCCCGTGATAATAAAGTGCAGATTGATGTGAGTGAACAATCTCGGTGCCTCTTCCCGACGTTCAGAGGTCAGTTTGACTTCGCAGTTCTGCACATCGTTACGGCCCTTTTGCAGAATAGACACGACGTCGATGGCACTGCAACCGCCCATCGACATCAGCAACATCTCCATCGGACTTGGCGCTTTATCGCCCGCGTTGCCATCCATCAAAACCTGGTGACCTGATGCTGATTCCCCCAAAAACGTCAGCCCTTCAACCCATTTTACGCGTGCCTGCATACCTTTTACTCCCGCTGCTTTTATTTAAATAGAATTCTTCTCAGACTACCCTTTTAGGAAAAAACCAGCAACGTAACCCGATCGCCATCATGCTGAAGCGAGACAACAGAAGACACTCGCGCAAACCTGTGCTACAAACAGAGCCGATACATACTTTTCAGTAAATTGCGGTGATGGGTTTGTGGTTTTTATATGAAACCACGGTGTTAACAGCATTTATAACGCTGTTACACTCCGACTTCCGCTTGCAGCATTACTGGACAGTTCATATGCTAAAAGGGCGCGCATTTTTAAGACGCCGTACAGGGAACTCTGAGCCCTGTGATTTTGGGCAGCGATAATAACAGAGGATAATAGCTAATGGTTCTCGGCAAGCCACAAACAGACCCTACTCTCGAATGGTTCCTGTCTCACTGTCATATACATAAGTATCCTTCTAAAAGTACGCTGATTCACCAAGGTGAAAAAGCCGAAACGCTCTACTACATCGTGAAAGGGTCGGTCGCCGTCCTGATTAAAGATGAAGAAGGCAAAGAGATGATACTTTCCTACCTGAACCAAGGTGATTTCATCGGCGAGCTGGGACTCTTCGAAGAAGGCCAGGAACGTAGTGCATGGGTTCGTGCCAAATCTGCTTGTGAAGTGGCTGAAATCTCTTATAAAAAATTCCGCCAGTTGATTCAGGTTAATCCGGACATTCTGATGCGTCTTTCCGCTCAGATGGCGACACGGTTGCAAGTGACTTCAGAGAAAGTGGGTAACCTCGCCTTCCTTGACGTGACGGGACGTATCGCGCAAACCTTGCTGAGTCTGGCAAAACAACCGGATGCGATGACTCACCCGGATGGTATGCAGATCAAAATAACTCGTCAGGAAATTGGTCAAATCGTCGGCTGTTCACGCGAGACGGTTGGCCGTATCCTCAAGATGCTGGAAGATCAGAGTTTGATCTCCGCCCACGGTAAAACGATTGTCGTTTACGGCACCCGTTAATTCCCTGAAAAACGGCGCGGCAGGTAACTGCCGCGCCGTTTTTATTGGGTAATAGAAATAGGGTATGCAAAAAAACGTCGAGGCTAACTCAGGCTCCCAGCACTTTCCCAATGGCTTTTGAAAAGCGATTCATCCCCTCACTGATGTCTGCGAACTCAATCACCAGAGATGGCGCAAACCGCATGACGTTCGGGCCGGCGACCAGCATCATCAGACCACAGTCGGCGGCAGCTTTATGGAATTCACTGGCGCGATTTTTATAAGTGTCGGACAACTCAGCGCCTATCAATAATCCCTGACCGCGGAACTCCTTGAATACGCTGTATTGCTGATTAATGGCTTCCAATGCATGAATAAATGCTTCGCGACGCTCGCCGATGCCAGCCAGAACCTCTGGCGTGTTGATGATATCCAACGCCGCTTCGGCGACGGCACAGGCTAACGGGTTCCCACCGTAGGTTGTGCCATGTTTGCCCGGTTCCATCACCGAGGCCACATCTTCTGTCGCCAACATGGCACTGACAGGGAAACCGCCGCCGAGTGCTTTGGCCGTGGTGAGAATGTCCGGAGTAACACCGTAATTCATATAGCTGAACAGTTTACCGCTACGCCCCATGCCGCTCTGAACTTCGTCAAATACCAGTAAAGCCTGATGCTCATCGCACAAATCGCGTAAGCCTTGCAGGAACGCCTGAGTCGCTGGTGTAACGCCACCTTCGCCCTGAACAGGTTCAACCACAATGGCGCAGGTGTGATCATCAATGACAGCTTTCACAGCCTCGAGATCATTGAAGGGTACATGCACGATATCAGCCGGTTTCGGGCCAAATCCATCAGAATACTTAGGCTGACCGCCAACGGAAACCGTGAATAACGTGCGGCCATGAAACGCGTTATGGAAAGCGATGATTTTGCTTTTATACGGATTATGACGATGCGAGGCATAATAGCGTGCCAGCTTGAAGGCAGCTTCGTTGGCTTCTGCTCCGGAATTAGCGAAAAATACCCGATCAGCAAAAGTGGCATCAATAAGCTTTTGTGCCAGTCGCAGTGCAGGTTCGTTGGTAAAGACATTGCTAACATGCCATAGCGTTTCGCCCTGCTCATGCAAGGCCTTCACCAACGCAGGATGACAATGACCGAGTGCAGTCACCGCAATACCCCCGGCGAAATCGACATACTCTTTACCCTGCTGGTCCCACACACGGCTGCCTTTTCCTTTTACCGGAATAAACTGTGCAGGTGCATAAACCGGCAAAATAACCCGGTCAAAAGCATCACGACTTACCGCTAATTTCTCTGCCATTACCATCACCCCTTTCAAGCTGTTACAAGTATATTGTCATTATAAATATATCTTCGGAACAAAACCCAACATGAAAACATAATCATAAAATATGCATAAAAAATCACACACAGGCAATCAAAAATCTGACTTTGTGAAAAAGTAATTCGTTGTCAAAAATTAAATGTCTAAATCTTAAGGAAATTACCCAACAACTGATGCCCTTGCTCGCTGAGAATACTTTCAGGATGGAACTGCACACCATGCAGTGGCAAGTGGTTGTGAGCAATCCCCATGATCTCGTCAGGCTTGCCATCGCGTTCGGTCCAGGCGGTGAGCATGAAGCAATCCGGCAAGCTGTCGGCGTCAACAATCAGCGAATGGTAGCGCGTCACGGTCAATGGGTTGTTAAGACCACAGAAAACACTCTGCCCGGTGTGACGAATCGGCGATGTTTTACCGTGTACTGCCTGACGCGACCGCACCACTTGCCCACCAAAAGCTTGCGCCATGGCCTGATGCCCAAGGCAGACGCCGAGTATAGGCAGTCGGTCGGCAAAATGGGTGATTGCCGCAAGAGAGATCCCGGCGTCGTCCGGCGTACAAGGGCCAGGCGAAATCACCAGATGGGAAGGAGCCAGTTGTTCGATATCAGCGAGACTGAGTTGGTCGTTACGTTTGACCAAAACCTCGGTACCCAGCTCGCAGAAATATTGATAGAGGTTATAGGTAAACGAGTCGTAGTTGTCGATCAGCAGCAGCATGGTATTCGGGGTCTTCAGTCGATGAAATTACCTGAACAATTCTACCCACTTTCGCGACTAGTTGCCGCTGTCGATTTCACTGACAACTTTCTTGAAGATTTCCGTCAGCAGTTTTTTGTTGCCAAACACCGCCGCTTTATTGGCTTCCAACCAACCCGCATGCCCGACTTTTGACCACTGAATATCATAACCTGCATGAATAATCAGTTGCTCGAAGAAGATGCGTTGTGCGCGGCCATTCCCTGCCCGAAACGGGTGCAGCAGATTGATACCGGTATAATAGTGGGCAAGTTTTTTACACAATCCGTCAAGCTGCAGGTCGGCCAGATAGCCGTCTTCCTCTAGCGTCTGCATCAGCGCATTGCCCTCTTTCTCGATATAGGCAAAGTGGCAGAAAGGTGTTTCCTCTTTAGAGATATCCATTTCACGCAGTTCACCGGCCCAAACATAGAGATCCTGAAACAACGTCTGATGAATGGCGCAAAGATGCGGCAAACCCATAGCAGGTTGACCCAGCGTAATCGTGGCCGCACGCAGCGCGGTAAAGGCCATTTCGGCCTGCGCCAGACGGTTGGCTTCGCGGATCTCCAACTTATTTTTTAGTACATCACTACCGGGATAGGCATACGTATCAACGCCAGCATTCAGCTTATCGTTCATAGTGTGCCCTCAAATCGTCAAGCCGTTGAGCAATTTGCTCATCACTTAGCCTGACCTGGTCGATCTGCAATCCGTCCAACTGGCTGCTGGCCATAAAATTGTGATTTTGACACTCACGAAATAGCTTTTCTTTCTGTTTTAGGGTCGGTTTAGTACTCATATCAACTCCTCTGGCATGGGTTTTGGCGCCGTCTTCCAAGATTAAGTATAGACAGGGAAAAGCAGGCGAAAAAACCAACAAAAAGGCGCCACCAGGGCGCCTTGAAAAAACTCATATTTCAGGATGATCACTCAACGGCGATAGGTTTATCGCTGGTTTCGGTTTTCTGCGTACCCTGAATCGTTTTAACCCGTTGCTCAAATTTATTCACCGCGTCAGCATTCGGCAGTAGCGAGTAAGTCAGTTCGAAAACTGTACTCTGTCCAGGTTGCAGCTGTTTGACACGGCCTTGCTTACGTTCGATGGTCACCGGATAAGCGTAGTTGGTGCCCGGTTCAATACCCGTGACGTAACCTTGTTTCAGTGTGTCCGTGTTTTTCCACAAGGTCAACAAAGGTAACTGATGGGTGTTGAACTCAATCGACGCACCTTTGTTACCGGCTTTGTTAACCACACCTGCTATTGTTTTACCCTGCGCATCAGCGTAAGGCACCATGTTAAAGACCATTTCATCAAAGTTTTTGGTCGGACCCGCGTAGGTCTGCCAGTCGCTCATGCCTTTTTTCGCATAATCATTGAAAGGTGAAATTGATTTCACCGGGGCGATGAAACGCGCGCCCTGCTCGAGGATTGGCTGCCCAAAATTGCTGTGGTAAATAATCTGGTAGTCATGTGGATAGTCGGACTGGTTGGTCAGGGTGTCGTGAATGGTCCAGGAGTGACTGCCCGGCACATAACGCAGCTCAGTCCAGGTTTCCAGTTTGGCTTTCTTGAAAGTGTGCTCTTTAATGAGGCCACGCACGGTGATTTCATACGGCGCGGTGTCTGAAATGTCCACGACCACTTTCGACGCGGGTGTGTTGCCCGCACGGCCGTGCAGTGTATAAATCATACCGTCAGCCACCACGGGATGCCCGGTCCATTCGTAGCCACAGCGCACCATCATCTCGTTGAAACCTTCCAGCCAGCCGACACCGTTACGGCTTTCCAGATTGATAAACGCCGGATTCACCACTTCATTGACCGGAGAATCCCAGCCGAGTCGGATATTGTCACCGGTTACATGAAGGAGATCCATGCCGCGGGTCGGGCTGAGTGCAATCGTCAGTCCTTTACTCGTGATAGTCAGGACTTTGGAGCCTTCCTGCTTACCGCCGTGCAGTACTTTCTGTTGGATGCTGAAATCTGCGCCTGCCAGCTTCAGCTTTTGGCTACTAATTTGCCAGTCACCCTTGTCCATACCGGCTTCAGCATCCGTCAGCACGAAAGATTGTGCCGCGACCTGCCATGACATCAGCCCCATTACCACACCTGTTACGATGATTTTTTTCATTATTTACACCCTTTGCTGAATTGATTAAGCGGAAACAATCTAAGCCTAGTAACAGCTACAGTGTAAAAATGTGACAGCTTTCAACTCACGGGACTTTGCTGTATTTAAAAGGGGAGAATTGTGGATTAGGCGACACTTCTACTGGAATATTGCAGTTGTATTGCACAGAAAAAGTGATGCGTAGCAGGATCAACAAAGAGAAGCTGACGCGATTCAGCCACTTCCATTATGTTATGCACAATAAAAAACCTCCGTTAAAAACGGAGGTTTTAGTCAATCTGCGAAAACGCGATACCTCAAATAGTTCGATGAGGCTATAACGATTATTAAGGCAGAACCTTCGCCGATAAGATCACCACTGGCGTGGTCGGCACGTTCTGGTAAGGACCGACATTATCGGTTTTTACCTGAGCAATTTTATCAACAACATCCATCCCTTTGATCACTTTACCAAAGACCGCATAACCGAAATCTCGCTGACCGTGGTCGAGGAACGCATTGTCCGCCACGTTGAAGAAGAACTGCCCAGTGGCGCTGTCTTTCTCGGCGGTGCGGGCCATGGCAATAGTACCGCGCAGGTTACGCAGGCCATTGTCCGCCTCGTTGACGATCGGTGCATTGGTCTTTTTCTGCTGCATATCAGCAGTGAATCCGCCCCCCTGAATCATAAAGCCCGGGATGACGCGATGGAATATGGTGTTGTTGTAATAGCCGCTTTGAGCGTAATCGACGAAATTCTTCACAGAAACCGGCGCCTTAGCACTGTCGAGTTCTACTTCAATATTCCCTGCAGAGGTAGTCAGCAGTACGTGTTGCTGTGCCGCAGCCAACGCCGCTGGCGAAAGCGCAGCCAGGGATAGCAGTGCGGTGAAGGTCACTAAAGTACGTTTAAACATGACGGTTCCTTTATCCAGAATACAACCAACTAAACCCGTCGATTCTAAAGAGCCTCTAACCATAGCGCCAGAGCTTTACTTTTATTTACGTAGCAGAGCAACCTTATTTTGCTGGCTGGGTCATACCGTCATAAGTTGCGTCTTTTTTGACCTCAAATTATGGCTATGGGCACGGTACGCACTGACGCATCTATCCGGGGTTTATGGAGGCCATAAGCCTAACTGGCGTGGTGTCCAACAGCAGTTTACGCCAAAATTTGTCAGCCCTGAGCCAGGGCTCCCCAACACCGGCATAACGCTTCAACCTTTTAGCTGTTGAAATCCACCGGCTCGTTTTTATCCAGATATATCACGGTCCGGGCAGGCTGCGTTTCGGCAATCACCACTCCTCGACGAACCGAATAGCGCACCGGCGCCTGGCGACGCACCGCATCAAAACCGCTTTCTGCCGCTAAAATAACCAGACTGGCAGCGTTGCCCGCGTCCAGGCCGTAGCCCTGTAAATTCATGGTGCGCGCGCTGTAGGTGGTGATGAGTTTCAGGCCGTCATCAATTTGCTGATAGCCCATCAGCTGGCAGACGTGCAGGCCCATGTGCAGCACCTGCAACATATTGGCGGTGCCGCACGTCGGCACCCAGCTTCAGCGCCGCTTCCAGCAGGTCTTCGCCGTTGGGGTACGACATAATCCCTTCCTGTGGAAACGCGACGATTTGCAGCGTCACCCACGGCGCAACTTCGGCTTTCACTTCCAGCATGGCTTTCAGCGCGGTCAGCGTCGGGTCGGACACAGCAGCGCCTTGCGTTCCGCCCAGCGCTCGATGCCTTCGAACAGCGTGCCTGACTGATTCCACGACGGCTGACCGGCGGTTTGCGTCGTATCGAGGTGGATATGTGGCTCGATAAAAGGCGCGATCGCTAGCCCGCCCTCGCCATCCAGAATGTGCTCGCCCTGCTCATCATTGTGCGGCTGGGAAAGGATCTGGCTAACCACGCCGTCTTCGATATCGATCTGCCACAGACCGTCACGGTCTGGCATCCGGACATTTTTAATGGTACGCAAAAGGGGTTTTGTCACACGCGACCTCATGGTTTCAACAAGACGGTAGGAAGAAAGCAATAAGAGAACAATAGCCTGAAACTGTTTATAAATCGAAAGGTTACACAAAAATCCAATAAAATCATATAAATACCACCTAGGGAGTATATTGGGAGCCGCTTGATTTGCATCAATACCCCCTATTACGCGCGCGTTATGTTTAGCCTCAGAAAATCAAAATCGAGGCAATTATGAGCAAAGTCAGACTCGCGATTATTGGTAACGGCATGGTCGGCCATCGCTTTATCGAAGATTTACTGGATAAAGCTGAACCCGGCCAGTTCGATATCACGGTACTGTGTGAAGAGCCGCGCGTGGCCTATGACCGCGTCCATCTTTCCTCCTATTTTTCCCACCATACCGCCGAAGAGCTTTCTCTGGTACGCGAGGGCTTCTACGAGAAGCACAACGTCAACGTTCTGATCGGTGAACGCGCCATCACGCTAAACCGCAAAGAGAAAGTGATCCACTCCAGCAGTGGCCGCACGGTGGTGTACGACAAACTGGTTATCGCCACTGGTTCCTACCCGTGGGTGCCGCCGATCCTCGGTTCCGACAGTCAGGACTGTTTTGTTTATCGCACCATCGAAGATTTACACGCCATTGAAGCCTGCGCTCGTCGCAGTAAACGCGGCGCAGTGGTCGGCGGCGGCCTGCTCGGTCTGGAAGCCGCAGGCGCGCTGAAAAACCTCGGCGTGGAAACGCACGTGGTGGAATTTGCGCCGGGCCTAATGGCCGAACAGCTCGACGTGATGGGCGGCAACCAGCTGCGCCAGAAAATCGAAAGCATGGGCGTGCAGGTGCATACCGCGAAAAATACCAAAGAGATCGTTCAGGGCGGCGGCACGGCACGCAAAACCATGGAATTTGCCGACGGCACTTCGCTGGAAGTCGATTTCATCGTGTTCTCCACCGGTATCCGTCCGCAGGATAAGCTGGCACGCCAGTGCGATCTGGCGATCGCGCCGCGCGGCGGCATCGTGATCAACGACCAGTGCCAGACCAGCGATCCAGACGTATACGCCATCGGCGAATGTGCGTCGTGGAATCAGCGCACTTTCGGTCTGGTCGCACCCGGCTACAAAATGGCGCAGGTCACCGCTGATCATCTCCTTGGCCACGAAAACAGCTTCACCGGCGCAGACATGAGTGCCAAGCTGAAACTGCTGGGCGTTGACGTGGCCGGTATCGGCGACGCACACGCACGCACACCGGGCGCACGCAGCTATGTGTATCTCGACGAGAACAAAGCGCTGTATAAGCGTCTGGTGGTCAGTGAAGACAATAAAACCCTACTCGGCGCGGTACTGGTCGGCGATACCAGCGACTACGGCAATCTGCTCCAACTGGTGCTGAACAATATCGCACTGCCGGAAAACCCGGATGCATTGATCCTACCGGCTCACGCGGGCAGCGGCGGTGCGGTGATCGGTACTGACGCTCTGCCGGAAAGCGCGCAGATCTGCTCGTGCTTCGACGTCACCAAAGGCGATATCATCAAAGCGGTGCAAGGCGGCTGCCACACGGTGGCGGCGCTGAAATCAGCCACCAAAGCCGGTACCGGTTGCGGCGGCTGTATTCCACTGGTCACTCAGGTGCTAAACGCAGAGCTGAGCAAGCAAGGTATCGAAGTGAATCATCATCTGTGTGAACACTTCGCGTATTCCCGTCAGGAGCTGTACCATCTGATCCGTGTTGAAGGGATTCGCTCGTTCGACGATCTACTGAATAAATACGGCAAAGGCTACGGCTGCGAAGTTTGTAAACCGACCATCGGCTCGCTGCTGGCCTCGTGCTGGAATGACTACGTGCTGAAAGCACAGCACACACCGTTGCAGGACACCAACGACGTCTTCCTCGCCAACATACAAAAAGACGGCACCTATTCCGTGATCCCGCGATCTCCGGGCGGCGAAATCACGCCACAGGGTTTGCTGGTGATTGGCGAAATTGCCGCCGAATACAATCTCTACACCAAAATCACCGGCTCCCAGCGCATCGGCATGTTCGGCGCGCAGAAAGACGATTTACCGGCGATCTGGCAGAAGCTGATTAATGCAGGATTTGAAACCGGTCAGGCCTATGCCAAAGCGCTGCGCATGGCGAAAACCTGCGTCGGCAGCACCTGGTGCCGCTACGGCGTCGGCGACAGCCTCGGTTTCGGTATCAGTCTGGAGAACCGTTACAAAGGCATCCGTACGCCGCACAAAATGAAATTCGGCGTGTCGGGTTGTACCCGTGAATGTTCCGAAGCGCAGGGTAAAGACGTCGGGATTATTGCGACGGAAAACGGTTGGAACCTGTACGTTTGCGGTAACGGCGGCATGAAACCGCGCCACGGTGATTTGCTGGCGGCCGATCTGGATAACGCCACGTTGCTGCGCTACCTGGATCGCTTCATGATGTTCTACATCCGCACCGCCGATAAGCTGCAACGCACCTCGGTCTGGATGGATAACCTCGAAGGAGGCATCGACTACCTGCGTAACGTCATCATCGACAATAAGCTGGGCCTCAACGACCAGTTGGAAGCCGAGCTGGCGCGCCTGCGTGAATCTACCCTGTGCGAATGGCAGGAAACGCTGAACGATCCGGTGGCGCAACTCCGCTTCACGCACTTTATCAACAGCGATCAGCGCGACCCGAACGTGCAGTTTGTTTCTGAACGTCAACAACATCGTCCGGCATGTCCTGATGAACGTATCCCGGTGACTGTGATCACCGCCAGGGAGGAAGTATGATGAGCCAGTGGTTAACGCTTTGTTCTGTAGAACAAATTCTGCCGGGCTGCGGCGTCTGTGCGCTGGCCGGGGACGCGCAGGTTGCGCTGTTCCGCCCTTATGCCGATGTGCAGATTTTCGCCCTCTCGAATATCGACCCGTTTGCGCAGGCCAGCGTGTTATCACGTGGGATTATCGGCGAACATCAGGGCGAGCTGTGGGTCGCCAGCCCGCTGAAAAAACAGCATTTCCGCCTGACCGACGGCTTCTGCATGGAAGATGATCAGTACTCGATTCCGTCCTACAAGGTCCGCGTGCGCGACGGTCATATCGAAATCAATACCGCCAGTCTTCAGGCTAAAATCGGCTAATCTTCGTGCCTTTCACGCCGCCTCTGGGCGGCGTTTTCATCTGCTTGTGAGATCATCACTCATGGATTATTTGCCCCTCTTTTGTCAGCTGAAAAACAGAGCCTGTTTGCTGGTCGGTGCCGGTGACGTGGCTGAACGTAAAGCGCGTTTGCTGCTCGACGCAGGTGCAAAACTGACGGTAAACGCCCTCACCTTCACGCCGCAGTTTCAGATCTGGGCCGATGAAGGCAAAGTCCGCCTGCTGAAAGGGGAATTTTCTCCGCTGCTGGTGGATGAAAAATGGCTGGTGGTGGCCGCTACCGATTCCGATTTAGTGAATCAGGAAGTCAGTGAAGCCGCCGAGTATCGCCGCGTATTCTGTAACGTGGTGGATGCGCCGGAAAGCGCCAGCGTGATTATGCCGTCGATCATCGACCGTTCCCCGCTGATGATTGCAGTTTCGTCCGGCGGCAATGCGCCAGTGCTGGCGCGTCTGCTGCGCGAACGGCTGGAATCCATTTTGCCGCAGCATCTGGGTAAACTGGCGCAGGTGGCGGGCGGATTGCGGGCTCGGGTCAAAACGCATTTCAGCGACATGTCCGAACGCCGTCGCTGGTGGGAAAAACTGTTTAATCATCATCGTCTGGCGCAGTCTCTGGCCAATAATAACGATGCGCAGAGTGAGCACTATCTCGAAGAACTGTTCAGCGAGCCGGTGGATAAACACGGCGAGGTGATTCTGGTCGGTGCGGGACCGGGCGATGCCGGTCTGCTGACGCTCAAAGGGTTACAACAAATGCAGCTGGCCGACGTGGTGGTATATGACCGGCTGGTCTCCGATGCCGTGCTGAATCTGGTACGTCGCGACGCCGAACGGATTTTCGTCGGCAAGCGCGCCGGGCATCATTGCGTTGCGCAGGAACGTATTAACGAAATCCTGCTGGAACAGGCGCAGATGGGTAAACGCGTGGTCAGGCTCAAAGGCGGGGATCCGTTTATTTTTGGCCGTGGCGGCGAAGAGCTGGAAGCGCTGAAAGCAGCCGGCATTGCGTTTTCCGTCGTGCCAGGGATCACAGCGGCATCCGGTTGTTCCGCTTACAGCGGCATTCCGCTGACCCACCGTGACCACGCGCAAAGCGTGCGGTTTATCACCGGTCACGCAAAACAGGACGGCGTGACCGACTGGGCATGCCTGGCGCAGGGTCAGCAAACGCTAGTGTTTTATATGGGGCTGACGCAGGCTGGAGAAATACAGCGCAGCTTGCTGGAAAACGGTCTGCCAGCAGAAACGCCGGTCGCGCTGGTAGAAAACGGCACCAGCCAGCAGCAGCGCGTGGTCACCGGAACGCTGACTGAGCTGGGTCATCTGGCGAAACAGGTGCAAAGCCCGAGCCTGATTATCGTCGGCAGCGTGGTGAGCCTGCGGCAGAAACTGAACTGGTTCACCAGCCACTAAAGAACACAAAAAAGGCCAGCAATTCAGCTGGCCTTTTCACGTTTCAACGTCGGTTTACCACATTACGGCAGCGTCACAAAACCAATGGCTTCATAAGCTTTTTTCAACGTGACGCTGGCACGGGCACGGGCTTTCTCTGCGCCCTCTTTCATAATCTGTTGCAGGAAGGCTTCATCGCTGCGGAAACGGTTAAAACGTTCCTGCACCTCGGTCAACATTCCCGATACCGCTTCGGCAACGGCACCTTTCAGGTGACCATACATCTGGCCTTCGAACTCAGCTTCCAACTCGGCAATCGTCTTGCCAGTCACGCCGGACAGGATATCCAGCAGGTTGGAAACACCCGGTTTGTTCTTCACATCGTAACGGATAACCGGCGGCTCTTCGGAGTCGGTCATTGCGCTTTTGATTTTTTTGGTCACCGCTTTAGGATCTTCCAGCAGGCCAATCACGTTTTTGCGGTTGTCGTCCGACTTGGACATCTTCTTGGTCGGTTCCTGCAACGACATCACGCGCGCGCCGGATTTCGGGATGAACGGCTCAGGCACGGTGAACACATCGCCGTAGATCGCGTTAAAACGGCTGGCGACATCACGGCTCAGTTCCAGATGCTGTTTCTGGTCTTCGCCCACCGGCACCTGATTGGTCTGGTACAACAGGATATCAGCGGCCATCAGTACCGGATAATCGAACAAACCGGCGGTAATACTTTCGCTGTTGGAGGTTTCGTAGCGCGCTGATTTGTCTTTGAACTGCGTCATGCGACCCAGCTCGCCGAAATAGGTGTAGCAGTTCAGCGCCCAGCTCAGTTGGGTATGTTCAGGAACATGAGACTGCACGAAGATGGTACTTTTCTTCGGATCAATGCCGATGGCCAAATACAGCGCCAGCGTGTCGAGCGTCGCTTTGCGCAGCTTTTCGGCATCCTGACGCACGGTGATCGCGTGCAGATCGACGATGCAGTAAATGCATTCGTAATCGTCCTGCATTTTGACCCACTGACGCAGTGCACCCATGTAGTTGCCAATGGTCAATTCGCCGGAGGGCTGTGCGCCACTAAATACGATGGGTTTACTCATTTTATGCTTCCTGATCTTTTAAAGATGACAGCCCCAAAGCGGGCAAAAGGTCGGCAAAATGTTCCAGCACGCGATCGGGTTTGCTCAGCGCGATGGTTTCACCGTAGTTATATCCGTAAGTCATACCCACACAAGGACAACCTGCCGCCTGTGCTGCCTGAATGTCATTGCGGGAATCGCCGACAAAGACCAGCTCACTGGCACGCAGGCCGAGCGTACCCAGCATCAGATACAGTGGCGCCGGGTGCGGTTTCTTCGCCACGACGTCATCACCGCCCAGCACCAGCGTGAAATAGCTACCGATGCCCAGTGATTCCAGCAGAGGTGCGATAAACGGCGTCGGTTTATTTGTGACAAGTCCCAAAGGTAATCCCAGTGCGGCAAGGGCTGCCAGCGTTTCTTTTACCTGCGGGTAGAGACGGCTGCCGGAAGCGGCCGTGTCGGCGTAGTAGTGATCGAACTTATCGCGGACTTTTTGCAGGAACTCAGGCGACATATCACCTTCGGCCCAGCGCACAGCGCGCTCGACCATAATGTCTGCACCGTTGCCAATCCAGGTGCTGATGCGTTCAATCCCCGCAGCAGGCAAATTAACATCACGCAACGCCATATCTACGGCATCAGCCAGACCCGGTGCGCTGTCGACCAGCGTGCCGTCTAAATCGAATGCCACACCGCGCGCTGCCAGGGTGTCAGTCATGAGAAACCTTCGCCAGTTCGCTGCGCATATGGTCAATGACGGTGCGGTAATCAGGCTGATTAAAGATGGCAGAACCGGCAACAAACATATCTGCACCCGCGGCGGCAATCTCACCAATATTTTCAGCGTTGACGCCACCATCAATTTCCAGGCGAATGTCATAGCCGCTGTCATCAATCAGTTTGCGTACCTGACGCAGCTTATCGAGAGTGCCGGGAATAAACGACTGACCACCGAAGCCAGGGTTAACCGACATCAACAGAATGACGTCGAGTTTATCCATCACGTAATCCAAATAACTCAACGATGTCGCCGGGTTAAATACCAGGCCAGCTTTACAGCCGTGCTCTCTGATAAGCGAAATAGTGCGGTCAAGATGCTCAGAAGCCTCAGGATGGAACGAGATATAGCTGGCACCTGCGGCGGCGAAATCCGGGATCAGGCGATCGACCGGTTTTACCATCAGATGCACGTCAATCGGCGCGTTAATCCCGGCTTTTTGCAGATAATTATGCAGCGACTGGCATACCAGCGGCCCTATCGTCAGATTAGGCACGTAGTGGTTGTCCATTACATCAAAGTGTACGACGTCTCCGCCAGCTTCCAGTACTTTAGCCGTGTCTTCACCCAAACGGGCAAAGTCAGCCGATAAAATGGACGGGGCAATCAAAAACTTTTTCATTCGCTTCTCCAGACAAGAGGGTTACGAGCCGGTCTGCGCTTGTTCACGCAAATCAGCGATAGAGCGCCAAAAGTTCGTTCACTTTACTGCGTTGCAATACGTTGCTGCTGATGGTCCGACGGGCCGAAACACGGTGCAACGTAGCCTGGGCATACCACTCCAGCGTCAGCGGGGTCTCATGGTTTGAGATCAAAACCGGGACATCATTTTCTGATGAGAGTTGGTACGCCAGACGTGCCAGGTTCATTTGATCACCCATGCTAAAGCTGTTGGTATGGTAGGCCGTGAAATTCGCCGTTGCCGACAGTGGCGCATAAGGAGGATCACAATACACCACCGAACCGGACTCTGCTTTCAGCAATGTCTGCTGGTAATGTTCGCAGACAAAGAGTGCATTCTGCGCTTTTTCGGCAAACCAGTAGAGTTCAGTCTCGGGGAAATAGGGTTTTTTATAGCGGCCAAACGGCACGTTGAACGAACCACTAAGGTTGTAGCGGCACAGGCCGTTGTAACAATGGCGATTGAGATAGAGAAAAAGTACCGAGCGGCGGTAGATATCTGTGCTCTGGTTAAATTCCGCTCTCAATGCATAAAATTGCTCCGACTGATTGAACTCGGGGGAAAAGAATACACGAGCATCACGCACGAATTCATCGATGCGCGTTTTCACGATGTCGTAGAGATTGATCAGATCGTTGTTGATGTCGGCCAAAATGTACGATTTGTAATCAGTATTAAGAAATACTGATCCCGCACCAACAAAAGGCTCTATCAGGCAATCTCCTGCCGGAAGATGACGTTTGATGTCATCAACCAGCGGATACTTGCCACCAGCCCATTTCAAAAAAGCGCGGTTTTTCTTCATGCCGTCAGTTAGCTACTTATACAATTCACAGCCGCGGATTGTACCCTGTTTTTAGACAGCAAATCGCGTTGAGATCAGATTCATTTTTTCAGGTCTTGCTGTACCTGGTGTACAGGCTTAACCCACGGTTTCTTCGACTGTACGCCAGCAGGCAAGCTGGATATTGCACTTTTAGCCTCAGCCGAAGAGGCATAGTTACCACTCACCAACACATACCATGGCTTGCCATCACGCACTGTCTGATAAACAAGATAGTTTTTTAGACCCTGTTGTTTAGCAAATGCATTCAGGGTATTGGACTGGGAAGCCCCGCTCAGTTGCAGCGTATAATGGCTTCCCGGAGCGGACTTAATCGCGCTACCAGAGCCGATTATAGTGTTGCCCGAGGCCACTGATTTAGTCGACTCTTTGGCGGGATGTGATGCTGCTGCCACTGACTTAGTTTTTGCTGTTTTGTCCGCATGGGCTGTAGCTGCGGATTTTGTCTGAGCCTGCTTCGTTCCAGGCGTTCTGCTATGACTGGTCTGCTGAGGATGTCGAGCAGCAGGAGCATTGCCTTTAGCACCTTTAGCGGCACCGTCAATCGTTGCAGGTGCCGTCGGTAATGATGTCAAAGATTGCGTACCCGCGTTTATTCCATCCTGAACGGCGGCGTTAACCTGCCCTTGCTGTGAGGAAAGCGCATCAGACATATCTCCCGGCAGATCAACTCGCTCTTTTGACTGAGCATTCTCAGGCTGTGGCTGGGCATCCGTTGGTGTCGGTGAAATAGGCGGCAGGCCAATATTTTGTTGTGCCTGTTGGCCATTATTTGCCTGCGCGGTGTTTTCCTGGGCTTGTGCAGAAGGCTGTCCCGGAGCGGCGGCATCATTGCCGGAACCAGACAAATTAATATCTTTAGGGCTATTATTGGATTGGTTATTGACTTCGTGCTGTGTAGGAGCTTTGAGAGCGGAACCGATACCGACGATCAGTAACAGCAACACCAAAATGCCAACACCGATCATCAAATGCTGACGAGATACTGCAAGTTTCGGTGCGGAAGAAGCGGGTTTACGTGACCGAGGTGGTCTGCGATCGCTGGTGTCTGGCTTAAGATCATCTTCCGGTGTTAAATCATCCATCTAAAACCTCCAACCCGGCTAAAAGCCTGCAAAAATAGGCTTTATGCGGAGCAACTATCCTGACTGATAAATACAACGCTTTGCTGGCAAAGGGTTAACCGATGAGACAAGACTTGTGAGATAGCCCACAAACAGTCTGTTACCAGCAATCCTCAATCGACGCCAACACCATTTCATGTGACACGCCTGAGCGAACTTCTGACTGACCAATCGCTGTCGGTAATACCAGACGCAGCTCGCCTGCCAGAACTTTCTTATCACGCATCATGTGCGGCAAATAAGCCGCAGGAGACATTTCCTGGGGGCCGGTAACGGGTAATCCGGCACGCTGAAGCAGATTCTTGACTCGGGCAACATCCGCCAAGCTAAACTGGCCTAAACGATGTGCTGTGTAGCAGGCCATCACCATACCGGCAGCAACGGCTTCGCCGTGCAACCAGTTACCATATCCCATTTCGGCTTCAATAGCGTGTCCATAAGTATGCCCAAGGTTGAGCAATGCACGCATCCCGCTTTCACGTTCATCGGCAGCGACCACCTCGGCCTTCAACTCACAGCAACGACGAATACAATACGCCAATGCGTTCATATCAAGCCGCAACAGCCCATCAATATTGTCTTCAAGCCATACAAAGAAGTCGGCATCCAAAATAATGCCGTATTTTATAACCTCCGCCATACCGGAAGACATCTCACGGGCGGGCAGAGTGCGCAGGCAATCGAGATCGACCACAACCGAAGCGGGTTGATAGAACGCACCGATCATATTTTTGCCAAGCGGATGGTTGACGGCAGTTTTGCCACCAACGGAGGAATCGACCTGAGATAACAGCGTGGTAGGTACCTGAATAAAGCGTACCCCACGCTGATAACTGGCGGCAGCAAAGCCGGTCAGATCGCCTACCACGCCACCGCCGAGGGCAATAAGCGTGGTATCTCGACCATGAGGTTTTTCCAGCAGTGCTGAAAAAACCTCATTAAGAACAGACAGGGATTTGTATTGTTCACCATCAGGCAGTATCACCTGATCAACACGAACGCCTGCCTGTTCAAGGACTGAGCGAACAGAGTCCAGATAGAGAGGTGCCAGAGTCTGGTTTGTTACCAGCATGACCTGATCACCCGCCTTTACAGGCATAAAAGAAGCCGGATCGTGGAACAATCCGGCAGCTATCGTAATGGGGTAGCTACGCTCCCCTAACGTTACGGTAATCCTCTCCATTTCGCGCTCAGTGACCTTCTTAACTTTCACCATAAGGCAATAAAAAAAGCCAAAAAATCAATTACTTTCCAACATGTTAATAATTTGGTTGGCAACGACTTTGGCGCTTTGATCGTCAGTACGGATAGTAACATCCGCAATTTCTTCGTACAGCGGATTGCGCTCTTTTGCCAGTGCTTCAAGCACTTCGCGTGGAGGTGCACTCACCTGTAATAATGGACGTTTTTTGTCGCGTTGTGTACGCGCCAATTGTTTTTCGATGGTAGTTTCAAGATAGACGACAACGCCACGCGCTGACAAACGGTTACGGGTTTCACGTGATTTAACAGAACCCCCGCCGGTCGCCAGAACGATGCCTTGCTTTTCTGTGAGTTCGTTGATCACTTTTTCTTCGCGGTCGCGGAATCCATCTTCGCCTTCTAAATCAAATACCCAGCCTACATCAGCTCCAGTGCGTCGCTCAATTTCGTGATCAGAGTCGAAAAACTCCATATTGAGTTGCTGAGCTAACTGTCGACCAATAGTGCTTTTGCCGGCACCCATAGGCCCAACCAGAAAGATATTGCGTTTCTCTGCCATGTTTTTTGGTATTACTAAGACAATTCGTTGATGATAACCCGCCCCGCCAATCAAATTAGCGGCGGGACCTAAACTGAAACCTCATGAGCGGTAGTGCGAGATCAGAAAAAAATTATCTCAACACTTTTGGTAGTTTGGCAACCGAATAAATCGCATCGCGCGCCGCGGGAGGGAAACCATACGTTTTTATCGGCGTTTCAGCAGTCATTAAAAATCACGGTGCTCAATTCGGTAACACTTGTAAGCTAAATCGGCCGCAGCGTCAAACTCAGATGCCTTTAGCGACACAAAAAGTTGCATAACCTCAACGCTATTATGCCATTTTAGTCATGCTAACGCCCCGATTAACGGTGGCTTATTAAGGTCGGAGTAATAAAAATCACTAATTCACGGCGTTTCATGCTTTTTGATTGCTGTTTGAATAAAGATCCCACTACACGGATGTCACCTAACAGCGGCACTTTGTTTTCCAGGTTCTGATTATGACGCTGAAAAATGCCACCGAGCACGATGGTTTCTCCATCTTTGACGGTCACTTGCGTTTTTATTTCCTGTTTGTCGATAGCCAATGCCTCGCCTTCGGACTGCTTAATGGTACGGCCAGGCATGTTCTGGCTGATTTGCAGCGCCAGTGTAATATCACCGTTACGTTGAATTTTCGGCGTGACCTCCATTCCAAGTACCGCCTCTTTGAATTCAATCGATGTACTGCCGCTGGCACCACTTGAAACCTGGTAGGGAATTTCGGTCCCCTGTTTGATGCTTGCCGTCTGCATATGGGCAGTTAGCAGGCGCGGGCTGGCAATGATATCCACCTGATCTTCCTGCTCCAGTGCAGTGAGTTCCAGATCCAATATCTGCCCATTGATTCGCGCCAGATTAAACCCTGCCGTCACTATCGGGTTTACCACCGGTAGCCCCATGCTGAAATTATTCATCCTGACCGATTTTGTGATCGGGTTATCGCCACTAAAACCCCAGCGCACGCCTAGCTCACGCAGGCTTTCGCTGTTCATGGTGACAATGTGCGCAGCCAGTTGTACCTGCTGTATGGGTAAGTCCATCTCTTTTAACCAAGGTGTGACGGTGTCTAGCGCTTGCCGTGTATCGCGGATTAACAGTGTATTAGTGCGGACATCCGCAGAGGCGTGACCCTTTTCAGACAACAGCGAACCTTTCTGGGCGTTCAAACTGGCTGCCGTTTCAGTAGCATCGGCGTACTGCAAAGCCAGTGTAAGACTGATCAGTGGCCGCTGTAACCGTTGGTGCTCTCTCTCTTCCTTCTGCTTTTGATGTTGAACAGCGGGATCTATTTGCGGCAGGACCATGAGCACATTGCCTTGCTGCTGGTACGTCAGTTTCCCCATGTTCAGAATAATATCCATCGCCTGCTGCCATGGCACATCCGCCAACCGGACACTGAGTTTACCTTCGATGCCCGGCGCAGTGACCAAATTCATCTGCTGGTGATCGGCCAGAGCCTGTAGAATGACTGTCAGCGGGGTGTCCTGAAACTCCAGAGTAATGGGCTTAGCGCTATCTGGCGTTGCAGCCATCGCTGAACCTATCAGCAGCAGAGAAACCATCACTACAGTGCGTCGCACCTCTGTTTTAAACCTCTTCATCTTTATTCCTTTCCATGGAAGACAATGGGGAAAATCAGTACTAACGAAACAGCGCAAGCGTATGTTGTTTGGTATCACATCGCGGTTGTTGCAAATCGAACTTGACCTGTCTGGCTTCAACGGCCATCACTTGCCAACCAGATTGAACATCTCGCCACCCCACAGCGACAGGTCGCCAGCCCAGGCCCGGCCATCGTATCCAGCCCTTTTGATGTTCAGCATCACCAATCACACCACCAAGGACCACATCCTTGAAGGTGTCACGGGTATTCGCACAAACCTCAATAGCCTGAGAGGAGAACGGATCCCGGCTCACCCTATCAGCGTTGTGACGATCGGCGAAGGGTGACTTTCTGTGGCTAAAGAGAGCGTAATATTGAGAAGTGTTTTATCTGCATATAACTGCAGATTACTCAACGCAGGCGCGGCAGGATCGCTGAGTAACCTACGCAGCAGCACCAAAAAATCTTTGTAATCGGTCTGTATTGTCAGGTTCCCATTTTCACCCTTTTTACCCGTATTTATGGGAACGAGAGCCTGTCCCGCAGGTTGCCACTGAAGCAGCGTCCCCGCTGACTGGCGCAGCGCCCCGGCGATTTTTTCCATCAATGTCGTATCTTCCGTTGTCACGGGGATAAAACGCGCCTGTTGGTGTAGCAATTCCGCCAGAGACGGCTGGACTAATAAGCGGTGCTGTTGGTCTGAAACATTTTGCCGTAAGGTTTCAATTTGTTGCTGTCCCTGCTGCTGTTTCTGTAAAGGAGCCTTTAGCATCAGGAAATAAAGCAGCACCAAAAAACCACAATATCCTACGAGTAACACTGCGCATTGCTGCCAACCCGGTCTCTCCATGAATTGATTGAAACCGAGCGAAAGCGTATTTCTCATCACAATATCCTTCATAAAATATCTGACGATTCCGCAAGCCGCACTTGGACGCCAAAACGCCAGCCCTGTGCGGGTAAGTGATGAATATCGAGCAACCGCACCTCACTGAACAACCGCTCACCTTTCAATACCTGCGCAAATGCCATGATCGCAGGGTAAACCGCACTTTCTCCACGCAGTTGTATACGCCCATCCGGCTCTCCAATAAGCTCCGTCAACCACATACTGTCTGGAATATTCACAGCGATAGAGATCAGCAAGGCAAGATATGCCTGACTTTTTATCCTGCGCTGTTCATGCTCGGTGGCGGCATATTGGAGCGCCTGTAATTTCAACGTTGCATCACTGACTTTTTTAAGCTGCGAGGTGAGTCGTACCTGGCTGTCGCTTAACGCTTTGACGTCGCTCTGTTGTACTTGCAATGCGTGCTGTGTGATCCCCAGCCAGAGGAACATCAACGCCAGCGTCAGCGTGAGGACAAACACTAAGTGTCGCAACCACACACGCTGTCTGTGGCATTGTTGGAGGCTTCGCCATGGCAGCAAATTGACGCACAGCATCAGCGGTCCTCTGGGCGCAGGGCTAACCCAGCAGCGAGAGCAAAGACACCGGGATTAGGCGGCAGAGGCGGCGAAAGTTGCCCGATCGCCGTTAAAGGAGACCAGGCCAGCACATCTGCGGGTAATGCCTCGGCATTCCCGCTACTGCACAAGCAGATTTGATCACAAAGTTTTGCCGCCCGATATTGTTCGCGGGCACGCAGCGCAAATTGCGTCATATCGCTGATCTCGTCCTCATCGAATATGCCGAATTGAAAAGGCAGTCCGTGGGGGGACGCCCACAACCAGCCATCATCCAACCGGTGCAACAAAAGTTTTTCAGCACTGGCACCCGCAGCATAAGCGGCACGTTGCAGCGCACAGGGCGCAAGCTCAAAAACCTCGGGAAAGAGTCGTGACTGCGCCAAACAGTGCTGCCATTGCTGGATCTCTTGCTGCCTGGCAGCAGTGACAATAATATTTTTGTCGCCACAGGGATCTGTGCGGTAGTCCATCACCAGTTGTTCAACGCTCAGAGGGAACTGGCGGGCGGCGCTAGCCAGAATGAAGTCGCTGCGTGCGGCGCCGTTAAGTCTGGCATCCAGCGGGGAAAGGAGATGCTGCATGACGCGCTGAGCGGGAAGGGAAACTCGCAGTGATATCTTGGCAGGCAAGGTATTTCGCCAAACAGATAAAATAGAGGTAAGCGGCGCGCTCTCATGTAAAATCCCCCCGCGTAGCGTGAAGGCCGGTAAAGGGTGGTGCCACCATTGACGTAATTGCCAGCCGTGACGGCGCCGCTGGACCGCGATCGCCCGGGCAAAACCAGCTTGAATATCTAAGCCTACCTGCAATGCTTGTAGTCGCATTTTCGCCCAATCTCCATATCGTCAAGTTAATAAAAGTACGTATCCATGTCGTAGGCTTGCCTTTATACTACCGCGCGGTTGTTTATAAACTGCCCAATTGACACTAAATGGGAAATCTCAGGTGAAGTTCGTAAAGTATTTTTTGATTCTTGCACTGTGTTGCATTTTGCTGGGAGCAGCGTCGATATTTGGTTTGTACAAATACATCGAACCGCAGCTACCCGATGTCGCCACGCTCAAAGACGTGCGTTTGCAAACACCGATGCAGGTTTACAGTGCTGATGGTGATTTAATCGCCCAATACGGTGAAAAGCGCCGTATTCCCCTCAAACTTGGCCAAATTCCGCCGGAGATGGTGCATGCGTTCATTGCAACCGAAGATAGCCGTTTTTATGAACATCACGGCATTGATCCGATCGGTATCTTTCGTGCCGCTTCCGTCGCATTGATTTCCGGCCATGCTTCGCAGGGTGCCAGCACCATCACTCAACAGTTGGCGCGTAACTTCTTTCTGAGTCCAGAACGCACGCTGACGCGTAAGATCAAAGAAGCGTTTCTGGCTATCCGCATCGAACAGATGATGACCAAGGATGAGATCCTTGAGCTGTATCTGAATAAGATCTACCTCGGCTACCGCGCTTATGGCGTCGGGGCCGCAGCGCAGGTTTATTTCGGCAAGGATGTCAGCCAGCTGACACTCAGCGAAATGGCCGTCATTGCTGGGTTGCCGAAAGCACCATCAACATTCAACCCGCTCTACTCTCATGATCGCTCGCTGGCGCGCCGCAATACGGTGTTATCCCGCATGCTAGATGAGAAATACATCACGCAGGAACAGTACGATGCAGCGCGTGCTGAACCGCTGGTTGCCAATTACCATGCCCCACATATCGAATTTTCTGCTCCGTATCTGACTGAAATGGTACGTCAGGAGATGGTGAAACGTTATGGTGATAACGCCTATACCGATGGCTACATGGTCTACACAACCATTACCAAGAAAACCCAGTTGGCTGCTCAGGAAGCTCTGCGCACCAACGTGCTGAACTACGATATGCGCCACGGCTACCGTGGCCCGTCCAATCGGCTTTGGAAAGTGGGTGAAACACCTTGGGATGAGAACAAGATTGTTCAGTCACTGAAAACGCTGCCAGTTTACGGCCCGCTCTTCCCTGCCGTTGTGACACAAGTTGACGGTGATCAGGCTACGGTGACCATGGCAAACCGTGCGGTGGTTTCATTGCCCTTTAGCGGGATGCGTTGGGCTCGTCCTTATCGTTCGGACAACAGCCAAGGGCCAACACCGAAGAAAGTCTCTGACGTGGTTGAACCGGGCCAGCAGATCTGGATACGCAAGTCCGGCGACGTATGGTGGCTGGCGCAGGTTCCTGATGTGAACTCTGCCATTGTTTCCCTCAACCCGAATGACGGTGCTGTTGAAGCGCTAGTCGGTGGTTTTGACTTCAATCAGAGTAAATTCAACCGTGCAACGCAAGCACTGCGCCAGCTCGGTTCGAACATCAAGCCCTTCCTGTATACCGCTGCGATGGACAAAGGCCTGACGCTCGCGACAATCCTCAATGATATGCCGATTACCCGCTGGGATGCCGGTGCAGGTCAGGACTGGCGTCCGAAGAACTCCCCCCCAACCTATGACGGCCCAATCAGCTTGCGTCAAGGTCTGGGCGAGTCAAAAAACGTTGTAATGGTCCGTGCGATGCGTGCAATGGGTGTCGATTACGCAGCGGAATATCTGCTGCGCTTTGGCTTCCCGGCCGCTAACATTGTTCATTCGGAGTCACTGGCGTTGGGTTCAGCCTCTTTCACACCGTTACAGGTTGTTCGTGGCTATGCCGCGCTGACTAACGGTGGCTATCTGGTCGACCCCTACTTCATCACCAAAATTGTTGATGAGTCTGGTCAAATTCAGTTTGAAGCCAAACCCAAAATTGCCTGCCGAAGTTGCAACATTCCGGTGATTTATGGTGATTCGCAAAAATCAGCGGTGCTCTCAGATGACAACGTTGAGAACGTCGCGGTTTCCAGCGAAGGCAATACCAACAACAGCGTGCCTATGCCGCAGCTTGAGCAAGTTCCGGCAGGTCAAACCCAGCAGGTCGGCGATCAGCAGTATGCACCGCATGTTATCAGTGCTCAGTTGTCTTTCCTCATCAGTGATGCACTGAATACCAACATCTTTGGTCAACCGGGTTGGATGGGAACAGGCTGGCGTGCAGGCCGCGATCTGAAGCGTCATGACATCGGCGGTAAAACCGGTACGACCAATAGCTCAAAAGACGCATGGTTCTCCGGCTATGGTCCAAATGTGGTGACTTCGGTATGGATTGGTTTTGATGATCACCGTCGTAACCTCGGCCGTTCAACAGCATCTGGGGTTATTCCTGATCAGATTTCAGGTGCAGAAGGCGGTGCCAAGAGTGCTCAACCAGCCTGGGATGACTACATGAAAGCCGTGTTGGATGGCGTGCCTGAGCAGAAGCAAACCCCACCACCGGGTATTGTGACGGTAAATATCGACAAGCATACCGGCAAGCTTCCCGATAGTAGTGGCGCAAGCCATCCTGAGTATTTCATCGACGGCACTCAACCGACTGAACATGCCGTTCACGAAGTGGGCACGACCTTGATGGATAACGGTCAGGCGCACGAACTGTTCTAATGTATTAAAAATAAATAAAAAGGCCGGTCATTGCATTTACGCAGACCGGCCTTTTTATTGAGAAAATTGTCGTGTTTCGTAACAGACTTACCGCACTACAGCGTACTGCGCATCAGAAAGTCGCGGGCGAGGAATAGTGCGCTGACATTTCTGGCTTCGTTGAAATCTGGCTCGCTCAGCAGTTCCATCATACGGGCAATCGGCCAGCGGGTTTGTGGCAGCGGTTCCGGTTCATCCCCTTCCAGGCTTTGCGGATACAACCCTTTGGCGATGACAATATTCATACGGCTGGAGAAGTAAGACGGCGCCATGGTCAGTTGCGCCAGGAAATCAAAGTGCTGTGCGCCATAGCCTACCTCTTCCATTAATTCGCGATTAGCAGCCTGGAGCACGCTTTCTCCCGGATCAATCAGCCCTTTTGGAAAACCCAGTTCATAGCTTTCGATACCCACGGCATACTCTTGGATCAGCAGCAAGTCATCCCCAATAACCGGGACAATCAATACGGCCTCGCGATTAGACGGGCGCATGCGTTCATACACGCGCTGTACACCATTACTGAACGTGAGATCGACGGATTCAATGGTGAACAAGCGTGAACTTGCCACCGTTTCTACTTTCTGGATATCAGGTTTTTTCAGGTGCTTATCCATGGTTTTCCCAATTTATTGTTCACCTGGTATCGGTGTCGCAATGGGTTTCAGTTGATTGTCACTTGAAGGCATTGTGCGTTAATGCGAACCTTTATCGCAATATTTGTGCGACATAAATTTGGTACAATTAACCTCCGCTGAGGAAATTCCTGGCCGAGATCCACGACCGCCTTCTCAAATCAGATAAAAACCTTTAGCAAAAAGCCGAACGTATAAAAATAGGATTTTACCGATATCCGCCACGCTCGGATTATTGGTATGATCAAAAGTGGCTATTTTTACTAAACAATTAAGCTGCCGAACACGTAAGTGAAGTCACTAAGTTATAAAAAACAGGTCTTTCCAATGCGTCGACATCAGTCATCTTAGTCAGGGGATCGGATGAGCACAGTAGTCGTTACACTTTTTTTATTGTGTATCACCATCATTGCCGCAGGCATATTCCTTTGGTTTATTGTACGGCGCCGTAACACCGCGACTTCCAGTGTTCATTTCGCCAAACCCAATCAACGAAAGCTGACGCAGCAAGAACGTGACGCCGTCGAACAATACCTGCGTCAGAATGAGAAACTGAACCAAACGCCCATTACCCATCGCAATGACCTGATGGTCCTGCGCGATAAGCTTGCATTGACCGCAAAAAGCGAAAACGTTTACACCGTGACCCTTGCCATCACCCGCTATGGCGTTGCCAGTGAAGACCCCAATAATTGGCGCTATTTCATCGATACGACTGAGATCCATCTCCCCCCTTTTTGGGAGCAGTATATCGCTCATGAAAACCACGTTGAATTGATCAAAACCCAGACCGTGCCGCTGGTTATTTCACTCAATGGCCACTCGTTGGTCGACCATATTTACGAGAACTCTGTTTCTGCGCCCTCAGTCATACCGACATCGCCTCAGAATGCCTCAATTCGCCACGAAGAGAGCGAACATATTCAGTTGGTAAAAGTCCGTCATGAAACCCGTGAAGAGCATGCTCTGACCCGCTCCAATGGTGTGCGTGAAGCGATGGCAATATCTGCAATGATGCTTTTGCTGTTTATCACCTTGGTGGGTCCAGCAGTCATTCTACCGTGGACACTGGCAATAACAGCCGTACTGCTCGGATGGGTAGGATGGCACTTGTTGACTGAACGGCTGGGGAAAAACCGTAAAGAGATCCACTGTCTGCGTGGGCAACCCAAACGCTGGGGGCTGTTTGGTGAATCAAAACAGGGTGATATCAGCAATATTTCGTTAGGTACCGTCGATCTGGTTTATCCACCGCACTGGCAGCCTTATATCGGCCGAGACTTAGGGAAACCGACCGATATCGAACTCTATATGAACAGCCATGTGATCCGTCAGGGAACCTATCTTTCACTGCACGATGAAGTCAAAAACTTCCCGTTGCAGCAGTGGGGAAAAAATCTGGTTCTGGCGACCAGTGCGTTATTGCTGCTGGTACTGCTGCTGATTTATGTCCCTCTTGGCCTCCCGCTGAACCTCAGCATTGCATGGTTACAGGGTGCCCAAAGCACGCAGGTAAACAGCGTACAAGCGCTGGAGAAAACCCCACTACGTGTGGGTGATACGCTGAAAGTGCAAGGCTCCGGCATGTGTTACATTCCCCCAGAAAATGCCCAGGCAGCGATAGGTAGGTTTATGCCATTTGACTGCTCAGGTATTTACTGGAATGACGCTCCCCCACTTCCTATGCCGGAATCAGAATTGATTGATGCCGCCACCTCATTGCTGAGCACGGTGAATACTCAGTTGCATCCGAACGATAGCACCGAACAAAATATCAACCCGCAACTCGCCACCGCCATCGAGAAATCGGGCATGATTTTACTGGACGATTTTTCTGATATTGTTTTGAAAACTCAGGCGCTTTGCAGCAACAGCGAAGACTGTGTCAGACTGAAAAATGCCCTGGTTAATCTGGGTAATGCAGATAATTGGGCGACATTAGTGAAACGTGCAAAAGCGGGTACGCTGAAAGGCATGAATGTGCTGTTGCGACCTGTCAGCGCACAGTCACTTAGCGAACTGGTCAACACTGCGGCCTCTTCTTTCTTCGCCCATGAAACCCGTCGTGCGGCTGAAGCACTGAACAGCCCTCCACCAGGCGGCTTCCTTATCACCAATGACGAAGGTAAGCAGTTGGTAGAAAGGCCGGTTCCTCCGGTGTCGTTGTATGCCTATAACCCTCTGGGTCAGTGGAAACAGCTACAGAATTTATCCGCCATGCTTTTGCACACGCCATTCCGCGCACAAGGCGTGATCACCAGTATCAGTGTCGATGCCAACGGGACGCAGCACATTTCGCTGCACAGCGAGCCAAGTATCTCGACGCTGTGGCGTTATCTTGGTACCAGCCTGTTGTTGCTGTTGCTCATTGGCTGCCTGCTGATCAACAGCGTTCTGCTGGTGAAACGCCGGTTGAAAGATAAGCACCGTATGAACAACATTCAGAATTACTACAATGACTGCTTCAGTCCGGCACTGGCCACTACGCAGCGTCACAATCTGGGCTGATGACTTTCTGTGTCATCGGCCACTGTGCTACCCTGAAGCCCTTCCCTGTCACCGATCATCGCTCCCTGCAGCGGCTGTATAATGCCAGTAAGCAGGCGAGATGGAGCCTCCATGTCCCCGGATTTCGACTGGAACACTATTGATACCGTGCTGCTTGATATGGATGGCACATTGCTAGATTTGGCTTTTGACAGTCAGTTCTGGCTGCAGGATGTCCCGCTGGCGCTGAGCCGACAACGCACTATCGCCTTCGAAGAGGCGCGGCAGTATATCCATGCTGAATATCTTGCCGTCCAGCACACCATGAACTGGTATTGCTTCGATTACTGGAGCCAGAAACTGGATCTCGATATCTATAAGATGACTACCGATATCGGCAGTAACGCTAAATTGCGCGACGACACGCTGCCATTTTTGCAGCAATTACACGACAGTGGCCGCGACGCTATTTTGCTGACCAATGCGCATCCGCACAGCCTGGCGGTGAAATGTCAGCATACGGGTTTGGACCAGCACCTTGATTTATTACTTTCCACCCACACATTTGGTTATCCAAAGGAAGATCAGCGACTGTGGGCGGCAGTTCAACAACAGACCGGTTTTAACCCGGAACGTACGCTGTTTGTCGATGACGGTGAACCTATCCTCAATGCGGCAAAGACCTTTGGTATCCGCTATTGTCTGGGCATAGAAAATCCAGATTCCACCCAACCGGATAAGTCATTTGTCGCACATCCGTCGATTAACGATTATCGCCACCTGATACCTTTGATTCATCCGGTAGCTGGCAAGGTCGCTTGATCATCGCTGACTTTGGGAAAAAAGCATGAAGGGTAAAACAGCAGATGATGACAACGCAGTTCGCCTCGACAAATGGCTGTGGGCGGCGCGTTTTTACAAAACCCGTGCGTTGGCGCGGGAGATGGTTGACGGCGGCAAAGTGCATTACAACGGTCAGCGCAGTAAACCCAGCAAGTTGATGGAAATGAACGCCGAAATCACTCTGCGTCAGGGCAATGACGAAAGAACGGTTAGAGTACTGGCTTTAACCACCCAACGGCGCACTGCAGAAGAAGCACAAAAAATCTATCAAGAAACTGAGGCAAGCATAGCCAAACGGGAGAAAGTAACCCTGGCGCGCAAAATGAATGCCATGCCTCATCCGGACCGTCGTCCGGATAAAAAAGAACGCCGCGACCTGATCAAATTTAAAAATGGCGACATGGAATAACCTGCGCCTTAAGAGAGAATCTATGTCTAATCACGACCAATTACACCGCTACCTTTTCACTCATCACGCCGTACGCGGTGAACTGGTTTCGCTCAGCGAGACATTCCAACAGATCGTTGCTGGTCATGACTATCCTGCTGAAGTCCGAACCCTGCTCGGCGAGATGTTGGTAGCGACCAGCTTGCTGACCGCTACGTTGAAATTCGATGGCGACATCACGGTTCAGTTACAGGGCGATGGCCCACTAAAACTGGCGGTGATCAACGGTAATAACCTGCAGGAAATGCGCGGTGTCGCGCGTCTGCAGGGCGAAATTGCCACAGATAGCACATTGCGGCAGATGATCGGCAACGGTTACATGGTGATCACGATCTCCCCGACCGAAGGCGAGCGCTATCAGGGCGTGGTCGGTCTGGAAGGCGAAACCCTGGCTGAATGTCTGGAAAACTATTTCATGCAGTCAGAGCAGTTGCCAACGCGCATTTTCATTCGTACCGGCCTGTTCGAAGATAAACCGGCGGCAGGCGGACTGCTATTGCAGGTGCTCCCGGCGCAGGAAACCGATCCGGAAGAGTTCAGCCATCTGGCTCAATTGACTCACACGATAAAAGCAGACGAGCTTTTTAGCCTACCTGCCAATGAAGTGCTGTATCGCCTGTACCATCAGGAAGAAGTCACCCTATATGAACCACAGGATGTCTGTTTCCGTTGCACTTGCTCACGTGACCGTTGTGCCGATGCGCTGATGACGCTCCCGGGCGAAGAAGTGCTAGAAATGTTGGAAGAAGACGGCAAAATCGAAATGCATTGCGACTACTGCGGCAGCGATTATGTCTTTGATGCCATGGATATGGCGACGCTGAAAGCCAGCGGGAGTCTGCCAGAGGCCGACGGCTCAGTTCACTAAGCACCATTAACTCACCGTAAGGCGGAGCAATATCTGACATTGCTCCGCCTTAAATAAAGCCGTTTTCTTCCGTTACACCATTCCCGTGCACTGTCTCGCAGAATCACTAAAAACCCCGTCACTGGTGCTATTCTTTGATAGCTATCGCGGATAAAAAGTCATAACACTCTACAATTACAGTCAATTTAATCATAACGGCTGACTGGCCGTTCAGGTTCGATCATTCGATTTAGGAGCAGGGATATGCCAACACGTCATCTCACCAAAGAAACGCTGGCCACCTATGGTATCAACGACACGAGCGACATCATCTACAACCCGGATTATGACTTACTTTTCAAAGAGGAAACGGCACCGGGTCTTAAGGGTTTTGAGCACGGTCAGGTCACTGAGCTTGGTGCGATCAACGTAGACACCGGTATTTTCACCGGACGCTCGCCGAAAGATAAATACATCGTGCGCGATGATACCACCCGCGATACTGTCTGGTGGGCCGATCAGGGCAAAGGGAAAAACGACAATCACCCGCTGACGCAAGAAGTATGGTGTGCACTTAAATCCCTGGTGACTGAGCAACTCTCTGGCAAACGCCTGTTCATCATTGATGCATTTTGTGGTGCAAACCCCGACTCACGCCTAAAAGTCCGATTCATTACCGAAGTCGCCTGGCAAGCCCATTTCGTCAAAAACATGTTCATCCGTCCCAGTGAGAGCGAACTCGAAAACTTCGAGCCCGATTTCATCGTAATGAATGGCGCAAAATGCACCAACCCGAACTGGCAGCAGCAGGGATTAAACTCCGAGAATTTTGTTGCATTCAACCTGACTGAACGCATCCAGTTGATCGGCGGCACCTGGTACGGCGGAGAGATGAAGAAAGGAATGTTCTCAGTAATGAACTACCTCTTACCACTCAAAGGCATTGCCTCAATGCATTGCTCTGCTAACGTGGGCGAAAAAGATGATGTCGCGATTTTCTTCGGATTGTCAGGCACCGGTAAAACCACGCTCTCCACCGACCCTAAACGTAAATTGATTGGCGATGATGAACATGGTTGGGATGACGACGGTGTATTCAATTTCGAAGGCGGTTGTTACGCCAAAACCATCAAGCTGAGTAAAGAGGCCGAACCCGATATTTACGGCGCTATCATCCGTGACGCCCTGCTGGAAAATATCGTCGTCAGCGCAGACGGTAAAATCGACTTTGACGACAACGCTAAAACTGAAAACACCCGCGTCTCCTATCCGATTTACCATATTCACAATATCGTTAAACCGGTATCGAAGGCGGGTCATGCCACCAAAGTGATCTTCCTGACCGCCGATGCCTTTGGCGTTCTGCCGCCAGTCTCCCGCCTGAGCGCCGACCAGACGCAATACCACTTCCTGTCCGGCTTCACTGCCAAGCTAGCGGGTACAGAGCGGGGCGTTACAGAACCAACGCCAACTTTCTCTGCCTGCTTCGGCGCGGCATTCCTGATGCTACACCCTACCCAATATGCCGAAGTCCTGGTCAAGCGCATGCAGGCCGCGGGTGCTCAAGCTTATCTGGTGAATACCGGTTGGAATGGTACCGGCAAGCGTATTTCGATTCAGAACACCCGCGCAATCATCGACGCTATTCTTAGCGGCAAAATTGATGAAGCAGAAACCTTTACACTGCCGATCTTTAACCTCGCCGTACCCACTGAATTAACGGGCGTGGACACCCATATTCTCGACCCGCGTAACACTTACGCCAGTCGTGAACAGTGGGAGGAGAAGGCGCATGATCTTGCGCAGCGGTTTGTCACGAATTTTGATAAGTATACAGATACAGAAGCAGGGGCGCGGCTGGTCAGTGCGGGGCCTACGCTTTAAAAAGCTTTAGGAAACTTTTTAAATTCAAAAGCAAGACCTTGGGTTGCCACCCAAACCGGCCTGAAGGTCAAGGTCGTGAGCGCCGGCCCACAACGGGGTAAGGGGATTGAAACGAATCCCCTTACCAATCCCGCGTTTTATTCACTCCGCTGCTTTGCTGGTCACAATGGCCGTGTTTCAGGAATCTCTGTTACAGCCGCAAAATTCCGCCGCGTTGCGGTTCCCTCCGTTCGGGTTCCAACCCGCGCAAACAGACGCGCGGTTTTCCACCTCTCCTCCGGCGGTATTTTTGAATGCGGCCTCAACATTTTTAAAAGATAAAAGCAGCTCTGTTCTTTGAATTTGAATTTGAATTTGAAAGATTAAGAGAGGTAAAAGGGGCATACGCCCCTTTCATTTAAACGGTTTTTTGCGGAAGGGCTGACACCACAGTCTTCTCTAGCGGTATGGGTAAATACGCCCGAATACGTAATCCTCCCCGCAGACTCTCTCCAATATCAAGAGAGCCGGCATGGGCATCAATGATGCGCTGAACTATCGCCAGACCCAGGCCCGTCCCGCTGGTTGTGCGGGCACTATCGCCACGGACAAAAGGTTGGAACAGGTGCTTAAGTTGGCTTTGTTCTATCCCAGGACCATCATCTTCCACCTGGAACCAGCCGCGTTGTAACTCTATCCCGCTGCTGACTTTAATCCAGCCATTGCCATAGCGGGCGGCGTTCACCACCATATTGGCCACAGCGCGTTTGATTGAGAGCGGATGGGCATTAACCAGCACCTCCCCGTCGATCAGGTCACTTTCAATTTCACGCTCATACCCACTCTCTGCGGCAATCACTTCACCGAGGATCGCATTCAAATCGCACTCTTCTGTTTGCAACTCCTGACCGGTTCGCAAATAATCGATGAATTGCTCGATGATGGCATTGCACTCTTCGATATCCTTGTTAATGGACTCCGAGAGGTAGGCATCTGCGTCACTCATCATCTCCGTCGCTAATCGAATTCGGGTCAGCGGTGTGCGCAAATCGTGGCTGACACCGGCCATCAGCAGGGTTCGGTCATCAGCAAGCTGTTTAACACCTGCAGCCATCTGATTAAATGCCCGCGTTACTGAGCGCACTTCTGAAGCACCATATTCGCGCAGTGGCGGTGGAATGATCCCTTTCCCAACCTGCAAAGCCGCATGTTCGAGTTCAACAAGCGGTCGATTCTGAATCCGGATAAATAGCCACGCGCCGCCGATCGCCAACAACATGATCGCCAACGTATAGCGAAACAGCGGGGAGAAATCCCCTTGATGGATTTCAGTCAGCGGGACGCGAACCCAGATGTCAGGAGACAACCAGGTTTTGAGCCACACCACCGGGGTATTTTTATTCACTTCAACGCGAACGTCGGTGGGGCCACCGAGTTGCTGCGCCATTTGCTGACTGAGGAATTCGTAATGTTGCGCCCAGCGCAGGCCGCTCTCTTCCGCCGCAGAATTGGTGTACAGAGAGATGCCCAGTTCGCGATAAATTTCGCGACGAAACGCCGGAGGTACGGTCAGCATCGTACCGTCCTCCAGTTGCAACTGGTCAGTCATCAGCATACGAACTTCGTAAGCCAACACCTTATTGAACTGTTGCAAGCTAGGCAGGATGGCAAAGTTCAGCACTACCAGATAGGTCGTCACCAGGCTGACAAACAGCAAGGTGACGATCAACAGCAATGTTCGGGCAAACGAGCTACGCGGTGAAAAGCGTATTCGTCTCATGCCTTAGTGCCGTCCGGCACGAAGACATAACCCAAACCCCAAACGGTCTGGATGTAACGAGGATGTGCCGGATCTTCTTCCACCATGCGGCGCAGGCGTGAAATCTGAACATCAATCGAGCGCTCCATGGCACTGTATTCGCGGCCACGAGCCAGATTCATGAGTTTATCGCGGGACAGGGGTTCACGTGGGTGGCTCACCAGCGCTTTCAACACGGCAAACTCACCGCTGGTCAACGGCATAGGTTCATCTTCACGGAACATTTCACGCGTCCCCAGGTTCAGCTTGAATTTGCCGAAAGAGATAATGGCCTCTTCCTGCGAAGGTGCGCCCGGCAGTTCATTTGCCTGACGACGCAGTACAGCACGAATACGGGCCAACAGCTCGCGTGGGTTGAATGGTTTAGGTATATAGTCATCCGCGCCAATTTCGAGGCCAACGATACGATCCACTTCTTCGCCTTTGGCAGTGACCATGATAATTGGCATTGGGTTGCTCTGGCTGCGCAGTCGGCGACAGATAGACAAACCGTCTTCGCCCGGTAACATCAGATCAAGCACCATCAGATGGAATGACTCGCGGGTCAACAGACGATCCATTTGTTCAGCATTTGCTACACTACGTACCTGGAAGCCTTGTTCGGTCAGATAACGTTCCAACAGTGCACGCAGTCGCATGTCGTCATCAACGACCAGAATCTTGTGATTCTCTTGCATTTTTTATTACTCCCAAAGGCATTAATACCCAAGCCTGTATTGTTAAAAAAATGGGCTAAGACAGACAGCGATTAATGGTATACATTCTAGTCGAAATTGTTACAAAGCTTATGTTTTTCCCAATTTATCAACAATTTTCGACCAACAAGCCCAATTCCATTCTTAAAAGTACGCTTCCCGGCACTCTATCTCTTTACCACGAAATCGCGTTAGTAATATTGTAGCATCCCATCAGCGGTGGAAAGATCCCACATTGACGAACAGGCTTACTCTGTGAAAAAAATATGAAAACCAAACTCATTACCCGCGAAGGTTATAACAAGCTCAAGCAAGAGCTGGATTTTCTCTGGCGCGAAGAGCGGCCTGAAGTGACAAAAAAAGTCACCTGGGCTGCCAGCCTTGGCGATCGCAGTGAGAATGCCGATTACCAGTACAATAAAAAACGGCTGCGGGAAATAGATCGTCGCATTCGTTATCTAACCAAATGCATGGAAGAGTTACGCATTGTCGATCACTCACCGCAGCAGGATGGCAAAGTGTTCTTTGGCGCCTGGGTGGAAGTGGAAAATGACGCAGGAGATGTGAAACGTTTTCGCGTCGTTGGTTATGACGAAATTTTTGGCCGTAAAGATTACATCTCCATCGACGCACCGATGGCGCGCGCTTTACTGAAAAAAGAGGTTGGCGACAGCACCATAGTGCAGACACCAGTAGGCGATGCACTGTGGTACATCAATGAAATTCATTACGGTGAAGAGTACCCAGATCCGTAAACCGTTCATAACTCTCAAAACGCCAGTCAGAAGGTCTGGATCACTGGTATTTCTGACCTTCAAAACGTATAACTGTCCCCCTGCTTTTATGTCTCTTAACCAAAGAAAACAGATACCAGACTTATGAATGATCAACTGAGCCGCATTATCGCAACTGAATTGCAGGTTCGCCCGGAGCAGGTTGCTTCCGTGGTACGCTTGCTGGATGAAGGTAATACCGTGCCGTTTATTGCACGGTATCGTAAGGAAGTCACCGGTGGGTTGGATGATACCCAACTGCGTCAGTTGGACACCCGTCTGAGTTATCTGCGTGAACTCGAAGACCGACGCCAGACTATTCTCAAATCCATAGAGGATCAGGGGAAACTGAGCGATGAACTGGCTAAAGCGATCAAGAGCACGCTGAGTAAAACCGAGCTGGAAGATTTATACCTGCCTTATAAACCTAAACGCCGTACCCGTGGACAGATCGCAATCGAAGCCGGGCTGGAACCGCTTGCTGAATTGCTGTGGCATGAGCCACAAAACGATCCGGAAACAACCGCGGTCAAATTTGTTGATGCTGATAAGGGCGTCGCAGATACCAAAGCCGCCCTCGACGGCGCACGCTACATTCTGATGGAGCGTTTTGCAGAAGATGCTGCCCTGCTGGCGAAAGTCCGCCACTATTTGTGGAAAAATGCGCATCTGGTGTCGCGTATGGTCGATGGCAAAGAGCAGGAAGGAGCTAAATTCCGCGATTACTTCGATCACCACGAACCGATTTCTCAAGTGCCTTCACACCGTGCACTGGCTATGTTCCGTGGCCGCAACGAAGGCGTGTTGCAGTTGGCGCTGAATGCCGATCCACAGCACGACGAACCACCGAAAGAAAGTTATGCCGAGCAGTTAATCATCGATCATCTCGGTCTGCGCCTGAACAATGCGCCCGCCGACGTTTGGCGCCGTGCAGTCGTGAATTGGACATGGCGTATCAAAGTACTCCTGCATCTCGAAACCGAACTGATGAGTACCCTTCGCGAACGCGCTGAAGATGAAGCCATCAACGTATTTGCCCGTAACATGCACGACTTGCTGATGGCGGCTCCGGCCGGAATGCGCGCAACCATGGGCCTCGATCCGGGTTTACGTACCGGTGTAAAAGTCGCCGTTGTGGATAACACCGGGAAACTGGTGGACATTGATACGGTTTATCCACATACCGGTCAGGCAGCAAAAGCCGCGCAACAGGTAGCAGCACTGTGCATCAAGCATAACGTTGAGTTGGTGGCGATCGGCAACGGCACGGCTTCGCGTGAAACTGAACGCTTCTTCATCGAGCTGCAAAAACAGTTCCCGGCGGTAAAAGCGCAGAAAGTCATCGTAAGTGAAGCCGGGGCATCGGTCTATTCCGCCTCCGAGCTGGCGGCACTGGAATTCCCGGATCTGGACGTATCCATTCGCGGCGCGGTCTCTATCGCCCGTCGTTTGCAAGATCCGCTGGCCGAGCTGGTGAAAATCGATCCGAAATCCATCGGTGTCGGCCAGTATCAGCACGACGTCAGCCAGAGTCAGTTGGCGAAGAAACTCGACACTGTGGTGGAAGACTGCGTGAACGCCGTGGGTGTGGATCTCAACACCGCGTCGGTGCCACTACTGACCCGCGTCGCCGGTTTGACCCGCATGATGGCGCAAAATATTGTGAATTGGCGCGATGAAAACGGCCAGTTCCGTAACCGTGCGCAACTGCTGAAAGTCAGTCGTTTGGGGCCGAAAGCCTTCGAACAATGTGCGGGCTTCCTGCGTATCAACCAGGGTGACAACCCGCTGGACGCCTCAACCGTTCACCCGGAAACCTATCCGGTTGTGCAGCGTATTCTGGCGGCGACCCATCTCGCGCTGAAAGAGCTGATGGGCGACGCCAACGCACTGCGTGCTCTGAAAGCCAGCGAATTTACCGATGATCAATTCGGCATGCCGACTGTCACCGACATCATCAAAGAGCTGGAAAAACCAGGACACGATCCGCGCCCTGAGTTCAAAACCGCCACCTTTGCTGATGGCGTGGAAACCATGAATGACCTGATGCCCGGCATGATCCTCGAAGGCTCAGTCACTAACGTCACCAACTTTGGTGCATTCGTTGACATCGGTGTTCATCAGGATGGTCTGGTGCACATCTCATCTCTGGCGAACAAATTTGTCGAAGACCCGCACACGGTGGTGAAAGCAGGTGATATCGTCAAAGTTAAAGTCATGGAAGTGGATCTGCAACGTAAACGTATTGCTCTGACGATGCGTTTGGATGAGCAACCCGGTGAAGCCCCGGCGCGCCGTCCATCAGCACCTGCGGCAAACAGTCACCGTGATGCACAACAACGTCAGGCGCCGAACAAACCGGCCAGTCGCAATGCGGCTCCGGCAGGCAATAATGCGATGGCCGATGCACTGGCTGCTGCGCTCGGCAAAAAACGCTAAATTTTCTGTGGGTCCCCTGCTAACCTAAAGCCGCTGAATATTAGCGGCTTTTTTATGTCGCTCATTGTGTCATTTTTTAAAGTCTTTCCTAATGAATCAATCACTGAGTTAAATCAATAAAACGGGCATCACACCGGCATAGGATAGCAACGCGGTAGAGAACCTTTTGAAGAAGCAGACTTCTTTTCTTTTGAAGCCATACGCGTACTACTTATGATAACTATTCCGATTTGTACTACTTTGCGTATCCAGTGTGCCGCTATACTGATCCCGACAATTTCTGAGTAGTTTTTTGGCAACATACATCGCAATTAAGTGGGATCACCGGGCAGAGAAGCGCGGCGTAGCATTTTCTCAACGCTGCCCAAAAAAGGCCTGTTCGATTCACGAGGAACTATGCAACTTCAATCACAACGTGCTTACAAAATCATCGGTTTCTCTCATGAAATCAGCCCGGCGTACCGCCAGAAACTGCTATCGCTGGGCATGTTGCCGGGATCACTTTTCAACGTTATCCGCGTCGCACCGATGGGGGATCCGATACAGATCGAAACCCGCCGCACCAACCTGGTGGTTCGCAGGAAAGATCTCGATCTGCTGAAACTTGAAATCCAGGCCTGTTAATTTTTCAGTGCGGGCCGTCCTTTCTGTCCGTATCTCCCTCCTTTTCCCACGCAGACAAAACGTATGAAAGCACTGACCATTGGTTTAATTGGTAATCCGAACTCAGGTAAAACGACGCTTTTCAATCAGTTGACTGGCTCGCGTCAACGTGTCGGCAACTGGGCCGGCGTGACCGTCGAACGTAAAGAAGGCCATTTCGTCACCGAAGAACACAAAATCACGCTGGTCGATTTGCCAGGCACCTATTCGCTGACCACCATGTCAGAGCAAACCTCACTCGACGAACAGATTGCTTGTCATTACATCCTGAGTGGCGAGGCCGATCTGATGATCAACGTCATCGATGCCTCAAACCTTGAACGTAATCTCTATCTGACACTGCAACTGCTCGAACTCGGCATTCCGTGCATCGTCGCGCTGAATATGCTCGACATCGCCAAAATCCAGAACATCCATATCGATATTCCGGCACTGTCAGCCCGTCTGGGTTGTCCGGTAGTAGCGCTAGTCTCAACGCGTGCTTCAGGCATTAAAGAACTGAAAACAGCCATCGATCAACTGCCGCAGGCCACGTCGCTGGAACGCGTGACTTATCATCCTGCGCTACAACAGGAAGTGGACGTTCTCGCCGCAGAAATGCCGCAGGACATGGCACTGCAACAACGCCGCTGGCTGGCACTGCAAATTCTTGAGGGCGATATTTACAGCCAGAGTCACGCGGGTAACGCACTTCAATTACTGCCAGATGTGAGAGCCCGCCTGGCCGCGCAACAACTGGATGATCCTGCGCTGCTGATTGCCGATGCGCGCTATCAAACCATCGCATTACTGTGCGCCGAGATCAGCAATTCACATCTCACCGCACCGAATAAACTCACGCAAGTGCTGGATCGCGTGATCCTCAATCGCTTCCTCGGCGTGCCGATTTTCCTGCTGGTGATGTACCTGATGTTTGTGCTGGCGATCAACATTGGCGGCGCGCTGCAACCGATTTTCGATATTGGCTCAGCGGCGATCTTCATTCAGGGCATGCAATGGATTGGCTTTACCCTCCACTTCCCGCAGTGGCTGACCATTTTCCTCGCACAAGGGATCGGCGGCGGTATCAATACCGTGCTGCCGCTGGTGCCGCAGATCGGCATGATGTACCTCTTCCTCTCCTTCCTTGAAGATTCCGGTTATATGGCCCGCGCCGCATTCGTGATGGATCGCCTGATGCAGGCACTCGGTCTGCCGGGTAAATCCTTCGTGCCGCTGATCGTCGGTTTTGGCTGTAACGTACCGTCAATCATGGGAGCACGGACGCTGGATGCCCCGCGCGAACGGTTGATCACCGTGATGATGGCGCCTTTCATGTCCTGCGGCGCCCGTCTGGCGATTTTTGCCGTCTTCTCCGCCGCTTTCTTCGGCCAGGACGGCGCATCTATCGTGTTCTCACTGTATCTGCTGGGCATTGTGGTCGCGATTTTCACCGGCTTGCTGCTGAAATACACCATCATGCGTGGCGAAGCGTCACCCTTTGTGATGGAACTGCCGGTGTACCACATTCCGCATTTGAAAAGCCTGCTGCTACAAACCTGGCAGCGCCTGAAAGGCTTCGTGCTGCGCGCCGGTAAAGTCATTGTGATCGCCAGTGTGTTCATCGGTGCGCTGAACAGTTTCTCCTTCAGCGGCAAACCCGTGAATAACATCAATGACTCGGCGCTGGCTTCGGTGAGTAAAGTGCTGACACCGGTGCTTGCGCCGATGGGCGTGCATACGGATAACTGGCAGGCAACGGTCGGTCTGGTGACTGGTGCGATGGCGAAAGAAGTGGTGGTCGGTACACTGAACACACTCTACACCGCCGAACACATCGCCAATCAAGAGTTTGATGCCGCAAATTTCAATCTGGTGGATGAACTGGGTGGTGCGGTGAAAGAAACCTGGCAGGGTCTGAAAGACACCTTTAGCATCAGCGTGCTGTCTAACCCGATCGAAGCCAGCAAAGGCGACGGCGAAATGGGTGTCAGCTCAATGGGCGTGATGAGCAGTAAATTCGGCTCGGCAATTTCGGCTTATAGCTATCTGATCTTCGTACTGCTTTATGTGCCTTGTGTCTCAGTGATGGGCGCGATTGCCCGTGAAACCAGCCGCAGTTGGATGATCTTCTCCATCTTCTGGGGACTGAACGTCGCCTATTCTCTGGCAACGCTGTTCTATCAGGTAGCAACTTTCAGCGATCATTCGGGACGCAGCACGACAACCATCCTTATCGTGCTCATCTTCAATGCACTGGTGTTGCTCACTTTGCGCAAATCCCGCAGCCGTGTCAGCGTTCATCTTCAACCACGCAAAGTCGCGGCCTGCTGTGAACCCGGCACCGGCAGCGATTGCCATTAGGAGACACCATGACAAGTCTGATTCAGGTACGCGACAGCCTCGCATTAGCTGGCCGGGCAGATGCCCGTCAGCTCAGTCTGCAACTCAATACACCACAACCGCTGGTGCAGGCAATGCTAGAAAGGCTGGTCGCCATGCGTAAAGCGGAACCGGTCGAAGCCGACGACATCAACCTCTCCGGCAGTTGTAAAAACTGCGCTGAGGGCAAAAAATGCCTGACGGTTAGCTATCGCTTGGTTAAGCTGTGAACCCAACTAGCGCATCGCAGTGCCGGAGTCATCCAAGTGATAGACAGTGAAATCACCTTCCGTAAGCTGGAAATTTTTCTCGCTTACATGGAAAAACTCAACATCACGCGTACCGCCGAACATCTGGGCTTGAGCAGCGTCAGTGTGCACCGTGCACTGCACTCGCTGGAAGAGGGCTTACGCTGCCCGTTGTTTATTCACAAAGGTCGTAATCTGCTGCCACTTCCTGCGGCCCGGGCATTGCTGGAACACGCGACTCAGGTGATTGAGCAGATGGAACACGGTATCGAAGCCACACGTATTGCGGCCGGATTCGGACAAAAAAGGCTCAAGCTCGGTACCCTGTATTCGCTGACGCTGCAAACCATCCCACGCTTAATCATGGGCCTCAAACTGCGCCGCCCGGAACTCGAGCTGGAGTTGGTTATGGGGTCAAACAGTCATTTGCTCGACAGAATGGAAGAGGGGCAACTGGACGCCGTGCTGATCTCGGTCAGCGACTCGCCCGTCGATACTCAGCGTTACGATCAGATCCCGCTATTTCAGGATGATATTTTTCTGGCTGCGCCAGCCAGTTCTAAGCTGGCTGCAGAAGGTGTCGCCGATTTACGCGATTTCAGACGGGAGAAGTTTGTCGCACTGGCTGACGGTTTTGCTACCTATCATGGCTTCCAGGAAGCCTTTCAGGTCGCGGGGTTCGACCCGGAAATTGTTACCCGAGTGAACGATATTTTCTCGATGCTGAGCCTGGTGCAGGCGGGCGTGGGCTCTACGTTAATTCCGGGCCGCATGAAAGGCGTGTATGAAAGTACCGTGCGGCTCATCCCCCTGGCCGAACCCTACCAGATGCGCCAAACCATTGCGCTGGTTTACCCACACAGCCGAGAGCACGACCCCAACCTGCTGGCACTGGCCGCTGAATGTCGGATGTATGCATTAGGCAAATCTCTAACAACGCTTTAAGGCCCGACCCTTTCCCGTAAACGCCCTGCCAGAATCCTCGCCATCGGTATGCCGGACTGGCACAACGACAGCGCTTCGCCCTGCTCCATGGCGCGTCGCGTCAGGCCCGTGAGTACACTACCGGGAGGCATTTCAATGGCCAAACGGACATCCCGCTGATACGCCGCTACCATGGCATCGCGCCAGTTGACGGTACGTGACATATTCATCGCCAGATCTTCAGCAATCTTTTCAGGTTGCCAGTAAACCCGGCCAGTGGTGCCGCTGAGATAGCCGCAGGTCGGGCAATGCAACCTGACAGATTTGAATGCGTTGACCAATTTAGCGGCGGGCTTATCCAATAGCGCGCAATGAGAAGGCACGCTAACTGCCAACAGGTGGGTTTTCTGCGCGCCCTGCCCTTTGGCTAAACTCAGCACCTGCTGCATGGCGCTGTCGCTGCCGGCAATCACCATTTGGTCTTCCGCATTGATGTTCGCCAGATATACCGGCATCTGTGGGCTGTTCACCTGCTGTAACAGCCTGGAAACGTGGTCCTGACTTAACCCCGTGATGGCCGACAGGCCATACCCCTGCGGATAAGCCTGTTGCATCAGTTGTCCGCGCAATGCGACCAGCCGTACAGCATCGTCAAAACACAAGGCACCTGAAATCACTGCCGCCGGAAACGCGCCAATTGACAGACCGCTGCAAAAGTCGGGTTCGACACCTGCGGCTTGCAGTTGCTTTGCCCAAACGACACCCGCGATCAACAAGCACAACTGCACCGCGCGGGTCGAGCGCAGCGCATCGGCAGTATCAAGCGCTAAGACATCTGAACCCAGCGCGGTGCTGGCCTGGGTTAAAAGATCCTGAGTAAGAGGGTTGTCAGGCAAGCGATGCAGCATATCCGGCACCTGAGGTCCCTGGCCGGGAAAAGTAAACAGGATGTTCATAACGCTCCTTAAACGTCAGGCTGACTCCACGGATCAGTGACCATAACCGGGCCTGAGTCCGTTTTCAGCATAGTTTCGCCTCCGCGCAACCATTCCGTCAGCGCAAAACCGCCCTGCGGCGTGTTAATTTGCACATCAACGCGGCATGGCAACTCGTCGAGGATGGTGTGGAAGGCGGAAAACTCCGTCGAGTCCACCCGATGGTCGCAGCGGATCACTAGGTCGAGGTCGCTCTCTGCGTGCATCACGGGAATATCACTCACCAGCGCATAAGCGCAGCTACCGGTTACGCCCCAATGCCACGGCAACTTTAGGCTGGCAAGGGTGATCAGCGCCTGCATGGGTTGCAAGGAGATAAACCGCGAATGCAACAGGGTAACAGGATCAGCCACCAGCGATTCTGGCGTCACCACGCGCAGCACAGCGTCAGGTTTTACCCAGGCGGCTGCGCGTTGGATTTTGGTCATGCCGCGTACCCCGACCGGAATGGAACCCTCGTCACGCCGGTCACGACGCACCACCAGCGGCAGATGCGGCCGCCAGTTGCCCACCCAGTCGGGTAAGCCATGGTCATTTTTCAGCGACTCACGGTCGGCAATCCAAATCAGGTCATGGGCACGTGGCAACGTCATCGTTACAGTTCCTTAATTATCAGTGCAGTGAAGAGGTCAATGTTATAAACAGCGGTAACGTAATGATACACAACACTGAACTGATCAACAGCGACGCTTCTGCATCCGGTGACTGCACGCCGAAACGGTTACCGAACACGATACCGAAGAAACCTGCTGACAACGCAATCATCAGAATTGCCGTCACTGCCACCGGGCCACTCAGACCAAAGGCGAGCACCAGACCCCAGGCGATAAACGGCTGAATCAGGTTTTTCGCCGTGCATGACAACAACACCGGTCCGTTAATTTTCAGTTTACGGGCTGACAAGATCACACCGGTCAGGAACAGGGCAGAAGCGGTGGCCGACAAGCCAAGAGGCTTCAATGAGGCCAGTACAATTTCCGGCATTTTAATGCCGATCGCAGACAACACCACGCCCAGCAACGGTCCCCAGACGATGGGTTTTTTCACCGAACGCCACATCAACACCGGCAATAGAGCCAAAGAAGACCGTTGGTTTTCTCCGCTGATGCGTGCTTTTTCACGCTCCAGAATCATCAAACAGAACGGCGTCATCAGCACTGAACCACAGGCGATCGAGACCGCCACAGACAGCGATGTCGATGGCGCATTGCCCATCACGCTGCTCAGGATCGGCAGACCCAGCGCGGCATAATTTGGCAGCGCGACGGTCAGCGTCAGGACGGCAGCATCCTGTGGCGACTTCTTATAGATTTTGGTACAGATAAAGTAGATCGCCGCGTAGGTTATCCACATAGCCAGAACCAGAACCAAAATCAGCGGTGTCTGTTGGACAATACCCGACCACGGCGTTTGTACTGTTGCTGCAAACAGCGCAGCGGGTAAAGCAAAATCCATCACGAAAATATTCAATAACGAGACGTTTTGGTTATCCACCATTTTCGCTTTCCCGGCAAAAAAACCGAGGATCATAATCACGAAAATTGGGGCGAGCGCGTGCAAAATCACATAAGTCATAGCGATGTACCTGAGGTAAAAACAATGAATTACCCAGCCCGCCGGTTACGATGTTTTTTATAGATCCCAGTCGGATGCAGCACGTTGAATTCTGTGCCGCATTCCGCTGTTTGCAGGTGCCTTTACCGGCTGAAAGACTGAAAAGTTAACGAACTACCACTCCTGCCGCATCCGCTCGCGAACTAATTGCGAACGGGCCCGGTTGTCAGCGCCTAAGCGATTTTTAAGGCCAACTCCCGCCTGACGGGCATCCTGAATGTTGCTCCACAACGCCGACTGTACCTGGACGATATCGTCGGGTGTTGGACAGTCGGGATTGCCAATATCCATCAGTTGCGCCAGTAGGCCGAGGGTGGCGTAATTTTCGATGTCGTACGCCATCGGCGGGATAGTGGCCGCCAGTTTTTCCAGCGCCTCAACCGAACGCAGCGTAATACGTGCCGCCGACTCTTTACCCATCGCGTGGATCATCACCTCCGGATTATTGAAGGCGATGAGCTTGTTGGCTTGATAACCGTGGGCCAAAAACGCCCCAGACATCGCTTTGCCGACAATCAGCCCGATAACCGGATGCCCAGCCAGACGCGCTTTAGCATAAGCACCTGCGGCACCGGCCAGCGCCTGATGAATACCGAAAGCTTCTTCGCGGCGGCCATAAGCCTGACTTGGTACGTCAATCACCGCCACAATGGCCCGTTTGGTGACTTTATTGGCGTCAGCGGCAATCGCCTGATTCACCACTTGCGCTAACGTCCAGCCTTCCAATAATCCAACTTCACCGCCCGCTGCACGCGGATAGTGATTGTGGTCATCTGGAACGACCGCGATATAACGAACATCCTGATCGTTAATTTTTCCATCGGCCACTTTTACCGATGCACAAAGTCCAGTAACCGGCGTGGCATCTCTGGTCAGTTCAGCAAACCAATGATCGCCACGGCTCACGGTGTTATTAGCTCGGTTCTCAACGGTATTCATACAGGTTCCTCGCGGTTAAACAGACGCTCTGTCACTTCACGACTGGCCTGTTCAGTAGTGTCAAAGCTGCTGAGTTTTGGCAGGTAATAATCGAATTTATCCGAGCGATGCTCGGCTGGAAGCCCTTTGGCGATAAATGCCAGCATCTGGTTTTTCACTTCGGCTAATGAGTCTTTCACCAGGACGTCGACAAAACCGCTGTGATAACGCACTTCGCCACCCGTGATGCTCCAGATAAACGGCCGGTCGCGGGAGTCGTACTCTTCTATCCCGGCTTCCTGCTCAATAACCTGCGGGCCGTTCAGACCAAGACGGGCTTCGCGGGTCACAATGAGATAGCTGCACAACGCGGCGGCAATCGACATCCCACCAAAGCAGCCGACAGTACCGGCAACCACCCCAATCACTGGCGTATAACGGCGTAAATCAACAATCGCGGCATGAATATCCGCGATAGCGGCAAGACCAAGATTGGCCTCCTGAAGACGTACGCCACCGGTTTCCAGCAGCAAGACCGCCTGCGTCGCAATGCCGTTACGGTTATCCTCTGCGGCCAACTCTAAAGCCGCCGCCATTTTTGCACCGGAGACTTCGCCCATACTGCCGCCCTGGAATGCTCCTTCAATAGCGACAACGACCGCTGGCTGACCATTGATAGTGCCTTTAGCCACCACCATGCCGTCATCGGCCTGCGGCACAATGCCCTGCGGTTCCAACCAAGGTGACATGATGCGTTCAAACGGTCCCAGCAGTTCACGAAAGCTACCCGCGTCGAGTAAGTTGCGCGCACGCTGACGGGCATTCAGTTCGATAAAACTTTGATCAGTTGGCATGACCGGCCTCCTCAAATACCTGTTCAATACGCAGGCGTGCCACACCCGGCGTCGCGCCGAAGTCATTAACATCAAGCTGACCTGCGGGTAATTCACGCAACTGGCTCAGGCGGTCAAAAAAGCGTTGCCACAAGGTGTGGCTGCCATCGACGGAGGTCGTGACGGTGACATGCAGCGTATCGCCGCTTTTGGGTTCATACAGCGCTTCTAAGTCGCCGGAGCCGACCACGCCAGCATGCGCACGATCGGTCAGCGATGTTTGCGCCGGGTAAGTAAATTCAAAACGTTCCATAACACCTCTTTATAAAAATCATGATGTTAATAATCAGTACGGTCACGCCAGTGAGACGCGATCCAGAAACAGCGTCGCGGCCAGCAGATCCGCAGCACCGCCAGGTGAAGCATTGTCGCTCAACATGCGCTTTTCCAGCGCCTGAAGCTGTACACGCCCGGCAGCGGTTTGTGTGCCTCCGGCGCTCAGTACCGCACGGGAGCCAGCATGCATCGCCTGCAAAGCGGGCATACCACCACGCGACAGCACGCAGGTATCAGCCAGCCTGGTCATCACGGCCAACAGCGCATTAAGCTGCGACTGGCTTTCTGTTGCGCCCTTCACGCGACTGTCACGTAACTGAGGCAGCGCCAGGTCAAGGATGTGAGGAAAACCTCTTTGCGCTTCTTCCCGTGCGCCCGACACCTGATAGCGCTGAACGGCGTGGGAACCTTTGCTGAAGCGTTTAGGACAGAACGCGTCAGGCAGCGAGGCCAGTTTTGCTGCGCACCGGGCAATGGCCTGTGGGGTATCTTTTTCAGGCTGCATAGCGATGGCGCTGACCAGCAACCCCATCGCCCAGATAGCGCCCCGGTGAGTATTCACTCCGCCTGTTGCCTGCATCATCCGGGCTTCCCCTTCGCGTCCCAGACACCCCACTTCCTGACGCAGCGCAATATCAGCCGGACGCTGAAAACTGTGCAGCGCCAGAGCATAAAAGGTGGAGGTCAGGCTATGAGCCGAACGCTCCATCAACGCGAGTGTCAGATCCTGATGCGCACCTGAACCCCGGCTGTCCACCAGGCCGGGTTTTGGGCTAAGCCGCGCCTCATCGATCAGCGCCTGCGTCGCCTGCTGTGCCAACTTTGTGGCTAACTGTTCAGCGGCGATACGGCCCCTGACCGAGAGAATTTGCGGCATCGTCATTACCAGCTCCGAAATTTTGCTGGCGGGTTATACAAGCCACCAGACCAGTCAACAATATCGCTGACGCTGCCTGCAGCCAGCAATGAACGGGTGGCGTCGGTGCGGCGGATCCCCATATCTTCAGGGAAGACCACCAGTTCCTGACGGCGCAGTTCGGCAACGCGTTTAGCATCAACACCCAGCCCGATATCAGTAATACCGGCGACAGCGGCCACCATCGCACGGCGCTCTTCCAGTGAGCGGGCACGATACAGGTACGCGATACCTTCTTCGGTCAGCACGTGCGTTACGTCATCGCCGTAAATCATTACCGGTGCCAGCGGCATACCTGACTCTTTACCGACATCTACCGCTTCCAGTTTCTCAACGAAGGTCGGTTTGCCACCGGCCTGATACGTTTCGACCATCTGCACCACCAGTTTTTTACCGCGTGCCATGGGATCCGGCTCTTCGATCATGTCGAGCCAGGCAGGCGTAGCGTGACGGCGGCCGTGCGGGTCGTGGCCCATATTCGGCGCACCGCCAAAACCAGCCAGACGGCCACGGGTCACCGTTGAGGAGTTCGCCAGACCGTCAACCTGCAAAGTCGAACCGATAAACATGTCGACCGCATACTGACCGGCCATCTGGCAGAAAGCGCGGTTAGAGCGCATAGATCCGTCGGAGCCGGTGAAAAATACGTCAGGACGGGCGCGGATATACTCTTCCATTCCCAGTTCACCGCCGAAACAGTGCACGGTATCGACCCAACCGCTTTCGATAGCCGGGATCAACGTCGGGTGCGGGTTCAGGGTCCAGTGTTTACAGATTTTGCCGCGCAGGCCGAGTTGTTCGCCGTAAGTGGGCAACAACAGTTCAATGGCAGCCGTGTTGAAACCGATGCCGTGGTTAAGCGACTGCACGTTGTGCTTAGCGTAAATGCCTTTGATAGCCATCATCGCCATCAGGACGTGAACCGGTTTGATCAAACGTGGGTCACGGGTGAAAAGGGGTTCGATAAAGAATGGACGGTCGGCCACCACCACAAAATCGATCCAGTCACCAGGAATGTCCACACGCGGCAGGTCACAGCCCTCTTCGACCAACTCATTGACCTGTGCGATGACAATGCCGTTTTTGAAGGCGGCAGCTTCCACCAGGGCGGGCGTATCTTCGGTGCTGGCGCCGGTATAGAGGTTGCCTTTACGGTCAGCTTTAAAACCGGCAATCAGCGCAATGTTTGGCACTAAATCCACATATAGACGGGCATAAAGTTCGATATAGGTGTGAATAGCACCGATCTCCATCTGCCCATCCTCAAGCAACTGCGCGATACGCAGACTCTGCGGACCGGAGAAGGCGAAATCGAGTTTGCGGGCGATACCGCGCTCAAAGAGATCAAGATGCTCGGCGCGACTGACGCTCGGCATGATCATATGTAAATCGTGAAGTTTTTCCGGGTTAGCTTTCGCCAGCGATCGGGAAAGAAAATCGGCCTGTTTCTGGTTATTCCCCTCCATCACAACGCGGTCGCCGGGGGCAATTAACGTTTCGAGGATCGGGATAATCTGGTCGGTGGGTAACACTTTGCCCTGAGCCACGGCCCGGACACTCTCGATTCGCCGTTGTTTCTCGCTTCGGCGGGTGTCCCAAGCTCTGGTGGACTGCGGATGTTGTGTCATGCCTGAACCTCCCTGGGTTAGCTTGCTGAGCAGCATGCGGCTCTGACAAGTGGCGGTGCATCATAGATGCGTAGGATAATGAGTTCGTTAAGTGTAGGAAGGGGATGAAATAGCATCAATCAAGCACAGGAACTGATCGTTACCCTGAGGGTAATGATTAAAAGTAAGTGATTTAAAACAGTCGGATAGAAATTATAAAAACGATGATCCGCACAAAAATGACACAAAAAAGGGACGCCCGTAGACATCCCTCTCTTGTTTTATTCACCCTATCGCCTAAGTCATTCGGGTTGCAGGAAGGTGGCCAACAGGTCTGCCGCGCGAAGAACGACGGAGGGTAGACTCACCGAGAACAAGCCAACCAAATGGTGAAAAATGCCGTTACCTTTTAATTGGTGACCATGAAATGCTTAATGCTTTCGCAGATAGCATCAGGATGAGAAACAAAAGGCGCGTGCGCGGCTTTCTCAATCACCTGAGAAGTAGAATTCGGCCAGAGCTCATCAAGTAACGTCGCGATCTTGCGAGGAACCAGGCCATCCAGCGCGCCATAGATGCGCAGCAAAGGCACTGGCGACGCACACATAGCCTGACGTAAATCAACTTGCCGCAGGATCTCCAGCCCTCCGTTTAGCACCGCTACCGACGGCATCGGCTGATCAAGTACCACCGCTTTCAACATGCGTGCATCCTGACGGGCGCTGTCGCTGCCGAGGGTTTGCAGCGCCAAAAAGCGCTCAACTGTGCGCTGAAAATCTTCGCTGAGCTGATGTTCAAAACCATGCAGCACGTCTGGGCGAATACCAGGCCAGTCATCCTGCGCGGAAAAACAAGGCGATGAGGCGACAGTGATCAGCTTCTCCACGCGCTGTGGGGCAATCAGCGCAATCTGGCTGGCAACCAACCCGCCCAGTGACCAACCGAGCCACGCCGCTTTTTCCGGCGCGGCAGCCAGTACAATATCGGCCATCTCTTCGAGGCTCATCGGCCCAAAGCCCTGGCTACGCCCATATCCCGGTAAGTCGACCAAATGCAGACGAAAATGCGGTGTAAGTCGAGTAGCAATGTAACGCCACACCTCAGCGTTCAGTCCCCATCCGTGAAGCAGCACAAGATTGCGATCGCCTTCGCCAAAGGTCTGCCAGTAGAGCCTGTTCATAAGGTAATGTCCGTTAGATTTTACAAATTAAGGAAGTCGTGAAGATGGAGTTAAGGATAACAATTCGTAGCCTTTGCTGGCTATGCCAACAGCCGTTACATCTCGCCCGGCACGGTATTTGTAGTTTGTGTGTTAAGGATCTAACACCACGGCTGCCGTGCTGCCGGCGTTGCGGATTACCCAGCGCCAGTCAAAAATTCGACTGCGGACGCTGCCTGAACAAGCCGCCGCCATGGGACGCGATGATTTATACCACTGATTATATACCGCCACTGAGTGGGCTGGTCATGCGGTTAAAATTCGCCCGTCAGCCAGAGCTGGCGGTTGCGCTGGCGCGTCTGCTGCTGTTGCGATGGCTTGCTCGTTTTCGGACAGGGGATGTGATGCGCCCGGATATTGTGCTCAGTGTCCCGTTACACCGTCGGCGCTATTTCTCACGCGGATATAATCAAAGTGAATTGCTGGCTCAACCGTTGGCACACTGGCTGGGCTGTCAGTACAGCGCACAGGCCCTGCGGCGAATTCGTTCCACACCGCCACAGCAACGATTATCAGAGGCAGCGCGAAAAATGAATTTGCGTAAAGCATTCCGGTGTGAAGAAAACCTCCGCGGGAAACACGTTGCCCTCATCGATGATGTCGTCACCACCGGCAGCACATTACGTGAAATCAGTAAACTACTGCGCAATCAGCAGGTTGCCTCTTTGCAAATCTGGTGTATCTGCCGAACCTTATAGTAATAAGCACGTGCTGCTAACCTCACAGCCATGTGGAGGATGACGAAGAAAACCAAAGGGCGTATTATAACCAACTGAAGTAGTCAACTATTGAGCCAATACTATGATCCTTATTACCGATGCTGCCCAAGAGCACTTTGCCAAACTGCTGGCAAACCAGGAAGAAGGCACCCAGATCCGTGTATTCGTGATCAACCCAGGTACGCCGACCGCTGAATGCGGTGTCTCCTACTGCCCACCAGATGCTGTGGAAGCCACAGATACTGAACTCAAATTCGAGAAACTGTCCGCTTTTATCGACGAGCTTAGCAAGCCTTATCTGGCTGACGCTGAAATCGACTTTGTAACTGACCAGTTGGGTTCCCAGCTCACGCTGAAAGCCCCGAATGCCAAAATGCGTAAAGTGTCCGACGATGCACCGCTGATGGAGCGCGTTGAATATCAGCTGCAATCGCAAATTAACCCGCAGCTCGCCAGCCACGGCGGTCGCGTATCATTGATGGAAATCACCGATGATGGCATTGCCGTTTTGCAGTTCGGCGGCGGTTGTAACGGCTGTTCAATGATCGATGTCACGCTGAAAGATGGTATCGAAAAAGAGCTGCTGCAAAACTTCCCGGAACTGAAAGGCGTTCGTGATCTCACTGAGCACCAACGCGGCGAACACTCGTTCTACTGATCAACCGTTGATCGGACAGAATGCAAAAGCACCCTGATGATTGGGTGCTTTTTTTATAGTAAGCGTGCTGGAAAAAACGGCTGTTATTATAATCTCGTCACCTTCAGATTGACCTGCCCCAGAATTAGATACGTCAAACAGATTGTTCTTATAAAAAACACAGATAAGAACACTGAAAATATAAACATGTTATTAAAAACAGTGTTGACAGGATATAAAAAATCCGTACATTAGCACTCAACAGCGACGAGATTTGTATATCGCTGTTAGTTTGGATAGAGATAGTGAATTAAGCATGTAAATCGATGTAATAAGATATATAGTTTAGTTGCATGAAGTAGAATATATGTTAGAAGTAAGTAGTAGCAGTACAAAACGCGATGATGTAAGGCTTTGTTTTTAGTTTTTTTAAGCTCGCGATAGAGTATGGGTGACAATATTTAAAATATCGCGAAGAAAGTAAGGCCATGCATCAAAAGAGTATATATCGCGTAGGGGAATGTACGAGATTGAACTAATCTGGCCTGACTTGACTTTGTGTCCATCAAAGCTATCAGGTAGTTTTAAACCGGTAAAATAGGGGGTTTTAGTTAGTTTTAGTACCCGATATTATCTGTAAAAACTTGTGCATTTAAAGCAGTACCAAATAGCAGTACAAAGTTACGAAGTGTATTAATGTTAAATCTGAAGTTAGCAGTACCTTAAAAGCCCTGACGAGTACCGTCAGGGCTTTTATCATTCTATCGCTATCTGCTCCCTGTATTTACCATGAGAATCATTCAATTGCGATTGATGCTTTTCTTCTGCGATCTAAATCCTTGAGCAAAGAATTAATGTGCGTATCGGCAAACATGTCCTCTAGCGTTTGTGTCAGTTTACGCTGCCAGTTTGGATATTCTTTATTGGTGCCAGGGACGTTGACCGGCGTGGCCATGTCTAACCAGTCTTCCGGTTGCAAACCAAGCAGCGCGCTGGCACCATCTGCCAGATAGAGCTGCAAACCGCGGTTTAGCACCGGCGTCATCGGCACGTCCTCAGCATGACGGGATGTCTCTTTGGGTACGCAATGCGCCAGATGCAGCGCATTCAGCAATCCCTGCTTACTGCGCTCCCTTTCGCCCCGTAACGTCTCCAGCACCTGCGGATCCGGATAGACGCCCAGCGACTCGCCCAGCGTTAAATCCCCGCCTTCCCAGTAACCGCGCAATGTCGGCAAATCATGCGTGGTGACCGTTGCCATCGCCTGCGCCACATAGTCCTGCGGCGGACGATAGGTGAATGTTTTGTCGTGCTCGAAATAGAGCACTTTGTAGGAATAGACGCCACTGTCGCGCAGGCTGGCAACAATTTCCGTCGGCACGGTGCCGAGGTCTTCGCCAATCACCATGCACTGATGGCGCTGACTTTCCAGCGCCAGCACGCCGAGCAAATCCTCCAGCGGATAACGCACATAAGCGCCGTTGTTGGCGTTAGCATCAAACGGGATCCACCACAACCGCAGCAGCCCCATGACGTGGTCGATACGCAGCGCGCCGCACTCTGCCATATTGGCACGCAGTAAATCGATAAACGGCTGATAGGCGCGCTCTTTCATTACATGGGGATCGATGGGTGGTAGTCCCCAGTTTTGCCCTTGTGGGCCGAGAATATCCGGCGGCGCGCCGATAGTGGCGTTCAGGCAATACAGCGCCGGGTCCGACCAGGTTTCCGCACCGCCTTCGGCGACGCCGACCGCTAAATCACGGTATAAACCGATGGGCATCGCAAGCTCTACACTGCGTTGATAACAGGCTGAAAACTGGGTATGTGCCAGCCATTGCTGCCACATAAAGAACTCAATTTCACTGGCGTAACGCTCGCTGAATTCCGCCACATCTGCGCCTTTGGCGTCGCGATACGCATCGGGCCAGACCGGCCAACCCCACAGGCCTAAATCCAGATCCCGCAGGTGGGTATGCAGCGCGTCAAACAGCGCCTGCTGCCGCAAACTGTCACCGCCGTTCTGCACAAACCGACGGTAATCCCGCTTACGCGGGTTGGCTTCTGCCCGTTCGCAAAACAGGGGCCACGCCAGTTTCAATGCGGCGGACTTCAGCCGCATCACTAACGGATAATCGACATACTCGGTGCTGCGCGCCTGCAATAATGCATCGTGCGTCTCGATGGAATGCCACCAGCGCTGCGCCAGTTCGCTGGCAGCAAACTCTTCCACGGCATTCACGTCGATATACGTCACATTCAGCCAACGACGCGACGATGGGCTGTACGGGCTGGCGCTCAGCGGATTCGCCGGATAGAGGGCATGTATCGGGTTCAGCCCGACAAACGCGCCGCCCCGTTGCCCGACCTCTTCGACCATTTTTTTCAGATCACCGAAATCGCCGACGCCCCAGTTACTCTCTGAACGCAGCGTGTACAGCTGAACCGTTGCGCCCCACAGTTTTTCCCCTGCCAGCAAAGCCTGCGGCTCGAAACAGCGCGGCGGCACCACAATAACCCGGCACGGCCAGACCTGACCGTTTTGTGAAAGCGTCAACTGATGATAGCCAGTCGGCAGGTCCGCGCTGAGATTCAACACCTGGCCAGCCTGGATGTCACCCTTAGTCTGATCGCCATTTTCCAGCGTCAGTTGCCATGCAAACGCACCACGGCCTTCCGGCGTCAGCGACACTTTTTTGCCTTCGGTAAACACTTTCACCGGCGGAATCGGCGTGATGTCTTCGATCTCCTGCGGGTTGCGCCCCATCGCCGCCAGCAGGGCGATGCGGGTATCATCGGACACGGTTTCGAGCTCATCCCGCATATTAATAAAGCTGTCTAAAATGCCGGCCCGGCGAGCGGCGGCAACGAGTTGCTTGTCCTCCATGCCTGCTCCTAACGTTTTGCCTGCCAGATACGCTGCTGGTAATCGCTGATTGAGCGATCTGCGCTAAACATCCCCACTCGGGCCGTGTTCAGGATCGCCCGGCGCGTCCATTCATCGGTGTCGCGGTATAGCGCATCGACTTTTTTCTGCGCCTCGCAATACGCTGCGAAGTCAGCCAGCACAAGATACGGGTCGCCGCCTTGTTTGAGGCTGTTAAGCATTAAGTCAAAAGCGTGCTTGTCGCCTTGGCTGAAAAATCCGCTGGCCAGTTCATCCAGAATCGCTTTCAGATGTTTATCCTTTTTCACCACGCTTTGCGGTTTATAGCCTCTCTTTTGCAGAGATTTGGCTTCATCAACGTCAAGACCAAAGATAAAGATATTCTCTTCACCGACCTGTTCAGCAATCTCGACGTTCGCGCCATCCAGCGTACCGATGGTCAACGCACCGTTCAGCGCCAGCTTCATGTTACCGGTTCCCGAGGCCTCTTTTCCGGCAGTAGAAATCTGCTCGGAAACGTCGGCGGCCGGGATCATCATTTCCGCTACAGACACGCTGTAGTCAGGGATAAAGACCACTTTCAAACGATCGCCGACAATCGGATCGTTGTTGATCTTCTCGGCGACCTGATTGATCGCATAAATGATGTTTTTGGCAAGGTAATAACCGGGCGCGGCTTTGGCCCCGAATAGGAACACGCGCGGCACGATATCGAGTTTCGGGTTATCGCGGATCTGGCGGTACAGCGAAAGGATGTGCAGCAAGTTGAGGTGCTGACGTTTGTACTCATGCAGCCGTTTGATCTGCACGTCGAAAATCGCATCCGGATTGAGCTTAATCCCCATGCGATGCCAGACGAACTCCGCCAGCCTGACTTTGTTCTCATACTTTATTTTGCGGAAATGTTTACAGAATTTTTTGTCTTTGACGCCACTTTCCAACCCTTTCAGCAGATCGAGATCGGTTACCCAACGGTCAGTTTGCAGGCGTTCATCAATCAGTGCTGACAGCGCCGGGTTACATTGTTTAAGCCAACGGCGCGGCGTGATGCCGTTAGTGACGTTATGGAATTTTTCTGGCCAAAGCTGGTAATACTCAGGGAACAGGTCTTTTACGACTAAGTCAGAATGCAGTGCCGCGACGCCGTTCACCGCAAAACCCGCCACCACGCACAGATTGGCCATGCGTATCTGTTTGTCGTGATGCACCGCGAGTTTGGCCCAGACCGTTTCATCACCCGGCCACTCTTTGCTGACCCGTTTTTTAAAGTTGGCGTTGATCTGTTTGATTATCTGGAAGTGCCGCGGCAGTAAACTGCGCACCAGACGTTCATCCCACGTTTCCAGCGCTTCTGGCATCAGTGTGTGGTTAGTGTAGGCAAACGTGCGGCTGGTAATGTGCCACGCATCGTCCCAGCTCATCTGATGTTCATCGAGCAGTACGCGTAGCATTTCAGGTATGGCGATAGTCGGATGGGTATCGTTGAGCTGAATAACTTCGTAGTCCGGCAATTCAGCAATTTTCCGCCCGAGAAAGTGGTGGCGGCGCAAGATATCGGCCACAGAACAGGCGCACTGAAAATATTGCTGCATCAAACGCAGACGTTTACCTGCCGAATGGTTGTCATTGGGATAGAGCACTTTGGTGAGTTTGGCGGCGTCTACGCCCTGCTGCTCGGCTTTAAGGAATTCGCCGTCGTTAAATTTTTCGAGATCAAACGGATGCGGATGGGTCGCTTCCCACAGTCGCAATGGTTGTGTAATGCCGTTGCGGTAACCGATCACGGGCAGATCCCAGGCTTCGCCGCGCAGCGTGAATTCCGGCTCCCAACGCAGTGAGTTGTCGTCGTTCTTCACCACTTTACCACCGATCCCGACGCTCACCGCCAGCGAACTATTGTGGCGGAACCACGGATATTCACTGCGGTGCCAGTCGTCCGGCGACTCTTTCTGGTGCCCATCAACGAAGCGTTGGCGGAAAAGGCCGTACTGATAATTCAAACCGTAGCCAATCCCCGGCTGACCGACCGAAGCCATCGCGTCAAGATAACAAGCCGCCAGACGGCCCAAACCACCGTTACCAAGCGCCGGATCCACTTCCTCTTCCAGCAAATCGCTCAGGTTGATTTCAAAAGGCTCAAGCGCTTTAGCCACCGTGTCGTACCAGCCAAGGTTAATCAGATTGTTACCGGTGAGCCGCCCAACCAGAAACTCCATCGAGATGTAGTTCACATGCCGGAGTTTTTTTTTCCGCTTTTGGCTGGCAGGAACGGTGTCATGTTGTGGGGGAAGCTGTTCCGCTACGGCAGCGCTTACGGCATGCCACCACTGGTGCAGCGTCATGTCTCTGGCTGAAGTCAGCCCGAAAGCTTGCCACTGACGGGTTAGTGCTGCTAAAAAAACATCCTGCTTAAGAGTAGGTTTGGTCATAAGGCAGCTCTTTCCTTTTGGTGAATTCCGGGAGAAGACGTCTGTTCAGCATCAATGTGAAATGCATGATCTTTGCTCACCTATAGGTATAACGCCTATAGCGCAAAAAAGCTCATCACGGTGACATGATGAGCTCAGGAATTTGTTGATAAATATTAATGGTGTCGGGTCTACTTTTGCCCGTAATAGGCATCCGGCCCATGCTTGCGAGTAAAATGCTTGTTGAGCAAATAACTGTCCATGGGGGACATCTGGCGGTTCAGCGTACCGCTGATCCATGCCATTTTCGCTATCACTTCCAGCACCACCGCGTTATGTACCGCCTGTTCCGGCGATTCTCCCCAACAAAATGGGCCGTGCTGAGAAACCAAAATGCCAGGCATATGAAGCGGGTCGGTTTCGCCCAGTGTTTCGGCAATAACTTTACCGGTTTCCATTTCGTACTGACCGGCCACTTCTTCACGACTTAATGGGCGCGTACAGGGAATGGCTCCTGCAAAGTAATCCGCATGGGTGGTCCCCAGTGCCGGAATGGGCACACTGGCCTGCGCCCATGAAGTCGCGTAGGTCGAGTGGGTATGCACGATCCCGCCCAATTCGGGGAATTGCGCGTAAAGTTCAAGATGGGTTGCCGTGTCGGACGAAGGCTTGAAGTGACCATCCAACACTTCTCCCTGTGCGTTAACCACCACCATGTCATCGATAGTCATTACTTCGTATTCAACCCCGCTGGGTTTGATAACCACCAACCCTGTTTTACGATCAATGCCACTCACGTTACCCCAGGTGAAGGTCACTAACCCGCGAGCGGGAAGCGCCATGTTGGCGTCGAACACACGCTGTTTGAGCTGTTCTAGCATAGGGTTTCCTCCATGTTCAGCCCAGCTTTCTGCATCTTATCAATCACCCAGGCTCGGGCTTCGCGCACTTCTTTCAGCGGATCGGCGGCGGTTTCACTCCACATTTCGATCAGGTAAGGACCGCGATAGCCGCTGTTAAATAACGTGCTGAAACACCGTTCAAACTCCACTACGCCGCTGCCGAAGGGGACATTTTTGAACACTCCTGGCTGGGTATCTTTAATGTGTACGGCGACGATATGTCCTGCGCCGCTAGCCAGTTCCATCTGGACGTCATTGTCCCAGGCGGACAGATTGCCAATATCAGGATAAAGCTGGAACCAGGGGTTATTCAGGTAATGTGCATAACCCAACGCCTTACTGATAGAGTTCATTAGCGGATAATCCATGATCTCCATTGCCAGTGTCACCTGCGCGCGGCTGGCCATCTCGACGGACTTTTGCAGGCCGTCACGAAAACGTTCGCGAGTATGGTCGTTGGCATCCTGGTAATAGACGTCGTAGCCCGCGAGCTGAATAACCCGGATACCGAGGTCCTGCGCCAGCACGATGGCTTTACGCATGATTTCCAGCCCCTCCGTGCGGGTTTTGTCATCTTCTGAGCCCAGTGGAAAACGACGATGCGCGCTCAGGCACATCGATGGAATGCGCATCCCGGTGCGGGCGACGGCATCAACCACCACCATCCGCTGTTCGAGACTCCAGTCGAGCCGAGCCAGCCGGTGGTCGCTTTCGTCTATCGACATTTCGACGAAATCAAAACCCAGCGCTTTCGCTACACTCAGGCGTTCAAACCAGTCTTCACCCACAGGTAATGCCTTTTCATAGATACCGAGTGGCACGGCTTTATGCATCATTGCGCGTTCCTTAGCCCCAGAGCTGGCTGATTGATTTTTTGAACTGACGGGCGGCATCGACCGGGTCCTTGGCATCGCGGATGCTGCGACCAGCGATAAAGACGTGGATAGGAATGCCTTTAAACAGGGGTAAATCGTCCAGTGCCAGACCGCCGGTCACGGTGACTTTGAAGCCCATGTCGGACAGACGTTTGATGGCGGTGATATCAGCATCGCTCCACGCCACACCCGCCGCCTGTGCGTCGCGGCTGCGGTGGTAAACTACCTGCTGAATGCCGGCGTCGCGCCACTCTTGTGCCTGTTCCCAGGTCCAGTAACCGGTGAGTTCAATCTGCACATCGCCGTTGAATTCTTTCGCGACTTCCAGAGCCCCTTTAGTGGTGTTGATGTCAGCGCAGCAAATGACGGTCACCCAGTCAGCATTGGCTTCAAAACACATACGCGAAAGAATCTTGCCAGCATCGGCGATCTTGGCGTCAGCCAGCACGATTTTTTCCGGGTACAGCGCTTTGAGGTCACGGACTGCACGCACCCCTTCAGCAACGCACAAGATGGTACCGACTTCGATAATGTCGACTTCGTTGGCGATCAGACGGGTGGTTTTATAAGCGTCATCCATCGACTGGTTATCCAGTGCGACCTGCAACATCGGTAATGAGTGAGACATAGTGCATTCCTTATCGTTAATGGGCGGCAGCCGCGGAAGTCTGATCAATCAAATCCAGCACCTGTTGGGGCGTGGTACAGGCACGCAGCCGGTCAAAGTTTTCTTCGTCTTCAAACAGATTCACCACCTGCATGATGCCGACTTCCTGGTGAGCGTTAGCATCAACCGCCGCCAGCGTGATCAAGATATCCACCGGGTCGTTATCTTCATGGTTAAAAACCAGTGGTTTTTTGAGGGTTACCAGCGCAAACCCTGTTTTCAGGACGCCTTCCTCTGGGCGGCCATGCGGCATCGCCAGGCCGGGCGCAATGACGAAATAGGGACCAAAACGCTCGACGCCATCCAGAATCGCCTGATAGTAGCGCGGTTCTACTACCCCAGCATCCACCAGGAGATCGACGCCGACTTTCACCGCATCCTGCCAGTTTTCAGCTTCGACATTCAGACGAATCGACTGGTTTTCAGCCAGAGAGTCACGTAGTTTCATCGTGAAAACCTCATTTTTTCAAATCGTTAGAGAAGTGCGCATTAATTACTTCCATCACTTTCGGACCAAAGTCGGCGGCGGAGAGCATATTGCGCACGCCCACTACGTATTTGTTACCGCTGACGGTGATTTCGTCCGCCACATGCGTCGAGGCGACAATAATGTCTGCGCCGCTCAGTTCAGATTTGTACTCGCCCACTGCGCAGCTGTTCATGGAGTGGTCCACACCTTCCTGGGTCAGGAACTGGCCGATCTTCATCTTCATGATCATCGAACTGCCTTGCCCGCAACCGCATACCGCCAGAATTCGTACTGTCATGGGAACCTCGTTGATTAGTGAGAAGTAGATTGATTAAGTGCTTGTTTTGCAGCGTCCTCTTCGGCGCGCAACGTGCGGCCAGCGAAGAACATATAAAGGAGTGCAATGACCACGATGACGCCCATAAAGGCCATGCCGATGCTGAAGAAGCCTTGCATCATCGGTGGTGCGAGAATTGACCAGTCCGCCATGCCCATCCAGGCGCTGAGGCCAGTCAGTTTAACTGCCCAGACGCAACCGAAGATTTCGATCATGCCCATCACCAGACAGATTTTCAGCGCCGCGCGCCAGCCGCCGAAGTGGTTGGCAAAGACGCCGATGGTGGCGTTGGAGAAGAACATCGGGATAAAGCCAGGAATGATCATGATGGAAGATCCCATGGCGAACAAAATACTGACAGCAAGCAGCTGACCAATGGTGCCCCACATAAAGCCCCAAACCACGGCGTTCGGTGCAAAGCTGTAAATCGCTGCACAATCGATCGCCAGAACGGCACCGGGAATTAAACGTTGAGAGATACCGTTAAAGGCTTCGGTCAGTTCAGCGACGAACATGCGCACGCCCTGAATAATGATGAAGATCGCTACAGCAAACATCAGACCGGTTTGCAGGATGTAGAGGGTCCAGTGCGTTTTACCGGCCATTTGTTGCAACGTGTCGAGGCCAAAAGAGCAGAGGATGATGCCGAAGAAGACGGTCATCACGATGGCAGTTGAGACAATATTGTCATGGAAGATATTCAGCCAACCCGGCAACTTGAGGTCTTCCACGCTCTCTTCTTTTTTACCCAAATACGGCGCGATTTTATAAGCGATCCAGGAAGCAAACTGTTGTTGGTGACCAATTGAGAAACCGCTGTTTTCGGTCACGGCCTGCGTCGGTTTATACATCATGTTGGAGGTAATCCCCCAATAGAGCGATACCAGAAACGCCGTCGACCAGATAGTGGTCCACATCGGATAGCCCAGGATGAAGAAGAACACCGCAATGAGCCCGGCTTGTTGAAACATAATGTGGCCAGTGAGCATGATGGTACGGATGCCGGTGATTCGGCGAAATACGACGTAAAGAATGTTAAGTCCGAGGGCGATCAGCACCGAATAACCGACCCAGCTATAAGCATCACCCATGCGCTCAACCGTGGCCATCATTGAGGCGTAGGTGTCAGAAATGGCGCCGTTAATGCCATACACTTCCGACAGCTTGGCCACCACCGGTTTAAACGTACCGGTCAGAATGCCGGAACCTGCCTGTAATAACATGAAGCCGATAATGGTTTTGATGGTGCCTTTGATAATCACTGTCGCGCTCTTCCTGAGCAGGATGTAACCCAGCATGGTCACAATACCCAGCAGCAGCGGTGCGTTGGTCATCACCTGATTAAAAAATACGGTAAATACGGTATAGAGGAATTCCATAAAACTCTCCGTTAACCTTCGAGAGACTTGCCCGGGCTTTCCACCCTGATGGAGTAGCCACAAACGATGTTGGGACACAAAGACTTTAATGCTCACCACAAGTCATTAAAAGATTAATAATGATTATTTGTGAGCACACTCGCAAGATATCGACTGACGTTTCAACATGTATTTCTACCAGCAAGATTTTTATTTCAATTAATTCATAGCTATAAATGAAAGATCACTTTCTATTCAGCCTATCGATAAATTACATTCTGTTTAAACACCTACGTTTATGCGTGCTTTTTTGTCAAAAATGGCATTGTATACAGCCAAAATCAGTGCTAGCTTGCTCACGAAAGAGACACAAATAATCACCATATGATTATTTGTGATTTAAATTCGCACTTCAATACATGACGAGGGAACACCATGAGCAAAGTAGAAACGATCAGCCGCGAGTCCTGGATCCTCAGCACTTTCCCGGAATGGGGCACCTGGTTAAACGAAGAAATTGAGCAGGAAAAGGTCGCGCCAGGCACCTTTGCTATGTGGTGGCTCGGCTGTACCGGGATCTGGCTGAAGTCCGAAGGCGGCGCAAACATTTGTGTCGACTTCTGGTGTGGCGTGGGCAAACAAAATCACAGCAGCCCGCTGATGAAAAATGGCCATCAGATGCAACGTATGGCGGGTGTGAAAAAGCTGCAACCGAACCTACGCACCACACCGTTTGTGCTCGACCCCTTTGCTATCAGGGAGATTGATGCGGTATTGTCCACGCACGACCACAATGACCACATTGATGTCAACGTCGCTGCAGCGGTGATGCAAAACTGCGCCGCAGACGTGCCATTTATCGGCCCGCAGACCTGCGTAGATTTATGGATGAGCTGGGGCGTACCGGCTGAACGCTGCATCGTGATGACACCAGGCAAAGTAGTGCATATTAAAGATGTAGAAATTCATGCGCTGGATTCGTTCGACCGCACGGTGCTTATCACCTTGCCCGCCGACCAGAAAGCCGCTGGTGTACTGCCGGACATGATGGACCAGCGCGCGGTGAACTATCTGTTTAAAACGCCAGGCGGCAATCTGTATCACAGCGGCGACTCCCACTATTCCAATTACTACGCCAAACATGGCAATGAATATAAAGTCGACGTGGCACTTGGCTCTTATGGAGAAAATCCACGCGGCGTAACAGACAAAATGACCAGCGTGGATATGTTGCGCATGGCCGAGTCATTGAAAACTCAGGTGGTTATTCCGTTCCACCATGATATTTGGTCAAACTTCCAGGCCGATCCGCAGGAGATTCGCGTACTGTGGGAAATGAAGAAAGACCGCCTAAAATATGGCTTCAAACCGTTTATCTGGCAGGTTGGTGGCAAATTTACCTACCCGGATGACAAAGATAATTTCGAGTACCACTATCCACGCGGTTTCGATGACTGTTTCATCACGGAAACGGATTTACCTTTTAAATCATTCCTTTAATCGATGAGTAAAAGCATGGCGGGGATCGTGATCCCCGCACGTTATCAGCAAATGACGATTGAATGATTCAACTGCTCATCTATAATCACGCGGTATCCCCTCCCGCGGAGTCACCATGACAGAACCACAACGCCATAATGCGATCCTTGAGCTTTTACAACGCCAGGGTCAGATTTCTGTCTCAGATGTGATCGACAGTTTCGATATATCGCCCGCTACGGCGCGCCGTGATATCACCAAACTCAATGAACTGGGTAAGCTGCGTAAAGTGCGCAACGGTGCTGAAGCCGTCACTTTACCGCGTCAGAACTGGACGCCGCTCAATATTCACCAGACACAAAACCTCAATGAAAAAATGCGTATCGCCCAGGCCGCTGCAAAGCTCTGCCAGCCCGGTGAAAGCGTGGTGATCAACTGCGGTTCCACCGCATTTCTGCTGGGCCGCGAGATGTGCGGTAAAGATATTCAGGTGATCACCAACTATCTTCCGCTGGCCAATTATCTGATTGAGCAGGAACACGACAGTGTGGTGATCATGGGGGGTCAGTACAATAAAAGTCAGTCGATAACGCTGGCCCCACAAGATGGCGACGCCAGTCTGTATGCCGGCCATTGGATGTTCACTAGCGGCGCGGGGCTAACCAGCGACGGCCTGTATAAAACCGATATGCTGACCGCGATGGCCGAACAAAAGATGCTTAACTACGTCGGTAAACTGGCTGTGCTAGTAGATAGCAGCAAAGTCGGCCAGCGCGCGGGTATGCTGTTCAGCCGTACTGAACAAATCGACGTGCTCATTACCGGGCAAGATGCTGATACCGCGATCCTCGATCAATTACGCGCTAAAGGCGTGAAGGTCATTTTAGTCTGATCGCTTATTTTGGTTTATCCCTGAAGTTTGTCGGGTCTTGGTGGCTGAATAATTCGGTAGTATGGGGCAAGTCATGATTAATGAGGCTTTGCCAAAATGGAACAATTTGAAACAATCAGCGTAGAACTTGCGCATACCCGCCTGAAAGCAGGCGATGCGGTGATGGTCGATATCCGCGACCCGCAAAGCTTTGGTGCAGCCCATGCACCCGGTGCATTTCATCTGAGTAATGAAAGCATGGCGGCTTTTATCCAAAACGCTGATGCCAAAACCCCGCTGCTGGTCATGTGCTATCACGGCATCAGCAGCCGGGGCGCAGCACAATTTCTGATCGGACAAGGTTTTGAGTCGGTCTATAGCGTTGACGGCGGCTTCGAAGCCTGGTCACAAACTTTTCCTCAGGACCTTGAAGCCTGATTCCAGGTATTTCCTCCTTTCTGATTAGTCCCCGGATCCCGCTGACATGCTTTTTTAGTTATAACCGTTGGTTTGGTCTGGGCATTAAATATTCTTAAGCTGAATCAGCTGAACCTTTTCAGTATTGGTATAATTTATCTCTAATATTTATAGGATATAAAGATGAAAAACCTGGAAAAACCTCGCCCACTGGGCATGCGTACACTGGCGGTTCATGCAGGTCAGCAACCTGATAAATTAACCGGTGCCATCGCGACGCCAATTACAGCCACTTCGGCTTTTTCCTACGATAATTTCGACAGCGGCGCTCGGCGTTTTAGTGGCGAAGAACCGGGTTATTCCTACAGCCGCTTTGCCAATCCGACGGTTGCGGTTGTTGAGCAAAAGATGGCGGCTCTCGAAGGCGCAGAAAGCGCCGTCGCCTGCGCCAGCGGTATGGCAGCCATTAGCGCTGTACTGTTTGCCATGCTGTCAACGGGTGATGAGATTATTCATGTCGGTACGCTGTATGGGGGAACCGAAGGTGTGATCCGCAATTTGCTGCCGCGTTACGGCATTAAACCGGTGTTTGTAGCAGACACTAAAGACCTGCAAGCGGCACTCACACCGCAGACCAAAATGGTGTTTGTCGAAACGCCGGCTAACCCGGTGTTAGGTATTGTCGATATTGCCGTAATCTCCCGCATGGCGAAGCAGGCCGGTGTGGTCAGCGTGGTGGACAACACGTTCGCCACGCCTTATCTGACCCGTCCGCTGGATCTGGGCATTGATATTTCCCTGCATTCCGCCACCAAATACATCAGCGGTCACGGTGATGCGACCGGCGGCGTGGTTGTGGGCAGTAAAGCACTGATTGATCCGATCCGCACCCTCAGTATGAAACAGTTTGGCGGTTGCTTAAGCCCGTTCGAAGCAGCGCTGCTGACCCGAGGCCTGAAAACCCTGCCACTGCGCGTAGAAGCCAGTTCGCTCAGCGCCGCGCATATTGCCGAAGTGCTGGACGCACATCCGGCGGTGTCACAGGTGTTTTATCCGGGGCTGAAAAGCCATACGGGCCATGAGATTGCTGCACGCCAGATGAAACTGTTCGGCGGCATCATGGCGATTGAACTGCGCGGTGGACGCGACGCAGCGCGGACTTTCCTTGATAAGCTGACCATCATCACACAGGCAGTCTCTGTCGGTGACACCGACTCGCTGGCCTGTCACCCAGCGACGACCACGCACAGCGCAGTCTCAGCCGAAGTTCGCCGCCAGAGCGGAATCACCGACGGTCTGGTGCGTATCAGTATTGGTATTGAAGACGTGGAAGATTTGATAGACGACATTCAGCAGGCGCTCAAAGGGCTGTAATTTCTCTGCCCTGTCACTGTTTTAACAAAAAAACCGACCAAGGTTTGCCCGGTCGGTTTTTTTTATGCAGCATACAGTCCGCGCCACTGACGTTATAATCAATCGTCATCACGCTGGCAGATTAAGGTTATCCTATCCATGTCGTCGAAAAATCAAACCATTACAGGACCAGCAAAATAATATGGTACGTATTCTTAGCCTGAACAATCCCCGTCTGGCCCTGGCTTTTGTCGATTATATGGCGACGCAGGGGATAAAACTGCGGGTCATAAAAGAGAGTCAGGAAGTGCAACTGTGGCTGGACGATGAGGCTCGCTTGCCAGAAGTGGAGCAGCAGGCGGCGCTATTTTTGGAAGACCCGTTGCATGCGCGCTATCTGGCCGCCAGTTGGCAAACTGGCAGTACCGACGCCAATCTGAGCTATCAGCACTACTCTTACTGGCAGCGCATACGCAGCCAGGCCGGGCCGCTGACGATGACCATCATGTTCCTGTGTATCGCGGTCTATATTCTGCAACAAATCTATGGTGACGAAAGCATAATGCGTGTGTTGGCCTGGCCAATGGACAGCAGCCAATACGTCGAAATTTGGCGTTGGTTCTCTCCCGCCTTGTTGCACTTCTCCCTGTTGCACATTCTGTTTAACTTATTGTGGTGGTGGTATCTGGGTGGCCCGGTGGAAAAACGTCTCGGCACCGGCAAACTATTTACGATCACCATTGTGTCAGCGTTAATCAGCGGCTGGGGCCAGTCGCTATTCAGCGGTATCTGGTTCGGCGGTTTATCAGGCGTGGTGTATGCCCTAATGGGTTATGTCTGGCTGACCGGTGAGTTAAAACCTGAACGCGGGATTTCTTTGCCACGTGGACTAATGGTATTTTCCATTGCCTGGCTGGTGCTGGGTTATTTCAACGTGATGGGACTTGCCATTGCTAATGCCGCCCACATTTTCGGTTTGGTGCTCGGCCTATTGATGGCCTTTGTTGATACCCGAACATCAGATAAAAAACATAATTAGGGGATTTCGGTGAAACAGACACAACGCCATGACGCCATTATTGACCTGGTACGCTTGCAGGGTTACGTGAGTACCGAGGAGTTGGTGGAGCATTTCTCCGTCAGCCCACAGACGATCCGCCGAGACCTCAATGACCTGGCCGAGAAGAATAAGATTCACCGCCATCACGGCGGTGCAGCACTGCCATCGAGTTCCGTCAACGCTGCCTACAATGACCGAAAAATCATGTGGTCGGCAGAAAAAGCGCGTATTGCTCAGCGCGTGGCCGCACAGATCCCCGATGGCGCAACGCTGTTTATCGACATCGGCACTACGCCTGAAGCCGTGGCCTATGCGCTACTCAACCATAAGAATCTGCGCGTGGTCACCAACAACCTCAATGTCGCCACGCTTTTGACCGCGAAAGAAGACTTCCGGCTGATCCTTGCCGGGGGTGAAGTCCGCACGCGTGACGGCGGCATCATGGGCGAAGCAACGTTGGATTTCATCTCCCAGTTTCGCCTCGACTTCGGCATTCTGGGCATCAGCGGCATCGACATGGATGGTTCATTGCTAGAATTTGACTATCATGAAGTGCGCACTAAACGCGCCATTATTGAGAACTCTCGCTCCGTCATGCTGGTCACAGACCACTCTAAGTTTGGCCGTAATGCCATGGTGAATCTCGGCAATATGAGTCTGATCGATTATCTGTTCACTGACCAACAGCCACCAGAAAGCGTCATGAAAATTATCGACAAGTACGACGTACAACTCGAACTCTGCTAAACCCGCCTGTCTGCCGGATGCGTCAAGAGCACGCATCCGATACTTTCATTACGTTCGTACGGATCCCTTAAACAAACCATAGCGAAAACGCCCCGCCATTTCCCTTCCATTGGTTTTTCCTTCACGCTTTTTTGCGCAAAAACGCCTAAATAATGTTACCTGCATCACGCCTAAATGTTTTTATTTGGTTAACTCTTGGCTTGTTTGACAATTCTCGATTACAATCATGAGCGAAAACGAACATTAAAGAGCTATAACGAACATCTGGAGGAAGATGACGTGGAAACCAAAGACTTGATCGTAATCGGTGGCGGTATCAATGGTGCCGGCATTGCGGCGGATGCGGCTGGCCGTGGGCTGTCCGTTCTGCTGCTGGAAGCGCAAGACTTGGCGTGCGCGACCTCTTCAGCCAGTTCAAAGCTGATTCACGGCGGCTTGCGCTACCTCGAACACTACGAATTCCGCCTGGTCAGTGAAGCACTGGCTGAACGCGAAGTCCTGCTGCGCCTTGCGCCACATATCGCATTCCCGATGCGTTTCCGTCTGCCGCATCAACCGCACCTGCGTCCGGCCTGGATGATCCGCATCGGCCTGTTTATGTATGATCATCTGGGTAAACGTACCAGCCTGCCTTCCAGTAAAGGGGTGAAGTTTGGTACGGACTCCGTGCTGAAACCTGAGCTGACCAAAGGCTTTGAGTATTCCGACTGCTGGGTCGATGACGCACGTTTAGTGGTGCTCAACGCTCAGGAAGTGGAAGAGCGCGGCGGCGAAGTACGTACCCGCACCCGCGTAAACCGAGCATGGCGTGAAGATGGGATGTGGATGGTGGAAGCCGAAGATATTGATTCCGGTAAAACCTTCACCTGGCGCGCTAAAGGTCTGGTGAATGCTACCGGCCCGTGGGTCAAACAATTCTTCGACGACGGCCTGAAGCTTAAATCGCCTTACGGTATTCGTCTGATCAAAGGCAGCCATATTGTAGTGCCACGCGCCCACAATCAGCCGCAGTCCTATATTCTGCAAAACGAAGACCACCGTATTGTGTTTGTGATCCCATGGTTGGATGAATTCTCCATCATCGGCACCACCGACGTAGAATATAACGGCGATCCGAAGGATGTGAAAATTGATGAGAAAGAGACCCGCTATCTACTGAAAGTGTATAACGATCACTTTAAGAAACAGCTGACCACTGAGGACATCGTCTGGAGTTACTCCGGCGTGCGTCCACTGTGTGATGATGAGTCTGATTCTCCGCAGGCGATCACCCGCGATTATACCTTGGATGTTCACGACCAGAATGGCCAGGCCCCGCTGCTGTCGGTATTTGGCGGTAAACTAACGACCTACCGTAAGCTGGCAGAACATGCGCTGGAAAAACTGACGAAGTATTATCCGAAAGCCGGCCCGGCCTGGACCAAAAATGCCGTGCTGCCAGGAGGAAAACTGAACGGCGATCGCGAAACGTACGCTGCCAATTTGCGCAACCGCTTCAAATGGCTGCCGGAGACACTGGCTCGTCGCTATACCCATACGTACGGCAGCCAGACCGAGTTGTTTATCGCTGATGCCACCAGTCTGGAATCACTGGGAGAAGATTTCGGCCACGGATTCTATGAAGCCGAACTGCGTTATCTGGTGGAAAAAGAGTGGGTTATCGAGCTGGATGACGCTATCTGGCGTCGTACCAAACTCGGCATGTGGCTTGACAGCGCTCAGCAACAACGCGTGGCCGAATGGCTGGCCACTCACAAGCAGCAGAAAAAACACCTGTCGTTAGCGTCTTAATCTATCTGCAACGCTATACCAACAAAGGCATCCATCGGATGCCTTTGTCATATCAACGCTTCGGTTACAACTTGACCGGCTTAATATTCCAGATCTCGTCGGCGTACTCTTTAATGGTGCGGTCAGACGAGAAATAGCCCATGTTAGCGATATTCAGCAGAGTACGACGCGTCCACTCATCTGGATGTTGGTAGAGTTCGTCCACTTTGTCTTGGGTATCGACATAACTACGGTAATCCGCCAGTACCTGATAGTGGTCACCGAGGTTCACCAGAGAATCGAACAGATTAGTGTAGCGCTTCGGCTCGTCTGGGCTGAAGACGCCAGTAGCAATCTGGGTCAGTACCTGGTGTAGCTCAGTATCCTGTTCATAATAAGTCCGCGGGTTATAGCCGTCATGGCGAAGCTGCTCCACTTGTGGCGTGGTATTACCGAAAATGAAGATATTTTCCTCACCGACATGTTCGAGCATTTCGACGTTGGCACCGTCCAAGGTTCCAATCGTCAACGCACCATTGAGAGCAAATTTCATATTACTGGTGCCTGAGGCTTCGGTGCCAGCCAGTGAAATCTGTTCCGAAAGATCGGCGGCCGGGATGATCATCTGCGCCAGACTCACGCTATAGTTCGGAATAAACACAACTTTGAGTTTATCGCGCACGCGCGGATCTTCATTGATAACGGTAGCAACATCGTTGATCAGGTGAATAATCTGCTTGGCCGCGTAATAGGCCGAGGCGGCTTTACCTGCGAAAATCACTGTCCGCGGTACCCAGTCAGCCTCCGGTTCTTCAATAATGCGGTTATAACGGGTGATCACATGCAGCACGTTCATCAATTGGCGTTTATATTCGTGAATGCGCTTGATCTGCACATCAAACAGGCTCTTGGGATCTACCACGACATCCAGTTTCTGCGCGATATAAATCGCCAGACGTTTTTTGTTCTCAAACTTTGCCTTGCGCAGCGCGTCGAGGAAACTCGGGTAGTCAATATTCTGTTTCAACTCATCAAGCTGACTCAGGTCGGTACGCCAGTTGTGGCCAATCGCGTCATCCAGTACTTTCGACAGCGGTTTATTCGCCACACCGAGCCAGCGACGCGGCGTCACACCGTTAGTTTTGTTACAGAAACGGTCCGGATAGACTTTGGCAAAATCAGCAAACAGCGATTGCACCATCAATTCGGAATGTAGTGCCGACACGCCATTGACTTTATGGCTGGCGATGACCGCCAGCCATGCCATGCGCACCTTGCGACCATGCTCTTCATCGATAATGGACACGCGTGACAAAATGCCGCTATCACCGGGCACTTTCACTTCAACTTCTTTGAGGAAGTGATCGTTAATCTGGAAGATGATCTCCAGATGACGCGGCAAGATCTTGCCGATCATATCTACCGGCCAGGTCTCCAGGGCTTCGCTCATCAACGTATGATTGGTGTAGGAGAAGACTGTACTGACCGTCTCCCAGGCTTTATCCCAGCCGAATTTATGCTCGTCGATCAGCAGCCGCATTAGCTCTGGGATAGAGAGCACGGGATGCGTGTCGTTGAGGTGAATGGCAATTTTGTCAGCCAGATTGTCATAGGTGTGGTGGGTGACATAATGGCGAGTAAGAATGTCCTGCACGGTGGCAGAAACCAGGAAATATTCCTGACGCAGCCGCAGCTCGCGCCCAGAGTAGGTCGAGTCATCGGGATAAAGCACTCGTGAGACGTTCTCAGAATGGTTTTTATCTTCTACCGCCGCAAAATAGTCACCCTGATTGAATTTGCCGAGGTTAATTTCATTACTGGCCTGCGCGCCCCATAGACGCAGCGTGTTGGTGGCATCAGTATCAAAACCGGGGATGATCTGGTCATAGGCGCAGGCGATGACTTCTTCGGTTTCCAGCCAGCGGGTTTTGGTCCCTTCATGTTGCAGGCGACCGCCGAAACGCACTTTGTATCGGGTGTTATGCCGCTGGAACTCCCATGGATTACCGTATTCCAACCAGTAATCCGGCGCTTCCATCTGCTGACCGTTAACAATGCTTTGCGAGAACATGCCATATTCGTAACGGATTCCATAACCCCGTCCCGGTAGCGCCAGCGTAGCCAGCGAGTCGAGGAAACAAGCAGCAAGACGTCCCAGCCCGCCGTTGCCGAGGCCGGGATCGTTCTCTTCATCGATCAGTTCCTCAAGGTCAAATCCCATCTCATTGAGTGCTTGTTTGATATCATCGTAAATACCCATCGACAGCAGCGAATTCGACAACGTGCGCCCAATAAGAAACTCCATCGATAAATAGTAAACCTGCCGCACATCTTGCGAGGTTTGTGCCCGGTTAGAGCGTAACCAACGCTCCACCATGCGGTCACGTACCGCAAACAAAGTGGCGTTTAGCCAGTCATGCTGAGTGGCAATCGAGGGATCTTTTCCGACGATAAACATCAGCTTGTAAGCAATCGAGTGTTTCAGCGCTTCAACACTGACTGTCGGCGAAGTGTAATTAAACGGTGAAGTCATAGCGTTGAGCTCCCAATCAAGTCATGTCGCTTCTCAATCTTCATGACAGCAACCGTTGATAAAGTGACAGATAGGCCTGAGCCGCTACCTGCCAACCGAAGTCGATACCCATAGCGTGATGCTGAACGTGGCGCCAATGTTTTGGCCGGCTCCACAGCACAAACGCCCGGCGAATGGCGCTCCCCAAAGACGTGCCGTTCGCCTCTTCGAAAACAAACCCGCTGGCGGTACCGTCGGAAAGATTTTCCAGCGCGCAGTCCACCACCGTATCCGCCAGTCCGCCGGTACGGCGAACCAGTGGCAAGGTACCGTATTTAAGACCATAAAGCTGTGTCAGTCCGCAAGGCTCGAAGCGGCTTGGCACCATGATGACGTCAGCACCACCGATAATGCGGTGTGAAAACGACTCGTGATAGCCGAGCTGTACGCCCACTTGCCCTGGGTTATCTGCGGCCGCGGCCAGAAACGCCTGCTGTAATACGGCATCGCCTGCTCCGAGAAGTGCCAGTTGACCGCCACGTTCAAGCAAGTCCGGCAGCGCTTCCAGAACCAGGTCCAGCCCTTTTTGGCTGGTCAGGCGGCTAACGACAGCGAACACCAGTCGCGAGTCATCTACGTCCAGTCCCATTGCACGTTGCAAATAGGCTTTGTTGATCATCTTGGAGCGCAGGTCATCAGCATCATAGCGAGCCGACAGCAATACGTCATCACGCGGCTGCCAGATGGCATCATCCACACCGTTGAGAATGCCCGACAGTCGACCTTCCTGTTCACGTTCACGCAGCAAAGATTCCATCCCGTAACCAAATTCAGGACGGGTGATCTCTTTCGCATAGGTAGGGCTGACAGTGGTGATGTGGTCCGAATAGAACAACCCGGCTTTCAGATACGATATCTGACCGTAGAACTCCAGGCCGTACATCTGAAAGAACTCGAACGGGATCTGCAAGTGCTGCAAATGGTAACCGTCGAACAACCCCTGAAATGCCAGATTATGCACGGTGAACACGGTTTTGACCGGAATATGTCGTGAGCGCACATAAGCCGACGTCAGCCCGGCGTGCCAGTCGTGTGAGTGAAGAATATCTGGTTTCCACATTCCGTCAAAACCATTGGCCAATTCGGCTGCCATCCAGCTTAGCAGGGCAAAACGCAAATGGTTATCGGGATAAGCATAAGCAGACTGATCATGATACGGGCTGCCGGGGCGGTCATACAGTCCGGGCACATCAATGATGTAAATACCCACGCCCTGGAACACACCGTAGCGTAGCGTCACATGTCCGGCGAAGGTATCAAGGTGGCCCACGACCTGCGTCTCTCCGATGCCCCGCTTAATATCGGGGAAGGCCGGGATCAGCACGCGTACGTCGGTCCCCCCCGCTATTTGCGCGGCGGGAAGCGCACCCGCGACGTCAGCCAGTCCCCCTGTTTTTAATAGGGGAAAAAGCTCTGAACAAACATGTAAAACCTGCATTCGCGCTCCTGAATTATCATCGCCACCACGGGGTTATTACCTGGGTGATGAGCAAACATTATCGGGGCAGACGTCAACAAACTCCCTGTTGCACCGTCCCGGACCACGTATAGATTCCTTAAAGACATACCCAAGTCATTGGCGTTGTGACAAGGCGGCAAATGAGTAGATTCCGCTTACACAGGATTCAGACTCGCGAATGCAGCCATGGCTTCAAGGTCGCCGGGTATTACAATTTCGCCAGCATGGCGCGGGTCACTAAAACAACACCGCCCTCTGAACGATAAAAACGTCGACTGTCTTCGTCTGCGTTTTCGCCGATCACCATGCCTTCGGGAATATGGCAGGCACGGTCGATAACACATTTACGTAAGCGGCATGAACGGCCAATGTTGACGTCCGGCAACAGGATGGTCGAATCAATATTGCAAAACGAATTCACCCTCACTCGCGGGAATAACACCGCGTTCACCACCACCGAGCCAGAGACAATGCAACCACCGGCGACCAAAGAGTTCATGGTCATACCGTGACTGCCGGAGCGGTCCTGTACAAATTTGGCTGGAGGCAGCGGTTCCATGTGGGTGCGGATCGGCCACGAACGATCGTACATATCCAGTTCAGGCGTCACGGAGGCCAGATCCAGATTGGCCTTCCAGTACGCATCGAGCGTCCCGACATCACGCCAGTACGGCGGCAACTCAGCGTTTTGCGTCACACAGGACATGCTGAAAGGATGCGCCCAGGCAACGCCCTCTGTAGTAATTCTCGGCAGCAGATCCTTGCCAAAATCGTGGCTGGACTCCTCCTTGGACATATCTTCTTCGAGCAGGCGGAACAGGTAGTCAGCATTAAAAATGTAGACGCCCATGCTCGCCAGTGCCATGTCCGGCTGGCCAGGAATACAAGGCGGGTTCTGTGGTTTCTCAAGAAACCCCTTGATTTGATAATCTTCCCCCACATCTATGACACCAAATTCACTGGCTTCTGCCAGCGGAACGGCAAGGCAAGCCACGGTGCACTCACCGCCTTTTTGCACGTGGTCCACCAGCATTCGGGAGTAATCCATCTTGTAGATGTGATCTCCGGCGAGGATCACGACATACTCAGCCTCATAGCGACGAATGATATCCAGATTCTGATAGACGGCGTCGGCGGTGCCCTTGTACCAGTGCTCGGTACTGTGGCGCTGCTGAGCGGGCAGTAAATCCACAAACTCATTCATCTCTTCATTGAGAAATGACCAGCCACGTTGAATATGTTGGACCAACGTATGTGACTGATACTGCGTAATAACACCAATGCGGCGAATACCTGAATTCAGACAGTTCGACAGTGCGAAGTCGATGATGCGGAACTTCCCTCCAAAATGAACCGCAGGCTTGGCGCGGGTAGCGGTTAAATCCTTAAGACGCGAGCCTCGACCGCCAGCCAGGATAAGCGCGACGGCTTTCAGGGGTAACTGTCTTGCCAGCATTACCGGATCTCTATTTTCTGTTGTATTCATGGCTGACTCCTTGGGTAACTCTGCTGACGTCTCTGCATGTATGTTGTTTTGTTATTCATGGCAATGGAGCACGCAGAGTGTTTTTGCTGTCGCACGCCAGATCGAACCATCCCTGACACACTGAGGTTCCTCTCCAAATAGAACCGAATTAAACGGGCTAACAGGCTGCCATTGCCCCTCAGGTAATTGCATATCGACATCACCGAGCGAGGCATTCAGCACCAGTAACCAGCGGCCTGACAGGCGGATTTGCAGCCATTGTTGCGGCCCGTGCTCCCAACTTGCGGCCTGCATCGGCTGGCCTTGAGCATCTAACCATTCGACGTCACTGCCTTCGTGACGCCACCACTGGTCCTGCATCAGTGCAGGGATGTTTTTACGCAACGCCACCAGAGCCGCCACGTAAGCCGTCAACGTATCGTCAACATGGCTCCAGTCGAGCCAGGTCAGGGCGTTGTCCTGGCAATAGGCATTGTTGTTGCCTTGTTGGGTGTTGCCGTGTTCGTCACCGGCCAGCAGCATCGGGGTTCCCTGCGAAAGCAAGAGCGTCGCCAGCAGCGCGCGCTGACTGAGATGCCGCTGACGCAGTACCTCTCCAGAGGCATTCAGCCCCTCTTCGCCGTGGTTTTGGCTGTAGTTTTCATTGTGCCCGTCGCGGTTATCTTCGCCGTTGGCCTGATTGTGTTTGTCGTTGAAGCTCACGACATCACGCAGAGTAAAACCGTCGTGCGCGGTAAGCATGTTAATGCTGGCGTGAGGGGCGCGCCCGCCGTGGTCAAAAAGATCGGCTGACGCGGCAAAACGCTTGGCGAACTGTCCGAGCGATACATCGCCATGCAGCCAGAATTTACGCATATCATCTCGCCACACATCGCTCCATTCAGCGAAAGGAGGTGGGAAGTTGCCGAGCTGGTAACCACCTGGGCCAATGTCCCAGGGTTCAGCAATCAGTTTGACATTCGACAAGAGGCTGTCGGCTCGAATAGCCGCGAAAAGTGGTGATTCTGAGGTGAACGTCGGGGTTCTGCCAAGCACAGTAGCAAGATCAAAACGGAAGCCATCAACATGGCATTCGCGCACCCAGTAATGCAGGCAGTCGAGTGTCCAGGCAATGGTTTCCTCATCCACTAACCGTAGCGCATTGCCGCAGCCAGTGACATTGTCGTCGCTGCCGTCTTCCCGCAGCCAGTACCAGCTGGGATTATCCAGACCGCGAAACGAGATGAATGGCCCATCGATATCCAACTCCGCGCTGTGGTTGAATACCACGTCGAGGATCACTTCAATCCCGGCCTGATGGAGCCCTTTCACCGCCGCTTTGAACTCATTAAGTGCTGAAATACCTTTCTGTCGGCTGGCATAGCTTGGCTCAACCGCGCAAGGTGCCAGCACGTTATAGCCCCAGTAATTACTGAGTCCAAGGCGCTGCAGCCGCGGTTCGTCAGCGTGATGCTGCACCGGCAGTAACTCTATTGCCGTCACGCCCAGATGCTGCAAATATTCCAGCATAACCGGATGCGCCAGGCCGGCATAAGTGCCGCGCAACGCCGCCGGAATGTGCGGATGCTGACGTGTCAGGCCGCGCACATGCGCTTCATAAATGATCGTCTCTCCCCACGGCGTGGCGGGTGGGGCATCATCGCCCCAGTCAAACCTATCATCGACCACCACCGACTTCGGCGCAGCCACGGCGCTGTCTTTTTCATCCGGCGCATCAATACCTCCCTTTAGCCGGGCGTTATCGCGCAATTGCCCCTCCAGCGCACGAGCACTGGGGTCGATCAGCAGCTTTTTAGGGTTAAAACGCAGTCCGCTTTCCGGCTCGAACGGTCCGTAAACCCGGTAACCATAGTGCTGACCGGCTTTGGCACCAGGCAAAAAGCCGTGCCAAAGATTACCGGTGCGACCAGGAAGCATCAGGCGTTGCTCACTGCCGGACTCATCGAATAGACACAGTTCGATTTTTTCCGCATGGGCTGAAAACAGGCAGAAGTTGACGCCATGGGCCTGTAATTGCGCGCCATAGGGCGCTGGTTGTCCGGACTCAAGTTTTTTCATCGTTCCTCCCTGCGCAGATACACAGTCGCCAGCGGCGGAATGGTCAGGCTGATGGAGTGCTCACGCTGATGGAGACCGATCGGCTGGCTGTAAATATCGCCGCTATTGCCGATGTTACCGCCGCGATAGAAATGCGAATCAGTATTGAGGATTTCGTGATATCGCCCCGGCCGCGCCACGCCAATGCGGTAGTCGTAACGCGGCACCGGTGTGAAATTGCTGACCACGATGATTTCGTCGCCGTTGTCGTCGCGGCGCGCAAAGGCAAACACGGAGTTTTCGTGGTCATCGACCACCAACCATTCAAAGCCACGCGGGTTGAAGTCCAGCTCGTAAAGCGGCGTTTGCTGGCGGTAAACATGATTGAGATCCCGCACCAGATGCTGAACACCGCTGTGCCAGCCGTTTTGGTCATCCAGTAGGTGCCAGTCGAGGCTGTTGTTGAAATCCCACTCACGGCCCTGTGCAAATTCACACCCCATAAACAGCAGTTTTTTGCCGGGATGTGCCCACATAAAACCGTAATAGGCACGCAGGTTGGCAAATTTCTGCCAGACATCACCGGGCATTCTGTCGAGCAGCGAGCCTTTGCCATGCACCACTTCGTCATGCGAAAGCGGCAGCATGAAGTTCTCGCTGTAGGCATAAAGCACACCGAACGTCATGAGATTATGGTGGTATTTGCGATGAACAGGATCAAGTTGCATATAATTAAGCGAGTCATGCATCCAGCCCAAATTCCATTTGTAATGGAAACCCAGTCCGTTCGCATCAGGCGGCATAGTGACGCCAGGATAATCCGTCGACTCTTCAGCCAGCGTCACGGCACCGTCGAGTTCACGGCCAATGGTTTGGTTGGTGTAGCGTAGAAAAGAGATGGCTTCCAGGTTTTCACGGCCGCCGTAATAGTTGGGGATCCACTCGCCTGCCTTGCGGCTGTAATCGCGGTAAATCATCGAGGCCACCGCATCGACCCGCAGGCCGTCAATACCGTAGCGTTCAATCCAGTAGAAACCATTGCCAGCCAGATAGTTACGCACTTCGTGGCGGCCATAGTTGTAAATTAACGTATTCCAGTCCTGATGGTAACCTTCGCGCGGGTCGGCATATTCATATAACGCGGTGCCATCGAACTGTGCCAAACCATGGGCGTCGCTCGGGAAATGGCCCGGGACCCAGTCAAGAATCACATTAAGACCGGCATCATGGGCTGCATCAATGAAAGCCTTGAACTCCTGCGGCGTACCATAACGCCGCGTCGGCGCATACATGCCCAGCGGCTGGTAACCCCAACTGCCGTCAAACGGATGTTCGTTGATTGGCATCAGTTCGATATGGGTGAAACCCATCCATTTAGCATACGGAATCAGTTGCTCAGCCAGCTCGCCGTAGCTTAACCAGAAACCGTCATCCGTATGGCGACGCCAGGACCCCAAATGCACTTCATACACCGACACCGGCTGGTTCAGAGCATTCGCTTTTTTACGCGCGGCAGAAAAGGGAACTTTCTCGGGCAGATGGCTCACCAGCGAGGCAGTTTCCGGGCGCATTTGCGCTTCAAACGCATAGGGGTCTGCGCGCAATGAGACATTGCCGTTACAATCGATCACTTCGTATTTGTACAGTTGGCCTTCGTGTACTGCGGGGATGAATAGCTCCCAGATACCGTTTTCACGACGCTGACGCATCGGGTGGCGGCGGCCATCCCAAAAGTTGAATTCGCCGACCACCGAAATACGCTTCGCGTTCGGTGCCCAGAGCGCAAAACTGACGCCTTCAACGTTATCCAAAACCTGTGGATGTGCGCCCAGCATCTCGTAAGGTCGCAAATGCGTGCCTTCAGCCAAAAGCCAGATATCCAGCTCCTGCAAAAGCGTGCCAAAACGGTAAGGATCATCAATCAGCTGGGTATTCTCACCCCAGCGAACTTCCAGCCGATAACGGAAGGGATTTTTGCGCCGGGGCATCACCCCAATAAAGAAGCCACGATCGTCATTGCGACGCAATTCAGCCACTTTGGTGCCTTTATCGGCATCAATCACCCAGACCTGATCGGCATCCGGTAACAGGGCGCGGACCTCAATACCCGCCGCTACAGAATGCATTCCCAAGAGCGAAAACGGATCAGCATAATGGCCGGAAATAAGTTGATTGATAACGTGCTGATCGGGAAGTACTGACATGCATTTCGTCCTATGATTAATTAAATCAATAAGTCCAATGAAATCATCCAGATGATCTATGATAACGCTCTGGTCAGTGTGCTCCTGAATGGATGATCACCTTGTGACACGAGCGCCATTTCTTTTTGCTTAAACATGCCTGTCAGCGCTTACGCTCACAGTTTCTAAATAAGTGCTTGTTTGTGCTTCTCAAAAGCGTTTTGCTCATCTACTAAGCATAGACAAAGGTCGATAAAAAGCAGGAGCAAAAAGCGCGGATTTTTTCACAAAATCAAATTCAGCCAAAAGCGCTGACGAAGAGATTCAAACCGGGTGAAGTGATTGATGACTGAAACAAAAACGGGACACCGTGCTGGTGTCCCGTTAGGCAGTCAGAGAGAGGAAAATCCTGAGATTTATCCTTTGACTAACCAAAATAGTTGGCGTTGTCGCAAGGCAGCTCACGCCGCCTACGACTTCAAATCTGAAGGTTACAGCAAGATGCGCAACATACGGCGTAGTGGCTCTGCCGCGCCCCACAACAACTGGTCGCCGACGGTAAACGCAGACAGATATTGCGGGCCCATATTCAATTTCCGCAGGCGTCCAACCGGCGTGTTCATGGTACCCGTGACCGCTGCCGGTGTCAGTTCTCTCATCGACAGCTCGCGGTCATTCGGGATGACACGCACCCAGTCGTTGTGCGTCGCCAGCATCTGTTCGATTTCAGGAATCGACACATCTTTTTTGAGCTTCAGGGTAAACGCCTGGCTGTGGCAGCGCAGCGCACCGATGCGCACGCACAGACCATCAACCGGGATCACGCTGGAGGTGCCAAGAATTTTGTTTGTTTCAGCCTGACCTTTCCACTCTTCTTTGGTCTGGCCGTTATCCAGTTGCTTATCAATCCACGGGATCAAACCGCCGGCCAGCGGAACGCCGAAATTGTCGGTCGGCAGTGTGCCGCTGCGGGTTAGCGCGGTGACTTTACGTTCGATTTCAAGGATCGCGGAGGCCGGATCTTGCAACTCTTTCGCCACGCTATTGTGCAGCATGCCCATTTGAGTCAGCAGTTCGCGCATGTGACGGGCGCCGCCGCCGGAAGCGGCCTGGTAGGTCGCCACTGAAGCCCATTCGATCAAGTCATTGGCAAACAGGCCGCCCAACGACATCAGCATCAGGCTGACGGTACAGTTACCTCCGGCAAAGGTTTTGATGCCTTTATCGATACCTTGATGAATCACCGCGCTATTGACCGGATCCAGGATAATAATCGCGTCATCATGCATTCTCAGAGAGGATGCGGCGTCGATCCAGTAGCCTTTCCAACCGATTTGACGCAGCTTTGGATAGATTTCATTGGTATAATCGCCGCCCTGACAGGTGATGATAATGTCCAGCGCACTCAATGCGTCGAGGTCATAAGCGTCCTGCAATGTGCCATGCTGTCCGGCAAATTCCGGTGCGGCCTGACCGTGTTGCGAGGTAGAGAAGAATACCGGGCGGATGGCGTCAAAATCGCGTTCTTCAATCATGCGCTGCATGAGTACAGAACCGACCATCCCGCGCCAACCAACGAAACCTACGTTTTTCATAATTACTGTCCTGCCCTAAGGGTGATAGCTGCGTAAAATGTGTTTGTGATTTTTAGCGTCGACGACCCTGTCAACGCGCTGGTCTACCACCTTACAAAATGGTGTAGAAGTGGCAAGTGAATTTAATCGATAGTACGGGCTTTTTTAGCAGCCCGGCTTATAACAGGCGTTTTTAAGAAAGCCGATCTCCGCCTTTGAGGTAGTCATGACTGATATGATTTCAGCAACCATCTTGCTGTTTTTGATTATGGATCCACTCGGCAACCTGCCGATCTTTATGTCGGTGTTAAAACATCTGGATCCGAAACGGCGTCGCGTAGTGTTGATCCGCGAGATGCTGATTGCGCTGATCCTGATGCTAATTTTCCTCTTCGCGGGCGAAAAGATCCTCTCTTTCCTTAATCTGCGCACCGAGACGGTGTCGATTTCAGGCGGTATCATTCTCTTCCTGATCGCCATCAAAATGATTTTCCCCTCAGAGGAGAAAAGCAGTACGGGCCTCTCTGCCGGTGAAGAACCTTTTCTGGTACCCATGGCGATCCCGCTGGTAGCTGGCCCGTCGATTCTGGCCACGCTGATGCTGTTGTCGCATCAATATCCCCATCAGCTCAGTCATTTAACCCTGGCACTGTTTATCGCCTGGGGTTTGTCGATGGGCATTCTGCTGCTGTCGAACCTGTTCCTGCGCCTGCTCGGCGATAAAGGTGTCAGCGCGCTGGAACGCCTGATGGGCCTGATTCTGGTCATGCTCTCGACGCAGATGTTCCTTGACGGCATCAGAGCATACTTGAAGATTTAGCCGTCCGCTTTCGCACCCACAAAAACGGCGGCCCCTCAAGGGCCGCCGTTTTTGTGGGTTTCAATTCAGAACGCTGGCTTTACACCACCATCGATAACAGCAGACAACCGCCGAGACCACACAGGGAAATGATGGTTTCCAGGATTGACCAGGATTTGAAGGTTTCAACAATAGTCAGGTTGAAGTACTCCTTGAATAGCCAAAAACCGGGATCATTAACGTGGGAGAAAATAACGCTACCGGAACCGACGGCGATCACCATCAGCTCAGGGCTGGCACCGCTGGTAGCAATCAGCGGTGCAACAATACCGCCCGCCGTAATAGCGGCGACGGTTGCAGAACCCAGCGCAATACGCAGAACCGCTGCAATGGACCATGCCAGCAGGATTGGCGACAAGTTGCTGCCGTTCATAATGTTAGCGATATACGGTTCGATACCGCTGTCCACCAGCACCTGTTTGAACGCACCGCCACCCCCAATGATAAGCAGCATCATCGCGATGATTTTGATCGACTCCGTCACGGTATTCATCACTTCCGTCATGCTACGGCCACGGTTCAGCCCGAAAGTGAAGATAGCGATCAGCACCGCAATCAGCGTTGCCATGACCGGGTCACCGAAGAACTCAGCATAAGGCAGAACCACGTGGCCTTTTGGCAGGATCATCTCGCAAACCGCACGGAATGCCATCAGGATAACCGGCACCAGAGAGGTTGCTACGCTGACGCCAAAACTTGGCATTTCTTGTTCGGTAAAGGTTTTTGGATTGAACAGGCCTTCAGGAACCGGTTTATCAATGCCTTTCAGGAAGCGGGCAAATACAGGACCCGCAAGGATAACCGTAGGGACTGCCAGCAGCGAACCATACAACAGGGTTTTACCCATATCTGCATGGAAAATCGTGGCAATCGCCGTTGGGCCAGGGTGTGGTGGTAAGAAACCGTGCGTGACGGATAACGCAGCGGCCATGGGTACACCGACATACAGCAATGGCAGACGCGCCGATGCGGCAATGGTGAAGACCAGGGGTAGCATCAGTACGAAGCCGACTTCATAGAACAGCGCGAAACCGACGATAAAACCTGTCAGAACCACGGCCCATTGAATGTGCTCTTTACCGAACTTACTGATAAGCGTGGTCGCAATACGTTGTGCACCGCCGCAATCAGCCAACATCTTACCCAGCATGGCACCAAAGCCCATGATCAACGCAAGACTCCCTAACGTGCCGCCTACCCCGTTTTTAATCGAGGTAATCACTTTATCCACCGGCATGCCTTGCATGATACCGACCGCGAGCGCGACCAGGATCAGAGCAATGAACCCGTTGAGTTTGAATCGGATCATAAGCAACAGCAGTAGCGCGACGCCTACGGCTACAATAACTAATGGCATATCTTTTCCCCTTTATGCTTTATCCCGCGCAGGTATCTGGAAAACGGGGCATTATTTTTGATTTTCAATAAATTATAGGAGTTAACAGTGCAACGGGTACAGGCCGAGACCGCTAAATCAGCAGTACATTCCTTTGTGATATTAGTCACATCTCCATTTGTTACCGGTATCATGATACCGGTAACATGATAATATTAGGACTCACTTCGCAGTCAAAATTTTCATTTTGGGATAGAGATCAACTTATGGCAGGACAAAGCATCATTCTGATGGGTGTGTCAGGCAGCGGTAAGTCCACCGTCGGCGCGGCATTAGCCCGGGAGATTAACGCAAAATTTATCGACGGTGATGATCTCCATCCCCGTGCAAATATTCAGAAAATGGCCAGCGGACACCCGTTGAACGATGATGACCGCGCACCCTGGCTTAAACGTCTGAATGACGCCGCTTACAGTCTTTACCATAAAAACGAAAGCGGAGTGATTGTCTGTTCTGCGCTGAAACGCCGCTATCGCGATGCGTTGCGCGAGGATAATCAGGGCGTGGTCTTTATCTATCTGAAGGGCAGTATTGAGGTGATTTCCGAGCGCATGAAAGCCCGCGTCGGCCACTTCATGCCGACAGAGTTGCTAAAGAGCCAGTTCGATGCGCTGGAAGAGCCCGGCGAAGACGAACCCGATGTACTGCGTGTGAATATCGATCACAAGTTTGAAGGTGTCGTAGATCGGTGTGTGGCCGCGTTGAATAAGCACAATCAATAGGCTTGGCTCGCCAACAAATCGGGCCGGGGAATCACCGGCAGATAAGGGCTATCGCTGAAGAGACTATCTCAGTGCGGTGGTGAAAGATGACGGCACGGTTGCCTTCGCCACCCATTCTGAATGGGTGTATGACGAAAAAGGGGCCATAACGACGATTCCAGTATAATTATTTTTCTGGTTTCTGGGGCATCAGTTCGGCCAGCCTTTGTTTTTGTTTGCCTTTTTCGTCCAAATTAGCCGGGCTCAACCAAAGACTCATGGCTCTGCGAATTAACGGCCACTCACCATCGGTAATGGAATACCAGCGAACATCACGATTACGCCCTTTAGATACCTGCATTTGCCTGAATGTGCCTTCGTATTGAAAACCCAACCGTTGTGCAGAGTGAATGGCTGATTCATGCAGGCTGTCACATTTCCACGCACATCGCCTGTATTGCAACGTATCGAAAATATATGACAGCAGAAGAAAGATTGCCTCCGTGCTACATAAAGTACGTTTCATTAACGGGGACCAGTTAATCCAGCCTATCTCTATGGTCCCATTTTCCGGATCAATTCGCTGCAATGCTACCGAACCCACGGCTTTATCCGTGGCATGGTTAATCACCGCATAGAAAGAAGGGTCCGCGCTGGTAGCCAGAGAGGCAATATAATGATCGCATTGCTTAATAGTAATAGGTCTTTTGATGTGGAAATAGGTCCAATCACGTTCGTCATCGATACTATGCCACGCATCAAACAAGTCTCGACTATGCTTAATATCAATAGCTTCAAGCAGGCAATAGTCACCTTTAAGGGGGACTTTCTTGAGTACACCCCGGGAGTGCCAATCAGGTAATTCCTTCCCCAAAGCCTGACCGTAAATGTTTAGTTCTGTCGTCATAAGTCACACCCAATCGTTCACGTTTTAAAACAGTGAGTTATAGATTAAACTGACGATATAAGCCCATAGGTACATTTGCTAACATTTTGATGTCGCCATTTGCCTATTATCTACATTCAGCATGCTACTTGCGAAACATCAACCTTGCTATTCGGGTAAAAAATAGCGTCATCACGGTTTTTATTAACACGCCATTTTGATATGGGTCTCGTCAGAATATTTTTTCTATTTCAACGACAATACCGGCCACATTGAAATGACGGTGCACTCAGGTGCCGGTTACTGATTCCAATAAAAATAGAGAAAATTATTTTAATATTATTAATATCGGCATTAAGATTTTTTTCTTGAGTGATTTTACTTTAAACCAAGGAATAATTTCATGTTGTTCAGCCCAGATAGCGGTAACAATCGCGCGAATATATTCGCAAACGTGACGTTATCGCAGTTTGGCGCATATCAGCGGTTCCCATACTGCGCCCTTCCCAACACGTGATCAGTCAGACCGGCTCAGATACTTCCGCCCGCTGAAATGGTAAACCCGACATCCACCATTCTTGGTGTCACGACTTCGCCGCGTAATCTTGCCAACAACCGTTCAGCGGTAATTTGCCCCATGCGTTCGCGCGGCGTTAGAACACTGGCAAGCTGAGGCTCCATCGCCTGCCCCATGTTATGACCATGGAAACCCGCGATCGCCATCTGCGATGGAATATGTAATCCCTGCCGCTGACATTCAAAAAACGCGCCCGCCGCGAGATCATCGTTAGTGCTAAAAATGCTGTCAATCTGCGGCCACTCCTTCTGCGCCTGTTTAAGTAACTCGGCACCTGCCGAATAGCTCGATGAACGACGGGTCATGACGCTGTAAGGCAGAAGCCCGGACTCATACATTGCCTGCTCATAGCCCTGCTGTTTAATTATCGTTCGCTCATCCTGACGTGCGCCGAAATAGACCACGTGACGGTGACCACGGGCAATGATTTGCTGAGTCATTTGCCGTGCGGCTTCGAAGTTATTGAAGCCAACCGCCAGATCGACGCATGGCGATACGCAGTCCATCATCTCGACCACAGGAATGCCCGCCACTTCGATCATCTTCAGAGTACGCACCGTGTGGCTGCGCTCGGATAAAATCAGGCCATCGATGTTGTAGGAGAGCAGTGATGTCAGCCGCTGCTCTTCGCGCTCAGGACTGTAACCATAGTGCGCCAGCATGGTCTGATAGCCGTGAATATCCGTCACACTTTCGATACCACGCAAGACTTCGGCAAACACCTGGTTGGTCAGTGAGGGCAGCAGCACGCCGATGGCGCGACTTTTAGCATTGGAAAGAATTTCCGGGGCACGGTTGGGGATGTAACCCAGTTCATCGAGTGCGGCGGAGATTTTCTCCTGCAACGCGGCAGAAACCTGTTCAGGATTGCGCAAATAGCGGCTGACCGTCATTTTAGTCACACCCACTTTATCTGCCACGTCCTGAAGCGCTGGCCTTTTTTTCTTCATATTCAATGAACTGAGTTAAGTAAGCATGAGGCTGATTTTAGCAAATATTCGCCCTGACGGATAACGCTACCTTGCGGTAATCAGAACAGCGTCACCAATATCCCCTGTGCTGGACGCACAACAAAGCATGATTTTTCATAGTGCTTCACTCCAGTGATGATGAAGGCACTGCCCCATTCTCTTGATGTCATCCTTACTGGCGTCATTTCAAAAACCGGTTTCCCCCCATTAAAAGAGACAATGAGAGCGCGTTCAAACATTGAATACTGGCGTACGCAATGTGATGAATAGGGTCATGAAACGGGGGGATTTCGGAACATTGCACGGGCAAGGGCTATATGGCAGGAAGTCGAGTCAGAAAAATGGGCAACCTGAGTTGCCCATCGTTATAAAGCCGAGTGTTAAATCCATCAGACTGGCGGCAGATCAAACAACAGGATTTCACTTTCTTCATCGGCATGCACCGACAAGGTGGCTTCATCCCAAATGGCCAGGGCATCACTTGGGCCCGCTTTCTGGCCGTTGATGGATACCGTGCCTTTTACCACCTGGATCCACACGCGACGTTCCGGCTGAATCTGATAAACAGATTGTTCATCTTTCTTCATCGCCCAGCGTGACAACTCCATATCCTGGAACACTTTCAACGAGCCATCCCGGGCATCAGGTGACAGCACCAGTTGACGGCCCTGCGGCGCATCGAACAGGCGTTGCTCGTAACGTGGCTCGATACCTTTAGTTTCAGGCAGGATCCAAATCTGATACAGGTGCAATTTTTTGTCTTTATTGCCGTTGTATTCAGAATGGGTAACGCCGGTACCGGCGCTCATGATCTGGAATTCACCCGCCTGAATCTGCTCTTTGTTACCCATGCTATCCTGGTGCTCCACAGTGCCTTCCAGCACATAGGTCAGGATTTCCATATCTCTGTGTGGGTGCTTACCAAACCCCTGTCCCGCGTCGATAAAATCTTCATTGATCACCCGCAGCGCGGAGAAACCCATAAAGTTTGCATCGTAGTAATCGGCGAAAGAAAAAGTGTGCCAGCTGTCGAGCCAACCATGGTTGGCGTGACCGCGTTCTTGTGCTTTGCGTAAGTAGATCATGTTCAACTCTCCTCAATGTTTTCTCTAGTCTAGTCAACGGCTGAGAATAAGAAAGCGTAAAAAACTCACTCCTCTGTTCAAAAAATATGAACAAATGCAGATAGCTAAATTCAAAGGATTTGTTGGAGATTTGCACGTGTTTTGGCGACGATGAAGAGAAATGTTTTCAACATAGTTTGCATTGCAGGAAGGCGGTCAGTAAGCGAATCCCGATAAGCTTGCAGGCGTCAGTGATTTGGGTGAGCGCGCACACAGTCAACGCATCTGCGGCTCAAAATAGGAACAAAAAAAAGCCAGCACCCGGCTGGCTAAATAATACTGGAAGCAATGTGAGCAATGTCGTGCATTCATGGGGACCCGTTTGACCATGGTGTGTGGCCATCCCCGGAACACATGACAATAATAATCATTATCATTCGCACTTGTAAAGGATTATTTTGAACCAAGAGATCATTTGATTCCGGCGAAAAGACAGATAAATTCAGAGGTTATTCAAGGAGTCACTACCACAGCATAGAGCCCGATGCCTTAGCACTTTCCAGCCATCACTTTATTACGTCCCGATGTTTTTGCGCGGTACAGTGCGTCATCCATGCGTTTGAACAGGCTGACGGAGTCCTCATTAGCCTGATACTGTGCGACGCCAATGCTTACCGTCAACTGTGGCAGATTGGGCTGGAAAAGTTGTTGAACGGCTTTACGCAGGGATTCCGCCACATGCAATGCCCCTTCCAGGTTGGTCAGCGGCAGTAGGATAACGAACTCCTCGCCTCCCCAGCGAAATACCGTATCGCTGTCACGAATACCAGCCTCAAGCGCTCTGGCGAGTGAGATCAGCGCTTCGTCACCCTTATGGTGGCCATGCTGATCGTTAATCGCTTTGAAGTGATCGGCATCAACCAGCATCAGGCTGAAGTCTTGATCTAAATATTGGGTCTTGGCATAGGCACGCTCAACCCGTTGCAAAAACTGACGACGATTGCCGAGCCCCGTCAGCGCATCGCGCAGGGCGGCATCCTCGAGTTCCTGCTCCAGACGTTTCTGTTCGGTAATATCATGAATGATGCACAGCATCAGCCGAACACCGTCCAGCTCCACCGGACCGGCATAAGTCTGCACGTGACGGAGATTACCGTCAGCCAGTTTATGAATAAAATTAAGAGGCTTATGGCCGCCGGGTAATCTGGAAATCTCATGCATGATCGGCAGGACATCGCGGCCCAACACGTTGATGTCCCAGGTATGCTTCAGGCACATCTGTTCGCGCGAGTAACCATAAAAACGCGAGGCAGCCAGATTGGCATACAGAATCCGCCCTTCTGCCGCCGGGTCAATAAGCAGTATCGGTGCAGTATTGGTATGAAACAAGCGCTCGTAAAAACCCCGTTCATCGCGGCAATATGGCGTAGCACACTCAATATCCGGGCAAGGGCTGACTACCGGCATCACCACGCCGGAGGCATTAATCCCTTCGAAAATAATCGCCGTTTCCTGCGCCTCAAGATGCATCAGCGAGAGATGGCCGCTCAGTGGAAAGGCATTGCCGTCACGTTGAACGGTCCAAATTTCGACGATTTGTTCATCTTTAAGTAAAGCGGGCAAATAGGATCCCAGTAATTTCTGGGCATGGGCTGAAAACTGCCCGTGACGTAGCTCCGCTAACTGGCCGTGAGGTGCCAGTTTTTTTGCAGCGCTATTAGCAAAAACGATTTCCTGATTCTTTGGTGAAACAACCCAAACCGGGGTGCTCAGAATATTCAACGCGTCAAGATGGGGTTGCAGCATAAGCGATCCCGAATACTGTTTGACATAAAACCACCATACAACGATTCCCCTCTAATTAACTGATTTTCTGCTCCGAACAGGCTACGAAAATGACTTATCCGTTCAGGCTTGCTGGCGGGTACGCAGAACATCAGTGAGCGGCAAGGAGCTGTGGAAGCCAACACTACAACTACCCTACCTCTCTGGGAGGAGATTGGGCAGCAGCGAATTGTCGTAAAAACTGTTAAAAATCAGACTCAATTTCGTATAATTCTATTATGAGGTTCATTAGGAATCCACATCATGAATAAATTTATTTTTATACAGAAGCCGCGGGTCTTCAGCTATTCGATAGCAAATATTTTCCATCCTGAAACCTACAAATTATTGAAGATAAGGATAGAGAAGTATTGAGCTGGAAATTGAAACTGACGGTAGGAATGAAGAGTCGCTTTGCTTGCCAGACATTAAGGACCTTATTGAATAAATCGTATTTAATTGAATAGCCCGCAGCATCAGTTATCACATAAAGCATGATCCTAAGTGAATAGGATAATTATCATTGGTTAGAATTCAAACAATAACCTGATAGACCATAGTTATCGCAAAGGATGCGACATTTCCTTATGATTATTTCCACGTTCTGTCATTTCCCTGCAATTTCTCTGTCATGTGCGCTGCTTATGTTCTGAGTAACTTAACCGGAGGACATCCTATGTTCAGCATGGATACCGTACTTCAGGATTTAGACCCACAGCGTATTACCCCGCCCTGGCAGCGCAGTCTGTTAAAAACCCTGTTCCATGAGAAAGAGTTTCACCAGTTGGCGGACCAGAACCGCCATCTAAAAGGCATGGATATGGTGGAGCAGGTGCTGGAATATTTCGATATTCGCTGCGAACTGGCCGAACGCGACCTCGAACAAATCCCCAGTTATGGTCCAGTGATCGTGGTAGCCAACCACCCTATCGGTACGCTTGACGGGCTGGCGTTGTTGCACGCCATCGCCTCAGTACGTTCCGACGTCAAAGTTGTAGCAAACCGCTTGTTATCACGAGTGGAATCGCTTAGCAGTCTGATGATTCCCGTGGATAACATGGGCAATCGCACCCAGCGTTCGCAGGTGTCAGCCATGCAAGAACAACTGGAAAATCAGGGCGTCCTGATTGTTTTCCCAGCCGGTGAAGTGTCACGCCTAACGTCCAAAGGTGTGCGCGATGGCCGCTGGCATACCGGATTTATCCGCATGGCAGCCAAAGCCCGTGCGCCGATTGTGCCGGTGCATATCGGTGGGGCTAACAGCGTATTATTTTATCTAAGCTCGCTGATTTACCGGCCACTCTCCTCGCTATTGCTGGTACGCGAGATGTTTCGCCAACGTGGCAACTGCCTGAAATTACAGATTGGCGCGCGCATTCCTTACGCCAGTTGGTATGACGGACATACTCACGCCAATGATCTGGCCGAACGCTTTCGTCGCCACGTTTACCGTCTTGGGCAGAGCAAAGAGGGGTTATTTCAGTCGGAATCGGCCATTGCCCGCGCCGAAGATCGCGCGGTGCTGAAACGTGCGCTGGAAGCCAGTGAGAAACTGGGCCAGACGCCGGACGGCAAGCTGATCTATTTGTACCGTCGCAACGGTGAGGACTATGTACCCGTGCTACGCGAACTGGGCCGCCTGCGCGAAATCGCCTTTCGCGCCGTGGGGGAAGGCAGCGGTCGCCGCCGCGATTTAGATAGCTACGATGATGAGTACTATCATCTGGTTTTATGGGATCCACAGGATTTGGAAATCGTCGGCGCATACCGTTTTATTCCCACCGCCGGGCGAGGGAGTCAGAAAGGTTTAGAGAGTATTTATAGCCAAAGTTTGTTCCATTATGGAAACCAGATGGACCCGATACTGGAGCAGGGAATTGAGCTGGGTCGTAGCTTTATTCAGCCGGCCTACTGGGGCAAACGCGGGCTGGATTATCTGTGGTTAGGCATCGGCGCGTATCTGGCAAAATATCCGCAAACCCGCTATTTATTCGGCCCGGTGTCGATTTCAGGCGGTTTCCCTCTGGTCGCCCGCGACCTGCTGATCGCATTTTACCGGCTCTATTTCGCCCCTACGCTACCGCTCGCAACCTCTCGCCGACCTTATCCGGCATCACTGCCGGACGTACTGGCACAGTTTTCCGGGGACGACTACCCGCAGGATTTGCAGCGCCTGAAGCGATTACTCAGTAATTTAGGATGCAGCATTCCGCCACTTTATAAACAGTACTCAGAACTTTGTGAAGCTGGCGGCGTACAGTTTATCGATTTTGGCTCCGATCCGGCGTTCAATCATTGCATCGATGGGCTGGTACTGGTTGATCTTCATCAGTTAAAACCGGCAAAATTTGAGCGCTATATTGGTGTACATCAGTAGAACGTTTCGCGATTCCCCCGCGCGTTCGGATCTACCTGAACATTGTCATCTCTTCGAAAAGGCTCAGCACACTGAGCCTTTTTACTTACAGGTTCCGCGGTAGTCGTCCGCCATTGCCATTTTTAACAGCAAATCATGGCCAATATAGTTGCTCCAGTTGAATGAATTCTGTAATACCACTACGGCATTTTTATGCTTTTTATCGAAACCGATATAACTGGAATAACCGCCGATATACCCGACCTGATAGGTGATAATTTGATTATCTTTATGGTCGGTCACCCATGCAATATTGGCCGCTTCGATCTCTCTCTGAAAATAGATTTTTTCAGAAACCAATATTGCCGAATTAAGATCGCTGCTTTCTGAATCAGTAATATGTGCACGAAGATATTTCATTAAATCATCTACATTGCTATACAAGCTAGCCGCTGCGACCATATTATTGGTGAAATACCAGTCAGGAACGACGGCTCCACGGCGAATAAACTTCGGCTGATCGCCTGCATGGCCAATCGCACGATAGGGATAGGCTTTTAACCTTGGGGCATCGAAGCTGGTACTGCTCATCTTCAACGAGTGGAATATAAAGTCATAAGACAACTGCTGGATATCTTCTCCCGTTTTTAATTTGATGATATACCCCAGCAGGGCATAACCCAGATTAGAATACAGCGGCACCCGTTTTTGCGGCCTTTTAAATGACGATAAATCATTCACCACCGAGTCGCTGTCCAGCTCACTATAGAAATTGTCGCCGGTAAACAGATAGCTTAGGAAGCTCTGCAGCATATGTGCATTCATGTTTTGTCGGGGTAAGCCAGACGTGTGGGTCACCAGTTGCAACAATGTGATGTGCTTTGCGTCATCACTGAGAAGCGTATTTTTCGGCAATAAATCAGCAAGATTATCGTCCCACTTCAGTTGTCCTTTATCGACCAGCCCCGCCACCACTTCACCTGTCACACCTTTGCTGATTGAACCCAGCGCAAACAGGGTTTCCCCATCAATTGGGTAACGATTGTCCGCATTGGTATAGCCATATCCCCAGGTTCGTGGAGCCCCATCATTTCTGATGATACCCACCGCCATACCGGTGTTTTTTTCCTTATTCATATATTGACGAACAATGCCGTCGACCAGATCATCAATATTTTTTGTGCAGGCGAGTTGCTTCACCTTATGCGGGCTTTCATCAACCTGCATCTCGGACAAGGTTCCGCAGGACGTCAGAAGCAGCGGGAGCATGATGCTTAACCCCGTAAATCCCCTTATTATTTTTTTCATTGCGTTGATTTTTAAAGCCTAATGACGTGGGGGTAATAACGGATGTACATCGGATAACCTTGCCAGAACAAAATTTGTGTGCCCGTTAACTGATTACAGCCCGTAGACTGAGCTATTTCTAAAATATTTCAATAAGTTAGTCATCTTTTTCCAGCACATATGGTAAGTTAAAGACAACGCAAAAAGTTAATTTTTCTCGACAGGTAATCGACATTACTGCCAAGTTGTAACAACAGTTGGTTAGCCTGGCTTTTCTTTTCGTCCAGAGAGCTGTCATGAGGCTTTTTGGCCGCATAAATGACAACGTTTCCGCTCGGTACGATGCAGTAAAGAACCTCGTCAAATACACGATGCAGTGCATCATATAATGAACTACCTACCTTGGGTACTTCGTGATAATTCATCACCAGCCAACCATGATCATGCATTTTATTCAGGCACAGCCGCAAAAAACGTTCTGTTCCCTGAAGAGGATCCATGGTGAAGGCAGAATACAGATCAGAAAAAATAAGGTCATAACGAGGAAGAGAGAGATTATTTAAATAGTCTCCAGCATCGTTAATGTAATAGGTTATTTTATCTGATGAGGGTAATGAAAAATACTCACGAGCGATGGAGAGAACACGCGACCTCAATTCTACGACGTCGAGTGTTAATTGACTATCGAGAGCATACAGGGAACGAACTAAAGACCCGCCACCAAGCCCGAGTACCAGCGCCGTGTTTGATGAGGTGAAGGCAGTTGCCATCAGCATCGCTTTAATATAATTATGTATTGGTAAGCAAGTGTCGCTTTTGAGCATTTTACTTTGCTCATTAATGCCATCAAATCGCAGTACTCTATACTTCGTTGAATCAGTGACGATAATATTACCGTACTCATCGCTTTCTTTAGCGATAGTATTACCGCTGGTCAGCAATGTTATTTTATTTAAAAACGCATCTATCGTTACCATTATTCATACCCACTCAGACGACAAACAAAGAAGGAAAGTTATTTCCTTACGCACATGAATTTCGCTGTGCAGACTCTTTTTCCCGACACGGTTGCCACACCGGCCAACTGCACAATCATCCCTCTTTTGCGGATAAAAGAGACATCCAGCTCTAATTGATCACCAGGATAAACCGCATGGTAAAAGCGGGCCCGATTAATGGCGGCAAAATAATACACTGCGTCTGAATGAGTATCACCTAATACCTGTTTTGCAAGGAGAACCGTTGCCTGCGCCAGAGCTTCAATAATCAACACGGCGGGAAATGCAGTATGCAACCTGGAGCCCACAGGTATTGCTGAATCACTACTCGTCACATTTTTAATCGCCTTAACATGCATACCATTAACATCGTTTCGCATTGAAATAATTCGGTCAATCAGCAAGAAAGGATAACTGTGTGGAAGAAGTAAAATTATTTTATTGATATCTATAGGCTCTACTTTCTGTAGCATTTCGCACTCCAATAAAGCTTCTTTGAATAAGTCGGATTGAAATAAAAGGCTTCCCTGTCAGTCCCTTCTTTAAGCAACCCGTACACATTTTGACATGCCTGTCCGCGTCATTTTTTTATTATTCGGAACATCACCGCCGCCTGATGTCAGACGGCATACTCCGCCAGCCAGCACCTCCATCGGTTCTCGGCGGGGTCAGCGCGGGGATGCTCTGCTCTTACGGCACCCATCATGATACCGCATTGTGGCGCAACGACGGTCGGCTAAATCATGGTTGCGAAAGATACAGATATGATGATTGAGGACATCATTCACTCAATAAATGGCATGTCGGCCGTGATGGGTGACATTTCACTCACATCAGGAGAAAAAATCAGGGCATCATGCAGACAAAGGCGTTCTCCGGCAAAGAGAGAGTGTCGCACAACAAGCTCCCTGCTGATAGAGGAAGCCAGGATCAGAGAGTTCGCGTTGTTATTGCCTGACGTTCAAATGCACTCAGACCTTACATCCTGTATTGGTGGATTTCTGCATCGGTCAGGTTGCTCAGGAAGAGGTCCGCGCAGATAACCTCGTGGGCAATCACGCCGATGGAAGTTTTGAATGAAGCTAGTATCTTGTGGTTGCGAGACGATGTTTTTTTCACGTTAGAATTTAAAAAATGTAGAGAACAACGCATCGAACATCCTGAAGTCCGATGCTATATAGGTTTCCGCTACCTATGAATCCCCCGCCTCATCCCTAATTTCGGATATGTGAATATTGTTTATTATTAAATATTTATTAATTTCCACAAACCAAACAGTATTGTTAACATAGTCTACTTTTCAATAAAATTTATTTTGTCTGATTTTATTTTCTTTTCGCATTACCACATCGCCATCCCTCTTACTCATTCCTATTGTAGGTTTTGTGAAAAGCATCTTGCTAACCAACATTAAAATAAGAATACTACATTAAATGCATCAGTGAACGCCCACGCCATTTTAGCGGGCGAGTTATAGAGTGGGTCTGTTACGTAATTTTTTCGATAAGTCTGTAACATGCCATGTCTGAAAATCACTTTCCGTTAAATAACAAACACAGATCGCCCTGACTGGGGTGAAATAGTTCACAACAGCCAGAATGGAGAGAAAGCTTGTTGCCAGGCCATCCTCTTTTTATTGAACCTTGGGATTAGAAAATGATTAAACCAAATAAATACCTTACATCCATTACCATGGTTCTTTCGATGGTGATAATAAAAAATTCAGCAGCGGATGATTTATCGATCGGAGCCGCCGTTGCGATTAAAAACAGTCCTTATAAAGGGGTAAGTTCAAAAGCATCCCCCCTTCCTTTTGTTGACTATGACTCATCTTACTTTTTTATACACGGTTTAGGTGCCGGTGTTCATATATACAAGGATGATCATAATGAATTTAACCTATTAGGTAACTACTCTCCGATGGAGTTCAAGCCAGGAGACAGTGATGACCCACAGTTAAAAGAACTGTATAAGCGAAAATCGACCATAATGGCTGGTTTTTCTTATATTCATCACGATGTCTGGGGACTTATTCATGCGAATATCATGAGAGATACATCAGGCGTGACTAACGGCATGACCAGTGATGTAGGGTACAGCTATCGCTTCGAATGGGATAAATTTCAGCTGACTCCCGGCGTCGGTGTCTCATGGAGCAGCAAGAAGCAGAATGAATACTACTATGGTATCAGCCAGCAAGAATCCAGGCGTAGCGGATTGAACACCTACGACCCCAACGACAGCCTATCCCCCTATTTACAGATGACTCTGGATTACCCGTTCTTAACCAACTGGAAAGCCTCTATCAATGTGCGTTACAGCGCGCTATCCAGTGATGTTAAAAATAGCCCTATGGTTGACAAGTCGGATATGAGTTCATTAGGGATAGGGGTGAATTATAAATTCTAATATTATTAATGGCACTGCCCGTTAGATTATCCAACGTTTCTACCACAACTGTTATTTATTAACCGGGAAATTATTTCACCAGAGAGGGTTTTGAAGTTTGTCTGGACTCACAATGTTAAACGGAGTTTAGAACCATCATGAAAACAATAAAGCCCTGGGTTATCTACCTTCAAAACCCAAACCTATCTCCTGATAATTTTGGTGAGTGTTAACTGCTCACCAAAATTATACTCCAGTATATTTACCCTATACATACACGATATTTCTTTCATTTTAGCTTGTAGGGGAAAATGTCACTTAATGTCTTCTGATATGTTGCCTCAGGTAACGTGATAAACCTCGTATTTTCCTACGTGCATACAGGTTGTTATTTTTATCCGCATAAAAACAGTAAGGCTGGATAATCCCTCATCCAGCCCCGAAACATACCCCACCGGTTTATATTCTTTGGATCTTTTCTGAACTCCGTACTGTTCTCGCTCGACTAAGAATCCGTCATCATTGAATAATGCCTGATGCGGCGACAACCCTTTAACGCTTCCCTGTCGTTGTCATGATGTAGCCGGTCAGTTGAGCCACGGATAAGTCCGCGCTCTGCTGCGGGTGGTATTGCTGCAAATAATACCATCAGTGACTGATATCTGATTCTTTCAGCGCGGTTCCTCCGCCCATCACCTTGTACAGAGTAATCAAGTTCTCGTAATACTCCTGCTGAGTACTCACCAGTGAGGTTCGCGCGGTATAGAGCGTACGTTGGGCATCAAGAGCATTCAGCCAGCTATCCACACCATTCTGATATCGCAAGTCGGCCAAATGGTAATAACTTTCTGCCGCGGTAACGTAGTTCTGCTGGCCGGTGAGTTGCTCATTTATTGTGCCTCGTCGGGCCAGCGCATCGGCAACTTCCTGGAATGCTGTCTGAACCGCCTTTTCGTAAGCAGCTATGTAGTATTCCTTCTGGGCTTTGGTGTAATTCAGCTGAGAAGTGTTATATCCGCCTGAGAAAATGGGCAGAGAAATACTGGGAGAGAATGACCATACCCCGGCCCCATGCTTGAACAGAGATGAAAGGTCAGAACTGGCCGCTCCGCCGCTTGCCGTAAGCGAGATGCTTGGGAAGAAATTGGCTCGGGCAGCGCCGATACTGGCATTGGCTGACTTAAGGTTGTGTTCCGCTTCGAGCACATCAGGCCGATTCAGTAAAACGTCAGAAGATATACTCGCCGGTATTTCCCGGAACGCATGTGAAAGCGTGTCGATTCCCTCAGGTAAAAGATTGTCGGGAACGGTTTTTCCGACGACAAGATCCAGCGCATTTTTGTCCTGAGCCACACTGGTTTTATAACTCGCCACATCAGCAAGTGCAGATTGATATGTGGTTTCAGCGGAAGAGACATCCACCATTGATGCCGTCCCGTGGCTAAGCTGCGCCTTTATAACGTCCAATGATTGACGTGCACTTTCAGCGGTTTCTTTCGCGACCACCAGATTGCTTCGATCTGCGGCGAGTGTCAGCCAATAGTCAACCGTATTATAAAGTACAGTTAGACGAGTACTCCGCGCTCCCTGAAGAGTACTGAGATAGCTTTCATACTGCTCGCGCGTCAAACTTTTATTCTTCCCAAACAGATCCAGCTCAAAGGAACTCACGCTGGCATCGCCCTCATAACTGGAGCTCACTGCCGTCTTGTTACCCTCGCCGGTGAGTGAACGGGCGCGACTCCCACTCAGTTCAGCATTGATGGTCGGGAAAAGATTAGAGCGCTCCTCTCCATACTGAGCGCGAGCGGCTTTCACATTGGCAACCGCTTCGCGCAGATCCCGGCTACTGTCTAGTGACATCGCCACAACCTGCCGGAGTCTGCTGTCCAGGATATAATCATGCCAGCCAGTGTCACGATAATGTCCCGCAGTCACCTTGCCCAAACCGGCATAAGCTTCCCCTTTGGGAGACGTTGCCGGTGTCGCTAATTCTGGCCGCTTATAATCTGGATCTAATGAAATACAACCCGCTAACAACATTGGCAAACATAAAATCAGAAGCTTAAAGGTCATTTTATTCTCCTTTCCCTTCATCGGCATCACGCACGTCGTTATGTTCAGCCGGAAGTCCCGGGAAGCGGCGTCTTACCAGAACGAAGAACAGAGGGACCAAGAATATGGCAAGTAAGGTGGCCGTAATCGTCCCGCCAACGATACCCGTCCCGATTGCAATCCGGCTGTTCGCTCCTGCTCCGGAAGAAACCGCCAGAGGTAATACGCCAGCTGTAAAGGCAAGGGACGTCATAATGATGGGACGAAGACGCATGGAAGCGGCATGAATAGCGGCATGCATGAGATCTTCTCCCTTGCGATAATTATCCTCGGCAAATTCCACGATAAGGATCGCATTCTTGGCTGACAGTCCAATGATGGTTAGGAGAGCGACCTGGAAATAAACATCATTTTCCAGCCCGCGTAATGTGATAGCCAGAAGGGCCCCAATGACACCAAGGGGAACGACCATCATTACGGAAAAAGGTACTGACCAACTTTCATACAGTGCTGCCAGGCAAAGAAACACCACAATCAGAGAAATGCCGTAGAGGGACATAGCTTGATTGCCCGAGAGTTTTTCTTGGTATGAAAGGGACGACCAAGAGTACGTAATTCCTGACGGTAATTTATTAGCCAGTTTCTCCATCGCCTTTATTGCATCCCCGGAACTGCTGCCAGAAGAGGCACTCCCTTGAATTTCGTAAGAAGACAGTCCGTTGAAGCGTGAGAGAGTATCCGCTCCGTATACCCAATGAGAGGAGGCGAAAGAAGAAAATGGTACCATCGTACTATTGCCATCACTGTCAGTCCCGCGAACAAACCATTGGTTGATATCCTCTGGCTTGCTACGATATTCCGAATCGCCCTGCACATAGACTTTTTTCACACGGCCACGATCCACAAAGTCATTAATATAGGTACCGCCGATCGCGGCGCTTAGCGTGTCGTTAATATCACTCACTGAGACACCAAGGGATTGTGCCTTATCATCGTCAATGTCGACCTGGAGCTGTGGCAGGTCCGGCAAGGTATTGGCCCTAACGCTATCCAACGATGGATCTTTAGCCGCCTCAGAAATGAGTTGGTCACGGTATTTAATCAGCGTACTGGCGTCAGTCCCCGCGCGCGCCTGCAGTTCAAAAGTGAAACCATTAGACTGTCCGAGTCCAGAGACCGCTGGCGGGGTCAATACGAAAATTTGTGCATCCCGGATCCGCGATAAGTTCATCATGGCTCGCCCAGCAATGGCATTGGCACTATTTTCACTGCCTTTACGATCATCCCAGTTTTTAAGTGAAATAAAACCGATACCCGCGTTTTGGCCACTACCAGCGAAGCTGAAGCCGTCAACCAGCATGCCGACATTGACGTTATTTTTCTCCTTGGTTTGAAAATACTCCTGGATTTGTTTACGCACTTCACGGGTGCGGTTTTCAGTGGCACCCGGGGCCAGCGTATATTGCACCATGATATAACCTTGGTCTTCAGTAGGAAGAAACCCGGTCGGCAGTCGCATATACAGGACAGCACAGCCCAACAGAATCACCCCGTAAACAAGAATAAAGCGCATTGGTCCATGAATAACGCGACCGACCCCATTCTTGTACCGATTTTGAATGGCACTGTATGTGCGGTTAAACCATTCAAAGAAACGATTACCACTACTTTGATGATTATGTGGTTTAAGCAAGGTGGCACATAGGGCTGGAGTCAGTGTAAGAGCCACTATCACTGACAGCACCATTGATGAAACGATGGTGATCGAGAATTGTCGGTAAATAACGCCGGTAGAGCCGCTGAAAAAAGTCATCGGGAGGAAAACGGCGGAAAGCACCATCGCAATCCCTATAAGCGCCCCGGTTATCTCTCTCATCGATTTTTCAGTGGCCTGACGAGGAGGGAGATTCTCCTCACGCATTACGCGCTCAACGTTTTCGACTACCACGATGGCATCATCAACCAGCAACCCGATGGCCAGCACCATACCAAACATCGTGAGCGTGTTTATGGAATAACCGAAGGCCGAAAGAACACCAAAGGTTCCCAGCAGCACCACCGGAACAGCAATCGCCGGGATTAATGTTGTGCGGATATTTTGCAAGAAAACAAACATCACCAAAATAACCAGCAAAATGGCTTCGCAAAGCGTTTTAATAACTTCTTTAATCGATACTTTAACAAAGTCTGTGCTGTCTAGCGGGTAAGAAACCACATAGCTGGCAGGCATATTTTCCTGAAATTCAGCCACTGTTTTTTTGACTGCTTCTGCTGTCGAAAGCGCATTAGCCCCTGAAGCTAGTTGAACCGCAATCCCGGCCGCCGGATGGCCATTAGCCATAACGTTAGCACTGTAATCCTCATTACCCATCTCAACGCGCGCCACATCGCTGAGTCGGACAGCTGAACCGTCTGATTTACTCTTAAGAATAATATTACGGAATTGCTCTGGAGTATGAAGGCGTGAACGTGACTGAACGGTCGCGACAAGTTGCTGTTCTTTACCTGAAGGCATCGCACCAAGTTGACCGGAGGAGACCTGCGTGTTCTGACTCTCAATCGCCGTTGTCACATCGGAGGGCATCAGTGAATAAGCCGCGAGTTTGACCGGGTCTAACCAGATGCGCATCGCATATTCTGAGCCAAATACCTGAACGCCACCCACGCCTGAAACACGCGCGAGCGAGTCCTGCATATTACTCACAAGGTAGTCTGCGACATCAGCAGAGGTACTTTTATTGGTTTTGTCATAAAGCGCCATAATAAGCAGGAAGTCGCTTTGCGCTTTTTCGACGGTCACACCTTGGGAAGTGACAGCATCCGGCAGACGACTTTCTGCCTGCTGAACTTTGTTCTGAACCTGAACCTGTGCAATATCTGGGTCAGTACCCTGTTTGAAGGTCACTGTAATTTTTACCTGACCCGTAGAAGCCGTACTGGTCGAAGAAAAATACAGCAGGCCATCAAGACCGGTAAGCTGCTGTTCGATAACCTGAGTCACACTGCTTTCAAGCGTTTCAGCCGATGCACCGGTATAGGTTGCCTGGATCGTGATCTGAGGGGGAGCAACGTCTGGATACTGTGCAATCGGGAGGCTGTTTATGCTGATAATGCCAAAAAGCATAATAACAATGGCAATGACCCATGCGAAAACCGGTCGTCTGATAAAAAATTGTGCAAGCATGCTTAATTGCCCCCAGAATTTTTGCTGGAAGCTTGGTTCACAGCACTACTGCCAACCTCCGTGGTTTTAACCTCCATACCAGGCTGAACTTTGCCAGTACCTTCCGTAATAAGACGGTCACCCGCCTTGAGGCCACTGGTGATCAGCCACTTATTCCCAATCACGCGATCAGTGATCACATTTCGGCTCTCAACCTTATTGTCCTTATCCACAATAAGAGCTGTCGCATTGCCCTTTGCATCACGGGTAATGCCCTGTTGAGGAGCCAAAATAGCATCGTTACGCGTCCCTTGGCTTACCGACGCCCTGACATACATTCCAGGAAGAAGCTCATGCTCCTTGTTAGGGAAAATAGCTCTGAGTGTGACGGTTCCTGTGGATTCATCCACCGAGACTTCTTCCAGTTCAAGCCGGCCTGCATGCTGGTATTTTGTCCCATCGTCTAACGTTACGGTCACAGGGACAGCTTCTTCTTTTTGACCTGATTGCTGTTGCTGCTGTTTCTTCAGCTTCAGCAGTTGTGTACTGGACTGAGTAAGGTCAACATAAATCGGATCCAGCACTCTTATCGTTGCCAGTGCATCGGTCTGGCTCGCGGTGACAAGCGCACCCGGCGTAACCGATGAAATACCGATGCGGCCAGAAATTGGCGCCTTAATTTTGGTATATTCGAGATCAAGACGGGCACTTTGCGCGGCAGCGCGATACTGCGCCACTGATGCAACATTCTGCTGGTAGGTCGCTTCGGCATCGTCGGCATCCTGACGGGTCACCCCTTTTTCTCGCAGTAACGCCGCATAGCGTTGAGCTTTAAGCTTGCTGCTTTTCACCACGGCGATAGCATTATTCATCTGCGCAACCGCTTCATCATAACTGGCCTGATAAGTGGCTGGGTCAATCTGGTAAAGAACCTGCCCCGCGTGAACCTCGTCACCTTCCGTGAAAAGCCGTTTCTGAATGATGCCACCGACCTGCGGTCTGACATCAGAAACCATCGTCCCGGTGACGCGTCCCGAAAGTTCACTGTAAAGGGTAACGGGCTCAGATTTTAGGGTTACCACGCCCACTTCAGTAGGAATTGATCCCGGTCCTCCTGCATTTTTCTGATCGCAACTGACCACCAAAAACACAAGCCCTACAATAAACAGTTTTTTAAAAACCATAAGTGAATTGATCCTAAGTGAACGCTCATTCTCAATTTTTCATTTTACCTGTCTTGTTAAAAACCGTGTGTAATTAATACGAAAATAAATTGTATTGAAATTGAAAGCAAACAAGATAAATAGATCCGCCCTTTATTAAAGAGCATGCCTTGTCGTGGTTTATCGAGGCAGTGACCTATTTATTTTGACGCGTTCAACTTATTGATATAAATGAAAATATTCTATAAGCAAGTCAAACAGTTATTCTGCTAAGGGCTTGGTATCCGCCACGTATACGCCTTTGAGTATGGCGACTCATACCCTTTCCTCAAAAAAATGAATTTTTGTTTCTATACATTAGGGAAATTAATGGCAGTGCATTTTTAATTTAACGGCGAGTCAGTGACGAATATACACACTCTCTCAATATAAGAGTCTGCTTTTATCTTTTTGATATTTAAGATTTTTATTATATATAGAATTTTAGTGCTGATAACTCATGATGGTAATCATTGTGTCATTTAAATAGAGCGGATTGTATGACAAGGCTTCCTAAACCCTTTTCTACATCCTATAAACCACTCTGTGGTTTATAGGATGGCGGTTTTTTGCCGTTGGCCTTAACGAGGTTGCACGCCATGATTTCACATCCTGCTACCTCATCGGTTCCCCTCTTAATCAGGATTTCGGCAGGGTAAAGTAATGTTTCAAAACGAGCCTGCCAAAAATCACCCAGATCAACAGGGCACACAGTGCGATTACCCCCAGAGTGATAAATGCAAAACTCCATGATGACGTATAGCTGACAATGGCCCCGGCCAGCGCAGGACTGAGTGAAGCGCCCACCCCCTGCAGTAACATCACCAGGCCAAGCGCTGCGTTAATATGCCCTGTACCATTAAACAACGACGCAATCAGTCCAGGAACAGCCACCCCCAAAATACCTGCGGCAATACCGTCCAGAGCCTGAACAGGGAATAAAACGAACTCATTGCCCCCAAAGGACGCAATGGCTGCACGAAACGGCAACACGATGAGTGCAATTAAGATCAGCCTTCCGTAACCATACTGAGAAGCATATCGCGCCGTCAGCAAGGCTACGGGGATCATGACGGCCTGCGAAATCGCCACCGTTAATGCGGCATATGTGCCTGGTGTGAACATTGAACCCGAGGTTGAGGAGGCTACCTGCATACTTAACATGGGCAGTTGTGCCGCATTGGCCAGATGGAAGAGAAGCAGAGTGAATCCCGTTACCGCCAACTCAGGTCGCTTTAGTAGCGCAAAAAACTGGACAGGAACTACCGGGCCATCCTGTTTTTCAATACCCCGGGCCACATTATGGTCTATCTCTTTTTTGTTAATCCCTAATGTACATATGACGGTGCACACAGCCATCGTCGTCATCAGTAAAAATACCGATCCTGTCCCCCAAATCCAGCAGGTTAACGCGGCCAATACCGCAACCGCCATGTTACCACTGTGGTTGAAAGCTTCATTTCGGCCCATTTGATCCAAAAAGCCTTTCTGACCGGTAATGCCTAAGGTTATTCCAGCAATAGCCGGCGCGATGATCGCGGCCGCTACACCGGTTATGATTTGCGATAAAATAACGACGGCTGAAGTAGGGAAATACCAGAGGGCAAGTGTGCTGAAAGTAATCAATACGGATGAGGTGATAATTAACAAGCGTTTGTAACGCGTGGCATCAACAATCATCCCTGAAGGAAAAGTGGCCAATAACCCGGCCAGGCCGCCCACCGTCATGACAAGACCAATCTCATTCGCCTGCCAGTGATGGGATACCAGAAATATTCCCAAAAAAGGCCCAAGTCCGTCACGGACATCGGCGATAAAAAAGTTGAGTAAACAGAGAACTTGTAGTGAACGTAATTTCATATGAGATAAAAACCCTCACAAAACAAATATTGACTGACTACAGGTTAGAAATCAGCGTGCGGATCAAGCCTTCTATGCCCTGCCAAAATGCTTCATCTCTGGCAAAAAAGACGGATGAAGTATAGCGAAGGTACAGATGCAAAGATTCCGAAAGCTTCTTATGCACAAGCTTTATGGTTTATGTACAAAGATTATTGTTCCCGCGCAACACTCAGCGCCTGTGCACAGGCCCACGCAGAGCTCCATGCCCATTGGAAGTTATAGCCGCCCAGCCAGCCAGTCACATCCACCACTTCGCCGATGAAATACAAACCCGGCACTTTTTCAGCCGCCATGGTTTTTGACGACAGCGCTTTGGTATCAACCCCGCCCAGCGTCACTTCGGCGGTACGGTAACCTTCGGTGCCATTCGGCTGCACCTGCCAGTTCTGCAATTGCTCTACCAGTTCGGATTGTTGCGGTGCATTGAGCTGTTTCAGGGAGACGTCTGGCAGTTGCCCTAAGGTTTGCAGGCACTCCACCAGCCGTTTTGGCAACTGTATTGCCAAGGTATTTTTCAAGCTTTGATTAGGGTGTTCCTGTCGTTGAGAATCCAGAAACCCTGCCAGATCGACATCAGGAAGTAAGTTAACACTTACAAACTCCCCTGGCTGCCAATAACTCGACAGCTGTAAAACGGCCGGTCCGGACATCCCGCGGTGGGTAAACAGAATGCTTTCACGGAACACCGTGCCATCTTCCGCAGTCAGCACCGACGGTACCGATACGCCGGACAGCATTTGAATATGGTCGAGTAGCGGTTTATGCAGAGTAAAAGGCACCAGCCCGGCACGGGTCGGTAGGACTTTTAGCCCAAATTGCTCAGCCAGGCGGTATCCCCAAGGCGAAGCGCCAAGACCCGGCATTGATAATCCACCGCTCGCCACCACAAGTGAGTGAGTACTTACAGTTGAACCATTCACTTTGATTTCAAAGCCAGTTTGGTTTTTTTCGACCTCAGTGATCTCGCTACGCAGGCGGATATCTACGTTACCTTCGGCACATTCGCTTTCGAGCATGGCGACGATTTGCTGCGCCGAATCATCACAGAACAGTTGACCCAGGGTTTTTTCATGCCAGGCAATACCGTGACGGTTGACCATATCAATGAAATCCCATTGGGTATAACGTGCCAGTGCTGATTTACAGAAATGTGGATTTTGAGAAAGGTAAGCGGCCGGTTCTGTATAGAGGTTAGTGAAGTTGCAACGGCCGCCACCGGACATCAGTATTTTGCGGCCAAGTTTTTTGCCGTTATCCAGCAACATCACCCGACGGCCAGCCTGTCCAGCCAGAGCCGCGCAAAACATACCTGCTGCGCCAGCACCAACGACCACCACATCTACCTGTTCCACATCGGCCTCACTTGTCTTTAAATCTTCAGTTGCGTTTATATCAATGGCGCATTTAACTTGTCGCCGCAAACGCGCTACGGGCGGCGATTGTAAGGCGCGTGAGGGCTCGAAACCAGTCTGTCAGAACAAACACAGCGATAGTAAGTAAATGTTACGTCACATTGTGTGTGTAATTATTTGATTTAAAAAAGATTACTATCAAGTAAGGAGAAACATTAACTGCTTTTCGTCAAAAAAATGTCATATTTCCCTTTTACCGCCCCCCTGTTCTCGCAGATAATGCGCGGCGTTCATGACCACAAACTGGCGTAACAAATATGCTGCATTTATTTGCCGGGTTAGATCTCCATACCGGTTCGTTATTGATTCTCGCGTTACTGTTTGTACTGTTCTACGAAGCTATCAATGGCTTTCATGATACGGCTAACGCAGTAGCTACTGTCATCTATACCCGAGCAATGCGCTCGCAACTTGCGGTTGTCATGGCTGGGGTATTTAACTTCCTTGGCGTTATCCTCGGTGGTTTGAGCGTGGCTTATGCCATTGTTCATCTATTGCCAACAGATTTATTACTGAATGTCGGTTCTACTCACGGTCTGGCCATGGTGTTCTCCATGCTGCTGGCTGCCATCATCTGGAACCTCGGAACCTGGTATTTTGGCTTACCGGCCTCCAGTTCCCATACACTCATCGGTGCCATCATCGGCGTTGGTCTGACGAATGCCTTGGTCACCCACAGCTCAGTGGTTGATGCGTTAAACATTCCGAAGATGATTGGTATTTTCGCCTCATTAATCATTTCTCCGCTGGTCGGGATGATCATGGCCGGTACTATGATTTTCGTACTGCGCCGCTACTGGAGCGGTACCAAAAAACACGCACGGATTCATATGACGCCAGCCGAACGAGAAAAGAAAGACGGTAAAAAGAAACCGCCATTCTGGACACGTATCGGCCTGATTCTGTCTGCCATTGGTGTCAGCTTCTCGCACGGCGCTAACGACGGCCAGAAAGGCATCGGCTTGATTATGCTGGTGCTGATTGGTGTTGCTCCTGCGGGCTTCGTGCTAAACATGAACGCCACAGGTTACGACATTACCCGCACCCGCGACGCAGTGACGAACCTGCAGCAGTTCTACCGGCTCCATGCCGATGCCTTGCCGCACGTGGTAGCGCTGACTCCCATCGTACCGACTCCAGATGAAGCAGCAGCAAACGCAGCAGATACGCCAAAGGAAAAAGAGTTCCATTGCGACAGCTCTCACGCGATGGACGCGATTGATCGTACTCAAGCACTGCTGACAAACCTGCAATCCTACAGCGACCTGACACCAGAGCAGCGCAGCCATATGCGTCGTCTGCTGATGTGCGTAGCGGATACCGCAGACAAAGTGACCAAGCTGAATGAAACCACGGCAGCAGACAAACGCTTCCTGGCCGAGCTGAAAAGCGACATTCTGCAAACCGTAGAGTATGCCCCAATCTGGATCATCATCGCTGTCGCGCTGGCGTTGGCACTGGGTACCATGATTGGCTGGAGGCGCGTTGCGACCACCATTGGCGAGAAGATTGGTAAGAAAGGTATGACTTACGCACAGGGCCTGTCGGCGCAGTTAACCGCCGCCGTGTCGATTGGTGTCGCCAGTTATACCGGCATGCCCGTTTCCACAACCCACGTACTCTCTTCTGCCGTTGCGGGCACCATGCTGGTTGACGGTGGTGGCGTGCAGAGCAAAACTGTGAAAAATATCGCCATGGCATGGATCTTAACCCTGCCGGTATCGATTGTCCTTTCTGGTGTGCTGTACTGGATTGCGCTAAAACTGATTTAAATCGGGTAAGTTGAAATAAGAAAGGCGGCTTAATATTAAGCCGCCTTTCTCTTTTTTCGAAGTCTCAAAACATCCTCCATTCACCGATCATTAATACCAAATCAGCATTGCTACCATGCTGATGAGTATTAACCCTACCAATGCGGTAGTAAGAACAAACTGTCCCCGCACGCGTTCACAACGGCGGATAAACTCGGGATCATGATGATCGTTATAACGCTGGGCATAGATGTACCGCACCAATCTGATCTGCTTAACCGGTTGCCCATGCGCGGTGAAAAAACCACCGCCATCGACATACTGATACAGCAGAGGATCGCATCCGCGTAACACCACCAGCAATGCCCGCAAAGACGAGTAGTAACGCAGCATATTCACTACGCAGACAAAACATAAAGCCCAAAACAGCGCAACGGGACTGATCATAATTCCCCCTCAAGACGAATTTACAACGCACCGTGCCACTTTTAAATAGCGCCAGCCCGCCGCTTCGCCTTACCGCCTAAGACATCTCATCTCGGGTCAAACTACCCCGCCTCCCCTATTATCGCCAAAAATATCAAGGACGTCTGGCGTACAAAGCCAGCCCCTCATTATTTAGTGTAGGAAACGAAATGAAAAAAGGGGAAACATCTTCATATCATTTGCTTATATGCTTTGCGTGAGGACCACTTTTTCGAAACGAGGCAGCGGTCTTGATTTCTCTGGACGTTTTAGCGCTATACTAAAAACATGAAAATTGCATGATGCTGATATCGCTATTAACTGATTTATGAAAGGAGTTTTCTTATGTCTTACAAACACATACTTATTGCAGTTGATCTGTCTCCCGAAAGCAAAGTTCTGGTTGAGAAAGCGGTTTCTATGGCGCGTCCGTATAACGCCAAAGTGTCTTTGATCCACGTTGACGTAAATTACTCTGATTTATACACCGGTCTGATTGACGTCAACCTGGGCGATATGCAGAAACGCATCTCTGAAGAAACACATCACGCACTGAATGAACTTTCGCAAAACGCGGGTTACCCCATCTCAGAAACCCTAAGCGGCAGCGGCGATTTAGCCCAGGTTTTAATCGATGCCATCAATAAATACAGCGTCGATTTAGTGCTATGTGGCCACCATCAGGACTTCTGGAGCAAGCTGATGTCTTCAGCCCGCCAGTTGATCAACACCGTTCATATTGACATGTTGATCGTTCCACTGCGTGATGAAGACGATGACGAAGAAGACGACGACGACGCTGCTTCAGACTAATGTGTTAATACCGCTAAAAAGGAGAGGTGAATACTTCTCCTTTTTATAACGTTTTTATAACGGCGTATAAATGTCAAAGCGGTGACTTTTGGTTGTTAACGCGGCCTGTGCGGGCAGACCCGCCATCGGCGGAGCGTAGTCAGGTCGTTTGACCACAATACGCTTGGTGGCCAGGCGACGTGCCGGTTCCAGTAAACCATCAGCATCATTATCTGGGCCAACTAACCCCTGAAAAACCCGCATCTCTTTCTTCACCAGCGCGCTTTTCTGCTTGTGTGGATACATCGGGTCAAGATAGACCACCTCAGGTTTTGGCGTCAAATCCGCCAGAGCCGTCAAGCTGGAAGCATGCAATAGCGTCATGCGCTCACGCAGCCATGGGCCAATTTCCGCATCGCGGTAACCGCGCTCCAGACCATCGTCAAGCAGTGCAGCCACCACCGGATTACGCTCCAGCATCCGCACATGACATCCGAGTGATGCCAGCACGAAAGCATCGCGCCCTAATCCTGCTGTGGCATCAACCACATGAGGTCGGTAACCGCCTTTGATGCCGACCGCTTTCGCGACCGCCTCACCGCGGCCGCCGCCGAATTTACGCCGGTGCGCCATGGTGCCGCCGACAAAATCGACATAAATTGCGCCCAGTTTTGGCTCATCTCGCTTATGGAGTTCAAGGCGTTGTGACGTCAGCACCAGCGCCATCACGGCACCGTCATCTGACGTCAGGCCCCAGCGTTCAGCCAGAATAGATAAGGCGCCTGCATCGGCGCCTTCTTCACAAATTAAACAGATACTCACTGGGTGACGTTTCCTCAGACAGGCTCTTTCGCGCCGCTCTCTTTAATGCCGTAATGACGCAGCATAGCATCCAGTTGAGGTTCGCGGCCACGGAAGCGTTTAAACAGCTCCATCGGCTCTTCCGAACCGCCACGCGACAGAATATTGTCGAGGAAAGACTGGCCGGTTTGACGGTTGAAAATACCTTCGTCTTCGAAGCGCGAATAGGCATCGGCAGAGAGCACTTCCGCCCACAGATAGCTGTAATAACCGGCAGCGTAACCCCCAGCAAAAATGTGGCTGAAAGCATGAGGAAAGCGACCCCAGCTCGGTGATGGCACCACGGCAACTTGTTTTTTGATCTCAGCCAGCGTCTGCAAAATTTGCGCACCGGTGGCCGGGTCATACTCGGCGTGCATACGGAAGTCGAACAGGCCGAACTCCAGTTGACGGAGAATAAACAGTGCCGCCTGATAGTTTTTCGCGGCCAGCATTTTATCCAGCATATCTTTTGGCAGCGTTTCGCCGGTTTCAAAGTGGCCCGAAATAAACGCCAGCGCTTGCGGTTCCCAGCACCAGTTTTCCATAAACTGGCTCGGCAGTTCGACCGCATCCCACGGCACGCCGCTGATACCGGCAACACCCGCGGTGTCGATTTTGGTCAACATATGGTGCAGACCGTGACCGAATTCGTGGAACAGCGTGGTCACTTCATTATGCGTAAACAGCGCAGGACCGGTGCCGACCGGGCGGTTAAAGTTACAGGTCAGGTAGGCGACCGGTTTTTGCACCTCGCCACTGGCTTTACGCAGGCTACCTGCGCAGTCGTTCATCCAGGCACCACCGCGTTTGTGCTCACGGGCGTACAAATCGAGGTAGAAGCTGCCGCGCAGTTCATTACTGTCATCAAACAGATCGAAGTAACGGACCTCTTCATGCCAGGTATCGACATCAGTGCGTTCTTTGGCGGTGATGCCGTAAATGCGCTTCACCACTTCAAACAACCCCTCGAGCACGCGCTGTTCCGGGAAGTACGGACGTAGTTGCTCGTCATTAATCGAGAACAGATGCTGTTTCTGCTTTTCACCGTAGAAAGGCAGATCCCAGGCTTCCATTTCATCAACACCAACGTGTTCTTTGGCGAAGGCGCGTAGCTGGGCTAGCTCCTGCTCAGCCTGAGGACGCGCACGTTTGGCGAGATCGTTCAGAAAATCAATAACCTGCGATGGATTCTCGGCCATTTTAGTGGCCAGAGACATATCGGCGAAAGAGGCAAAGCCCAGCAGTGCAGCCAGTTCATGGCGCAGTGCCAGCTCTTCGGCCATCACCTCGCTGTTATCCCATTTACCGGCATTCGGGCCCTGATCGGATGCGCGGGTCACGAAAGCACGGTACATCTCTTCGCGCAGTTCGCGGTTTTCACCGTAAGTCATCACCGGCAGATAGCTTGGAATATCCAGCGTTAACAGCCAACCATCCTGCTCTTTCGATTCTGCCAGCGCTTTAGCGGCGGCCAGGGCGCTTTCCGGCAAGCCTTTTAACTCATTCACGTCGGTGATGAGTTTGCTCCAGCCCATGGTGGCGTCCAGCACATTGTTACTGTAAGTCGAACCCAGTTCAGACAGTCGGGCGGAGATCTCGCCGTAACGTTTTTGTTGCTCCGCAGGCAAACCGATCCCTGACAACTCAAAGTCACGCAGCGCGTTATCCACCGCTTTCTTCTGCGCCAGCGTCAGTTTGGCAAAGTTTGCGCCCTCTTTCAGTTCACGATAGGCCTGATACAAACCCGCATGCTGCCCAGTCCAGGTACTGAATTCGGAAATAATCGGCAGGCACTGCTCATAGGCTTCACGCAGTTCAGGGCTGTTTTTCACCGCATTAAGATGACCAATCGGAGACCAGATACGGCTCAGGCGATCATCACTTTCAGCCAGCGGCTGGCACAGGCTCTCCCAGCTATAAGGCGCGCCCTGAGCAACCACTTTTTCCACGACCTGGCGGCACTCGTCAATCGCCGATTGCATGGCAGGAACGATATGTTCAGGACGGATAGCAGAAAACGGCGGTAACGTAAAAGGTTGCAGAAGCGGGTTAGTTGAAGCTGTAGTCATAGGAAGGTCCTGTTGTTGTGTGCATGGTGCGCGTGGCGCTGGCATCGGCTCTTCGCGCAACACACCGTGAATTCGAGTGATATTCTATATGACGCAACTTCTAACATGAGGTCAAGCCACAGGGAATTCAATGGGGATCGGGTTAGGCAGTGGCCAGCAGACGGTTTATACTGAGGCGCATTAAAGGCGGGCCGTTTTGAGCCAACGCCTGCATCCTATTCCCAGTACAGTATAAAAATCCGGTAACCCACTGATTTTACTGTCTACATTCATTATTCGGAAACGTAAATCCATGCTGAGTTACCGCCACAGTTTTCACGCTGGCAATCACGCCGACGTCCTGAAACACACCGTTCAGAGCCTGATCATTGAATCTCTGAAGGAAAAAGACAAACCTTTCCTGTATCTCGACACCCACGCGGGTGCGGGTCGTTACCTTCTGAGTGGTGAACACGCCGAACGTACTGGCGAATATATGGAAGGCATCGCGCGCATCTGGCAGCGTGAAGATCAACCGGCGGAATTGGCACCTTATATGACGGTTATCAGGCATTTTAATCGCAATGAAAACCTGCGTTATTATCCTGGCTCACCGCTCATCGCCCGCCAGTTGCTGCGTGAACATGACAAACTGCACATGACTGAGCTTCACTCGAGCGATTTCCCGCTGCTGCGCAGTGAGTTTCTTAAAGACGATCGCGCCCGAGTCTTGCGTGAAGACGGTTATCAGCAGTTGAAAGCTCAACTGCCGCCACTCTCCCGTCGTGGTTTAATTCTGATGGACCCGTCGTATGAGCTGAAAACCGATTATCAGGACGTGGTGCAAGGGATTCAGGAAGGCTACAAACGCTTCGCCACCGGCACCTATGCCCTGTGGTACCCGGTCGTCATGCGCCAGCAGATCAAAAAGATGCTGCGTGATCTGGAAGCCACCGGTATTCGCCGTATTCTACAAATCGAGCTGGGCGTTCGTCCGGACAGCGACCAGCGTGGCATGACCGCCTCGGGCATGATCGTCATTAACCCGCCATGGAAGCTGGAACAGCAGATGAAAGCGGTATTACCGTGGCTGCTGGAAACGTTGGTGCCATCGGGTACTGGCCATCAGTTGGTGAAATGGGTGGTGCCTGAGTAAATCCCCCTCATTAAAAATCCCCTAAATCATTCGAGTTACATCAAGGCGACAACTGAATGAATCCCCGGGAGCTTACTCAAGTAAGTGACCGGGGTGAGTGAAGGCAGTCAACGCAGAGACAGTTGGAAGGATGACGGGGATAGGCTTTGGCTATCACACCTATCGCAATCATTGATCCAAACTTTGCGACAAACTTGATTCCCGCGTTAAACTCACACTCAATTTTTTAAGATCAGCGGCACCGATGTGGCGTTTGTAACTTTTTCACAACCTATGGATAAACCCATGACTAAACATTATGACTATCTGGCAATTGGCGGCGGCAGCGGCGGTATCGCATCAATCAACCGTGCCGCCATGCATGGGCAAAAATGTGCGCTGATCGAAGCGAAAGAGCTGGGCGGCACGTGCGTTAACGTGGGTTGTGTCCCGAAAAAGGTGATGTGGCATGCGGCGCAAATTGCTGAAGCTATCCGCAACTACGGTCCTGATTACGGTTTTGATACTACCGTCAACAGCTTCAACTGGAAAACCCTGGTGGCCAATCGCACCGCTTACATCGACCGTATTCACACCTCCTACGACAACGTGCTGGGCAAGAATAATGTCGATGTGATCCGTGGTTTTGCCCGCTTTGTTGACGATCATACTGTAGAAGTTAATGGTGAGACGATCACTGCCGATCATATCCTGATCGCCACCGGCGGCCGCCCGATCCACCCGAATATCCCAGGTGCGGAATATGGCATCGACTCTGACGGTTTCTTTGATCTGACTGAAATGCCAAAACGCGTTGCCGTGGTTGGCGCAGGCTATATCGCCGTAGAAATTGCCGGTGTCATGAACGCGCTGGGCGCAGAAACGCATCTGTTTGTGCGTAAACACGCGCCACTGCGTACCTTCGATCCGCTGATCGTCGAAACCCTGCTTGAAGTGATCAACACGGAAGGCCCGGCACTGCATACAGAATCCATTCCGCAAGAAGTGGTCAAAAATGCCGACGGCAGCCTGACGCTGAAACTGGAAAATGGCAAAACCTTTGAAGTCGACAGTTTGGTATGGGCCATTGGCCGCGAACCAGAAACCGACAACTTCAACCTGAAAGCCACTGGCGTGAAAACCAATGATAAAGGCTACATCATTGTCGATAAATTCCAGAACACCAGCGTGAAAGGCATCTATGCGGTGGGCGACAACACCGGCGCGGTTGAACTGACGCCGGTCGCCGTTGCTGCTGGCCGTCGCCTGTCCGAGCGCCTGTTTAACAACAAGCCGAATGAGCATCTGGATTACAGCAACATCGCCACCGTGGTATTCAGCCACCCGCCAATCGGCACCGTGGGCCTAACCGAACCGCAGGCCATCGAGCAGTACGGCGCAGACAACGTGAAAGTCTACAAATCTCAGTTCACTGCCATGTACACCGCCGTGACCCAACACCGCCAACCGTGTCGCATGAAGCTGGTTTGTGCCGGTAAAGAAGAGAAGATCGTAGGTATTCACGGTATTGGTTATGGCATGGATGAAATGCTACAAGGCTTCGCAGTGGCGGTCAAAATGGGTGCCACCAAGCAAGACTTCGACAACACCGTGGCCATTCACCCTACCGGTGCGGAAGAGTTTGTTACCATGCGTTAATCACGCAGTAGTCGTGTCGGAAAATCACCGCGCACCGTTGTCATTCTGAAAAACTGGCCGTCACACGCCAGTTTTTTTATACTCTTTTTCTTATCTTTAGAGTTACCTTTCATTCAAAAACAGACTGATTTTCATCTCGGATTATTATTAAATAATGCTGATTGGTTTTTTATTTTAAAGTATTTCATGGTGCCGATAATAGGAGCCGAACCTACGAACTTAGCACGACCACTGAGCGTGTTTATGCTAAGGATATTATGATGTCATTATGCGACATCTATCCTTTTATTTTTTTCATCCTAAGGTATATTTGAAGGAGATCGTTACCATTTAAGGGCGAAACCTGGCATCAGTTGATGTGTTACACGTCAACTGATGCCAGGTTTTTTTTTAAATATGTATGATGAGAGCGGAAAATGAAAATTAATAACTTTCAACTGATGGCCAAACCTTCAGGTTCGGTGTGCAACATCGACTGTTCCTACTGTTTTTATCTTGAGAAAGAGCATCTGTATCCGGAAAGAAAGAAAAACTGGAGAATGGATAATCTGACGTTGGAAAATTACATCAAGAAAAATATTGCAGCACAACATGCCGATGTCGTTGACTTCCTATGGCAAGGTGGTGAACCCACGATGTTAGGGGTTGATTTTTATCGGGAAGCCGTCCGATTACAGGCGCTGTATCGGGGCAAGAAAACCATCAATAACTTCTTTCAAACCAATGGCATGAATATTAATGACGACTGGGCAATATTTCTTAAAGAGCATAATTTCCTGGTGGGAATATCCATCGACGGCGATCGTATCAGCAATGATGCCCACCGTCTAACCCGCTCAGGAAAGAGCACCTTCGACAGCGTCATAAATGGCATTGATATTCTGAAACGTCATCAGGTCGAATTTAATACCCTAACGGTCGTGAATGCGGAAAATGTTAAGCGACCTTTAGATGTCTACCGGTTTTTAAAAAGGATCGGCAGTCGCTATATGCAATTCATCCCTTTAGTTGAACGCCGCGCTGCCCATCCGGATGAGAATGGACTGACGCTGATTAAACCAGATTTCTCCGGTCAGTGTGCGGTGGAAGCCTGGTCGGTTCCGGCTCCTGCCTGGGGGAAATTCCTTAATACGATATTCGATGAATGGTCGGCCAACGATCTCAGCCAAACCTTTGTGATGAATTTTGAGCAAACTCTAGCCAAAATAAATGGCGCACAAAGTGCCTGTATTATTAACGAAACCTGTGGTGGCAATTTAATTATTGAATCCAATGGTGATGTCTATTCCTGCGACCATTTTGTCTATCCGGAAAATAAGCTTGGAAATATCAACGAGCACAAAATCACTGAAATGGTAAATTCGCCGCAAAATATCGAGTTTGGCGAGCGTAAAGCCAACCATATCAGCAAGGAATGCCTGACCTGCCCGGTAAAATACGTCTGTAATGGCGGCTGCCCTAAGCACCGCTTTGAATTGTCGAGCGACGGGAAGCCAACCAAAAATTATCTCTGTGATGGTTTTGCGATCCACCTGCATCACGTGGTGCCCAGAATGCAGCATATCCTGAGACGGCTACAGCAAAGAACTACGCCAGCCCGCATCAAGCGCGAAATGAAAAATTTTGCCCGACACCCACATTAAATTTCCCTCCCCGCTGCCTTGTTGCGGCGGGGGCGATGCCCGCCCATGTAAAAACTCGACTTATTTTTGCGCCAATCGGTAATTCATTTTTACCAGCATCACTTTCACCCCATCCACGACAAAGGGTTCCAACGCTACCCAGACTTTATCAATGTGATCCACCGGAAAGTTAACAACGGTTTTCACCTCGCCGGCAAACCAGAGTGTTGAATCGCCATGGCGGATCTTATGGAAGCCTGGTAGTTGCTTATCGTAGAATTTCTCCAGCGTCTCGGCAGAGGCGAGTGACAGGAACATGGCAAACGGCAGCGAACTACCCTGGTCATCGAAGGTGATACCGTTATAACGATTGAAGACCAATTTCGATTCCGGATACTGCGCGAAGGGGATCACCCGCACGAGAGAGGTTTGGCGATATTTCTCCGGCACCCCCATTTTCTGCGCCAGCGACTGCGTCAGTTGGTCAATATTGTCGGCGAGGGCAACGCCAGCAAACAGCGATAGGATCAGTGCAAATAGTATGCGGCTAAGGTGCATTTTCTCTTTCCTGTAAAAACAGAAAAAGGAGGAGCATTGTTCGCTCCTCCTCCGCTTTCTGGCTTCGTTTAGTTCTTTTCTTTCATGTAGTTTTCTTTGATGAAGTCCTGGGTTTTACCCATCATTTCACTCATTTTTTGCACTTGCTCCGCTTTCCCCGGGGTGTCCGGCAGGAACCCGACATACTTGTCTTTCGGGCCATAGGGACGCATCCAGTTCTGCGGGAAGTCGGCAGATTTCACGCCCTTACCATTATCGTCATAACGCTGAACAACCCCTTCAGACAATTTGGCGTTATAAGGAATAATGTTCTTGCCTTTGTGATCGCCGAGTTTGGCAAACAACTCCTGACGTAGATTCTGCTTAATTTTCACAATCACCGGATCGTCGGAATTAATCAGGTTATGCATCTCTTTCGGATCTTCTTGCAGATCGTACAGCTCTTCGGTATCCCACACGCCATAGTAGTTGATGTATTTATAGCGTTCGCCACGGATCGCGAAGGTAGTCGGCGTGTACGGGAAGTTATATTCCCAAAAATATTCGTAGACGAAAGTCTTACTTCTCGCCTCAGCAGGCTCTTTACCCGTCCCGAGGGAGAGGAAGCTGGAACCGTCATACTCTTTCGGCTTTTGTAGTCCAGCCGCTTCAAGAATGGTCGGCGCGATATCAATGTTGGCGACCACATCGTTCACCACGCGACCGGCATCGAAGCCCGGACCACTGGCAATTAAGGGTACGCGGATCGACTCTTCGTATGCATTACGTTTATCGATCAGACCATGCTCGCCGAACATAAAGCCGTTGTCGCCCATCACCATGATGATGGTATTTTTATCCAGGTTGTGCTCTTTCAGATACTGACGTACGCGACCGATACTGTCATCGACGGACATCAGCGTTTCATAGTAGCTCTGCAACCATTCGTTGTAGTCCAGGTTTTCCATATACGGGAAATCGATGCCGTGCCAGCTATTACGCTGATCTTTCACCCAACGGGGTTTCCCGGCGTAGTTCTCCGCATTGTTCACCCAGGAGTCCGGCTTTTTGAACACTTTACCTTTCAGCTTGCCGATGTGACGTGGTGCAGGCAGGAAGTCGGCATGCACACCTTTATGGCCTAAATAGAGCATAAAAGGCTTGGACTTATCACGGTGATCCAGCCAGTCCACGGCATAGTCGGTCAACTCATCGGTAATATAGCCTTTTTGCTTCACGACTTTGCCGTCCACATTCAGCTCAGACGCGCCACCAAACTCGTTGATCGGGTAGTAGTTGCCCTGAGCGTTGGAACCGATAAAACCGACCCATTTATCAAACCCAGCGAACCCTGGCTTGGCTTCTTTTTCCACACCGCCAAAGTGCCATTTACCAAAGAAGGCGGTCTGATATCCCGCCTGCTTAAGACGCTGGGGGAAGAAGTCCAGACTGTATACATTGTCGTTTTTATTGTTATCCACCATACCGTGGTTGTGAGCGTACATTCCTGTCAAGATGCTGGCGCGGCTTGGTCCGCACAGTGACGTCGTGACAAAGGCATTTTTAAAATAGGTGCCCTCTTTCGCTATGGCGTCCATATTCGGCGTTACTGCATCACTGTTTACAAATCCCATCGCGTCATAACGCTGGTCGTCAACGATGATATAAACAATATTAGGCTTTTCCTGAGCCGCATACGCCAGCGTTCCAACCGCAGTCGACGCCAGACAGGAAATACCGATCATTGCAGATAATAAACTTCGTTTCATATACTTCTCCTTGCTTTCGTCCTGAATAATTTCATGGTGTTAGAAAAACACCACATTCGCTGAAATACCGAATTTCCATTGATCATCCTTGTTGTCAGCAAATACTACATTATCGAGTTGATTATCGATCGCTTTCAGATAGGTCGCGTAGAATCTGATTTCAGGTAGCAAACCAAAGCTACTTTTTTCAAAACGAATTGAATGGAAAAAAGTAGTTTTATAACCAGACTCAGTCAGTGTTTGACCATATTGTTTACTATTCTGCTTAAAATACCCCAACTCCACACCCGTCTGATTAAAATTCTTCCAGATATAGGCCGGACGGATCGCTGAACGGAAATAAGTTATATCAGAATGTGGTGCAAAGGTTTCCGGGTCAACAATGTCACTGGCTTTTCCGAATGCAATGGCGTGAACAACCCCGAAGTGATCGCCAATAAAATTTTCACCTTGCGTAATTGCTCGGTAGAGAGTGCCACCGCTCTGTTCTCCAAAATAGTTATCGCTGTGGCCGAGATAGGGATTGGCACCATGAATGCGGGTCATGTTGGTAGCCATACCATTATTAGCCACCTGAAAGACCAGCTCATTAAAGCTATTATCTGCTTCAGTCTTTTTCAGCGCAGTCCCCGCCAGGAAAGAATCTTTCAGATCGAAAAACTCTCCTGCGGCGGCGCGATCTTTTTGAGACTGCGATGGGTTTGCCATGGTGTAATCACCGTGGAAGCCCAGTGTCAGGTCTGGTGCCAGTTTGATGTTGTTATAACGCATCTGTAGTGTATTACTGGACACATTGGTGCTACCTGACAGATTGGTTTTGTAGACTTTATAGTCATTGCGTCCGACCGCCAAATCTAACGCACCAGGGCCTATTTTCAGATTCTGGATCCCTGCGCCGCCGCCTTCTGCGGTGTAAGCATATTTCCAGTCAAACATCAGGATCTCTTTCGCCGGCAATTGGTTGCGGCCTACCCAGAAAATAGTTTCCGGATGGTTAGGCACCAACCCTTTGGTTTCAAGGTACATTTTGCCGAAGGAGATATCGTTACCGTCGGATTTAGCGAAGTTATTGTTGCTGCTGTTCATATCAATAGAGCCGTCAAGCAGCACCACCGCTTTCATCGACACGCCGTCTTTATTGTAAAAACGCTGCGAGAAGATTAGATCGTACCAACCGTAGAATTCGTTACCGTAGCGACCCAGCGCGCCTTGTGCCCAGTTGGGCCGCTCATAGCTCATGCCTGACGCGCTGATCCCTTTGCCGACGGTGACGGTGGCGTTGGTCGTCCCGCTGGAAGCGGCTTCCCAACCGCCGCGAAAATACCCAGCGAAATTAAAATCCTTGTGTTTATCATTATCGGCTTCGAGTTTCGCCAGACGATCTTCCACAGGAACATAATCCTGTAACCGGGAGGTATCGGCAAAGGTAAGGCCGGGTAAGAGTGCTATCAAAGATAACGAAAAGTGCGCCATTTTTTTATTCATTTTCATGTCCCTTGCATTGTAATAAGTAGAGTAAGCTCTACCCTGTCCATTAACTCTTTATTCCGCCAGGTGATAAGAGACCGCCAACTCTCCGTCGATCCTGAATCTGGGGAAAATAATGTCATCCCTAACACCCGTATTTATAAAAATGAGGCCCACATTTAAATCCCCATCAGCCTCTACGGGTAATAATCGTTATTTCAGGCAGGCATCATGGGTACTGATGATCTCTTCATACCTGTTGAAGCTTTTATTTTTATGGCGTTCAAGTGTGTTATTGATTGTTGTTATTACTATCAATAACCATTATCACGTTATTATTTGAATTTTTGATCATGTTCATTGATTCCATCCCTGAAAATAGAAAACAAAAAAACCAGAGATTGTGCATTTAGCATTGCAAACACTAAATGCACAATCTCTGGTTTTGCCTGTATATACAGTAACAATCCGTTATTTAGGTATAAAATACCATTTCGTTTCGAGATATAAAGAATGAATATTAGGAAATGTGACTTTGATCCAAATTTGTTTCTAATAACTATCATTTAAGATGTTGTTAGATCTCCGGTTTGAGGTGTTTGTATCATATGTTCCTTTATTGAATTAATCGATTGCGTTCGCGCTTTTATGCAATAAAAAGAGCCAACAGCGCTGAACTGTTAGCTCTTAAGTGTTACGCAGTGACTTTCTGGTTTTACGACGACGGATTATTGTTCCCGCTTATTCGTACTTCTCGCCATAAAGACCAATCAACCTACGGGCCACGCCATTAGTCCAGCCGAAACCATCTTGCAATGGATATTCCCCGCCACCACCTGCACGTGGCACATCCCCGCTAATATGGTATTTCTCAATCAGCTTATGATGCTGTTGGTAAAAGTCATTCACCGTTCTTAGCCAACTCCGCGCAATCTCATCGCCAAGTGCGTCATTGCCATACAGTTTAAAGCCTTGAATTGCCATCCATTGCAGCGGCGCCCAGCCGTTGGGCTTATCCCATTGCTCGTCGGTTTCATATTCTGTTGCCAGAATGCCACCTTGAGTGAGCAAGCGTGAGCGCACGGCGTCAGCCAGCTTGTCAGCTTGGGCGTGGGTGGCAAGCCCGACATACAACGGAACAACGCTGGCAGCAGAGAACAGCGCCATCTGCTGGCGATGCCAGTCATAGTCGCGGAAGCACCCTTCTTCTTCATCCCACATATACTGGTTAACGGCTGTGCGGCGATCGTCGGCCTTCTGACGGAAGAGCGCCTCCGTTTCTCTATCACCTTTCAGCACAGAAATATTGGCGATGGCGCTCTCCAGTTTGTAGAGAAAAGCGTTGAGATCTATCGGGATAAACTGGGTGGTGCGGATACTGGCAAGACGATCCGCATCACGTAACCAGCGCGATGAATAATCCCATCCCGAGGCTGCCCCAGCTCGCAGATCGCGATAAACTTCATTGACCGGGCGGCTGGAGAGTTTTGCGGTCTCCACATCTTCGCGCCAGGACTCATCGCGTGGCGTGTCCCTGTCGTCCCAATAGCGGTTAAGCAGCACACCATCTGGCATTTTTACCACATGACGGTAGGCTTGATTCGGTGCCAGCGATTCCGCGCCATCCATCCAAAATTCATATTCTTTCAGCAAATGCTCAAGGTAACGCCGGGCACCGCGTATGCCATCCTCTTCAAACAGCTCCACCATCAAGGCAAATACCGGCGGTTGCGAGCGGCTGAGATAATAGGTGCGGTTACCATTGGGGATATGCCCGTAGGTTTCGATCATCCACGCAAAATTATCCGCCATTGTGCGTAGCAGATCGTTGCGGCCACTTTCAGCTAACCCCAACATGGTGAAGTAAGAATCCCAGTAATACGTTTCCCCGAAACGGCCACCAGGCACGATATAGGCTTGGGGCAAGGGGAGTAATGATGACCAGGGAATATGGCTCTCAGGCTCACGCGTTAGCACCGGCCAAAGATTGTCGATATGTTCTTTGAGCGTATCCCCAGGATTGGAAACATATTCCCCACCACGGGACTCCGGCAGCCAGAAATATTTCTCAACAAACGCATGCAGGTCAAAATCGTCCTTTTTTCGTGTCCGACGATAGAGAAGCAAAATATCCAGTGGGTCCATCTTGGGTGAACAGTCAGGGAATGTTTTGCTGTCTGCGAAAATTCGCGAAGACTGAACGTGCTCAAACAGTTCCATATAGCGATCAGCAGGTGTTAATGCGTCGGAAGGCGGCATCCCTTCGATCATCTCTGGCTGCGGCTCAGCGTCGAGCATTTTATCCAGTATCAGTTCTGAGGGTTCATCTTCATAGTGGCTATCGGCGCTGGTAGGCAACTCCGCAAGTTCTTTAAGCTGTAATTTAGAGTTGTGCATAATGTACAAACCTCTGCATTGCATAATAAATAGACGAGATCTTTCCCGCGCGTCTCTGTACTAAGTGTAGACATCCACTTAGTCAGTACATTCAAAAACTGTGCTATTGATCACGCTTTATTCTACTCACAGAAAATTGAGAGCAGCTAATTATTTGTTTTAAAATGGGAAAGAGAAATATTTAGACAAAAGGGTAACGCTGAAACGGAACCGGTTTCATTTGCAACGATTTGTGAATAGCCCCGACGAGCGGGGCCAGAGGAAGAGGAGATCATGCGCAATGCAGCCTCAATAAGGCGCGTCAGGAATTGGACTCGTCAACGATAGTCTTTTGCTTACTGCTGCGTGGTGTCATCGCCTCAAGGTCTTTTAAATAATGCTCCCCCCAATGAGCGATATCATTCTTGTGCAGCACGTCCATCATATCGTTATAGCGCGACAGTCGCTCGGCAAGTGGCATATTCAGTGCCTGGTTCAGCGCCGCCGCCACTTCATCACGATCATAAGGGTTAACGATCAGCGCAGAGGTCAGCTCATTGGCCGCCCCCGCAAAACGTGATAGCACGAGCACGCCCGGATCTTCCGGATCCTGTGCTGCCACATACTCTTTCGCCACCAGATTCATACCATCTCGCAGCGGCGTAACCAATCCGACATCCGTCAGCCGGAATATTTTCATCAGTAAACGGCGTTCGAAATTCTGATTGAGGTAAAACAGCGGCGTTCTATTCATGCTGCCGTATTTACCGTTAATCCGTCCCACTTCCATTTCCAACTGGTGGCGCAGATCTTGATAAGCTTGCACGTCGCCACGTGAGGTTGGAGCAATTTGCGAATAACGCACCTTACCGCCCCGATGCTGTGGATAATTCTCCAACAGTGCTTCAAAGGCGAGAAAACGCTCCGGTAGCCCTTTGGTGTAATCCAGCCGTTCGCAGGAAATAATATTTTTCGCATCGCCCAGCTCTTCCTTCATCACCACCATTTTTGGCGACAAGGGTCCTTCTGCCATCTCTTTAATACTGTCAGGCGCGATGCTTATCGGGTAGACACCTGTCATAAAGCGCTGACCGAAAGCATGATGGAGTCGATCGCCCTTTTGCTCGAGCGGAGTAATTTGAGCAAGATTATCGAGAAAGGCAGTCCGATCGCTCTCCGTCTGGAAGCCAAGCGAATCATATTCACAGAGCATTTCTAACAGTTGTTCATGTGTCGGTACGGCGCTAAAAATTTCGGGCGTCGGGAAGGGAATATGCAGGAAGAGCCCGATACGGTTATTTACGCCTAATTTTCGTAATGCGGCAGCAAAAGGGAGTAAATGATAGTCATGGATCCACAAAATATCGTCTGGCTTAATAAGCGACTGTAGCCTTTTGGCCAGCAGTTCATTGACCCGACAATACCCTTCCCAGGCTTCACGCTGAAAATCGACCAGATCGATACGGTAATGAAATGCTGGCCACAGGACGGCGTTGGAAAATTGGCAGTAATACAGGTCATAATCGTTTTGATTAAGAGGAACTGAGGCATATGTAATGCCATCTTTTTCCACCATATCTAAGTCGTCATCTTCGTCTTCATCGGATATTTCACTGATCTCACCATTCCAGCCAAACCAGAGTCCCGAGGTATTTTTCAGCGCATCCATAATGCCTACGGCTAGTCCACCAGCGCTCTGCTTGGCGTTGTTCGGAATAGCAATACGGTTTGATACAACCACCAAGCGGCTCATAAGTTTATCCCTTTCTCAACACGAGTTTGTAATAACAACTGTTCAAGCCAATGATGCACATCTGCGACCTGTTTGAGGTGGTACTGAGCATGGCCGGAACCTTCTCCAACTTTCACAGAAATACCGTTCATGGCGTTCACAGCCAGAAATCCTTGTTCATCCGTTAAATCATCGCCAATAAAAACAGGAATGCGACCGGCAAAAGGAGGAGTTTGCATAAACGTGTTAATCGCTGCGCCTTTGTCTTTGCCCTGCGGTTTTATTTCAACCACGCACTTACCTGGCTGTAATGTGAGCTGCGGAAACTGAGCCACAGCGGCTTGTGCTAATTCCAATACCTGCTGCTGAAATGACATCGCCTGCCGGTAGTGCAACGCAAAAGCCATACCCTTTCCTTCCAACAATGTGCCAGGCATGGAGGCCATTCCTTTGTCTAGCATCTGTTGCAAGGGTACGGCGACTTCTGCTGGCAGCGTGACACATTGGAGGTTGCCGTCCCCATCACGCAGCTCTGCGCCATGAACGCCCGCCATCGGTAGTTTTAGGGGTTCAGTCAGTTTATCAAGTTGTTGGATCGGGCGGCCAGAAACCAATGCTAACGCCCCGTTACAGGCGGTTGACAGTGCCTGCAAGTTGTCACGGACAGCCGCAGGGATAGTGACGGCATCAGGTTCTGAGCGTATCTCTGCCAACGTGCCATCGACATCAAAAAAGAAGGCGTAAAGCCCATCATCCACCGCGGGGAGCGGCGGTTCTGCTTTGGTACTTACGCGGGTATTGCTAGTCAAAATGATTCTCCTGCCTCTTTCATGTCACGCGATCTGCCATCGCAGCCCATGGAGGGCGCACCAAGTGAGGTGGCTGGATTGTGACCGCATGAAAAGTGTTTGATGCCTTATCAGTAAATCAGGCAACTGAAAATATAATCATGCAGCGAAAGATGAGGGTAAGAGGACTTATTATTAGAGGAATATCTTTTCGCTTACACTGCAATAAAAATTTCATCTTAGCGTAATAAGATGACACTAGGCTACAACATCATAGTAGTTATACTAATTTATGTAGTATATACTATATTTGAGATATTACAAATTTATCGATTATTGCTGTTTTTATGGCGTAACGTCATAATTCCTTCGCGTCTAATGTCATCTTATCTAATAGTCATCCATATATGACAAAAAGTGACGTTATAAAGCGTAACTTATATTTTAACCATATGAATAGTTTACGCTGTATAGTTCATGAAACGCATGGATATATCGTGAGTTTATTTATATTTTCTAACCCGATAGTTTTCCATTTTTTCTAACATATGAAAAGCCTCTGGTGATGATAAGCGATTCGTATATTTTAAATGAAATTGGAACCATCATCAGCTTGAGGGAAGTAATAAGATGATAAATGGCAGTCATAAATGTCTTATTCAGAAAAATCCGTGAATTTTCATAGTCAGGATATTTTGTTCTACCTTTATGGTTGATTCAGCTTCATATAAGGAATAAAGATGAATAGTAAGACTTTAATTCCCGCATCCCTCAATCAGCCACATGTGGAATCCTTCCCTTACCCGCCTTTTGAAAAGCAGAGGCAACCGTTCCCGGGGTTAGCTGGAAAAATGAAACCTGTCCCTGATCATGGTGAAACCTCCTATAAAGGCAGTTCCCGACTGGAAGGGCGCAAGGCACTCATTACCGGTGGCGACTCAGGAATTGGCCGTGCAGTAGCGATTGCGTTTGCAAGGGAAGGTGCAGCGGTTGTTATTAACTACTTGCCAGAAGAAGAGCCGGATGCAAAAGAAGTTGTCGATCTCCTGCGTAGTGAAGGGCGAAAAATCATCGCCCTGCCGGGAGATATTCGGAACGAAAAGTTCTGTCAAAAACTGGTTCATGATGCTGCAGAACAGCTCGGTGGGTTAGATCTGCTGGTCAATAATGCCGGTCGTCAGCAATTCTGTGACTCGATTAAAAACCTCACCACTGAAGCCTTTGACGCCACGTTCAAAACCAATGTGTACGCGATGTTCTGGATAACCAAAGCTGCGTTGGAATATCTACCCCGCGGCAGTTCCATCATCAACACCAGCTCGGTTCAGGCTTTCCAGCCAAGTGATAATCTGCTTGATTATGCTCAGACAAAAGCATCCATCGTAGCCTTTACCAAAAGTCTCGCTAAGCAGCTTGCGGCAGACGGCATTCGTGTCAATGCGGTAGCGCCTGGCCCATACTGGACTGTATTACAGACGTCAGGAGGCCAGCCGCAGGAAAAAGTCGAGAAATTTGGCGAACAAGCACCGTTGGGGCGTCCCGGCCAGCCTGCTGAGATTGCTTCTCTGTATGTGACTTTCGCCTCATCTGAAACCAGTTACTCTTCCGGTCAGGTTTGGTGCTCAGACGGCGGTACCGGTACCGTCTGATGCCCGTTTGACGCAGAATAAAAGACTGCAGAATTTTCTGCGGTCTTTTATGAATCTAAAACGCTCATGGTTTCGTGTGTCACATAAAAATAACTTTTGAGGCGCTAATCGGAAGAAACTAACGGCCATCAGCATCCCAGCGAGGGAGCAAAAATAGGCCATTCAAAAATCATTGATACTTTAATTGATATGCGCCGAACAGAATAACCAGAAACGCGGCAGCGACGGCGGAGAACCCGACGTACAGGTTAGAAAGATGGGCAATAAAGCCGATCAACGCCGGACCGCCGAGCACACCGAGATAGCCAAGCGTCGCTACCAGGGCAACGGACATATTCACCGGCATCACTTTTTCCTGTCCAGCCAGCGTGATCAGCACCGGCACGATATTCGCCGCGCCGATACCGACCAGCGCAAAGCCGCACAACGGGAAGATCCAGCCAGGTAACAACACCACCATCAAATAACCAGCAATACCGAGCATGCCACCGACAACTAACACCCGCTTGCGGCCCAGCGTACTAACGATCGCATCACCGGTCATGCGCATCAGTGACATCGCAATGGCAAACACCGCAAAACCCCAGCCCGCATGTTCCAACGCCAGTCCACGTTCGCGCGTCAGGAAAACGCCGCCCCAATCGAGCACCGCGCCTTCGGCCATAAAACAGATCATCGCCATGACCGACATGAGCATCAACCGGAAGTTTGGCCGGGCTTTGGTTTTCCCCTCAACCGGCTCTTCTTCTTCATGCGCGCCAAATGGCAGCAATCCACGGTATGAATAAACCGTGATGATCGCCACCAGCGCGATGGTGAACCACGTGCTGCCCTGCGGTGTGATGCCGGCACTCAGCAGCAACGCACCGCCACCAGCTCCTGCGATACAACCGACGCTCCAAAGACAGTGAAAACCGGACATCAGCGGTTTATCACTCGCCTGTTCAACCAACGTCCCCTGTACGTTCACCGCCACATCCGCCAGACCAATGCCCATCCCGAAGATAAACAGCGTCAGCGCCAACAGCCAGATGTCACTGAACGTGGCCAAAAGCGGCAACATCAGACAATACAACACCACCGAGGCGATGATCACCGCACGACAACCAAACCGGCCGATGAGCCGTCCTGAGCCGAGCATCGACAGTAACGAACCCGCCCCAAGACACAGCAATAACAGGCCAAGGTCTCCGGCTTCTGAATGCGTACGTAACTGCGCATAAGGCACCAGCGCCGCCCACAAGCCCATCGCCATACCGGTGACAAAAAAGATCGCCCGTGTGGCAACGCGTTTGACTGGGCTCGCAACGTGCGCCGTCGTATTTTCTATTTCAGATGACAGTGACAATAGGGACTCCTCGACAGGCAGATTAGTTATTAAAAGACATTTAATAAGTGCTGAGTATATTGACGAAAAAGAAAAAAAGTCAATGTCCGCAGCAGTCAGCTGCTGTAGATTCAGTAATGAAAAGCGACGGCAGAATAAAGATTAGATGCCAAAAGCGACGTGTCGATTGTAGTGATTTAAGGTGAGTTCGGTGATGCCTTGTAGATAATCCTGACGCATCGATGCCCGGTAGGTCAGCGCTGGCATATGTTGCGCGGGGATATGCTGATGGCAGCGTTCGATCAGTGCTGGGATCAAGGCTTCACTGATTTTCGGGCCGGAAAGTGCGATGGTCACCGGGTTAATAATAGCGGCCAGCGAGACAATCACTTTCGCCATTTCATCGGCCACCGGGAGCTTATGCATATCGACGAATGGCAGATTGGACACTTCACCGGCAAACTGGCTGGCACCATGCAGTACCTGTCCGTTAATCACCATCCCACAACCAAGGCAAGGCACTTCCGGCTTGAATATATAGGCGACCGGCGCGGTGATGCCCGCACAGCTGCTGCGATAAAATCCGTAAGCGGTATAGTTCATGTCGTTATCTACCTGCACATAAATACCGAAACGCTCCCGCAATATTTTTTCCACCGGCACACCGCTAAAGGCGCTGATATCGCAGGTCGCGACGCGACCTTTCACCACCACACCGGGCAGCCCAACCCCCAGCGCTCTGATATTTGGATATTCCGCAAGCACGCGGGCAATCAGCTGATAAAACGTGTCCAGATTCAGCGGCATAAACCGTACCTCTCCTTGCGCCAGACTCCCGCCAGTCGCCGAACTCACCGTCCAGATAATTTGCGCCGCGGCATCACTGCCCTGTGCATACAAACTCAGCACCGAGAAATAATCCGGATTATAGGCATACCGCTGCGCAGGCCGCCCACCGCGCGAAACATCCCGTTCCAACACCAGCACTTCGCCGCTCTGGCTCAGCTCATTCAGCACAGCTCCGCAGGTCGCAATGCTCAGTCCTGTCTCGCTCGCCAGCTCAGCTTTCGTCGCAGAACCCAGTGATTTCAATGCATGGATAGCCAGCACCACATTGTTGATCTTCATTTCACGGGTTGTATGGTTTAGCGGAGTGATCATAGTGCCTCGGGAGATGCGCGGAGTTTGGCGGCTAATTTAGCATAATAGTGACGGAAGGCGACGCGCTGGGTGACCTTATCTAAGATCCTCATCAGCTCCCAGGAACTCATCGCGTGTAACGATGTGGCGACCATGCGGTGAGAATGTCTGAGGCACAGTACCTGTTTCAAAATATGAAAAACGATCTGGCAGACTGAAGACCGTCAGAGCGATCTACAGCCTGTTTTTGCTATTTATAGCGAAGAGGGGATTTCATATATCACATAAGTAAATTAAAACCCTCCATCTATTATCGACTAAAAAGATTTGGCAGTTTTTTATAAACATAACCAAAAAAAATCAAGATCAAATAAACATATGTAGACTTAAAAAAGAATAAGTGTCTTTTGATGTGTCACGGTAAATACATACGTACCCCATCGATGAAATTAGAATGCCCTCCCATTCCAGCGTTTACCTTGAGATAAAAATGACCATGATGAAACATTCCAGCTGAACTAAATTAGCAGGTTTGCGTTAGTGTTAACTTCACATAGGATTAATCTTAATTGATGCGTATGCGCTTATCCACCTCTGATTTTTCCTCCATTGGCCTGCAAAGAATTTTAGATACTGTTTCAATTGTTTTAAAGGTGCATGAACAATCAATGTTTTGGCATTGATAATACGATTCTTTTGTTTGTTGAGAAAGGTATCTGCTGGTTCGTATATGTGCTGAATGATTACAAAGCGGGCAACGCATCATAGGTAACCCCTAACATTAAAAGTAAAATAAGCGTATGAAAAAAAGGGGGTTTGTCACCTAATTCATCAATATTATCTCGTGTATTTGACTCATGCAGAGAAGTATCTAAAAGTAGATTAAAAGGGTACTCCCTCTTTTTAAAGCCCCTTGACATAGCATCATCCCGTTCATCAAGTTGTGCGGTCACCATCCATTATTTCCCTTAAAATTAATATAATTTAAAGATGTATAACCAGTGACACAACAAATTAAACAGGCATTAATGTATTACTTTCGAGGCTTCTTTAATAAAACCTTTAAAAAAAGTCATTATCCACTGCCGGAGTGCGATTTTCGTCAGATGTATGTCACGCTTCCCGAACTAAAAGTGTATTGGGGAATGTGGCTGATAAAAGCTCAAATAGGGGTGAAATTTTGATATTGCCTTGCCTGAGAGCATCTGACACGCCTTCCCTGTGAAACGCGGTTTCATTTTATTTGGCGAATCGGTTATTTTTTTAAATCGCCAAATAATGAAGCCTGCTACATAAATAAACCCAGGCATTCTTGTTAAAAATAACAGAGTTAAATAGTCTGATTCTTAAAAAATATTATAAATTGTTTCCTGATCATATAACTTAACAATAAGTTAATATAGAGATTAAGTTTATATAAATCAAATAATAAAGCGTGGATTCGCTTTTATAAAAAGCATAAAAATAATGTCAGAATCACCACACAACAATAAGCGGATGAACTTCAAAATTAATCATGCAAGTATTAACTCGACTTAATAAGTCACCCACTATTAACTCGTAATCAAAGGATACTTATGACTAACTTAAATTACACGCCAACTATCTGGACACGTGCTGATGCTTTAAAGGTCAATGAGAATGACCCAACCACCACTCAACCTCTTGTCAGCGCTGACTTTCCCGTCATGAGCGAAGATGTATTTATTTGGGACACCATGCCACTAAGAACATTCGATGGGACAATTGTCTCTGTCGATGGATGGTCAGTTATTTTCACATTAACCGCTCAACGTAATACTAATAACTCAGAGTACCTGGATGCAGAAGGTAATTATGATATTACAAGTGACTGGACTGATCGCCATGGTCGCGCAAAAATTTGTTTCTGGTACTCCCGCACGGGTAAAGATTGGATTTTTGGTGGACGCGTTATGGCGGAAGGCGTATCTCCGACCACCCGTGAATGGGCAGGCACACCTATTTTACTCAACGATGACGGTGACATTGACCTCTATTACACCTGTGTGACACCAGGTGCAACCATTGCGAAAGTAAAAGGTAAAATTCAAACTTCAGATGACGGTGTTACGTTAAGCGATTTTAATGAAGTTAAATCCCTATTTTCCGCTGATGGCGTTATTTATCAAACCGAAAGTCAAAACCCTTACTGGAACTTTAGAGATCCTAGTCCGTTCATCGACCCGATTGATGGCAAACTCTATATGCTATTTGAGGGCAATGTCGCGGGTGATGCGGGCTCCCATGTTATCACTAAGAAAGAGATGGGGGTCGTTCCCCCTGGCCATCAAGACATTGGCAATGCTAACACCAAGATAGGCTGTATTGGCATGGCCGTGGCTAAAGACCTCTCAGGTGATGAATGGGATATTTTACCGCCGCTGGTGACTGCTGTCGGGGTGAATGACCAGACTGAGCGCCCTCACTTCGTTTTCCAGGATGGGAAATACTATCTGTTCACCATCAGCCATAAATACACTTATGCGGATGGACTTACTGGCCCTGACGGCGTGTATGGTTTCTTCGGTGATAATCTTACCGGTCCCTACTCACCAATGAACGGTTCCGGCTTGGTTCTGGGTAATCCGCCATCACAACCTTTCCAGACTTACTCACACTGTGTCATGCCCAATGGTCTGGTCACCTCATTCATTGATAACGTTCCTACCAGCGATGGGGGTTATAGAATCGGTGGAACCGAAGCGCCTACCGTGAAAATAGTATTGACGGGTGATCGCTCTTACGTACAACGCGTCTTTGACTATGGCTATATTCCACCGATGAAAAATATCATTCTGAATTAAATTTTTCATGCCAATCCTCCCGCATATCCTCTTTGCGGGAGGAAATCTGATTCATTGACGGGCATACGTTTACCTCAATCATGCTTGTATTATTCTATTAAGGTTATACTTTGAACTTTGATTACGCATCATTTACCGATTTATTAAAATCATTGTGGCGTGGCGATACCGCGATTAGTGGGGTTTTAATGTCCATGTTAATCGCTTCTCTCAGAACATTATATTCAGGGCACCGGCGGGCAGACATTATTTTTGAAAGTTTACTTTGTGGTGCGCTGACATTAACAGCCGCATCCATCATGGTTTATTTCGGCGTACCCAAAAGCACGACAGTTGGCATTGGGGGGATTATTGGTTTTATCGGTGTTAAAAAATTAAGCAAATATTTATCTGCCTATATACAGAAAAGATTTTTAGATAAATAAGTATTAAATAGCCATGTCGCTAATCACGAATATTGTTACCACCGCATCACAGATCTCCCGCAGACCATACCTTTTACGGCGAATGTCGTGAATCCCCTCGTCAATTTGGTCATCAATCAGCAAAGGCACCTTGTGGCTTTTTTCAACAAATAATAGCCGTACCTGACTTCACAAAAGAAGATGATAAAGGTGAGTGTTGCCGGTGCCGACACGCAGGCGAAAGGCCACCGCGCCGCCACCGAACTGAGGTCATGCAATGCGGAGTTTGACGCTGAGCAGGGCATTTACCGCGAGTGATAAACCTTCCCACTTTCGCCAGATATATCCGTGCCTGCGGTTAGCCACCAGCACTCAGGGACTTCATCCGATCGGCATAACTTTTGCGCAGCTTTTGGAGCTTTGGCGGAATGACTGCCATGCAGTAACCATTACGCTGACCGGCACCGTCCCAGTAGTTCTGGTGATAATCTTCTGCCACGTACACCTCGCCCAGCGGCTCGATGGTGGTCACTATCGGCTGGTTTTGATCCGCCTGCGCACGCAGGATAGCGGCTTCGGCTTCAGCATGTTGCCCGGCGTTGGCCGGGAAAATCACCGAACGATATTGTGTACCGACGTCATTACCCTGACGATTAAGCTGGGTCGGATCATGGGTGACAAAGTGGATATCCAGCAGATCGCCGTAACTCAGTTTCGCCGGGTCGAACCCGACGCGGATCGCTTCTGCGTGACCGGTCACACCGGCGCATACCTGCTCGTAAGTTGGGTTTGGCCTGCGCCCACCGGTGTAGACGCTTTCTACTGTCTCCACGCCAATCACATCTTTGAACACCGCTTCAGTACACCAGAAGCACCCACCGCCAAAAATGGCATATTCGATTGTCATACTCTCTCCCGAACTCAAAACAGATCATTAACCAGTGTTAATCCTAGTCGATGAGTGCCGGTGGTGAGCCCCTCTTTTTCAATCAGTGCCAATGACAGGCAGTACCCGGCTGATTTCAGTCCCATACCCATGAATCGTTATCTCCCCCTTTTGCAACTCAACCGTGGCAAAGGGCAGACTGTCGGCACCATCGAGCATGCCTTTCAGCGTGATAAAGTCAGTGCTGCCGATGCGGGCATAGCCACCACGGTGGTCATGGCCGGCAAAATAAGCCCGCACCTGATACTCACAAAGCAGTTCCAAAAGCGTTTCACAGTTCCACAAGTTATGGCTGTTGATAGGGGTGAGCGGATAATGGCCGAAGACAATCACCGTTTCGCCCAGCCGTTTGGCCTGTTGTAAATTTTGCTCAATCCAGACCAACTGCTGCGCCCCGATTGCGCCGTTCCAGGACTGTGCCTGCGATTGCTGGCATTCAATCAAATCTTCCAGCATGAACTCTGCTAACTGGCGATCGTCGCCGTTGGCATGGTTGCAATACAAGCTCACATCATTGCCATCCAGAACCATAAAGCGGTAACCCGGCACTGTGAATTGATAATAACTTTTGGGCAACCCGAGAGCCGGAGATTGCGACCCGAGATGATCGGAAATCACCTGTGCATCATGATTGCCAATCAATGCAGCATGCGGATGGTGCAATTCATCATACAGCGGCAGTAACTGCTCGTAACTTGACCAGTCGCGATCAACCAGATCCCCCAGAGTGACCACAAATTCCAGCGGCAACGCATTCAGCTCAGCGATGGCAGCAGAAAGCTTTCTCAGGCTGTGCCGATAATAACGGTTGTTTTCCAGATCTGGCGGCGCGTCGGCATATTGCGGATCGGCAATCAAACCAAAGCGCAGCGTGGTGCACGCCGGTGACGGTGAGCGGATTTCAGGCGGCTGATAGAGCGTACTGACCTTACCCAGCGCCTGTTGTTGTGACAGTGACAGCGCGGAATTTTCAGGTAGAAACGTCATCGGGTTACTCCTGCTAGCGAATGCCAGCACACATGAAGGATTGAACAAACTGACGCTGGAAAATCAGGAAAGTAGCCGCAATGGCAGTGACGTAATGAGGGTCACTGCGCCTATCAGTGCATCTCTGCAATGCTTCATGCGCATAACGTAGCGAGATTGAATGAACTTTTTATGAAGCCTATGTGACGCTTCATCGAGACATCGCCCCCGAACCGCCTGGAAGACAATGGAGAAACAGAGTGAAAACAGATGATCATCCCGCCCTAACAGTGAGCAGCGGGATGATTATGCAGCGGCTTAATTCACCGGCAACCGGTCCAGAATGGCTTGCGCGGTATTAACGTCGGTCACCAACGCGTTGATCATCCCCGATCGCACTGCACCAATGATCCCTGCGGCCTTTTCGGGCGTCGCTGCCACGCCAATGGTCAGCGGCGTGCAGCGCAGCTGATCGACCGAGGCCGCAATCATCCGCTCTTCGCCTTCCCAATGCAGGATCTCTCCCGACTCAGTGACGTAATGGCGCAGAACATCTCCCGCAGCGTGGCTTAGCGCCTGCTCACCGGCTGTCGCGGTACTGGATTCACTCGGTTTCGGCGCATGTGTCAGACCAATACCGACGATAGCCACGTCCAGCTTGTCCCACAGGGAAATAATTCCCTGTACGCTGGCGTCGCTGAGAAACGCATCCCGAAGTTCTGTCGAAGAAATATAGGGCGCATGCAGAAAATAGGGCGTGCCTTCCATCTGTTCAGCCGCTCGGCGTACGAATTCAGTGATCTGAAAGTGCGGTGCTGCCTGCTGCATACCGCCGTTCAGTGCCACAGTCAGAATGCCCGGCAACCGTGGCATTCCGGTTAGTGTGACTTCCCGAATCGCCCTGCCCCAGCCAATACCGAGCACTGAGCCCGCACCTAAATCTGCCTGCGAAAGTATCGATGCCAACGGCGCGGCGAGGGAACCCAGCACATTGTTGGGCGGCGCATCAATCACATAGGCCGTCTTCAGCCCGAGACGCGCAATGAGGTCGGCGGTCATGTTTTCCGGTGACGATAAACCGATGACTTCAATGCGCACAATGCCCGCCGCGCGGGCTTTATTCAACAACCGGGAGATGGTTGCCGTCGAGACATCCAGCTTGCGGGCGATCTCCACTTGCGACATGTCAGACTCGTAATGCAGCTTGGCCACCATGTGCATCATGGCACGGGTTGCTGCAATATCTTGCAAAATTGGCTCTTTCAGCTTGAAATTCCTTTCAGTAATGAATTACACTCAAATCGTCGATTGAGGAATTATTGCGCAACAGCTCGGCAAACGCAATGTCTCTCACAGGGCTGAATCCCTTGTAAACCGGCGCTTTTCACGGTTTTAGCCTCCTTTTCATCAGGAGGGTAACGACAGAACACCCAGTGTAATCGAGATTTTTTCATCTGTAATAAATTTCACGCTAAGGAGAGTTCCATGTCAAAAATGTCAACGTCAGAGCTTCGCAGTTATCAGCAGATTTGTGGTAAAAACGGCGCGATGCTGGTGATCGCCTGCGATCAGCGCGGTGCCATGCGCAGCCTGCTATCTAATGACCCGCAACAGCAAGCCGCCATTTCCGAACACGCACTTGGTCAGATCAAAGCCGACATCACGCAGTATCTGGCCAGCAAAGCTTCCTGTGTGCTGGTCGACCCGGTCTGCGCCGTGCCACAGTTGGTGGACGACGGCATCATTGCCCGCGATACCGCTCTGCTGATTGGCCTCGATGCGTCGGGTTGGGACAATTCCCCAGAAGGCTACCGTCTGTCGCGGCTGGTCGCCAATGTGGATGCACGCCGCGTGCGTGAACTGGGCGCAACCGGCGGCAAAATCATGGTCTACCTGCGCGCTGACCTGCCGGAAGCCAACCGCCATAACATAAATATCCTCCGTCAATGTGTGGAAGATTTTGCCCGCGAGGACCTGTTGCTGGTGGTGGAGTTCCTGACCTACAAACTCGACAACGAAACCGAGGAAGAATATAAAGAAAAAATTCCGTCACTGATTTATGGTGGCACGAGAATTTGTCTGGAATGTGGCGCGAAGGTGCTAAAACTGCCTTATCCTGGCTCAAAACAGGCCTGTGCAGACATCACGGCGCTGGCTGGCGACGTGCCGTGGGCAGTGCTTTCAGCGGGTGTTGATCACGCGACGTTCCTCAAACAAGTGGCAGATGCCATGAGCGAAGGCGCATCAGGGGTTATCGCCGGACGTTCACTGTGGAAAGACTGTATTTCACTGGACCGCAGTGCGACGAAATCCAGGCTGGAGGCGCTGGCCGTTCCACGTCTGAATGAGCTTCAGGCGGTGATTCAACAGTATTTCCAGGCACCCGCACGTAACAACCTCGAACAGGTGGAACATGTCTGAAAACAGAGCAGCTTTTAACGTCGAACCTGCGGGCCAGCCGGGTAAGCGGGTTATTTTGGTCAACGGGATCCCCGCTTCCGGTAAAAGTCGCCTCGCCGTTGAGCTCTCTACTCGGACCGGCTGGTTACAACTGTCGCTCGATGGCATAAAAAACCCGTTCCTTCAGCGTCTTGAAGGCGTGGACCGCGCATTTAACCGCGTGCTGGGACAGGCGAGCTATCAGGTTATCTGGTCTATCATGGCGGATGCACCGCAAGGCAGTACCTTTATTGTCGATGCCTGGTTCGGTTTTCAGCCGAAAGAGGTTCTCAGGGATTATCTGACCCAAGCAGGCGTGACTCAGGTGGTAGAAATCTGGTGTCAAATATCCGCAGAGCTGGCAGCAACGCGTTACGCTGCACGGTTGGATCAACGCCTTCCCGGACATTTAGGCGCGGAATATATTCCCGAATTAAAAATTCTGGCAGCAAAGGCCCAGCCAATGGAATTCGGACCTGTCTATTATGCCGATCAGGACCAACCGGTAGAGGTTCATATTATCCAGCAATGGATAGACAATATATTAAAAGAGCAATAAGCATAATCGTAATATTAAGGATATATTATGTTACTGTTCAAACGGTTTACTGACACTAATTCAGTAACCACAGAGTTTCTATGTCATTAATTTTAGGCCATATTTTTCATTATTATTTCATTCCAATGATAAATAGGAATAGATAGATCACAGTTTTTATTATTTTTAAATATGATACTGAATAAATCCGCCAATTATTGTTAAGAGGTAATATGTTAACTGACTGGATTAATGAAAGTAACATTAGCATAATTAATCATACTGAGAATTGGCAACAGGCTGTGGCATTCGCTGTGCAACCGTTAATTGATTCAGGTGCAGCAGAAAGCCGCTATCTTCAAGCTATATATGATATGCACCGGGAAATTGGTCCCTATTATGTTTTGGGTGAAGGCATTGCGATGCCTCACGCCCGGCCAGAAGAAGGCGTGATCAAAACAGCACTGTCTCTGGTGATTGTGTCTGAAGGCGTCGAATTCGGCAGCGAAGATAATGATCCCGTGTATGTTATTTTCGCGCTGGCCGCCATAGACAGCCATTCACATATTGAAATGATCGCCAGCCTTTCTCATTTATTTTGCGATGAGGATGCCGCGAAGAAATTAAAATCGAGTAAAAACAAACAGGAAGTGCTAGAAGTCATCCGACAGTTTTAGACGTGAAGTGAAAAGATATGAACATGACCTTTTTATCATCACCTACAAAATGCGTAAGGGAACATCATGAAAAAGTTATCTATCCTGGCAGTATGCGGTGCAGGTCTGGGCAGCAGCTTTGCCTGTGAAATGAGCATAGAAGCGGCCTTAAAAGATTTAGGTATCGAAGCTGACTTGTCACACTGTGATATATCCAGCGCCACCTCAACACGTGCAGATATTATCTTCACGGGGGAAAATTTCAGATCGCAATTCCAGCATTATACGATAAAAGCCAACATTATTTACCTGAAAAGGTTAGTCGATAAAAATGAAATAAAAACCAAACTTATGCCCGTCCTTCAGGAAATGGGTCATCTGGCGGTTTAATAATAAAAATAGCCTATTCCAATAGAACAACTCTACATCTCTACTACAGGGGACGCTTATGTCTTTCCTTCACTTTATTGTTAATGATGTATTAGGCCAGGCATCAATATTAATATCACTGATCGCTATGATTGGTCTGATAGCGCTGAAAAAAAGTCCGGGCCAGGTTATTACGGGCACGATGAAAACACTGCTGGGCTTTTTAGTCCTGCTCTCCGGCGCCAGTATTATTGTCAATGCGCTGACTTTTCTGGGTGAAATATTCCAGAAAGGTTTCCATATGCGCGGCATCGTCACCGATGTCGGGTCGATTGCCGGTATTGCTCAACAAACCCTCGGGCGAGAAACGGCATTAATTATGGTATTAGCGTTTATCGTTAATATTCTCATTGCCCGCTTCACGCGTTATAAATATATTTTCCTGACCGGCCAGGCCTCTTTATGGATGGCAACCGTCTGTTCGGTGATCGGCTATATGGGCGGTTTACGCGGTACAGAACTGATTCTGACCGGCGGTATTATTGCCGGGGTGATGGCGGTGGCCATGCCGGTACTGGCGCAGCCGATTGTGCGTAAAATCACCGGTTCAGATGACTTTGCGCTTGGCCATTTCTGCACCATCGGTTATATCGTGCAGGCCGGTGTGGCAAAAATAACCGGTGATGTCAGTAAAAGTACCGAAGACTTTGAGCTGCCGCAGGCCTTCTCTTTCCTGCAAGACACTTACCTGTCGATGATGGTGGTGATGATCCCGGTTTATCTGATCCCCGCCATCGCCGCAGGCCCGGAAGTGGTCGCGCCTTATGCCAACAGCGTTAACTATCTGGTTTACTCGTTCCTGCAATCCGTTCAGTTCGTGGTTGGGGTATATGTGCTGTTAGCGGGTGTGCGCCTGTTACTGGCTGAAATCGTTCCGGCGTTTCGCGGTATTGCCCTGCGCATTGTGCCAAACGCCATTCCAGCACTCGACTGCCCGGTGCTGTTCCCCTATGCGCCGAACGCAGTGATCATCGGTTTTATCTCCACGACCATCGGTTCGATTATCGGTATGTTTCTGTTCCCGACCATCGGGCTGGCGATGATTTTGCCAGGGATGTTGACCAACTTCTTCGCGGGTGGCACCGCCGGGATCTTTGGTAACGCAGTCGGCGGACGCCGTGGGGCCATCATCGGCGGTATCTTCCACGGGCTGTTTATCACCTTACTGCCTGCCTTATTGCTGCCGCTATTGGGTAAATTCGGCTTCTCCAACGTGACCTTCAGCGACTCCGATGTCATCAGCGTCGGACTGGTATTCGGTCATTTCCTTAACTTCTTCCACTGAGTTCAACGGAGAGTGATATGAATGCAGAGATCGACGCCATTGTGGCGCAAAACCTACCGCCCGCAGAATGCGCGAAACAGCTCAACGCGCTGGGCACTCAGTATCAGGAACAGCAGGATCTGGATACCGCTATCGCCTGCTGGGAACAGAGCATGGCTTGTTATGGCAAACCCGGCTTCGCACAGGCACAGTTGATGAAAGCCTATAACGCCAAACGTCGTGAATGCTCACATGCGGGCGACGGCCAAGGGCTGGAGCTCTATTCCGACAAGATTGACGGCTTAATGCAGAAGAGCAAAGACGCGATTCGTTACGGTTTTTGAGTGCATACTGCCGGTAAACCTGATACTAAAAAGGCCAGTGACTCCCGTTGCTGGCCTTTTCGCTTTTTTATCAGAGAAACCAAAACTCATGCCTATCATCACCCTGACCCGTCTGGCCGATCTCTCCGCGCAACAGTGGGACGCAATGGTGCCTGCCGGACAGCCTTTTCAGCGCCACGCGTTTCTTAGCGCACTGGAAGACAGTGGCACGCTGGGACCGGACTCAGGCTGGCAGGCTGAACATCTGTTATGGACCGAAGAGGGCAAGACGTTGGCGGCGATCCCCGGCTACCGCAAAATGCATTCCGCTGGCGAGTATGTTTTCGACCAAGGTTGGGCCGAAGCCAGCGAACGAGCAGGTATCCGTTATTATCCAAAATGGCTGGGCGCCGTCCCCTTCAGCCCAGTGACCGGCGCTCGCCTGTTAGGTGATCCCGCCGCGGCTGCCAGCCTGTTGGACCACCTACCCAATTATCTGGCACAGCATCGCCTTTCCGGCGCACATATCAACTTTACCGATACCGCGAGCAGCCAGCTGTTTGCGGGAAGAACGGACTGGCTGCAGCGCACCGGCTTACAGTATCACTGGCGCAATAAAGGCTATCGCGACTTTCAGGATTTCCTCGACACGCTGGCATCACGCAAACGTAAACAGATACGCAAAGAGCGGGGATCTGTCGCCGCGCAGGGGTTTGAGTTTGAGTGGTTAAGCGGCGAACAGGTCAGTGAAGCACAGTGGGATTTCGTCTATACCTGTTACGCCAACACCTATCTGGTCCGTGGGCGTGCACCTTATCTGACGCGTGACTTTTTCAGCCTGCTGGCCGAACGTATCCCGCAAAATCTGCGGCTGGTGCTGACCACGTTGAATGCCCAGCCGGTCGCCATGGCATTCAGTCTGGTGGAGGGAGATACCTTTTACGGCCGCTATTGGGGATGTCTGGCCGAGTTCGACCGTCTGCACTTTGAAACCTGTTTCTATCAGGGAATGGAGTACGCCATTGAGCACGGCCTATCACGTTTTGACGCCGGAGCGCAGGGCGAACACAAGCTGCTGCGCGGCTTCGAACCCGTGATCACCCATTCATGGCATCATCTAAGGCATAGCGGTTTACAGGCCGCGGTGGAAAATTTCCTGCAAGAAGAACGCGCCGCTGTTCTGGTCTGGCAAGAAGAAGCCCGTCAGGCGCTGCCCTATCGTCAGGCCTAACGGGTTTTATTCGCCATAGTGTCAGTCCACGCCCACAAAACCGCCGGTCTGATGCTGCCATAAACGGGCATACAGGCCGTTGTGTTGCAACAACTCGCTGTGACTCCCCGATTCCACAATCTGGCCTTTCTCCAGCACGATCAGCCGGTCCATTTTGACAATGGTCGACAACCGGTGGGCGATGGCAATCACCGTTTTGCCCTGCATCAGGTCTTCAAAGCTCTCCTGAATCGCGGCTTCGACTTCGGAGTCCAGTGCTGACGTTGCTTCGTCGAGAATCAAAATCGGTGCGTTCTTAAGCAGCACTCGGGCAATGGCAATGCGCTGCCGCTGGCCGCCAGAGAGCTTCACACCGCGCTCGCCGACGTGCGCATCCAGCCCGGTTCTGCCCAGCGAATCATACAGTTGGGGAATGAACTCATCGGCGCGCGCCTGACGGATAGCCAGCAGCAACTCTTCTTCCGTCGCCCCCGGCCTGCCGTATAACAAATTGTCGCGAATGGAACGATGCAGCAGCGAGGTGTCCTGGGTGATCATGCCGATTTGCGCGCGCAGACTTTCCTGCGTGACGTCAGCAATATTCTGCTCATCTATCAGAATACGTCCACCATCGATGTCGTACAGCCGCAGTAGCAGATTCACCAACGTCGATTTACCTGCGCCGGAAGGTCCGATCAGGCCGATCTTCTCGCCGGAACGGATCGCCAGATCCAGATTGGGGAGCACCGGCGCACCTTTACCGGCATGCTCTTTACCGTAATTAAACTGTACGTGATCGAAGTGGATCGCCCCGTGATCCACCTTCAGCGGCTTCGCCTGCTGTTTATCCGTGACAGTCAGCGGCCGCGCAATAGTGTGCAGGCCGTCCTGAACGGTGCCGATGTTCTCGAAGATGCCATTCACTACCCACATAATCCAGCCGGACATGTTGACGATGCGGATCACCAGACCGGTCGCCAGCGCGATAGCACCAACGGTGATCAGAGATTGTGTCCACAGCCACAGTGCCAGCCCGGTCGTGCTGACAATCAGCAGGCCGTTCAGCGTCGTAATGGTGAACGCCATACCGGTGAGCAGCCGTCCCGCCAGCTGGGTTTTATGCGTTTGCTCAGTGATGGCTTCCCGGGCGTACTGCTGTTCCAAATCACTGTGCGCGAACAGTTTCAATGTGGAAATATTGGTGTAGCCATCCACAATGTAACCCATGAGTTTTGAGCGTGCCTCCGAAGACTCTACCGACCGCTGTTTTACGCGCGGCACGAAATAACGCAGGCATAGACCATACAGAATGATCCAAATCAGCAGCGGGATCATCAGCCGCCAATCGGCTTCGGCAAACAAGAACAGCGCACTGGCGGCATAAATGGCCACATGCCAAATGGCGTCCACCGTCTGTACTGCCGAATCACGCAGCGAGCTACCGGTCTGCATGATGCGCTGGGCAATGCGCCCGGCAAAATCACTCTGGAAAAAATTCAGGCTCTGTTTCAGTACGTACTTATGGTTTTGCCAGCGGACCATACTGGTCATGCCGGGAGTGAGGGTCTGATGCACCAACAAATCATTCAGCCCGAAAAACACGGGCCGCAGCACCATCGCCACCACGGCCATCCAGATCAGTTCACCAGCATGGGCAGAGAAAAAGCTTCCGGTAGGCGTCTCTTTAGTCAGGTCAATAATTTGGCTAAGAAAGCTGAACAGCGACACTTCGATCAACGACGCAATCAGACCGACCAACAACAACGCGGCAAAACTCGGCCAAACCTGACGCAGGTAATAGAAATAGAAAGGGAAGACTTTATCAGGCGGCTCTGTGCCTGGTGCATCACGGAAGATGTCAATTATTCGCTCGAAATAGCGAAACAGCATGGAACACCTCTTCAGTTATTTGTCGTCAGGACGGTCCTGCCCTGTCAGCGTTGATGATCATGTTGATGGTACTAAAGAACCCATAAGCGTAGTTGAAATTCCCACCCGCGTGGATTGGCCTTTTAGTTTGATCTTTAGGCGATAGCTTTTATGATGAGGGTTACATTCTGTACTCAACAAGAGGAATTTATGTCAGTAAAATTAATCGCAGTGGATATGGATGGCACATTTCTCGATGATGATAAAAAATACAATAAAATCAAATTCTTGGCGCAATATGAGAAATTAAAACAACAAGGTATAAAATTCGTTGTCGCCAGCGGTAACCAATATTTTCAGCTAAAATCCTTCTTCCCGGAAATCGCCTCTGAAATCGCTTTTGTGGCAGAAAACGGCGCCTATATCGTTAACGAAGGTCAGGACATCTCTGTTGCTGAAATCAGCCCGGAGTCGGTAGGGAAAATCCTCGAATTCCTCGACAACATACCCGGTTTACACACCGTGATTTGCGGTAAAAATAGCGCCTGGATCCAATCTTCACAGCCCGAAGCCTTTTATCTTAAAATGAACCGCTTCTACCACAAACTACAGAAAATCGATACTTATCATGAAATTAATGACACGATTTTCAAATTCGCCCTGAATCTTTCCGATGAACATCTGGCCGACTTTATGACTGCGCTTGATAACGCACTCGGCCATATCATCACGCCAGTCTCCAGCGGCCATGGCTCAGCCGATCTGATCATCCCCGGCCGTCATAAAGCCAATGGCTTACGTATATTGCAGGAAATCTGGGGTATCGATGACAGCGAAGTGGTGACGTTCGGCGATGGCGGCAATGATGTCGAAATGCTGCAACAAGCCGGTTTTGGTTTCTCGATGGCCAACGCCATGCCGATTGCAACCGCTGCCGCGCGCTACAAGACGGTATCGAATAATGAAGAAGGGGTGTTGAAGGTCATTGATAGCATCCTGGCGGGAGAAGAGCCGTTTAATCAATGAATGGCGATTCATGAGCACGTTTTCCTGGCTTCCGCCCAAACCCGCCTTAAGGCCCGCAGTCGCTCGGGCCTTAAGAATCCGAGCTTTTTTAACTACGCGCTTCGCTGAATCGGGATGGCCGTGTTTCAGGTATCGCAGTGACAGTCTAATCGTCGGTAAAAAACCTGAAGAGACAACGTTTATATCCCCGCACGCTTTGGATGATATTAGCCTGAAAAGTTAGAGAGTCAGTAAAGTTGAATCCGCTTTTTATCCCAGACGGGCGATACGTGATCTGGCCTCATCAAGGTGGCGGTGTAATGCCTCAACGCATGGGGTGAAATGAGCGGAGAAGCGGTCGCAACTGCTGGTTATGGCAAGGAATTTCTCAGCCAAGTCCAGTGCTTGCCGCCAGGTATCCGGGTTGATCACTTCCGGCAGTGACGCTGGTCTAAGCTCGTTTGAGATTGCGCCACCCGCTCTGGGAGCGAACCCCATAGGCAGAATGTCATAGGGCGGCGCGAGGTGATAGGGGCGACCCTGGTTACTGATGAACGACAGGTTGCCGGCGTGCATGTCGGTATTGCCGATCAGCATTCCGAATGCCCAAAGTCGAGCTGTATCAATGAGGGCCTCAGGGTGGACATGTCCCCCCGCAACCAGTTTATTGACCAGAACCGGCCAAGAGGCACTGGCATTACCGACAAACTCCGCATCAAGTGCCCGCAGTGAAAAGACGCCGATACGGCCCAGTGGGCCAACGCGGTCGAATCGGGGGATCTCGAGGAAACGCTGGCCACCAAAATCAAACACCTCTGTCTCCACACCAAGCACCCTCAGCGCCAGGTGTTCGGCCAACAGGAGGTCACGCCAGCGTTCGCTGATCGGGTTATCGTCCGGAGCAGAGAATTTCACTAACACATGGCCACGATCTGTATAGGTGCAGAACTTCGGTTGCTCACCTCCTGCAGATGACCCTGGTACTTCGCCAGCGCCAACCGCCAGCGCCAGTGTGGGGTACGCAGTGGCACGCTCAACTGGAGTGGGCACCGGCATCGCCAAGAAATGGTTCCGTGCCTGCTCCCCTATCAGCAGGTTGCCGATGGCATCATGGCCATGTGTGAGCAAGGCTCTAACTACATCCGCGTCGGCCCATTGCTCTGGATTGGCTTCCAGGCCGAGCTCGGCGGCATACGTTGATGCGTAGGCTCGCCCAAGATACCCCTGTGGTCGCATATCAAACAGCCACCACGGCAGCCCGTCGCTATGGAGACTCACGTTGTCGCTCTGCACCATAACAAATCCGTCCGGACGAACCGGAATGAGCTCGCCAAGATGTTTAACATGCCCTTCCTCGGTGATGCGGTAAATGGGCGCGGATCTGAATCCGCGATAGGCATCGCGTAGGGCATATTGAATAGATGGACCCGCTCCGATTCGAACAATGTCATCGCCAAGAACTCTCAATGCACGTGACATTGTTGGTTGACTAATGCTCATAATTTCAATTAGTTGACTAGCTGACATCGGCCCCTGACTGAGCAAAAGGCGTATCCTGTCGGAACGAATAGGCATAGTGTTAAATCACTCAGTGAATAGATAAATGAATAGGTAAGTGAATAAGTATCCTAGCAGTTAAATTGTAATCAGTCACTCCCCAGCAGGACGCAACCTTAACCGCCCCGCCCAAAGCTATGTCTGATTCCTCTCCTTCACGAGTGAGCCTGCGAGAGTAGGCTCATGGCGCTTCCACAGCACACCACCGCAGAAACCATAACTCAACACCTTCAGGCGGAGGGGATCGCCGCGCAACTCACTTTATTCCCCATTTTTTGTATCGAAAAATACTGCACAGACTGGACTATTATCAGTGGCTATCCGAAATATTTTTAAAGGAAAGCCTTGAGAATGAAGGGAATGCCGCCACTGATCCTCGCGTTGCTCACCAGTTCGTTAGTCCTCACCATCGGCCGTGGGGTAACGCTGCCGTTTATCACGATTTATCTGACTGAGCACTATCATCTGCTGCCAAAAAGCGTCGGGATTATTCTCGGCGCGAGCCTGGCGATCGGCATTCTTAGTAGCCTGTACGGCGGCTATCTGGTGGATAAATTCAATCACCGTACATTGATCACCGTATCGATCAGCTCATTTGGCCTGAGTTTTTTACTGCTGCCAATACTCCCCAACGTCACCGGGGTTTTGTTAGTTCTGGCCCTGCTCAATGCGTCCTATGCGCTGTTGAGTATTACGCTCAAAGCCTGCATCGCGAGCTGGTTGCCGGTCGCGAAACGGGTGAAAGCCTTTTCGATGAACTACACGTTGGTGAACGTCGGCTGGGCGGTGGGTTCGTCACTTGGCGTCTGGCTGGCGGGGTACAGCCCGATGCTGCCGTTTGTGATTTCTGGCGTACTGGCCTTCGGCACGGTGATTTCTCTGAGTTGGGGATTGCGCAACATTCCTCACCAGCCACCGCAGACCGAGCAGGAACAGAAACCGCTGCCAAAGCCCAACCTGCGCCAGACGCTGGGGATTCTGTCCCACGACCGCCGCCTGATCTATTTCACGCTGGGTAGCACACTGGGATCCATTGTATTCGGCCAGTTCGCCGGTTATCTTTCGCAATATCTGATCCTGGTGTCGAACGCGGCCTTTGCTTACAAAATCATCGGGGCAGTGATGATCACCAACGCCATGATTGTCATCGCCTTTCAGTATGTTTTAAGCAGCCGGATGAAACAGGACGCGCTGTTGAAATGGCTGTTTCTCGGCACGGTATTCTTCATCGTCGGGCTGGTCGGATTCATGACGGCAGGACAGTCCGTCCTGTTCTGGGTCATCGCGATGGCGATTTTCAGCTTCGGCGAGCTGATCGTTATTCCAGTGGAATATATGTTTATCGACTTTATCGCCCCGGAGAACATGAAAGGTAGCTACTACGGCATGCAAAACCTAAGCAATCTCGGCGGTGCGATCAACCCGGTGATGTGCGGCTTTTTGCTCAGCTACACCGCCCCGCTGGTGATGTTTATCGCGCTGATCGCCTCCGCGATTGGCGGGCTACTCTTCTTCTGGATGGGACACCGGCTGGCGGCGCAAAGCGCGCGTTAAATCGCCGCGAGCGCCTGTTTTTTGAGATGTGCCATCAGTTCAATATAAGGACGCGGGCCGACGCTTATGCGGCTGACGCCCAGTTCAGTAAGCTGCGAGACCGGTGGCGTGACATCGTTGACCATAATATTGACCGGCAAAGGCGAAAACGCACAAAGTTCTGCGATAAGTCGCGGGTCACTTAAACCGGGAGCAAAAAAGCCGCTGGCTCCCGCGTCCTGATACGCCATCAACCGTTTTTTGGCTTCGTCCATTAACGCCGGATGTTTTTTTGTATCGGCGGCCTGCAAGAAAATGTCTGTTCTGGCATTGATAAACAGGGCGACGCCCTGAGATTCAGCCACCTTGCGTAGCATTGTTAGCATCTGGCACTGTTCCGGAATGGCGTTTAACGACGATAGCCCCATGAGCTGATCCTCGACGTTAATTCCTACCGCACCCGCCTGTAGTAATGCCGCAAGATGATCGCATTTGTTCGTGCCATAACCCGTTTCAAAATCCACAGTTAACGGCAGGCTGACTGAAGAAGCAATTCTCTGCACTGTATGCAAAAGCGCAGAAAATGGCATCTCTTCGCCGTCTTGATATCCCTGCGCCGCCGCGCAAGACCAGCTTCCGGTCGCAATTGCCGTTGCACCTGTCTGCTCAATGACCTGTGCACTCCCTGCATCCCAAATGTTGTATAGCATTACCGGCTTGTGCTTTTGATGCTGTAGTGCGAAACCCAAAGCCTTACTTTGCTGACTCATACTTTGCTCCTTATTTTACTGGCTCAGCGCCATTCTTCTTTCGTGTTCAATCAGCCAGCGTTTACGCCACAATCCGCCACCATAGCCAGTGAGCGAACCGTCTGCGCCAATGACGCGGTGACAAGGAATAAGAATAGAAATCTGGTTGGCACCGTTGGCTCGGGCAACCGCACGGGAAGCCGACGCCTGGCCGATATCCGTTGCCAGCGCCGAGTAACTGCGCAATTCACCCAGCGGAATGGCTCTCAATGCGTCCCAGACTTTTCGGGTAAATAGGGACCCAAATTCTGCCAGCGGCGTACTGAAAGCCCGTGATGTTCCGGCGAAATACGCCGCGAGTTCACGTTCAAGCTGCTCGATAGGCACAGTGCGACCGAAAATAATCTCAGAAGACGTCTGCTGTTTTAGCCGCTCGATTTCATTCGACAATGCAGGTCGGTCAACAAATTCCAGTAAGTACAAAGCATCACAGCTGGCAATCGCCAGCATCGAACCGATCGGCGTGTCCAACCAGTCGGCTTTTAGAAACTGGTGTTTTTTTGCCTGACTGGGATTAAGACCAATTTGCCGGCTGATGGCGGCCCGAAATCCACTGCCAGATTCATAACTGGCATCAAGTTGCGCGTCGATCACCGGGTCACCGCTGGCCAATGCATCAACGCCTTTCCCCACTCGGCGCAATCGGGCCATGTCGAGAAACGTGATCCCAAACTGACGCTTGAAGGCGCGGCGAACCGTAGACGGATCAACATGCATCTTCTGCACATCGCCTTCGCTCCATTTTCTGTTGGGGTCCTCTTCCAGTGCGGCCAGTAACTTGAGCACTAAGGGGTCTTTTTCGCCGCCCTGCATCAGAGGACGACAGCGCTTACAAGGGCGGTAACCGGCTTCCATCGCGCTAACCATCGATGAATAAAATACGGCGTTCTCGCGTTTCGGTTTACGCGCAGGGCAGGTCAGGCGGCAAAAAATGCCGGTGCTTCTCACCCCTACAAAGGCAAAACCGTCATAGGCTGGATCGCGGGCAATCAGCGCAGCGTAGAGAACATCGTCGTCGGGCAAATCGAATAGCATGATTCAACTCACAGGCTGGGTTAGTGAGAAAAAGGATAGGATATTTTCAGACGTGGAAGCGCCGTTTTTCGGGCGTCAATTCTTTAACGATGGCGCAAGGAAAAACGCAGGCCAAAAAAATGCCCGGCATGATGCCGGGCGTTGAGGATTTACTCTTCGAGTCCCCGGTTCTTCAACATCGGCTCAATAGAGGGTGCCTTGCCGCGCCAGGTTTCATAGAGTTTCTCCAGATCTTCGCTATTGCCGCGTGACAGGATCTGGTCGCGGAATTTTTGCCCGTTTTCTCGGGTTAACCCGCCCTGCTCTTCGATACCGGCAAAGGCATCGTCAGCCAGCATTTCGGTCCACAAATAGGCGTAATAACTGGCCGCGTAGCCGTTACCCCAAATATGCTGGAAGTAGCTGGAACGATAGCGCGGCGGGACGTAAGCGAGGTCGATATGGTCTTTCTTCAGTGACGCAGCTTCGAATTTATCTACGTCCTGTTCCGGTTCGCTGGCGCTCAGGCTATGCCAATGCATATCCAACAACGCCGCCGCCAGCAGTTCGGTCATATCATAGCCTTTGTTAAATTTACTGGCCTTGACGATTTTGTCCTGTAACGCCTGAGGCATCACGTCACCGGTCTGGTAGTGCCTGGCGAAATGGGTAAACACTTTGGGATCGCTGGCCCAGTGTTCGTTGAACTGCGACGGAAACTCAACAAAGTCACGCGGTGTCGCGGTACCGGACAGGCTCGGATATTGCTGATCGGCAAATAACCCGTGCAACGTATGACCAAACTCGTGGAACAGCGTGATCACATCATCCCACGACAGCAGCGCTGGCTGCCCCGCCGCCGGTTTCTGGAAGTTGGCCACGTTGTAAATCACCGGTTTGGTGCCGAGTAATTTGGATTGATCAACATAGTTGCTCATCCACGCGCCGCCGCCTTTGTTATCGCGCTGGAAGTAGTCAGCGTAGAACAGCGCCATCGATTTCCCATCTTGGTCGAACACTTCAAATACCCGCACATCCGGGTTATAGACCGGCAGGTCTTTGCGTTCTTTGAAGGTGATGCCATACAACAGGTTAGCCGCGTAGAAGACGCCATTTTCTAGCACATTATTCAGCTCGAAATAGGGTTTGATCTGGGCGTCGTCGAGGTCATATTTGGCTTTGCGCACCTGTTCGGCATAGTGCTGCCAGTCCCACGCCGCCAGCGTAAAACCGCCGTTTTGTTTATTGATAAGCGCTTGAATGTCTTGCGCCTCACGCTGGGCCCGCGCCGTCGCTGCCGGAACGATTTTATGCATGAAGTCCAATGCGGCCTGCGGCGTTTTCGCCATCTGGTCCTGTATCTTCCATGCGGCATACGACGGGAAGCCGAGAATATTCGCTTGCTCCGCCCGCACTTTCGCCAGCTTGGCAATCAGTTGACGGGTGTCGTTAGCATCACCGTGTTCGGCGCGGTTAATCGAAGCGTCATACAGCGCTTTGCGCGTGTCGCGATCTTCCAGCGACTGCAACAACGGCTGTTGCGTGGTGTTCTGTAATACCAGCAACCAAGCGTTATCCAGCTTGCGATCTTTGGCTGCCTGCAACGCGGCAGCGCGTTCTGAGTCGCTCAGTCCGGCCAGCTGTTTTTGCTCTTTCACTGTCAGACCACCGGCTTTGGTGGCCGCCAGCAGTTTGTTGGTAAATTGGGTACTGAGAGTGGCGGACTGCTGGTTAAGGGCCTTAAGTTTTTCTTTGTCGGCGTCAGAAAGATTGGCACCCGACAGCTCGAAGTCGTTGTATGTCACCTCAATCAGGCGCTGGGATTCAGGGTCAAGTTTCAACGCATTCCGCTGGTCATAAACGGTCTTGAGTCGCGCAAAGAGCGAGCGGTTCAGATAAATGCTGTCACTCATCGCCGCCAGTTTCGGCGAGGTCTCTTCATCAATTTTTTGCAGGCCGTCGGAGGTATTCGCACCGGTCATCGCGCCGAACACACTCATCACCCGGGTCAGCAGAACGCCGGATTTTTCCAACGCCACATACGTGTTTTCAAAGGTAGGCAGCGCGGTATCGTTGGCGATGTTATTCACTTCCGCCAGTTTCTGTTTAATGCCTTCAGCAATGGCCGGCGCATAGTCGCTTTCCTGATAGAGATTAAACTGTGGTGCCTGATAAGGCAGCGGGCTGGCCTTAAAGAAAGGATTTTCGGCTTTTTGCTGACGGTTCATGGTCGGCTCCTGCGGAGAGGTTGACGCAGCAACGGTGGTCGCTGCCACGGCGTAGTGACTGCATGCCAGGGAAATGGCCAGAAAGAGGTTTGAAAGACGCATTGATGGTTTCCTTTGCCCAAAGAAAGAGAAATTCCGTTAAGTGTCTGAGCACCGTTAAGTCTCTGATCATAGTAACAACGGGGGAAATGGCAAAATTTCCCCATAAAAATTGCGGCGGAATGTGTAAAGTCATCACCCACTATGCTGGCCTGCTGACGTGGGCAGATAACCGATATAACGGGCAGTGAAATGATAAAAAATCAGGTGTTCAGCGAGCAACGTTTTAACCAGAAGCAGTTCTCTGGCGAAGAGATCCACGACTGTAAATTTCTGCGCTGCTGTTTTGACAGCATAGACTTGTCCGAGACGACCTTCGTCAACTGCATTTTCTATGACGACGAAATGCAAAAAGGCTGCTCGTTTCAAAATGCGCAGCTCAAAGATGCCAGTTTTAAACACTGCGATTTAACCATGGCAGACTTCAAGAACATTCAGGCGCTGGGTCTGGAGATCCGCGAATGCAAAGCCACCGGCGCAGACTTCAACGGGGCCAACTTTATGAATATGATCACCACACGCTCCTGGTTTTGCAGCGCCTTCATGACCAAAAACAACTTCAGCTACGCCAACTTCAGCAAAGTGATTCTGGAGAAGTGCGAACTGTGGGAGAACCGCTGGACCGGCGCCAACGTGCGTGGCACCAATTTCAGTGGCTCAGACCTTTCTGGCGGCGAGTTCACCGAATTCGACTGGAACGACGTCAACATCACCCACTGCGACCTCACCAATTCCGACCTCGGCGAGCTCAACCTGCGCAAAGTGGATCTCGATGGCGTGAAAATCGACGACTGGCAGCAGAGTCACTTGCTGGAAAAACTGGGCGTGATTGTGATTCATTCGAAGTAAAAGGGCTTATCCTTCTCGCAGAATGACTGCCATTCAGCAGAACCCTGGCCATGCCATCGAGATGAGATTTAATCTTTTCCCAGTGCGGTATCACCTGCTTCATCAGCCGGTAAAACGGCTCACTGGGTTTGCATGAACTGCACACGTCGTGGCAGCCTTCAGAAAGAAAACACCCTGTCAGCGAGTGGCTCACAGGGTGTCGGTGACGCTTTCATTCCATCGCCCAGCGATGGGCGACAGTTGTCGGTCATTTACAAGGCGACGTCAGCCACCTGCTTCTGCTCCTGCCCTGGTTTCGGGGCTGAAGAATTATCTGCCGCCGGTGCCGGTTCGGCCGGTTTTGGCGTTGGATTATCCAACATCAGCACGCGGCTGGTGTCGCCCAGTTCTTTCTCGGTGGCATCAACATTGCCGTTCAGTTTGGTGCCGTAAGAAGGGATCATCTCCTTCAGTTTGGCCTGCCATGCTGGCGTGGCGACTTTATCTTTGAAGACGGTTTCCATCAGGTGCAGCATGATCGGTGCAGCGGTAGATGCGCCCGGTGATGCACCCAGCAGCGCGGTGATGCTGCCGTCTTTCGAGCTGACCACTTCCGTACCGAGACGCAGAACGCCGCCTTCTTTTTCATCTTTCTTGATGATCTGTACTCGCTGGCCCGCTTCCCACAGACGCCAGTCTTCTTTTTTGGCATCCGGGAAGTATTCACGCAACGCATCGAAACGGTCGTCGTCAGACAGCATCACCTGGCTGACCAGATATTTCACCAAATCGAAGTTGTCGATGCCTACGTGGGTCATCGGCATAATGTTGGAGAAGTTAACGCTGCCGAACAAATCCCACAGGGAACCGTTTTTCAGGAATTTGCTGGAGAAGGTCGCAAACGGCCCGAACAGTAGAACACGTTTGCCATCGAGCATGCGGGTATCAAGGTGCGGGACGGACATCGGCGGTGAGCCGACGGACGCTTTACCGTACACTTTCGCCAGATGACGTTTCACGATGTCTGGATTCTCAGTCACCAGGAACTCACCTCCCACCGGGAAGCCGCCATAGTTGTCACCTTCAGGAATACCGGACTTTTGCAGCAAGGTGAGAGACGCGCCACCCGCACCGATAAACACGAATTTTGCTTTGATGACGCTTTCTTTATCGCCGTTTTTCAGGTCAGCAACCGTCACACTCCAGGTGTTATCTGGGTTGCGTTTGAGATCACGCACTTCATGGCCAAGGCTCAGAGAGAAGTTGGGTTTTTTCTGCAAAGAGGCCACCAGCTGACGGGTGATTTCGCCGAAGTTCACGTCAGTGCCGATCGGAATACGGGTCGCCGCGACTTTCTGTTTCGGATCACGGCCTTCCATTACCAGCGGGATCCACTGTTTGATTTCCGCCGGGTCTTCTGAATATTCCATGCCACGGAACAGCGTGCTTTGTTGCAGTGCGGCGTAGCGTTTACGCAGGAAGTTGATGTTGTCATCGCCCCACACAAAACTCATGTGTGGGGTACTGTTGATGAAGGAGTGCGGGTTATGCAGCACGCCGTTTTCAACCTGATAAGACCAGAACTGGCGGGAAATCTGGAAAGATTCGTTGATCTCAACCGCTTTAGAGATGTCGATGCTGCCGTCCGGTTTTTCCGGCGTGTAGTTCATTTCCGCCAGTGCGGAGTGGCCAGTACCAGCGTTGTTCCAGCCATTAGAGCTTTCCAGTGCCACCGCATCCAGGCGCTCAACCATGTCGATTGACCAATCCGGTTCTAATTCCTGGAGGTATGTCCCCAGCGTCGCGCTCATAATGCCGCCGCCGATCAGTAACACATCAACGGGCTTTTCATCTTCTGCGAACGCTGACTGACTGAAGGCAACCACGTTAAGGCAGAGAATCATGGCGAGTATTTTTCTCATGACGTCTGTTTCTCTCAATGTTTAGTTTTAGTTTTGCAGGTGAAAGCTATCCAGATCTCCCCGGACAAACGAAATCAACAACAGGATGCGCTGTGAAAGTCAGCGATGATTTGCACAGCAGATGAAAGGACAATAATGCGGAGTAACGAAAACAGCGGCACATAACGACAAATCAACCACAAAAATGTTACCGAATACTCATATTACTGAGATTTCGTAAATATTTTAACATTGTCGTTACGTGCATTAAAATATAGTTTACTACTTTAAATAATTACATAACTCTCAAACCGTAGCGGATAGCGGCTCAGTGCGTGCCGGGCTTACCCGGCCACATGCGGCGCAAAACGCCGTCGCGTAACACGTAATGATGGAACAACGCGGCCAGAGCATGAACACCTGCCACGATGATCAGCGCCCAGGCCACGTAGTTGTGTAACATACCAAAGGTGCTGGTCATGATGCTGTCGAAATCAAAGATGTCAGGGATCGGGAATAAACCGAAGAAATAGAAAGGCTCAGCCTGTGACCAGCGGAATAAAAAGCCGAGCACAATCTGGGCTATCAGCAGTAAATAAAGCACCAGATGCGTCAGGTGTGAAGCGGCTTTCAGCAGCGTCGGCATGGCAATAGGTTGCTGTTTGCTGCGACCGGTGCTGACAGTGAATAACCGCCACAGCAAACGCCCGATAATTATCACCGCCAGTAAAATACCCAGCGAGATATGCACCGATTGCAACCCTTCGCGCAACGGCGTGCTATGTTCCAGCCGCTCCCAGATTTGCGCGCTGGCAAACATAAAGATGACAATCAGCGCCGTTGCCCAGTGCAGGGCAATCGTCAGGCCGTCATAGCGATGACGAAGAGGTGACGTGGGTAAAGCCGAGTGTTTTTGCATAGGTTAATTCACCAATAAAAATGCTGTTTAGAAGGGAATACCTTAAGATAGATTATGATTCAATGAAACCCTGCTCCCTTCCCGATCCTTTACATCAACAAAACCTTTGATATCAGCACCACCATCATCTTTTAGCCACATATAAGCGGGAATTGGCATCGTTAATCATTCCCCCGAAAAATCAGTATGTTCATCAATAGAATTTTCTCGTGATCTGAGTGGAGGCTATTGTGATGAAAAGTCGCATTCTGGTAAAAAAAACATCAAGCTTCGTGGCGGGTTGCCGATAACCGTTATGTCCTTCTTTTAAGTCAAATTAAGCTCTGTATAACCAAGATAATAAAATACTGATGAGGTATGGCAGGTGAGCGAAATATCTAAAGAGCAATTTATTCGACGCAATAAGCTGGGGATCTTGGCCGTTCTGCGAGACCTGAAAAAGAAAGGTACGCTGGTGATGGTGGCACACGAGCGCGGACAATTTATTAGTAAAATCCTCGACGTCCTGCCCGATACCAACCAATTGCTGTTTGATCTCGGCAGCGGAGACTACGACAATCAGTTGGCGAAACAAGCACAGACGCTCAACTTTGTCGCAGAGCCTGCCGGGGCAAAAGTAGAGTTCACCTCCGGTCAAGTTCATCAGATCACCTGGCAAGATCTGCCAACGTTCAGTTGCGAAATTCCGCCAGAGCTCAAGTTTATTCAGCGCCGCGAGTATTTCCGCGTCAATATCCCTCTGCAGCCAACTTATATTTGCAGCGGAAAATTCCCCGACGCCAGTGACTTTACGTTTAAGCTGAAGGATATCTCGCTCGGCGGGCTGGGGCTGCATGTGGATAAAGTGATGCCACTTTGCATTGAGTCTGGCGCGGTGATCAAAGATACGGTGGTGGAACTGGCGGAGTTTGGCTCGTTCAGGCTGGATCTGGAGTTTATCAGCGTCATGGATCGCAAAACGGTGAGTAATAAAGGTGAAACCGTCACCTCGCAAAGGCTGAGCTTCAAGTTTCCCTATTTATCGCCCGCGCAGGAACGCGATCTGCAACGGGCTATTTTCGAGCTGGAAAAGCAACAGAATCAGAAAGCCAAACGCTTTCAGGATGACTGATCAGGTAGTCCAGGCGGGCCATTAGATAAACATACCGCCGGACGCTTCCACTCGCTGGGCATTCATCCAACGCCCTTCATCACTGAGCATTAATGCCACCATATCGCCGATGTCATCCGGCAGCCCAACCCGCCCCAGCGCCGTGTTATCGGCCACCATTTTATTCACTTGCGCGTTATCACGCACCATACCGCCACCGAAATCTGTTTCAATGGCACCCGGTGCGAGCACATTGACGGCAATTCCCCGCGCCCCCAACTCTCTAGCCTGATATTTGGTCAGTACTTCTATCGCCCCTTTCATGATGGCGTACGCCGATGATCCCGGCAGGGCAAAGCGAGTCAGCCCACTGGAAATATTCAGAATACGGCCGCCGTCGGCGATCAATGGCAGCAGTTTTTGGGTCAAAAAGAAGGGGCCTTTCAGGTGGATGTTCATCATCAAATCAAACTGTGCTTCGGTGGTGTCGCTAAACAGTGCATGGTTGCCCACGCCAGCATTATTGACCAGAAAGTCAAATGACTCGCGTTGCCAGACTTGCGCCAGCTGCTTTTTCACTTCACTGATGAATGCATCAAAACCGCCGCTTTCTGCCGTATTGAGTTGCAGCGCGACGGCCTTGCCGCCTTTGGCTTTTATCGATTCGACGACCGCCTGCGCGGTATCGGCCTGACTGTTGTAGGTCAGAATCACGTCAATACCCCGCGCGGCAAGCTTTTCAACCGCATTTTTGCCTAATCCACGGCTACCACCGGTCACTATTGCTATTGTATTGCTCATTTTCATACTCCGCAGTGAATGTTGTCAGTTGTCTCTGTACGAAATACAGACTATTAGACGACATGGTAATGATAAAGCATGCATAATGAGTTTCACTGTCTCAAATAAAACAACAATCAGGTAAAAAGTGGATAAAATTCAGTCAATGCAGGTGTTCATGCGAGTCGCTGAGCTGAGTAATTTTACCCGTGCGGCCGAGAGCCTGGGCATGCCGAAAGGCAGCGTGTCGCGGTTGGTGCAGCAGTTGGAGACGCGGATGTCGGCACGTCTGCTGCACCGTTCAACCCGACGCGTGCAACTGACCCAGGATGGCCAAGTGTTTTACACGCGCTGCAAGGATCTGCTGGCGAATATGGACGAACTTGAATCGATGTTTCAGTCGCACCCGTCGACCGTGAGCGGGCGTCTGCGCGTAGATATGTCGGTTGCGATGGCTCGTGATCTGGTCTTGCCTCGGCTGAGTGAGTTTCTCAACCGTTATCCAGCGATTGAAATTGAACTCAGCAGTACCGATCACTCCGTCGACGTGGTGCGCGAAGGCTTTGACTGCGTGGTACACGTTGGCACGCTGAAAGATTCAGGGCTTATCGCCCGTCCGCTGGGAGAATTCAGCATCGTTAACTGTGCCAGCCCAGGTTATCTGGAACGTTACGGCACGCCTGATCATCCGGACCAACTGACTCAACATGCCATGGTGCATTACGAGCAAGTCCTTGGGGGCCGGGCAACAGGTTTTGAATATCTGGCAGAGGGTGTGCTGAAAGTGGTGAAAACCGGTGGTGCAGTGACCGTCAACAGCACCCAAACCTACTCCTCAGCCTGCATGGCGGGGTTGGGCATTATTCAGGTGCCGTTGCCCGGCGTACGCGAAGCGCTGGCGTGCGGCAAGCTGGTGAAGATTCTCCCGCAATTTTGCGCACCACCAATGCCGGTATCACTGGTCTACCCGCACCGGCTTAATCTGTCCCGCCGCGCCAAAGTGTTCATGGACTGGATGACGGAGATCGCCCATGATTTTATTGCCTGAACACCGCGGGCTGAACCCTGAGCGGGTAGTGGCAGTGTACAGTGCGTGAGCAATCAGCGCGCCCGGAGCCTGTGCACGGTGTCTGGCACGCTATACTGACGGCATAGAAAATTTTTCATTAAGGACTCAGTGGATTAATGCCGACCACAAAAGAAAACCAACGGACCCAACAGGAAGATTCCAAATCGCTGATAAATATCAAAACCGGAAATACCACAGTGGACAAAAATATCACCCGCGCCTCAAAGCTGGTGGCCCGAGTACAAGCCTGGGGCTGGGTCGCACACCTGATACGCACCACCGAACGATTTAATGATCGTCTCGGTAGCCAATTCGGTGCGGCCATCACCTACTTCTCCTTCCTATCGCTGATTCCCATACTGATGGTCTCATTTGCTGCAGCAGGTTTTGTGCTGGCTTCCAATCCAGATCTCCTGGCTGAACTGGTCGGCAAAATAGTCAACAGCATCAGCGATCCGAATTTGGCGAATACGCTAAAAAGTACGGTCAATACCGCCATTCAGCAGCGAACCACCGTGGGCTTGTCCGGCTTGCTCATTGCGCTTTATTCCGGTCTCAGCTGGATGGGCAATTTACGTGAAGCGATCCGCGCCCAGTCTCGGGATCGATGGGAGCGAACCCCGCAGGACAAGGAAAAAATCTACCGCCGCTACGGCCGTGATTTCATCTCGCTGATCGGTCTGGTGCTGGCACTGATTATTACGCTGTCGCTGACCTCGATTGCCGGTTCAGCGCAAAAAACCATCGTGGACGCGCTAGGACTCGGCGATATTGAATGGCTGCGCCCTGTGCTGACGTTAGTCACGCTGGTGATCTCGATTGCCGCAAACTACCTATTGTTTCTATGGATTTTCTGGATGCTGCCGCGTCACAAGCCACGCAAAAAAGCGCTGCTACGCGGTACGTTGCTGGCGGCAATGGGCTTTGAGGTGATTAAGTTTGTGATGACCATGACCTTGCCCCGGCTGGCTACCTCGCCTTCCGGTGCCGCCTTCGGTTCGGTCATCGGCCTGATGGCATTCTTCTACTTCTTCGCCCGCCTGACGCTGTTTGTGGCGGCATGGATCGCCACAGCACAATACAAGGACGATCCACCGATGCCCGACCATCAACCCAAGGCGGCGGGCAAGGAAGAGAGCGCATCGTAAAATGACAGCGAATTCAGGCCGGACATCCTTATTACGCCAGAGGAAATCCCTATGTCAGCCATTCGTTCTGATATTCACCCTATGACATAGTGATAAACACCAAGACTGAACCACTGTCGTGCTGGAAACCAGAGTAACTGACTGAGACCGATACTTTTCTTTTGCGGTTTCTCAGTCAGTTACTCCGCTTTTAAGCTATTCGGCAACGTTATGATTGGCAAAAACTCACCAGGATAAAACAATCCTCCGATCCGGCGGCAAGCGCCCTCACTTCCCGATTTCATCGCGTTGTAATACCCCCGAGCTCTGCTTAAGATGCCTTTTCGCTATACATTTATTTACATGAGTTCCTTCTAACCCATTACAAATAAGAAACACTTATGCAAGCCACCATCACTCCAGAATTAGAAGCTGACGCGAATTTGGTGAGTCAGAACTCCCGTGGCAAAGTCATCGTTGCATCGCTCATCGGTACGGCCATTGAATTCTTCGATTTTTATATTTACGCCACCGCTGCGGTGATTGTTTTCCCACACATTTTCTTCCCGCAAGGTGATCCGGCCGCCGCCACACTGCAATCGCTGGCGACCTTCGCCATCGCATTTATTGCGCGTCCGATTGGCTCCGCGCTGTTCGGTCACTTTGGTGACCGCGTGGGCCGCAAAGTGACACTGGTGGCTTCGCTGCTGACCATGGGGATTTCCACCGTAGTGATCGGCTTCTTACCCACCTACGCCACCATTGGCGTGTTCGCACCGCTGCTACTCGCGCTGGCACGTTTTGGTCAGGGTTTAGGTCTGGGCGGCGAATGGGGCGGTGCAGCCTTGCTTGCTACTGAGAATGCGCCACCCAAAAAGCGTGCGCTGTATGGTTCCTTCCCGCAGTTGGGTGCGCCGATCGGCTTCTTCTTCGCCAACGGTATGTTCCTGTTGCTGTCCTGGCTACTGACCGAAGAACAGTTCATTGCCTGGGGCTGGCGGGTACCCTTTATCCTCTCGGCTGTGCTGGTACTGGTTGGCCTGTATGTGCGCGTGTCGCTGCATGAAACACCGGTGTTTGCCAAAATTGCCAAAGCGGGTAAGCAGGTGCGCGTACCGATCAGTACATTATTCAGTAAGCATCTGAAAGCCACCGTCCTCGGCACGTTTATCATGGTCGCCACCTATACGCTGTTTTACATCATGACCGTCTATTCGCTAGGTTATGGCACCATGCCAAAACCGCTGGGCCTCGGTATTACTCGTAATGATTTCCTGCTAATGCTGATGATTGGCGTGGTCGGATTTGGGGTTATGGTGCCGATTGCCGGTCAGCTCGCGGATGCGTTTGGCCGTCGCAAGACCATGATTTGCATTACGCTGTTGATGATTGTCTTCGCCCTGCTGTTCCCGACCCTACTGGGTTCCGGTTCTCAGGCGCTGGTGATGCTCTTTCTGCTGTGCGGTTTTGTCGTGATGGGGCTGACTTTTGGTCCTATGGGCGCGCTACTGCCGGAACTGTTCCCAACGGAAGTGCGCTACACCGGCGCGTCTTTCTCCTATAATGTGGCATCAATACTCGGTGCGTCCGTTGCGCCTTATATCGCTACCTGGCTGGCAACCCATTACGGGCTGTTTTATGTCGGCGTCTATCTGGCATCAATGGCATTGCTGACGCTTATTGCACTGCTATTAATCAAAGAGACCCGCGATCAGTCACTTTAATTGGCCACGCTGACGCAGCGGCTGCTGCGTCACGTTTCTCAAAGGACATTCCATGCGCTTCTCACGCCGACTGCTTATACCGCTGGTCATATTGGTGGGGGTGATCGCCGCCGCCCTGTGGTTCCTACTGCCGCATAAATCCAATCCCAATGCCTTATGGAATATTATCAGCCAGAAGTGCGTGCCCAATCAGCGCGCCAGCGGCCAGCCTGCGCCCTGTGCTCAGGTGGATGAAAAACAAGGTTTTGTGGTCCTCAAGGATATCAACGGACCTTTGCAGTATTTGCTGATGCCCACCGCGAAAATCACCGGTATGGAAAGCCCGGCGTTGCTTGAAGAGAGCACACCCAATTACTTTAGCCAGGCCTGGGACGCGCGGCACTATATGGCGGATAAATACGGCAAAGCGATCGATGACAGCAACGTATCGCTGGCGATTAACTCACAGTATGGGCGTTCGCAGAATCAACTGCATATTCACATTTCCTGCCTGTTGCCGGCGGTGAAAGAGACGCTGGCGAAAGATGCAGGGCAAGTGGGTTACCGCTGGCAGGCGTTACCGGATCAACTGGTAGGCCACACTTATCTGGCGCGAAAAGTAGACCCAGAAGAGTTGAATCAGAAAGGGGCTTTCCGCCTGTTGGCAGAAGGTGTTCCGCAGGCACAGGAGAAAATGGGGCATTTCGGTATGGCGATGGTGAGCCTGTCGGGAGGCCATTTCCTGCTGCTGGCCAGTGAGCGCAACCTGCTGAAGCTCAATAACGCCTCCACCGAAGAGATCCAGGACCACAACTGTGCGGTACTGGATCCGGTACCAAAGTAACACACTCAGAGTAGCGCCTCCCCTTTTCAGGCAGAGGCGCTAAAAATACGGCTGATGCCATGAAACTACTTCTGCTTCATCTTCTGCAAAATCGGGCCGCACTGATTTTTTTCATTATCACTGGGGGAAATCAGCGCCAACAGTGCAGCGGCGGGTGCCACAACGGCACCGAGCGCAATGGCGGCAGCACCTCGGGCAATGAGTGGCCCAGGCTTCACTCCGGCGTCCGGGTTTTTATAAGTACCCCGCACGTACAGTGGCGAACGCAATGTCAGAATACGCACACCTTTGCTCTCAGGATCAATGGTTAAATCCAGCCGTTCGGTCGCCATATTGGTCGTACCGCTGATATTGATCACCGCGTTCTCGGTGTCGAACACAAACAGTCTTGGTGATACCAAACCGTTTTTGACATTAACATTGGCCGCCGCACAGTTGATCGCCACTTCGTCATCGCCAAATAGTTTGCCAACCACATAGTTACCGACATTAAGGCCGAGAATTTCCATCAGCCCGCGGCTAATAACGCCGTCATTAATCAGCAACTTCATGTCACCGCTGCTACTGCCGAGCAGTTCAGCAACCGAATTACCGGTACCAGACAGCGTGGCGTCACCGTTTAAATCTCCCAGGCTGCGCTCCATCGACTCGACACTTGGCAGCAACTGTTTCAGCTTCAGGCCACGAGCGTGCATATCAACACGGCCCTGCATTGGGGATTTATTCCCTTCAAGCCGTACGGTCGAATTAAGGTTGCCGCCTGCCACGCCAAAGCGCAACGGGTCCATCAGGATCACGCCGTTATTGAGTTTTAAGTGGGTGCTCAAATTGCTTATTGGCAGGGATTTTCCGTGCTCAATCCGTTTAGCACTGAATTTCACATCGGCATCCATCACGCCCCAGTTCTTGGTGTCAAATTTCTCAACCGGCAAGATTTTATCGGATGGCTGGCGTGTTTTCTCGCCGCGTTTGGCTTTTTCCTGGTTGGAATCGGCACCGATAAGTGGCGCAAGATCGGAGAAACGCAACTGTTTTGACTCAATATCGCCGACCAAGCTTGGCCGTGGTTTACTGGCGCTATAGGTCAATGAACCATGAATGTCGCTGTCGCCAATCTGGCCGTTGAAGTTTTGATAGCGGTACACTGCGCCGTCTTTATCATGCAAGGTAGCGCTCAAGTGGCCGTCGGTGGAATACGGCGGAGTTTGCGGCAGCAGCACACCGGTCAGGCCGTAGAGATCAGACAGCGTCTGTCCGGAGAATTTGAGGCGTAAATCCAGACCGCCGAGGTGCATTGGGTCGGTCAAGGTGCCAGCTACCACCACGCGGGTTTTACCGGAACGCACGTCAGCCTGCAACGGGAAGGGGGAGTTCGGGTCTTTCAGCGCTAACATGCCGCCTATTTTACCGCTACCAGAGAGCGGTTCACCGTTGTATTTTCCGTCCACTTTCCAACCGAAAATGTAGTCCTGCGTTTTACTTTTATCCGCGCTTTGCTTAGCGCTTTTATCCCCGATCACTTCGGTAAAGGGTAAAGGTTTACCCAGCGGGTCAATCTCCGCGCGGAAATCAGCTTTCAGCAGCGCGTCTTGATAGTCAATTTGGCCACGGTCGAACACAATATCGTCGAAGGTAAATGACCAGGTCGAGGCTGACTGCGTCTGATCGTTGGTGTCACTGTTTGCCAGATTGAAAGTCCAGTTGTTCTTACCATTAGCCAGACGAATGAGTGATGCATTGGGTTGTTTCAGCCAGATGCGCGATATCAGCACCTCTTTATGCAATAACGCCAGCGGCGAGATACTTGCGTCCACGCGGGCCAACGTGACCATCTGCGCCTCTTTTTTGTCGCCCGGTACATCTTGCGGGTTGCCTAACACGATGTCTTCTGCATGAATGTGCGGCCACGGCAGCCATGCGCGCCAGCCCGCTTCATCTTTCTGGCGTGACCAATCAACGCCCAGATTGCCACGTATGGCAAAGGGACGGTTTAATTCGGTGGATACTTTCTGATTAATAGTCGGTTTCAGGCGGTTCCAGTCGAACAGCGCGATGAAAATAATGGCAGCAATCAGCAAACTCACCGTGATGCCAACCACCCAACTAACCACTTTACCTGTGCGCGTCATTAGCCTATCCCTACCAGACAATTAACTGATTTATAGCGCTAACCATAGTTGAGTTTGCCGGAGCTTGCGTAACAAGCAAAAGAGAGAAAAGCAGACTGTGGATATTTAACCCTTGAAATGAATCGGCATCTGGTCAAGTAAGTCGAAGGTTTGGGGGCGTGATAAGTAATAACCCTGCGCCGCTAGCGCATCAGAGTTGCACACCATCGACCACTCCTGTTCCGTTTCGACGCCTTCGATGATCACACCTTTACTGTAGCGGTTCATCAAAGTCACCAGTGTGTAGAACAGTCGGCAACCCTCCTCACTTTGACGCAGCAGAATAAACAGATCGCGGGCAATTTTTATGTATTCATAATGCCAGGTGGTGAATGACGAGAAATTGGCGATACCCTGACCGAAATCGTCCAGCCATAGCCGATCAGCCTGTTCAATTTTCGATAGAGGAGTACTGAGAGCATGTTCAGCACTTTCGACCAACTCGAATCGCACATAGGACATGTTATTGATCTGCTGCTTCAGTGGGCCATCCACCTGCAAGGCTTCCAGCACCTGGCCATCTACGTTGATGGATGCCAGCAGGCTATGATCGACAAACAGCTTCTGCGACTGCTGCAACAGATCAAGTTGTTCCTGGACAATCTGTATACGCTTGCCTATCGCAATGGTGACAAAGTAATGTTCAGGGCAAACAAATTTCTGCGGCTCGGCGGGATGAAAAACCTTGGTCAGCAACTCAATACCCAGTAATTTCCCGTTGGTACGGTAAATGGGTTGAAAACGGTACACCCTCTGGCATTGCCGCCAGTAGGATTGCGCCCGAACGCGTGCAATGACTTTGAATGAAGGCATCATTAGCCCTAACATCATCTTGTTTATCATATTTTTCCGTCGCCATGCTTTCTACGGTCATACTTTCTGCCGCCTAATCCCGAGTCAGGTCATCGGGTCACCTGCGGCAAATGTTTGCGTGACTATACGGATAGCCCGGCCCCTGCAATTCTTTAGTAGTGATATCTATCGGCGAAGCGAGAAGAAACTTTAATCACCCCTGGAGAGAGGGAAAATAGAGGGCACAAAATGTGTTGGTGGTGTGCTGGAAGTTCAGCCGGTCAAGCTTTACAGTGAAGAACTGAAACTGTGATCAATCTGGAGAAAAACCATGCCTTTCGTCAATATCAGAATTACCCGTGACGGTGCCACTGCCGAACAGAAAAAAGCGTTGATCAAAGGGGTGACCCAGTTGCTGGTCGATACTTTGAACAAAAACCCGGCGACGACCACGGTGATCATCGATGAAGTGGACACTGATAACTGGGGTATGGGTGGACGTAGCGTCACTGACCTGCGCAATGAAGCAAAGTAGAGTCAGTACCCCGGCTCAAAACATGGCGAAAGCTTAGCGGCTTTCGCTTTTTTAATGATTTTTTTCGTTTTTTTGATACATCTCGAAAAAAAATAAAACTGCGTTTTAATACTATTGACTGCCCTGCGGCTTGGGAAGAAACTAAGCGCACTCTTTCGCTTATTCCGTTTTCATTTTTCAAGAACATAGGCCCGTTTCAATGACCAGCAAAAACATTGCCGTTATCGGCGAGTGCATGATTGAATTGTCGCAGAATGGCTCCTCTCTGCATCGAGGATTTGGCGGTGATACCCTGAATACCTCAGTCTATATCGCTCGACAGGCCCCATCAGACGCGCTCAACGTGCATTATGTCACCGCCCTTGGCACAGACAGTTTCAGCAACGAAATGCTGACAGCCTGGCAGCAGGAAGGGGTACAGACAGACCTGATTCAACGTCTCGGCGACAAACTTCCCGGCCTGTATGTGATTGAAACGGACGAAACGGGCGAACGCACTTTCTATTACTGGCGCAATGATGCCGCCGCGCGCTATTGGCTGGAAAGCCCACAGTCGGCAGATATCTGCAAGAAACTGGCCGAGTTTGATTATCTGTACCTCAGTGGCATCAGTCTTGCGATCCTCGACGATGAAAGCCGTGAAAAGTTGATGGTTCTGTTGCAGTCCTGCCGCGCAAACGGTGGCAAAGTGATTTTCGACAACAATTACCGCCCACGCCTGTGGACCAGCAAAGAGAAAACCCAGGCTGCGTATAGCGCTATGCTGTCTTGTACTGACATCGCCTTCCTGACGCTGGATGACGAAGATATGTTGTGGGGCGAAGAGCCTTATGAAGACGTGATTGCGCGAACGCATGCGTTGGGTGTCAGCGAAGTGGTGATCAAGCGCGGTGCCGCAAGCTGTATTGTGTCCGCCTCTGACGGTAAACAGTATGATATTCCGGCGGTGAAACTGCCGAAAGAAAAAGTCATTGATACCACCGCAGCGGGCGACTCCTTCAGCGCCGGTTATCTCGCGGTCCGTCTGATGGGTGGCAGCGCAGAAGAGGCCGCCAAACGTGGGCATGTCACTGCCAGCACGGTGATTCAATATCGGGGTGCCATCATTCCGGCTGATGTTCGCTTTTAAAAAGCTTAGTAAATAACGTCAAGACCTTGGGCTGCCGCCCATGCCTGCTTTTAAATTCAACGTCAAGACCGTGGGCTCGCCGCCCACACTGCCCAAAGGAGGTTCGTTTACGCCTCCCCTGGTCGGTGTGGGCCGATGCCCACGACCTTGAATTTTAAAGAGTTGAAAGAGTTGAAGCGGTAAAAGGGGCATCGCCCCTTCACCTCAACCCCTTATTGTGCTGGCACCGCACCCGGTGCGACCACTTTAGCTGCAGCCACATCCTTCATCATGATATGGTCATAGGTTTCCTGCAGAGCTTTAACATTCATTTCTGGTTCACCTTTCGGCTGAAATAATAACAGCGCTGGCTCGCGCGAAAGCTGCTGTTTCAATTCCTGATTCAACGCCGGTAAAGTCAGTGTAGAAAGAAACTCCTGACGCAGCTTCTGGTATTGCTCTGGGGCGATATCCACTACGCCATTGTGCTGTGAACGCAGTCGCTGGCTCATCAGCACATCGGTATCGGTATGTGCGTAGGTCGCGAACAATTTGCCAAGCTGGTCCTTCTTCTGGGCGATCAATGTATCAAACTGAGCCTGCGACAGGCCGCTATCGCGCACTTTGACTAATTCCTGTGACAGATTTTTCAGTGAATCGAGCATTTTCTCCTGCGGCGCGTCCATACGAATTGCGCACTGTGCACGTTGATACTGTACGCGGCAGTCAAAACTCAGATTTAACATCGGTGCTTCTGCGGACCGTGCCTTGCCCTCAGGAGAGATTTTCAACGCCTCCTGTAAATGTACAAATAGCGCTTCACGTGCCAGATCGCTCCGCCAGTAAGCGCTCAACGCCTGTGAATCCTGAATCGGCTGCCAGGGCATATCCCACAACAGCGAGAGTTTGTCCTGATTCAGCGAACTCTCCATCAGCGTCATGGCTGTCGGCGGTAAACCCGGCAAAACTGGCAGGGTTTGCGGCGTCTGCCGTCTGCCTTTCAGTGTCGAGAACGTTTTGTTGATCTGCTCCACCATGCTGCGGCTGTCGACGTTACCCACCACGTACAATGTCATGGCGTCAGGCGTATACCACTTATGATAAAACTGGCTCAGCGCCTTAGCATCCACCGGATGTACTGGCGGCTGACTTGGATCATGACCCAGCAATGTTGAGCCGGTCAGGCGATAACGCCACCAGGCGCCTTTGGTATCCATTGGCAATGCACCCACTGGATCCTGCGGCATCCGCGCAGCATCGACCACCGTATCCTGGTTGATCGCCATTTTTCCACTGGTGGCGGCAAGCCAGGCCAGCGCTTGTTTCAGCAAATCAGAACGGCCGTTAGGCAGACTGATATTGTACATCGTGAAATCATACGAGGTGACGGCAGGAGGTAATGGTTGGTCACTGTTAATAGTTTGCTGCCAGAAGGACTGCAACTGAGAACTGTTGAAGCCTTCTGCACGAGTCAGGGCAAGACGGGGAAGAAAGTGCGCGAAGCCAGTTTGCTGGATGGATTCTGCCAGAGAACCGGTGCGTACGATGAAACGTAATTCGATGCGATCACTTGGACGTTGCGGCGTAGCCAGCATTTGCCAAGTAAAGCCATTGTCTAATTTACCCTGTTGCCAGGCAGGATCAGGTTGTAAAGCTTCAGCCTGCGCATTGCCTGCGGCGGTTGCCAGCAGCAATCCACCCACGAGTAACCGAATTTTGGTGCCCTGCATGTGAACCCCTACGTAATGACAATCCAATTTTCAATCTGCTTGTCCTGCCGGCGTCTTGCGACTAACCCACAGAATATCAATGTGTAAAAACGAAGACGCAAAGTTTAGCACTCTGTTAGACCGCACGTTTTTACCGATGTCACCGTTCTCATGAAAATTTTGTTGGGAATCACGACTGACGGTGCACCGGGAAGCACATTATGAAGATAATCTGATGGTTACATCAAGTAATCGGTAGATTTAAGGGGGAATTAGGCGTGAAAAAGGCAGGATTCGGGAATTCCGACCTGCCTTTTAACTCGTTTTGCAGCATTTTTCAGGAAGAGACAATCCGTCAGACTGATTTCTCAGCTGCTGTCAGTCCCTTCTGACCAGCCAAGGTGGCTTTCAGTTGGCCTTCATCCAACTGATTACACCATTTTGCCACCACCACCGTTGCCACACCGTTACCGACCAGATTAGTCAGTGCACGTGCTTCAGACATAAAGCGGTCGATACCCAAAATCAGCGCCAGACCGGCTACAGGCAAGTGACCGACAGCTGACAGTGTCGCAGCCAGGACAATGAAACCGCTGCCGGTCACGCCAGCCGCACCTTTCGATGATAGCAACAGTACCACCAACAAGGTTATCTGATGCCAGATATCCATATGGGTGTTGGTCGCCTGTGCAATAAACACCGCCGCCATGGTCAGGTAAATCGATGTGCCGTCGAGGTTAAACGAGTAACCGGTAGGGATCACCAGCCCAACCACTGACTTCTTACAGCCCAGACGCTCCATTTTATCGAGCATACGCGGCAGTACGGATTCAGAGGAGGAGGTCCCCAGCACGATCAATAGCTCTTCTTTAATATAAGCAATAAATTTGAAGATACTAAAACCCGTGAAACGCGCAATGAGCCCGAGGACTACCACCACAAACAGCACGCAAGTCAGATAGAAACACAGAATCAGCTGACCGAGCTGCACCAGAGACCCCACGCCATATTTACCGATGGTAAAGGCCATAGCACCGAAGGCACCCAGCGGAGCCAACCGCATGATCATATTGATGATGCCAAAAATGACACTGGAGAAGCTTTCGATGAAGTTAAAGACCAGTTGGCCTCTATTACCCATACGATGCAGTGCAAAACCAAACAGCACCGCAAACATCAATACTTGCAAGATGTTACCGCTGGCAAAGGCGCCAATGACGCTGCTCGGGATAATATCAAGCAGGAAAGGAATAAGGCCCTGGCTTTGGGCCTGTTCGGCATACATCGCCACAGCCTTCGCATCCAATGCGGCGGGATCGACATTCATCCCAACCCCAGGTTGTACTACGTTGACGATAACCAGACCGATGATCAACGCAATGGTACTGACAACCTCGAAATAAAGCAGAGCAATCGCGCCGGTGCGACCCACGGCCTTCATGCTTTCCATACCGGCGATGCCAGTAACCACAGTACAGAAGATCACCGGAGCGATGATCATCTTGATTAATTTCACAAAGCCATCACCAAAAGGCTTCATTTGTGCACCCAACTCAGGGTAGAAGTGTCCTAACAAAACGCCTAAGGTGATCGCCGTCAGCACCTGGAAATAAAGGCTTTTAAAGATACTTATTTTCATGTATTGCCATCCTGTAGTGATACAAAACCCTGTTTTTATAATGGGTAATACTCAAAAACGATAGGCGGAAAAATAACACCGACATAACAAGATGGAAATAACTTGTTTCGTTTTGCAATCTTCGTTGTTTTAAAACTAGAACTGAAACGATTCAGTTGAAAAGTAATACGGCAACGGATACATAAAATAGCAAGTGAGAAGGCGAAATATGGCCCATTGGCTAGTTCTAAGCGTGGAATAGGGGAATGAACGTCGGCGAACAGGTGCTGAAGGCTACAGCATCAAGAGCCCGTGATTATTTGGTCATGAAATTGGCGCTCGAACTCAGCCTGTGACAAGGGGACTGAGAAGAAATAGCCCTGTCCGAATAGAATGTCATTGTCCAGCAACCAGCGACGCTGCTCATCCGTCTCCACCCCTTCGGCAATCAGTCGAATATTCATCGCTTTGCCGATAGAGGTAACGATGTTAACCATGATGTCATCGGCCGGCAGAACGCTGACAAAACTGCGGTCAATTTTAATCACATCAATCGGGAGGCTGCGCAGGCGGTTGAGATAATCCAGCCCGGAATAACCCAAACCAAAGTCATCAAGCTCAATGGAAACGCCAACCGCACGCAATTCACGCAGCAATAACAGTGCGCGATCCAGATTTTCTATACGGGAAGTTTCGGTGATCTCCAGGACCAGTTGGCCGGGGCTGATTTTGTAGCGACTCAGAAGGCTGCGTAATTCTGGCAGAAAATTGTGCTGCTGAATCTGAATGCCGGAAAGATTAACCGACAGGGGCAGTGTAATACCGTACTGCTGCCAGCGTGCCAGAATGCCACAACCTAATTCCAACACTTTATAGCCGAGCATCCCCATCACGCCGATCTCTTCGGCAAGTACGATAAAATCACTTTCCAACCCGTAGCTACCGTCGGCCATTTTACGACGCAGCAATGCCTCCGCGCCCACCACAGCTCCCGTTGCCATATTGACCTGCGGCTGAATAAACAGCGTAAAATCGTTCTGCTCGATGGCGTGCAGAATTTCATTCTCCTGCAACAGCCGCTCCTGAATTTTTTCAGTCAACGCCGGCTCGAAGAACAGAATTTGGTTTTTACCCTGCCGATAAGCTGAGATACGTGCAGTACGAGCACTTGCCATCAACTGTTCGGCACTCATCACCACTTCTCCATCATAATGCACAATCCCTATGCTACCGGTCGAGTGCAGTGATAGCGGGACGATTTCGCTCTCTTGCGGCGCATTGATGCGCGCCATGATTTGCCGTGCCAGACGCATGGCCATAAACGAACGCACAATATCGCTGGCCAGCAAGGCGAATTCGTTATGGCTCAGACGCACCAGCAGACAATCTGGCGATAAAACGTCCTTTATCGACCTGACCAGCGGGCAGCCAATGCCGCCGCCATCACGCAGGCTTTCGATACCGATCAACAACAGATGGAAACCTTTCTCTGCCGGGGTAGCATTAATCCGCAACTGTAAGTGCGCCATAAACTGCGCTTCGCTACTCATTGCGTTGGCTGAAGGATTCTCTTCCTGAATGCTCGCTACCTTGAGCCAGTGCATCTGGTTGCGGTTATAGCTACGGATCAGCATGCCTAATTCATCATCGTCATGATGGGCAAGCAAGCTCAATTGATGATGGGAAATTTCATTTTCAGGCAGCGCTTCCAGTTCGCAGGCAATGGCCCGCAGCGGTTTTATCACCAGGCGATTAATGCACCAACTAATGGAAATCGACAAGATCAATGCCAGGAGTAAATAGGTGGTGAGCATAGTGGAGAGCGCACTGACGATAAATTGATACATACGGTAAGAATCAGCCTGCAGCTTAAGGTAGGCCAGCGGCTTGGGGGCCGTCGGGCTGGCAGCGGCAGAATAGAGTGGGACCGAAATAGTCACCGGCAGATTAAATCCGCGAGTGACCCATTCGGGAACCGGTCGCCCGGCAGGAAAATGAGTACTCAACGCGGTAATTTGACTGGGTAATACGACCTCTGCGCGGCTAAGAATGCCGACCGGACGCAGTGTGTTAAGAATGTTTTGTGTTTCGTTGAGATCGACGTCCAGAACAGCCTGTGACAGTGGCAGCCTGACTGAATGAGCGATGTTTTCAAGCTGCTGGGCATAATCATCCCTCCGCTGCTGCACAAAGTGAAACAGTTGGATGACAATGAAAATACAGATGGTGATCACCGCAACGCTGGACACTGCTGCCATCTGCTTAATCGTTAATGAACGCCTGACCCGCAATATAGTTCTCCAACAACCGCCGAACTGCTTTGCTCCGCTAAACCCAACAGGAACAGTGTATGTGTGCAGTATACCTGATATCGCGTTATTTCGAGGCGAAACCAGACCGTTTGGCTATAAAAAACAACACCTTTGCCTGTCAGTGAAATGACCAAAAGTATTTCGGTCATTTCACTGACAAAAAAACAGACAGATGACCGTACCAGACTATTCCTAGTAATAGGAAACCTCTGGGCTCAGCGCCGCTTATGCCTGAAATATGCTGTACATCACATCGAAAACAACGTCTTCATCTGTCATAATATAAAAAGTTAGACAAAACAAAATAAAAATCCTTTTACGACAGCAAGTTATAGGGGGTTTATTTTTATGGGGTTATTCCTATTTTTTGTAAAAAGTGCTCTATGCTGTAAAAGAACTGATATATTAAGACTAATCTCATCCCGAAAAAAATTTGTAGTAAATCAAACACTTTACATTCTTTGTTAACGGTTTTCGTTTGACCGTTTTGACGTCCAGATATTTCCCATGCAAAGATAATCTTACCGGGCGGGATATATGAATAAATATGACGACATTAAGCGTTTCATGGATAAGACCAATCTTAAAGAGCTTGATTATAAAGAGTTAAATGATAAATCGACCGGTGAATCTATTACTGGCTCGATGAATCAATGGACGTTAATACAACAGGTCTCTGCCAGTCAGACCCCCGGCGGTCCTTTAGACAACGGGCGCTCCACGCAGCCCACGCCGCAGTCCATTTCTCCTGATGAGTTCTCGCCGTCTTCGGCGCAGGAAGCGCTGCACGCACAGCAATCACAGCCACTCAACAAGTCTACCCTGCATGAGCACGCAGCGCCGCTTTCTTCGGAAGTTTCTCCTCCGGCAGCGGGCTTTGGTTTGCTTGATGCGCTGCGTGAGACACTGCCGCCCGCGTCTGCTCATCCGGCACAGGTGCCCGTTCAAGCGCCACATTCTCAACCGGTTCATTCAACGCCGTCATTGCACGCCCAGTCCGTTGTGCCAGACAGCGGTTCAGGCTTGCTCGATTCGCTGAGAAAAGTCATGCCCGAGACACCGCGTCAGCCACTTGCGCCTCCAGCCGCACCCGTATATACCGCACCGGTTAGTCAGCCTGCGCAGGCGCCCCGTTCAGCTCCGGCACCTGCACGCCTCGAGCCCGTGGCTGTGGCGTCCGCCGATACCGATCAGCGTTTTAACTTCAAACAGATGTTTAAACAGCGGGCTCCGCAGCCTGCCGGCGCTTATTTACATCGCGACACACCGCTTCAACCTTTGTTAGAGATGATTGCCTCATGCCGTTAGTTTGCATTTGTTCACCGAAAGGTGGAGTAGGAAAAACCACTGTTGCTTCCAACCTGGCCTACTCGCTTGCCCGTAGTGGCAGCAAAGTTCTGGTCATCGATTTTGACGTGCAAAACGCCCTGCGTCTTCATTTCGGTGTACCGATTTCCGATACTCGTGGCTTTGTCGCGGGTTCGGGCAACGAATCAGACTGGAGCCAGTTCATTCTCAAAGCCGGCTCCAACACCTTTGTTCTACCGTATGGCGAAGTGAGTGAAGAACAACGGCTGGAGTTTGAGCATCAGTTAGCCAGCGATCCGCATTTTTTACAGCGCGGATTAAATACCGTCCTGAATTACCCTGGTCTGGTCGTGATTGCCGATTTCCCTCCCGGCCCCGGCCCGGCGCTTAAAGCCATACAACCCTTGGCTGATTTACACATAGTCGTAATGCTGGCTGATACTGCGTCGTTATCACTGCTACCACTGATGGAAAAAAATAAGCTTATCGGTTCCCCGCTTAATAATAAAAAAGGGGAGTATTACGTTGTAAACCAAAGTGATAACCGCCGCACACTCAGTCGTGATGTCGCGCAGTTCTTTGAGCAGCGCCTGAACGAACGATTACTGGGCACCATTCACAGAGATGAATGTGTACCTGAGGCAAACGCCTCACAGCGCTCTATTATTGATTTTAGTCCGGTATCCGCTTCTGCTTTTGATATCGAACTGATCAGCAAAAAGGTCGCGGCCATTTTAGATATAAAAGTCGGTGATGGAGAATTACACACTTCTCCAAAACCAAATAATTATTAATAGCTCCAGCAGACAGCGATCCTAAATGCGATGAATAAATTTATATTCTCCCTGCTCGTCCTTCTTTTACTGCCGGTTGCGGCGGTTATTATCATCACACCGATGGACAGCCAGAAGCAGTATATTTTTGGTCTGATAAGTCTCGGGTTATTATTTTTACTCGGTATCAGCAAAAGCCGGCGCATCAGCGTGGTCATGGTCATTATGTCCGTGATGATGTCGACCCGATATATTTACTGGCGCGCAACTGAAACCCTGCATTTTAATTCCACCATCGAAGCTATCTTAGGGATCGGATTATTTCTCGCCGAACTGTATGTCTGGGTTATTCTGTTACTCGGTTATCTGCAAACTACCTGGCCACTGAAACGCACCATCGAACCGTTACCGGATGACACCACGCTGTGGCCGACCGTCGATGTATATATTCCGTCGTATAACGAAAGTCTGGATGTGGTGCGTGATACCGTTCTGGCGGCGCAGTGTATCGATTATCCTAAAGATAAAATCAAAATATACGTGCTGGATGACGGCAAGCGCGACGAATTTGCGGTGTTCTCCGCCGACGCAGGCGTAGGTTATATCACCCGAGATAATAATGCTCACGCCAAAGCCGGTAACCTGAACCACGCGATGAAACTCACCAAAGGCGAGTTGATTTGCGTCTTCGACTGCGATCACGTCGCCACTCGTGCATTCCTGCAGGCGACCGTTGGCAGTTTCCTGAAAGACCCGCGTCTGGCGCTGATCCAGACGCCGCACTACTTCTATTCACCCGATCCGTTCGAACGCAACCTGTCTGCTGGCCGTACCATGCCGAACGAAGGTGCGTTGTTTTACGGCCCGGTTCAGCAAGGTAATGACAACTGGAACGCGACATTCTTCTGTGGTTCCTGCGCGGTGATCCGCCGCGTGGCGCTGGAAGAAGTCGGCGGCTTTGCGGTGGAAACCGTGACCGAAGACGCCCACTCCGCACTGAAAATGCAGCGCCGTGGCTGGAACACCGCGTTTCTGGATATCCCGCTGGCCGCCGGTCTGGCAACGGAACGTCTCGGTCTGCACGTCATCCAGCGTACTCGCTGGGCGCGTGGCATGACGCAGATTTTCCGCGTTGATAACCCGCTATTTGGCCGTGGGCTAAAATGGCAGCAGCGTCTGTGCTATCTCAACGCCATGCTGCACTTCCAGTTTGGCCTGCCACGCGTGGTGTTTCTGACCGCACCGCTGGCCTTCCTGCTGTTCAACCTGAACATCATCTCCTCGTCCGCCAGCCTGATTTTTGCTTATGCGCTGCCGCATCTGGTGATGTCGCTGTACATCAACTCCCGCATGAATGGCCGCTTCCGCTATACGTTCTGGGGTGAGATTTACGAAACCGTGATGGCGTTCCACCTGATCCTACCGACGCTTGTCACCCTGCTCGCGCCAAAACGCGGCAAGTTTAACGTGACCGATAAAGGCGGCCTGCTGGACGTGGGTTTCTTTGACTTCAACATCGTCAAACCGCATCTGATCGTCGCCATTCTGATGATTATCGGTATCGGCTACGGCTTAGTGCGCGCGGTATTCCACAACTACTTTGCCATCGACCCGAACGTGATCGCGCTGAACGTGGCGTGGGGCAGCTTCAGTGTGCTGATCCTGCTGGCGGCGATTGCCGTGGCGAAAGAAACCCGTCAGGTGCGTAAAACCATCCGTATTGATGTGGCGATCCCGGCCATCATTCATTACGCCAACGGCATTTCCCTGCGCACCACCACCATCGATATGTCGATGGGCGGCGTGCAGATGGTAACGCCGGACGTGCGCTATCTGGAAGAAGAAATCGAAGAGGTGGAAATTCAGCTCTCCTCGGGCGCGGAGAGTTTCCCGGTGACGCAGATCAGCGGCAACAAAGAGCGCATTCGTCTGCAATTTGAAAACCTGCCGTTGTCGAAACGTCGTGAACTGGTGCGCGTGGTTCTGTGCCGCGCGGATGCCTGGATCGGTGAAGAATACCCGCCGGACAACCCGTTCCGCTCGCTGCTCAGCATCATCCGCTGCGTATTTGAGTTGTTCTACAACACATGGAAAGAACGCCGCGGCAAAAATACCCCCGCAGAGACCACCAGCAAGAGCGAAGCAGCATGAACCGACCACGTAAACTGATGATCAAGCGCCGTTTATCTGCTGTGTCGGGCGCATCCCTGCTCAGAAAAATCGCCACCGGCTTACTGCTCACCTTCGGCAGCCTGCCGTTTACGCATGCGGAAGACGCCCCTGCTCCGGCCGTCGATCCGGCCACCCGTTTGCCTGCGACACCGTCGTGGCTACCCACAACGCCGATAATGCCGGAAGACACTGCACCTGCGAACGCCACACCGGCAGAAGCTTCACCGGTGCCGTCAGAATATATGCCTCAGGCGGATACCACGCCGGTGAATAACAGCAATTCCGCGAATGCGGCACCGACGACCAACCCTACTGCGCCGGTTGTCGATCCCGCTGCCGTACCTGCGCCGGTGATCCCGCTGGTTCAGCCCGTCACCAGCAGTATTACCGTTGCCGAAATGGGCCAGCCCAACGGCCTGACCCTTAGCGGCGGCCAGTTGCAATCGGGCATTCTTTTCACTCTGCCCGCCGATGAAGTGGTGACTAACGCCCATCTTTCTCTGGCACTGAAAATTTCTCCGGCGCTCATCGCCCGCGATACTACGCTGGAGCTGATGCTCAACGGCCAACCGCTAGGCAACCTGCCGCTGAACCAGACCAGCAACGGTGGCGATGTCTATGAACTGGATATCCCGTCAGCGATGGTCGTCTCGAGCAACAACCTGAGTTTTCGCGTGCATGACAGCAACACCATGACCTGCGAGAAAGGTCAGTCGGACAAATATTGGGTCACGGTTTTACCCACCACCAGCATTGGTCTGGAAGGTCAGCAACTGAACATCGGGCGCAACCTGGGCAATTTCCCGCGTCCGTTCTTCGACGGCCTACAAATGCAGGAGTCGAAAATTACTATGGGCTTCTCGGCCAGCATGAAACCGGGAGATATCAGCGCTGCGGCGATGGTGTCTTCTTATCTCGGCATGTTGTCCGATTATCGCGATGTGGATTTCCCGGTCATCCTGAATGAGTTGCCTGATCAGAACGGTATTCTGTTCGGCAAGCCGGGCGATAAAATCGGTTCTCTGACGCTGCCTGCCAGCAACGGCGCATCGATTCAAATCATCGATAACCCGATTAATCCGGTCTACAAACTGCTGCTGGTGCTGGGCAACGATGACAATCAGCTGCGTCAGGCGGCTTACCGGCTGATCAGCGGCGGAATGCCGAACAATACCGATCATCTGGATGTTGCGCAGCAAACCATTCCGTCGAGCAAACCCTACGATGCGCCGCGCTGGATCGATACTTCACGCCCGGTAACATTGGGTGAACTGGCGGGAAAAAATCCAAATTCACTGATTTCCAACGGAATTTATCACGACGGCATTCAGGTAGCGTTTCGCGCCGCGCCGGACTTGTTCATGTGGGATGGTCACAACATTCCGGTGCGCATTGATTACCGCTTCCCGACCGAAAACTGGATTGATGAAGACAACTCTCACCTGAATGTTTCGATCAACAGCAACTTCCTGCGCAGCCTGACGGTCAACAAAGTCGGCCTGGTAGAAAACATCTGGCGTCGCCTTGGCGGTGACAGCCGTCAGGAACGCTACACCATGCAGTTGGCGCCATATCTGATTTATGGCGATAACCAGTTGCAGTTCTATTTCGACATCAAGCCGAAAAAAGATGCGCCGTGCAACATTCTGACCAGCGATAACATCAAAAGCCGTATCGATCCGAAATCCTTCATCGACCTGAGCGGAAGTTACCATTTCGCGCAGTTGCCGAACTTGTCTTATTTCGTCGGTGCTTCATATCCGTATTCCAAACTGGCTGACTTCTCCGACACACTGATGTTGCTGCCGCCTGAACCATCGGTCGATGAAATTCACGCGTTGCTGAACCTTGCCGCGCGCGCAGGTAAAGCCACCGGCGTGCCGGTCAATCACGTGCAGGTTGCCTTTGGCCTGAAAGGCGATGAACAGGAAAATCCACTGTTTGACCGCGATATTCTGGCCGTTACTACGCTGGGCGATTCGTCCTTCAACCAGCAGTTGCTGGCGGGTTCTCCGTTTAGCCTGAACGCCAATTCGCTGGGCGTGAAAGCGCCGACTGAAGTGCAGCGTATCGTGGCCTGGCTGACCGGTGATTGGTACCGCCAGCCAGTGGATGCCGACCGCTATCTGTCGTCAACCGGTGCATGGCGCGGGTTTGTCAGCTACCGCTCACGCTGGTCCAACGATCACGTGGTCGTAGTGGCAACGGGTACCGACGATCAGCAGTTACTGAAAATTCACAGCGATTTGAAATTGCCACAAATCAACGCCAACGTGCGCGGGGATCTGGCGATCATCACCGATGAAAACGGTATCCGTAGTTTTTCCGTCGGCCAGCAATTCCCGACCGGGCAAATGCCGTGGTACATGATGGTGCTCTGGTATGCCAGCACGCACATCGTGATCCTGTCGCTCATCGCCACGCTGGTTTCACTGGTGGTAGGTTTGAGCCTGTTTGTCGTCCTGCGTCGCCATGCGGCCAACCGCCTGGATCACAAATGAAAAACCTCATATTAAGAAGAACAACAATGAAGGTTACTTTTACTCCCGGCTATAACCTGGCGATTACCGGAGCTGGAAAATGAAAAAACATAAACTGTCCCTGGCGGTGATTCAGGCTATTTATCTGGTAGGGATCGCGGGAGTGGTGAGTTTTAGCGCCTCAACGTTTGCCGCGGATACGACAAATCCGGCGATGAAAGCCTTGTTCGATCAAGCGGCTTACTGGCACGAACGCGCCCATGACGATCTGGCGAAAGATGCCTTGCAGAAAGTGCTGCTGGTCGAGCCGAACAACGCGCAGGCGCTGTATCTGATGTCATTGTATTCGTTGCAGAGCGGCGACAAAACTGCAGCCAACCAGTGGCGCGAAAAGCTGTCTTCCGCGTCGCCGGACGATCCACGCTTAGCATCGCTAAACAGCGCCAAAGCGATGCAGTCGATTCCCCCGGCACAACTGGCCTCTGCCCGCCAGATGGCCGCGCAGGGTAACGTCAGCGGTTCGCTTTCGGCCTACCGCACTATTTTTAATGGCAACCAGCCGCTCGACAGTCTGGCGACCGAATATTACCTGACCATGGCGGGCGACAAATCGCTTCAGCCGCAGGCGATTGCGGGTTTGCAACAGCGCGTGGCTTCCCGTCCGGACGATACGCAGGCACGTCTGGCGCTGGGTAAAGTGCTGACCTATCAGGAATCTTCCCGCCGTGACGGCATCAAACTACTGAGTAGCCTGGCCGGCAGCAACAGCGACGCTGACCGTTCGCTACGTCAGGCATTGTTATGGATGGCACCGCAGGAAAGCGATCGCGATTTGTATCAGGGCTATCAGGCACGCCATCCCAATGACACCGCTGTGATGGCCTACTTCCAGAAAAACATCGGTGGCGCAGCGAAAGGTCAAGGCTTTACCGCACTCAACAGCGGTAACGTCACCGACGCCAAAGCTAAGTTTGAAAGCGTGCTGGCAGGTGATCCCAATGACGCCGACGCGCTGGCCGGTTTGGGTTACATCGCACAGCGCAGCGGCAATTTTGAAGCTGCCTCACAATACCTCAGCAAAGCCGCCGCACAAGGCGGACCGAACAGCGTACAGCTGAGCAATCAGGCGCAGGATGCTGCGTTCTATGCCCAGTTGGCGAAAGCCAAAGAGGCCGCCGGCTCAGGCCGTTACGATGCCGCGCTGGCTGCGGTCACACCGCTAACCCAAGTCGGCGGTGAGAAAGGTCAGTCTGCCGGATTGCTGCGCGCCGATATTCTGCGCCGTAAAGGCGATCTGGCCGGTGCTGAACAACAATACAGCGCGCTGGGCGATAACGCCGATGCCCGCGCCGGGTTGTTCTACGTGCTACGTCAGCAGAACAAAACGGCCCAAGCCGATCAGGTCTTAAAAACGCTGCCGGCCGAGATTCAGACCAAAATGAATCCGCCAAAAGTGGCCGACGTCATCGAACCGTTACGCCGTCAGGCCGCGCAGGCCGTGGCGAACAACGATCCGCAGCGCGCGCTGAATTTACTCCAGCAAGCGCTGGAACGTCAGCCGTCCAACGTCTGGGTGAAACTGGACATGGCGCGCATCCTGCAATCGCAGGGGCAAACTGCGCAAGCACAGTCGATCATGGCACCGTCCGCGCGTCCGGGCGCATCCTCTGCCGATCTCTACGCCGCCGCTTTGTTTGCGTCGGAAACCAAAAACTGGTCCACCGCTGGCGCCCTGCTCGCGCGCATTCCGCGCGGCAGTCAGAATCAGGGTATGCGTGAACTGGCGCAGCGCGCTAACTTCAATGCGCAAATGGCCGATGCCGAAAACTATCTGCAACAGGGCAACAGCGCCGCTGCCGCCAATACCTTACGCGCTCTTGCGCAGAATCCACCTTCTGCACCGGCTGACGTCGGTGCGCTGGCGAAAAATCTTGCCGCGACCGGACAGATGCCGCTGGCTGTGCAATTGGTACGCCAGAACATGCGCGATGGTGTGAAAGGCAACGCCGGGGATTACGCCGATCAGGTCGCTGTGCTCAATCAGGCCGGGCTAAGCAATGAAGCGCAGACGTTCCTACAAAATCCGCAAATTCAGTCCAGCACCACGCCGACCGAAATGGCGAATATGCGTAACGGATTTGTGATCAATCAGGCTGATCAACTGCGTGAACAGGGCCAGTACGCTGCCGCCTATGACAAGCTGGTGGTCGCGTTGCAAGCTGACCCACAAAACCGCGATCTGATGTTGGCGATGGCACGTCTCTATCAGTCCGGCAAACTCAATAAACAGGCCGGTCAGGTTTATAACTACCTGATGACCAATGATACGCCGACGCAGGATGCCCGCGTAGGCGCTATCAATGTCGCGCTGGGTGAAGGCGATACTCAGCGGGCGCAAGAACTGATGAAGGGCCTGAATGGCCCGCGCACGCCGGACCGGTTGTTACTGGCAGCACGCGTTGCCGAAGCACAAGGCGATCATCAGCAGGCGCTGGCGCTGTTGCGTTCCGCGAAAGGCAAGATGATCGGTCTGGAAGGCGTAGACGGTTCGACGCAGATCGCCGGACTACAGCTGACCGACAACCCGTTCATCAATCGCTCTACACAGAGCACCCGCAGCACCACGCAGTCTGTGTATGGCACCGTTATGCCGTGGCAGCAGTCGGACCAGGTTTCAGCTACCCGCACCGCACCGCTGCCGGGGGCAACGCCAACCGCCGTAGTACAGCAAAATGCGACCGAAAAGCAGATCGACGATATGCTCACAACGTTACAGGACAAAACGGCGACCTGGGCGCAGGGTGAGATGTCTATTCGTGGGCGTGACGGTGAAAGCGGTCTCAGTCAACTGACTGAAGCCAAAGCGCCAATGACTTTCGCCTTCGTGCCGTTTGATACGTCGCGCCTGAGCATCGGCGTCACGCCGGTTTCCCTCAGTGCAGGCAGCCCGTCTGGTACGGGAAATGCGCGTTTTGGTCAGGGTGCGCTGGCACAGGCTCAGTCCGCACAGAAAGATGTCGCGGCAGCCGCCTCGGCCGCGGGTCTGAACATTGCCGATTACAGTACTTTCGCCAAACTCCAGGCTGCGGCTTCTACCAATTACAGTGCAAACTGTAGCTCGACCAATGCGGCCTCTGCGCAGTGCATAGCCTACAACACCATCACCGGTACCGATCCGACAACCTATACTGCGCCAGAAGCCGGTAACCAAAGTGCTACAGGTGTTGAGCTGAACGCAGCACTGACCGGCGACAACTACAAGGTCGATGTCGGCAGTACACCGCTAGGCCAGGATCTGAATTCACTGGTCGGTGGCGCGCAATGGGCACCGAAACTGACCGACTTCACCACGCTCACCATGACCGCAGAGCGTCGTGCGATCACCGACAGTATTCTTTCTTACGTCGGCACCAAAGATAATTACGGTGGTAAAGAGTGGGGCCAGGTCACTAAAAACGGCGGCAGCGTTAACCTTTCCTACGACGACGGTGACGCAGGCTTCTACGTCGGTGGCGGTTACTACAGCTATCTCGGTACTAATGTCGCGAGTAATAAATCGGTCAACGCCAACGCAGGGCTGTACATTCGTCCCTACCGTTATGATGACCGCGAGCTGAAGACCGGGGTTAACATCGGTTATATGAATTTCGACAAAAACCTCAGCTACTACAGCTACGGACAGGGCGGTTACTTCAGCCCGCAGAACTACGTCAGCGTCTCCTTCCCGGTGGAATACACCCAGAAGTATGACGACTGGGATCTGAAACTGTCGGGCTCCGTCGGTTATCAGTCCTATTCTCAGGATAAGAGCGCCTACTACCCGAACAATCCTGACCTGCAGAAACAACTGGAAGATTTGGTGTCAGAGGGCTACGGCACTGAAGCCTATTACTCAGGCAAAACTCAGAGCGGGATTGGCTGGAATGCGGGCGTCGGCGGCAATTATCATCTGAACAAGAACATGCAGATTGGCGGTCAGGTTGGCTACGATACTTTCGGTGATTACAACGAAAGCAAAGCGCAGGTCTACTTCCGCTATCTGATGGGCCAAAATTAAACCCGGTGGAATAAAACCATGCAAGAACAGAACTATACGCAGGTCGCGCAGGAATATTACCGCCAGCGTCACACTACACCGGGCTGGCAAAGTCTGGTGCAGGTGCTATTTTCAGGTATTCTGGCCTCCGCCGACGACGAGGATGGCCGCCGTTTTCTCACGCTGATGGGCGGTAACCTGGCACGTCAGCATGCACTGCCGGCCTCCGCCACGCTCGGCGAACTGGAAGATAACATCAACCACATTCTCAGCCGTTTCGACTGGGGCGTGGTGAAAATTGAAGCCACCCAGCAGCAGCTCGCGCTGGTGCATATCGCCTGGCCGGTTTCGCCGCAGGGTGAAGACGACGAACTGTGGCGCATCGCGCTCATTTCGCTATTTGAAGGGCTGTATGCCCAATGGTTGCAGGCACAAGGCGGGCAGCCTTATGTTCCCCTGCGCTGGCAGGAAAGCACACCGGAAGGCGCATTCGTCTTCCGCTATCAAAATGGTTTGTAAGGAATTTTTATGTTGGCATTTCGACGCTATGGCCTGGTGCTGTGGTTCGGTCTGGTTTTCTCGTTTTTCACAACCGCAGTAATGGCGCAGGATCAAGGCTGGTCAGCCTACAAAAGCCGCTTTCTGATGCCTGATGGCCGGATCATTGATACCGCCAATAAAAACGTCAGTCATACCGAAGGCCAGGGTTTCAGCATGCTGCTGGCGGTCTTTAATGACGATCAGGCCACTTTCGATAAGCTGTGGCAATGGGCGAACACCACGCTGTACCGCAAGGACATCGGCCTCTATTCATGGCGTTACGACCCGAATAACAGCGTTCACGTCGCCGATAAAAATAACGCCTCTGACGGCGACCAGCTTATAGCGTGGGCGCTACTGCTGGCAGGCGATCAATGGCATGACGCGCGCTACACCAAAGCGTCCGAGAAATTGCAGTCGGCGCTGATTAAATACAATGTGATTGATTACGCAGGTTATAAAGTGATGCTACCGGGCGTAACCGGGTTTAATCAGACCAGCAACGTCACGGTTAACGCCTCTTACTTCATCTTCCCGGCGTGGAAAGCGTTTTATGCGCACAGCCACCTGAAAGTGTGGAAAGATCTGGATGAAAGCGGCACCGCGATGCTCAGCAAAATGGCGTTTGGCGAGTTCCGGCTACCCACTGACTGGGTAGACATGCAGGCTGACGGTAGCATGAAACCCGCCAGCCGCTGGCCAACGCGTTTCAGCTACGACGCCATCCGTATCCCGCTGTACCTTGGCTGGGCGCATCCCGGCAGTCCGCAGCTGGCTCCGTTTATTTTGTGGTGGCAGAAGTCGCCACGCACCGCGACACCGGCCTGGATAGACGTCATGACCGGCACCAAAGCGGGCTACAATATGTCGCCGGGATTATTAGCCGTGCGCGATTTCACCATGGCCAACGCTGGCGCCATCAGCCCGAATCTGGCCCCGAAAGATGACTACTACTCCTCGTGTCTGCAACTGCTGGCCTGGTGGGCGGCGAAGCAGGGGTAAGCGCGTTTTGAATGAAAAAGGGCCCGTCAGTGAATGCTGACGGGCCCTTTTGTTTAATTTTATTGCATATATGCAATTGATTTTATCTTAATTGATTGTATATTTAATATTGATTAATAATAATTTCATTGTAAATATACAATCAAAAGGTTTCTTAATGTGGGATAAAGAGTTAAAAATCAAACAAGTGGATAACCTTCTAAAAAGTATGAAATTAGAGCGCAATGTAAAACGCCCCAAAAAGGGCTGGTTACAGTTGCTGAGATCCACATTGGGAATGAGTACACGCGCTTTAGGTGAGAGGTGCGGGCTAAGTCAGTCGCGTATTTCGTTGATCGAAAAAGGAGAAATCAACGGTACAGTGACACTCAACACCCTAGAGAAAGTCGCGGAAGGTCTGAATTGCGAATTGGTTTATTTTTTACAGCCAAAACAAGGACAAACACTCGAAGAACTGAGGGAACACCAGGCAGAAAAAAAAGCTAAATTCCTGAATCAGTACACTGAAATTCATATGTCGCTGGAACAGCAACCCACATCAACAGCTTTCCAAAAATCGACACAAGACAAGCTTAAAAGCGAGCTCTTACAAAAATGGCCTCGGGATTTCTGGGATGAATAATGAGCGAAACCATCAATGATGGCCTACCCGAAGGGGCGACGGAACTTAGCCCTGACGATCTGGCCGGTTTAATTCCCGACTATATTGTTACCCGGGAAGATCTGAATCAATTTGAAAAAACAAACATTCAGAATGCATTAGCACGCCTCAGCCGCCAGAAGCTGAGTTGCCAACAGATCTTAACGGTGGATTTCTGTCTTCAGCTACACCGAAACATGTTCGATAAAACATGGGAATGGGCAGGGCAACTTAGACGCAGAGAGGTAAACATTGGGAATACACCACCTTATATGATCTCAATGCGCGTCAGAGACACTCTGGATAATGCAGCGTACTGGGTTGAAAACGACACTTACCCACCCGATGAAATCTGTCTGAGACTTCACAGAGACATCGTATGGATCCACCCTTTTCCTAATGGAAATGGAAGGCATTCCCGGATTTTTTGCGACATGCTGCGTCGCGCCCTCGGTATCGGATACTTTTCATGGGGAAGTTCAGGGGGCGAACTCGTTTCACCCGACGAACATCGTGCTGAATACATCGTAGCCTTGAGAGAAGCTGACCGCGGCGATTATACCCGGCTTATCAGGTTTGCTTCTGGCTAGGTTATACGGCACAAAAAACCCGCTTTCGCGGGTTTTTTAATTTCAGCGGTTTAGCCGGTATTACGCCACAGTCTGCGTCGTGCCGGTTTCATCCTGATCGACAGCGAAGCAGGCGACGAGCTGATCGCCGTACTGTTTCAGTTGCGGCTGGAACTGTTTGCAGGTGCCGAACGCACGGCGGCAGCGGGCGTTGAACGCGCAACCGGCTGGCGGATTCAGCGGGCTTGGCAGCTCGCCGGTCAGTTTGATGCGCTCACGGCGTTCGTCCGGGTTCAGACGCGGTGTCGCGGACAACAGCGCCTGTGTGTACGGATGACGCGGATTGCTGAAGATGGCGTCTTTCGGCCCCTTCTCCACGCAGCGTCCCAGATACATCACCATCACTTCGTCAGCAATGTGTTCAACCACGGACAAGTCGTGGGAGATGAAGACGTACGACAGCCCTAAATCCTGCTGCAAGTCCATCATCAGGTTTAGCACCTGCGCGCGCACGGAAACGTCGAGCGCCGATACGGGTTCATCAGCAATAACGACATCCGGATCAAGCATCAGCCCACGGGCAATCGCAATACGCTGGCGCTGACCACCGGAAAACATATGCGGATAGCGCTCGTAGTGCTCGGTTTTCAGACCCACTTTCGCCATCATCTCCAGCGCTTTGTCCCTGCGCTCTTTACTGGTCAGCTTGGTGTTGATCAGCAACGGTTCTTCGAGGATCTGGCCGACTTTCTTACGCGGATTCAGCGATCCATATGGATTCTGAAACACGATCTGGATTTTCTGACGACGCAACTTTTCCGCCGTGGCGTCAGGCTTGAGCAGATCCTGCCCGCGGTAATAGAGCTCACCACCCGTCGGAATTTCAATCATGGTCAGCAGGCGACCGAGGGTCGATTTCCCACAGCCAGACTCGCCAACCACGGCCAACGTTTTACCGCGCTCAAGATCAAAAGAGACACCGTCGAGGGCTTTCACGGTGCGTTCAGGGGCAAACAACCCCGTCTTCACCGGATAATGTTTTTTCAGGTCAATCGCCTGCAACAGAGGCGCTGACTGGATGGCGTTTTCATGACTCATAGGTAGGTCTCCCGGCATCATCCAGCGGATAATGGCACTTCGACTGACGCCCGTTGGCAAGGTTATGCAGCGCCGGCTCTTCTTTACGGCAAAGATCCGTGGCATACGGGCAACGCGGATTCAGCAGACAACCGTTCGGACGGTCATATTTACCCGGCACTACGCCCGGCAATGACTCTAAACGGGCCTTGTCAGTGGCGAATTCCGGTAAGGAGCGCAGCATCGCCTGGGTGTAAGGATGGCGCGGCGCACGGAAAATCTCCGTGGCTTTAGCCGACTCCACCACCTGACCGGCGTACATTACGATGATGTGCTGCGCCGCTTCAGCAACGAGCGCCAGATCATGCGTGATCAGCATCAGCGCCATGTTCTCTTTCTGCTGTAACTCCAGGAGCAGCTCAATGATCTGCGCCTGAATGGTCACGTCGAGCGCGGTCGTCGGCTCATCGGCAATCAGCAGTTTTGGCCGGCAGGCGATCGCCATGGCGATCATCACACGCTGGCTCATTCCGCCGGAAAGCTGGTGCGGATAAACATCCAGTCGTGATGCCGGGTCAGGAATACCCACCAGATTGAGTAAATCAATGGTGCGCTGACGACGGGTCTTTTTGTTGCCACCTTGATGCACCTTGATGGCTTCCATGATCTGGAAACCAAGGGTATAGCAAGGATTCAGGCTAGTCATCGGGTCCTGGAAAATCATCGCCACTTCGGCACCAACAATCTGACGACGCTCTTTTTCGCTCATCTGTTGCAAGTCGCGGCCACCAAACTCCAGTGTCTCGGCCATCACTTTGCCGGGGAAGTCGATAAGCCCCATCAGCGCCAGCGAACTGACTGATTTACCCGAGCCAGACTCACCGACGATACCGACCACTTCACCCTGCTTCACGCTGTAACTGATACGGTCAACGGCGCGGAACGGTGTGCCTTCATCGCCGAAATGCACGGAAAGCTTATCGACGGTCAGCAGTGTTTTGCCGACCGGTACATCTTTAATTAATGTGGTTTCCATCTCTCGTCCCTTACTGCTTGAGTTTAGGGTCAAGGGCGTCGCGCAGACCGTCACCCATCAGGTTAAATGCCAGTACCGTCAGCAAAATGATCACACCCGGGAAGGTCACGACCCACCACGCACTCTGAGCAAATTGCAATACGTCGGACAGCATAGTGCCCCACTCAGGCGTAGGCGGCTGTGCGCCCATACCGAGGAAGCCGAGAGCCGCCATATCCAGAATGGCGTTGGAAAAACCGAGTGACGCCTGCACGATCAGCGGCGCTAAGCAGTTAGGTAAAATATTGACGAACATTTGACGTGCTGCGCCTGCACCTGCGACGCGCGATGCCGTGACATAGTCGCGGTTCACTTCCACCAGTACCGCCGCACGCGTTAAGCGTATGTAGTGTGGTAGGGCAACGAAGGTCAGGGCCAGCGAGGCATTGACTATCGACGGACCGAAAATCGCCACCAGCACCAGCGCCAGTAGCAGGCTTGGCAATGCCAGCATGATGTCCACGATGCGCATGATCGCGGCATCAATCACGCCACCGTAGTAGCCAGCAAACAGACCGAAGACCACGCCGAGGATCAGCGACAGCACCACCACCAGACAGCCGACCAGTAAGGAGAGGCGTGCACCGTACATGAGTCGGCTAAGCATATCGCGTCCGACGTCATCAGTGCCTAACAGGAATTTCCAACTGCCGCCCTGCATCCAGACCGGCGGACGCAGCAGCGCGTCGCGGAACTGTTCAGCCGGGGCGTGCGGCGCAATCACGTTGGCGCCAATCGCGAGCACCAGCATGATGATGATGTAAACCAGACCGGTAACAGCCCCTTTGTTGCGCTTAAAGTAGTGCCAGAATTCGCGCAGTGGCGGCATCGGCGTTGGCGCAGCCGTCGCTATTTCATTAGCAACGGGCTCTGTAACTTGTGACATGTGCGCCCCTTATTTCCTGTGACGAATACGCGGGTTGACCACGCCGTAGAGCACGTCTACCAGCAGGTTAACCACGATAATCATAATAGCGACCAACAATACACCGCCCTGTACGACCGGATAGTCGCGACGTTGTAGTGCGTCGATAAGCCAGCGACCGAGTCCCGGCCAGGAGAATATAGTCTCCGTCAGGATGGCGCCGCCCAGCAGCGTACCCACCTGCAAGCCAATAATCGTCACGACTGGCAGCAGCGCGTTACGCAGTGCGTGAACAACAATCACTCGCATACGGCTGAGACCCTTGGCACGCGCGGTACGGATGTAGTCTTCACCCAGCACTTCCAGCATGGAGGAGCGGGTCATTCGCACGATAACCGCCAGAGGGATAGTGCCGAGTACCAGGGCTGGTAAAATCATATGCATTACAGCATCTTTGAAGTCACCCGGCTCGCCCCAAATCAGCGAGTCGAACAGCATAAAACCGGTCAACGGCTTACTGGTATCAAGGAATACGGTATCGCTTATTCGCCCCGATACGGGCGTGAGATTAAGCTGCACCGAGACCAACATAACCAGCATGATGCCCCACCAGAATATCGGCATCGAATAGCCAGTCAGCGAGATGCCCACCGCCGTGTGGTCAAAGATGGATCCGCGTTTAACCGCAGCCAGCACCCCCACAGGAATACCGACGATCACCGCGAAAATCATGGCGCAGATACCCAATTCCAGCGTTGCTTTAAAGCGCGGCACAAACTCTTGCCAGACCGGAATACGGCTTTTTAACGACACACCTAAATCGCCGTGCAGCACGCCGTTCACATAGTGGAAGTATTGTTGATAGAGAGGCTTGTCCAGCCCCATTTCTGCCATCAACTGAGCATGGCGCTCAGCAGAAACACCGCGTTCTCCGGCCATGATGGTCACCGGGTCACCTGGGATCATATGCACGAAGGCAAAAGTCAGCAAAGTTATGCCGATAAACGTTGGGATCACTAACCCCAAACGTCGGAGTATGAACTGAAACATATCCCGTACTCTCTGTATAAAATGCCCGGAAAACCGTAGCTCGCCGGGCTTATTGTTAACTCACATTGCTTTCTAAACGAAGGAATCTAAGACTGTACTCAATGACCCGCGAACAAAGCGGAGGAGCAAAGCAATCGAGACATACCATTAGGTAAGCGAAGATTGCGAATCCCCCACAACGCAATGCCTGGGTCATTCAGCAAGCTGTCACTCCATAGAGACGTTTTCGAAGTGATGTTTACCTAGTGGATCAACGACATAACCCTTAACTTCTTTACGCACTGGCTCATACACGGTGGAGTGAGCGATGATCAGCGCAGGTACCTGATCATGCATCACTACCTGAGCCTGTTGGTACAGCGCAACACGTTTGGCGTGATCGGATTCGGCACGGGCTGGCTGAATCAGATCTTCAAACGGCTTGTAGCACCAGCGTGAATAGTTAGAGCCATCTTTCGCCGCCGCGCAGCTGAACAGAGTGGCGAAGAAGTTGTCCGGGTCCCCATTGTCCCCAGTCCAACCCATCATCACAGACTGATGTTCACCGGCTTTAGCACGTTTCAGGTACTCGCCCCACTCATAGGTCACGATATTGGCTTTAACGCCGATTTTTGCCCAGTCGGACTGGATCATCTCAGCCATACGACGCGCGTTCGGGTTGTACGGACGCTGAACGGGCATTGCCCATAGATCGATAGTGAAACCATCGGCATGGCCAGCTTCTTTCAGCAACTCTTTGGCTTTAGCTGGATCATACGGGTAATCCACCACGTCTTTGTTATAGCCCCACATGGTCGGTGGGATCAGGTTTTTAGCCGCCTGGCCCGCGCCCTGATAAACCGCTTCGATGATGGCCTGCTTGTTCACAGCCATGGTCAGCGCCTGACGCACTTTCACTTCATCCAGCGGTTTTTTCTCAACGTTGAAGGACAGATAACCCACGTTCAGACCTGGCTGTTGCATCAGATTGATGGTTTTGTCTTTCTTCATTGCTGCAATGTCGGCCGGGTTCGGGTAAGGCATTACCTGGCACTCATTTTTCTGTAGTTTCGCATAACGGATAGAAGCGTCAGGCGTGATAGAGAAGGCTAAGCGATCGATTTTAGGCTTGGTGCCCCAGTAGCCAGGGAATGCTTTGTACAGAATGCGCGAGTCTTTCTGGTACTGCACTAGCTGGAATGGACCCGTACCGATTGGGTTTAAATCCACTTTCTCCGGCGTGCCCGCTTTCAGCATGTTGGCCGCGTACTCACCCGAGAGGATTGAAGCAAAGTCCATACCAAGGTCGGCAAGGAATGGGGCTTCAGGGCGGTTCAGGACGAACTGGACGGTGTGGTCATCGACTTTAACGATCTTACTGATCAAATCGCCCATGCCCATGCCGTCGAAGTATTCGTAGCTGCCACCAGACACACCGTGGTAAGGATTGTTTTTATCTAACTGGCGCTCAAAGGAGTAAACCACGTCATCTGCGTTGAAATCACGGGTCGGTTTGAAGTCTTTGCTATCCTGCCATTTCACGCCTTTGCGCAGATGGAAGGTGTAGGTTTTGCCGTCAGCGGAGACATCCCACTTCTCGGCCAGGCCCGGCTGTAACTCAGTGGTGCCGATTTTGAATTCGACCAGACGGTTATAAATTGGCACGGAGCTGGCGTCGTAAGTGGTACCCGAAGTGAATAACTGCGGGTTAAAGCCTTCAGGAGAACCTTCAGAACAGTAAACTAACGTTTTTGCCTGAACACTGGCCGCCACGGTCAGCGCAATCAGGCCAATACCAAATTTCAGTATCCCTGTTTTTCTCAAGGAGATTGTCATCGCTTTTGCTCCATTTGTTAATGGTGATGTGGATGTGTGTGTTGAGTTTGCAGCTCACGCTACCCTTTATTTTTTATTGACGGGTAGCTGTGTTGCCCAATTCGCTGCGGAAAGTTTTCTCAGAAAAGGATGAAACGCCTCGGAAGCGCTTTCTTCAGATGAATTCCGTAAATTTACCGTTACAGATAATCACCGGAAAAATCTTCTGGTCTGACTTCGGGCTATCAATTTGGCAACTCTGAAGGATGACGTCAATATAACCAATAGGCATTTACAAAGACTGTGAGTAACAGCAAACAAACATAAAAAAACCCTTTGTTAACATTTACAGTATAAATATTCAGTTTATAGAGATTAAGTCGACACATTCATCTTTGTTACAGCACATTTCCAGCCATTTAGCCATTTTTAAACCTACGAAAATTAATTGCAAAATGATGAATATATAAACGCTTATTTGTCATAACAGGGTTAAAAGCAGAAGAAAATGCTGGAGATGCAATCGAAATGGATTGTGCAAGGGTTACAGATTTCGCTGTTTTACGGTGCACAGGAGCACTTAAATAGGGCTTATGCTCTGTAATGGTGCGAGTAAGTCAGAAGATTTATCGGTGCTGAAAATAACCCCGACCTGACCTCTCGGTTAATTCTGGAAGCGAAAAAACAAAGGCATTCTTGGTCAATCTGAAGTGGAGCCACAGAGGCTCGGCTTCAGATTGGATTTATTCGAAACGATAAAAGCACGGCTAAATCGTATGTCCCTGCTCCTGCTGGCGATTCGCCATCGGCCACCAGCAAAGTAATATCAGCATTGCCATGACAAACATCAGCAGGCCCAGGCTGAACTGACCGGTTTGCGGTAATAGTGCTGACATCCAGGCCACCATGCCCGAACCGACGTTCTGCATCCCGCCCACCAGCGCACCTGCCGCTCCCGCCAGATAAGGGAAAGGCTCCATGGCGCCAGTCGTCGCCAATGGGAATAACATCCCCGCGCCAAAAAAGAATAAAGAGGCAGGAACGATGAGCGTCCAGATGTTCATCATACCCAGCCAGCCAGGGATCCACATCAGTACCCCCGCCAACAGACAGCTAAAAACCGAGTGCCACATTAATTGCTGAAAATTTTTTTCCGAACGGCCAGCATGCCAGGCACCAAAGAAAGCGGCAGGAATAGGCAAAATAAACAGAATACTGACCGTCATAGCATTCAGTCCCAGCACACCGCCCATCAGTACACCACAGCTTGCCTCGAACACAGCCACACCGGCAAGGGCACCGACCAGCATCACGAGATAGCGGCTAAAGTTACCGTCTGTAAGCAACAAACGCAGGCTGCTCAGCGTCCCGCGAGACTCATGACTCACCGGACGGGTTTCCGGCAACCAGCGGTACATCGAAAATGCCACACCTGCGCAGAGTAACAACAAGAAACCGAAGCTGGCACGCCAGCCCAGCCAGGCGGAAAGCACACCACCAATGAGAGGAGCAATCAGCGGGCTGACTAAAATACCCATATTCAGCAAACTGTTAGCCTGACGTAAGGCACCGCCACTGTATAGATCCCGCGGCATGGTACGGGCCATCACGCCAGCGACCCCGGTACCCATACCCTGTACCGCGCTGGCAATGATCAGCAGCGTCAGGCTGTGCGCCATCATGGCCGCCGCCGCGCCCAGCAGAAAAATTATCATCCCCGTGAGGATCACCGGTTTGCGCCCCACTTTGTCTGACCATGGACCATAAATCAGCTGTGATGAACCGTAAGCTATCAAATAAGCCGCCATAACCCGTTGTACTGCACCCGGTTTAACCGACAAACTCTGCGCCATATCCACAATATTCGGTACATAGATGGTTTGGGCCATTTGCCCAACGGCCACCAGTAAAATCAACATCACAAGCAGGTGAATATTTTCTAGTTTTTTCATTTTTCAGTTTATTAATTAATCAAACCACCGAAAATCAGTATGATTAGCTGGCATTCGCGTGGTGAAGCCACGGGCGCATAAATTAACAAACTTGTGTGAATAAGCGAGACTTTGGCGGAAAACAGTCTTTATATAACTGGTGGGCTTTAGTGCCATCTTCGTAAAGATAAACGTACGAATGCGAGACGGGCTAACCGCCGGGGAACTGGCTGATAACATTTAATCGATAATCGATTCGCAGAATATGAAATAAAATCAGCGGAGTAAATCGGGTTGCAGCTTTCTGCTCCCGGTATAGACCTGCAACGGGAGCAATTTTTATGGCGGATTGGGTTAACGGTAAAGTGACCAAAATTGAACACTGGACTGACAGCTTGTTCAGCATCACGGTAAACGCCCCGGTCGATACATTCAGCGCGGGACAGTTCGCCAAACTGTCGATGGAGATTGAGGGAGAACGGGTGCAGCGGGCCTACTCCTACGTCAATGCACCCAGCGACAGCAACCTGGAGTTCTATCTGGTGACCGTACCAGAAGGTAAACTCAGCCCACACCTGCATGAGTTACAAGTTGGCAGCGAAATTCAGGTCACCAAAGAAGCTGCGGGTTTTTTCGTCATCGACGAAGTGCCGGAGTGTGACACCTTATGGATGTTGGCGACCGGTACAGCAATTGGCCCTTACTTATCGATTTTGCAGGAAGGAATTGGGCTGGAGAGATTTCAAAACATCGCTCTGATTCATGCCGCACGCTTCTCGCAAGATCTCAGCTACCTGCCACTGATGCAGCAACTCCAGCAGCGTTATAACGGAAAACTCCATATCCAGACCGTCGTGAGCCGTGAAAATACACCGGGCTCGCTGACCGGCCGCGTCCCGGCATTGATTGAAGACGGTTCGCTCGAAGCCGCCATCGGGCTGAAAATGGAGGCTGAAAATAGCCATGTTATGCTCTGCGGTAACCCGCAGATGGTGCGTGATACCCAGCAAATCCTCAAAGACAGCCGGGGTATGCGTAAACACCTCAAACGCAAACCGGGCCATATGACCAGCGAACATTACTGGTAACAGCCTGCGAAGGAATTATTTCAGTCTGACGTTTTCCGGTTCCGGGCCAAAACGATTTGTGCCCGGCGTACCGGCAAATACACCGCAATCGATAAGCAGCATAACGAACAGAATAACGGGTATCAGCCGCCCTACCACCCATTGCCATAACGCCGGAATCATGTCCCAATGACCAGCGGACAGCATCCAAGCCAGAATAAAAAAGAGTGCCCACAAGGCAGATCTATTGCGGTCATGTAGGCGCTTTACCATCACCGCTGCCGTCGGCCAGAGTAAAACCACCACGGCGAATGACGCCGATTTGATCTCAATCCATTGACGATCGGCAAAGACAAATGCACCCACCATCAACACCAACCAGCTGGCCATCCAGATCCAAAAATCACGGCGGCACATGCGGCCATTAAACGAAAACAAGGCGTGTTGAAGTGTCATCGGGGGTTGATTCCATCAAAAGGCATATCATATTGGGTGGCGAAAAAGCTGCAACAAAGTGTAACTCAGGCCGATGGCGAGAAGGCAACATTTATGTACTCCTTTTGACATTGCCCCCTGTTCCCCGCTTTAATCGACTATCGTATCAACACAAGAACAACGTTATGACTGCAAAATTCCTTATACGTCTGGCCCTACCCGCGCTGCTTCTACTTTCTGGTCTGAGCATGGCCCGCGCCGAAGCACCGGTTGATCACCGGACAGTGGAAGAGATGCCGAAAGCACCTTATTTACTCGTCGGTGCCCCTACGTTTGAAATGACACTGGTGAATTTTCGCGAGAAGTACAACGCAGATAATCCGACCCAGCAGATCGGCGAATTTCGCGCCATTAGTGATAAATCCCCCAATGAGATGTTGACCCGGGCAGCCAGCAAGATTAACGAGAATCTCTACGCCTCGACCGCGCTGGAGAAAGGCACAGGCAAAATCAAAACGCTGCAAATCACCTATTTGCCTATTCAGGGAGCGGAAGAAAAAGCGGCCCGCACTTTGGCGATCAGTTATATGGCCAATTTGATGCGACAGTTCGAAGGCACATTATCGGTGGAACAAAGCGTGGCGAAAGTGAATGCACTAATTGAAAAAGGCAAGGGTCAGCAGTTTTATCAGCAACCGCTGGGAGCTATCCGTTATGTCATTTCCGATAACGGCGAGAAAGGGCTGACCTTTGCGGTCGAACCGGTAAAATTAGCGCTTTCCTGAGGCCCGCATGATGGCATTTAATGACAAAAAGCAAAGCCTTTAGCACCAATCATCTCTATACTGTTGGGCAGGTAATCTGCTTGTTTGGCAGAAATTTTAATCGACACTCGCGTCCCCTTTTGGAGGAAAAAACATGCGACATCCATTAGTGATGGGTAACTGGAAGCTGAACGGTAGTACCCATATGGTTAACGAACTGATCGCTGCATTGCGCACCGAGCTAAGCACCGTTGAAGGTTGTGGCGTTGCTATCGCACCACCAGAAGTTTATCTTTCGCAGGCTAAACATGCGCTGGCAGGCAGCCGTATTGCCTTAGGTGCACAAAATGTTGATACCAACCTGTCCGGTGCTTTCACCGGTGAAATTTCTGCCGATATGCTCAAAGATATCGGTGCGAAATACATCATCATCGGTCACTCAGAACGCCGCACTTATCATAAAGAGAGTGATGAGTTTATTGCGAAGAAATTCGGCGTACTGAAAACAGCAGGTCTGATCCCGGTTCTGTGCATCGGTGAAACTGATGCAGAAAACGAAGCTGGCAAAACGGAAGCCGTTTGTGCGAAACAACTCGATGCCGTGTTGAATACCCTGGGTGCTGAAGCATTCAAAGGCGTAGTCGTCGCATACGAGCCAGTTTGGGCTATCGGTACCGGCAAGTCTGCGACTCCAGCTCAGGCACAGGCAGTTCACAAATTCATTCGTGATCATATTGCTAAGAAAGATGCTGAAATCGCTCAACAAGTGATTATTCAATACGGTGGTTCTGTGAACGATAAAAATGCAGCCGAACTGTTTGCTCAGCCTGATATCGATGGCGCGCTGGTTGGCGGTGCATCCCTGAAAGCTGACGCTTTCGCGGCGATCGTTAAAGCCGCAGCTGAAGCGAAAAAAGCATAAGTTTTGCTTTAGCGCTCCAATAAAAAACCCGACTTTCTGTCATAGAAAATGTCGGGTTTTTTATTGCCTAAATTCATGGCCTAAATAAGTGATTCGGGTAAGAGAGCACCACCAACACAGATGCAGTGTCAAGAATGACAGAGGTGATTAACGCTTACTGATTTGGTCAAAGATACCGCCGGTCGCAAAGTGTTCTTTCTGCGCTTCAGTCCAGGAACCGGCAACTTGCGCGATAGTGAACAGCTTCAGTTTCGGGAACTCAGCATCGAATTTTTTCTCTACGGCAGCATCACGCGGACGATAGTAATTCTCTGCCGCAATCGTCTGGCCTTCAGGTGAATAAAGATACTTCAGATAGGCGTTAGCGACTTCACGGGTACCGCGTTTATCGACAACTCTATCAACCACCGAAACCGTAGGCTCAGCCAGGATAGACTCACTCGGTGTGATCACCTCGAATTTATCTTTGCCCACCTCTTTAGTGGCCAGTAATGCTTCATTTTCCCAGGCAATCAGCACGTCACCAATGCCACGTTCAACAAAAGTGTTGGTTGCGCCACGAGCACCGGAATCCAGCACTTCTACGTATTTATATAAGGCTTTAACAAACGCCTGCGCTTTCGCTTTGTCATTATTGTTGTGATGCAACGCGTAGCCCCAGGCGGCCAGGTAGTTCCAGCGAGCCCCACCAGAGGTTTTAGGGTTAGGTGTAATGACAGAGATGCCCGGTTTGACCAGATCATTCCAGTCGTGAATTTGTTTAGGGTTGCCTTTCCTCACCAGGAAAACGATGGTGGAGGTGTAGGGCGCAGAGTTATCGGGAAGGCGTTTGATCCACTGTTTATCAATGCGGCCACGCTGGGCAATAGCATCAATATCATAGGCCAGTGCCAGCGTCACTACATCGGCTTCAATGCCGTTAATGACAGACGTTGCCTGCTTGCCTGAACCGCCATGAGATTGACGGACAGTAACGGTATCGCCGGTTTTAGCCTGCCAGTACTTACTGAAGGCTTTGTTGTATTGTTCATAAAGCTCACGCGTCGGATCATATGACACGTTCAGTATTTGAATATCTTTGGCAATGGCTCCTGTTGCCACCAGCAGTAACGCCAGACCTATCCCCCATTTACTCATCGCACTTTCTCCCAGAAATAGATTCAACCACTTTGATGGGTCGAATTAGATTGATAGAGCCTGCCAGAGAAAAAGTGAACAATTAAAGATTAAAAGGTGTTTTGCTATTCCATTCGGAAATAAAGGAATAATGCTCATAAAAAAGCCTCCACTACGGAGGCTATCGTACTCAAGCGAAAAACTGTTTTAGAACAGTTTTTTTGCCGTGTCATACCAATCTTCTTTAAATTTACTTTTCTTATTCTCTGGCGAAATACAAATAGAGATTAATTCATGTACCATTTTTTCGTTTTTTACACCCACGCAGAAGCCACCTTGGGAATAATCACGATCTTCCTGCAAAAGCAGGTCAACAGCATAAGCCCCCATGCGGGAAGCTAAAATACGGTCATAGGCAACGGGTGCACCGCCACGCTGTATGTGGCCCAAAACAGTACCACGCGTTTCGCGGCATGTTTCTTTCTCAATGTATTTGGCAAGCTCATCGATATCATCCAGCTTTTCAGTGATGGCTACGATGGCGTGCTTTTTACCTTTCGCAATGCCGGCCTTTATTTCAGCAACCAGATCATCACGTTTGAATTCAACTTCAGGAATAGCGATAAACTCGCAACCACCAGCAATGGCAGCAGCCAAGGTTAAATCACCGCAATAACGGCCCATCACTTCAACGATAGATATACGCTGGTGTGAAGAGGAAGTATCACGTAAGCGGTCAATAGCTTCAACTACAGTGCCCAATGCGGTGAAAAAACCAATCGTGTAGTCGGTTCCTGCGACATCGTTATCGATAGTACCCGGTAAACCGATACAGTGAATGCCACCTTCTTTGGTCAGCAGATCGGCACCAGCATAAGAGCCGTCACCACCAATAACCACCAAGCCATCAATACCACGATCCTTCATATTCTGCAGCGCGACTCTACGTTTTTCCGGATCACGAAACTCAGGAAAACGCGCAGAACCCAGGAAAGTACCGCCACGGTTAATCATGTCCGAGACGCTGTAGCGATCCAATTTCTTCATGCGGTTTTCATACAAGCCAAGGTAGCCATCTTCAATACCGAAAACTTCCAATTCCGCTGATAAAGCTGCGCGTACAACACCACGAATGGCGGCATTCATGCCTGGCGCATCGCCGCCACTTGTCAGTACACCGATTTTTTTAATCATGACCACCTCTGAACTTGTAGATGCAATTTCTTAAAAATTCTTGAGCATGCCTATTGGCCGGATATCAATACCCAAAATCATACGACTCATTGGCTAATAACGTTTGATGCTAATAGTATAACAAAACACCACAGCTGAATTGATTCAAGTCAGCAAGAATGTGCTTGCGTTGACAACCTTTGGGCAATTTACTGATTCGCACTGTTTTTACAACATATTTCCCTGGTACGTTCACGGGTTTTCTGACCGTTGGCGGCGATACCGTCCGCATCAAAACCGGTTTTAACTGTAGTGAGCAATCGTGAAAGCTAAAAGAAGCAGGAAAGCTAAAAACGGCGTCCGCAGAAACGTCTATCCTAAGAGTATCATTGTTGATGAATTCATCTGGCTGATAATAAAAGATAAGTGTCATTAAATTGAACGACATTAAAAGAAGCAGTAACTCCTGCGTTACCACACCTGTCTTGGCTTATTGATTAGGCAAAAAAAGCCCCACCTTAAGGTGGGGAAGACAGGGATGGTGACTATGACATGAAAAGATAGGGGTATTACTGGGTCATCATACTGCTTGGCTTCTGGGCAGAAGTAGGTTGTAAACCAGCCATCTGTTGCTGCATTTCTTGCATGCGTTGCTGATGTTTCTGGTTTAATGTTTCTTTCTGTTCAGGGCTGAGAAGATTGAACATTTGGTTACGGATGCGGGCCATTTCAACCTGGCGATCTACCTGCTCCTGCGCCATCACTTCGGCTTGTGCCCTAACAGCTTTCTGATCAAAATTCTCAGCGGTGACCAGTTTATGCATGGTTTCCAACTGATCGACGTTGATATGAGGTAAGTGTTTGCGGGCCTGATGCATAAGGTCACGCATCTGCTGACGTTGTTGCTCAGTGAGATTCACGCCATCGAACATAGTGTTGCGTTCCTGAGGCTTGTTCAGCATGTTGGTGTCGTGAGCTGAAGGGGCCACAGGCATGACGTTAGCTGTATCCGCTAAAACAACACCTGAACTCAGTGTCAGCATCGAGGCCGTAACTAATGCAGCTACCTTAGACATCACTAACTCCTATAATCTTTATCGCTTATCGCGAATCATTGAAAAGCAGTCTAAACCTGCCGCTGCAAACAAGCGTCAGTGCTTGTAAAAGTACGTAAAGTCATGGAATAGCGGCAATTGATAACGTATTTTGCGTCTAGAGGTAAATACAATGAATAAAATTCTGTTGGTTGATGACGACCGTGAACTGACTTCACTTTTGAAAGAATTGCTCGAAATGGAAGGCTTCAATGTAGTGGTTGCTTACGATGGTGAGCAGGCATTGGAAAAGCTGGATAATAGCATCGATTTATTGCTCCTCGATGTCATGATGCCGAAGAAAAATGGCATTGAAACCCTTAAAGAATTACGCCAACGTCATCAGACGCCGGTGATTATGCTGACAGCGCGCGGAAGCGAGCTGGATCGCGTGTTGGGTCTCGAACTGGGTGCAGATGACTATCTCGCCAAACCCTTTAACGATCGTGAACTTGTCGCACGCATACGCGCTATGCTGCGCCGCTCAAACTGGACCGAGCAACAACAGGTAGGCGAAAGTAACGGTTCCCCTACGCTGGAAGTGGACGGATTACAACTCAATCCAGGCCGCCAGGAGGCCAGTTTTGGTGGCGCTGCCTTGGATCTAACCGGGACAGAATTTACCTTATTATATCTACTGGCGAAACATTTAGGGCAGGTAGTATCGCGTGAACACCTCAGCCAAGAAGTCCTGGGGAAACGCCTGACGCCATTTGACCGCGCCATTGATATGCATATTTCAAATCTTCGCCGAAAGCTTCCCGATCGGTTGGATGGGCACCCATGGTTTAAAACCCTTCGAGGTCGTGGGTATCTGATGGTATCCATTACATGATCAACAGCCTGACGGCCCGCATCTTTGCCATTTTCTGGTTTACCGTTGCCTTGGTACTAATGCTGGTCTTAATGGTGCCAAAACTTGATACACGCCAGTTAACTCCGCTGCTCGACAACGAACAGCGGCAAGGTCTGATGATAGAGCAGCATGTAGAAGCGGAACTGGCAGGCGATCCGGCCAACGATCTGATGTGGTGGCGCAGGTTATTTCGTGCCATTGATAAATGGGCGCCGCCTGGCCAGCGTCTGCTATTGGTCACCAGCGAAGGCCGGGTGATTGGTGCGCAGCGTAATGAAATGCAGATTGTCCGTAACTTTATTGGTCAGTCGGACAATTCAGATCATCCCAAAAAGAAAAAATATGGCCGCGTCGAGATGGTCGGTCCTTTTTCTGTACGTGACGGCGAAGATAACTATCAGCTTTATTTATTAAGGCCAGCCAGCAGTCCACAATCAGACTTCATTAATCTGATGTTTGACCGTCCATTACTGCTGCTTATTGTCACCATGTTAATCAGCTCACCGCTGCTGCTTTGGCTCGCATGGAGCCTGGCGAAACCAGCCCGTAAGTTGAAAAACGCCGCGGATGACGTTGCGCGCGGCAATCTTAAACAGCATCCAGAATTGGAAGCTGGGCCGCAGGAATTCCTCGCGACCGGGGCGAGTTTTAACCAGATGGTCAGCGCACTGGAACGCATGGTAAACGCGCAACAGCGCCTGATATCAGACATCTCACACGAGTTAAGAACGCCACTGACACGCCTGCAATTAGCCACCGCGCTGATGCGGCGCCGTCATGGTGAAGGCAAGGAGTTGCAACGCATTGAGATGGAAGCGCAGCGCCTCGACAGCATGATCAATGACCTCCTGGTCCTGTCTCGTAGCCAGCATAAAAACGAGTTAGCGCGTGAAATACTGAAGGCCAATGAGCTGTGGGAAGATGTTATCGACAATGCGCAGTTCGAAGCCGAACAGATGGGGAAAACGCTGGAAGTTCCGACGCCACCAGGTCCATGGAAACTGTTCGGCAACCCGGCAGCACTCGACAGCGCACTGGAAAATATCGTACGTAATGCTCTGCGTTACTCCAACACACACATTGCGCTGAACTTTGATTGTGACAACGAAGGTATCACTATCACGGTGGATGACGATGGTCCCGGCGTCAGTGAAACCGACCGGGAACAGATTTTCCGTCCTTTCTACCGGACTGACGAAGCACGCGATCGCGAGTCTGGCGGCACTGGGCTCGGGCTGGCGATTGTCGATACTGCTGTTCAGCAGCATCGTGGTTGGGTGAAAGCAGAAGACAGCCCGTTGGGTGGTCTGCGGCTTATCATGTGGCTACCGCTGCATCAGCGCTGAGATTCTGCTATCCTGCGTCCCTCTTAAAGGGGGGCGCATGCTTAATATCGTACTTTTTGAACCGGAAATCCCACCAAACACGGGCAACATTATTCGCCTGTGTGCCAATACCGGCTTCCAGCTACATCTGATCAAACCGCTCGGTTTTGGTTGGGACGACAAAAAGCTGCGTCGTGCTGGCCTGGATTACCATGAATTCGCGAGTATCAGGCATCACGCTAACTACGATGCTTTTCTTGCCAGTGAAAATCCGCAGCGCATCTTTGCCGTGACCACTAAAGGCACACCAGCGCACAGCGCAGTCAGTTATCAGCAAGGGGATTTTTTGTTATTTGGCCCGGAGACTCGCGGATTACCGGCGAACATTCTGGACAATCTGCCCGCCGAGCAAAAAATTCGTATTCCGATGCAACCCGAAAGCCGCAGCATGAATTTGTCCAACGCGGTTTCCGTGGTGGTATACGAAGCCTGGCGGCAATTGGGTTATCCAGGCGCGGTGATCACAGCGTAAACCGCTCTGTTGCGCCAAATATTAATTAAGAAATGGCATGTAGATACATGCCACTGTCAGTCTCAAATCCCATCGCCGAATTCAAAACCCTCTGCGATACCGTTGAAGTGCTGATCCATATCCATGGAAGGCCTTTCACTTTCCGGCCGGCCGACGATACGTGCCGGAACACCCGCCGCGGTGGTATGCGCCGGAACGGATTGGAGCACAACTGAACCGGCACCAATTTTTGCCCCTACGCCCACTTCAATGTTGCCAAGAATTTTCGCGCCCGCACCAATCATTACGCCTTCACGAATTTTTGGATGGCGATCTCCGCAGGTTTTTCCAGTACCCCCCAGCGTGACAGACTGCAAAATGGACACGTCGTTTTCAACGACTGCCGTTTCGCCAATCACAATCCCCGTTGCGTGATCAAGCATGATGCCACAACCAATACGCGCAGCAGGATGAATATCAACGCCAAATGTCACAGAGATCTGATTCTGGAAGTAGATCGCCAGTGCCTGACGATCCTGTTTCCACAGCCAGTTACCGATACGGTAAGCCTGCAAGGCGTGAAAGCCTTTCAGATACAGTAAAGGTGTGGAGTATTTATCCACCGCAGCATCTCGCTGATGCACGGCCAAAATGTCACGAGCGGCAGAAAGCGTCATCTGTGCATCGTTGCGGTAGGCTTCTTCGACCACTTCACGGATGGCAATGGCAGGCATAATCGGGCTACCGAGCTTATTTGCCAGAATATAGCTTAGTGCACTGTCGAGGTTTTCATGCTTGAGCAATGTCGCATGAAAAAAGCTCGCCAGCATAGGTTCACACTCAGCCAGCGCTCTCGCCTCTGATTTAATGTTTTTCCAGACCAGTTCTAGCTCTTCTAACGACATCACTATTCCTTACAAGCAAATAAAGTATGAAGCGATTGGGTAATAAAAAGCCGCTCTATCGGGCTGCCAATAGAGCGGCTATAACTCAGCACAAGCTCAGTGACTGCTTTTTTCGTCTTTACTGGTACGGGCCAGTAAACTGATCGCCGCTTCGCGGGCATCCTTCTGACAATACAGGACTTGATAGATCTGCTCAGAAATTGGCATTTCAACCTGATAGCGCTGCGCCAATGCCCGAACTTCTTTGGTATTACGGTAGCCTTCGACCACCTGACCAATCTTATCCTGCGCGCCCTGCACGTCCATCCCCTGACCGAGCATAATACCAAACCGACGATTACGAGATTGGTTATCAGTGCAGGTTAACACCAAATCACCCAGCCCCGCCATGCCCATAAAAGTGGAAGGATCGGCACCCAGCGCGGAACCCAGTCGGCTCATTTCAGCCAGACCGCGAGTGATCAAGGCAGTGCGGGCATTGGCCCCAAAACCTATCCCATCAGACATACCTGCACCAATAGCGATAACGTTTTTCACCGCGCCACCCAGCTGCACGCCGATGAAATCGGGATTGCTGTATACCCGGAAGCTTTTACCGCAGTGCAGCAGTTGCTGCAGATCTTCGGCAAATTCAGTATCGGTTGAAGCCAGAGCAATGGCCGTTGGCATACCTGCAGCCAGTTCTTTGGCAAAAGTAGGGCCGGAAACCACCGCAAGAGGAATACTTTCGCCCAGCGCTTCACGGGCGACATCCTGCAACAGACGGCCAGTTTCAGCTTCCAGGCCTTTGGTAGCCCATACAATGCGGGCATCCGCACGCAGATGGGGTTTAATCTGTCGCAATACATCGCCAAAGACGTGGCTGGGTACCACTACCAGTACATTCCGGCTGGCGGCCAAAGCAACAGAAAGATCTGTTTCAAGCAATAGGCTGTCGGGGAAGGGAACGTCGGGCAAAAATGCCTGATTGCAGCGAGCGGCCTGTAACGTACTGATGTTTTCAGCGTTATGACCCCAGAGCACGACGTTATGGCCATTTCTGGCAAGGGTTATTGCTAAAGCGGTGCCGTAAGAACCGGCACCGATCACAGTCATTGAAGCATTGACGGTTTTCATCAGGCATCCTGATGTGGTTCTGCACCTTCGGCATCAACCTGCTGTTGCAGATAATTCATGAACAGCGAATCAAAGTTAACGGGTGCCAGATTGAGCTGCGGGAAAGTACCGCGGGATACCAGGCTGGTAATGCACTCACGAGCATAAGGGAACAGAATGTTTGGACAGTACGCCCCCAAACAATGCGCCAGTTGATTCCCGTCAATACCAGAGATGGAGAAAATCCCGCCTTGCTGAACTTCACACAGGAACGCAGTCTCATCGCCCAGTGAAGAAGTTACGGTAACGCGCAATACGACTTCATAGACGTCATCAGCCAATTTGCTGGACGCTGTATCAAGATCAAGTTTAACTTCTGGTTGCCAGTCTTGCTGGAAAACCTGAGGCGCATTTGGCGCTTCGAAGGAAATATCTTTGGTATAGATACGCTGGATCTGGAAAACCATCTCGGTGTTGTTTTGTTCTGACATGTGAGTAGTACCCTTAAGTTAACAGTCCTTTTAAACACTTAATGAAAATGCACAGCAGCAGAATGTCGCTTACAGCAACGGATCCAGCCCGCCTTGCGCATCAAGTGCATGTAAATCGTCGCAGCCACCAATGTGCTGCCCGCCGATAAAAATCTGAGGTACGGTAGAACGGCCGCTACGTACGATCATTTTTTCACGTTTATCCGCATCACCATCAATGGCAATCTCATCAAATGTTGCGCCTTTGCTATTGAGCAAAGCTTTCGCACGATGGCAATAAGGACAAGTTGCTTTGGTGTAGATTTCAATTTTAGCCACGGATGCCGCCTCTAATAACGTCGATTTTGGTGTTGCTTATCATGCCCGGCAATTATTTACCGCGCGCTAAAGGCAGGTTTTCACCACTCCAGCCTGAGATTCCATCTTTCAGAGTATAGACACGCTCGAAGCCAGCACCGATCAAGCCTTCCCCCGCAGAGCGCGAAGAAGTGCCATTGGCACAAACGACGATCACCGGCTGAGCTTTATGCTTAGTGAGTTCGCCTAAGTTGTTGTTCTTGATATCAGTACTCAACACGTTTAACGATGTGGAGATATGACCTTTACGGAATTCATCACGTGCACGCACGTCAACCACTACAGCGTCTTCTTTGTTGATCAGGCGGGTCGCTTCACCACGGGAGATCTCTTTTACTTTAGAAAAACGCGTCTTAAAAGTGGTCACAATCACTGCAATCAGTAATGCAACCCACGCGAGGCTGAGAACCGGATGTGCACTAATGAACGGCATAATATCTTGCATGGGGTGTAGCAACTCCCGTCTGTTGGGGGAAAATTCAAGGCTTGAGAGTATACCTGCGCGCTGCGGCAAATACAGCCAGTAAGCACCGCCTAATGCCACAAACTGCGGCATACCCCGAAAAACTAACACGCATTTATGCTGAAAGTTAATCCAAACATTGCGTCATCTTTGATCTCTCATGGCTATTTGTCTTTGCCCACTAAGGTAAAATCCCACGTCAAAAGTGGAAATAGCCGCGCTGGCACCCTCTCCCGGAGGCGAATCCCGGTAACCAGCGAGCCTATTTCGCATTTACTTTTCAACGAGGTCATTAGACATGTCGAGCAACAAAAAACCCATGGTACTGGTCATTCTGGACGGCTACGGCCATCGCGAAGAGCAACAGGATAACGCCATTCTAAATGCAAAAACCCCGGTGATGGACAACCTGTGGGAAACTTACCCACATACTCTAATCGCCGCTTCAGGTTTGGATGTTGGCTTACCGGACGGTCAGATGGGAAACTCAGAAGTCGGTCACGTCAATCTGGGCGCAGGCCGTATCGTTTATCAGGATCTGACTCGCCTCGATAAAGAAATCAAAGAGGGTGACTTCTTCGAGAATGCCGTGCTGGCAGCCGCCGTGGACAGCGCCGTCAATGCCGACAAAGCGGTACATATTATGGGGCTGCTCTCTGCTGGCGGTGTTCATAGCCACGAAGATCACATCATGGCAATGGTCGACATGGCACATCGCCGGGGTGCAAAAGCGATTTATTTGCACGCATTCCTTGATGGCCGCGACACACCACCGCGCAGTGCTGAAGCGGCCTTAAAACGCTTCAGTGAAAAATTCACGCAAATCGGTACTGGCCGTATTGCGTCAATCATTGGCCGTTACTACGCCATGGACCGTGACAACCGCTGGGATCGCGTACAGTTGGCCTACGACCTGATGACGCAGTCTAAAGGTGCCTTCACTGCAGACAACGCCGTAGCCGGTTTACAGGCTGCCTATGCGCGTGATGAGAATGATGAATTTGTCAAACCAACCGTTGTGCGCAAAGCAGGCGAAGCGGATGCCGCACTCAATGATGGCGATGCGATGATCTTCATGAACTTCCGCGCTGACCGCGCTCGTGAAATCACTCGTGCCTTCATTAGCCCGGATTTCGAAGGTTTTACCCGTGAAAAAGTGATTAATTTCGGCGATTTCGTGATGCTGACCGAATATGCTGCCGACATCGATGCTGCCTGTGCTTACCCACCGGCGTCGCTGAAAAACACGTTGGGCGAGTGGCTAATGGCACACGACAAAACCCAACTGCGTATTTCTGAAACCGAGAAATATGCCCATGTTACCTTCTTCTTTAACGGGGGTATGGAACAACCGTTCACTGGCGAAGACCGCATTCTGATTAAATCACCGAACGTCGCGACCTATGATCTGCAGCCAGAAATGAGCTCCGCAGAATTGACCGACAAACTGCTTGGTGCCATCGCCAGCGGAAAATATGACACCATCATTTGTAACTACCCGAATGGCGATATGGTCGGTCATACCGGTATTTACGACGCGGCGGTTAAAGCGGTTGAGACGCTGGATGCCTGTATCGCTCAGGTTGTTGATGCAGTAAAACAAGTGGGCGGCCAACTGCTTATCACAGCCGATCACGGTAATGCTGAACAAATGAGTGATCCGGTCACCGGTCAGGCACACACCGCGCACACCAGTCTGCCAGTACCGCTGATTTACATCGGTGGTCATGCTCTGGCGGTAGAAGGCGGCAAGCTTTCTGATATTGCACCGACCATGTTGTCGTTGATGGGTATGGAAATCCCGCAGGAAATGAGCGGAAGGCCGTTATTTATCGTTGAATAAAAACACGATAATTTATCTTTTAAAGGCGTATCAGTTGAGGCTGAGACGCCTTTTTTGTTTGTGCATCAGCTGATTGATTAATGGTACGATAACCCGAAGGGTAGCCAGATTGTCTATCATCCACGGTCGGCGAGCAGGAAAAAGTTTGAGCAAATTCATCAAGTTCAGCGCAATGAAAAACCGCCTTTTTGTCAAAGACAAGGGGATCCCGGCATCTACGCTTTTGTTCTGCGTTTCGTTGCTCGTTCCTCCCTTTGCTGCCCATGCTGATGACAGTAAAGATCAGCTGAAAACACTCCAGCAAAGTATTGCCGAAAAAGAAAAGAGCGTTAAGCAGCAGAAACAGCAACGCAGTTCATTGCAAGACCAGCTTCAAGCCCAGGAAAAAATTATTGCCTCGGCCAGCCGCGGATTACGCGATACCCAGTCAACCTTATCCTTACTCAGTAAAGATATTTCCGGTTTGAACGCCTCGATAGACAAACTACAAAAACAACAAAAAAATCAGGAAGCCATTCTGGCGAAGCAACTGGATGCCGCCTTTCGCATTGGTCAGCACAATGGTTTGCAATTACTCCTCAGTGGTGAAGAGAGCGAGCGCAGCGAGCGGATCCTGGCCTATTTCGGTTATTTCAACGAAGCGCGCCAGAAATCTATCGAAGACCTTAAGCAAACACGGTCAGATCTTGCCTCTCAGCGGGTAACACTACAGTCAAAACAAACTCAGCAGAAACGTGTGCTCAGTGAACAACAAAGCCAACAGCAGAAACTGGAACAGGCCCGTGTAGCCAGAAAAAACACCCTGATCGCACTGGAAAGTTCATTGCAAAAAGATGAACAAAAACTGGTGGAGCTGCGCGCCAACGAAACACGTCTGCGTGACAAAATTGCCGCAGCCGAGCGTGCAGCCCGCGCCCGAGCAGAGAAAGAGGCCAAAGAAGCCGCAGCCATTCGCGCTAAAGAACAGCAGGCGAAGAAGAAGGGCTCAACCTATAAACCGACGCAAGGCGAACAGGCGCTGGTATCACGCACCGGAGGACTTGGTCGGCCGACGGGTCAGGACATATGGCCAGTCCGAGGTGCCGTTCTGCACCGCTTTGGGGAAGAGTTGCAGGGTGAGCTACGCTGGAAAGGCATCGTGATTTCTGCCCGTGAAGGCAGCGAGGTTAAAGCCATTGCCGATGGCCGCGTTCTACTGGCCGACTGGTTGCAAGGCTATGGTCTGGTAGTGGTCATTGAGCACGGCAAAGGTGATATGAGCCTTTATGGTTACAACCAAAGCGCACTCGTGAATGTGGGTGACCAGGTCAAATCGGGTCAAGCCATTGCATTAGTGGGTACCAGCGGCGGTCAAGGTCAGCCATCGCTGTATTTCGAAATTCGTCGTCAGGGCCAGGCCGTTAACCCACAGCCGTGGTTGGGAAGATAGCGTTGAGATATAAAAAGTCCGTTTTAGCCGCACTCTGTAGCACCGCTCTGTTTGCTTGCCAGGTGCAGGCCGCCAAGTTAGCCATTCTTATTGATGATTTTGGTTATCGGCAGCATAACGAAAATCAGGTTTTGCAGATGCCCAAGGCTGTCTCCATTGCGATTTTCCCTAATGCCCCGGATACGCGTGTAATGATGGAAAAAGCCCATCAGCAAGGCCGTGAAATTCTGATCCACCTGCCAATGGCGCCGCTGAGTAAACAGCCACTGGAAAAAGATACGTTAACGCCGTCGATGAGCCGCGAAGAAGTCAAACGTATTGTCGATAAGGCTATCGCTAGCGTGCCTTACGCCGTGGGCATCAACAATCATATGGGCAGCGCCATGACGTCCAGTCTCCCGGGTATGGAAAATGTGATGCAGGCGATGAACGCCCACAATCTATTTTTCCTCGACAGCATGACAATTGGCAATACCAAGTCAGTGCAGGCGGCGGCAGGAACACGAGTTCGGGTCATTAAACGCAACGTCTTTTTAGACGATGTGCAGAATGAAGCGGAGATCCGCCATCAGTTCGAGCGGGCTATTCAACTGGCACGCCGTAATGGCTATGCCATCGCTATCGGCCATCCACATCCCACTACAGTGCGGGTCTTGCAACAGATGCTGCCCAACCTACCATCTGACATCGTACTGGTTCGCCCCAGCGACCTGCTAAATGAACCTACGCGCAGCGCACCTGCAGGTAAAGCGCCCACCAAAACCATCCCGGTGAAAACGGCGTTTAAAGGCGTACGCCTGTGCTCAGTAAAACAACCTGTCCCACCGGTTTACGCAGGCGTGATGTTTAAAATCCTGGGTGAAAGCATCACACAATTGCCTGCGGTTAGCTTCGTCGAACGCACCTGGAACACCTGGTTTGCGAAAAAGCCCTAAGCGAATATAGGGCGGAAAAAAGCGTTACGACCAGTCGAGGATCACTTTACCTGACTGCCCGGAACGCATCGCGTCAAAGCCTTTCTGGAAATCGTCGATCGGGAAGTGGTGAGTGATAAGCGGTGTGAGATCCAAACCGGATTGGATCAGCGCCGCCATTTTGTACCAGGTTTCAAACATCTCACGACCATAAATCCCTTTGATAAACAGCCCCTTGAAGATTACTTGATTCCAGTCGATTGACATATCAGACGGCGGAATACCCAGCAGCGCAATTCGGCCGCCGTGGTTCATGGCATTGAGCATGGAACGGAAAGCAGGCGGTGCGCCGGACATTTCCAGCCCCACATCAAATCCTTCGGTCATTTCCAGTTCCGCCATCACTTCGTCCAGGCTTTCGTTCTTCACATTAACCGCGCGGGTGACACCCATTTTGCGCGCCAGATCCAGCCGGTACTCATTCATGTCAGTAATAACCACATGCCGTGCACCGACGTGTTTGCAAATCGCGGCCGCCATAATACCAATCGGCCCGGCGCCGCATACCAGCACATCTTCACCGACTAAATCAAAGGAGAGCGCGGTATGCACTGCATTGCCCAGCGGGTCGAAAATCGCCGCCAGATCGTCGGAAATATTGTCTGGGATTTTGAAAGCGTTAAAGGCTGGCAGTACCAGATATTCGGCAAAAGCACCTGGGCGATTAACCCCGACGCCCTGAGTATTACGGCACAGATGCGTGCGCCCGCCACGGCAGTTGCGGCAGTGCCCACAGGTAATATGCCCTTCACCGGAAACGCGATCCCTCAGGGTAAAGCCTTTAACTTCCAGGCCAATTCCGACGACTTCACCGACATATTCATGCCCAACCACCATCGGAACCGGAATGGTTTTTTGCGACCATTCATCCCAGTTATAGATATGTACGTCGGTGCCACAAATGGCGGTTTTACGGATTTTAATCAGCAGATCATTATGGCCAAGCTCCGGTACTGGCGCATCGGTCATCCAGATACCTTCTTCACGCTTTAACTTTGCTAACGCTTTCATACGGCTTCCTCAGGCGATGACGCCAAGCTTTTTACCGATACGAGTGAAGGCATCCACCGCTTGTTCAATTTGTTCGACGCTGTGCGCGGCAGACATTTGGGTGCGGATGCGCGCCTGACCTTTTGGCACCACGGGGAAGAAGAAACCGGTGACGTAAATACCTTCATGCTGAAGCGCCGAAGCAAACTCCTGTGCCAGTTTGGCCTCGCCCAGCATCACCGGAATAATCGCGTGATCGGCACCTGCCAAAGTAAAGCCAGCGACAGTCATTTTTTCACGGAACAACTTCGCGTTATTCATCAGACGCTGACGCAATTCGCTGCCCTCTTCCAGCATCGACAGGACTTTCAGTGAGGCGGCAACAATAGACGGTGCGAGGGAGTTGGAGAACAAATAAGGTCGGGAGCGCTGCCGCAGCCAATCAATGACTTCTTTACGCGCGGCAGTATAGCCACCGGATGCACCACCCAGCGCTTTACCGAGTGTGCCAGTGATGATATCTACCCGCCCGATCACGTCGCAATATTCGTGCGTTCCGCGACCGTGCTCACCAACAAAACCGACGGCGTGGGAATCATCTACCATTACCAGCGCGTCGAAACGTTCTGCCAGATCGCAAATGCCACCCAGATTGGCGATCACACCATCCATTGAAAATACGCCATCGGTGGCCACAAGAATATGTCGAGCGCCTTCGGCTTTGGCCTTTTCTAAACAGGCTTCGAGTTCAGCCATGTTGTTATTAGCGTAACGATAGCGTTTGGCTTTACACAGACGGACACCATCGATAATCGATGCATGATTGAGCGCATCAGAAATAATGGCATCTTCGGCACCGAGTAACGTCTCAAACAGCCCACCGTTAGCGTCAAAACAGGAGGAATAAAGGATTGCATCATCCATGCACAGGAAATCTGCCAGACGGCTTTCCAGCTCTTTGTGTGTATCCTGGGTACCGCAGATAAAACGCACCGAAGCCATACCGAAACCGTGGCTGTCCAGCCCAGCTTTAGCTGCGTCGATCAGTTCCGGATGGTTGGCTAAACCGAGGTAATTGTTAGCGCAAAAATTGATGACCGGTTTGCCTCCTGCCACAGTGATTTTAGCCTGCTGAGCGGAAGTCAGGATTCGCTCTTCTTTAAACAGACCATCAGCACGTGCCTGATCGAGATCTTCTTCCAACTGGCGATAAAACGAAGCGGACATAACGTTATCTCCTGAAAATGACTCATTCATTGGACACATTACTAACCTGCATAATGAATAACGAGTGAAGCTGTCAAAATATCTCCGTTTTGTAGCATAGTTCACGCCTTAGGTCTTGATACACAAGAATGCGACTTATCGGATAGCTTCCCACTGTGGCGCGCATTATGAAGTGTTATGATATTGCCAACTGTATAAGCCACGCATGGTGCGTGGCTTTCTAAATGATTAAAGGTGAGTCCCATGATAATCGTCACTGGTGGCGCCGGTTTTATCGGCAGCAATATTATTAAATCGCTTAATAATATGGGATACCGCGATATTTTAGTGGTTGATAACCTGAAAGACGGCACCAAGTTTGTCAATCTGGTCGATCTGGATATTGCCGATTACTGCGACAAAGAAGATTTTATTGCCAGCATTGTAGCAGGCGATGACCTTGGCGAAATCGACGCTATCTTCCATGAAGGTGCCTGTTCATCCACGACTGAATGGGATGGCAAGTACATGATGGACAACAACTATCAGTACTCGAAAGACATCCTACATTTCTGTCTTGATCGTGAGATCCCCTTCCTTTATGCCTCTTCAGCGGCGACCTACGGCAGCCAAAGCATCAGCTTTGTCGAAGATCGTAAATATGAACAACCGCTAAACGTTTATGGCTACTCCAAATTCCTCTTTGACCAGTACGTGCGTGAAATTCTGCCGCAGGCACAGTCGCAAATTTGTGGTTTCCGTTACTTCAACGTGTATGGTCCACGTGAAGGCCATAAAGGGAGCATGGCGAGTGTTGCATTCCATCTGAACAACCAGATTAATGCTGGCGAGAATCCAAAACTGTTCGCAGGAAGTGAAGGTTTCAAGAGAGACTTTATCTACGTCGGTGACGTAGCAGCGGTAAACCTTTGGTTCTGGCAAAACGGTGTGTCAGGGATCTTCAACTGTGGGACGGGCCGTTCAGAATCCTTCCAGGCTGTCGCTGAAGCCGTGATCGAACATCACAAAACAGGTCATATCGAAACCATTCCATTCCCTGAGAAATTGAAAGGCCGTTACCAGTCATTTACGCAGGCTGACATGACAGCCCTGCGCGCAGCGGGTTATGACAAACCTTTCAAAACCGTGGCTGAAGGCGTGGCTGAATACATGGCGTGGCTTAACCGCACGGTATGAAATTCGCGTTGAGTAAAGTTGAAGCGTTAGCTGAAGGATGAGTACGGAATGAAAATGCTGGTCATTGGCCCTTCTTGGGTGGGCGATATGATGATGTCGCAAAGTCTGTATCGGACCATTAAGGCCATTGAGCCAGCGGCAGAGATTGATGTCATGGCGCCGGCGTGGTGCCGGCCATTGCTTGAAAGAATGCCGGAAGTCAGCCATGCGTTGCCGATGCCTTTGGGCCATGGTGCGCTAGAACTTGGCGCACGACGCCGTTTGGGCATTGCATTACGTGACAAGCATTATCAGCGCGCCTTCGTGTTGCCGAACTCTTTCAAGTCGGCGCTGGTACCTTTCTTTGCTCAGATTCCTCAGCGTACGGGTTGGCGCGGCGAAATGCGTTACGGCTTGCTTAACGATTTGCGCGTATTGGATAAGCAGGCGTTCCCACTGATGGTTCAGCGCTATGCGGCGTTGGGCTATGCAGCACAGCAGATAAAATCCGCCGCCGACTTACCTCAGCCGTTACTTTGGCCACAGTTGCAGGTCACCAATGCAGAAGCCATAACAGCGCGGGAATCTTTTGCGCTCTCCATTGACCGTCCGCTGATTGGATTCTGCCCCGGGGCTGAGTTCGGCCCGGCCAAGCGCTGGCCACACTATCACTACGCCACGCTGGCAAAGCAACTTATCGCTGCGGGTTATCAGATAGTGCTTTTCGGCTCGGCAAAAGATCACCCTGCTGGTGAAGATATCCGTTTGGCCTTGACAGAGCAGGCCCAGGGATTTTGTATGAATCTGGCCGGTAAAACCTCGTTGGATCAGGCTGTTGTGCTGATTGCCGCTTGTCAGGCCGTGGTCAGTAATGATTCAGGTTTAATGCACGTTGCGGCCGCATTGAACAAGCCATTGGTGGCGCTTTACGGGCCAAGCAGCCCTGACTTTACACCGCCACTGAGCCAGCATGCCAAAGTCATTCGTCTCATCAGCGGCTATCATAAGGTGCGCAAAGGCGATGCCGAACAGGGCTACCATCAAAGTCTGATCGATATTCAACCCGAAGTGGTTTATCAGGAACTGTTACAACTTTTGGCTGCAGGAAAGGAGCAGTAATGCGGGTATTGATCGTTAAAACATCGTCAATGGGCGATGTTCTGCATACGCTTCCAGCTTTAACCGATGCAATGAATGCCATCCCGGGTATTTCGTTTGACTGGGTGGTGGAAGAAAATTTCGCACAGATCCCCAGTTGGCATCCGGCAGTAGACAACGTAATCCCGGTAGCTATCCGCCGCTGGCGCAAAAATTGGTTTGGTTCTGAAACTCGCCAACAACGCTGTGATTTTAAAAGAGAATTACAGTTACGCACCTATGACGCAGTCATTGATGCACAAGGCTTGATTAAAAGTGCTGCGCTGATCACCCGCGTTGCCAAAGGCAAAAAGCACGGTCAAGATGCAAAAAGCGCGCGGGAGCCTTTCGCCAGCTGGTTCTTTAATCAGCGCCATGACATCGACAAAATGCAGCATGCGGTTGAACGTACCCGCGAACTTTTCGCTAAAAGTCTTGGCTACGAAAAACCCGCAACACAGGGCGATTACGCTATCGCCTCACGCTTTCTGTCTCACCTGCCCGCTGATGCTAACCGTTATCTGGTGTTTCTGCATGCCACAACCCGCGCCAACAAGCACTGGCCAGAAAGTCACTGGCGCGAGTTGATTGGATTGCTCGCCAATCGGGATATCATCATTAAATTACCGTGGGGCGCGGAACATGAATACCAGCGAGCACTGAGGCTTGCCGAAGGTTTTGACCATGTTGACGTGTTGCCGAAACTCAGCCTGCAGCAGGTAGCTGAGATCTTGGCTGGCGCAAAAGCGGTTATCTCCGTTGATACCGGTCTGAGTCATCTCACGGCAGCCCTCGACCGTCCCAATGTCACACTCTACGGCCCCACCGACCCGGGTTTGATTGGGGGTTATGGGAAAAATCAAATATCATTAACTGCTGATGATAAAAATATGGCCAGCATTTCCCCTGATTCAGTCATCGCAGCAATGGAAGGGGTACTTCGATGAAAAAGCTGCATATTATCAACTTAGAAAAAATGGGCGGTGTTGAACGCCTTTTTCTGCAATATGTTAATAATGACACCGACAATTTCAATGAGATTCTGTGCATTAATAGTCAGGTCGGCAGTGAGATTGAGAAGAAGCTCGCTGGTAAAAAAATCACTTACGCAAACCGAATATTAAATGCTTTTCCAACACGCTACCCTCAGTTCTTGCGCAAATTTGTGTTGAAACGCAAAATCGAAAAAGCCAACGCAGACGTTATTATTGTTTGGGATTTAGTGCCCGTTTTGTCCGCAAAACCTGCGCGCGGGAAATTGGTCTATTATGACCACGGGTGTTCGTGGCGTTATCCGAAAAACCGCAAAACATTGGTTTTTTTCTCCATGCTCGATGGCGTGATATCGGCTTCATGGGCTTCAAAAAGGGTGATGGAACTTCGCTTCAATCTGCCTTTATTGGTCGAAGTATTACCAAATCGTATTCTGACACCCTCAGGGATTCACCTTGGACCGAAAGTACTACCTGAAACACTCAGGATCGGCACAGCATCAAGGTTAGTCACTCTAAAGGGCATTAGCGTTTCACTGCTTATGATGCAGGAACTGATTAGACGCGGACATAAAGTCCAGTTGGAAATCGCGGGCAAAGGTCCCGACCGACCGTATTTTGAGACTCTGACGAAGAAATTACAGCTGACTGATCATGTGACATTCACAGGTTTCCAGGAGAATGTCGCCGATTTCTTCAACCGAACTGATATATACATGAGCACGCCAGTGACTGAACCTTTCGGCTTGTCCTGTGCCGAATCACTCTATTACGGCGTACCCGTGATTTTTCCTCTCGTTGATGGGCAGCCAGAGGCAGTAAAAAATAATGAATGCGGAATAGGCTTAACACCAAAAATAAGTATAGAGGAACATGAGAGACTGACTGGCGTGCACGTCGATTTTCCTTATGATGTGTATGACCCTATTCAGGACAAGCTTGTTAAACCAAAATTGCTTTGCCATATAGATTGCGCAAACGCGGTAGAGCAACTGATGCAGAACGATAATTATCAGCGCATGCGTGAGAGCGCCCAAAAGTTAACCACTGACGCGCTCGATTACGCCTCGTTTAAAGCACAGTTTGAAGTAATATTAACCCGCTATATAGCATCCTAATAAACTAACTGGAATGAATATTGATGTTTAGAAGAGAAACGCCCCATCCGGTATTTAGCTATCTTATCTATTTCGGGTGCTTAATCAGTTTTTTTACTATCTCCTTCAATTGGAGTCAGGGCCGCAATGTTTTCTTAGTTAGCAGTTATCTGGCTTTTATTGCATTAATATTTAATTTTAAATACTACACCCGAAGAGTGGATTTGCTTTGGTCGCCACTTCTTTTTGTTGCCGTTGGACTGGGTAGCGTTCTTTGGGTCGCGGCTTACAAGCAGCCTGGAGAGTACATCAATCTATACCGTGCTTTTATGGTTACGGGTAAATTGCTTATTGCTACAGGTTTCGTGCTATTAATTGCACTTAATGAGCGTGTTGATTTCAGTCGCCTCGTTAAACCGGCTTTATTACTGCTCGGTGTGATTGTTAATTTATATGTTATATATCATAGTATTAAGCAAGGTGATATCCGTAGCGAGTTGAACTTTGACCGCGCCACCGTGGCTGCATACATTATTTCCGCTATTGATGTGCTAATGCTTTATACACTGCTTCATATCAATAAGAAATATCGCATAATCCTGTTCATATTAGGCTTTTCGATAAGCTATATTGCGCTAATCTATACGCAGACACGCGCCGCCATCCTTGCATTCCCTGTTATTAGCATCATTATGTTTCTTGCTGATAAAAATATAACAAAAAAACAAAAATATATTTCTTGTCTCTCAATAGTAGTCTTAATTTTACTTAGCGTATTTTTCCTGAAAAATATCATTGAACAGCGTATTGAATCATTCAAAATGGATATGAATACACTGTCTCAGATACAGCCTCAAAGGGAAAACTCTGTTGGTTCGCGGATCTCGATGTTTAAAGCCGGGATAATGACCGGTAATCAACATATTTTTGGTCAATCCGCAGAACAGCGAGGAGCTGAACTCACCGCGATAGTGACTGAGTATCCCCTACTTTCTGGAGTACTGACTTATGCTAACGTACATATGCATAATGAGTTAGTTGATACCTATTCGCTACGTGGCGTTTGGGGGGGAATACTGCTATTAGCTTTGTATTTATCTCTACTTTTACTCGCCGTAAAAACGCAAAAAAATACTGCACTGCTGGCAATAACTGTGACTATAATCGTCTATGGTTTAAGCGATGTGCTGTTCTTCAGCTCTGAAGCTACCGGGATATTCGGGCTTGCTGTTATTTTCAGCATTTTGATCGGTAAAAATGTCTCCACGCAGGGTAAGATTGCGGGCAGCCAGTATGAGTATGATAAAAAAGACTAAACAGCCACTGCTGTCGATCATTGTTCCATTCCATAATAATGAAAAATTCATTATTGAAGCTTTACAATCATTATTTGAACAAATCAATGATGAAGTGGAAGTGATCATCATCGATGACGGTTCTGATGATAATTCGAACATGCTGGTCGAAAATTTTCTTGGCCAGCAGCATTTCGAACGCGTTTCTTTCTTCAGCCAGGTTAACCAAGGTATCGCCGAAACGCGTAACGTTGGCTTGCAAAAAGCGACCGGTATCTATGTAACCTTTTTAGACGGTGATGATATTCTTAGTCCTGTCTACTACTCAACCCTGGCACCTTCTCTGCGCAAGGGTGAGTTTGATATCATTGACTTTAATTTCCGTGAGTTTAGCGAGTTTCCTCCAACTGATGAAGTCAGCGAGAATATCAGCTGCACGCCTTATGATTTCAAAAGTTCAGAGATTGATTGTCTAAAACCTATTTTTGAACGCTCTAACTGGCATTTATGGAGCCGAATATTTAGACGTGAGTTATTAAAAGGTGATACGTTCGTGAAGGGACGCAGATACGAAGACGTAATTTTCACGCCATTTCAATATTTCAAAACGAAAAAAATCGCCCATATTGATGAGCAACTCTATTTCTATCGAATTAATGAGTCCGGTATAACGAGAAACATTAAAAATAAAGATATCGAAGATATCCTTTTTGCCATGTATAAAATGCTCTATTTCATTAAAACACATGAAAATGATGCTGAAATAGCTAAATTAGTTTCACCCATGATAGAAAATTGCTTTATTGAAGTTAAGAAAATGACCAAGAAAATTTATGGCTATTATTATTACCCTCCTGCAACGGTAAAACTTTTTAAATTAGCTGCAAGCTTATGTAAAAATACATCCCTCTCTCGAAGAAAATATTTTCAGATGAAGTACCCACTTGTAGATACTTACATCTCAAAAATAAACTCGATTTTAAAAATACGATAATTCACTACTAATAGAAATATCTCAGTTCCTGGACAGACCTAGATGGGCAACCAATTCAGAATAAATACGCTCCGGTTGAATGACGCCCATAGGGCTAATCGCTTCCATAGGAAGAGTATACCCCATTCGAGAAACTTGAATAATGCGATGTAATTCAGTGTCTTGGATAGGACCAGTAGATCGTGAATCCGCAGTGACGAAAAGACTGATGGTTTTTGTTTTAACCGCAACGGCAAGATGTAATGGCCCTGTGTCACCGGTGACCAATACATCAAAACCATCTATGGCAGTAATCAGTTGCTGCAAATCGGTTTTTCCAATCTTGTTATCAATGATTGCTCTTGTTTTATCAGAAATTTGTGCAAGCATTTCATTGCCGCGGGCCGTATCTGTTCCCCCGCCAATTAATATGATTCTAACATTGGGATGATTATCTGATAATATATCGGCCAATTTAGAAAAATGAGCAACGGGCCAACAGCGGGACTCGGTTGAAGCACCTATTTGCATGCCAATGACGATATGGTCAGAGTCTTTTTTACCAGGCTCATAAGGTGAGGGGATTTCCATAGCAACATTATTAGTGTCGCAACCTAAAATACTGACCAACTCCAGTTTTCGCTCGACAAAGTGTCCGTAGTAGTTAAATACATAATTAGAAAGCCACTCTTCCAGCCCGCTAATACCATTCATGTAATTATCTCTAATGATATATTTAACACCGGACATTACAGCACTTATGACATCGTAGGGTAGATGTGAATGCAGTATTAATGCAAGATCAGGTTGGTGTTTTTTCAGAGATTTAATCAGCGCAGGTAGCGATTTAACTTTATTATCCCAATAAACTACGCGGTCATAATAGGTACCATTACCGACCAATTCTTGATTTTTCCTGTGCGCAACCAGAGTGATATATGCGTCAGGATATCGCTGTCTTATTGACCGGATTGCAGGTGTGTTAAACATGAAGTCACCTAATGCCGTCGTCGAGTAAATCACGATACTCTCAAAATGGGTCTGGCTATTAAGCGTCGATCTATCCAGCAATCTACCCTGTCTGGCCACATAACGGCGCAGGAACCAATTGGATAACTTTACTTTCCACTTTTTAGACATGTTGTTCCACTTTCTTCTGATAATATTCAGCCAGTGTCATACCGACAGTTTGCTCACTCAGCCATTTAAATAGGCGTTCCAAGTCCCGATACAATCCTTCAATATCTTCCTCGGTTTTAAATGTCGGGCTTCCGCCAGGCATGAACTCGGAAGAGTGCAGCATAAATTCTATATAATCATTCCCTTGCGCCAAAGAACGTTCAGCCACAAGCTTCATTTTTTCCAGATTGTTGCCGGATGGTCGCAACCAATGCACTGACGGTGAACGCTTTTTACCACGCAGGTTGTCATAACCTTGCTTAAGCACATTCATCAGCCCTGAATGTTTATACTGGATACTCATTGGCACTTCCAGCAGTGGTGAATGGCCCGCGTTGGCAATATTCGTCGGATCGATGAAATACGCTTGCGATGGGAAATGGCGATAGTCGGTGCCCCCACGGCCCTGCGGATCACCAGGGGAATATTGCCAGTTAACACGAGGTGTGACAGAGCAATCCACCTGATAGCCATATTCCAATAATAACGAGGCATAAAATTCGTTAAACGCCCAGCGCCCAGCTCTGTGGCTAAGAATCTTAGTCTGGAAGGCATCTTCCAGCAGCTTTGTCATGTGATCGACCTTGGCTCGAATTTGATCGGCAGGAAACTCGATCAGATAGGGTTTGTGCCGCCAGTCGTCATCGGTCAAAGGCAAAATGGGTGGACTATTCCAGGCATGCAGGTGCATTCCTACCTCTCCAGCACCACGAGCTATCACATCACGAGCAAATTCAACGTATTCTGCATCCGTCGCCATTTCATAATTAGTCAGGTAAACCGGCTTGAAGCAATACTTCTCACAAAGCGTCTGAAAACGTGGCAGAAAACGCGTGTTTTCTGTCAGGATCTGCTGGTGATTCTGCCAAAGATTGTCACCTTCGGTATCAATAGTGATGATAAATGCGGGTTTTGTCATAAAGCTTGCCTGATTGAGACTCATTAGATTCAACTGCCAGTTACCGATTTACATAGTACAAATGCTCATCACCCGGATGAAGGCAGGAAACGGATTGGACAACGTGTTACACCGTTTGGTGTCTATTCTTTGGTATTTCACCGCACAAGGCAAGAAAGGCGTCGAAGTATAGCCACATCCCTTACGCTCCTTTAGAATCAGGGTTTGATTTCTCAGATAGTGATGAATGATGACAAACGCCACAACCCTTAAAACCATCGCGCCACCCCGGCGTATTCTCATCATTAAGCTGCGACATCATGGTGACATGTTGCTGACAACACCGGTCATCAGTACGTTGAAACAACACTATCCCGACGCAGAATTAGATATGTTGATGTATCTTGAAACGTGGGAAATGTTGGCAAGCAACCCTTTGCTAACCACTGTTTTTACCATTGATCGCACCTGGAAAAAGCAGGGGAAAGTTACCCACATACGTCATGAAACAATCCTGATCAGACGCCTTATGGCGCGCAAGTATGACCTGGTGATCAATCTTGCCGATCAATGGCGAAGTGCTCTGGTGGCAAAACTGACTGGAGCCCCCGTCAGAATTGGTTTTGATTTCCCCAAACGTAAAAATAGGCTGTGGCAAAACTGCCATACCCATTTAGTCGATGTTACCTGTCACAACGAACTGCATACTGTAGAACAGAATCTCTCCATTCTCACCCCTCTGCATCTCACCCCGCAGGTTAGTCAGGTGACAATGAGCTATTCTCTGGAGGACCAGTCGAAGGTAGAGCAACTCCTTAGCGATCGTAACATCAACGGTAATTTCGTTGTCGTTCAGCCTACCTCCCGGTGGTTATTTAAATGCTGGACTGATGAAAAAATGGCTAAGGTCATTACGGCTTTGCAGGCCGAGGGCGTCTGCGTCATCCTCACCAGTGGTCCGGCTGAAAGCGAGTTGAAGATGATCGCTCGAATACTTGCCCTGTGTCCCCAGGAACATGTCCATTCTTTAGCCGGACAGTTAACGCTGCGACAATTAGCCTCGTTGATTGATAGAGCCGCCTTATTTATCGGTGTTGATTCAGTACCTATGCATATGGCTGCGGCATTGAAAACACCGCTGGTTGCGCTATTTGGTCCTTCGAAGCTGATCTTTTGGTCACCGTGGCAGGCCGTTGGACAGGTTATCTGGGCCGGCAATTATTGTAAATTACCTGACCCTGACGCTATCAACACTCACACCGCTGAACGCTACCTGGATGCGATTCCTGTTCAACCCGTTATCGATGCAGCGAGAAAATTACTGCCATGAAGCATTTTAGACTGGCGTTAGTCCGCCAAAAGTACCGCCCAGATGGTGGCGCTGAACGGTTTGTCGCTCGTGCGCTGGAAGCATTAGAGGGTGAGGATCTGGATTTAAATGTCATTACCCGCGAATGGCTAGGTGAGACCAATCCCAATTGGCACATTCATCTCTGTGATCCCATAAAATGGGGACGAGTAAGTCGTGAGCGGGGTTTTGCAAACGCAGCGCGTCAGATATGGCAGAGAGAAAAATACGATATTGTACAGAGCCATGAGCGCATTGCCGGATGTGATATCTATCGCGCCGGTGATGGTGTTCATCGCCATTGGCTATTGCAACGAAGCCGTTTACTACCACAATGGCGCCGTCAATTATTGATGGCCGATCGCTTCCATCGTTATGTCATGCGAGCAGAGCAGGAGATGTACGCAGCCCCTGAGCTTAAAGCTGTCATTTGTAATGCGCAGATGGTTAAAAAACAGATCATGGCAGACTTTGGCCTGGCCGAAGAAAAAATCTCCGTTATCTATAATGCTATCGACAACCAGAAATTCTTACCCGCCGCCGAGAGTCTTCGTCATCAACTTCGCCAGCAGTTTCATATTCCACAGACTGCACACTGCATGATCTTTGTAGGCTCAGGTTTTGAACGCAAAGGATTGGAAGCGGCTATCCGCGCGACGGCATTGACCGAAAGTATGCTATTGGTTGTAGGCCAGGACAAAGATGAAAAACGCTATCGCGCCCTGGCGAATACATTGGGCTGCGTGGACAGAGTGCGCTTCGCCGGCGTACAAAAGCACACACTGCCATTTTATCAGGCTGCCGATGCTTTACTGTTGCCGACACTTTACGACCCGTTCCCAAACGTTATTTTAGAAGCGATGTCCTGTGGTTTACCGGTGATTACCAGTACAACTTGCGGCGGTTCCGAGTTTATTGTGCAAGGCGAAAATGGCTTCGTCTGCGATGCCCTTGATGTAAAAACATTGGCGGAATCAATTCGTGCCCTACCAACGTCATTATTTGATTCAGGCATGTCACTTGCTGCGAGGACAAGAATTATGAAAGAAACACCAGCGCGTCTTTCAGAACAGCTTATTGACCTCTATAAAAGAATATTGGATTGACTATGCGGATTTTAATTATTATTGATGGTTTACCTGGCGGTGGGGCTGAAAAAGTTGTACTCACCCTATGTCAGGGTATGCAAAAATCAGGCGTTGATATCACGCTTATTTCACTTCGCGATGTCTGTCACTACCCGATACCTGAGAAACTGAACTATAAAGTTGTTGTTGATCATTCACGAACCCCGTGGCGCAAACTCACCGAACTTTCGCGTAGAGGAAAACAACTGGACAAAGCGGTATTAGAAATTGAGAACGAACGCGGCCGCTTTGATATGATCTTATCTAATCTGCATAAGACTGATCGTATTGTTATGAAAAGTAGTCTTTATTCCTCGGACCGCCTGTGGTTCTGTATCCACGGAATTCTTTCAACAACCTATTTAGGTCATCGTAAAGGGCTAAACCGCTGGAATAAGCGGCGAAAAATGGCCAGCGTCTATGAACAGAAAAATGTGGTCGCTGTTTCTGAGGCGGTAGGCGTAGATTTACAAGAAAACATATTGGCAAATCCACGTAATGTTCAAGTTATCAATAATCCTTTCAATATTGCTGAAATAAAAGCCATGGCTGAGCAACCTTGTGATATGGCTGGTCAGGAATACCTACTTCATGTAGGTCGTTTCCATGTGCAAAAAAGACATGATCGCCTACTTGAAGCCTATGCAAAAACAAAGCTACAAGTACCGCTCGTGTTAATCGGTACAGGAAGTGATATTTATGTTAATAAAATAAAAAATTTAGCTGAAAAATTAAATATTGCCGACCGCGTGATCTTTGCAGGGTTTAAAGAAAACCCATTCCCTTACATTAAACATGCCAGGCAGTTAATTCTAAGTTCAGACAGTGAGGGTTTCGGTAATGTGCTTGTAGAGGCATTAATTTGTGGGACTCCAGTGGTAAGCACCGCTTGCCCTGGTGGGCCCGTTGAAATACTGAAGAACACCGGAATGCATAGAGGGCTTGCTGACGTCGATACACAATCCCTCGGTCAAAAGATTGTCGAAATATATAATAACCCACCAGATATTGACCAGAGTTTACTGGAGATATATGGCATTGATTATATTTGTAATAGGTATAAAGATCTTGCGAAAAAATAATAAAAAGGGCGGTTAATCCGCCTTTTATTTATTTTATTTCTGATAAGGACTGCCAGGCTTCATCAATAGTAATGTCCATACATTCCCCTGTTGGGGTCTGCAATATCCGGTATTCCCCTGACCACGGATGCCAAGCCTCTTTGTCGGTATCACCGAAAAATACCACCAATTTTTTATGTAATGCCGAAGCCAGATGCATTTGCCCGCCATCACTACAAAGTATGGTGCTGCATTGTTCAAAACCACCGATAAGCTCACGAACAGATCCCGTAGGATATAAAGCGACACGATCACTTTCACATAACGCTTTTAACTGTTGAGCACGCGCCAGATCACCAATATCATCAGGTGATAGAGTTCCTTGAGGTGACCAAAAAATCAAAACTCCGCAACGGTTTTCAGCGGTCATTCTGCGAATAATTTCGGCGTAATTCTCTACTGACCAACGTCTTTTAGGGCTGCGACTACTAATGTGCACCCCAAAGATATAATCACAATTAGTTAATAACTTTTCACGCTTATGTTTTGCGGTCAGAATTTCTTCATTGGTAGGGAAAACGTTAACGTCAGGAATGGATATATTCTCGTGACTAATTGATTTCAAGTAACTAAAGGTTTTTTCGACCTGATGCTTACCGGAGAAATCGGCCTCAGTATAAGCAGACGTGATCCCTTTAATACCTGAAGCAGCGCCGATGATATTTTTAACTCCGGCCATTTTAGCCATTCTCAAACTGTATTTACAAGGCGTTGGGTTCGCCAAAATTACCGCGTCAAAGTGAATAGACCGTAGTTTGAGGAATATGGCGGCACGCTCAAGATAGACACCCAGTGCTGTTTGATTTTTCGCGCGATGCTTAGCTTTCCTATAGACATACGTTCGATAAATATAAGGGTTATTCTTAATGACATCCTGACTCACTGAATTAATAAGCAGATAAACATTTGCCATCGGATAGGCTTTTTTCACACCTTCAATCAATGGCGTAGTACAAACTAAATCACCAATATTATCCCGCCGAATAATCAGTATGTTTTTCATTCTATTCCCGTTGACGATATCATCATTATGCCCTTATCGAACGTCGAAATCGCGCAAGGTTAGCGCCTTTCACCCTTAGCTATGATACTATTCCTGATACCCCATATAAATGAATTTTAAAGCATGTTACTGCGTTTATATCAGGTATTAGTTTACCTTATCCAGCCTCTCATCTGGATCCGTTTACTTTTGCGTAGCCGAAAGTCACCAGCCTATCGTAAACGCTGGGCAGAGCGCTATGGCTTCTGTAAAGGCAAGGTCGTTCCAGGCGGAATCATGCTGCACTCCGTTTCAGTTGGCGAAACATTGGCAGCAATTCCTCTGGTTCGTGCACTTCGCCATCGCTACCCTTATTTACCCATCACCGTAACAACCATGACCCCCACGGGTTCTGAACGCGTTCAGTCAGCTTTCGGCAAAGACGTACACCATGTCTATCTCCCTTATGACCTGGTCGGTTCGGTCAACCGATTTCTCGATGAAGTTAACCCTAAGCTGGTTATCATTATGGAAACCGAGCTGTGGCCTAATCTGATCATCGCGTTACATAACCGTAAAATTCCTTTAGTGATCGCCAATGCGCGCCTGTCTGAACGCTCGGCCAAAGGGTATAAAAAGCTTGGTGAGTTCATTCGTAAAATTTTACAACGCATCACGTTGATCGCCGCTCAGAATGAAGAAGATGGCGCCCGTTTCATTGCGCTCGGTCTTAAACGCAACCAACTGGCGGTCACCGGTAGTCTGAAATTTGATATCTCAGTCACGCCTGAGCTGGCGGCAAAAGCCATTGCCCTTCGCAGCCAGTGGGCGTCGCGACGCCAGGTATGGATTGCAACCAGCACGCACGATGGTGAAGAGACATTGCTTCTCGAAGCTCATAAAATGTTGCTGAGGACCCACCCTAATTTATTGCTGATTCTGGTGCCGCGTCACCCGGAACGCTTTTCTGTTGCACGTGAGTTAACGCAAAAAGCCGGTCTCACCTTCATTCAACGCAGCACGAGTGAAATCCCTTCGGCTTCGACGCAGGTTGTTATCGGCGACACTATGGGCGAGTTAATGCTGCTGTATGGCATTGCCGACCTGGCATTTGTTGGCGGAAGCTTGGTTGAACGCGGGGGACATAATCCGCTTGAGGCCGCTGCCCATGCTATTCCCGTGCTGATGGGCCCCCATACCATTAACTTTAAAGATATTTGCGCCAAACTTGCGCAGGCCGATGGCCTGATCACTGTCACTGATACCGCGTCGCTAGTGAAAGAAATTTCCACCTTGCTGACTGACGAAGATTACCGACTCTATTATGGCCGCCATGCCGTTGAAGTTCTTCGTCAGAATCAAGGGGCGTTGCAGCGCCTCCTGCATTTGCTGGAACCTTACTTGCCGCAACGGAGCCAGTGATGACGGATAAAAAATGCCTTTCAGTCGTGCTTATCGTCCGGAATGAAGCAGAGCTACTGACCGACTGTCTGAGTTCGGTCTCTTGGGCAGATGAGATTATCGTACTTGATTCAGGCAGCACCGATGCAACAGAAGAGATCACGCGGCAGTTCGGTGCGAAATTCTATCAAAATACCGACTGGCAAGGTTTTGGTAAACAGCGCCAACTGGCTCAGCGCTATGCGACGGGTGATGTTATTTTGATGATCGATGCTGATGAGCGCGTCTCACCTGAACTTCGCCAATCCATCGAATCAGTATTGCAAAATGTAGATAAAAACCAAGTATATAGCTTGGGCAGACTTAATCTGTTTCTTGGGCGGTTTATGCGCCACAGTGGCTGGTATCCTGATCGTGTAAACCGTTTATACTGCGCGAAGCATTTCCGCTATAACGACGATCTGGTCCATGAATCATTGGCTATTGGCAACGCTGATATCGTGCCACTTAAAGGCGACCTGTTGCATCTTACTTGTCGTAACTTCTTTGATTTCCAGCGTAAACAACTTAGTTACGCCGAAGCCTGGGCAAAGCAGCGCCATCAACAAGGCCGCTATTGCAGCTTCTTCTCCATCATCAGCCATACCCTGGGTGCTTTTTTCAAAACGTGGATACTACGGACAGGTTTTCTGGACGGGAAACAAGGTTTGATTCTGGCTGGGGTCAACGCGCAATATACCTTTAACAAATATGCCGCCCTGTGGGCGCTGAGTCATCAACTGCAGAAGTGAGCTAACATGAGCACTAAAGCGATTTATCCCGGCACCTTCGACCCCATGACTAATGGTCATGTAGATTTAGTCGCCCGCGCAGCGCTGATGTTTGATCACGTGATTCTGGCTGTAGCCGCCAGCCCAAGTAAAAAACCTCTGTTCACACTAGACGAACGCGTTGCACTTGCCACCGTCGCCATCTCGCATCTTCACAACGTTGAAGTCATTGGCTTTAGTGATCTCATGGCCACCTTTGCTAAAAACAATAATGCGACAGTATTGGTGAGGGGATTGCGGGCAGTATCAGATTTCGAATATGAGATGCAACTGGCTAATATGAACCGACATTTGATGCCGACACTGGAAAGCGTATTCATGATGCCGTCAAAAGAGTGGTCCTTTATCTCTTCGTCACTGGTGAAAGAAGTGGCTCGTCACGGCGGTGATATCAAACCCTTCCTTCCAGACAATATCACTCAGGCATTACTTAAAAAAATAACCGAAGGCTAACGTTGCGCGCACTCATCTCTGGCACTTAGGGCAGAAGAAAGTGGTTCGCTGGGCCTGTTTTTGACTCAGGATCGGCGTTCCGCAGACCCGACAAGGCTCCCCGGCTCGGCCATAAACCTGTAACTCTTGCGCAAAGTAACCTGGTTTACCATCAGACTGAAGGAAATCACGCAGCGTGGTGCCTCCCTGCTCGATAGAGCGCAAGAGTACGGCTTTGATGGTCGCGACCAGCAGTGCAACGTCGTCGTGTGTCAGTTGGTTGATGGGTCTTGAGGGGGATATCCCGGCAACAAACAGTGATTCACTGGCATAGATATTTCCCACCCCTACCACGATTTTGTTGTCCATCAACCAGGGTTTGACCGGTGATTTCTTGTTGCGTGATTTCTCAAACAAATAATCGGCAGAAAAGTCCTCACTCAACGGTTCTGGGCCAAGATGTGCCAGCACACTACTTGTCGCTAAATCCTCACACCACAACCACGCACCAAACCGACGTGGATCGGTATAACGCAGCACATAGCCGCTTTCCATGACTAAATCGACGTGATCATGTTTTCCAGCTTCGGTCTCTTCTCGCAACATCCGTAAACTGCCTGACATCCCGAGATGAATAATTATCCACCCAGTGTTTAACTCCACCAGCAGATACTTCGCCCGACGCTGAACGCTGATCACCAACTGATCACTCAGGGCAAGGATTTCTTGTGAAACCGGCCAGCGCAGGCGGGAATTACGCACGATGGCATGAACAATAGTATGTCCGGCCAGGTAAGGCTCGATACCTCTTCGGCTGGTTTCTACCTCAGGCAATTCGGGCATAGTTTCTCCTACAGAAAATCATGAAAAGCACACAGCGTAGCCGTAACAATACTTAAGAATACGGATACTCAGAAATCAGGCAATAAAAAACCCGGCCGAAGCCGGGTTTTATTAATCCACTAAAATTATTTAATTTTAGCTTCTTTGTAGATCACATGTTGACGGACAACTGGATCGAATTTCTTCAGTTCCAATTTTTCCGGCTTAGTGCGCTTGTTCTTCGTAGTGGTATAGAAGTGACCAGTACCAGCAGAAGAAACCAGCTTGATCTTCTCGCGAACACCTTTAGCCATGATTCAGTTCCTTAATACTTCTCACCGCGGGTACGCAGATCGGCCAAGACCGTCTCAATACCCTTCTTATCAATAACACGCATACCTTTAGCAGATACGCGCAGAGTTACAAAGCGCTTCTCAGCCTCAACCCAAAAACGGTGTGAGTGCAGGTTTGGCAGAAAACGGCGTTTGGTCGCGTTCATTGCGTGGGAACGGTTGTTACCGCTCACCGGGCGCTTGCCAGTAACTTGGCAGACTCGGGACATGTCTATATCTCCAAAAATCAAATCAGCTCGAGCTTCGTATAGGGTATGGCCGCCTCGTCAGGCTTTTAGAGCCCATCTCAGCAAACTCCACTGAGAACCGACTCACTGTCGTCAGGTAAAAAACCAAATCATCAGGTATGAAACCTGCTGAGATAGGCTCTTAACGCCAAACCCAAGATTCTCAAAGGTGGCGTAGTATACGCTCTGTAGCGTAAGTGCTCAAGTCCCGAACAACTAAAGATCCTTAAGGATCTTTAAAAAAGAAGTCTAAATCCAACCGCGCTCGGCAAAAGAGACCGTTTCTCCGTGACCTATGACCAAATGGTCAAGTACACGAATACCCAACAGTTGACAGGCTTTTATTATCTGTTCGGTCACCCGAATGTCCATTGCGCTGGGTTCAGCAACACCGGACGGGTGATTATGCGCCAGAATGATAGCTGCCGCATTAACCTTCAGCGCCTCGCGAACAATTTCGCGAGGATGAATTTCTACGCTGCTAATGGTACCAGTAAACATCTCCTCATGGCGAATAGCGCGATGTTGATTGTCGAGAAAAAGTACCAAAAACACCTCTCTTTCACGGTAAGCGAGAATATTTTGCAGGTATTGTTGGAGGATTAGCGGATTTAACAGCGCACTTTCACTGGAAATATGGCTGGCATGACACCGCCGTGATAGTTCTGACACAGCAGATAACTGCACATACTTCGCCAGGCCAAGACCTTTAATGGCATTCACCTCTTTGAACTCCGCCAACATGAGATGGTGCAGTGAGCCAAAGTGCTCGATCATGCTTTTAGCCAGTTTCATCACATTGACACCTACCCCTCCCGTGCGTAAGAAAATAGCGAGTAACTCAGTGTCTGATAATGCTCCGGCACCCAATTTCAGTAATTTCTCTCTTGGAGCAAGTTCTCCTTGCCAGATATCCTTATTCTTTTTCACGCGCTCTCCTTGTTGCGACAACATACTGCCACACCCTGCTACATCTACATTTATCGTTTTTTCTACCTTGCGAGGCATCGCGCAAATAATTAATTATCCACCATCAAGCGGCACCAGATGCTGTCATCAATCGGCGTTATGCTAAAATGTCGCTTCTTTCTGCTTGGAATCGGACAATCATGATGACGGGGATCTCCGGCAAACATATTGTGCTCGGTGTTAGCGGCGGTATCGCTGCTTATAAAGCACCTGAGTTGGTACGCCGCTTGCGCGACAGAGGCGCTGACGTGCGCGTGGTCATGACGGCTGCAGCTAAATCGTTTATCACGCCGCTCAGCTTGCAGGCAGTGTCCGGGTATCCAGTGTCCGATGACCTGCTTGACCCTGCGGCCGAAGCGGCCATGGGACACATTGAGTTAGGTAAATGGGCCGATCTGGTCCTGATTGCGCCAGCAACAGCGGATTTACTTGCCCGCCTAGCCGCGGGTATGGCCAACGATCTGCTGACAACTGTCTGTCTGGCGACGGCCGCGCCCATAGCCGCCGTTCCCGCCATGAACCAACAAATGTACCGGACTGCTGCTACGCAGGAGAACCTGCACCGCCTGGCCCAACGCGGCACGTTACTATGGGGACCGGATAGCGGCAGCCAAGCCTGTGGCGATATCGGACCGGGCCGCATGCTTGACCCTTTAGTGATTGTCGAAATGGCGAATGAACATTTTTCCGCGTGCAAAGATCTGACCCACCTGAATATCATGATCACCGCAGGCCCAACCCGCGAAGCACTGGATCCAGTAAGGTTCATCACAAACCACAGTTCAGGAAAAATGGGATTTTCTATCGCCAAAGCGGCCGCAGCCAGGGGCGCTCACGTCACGTTAATTGCAGGACCGGTAACACAACCGACGCCAGCCAACGTCACTCGGGTAGATGTGGAGAGCGCACTCGACATGCAACGCGAGGTGCAATCCAGCATCATGTCTCAGCACATTTTCATCTCCTGCGCGGCGGTTGCTGATTATCGTGCTGAGGTCATCGCAGATGAAAAAATCAAAAAACAAGGCGATGAGATCACACTAAAATTGGTGAAAAACCCCGATATTGTTGCCGGCGTTGGTGCAATGAAAAGCCACCGTCCTTATGTTGTAGGGTTTGCCGCAGAAACCCAGAATGTGGAAGAATATGCACGGCAAAAACGGGTTCGTAAAAATCTGGACCTAATTTGCGCCAACGACGTTTCCATTGCGGGGCATGGTTTCAACAGTGATACCAATGCTTTGCAACTTTTTTGGCAGGAAGGAGAGACCGTTTTACCCCTGAGTGATAAAACTCTCCTTGGCCAACGTTTACTCGATGAGATTGTCAGCCGTTATGATGAAAAAAATAGACATTAAAATTCTCGATCCGCGTATCGGTTCAACTTTCCCATTACCGGCTTATGCCACACCGGGTTCTGCGGGGCTTGATTTACGTGCCTGTCTTGATGCGGCCGTTGAATTAAAACCTGGTGAAACCAACCTATTACCAACGGGTCTGGCTATTCATATCGGTGATGCTAATCTGGCAGCAGTTATTTTGCCTCGTTCGGGTCTTGGTCATAAACATGGTGTAGTGTTAGGTAATCTGGTGGGTCTGATTGACTCGGATTATCAGGGCCAACTGATGATTTCCGTCTGGAACCGTAGCAAAACAACTTTCATCATTGAACCGGGTGAGCGCATTGCTCAGATGGTTTTTGTGCCAGTCGTTCAGGCCGAATTCAATCTGGTCGAAGACTTCGAAAGCAGCGAACGTGGCGAAGGTGGCTTTGGCCATTCAGGACGCCAATAAGAACCTGTTCAGGCACCGCGTTGCCCGCGATATTGAACAGATCCTTATCACGACCAGACCACATTGTAATACCCCAAATAATTGGAAGGTATTGAACCAATAAGCCGCAGGATCTCTATGATTCATGCGGCAAGCGTGTGGTCTCTTATGTTTTAAGCCGTTTTTAGCAAGGGTCTATTCAGACATGGCAGAAAAAGAAACTACCAAAAGGAACCGGCGTGAGGAGATTTTGCAAGCGCTAGCGCAAATGCTCCAGTCCAGCGATGGCAGCCAGAGGATCACTACGGCAAAGCTTGCCGCTAATGTTGGGGTATCTGAAGCTGCACTTTACCGTCATTTTCCCAGTAAAACGCGGATGTTCGATAGCCTGATTGAATTTATCGAAGACAGTTTAATCACTCGAATTAACCTAATTTTGCAGGATGAGAAGGATACACTAAACAGACTTCGTTTGATCCTGCTGCTCATTCTGGGCTTTGCGGAACGCAATCCTGGCCTGACACGCATCATGACCGGACATGCTTTAATGTTTGAGCAGGATCGCTTACAGGGGCGCATCAATCAGTTGTTTGAACGCATTGAGGTGCAGTTGAAACAAGTGCTACGCGAGAAGAAAATGCGCGAAGGTAGTGGCTACAGCTCAGATGAAAGCTTGCTGGCAAGCCAGTTATTGGCTTACTGCGAAGGAATGTTATCGCGTTTTGTACGTTCGGAATTTAAATACCGCCCAACTCAGGATTTCGATATTCGTTGGCCGCTAATCGCCGCTCAATTGCAGTAAATCGATATGCTGTACGAGAAAAGGGCCTTCCGGCCTGAGGGCTCCCCATAAATAAAGACAGGCATAGAAGGTTGTGATCTACTTAGTGTTCCACCAAAAAGTAAGGTCTCCCCTCTATGCCTGCTTCTCAAGTTTGCCACAGATTCTTTAGTCAGTCCCTCCGCTCGATACATCAGTATCGCAAAAACGCTCTGCTAGATATGACCGTTGCATTGACTCGCGGCGCTTCTCTTTCCCTCACCAGTATCGGCAGATTTCTGCCCGGAACAGCGCGCGTTAAACACAAAATCAAGCGTGTCGACAGGCATCTCAACAACGATTTGATGTTTAAGGATATTCCTGCCATTTATCAGCAACTGGTTTCCCGCCTGACTCACAGTCTTCCGTTTTGTGTCATTGCAGTTGACTGGAGTGGTTATCCGTCAGCGGAACTCAGTGTGCTGCGGGCAAGCCTGCTATGTGATGGCAGAGCCATCCCGCTGGTGAGTAAAGTTATTTCCTCCCGCTTTCAGAACAACTCCACCGTTCAGAACGACTTTCTTGATCAGATGGCTGCCGCTATCGGCAAAGATAAACAGGTCATCATCGTGACAGATGGCGGATTTCGCAGCAGCTGGTTCCATCATATTCGTTCTCTGGGCTGGCATTTTGTCGGACGCGTAAGGGGAAGCCTGTATTTTCAGATAACCGGTGGTGAAGAGTGGCAAATGGCACGGGATATTGCTTCAACAACGAAGCCAACCTATCTGGGCTTTGGCCGGCTGGCACGTAACGCTAGTCGGGATTGTCTGGGGCATTTTTATACAGTGCATAAGCGAGCGACGGGCAGAAAAGGCAACCAGCGTTACCCTAGAACGGACAAGATGTATCGTAAGAATGCACGGGAACCGTGGCTAATTTTTACCAGTCTGATGGGTTATAAACCACA
>NZ_BMFZ01000007.1:0-38637 GCF_014639435.1 Hafnia psychrotolerans | reverse complement strand
TGGGACTGCGGGCAAGTAAAAGCCGGGGAGAAAAGCGGATTTCGGTACTGTGCCTGGTTGCAACGCTCTACAGTATCGTTATGTGGATGACAGGTTATTACCTTGAAAAGAAAGGGATAAATTGTTGGTTTCAGGCGAACAGCATTAAATCGAGAAGGGTGTTGTCGTATCTGACACTGAGTAAAAACGTTATACGACAATCACCGGGAACACTGTCGGGGATGAACCCCGACAGTGTTTATGAAGAAATGGCGAGGGCTTACCGAGACATCATCATGGTCTACTGATGATATTTCTGGGGATCCCTCAGGCCTTCCGGCCCTTTTCTTTTGTCTGCTCAGGGCAGAATGCGTTCACCTTTTGCATCAAGAAGATAAGTGAGTAAAGCGGTACCATCATGGTCAACGCGAAATTCACCATAGCGCGCATCAGATACCGTATTTTTGCTGATAAGCACGGACTGACGCGAGATGGTCAGCCATTTCGGTTTTCTCTTCAAGGTACATAATCAGGTCAGCCAAGCTAATAATCGAGATCACCTTACAGTGATAATCGCGCTCAACTTCCTGAATCGCTGAAATATCAGCACGCCCGCGTTCTTGACGATCGAGTGAAATCATCACCCCCGCCAGAGTTGCCTGATGTTTAGCGATAATCTCCATGGATTCTCGGATGGCCGTACCGGCGGTGATCACATCATCCACCAGCATCACGCGGCCTTGCAACGGGCTACCTACCAGTAACCCGCCTTCACCATGATCTTTAGCTTCTTTACGGTTGAAACAATAAGGGACATCACGGTCATGATGTTCTGCCAGCGCGACGGCCGTGGTGGTGGCAATCGGAATACCTTTGTAAGCCGGACCGAAAAGTAAATCGAAATCAATGTGAGAATCCATCAAGGCTTCGGCATAGAAACGGCCCAGTAATGCCAGGTCTCGTCCTGTATTGAACAAACCGGCATTGAAGAAGTAAGGGCTGATGCGGCCTGACTTCAACGTAAACGCGCCAAATTTCAAAACCTGCTTGTTCAATGCGAACTCAATAAACTGGCGCTGATAAGCTTTCATGGAGTGTTCCTCTCTAAACTGTTCTCATCTGATATTGTCGGCACGCAGGCCATAAAAAAGGCGACTTCTCAGCCGCCTTAAAAACTATTCCGCCAGCACCGCTTTCTGCGCTGCAAAGATAGTGTTAATCCCCTCTCGTGCCAGGGACAACAAACTCAGTAACTCTTCATGACTGAACGGCTCTCCTTCCGCCGTACCCTGAACTTCAATCATGCGGCCGTCTTCCATCATCACCACGTTCATGTCAGTCTCTGCGGCAGAGTCCTCTACATACTCAAGGTCACACAACGCTTCACCTTTCACAATCCCGACGGAAACAGCAGCTACCAGACCTTTCATCGGGTTAGCTTTCAGTTTACCTGTTGCAACCAGCTTGTTAAGCGCATCAGCTAACGCGACACAGGCACCAGAAATCGATGCAGTACGGGTGCCGCCATCGGCCTGTAGGACGTCACAGTCCAGCGTGATGGTGAATTCACCGAGCTTTTTCAAATCAACAGCAGCACGCAGGGAGCGAGCAATCAGGCGTTGGATCTCCAGAGTACGACCACCCTGTTTACCTTTGGCTGCTTCGCGGAAATTACGGGTATGCGTTGAGCGTGGCAACATGCCGTATTCGGCAGTGATCCAGCCCTGACCCTGGCCTTTCAGAAAGCGCGGAACACCCTCTTCAACCGTGGCGGTGCAAAGCACTTTGGTATCACCAAACTCCACTAAAACTGAGCCTTCAGCATGTTTGGTATAATTACGGGTCAGTGTCAGGGGGCGCACCTGTTGTGCATTTCGGCCTGCTGGACGCATGGGTTGATCTCCGGGTCGCGATTCATGTTTGGCTGCGCATTATACGGGCTTCATCAGGTAATGCCTATCATGACCCGTCCACCGAAGCTATAATCTCTTCATCTTTACATTAACAGGTACGCAGACATGATCCGTAGTATGACCGCTTATGCCCGTCGCGAAATTAAGGGTAACTGGGGCAGCGCAGCCTGGGAACTCCGTTCGGTAAACCAACGTTATCTCGAAACTTATATCCGTCTTCCTGAGCAATTTCGCAGCCTGGAGCCTGTCATCCGCGAACGTATCCGCGCACGTCTGACACGCGGCAAAGTCGAATGTAACCTGCGTTTTGATCTCGACCCCGGTGCGCAAAACGTTCTGCAACTGAACGAAAAACTGGCGAAACAGCTGGTCCAAGCGGCGCAATGGGTCAAAATGCAAAGCGATGAAGGTGAAATTAATCCGCTGGAAGTGCTGCGTTGGCCAGGCGTAATGCTGGCGGAAGAGCAGGATCTCGATGCGATAAGCACTGAGCTATTACTCGCACTGGAAACCGCGCTGGATGATTTCATCGCCGCCCGCGAAAGCGAAGGGGCTGCACTGAAAGTAATGATCGAACAGCGTCTGGATGGTGTCAGCGCCGAAGTGGTGAAAGTCCGTGCCCAAATGCCCAATATTCTGCAATGGCAGCGCGAACGTCTGGTCAGCAAACTGGAAGATGCGCAGGTTCAGTTGGAAAATACACGACTGGAGCAAGAGCTGGTTCTGATGGCACAACGCGTTGACGTCGCTGAAGAACTCGACAGGCTGGAAGCACATGTCAAAGAAACGCACAAAATCATGAAGAAAGAAGAGGCCGTCGGCCGCCGTCTGGATTTCATGATGCAGGAATTCAATCGTGAGTCGAATACCTTAGCGTCCAAGTCGATCAACTCTGATGTCACAACATCAGCCATCGAACTAAAAGTGCTGATTGAGCAAATGCGCGAGCAGATTCAGAATATCGAATAATTTCAGCACATTGAAGATAATAAAAAGCCCGTTATCATAACGGGCTTTTTATTCATTACCGGAAAAAACTCGAGTCAGTTTTCCCAGCGTTTCAACAGTACGCAGGCATTTACACCACCAAAACCGAAACCGTTAGACAGCGCATAAGTGATTGCATGAGGCTGTGCAGTGTTGCCGATAATGTTCAGGCCTTCTGCTGCCGGATCTTTATTTTCAAGATTCAGCGTTGGCGGCACGATTTGGTCGCGGATAGCCAGAATAGTGAAAATAGTTTCCAGACCGCCTGCCGCACCGAGTAAATGGCCGGTTGCCGATTTGGTCGACGTTACAGCCAGTTTTCCATCGGTGCCAAACAACGTTTTAATCGCGTTGATTTCGCCCATATCACCAACCGGTGTAGACGTTGCATGGGCATTCAAATGCTGAATATCGGAGGGCTGCAAGCCAGCCTGGCGCAGAGCAATCTTCATTGCACGGCCGGCGCCGTTACCATCCTCGGCACCAGAGGTCATATGGTAGGCATCTCCGCTGGTACCGTAACCGACTATTTCTGCCAGAATAGTGGCGCCGCGCGCTTTAGCATGTTCCAGCTCTTCAATAATCAGCATCCCTGCGCCTTCACCCATAACAAAACCGTCTCGTGCATTGTCGAAAGGGCGTGAGGCTTTTTCAGGGTGATCAGTATGGCCGGATGACATGGCTTTTGCCGCTGCGAACCCACCCAAGCTTACAGTATCAATAGCCGCTTCTGCACCGCCACACAACGCCACGTCAGCTTCATCATTGCGAATCAAACGCACAGCATCGCCAATCGCCTGAACGCCAGCGGCGCAAGCGGTTACCGGTGCGCCAATGGGACCTTTGAACTGGTGCTTAATGGAAACCTGACCCGCGGCCAGATTTACCAGGAATGACGGAATAGTGAACGGTGACAAACGCTTAGGTCCACGACTGTCATTGGTGCGCACCGCATGAGCAATGGCCGGGAAGCCGCCGATGCCAGAACCAATCACGGTTGCCGTCCGTTCCTGCTGTTCGTCGGTTTCTGCTTTCCAGCCAGCATGGGTTATTGCCATATCAGCAGCGGCCATGGCGAACAAAATAAAACGGTCCATTTTCTTCTGGTCTTTCGGCACGACAAACAGGTCCGGCTCAAAGCCTGACTCAGGGTCCTGATCTTTGGTTAATACTTGCCCACCGACTTTCACCGATAGCGTTTCAACGATTTCATCGGGCAAAACACGAATACCAGACTGGCCCGCCAGAAGACGTTTCCAGATAGTTTCGATATCGCAGCCCAGAGGACTCACAGCCCCCATGCCGGTAATAACCACTCGACGATGAGTCATAAAATGTTCCTCTTCCGTTCTCTACGTTCATTTGATGCGCTGAATCGCTGAAAAATGACTCAGCAACAGCAGGGAGTTATGTCATAGCGAATGACAGTATGTGATGAATTACGGTTTTGCAAACCCGTAACCCTGAAAATATTGTCTCTATCGTTAATTCGACAGACTGCGTAATACCAGGGAAGTGATAGCTACCACGCGCTCTCCCAACTGCTCCGGCGTCTTTTGCTCGAGCATTAGCGGATGGGAAAAGGGTGTCATCGCGCTGGTGATCGCCAGACAAACTTCATCCAGTGGCGTTTTACGCTCAAACTCTCCGGATTCTCTACCATCGATGATGACCTGCCGGATAATACTGTATACCTCAGCACGATGATTTTGTGCTGAGGTCCAGTGCTGTGCCGCGGCAGCAGCGGCAATATCATGCAACTTGCGGTCTTCGAAAAACAGCTCCAAACTTTTGTTCATCAGTGTCTTAAAGATAGTGCGGAGGCGTAATGTTGCCGACTCATTAATGTCGGCAATCTGACGTAACGCAAAGCCTATCTGGCCAACACGCTGTGAACAAACCGCCTCGCCAATAGCTTGTTTTGATTCGAAAAATTTATAAACATATGCGCTGGAAACACCGATTTCCTTTGCCAGATCGGCGACGGAAGTTTTGGCATAACCGTAGTGACGGAAATGGTCAAAAGCAGCATTGATGATCTGTTCGCGCCGTTCATGTTCTGCTGGTCCGCGCTGCGTTAGTGCAACCGGAATGTCAGGTTTCATGCATTCCTCCGGGCGTGTACGTCAGTGATTTATTTCGTAATGATGAATCTTATTATGAGTGACTAATTTTAATAATCGTAACCTTTTAGTTGTCTTTTCACCATACTTATTGTTAAAACGACAGATGAAAGGGTAAATACTGAGAATTCCTATGACACACACGGCACCAAGTGGCATTGAAATTTTCATATTATTTTTAATGTGAAAAATAAAAAAATCGCCATGTGCTTTATAATAAAAGCATCAACAAGACTCATGCATTACTTTTTATAATCCGAATAGAGATGCGACAGAAAAACTCAGTCGTACTGCGATACAAATCTCATTACCCTGAATGAAGATAAATTTTTCCTATTAAGACCTGCGAAAATCTATGTTGCTCACCGTTCTTTATATTATTGGTATCACTGCTGAAGCGATGACCGGCGCTTTGGCCGCGGGTCGTCGTAAAATGGATACCTTCGGCGTGATCATTATCGCTTCTGCCACAGCAATTGGCGGCGGTTCGGTGCGCGACATGCTACTCGGGCATTATCCTTTGGGTTGGGTAAAACATCCCGAATACATTGTGATTGTCGCCACTGCCGCAATCCTGACGACTCTGCTGGCACCACTGATGCGCCATTTGCGCCGCCTGTTCTTAGTCCTTGATGCTTTAGGCTTAGTGGTCTTTTCAATTATTGGTACCCAGGTTGCTCTCGACATGGGGCATGGCCCTATTATCGCGTCCGTTTCCGCTGTCATCACCGGCGTATTTGGTGGGGTTTTACGCGACATGCTGTGTAATCAAATCCCGCTGGTATTTCAGAAGGAGATTTATGCAGGTATCTCTTTTGGAGCGGCCTGGATCTATATCGGTCTGCAATATTTCACACTGCCACACAACCTGGTGGTGATTATTACTCTGCTGGTAGGATTTATTGCACGTCTGATTGCCTTACGTTTTCGGCTGGGTTTGCCAGTATTCAACTATCCGCATTCTGACCACTAGTTGCTCACGCTTTCTGCATCGGCCCCTGAGGTATTGACCTCGACAAATGCTGGCACATTTTCCTCTCTTAACCATTGGGTCAGTGCCTCCACCTGTGGGTGTCTTATAAAATCCAGAATATCAGCCACCCGTCGTTCACCTATACCCGTCGAACGCTGCCACTGAGATGGTGTGATGCCTTTGACCCGAGACCAACTTCTATAAGTCGCCGCTTCCTTAACAGCAAATGCCGGAAAGCCAATGGCCGAGAGCCATTGCCTGAATGTTTTTTGTCGTGACAGTTGCAGTTGCACAAACATCTTCTGCGCTTTTTTGAGGCTGATACCTGGGAGGGAACTCAGTAACTCAGGTGTCAACTGCAACCAGTCAGCCATGTTTCTGACTTTTTGCGGCTGAACCAACGAGCGCCATGTCGCACCGCCAATACCCGTCATGTTCAGTCCTTCGGATCCACTTAGCCAGATAAGCCTGGCGATAAATTGTTCCTGACAGCCCTTAGTAGGCAGAAAGCAGGTAAGAGATGAATAATCTTTCGGTTGCGGTAAAGTGGGCAACGTCCGGTCTTTCACACGCCAAATAACGCGGTCTAACCTCGGGACTCCCTGTCCAGCAAGGGCGATGGCCACTTGATCACCAGGAACAATGTCCCACTGCTTTAGACGGGCCAGAGAACCAATACTGACTTTGCTAACGTTTTTATCATCGATTTTGATCTCCTTCAGGTGGAGTAAGACGGTTATTTTGCCTCGCCGCCCTAATGTCGTTTCAATTTCCGTGACTTCTGTCGCCGCTATGGCAGGTGGATATTTCCAGGCAACTGCCCAGTCAGCTGTATTGTTTTTCCAGTACTTTCCAGCGGGCTCCTCACTTTGGCGGATCACCACACCATCAGTGACAAAAGGCTGAGGTAAACTGAACCATTCTTCGCGCCATATAGCCACATCATTCACTGAAGCAACTTTCTTGGTGAGCAATGCAGTTTGCGTAAAGCCCAAACGGGTCAGGTTGAGCAGGCGATTCTCCATAGTCGGTGGGCCATCGGGCCAGGACCATATGAACAAACCTAGCTGTTTTAAGATATCGGATGGAGAATGCCGCATGAGAGCACCAGCAACTTTCGAACGTGAATTCACTCCTCCGGCCAATTTTTGCTGATGTCCGGTCATCATCAGATAGAGCTCACCCTGCAAAACTAAAAGTCGGCGTTTATCATCAATAAAGGCTGGAATTGCCGGAATGAAAGGGGCTTTATCCGTCCAGACCTGACCGAACTGACCATCTCCGCGGCTCAGTAATGCCACCAACTTGCCTTCACGGTAGATAAGAGAAACTGCAACACCATCAATTTTGGGTTGAACCCACAATTCCTCGCGCCCATGCATCCAACTTGCCAGAGCGGCTTTACTCTGCATTTTCTTCAGACCGGTGTGAGCAATCGGATGCGTAGCCAAAGTCTGACTGGCTGATGCTGTGTCACGGGGGGGATTAGGTTCATAGGTGGGTTGTTTGGCACATTGCAGCCAAAACCGCTCTTTAAGACGCAGGCTATCATATGACGCATCGTCTATTGGGCTTTGGCCCTGTTGGTGGTAAATACCGTCCCACTGCGCTAATTGCTTAGCCAGGGTTTTGGTTTCCTCACTCAAGCGCGACTGGGGCCAGTCCGGGCAATCAGCAGCCTGACAAGATGAATAAAGCATTAACATCAATAATATTTTGAGTATATGGCGCATTGGCACCTCCTTGTGGAGGACGAGTAAACGCTAAGCCATGGGGGTTCTTCCAGCCGCTTTTATGCAGGATGCTGTCAGTATTCCTATCATTAATAGATGTTGCAGCAACAAGAAGAAATTTTGGAAGATAACGCGAGAAAACGACTTTCAGCACTTTTTTATCTTTCCCAGGTGCGATGAAATGCGTCTGAACGCTGCACCAAAAGCGGCTAGCGTGTATACTGTGCGGAAGATCACTCTTCGCACTATTCCCATCAACCTATTCAGTTGAAATTTCATCATGGTTCAAGGCACGTTATATATTATCTCCGCACCGAGTGGGGCAGGTAAATCAAGTCTGATTCAGGCTTTGCTGAAAACACAACCGCTCTACGATACCCAGGTTTCTGTTTCACATACAACCCGCGCAGTACGTCCGGGGGAGAAACATGGCGATCACTATTTCTTCGTCTCCAAAGAAGAGTTTTGTGGGATGATTGAAAATGATGCGTTCCTGGAACATGCGGAAGTTTTTGGTAACTATTACGGTACCTCGCGTGAAGCCATCGAGCAGGTTTTAGCCTCAGGTGTTGACGTATTTTTGGATATTGACTGGCAGGGCGCTCAGCAAATTCGGAAAAAAATGCCGCAGGCACGCAGTATATTTGTGTTGCCGCCGTCGAAAGACGAACTTGACCGCCGTTTGCGCGGCCGTGGTCAGGATAGTGAAGAGGTCATTACGAAGCGCATGGCGCAAGCCGTTGCTGAAATGACGCACTTTGCGGAGTACGACTATTTAATTGTGAATGATGATTTTGATCTGGCCTTGTCGGATTTAAAAACCATTATTCGCGCCGAACGTCTTCGTCTGAGCCGTCAAAAGCTTCGTCATGACGGATTAATCACCAAACTATTGGCAGACTGAAGTCACTTTCAGTATTATGCCCAGTCTTTCGTCACCCTGTGGAGTAGCACATATATGGCACGCGTAACTGTTCAAGACGCTGTAGAAAAAATTGGTAACCGTTTTGACCTGGTGTTGGTGGCTGCTCGTCGCGCACGCCAGCTCCAATCCGGTGGTAAAGATCCGCTGGTCGCTGAGGAAAATGATAAGGTTACCGTTATCGCACTGCGCGAAATCGAAGAAGGCCTTATCACAAATAAGATCCTTGATGTTCGCGATCGTCAGGAGCAGCAAGAGCAGGAAGCCGCAGAGATTCAGGCAGTTACTGCTATCGCTGAAGGCCGTCGTTAATTAACGAAACGGATCTCACTTGTACATCTTTGAAAGCCTGAATCAATTGATTCAAAAATACCTGCCGGAGGAGCAAATTAAGCGCCTCGTGCAGGCTTACCTCGTTGCGCGGGACGCGCACGAGGGGCAGACTCGCTCCAGCGGTGAGCCCTATATTACTCACCCGGTCGCGGTAGCTTGTATTTTGGCTGAAATGAGGCTCGATCACGAGACTCTGATGGCGGCGTTATTACACGACGTTATTGAAGACACGCCTGCAACATACCAGGATATGGAGCAACTGTTCGGCAAGAGCGTGGCTGAGCTGGTTGAAGGTGTTTCGAAGCTAGACAAGCTGAAATTCCGCGATAAGAAAGAAGCACAGGCGGAAAATTTCCGCAAAATGATCATGGCAATGGTGCAAGACATCCGCGTCATTTTGATCAAACTCGCCGACCGCACCCATAACATGCGCACTCTGGGGTCTTTACGCCCGGATAAGCGCCGCCGAATTGCTCGTGAAACACTGGAAATTTACAGCCCGCTGGCGCATCGTTTGGGGATTCATCACTTGAAAATCGAGCTCGAAGAGCTGGGTTTTGAAGCGCTTTATCCGAACCGTTATCGTGTCATTAAAGAAGTGGTAAAAGCCGCACGCGGTAACCGTAAGGAAATGATCCATAAGATTCTTTCTGAAATCGAAGGGCGTTTAACCGAGGCGGGGATCCCGTGTCGGGTAAGTGGCAGAGAAAAACATCTCTATTCGATTTACTGCAAGATGCACTTAAAAGAGCAACGTTTCCATTCAATCATGGATATCTATGCTTTCCGAGTCATCGTTAAAGAACTTGATACCTGCTACCGCGTATTAGGTCAGGCTCACAGCCTGTACAAGCCGCGCCCAGGCAGAGTTAAAGATTATATTGCCATTCCAAAAGCCAACGGCTATCAATCTCTGCATACTTCTCTTATCGGCCCGCACGGCGTCCCGGTTGAGGTTCAGATCCGTACTGAAGATATGGATCAGATGGCAGAAATGGGGGTTGCTGCGCATTGGGCTTATAAAGAAAATGGTGAGAACAGCACGACAGCGCAAATTCGTGCGCAGCGTTGGTTACAAAGTTTGCTGGAGCTACAACAAAGCGCCGGGAACTCATTCGAATTTATCGAGAGCGTTAAATCAGACCTGTTCCCGGATGAAATCTATGTCTTCACACCAGAAGGCCGCATTGTAGAACTGCCGGCAGGTGCAACACCGGTAGACTTCGCTTACGCCGTGCATACTGATATCGGCCATGCCTGTGTCGGCGCACGCGTTGACCGCCAGCCTTATCCGCTGTCGCAGCCACTGACCAGCGGGCAGACTATCGAAATCATTACCGCACCGGGTGCCCGTCCGAATGCAGCTTGGCTTAATTTTGTAGTGAGCTCCCGCGCACGTGCCAAAATTCGCCAGATGCTCAAGAATCTCAAACGTGATGACTCTGTTTCTCTCGGCCGTCGCTTGCTCAATCATGCCTTGGGCAGTGGCAAAAAAATATCGGACCTTCCGCCAGAAAACATCAAGAATGAACTGGACCGCATGAAGCTCGCTAGCATGGATGACCTGCTGGCAGAAATTGGTCTGGGAAATGCCATGAGCATCGTTGTCGCCAAAAATCTGATGGGCGACCAATCATCCATGGCAACCAGCGGAACGCGTAATCTGCCAATTAAAGGCGCAGATGGCGTGCTGATCACCTTTGCCAAATGTTGTCGCCCTATTCCTGGTGACCCAATTATTGCCCACATCAGCCCAGGCAAAGGTCTGGTTGTTCACCACGAGTCATGCCGTAACATTCGTGGCTACCAGAAAGAGCCTGAAAAATTCATGGCAGTCGACTGGGATGACCAAGAGACTGATCAAGAGTTTATCGCTGAAATCAAAGTCGACATGTTCAATCACCAGGGTGCACTGGCGAACTTAACGGCCGCGATCAACGCAGCACAGTCTAATATTCAGAGCCTAAGTACTGAAGAGAAAGACGGACGTGTTTACAGCGCCTTTATTCGCCTGACAACTCGTGACCGTGTCCATCTGGCAAATATTATGCGGAAAATTCGTATCATGCCGGATGTCATCAAAGTCAGCCGTAACCGAAACTAAATGTTATGACACCTGAACGTTATGCGCGCATCTGTGAAATGCTTGCTGCCCGGCAGCCTGACCTGACGGTTTGCATGGAAGAGGTGCATAAACCGCATAACATTGCTGCTGTCATTCGCACAGCTGACGCCGTTGGTGTGCATGAGGTTCATGCGGTTTGGCCTTCAAGCCGGATGCGTACTGTTGTCTCTTCGGCGGCAGGCAGTAACAGCTGGGTTCAAGTCAAGATACATCACACGATTCAGGATGCAGTCTCCAAAATGAAGACGAGAGGCATGCAGGTACTGGCAACGCACCTGTCTGACAAAGCCGTCGACTTTCGCACCATCGATTACACTCGCCCCACCTGCATTTTGCTCGGTCAGGAAAAAACCGGTATTACACCTGAAGCACTGGCACTCGCTGACCAGGATATTGTTATTCCTATGGCTGGTATGGTTCAGTCCCTCAACGTTTCCGTAGCATCAGCACTGATTTTGTATGAAGCACAGCGTCAACGTGAAAATGCCGGAATGTATCGACGTCAGACAAGCCCTTTAAGCCAGAAAGAGCAGCAACGCCTGCTGTTTGATGGCAGCTACCCAGTATTATCAAACGTGGCAAAGCGAAAAAAATTACCTCGCCCCTTGATCGATGAAACCGGGAAAATTATTGCTGACGACACATGGTGGGCAGCGATGCAAATGACGGTTAAAAGATGAAGGGCCGCTTGCTCGACGCCATCCCGCTCACGTCACTTTCCGGCGTAGGGGCCAGTCAGGCAGAGAAGCTCGCCAAACTCGGTCTCGAAACTATTCAGGATCTCTTGCTCCACCTTCCTCTGCGTTATGAAGATCGCACGCGTCTCTATAGCATTAATGATTTGCTGCCTGGCATTTTTGCCACAGTGGAAGGTGAAGTGCTGCGTAGTGATATCAGTTTTGGACGTCGCCGCATGATGACCTGTCAGATCAGTGACGGCACCGGTATCGTTACGTTACGTTTCTTTAACTTCAATGCATCGATGAAAAACAGCCTGGCGACAGGGCGTCGCGTTACCGCCTATGGCGAGATCAAACGCGGAACGCTGGGAGCAGAGATCATTCATCCGGAATACCGTGTTCAGGGCGAGAATAGTGACGTTGTTCTGCAGGAATCTTTAACACCTGTCTATCCCACTACCGAAGGGATACGCCAGGCGACGCTTCGCAAACTCACCGATCAGGCGCTCGAGCTGCTTGATACCGTGCCCATCGCAGAACTTCTTCCAGAAGAACTGAGCCGGACGTTCATTTCACTCCCCAAAGCCCTGCATCTTTTGCACCGCCCACCACCTGATATTCAGTTAGCTGATCTTGAAAAGGGCCAGCATCCGGCACAACGCAGACTGATCATGGAAGAGTTACTGGCGCACAATCTGAGCATGCTTGCAGTCCGTGCCGGAACCCAAAGCTACAAAGCGCTCCCGCTACAGCATGATGACCGCCTTAAAAAAGCGTTTTTAGCCTCGTTGCCGTTTAGTCCGACCCGGGCGCAAGATCGAGTCGTGGCCGAAATCGAACAGGATTTAGCTAAAGGCTATCCTATGATGCGTCTGGTTCAGGGTGATGTTGGTTCAGGCAAGACGCTAGTCGCCGCATTAGCCGCCCTGTGCGCTATTACACAAGGTAAGCAGGTCGGTATGATGGCACCTACCGAACTTCTGGCAGAGCAACATGCCAATAACTTCCGCCAATGGTTCGAACCACTGGGTATACAGGTTGGCTGGCTGGCCGGGAAGCAAAAGGGAAAAGCACGGCTGGCGCAACAAGAAGCCATTGCCAGTGGTCAGGTTTCCATGGTGGTGGGGACTCATGCAATTTTTCAGGAACACGTTCTGTTTTCCTCACTGGCTCTGGTCATTATTGATGAACAGCACCGGTTTGGCGTCCACCAGCGTCTGGCGTTGTGGGAAAAGGGAAAACAGCAAGGTTTCCATCCACATCAGTTAATTATGACGGCAACCCCTATCCCACGGACTCTGGCCATGACGGCCTACGCCGATCTTGATACCTCTGTGATTGATGAACTGCCACCGGGCAGAACGCCGGTGACCACCGTCGCGATCCCTGACACCCGACGCAGCGATATTATTGCCAGAGTGAAGAGTGCCTGTGAGCAGGAGAATCGTCAGACTTACTGGGTCTGTACGCTTATCGAAGAGTCAGAAATGCTGGAAGCCCAGGCTGCTGAAGCTACCTGGGAAGGGCTGAAAGCCGCCCTGCCTGAACTCAAAATCGGTTTGGTTCATGGACGGATGAAGTCTCAGGAAAAACAGGCAGTGATGCAAGCTTTCAAACAGGGTGAAGTCCAGTTACTGGTCGCCACCACGGTAATCGAAGTGGGAGTAGATGTGCCGAACGCTAGCCTGATGATCATCGAAAATCCAGAACGTCTCGGGCTTGCTCAGTTGCACCAGCTGCGTGGCCGTGTCGGGCGCGGTGCCATCGCTTCTCACTGCGTCCTGTTATATAAAACGCCACTTAGCAAAACAGCACAAAAACGGTTGCAGGTCCTGCGAGACAGTAATGACGGATTTGTGATTGCGCAGCAGGATTTAGAGATCCGTGGTCCAGGGGAGTTGCTGGGAACGCGCCAGACTGGCAGCACCGAATTTAAAGTTGCCGATTTATTGCGTGACCAGGCGATGGTCCCAGAAGTACAACGCATTGCTCGCTACCTGCAACAGCACTTCCCCCAGCATTCCCATGCATTGATCGAACGCTGGTTACCGGAACGTGTACGGTATACCAATGCCTGATTTTATCCGCCTGCACCGACGTTATGTGCCTTCCCTGGCACTCGATCTCATCATGCGATGGTAGGAAATACCGGCAGCAGCAAGAATAATTTGATGACTATCGCGTTGGCGATATCAATAAAGAATGCGCCAACCATTGGCACCACTAAAAAGGCCAGATGAGATGGCCCAAAGCGGTTGGTTATGGCCTGCATATTAGCGATTGCCGTAGGTGTTGCTCCCAACCCGAAGCCACAATGCCCCGCAGCCAGGACCGCAGCATCATAATTTTTCCCCATAACCCGGTAAGTCACAAAGATAGCATACAGCGCCATTGCCAGCGCCTGTACGCCCAGTATCGCCATCATCGGCAATGCCAGTGAGGCCATTTCCCAAAGCTTTAGACTCATCAGTGCCATCGCCAAAAACAGTGACAAACTGACGTTACCCAACACAGATACTGCACGATCGAATACCCGGTAAAAGCCTAGCCATGCCAGCATATTACTGAGAATAACCCCGACAAAAAGCACGCAAACGAAGGTCGGGATTTCGAAAGTAGAGCCCTGCAGCAGGGTCGAAACGTAACTGCCTGCCATCAAGCAGATAGCAATCAGTGCAATGGTTTCCACCATCACCAGGGGTGTGATCATCCGGCCAATCGCAGGTTTTTCAAACGCGCTTGGGTCTACCGCATCGTCCGGTGAACCATTGGGGGTTGAGGAGTGACTGACCAGATAACGGGCAACCGGTCCACCAATAATACCGCCCAGCACCAGACCAAAGGTTGCACAGGCCATAGCAACTTCCGTAGCATTTTCAAAGCCATACTTTTCGCTGAATAACTTACTCCAGGCAGCTCCGGTCCCATGTCCACCCGATAACGTTATTGAACCCGCCAGCAGCCCCATCAGCGGGTCGAGTCCGAGCAGTTTTGCCATGCCGATGCCAATCGCATTTTGCAGTAGCAGTAACCCGAGGACAACCAACACCAGTAAGAATAGAGATTTGCCTCCGGAACGCAGACTGGCAAGATTAGCGTTCAACCCAATAGTGGCGAAGAAAGCCAGCATCAGCGGCTCTTTAAGTGACATATCAAAAGTGACTTCCCAACTGAAAAACTGATTTCCCAGCAGCAGTAACACAGCAACCAGTAAACCGCCGGCAACAGGTTCAGGAATTGTGTATTTCTTAAGTATTGAAATAGTCTGAACGCATTTACGCCCCAGTAGGAGTACCAAAGTAGCCGCAACCAGCGTGCCGTAGGTATCGAGATGAATCATTAAAGTGCTCCATTTTAAAAAAAATCCAATAATATTATTAAGTTATAATAATTACAGTTCTCTGATATTTTTCAGATAGGGAATTAGAAGTCAGATAGCTAACCCAACGCAAGAAAAACAGCCCAGTTATGCTTGTCAAATTACAATTAACGGTAGAACACACCGACAAAGCAAACGATTGCTTTTATTCTTATTTTCATTAAAAATGCCCGCTTTGCCGCTTAATGGATGCACATATCATGAGTACGCAATCCGCCGAGCCCGAGACTCTGCGACCTGACCTTTCCCGCACACCCAACAGCGAATTGATTTATCGCCTTGAGGATCGGCCTCCTCTGCCACAGACCCTGTTTGCGGCCTCCCAGCACTTATTGGCGATGTTTGTCGCGGTGATCACACCGGCTCTCTTAATTTGCCAGGCTCTTGGGCTTCCAGCCCAGGATACTCAGCACATTATCAGCATGTCGCTGTTCGCTTCAGGGCTGGCTTCTATATTGCAGATTAAAACATGGGGTCCGGTGGGTTCAGGTCTGCTGTCGATCCAAGGCACCAGTTTTAACTTCGTTGCTCCGCTGATCATGGGTGGCATGGCACTAAAAAATGGTGGGGCGGATGTTCCAACCATGATGGCAGCCCTGTTCGGCACATTGATGGTCGCTTCCTGTACTGAGATAATTCTGTCGCGTTTCCTGCATCTGGCGCGCCGCATTATTACCCCGCTAGTTTCAGGTATCGTGGTGATGATCATCGGCCTTTCGTTGATTCAGGTCGGCCTCACGTCTATCGGTGGCGGTTATGCCGCCATGAGTGATCATAGCTTTGGTGCGCCCAAGAATCTGATGCTCGCCGCAGTCGTTCTTGCGGTGATCATTCTTCTCAACCGACAGAAAAACCCTTACCTACGTGTCGCTTCGCTGGTGATCGCGATGGCAGTCGGTTATTTGGCAGCCTGGATGATGGGAATGCTGCCCACCACTGCACCAGTCACACAAGAGCATTGGATAACGCTGCCAACCCCGCTGTATTACGGACTAGGCTTTGACTGGAATCTGCTTATTCCACTGATGTTGATTTTCATGGTGACCTCGCTTGAGACGATTGGTGATATCACCGCGACGTCCGATGTCTCCGAGCAGCCTGTGAGTGGTCCGCTCTATATGAAACGCATTAAAGGCGGAGTGCTGGCAAATGGCCTGAACTCAATGCTTTCTGCGGTATTTAACACCTTCCCGAACTCATGCTTCGGTCAGAACAATGGCGTGATTCAACTGACAGGCGTTGCCAGCCGTTATGTGGGTTTCGTGGTTGCACTGATGCTGATCGTCCTTGGTCTGTTCCCTGCTGTGGCAGGACTGGTTCAGCACATCCCAGAGCCAGTATTGGGCGGCGCGACTATTGTGATGTTCGGCACTATTGCCGCATCAGGCGTACGTATTGTGTCGCGTGAACGCCTCAATCGTCGTGCCATTATGATCATGGCGTTATCACTGGCCGTCGGGATGGGCGTTTCACAGCAACCCCTGATCCTGCAATTTGCACCTGACTGGCTCAAAACCCTGCTTTCATCCGGTATCGCAGCCGGGGGGATCACAGCCATTGTGTTGAACCTGATTTTTCCTCACGAGAAATAAACTTCCGCTGTAACCCCTGCAAATGCGGCGAGAGGTCCGGAGTCCTCGCCGCATTTTATTGTCTCTGTCATGCTAACCTATTGAGAAAGGCCACTGTTTACGGCATAAACAAGGTATTCTTTCCCCTTTCCCGACGGATATGGATTCAGACGATGAAATTTATCGGCAAAATTTTACTGACACTCCTTCTACTGTTGGTGCTGGCATTTGTACTGCTTTATGTGGTGTTACAGACTCGCTGGGCCGCAGGTCAGCTAAGCCAGTGGATGAGCAATAACAGCAACTACCACCTGTCAGTCGAAAAGATTGATCATATCTGGTCTGCCCCTGGCCGGATAACGTTAAACCATGTGAAACTGGGGCAGAAAAACCAACCCGATATGCTAAACGCCGCCCAGGTAAATCTGGATTTAAGCTGGCGTCAGATAACCCAACCCCGTTTCTTCGACCGCATCACACTGGTTAACGGGCGGCTCAGTCTCAATCCTTCCGCATTAAATATCCCTATTCAGGCAAACACACTCCAGCTAAGTAAAATGGCACTCACTGGTGATGCCGATGACTGGACGATCGATAGCCAACAGGTTAATGCCGGTATTTATCCATGGCAGCCCAAGCCAGGACATTTACTGGGCGAGAATACGGAATTCCAACTGAGTGCGGCATCGTTGAACCTCAATGGCATTCCCGCAGAGAACGTGCTGGTGCAAGGGCAGATCAATAATAACCAACTTACACTGAGTAACTTTGGCGGTGATCTGGCCAGGGGACAACTGACGGGTAAAGCCAGCCGTGCACCTGACGGCAGTTGGACAATAGACAACATGCGGCTTAGCAATGTGCGGCTACAAACGTCACAGCCGCTTTCCGCCTTCTTACAAGACTTCAACCAACAGCCGAAAGTCATTGTTAAGCGTTTTGATTTAATCGATGCACGCTTGCAAGGTAAGGGCTGGGCATTCAGTGATGTTGACCTGTCAGTTAAGGACGTCAGCTTCGAGAAAGGTGACTGGCAGAGCCAGGATGGTGAAATCTCACTGAATGCCGCAGAGATGATTAACGGTAACCTGCATGTCATCGATCCGATTATCAATCTGGACCTTTCCCAACAGGGGATCGCCATCAAACAGATCAGTGCCCGTTGGGAAGGTGGCTTGCTGCGCACAACGGGCAACTGGATACGTGACAGCCATCGTTTGCAATTAAACGAGCTTACCATCGCGGCGCTCGAATATACGCTACCACAAAACTGGCGCCAGCTCTGGGTGCAAACTTTACCGGACTGGCTGTCAGAGGTTTACGTCAGGAAATTAATGACCAACCGTAACTTGATCATTGATATTTCGCCGCAGTTCCCTTTCCAGCTCACCGCTCTGGATGGTTTCGGTACGGATTTACTGCTCGCGCGGAATCATCAGTGGGGTATCTGGTCGGGTAACCTAAATCTTAATGCCAGTGGTGCCACCTTCAATAAAATCGATGTACGCCGCCCTTCTCTGGCCCTTGAGGCAACGGACAATCAGGTGAAATTCACGGAGTTGAGCGCGTTTACCAAAGATGGCCTGCTCGAAGCCACCGCCAATGTTGACCAACAACCGCAGCGTAACTTCTCAATAAGCATGAATGGCCGTGCTGTTCCAGTAAACATACTGGAAAACTGGGGCTGGCCACATCTCGACCTACAAGGCAACGCCAATATGCAGCTCAATTTGCAAGGTCAGATGCCTGCAAACGTTGATTTTCAGCCCACATTGAACGGAAAACTGCACGTGTTAGCCGCTGATGGAAAACAGCTGGATCAGCAAATGAATAAAGGCATTGTGCCCGGAACTGTCACACCATAGATTCACGAGCTTGATCAGGAAGAACAAAAGGCACTGCTAAGCAGTGCCTTTTGTCTTTTTTCAGTACCTTGTTCAGAAACCTTCGGGAAGTTTCTGTCTCGACGGCCTAAATATATCAGTTAATTTGTGGCTCAAGCGGCGCCTCGGGCGTCACAGGAAGGACCAGGTAAGTGCCTTCAAAAATAGCGCCCGTGGTTTCATCACCCAGCAGATTCACTTCCAACTGAACCCGTGCCCGGCGGCCTTTAGCTAATCGGTCCAGATCGCCGCTGAGGGAACTGAGATCAGCAATCGCGCGCGGGCGACCTGTGACAGGGGCGCTGTAACGGATATGTGCGTCGGCGAGGATAATCGTTCCCCCCAAATGGCGTTCACGCAACAGCAGCCAGATCAATCCCCATCCGGTAAGGGTTGCCAGAGAAAACAAGCTCCCGGCAAACAGGGTATGGTGAGGATTCTGATTGCCATTTTCCGGCATGGTCGTCACGAAACGTCGCCCGGTATATTGGCTGATACGCACACCCATTTTCTCGCTCAGCGGTATATGATCGTACCAAGCTTGTTGTAACTGCCCGCACCAATCGGGGCGATGCAAAATGTCATCCAGTGTTGCAACCGGTTTGATCATCAGAAAATGGCGCACCGGTGTGGATTGCGGCGTTGTAATTTCGCCCTGATTCAAAAAACCCAGTTTGGCAAAGAAAGCCATGGCATCTTCACGCGCACTGCACACTACACGCTTAACCCCTTCCTGACGCGCCACGGACTCCAGGGTCATCGCTACCAACGTACCTAACCCCTTTGCTTGAACATTCGGGTCGACGGCCAGAAAGCGGATAGAGGCCTCATTGTCGGCATTGATATATAAACGGCCTACTGCCACGGTTTTCCCGCTCTCATCGACCACCATCTGGTGATGTGCCATCGCGTCATAGGCATCGCGCTCCGAACCTTCCGGTTGACGCAAAGGTTTACGCAGCATCTCCCAACGAAATGAGTAATAAGCAGCCAGCTCTTTCTCTGTAATAGGAACTCTCAAATGGTACATAAATACGTTATCTCCAGCGTAATGCCTTTACATTCAGACTTGTAGCCAGAAGGTCACCGGTCCGTTATTGACCAGCGCCACTTTCATATCAGCAGCAAAGCGCCCAGTTTGGGTCATTATTCCCTTTTCTCGGCACTCTCCACAAAAATAATCATAGAGTCGTTCAGCTTCCTGCGGGGTGGCGCCCTGCGAAAAACCAGGGCGGTTACCTTTTTTCGTATCAGCCACCAGCGTAAACTGAGAGACGACTAATAGACTACCGCTTACTTGTTTAACATTAAGGTTCATCTTGTCGTTTTCATCACCGAAGATACGGTATCCGATCATCTTATCGCACAATTTTTTGGCTTTCTGCTCGTCATCCCCCTGTTCAACACCCAGTAAAACCAGTAACCCGGGACCTATTTCCCCGCAAATTTCACCCTCAATCGTGACGCTGGCACTTAAAACCCGCTGAATTAATGCAATCATAAAAACCCTTCAGACTTTTCGAATTATGGTTCTTTATCAGTTAATGAGGCAGCGTCAGCAGACTGTAGTTTGCGTAGAGAGCGATACTCCCCAAGCGTCACCGTGATCTCTGCCCCCAAAAGCACGATACACCAGCTCACATACACCCAAAGGAATAAAATCGGGATCACCGCCAGCACGCCATAAATCAGCTGATAGGACGGGAAAAGCTGAATATAGAGTGCGAAACCTTTTTTACCCAGTTCGAATAACAATCCAGCCACCAACGCACCCATTAACGCGTCCAGGGGTGGAACACGAACGGTCGGGACGACCTGATAGATCAACCAGAATGAGATCCACGAAATGAGTAACGGGAGAATACGCAGCATCTGGTCAATGACGGAATGAACCCCGTTGGTGCTCAGCCAGTTCAGTGATAGCAAATAAGAGCTTATTGCCACGCTAGCCACCAACAGTATTGGGCCCAACGTTAACACCATCCAGTAAACAGCAAATGAAAAGACCATCGGCCTTTTCTTTTTACTGTTCCAGATTTTGTTCAGCACGCTGTCAACGGAGGCGATCAGCAACAATGCGGTGACGATCAACCCACAGGTACCGAACGTCGTCATTTTGCTGGAGTTGGCAACAAACTGCTCAAGATAACGCTGAATAACATTGCCGGTAGAGGGTATGAAATTATTGAAAATAAAAATCTTTAACTGATCGCTAATCTCTGAAAATACCGGAAACAGCGCAAACAAAGAAAAGACCACGGCGATCAGCGGTACCAATGAAAGCAGAGAAACATAGGCCAGATGGCCGGCTAACAGCGTCAGGTCATCTTTATCCGCACGCTTAAGCAGCAAGCGTACAAAATGAAAACCCATTTTAACACGGCGCCATGCTGTTCTCATTCAAGCTCCAATCAGGAAAACCAGGTCGGCACGGTTTTATTGTCTTCGACCAGAACAGCTTCAATGCCCATCGACCTTGCCGCTTCTACGTTTTCGATAACATCATCAAAGAAAACGGCCTGGCTTGCTGTAACACCCTCTTTGTTAAGGACGTACTCGAAAATCCGCTGCTCCGGCTTACGCATTCCCAAATCTTGCGACAAGTATAGTGCATCGGTATTTGCTTCGATTTCAGGATAGTGTTCAGGCCAGTAATTGAGGTGCAGGCGATTAGTGTTCGACAGTACGACTACGCGGTTCCCCTGCTCGCGCAATGTCTTGAATATAGTAATAACCTCAGGTCTCAAGCCAACGAACACCGACTGCCAGCCTAAACTGAACTGTTCAAAACTTAGCGCAATACCCATTTCATGACATAGCTCTGCGGCAAAATCTTCGTCGCTGATTTCTCCCCGCTCGTGTTTCTGAAATACCTCGCCCATAGAGAACCGCTCGGTCAGCATCGCCAGAGGCGTACCGCTGAGATTGCTCCATACGCCGAGGACACGTTTAAAATCGATGTCAATGATGACGTTACCCATATCAAAAATGTACAGCATTGCACGCTCCTGATTCCGAAGTTGATAATTAACTTTAGCGGGAAAAGGCAAACATGAACAGTGACGGAAATACGGCGTAACAAGGTAGTTTCAGCGAAAAGTTAAAAAAAAACAGGGTACCTGAAGGCACCCTGTTTTATTGAAAACGGCTAGCGCAGAAGAAACTTAGGCTTCTTTAGGACCACGCATTGCACGTTTACGATCGTTCTCGGTCAGGTGACGTTTACGGATACGTACAGACTGAGGCGTGACTTCGACCAGTTCGTCATCATCGATGAATTCCAGAGCTTGCTCCAGAGACATTTTGATAGCAGGAACCAGCGTTGTCGCTTCATCAGTACCCGACGCACGCATGTTAGTCAGTTTCTTACCGGTTAAACAGTTCACAGTCAGGTCGTTAGAACGTGAGTGAATACCGATGATCTGGCCTTCATACACTTCTGCGCCATGACCCAGGAACAATTTACCGCGGTCTTGCAGGCTGTACAGTGCGAACGCAACGGCTTTACCCTGACCGTTGGAAACCAACACGCCATTCTGACGTTGGCCGATTTCACCCTGACGAACGTCATCGTAGTGGCTGAACGTGGAGTACAGCAGGCCAGTACCCGATGTCATAGTCATGAATTCAGTACGGAAACCGATCAGACCACGTGCTGGGATCAGGTAATCCAAACGAATACGACCTTTGCCGTCTGGGATCATGTCCTTAACGTCGCCTTTACGTTCACCCATGGCTTGCATGACTGAACCCTGGTGCTGTTCTTCGATATCCAGCGTGACGTTTTCGAAGGGCTCTTGTTTACGACCATCAATCATCTTGTTGATAACTTTTGGACGGGAAACAGCAATTTCGAAACCTTCACGGCGCATGTTTTCGATCAGAACTGACAGGTGAAGTTCACCACGACCAGAGACACGGAATGCATCAGCATCTTCAGTTTCTTCAACACGCAGTGCCACGTTGTGCACCAGTTCTTTGTTCAGACGGTCAAGAATTTGACGTGAAGTCACATACTTGCCTTCTTTACCACAGAACGGAGAGGTGTTTACGCAGAAGTACATGGTAACTGTTGGTTCATCAACTGATAACGGTGGCAGTGCTTCAACGTTTTGCACATCACAAACGGTATCAGAGATATTTAACTCACCCAAACCCGTGATAGCAATGATGTCACCGGCTTCAGCCAGTTGAGTTTCGATACGTTCCAGACCCATGTGGCCGAGTACTTTAGCTACTTTACCGTTACGGGTTTTGCCTTCGCTATCGATGATAGTGACTTGCTGGTTAGGCTTAACCACACCGCGTTTGATACGGCCGATGCCGATAACGCCAACGTAGTTGTTGTAGTCCAGTTGAGAAATCTGCATCTGCAGTGGGCCATCACGGTCAACTTTAGGTGCTTCAACATGGTCTACGATCGCCTGGTACAGCGGGGTCATATCTGCGGCCATATCGTTATGGTCAGTACCCGCGATACCCAACAAGGCAGATGCGAAGATAATTGGGAAATCGAGTTGCTCATCGGTCGCGTCGAGGTTAACGAACAGGTCGAAGACCTGATCAACAACCCAGTCAGGGCGTGCGCCAGGACGGTCAACCTTGTTGATTACCACGATCGGCTTCAGACCATTAGCAAAAGCTTTTTTGGTCACGAAACGGGTTTGCGGCATTGGGCCATCCATTGCATCCACAACCAGCAACACCGAGTCAACCATTGACATCACACGCTCAACCTCGCCGCCAAAGTCGGCGTGTCCCGGGGTATCCACGATGTTGATGCGGTAGTCTTTCCAATTAATGGCAGTGTTTTTAGCGAGGATAGTGATCCCACGCTCTTTCTCCAAATCGTTGGAGTCCATTACGCGTTCGGTTGCTTCTACACGCTCTCCGAAAGTACCGGATTGTTGTAGCAACTTGTCGACCAAAGTAGTTTTACCATGGTCAACGTGGGCAATAATGGCGATGTTACGCAAATTTTCGATCACAGCTTTGCCTCAGGCATTAGAAATAGCGCGCTATTGTACACGTATTAAGCGAGGTTCTAAACAAGATCACAAGGATCTTATCGAAACAACTCAAATGTGGTTACTTTGTGATCCCTTTCACGGTGCAAAGAGACCTCTCAACCGTTATGTCGCACCATAATGGTGCTGAGCATCTCATATGAAGCACCAAAAAAGTGCACAATTACCGTTATGGTGCATACTTACAGAGTGCAAAAGCCCCTAAATATGGCGTTATTGGCATCTTCTCAAAGTTGGCACAGATTTCGCTATTACTTTTTAGAAGTAAAAAAAATTTGCAGGATGAAAAGTGTCTTATCAGAGCAATAAAGAAACTGTTTAGGCCACACGCCAGTTCCGGTAGGGTTGTTTGGCTATTTCTAAAGAAATACCAATAAATGCCAACTAAATGGTTATTCGTTCCACGATGATAATGAGAATTTCGGGAGAACTAGTATGTCCGCTGAACACGTTTTGACGATGCTGAATGAGCATGAAGTGAAATTCGTAGATTTACGTTTCACTGATACCAAAGGCAAAGAACAGCACGTCACCATTCCTGCACACCAGGTAAGTGCTGACTTCTTCGAAGAAGGCAAAATGTTTGATGGCTCTTCAATCGGTGGCTGGAAAGGCATTAACGAATCTGACATGGTTCTGATGCCAGATGCCAGCACTGCTGTTCTTGATCCATTCTTCGAAGAAACCACACTCATCATTCGTTGCGATATTCTTGAGCCAACGACGCTACAAGGTTATGACCGTGACCCACGTTCGACGTCAAAGCGTGCAGAAGATTTCCTGCGCTCTTCAGGTATCGCGGACACCGTACTGTTTGGGCCTGAGCCAGAGTTCTTCCTGTTTGATGATGTGCGCTTCGGCAGCAGCATCTCCGGTTCTCACGTTGCTATCGACGATATCGAAGGTGCGTGGAACTCAGCGACTAAGTACGAAGGCGGCAACAAAGGCCACCGTCCTGCAGTAAAAGGCGGCTACTTCCCGGTTCCTCCGGTCGATTCCTCTCAGGATATGCGTTCTACCATGTGTCTGACCATGGAAGAGATGGGCCTGGTTGTTGAAGCTCACCACCATGAAGTTGCAACTGCTGGTCAGAACGAAGTGGCAACCCGCTTCAATACCATGACCAAGAAAGCGGATGAAATCCAAATCTACAAATACGTGGTTCACAATGTGGCTCACGCGTTTGGCAAAACTGCAACCTTTATGCCAAAACCAATGTTCGGCGATAACGGTTCCGGTATGCACTGTCATATGTCTTTGTTCAAGAACGGTAATAACCTGTTCTCTGGTGACAAATACGGCGGCCTGTCTGAAATGGCACTGTTCTACATCGGCGGTATCATCAAGCATGCTAAAGCGATAAATGCCTACGCTAACCCAACCACTAACTCCTACAAACGTCTGGTCCCGGGCTACGAAGCGCCAGTAATGCTGGCTTATTCTGCGCGTAACCGTTCTGCATCTATCCGTATTCCACACGTATCAAGCCCTAAAGCGATGCGTATCGAAGCGCGCTTCCCTGATCCAGCAGCGAACCCATATCTGGCGTTCGCGGCATTGATGATGGCTGGCCTGGACGGCATCATCAACAAGATCCACCCTGGCGATGCGATGGACAAAAACCTGTATGACTTGCCACCGGAAGAAGAAGCAGAAATTCCAAAAGTTGCAGGCTCACTGGAAGAAGCGATGCAATGTCTGAGCGAAGACCGTGAGTTCCTGACTCGTGGCGGCGTATTCACTGACGATGCAATTGATGCTTATATCGCACTGCGTAAAGAAGAGATGGACCGCGTGCGTATGACTCCGCATCCGGTTGAGTTTGAAATGTACTACAGCGTCTAAGCTACATAAGTAAGACAATACCTTTGGGTATATTTGTTGCCGTGGAAATTTATAGCCCATCTCCGGATGGGCTTTTTTCTCCACACTCTTTCCTGCTTAACCCCTCTGACCCGTGAATTCGCCGGGTAGCCGGATAAAATGCACCGAACAGGTGCGGGAGACTGCGGTATGGCAACTGGCAAGCTGCCCGATGCTGGGCAGATCCTGAATTCTCTGATTAACAGCATTCTATTGTTGGACGACGAACTGGCTGTGCATTATGCCAACCCAGCGGCTCAGCAATTATTGGCACAAAGTTCCCGCAAACTTTTTGGTACTCCATTGCCGGAACTGGTGGGCTATTTCTCTCTTAATGTCGACCTAATGCGTGAAAGTCTGCAGGCGGGACAAGGTTTTACCGATAGTGAAGTGACATTGGTCGTTGATGGCAGAGCGCATGTGTTATCACTGACGGCTCAGGCGCAGCCAGATGGCTTTATCTTGATTGAGCTAGCGCCAATGGATAACCAACGGCGACTGAGTCAGGAACAGTTACAGCACGCCCAGCAAGTCGCGGCGAGGGATTTAATCCGCGGACTGGCACATGAGATTAAGAATCCACTCGGTGGATTGCGTGGCGCTGCGCAGCTTTTGTCACGCGCGCTACCGGATCCGGCGCTGCTTGAATACACCAAAGTCATCATTGAACAGGCCGACAGGCTGCGTAATCTGGTGGACCGGTTGCTCGGCCCTCAGCGGCCAAGTCAGCACATCACCCAAAGCATTCATCAGGTCGCCGAGCGTGTTTGCCAGTTGGTCTCGATGGAGAAACCAGCCAACGTACAACTGATTCGCGACTACGACCCAAGCCTGCCGGAACTGGCACACGACCCAGATCAGATCGAACAGATTCTGCTGAATATTACCCGTAATGCCTTACAGGCTCTGGGTGAAGAAGGCGGATCGATTACATTGCGCACGCGCACTGCTTTTCAAATCACCCTGCACGGAGTGCGTTACCGTTTGGCTGCCAGAATAGACATTGAAGATAACGGGCCAGGCGTACCAGCACACTTACAGGATACCCTTTTTTACCCCATGGTCAGTGGCCGCGAAGGAGGCACAGGTTTGGGCTTATCCATCGCTCGCAGTTTGATTGACCAGCATTCGGGTAAAGTTGAATTTAACAGTTGGCCAGGACATACCGAATTCTCGGTTTACCTGCCTATTCGCCAGTGAGGTTCTTATGCAACGAGGGATAGTCTGGATCGTCGATGACGATAGCTCCATCCGCTGGGTACTTGAACGCGCGCTCACTGGAGCGGGCTTAAGCTGCACAGCCTTCGATAGCGGTAATGACGTGCTTGAAGCCATCGCGACTCAAACCCCTGATGTGTTGTTATCTGATATCCGGATGCCTGGCATGGATGGTTTAGCATTGCTAAAACAGATAAAACAACGCCATCCGATGCTTCCGGTCATCATAATGACGGCGCATTCTGATTTAGATGCAGCAGTCAGTGCCTATCAACAAGGGGCATTTGATTATCTACCAAAACCTTTCGATATCGATGAAGCGGTCGCACTGGTTGAACGCGCGATCAGTCACTATCAGGAGCAGCAGCAACCACCAAGAACCCAGCCGGCAAGCGGCCCAACGGCAGATATCATCGGTGAAGCACCGGCGATGCAAGATGTGTTTCGCATCATTGGCCGCCTTTCCCGCTCATCGATCAGCGTATTGATCAATGGGGAATCAGGTACAGGTAAAGAGCTGGTTGCCCATGCCCTGCACCGCCACAGTCCACGATCAAAAGCGCCGTTTATTGCGCTGAATATGGCGGCGATCCCAAAAGATTTGATCGAGTCCGAATTGTTCGGTCATGAGAAAGGGGCATTTACCGGCGCAAATCAGATCCGTCAGGGACGCTTTGAACAGGCCGACAACGGCACGCTGTTTCTGGATGAAATCGGCGATATGCCACTCGACGTACAAACCCGTCTACTGCGCGTACTGGCTGACGGGCAGTTTTACCGCGTTGGTGGCTATGCGCCGGTAAAAGTGGACGTCCGAATCATTGCGGCGACGCACCAGAATCTGGAACTCCGGGTTCAGGAAGGCAAATTCCGTGAGGATTTGTTCCATCGTCTGAACGTGATCCGCGTTCATCTGCCGCCGCTGCGCGAACGTCGTGAGGATATTCCGCGTTTAGCTCGCTATTTCCTGCAAGTTGCGGCCAAAGAGTTAGGCGTGGAAGCCAAAAATTTGCATCCGGAAACAGAAACGGCGCTGACTCGCCTGCCGTGGCAAGGCAACGTACGCCAGTTAGAAAACACGTGTCGCTGGCTAACGGTGATGGCGGCCGGACAGGAAGTCTTGATTCAGGATTTACCGAGCGAACTCTTTGAAAGTTCGGCGCCTGAAGCTGGCATGCAGAGCTTACCGGACAGTTGGGCAACGCTGCTAGCACAGTGGGCAGATCGTGCGCTGCGCTCCGGTCATCAAAATCTGTTGTCAGAAGCGCAACCCGAAATGGAGCGAACGCTTCTGACCACGGCATTGCGTCATACTCAGGGACATAAGCAGGAAGCAGCGCGCTTGTTGGGCTGGGGACGCAATACGCTGACCCGCAAGCTGAAAGAGCTGGGAATGGAATAACCGCCTGTTTGTAAAAAAATAGCCGCTTTGGCGGCCATTTTTGTTTGTGCGACAGGGAAAGTCAGATCACGCGTGAATATTGTTGCTGACGAACCTGCTGGCGCAGATAGACGTCGAAGCACATGCAAACATTGCGGATCAGCAGGCGGCCTTGCGGGGTAACACGAATATTCTCCTGACTCACTTCCACCAGCCCGTCTTTCGCCAGCGGAGCCAGCAACGCCAGGTCGTCAGCGAAATACGTACTGAAATCGATAGCGTACTGTTTTTCTATTTCGGCAAAATCCAGTGTGAAGTGGCAGATCAACGCCTTGATGACATCACGACGCAGACAGTCATCCGCGGTCATTTCCAGACCACGCCACAACGCATGGCCCTGCTCTTGCACTCGTGCATAATAGGTTTTCAGATCTTTTTCGTTCTGTGCATAGCTGTCACCTAACATGCTGATAGCCGACACACCCAGCCCCAATAAATCACTGTCGCCCTGCGTGGTATAACCCTGAAAATTGCGATGTAGTTTGCCTTCCCGTTGAGCCACTGCCAGCTCGTCGTCTGGGCGCGCAAAATGATCCATACCAATAAAACGGTAACCGGATGACGTCAGCGAGGCGATGGTTTCCTGCAAAATCCGCAGTTTTTCCTCGGCTCCCGGTAAATCTTCATCTTTGATTTTACGCTGTGCGGCGAACAATGTTGGCATATGTGCGTAATTAAACACGCTCAGACGATCGGGGTTTAATTCGGCCACCCGCTGCAACGTATAGGCAAAGCTCTCCGCAGTCTGCTTTGGCAGGCCATAAATCAGATCAATATTAGTAGAGCTGAAGCCCAACGCTTTAGCGCGGGCGATGAGCGCGAAAATGAACGCTTCATCCTGCTCACGATTAACCAGCCGCTGAACGTCTTTGTTGAAGTCCTGTACCCCCATACTCAGGCGATTAAAACCTTCGTTGCGCAGATGATCGAGCACATCAAGCTCAATTTCACGCGGATCCAGCTCCAGCGACATCTCGGCATCGGGAAGGAAGTCAAAATGATCGCGCAGAAGGCCCATCAAACGACTTATTTGGGCTTTACTCAGATAAGTGGGTGTACCCCCGCCCCAATGCAGTTGAGTCACCTGACGGTCCTTAAATAGCCCCGCACGTTGACGAATCTCTTGCTCCAGGACGACGAGATACTCTTCCGCTTTATGTTGCTGGCGAGTAACCAATTTATTGCAGCCGCAGAAATAGCAAAGTTTATGGCAGAAAGGAATGTGGACATATAGGGAGAGTGAGCGTTCAGGGTAACGCCGCGCAGCGCGCTGAAAGGCGCCGTCGTTGTAGCTTTCACTGAATTCCAGGGCGGTGGGGTAGGACGTATAGCGTGGACCAGAATAGTTATATTTTTGGATCAGCGCTAAATCCCAAACCGTTGCCTGCTGTGATTCTGCTTTTGATGACGCAGCGTTCGTTGACATAATGAGCACTCACTCTTTGCGGCGTTTGCTCCTGCCGGTACGCATGGTTGGCAGAGGTTTGGTCTGCCGGGCAGCGCGTGCATGAAACAAACGTGCTTTGGTTTTCGTTAACCGGCGTAGTTTAACGAATAACCAAAGCAGATAATATGCGAAGAGTAAGGCGATTACGGCCGGAATGACCCAGCGCAAGTTTTAGAAGCCTTCTTTCGGTTCGCCACGCTTCAGCAACTGCATCATATCTTCGTTTTTGGTCTTTTCATCCACTTCGTCATCTTCATCACCGAGTTCAATACCCAGCAATTCCATCAATGCGTCGATACGGTCCAGCGTCTGGTCAACATAAGACTGATCTTCCGCATTCAGCTTTTCGCCTTCATCAATCTTGTCGAGTAAGCTGTCGAGACGTGGATCGTTTTCCAGCAGTGTCAGTTCTTCTTCAGGTGGCAACTGCGGTTTAGCTTCTGCTTCAACGCGTGGCTTAGGTATTTTCTTCGCTTTAGGTGCGTTATTGAAAACAGTTTCAATCACGAGCGGAACAGCTTTCTTACTGCCAATGCGCGGATCAGCATTCTTACCTGGCGCGTTTTTTTGGTTTTTCTCTCCGTCCGGGTTAGTACGTGAGCCCGCTTTATGACCACGGCGGCGGTTATCACGCTTACGTTCGCGTGCTTCGATATCAAGTTCGACGCGATTTTTTTTCTTCTTTGGTTTTGCTGTCGCGGTATTGGCGCGCGGGGCTTTCGCTGGCTGTTTCATGGCATCTGCTCTTAGGTGTGTACATTTAGTATAGATTTGCGCCGGAATCTAGCAGAAAGCGCACAAAGAAAAAAGGCAGCAAGTAAGCCTTGACGCCTTTTTATTTCCTTTATCGGAAGGATATTCTTACACTACTGTCCATGTATGCCTGCTGATTCCCGATTTTTCCTTTACATTTCAGAGCGCCCAGATCTGACCTTCCCTGAGTTGCGATACTTGCCTATGCTATCCATCCGTATTTCCGCTCTTGCCTTCATCACGTTAAGAAGTCCTTTACCACGATGGAGTAAAGGCTCAAGATAGCCGCCGCAAGATCGGATCGGTTTTTTTAATTTATGCCGGCATCCTTTTGAATTTTAAAAATCACGGCGCGAAACAAAGCGTGATAGCCCGCATTTTGAATGGCAAATGTCTTACATCGTGAAGGAATTTTTTCCGCACCTTCATATCTGTGACCCCTACTCATCATCATTCGGATTATAAAACAGAAACGCATCCCGCTCCTGTTGCAGCTATAATCGCCAACCAGACACTCATGCCTCACGGAGACGCACGTTTTGACCAGCCAAACATACAACTATCATATGACCCATTTCGTCATGAGCGCCCCGGATATCCGGCATCTGCCAAGTGATGAAGGCATTGAAGTCGCATTTGCTGGTCGTTCAAACGCCGGCAAATCCAGCGCACTTAACACGCTTACCCAGCAGAAAAGTCTCGCTCGCATCAGTAAAACACCTGGGCGCACGCAGCTGATTAACCTGTTTGAAGTGGAGCCAGGCATTCGTCTGGTCGACCTGCCAGGCTACGGTTATGCGCAGGTTCCGGAAGAAATGAAACGTAAATGGCAGCGCGCGTTGGGCGAATACCTCCAGATGCGTAATTCACTGAAAGGGCTGGTTGTTTTGATGGACATTCGCCACCCACTCAAAGATCTCGACCGTCAGATGATCTCCTGGGCAGTCGCTGTTGGCACGCCGGTTATGCTGCTTTTGACCAAATCCGACAAATTGTCTTCCGGTGCCCGTCAGGCACAAATCAAGATGGTCCGCGAAACAGTCAAAGAGTTTATGGGTGATATCCAGGTTGAATCATTCTCTTCGCTGAAAAAACTGGGCGTGGACAAACTGACCGACAAGCTGAACACCTGGTTCAGTGAGATTCCTCCAGAAGTTCTGCAAGACGAACTTTCTGGCGAGTAACGCTCTATAACCCAGTTAGTTGATGCTCAAAAAGCTGAGCGTTGTGAAAATTCGAAGGGCGGCCAACAACAGGCCGCCTTTTTTAATGGCGGCTTAGCAAGGACAGGCGTGAAAAAATCCATAAAAAACGCCCCAGACATAAATGCCTGGGGCGGCTAAAAAATTCAGCTAAATCCGATTACGTTAAGTAAAAGGTCTGAAAGATAGAACATCTTACCTCTGTACCCTACGAGAGAGACTTTACCTTAATTCATGAGCAGGAAAAAGACTTTTTTGTAGTTTACTTACACAAAACCGGTGGGTTATGCGATAACCTTCATAAAATTGCCATGAAGTTATGTAGCTTAATTACAAAAAACGCTTAATTTATCTTCACTTAGTGAGCTTCGTCCCAATTTTTACCGACACCCACCTCAACCTTCAGCGGTACAGCGAGTTCCATGCTGCCTTCCATCAGGCTGCGGACCTTTTCGCTGACGACTTCGACATCATCATTGTGCACTTCAAATACCAATTCATCATGAACCTGCATGATGATGCGCGCGCGCGGAGCATCAGGTTGCAGCAACCAGTCAGCCACGTTGATCATCGCCCGCTTGATGATATCCGCAGCCGTGCCTTGCATCGGGGCATTGATCGCAGCACGCTCGGCTCCTTTACGCCGCATAGCATTACTGGACTTGATATCAGGTAGATAGAGACGGCGACCATCAAGCGTCTCGACATAGCCCTTTTCAGACGCCTGTGTACGGGTCCGCTCCATATATTCCAGAACGCCCGGATAGCGTTCAAAGTACAAGTCCATATAGCGCTGTGATTCTTTTCGCGGGATATTCAACTGACGAGATAAGCCAAAGGCGCTCATGCCATAAATGAGACCAAAATTAATCGCCTTCGCGCTGCGGCGCTGTTCGCCAGTGACATTGTCCAGCGGCGTACCGAAAACTTCAGCTGCCGTCGCCTTATGGATATCTTTACCTTCAGCAAACGCCTTCAGCAATCCTTCATCTTTTGAAAGATGCGCCATGATGCGCAGTTCAATTTGCGAATAGTCGGCGGCCACAATGCAGTGATCCTTCGGCGCAATAAAGGCCTGACGAATACGACGTCCTTCATCGTTACGTACCGGGATATTTTGCAAGTTTGGATCGCTGGAGGACAAACGCCCGGTAGCCGTCACCGCCTGATGATACGAGGTGTGAACACGACCTGAATGCGGGTTAATCATCAGCGGCAGTTTGTCGGTATAGGTCGATTTCAGTTTCGCCAAGCCACGATATTCTAAAATGACTTTAGGCAGCGGGTAATCCAGTGCCAGTTCGGCCAGCACTTCTTCGTTAGTCGAAGGCGCTCCACCAGGGGTTTTCTTGAGAATAGGCAGCTTTTGCTTTTCATAAAGAATAGCCTGCAACTGTTTTGGCGAGGAGAGGTTAAAGGGCTCTTCGGCCAGTTCATGCGCTTTGATTTCTAGCTCTGCCAGACGCAAGGTCAGCTCTTTAGAGTGAGCGGCAAGAATATGCTGGTCAATAAGAACGCCAGTACGCTCAATGTGTGACAGCACGGGAACCAGAGGCATTTCAATATCATTGAAGACCGTCGTCAACGCTTTGCTTTCCTGGATTTTCGGCCAGAGTGTCTGATGTAATTGCAGAGTGACGTCTGCATCTTCAGCGGCATAAGGTGCTGCCTGCTCGAGCGCAATCTGGTTAAAGGTGAGCTGGTTTTTACCTTTACCGGCAATGTCTTCGAAACTCACCGTCTTATGGCCGAGATAGCGATCGGCTAGGCTGTCCATATCATGTCGACCAGAGACGCTGTCCAGTACGTATGACTCCAGCATGGTATCAAAAGCAATACCTTTCATCTCAATGTCATATCGCAACAGAATCCCACGATCAAACTTGAGGTTCTGTCCCACTTTCAGCTGTTTTTCATCCTCAAGCAGTGGCTTCAACTGAGCTAAGACCAAATCACGATCGAGCTGAACCGGAGAGTCGAGATAGTCATGAGCAACAGGGAGATAAGCGGCTTTACCTGGCGCCACAGCGAATGAAAGACCAATCAAATTCGCCGTAAGGGTGTCCAGCCCATCAGTTTCAGTATCGAAAGCAAAAACCTCTGAGGCTTTCAGATATCCGATCCACTCATCCAGCGTCGCCTGATCGAGAATCATAACATAGCCGTCCTGTGACAGCTGGGCACGCTCAATGGGATCATTGACGACAATATCAATTTCCGCAGCCCCTTTTTTCTTACCGGCTGTCGCTTTCTGAGCGCTTTTTTTGCCACTTAACCACGTGCCGGCTTCAATATCGGCTAACCAGCGCTTAAATTCATAACGGGCAAACAGTGTATGTAACTCGGCGGCATTGGGCTCAACCACGTTGAGTTTGTCGCAAGTAACATCCAATTCAACGTCCGTTTTTATGGTTGCTAGCTGATAAGAGAGATAAGCCACTTCTTTATTCTCACCCAGTTTCGCCGCCATGGTTTTTGCACCGCGGAAACTGAGCGTGGAGATTTTATCGAGATCCGCATACAGTGCATCAAGACCACCAATGCCTTGTAACAGTGCCTGAGCGGTCTTCTCACCGACACCGGGAACGCCAGGGATGTTATCCGAGGAGTCTCCCATCAGTGCCAGAAAATCAATAATGAGCTCTGGTGGAACGCCGTACTTCTCGGCCACTTCATCCGGCCCAAGAATCGCATTATTCATGGTGTTAATGAGGGTAACGCCCGGCGTGACCAGCTGTGCCATGTCTTTATCACCCGTGCTGATAAGCACAGCATGGCCAGCCTTTTCAGCTTCCAGAGCCAAGGTCCCAATCACGTCATCCGCTTCTACGCCGGAAACAACCAGCAAAGGCAACCCCATAGCTTTGACCATTTGGTGCAGCGGCTCAATCTGGGCGCGCAGGTCGTCAGGCATCGGTGGACGGTGAGATTTGTATTGGTCAAAAAGTTCATCACGGAAGGTTTTGCCCTTCGCATCAAAAACGACAGCAACATGGCTCGGCGTGTATTGCAGTAACAAACTGCGCAACATGTTCAGCACACCGTACATCGCACCAGTAGGTTCACCTGCTGAGTTAGTCAGCGGTGGAAATGCATGGTAAGCACGGTAAAGGTAAGACGAACCGTCTACCAGGATAAGTGGATTTTCTGCTATTTGGGCCATAACTCTTCTTTATTCGTGATCGGACATCCCCTAAGGATGCCATAGCTGGGGATAAAGTCGAACCATGAGAGAGAAATTGGTAACAAACTTGCGAGGGATCTCGCGGGATCAACCTGTGGATAACTTTGTGAGTAAAAATAAAAGCAGGAATTAAATTTTGCAAAAAAGAGAGTGTTGTATTGTTTTTAACTCAAACTTTCATGAAGTTAACCACGTTAACATTGCAATATCTCTGTCATTTAACTTTCATAGTCAATGTGGATATAATAAAAAAACTTATAAAACTACTGAATTGAATATATATATCTGACAACAAGTTTAAAGATATTTATTGTTGTGGATGACAGAGGCGAGAAAATAAAAACGCCAGCACATGGCTGACGTTTTTCTTAGAACTGGTTACTTCTGAGTAGACAAGAAATTGACCACATCTGAATACTGTTTGACGTACATATCTTGTGAGCTGGTATCAAGTCCGTCATTCTTAACCATATATTTACCATTTACAAATACGGATGGCACGCCCTGTAAACCAAGATCAGCAGCGGCTTTTTCTTGCTGCACAACCAACGATTTCACGACAAAGCTATTGAGTGCGGAATCATAATCTTCACCTTTTACGCCGGCCTCAATAAAGACTTTACGGATATCATCTGGCGTCTGTACTGATTGTTTTTTCTGTACAGCCTCAAACATCAATGGGCTAACTTTATCTTCGACTCCCAGCGCGATAGCTACGGCCCAAGCCTGAGTTAACTGTTTGCCTAAAGGCCCCAGGAATTCGACGTGGTATTTCGCGTATTTTACATTTTTAGGCAAATTCTTTTCAATGCCTTCAGATACGTGCCATACCTGCTCAAACTGATAACAGTGCGGGCAATAGAAGGAGAAGAACTCAAGAACCTGAGGTTCTCCAGCTACAGGCTTGTCCAACGTAACGTATTGCGAACCATTAGAAAATGGTGCTGCCGTTGCGCTGAATGCCATCACCATACCAATCAGTGCCAGAAATATCTTTTTCATATAAAACCCATCTCCAATAAATTAAACTTTTAACGTTTATTCACGATTCAGTACATTGGCATCAGCTGTAGAGGCGGTGCCCGTAGTTTCTTTATTTGCTCGGTAAAGGCTGCAGTTTGCCCTAACCAAAAGTCTTCATCTTTCATCCACGGAAAACTTTTTGGAAAAGCCGGATCTTCCCAGCGACGGGCAACCCATGCCAGATAATAGACCATACGCATCGCACGTAGTGGTTCAATAAGCGATAACTGACGAGTATCGAACTCAGCGAATTCACCATAAGCTTCGAGTAGAATATCCAGTTGAAGTCTTTGCTCGTTAATACCTCCATGTAACAACATCCACAAATCCTGTACCGCTGGGCCGTTACGGGCATCGTCTAAATCAACAAATAGCGGGCCATCACGCCAAAGAATATTTCCTGGATGACAATCACCATGTAAACGCAGTGGTTGCCAGTCATCATGCCAATATTCACTAATGGTAGTAATTAGCTTGTCTGTGGCTGCCATAAATGACGCGTGATGACGTTTAGGTATTAGCGCGGTGTTTTCAAGTACGTTGCGGGGTTGAATAAGATATTCGTCAAGACCGATGGTGGGTCTGGCGATAAATACACTCTCGCTTCCGACTTGATGGATACGACCCAGAAAGCGTCCGACCCACTCTAGTTGATCGAGATTGTCGATCTCATACTGGCGGCCGCCAACGCTTGGAAACACAGTAAAAAGGTAACCCTGATGGGAGTGAAGAGTGTTACCTCGTATATCCAACGGGGCGACAGCGGGGATTTCAGCTTCAGACATATCATGAGAAAAAACGTGCTCTTCATGAATTTGTGATTCACTCCAGCGCTCCGGACGATAAAATTTCACCACATAGCGTTTTTTGTCTTCACACAAAAACTGATAAACACGGTTTTCATAACTGTTTAATGCAATCAGACCTGACTCTGCCACTAAGCCAACGCTTTCTAACGCATCAAGGATAAGGTCTGGCGACAATGCCTGAAAATTGAAAGCAGAATTGTTCATAACTTCATTCAGATAGACCGCACGGATGTATGACAGTGGGAAATAGTATCATCTATTTTTGGCATATCGCATGAAGTTCACATAAGTTTACATCAATCCTTAATGATTCCGCGGGCGCGCAAAATAGCAGTTTTGAAATCTTCCTCATAGTCCTTTTTCAGGCCAGGGATCTCTGCATTGCTTTCGCTGCCGCGCATTTTCAGGTGATAAATCAACATATCGTCGCTTAACTCTGCCAACGGTCCCTGATATCCGCATTCACCTGCCAGCTTCTGGATAAACTCCATCAGGTTAAGATCGCATTCTTCTTTCCATGCCGGGTGTAATAACTCAATCAACTCATTAACGCGATGTTCTTTCATGTCGTTTTCTCTTCATATTGGTTCAGACCCTAAAAATAACAGGGTTATTTCCTCAGGGAAAGAACAAGCTGAACCACGCAGAGTTAAACCTGCTCGTGCCTCAGGTTAGACGTTACAATGATCAGACCACAGAGACTTTGCAGGTGAACATTATGGATCACAGCAGTATTACCGGCGTCATTTTAGCTGGCGGCCGTTCGAGTAGAATGGGCGAAGATAAGGGGCTGGTGGAGGTACAAGACAAACCGTTGTTTGAGCACATCGCACAAAGGCTTAGTCCACAGGTGGGTGATATCCTGATCAGCTGTAACCAGAATGCGGAGCGCTACGGCAGAGACTTCCAGACTGTTCCCGACATTATCCAGAGTTATTCCGGCCCGTTAGCCGGGATGCTGGCCGCATTAACCGTAAGTAAGACGGAATGGGTCGTGTTTGTGCCTTGTGACGTGCCAGGATTCCCCGCTAACTTAGCCAGCACCTTTCTTTCACGCATTTCAAACCAACAGGCAATCTTTGCACGCGACCCTGAGCGAGAGCATCCAACTCTTTGTATGCTTAACCGCAGCCTTATCCCGACCCTGACTGCATATCTTGAAAATGGTGACAGGAAGTTGATGATTTTCTTCAATAGCATCAGTGCTGATTCCGTCCTGTTTAACGATGCTTCTGCGTTCTCCAACCTCAATACTCCGGAAGATGTTTTACGGTGGCAGGACAGCCTGAAAGGCCTTCAGCAATGAACAATCATCATATCCCTCTTCTCGGAATTGTGGCCTATAGCGGAACAGGTAAAACAACGTTACTGAAACAACTAATACCGTATCTGCGCCAGCGTGGAATTCGTACCGGTCTGATTAAACATACTCACCATGAAGTTGATGTTGATACGCCCGGTAAAGACAGTTTTGAGCTTAGAAAAGCAGGTGCCGACCAAACGATGATCGCCAGTCATCGCCGGTGGGCATTAATGACAGAAACACCGCAGCAGGAAACTCTCGATCTCCGCTATCTGGCTACGCGTTTCGACGGCAATAAGCTGGATATGATTTTAGTTGAGGGTTTTAAACACGAGAGAATCGATAAAATTGTGCTGTACAGAGAGGAAAATAGCCGGTCTTTAGAGCAATTAATTGATTCTCAAGTCATTGCTGTCGCCAGTAATTGTTTACCCGCCTCCGTTCCAGACTCAATTACGTTACTAGACCTTAATAAGATCGATGAAATTGGAGAGTTCATCGCTGCGTGGCTAGAAAAACAGAGCTGATAGCAGGTATTTACTGCTCCTTTCTCCTCAAATTTTACATAGCAAAAAGCCCTGTACGTCAGTACAGGGCTTTCTACCATCCCCGCCGCGCTATGTAATAAACTCCATCACACTTCGCCACAAGAACCAATCTCGGAACATCGCTGAAAATCTCTTTGCGTCTCTTAAAACAAAACACCTTTGGTGTTGTAAGGTTAAGCCTCTCGGGTCATTAGTACTGGTTAGCTCAATGCATCGCT
>NZ_BMFZ01000006.1 GCF_014639435.1 Hafnia psychrotolerans | reverse complement strand
CTTTTAGAACTCGCAGGATCTGAGTTTCAGTGAAACGCGCTTTCTTCATGATGAGCCTCCCAATGGTTGTATTTTAACCAGAGAACTCTATCAAGCAGTAAGACTAAATTCAGGAGGGACTACAGAACCATCGAGTAATACTGTGAGACGATAAGCATATATTTCATAGAAGTACCTTATGGATGGCGCTAATATCAGGACCCACTTTACGAAAATGAGGTCAAAATGTCGGTAGAACTAGTTTTTATGATTGACGGTCGTGCTCCGGGGATCGGCATAGGGGTTGGGGAAATTTGCACCAAGAAATACCCCTCACTGCTCGAGGCAAATTTGCCTAAAATTGGTGATAAATTTCACTTGCAGCACGGTAGTACTATTGAACAATCTTCCTCATGGGAGGTTACATCTCTTCAACGATTTATTTTCCCAGAGAGTGAAACCTACTGGGTCATATGCAAATACCTTGGGTGACCTTGTACTTCAGATACCCATACTAAAGCCGCCTTCGTGCGGTTTTTTTATTGGTCTTCCATAGCCCATTTACGAGTGGGCTAGATAACGACAAAACTAAATTATTTGAAACCTTGTGATAAAATCTCCTAGTCGATAATGGAGGTTTTATGGCTACAGAAACGGTTGCAGCAGTCACTCAGTTTCCATGGGCCGCACTTATTACCGCACTTGCTGGGCTATCCGGCGGGTTAGGAGGTGCTTTGCTTGCTAATAGATTTGCAGATAAAAGATGGAACCAGCAAATTACTTACGAAAAGGAAAAAGAAAAAGCAAAAATTCTTAGAGAAAAGGGAGAAGAGCTACACGTACTCGTTTCAAAATGGTCCAAGTCAACTATCAATTATCAACTTTGCCAGCTTAGGGTTGTTGCAGGAAAATTAACCGAAAGCCAATTTCACGATGTGATGGAAAAAAATCCTTCAGAACCAGGTGTTCATGACAGGCTGGAAACCTTGTTGTTTTTGTACTTCCCAGAATTTGAAGTCCATATGAAATCTGTTAGAAACAGATTATCTGAAGGTAACTCCGCTTACGACGATGTTATCAAGGGAGTAATGAGCAGAGGTGAGGGTTTTGAGAGGGTTGAAAGAGCATCGAACGAAACGGAATTAGAGCTAGAAAATATCAAGTTAGGCATTCGTCAGATGCTGAAGAAACTAAATTAACCGACCTCTGGCGGTTTTTTATAACTATAAATCATAGAAAAGCGGCAAGACCCATTCATAAACCGTTTTATAGATGGGGCCGTGATACATGCTTTCAGTGCTGTTTAAGTGCTCAATTATTGCTTCTACGGTTGAGTCAGATTCTATTGTTTCTAAAAGAGCAGGGCGGTCATCATCTTCATCAATGTATTCAAATAGAATGACAGGGCTGCCTTTAAAAATAGCATCAGAAACAATCAGGTCATAACTTCCGCTGAGTTCAAACTGGATTTTGTAGTTACCCAAAATTGAGTGGCTAAGTGGATAAAAATAAAGCGAATCATCTTTATTAAGTGCTGTTTCCCAATCAAAAACACCCATAAATAAACTCCAATCCATTAATTTGATGAGTAATATCTCGCATCCAACTCCATAAACCAAGGAATAACGAATGACCCAACCAGATTGGGAGGCCATCGAATCGGCATACCGAGCTGGCTTGATGTCTATCCGAGAAATAGCCTCGCAACACGGCATCACTCACGGGGCTATCAACAAGCGAGCAAAGCGTGATGGATGGGAGCGTGACCTCAAGGCAAAGATAAAAGCCAAGGCCGAAGCGCTGGTATCCAAACGCGAGGTATCCAGCAAGGTATCCACTGAAGCGGCTACCAACGAGCGGATACTGATTGAGGCGAGCGCTGAGGTTATTGCCAACGTTCGAATGGCTCATCGTGGCGATATCGGCAAAGCGAGAAAGCTAGCCAATACATTGCTTGCTGAGCTTGAGGCTGAATGTACCGATGTGGCTGCGTTGCAAGAACTGGGTGAGTTACTCCGCAGGGAAGACGACAAAGGCATGGATAAGCTGAATGACCTTTACCACAAAGTTATCAGCATGCCAGGGCGAGTGAAGTCGATGAAAGACTTGTCAGACACCCTGAAGAATCTCATCGGTCTTGAGCGTCAGGCTTACGATATTGGCGGACCAGAAACCGACAATGTGGTTGGTAAGCTTTCTGACCTGATGGATTCATTGTCTCAGGGGGCGTAATGAAACCTGAGCACTTCAAGCTGCTTGCCGACAAAGACTGGCGGCTGAACAATCTCTATTGGATCACCGATAAAGAAGGCAAGCCGGTACGCTTCAGGATGACACTTGAGCAGCGCGAGTACTTCGAAGGCATCCACACACGCAACATCATTCTTAAGGCTCGCCAGCTCGGTTTCACGACTGAGGTTTGCATCATTCAGTTGGATGCGGCCCTGTTCGAATCTGCGAAGTGCGCCCTGATCGCCCACACGTTGAATGACGCTAAACGCCTGTTTCGCGAAAAGGTGAAGTACGCCTACGACAACCTGCCCAACGAGATTAAAGCCGCTAACCCTGCTAGCAATGACTCTGCCGGAGAGTTGGTATTCAAGAAGGGCGGCTCACTCTACGTCAGCACCTCATTCCGTGGAGGTACGCTGCGTTACCTGCATGTTTCAGAGTTCGGCAAGATATGTGCTAAGTATCCGGACAAAGCCCGCGAGATTGTCACAGGCGCGTTTGAGGCCGTATCGACTGGATGCTTTGCCACTATCGAAAGCACAGCTGAAGGTCGCGCCGGTTACTTCTTCGATTACTGCCAGACAGCAGAGAAAGCACAGTTACAAGGCAAGAGATTGTCCGCGCTCGACTGGAAGTTCTTTTTCTTCTCCTGGTGGAAGAATCCGCTGTATGCAATCGACCCTGTAGAAGCTATCCCGCAGCGTCTGGTTGATTACTTTGACGAGATGCAAGCCAAGCAGGGTGTTAATCTTAATGAGCGTCAGAAAGCCTGGTATTACGCCAAAGAGAAGACGCTCGGCGGTGACATGAAGCGGGAATATCCCACTATCCCGTCTGAGGCATTCCAGCAATCAGTGGAGGGCGCGTATTACGCCAAGCAGTTCCGCTGGCTTTACACCAATAAACGCATCGGCACCTTGCCTGATAACTCACACCTCCCGGTTCACACATTCTGGGATATTGGCGTGGGTGACTCTACGGCCATCTGGTTCGTGCGTGAGGTTGGGGAAGAGTTTCACGTCATCGACTACTACGAAAACTCAGGTGAGGGCTTGCGGCACTACATGAAGGTGCTTAAAGACCGTGGCTATGAGTACGGCGACCACTGGGGACCACACGATATCGAAAACCGTGAATTCGGCTCTGATGCCAAGTCTCGCAAAGAGCTGGCTCGCGAAGGCTACGAAATCGACGGTCACCTCTACTCCATGACGTTCAAAGTGGTACCGAAAACCGGCGTTGATACCGGCATAGAATCTGTGCGTGAAATCCTCCCGAAATGTGTCTTTGACGATGAGAAGTGTGCAGAAGGCATCACTCATCTGGAAGGCTACCGAAAGGAATGGGACGACAAGCGCGGCTGCTGGAAAGACAAGCCATTACACGACCACACATCTCACGGCTCTGATGCGTTCCGCTACTTTGCCGTAGCCAAGAACAACCACAAACAAGTCGGCGCTGTATTCTTCTAAGGAGCAATCAGTGAGTGATAACAATAACGAGGTTCAGTTCCTCGTGAATGCCCTCGCTGACCAGGTCACGGTGGGTCGCCAGCGTGCTTTATACGCCGGTCAGTTTAACGGGAACACCAAGCGCACCAAGTTGTGGGATGAGTTTGGTTACCCGGACACCGTAACCTTCGACATGCTCTACCGAGCGTATCGCCGCAACTCATCAGCGTATGCAGGTGTTCACAAAACGCTGGACTCCTGCTGGATAGACAAGCCGGTGATCATCGAAGGCCCACTTGTCGATAAGTCGAAGAAAGAGACCGAGTGGGAAAAGACAGTCACAAAGCTCCTCAAAAAGCATTGGTCGAAAATAAAAGATGCAGACCGGCGCAATTTGGTCGGGCATTACTCGGCGATCATCCTGCAAATTAAAGACAATCGGGACTGGTCTCAGCCGGTAGATACCGCGCTGGTAAAAAGGCTTGGTGAAGCTGCTTTAGTGAAGCTTATCCCCGCGTGGGAATCGCAGATCAAGCCGGGAAATTACGATATTGACACCTTGTCAGACACATACGGCCAGCCAGTCAACTACACCTTCAATGAGCAGCCAGTTGGTGATGATGGCACTTATGGCAATATCCGTAGCGTCACTGTTCACCCGAGCCGAGTCATCATTCTTGCAGAGGGTTCAGAAGACGACAACATGCTCTCTGGCATTCCGCTTAATGAGGCCGGATACAATGACCTGCTCGACATTGAGAAGGCCAAGGGCGGTAGCGCTGAAGGATTTCTGAAAAACGCCAGTCGCCAACTGGGGATTGAGTTCTCCAAAGAAACCGACATGGCGACCTTGAAAAAGGCTGCTACCGATGCTGGATTCAAAGACCTGGGTGATGCGCTTAACGACAAGATTGTGCGCATGAACCGTGGCACGGATGCAGCGCTGGTTATGCAGGCCGGTCAGGCTTCAGTGCTGTCTGTTGCGCCCGCCGACCCAACGCCAACGTGGACGGTATCGGCCAACAGTTACTCATCAACTATCCTTTGCCCTTTCAATATGCTTTACGGCAAACAGACGGGCAATCTGGCTTCTACCGAAGACAAGACAGCATGGGCGATTAGGTGCAACGAGCGGCGAAATGGTTGGCAATCTTGGCTCATTACCGCTGTTGTGCAGCGTTGGTGTGATATTGGTGTCATTGCCCAGCCTAAGACGAGTGAAATCACTGTGGATTGGTCTGACTTGCTTGCCCCTGGCGACAGCGAGAAGCTCGATAACATGGCTAAGCTTGCAGATATCGCACAGAAGACGCAGCAGGCATACGGAACGCCAGCGGTAGAGATTAACGAAATCCGCGCAGCCGGTGAGCTTGAACCCATCAAAGAGCCCAAAGAACCAGACCCTAACGCAAAACCCACCGGTAAGGATCCGCTGACAGATGACGACACTAGCGACCCGAATCGGGACACCAATCGTACCGCGCAATAAAGCCGACCCTACACAGTCTTACCGAGCAGTAAACAAGATGTACCGGGATATCGAAGAGCGGTATCTCGGCATCAAGACTGACCTGAAGCAACTGCTTGATGCCAGGCTAACCGGCAGGGTTAGAGAGGGTAACGCTCAGGCGTCATTCGCAGTGCATGGCGATACCATCTATCAAGTGAATGCGGCCACGTACATCTACGACATGACAGCGCAGCAACTTGCTGACTTGTTGGAGCGTGTGCAGGTGATTCTTGATGACCACCTTCTCGAAGGTCTGGGTCAGGACATGTGGGCGCTCGCGTATGTCGCTGAAGAGTACCAGCGCGGCACATTGAACGCCTTCACCAATCTCTCTGTTCAATCGCCGGTTTACGCATCACAGACAACGCTCAGCCAGTTGCTGTCATCACCGGCCTACCAGAATCAGATAGCAGCGGTATATGTCAGCACGTACAGCGATTGGGTAGGCATCAGTGACAAAGCGCGCGCTGACCTCGCCAACGTTATTTCTGATGCTATCGGGCGCGGTGTTAATCCGAAGGAAACGGCCAGCCTAATCAGTAAGCGGCTCGATGTATCGATGTCAGATGCGAAGAACATCGCTCAAACTGAACAGGTTGGGGCGCTGCGTAAAGCTCAGTGGGCGGAAACAACATGGGCAAAGGAATACCTTGGCCTGAACACCGGCTTGCTTTGGCTATCCGCACTCAAGCCTACAACGAGGGCATGGCATGCAGCGCGTCATGGCAAGGTTTACACGGTCGAGGAGGTTGAGGTCTTCTATGCTGAGAAAGGCAACAAATACCGTTGCTACTGCTCGCAGATACCTGCCATCCTGAACGACACAGGGCAGGTGGTTAATGCTGGGCTCAGTGAACGACTAGCCGAAGAGCGTAAGGATTGGCGGAAATCAGATTAAAGAAATTTATCTTAAGGCCGATAATCATTTCTCTAATTTAACAAGGAATAGATATGGATAAGTATATTGTTACTTTTATTGGATTTGATTCCGCAAGTAAGCCAACCGTAGAGTCACAATCTGCATTCAATTTCGATCCCAACCTTAACACCTCTATTGATTTCTTAAGGTCAATGGAAGAAGAAGGCTTGGAGATAGCCAAATCTTTCAATAAGTTAACCTCTCGCGTCGTGATTAAAAATATATTCAAATTGTAATATACGATTATGAAATAGAAAGCCCTCTTAATGAGGGTTTTTTTATTGCCTGAAATCCACCAAAGAGGACACAGCATGTCACGCATCTGCGTAAACGTGCTGTCGGTCATCAACTCCGCTTCAAACATCACAACCGAGACAATCAACGGCAAGCCACACATCGTGGTTCGTGGCGTCACGCCTATCGTTGACGACATCGTTATGAATCGGAAGTTATACCCGGCAGCTGAGATTGAAAAAAGCTACAAGTCGCTTGAGCGCAACCCTATGCCGTTCGGGCATCCGAAGGTAAACGGCAAGCATATTTCTGCGCGGGATGTTCAGGCGGTTAATGACTACCACGTAGGTGCCTGGCTGCAGAACGTTAACCGTGATGGCGGCAAGGTTTCAGGCGATATGTATGTTGACCGGCGTTATGCCGAGGGGAGCGAAAACGGGAAGCGTCTCGTTCAGCGACTGGATGACATGGCTGCTGGCAAGAACGTAGAACCAGTCCACATATCAACTGGCCTGCTTCACAAAGAAATCACCGCAAACGGCGAATCCAAAGGTAAGCGTTACGAGAAAATCGTCACCAACATGGATTTTGACCATGTGGCTGTTCTGCTCGACCAGCCAGGCGCTGGAACTCCTGAAGAGGGCGTTGGCATTTTCGTAAACGCCGAAGGTGATGAGCAAGAAATTGAGACTGCAAACATCTCAGATTCAGAAATCCCTGACCCGCAAGACCCTGCTCTAAAGCAGTTCTTTAACCAATTCATGGCGTTTTTCAGCGCCAACAATAAGCCCGTCAAAGAGGAAGCAAAACCGATGAAAGAACTCATCACCAACGCGCTGAAAGCGAAAGGCAAAGAGGTCGAAGGAAAGACCGAGGCTGAGCTGATTGATGCGTATAACCAGATGGTTACTGAAGATGCTAAAGCGAAAGCTGAAGCTGAAGATAAGGCCAAGAAAGACAAAGAAGATGCTGATAAAAAAGCCAAAGATACGGCAATAAACAACGAAGAGGCTCCGGCTTGGTTCGCGCCTTTCGCTGAAAAGCTGAACAGCATCGAAACCGGCCTGACCGCCAACTCTGACAAAGAGAAAGGCGAGAAACGCGCAGCAGTCAAAGCCAAGTTCGGCATGACTGATGTTGCAGTCAATGTGCTCGACGGCGAACCACTGAATGAGCTTTTCGCGCAATGCTCCACATCCACCGGCCTGAATGGTTCATTCCGCCAGACCAACTCTTCTCAACCTTTCAGCGAAATGCCGGAGTAAATAATGGCTAAAGATGGAAAGCACGTAATCCACGCGGGTGGCATCTTCGCAAACCCACAGTTGCATCGTGAAGGTGCGGCAGCGGCAGCAACTCAGCCAGGCACTGTTGGTTTCTTCGATAACACCACGAAGAAATTCACCGCCTCAGTTGATGGCAACGAAGACGCAATCCTGTATGTCGCTAACTTCGACTACCTGCGCTGCAAAACGGTGGATGACACCATTGCGGCGGGTGACTGGGTTGTAGCGATGCATCCGACCCCAGGCGTTTTCTTCAACGTTCCGGCAGCAGCTGGCACATACACCAAAGGCCAGCCTCTCTCTATCGTCAATGGTCGAGTGAAGGCGAAAGCAGCCGGAGAATATACCCGTGCATACGTAGAAGAAGACCGGTCATACACCATTTCGACAGCAGGCCAGCTCCTGCGCGTTGTCATCAAGTAAGGAGCAGCGAATGTTTGTATTTTCCACTAAGAAGGCGACCGAGACCGGAAACCTTGAGGCCAACATGGCTCAATTTCACGAGCTTAAGTTTGCCCGCAATTCCAGTGCGCAGGCAGTAGCCGATTTTATCGCACGAACTCGTGTGCGTGGTGAAGCTGCTAATGCTCCTGTGCTGGACGCTGTTAACGCAGTTGATGATATCCGCCGCCTGTACAAAGCATACGACCAGACAGTGCTGAAAGAGTTTGAGCCCAATACTGAGTTCACCCTGTTAAACGACCTGATGCCTCTGTCACGCTCAGTTCGCCTGGAAGAGTCAGTGTATGAATACGCTCGCACTGGTGGCCGTGGTTGGGCTCACACATCCATGTCCGGCCAGATTGGTGCGGCGCTGGATGCGAAGTCCTACACCTTCGACGGCACGATGGTTCCGATCCACGACAGCGGCTTCAAGTTCAACTGGCGTGATCCGGTGTTCAATAAAGGCTCTGCGCTGGCTTCATTGGCTGATGCTCAGGCCGGTTCTGTTGATGATGTTCGTCGCCAGTATGTCGACTACATTTGGGAAGGTTTCCGCGACGCGGCTGGTAACTACATCAGCTTCGACAGCAAGACGTGGAAGGGCATTCGTCATGATGAGCGCGTTGCTCAGGTTACGCTGGTCCTCAACTTCGCGACCAGTACCGATCCGAAAGCCATACGTGCGGCAGCCATTGCTTTGCGCGACGTCATGAAGCTGCAAAACCTGCAATATGGCCAGCAAACGTGGTACGTATCCAGCGACATCATGTCTAACTGGGAGCAGTACTTCGACATTAACTCTCTGCGTACAGTGCTGGAAGAAATCGCGAAGCTGTCCGGTATTGCAGCCATCAAAGAAGATGCTGAGCTGACTGGCAACGAAATCGTGATTGTTCCTCTGCAGGCCGGTGTCATCGCTCCAATCGTTGGGCAGGCGTTCGGTACTGTTGCCGACCCTCGCCAGTTCTACAACTCTGACTACGTGTGGCGTACATGGGGTGCTGCTGGCCTGATGGTTAAGCAAGACATCAACGGTCACTTCTCCGTCATCCACGCATCCAGCTAAGGAAAAACCATGGCACTCGTAAAAGTTTTAGCAGCAAACCTTTTTGCCGGTGCCAACTTCCAGAAGCTGGAGGTTGGTCAGTCATACGACGTCGATGATGCGGTTGCTGAAAAGTGGATAGCCAGCGGCAAAGCTGAGAAGTCCACCGAGAAGAAAGGCGAGAAGCTGGTGTTTGAGGTGGCAACACCTTCATCTCCTGTCTCATCTGACACCAAAGCTTTGCAGGAGCAGATTGACGTCCTGACCAAAGCAGCAGAAGACGCAGAAGCCGCACATGCCGAAGCTATCGCTGAGGTAACCAAGCGAGCAGAAGACGCAGAAGCTGCGCTGGCAGCAGCAATCAAAAAGGATAAGTAATCATGGCAGCCCCGCTAACGCCGGAAGATGTTCAAGCCTTTCTCGCCGAGCTGGGCTACTCCATTCCTTCATCCTTGCTGACACCAATCCTCTGCCGAGTTAATTCGATTATCGATTGCTTGGATGGGGCAGGCTATGACGACTGCACGCAGACACTAATCATGATGTATGCCGCCGCGCTAATGTCTGCCTCATCCGGTGCCAGGAAGATTAAATCTCAGAGTGCTCCATCGGGCGCTAGCCGCTCGTTTGAGTATGGTGATGATTCGATTACTTGGTTGAGGGATTCTTTGGCTGCTCTGGATACGTCAGGTTGCACAGGCGTTCTGCCGATCACGGTGGGCTCATCGGTTGGTTTCTTCGACGTTGTGGGAGGTTGCTGATGTCTGAACCGAAAGAAGAAGACAAAGAAGAGAAGCCGGGTTGCGAAAAGTGTCCAGACTGTCCGGGATTCCCTGACCAGTACGAGGACTATTTGTCATGAGCGCAGCTGCAAATTGGTCATACACAGCAACCGCGACGCTCTGGAAGAATCTCGGAATCAGTGATGGTGGCGACTCACTCGGCTTTGCTTCTCCTGTGGCAATTCTCTGTGATTACGAAGGCGGCTTGAGTAAGCGTTTAGCGAGTCTGGGTGCAGAAATAGTAGCGAAAAACACAATTTGGTCTGAGTACGCCAGCGCTGATGCGGGGGATTACATTCTTATTGGTGCATCCACGGAGTCTGACCCGCTGGCAGCCAAGGCCGATGAGGTCAGGCAGGTCATTCGCTACGCTGACACCTTCGACCGCGTGGCTGATGATTACGCCATCATTACGGGAGTCTGATATGGGCGTGAAAGTAAAAGGGGTTCAGCAGTGCTCACGTAACCTCAATAAAATTATCGATAACATCCAGTCCAAGCGCGGCGTGAGAGCGATTTATTCGGCCCTGTACATCATTGGTGCAGCATCAGCGAAAGAAGTGCCGCGCGATACTTCAACGTTAGTTAACTCTCAGTTTCGCAACGTCGTTTTAAGAGGCACTCGAATAACGGGGAAGGTTGGTTATTCGGCAGCCTATGCGGCTTACGTTCATGATGCTCCCGGAAAATACCTTTACACACAAACAGACCGACCAGTTGACGCAGGTCAGGCTCCCGGTTCTCGCGGTGTTATTTGGGGGCCAAACGCCAACCCTAAATTCTTGTATTGGCCTGCTAAAAATAGTGAAGGCGAGGTCAGAGCAGCAGTTGAACGTGAGATGACTCTATGATCCCACTAATGTACGAGAGAGTTAGAGACTTGATTGTTGATGCTGGGTTAACTGGCAACGCAAAGGTGCAGTTGAGGTATTGGAGGGATACCGGAACGAAGACTGATTCATTTGTTGTATTTCGTCCGGCTGGTGGATCACCGGTGCGTAATGGTCTCAGCTCCGAATATATGGTCCGCGTGGATATCATTGGCGTGGTTGATCGTGAGGCTGAGGCTGAGGAGATGGCAAACTCAATAGTTTCATACGTTCAAGAAAACCCCATGCCTAATGATTGTATCGGGCACATTGAAAATGTTGGCGGCTTCCCTCAGCCAATGCTTTCTACCGAAAGACGTATCGTTTATAGCATCCAGTTCGCTTGCCTCTACGGCGAATAATCAAAACGAATCCCCAAAGGTCGCCTGATGGCGGCCTTTTTTATATCCCAAAAGAGGTAATCAATTATGCAAGGTTGCTCAACTGACAACAGCAAGTTGTTCGGTCGTGCCGTTGTGCTTGAGGTGGCCTTGGGCTGCCCTGACACCATTCCAGCCGAAAGCGAGCGCCAGGCGCTTATGGCGGGAACCAGTAAAGGATTCGACTTTAGCCCAAACACTGTTACCAGCGACGCTGATGACACCAAAGGCTATGTCGAAAACATCGTGACCAACTCGGATTTCACTATCAGCTTTGAAGGTGAGGTGCGTAAGCGTGACAAGTTGGATCAGTTCGGTGTCGGCAACTTCGTTAAGTATTATAACGATGAAGTTAAAGCCGGTCGCCAGCCGACCATCTGGGTGTTTATGGATTATGGCCCTGTAACTTTCGCAGGTTATATGGTGATCACCGCGTTGAGTTCAGACGGCGGAAGTAACGACATCGTAACTCTGACAACTGAATTCAAGGTTGCAGATTCCGATACCGTAGATGTTCAGCTCACTCCCGATGACGTTGCGGTCGCGAGCGTCACCATTACCCCGGCAACGAGTTCTGGCGCGGTAGGTTCAACTGTCCAGCTCACGCCTAACGTTCAGCCAGCCGATGCGACTATTAAAACCGGCGCATGGACATCTTCAGATGCTACGAAGGCCACGGTCAGCTCAACCGGCCTTGTAACCCGCGTGGCGGTAGGCACAGCAACAATGACCTTCACAACTACCGACGGCGCCAAAACCGGTACCAGTGCGATCACTGTCACTGCGTAATTATCACAGCGGGCATTTTCGAGTGTCCGCGATAATAATTATGAGAGGCGTACATGACCCCAATAAAAGAGATTGGCGAGTGCCTGATAACCGCAGGTGATGATGACTATTTCTTCCGCCCGTCATTCGCCAACATGACTCGCATTGGTGAACCTGACGAAATTGTCCGCGGCTTCTATGACCTCCACAACGACGCTGTAACCCCACTCTTTCAGCGCGCTATGGAAGCATACGGAACCATCCCCGCATGGCTCTATCAGTACGCCAATAGTCACCAAATATCCAAGCCCGCAATCATGGCTGCCATATCTGTCATCACGGCTTGCTGCGATCGAGATGTAACACGACTGGTTGGCGAGATTATTCCTGGCAAATCCGGCAAGTGGACGTTTGTTTACCGTAAGGGGCTGATGCATCCCATCGATATGATCCTCATCGCTCAGTCCCTGATTACGCACGGCGTCATCGGCAAGGCTAAAGTGCGTCAATTACAGCGCAATGAGACGGGCAATGCGACGACAGAGTTCAGAGCCTTCGAATACATCAGCGCAGCACGTAATCACTTCAGCATGTCGCGTACAGAAGCTGAACAGTTATCTATGACGGAATTTCAGCTTATGCTCGCCGCCAAATACCCAGATCAAAAAGGCCTGACGCGAGACGAGTATGAAGCGGTAGCTGATGACTACCTTGCTAAGAAAGCCAGGCGAATAGCTAAAGCGGCGTAACGCTCAATCGGCAGCTAATCCGTTTTGAATTGCTAAGAGAATTTCAAGTGTTAAGATATTTCTTATTGAAACCAATGGAAACATAACAATGAGAAGTATTTTAATAATAACTGTCAGTCTGTTTGTTCTTTCGGGCTGTGCCACAAAACAATATCCACAAGCGCCTGCGGTTACTGGTGAGGAATCTTCGGCATTTGACTGCCAAGCCGTTAAACAAGAGATCGCTAAAACTCATAGTATTCAGAAAGAAATTGAAATTACTGGGGAGTTTGATGGTAGGACTGTGCTTGGGGCTCTGGGTGATTTTGGTATCGGTAATGGTATGGCGAAATCAGAAGCTACGAAAAAAGCTCAAGCTAGGCTAAATCAACTGCAAGCATTGGATTCAACTAAGTGCAGTAAACCATTGTCATAAACCCCTTGGATTAGAAACGAACCCTATTTTGGGATTTTTGAATCGAATATAAATAACCTCGCTCCGGCGGGGTTTTTTATTGCCCGGAGATAGCTAAATGTCAGGCTCAGTTAACGCAGGTAGCATCATATATGAAGTTGATTTAGACACTGCGCGGCTGCTTGCTGGTCGCCGAGACGTTGATGCGACTCTTAATGGCCTGGGCGGCACAATGGGTAGGCTTGAGACAAGCGTTAACAGAACCGAGCGTTCTGTGGCAAACGTATCCCGCACCATGTCAAGCCTGACTAATATCGCTAAAGGCGTAGCAGCCGCAATAACCGTCCAGCAGGTTGCCGAATATGGCAATGCATGGGTGACGGTAAACAACAAACTCGTCAACTCAGTCAGGGCTAATGAAGACCTGGCCACTGTTACTCAGCGTGTGTTCGATATATCACAGGATACCCGATCCAGCCTGTTAGCTACCGCAACCCTGTACGGACGCCTTGAGCGTGCTACCCGCAGTGCCGGAACAAGCACGGCCGATCTCGCAAAACTGACAGAAACAATCAACAAAGGCCTGACCGTATCGGGTGCCACCACTGAAGAAGCCAGCTCAACGATGGTTCAACTCTCCCAGGCTTTGGCATCCGGCGTTCTGCGTGGCGAAGAATTTAACTCAATTTCTGAAAACGGCAGCCGATTGGCGGTTGCGCTGGCTGATTCCCTTGGCGTGACTATCGGCCAGTTACGAGGTATGGCGGCACAGGGCAAGCTCACCACAGAGGTTGTGGTTAACGGTTTGCTGAAGCAAAGTGATGTCATTGCTAAAGAGTTCGGTAATACCGTCCTGACAATGAGCCAGTCATTCACCGTTGCCACTAACAACATTACTAAATTTGTTGGTGAAGCATCCAGTGTCAACACCACGCTTAACGTGTTCAATAAAGGTGTTATCTCTCTCAGTGATAATCTGGACACTGTTGCAAGTGTAATCGGCGTGGTTTCCGTCCTTATGGGCGGTAGATTTGTCGGGGCATTAGCAACAGCAACTGCTGCGAAATTTAAAAGTGTAGTGGCATCAAGAGAAATGTCGGTAGCAAACCTACAAGCCGCGGAGACAGCTTCACTTGAGGCAGCAGCAACGGTAAGAAGCGCCGAGGCGGCTAAAATCGCTTCACAGGCTGAATTGGACAGAGCTTTACGGATGAAAGCGACGGCAGTTACAGCCGATCAATTACTCATCGCGGAAACCCGACTTTCAGCAGCAAGAATCGAAGCTACAGCGGCAACTCAGGCCTACAATGCCTCGCTCGCCGCCAATGCGGCAGCCCAGAAAACAGCAGAAGCTGCGGCAAGAAGTGCCAGTATCGGCATGACCACATTACGAGGTGGTTTGGCGTTAATTGGTGGGCCGGTAGGTGCTGCGATGATTGCAGCGGCCGCCGTTTATTACTTCTTCCAGAGAACGCAGGAAGCTCGAGACTCGGCTTTTGCATTCGCTGATAGTATTTCATCTGTTGTCACCAAGATGAAAGAAATGAGCGATGTGCAACTTGCCGCTGAGATTGCAAAAGCGTCTCAGGCAACGAAGATTCAAACTTCTGCAATTGAAGATCAACGTGAGGTCGTTGCTGGTCTTAAAAAGGATATCGATAACCAAACAACCTCAATGCGCATTTACGGCCAAACAGCGTCAAAGCTACAGGATGTTGCTGACCTTACTGAAAACCTTGCTATCGAAACTGACAAGCTCACTACGATGGAGCAGAACAGGTCACGTACAGTTAACTCATCAGCGATTCTGCAAGCCAAACTGAATGGCGCACTGTTGACCGGAAATGACTTGCTAGACAGGAACGGAACGCTTGCCAGAGTGGCAGCCGGTGCCATGACCGAACTTGGCAACAAGATTGATGCGGCAACGGGAGCTAAAGAGAGATTTAACGCAACGAGCCTGATGGTTGAGCGTAGCGCGAAGGCTGACGACTACAACAAGGATTTGGAAGCCGAAAATACCCTCTTAGCAATTACAGACAAGCGCCTCCGTGCAGTAACCAAAGCCAGAATGGAAAATGCGGCAAGTGGTGGCAATCAAAACCAGATAAACACTGCTGGAGATGAAGCGGGCAAGCGCTATGACCTACAGGCTGCGGAGGCAGCCAGAACAAAAGCAACTAAGGCGGCTACTGCTGAGGGTAAGAAAGCCGAGAATCAGGCGGAAAGCATCGCTCAGAAGCTTGCTAACCTGAAGCAACAGTCAGAACTTGCGGGCGATTCAACAAAAGAGTTAAGCCGCGAACAAGCCATTCTCACAGCTCAGCAATCGCTCGGTAGCGCAGCAACCCAGAAGGATATCTCACTAGCCGGCCAATACGCGGCGGCTAAATGGGACACTGGCAACGCTATCAGGGCGCAGGCAGCAGCAGAGAAGCTTCTCCCAGAAACCAAGGAGAATGCCAGTTATAAGCAAGATGTATCCGATCTGCAGACTGCGCTATCTGCCAAAAAAATCACTCAGGAACAGTTCAATGCCACATCTGAAAAGATGGAGCAGGAACATCAGCTAAACCTTGCAAAAATTCGGGCTGACCAGGTGGTAACACCAAAGCAAGAGGCTGCAGGTTCTGTTGACCCAGTCCAGCAACTTGCGAATGAGAATGCCAAAAAGTTGGCACTAATACAGCAATTTGAAGCCAACAAGACAATCACCGAGCAGCAAGGCATAGCTCTACGCAATGCCGCCAATACTGAATATGAGCAAGCGCGCATAGATGCAGCGTGGAAGATTTGGTCAAACCAGAGTCAGACTAACCAGTTGCTGGGTGGGGCGATTGACTCGCTTGCCGGGGGTGCTTCGAATGCTATTACCGGGCTCTTAAACGGAACGCAGAGCCTTCAGGAGTCTTTGGCTAACATCGGCACGACAATACTGAATAGCGTAGTAACTGGTCTTGTCGAGATGGGACTGCAATACGTCAAAAACATGATTGTAGGGCAGGCTGCAGCTACAGCAGCTTTAGCAGCAACAACAGCTCAAGCTACAGCCGCAGCCGCCGCATGGGCTCCTGCGGCGATCAGTGCATCAATAGCCACTCTTGGTTCCGCCACAACGGTAGGTACAGCGGCATACACGACTGCGCTTGCTGCATCCAAGGGACTTGCTATTGCCGGTGCTCGTAAGAACGGCGGACCAGTATCAGCTGGCAGCATGTACCAGGTAGGTGAGGGCGGTATGCCTGAAATCTACAAAGCTAGCTCAGGCAAGCAGTATATGATCCCCGGCGATAACGGATCAGTAATTAGCAACAAGGATATGCAGGGAGGGGTTGGAGGTTCTACAACATTAAATCAGGTAATGAACCTTACTGTTAACACAACCAATGGACTTGACGATGCAACCATTAAGCAGTTGAGGCAAGCGTGGAAGACAGACACTCTTCTCATTATCAAAGACCAAACCAGCAGGCCAAAAGGGATGATTCAACCTAGAAAGTAATCTACTCTTGAGGGCGGTATTTGCATTGCCTTGCATGCCCCCTCTGCTACCATGTAACGAATTGTTACTTATGGGGTATGGGTATGAAGAAGTGTGCTTTAGCTTTTATGGTTTCACTGGTGCTTGCAGGGTGTGTATCACAACCATCAGGCATGACAAGGACGACAGATTATGATCAGAAAATGCAATTAGCAAAAAAGCATGATCAGGAATTTGCAGATAAAGTAAAAAACATCAACCTAGAAACGGCTGATGTGGGTAAGAATCCGAAGAATTACAAACCTCTAATAGAGGACGCAATCAGAAACGCTCTCAAAGACCCTGAATCTGCTCAGTTTTCCGGTATGACCCATCCTAGGAAAGAAGTTATGGTTCAGGATGGTAATTTTGTATATGGGTATTCTTCCTGCGTATTTGTGAACGCAAAGAATTCTTACGGTGGATATACGGGTAAGCAACTTTATTGGGTGTTTATAAGAGATAATAATGTTCTTCGTATTAAAAATACTAACGATGCGTATGGAGATATAATCTTTGTAGGCCGACCGGTAAGCTGCAACTAACCCTCCTCTGAGGGTTTTTGCTTTGTGGCTGGCTAATGCATGAGTGTTGTATCAGACACTGGCAGCATGATTTATCACCATTGGTATTGTACTGGTGGTTCAATGACTCTATGATGGATCTCGATACAGTTTGTATTGTAATTTTGCCAACAGCGATGCTGAAGCTTACTTGTATGTATTAATGAGAGGTTTATCCATGGGTCACGCACAAAAAAAGGCAGAGAGATTGTACATTCCGCCTCGTGACAAGAGCATTGTAGCAGCTCCGCGAGCGGCAATCAGTGATGAAGCAACGCATCACGATCAGGTCAAAAATGCTTTTGGCTTTGGTTTCGCACGTTATGAAAAAGCCATGGAAGATCTTTCAAAGGTGTAAGTAAGCAAATATGGCAGAACACGTTGAGGGCGTTAACTACCTGTCTATCGATGACCTGATATTTATCAACAGATCATTAATCGAAGCGCAGACGCCTAGTGAGCCAATCGATGTACTCAACCCAAATGGATTGGGATCATCTCAATCTAGACCGAGCCAAATCCGATATTACGAGCAGACAGATGATATGTTCCACCTGTCTGCTGCACTTATTGAGAGTATAATCCAAAACCATCCATTCGCGAATGCCAACAAGCGTACGGCTATGATGTCAGGATATGTCTTCCTTCTTATCAACGGTTATGAACTTACAGCGCCAGATCATGAGGTGGTAAGTATTGCTGAAGGCATGGCGAGGAAGGAATATGACGCCGACGATCTGGAGAGCTGGCTATGCCACTGGTCAAGACCCTACGATTCGAGAGATCTTTGCGCAAAACCCATGATGGGCATCTGCGAAATCCTCCAAATAAGAATTGATATATCATCTTGAGAAGCCACCTACGGGTGGTTTTTTGCTTTGAAGACTCATCTCCCAACCTCGCTCCGGCGGGGTTTTTTATTATCTGGAGTTACCCATGCCACAAACATTCACATGGAGTCCCCAAAAAGGCTTCACGGTTTCCCGTGCGCCAAATGTGGCAGTAGTCAGTCTTGGTGATCGGTATGAACAGCGTCAGACCAAGGGCATTAATCCACTGATGGATAAGTATTCCCTGACGTTCATCGGAACTGATGGGGTCTGCGACAGGCCGAATTATGCAAAACAGGCCGAGGCATTTTTGAAGGCGAGAATGGCGGTGGAGTCGTTCTATTGGACACCATCTATGACTGGCGTCCAGGCTTTGTTTATTTGCAGGTCGTGGTCATTAAAGAAAACAGGCAGCGTTCATGAGCTGACTTGTGATTTTGAGCAGGTGCCGCGATGAGAGACATCCCAGCAGAACTAATCATCGAGAGCGTTGACACCGGTGTAGGGGCGATGCTCGACCTATTCGAAGTGGATCTTCAATCGTTTGGCGGGGATGTTATCCGCTTCCATGCTGGCACGAATGGTTATTACGGAAACGTAATTTGGAAGGGTGCGGTTTACTCGGCCTATCCGATAGCTGTTGAGGGCTTTGAGACAAAATCTGAGGGGACGTATTCGCGGCCAGTGATGAAGGTAGCAAATATCACCGGGCTGGTTACGGGCATTAACAGTGACTTTGACGATGCCTTGGGCGCGGTGGTTACTCGGCGCCAGGTTCCTGTCTATCATCTCGACGCGGTCAACTTCCCCGGCGGTAATCCCAACGCCGATTCGACAATGGAAGCCGTTTCTCGTTATGTCATAGAGGAAATGGCCGAGGAAACTTTCGAGACGGTTACCTACAATCTCGCTACCCCTGTTGATTGCGATAACTCCATCATTCCGGCGCGTACCATCCTGGCTGATGTATGCCAGTGGGTTTATCGAGGCGATGGCTGTGGTTACTCGGGACCTGCTGTGGCTGATGATAAAGACGTGCCGACCTCAGACATGAGTAAAGACAAATGCTCAAAGCATACCTCTGGCTGTCGGTTACGTTTCCCCAAACCCAGCGCACTACCATTCGGCGGCTATCCGGGCTCCGCTAAGGTTTCCTGATGCTAGAACAGCAATGCATTGAACTGGCGGCATCGTCTCAAGATGAGGTATGCGGGCTTATTGTGAACGGCAACCGATTATTCTCCTGTCGCAATACGCATCCAGAGCCAAGCCGACATTTTCGGATCAGTGTGGATGACTGGTTAAGCGCAGAAGATACCGGCGATGTAACCGCCGTTCTCCATTCACACCATCAACCGAAACTTGTTCTTTCTGGCGCTGACCGTCAGATGCAGCTTTCCACGGGCATTGAATGGTGGCTGGTTAGTGATGGACGATTGCGTAAGTTCAAGCCAGTGCCACATCTGCTGGGAAGGCGCTTTGAGCACGGCGTAACGGATTGCTACACCCTTTTCAGGGATGCGTATCACCTTTGCGGAATAGACCTGCCTGACTTTGAACGTACAAACGGATGGTGGCTTCGTGAGGAGAATCTGTACCTCAAGAATTTATCTGCGAATGGGTTTTATGAAGTGGAAATGAAAGATATCCAGCCGGGTGACGTTTTGATTAGACGCGCCTTTCCGGAGAGTGACCCTTGTCATGCCATGGTCTATCTCGGCGATAACCTGGTCATTCATCACGAACAGTCAGGGCGATTAAGCCGAAGAGAGCCTTTAAGGCCTGTATACCTGAGATTAACTCATTCCATTTGGAGGCATGAACAATGCTCATCTTTAGATTTGCGGGGAGTTTACGACGACATTTCCGCAAGGTCTCTTTGAAGGTCGATACGCCCGCTCAAGGTTTACGCCTCCTTCTTGCTCAGTGTCCTGAATTCAAGCGCGACTTTTACAAAACCAAAATCCGTATGCGTATTGATGGGAATGATGTGAATAACGACAACCTCCATTTTCATATGGACAGGCACCCAAAGGATGGAGCGACCATTTTATTCGTCCCGATAGTTGAAGGCGCGATCATCGGTGCTGGATGGGTAGTCTGGACGCTGGTTGCGGTCACCGTGGCATCTGTTGCCTATTCGTTATACATGACATCCCACATGAAGACCAAAACTTCAGCTGACTCAGCTCAGTCCGGATCACTCACCAACAACTCGTTCACCAGCGCAGAGAACAGGGTCGGGCAGGGAAGGCCTGTGCCTCTGCTGCTTGGCGAAATGGTTGTAGGGTCAAATATTATCTCCCTTGGTATCGACACCACGAACAATCAGGACTGGGATATTTCAATTAGTTAAGGTGAAAATATGAGCTCAGGCGGCGGCGGCGGTAGCACTCCAAAACTTATTAACGATAATCTAAAATCCAAACAGTTCTATCAGGTGCTCGACCTAATTTCTGAGGGGCCAATATACGGCCCGGTAGACCAGGATCACTTATCTTCCTTCCTGCTAAATAAAACTCCTGTCACCAATGCCAACGGCGATGTCAGTGTTAACGGCGTCAGCGTTGCATGGAGGCCTGGGACAGCAAGCCAGTCACCAATTAATGGATTTGGCGCTATACAGTCGACAACGATCATCAATACCGCTGTAACTCAGTCAACGCCGCTGGTCAGAACCATTACTGACAATGACGTTACCCGTGTGAGATTTAATGTGGGCGTCAGCTCTCTTGCAGAACAGGACAGCAAAGGCAATCAGAAGAACACTTCAGTGACCATAGTTCTTGAAACAAGAACGGGCAACTCCGCTTTTCAGGTAGCTCAGACGGTCACCATTACGGGGAAAATTTCCGGGGAATATCTTGAGGCTTATGTTATTGACGCTCCCGAGACTAAACCATTCGATATTCGCGTTCGACGAATCACCCCTGATAGCACAAGCGATCTGCTAACCAACGGAACTGTTTGGAATAGTTTCGTTGAGATTACTGATGACAACCTTTCTTACCCATATTCGGCAGTTTGCGGTGCTGTCATCGACCGTGACCAGTACACAGACACGCCAAACCGCACTTACCATTTACGCGGTTTGATTGTCGATGTGCCGGAGAATTACGACCCGATAACACGCACATACTCTGGGTTATGGTTGGGTGGGTTTAAGTCAGCATGGACAAGCAATCCGGCATGGATATTCCGAGCCCTGGTGAAAAACACCCGGTATGGGTTGGCTCGCCGAGCAGGGTACATCGATATCGATGATGGAAGCCTTTACGTACTTTCTCAGTTTTGCGATCAGCCAGTAGATGACGGTTATGGAGGTAAAGAACCAAGGTTTACGCTTAACGCTTATATAACTGAACAGAAGAGCGCTCGTGATTTGCTAGATGATATCGCTGGCATGTTCAGAGGGATTGCTCTCTGGGACGGCATGCGGTTCTCAATCATGATTGACCGGCCGCAAGACCCAGTTTCAGCAGTTACCAATGCTAACGTTGTTGATGGATTGTTTTCCTACAGTTCAATGAAGCGTTCTGAACGCTATAACGCGGTAGTCGTCTCATGGACAGACCCGAGCAACGGTTGGGAGCAAGTGAAGGAGTATTACTCTGATGACGCGCTTATTGATCGCTACGGGTACAACGAAACCACTATTGAAGCTTTTGGCTGTACATCGCGCGGGCAAGCGCTGAGAACGGCCAAGTGGCTCGTTGAAAGCGCGAAGCTTGAGAAGGAAAAGGTCACGTTCAAAATGGCACGCGATGCAATTGCATTTATGCCAGGTGACATTATTGAGGTGATGGATAATGACCACGCAGCTACCCGACTTGGTGGCAGGATTATCTCTCATAGCGGAAGGGTTTTGAATGTAGACGCTAACGTTTCTGAGTTGGCAGGAAACGGTGACACCATGTCAATCATGGGGTCAGATGGAAAGTTCGTTAAGCATGTAATTTCATCAGTTTCCGGATCAGCTATTACTCTTTCTTCAGCGCCGCTATGGGTCAAAGACGGCACTATATTCGTTATATCCGCTGGGGAGGTTTCAACAAGGCTGTGGCGGATAATGGGCGTATCCGAGGATGAAAACAACTCGGTTTATAGCATCTCAGCCACTCTTCACAACCCAAATAAACAGGCCATTGTTGACGATGGCGCGGTGTTTGATGTTCCGAATGACACACTAAACGGGTATCGGGTTCCGAATATCGAAAATCTTCGGATCAACAACGTGAACAGTGAAACCGTTCAAGTTGCGGCCACTTGGGAAACGGCCACACTGACGAAAAAGATTGTGTTCGAGCTATATGTTTACTCACTTGATGGGAAGGTGGTGGCTCAATACGAAACTGACCAGTTTCGCTATGAATTTTATGGACTCACCGCCGGGGCATATTCACTTGGCGTCAGGGGGAGAAATGAGAATGGAATGAAGGGCGCTGAAACGCAAATCAGCTTAGTGATTGGCGCACCTGCAGCTCCATCTTTTATTCAATGGACTCCAGGGTTTTTCTCCGCTGATATCGTTCCAGTAATGAACGTTAGCGCGACCACTGATACGTCATTTGAGTTTTGGTTCACGGGTGAGGTACCTGCTTCCAGTGTGGGAAACGTGGAAAACGAGGCTCAGTTTCTTGGTAGGGCGACGCAATGGACTCTCCACGCACTGAAGGCAGACACTACGTATTACATGTATGTCCGCACCAAGAATGCCTTTGGGGTTTCTGGATTCGTGGAAGCTTCAGGTAAAGCATCTTCCGATATCCCCGGCATGATTGATTATATTGATGAAGCCATCAGGAAATCTGAAGCATTTGAACGGCTGTCTTCGAATATTGATACAAATATTGAAGGGCTTTTGCAGAACGCCCTGAATCTTGATGCATCAATCGATCACCAGTTCAAAGCTGTTGGCAGTAACAGGGCTGACATTCTGACCGTGAAGCAAACCGTTGCTGATAATGACCATGCATACGCAGAGAAATTTGAGCAGATTCAGGCTCAGTCAGATACCAACACCGCTGCGGTACAGCAGGTATCAAGTGCCTACGCTGATTTGAGCGGCAAGTTATCGGCCCAATGGGGTGTGAAAGTCCAGATTGATAGCAACGGCAACAAATATGTAGCCGGAATGCAGTTAGGAGTGGAAGGGAGTGGTGGAAGCGTTCAGTCATATGCGCTTTTCAGTGCAGATAACTTTGCCATTTATAACACCAACAATGGCAGTTACCAGTTAGCTTTTGCCGCTGTAAACGGTCAAACATTCCTGCGATCAACGTTTATTCAGGACGGTACAATTGATAATGCAAAAATAGGTAATTTTATCCAATCAAATAACTATGACGGGTCCACTCAGGGGTGGCAGTTGAGTAAGTCTGGGACTTTTATCAACCTCGGTAATGCTGGGGGGGCTGGAGCAATGAAACAGACGAACACCACGATCAGCGCAAAAGATGATAATGGCGTTCTCCGTGTACAAGTTGGTTTAATAACGGGGAATTGGTGATGGCTAACTGGGGCATTCAAACTTGGGATGCAAACGGTAATGTGAACAACACCGGCATTGTGCCGGTGCTTGTCGTGGCGACCGTTTATCTGAGCGCTGGTCAAATCTCAGGGTCCTATTCCTATTCTGTACCGCCGGGATTTAAGGTCGCAGCTATACAATCCCCGATAACAGGGGATGCTTACTCTGGTTCCCGCAGAAAAATTACTGGTTCAGGAGGCGCTATTACGATCAGCAATGGTGATGGCGATTACTCGGCAGGGACATACACCGCTGATGAATGTTGGCTAGTCATCTATTTGGTGAAATCATAATGGCGAATTGGGGAGCATTATTTACAGATCAGTATGGGAACCCCTGGACTACACCTGACACAACGCCTATGAGTCTGGTGCAAAAAATCGCCCTCACGCCTTCCACTGGGGGGGAATATACATTACCCGTTAACGCATCATCACCTTACATTATCGCCTGCCATGCGACGGTTAATAATGTGATTTTTTGGCTCCGTAAAGTCGACTCAACCTACACCCTGAGCTACGCAGTCTCCGGCGTAGGAGGTAATCCGGGAACCGTAACTATTTATATTTTCGGGTACGTAATTCCCCAACCTCTCCCAAAATGGGGTGTTGCGATTTGGAACGCAGCCGGGCAGTGCATTCTCACCAATGAAACGAAGGTGATGAACCCACCGACAGGCTATGGAACGATTGGGTCCACTACGGATATTGGGTATTTAGTTGATAAAACGGTTACGGGGAAGTGGGCGGTGATGCCTCGGGTTATGGGCGTCGTGACTGGGGTATTTCAAGGTACTCAGCCACGTCCTTACTCTTCGCCAATTGATACTATTGCCTATTACAACGGATCTACTACCAGAATTACTGCAGGTACGCGCGTTGCGCCTGGCGATGCGATTGTCAACATCGGGTACGCAAACTCCCGAGATCAGATATTTGCAATCGACGTTTCGCGTTATTAATCAATGAATTGAGTTTAACGATCGTTTTGAGCGATCAATTTCAGATAATTGATCTATTAAACCAATTATACCGTTATAAATATCGTTGTTATCGTTCTGATATCCAATATTCAAGGGACAGAAAAATGACAAAGATTTTGTTAGCGATTGGGCTGGCAGCAGCGGTGACGGGATGTTCAGGCGTGCTTGAGAAGCAGCAACCCATTTGTAGTGGCACCGCCCTCATCGGCGGGCAAGAATTGTCCGTACAGATTTATGGCGTTCGTCAGATCGCTAATCAAACTCAGTATAAGGCGGGCGACCCGTTTGGCTGGCGCTGGGTCAGTAAAAATAATTTCATCCGCACAACGTGCGATAAATGACTTAACCATACTCATTTAAAACCCGCTCCGGCGGGTTTTTTTATGCCTGGAGCAAAACATGTCGGCAGGAACAATCGCGTTAACCAACAATTCAGACACAGTAACCGGCACCGGTACAGCATTCACCACGGATTTAAAACCTAACGACTTTATCATCGTTATCGTTGGCGGCGTCACATATACGCTGGCCGTCAAAGCAATAGCATCTGCAACCTCGTTAACCCTGGTCACAGCTTATGGTGGCCCAACTGCGTCGGGTAATGCATGGACAGCGGTACCAAACGCGACACTGGTTGGCATAACGGCACAAGTTGCCTCGGACGTAGCAAAAGCTATTCGTGGGCTGAATCTGGATAAAGCTAACTGGCAGCAGGTATTCAGTGGTACGGGTAATATCACAGTAAATCTCCCTGATGGATCCAGTTTTACAGGGCCAGCATGGAATAGTATAACCACCGCACTATCTAGCAAGGCTGATCTGGTTTCAGGGGCAGTTCCCATAGCTCAGGGAGGCACTGGCGCTAAGACGAAAGCCGATGCGTGGACTGCTTTAGCAACTTACGGAACAACTGCGGGGACAGCCGCACAGGGTAATGACTCGAGACTAACCACGGTTAACGCCAAATCCGGCGGCGTTGTAACTAGCGCGCTCACAGTGGCTGGGTCATTGGCTACATCAGGTGGGAGCGTGACCGTAGACGGCAGGGTGACAGCTGGAAATGGTGACGTGACGAATACACTCACATTTATTTCCCCGGACGCATCTTTCAATTCATATCTTCAGTACTATCTGGCTTCGGGAAGTTATCACTGCACTCGTATAGTCCAAAACGGCACTGCAACCTTTGTAGCTCGTAGCAGCGGCGCCTGCTACGCAGCTTCGTTCAACCCGACATCTGACTCCAGATTAAAATTTAACAAGTCATTCATCGACAACGCTCTGAGTAAGATGCTTACCCTTCGAGGCATGACGTACGACCTAAATGGTAGCAGGAAGGCTGGCGTTATTGCTCAAGACGCGAGGAAGGTTCTTCCAGAAACCGTCAGTGAAACAGGGGATCCGCTTTCACTATCTGATGGGACGATTATCGAAGACCCACTAGCCATGGATTATACAGGCTTAACAGCGCTTAACGTTGAGGCCACGAAAGAACTAGTCAAGTTGCTTCGATTTAGCCTGGAAGACCCAGCGTCAGCTAAGGAGAAGTTGGACATCCTCATCGCTGGGTTTAATTTATCAAATGATGATCTAAATGAGTCGAGTGAAGAAGTTGAATCTAACCTTCTCAATCCCCCAAAAAATGAAAAATATGAAGCAAGTAAAACCGCATCGGACGCCAGGCTGAGAGGTTAGAAGCAGCCCGGCTGGTGCTACCTCAAACGAGTCAGTGCTGGGTAATAAAAGAGCTTGCCTGCGATCTGTGGCAGGAATGGATGGCCAAAGACACTGGCATACCGCTGATGGCCAGCGTTGCCCGCATGGTGGCAAAGCGCCTTTACGGGATCCTGAATGCAATGAAAAACCGGGTATAGAACGGTAATGCGGAGTCTCTGAACAGTAAATACGGCTGCTCAGGATCAAATCAAGGGGCTTCAGGAATAAAGAACGGTTCAAACTAGGCGTAATGTTCCAACGGGCGGCTTAATGTGAGCTATTAAGCCGATATAAAATCAGAAAATATTTTCCAGCAGCTGAATTTTCATGCTTGCTTCAAAGAGAATAATTTCAGTTTTAGCTATGTTCAATTTTTGGAATGGATCCTGACTAAGGCGATCTTCCAAAGATTCAAGGCTGTCGCATTTTGCAAGGATGATGCCACCGTTTCTGGGGATTCTCCTCCCTGAGGCTAGAAACACACCATCTGAATAACCTTTTTTAAGCCACTCAACATGAGCCGGTATCTGAGCGTCAACTTCTTCTAATGATTTTATATATGATAAAACAACCACATAAACAGTACTCATTTTAAAATCCTTGCTGAAATCAGATTTTACGAATGATACCACTAGAGGAATAAAAGCTGAAGTAACGCGATTGGTACCCACCACGATCGGGAATACCCGTTTTTATTATTATCCCCATGCAAATGACAGGATGGGACGAGATATGACCAGAATGCCTGCATATGGGGATCCGGCAAAGGGCTACTTTGAATCGTGTATCACCTAAACAAAGTATGTAATTGAACCAGTCCTGCATCCCGCCTGTACATCGCCGAAAGGTACCACGGCATTCGGGTACTATGCTTCTGATCGACCCGACGATTAAGCCGGGCACATACGTGTTCTTCCAGAGACTAAAATAGTACGGGGGTTGCTGGCTGGGTCAGGAAGATGAAGACTAGTTTGGGTTTGCTATCGAGGAATCGATGTCACTGAGGCAGGGAATAGGGTATCTGCTGTCGCTGCGAGCGAAGGAACCTTAGTTGGGCGGATTCCATGACAACGTGGATGATTTCTTTCTGCGGGGCTGAGATGTCTCGGGGCATATTCGGGGCAAAAAATTACCGCAAACCGATGTTACTACGTGTAAAGTAGGGAATCAGTTTGCGGTAATACTCTGTTTGAACCATGATGAAAACTTACTTCACATCACTTCGTCTTCAGACAACCGCCTATCATGAATAAGCCGAGTTGGGCGAAGTAACCGCAAAAAAGAAAAAGCCCCGAGTATATGAAATGCTCGAGGCCTACCAATCATTGCTACATGAAGTGGACGGCGATTATGTCTAAAGGCATGGAATTAGTAAACAATTAAAACGATGAAGGTGCAGTATTTTTTACTGGTTGTCATAGGTGGCTCAACTTGTCGGTGTTGAAAACCCACATGAAGCGGTTTTTGCTCTTGAATAAGACGAAAAAGCGGCATTCTGTCTATGATGTATTGCCTTAGTTTGTCCCGCTGCTATCATTTCCGCATCAAATATTGGTATGTCAATTGGGTTCGTCAATTCAGGAAACGACAATGAAAAGAACGTTTATTGCGCTGGTTGTATTCTTGGCGGCCGGATGTTCGGGTAAAAATCCGTATCAGCCGGCTCCACAAGTCCTTAATGGTGCGGTAGTGACGGAAAGCCAGACCAACAAAACGCAGAGCCCAGAGCAGAATAAAACCGATCAAGATAAAGCCACTCAGGGTAAAACCATCGTCCGGCTTCACAGGATGGACCAATGGACTCTGGTACCTTTCGAGAGAACCTGCCCGCTGTATGTCCGTGTCGATGGCCAACTGGTTGCAGCCCTTCAATTCAACGAATATGTCGATCTTCGTCTGATTAACGGGCAACGGAATATCAGAGTGAGTCTTGCCTGTACGATGACCGGGCGTTCTGCCTCTGCCGTTGTTGATGCTAACGGCACTCGACAAGAGTATGAAACAGACAGTGGCTGGTATGGTCAACTGCGTCTGTGGCGTACAAAGTAAGATTAAGATCATGTAAAAGAGGCGCCTTCTGAGGCGCCTCTTTTATTTTCAATCTTTTAGAATACGGTTTACCTTAACGACCAAACAAATCCCGACGCTTAGGTTTAACAAACTGGGCAATCAATACCAGCAAGCCAATCAGCATAAATACGCTAAACACGACAACTAGCCACTGCGGCATTCCCAGACTCAGGAATTCCCACTGTTTCTCTGCGCAATCACCAGAAGCAACAAACACCGAGGGTAACCATTTGTCTAGCGGTAACCAACTTGGGAAACGTGCCGCAAAATCGCAGGTGGCGAAGGGGGAAGGATGCAACTGGATCATGGTGTGTTCCCATGACAGGCGGATCCCTTCATACGCGCTGTAGATCCAAATCAAAATACCTGCGTAACGTAACCCCGTTTTGGGAGCAAAGGCACCGACAATCCCAGCGCCCATAATACCAAATAGAGCACAACGTTCATAAATGCACATAACACAAGGTTTTAATAACATGACATGCTGAAAATAAAGCGCCACGAGCTCAAGGGCCAATGCGGTTAATGTCATCAGAAGCCAAGCACCGCGGCCTTGCGAGCAACGATTAAGATATTGCAACATAGTTTATTTTTTCCATGCGTTAAGCTACTGGCAAGCAGTGTAAACCAATTCATTCGTGCTGCCAGCCCGTTGATTTCAAATCAGTCAAAAATAGTGCATAAACCGCACTCTTTAGCAGTGGGTAAGGAAATTGCCTTTAATCAACCGCCTTACTAAATTCCATCTAACAAAAGCCCTTCCTGGGGTCCTTAATGAGAGGGAATTATCTCGTTAATATTGGGTAAAGATATCCACTGCATCGCGCTGAACCATGTCGTCATATCGGGCAATAAATATTGAACACAAAGCAAGCCGGTCAGTGTCATAACAATTGTGTAAGGGAGTGCCATCCAAACCATACGACCATACGAAAGGCGGATAAGTGGTGCGAGAGATGAAGTCAGCAGGAATAAGAACGCAGCCTGACCGTTTGGTGTCGCGACAGAGGGTAGGTTTGTACCCGTATTGATAGCAACGGCCAGCAGTTCAAACTGTTGTTCGGAAATAGCGCCATTTTGCAACGCCGTCTTCGCTTCATTGATATACACCGTACCGACGAAGACATTATCCGAGATCGAAGAGAGCAGGCCGTTAAACAGATAAAACAGAGAAAGCTGGTCGCCTGGCTTCGCTTGCAGAACGAAATGTATAATCGGGGTAAATAAGTGCTGCTCAATGATCACCGCGACGACGGCAAAGAACACCGTCAATAATGCTGTAAACGGCAGCGCCTCCTGGAAGGCTTTACCGATAGCATGCTCGTCAGTGACGCCGCATAGGGCGGTAGCAAAGATAATCACTGACAAACCTATCAGTCCGACCTCGGTCAGATGGAAAGCCAGTGCAACGATCAGCCATACGCCGATGATGGCTTGTACGAACAACTTAATGCGTTCTTGTTTGTCACGTTTATCGCTGTTTTTCTGGTCATAGTCTTTGAGAATATCAAACACGGGCTGGGGTAATTGTGCACCGTAACCAAAGAGACTAAAGCGCTCGACCAGAAAGCACACCAGTAGCCCACAGAAGAAAACAGGAACAGAAACTGGCGACATACGTAGGAAGAAATCAGCAAATTGCCAGTCGGCGGATTTAGCGATGATCAGATTTTGCGGTTCACCCACCATGGTCATTACACCGCCAAGTGCGGTCCCAACCCCAGCGTGCATCATCAGGCTACGCAGGAAAGCGCGGAACTGTTCAAGAGTGGAACGATGCAGATCTTCGGTAAATTGGCTGTCATCATTCACATCGATTTGCTCGTCACTGCTGGATGACACGCGGTGGTAAATAGAATAGAAGCCGATAGAAACACTGATCACTACGGCAATCACCGTCAGTGCATCTAGAAATGCAGAAAGAAACGCAGCGGCCATGCAGAAAGAGAGTGAAAGGCTGATTTTGCTACGAATATTCAACAACAATTTAGTGAAGACAAACAGTAGTAACTGCTTCATGAAATAGATGCCAGCAACCATGAAAATCAATAGCAGGAGCACTTCCAGATTTGATGCAATCTCCTCACGTATGTGTTCCGCGCTGGTCATGCCAATCATCACGGCTTCAATGGCCAGCAGCCCGCCAGGCTGCAATGGGTAACATTTCAGCGCCATGCCCAAGGTGAAAATGAACTCTACCACTAACAACCAGCCCGCAAAGAAAGGACTGACCAGAAAATAGATCAAAGGATTAATAATAAGAAAGGCAATGATCGTCAGCTTATACCAAGCCGGTGATTGGCCAAGGAAGTTTTTGACGAACGCGCTTCTAAAAGTCATATCCATGCTGTTATTGCTCTCCAGGATGTAATGCAACAAAATCAATATAATAGGCTAGTCAATTCAACCGCTGAAGGCGAGTGAAATGAATAAATTGTTCTGCAACTGCTTTGTTAAGGGGAAATAGTGCCACGCTATGCACAGTTTCAACATAAGTACCGAAAGGGCGCTATAACATGACATTTTCGTCTGGTATGATGAGCTGAAATACATCGCCTATAAAAAGTCCTAAACGGAACGTAAAAAAATGGTTATTAAGGCACAGAGTCCTGCCGGTTTCGCCGAAGAGTACATCATTGAAAGTATTTGGAACAACCGCTTTCCACCGGGAACTATTCTACCTGCTGAACGCGAACTTTCAGAGTTAATTGGCGTAACGCGCACCACATTACGTGAGGTTTTACAAAGGCTTGCTCGCGATGGCTGGTTGACAATTCAGCATGGGAAACCGACCCAAGTTAATAATTTTTGGGAAACATCAGGGCTGAGTATTCTTGAAACCCTGGCCCGTCTGGATCACGACAGTGTGCCGCAACTTATCGATGATCTTCTTTCAGTCAGAACCAATATTGCCACAATTTTCATCCGTAAAGCGATGCGCCGTAACCCGGAAGATACGCAGCAGATTCTGGCAAAAGCGCAGAGCGTTTCTGATAGCTCTGAAGCCTTTAACGAATTGGATTACGGGATTTTCCGTGGCCTGGCTTTTGCTTCAGGTAATCCCATTTACGGCCTGATTATTAATGGATTGCGCGGATTATATACCCGCGTTGGTCGTTATTACTTCTCTAATCCTGATGCGCGTAAACTGGCGATCGCTTTTTATCAGAAACTTTCCCGCATTTGTGATGAAAAAAACCACGATCAAGTTGTTGATTGCGTGCGAGATTATGGCCGTCAGAGTGGTGAGATCTGGCACAGTATGCAAAGCGCTATGCCTGGTGATCTGACTGACAAAAAACGTTAGTCAATCATTCGCGACTTTTACAAAGAAAAGGGTGCTGAGGCACCCTTTTTGGTAGACAGCACCGCCTGTAGTGATCTCACAGCGGTGTCGGGCGAGGTGGGCAACGTTCCAATAATTCTACGGCCCCATCTTCATTTAACTGCTCCATAAAGACATCAAACCCCCACAGACGATGAATGTGTTTCATCACTTCACGGCGACTCTTATCAAGCGGAGCCCGGTCCTGTGGGATATAACGCAATGTCAGAGAACGGTCACCGCGCAAATCCACATTCCAGACCTGAATATTAGGTTCATGATCACTCAGATTATATTGGGCAGACAACTCTTGGCGGATCGCCCGGTAACCTTCTTCATTATGAATTGCTGCTATTTCCAGGTAATTATTGTGGTCGTCGTCGAGAACGGTGAACAGTTTGAAGTCACGCATCACTTTCGGCGAGAGAAACTGGCTAATAAAGCTTTCATCCTTGAAATCGCGCATAGCAAAATGCAGCGTCTCCAGCCAGTCGGATCCTGCGATGTCCGGGAACCAGTAACGGTCTTCATCCGTCGGTGACTCACAGATACGTTTGATGTCCTGGAACATGGCAAACCCCAGTGCGTAAGGGTTTATCCCATTATAGTAAGGGCTGTTGTACGGCGGTTGGAATATCACATTAGTATGGCTGTGGAGGAATTCCAGGATGAATTTCTCCGACACTTTCCCTTCGTCATACAGATGGTTAAGAATGGTGTAATGCCAGAAGGTTGCCCAGCCCTCGTTCATGACCTGAGTCTGTTTCTGCGGATAAAAATACTGACTGATTTTGCGCACAATCCGCAATATTTCTCGTTGCCAGGGTTCCAGAAGCGGCGCATTTTTTTCCATAAAATAGAGGATATTTTCCTGCGGCTCGGACGGAAAACGACGAACTTGTTCTGGCTCATCAACGTTGTCTTTACGCGGTAGCGTTTTCCACAGTGAGTTTACCTGACTTTGCAGATAGGTCTCACGGCTTTCCTGTCTTGCCTTCTCTTCTAACAATGAAATTTTTTGCGGTCTTTTGTAGCGATCAACCCCGTAGTTCATCAGCGCATGGCAGGAGTCGAGCAAGCGCTCCACGTCTTCAACACCATAACGTTCCTCACACTGGCTAATGTAGCGGCGCGCAAAGAGCAGATAATCCACAATTGAACTCGCATCCGTCCAACTGCGAAAAAGGTAGTTGTTCTTAAAGAAAGAGTTATGCCCGTAACAGGCGTGCGCCATGACCAAAGCCTGCATGGTCATGGTGTTTTCTTCCATCAGATAGGCAATGCAGGGGTTTGAGTTGATGACAATCTCATAGGCTAGCCCTTGCTGTCCGTGCTTATAGCGCTGCTCGGTTTCAATAAACTTCTTACCGAACGACCAGTGCGTATAATTTATTGGCATACCGATACTTGAGTAGGCATCCATCATTTGTTCGGAAGTAATGACTTCAATTTGGTGCGGATAGGTTTCAAGCCGGTATGACTTAGCGACTCGATCAATTTCCTCGAGGTAAGTCTGCAATAACTCGAACGTCCAGTCGGGTTCATCGCTCAGGCGTTTATCTTCAGTATGGTGTTCCTGGGTCTTTATCGTCATAAGCCGCCACCCTCATTCAGTTACGGACGCAACCGCGTGTCTAATTTAACTGTTCCTTACTTTGCGCGCCTCTAGGTAATCGTAGCTCAATACGAAAGTTATGCAGGATCAGTCTGAAGTTATACGCTTTTTTAGCTTTTCGCACCGCAGTAAACGGGGCGTATCGTTAGCGCGAAAAGGACATAACCATCATTCGCCTCAGTCACCAAACAGTCAATACTTAACCCAAGACATGAAGATATCATTCAATGTCACTGATTTAGAATAATGTTCTATATATATGGGTTTTTTCTGGAATTAAATAACGAAATTATTAAGGCGTTAAACGCTAATGCTAAATAGCGACTCATTCATACAACGGCAACCAGAATCTCGATTTCATGCCACGGCGGGCTGATTATGGGGAATTATTGTTATTTTTAAGCAGCTATTGAAAAACAGCGTCAGATCAACGATAAATAATTGTGAAATACATCACGGTTATGGCTTCTGGTGTTGGCAGTTTTACACCATCGGGTTAGTTTCCTGCTCACAGGATATTATGCTTTATATTGCCTTCTACTGGAGTTGAGTATGCGTGTGATAATTTTGGGCAGTGGTGTTGTCGGTGTCGCCAGCGCCTGGTATCTGGCGAAGGCTGGTCATCAGGTCACCGTTATCGACCGGCAGGCTGGGCCTGCGGAAGAGACTAGCGCAGGTAATGCCGGGCAGATTTCCCCAGGTTATGCCGCACCGTGGGCGGCACCAGGGGTTCCTCTGAAGGCCATTAAATGGATGTTTCAGCGCCATGCACCTCTGGCTATACGCCTGGATGGCAGCCGCTTTCAGTTGCAGTGGATGTATCAAATGCTGCGCAACTGTAATATGGATCACTACCAGATCAACAAAAGTCGAATGGTTAGACTGGCGGAATACAGCCGTGACTGTCTGAAGGCGTTGCGCGAAGATACGGGCATTCAGTACGAAGGGCGCCAGGGTGGCACATTGCAGCTGTTCCGCACGGCGCAACAGTTTGAAAGCGCGTCGAAAGACATTGCTGTTTTGCAGGAAGCCGGCGTGCCTTATCAACTGCTGGAAGCTAACCAACTGGCGACCGTCGAACCAGCGCTGGCACAGGTTGCTCACAAACTGACGGGGGGCTTGCGTTTACCAAATGACGAAACCGGTGACTGCCAACTGTTTACCCGTCAACTGGCAGAAATGGCGCGTCAGGCCGGGGTTGTCTTCGAATTTAACCGCAGCGTAGATAAATTATTGGTAGCCAATGGGCAGGTAAGCGGTGTGCAGTGCGGGACTGACGTGGTGAAGGGTGACGCTTATGTGGTGGCGTTTGGTTCCTATTCCACTGCGTTGCTGGCCGATTTGATATCCATTCCAGTGTATCCGCTGAAAGGCTATTCATTGACGATCCCGATCACTGATCCTGCTGCTGCGCCATATTCGACTGTACTGGACGAGACCTATAAAATCGCTATTACCCGTTTTGATGATCGCATTCGTGTGGGCGGAATGGCTGAAATTGTCGGATTCAATACCCAGTTAGCCAAAGCGCGGCGTGAAACGCTGGAAATGGTGGTTCGGGATCTGTATCCGCAGGGGGGCAACATTGAACAGGCCACTTTTTGGACTGGGCTGCGGCCGATGACGCCAGACGGTACGCCGATTGTTGGCAAAACGCGTATCAAGAACCTGTTTCTTAACACTGGCCACGGTACGCTGGGCTGGACCATGGCGTGTGGCTCCGGTCAGTTGTTGGCAGACATTCTTTCAGGTGCTACTCCAGCGATCCCTGCTGATGACCTGGCCGTTGAACGCTATAGCGCTGACTTTGCAACAACGCATCCTACTGTTCATAAGATGCATCCGATAGGGTAATACAAGATTAACCGAGGCGGGTCAGGCGGCCCGCTGAGCTTTTACTGGCTCGACGCGCAAGGAGTGCAAGGCATCCTCCGGCCATCATCACCAGCGCGAGGCTTAGTTTGGGTTGTACTGGCAGAGCCATCGCAATAAAACCGAACAGTGCACCTCCCGTCATTTGTACCGATCCCACTAAAGCCGATGCCACGCCCGCTTCATTGGAAAATGGCTCTAGCGCATAACGGGTGGCCGTACCCATCAGGAATGCCAGACCGGCACAGGCGCTGGCAACAGGGATCATATATAGCCATGTGGCGTGTTGCGCTTCTGGATCAACCAGCGTCAGACCGGCTATTAATCCTGCGCATCCCATAAACATCAACAAGCTTCCACTCGCCAGACAAAGAGGTCTCCCTACTTTTTGGATAATACGATTGGCAAGAAGGCTCACCGCCATGATCCAGAAACCGTTGGCACCAAATACCAGTGAGAACTCAAACGGCGTCAGCCCGGCCTGACTCATCAGCACTGTTGGTGCCAAAGAAACATACGTAAGGGCCATACCCATGGCACCTGCATTGACGGCCGCAAACGTGATGAAACGTTTATTAAGCAAAATTCTCGCGTATTGTTTAAACGGCAGAACCCCACCTGATTGCGTATCCGCAGGGCGGGTTTCCGGGAGTTTGAACAAAATCAGGGTCAGCACCGCGATGGTGTAACCCGACAGCGCCCAAAAAGGTGCGCGCCAGCCATAATATTGGGCGATTAAACCGCCAACCAGCGGGGCTAAGGCCGGGACAATATTCAATGTACCGTTAAGAAAACCATAAGCCCGTGCCGCTTCGTTACCGCTCATTTGGTCACGCACGCCGCTGAAAACCACGACTGATGTGCAGCAGACCGCCAGGCCCTGAATAACGCGTGAAAGCATAAACATGACTGATGATACCGACGTGGCGGCAACGACAGCACCGACCAGATAGATCAACACGCCGATAATCGCGATCGGGCGGCGACCAAAGCGGTCAACCAACGGACCCGCAATCAACTGACCTAACCCCATGACCAGAATGAACAATGAGATAGAGGATTGAATCACCACTTCCGAACTGTTTAACCCTTGGGCGATAGCCGGAATAGCCGGCAGATAGAGATCTATCCCTAAAGGTCCCAGAAGGACAAGGCTCAATAGCAAGAAAAGGAATTTTTGCATAGAAAACACCACAGTCCATGTTCGAAAGGAGGATAAGAGTAATGATTTCATCCGAGGATGGAAAGAAGTGGTTAAATATTGGGAGACGATGGTTAATAAGATCCGGGCACCGCGGTGGTGCCCGTGACGGTTTGGGCGTTCAACCGAAGGTTATTTTTTCTTCCAGAAGTCGTCAAATACCGTGACCGGCGGCTGGCGCTTATGTTCAGTCCGTGTGTACCACCCATCAATAATAGCAGCGGACTTGTCGTCGATTTTTTTGCCTTCGAGGTAATCATCAATCAACTCGTAGGTAACGCCAAGCGCCACTTCGTCTGGTAGAGAAGGGCGGTTTTCTTCCAGGTCAGCCGTTGGTACCTTGGTATATAAGTGTGCAGGGCAGCCGAGATAATGGAGCAGTGCTTTACCCTGACGTTTGTTCAGCCGAAAAATCGGATTAATGTCAGTGCCACCGTCGCCGTATTTGGTGAAGAAACCTGTCACAGCCTCAGCCGCGTGATCGGTGCCGACCACCACGCCTTTCTTCATACCCGCGATGCTGTACTGCGCTTTCATCCGTTCGCGTGCTTTTTCATTGCCTTTTATAAAATCGCTTAACTCTATGCCGATCGCCCGCAGAGTGGCTTCACTGGCCAGTACGGCTTCTTTGATATTTACGGTAAGAACTTGATCGGGTTTGATAAAGGCAATCGCATCGACACAGTCTGACTCGTCAGCCTGCACACCATAGGGTAAACGTACAGCAATGAACTGGTAATCATCATCGGCGGTTTCTGCGCGTAACTCACTAATTGCCGTTTGGCAAAGTTTACCGGTGAGAGTAGAATCCTGCCCGCCGCTGATGCCCAATACCAGTGATTTGATAAAAGGGTGTGCCAGCAGATAATTTTTTAGGAAATCGACACTCACGCGAACTTCCTGCGCAGTATCAATGTTCGGTTTAACGTGCAGAGCCTGAATAATCTCTTGTTGTAAAGCCATGACCACTCCTCCTGAATGCAGCCTGCGAGGAGCTCGCGGTGCAATAAGATGTTATCAACAGGTCTAAAGCTAACTCGCTCTGCTCAAAAGGACAAGATACCGCGTCGGGTTCGGTCGAAATCTGTTCAGTGAAGTTAGATATTTACCACGGTACTTTTTTAGTGAGGTGAGTGAGTGAATAAGTCATGATTCAGGGCTTAATTTCAGAACAGGTTAACAAAGTGTAATGATTTAGGTTGTTTTCATTTCAGGAGATAACTGTCACTCGAAACTGTCTAAAAAATCCCGTTAAAAAAGGATATCGGCCCCAAGGTGCTGTATATTCGTTCGAGTTTTCTATGTTTGAATGGGTCCGTGCGTCATCGAGGGGAGTTGCCAGGCTTGGTTGAGGGAACTGAATTAGTGGCAGAGTGATTTCGATGAGCGTTAATAATTTGAGTTAAGAGTCAATGCCAAGACGTGTTATTGGCCTTAATTCTATGGGGAAGCAAAATGTTTTTTCAGGTTGTACGTCGTTTACCTGCTTACGCCGTAGTATGCGGTGCAGCATTGTTCAGTATCTCAAGCCTTGCAGACACCACCATTTTTACCGCGATGGACGATCCTTCCACGGCTAAAAAACCTTTCGAAGGTAACATTCAGGCCGGTTACACCGCGCAGACCGGCAACACCAGCAACTCATCGCTGAGTGCTGACACCACGATGACCTGGTTTAACACCAATACTGCCAACAGTATCTGGGGTTCTGCACGTAACACGACATCATCAGGTGTCCGTTCGTCTGAGAAGTATCAGGCCGGTGCTCGTAGTCGTTATAATCTCGACGACAGTAACTATGTATTTGGTCAGGGTAGCTGGCTCAGCGACCGTTACAATGGCTATCGCGCACGTGATGTTGGAACACTGGGTTATGGTCGTCAGATTTGGAACGGCCCCGTTCACACACTGAATCTCGAAGCAGGTCCTGGTGTTCGTCACGATGAGTTTGAGCAGGGTGGGAACTCCACGCGCGCTCTGGTTTATGGTTCCGGCGTATACGGCTATAAAATCAGTGATACAGCCCAATTTACGCAAGCCTTCTCGGTGTTGGCGAACGATGAAACCACCTACAACTCAGAGACTGCGTTGAAAGTGGCTATCAACAGCCATTTCTCACTCAAACTGGCTTATGACGTAACGTATAACACCCAACCACCAGCAAGCGCTCCGGATAAGACGGATACCGTGACCTCGATAAATCTGGTCTACGGTATGTAATGTCGATGCCCGCGTCGTGTCATTAATAGTCATGATAATAAAGCCAGTAGATTGCTCTACTGGCTTTTTACGTTCAAAGATGGAATATATGGCCCAATGACTATTTTATTTGGATAAGTGTATTTGAAAAGATTCATTTATTTAATGTAATGCGAGAAGCCTTTTGCGATGTAATAAATTAAATGTCTTTTAATTTATTGTCTTTATTTCTGAAAATCATGTTCCACTATTGTTGGATCTGAGGTGGCGAAGATGAAATTAGATGGAAAAAAGAAATGTTCCTGGAGATTACCAGCTCAGTTGTGCATTACCAGCAAGTAGCGACAAGGCTTTTCGCCTGGGTTACTGAAGGTGATGGGTAAGTCCACGCCAAACGTCAGCACATCTCCGGCAGACAAAGCATAGCTCTGCGCCCCGTAATCTATGTTCAGTGTACCTTCCACCATCCACAGGCGCTGTCTGTAAGCCTGATGATTCCAGCCTGGATAACTAACTCGTGCGGCGACAGGCAGGGTGATTTCTACCAACTCGGGATCGCCTTGCACTTCATGCGCGGTCACCTGACGTCGCAGATAACCGATGTCCGGATCCTGCCAGATTTCCTGCTGCGCCAGCGGGCGTAATGGCGCGGACTGCACATTATCTTCCGAAAGCAGCTGTGCCAGTGAAACACCCAGGCTTGCTGCAAGTCGGCCCAATAAGCTGGCGCTCGGGCTGCTGTCCTGCCGCTCAATTTTCGAAATCATTGCTTTACTGACGCCGGAGCGGCTGGCAAGTTGCTCCATGCTCAGGCCCTGTGCTTTGCGTAATGACTGCAATCGCGTAGCGATCAACTGGTCGATTGACATAGGGATAAATCCTGTTGTTTACTATGGTGTACTTAATTCTACTATAGTGGAATTAAATGCGTAATGGAAGCCACCGGAGAATGACTTATGAAACTGATTACCTGCAATGAACGCCAGCATGCTGGCCCGATACTGGATATTTTTAATGATGCGATTCTGACATCAACCGCATTGTATGATTATAAAACGCGCCACATTGAGAGTATGACGCCATGGTTTACCTCTAAATTGGCGAATAACTTTCCGGTGATCGGGCTTGAAGATGAGCGGGGTACGCTACTCGGATTCGCCAGCTATGGCACATTTCGCGCTTGGCCAGCATATAAATATTCCGTTGAGCATTCCATTTATATTCACAAGGATCATCGCGGAAAAGGGCTGGGGAAAATGCTGCTGAATGCGCTGATCGACGCTGCCCGCGAGCGAGACGTTCATACGCTGATTGGTGCCATTGATGCCACTAACAGCAGCAGTATTGCACTGCATGAAAAAAATGGGTTCAGCCACACTGGCACGATCAAACAGGCAGCTTATAAATTTGACCGCTGGCTGGATTTGGCTTTTTACCAGTTGATTCTTAACACGCCGCTGAAGCCGGTTGGAGGCTGAAAGCCGCAACATCACGCAAATTCAATCTGAAAAAGTGGTTTTATGGGGCGAGGAATGAACATGCAAAACATTATAAAGAGCGAGAACAGTTCAAAAAAATGCAATGATATCATTGCGTTAACCTCTATCGTAGACAGGCTGCCGTTTCCAGCCTATAAGAAGGGATTCTTCATTCGTAGTTCTATACTCGTCCCACTGCTCGGATTGGCTCTAGGGCCGTTTTGCTTTTTTAACGCACAAGCCGCGGCGATCTCGGTCTCATCCGATTCGACCGATCCTGCTGACAAGCACATTTACATAGGTCAGTATGATCTTACAACCAACCTCTGGGGAATTCGCGGTGCAGGGAGCAACTGGTACGCTGATATTTTTACCCATTCAATCTCCCATGTGGATGGTGCTGGCTACAAGTGGTCTGGTTTTGCTGGTAATCAAACCAACGTGAAAGCTTACGTCAGCTTGCGTTACGGGGCCAGTAACAAGCAAAACATTGCAAGCGTAACCGGCCTGCCTTACCTCTTTGAAAACAATGATAAGAACGTTGACGTGCTATGGAGTTTCGAATCCAGCGGCGAGGATGGTACCGGCAATATCGTCGGTAAATACAACCACACGCTGGATGTATTCTTCAACGCAACCAATAGCACCAAAGTGTCGGAAATACGCGGTGAGGTTATGATCATCACTGATTCATCTCAAGATGCGCAGATGGCCGGCTGGGGCGTCAAGGATATCCAGCCTTTTATCATTAGTGGTGAAATCTGGGATGTCTGGCAAGCGACCCAGACCTCACATGGTCATAGTTGGCATGTGACACAGTTCCGCAAACGTCTGAATTCACGCTATTTTAATCACAATCTTAAAGATTTCTTTTTCGCAGCGGCAGCGCGTCGTCCGGATATTTTCATGCGTCATTACTATGTCATGATGGTCGAGGCTGGAACGGAAATAAAAAATGGCTCAGGCCGGGTTTATTACACGAAATACAGAGTATCGATAACCCGCAACAGACGACATGTTCCTGCTTCAAATAGACCGGATCTGTCACATTAATAACCAATAGCTAAGCGGAAGTGGCATGGCTATGTGTTATTAACGCAACAGAACCTAACATCCCGTTGCATTTAAATCAGAAGGTAGATGATCAATATTGATTAGAAAAGACGCTCACTAATCCAAAATTCTTCCACGCTGATAATATTCGAGAGATCAAAACCTGCCATATCCCCCTTAAATTCATCGCTCTGCATATATTTTCTGTCTAAAGCTTTGGCATCACTTTCTGCCGGATAACTGACTATAGCCATCACTTTATCTGCATTATCATCGGCCCCCAAATAGACGTCATTTACAGCGATACCAAACTTTGGGAGACTTGATAAGTGTTTCATCCAGTGGTGTTGAAAATACTCTAAAGCAGCGATTTTACTTTTCAGTGTATAAATTCTTAATTGCTTCATAATGTTTCCTTATTAACATTGAGATACTTTATGGGTCACTCGAAAGTTAATGTTTTACCCTGACGACGATTATATGTCACGGATATGTCGCTGCGACCAGTAAAATAACCTCCCCGGCCATTTCAAAAGTGAAGGCGTCAGTTTTGTATTCGTGCTTATTGACCGGTTGAGAAGGGGAACAGCCGGTAAAGTGAGCTAACCGGCTGTTTTTAATGATTAGAACTTAGTTGTTTTGAACCTGTTTATGGAATAATTCGCGGAATACCGGATAGATATCTTCCGGTTCGCGGATATGCTGCATGGCGAAATTGCCAAACTTTTCTTGCAGTACTTCATACTCGCGCCATAACGTCTGGTGAGCACGCCGGGTAATCTCGATATAACTGTAATAACGCACCATCGGGAGCAGTTTTTGTTCCAAAACCTGATGACACAACGGCGAATCATCAGCCCAATTATCACCATCAGAGGCCTGAGCGGCATAGATGTTCCAAATCGCCGGGTCGTAGCGTTCCTGAATCACTTCATGCATCAATTTGAGCGCGCTCGATACAATCGTGCCGCCGGTTTCCTGCGAGTAGAAAAACTCTTGCTCATCGACTTCTTTCGCCTGGGTATGGTGACGAATGTAGACCACATCCACGTTTTTATAGGTCCTGCTCAGGAACAGATAAAGCAGAATATAGAAACGTTTGGCCATATCTTTGGTGGCCTGATCCATGGAACCAGAAACGTCCATTAGACAGAACATCACGGCCTGGCTGGAAGGCTCAGGGCGACGTTCGTAGTTTTTGTAGCGTAAATCAAAGGTGTCGATAAACGGGGTTTTGGCGATTTTTTGTCGTAGCTCTGCAATCTCCTTACGCAGACGTTCTTCTTCTAATAGTCGTGCCGGTTCGCTGTTTTCTACTTCAGTCAGCGTGGCTTCCAATGCACGTAACTCTCGTTTTTTTCCTGCTGTCATCGCGGTGCGGCGGGCAAGGGAATTTTGTAGTGAGCGCACCACACTGATATTAGCCGGTACACCGTTAGAGGTATAACCGGATCGATGGGTTTTATATTCTGTTATCTGTCGGTGCTGGTTTTTTTGTAAATTGGGGAGCGCCAGATCCTCAAACAGCAGATCAAGATACTCATCTTTAGAGATCTGGAAAGAGAACTCATCCTGGCCTTCACCATCTTGGCTGGCTTCACCTTGACCACTCCCGCCGCCGCCTCCCGGTGGGCGTTCAATACGGTCATTCTGGACAAAGTGATCATTACCGGGATGAACGCGGTGACGTAAGCCTCCGCGCCCCTGATGAAACATAGGTTCGTTGATATCTTCAATGGGGATCGAAACGGATTCCCCACTGTCGACGTCGGTAACCGAACGCTTGTTGATGGCTTCGGCAATCGACTGTTTGATTTGCGACTTATAGCGGCGCAAAAAGCGCTGGCGGTTAACCGCGCTTTTATTCTTACCATTCAGTCGGCGGTCAATAAAGTACGTCATATTTCCCCCAAACGACGTTGCCATCGCTCCTCTACTATGAGGATTTTCTCACGCGCAGATACCATTCACACAGCAGACGCACCTGTTTGCGTGTATACCCTTTCTCCATCATTCTGTCGACAAAGTCATCGTGTTTCTTCTGCTCATCGGTGGATGTTTTAGCGTTAAACGAGATAACTGGCAGTAATTCTTCAGTATTTGAGAACATTTTTTTCTCAATCACTGTGCGCAGTTTCTCATAACTGGTCCAGTTCGGATTACGCCCGCTGTTTTGCGCTCTGGCACGTAAAACGAAATTGACTATTTCGTTACGGAAGTCCTTCGGATTGCTGATCCCGGCTGGTTTTTCAATTTTCTCCAGCTCGGCATTCAGCGCTTCTCGATCAAACAACTGGCCGGTATCCGGATCGCGATACTCTTGGTCCTGGATCCAAAAATCGGCGTAAGTGACATAACGATCGAAAATGTTCTGGCCATATTCTGAGTAGGACTCAAGATAAGCGGTCTGAATCTCTTTGCCGATGAATTCAGCATATTTTGGGATCAGATAGCCCTTAAGATGCTCAAGATATTTTTCTGCAATGTCTTGTGGGAACTGCTCGCGCTCAATTTGTTGTTCCAGTACATAGAATAGGTGTACCGGGTTAGCCGCAACTTCTGCGTGATCGAAGTTGAAGACACGTGACAGTATTTTGAAAGCAAAACGTGTCGACAGGCCATTCATCCCTTCATCCACACCCGCATAGTCACGGTACTCTTGGTAAGATTTGGCTTTAGGGTCCGTGTCCTTGAGACTTTCACCGTCATAGACACGCATTTTGGAATAGCTGCTGGAGTTTTCCGGCACTTTCAGTCGGGACAAAATAGAGAAGCGGGCTAGCGTTTCCAGCGTTCCCGGCGCACAGGGCGCGTGTACCAGTTCACTGTTACTGAGCAGTTTATCGTAGATTTTCATCTCTTCCGACACGCGCAGGCAGTAAGGCACTTTGACTATATAGACACGGTCAAGGAAAGCTTCATTGTTCTTGTTATTACGGAAGGTCACCCATTCCGATTCGTTGGAGTGCGCCAGAATAATGCCGTTGAACGGCAGGGCAGAAATACCCTCAGTGCCGTTGTAGTTACCTTCCTGCGTAGCGGTCAGCAGCGGATGGAGCACTTTTATCGGCGCTTTGAACATCTCGACGAACTCCATCACCCCTTGGTTTGCCCGACATAGTGCGCCAGAGTAACCGTAAGCGTCGGGATCGTTTTGAGCATGGTTTTCCAGTTTGCGGATATCCACTTTCCCAACCAGCGCAGAGATATCCTGGTTATTCTCGTCGCCAGGTTCGGTTTTGGCGATGGCGACTTGTTCCAGGATAGAAGGCCAGACTTTAATGACTTTGAATTTGGTGATATCCCCGCCAAATTCGTGCAGGCGCTTAGCCGCCCACGGGGACATAATTGTGCCCAAATAACGGGTAGGGATGTTGTACTCTTTTTCAAGAAGAGTGGCATCTTCCTGTGGGTTGAACAGACATAGTGGATGATCGTTGACCGGGCTGCGGTCACCATTCGCGCTTAGCATATAAATGGGAACACGTTGCATAAGTGCTTTCAGGCGCTCAGCCAGAGAGGATTTACCGCCACCGACAGGACCCAGTAAATAGAGGATCTGTTTCTTTTCTTCCAATCCTTGCGCAGCATGTTTCAGGTAGGACACTATCTGCTCGATAGCATCTTCCATGCCATAAAATTCTTCAAATGCAGGATAACGGGCGACCACCCGGTTAGAGAATAAACGCGACAAGCGTGGTTCCAGTGCGGTGTCTACCATCACTGGTTCACCGATTGCCATCAACAGACGTTCGGCGGCGTTAACGTAAGCGCTGCGATCCTGCTTAGCAATAGTAAGGAATTCCTGAAGTGTGAACTCTTCATCCTTGGCAGCCTCATAGCGCTGGCGATAATGGTCAAATATATTCATACGATGCCCGTCCTTCGTTAATAGCACAGGTAAATGAGAGCGTTAGAAATAATCTGCTCCCGAAGGAAAGCTCCCCACCTCAGTACAGCAACCCTCATGCCAACTTGCAGAAACCCATTTTTTGTACTGACAGACCGAAATAAAGTGGCTTGTCTGATACCCTTAGGTCGGGAAGTGCCCCAGGTGGAGTCTTTCATCTATTAATAAGCGTAGTTTGGCATTACGAAAATTTCCTCTACCGTCCTCCCATTTTTTAAGATATATCAATGACTCACTTGAGGGGTTTCCACTTTAAACCCTTGAAGGACGTGGGGTGGGCGGGTGAGGAACTCTTTTCGTTATTTTTATTTCATACTTTGCATATCGATTAATTGAACGTTCTGGTATTTATGCGCAAAGAGGTATCACTATAATTGCTAAGCGAAGGGATTACTCTTCGCTTACACTGTCAGCGATATTTAATGATAAGGGATTTATTTACTATGAAAGGCATGCATTTCAGAGCACTCTCCATCGCAGCGACGGCCATTATGTTCAGCCACGCAGCGGTGGCTGGCACATGGTCGCTGGGCGCATCTGCATTAGTCAGCCCGAATCCATATCGCGGTTATGACACCAAAGTTTATCCAATTCCTATCATCAGCTACGAAAGCGATGATTTTTACTTCCATACTCTGACTGCCGGTTACTATCTGTGGAAAGATGACAAAAATAAATTTAGCCTGACCGCAACTTATCTGCCATTTGGTTTTACTCCGAGCGATTCAGATGACAGCCAGATGAAGCGCCTGGACAAGCGTCGCGGCACATTGATGGGGGGGCTGGCTTATTCTCATAATGAGGATTGGGGAACGCTGCGCGCCAGCTTTAATGGCGATGTCCTGAATAACAGCGATGGTTTAGTGGCTGATGTCGCCTATCTCTATGCATTCCATCAGGACAACTGGGCCCTGATTCCGGGCGTCGGTGTAGCATGGAACAGCAGCAACCAGAACCAATATTATTACGGTATTAACAGCAATGAATCGCGCCGTAGTGGTTTGAGTACTTACTCGCCTGACGACAGTTTCAGTCCTTATGTTGAGATTTCTGCCAAATACAATTTCACCAAAGATTGGCAAGGTTTCTTCACTGGGCGCTATATTCGGTTAGCCAGCGAAGTGACAGACAGCCCAATGGTGGATAAAAATTATATCGGCGTACTGTGGACGGGTGTGACTTACAGTTTCTAATGTATCAATGCGCTTAATTGGTGCGTGAGAAGTGATTTAATGGGGCTTTTAGGCCCCATTTGCACATTTGTAGTGCGCGGAATGATTGTGCGGAAAGAGGATTATCGCTGGCTGATGGTCATGGCCAGTTTTGCCGGCGAGGATACATTGCTTTTTTGCGGTGCGCTTACGCTCGCCGTTTCAACACAAACCATGGTTTTGTAGCTGTCATCCGCCATATCTTTCATGCTGGCAGACAGTTCTGCGCCCGGATTCCAGGCCACCACATCACTGTTGAAATGATGTTCAATCACCAAGGTTCGATCCAGTGCAGAATCAATAATCAGGCTGGTGGCCTCAGGCGCAGTATATATGCGGTCAGTCTGGCCCTTGAATGCCAATGGACCTTGTTGCTGGGCAGTTTTGCCACCATCAACTTTATCGATGTAGTTCTTGCCCAAGCCTGACACTTTTACATTATTGATATCGCCAATATTGAAATAAGCGTGCAGCGCGCTGGTTGTTTCGAAGTCACCGTTCGATTCCAGTTCAATATGGCACTCGGCGCCAAGCTCAAAGCGGGCGGTGAGGGTGAAATCATGCGGCCATAATTCAAGAGTTTCTGCGTTCTGTTTTAAGGTCAGAATCAATTCTACACCTTGCTCATTTTCCTGATGAGAGGTCAACTCCCATGGAAGAATGCGTGCAAAGCCATGTGAAGGTTGGCCAGCCGGGCCAAACCATGGCCAGCAAATCGGTACACCACCGCGAATAGCTACACCCGTTTTAAATGCGGATTCACTGCTCATCCACAATATTGGCTGTTCATTTTGCGGCTGATAGGCCAGCAAATGTGCCCCTTGCAGGGTAATAGCCGCGCGCACTTTAGGGTGGTCGATCACCAAAACCGGTAATTCATCAATCTGACGCTGGCTGATAACCGATGTGATGGTTTTTAAAACGGGAAGGGTAAAGAGTTTTGATGTCATGAGATGGGTCCTGTGATTTTATTATAAATCCAGACCGGTGATGAACGACGGCTTCAGTGACTCTTGGTGCTTACTGTTGCGCAGAAAGCAAAAGGGCGACTTAACGTCGCCCTTCGATTCAGTTCATCACATCGGGCAATTATTTAGAGATGTGTGAAATCAGATCCAGAACTTTGTTTGAGTAGCCAGTTTCGTTATCGTACCAGGCAACCAGTTTCACAAAGTTGTCGTTCAGCGCGATACCTGCTTTAGCATCGAACACAGAAGTCAGTTTTTCACCGTTGAAATCGGTAGAAACAACGTCATCTTCGGTGTAGCCCAGAACGCCTTTCAGGTCGCCTTCAGCTGCTGCTTTTTTGATTACTGCGCAGATATCTTTGTAAGACGCGCCTTTTTCCAAACGTGCAGTCAGGTCAACTACAGAGACGTTAGGAGTAGGAACGCGGAACGCCATACCAGTCAGTTTACCGTTCAGGGCAGGGATAACTTTGCCTACTGCTTTAGCTGCACCGGTAGATGAAGGGATGATGTTCTGAGACGCGCCACGGCCGCCACGCCAGTCTTTATGAGACGGACCATCAACAGTTTTCTGCGTTGCAGTAGTTGCGTGAACTGTGGTCATCAGTGCTTCAACGATACCGAAGTTGTCGTTGATAACTTTAGCCAGTGGTGCCAGGCAGTTAGTAGTGCAAGATGCGTTAGAAACGATTTCCTGACCTTTATATTCTTTATGGTTTACGCCCATAACGAACATAGGGGTGTCATCTTTAGATGGCCCTGTCAGAACAACTTTTTTAGCGCCTGCAGCAATGTGTTTACGTGCAGTTTCGTCGGTCAGGAACAGACCAGTGGCTTCAGCCACAACGTCAACGTTAACTTCATTCCATTTCAGGTTAGCTGGATCACGCTCAGCGGTAACACGGATGGTTTTGCCATTAACGACCAGGTGACCGTCTTTAACTTCAACGGTACCTTCGAAACGGCCATGCGTTGAGTCGTACTTCAGCATGTAAGCCATGTATTCAGCATCTAACAGATCGTTGATTGCTACGATCTCAATGTCAGAACGTTCTTGAGCAGCACGGAAAACAATGCGACCGATGCGGCCAAAACCGTTGATACCTACTTTGATAGTCATATATTCCACCAGCTATTTTTTTGTGAATAAAAGGTTGGTTGTAAAATTACAAAAACCTTGCTGAGCGTCAAGCGGAATCGTGTCAATTCTTGCTGTAAGTCAAAGCTCAAACTCACTTTTGCCAAGATATTGCACATTCCGTTTTTTAATCGGCTTCTACTTACATGGGGACGATATGCCGAATATAAAGGGCAGTAACAACAAATATGTGATTTTTGTCACGAGCTGTTCTTGTTTGACGCCGATGGCACACAGTTTAAGTCAAAACAGGCAGACTCGTTGTTAATTTTTTGTTATTATTAACTGTTATTTTAGTTGATTTTCCTACCTGGCAGAGAATGACAACCATGGCCAATGAATCTAAAGAACCAATCACATCACCACAACTTACTGAAATACAACATTATGTGACGCAAGAGCACGGGACTGAACGCCCATACTCCGGTAAACTACTGCATAACCAGCGCGATGGGATCTACCATTGTCTGGTTTGTCACTCGCCGCTGTTTTATTCCGATACTAAGTTTGACTCTGGATGTGGCTGGCCAAGTTTTTACCAACCGGTCACGCATGATGCTATTAATTATCTCACTGATAATACACACAATATGGAAAGGGTTGAGATTCGCTGCGCACATTGCGATGCCCATCTTGGTCACGTCTTCCCTGACGGTCCTGAGCCTACAGGTGACCGCTATTGTGTGAATTCTGCATCGATGAGTTTCATCGATGGCGAGAACGGTGACAAGACTGCCGGCTGAGTGTCAGTTGGCATGTAATTTAAACGACAAAATCGATTCAGCCATTATTCACCGTTAAGTGAATAATCAGCCAAGATGAAGAGAGCTGTTGATGGAAATTAATGAGTTAGTCGACGTGATGACGCCGGAGATTTTTCAGCGTCTTGCGCAGGCAGTTGAACTGGGAAAGTGGCCTGATGGTGTTGCTCTGACATCTGAGCAAAAAGACAACAGCTTACAGATGGTGATGTTATACCAGGCGCGCCATAACACTGAGGCTCAGCATATGAGTATTGGCACTGATGGACAAATTGTCACCAAATCGAAGCAGGAATTGAAGCAGCAATTTGCGCAGGACGCATTAATCCGTATTAAACCTGAGTAGATGCCGAGTAGATAAAAGATCTGTAAGCAAATGAACAAGGCCGCCATGAAGCGGCCTTGTTCATTTATCGAAAGAGTAAGACATGTTAGTCCAGTGCAAGAACTGTCGCACCGGCATGCTGCATTTCTTCTATAGCCTGCTGGCTATCCTGTGGAGAAATATTCACGCCGCGGCACCCTTCGACCAACAGTGTCACCTCATAACCCAAGGCTATTGCATCCAGCACCGTAAATTTGACGCAATAATCGGTCGCCAGGCCCATGACTAACAACTGCTCAATCTGCTGTTGCTGTAGCCAGGCATGCAGTGTGGTTGAAGCACGGTGACCGTTGTCGAAAAACGCGCTATAGCTATCTATTCCGGCGTTCTGACCTTTGCGGACCACAAAATCAATGGCGTCGCGGTGCAGTAGTGGATGAAAATCAGCGCCGTGTTGCTCCTGAACGCAATGTATCGGCCACCATACTTGTGGCAGTCCGTCGAGTTCACCGACAGTCCATGGCTCAGTGCCAGCATTGACCGCGAAACTACCGTGGTTATGCGGATGCCAGTCCTGCGAAGCCACCACGTCAATTCCCTGCGCCTTACAGACCTTAATGGCCTGATTAGCTACGCTGATCACCGCATCGCCATCCTGTACTGCGAGCGCACCACCGTGACAGAAATCATTTTGTAGGTCGATTAATAACAAAGCGCTTTTCATCAGGATTCCTTATTCGGTCAGCTCGCCGCGCAGGTTTTGCTGCATCAGTGTACGGATCTCATCCGGTGATAACGGCTGGCTGAAGAGATAATGGAGTTTAGTCAGTGCGGCTTCGACGGTCATATCAAAACCACTGATCACACCAGCCTGTGCCAGGGCATTACCGGTAGCATAACCGCCCATATTGACCCGACCAGAGATACATTGTGTCAGATTGATCACCACGATGCCGCGTTCAGATGCCTCTTTTAGCACTTTCAGCAGGTCACCTTTTTGCGGTGCATTACCCACACCATAGGAGCGCAGGATCAGCGCTTTAACAGGCTGCATCAGAAAGTTTTGTACCACCTCAGCGGAAATGCCTGGGTAAATCGTGACGACACCAATTGGCTGTGGGGTGATGTCATGCACTTTCAGCGTCCCGGCCGCCACCGGTAGCGATGGCGTAGACAGCCGGCGGATATGGATGCCGGCTTCTAACAGGGGGGCAAGATTAGGGGATGCAAACGCGTCGAAACCATCGGCATGGGCTTTAGTGCTGCGGTTGCCGCGATACAAACGATTGTTGAAGAACAGAGTGACTTCATTGACCGGATGATTAGCCGCAATATACAGCGCATTCAGCAGATTGATCTGGCCATCAGAACGCAGTGCTTCAAGCGGTATTTGTGACCCTGTCACGATTACTGGCTTGCCAAGATTCTCCAGCATGAAAGAGAGCGCAGAGGCCGTGAATGCCATCGTGTCGGTGCCGTGCAAAATGACAAAACCGTCATATTGATCGTAATGGGCCAGAATATCATCGGCGATGTGCTGCCAGTCTTCTGGTGTCATGTCAGAAGAGTCCATCAGCGGCACATATTCCTGGATAGTGAATTCAGGCATTTCCGGGCGATGGAACTCAGGCATTAAAGCCAACTGACGTTGTAAGTGTCCTGAAACCGGAATGTAGCCGTTTTCAGATCGTTGCATTCCGATGGTGCCACCAGTGTAAGCGACGTAAATAGATTTTTTGGTCATTGACAGGATTCTTTGTATTGAACGGGGCGTGCAGGATGAGCCGAAGTATAAAGGCATCTGCGCCGGCTCCAAAATAAAAAAACCCGGTGATTCACTTTCACCGGGCTTCGCTTTACAGACGATGAAGATTACCTCACTTCACCGCAGGTCAGGCACAGAGCATAACGATTCTGCGGGTCGTTCATGTTATTGAACAGGTCGGCCTGGGATTTCAGCTCCAGTGCTATTTTGCTAACCGGAGCAGGCAGGTAGGCTTGAACCGCAGCAGGCAGCATAGCTTGTGCTGAAGCGCTGACTTGTGAGAAGACCATATCGGTCAGGCTGGGTTCGCTGACGTACCAGTTCAACTGCCATTTAGGCAATTTAGCCAGTTCGGCGGCTTTCTTCACTGCGTCATCGAAGTCGCCAAGCTGATCCACCAGTCCGTTGTTTTTTGCATCGGAGCCAATCCACACGTGACCTTGGGCAATGTCGTCTATCTGCTCAGGCGTTTTGTTTCTTGCTTTCGCGACCAGGCCGAGGAAGGTTTTATAACCGTTCTCGATGTTCATCTGCATCATCTGAGAGAACTCCGGCGGCAGCGCCTTAGTCGATGCAATATCTGCCAACGGTGACGTTGCGACACCATCGGTATGAACCCCAACGTTATCCAGCGTGTTCTGGTAAGTGTTGATCACACCGAAGATACCGATAGAACCGGTCAGCGTACTCGGACTGGCGATAATATAGTTCGCCGGAGTGGAGATCCAGTAACCACCCGATGCGGCCATACCGCCCATTGAAACGACCACCGGCTTACCGGCAGCGCGCGCTGCGGCCAGTTCAGAACGAATGACTTCAGATGCACTCACGCTGCCGCCAGGACTGTTAACGCGCAAGATGATGGCTTTGATTTTTGGATCCAGACGGGCATCGCGGATCTGTTGGGCTGTTGTATCACCGCCAACTGCACCGGGTTGTTCTTCACCATCGTTAATCGCACCGCTGGCGAAGATCACCGCGATCTGCGGCTCATTGTTGTCTGGCTTAGGTTTCGGTGAGTAGTCATAAATACTGATGAAGTTAAAGTCTTTGGATTTCTTATTCCACCCGAAGGCTTTTACCATGTCGTTTTCTGCCTCATTTCGTGAGGCAAGAGCGTCCACCAGTTTGCTGTTCAGTGCATATTGTGCCATATCGCCACCGGCTTTTTGCATACCGGCCAGCACACCCGCGGCACCTGGGAACAGTTGCTCAGGCGTGATCTGACGGTTGGCTGAAACCGTATTGAGGTAGTTACCCCAAAGCCCATTAATCCAGCGGCTATCAGCATCGCGTGCAGCAGGAGACATATCATCACGAATCAATGGTTCAACAGCGGACTTATATGTGCCGACGCGGAAGATATTCGTGGTGACTTTCAGCTTTTCGAGCAACGACTTGTAATAAAGATTGTTGGTCGCGAAACCGTGGATATCGACCGCGCCCTGCGGCGACAGGTAAATCTTGTTAGCATAGCTTGCAAGATAATATTGTGACTGATCGTAGCTGTCATCGATGGCGTAAATTGGCTTGCCGGTATCACGAAACTCACGCAGGGCTTTACCGATGTACTGCAACGACGTCTGATCGGTGCCGGTAAAATCGGTGAGTTGTAACACCATGCCAGTAATGTTCTTATCATCTTTCGCCTGACGAATCGTATCCACCAGATCAAACAGCGAATTCTCCTGCAAGCGGTTACTGGAGGTGCCCAGGATCTCACGACCCCATTGACGTACTTTATTATTAACGGATGGCTTATCAACCACGGTACCGCTAAGGTCGACCAGCAGCGCACCTTTGGTGGTGTCGACGGGCTTGTCCTGAAATGAAAAATAGATCCCGACACCGACCAGTATGATCAGGATCAGGAACAGGTTGAGAATAAACTCTCTGATGAAATTAAGAAGACGCCAGGTCCACTTAAAAAAACCGGCGATAATTCGCCACAATGTACGCATGGTCTCTCCAACAAGCGGTAAAAGTATCGCTATCCTAATGACCTGGCCGGAAAATGTCAGCTTTAAATCATGTCATAATTTACCAATGACACTGCGCTGCAGAGTGATGTCGCCTAAAGGGTATTCTGCGGTTGGTAAAAAGGCGCGTGCTTATGCTACCGTGAAGTAAATGCCTATCATTATCATATGATCGTAAAGGAGAGATTTATGGATGCTCTGGACTTATTAGTAAACCGTCGTTCGGCCTCACGTCTGGCGGCGCCTGCGCCGTCTGGCAAGGTGCTGCAAAACATTATCAATGCCGGTATGCGCGCGCCTGACCACGGAGCCTTACAGCCGTGGCGTTTTGTTATTGCCGAAAATGACGGACTGGTTCGCTTTAGTGAATTATTACGCGCCGCTGCAATCAATGATGGTGCTGATGAGAAGGCGATTGAAAAGGCGACGCAGGCTCCGTTGCGGGCACCACAAATCATTACCGTTATCGCCGCCTATAAAGAAAGCCCGAAAGTACCGCAATGGGAGCAAATGTTATCCGCAGGCTGTGCCGTGCAGGCGATGCAAATGGCGGCATTGGCGCAGGGGTTTAATGGTATCTGGCGCACCGGCGCATGGACCGAACACGCCGATGTGCGTCAGGCTTTCAAATGTGGTCCGAATGATAGGATCGTCGGATTCCTCTATCTCGGCACCCCACAGTTAAAATCCAGTACACAGATTATTCCAGCCGACAGTTCGTCTTTTGTCTCTTATTTCTAACAGAGGCGGCTTATCATTTCACCGGTTGATCGGAAATAGTCCGAGAAACCGGTTATTCGCTGACTTTGTGAGCGAACATCCCGCTCTGAACCACTTCCCGTCTTACCAATTGCTTCATCAACAGCTAACATACCCACACCTGAGAGCAGACGATGCTGTGAATAAAGGAAGGGATGATGATTGATAAGGCAATGATACAGATACTGGCAGGCCTGAAAATTGAGCGTGCCGCCTGATGCGTTTATTTATTGCCGAAAAACCCAGTCTCGCTCGCGCTATTGCGGATGTCCTGCCCAAGCCCCATCGTCGTGGTGACGGCTTTATCGCGTGTGGTAATGATCAGGTCGTCACCTGGTGTGTGGGCCACTTACTTGAGCAAGCGCAGCCCGACGCCTATGACAGTCGTTACGCTCGCTGGACGCTCAATGATCTCCCTATCATTCCAGAAAAATGGCAGCTTCAGCCGCGCTCTTCTGTCGCCAAACAGCTCAACGTGATCAAAAGGCTGCTACTCGAGGCCACAGAGGTCATCCATGCCGGTGACCCGGATCGCGAAGGTCAACTGCTGGTGGATGAAGTTCTGGATTACCTTGAACTGACGGCAGAAAAACGCCAGAACGTTCAGCGCTGTCTGATCAACGATCTTAACCCACAGGCGGTGGAGCGGGCCATTGAGCGGCTGCGTGACAATCGGGATTTTATACCGCTGTGCGTCTCGGCGCTGGCGCGTTCCCGTGCTGACTGGCTTTACGGCATCAACATGACCCGTGCTTATACCATTCTTGGGCGTAACGCCGGATACAACGGCGTGCTGTCAGTCGGACGCGTGCAGACGCCAGTGCTGGGTCTGGTGGTGCGCCGTGATGAAGAGATTGAAAATTTTGTCTCTAAAGATTATTTCGAGGTGAAAGCCCACATCGTTACGCCAGCGGATGAGCGCTTTGTCGCGCTGTGGCAACCGAGCGAATCCTGCGAGCCCTATCAGGATGAAGAAGGGCGGTTATTACATCGTCCTTTGGCTGATCATGTGGTGGCGCGTATCGCCGGGCAGCCGGCACGGGTTACTCACTATAATGACAAGAGAGAAAACGACACTGCGCCACTGCCGTTTTCGCTGTCGGCTCTGCAGATTGAAGGCTCGAAGGCATTCGGTCTCAGTGCCCAGCAAATTCTTGATATTTGCCAGCGTTTGTATGAAACGCACAAATTGATTACGTATCCGCGTTCCGACAGCCGATATCTACCTGATGAGCATTTCGCCGGGCGACACGCTGTGTTCAATGCCATTAGTATTCATCAGCCTGATTTACTGCCGCAACCGGCCGTGGACACTGACCGGCGTAACCGCTGCTGGGACGACAAAAAAGTCGATGCTCACCACGCTATCATTCCGACGGCACGCAGCAGTAAAGTCAGCCTGAACGACGATGAGCAAAAAATTTATAATCTGGTGGCGCGTCAATATTTGATGCAGTTCTGCCCGGACGCGGTATTCCGTAAGTGTGTGATTGATCTTGATATCGCCGGTGGCAAATTCATTGCCAAGGCGCGTTTTCTGGCTGAGGCCGGCTGGCGGACCCTACTAGGCAGCAAAGAGCGTGATGAGGAGAATGAAGGCACGCCATTGCCTGTGGTCGCCCAAGGTGATGAATTGCTATGCGAAAGAGGAGAAGTGGTGGAACGGCAAACTCAGCCACCTCGGCCCTTTACCGACGCCACGTTGCTGTCTGCCATGACAGGGATTGCACGCTTTGTTCAGGATAAAGCACTAAAGAAAATTTTGCGTGCTACGGATGGATTAGGTACCGAAGCGACCCGCGCCGGAATTATTGAATTGCTCTTCCGTCGCGAGTTTTTATACAAGAAGGGCCGCTATATCCATTCCAGCGAGACCGGGCGAGCGCTGATCCACTCGCTGCCGGATATTGCAGGACGGCCCGATATGACCGCGGACTGGGAATCAACCTTGACCCGCATCAGTGAGAAAAATTGTCGCTATCAGGATTTTATGCAACCTCTGGTTGCGACCCTACAAAACCTGATCGTACAGGCCAAAACGACGCGTGTTTCATCGGCATTTCGCGCTATTCCGTCTAAGCCAGCGGGTTCTGGAAAAACGGCTACGGGGGCTAAAAGCCCCAAAAGTGCACCTAAGCGCCGCAAGGCATCAACCAAAGGGAAGGGCGTGGCAAATGATGAATAAATTGATAATGGCACTGTGGGTCAGTTCATCCCTGTTGGCCACTCCAGCGATGGCGAACCGTGCCGGGCTGAGCGGTAGTAGCAATAGTGTGGATGTCGTGGTGCCACTGCCGCCGCAAATCTGGGATAACAGTGGTAACAACCAGAACAGTGCGTCGACCTGCCATCGCTGCTGCATTTACAATAATCAGAGTTACAGTGAAGGTGCGGTCGTCACGGCTGACAGTGTCGTCTTGCAATGCGTGCGGGACCCGCAGGTGGTGGGAACGAACGATTTGAAATGGCAGCAGTTGAAAAAATAAACATATGCCGGTTTCTTACTGGTCAGAAACAAGAAAAAGAGCGCAGCATACTTTATATACACTGCGCTCCTGAGACGGAATTACCCTTTCACTTTAACGCGAATTGCCTCTTTTTCTGCATCGCTCAAAAATGCCATCGTCAGGCCGTTTTCCTGGGCCTGTCGTATTTCTGCCATGGTCAGCCCGGCTGCAGGCGCTGCAACGCGGTATTCGTGCTCAATTTCGATGCCTTGAACCGCCGGATCATCCGTATTGATGGAAGCCAACACACCGTGACGCAGGAATACTGCGAGCGGATGCTGCTCCAGTGAAGAGACGGTGCTGGTCTGGATATTCGAGGTGAGACAAGATTCAATGCCAATCTGGTGTTTTACCAGGAAGTCCATTAATTCAGTATCTTCTGCTGCTTTGACGCCGTGACCAATACGCTCGGCACCCAGCTCACGAATTGCCTGCCAGATACTTTCCGGGCCAGCCGCTTCACCGGCATGTACGGTAATACGCCAGCCCGCATCACGTGCTTTATTGAAATGGCTGAGGAACAGACTGCCAGGGAAACCCAGCTCATCACCGGCCAGATCGAGGGCGGTAATACTGTCGCGATGTGCCAGTAAACCGGCCAGCTCCTGCAGGCAAGCCTCTTCACCAAAAGTACGGCTCAGAATACCAATCAGGCGCACGTCGATGTCGTTTTTCTGGCAGCCACGCTGAATCCCCTCGATCACCGCCTCTACCACGCCTGCCACTGGCAGTTGGTGCGTCATGGCCATGTAATAAGGTGAAAAACGCAGTTCGGTGTAGTGCAGACCGGCTCTGGCCGCATCTTCAACGTTTTCCTGCGCAACCCGGCGGCAGGCATCAAGGTCGCCCAGGACTTTCACTCCCCAATCGAGCTTTTGCAGGAAACTTACCAGATCGGGTGCGGTCTCCATCACTTGCACGTGCGGTCGCAGAGCCTCGATTTCACTCGCGGGCAGAGCGAGATTAAATTGGCGGCCTAAATCGAGAATAGTCTGTGCGCGGATGTTGCCATCAAGGTGGCGGTGAATGTCAGTCAGAGGGAGACGGCGATCTATCATGGTGTGCACTCATTATTTTTGCTAAAAAAGTGCGATGCATTATAACGGGATAACCGACAGGAAGGGAATGTTGTTGCGCAACGGAGCGCAGAACGTTTTATTATTAACGTGTAGACATAAATAAGCCCGTCCTGGGACGGGCTTATGCAGAGGCATTACGATGGTATTTCAATCAGTGATTATTGAGCGTTCGGTGCTACAGGGGCGATCGGTGGCGCTAAGGGTGCTGGCGCTGGAGTTTGCGGCGCAACGCCGTTACCGCCGAAGACGCCAAACAGACCCATGAACTCCTGAAGGGTCATTTTCTGACCATTCAGATTTACCTGATTGTCTGCATACTGGAAGCTGCTGGAGATGGTGTCATCTTTCAGCGTGGTAATTTTGAACATCTGGCCCATTGCCGCGATGCCCTGAACCTGCTGTTTTGCCAGTTTTTCGGCATCATCACCTGTGTAACCCTGAAGTTTAGCGGTTTGAGTCGTCATCTCCGTCGCCATCGCAACCGGGATGGCCAGTTTCGCATCTACCTTGCTTACCCATTGTGAAATCAGCTGATCGTCACTCTGGGCTTGAGAACCGGCAGTCGGATCTTTCAGATCAACACGCAGGTTGAAGCTACTTTCACCTTTGCTATTTTTCCAGCTCAGAGGAGAAATACTGATACTTGGGTTGCCCTTGAGCAACGGTATCAGGTTAGCGGCTAACAGTTCGGTCAACTGTTGTTTGTAAACCTCCGGATCAATCTCACCCGACTGCGCCAGCAACTGCTGGGACTGTTGGTTGTAGTTGTCAGAGAAAGTTTTCAGTGCAGCAGCATCAAGGCCGTTGACTTTCAACGTCAATTTCCCGGATCCGAAATCAGTACCCTGAATTTTCAACGCATCAAGGGTGTAATCCTGCTGACCCTGAATGTTGCTACCGTCTTCACTGAATTTGCTCGCCAGTTTGAAGTTATCCAGAGAAGCCGCATCTTTACCATCGACATTCACCAGTATTTGTTTAACGGTCAGATTCTGATCGCCAACGCTGACTTTAGATTGGCCTTGATGTGTATCGCTGTCGAGAGAGAAACCATTCAGGGTGACTTTTTCGAGTTGACCGAACTGATTTTGTGAGGTCAGCGCGATGCTGTCACTTTTTCCATCGAAGGTTAATTGGGTCAGATCCTTATCAACGGAGACATTGATATCAGCACCGCCAAATTGCAGCTTGCTGTTGTTTTTGTCGTAATCCACCGGGATGATGTTGATAGCCGAAGAACTCCCACCGCTGTAAGACACGCGGGTATCGGCTGTCACCAGAGATTTACCTTTGGTAACGTCAAACAGTGGCTTTAACGTTGGGGTGTTTTGCAGTTCGGAATGCACTGACGCCATACTTGGGATCAGGTTGAATTTTTTCAACTGTGCTGCCGGGAAAGGGCCGTGATCGATGGTTTCGATAAAGGCAATTTCATCACCGGTTTTAAGGGCGCTGGTTCCTGCAGCTGCGGCGGCAGCATCCGGTTTCAGGACGATACGCATCTGGCTGGAGAACAGGCCACGATGATAATCCTGATAAGAAACGTTAACGCCAGCTTTAGGGAATGAAGACTGAAGCTGGCTGTTGGCATTCTTGGCCACGTCCACCATGTGCTGCTCGATCATTTTACCGGTGTACCACGAGACGCCTGTCCAGGCTGCGCCAAGTACTACAATGACGCTTACAGCGACTAACGACTTTTTCATAGCTCTGTTCATCCTTAGGAAATTTCCCGAAAATAAAAATGCCTTACAGCCCATTTATTGTGGGTGAAGTCAGGCCTAAATGGCAAATTTTTCACTAAAATTAGGCGTTTTGCCTTATCGAACTCTCCGGATTGAAGACTAAATCTGGTTGAATACTCGTGCAATACGGCCATGACCACTGATACTCACTGGCGATTCTATCGCAGCAAGATAGCAAGACTCCCCCGGATTCAGCACCAGAGTCTGTTCCCCTTTGACGAGCACCGACTGACCTTCAATACAGAAAACAATCGCCGCACTCTGCTGCTCTAGCGTCTGCTCTGTAGCGGACAGGCTGTGAATAGAGAAAGAGAAATCTTCTACCGGAATAGGGAAGTTGAATTCAGCACCGTGCTCAACTGGCGTGGTCAGCAAGTCACTGGTCGGTTTGGCGGTGAACTTGAGATTAGCCAGTAATTCAGGAATATCGATATATTTAGGGGTCAGCCCGGCACGCAACACGTTGTCAGAATTAGCCATCACCTCCAGTGAAACACCGTTCAGATAAGCATGTGGCGTTTCGGCATACAAGAACATGGCTTCGCCCGGCTGCAAGGTGATCACATTGAGCAGCAACGGAGAAAACAGACCACTGTCGTCCGGGTAAAAATGACTGATGCTGCGTATGGTGTCCCATGGCTGGCCTTGCTGATTATTCAGCGCAGATTTCAGCACGCCAAGTGCCAACGATTTGGCTTCACCTTCCAGGCTGAGTAAACCAGCGAATAAGATCCGCAGATGGTCTACGTCAGGATGCGTAAGGAATTCAGCAATGTGTGGATTGGCACCCGATACCGGTTGCAGCAGCGAAACGATATCCTTTAATTCCCGAAAGCCGTTCATCGCCTGGAAAGGGGTCAGGGCGTAGACCAGCTCAGGCTTATGATTAGGATCTTTGTAATTACGTTCTGCCGCATCGAGCGCAATTCCTGCGGCATTCTCTTTGGCGAAACCAACTTCAGCGGCCTGCTTACTTGGGTGAACCTGGATCGAAAGCGGCTGATCGGCACATAGCACTTTAAAAAGGAACGGCAGTTCACCGAAGCGTGCTGCAACTTTCTTACCTAACTGTTGTTCCAGATCGGCACTGATTTGTGTGCGAAGCGGAATTTCCTGCCCTTGCGCATTAATGACATGAGAACTGCTTTTAGGATGGGCACCCATCCACAATTCGGCCATCGGTTTACCGTCAGGGTTGGCAATGCCATACAATTTGTTCAATGCCTCAGTACTGCCCCAGGCGTAATTCTGTACACCGTTGTTCATTTTTTGCATATTTGGTCCTGAACTCCCACTTATATCTGGATGAAGTAAATAAAACGCTGTGCGTAGTAAACAATGACCTAAGCCGTTTAATCAACTCCTGATGACTAAGATGACGAAAAAGTGCGATGAGCGCTAAATCCCATAATGCCTTCGCTATGGCATAATACCGTTTCTTTGTCTGTGACTATACTCATCAGGCCGCCGGTGAATGCAGCGCGTGGGAGCGTGAGGCGAAGAGAGTATAAACGTTCATTTAAGAGTGCTAAGGAGACAGTAATGGCAGCAGTGACTCGCATTGAAAAAGACTCAATGGGTCCTATCGACGTACCTTCGGATAAGCTTTGGGGCGCTCAAACGCAGCGTTCACTCGAACATTTCCGAATCTCTTCTGAAAAAATGCCAGAAGCTTTGATCCATGCATTGGCGCAAACCAAGCGTGCGGCAGCCTCTGTGAATATGGATTTAGGCCTGCTGCCAACTGAGCGTGGCAATGCCATTATTGCTGCTGCCGATGAAGTGCTGGCAGGCAAGCATCCGACTGAGTTCCCGCTGGCCATCTGGCAGACGGGTTCCGGTACGCAAACCAATATGAATATGAACGAAGTGCTGGCTAATCGGGCGAGTGAGATCCTCGGTGGTGAGCGCGGCGAAGGGCGTAAAGTTCACCCCAATGATGATGTGAACAAGAGCCAGAGCTCTAACGACGTCTTCCCTACAGCCATGCATGTCGCGGCAGTCATTGAATTGCGTGAAACGCTGTTGCCTGAATTGAAAGCGTTGCATAAAACGCTGGTGGGGAAATCCGACGTTTTCAGGGGGATTGTTAAAATCGGCCGTACTCACCTGCAGGATGCTACACCGCTGACACTGGGACAGGAGATTTCTGGCTGGGCAGCGATGTTGGCACACAGCATGATGCATATCGAAGCCAGTATCCCGCATATTGCCGAATTGGCTCTGGGTGGCACGGCGGTTGGAACCGGTTTGAATACCCACCCGGAATATGCGGTGCGCGTAGCCAAAGCCCTGGCAGAACAAACTCAACAGCCGTTCGTGACCTCCCCGAATAAATTTGAAGCGCTGGCAACCTGCGATGCCCTCGTGCATGGTCATGGCGCGTTGAAAGGCCTGGCAGCCTCATTGATGAAAATTGCTAACGACGTTCGCTGGTTATCTTCTGGCCCGCGTTGCGGGATCGGTGAACTCGCCATTCCAGAAAACGAGCCAGGCAGCTCCATCATGCCGGGTAAAGTTAACCCGACCCAATGTGAAGCGATGACTATGCTGTGTGCGCAAGTTTTAGGCAATGACGTTGCCGTTAACATCGGTGGTGCTTCTGGCAACTTCGAGCTTAACGTTTTCCGTCCGATGGTTATCCACAACTTCCTGCAATCCATCCGCTTGCTGGCCGACGGCATGCGTGGTTTCAACGAGCACTGTGCGGTGGGTATTGAACCGGTACGTGACCGCATCACTCAGTTGCTTAATGAGTCCCTGATGTTGGTGACGGCGCTTAATACCCATATCGGTTATGACAAAGCGGCTGAAATCGCGAAGAAAGCCCACAAAGAGGGGCTGACTCTGAAAGCTTCCGCGTTGAAGCTCGGTTACCTGACCGAAGCTCAATTCGACGAGTGGGTACGACCAGAAGATATGGTCGGCAGCATGAAGGGGTAAACTGGGGGCAGGTTAATCCCCTTTGAATCAAGGTTGTGGACGTCAGTCCACACCGACCAAAGGCCCGCAGTCGCTCGGGCCTTTGGTCTCCGAGTTGTTCTAAAACAACCGCTGCGCTGGTCACAATGGCTCTGTTTCAGGGATTTCCGTTATAACCGCAAAATACCGTCTTGAATAATCAAACAGAAGTTTGATCCGCTGACCAATCTGTATACAAATGTAAACGCTTGATCAGCAGATTAAGCGACTGCGCCACCGGTTTATATTTATGTTTTACTGCGCTTGCGTCGTAGTCTGCCAATTCACCGACTTTAGGTGGGTGAAACGCTGGTGTTTTCAAGCATAAAGCGATAAGCGGCATTGGGCAGGGATGTTGCACCTGTTTCTGGCTGTTGCGATACCATACGCGGGCGATGGGCTGCACCTTCACCGGACGTTTGATTTTCAGGATGGCATGTTCGGGAATGCGCTTAACATCATTGATCTCGCGGGTAATGTTATCTGCCCACTGATCGCGGCTGTAAGGGGGAACGGAACGGCCGGCGTTCAGACTTTTATCCAACTGAGCCAGAATTTCACCACGGCTGACATTTTTTATAATGTGCTTATTTGCCCAACCAAAACGTACTGAATCCGGGTCATTGAGGACAGATATCGTTCGGTAGGCATTCAGTGTGATTAACCCGCGCAGGTGGGTATGCACAAACTCAAAACGCTGCTCCCGTGCCAGGCCAGATTCCACGGTGACAATGTGTTCCAGCTCCGCTTTTAGTATATTGACCTCTTCAATCAACAACAAAGCAGCCTGATGCTCTGCGGCATCGACGGCGTAGCACAGGACTCCCGGCAAACGAACCGCAGATTTACTGCTGATATTCTCGCCATGATGATGGATAAACAGATTCTGAAAATGTTGTAACGCCAGCTGGTGGGCGTCCTCACCCGTGTGGGCTTTAACCTGAATATGTTCGGCCGGATTGTGTTCTTCACCTTTAGCAATATCGGGCAGACTGAATACGCGGGCCTGCAATAAATCGAGCTGTCTTAAGAACCGACTGAGATCGTTCAAGGCCAGTTCGAGTTCGTTGAAGCACCCGTTCATTCGGGCAATCAGGTCATACTGGGCCATATAGTCTCCACTTAGTTACAACATACACTCTAGTATAAAATACGACCACGTGCACGCCTCATTTATGTCGATAGCATGATATTCCGTGGCGTCGCGTCAGGCAGGGAATAAGGGCCGCGAAGGCCCTCAGTATCAGAAACAGCGGTGGTGACTCTTTTAGACTGAAAGTCTGCGAGCTTCTGTCAAATGCATCAACCGGTATCCCACGATAATCGCCACGACCAGCATCAAACTGATAAATGTGGTTATGCCGTACCAGCCAAAACTTTTCCAGAAATAACCACCCAGAGTCCCGGCAACGCTAGAACCGGCATAGTAGGAGAATAAATAGAGTGACGATGCCTGACCTTTGGCACGACGGGCGCGGCAACCAATCCAGCCGCTCGCCACCGAGTGTGCAGCAAAAAAACCACCGGTGACTAAAATCATACCCATGAAAATCGCCCATACCGGTGAGAATGCAGTGATCAGGATCCCGACCAACATCAGCGCGGTGGACCCCATCAACACCGGGCCGCGACCGTAAACGCCTGTCAGCGCACCGGCTTTCGGCGAACTGTACGTTCCCATCAGATAAACCACCGAGATCACGCCAACCAACGCCTGGCTGAGATGATAGGGCGAACTGAGTAATCGGTAACCGATGTAGTTAAATAGAGTGACGAAGCTGCCCATCAGTAAAAAACCTTCGGCAAATAACATCGGTAATCCTTTGTCACGCCAGTGCAGCTTAAAATTAATCAGCATTTTCCGCGGTTTCAACGAGCTGGCACGAAAATGTTTTGACGGGGGTAAAATCCGCCAAAACATAATAGCCGCCGCCAGCGCAAATAATCCGATGACGGCCACGGCAATACGCCATGAGAAAAAATCGGTCAGCACACCGCTGACCAGACGGCCGCTCATGCCACCGATCGAGTTACCGCTGATATAAAGCCCCATCGAGAAAGCCACCACGCTGGGATGGATCTCTTCACTCAAGTACGTCATAGCAACCGCTGCCACGCCGCTTAGAGAAAGTCCGACAAGTGCGCGCATCAATAAGATGGCGTTCCAACTCTGCATAAATGCGCAAATCAGCGTACAGACTGCTGCCAGCATTAGTGCAACAACCATGACCGATTTACGCCCAACAGCATCCGACACCGGCCCTGTAAACAGCAAACCCATTGCCATCATGCCGGTAGATAACGAGAGTGACAGGCTGCTGGTCGCCGGAGATACGCCGAAGTCATGAGATAGCACGGGTAAAATGGGCTGCACGCAATAGAGCAGGGCAAATGTCGCCAGACCCGCTGAAAACAGCGCCAGTGTCACCTGAATAAACTGTCGCGTACCGCGTTTGATGAACGGCGTTTTAGACCGCGCAGAATAAGGTGTGACAGAGAGTATTTGGTCATCATTGACCGAATTGTGCTGATTGATAGAAAGTTGGCTGGAATCTGTTGCTGTAGACTTACGCCCGTTGGTCGTCACTGAAGATCCTTAGCGAAGGTATTTCATACCACGAAAATTGTAAATGTATGAAAATTTTAACAGGACGACTTATTTTGTCTAATATATTAATCTCTCTAAAATAATATGTTTAAGATATCAATCCACATTATGAACCACCTCGAACTGCGCCATTTACGTTATTTCATTGCTGTTGCTGAAGAGCTACATTTTGGCCGGGCGGCAGAAAGGCTACATATTTCACAGCCACCGCTCAGTCAGCAGATTCAGGCGCTGGAAGCTCACATTGGCGCTCAATTACTTAACCGTAATAACCGCAATGTGAGTCTGACGCATGCTGGGGAGATATTTCTCAAAGAGGCTCGACAGATTATTGGGCGTGTCAATGATGCATCGCTCCAGGCCGCAAAAATCCACCGCGGTGAAGCCGGTAGCCTCACACTCGGTTTGACCTCGTCGGCGCCTTTTCTGCGCCGTGTCCAACGTACCATCCAACACTTTCACCTCTTATATCCGGAAGTGAATATCCGTATTGAAGAGATGAACAGCACCCAGCAAATAGAACCCTTGCTTGAGGGCCGAATTGATCTGGGGGTGATGCGTAACCGGCAGTTGCCCGAGACGTTGCATCACCAACTGTTACTCTCAGAGCCTTTGGTGGCTGTCGTTCACGAAGATAACCCGCTGGTGAATTTGCCAGAAGGCGAGCTGACCTTTCATCATCTGGCGGACCAGCCGTTTGTATTCTTCTCAAAAGATGCCGGGACGTCTCTCTATGATGATATTCGCATGCTGCTGAGCTCACAGGGGATAACACCGTTTATTACCCAAGAAGTTGGGGAACCGTTGACTATCATCGGGCTCGTCTCTGCCGGGCTCGGCGTCTCGATTTTACCCGCATCCTATCTGCGAATTCAGGTGGATGGCGTGCGCTATTTACGTTTCGGAAAACAGCAGGGCACCACACAGGTTTGGATGGTGAATCATCGTTATCGGCCTGTTGGTGCTCCGGCGAAAGCATTTATGGAATTAATGATGCAGGAGGAATAACCATGGAGTTGCTGTTTTTCCAATCAATTGCTATCAAGTTTTCGATCAATATGTGCACCAAATCACATAACGAATCAAATAGTTGACGACATATAGCAAAAACCTCAACATAACCATTAATCTTTATTTTGAAGCGCGAAAAATAACGGAGTTTTTCCTGTGAACCCTGATGGGCAACCCGGACACATTGATCAAATTAAGCAAACCAATATCGGTGTTGTTTACCGGCTGATTGATCAGTTTGGGCCAGTTTCGCGTATCGAGCTGTCAAAAAAAGCACAGCTTGCTCCCGCCAGTATTACCAAAATTGTCCGTGAACTGTTACAGGCCAACCTGGTTCAGGAAACGGAGTTTCAGGACCCAGGTAGCCGTGGGCGTCCTGCTATTGGCCTGATGCTGGATACGGAAGCCTGGCATTACCTTTCTGCACGTATCAGTCTGGGCTTTATTACCCTTGGTTTGCGCGATCTCAGCAGTAAACTAGTGGTTGAAGACGTGTTGCCGCTTCCCGCAGAGGCCGAGTTACCTCTGCTTGATCGCATTCTCAGCGAAATTGATCAATTTTTTATCCGTTATCAGAACAAGCTTGAACGCCTCACGGCGATCGCCATCACGTTACCCGGCATGATTAACGCGCGCGCTGGGATTGTTCACCGTATGCCATTTTATTCTGACGTCAATGAAATGCCGCTGGGTAGTACATTAGGTGCGCATACTGGTTTGCCTGTTTTTGTGCAGCATGACATTGGGGCATGGACCATGGCGGAGGCACTGTACGGCGCATCCCGAGGCTGTAAGAATGTCATTCAGGTCGTGATTGACCACAATGTTGGAGCCGGAGTCATCACCGGTGGGCGTGTTTTGCACGCAGGCAGCAGCAGTGTGGTGGAGATTGGCCACACTCAGGTTGACCCTTACGGCAAGCGTTGTTACTGCGGTAACCATGGTTGTCTGGAAACGGTGGCCAGTATAAACAACATTCTTGACCTGGTTCGTCAGCGTCTATCGACTGCCACCGGTTCTCGTTTACAGGGAATACCGCTGACTGTGGAAGCCTTGTGTGATGCTGCCAACCAAGGTGATCAACTGGCTCGTGATGTGATAGTCAGTGTCGGCCATAGTGTGGGGCGAATACTGGCGATCATGGTGAATTTATTTAATCCTGAAAAAGTCTTGATTGGATCACCGCTAAATTCTGCCAAAGAGATCCTTCATCCCGCCATTATGTCCTGTATTCAACAACAATCGCTGCCTTCTTATAGTGAAAATATCAAGCTGGAACCGACAGAATTCTATAACAAAGGAACCATGCCGGGTGCCGCATTAGTCAAAGATGCACTGTATAATGGCTCACTGTTAATTACATTATTGCAGGGTTAATTATCGTCATGAATTAACAGGTTTGATTTATTATTAAAGTAATAAAAATCTTATTTGTTAATTATTCCTCTCAGTGACCAAAACATTGCGCTAACGCAAATCGCGCTCGTATCCTATCGCCTAGACTTTCAACCTGTCATTCTGTCTCAGACCCACCAGTCGGAGACAATTCCTTAGTTAAGCGTAGAGATCCCGGAGCCTTAATTTCATGTTAACGCACTTTTTCGTCACGGGCACGGATGCTCGTGTAGGTAAAACCATCGTGACTCGCGCTTTGCTTCAGGCCATGGCAGCGCAAGGTAAATGTGCATTGGGTTATAAACCTGTCGCCACAGGAAGCCAGGAGTTGGCTGACGGTATCCGAAATAAAGATGCGGTAACGCTGCAAAACTCCTCAACTATTTCTTATCCTTACGAAAAAATAACACCTTTAGCTTTATTAGATGAAGATATTTACGTTAGTGATATCCCTGAGAATATTTTTGAAATAATGACGTCAGGTTTAAATTTCATGCTTGAAGGTGGGGATGCTGTGGTCGTTGAAGGCTGTGATGGCTGGAAAACATTGATCACACCGAATCGTTTTTATTCCGATTGGGTTCGCCAGCAGAATATACCTGTCATCTTGGTGGTGGGTATTCAGGAAGGCTGTGTCAGCCATGCATTATTAAGTGCTCAGGCGATTATTACCGATGGCTTGCCTTTGGCTGGTTGGGTAGCGAACCGTATTAATCCGTGCCTTGCTCACTATCAGGAAACGATTGACGCCATTGGTAATAATATTCCTGCGCCGTTGCTCGGTGAAATCCCCTATTTACCGCGTGCGGAATCCCGTGATATGGCGAAATATATTGATTTGTCACTTTTACATGTCAAAAATGAGCAATAAGCAAAAGCGTTGAATATAAAGTGGAGAGGCTCAGCTTAATGCCGAGCCTATTTTGAATCTCTTAACGACGGCCACGTGGATGCGTTCTGGCGGTCCAGTCATAGGTCGCGGACGTACTTGGAACAGCTTTCGCACGACGTTTTTCTGCACGGGCTTTGGCGGCAACTTTCTCTTTCTCTTCCATGAGTTTGTCGATGTAGTTGTCTTTGATCCTGTTGGTTTCTGAGTTAGTCAGGTCGCGCCCCTGAGCTTTGCGGCTCTGGTCGATCAGCGTTTTAAGCTCGCGCTGTTCGCTTTCCGTCATATCTTGCTGAGTCAATCTTTTCATTTACGGGCATCCGTGTGAGGAAAGTGTCCTCCATTGTAGCCGTTTTCGCACAAAAAACTCAGAGATAACGCGTTAATCCACAAACTGGGTACTAAAACCCGGCAAAGCGATTTATTATTGAGCACATCTCAACCGCCATTCGATAAAAACCGCCAGCAATAAGTTTTACTTATTATTCAATTTCCTGGCTCAGGAATATTCTTTCGTTAATAACTCAACCCCATCCATTGAAGAGAGAAAGAATATGTCTGTTTTATCGCCTGAAACCATCATGCTTTACGATGCAAGCATTGCTGATATGGCGCAAATTCAGCAGATTTACGCCCATCATGTGATCCACGGAATTGCCTCTTTTGAAACCGAACCGCCAACGTTGGCTGAAATGCTCTCAAGACGTGAAAATATCCTTGATAAAGGCCTGCCGTATCTGGTCGCTAAATGCGATGACCAGGTGTTGGGTTACAGCTATCTTGCGGCTTACCGACCTCGCTATGCCTACCGTTTTACCTGCGAAAGTTCGGTATATATCAGCGAAGATCAGCAGGGTCAGGGAATTGGCAAACGGTTGATGCAGGAAGTGATAAAACGGGCGACGCATGGCGGCTGGCGTCAGATGATTGCCAACGTGGGTAACAGCGCTAATTATGGGTCAATTGGACTGCATGAGTCACTGGGTTTTAAGATCATCGGTACGTTGAAAAGCGTCGGCTTCAAACATGGCCTCTGGATCGACACCGTACTGATGCAACTGGAGTTGGGAGACGGCGATGTTACACTACCTGGCAATTGCAGTAATTAACGATAATCACTATCATTTCGATCCGTTTATTGGATTTTGAGACGTTATGCGTATTTCTTGCCGGATGTTGTTACTTGCCAGCCTGATGTTCACGGGGTTGGCGCAGGCCAAAACGGTTGTTGACCTGTCTGACCGTACCGTTGTCGTTCCGGATAATCCTCAACGTATTGTGCTCGGCGAAAGCCGTATGCTCTATACGTTGAGTCTGATACGAGACGGTGATCCTGCCAGGAACGTGGTGGGTTGGCCGGGTGATATGCAAAACCTCGACCCGCAAAGCTGGCAGCTGTATATCAAGGCGTTTCCCTCAATTGCTGACATCCCCCAGTTTGGTAAAAACAATTTCACCCAGATGAACCCGGAGAAAGTCATCGCACTGAAACCGGATTTAGTCATTCTTCCGCGCTACGCTAAACAACCGTCGGATCACGACCAGATGCTGGACAGCCTCACCCGCGCAGGGATCCCGGTGATTTATGTCGATTTGCGCGTCGATCAGATCAACAACACGGTGCCAAGTGTCAAACTGTTAGGAGACGTGCTGAACAACCCGCAAAAAGCGGCACGGTTTATCGCTTTCTACCAACAACATATGGACCGAGTTAAGCAACGTATCGCGCAGTACCACGGCAAGAAAACCCGCGTGATGCTGCAACTGCAACCTGGTCGTCGTGAAAGCTGCTGCACCACGGTTTCCCACGGCAATCTGGCCGACTTACTCAGTTTCGCTGGCGGAGATAACATCGCGGGAGGCGCATTTAAGAGTGTCTACGGTGAGATGAATCCTGAAGCGGTTATTGCCGCTAACCCTGATGTCTATATCAGCACGGGCATGGGCAGTCCGGACGGTAAAGCTGGGGCACAAATCATCCTGGGGCCTTTGGTCTCCGCGAAGCAGGCGCAGGTGAGTTTCCGTCAGGTGATGGACAAACAGTCGCTGCTCTCAAATTTAACGGCGGTTAGGGAAGGGCGCGCCTATGCGGTGTGGCATAACTTCTATCTCAGTCCATACCATGTTGTTGATGTCGAAGTGTTTGCTAAAGCGCTTTACCCGCAATTGTTTGCCGATGTCGATCCCCAGCAAACGGTAAAAGATCTCTATGCGCAATTCTTGCCTATTCCGTTCAGCGGTACCTTTTGGACTCCACTTAAATAAGAAAAGGGCGCAGCACGCTGCGCCCTAAACCATCCTTGCCCCATGATGACATTCTGGTTTTAAAAATCGACCACGGCGGAAAGCACCACATTGCGAGGCTCACCTTCGATGACGCGAAGATTACCCGCGCTCGATGAGTAATATTCCTTATCAAATAGGTTATTAATGTTCAACTTCAGTTGAGTATGTTTACCTAACAGCGGGCTATCCCAGGCAATAAAGGCATCGGCAACGGTATAGGATGGCATGGTGAAACTGTTTTCCGGATCCCCCGCACGGCTACCGACGTAACGAGCACCGCCGCCGATACGGACATCACCGGGAACGGGTACCCAGCGCAACGTGTGGCTTAGATACAGGCTACCCATCTGTGTCGGCGCATTCACCAAGCGGTTACCGATGTTATCTGGGTTTACATTATCTTCGGTGATTTCGGTTTTGTCATAGCTGTAATTGGCGCTGATGTTCCAGTCGGTAGCTACCTCACCATTCACTTCCAGTTCAGCCCCGGTCGAACGTGCTTTTGGAATACTGCGCGTGACACCATTGATAAACACTGACATGTCTTTTTCATCAATGCGATACAGTGCCAGTGTGGCATTAATGCGCGGCGTGACCTGCCACTTCGTGCCCACTTCATAAGTGGTGCCCAGCTCTGGCTTCGATACATTGCCATCATCATCGGTGTCGGTTGACGGAGTAAACGAGCGGCTGAAATTACCATAAAACGACAAATCTTCCGTCAGCTTATAGACTAGCCCCAGCTGTGGCAGGAACTTATTGTCGGTGTCATCCAGACTCTGAGTCGGATCCACAAACCCGTATGAGGCTTTCTGGTTGTAATGCTGGTAACGGGCACCGATCACCCCAATCCATTGATCAGTAAGATGAATGCTATCTTTGAAATACACAGATTTGTTATACAGCGTGTTACGTACATTACTCTGTTTATCGCTATAGGTGCTGCTATCAGTCACCGGCGATGTACCATACACCGGGTCATACATGTTGAACTGGCTGTTTACCTTTCCACGATAAGAGTACTGCTTGTAAGTTTGGTTCTTTTCGTAATCCACTCCCAGCAACAGGTCATGCGTCATGTTGAAGATTTTCGGATTACCTATCCAGTCCCAGGCGGTGTAATCCGTCTGGTGGTTGAAGCCGCGGTTGGCATCCGCACGGCGTGACACCGCCCCGGTTGTGGTATCAATCGCCGTCGCGCGGACTTCGTTACTGTCATAGCGGCGCTGCATCCAGGCGTAGGTCAGACGTGTTTTCCACTCAGGACTCAGTTCGTATTCCCAGGTAGTATTCAGGCGTTTATTTTTCCCCCAGGCGTGATTCGCGTGATCGTCAATGCGGCGGTCATAGGGAATATCAATCGGTTTGCCGTTAATAAAAGCGATGCCTCGATCATAAGGAATATCGTATTTGTACTCCTGATAACTGATATTGAAACTGGCTTTATCACCAAACCAGCTGAGGGAAGGGGCGATGAGGGTGTGCTGATCTTTACCGAAGTTGCGCCAGTAATCCTTAGACTGCCTTTCGGCGATCATGCGAAAAGCAAAACCATTGCCCAGTGGGCCCGTCACGTCAATCGCACCGCTGCCGCCGCCAAAGCCACCTGTGCTACCGCTTACCTGCGTATTCCAATCATATTGCGGTTTTTTACTGATGATATTGATCACACCACCTGGGTTCTGGATACCGTAAAGCAGCGACGCAGATCCTTTCAGTACTTCAACATGGTCGGTTGTGGCGTTAAATCCCAATCCCTGATTACTGCGTACCCCATCAAGCAGGATGGACCCATCACTGTTGGAGCCAAAACCACGTTTTACGAAGCCATCTTCAATGCCACCCAGCGTATTGCCTTGGGTCACTCCGCTGACAAATTTCATGGCATCATCAAGTGACGTGACCTGATAGTCGTTGATCATCGATGATGTCACTACGCTGACCGACTGTGGCGTTTCATTAAGCGGCGTATTACTTTTACTGGCGGTAGAGGACTGGCTGGCGCTGTAGTCCGTGCTATAAGCAGAGTTGCCGTCCGCGGTGACGGTCAATGTGTCGCCCTGTGCGGGGAGTTCACTGGCCGCCAGCAGCGGTGAGCAGTGCAGTATTGCCAGCGCCAGTACGGATTTTTTCAACCCGCTTGTGGCGATATTGTTATTTTTTTTAATAGACACGTGAACTTTCCCTGAAAATGCAAATGATAACGGTTTGCATTCTAGTTAAGATCTGTGTGATGTGAAGTGAAATTTCGGATTTTTAGAAAATCCTGGGCAAATTGTTGAATTTAAATTCAAACTAAAAGTTGTGGGCATCGGCCCACACCGCCCAGGACTGCCTGAAGTTAGTCGACGGTCGAATACTTAATGTAATGATTCGTACAGTTAAAATTCCCCACGTAATGCAGTTTACCATCCGGGCCTTTGGCGGAGAAAGGTACGCGGTAAGTTCCCTGATCTTCGTTGACATTTTCACTGATGAACGTCAGCACCGGCACGGAGGTACCGATATGATCTTTATCATTGCCCCAGTTAGGAATGCGTTTTTGCATGAAGTCAGCCGTTACACTGTCGATGGCATTCTGCGGCGTGATACTGGCACATGCCTGTGGTGTAGTGCGCTGCATCCACATTGGATAGACGTAAACCGAACCTAACATCACCACCATGGCAATAAAAATGGCTGAAATCATGCCAATCAGTATCACTTTGCTCTTATTTCCGACCACGTTCTCTCCTGATCAGCCTGTATCGATATTTAGACTGAGTTGTTAATGATGTAAATCATGACGCCATAAAGGTGCATGTTACGATAGAAGACGTTCGATGATCCATTTGCACATTACCCTCAGGAGATTTTTATGAGTCAACAACCCACAGTCGCCGTACTCGGGCTGGGCGCGATGGGCCTGCTTTTGCTGCCAACCTACTGAAAAACGGGGCGGGTGATTTATAAAACGTCATCTCCTCACCCCCACCATGACATTCACAGAACGCGGCTGAGCTATAAGGCCGCTAACGTTGAAGCGATATTCGCCATAACCTGACGCGCTACAGCCACGTCTTCTTCGGGAATCCCCTTCATCACGCGGCTCAGGATCTCATCAGTGATTGCACGCACCTCATTAGCCAGCGCCATACCGGCATCGGTGAGCACAATATCTTTCGAACGCCGATCTGGCTCGCCTGGGCAGCGTTCCAGATAGCCCAGCGCCTGCAAACTATCAAACAGACGAATGGCGGTAGGATGCTCCACTTCCAGCAATGCGGTCAGTTCGCCCTGGGGTAAACGGCCTTTGGCTTCCTCAAGGTGCAGCAACACCTGGCCGCGGGCCAACGTCAGACCGATGGTTTTAAAACGTGCATCACAATACGTGCGCAGCTGGCGACCGATATGAATGGTTTCAGGTAAAAAACGCAGGGTCGGGGAGTGGGCTTCAGGGCGGCTGGAGGTAGTCACAGGATCCTCTCGTTAATAGTTTCAAACAGCAATAATTATGGCGCTTAGGGTAGCACGTTTTGCTTGGTTCCCATCAAGGACGATCCTTGAGTGAGAAAACAACCGGGAAAACCCTGTGCTAGAGTTAACGCTCGATATGCTAAAAGACGTCAATAATATTGGAGGATTTATGACCAAGGTCGCAATAGTCGGTGCACATGGACAGATCGGCCAACTTATCATCAAACACCTGATTGCTCAGGGAATGGACGCTATCGGTATCGTGCGTAAAGAAGCACAAGTGCCCACTATGAGAAAACTCGGTGCTGAGCCACTGCTGCTGGATATCGAAAACAGTACCGCTGAGCAGTTGGCAACCGGCCTGCAAGGTGCTGACGCTGTGGTCTTTGCCGCCGGAGCCGGTGGAGGTTCCAGTGCTGAACGCAAACGCAGTGTTGATTATGCCGGTTCAGTCTTACTGGCTCAGGCAGCGCAACAAGCCGGTGTTCGCCGCTACGTGCAAATTTCTGCCATCGGTGTTGATAACCCGATTAAGCCCGACACAGATCCCGTCTGGAAAGCCTATATTGAAGCGAAACGGGATGCCGACATTGAATTACGTAAGAGTGAGCTGGACTGGACTATTCTTCGTCCTGGCCCGCTGACTGATGTACCGGCAACAGGATTAGTGACGCTGTCACCGAATGCCGGTCGGGGGGACGTGACACGCGAAGATGTCGCCCTGGTTGTGGTGGCAGTATTGCAGACACCAAATGCTATCGGACAACAGTGGGAATTGCGCGGTGGTGATACACCGATTCGTGATGCGGTAAGCCAGTAATGGCTGAGGCGGCCTTTCTGAAAATCAATCTACGATGAAGTCAGAAAGGCCGCCGTTTCACTTTATTAGCACGTCACCGGGATTTGGCCTAACAGCCGTAGCCTGGCTTGATAACTAACGTATTGGGAATAGCCAAAAATACGTTTAGCGCAAACCTAGCAGCACGCTGAGCTGAGCAATTTGTTGCTGCCACTGGTGTTGCAATTCTGGCTTCTGGTGCCTGACTTTACGTGCCAGATCCTCTTCCAGCTTACTTTCCAGCTCCAACAGCGTCGCCAGCAGGCGTTCCTCTTCTGTTTCCGGCAATATCATTGCTCCTCCATATTGCCTTGATGTTGTCACCTTAGCGGGAGCCGGAACATCAGCCAGAGTCAGATACACCGGTGCCAGCGAGTGCCACTCCTGCAACCGACATTTATCGATTAACCAGAAACGATTACAGCTTTGCTCAATCAGAGAACGGTCATGCGACACCAGCAGCACCGCACCGCTGAACGTCTTCAGCGTGTCCCTCAACGCCTCTTTACCTTCCATATCCAGGTGGTTGGTCGGCTCATCAAGCAGCAGTAGCGAATAGTTGGCCAGCGTCAGGCCAATAAACAGTAACCGTGACCGCTCACCGCCGCTCAACGTGCTCACTTTTTGCTGATGGCGGACATAAGGGAAGCCGGCACCAATCAGTGCCATTTTCCGCTGCTCTTCCGTCAGCGGTGCAAATGTCGCGAGCGCCTCGCTTAATCTGTCCTCATCTCGTAACTGCTGCAGGCTCTGATCGTAGTAACCCACACGCACTTTCGGATGGAATACCACGCCCGGTTCAGGACTTTTTGACTGGCAGAACGCCCGCCATAAGCTCTGCAGGAGTGACGATTTTCCGCAGCCGTTACGGCCGACCAATGCCACACGATCACCGCTTTTTACCTGCAACTCACCCAGTTCAAACAGCACTGGCGCATCTGGCGCAGGCCGTATCTGCAAGGCGGACATCGCCAGTACGCGGTCGGCCGGTAATGATTCGCCATTCAGGCGCAACGTCCACAGATTCCCGACGGTAACCTCAGTCTGGTCATCCTTCATCCGGTTGACCTGTTTCTCCATCTGCTTGGCCTTGCGTGACAGCTTTTCGTTGTCGTAGACGCTGCCCCAGATTGCCAACCGTTTGGCGCTTTTTGCCACCCGATCAATCTCCTTTTGCTCGGTCTGACGGCGGTGGGCATCAGCGATATCGCTTTCCGCCAGGGCCTGCCTCGCCAGCGTGCAGGGTAAGCGGATAAATTGCAGCGTCTTGTCGCGCAAAATCCAGGTGCAGTTGGTGACGTTATCCAGCAGGCTGCGGTCGTGGGACACCAGCACAAAGCTGCCGCTCCAGTGTTGAAGAAACTGCTCAAGCCACAGCAACGTTGGCAGATCCAAATGGTTACTGGGTTCATCCAGCAGCAGTAAATCCGGCTGACGGATCAGCGCACGAGCCAACAGCAGGCGTGTGTGCTGCCCGCCGCTGAGAGTCCCCGCGGTCAACGTCCAGGCCACTTCATCAAAACCCAGGCTGACCAACAGCACTTCGGCTTGCCAGCGCTCGGGTTGATGCAAACTGTCCGGCAGAGCGTTGAGCACCGCGTCAAGCAGTGTGCAATCATTCAGCTCACCAGGCAGATGCTGTTCAACCCGAGCCATCAGACACTGGTTTGACAAAGTGAGGGTGCCAGAAGTGGCATCGAGCTCGCCACTGAGGATTTTCAGTAGGGTACTTTTACCGCAGCCGTTATGGCCGATGAGCCCGATGCGGTCGCCTTTTTTCAGGCCAAAGGAGATTTCAGCCAGCAGTGGGCCGAAGGGATTATCAAAACAAAGAGATTGTGCAGATAGTAAAGTCATAGTGCTTACTCAAGGTTTACAGGCATAGAAATGCCTCTCGTCAATAAAGCCGACGATAACCGGTAAGCCGGAGGGAAGTACTCAGATTGTCAGATAGCTTCGCTCAAGCAGGTTATCGCAGCACGATACCGGTAACGCTTGAGCAGTGACGATCGCTAAGGACGAGTGAAACTAAAAACAATTCACGGGTCAACATGGCAATCCTCCTTAATAGAACGTAGGTGAATGAGTGAACAGATTATATTGGCAATTCTGGGATTGTGCCAATAGGGATGAAAAAGTGACGCCTCTTCCAAATCTTACTGGATCAATTCCATCGTACCCATTTTCAAGCACATTTATTCTGGCTTGCCTTCTTTAAATATGCTGGCGAGCCGATGTCGAGAGGTCGGGACTAACCCCACTTTAAGCCCGAAGGGTTTGAAGAGCTTATTGATTATCTCAGACGTGTAATTACCACGGTCATTTTCTACTTCAGACAACGTTTTACGTGACACTGTCACCATGCTTGCAAAAGCATCTTGTTGTAATCCAAGAACATCTGACCTTAATGTTTTTAAGGCCTGACCCTGAGTGATATCGCCAAGTAACAACTTTCTGATAATGGTATTCATTGCCAACTGCCTTTCTTGCATGCTGGCTGGTTTGGCTGTTTTTGAAACTCTTTTACGCGATGGTTTGTCCGCTAAAGCCGGAGAGCCTGATTTGTCTGGAACTATGGCTTGTAAGCTAGCAGGATTTTGCATGGCATTTTGTTTTTCTCGAATTTCCTTGATGGTTTCGCTGACGGGATTAGTCATATTTTCTTGATTTTTCATAGCAAACCCCACCTGTTGAGTTTTTCCTGAATAAAGTGAAAACCTATCGCAGGCATCGTAATGATTTGTTCTGGAACCCCTCTTTTTACCAATCTTTCTTTCAGGCCCAGTAATTGTTGAGCTGTCTCTCTGAGCGCCTGCAACAACACTTCTGCCGGGACAAGATCGGCAAGTGCCTGGGAAATTTTAATGAAATCATATTCACCGCCAATCTCTATGGGCTGAGCCCATTTTATCGTTCTCGTTATGCCTTCCGGATCCGCTTTCATGGGGGCAAAATCGTAAATAGGTGCCAGTTTTATGCTGTTTACATCCTTTAGGAAGGATGTATTTCGCCCATGATTATCACTATTGCCAAAAATAATATTAAGCAAATCACGGCGTACCCATTCGATGACAAAAGCCGCCGTATCAAATTGAAAACCTTGTATTTTTACCATGTTGCTTTGCGTAATTTTTTCGACCAGGCTCCTGATGGTTTCTTCATGATATAGCGTAACACCCGGCGCTTTTCTCAGGATGGAGTAGACAGACTCGAGGCCAAACCGCTTAACGTGGGTGTTATTTTCGAAAGAGACATCAAAGCGTGGCAACCACAGGGAAGGGTAATACAAACCTTCCTCCAGACGCATATCTTGGGTCGGGATGGTTTCAAAGCCCATCTCTGCCAGTTCCTGATAGTAATGAAACTCAGCCCTCAAGATATTGCAGTCGACCTCACTACGTGTTCCGCGTGGATACTTGACGAGATAATGAATGTCTCGGTTAGCAAGGTTATGTTGGTAGGTATCGATCCATATACGTTGTTCTCCCCCATAGCGCAGCAATAGCTTGGGTGCCTCTCCTCCCGCACCTGTTGCCCCACCGGCTGCTGCTCCCCGTAGCTGAGCATAATCCAGAAAATCGCCGGCTCTGTTTTTAACATCATCGACTGAGAAGAAAAGCGTTTCAGCCAATGGATTGAATTCTGGCAGTGATTCTTTAATTCTTAGGTTACCGACAGGAGATATGGTGCCATATTTCAGTATCACGAAATTCTTCTGATCCGGGGTAAGCCCTTCAAGATCGAGATATTTTTCCCAATAGCGTCTGCTGGCTCCACTAGGAATGATGTCATCAAGAAACCTCATCCAGCCGTGATGCCCACCATTCTCAAAGAAAAGAGACACCGGATGATTGAGTGAAACTGCATGGTTATCATCAAGATCAAGATTGTCTATTGCATACTCAGATTGATAGTCTACTTCTGTGATGCGGTAATCGTTTTGTTCACTTTCGGGAAATGTAATACGAGCAATATCCGTCCATTGATTACTCAGGAAAGCCTGCAACGTTAACTCTTCCATATAAGCCTCCTAAATGGTTTATGCGTAAAATATTACGCGTAAAGCTATTTTTTTTCAATGATTGTCACTTATATCACTCATTGTTGTTTGGTGTTAAACGTTGTTGCCATTCTTAGGAGGATGATTCTCATTGAAGGGATTGCGTTGGAGGCTTGGCTTATAAAGCAATATTGTGAATAAACCGCCAGGTTTGGCGGCAGGTTTACTCACAATATTTGTCGTTATTATTGGCTCTCTAACCGAACACCGCTTTGTGCATCAAACAGATGGATATTCGCACTGTTGGCTTCCAGCCAGACCGGTTGATCAGCCGTCACGCTGGCGCGGCCCGCGCACTGAACGTGCATTGGGAAGTCGCTCCAGGTAACGTGCAACAAGCTGCTTTCACCGGTCACTTCCAGTAGCCGCAACTGGGCAGCGGGTTGATGACTGCTGTCGACGATTTTAACATCATGCGGACGCAAACCCAGTGTCACCGGCTGGCTTTCGGCCTGGCGGGCCTGCGCCCACGATTTCTGCGGCAGCGGAAACCACAGATCCCCGCAGCTCACGCCTGGTGTGCCATTCACTTCATTAAAGCGGCCTTCCAGCAGATTCATCGGCGGAGAACCAATAAACCGAGCAACAAAGGTATTGACCGGTTTGTCATAAATTGACAGCGGCGAACCCTGCTGCACGATATAGCCATCTTTCATCACGACAATATTGTCGGCCAGCGTCATGGCTTCGACCTGATCGTGCGTCACATAGATGGTGGTGGTGCGAAACTGCTGATGCACTGATTTAATTTCGGCACGCAGCTCCATACGTAACTGCGCATCGAGGTTGGACAACGGCTCATCGAAGAGAAACACTTTTGGGTTGCGTACTAACGCACGGCCCATCGCCACGCGTTGCCGCTGACCGCCGGAAAGATCTTTCGGCAAGCGGTTGAGCAAATGATCAATCCCCAGCACTTTGGCCGCCTGCAGCACTTTTGTCTGCTGCTCGGCTTTTGGCACTTTTTTGACCTGCATATGGAAAGCCATATTTTCGGCTACCGTCAGGTGGGGGTAGAGTGCGTAGGACTGGAACACCATCGCGATATCACGGTCCGCCGGGTCCAAATTATTGATTTGCGCTTTATCGAGCAGAATATCGCCGTCAGACAGCGACTCCAGCCCGGCGAGTAAACGCAGTAGGGTGGATTTCCCGCAGCCGGACGGCCCAACCAGAACCGTGAAACTGCCATCCTTGATGGTGAGATCCAGCGGTTTCAGTACCTGTTGTTTGCCATAATTTTTGGCGACTTTTACTAATTCAACTAATGCCATTTATTGATCCTCCGCGCCAAGTGAAACCAATGCCTGCCAGTCAGGATACTGACGGGGACTACTGCTGATTGCTGCACCTGCTACGCGGACACCCCATTGCAATGCCCGCCGATGGTCCAAACCGTACACCAGCGCTGAAAGAAAACCGGCATTGAAACTGTCACCGGCACCGATAGTGTCAACGACGGCCACCGCGTCAGCGGTCTGGTGCCATTGGTGGCCTGCTGACCACAACCGCGCGCCATCAGAACCGCATTTCGCCACCACAAAAGCGTTGCGGGCCATACATTTCAATAAATAGGTTGCACTGACATCCAGGGTTTGCCCGTTAGCCATGCCGAGCGTTTCGACTTCATTCAACAGCAGTGCATCGCAATAACCGAGCCACGGCTCAATCTGATGACGCAGTGCATCACTCCAGTCTTGCGGCGGCCAGCCGCTGTCTACCGCCACCTGATATCCGCGCTGTTTCAGCGTTTTAAGCAGTGAGTCATATTGCTGGAACAGGCGGGTACAGAGGAAGGTACCGCAAAGCAGCACCCAATCACCTGCCGTGGCCTGTGTAGGCAGTTGTCGCAGCACGTCGTCGAGATTGAGCCGGACGATGTGCCCTTGATTGCTAAAAAAGGTGCGTTCGTGATCGGGATGCGTTACGCCAAAAGTCAGTGAGGTTTCGCAGTTAACGGTCGGCCAGTGCGGCGCACTTTCCGGGAATAGACTCGCCAGCCATTCAGTGAACTGGTCATTACCCTGATTAACCACCAGCCTGTGTGGCGTACCCAGCGCCGCCAGTGCCAATGCGCAGTTACCTGCTGAACCACCCGGTCGCAACGCGCTGCTTTCGAGCATCGCTTCGGTACCTTTTTTCGGCCACTGATGTAGCGTGCTCATGATCAAATCAACGTTCAGATTGCCCACCACGTAAAGCGTGGCTTGTGTTTCAGGTTTATTCATTTCTTTGATTTTTCCATAAATTTTTGCGCTTTTTATAATCCAGTGATCTTTTGATAAATACCCAGAGCGCTTAGCCTTTGCTGCCGCCGCTGGTTAAGCCACTGACGAGCGTCTTCTGCAACCATAGGGCAATAAACAATGGCGGAATGGCGGCCAGAATACCGACTGCGGCGATCAGACCATCATCAGTGGCACGCCCGGCGGTAAAACCGGCAATGGTTACCGGTAAGGTCTGGGCATCGATGTTGTTGGTAAACAGCAGGGCGTAGAAGAATTCATCCCATGCTAATAACCAGCCGAACATGGCTGAAGCACCCAATGCAGGTTTTGCCAGCGGCAAGGTAATGCGCAGTAAAACCTGCCAGTAACGCAGTCCATCAAGACGCGCTGCCTGTTCGATATCGACTGGCAAGGCATCAAACTGGTTTTTCAGCATCCACGTCAGGAAGGGTAAGATCATCGAACAATAGACCAGCACCAGACCGAGGTGAGTATTAAGCAGACTCAGCTTTTGCAAAATAAAATAGAGCGGTAGCACGAACGCCACCGGAGGCACCATATAAATGGCCAGACTGCCGAACAGCCAGCCGTTACGGCCTGGGTAGCGGGAAAAACTGTACGCCGCGGGGATAGCCAGCAGCAGCGAGATCATCGTCGCGCCACAGGCAACCAGTAGGCTGTTACCCAAGGCATGAAGGAATAGCGCGCCAGGCTTACCGGCCTGTAAGGTCAGCAGACTCGCATAGCGGCTGAAGTCCCAATGACGGGGTAGCCACTCCAGGGGAATTCGGGTCAGGTCTTCCGCCGAACTGACGCTCATCAGGAACATCCACAGCAGCGGTCCCAGAATCGACAGGGCTAAAAGCAGGGCGAAGGTATAACGCAGAATCAGGCGAATTTTGGGTTTCATTTCACGCTCCCTGAATGACGCTGACGCAGCAGCATAAGGAGATAAATCATGATTAATACCGCGCAAATGAGGGTCATTAGAATGGCGTAAGCCGCACCGCTGCCCGCCCGCAAATAGCTAAAAGATTCCTGATAAACAAAGAAACTGGCCGTTTTTGTGCTGTCGAGCGGCCCACCACGGGTCATGACATAAATAATGTCGAAAATCTTGAAGGCGTCGATGGTCCGCAGAACCAGCGCCACGGCCAGAGGAGCCGCAATCGCCGGAAAGGTGATTTTGCAAAAACGCCGCCAGGGTGAGGCACCGTCCAGCCGGGCAGCCTCAAATAAGTCTTCCTGAATGGTCTGCAATGCGGCCAGTGTCAGCAGGGTGATTAACGGATAGTTCTTCCAGATGTCTGCAAACATCACCGCATTTAGCGCCGATGACGGATCCCCCAGCCAACTGCGGTAGTGGTCCAGCACGCCAAGCTGGGTCAGCAGGGCGTTGATGCTGCCATAATCTGGGTTGAAATTGAGTCGCCACATCGTGGCATTGACGATTGTCGGCAGCGCCCAAGGCAAAATGACCAGCACGCGCAGCGCACTGCGGCCCCAGAATGGCTGATTGAGCAGCAGCGCAACCAGCACGCCGATAATCCCCTCGAAAATCACCGAAACAATCGTGAAGTACAGTGTGCGCCAAAGTGCGGCGCGGAAGTCAGGATCCGTCAGGGCATAAACAAAATTGTCGCTGCCCACCCAGTTTGGCGCTGTGCCGTCACCGATAAGTCCTGCATCGGTAAAACTGAGCCATAGAGTGCGAGCCAGCGGCCAGGCCGTCAGCAGAAACATCATTAACAACATGGGCGCAAGGAGCAACCAGGCTTGTCTACGTTCACGTTGAAACAAAGTCAGCATGTTCATTTTCCGTGGTGTGGGTTCGCCCTTCATACCGAAATACTCAGGGCGTGGTGTTTGTCTTCAAATGAAACTCAACGTAAGCGATCGGCGGCTTCGGTGGCCGTGGTCATACCGTCTTTTGCGGTGACTTTACCTTGCAGCACACCTTGCAGATTTTGTTGCAGAATGTTCGATAAACGTGAGTAATCTGGCGTTACCGGGCGTGAAAGCATCACATTGAGTGACGTTTTTGCCGCGGCAATCAGCGCTTCCTGACCTTGTTGCACCGCAGGTTCATCATAAGAGGACTTCCAGATTGGCAGGCTCAGCTTGGCGTATTTGTCTTGCACTGGCTGCGAGGTCATATAGGTGATGTACTGCCACGCCTGATCCGGATGAGTACTGGCCTTAGCGATACCCAGACCCATTGAGCCATTGACGCCTGATGCCTGGCCTGCCACCGAACCCGGAGCCGGCACGACGCCCACCTGACCAGCAACCTTGCTCTGTTTTGGATCATTCGCCATGTTGTACATATACGTCCAATTCAGCGCGAAGGCAGCGTCACCATTGGAGAATGACTTGCGAACGTCCTCTTCCAGATATTCACGCGAATTCGGATTGGTCAGCCCTTTATCCAGCGTCTCCTTCATAAAATCGACCGCTTTCATGGCACCAGAGTTGGTGAAATTCAGCTTACCATTCTGATAGAAACTGCCTTTGAACGCAGAAACCAGCGTGGTGTAGTCACACAGCAACGCTTCTGATTGTGACCAACTCCAGACCAGCGGGAATTTGACGATGCCTTTTGCTTTGAGGATCTCAGACTGTTTCTCGACGTCAGCCCAGGTCGCCGGCGGGGTAGTGATCCCGGCTTTTGCCAGCATGGCTTTGTTGTAATACAGATATTTGGTATCAAGGATCCACGGCATACCCCAGCGTTTATCTTTATACGTCACGGTAGAGATTGCACCGTCGAATATTTTTTTACTTTCATCCGCACTGATACGCGAGGTGACATCCTGCAACAACCCATATTTGTTGAATTCCGCTGGCCAAATGGCGTCGAACAGCACGATGTCATACCCGTTGGCACCGGCGCCGCGTGCAGCAATGATTTTATCGTGTAGGGCTTCGTAAGGAACGAACTCCAGATTCACTTTGATGTCAGGATGTTGCTTGGTGAAATCCGCCGTCATTGCACGAATGTCAGCTTCACTGTATGCCGCCTGTGTCATAAACAATGCGCTGAGAGTTGTCTCGGCCGCATTGACGCTGTAGCTAAAAGCCAGAGCCGAGAGGGCGCACAAAGTGGCTGCAGGGGTTAATCGCATAGTCATGTATTCATCTCCGGTCATTAGGATAATTAAATCAATTTGATTGCTTTAATAAGCGTTAAAAAACTCCATCCGATGGCGCCGGATGGAGCAGCATCCTTGCCGTGCTACAGGAGGTATTCCAGGAAGAACCTATGTATTGAATCATTTCTGTCTAATACTATTAACACGGTCATAACATTCATTGCTGTGATAGCGCCGTCATTCTGGACACATTCAGCCAGCCCATCGTGATTATAAAATCAATTTGATTGCTCAAATATCTAACAGCATACTGCTTGCAAGCTTTCCTTTGGTGCATAGGCAGTTATGACAACTTCTGGTACTAACCTTGAACACGCCCGCGCTCACAATCGCCGCGTGGTGATCGAAGCCATTCGCCTTAACAGTGAACTGACCCGCGCCGAAATCGCTCGTTTGACGTCGTTGACGCCGCAAACAGTTTCTAACATTGCCACCGAACTCGAAGCTGCTGGGATCCTCTCATCACATCTGCCGCGCAGGGCGGGCGGTCGTGGACAACCGGCAACGCCACTCACGCTCAACCCGAATAGTGCCTACTCGGTAGGCATCCATCTTGATCATCAATCGTTGCTGATTGTGTTGGTTGATCTCACCGGGAACGTGCGTTTTCGTCATCTGGTGGCGGTGCAAAAACCGCAGCCGGAACCGACGCTGTCGATGATTGAGAAAATAATGCAAGAAATGCGCCAACAGGTGAAGATTGACTGGCGAAAAATGCTGGGTATCGGCATCGTCATGCCGGGACCGTTCGGTGTTGAAGGGATCTCTTCCCAAGGGCCGACGACCTTGCATGGCTGGGATAATATCGATGTCGAAGCCCGCCTGAGTGCGGCAACCGGCTGGCCGGTACGGCTTGAAAACGACGCCACCGTGGCCGCCATCGGCGAGCGATTTCATGGTATCGCCAAGCAACTTACCTCGTTTGTTTATCTCTATATCGGCACGGGTCTCGGTGCCGGTATATTCACTGACGGGCGAATTTATACCGGCCACGCACATAATGCGGGCGAGATCGGTCACATGGTGGTGCAACCCGGTGGCCGCGAGTGTTACTGCGGTAACCGGGGTTGCCTCGAGCGCTATCTCTCACTTCAGGCGGTCTATGAAGCCTGCGGGCTGGACCCCGCCCGTGCAACGCCGGAAGATTTACTGCAGGTGGATGAGGAAACCTTTGATCGCTGGCTAGACACTGCGATCGAACCGGCCTGTCAGGCGATTAATATTATGGAGTGTGTGTTCGACGCCGAATGCGTGATCATCGGCGGCATGATGCCGCCATTGCTGGTCGAAAAGCTGATCAAACGGCTGACACCACTTTATAGTTCGGTGCGCAGCCGTTATCCACAAGGCATGCGTCTGCGAATGGGCATGTCCGGCAGCAACACCGCGGCACTAGGCGCGGCGGCACTGCCGATTTTCGATGAATTTAACCCGCAATATGAGGTGCTGCTGAAGTAGAAACGACTTTTGGGCGTTTTTTAAAAACCAACGTCAAGCTTAAGGCTGCGACTGGCAGCCCAAGGTTTTGAAACTGAATTGAATGCGTTAAGCGGTGATTAGACTGGCCGTCAATTGCGTGTCTGTAGCCGCACCGCCGCTAACATCAGCGATAAGCTGATCAACACCGCTATAGATGCCATCGCCATGCCATCCCCCACGGAGCCTTGCTCGAACTGTCGCCATACAAACACTGAGACGGTTTGTACACCCGCAGGTGCCAGCAACAGAGATGTCACCAATTCCCGAGAGGCTACTGCAAATACCATCATCATAGCGGCCAGCAGGCTGGGGAAAACCAGCGGCAGTAGAATTCGCCACAATGCCTGAGCAGCACTGGCACCGTGCACTCGTGCTGCGGCGTCGAGATTACTGCCAATCTGACTCATGGCGGCGCTGACGTAGCGCACCGGGTATGGCAACAATAGGCAACAATAGGCCAGCAGTAAAATAGCCCAGGTATTATAAGGTGTTATCGGCCAAAAAAACCGGTTCCACGCCAGAATCAATCCGACGCCTACCACGATGCCCGGCAGTGCGGCGGGCAGCAATGATAATGCATCGATGGCAACCGCCCCGCGTACCTGCCGGACGACAACCAGCCACGATGACAGCAAACCGACTGCGCCTGCGATAAGTGCGGTTCCCAGCGCCAGACTGAGGCTCGTGCTGAGTGCCGAAAGCGCGTCGCCATCAATGTCGAACAGTGCCGCATAATGCCGCAGCGTCAGGTTTTGCCATGCGATCCCGCCGGACAACGTGCCGGAAAACGCAGTAAGGGTCATCGACATCAACGGCAGGGCGACGCTGACCAATGCGACTAACGTAAACAACACTATGGCTGGCCATTTGCCGCCTCCCAGCGGTTTGGCGACCCTGTCCGCCGGTTTGCCGGTCAAGGTTTCGACATTACGACCGCCGAGCACCGCTCGTTGAACACAATAGGCGCAGAGTGCCAGCGCGACTAAAACCAACGACAGCACCGATGCGCCAGGCATATCCACCGGCCAGTCGGCAAGACGTTGCTCGATGCCCGTGGTCAGGAGATTGACGCCACTTCGGGTGCCCAGTGCGCCCGGTACGCCGTATTCTTCGATCGACAGTGTAAACGCCAGTAGCAGGCTTGAAGCCATTGACGGTAGCGCCAGAGGTAAAGTTACGCGCACAAATGCCCGCCACGGACCTGCACCATGGATCCGTGCCACATCCGCCAGACGACTACCGCTAGCAGCCATGCTGCGTGATACCGCGAAATACACCACCGGAAATACATTCAGCGTCATCACCGCCACGATACCGGGCAGGGAAAATAAGAAATCATTCAGATGCAGCGAGGACAGTTGTTCGACATAGCCATTGGTTTGCAAGGCCAACATCCATGAAAGGGCGGCAATGTAAGGCGGCACCATGAAGGGAATGAGGAAAAGTAAATCCCACAGTACGGCGCCTGGCAGTACGAATAGCCCACGCAGCGCACCGAGCGGAATACCAATAATGCCGCTACATACTGCGACACCAATACCCACTTTCAGCGTAGCGCTCACCATTTCGCGCAGTTGGGCATCCTTGAATAAACGGCTGAAAGCACTGAAGGCGTCGTTAAACAGACCGCTGTCGAGATGCGGGAAAATCGCCTGCAAGATAACAAATGTCACCGGCAGCGCGACTAAGAGCAATAGTGCCGCGCAGGTGAGGGCAGGAAGAAAAAAATTCTTACTCATCATAAGGATGTTAGCTGCTGTTGCGGGAATGTATGACGTCAGGGCTGACTATTCAGCCCTGAATATTATGGACTTAGCGTTGGCCAAACAGGCTGGCGAAGCGGTCCAGCACCTCTTTGCGCGAAGCCGAGGGTTGTGCATTTTCTGGTAAAATTTTCAGAGTTTTAAACAACGGGCGTTTTGCATCGATGTCAGTACGGGCTGGCATTAGCCAGGAATCAGCGACCAACTTTTGACCTTCGTCTGACAAGGCGTAATCGATAAAGGCTTTAGCTTCTTTCGGTTCTTTGCTCGATTTAAGGATCATCATCGGGCGCGGCGCGATCACCGTTCCGGTCTCGGGGAAGATGACTTTGATTGCTTCGCCGTCCTGCACACTGCTGTAAGAGACATAATCCACTGCGCCGAAGACCGCGGCTTTTGCACCTTGTAGCACCGGCGTCAGCGCCTGTGCATTAGGGCCAGCAATCACCATGCCGTTGGCTTTTAGATCGTCGAACAACTTCCAGGCCTGTTCATGCTTGGCGTTCTGTAAGCCGATCAACAAATCCAGCGAGGCCCCCGACAACGCAGGATCTGGCGTGGTGACTTTGTCTTTGAATTCTGGTTTGGCTAAATCTGCCCAGTCTTTAGGCTCCGGTGTGCCGCTTTTGGTGTTCCAGATGATAGCCAGCGCAGAAATGCCTTGTGCAACATAATATGGGGTTTTGAATTGATCAGGAACCTGTGCGGCATTTGGACTTTGGTAAGCCAGCAGCCACTGACGTTTCTGCAGATCTTCCGCAGTATCCCACGATGCGGAAATTAAAATGTCAGCATGCGGATTGGCCTGTTCTGCATCCAGTCGCGCCATCACTTTGCCTGTAGTGGCCTGGAATACGTTTACTTTGACACCGGTTTGTTTCTCATAACCTGCCGCCAGTTTTTTTGCCAACGATCCGGGACCCGCAGTGTAAAGGGTCAGCGCATTTGCACTGCCTGCGGCCATTGCGAAAGAAAGAGTCATTACCGTGATTAAACCTGTTTTGAATGAAGTTGGAGTGAGATTCATCAGTGATTTTTCCATCAGAGGTTAAGCAACAAAGGGAGCAATACAGGAAGATTCAATCTGATCTACACGTGCGATACGGCCATGTTCCATCCGGGCGATACAGTGCGCCAGCGTTTGGGCTTCGTTCGGGTCGTGGGTGACGTAAACCGCGGTGGTGCCAAGCTGGCGCAGCAGTGTTGCCATCTCTTCACATAGGCTTTCACGCAAGTCACGATCGAGGTTGGAAAGCGGCTCATCAAACAGAAGAATTTGCGGCTCAGCTACAATTGCCCGCGCAAGTGCCACGCGCTGTTGCTGCCCGCCGGACAACTCGCCAGGGCGACGCAATGAGAAATCTGCCAGGCTGACCCGTTCCAGCGTTGCCATCACTTTTTCACGCTGAACAACGCCACGCACACCACACATTTGCAGAGGGAAGGCGACGTTCTGGTAGACGTTCATATGTGGCCACAGTGCATAGTCTTGAAAGGCCATGCCCAGCGATCGCTTTTCCGGTGGCAGGCTGAATTTGCCAGCTGCCACGCACATCTCACCAAAATGGATTTCCCCGGATGACGGATGTAAAAGACCCGACAGCAATTTCAGCAGGGTGCTTTTGCCACATCCGGAAGGACCGAGTAGTGCGACGATAGTGCCTTTTGGCACTTCAATATTGACATGATTGAGTACTTGGTTGGCCCCGAAAAACTGGCTTACCTGATGGACCGTGATAGCCGGCAAAGCAGGCGCGCAGTTGTGCGCATCCGCAACCACAGAGTATTGCATTGACATGGGGAACTATCCTCTTTGGGATTTATTGTTACGCAGAAGCTTAAGAGGCACAGATGACGAATTTATGTCAGGCGGGTGACGATTTGCTTTTATCGGAAATGATTTAACTCACATTCAAGAGCAGGCGTCCATGCCATGTTCTTACAATCATTACTCTTCTCCAGTGAACGTTAGACTCATAACTTAACTGAAAAAGCCAACAATCGCATAGTGACACCGTAACAATTGGGTAAGCCGGGTCCTTGTCCGCTTTGCTATTTCAGTATTCGAAGTTGCACACGCGCATTGTAAAAGCGTCGGTAGGAGAGATAGCCCGCAATGATCGTCGATAGACTGGCCGTGGCCAACAGCATAAAAGTCACCATAATTTGATATTTAATCGCTTTCACCGGATCAATACCGGCGAAAATAAGCCCCGACATCATGCCTGGCAGGCTGACGAGTCCGACGGTTTTGGCTGCATCGACGGTTGGGATCATCGCTGCACGGATACTGTCACGAATAATTGACCCGGACGCCATTTTGGTTGATGCGCCTAAACTGAGCATCTCAAGGATCTTTTGCTGGTTATCCATAAAACGCTGGTTCAGGTTGCTGTAACACAGGCCGACCGCGACCATCGCATTGCCCGCGATCATGCCTGAAATTGGGATCACCTGCATCGGTAAAAATTCAATCGAACGGCTTAGTAGCAGAACGGCCAGCGTCAGCGTGGTGCCTGTCGCGATGGCGACAAACGAAATCACAAAACCGTTATCAATATTGCGGCTGCGTTTTTTGGCATTAAGCGCCGCGTTAACGCAGATGAATAACACCATCAGTACCGTCAACACGCCGTTGTTGATATCAAAAATGTATTTCAGCACATAGCCGACAATCACCAATTGGACAATCGCGCGGGCCACGCTCCAGATGATGTCTTTCTCCAGACCTAACTTCTCTTTTTTACTGACCAGCAGGGCGACAACCACCAGAATGAGGGCCAGCGCCAGGGATTCATTGGTAATATTATGCTGGTTCATGAGGGGTTTTCTCTTCGGTGTGATGATTCAGAGTAATCACGTGTTGCGCATGGCGAATTTCGTTCTGATCATGGCTGACCCACAGCACGGCCAGCGAATGGTCGCGCACTAAATCGGCAATAATCCGGTTGATATTCTGCTTATTTTCTTCATCCAGTGCGCTGGTGATCTCATCCAACAATAGGACGTCGGGCAAAAATTGCAGATTGCGTAATAATGAGACACGCTGTTTTTCCCCACCGGATAATTCCAGGATTTTCTTTTGTAGCATGTCTTCAGGCAGATGAACCTTAGTCAGCCACTGTTTCATTGTGCTGACATCGCTTTTCTCGCCGCGAATGTCATAGGGCAAGGCCAGATTATCCTGCACAGTTTCGCCAAACAGCGTCGGCGTCTGGAAACAATACGAAACCTGCTGGCGGTAGATTTCCGGTTTTAGCCCGGTAATATCCTCGCCTTTAAAGTGCAGCGTTCCTCCGGTTGGCGTTTGCAGCGATGCAATGATTTTCAGCAATGTGCTCTTACCGCTGCCCGAAGGGCCGGTCAGCAGAGTGAACTCGCCAGGATTGAGATTAAATGAGACCGGTTCTAACAACGTCCGGTTATTGAGTGAAAAGCTGATGTCCCGTAATTGCAGTAACGGAGCTGATGACGACATTGGGGGTATCCGAGATTAATTCAATAATGCGGGGATGATACCACCTCGGTTCATGTGGATGAAAATCGTGTTGGTGGGTAGTCCAAACCTGCTGAGTCTGAAAACAGTTGCCCCCGTTTTTTCCAAAAGCTACCCCTTCTTTGGCATTTCCCGATAAAACCCAATGCCGATCAACCGGCCAAACAAAAAGGGGATAAATTTTCTATTCCGTAGCCACAACTCCATGCTGCCTGGCGGTTTGCTGCGTTTCTTCTGCCCGGCTTTACTGATCATAATTTGCAACGACTGGGTCGCCCAGGTTGGAAACCAGCGGCGACGCTGGACTCTTTTGAGATGCGGTAGGCTGAGTGTGCCGCTCAGCAGCGGGGCCGTGATAATATTCGCGGTGGCCACGGCGTCCTGAATCGCCAGATTCACGCCCACGCCGCCAATCGGTGACATCGCGTGGGCGGCATCGCCAATGCACAATAAACCCGGCTTCGCCCATTCCTTCAGACGGTCGATGCGGATCACCAGCAGACGCACGTCGTCCCAGTGGGTAATGTCTTCCTGCAAACGCTGACGCTCAAACGGCGATACCTCGGCCAGCAGATCGAGGAAGGACGGGATGCCTTGCGCTTTCAGGGTGTCGAGGCTGTCTTTCGCAATAGAGTAGCCACACTGCCAGTAATCGCCACGGTCGATCATGATGAAGTTTTTCTTCGGCCCGCGATGCCCCATCGACCATTTGGGGTCGTCCGGACGTTGGTTGATTTTCAGCCACAGTACGTCTCGCGGTGCGCCGAAGCGGCGGATTTCCATGCCTGCCTGTTCACGCACAATCGAATTGCGCCCGTCGCAACCGACGACCAGATCCGCATGGAAGGGCTGTGCGTCGCCATCGACCTCGGCCATCACGCCGGTGACCTGGCCCTGAACTTCTATCAAGGACAGCACCTGCGCATGGTGGATCAGGCGAAAATTCGGCAGCAGCGCGGCTTTCCGGGCGATGAAGTTCAGAAAATCCCACTGCGGCATAAAGGCGATGAACTTGCACTGCGTCGGCAGATGGCTGAAATCCGCCAGCGTGGTTTCTTTGCCGTTGATTTCACCGTAGAGCTTTTCCGCGCGCTGATGCGGCAGTTGCAGAAACTCATCGAGAAAGCCGAGCTGCCAGATGATCTCCAGCGTCGAAGGGTGAATGGTGTCGCCGCGAAAATCGCGTAAGAAATCCGGGTGTTTTTCCAGCACTGTCACGTCAATACCCTTACGCGCCAGTAAATATCCCAGCATCAAACCTGCGGGACCGCCGCCGACAATACAGCATGATGCGGCGGTGGACTCAGTATTCGGTGACATAACAACCTGCCTGACAGAATGAATTTACATGATAACAATTATCATTTGCGCCGCCACGCGTCAATCGACCTGACCTCTCATTTCCATCGGCGCTTACGCAGTGCAGGAACAACGGCTGCACGTTTTCTGGCCATTCCGTTGACACATTGCACCACGGCGGTCTTTCCCGTCGCGTTCGTTTTTGAATGCAAAATAGTCAATTATGCATGAAATCATGTGGTTAAAACTTAAGCGTAAAACTGGCAGACAAATTGCAAAGTGGTCCATAGGTTGAGTTGTTGGGCCAATTTTGGCAGATGGGTGGAGACGCAGATGCACGGCGAACTGAATTTATTACACCCGATCGCGCCACAGCAGAGCGACATACTGATACTCGATGCGCTGACTCGCTACGTGGCGCAGTCCGGCACCCGCGTGGGCGAGAAACTACCGCCAGAGCGCGTGCTGGCCGAGGGGCTGGCGGTGAGCCGCAACACCGTACGTGAGGCGCTGAAACGCTGGGAAGCGCTGGGGATTATCTTGCGCAAAAAGGGCAGCGGGACGTTCCTGCAATCGGAAGTTACGGCTAACGACAGCTTTCTGTCGCTGCGCTTCAAAAACGATTCCGCCACCATGCTGCACGCGCTGGAGGTGCGTCGAATTATCGAATGCGAAGCCTCGGCGCTGGCCGCCGTACGGGCGACAGAAAGCGATTTGCTGTTCATCGAACACAAGCTGGACGTGATGGAAAAAGTCCATCTGAGCGTGGGTTCCGCCGGGGCAGAGGACTGGCAGTTTCACGCTGCGATTTACACCGCCGCGCACAATCCGCTGCTGTTGCAGATGGTCGGCGGCATCTACGACCTGCTACACGCCTTTTTTGAATCGCCGCCGGAACAGGCGTTGTTCAGCGATTCATTCCCGCTGCACCGCACGTTATTTGAAGCCATTGCGCACCGCGAACCGGAAACCGCACGCAGGTTGAGCAACGACATCCTGGACATAACTGAACGCGACATGAAGGAAGTGATCAATGCAGCAAGATGATAAAAGCCAGCACGAAGAGTTGTCGGAAAGTACACGTTTGGTTCATGACGCACGCCACGATCGCGGGGCGATCTCGCCGCCGATTTACCAGTCGTCACTTTTCAGTTTCACCGATTATGACAGCATGATCGCCCGTTTTCGCGGCGACAGCGACCACGCGCTCTATTCCCGCGTCGATAACCCTACGGTGGTGGAGTTACAGAAAAAGGTCGCGCAACTGGAAGGCGGGGAAGCCTGTCTGGCATTCGGCAGCGGCATGGCAGCAATCAGCAACGCGATTCTCAGCGTAGCCGGTCCCGGCGACAAAGTGGTGTGTGTGAATCACGTTTACCCCGACACCTACCGTTTTCTGCGCGGGTTCTGCACCCGTTTTCAGATCGAATCCCAGTTCGTCGACGGCAGTTCGCTGGCGGTTTTAGAAGACGCGATGCAGGGCGCGAAGCTGCTGTATCTCGAAAGCCCGAACAGCTGGGTGATGGGGGAACAGAATCTGCGGGCGATTGCCGAACTGGCGAAAAAATACGGCGTGGTGACGATGATCGACAACAGCTGGGCATCGCCAATTTTCCAGAAACCGCTGGCCGCGGGCATCGATCTGGTGATCCATTCCGCATCAAAGTACATCAGTGGTCACAGTGATGTGGTGGCCGGACTGGTGGTGTCTAGTACGGAGCATATCAACGCTATCAACCGTCATATCAGCCCATTTTTAGGCGGAAAACTCTCGGCTAATGAAGCCTGGCTGTTGCTACGTGGCCTACGCACCTTGCCGCTGCGGATGCGTCAGCATCAGGAAAGCGCCCTCGAACTGGCGCATCGTCTGCAAGGCTATTCACGCATTACGCAGGTTAATCATCCCGGTTTAGATCCGCTGCCAACTTCGACGCTGACTGGTTACAGCGGCCTGTTCTCCTTCGAACTCAGCGAGGGTATCGATATTCCGACTTTCTGCAATGCACTGAAACTGTTCCGTATGGGCGTCAGTTGGGGTGGGTTTGAAAGCCTGGTGATGCCAGCTATTTCCGTACTTAATCAGGTGGGCGAATTCAATTCGGCGATTGATTTCGGCGTGTCACCACGGGTGATCCGGATTTCCATCGGGCTGGAAGATACCGAAGATTTGTGGCGCGACCTGAAAAATGCCATCGAAAGCGCCTGTTCCTGAAGATGTGTCTCAAAGACTGTTCCTGTGATCCGACCCTTTGCTCTGTGGAGAACCACGATGATGCGACACCCGAAACGTCATTTGCTCAGCCTACTGGCGCTTAGCGCCAGCCTGTTTTCCTGTACCAGTTTTGCCACCACCAAACTGACACTGGTGGAAGTGATCACCAGCCCGGCGCGTACCGAAATGCTGCAAAAAATGTTAACCGCCTACAAAGCGCAGCACCCTGATGTCGAGATCGACGTCGTGTCGCTGCCGTGGGGACAGGCGTTTGAAAAGCTCGGCACCATGATCCAGAGCGGACAATACCCTGACGTCGTGGAAATGCCTGATACCTGGCAAGGACTGTACGCCAGTAACGGGATGTTGGCAGATCTCGAACCTCGCCTGAAAAGCTGGGCTGGCACGCCTGACCTTACCGATAAAACGCTGGCCATGGCGCGCTCTTCCGGCGGTACCGCTACGATGATCCCTTACGGTTTTTATCTGCGGGCGATGTTCTGGAACAAGAAACTCTTCCAGCAGGCCGGCCTGACCGAGCCACCAAAAACCATGGATGATTTTATGGCAGACGCGAAGAAAATCAGTGCGCTCGGCAACGGCATTAGCGGTTACTGCATGCGTGGCGGTGTCGGTGGCACCAATGCGTGGATGATGTTTATGGCGGCCATGAATGGTTCACCGGACTTCTTCGATAAAGAGGGCAATAGCACACTGACTCAACCAGGCGCCATCAAAGGTGCGCAGTTCCTGGTGGATATGTACCAGAAAGGTTACGCGCCGAAAGACAGCGTGAATTGGGGCTTTAACGAAATAGTCTCCAGTTTCTATTCCGGTAAATGTGCGATGTTGGATCAGGATCCGGATGCGTTAATCGCCATCAAAAAAAGCATGAATCCGAACGATTTCTCGGTCGCGCCGATGCCTCTTGGGCCAAACGGCAAAGCTTATCCAACCATTGGTTACACCGGTTGGTCGATGTTCAGGCAGGGCAAAAATCAGGATCAAAGCTGGGATCTTATTTCCTTCCTCAGTAACAAAGAAAACAACCTGACGTGGTCGAAATTTGTCGGCACCTTGCCAATTTATAAAGGCGCGGAGCAGGACGCTTACTATCACGCACCGCAGTTTGCAGGCTGGTTCACCGAGCTTAACAGCCCGGATTACATCCCGCTGACCATGCCAACGCATCTCAAAGGCTGGGGTTATTTCAACTCGGTGATTGTGAAAGACAGCTCGCAGGAAACGTTGCTTGGCCAGAACGACACCGAAAGCATGGTGAAAGAGTGGGCGAAGTATCTGACCAAAGAACAGAAAGCGTGGTTGGCAACACAAAAATAATCTTCAAAAACGCCGGCATTGGCTTTGCCGGTGTTTCCCATTCTCAATCAATGGAGACGCGTCATGATGTTGGAAGTTTCACCACCAGACACCGCTGCCGCGCCGCGCTTTCCCCGTTTACGGGCGCTGCTGGAACCCTGGGTTTATCTCAGCCCAACGCTGGTGCTGATCGGCCTGTTTATTTTTGTTCCGATGGCGATCGGCATTTCCTATGCATTCCAAAACATTCAGTTGCTCAATCCACTCGACGCCGGTTGGGTGGGGCTGGACAATTTTCGTACCATGTTCGCCGACCGGCATTTTTACGCTGCGCTGGGGCACACCGTCAACTGGACGCTGACCTCGCTGGTGTTGCAGTTCGTGCTGGGACTGGGGTTGGCGTTGCTGTTGAATCGCGAATTTGCCGGGCGCGGCTGGGTGCAGGCGCTGGTCTTTCTACCATGGGCGGTACCGGCGTTTCTCTCCGGCCTAACCTGGGCATGGTTGCTCAATCCGGTGATCGGCGTGCTGCCATACTGGCTGACCGATCTGCACATCATTTCCGAGCCGTACAACATTCTCGCTGACCCACAGTTGGCACTGTACGGACCGGTAGTGGTAAACGTCTGGTTCGGTATTCCATTCTTCGCGATTACCTTACTGGCGGCGTTGCAGTCGATTCCCAGAGACTTGTATGAAGCGGCGGAGATGGATGGTGCGTCCGGCTGGCAGCAATTCTGCAAAGTCACCTTGCCATTTCTGGCTCCAATGATCGCCATTACGGTGATGCTGCGCACCATCTGGATCGCCAATTTCGCCGACCTGATCGTGGTGATGACTGACGGCGGCCCGGCAAATTCGACGTCGATTCTGTCGAGTTTTATTTTCACCACAGCCTACCGCAAGCTGGACTTTGGCTATGCCTCTGCGATGGCGGTATTCCTGTTGGTGCTGATGACGTTTTACGCGCTGGTGTTGCTGCGCATCCGCCATCAATTATTGAAATAGGAGAAACCTATGAACGGATTAACACTCAGCGCATGGCTGCGCAAAGGCGGACACCGGTTGGGGATCCTGTTCTATCTGCTGTTCGCGCTATTCCCGATTTACTGGCTGATCAAAATCTCGATCACGCCGGATAAGCTGCTCTACAGCGAAGGCGTGCAGATGTGGCCGGGCGAGATGACGCTGATCCATTTTCAGCGCGTGTTTACCGAAAGCCAGTTTCCTCTGTACTTCTTCAACAGCCTGATTGTGTCGTTCGGCACGGCATTTCTGACCACGGTCATTGCCGCTGGAGCCGGCTTTGCGTTTTCCCGTTTCAGCTTCAAAGGCAAAACAGTGATGGCCGCGTTGTTGCTGTTCACGCAGATGTTCCCGCTGGTGATGATCATTGCACCGATTTACAAAGTGATGGCACCGCTCGGGCTGACCAACAGCTTGCCGGGGCTGATCCTGATTTATACCGCCTTCAACGTACCCTTCGCGACCTTTCTGATGCAGTCATTTTTCGACAGCATTCCGAAGGATTTAGAAGAGTCAGCGATGCTCGAAGGGTGCAGCCGTTTTATGGCGCTGCGTAAAGTGATCATCCCGCTGACCTTGCCGGGCATGGCCGCCACGTTGGGATTTGTCTTTACCGCCGCGTGGAGTGAACTGTTGTTCTCGCTGATGTTAATCAACAAAAACGAGGTGATGACGTTCCCGGTAGGATTACTCAGTTTTGTATCAAAGTTTGCAGTTTCCTGGGGCGACATGATGGCGGCAGCGGTGCTGGCGCTGATCCCTGCCTGTCTGTTCTTTGCGTTCATTCAGCGTTACCTGGTTCAGGGGCTGACGGCCGGTGCGGTAAAAGGATAATTTTATGGCTCAGATTACGATTTCCGATCTCCAAAAACGTTATGACAACGTCGAAGTGCTGCGGCACATCAACCTGACCATTCAAGACGGTGAATTTGTGGTGTTGGTCGGGCCATCCGGCTGCGGAAAGTCCACGTTGTTACGGACTATCGCCGGGCTGGAACTGGCGACCGCGGGGAACATTCACATTGGTACGCGGCTGATGAATCAGGTGGCGCCCAAAGATCGTGATATCTCCATGGTGTTTCAGAGCTACGCGTTGTATCCGCACATGACGGTGGCGCGCAACATGGGTTTCAGCCTTGAAGTACAAAAGCGCCCGAAAGCTGAAATCGACGCCGCTGTCAATAAAGCTGCCGACATCCTCGGCCTGACGGCACTGTTGCACCGCCGTCCAAAAGAGCTTTCGGGTGGGCAGCGTCAGCGCGTCGCGATGGGCAGGGCGATCGTGCGCGAACCGCAGGTTTTCCTCTTTGATGAACCCCTGTCTAATCTTGACGCCCAACTGCGCGGACAGATGCGGATTGAGATCAAAAGCCTGCATCAGAGAATGCGTAACACTATTGTGTATGTGACTCACGATCAGGTCGAAGCCATGACGCTGGCTGACCGCATTGTGGTACTTAACCACGGGCTGGTTCAACAGGTGGGTACGCCACTGGAGCTGTATGACACGCCTGCCAACAAGTTCGTCGCCAGTTTTATCGGTTCGCCATCAATGAACTTCATCAACGGTACGCTGGAACTGGGCGACCGCGGGCCGGTTGTTCGCATCAGCCCAGACTTATCGTTGCCGGTTGATCCGAACATCAGCGGACTGCAAAGTGGTAAACCCGTCATCTATGGCGTGCGTCCTGAGGCGATTGTCCTCACTGTCGACAGTGAGACCGGTGCGCTACCGTTGGACGTTACGCTGATTGAACCCACCGGTCTGAGCGAGCTTATCCACGGAACCATTGCCGGCGAGCCCGTCAGCGTATACAGCATGGTGAGATCGGCAAGTTGCCCAGGCAGCCGGTTATGGGTCAATATTGATACAAGCCGAATGCAGTTGTTTGATGCAGGTAGTCAGCAGAGGCTTTTAAAAATAAATGAGTGATTTTCTGGGCGGCGGGCCCAGACGCGCTTCTCAGCTTTAGAAAGCTGAGGGAAACTTTTTAATTCAACTTCAACTTCAACTTCAAGGTCGTGGGCGTCGGCCCACACCGTAGACCTTGGGCTGCCGCCCAAACCGGCCCAAAAGGAGGCGTAAACGCGCCTCCTCTTGGAACTCCTGCGTTTTTCTCTGAGACACCGACAGCTTCGCTGCTGGCAGGGCACGTGTTTCAGCCACTTCCGTTCACGGCGCAAAATGTCACGGCTGCGCCGTCCCCGTATTTCGGGCTTCGAGCCTCAGGTCTCGAACCACTCATCCGGTGCCATTTTTGACTGCGCCTTAGTCGCTATGTAAGTCAAAAGATGACACCTAATCCAGTTTTGAATTTAACAAAGCTTCGGCCATATTCAAAAATGGCGAGGTATTGGTTTTGAAAAATGGCGAGGCTGCATTTAAAAATGACGCGGTGCTGGTTTTGAACAATCCCAAGGCCGCATTCAAAAATGGCGCTGAGCAAGAGGTTCGAGACCTGAGGCTCGAAACCCGCCGCGAAGGGACCGCCTAAGCGGCGACATTTTGCGGCTGTCACTGAGATACCTGAAACACGGCCATCCCGACTCAGCGATAGCGCGCAGTTAAAAAAACGCAGGATTCCAAAGGAGGTTCGTTTAAACCTCCTTTGGGCCCGTGTGGGCGGCGAGCCCACGGTCTTGACCTTAACCTTAAATTTGAAATTAAAAAAAACCGGTCAAGGTAATTTACCTGACCGGTTTTTATCGCGTTAGCGAAGGCATTTCACGCCAGTGAAAACTAAACCACGGGTTTGGCGATCACATTACGATTTTCCATCCGCACTTCTGCAATCTGCACATCGATGATATCGCTCTGACGGTAGGCGACTTCGCCTTTAATCAGCACGCTACCGGTGTCGAAGCTGCAAACCAGTTCGTCGCGCACACTGTGCAGGAACGGCGCCGGGATAAAGGCGACAGCGCCGATATCCTGCAAGCGCACGCGCAGCCCGCCGCGAGTGACGTCAATAATTTCAGCGCTGAATTTGGTATCAGTACCGACTTTATCTTCAAGATAACGGGCATACAGCCAGTCACCCACATCGCGTTCGGCCATACGGTTGGCGCGACGGCGTTCAGCCAGTTGGACAGTCATCTCATCCTGAGGCTTCTCAGCGTGCTGTTGCAGAATCATCGCTTTCAGTAGGCGGTGATTCACCATGTCGCCGTATTTACGGATTGGTGACGTCCAGGTTGCGTAAGCTTCCAGACCTAAACCAAAGTGCGGCCCCGGCGTAGTGCTGATTTCAGCAAACGTCTGGAAACGACGAATACGGCTGTCGAGGAACTGTGTTGGCATCGCGTCAAGCTTACGGCGCAGTGCGCAGAAACCTGGCAAGGTCAGTAGCGTTTCGCCATTGGCTTCCACGTCGTTGGCCTGCAATACCGCCACGGCATTTTCTACCAGCAGCGGATCGAAACCGTTATGCACGTTGTATACGCCGAAACCGAGGCTGTCGCGCAGGGCGATAGCCGCACACACGTTTGCAGCGATCATGGACTCTTCCACAATACGGTTAGCGATACGGCGATGCTCGGCAACGATTTCCAGCACGTTACCTTTCTCACCCAGTACGAAGCGGAAGTCAGGACGGTCTTTAAACACCAGCGCGTGCTCGGTGCGCCATGCGCTGCGCAGGTCACACAGACGTTTTAGCAAACGGATTTGATCGGCGATGACGCCACTTTGCGGCTGCCATACGCTTTTCTCGTCCTGTTCGATCCAGTCGGAGACGTCGTTGTAAGCCAGTTTGGCTTTGGATTCGATGTTGGCGGCGAAGAAACGGATATCGCTGCCCAGTGCACCGTCAGCTGACAGCGTTACGCTGCACGCCAGGACAGGGCGCTGAACATCTGGCCACAGTGAGCAAATGTCGTCAGAGAGTTCACGCGGCAGCATCGGGATGTTAAAGCCCGGCAGATAGTTGGTGAAAGCTCGCTTCTTGGCAATGTTGTCGAGCTCACTGCCTTCAGACACATAGGCAGTAGGATCGGCAATCGCGATGTTCAGTTGCAGAGTACCGTCGCCGTTATCTTTCACATACAACGCGTCATCCATATCCAGAGTACTGCCGCTGTCGATGGTCACAAACGGCAGGGCAGTCAGGTCTTCGCGGGTCAGACCCTGATCGAGAATCTCAGCAATTTCAGACTTTGGCGCTTCGCGCTCAAGATTGTGGCGAGCCAGCGTAACCCACCATGGTGCGAGATCGTCGACACCGGTGGTGATCCACTCGGTGATCTCAGCCTGGAAGCTGTTATCGCCTTCTTTCAGCGGATGGCGACGCATTTCAGCCACACACCAGTCGCCATCGCTCACTTCGTGATTGATGTTGCGGGTGACGCGACACTGAATGGAATCCCGCAATAAAGGATGATCAGGAATGATGGAAAGGCGATCATCTTTCTTGGTGACGCGACCAACAAAACGGGTCAGGAATGGCTCAACCAATGTTTCAGGCTGAACCACTTCGCGTTCCTTTTCGGTCTGCAAAGAGGCAATTATGCGGTCGCCGTGCATGACTTTTTTCATGTACGGCGGCGGGATGAAGTAACTTTTTTGGCCGTCTACTTCAAGAAAGCCAAAGCCTTTCTCAGTTCCTTTAACAACGCCTTCAAGGCGTGGAGTCTGAGAGTGAAGTTGCTGTTTTAGCTGCGCGAGCAGCGGGTTATCTTGAAACATATCGTCCAGGGGTGGGGTTAGAATGGCTCGATTAGCGGCAGACAGTTTTACGCGAAATGGCCCCAGCGGGCAAGCAGCATCTCCCTTTTCACCTCATATCCATGAAGTGAAAAGGGACTTTTTCATGACAGCTCGCATAACCTGTCAGGCGATACGTTGCAGGTCGACTTTGGGTTGGCAGCGACGAATCGCAACCGGAATGGCTTTGGACGTTGGTGTATGGGTCTGATCACCGAAACTGGACATCGGCACCAGCGGATTAGTTTCCGGATAGTACGCCGCCAGATTACCGCGCGGAATATCGTAGCTGACCAGTTTGAAGCCCGTGACTTTACGCTCCACGCCGTCGGTCCACAGTGTTTCAATTTCCACCAGTTCGCCATCCTGCATACCCAGTTCAGCCAGATCCAGGGGATGGATAAACAGCACCTCGCGTTGCCCGTAGACGCCACGGTAACGATCATCAAGGCCGTAAATAGTGGTGTTGTATTGGTCATGTGAACGCAGGGTTTGCAAAGTGAAGGGTGCCGCCTGATTGCCTTGCGGAATCAGTTGATCCGGCAGCACCGCCGCGCTGAAATTGGCTTTCGCGGTAGGCGTATTGAAATTCAACTCCGCCGCCGCATTGCCCAAATAGAAACCGCCCTTGATATCACAGCGCGCATTAAAATCGCTAAAGCCTGGGATGGTGGCTTCGATGTGATCACGGATCAAGTTGTAGTCATCGGCCAACGCCATCCAGTCGAGGAATTTGTCACCCAGCACAGCATTGGCGATACCGCAGACAATCGCCGTTTCAGAGCGCTGTTCAGGTGAGAGCGGAATACCCACGCCCTCTGATGCATGCACCATACTGAAGGAGTCTTCGACGGTAATGAACTGCGAGCCGGTGGCTTGCATATCAAGTTCGGTACGGCCCAGCGTCGGCAGAATTAACGCTTCACGTCCTGGTGTTAAATGGCTGCGGTTAAGTTTGGTACTGATTTGTACCGACAGGTCGAGATTGCTCAGGGCGCGATGGGTTCGCAGGGTATCTGGTGCCGCCGCCGCCAGGTTACCACCAAGGCAGATCAGCACTTTTGCGTCACCTGTCAACATCGCTTCCAGCGCCTCCACGGTGTTATGACCAGGATTGCGCGGCGGTGTGAAGTTGAAGTGTTTCTCCATCGCATCAAGCAGCGCTTTTGGCGCTTTTTCGTCGATGCCCATCGTGCGGTTACCCTGCACATTACTGTGACCACGAACCGGACACAAACCGGCACCCGGTTTACCCAGTTGACCAAACAGCAGTTGCAGATTCGTAATTTCACGGACCGTTGGCACGGAATGTTTATGCTGGGTAATGCCCATCGCCCAGGTGCAAATCACACGTTCAGCCTGGACATAAATCGACGCAGCTTCGCGGATCTCCGCCTCGGAGAGACCGGATTGCTCGGTGATTTTTTCCCAGGATGTTGCATCGACAACCGCCAGATACTCTTCCACACCTGCCGTGTTCTGTGCGATGAATTCTGCATCAAAAATGGTGCTCTGGCCCGATGCCACGCGATCGCGATCAGCTTCCAGTAAAACTTTAACCATACCGCGCACTGCGGCCATATCACCACCCAGGTTCGGCTGGTAATAGGCAGCACTGATGCGGCCGGATTTGGTGGTCACCACTTCCAGTGGTTTTTGTGGATCGGCAAAACGCTCCAGACCCCGTTCGCGCAAGGTGTTGAAACTGACCACCTTCGCACCGCGATCGGCGGCGTGGCGCAGACTATGCAACATTCGTGGGTGGTTGGTCCCAGGATTTTGGCCGAAAACAAAAATGGCGTCGGCTTTCTCGAAATCATCCAGACGAATCGTCCCTTTACCCACACCGATGCTCTGCTTAAGACCGACACCACTGGCTTCATGGCACATATTGGAACAGTCGGGGAAATTGTTAGTGCCAAACATGCGGCCAAATACCTGATAAAGGTAGGAGGCTTCGTTACTGGCGCGGCCTGAGGTATAGAAGTCCGCTTCATCAGGACTTTTTAACCCTTTGAGATGGCTGGCAATCAATGCGTAAGCCGCGTCCCAGTCAATCGGTTCGTAATGGTCAGTCGCCCGGTTGTAACGCAGTGGATGGGTCAAGCGGCCCTGATATTCGAGGAAGTAGTCGCTTTGTTCGCGCAGTTTACTGACGCTGTTTTGGGCAAAAAAATCCACTTCTACCGCTTTACGCGTAGCTTCCCAACTGACGGCTTTAGCGCCGTTCTCACAGAAGCTAAAGGTGCTGTGGTTATCATCACCCCATGCACAACCTGGGCAGTCAAAACCTCTGCCTTTATTAACACGCATGAGGTTGCGCAAGTTGGAGAGGACTTTTTTGCTGTCAAAGACGTAACGAGTGGTCGCTTCTAGTGAGCCCCAGCCGCCCGCTGCCGCCGTGTAAGGTTTAATCTCGGTTTTGAATTTCATTTTATACGCTTCGCAGGTGTCTTATATTTGAACGAAATGCAATCGACTTGGATGAATTGTTAAGTTGATTGTTAATTTTATGTCACAAGTCTAGTTCGAAAATAACAAGTGCGTCTAATCAAACGCCACAATCACGCGATAGATAAAACTAATCACTCAGCCCTGATGCCAACGGCTTATTCCTTTTTTGCGTAATATTCCTTTTTTGCGTAATTCAAAGGCAAGTGTCCTATCAAAACGCTATGCCAATTGAAGTAAATTCTCATCCTGCCGATAACGACCTTGCTTTGCGAAACATTAGAAAACTTAAACAAAATAATGGGAACCTGCAAAAATGAGAAGGTTAGTAGCTTGTTTTGAAAATGTTAAAGTTGGCAAAAAATTGGGGATGGGTTTTGGATTGACGTTGTTACTCACCGTAGCAGTGGCGTTCTGTGGTATTAAAAATCTTAATGATATTTCGGGCCGTGCAGAGAAAGTGAGCCAATTAAAAATTGTGAACGATCTGTTCGCAAAAGCCAAAGATGCAAGACTGAAATATATTAAAACCCATGATGAAAAGTTTATCGCTGATAACGAACGTCTATTGCAAAAGATTGAAGGTCAACTGGCATCGCTACAACACTATGCATGGCGGCCGGAACAGAAAAGCAATCTGGACAGGTTAAATGTCTTACTCAAGATTTATCGCGATAAAAGGTCAGAAACGGTCAGTGAAACTCAGCAGCGGCAGCGCATTATTGGCAACCTGGTGATAAGTGATGAGATTTCGACCATTCAACGTCTGGCGCAAGCTTATACGCAGGATCCGGCCACGGTATCCGTGTCTGCTACGCTGCAGGAAATCATTAAGCATATCAGTGGCATTGCCATCCGGGTCCGCCTTCTGGAAATGGAAAATAGCGCTGATGCCCAGCAAGTGTTAACTGACTTTATAGCTGAATCGATTCAACTCATTGACTCCGTAAAACTTGAAGTAAACGCCAGTGACGCCAGCACGCTTTCCGGGATAGCAGCCTCGCTGGCAGGCAAGCAGCAGAGTGCCATGGGATACTACCAGTCCTATCTGGCAGAGCAGGACGCTACACGGTTACTGGGCGTGGCCGGTGGCGAATTGACCGGGTTGAGTGACCAGCTGTTTGAGCAACAACTGCAGGCAACGCACGACGATATTTCTCGGGCTATTTTCTGGATGTGCGCGATCCTGGTGGCGGCGATCATTCTCAGTATCGTTGTGGCATGGGCGATCACTCATCAGATAATCAAACCATTATCAGTCACGTTACGGGTGGCCCAACAGATTGCCAGTGGCGATTTGAGCGCCAATCTGCGCACGTCCCGTCGTGACGAATTGGGCGAACTGATGCATGCCGTGGGGGATATGAATGATGACCTGCGGCGTATTATTGGTGAAATCCGTAGTGGTGTGACACAGGTCAGTCAGGCTTCAGCAGAAATTGCCGCGGGCAATAACGATTTGTCTGCACGTACCGAAGAACAGGCGGCGGCACTGGAACAGACGGCAGCCAGCATGGAGCAACTTACCGCCACAGTGAAGCAGAACGTCGATAATATTCATAACACCAGCCAACTGGCCAGTGTCACCTCAGATACCGCCAATAAAGGGGGAGAACTGGTGAGTCAGGTGGTGGAAACCATGAATGAAATCACCGCCAGCTCGGGAAAAATCGCGGATATTACTACGGTAATCAACAGTATTGCGTTCCAGACCAATATTCTGGCGCTCAATGCAGCGGTTGAAGCGGCACGGGCCGGTGAGCAGGGCCGCGGATTCGCCGTGGTCGCCAGCGAAGTGCGCAATTTGGCGCAGCGCAGTGCGCTTGCCGCGACCGAGATAGAAGGGTTGATCAATGAATCTGTCGAGCGTATTCGTACAGGTTCGGCTCTGGTTAAACAAGCGGGTAGCACAATGAGTGACATTGTCACGTCGATTGGTAATGTGACTGAGATCCTCAATGAAATTGCTCAGGCTTCTGACGAACAGAACCGGGGTATTTCGCAGGTCGGCGCAGCCATCACTGAAATGGACAGCGTGACGCAACAGAACGCCGCACTGGTAGAGGAGTCTTCGGCGGCGGCGAATGCACTACGCGATCAGGCACAGCATTTGACCTCGTCAGTGTCGCGTTTTGTCACTGAGTCTATCTAAAAGACTATCGGGTTCACTGGTCGTGCGTTACCAGTGAACTTTTTTGCTACCAAAAACGGCATGTTGCGTGAAATTCCTCCGAGTTGTAACAAAACCGTTTCACTATGAAATGACTGGCAAAATAAACGGGGTTTTGTTCAACGCCTTATTGGTGCACCATGCGGCAATTATTTTCAGCCGTGTTTGCCGGTGGCCTTTTGTTGTTTATTTTTTGAGCGACTTTCGGACCATCTTGGCGTTTTAAAGGAACAACTCGTGAAACGTAGTGTATTAACTGTATTAACCGGCGTACTGATGTTGTCAGCCGGCGCAGCAAGGGCTGTTGCACCTCTGGATTTCCCCGTCGTTCCACCGAGTATTGATGCGGCCTCATTCGTATTGATGGATTACGCCAGTGGTGATGTTCTGGCGGCCGGTAACCCGGATGAGCGTCGTAACCCAGCCAGCCTGACTAAACTTATGACTGGTTATGTCATTGACCGCGCCCTGGATAAACACAAAATCACCATGAACGACATAGTTACCGTGCCACAAGAAGCGTGGGTTGCCGGTAATAAAAGTCTGGAAGGTTCTTCGTTGATGTTCCTCAAACCCGGTGACCGTGTCTCCGTTCGGGATCTTATTCGCGGCATCATTATTACGTCAGGCAATGATGCCTGCGTGGCGATGGCGAATTACGTCGCGGGAAGTCAGGACGCCTTTGTCGGTCTGATGAACCACTACGTGACCACCATGGGTTTGACCAACACCCATTTTGAAACAGTTCACGGCCTGGATGCGCCGGGACAATACACCACGTCTTATGATCTGGCTAAACTCTCACGAGCAATCATTGGCGGGGAGCCGGAGGAATATCGGATGTATAGCGAGAAATCGCTGACCTATGACAATATCACTCAGCAAAACCGTAACGGTCTTCTGTGGGACAAAGATCTCCAGGTGGATGGCCTGAAAACTGGCCATACAGAAAGCGCTGGCTTTAACATTATTGCTTCCGCAACCGAAGGCGACCGCCGCTTGATCGCTGTTGTTATGGGGGGTAAAAGCTCAAAAGGGCGCGAGGAACAGGCGCGAAAATTGCTGACCTGGGGCTTCCGTGAATACACCAGTAAAAAGATTTTCAAAGCCGGGCAGAGCGTTTCCGATGAAAAAGTATGGTTTGGCGATCGTCCGCAGGTAAAAGTAGGGTCACTGAGCGACGTGTTCATCAGCGTACCGCAATCTGATGCTGACAAACTGAAAGCGCAATATGTACTGACGAACCCGCAGATTGACGCACCGCTGAAAAAAGGCCAGGAGCTTGGCTCCATCAATATTGTCGATAATGGCAAAACCATCAAGACTATCCCGCTGGTCGCTCTCGAAGATGTTGCTAAAGGTGGCGTGTTCAGTCGTCTGGTTGATTACGTGAAGTTGAAAATATAACCATTAGAATGCTTTTTGGGGCTGAGGCCCAAGCCTGCTAGTTTTCTGCCAACAGCGAAGCTGTTGGTGTCTCATAGAAAAACGCAGGGGTTCCAAGAGGAGGGCACGTTTATGCCTCCTCTTGGGCCGGTTTGGGCGGCAGCCCACGACCTTGAATTTGAAGTTTAAAGCGCATTAGGGCCGCTCACTCCTCTATAATCATGACTATTATTCTTATGCCAGGCGCCGCCGCATCACTATGGATATTAAGCAACTGATCTACCTCTGTAACCTCGAGCGTGAGCGGCATTTTGGTCGGGCGGCGGAGGCGAGCTTTGTCAGCCAGCCGACGCTGTCAATGCGTCTAAAAAATCTGGAGAAAGAGTTAGATCTCAACCTCATTAACCGTGGTAATAACTTCGAAGGCTTCACCGCAGAAGGGCTGCGGGTCCTGGGCTGGGCACGGGAAATCGTTGCGGTGTATGAAGGACTGAAGCTGGAGGTTGAATCCCTTAAGCAGGGACTGAGCGGTACGCTGCGTATTGGTATCATGCCGCAGTGCAGCATTTCACTGGCCCGACTAATTAAGGCGGTCACGGATGAACATCCGGGGCTGGACTACCGCGTAATGGAGGTCAGCGCTGATCAGCTGATTGAGGCATTAAGTAGCCATGCCGTTGATATAGGCATTGGTTTTTTTGAATTCTCGACACTGAATGAACTGCGCTTTCAGGTGGTCCCCATCAATGACGGCGGCGTGGATGTGGTTTATCACCCTGACCATTTCCCTCAGCTTAACCAAGCGAAACCTCTCAGTGCTGAAGAGGCGGCAAACTTGCCGCTCTGTCTGTCTGAGCCGAGTCGTTACTTTCGCCGCTATCTGGACAGTCATTTTCGCCAGGCGGGACTTGAATTACACCCCACGTTGGAAACGACGTCGATTTTTCAATTGATGCAGGGCGTTTTTGTCGGGCTGGGCTGCGCACTCGTGCCTCGCGGTCATCTGATTGATGAAATGCATCCGGCGCTGAAGCGCTGCATGTTGGATATCCCACCGATGAAACGGCACGCCGCGATGGTGGTGTCACAAACGGAACGGGCAACACCGCTGGCCCAGCACTTCTTTAATGCCGCGGCATTGTGGATAGCGCAACAGGCGTCTATTAAGTAAAAATAATGCTTCATTCAAACTATTCAGCGGCGTTGTCCTATTGATGAAAGGGTCAAAAGACACCAAACTTTATGGGCCTTTTTATCAGGCCAGATCTGATTGTGAAATTAATGGAGCAATACATGAAAGCATTAAAAACAGCAGCATTAGCTATCGCGGCAAGCGTTTGTTTATTCGCCAGCACTGCGCAGGCCAGCAATCTGTTGAGCTCATTGCAAGCGGCGGCTAATCAGGAGTTGAACAATGCTGACAATAGCAATAATTCCACCATGTCACTGACTTCTCTGCTCAACGGGGGTGATAACGCGTTGACGGCCAAAAGTGCCACCAATGCGGCCGGTATATTGCAGTATTGTGTGAAAAATAACGTGTTGTCTCAGTCCAGCACTGAAAGCGTGAAAGATAAACTCCTGAGTAAATTAGGCATCCAGAGCGCATCCGGCGCGCAAAGTCAGGATTATCAAAACGGTTTAGGGGGATTACTGCAAACGGGCAAAGGCAACACGGTTGATTTGAATAATCTGGGCGGCAGCCTGACCCAGGTGAAAGAGAAAGTGAAGCAAAAAGCCTGCGACGTGGTACTGAAACAGGCGAAATCTTTAATTTAACCCTCACTACGTGGCCTATTTGGGCCATGTCAGGGTCAGTATAAAAAGGACCCAGGCGTCGCTCCTGGGTCCTTTTTATTTCTATTGCGGGTAAGGCACCCACGACCCGCCGTTCAGACGAATGTAAATTTTCCCCTGATACTCCATCACCACCGAGCCCTCATTCTCCGACACCAGCGGGGTTTGCGGAAGATTTGCACTGAGCATCTTCCAGTCCACGGTCGGGGCGGTGAAGAGTTTGCCATCAACCGAACGTGCCACCAGTTCTGAAATGGCTAAATAGCTGCTTGGTTGATCGATTTTCAGCGGAGACGAAGGATGCGGGGCTTGCATGCCGAAGAACTTCACGCCAACAGGAATATGAGTGATACCTGGACTTGGAATATCCCGCAGACCGGAGATCTGCATCTTGTCACCCACGAGCGCCGCACCATGTTCCGGTACCACAACCAGCATCACTTTGCGGCCTGACTTCTCCAACTGATCCATAAACGTGTTCAGTTGATTAAGCAAGGTTTGCGCACGGGTACGGTAATTCGCGCCTTTATTACTGCCAATGTAACGGTTGCCATCATGCAACGGAATAAGGTTGAAGAAGGTCGCGGTGCGCGCGGTCCCGGCTTTTTGCTGATTGGCGAGCCAGCGACTGAACAATTCACCATCATTAAATACGGGTGATCCGTCAAATGAGGTCAGTTCATGGCCAAGGCCCACTTGCGACATGATCGGAGACTTCATGTCAGCATCATCCCGTAAATCACCAATGTAATTACCGAATTCGCCCGTGTGATCCATGGCCAGTTGTGAACTAAACCCAAGCTTAGCCAGATCATCGAACAGGTAACATTGTTGACCTGCGGCTTGATACAGATCGTGATGAGACGACTGACCACAGCTGGCACGTAGCAAGCGAATTGATGCCGGTCCGCTGTAGGCTGTCGCGGAGTTGAAGTTGCTGAATATCATGTCAAAACGCGACCATATGGGCGAGTTCGATAGATTCACCGCGTCCAGATCGGCCCATGCCAATGAGCAGATGTTGATCACCAACAGGTCGAACGGCTGGGCATCCGCCGGTAACGCTGCCGGGAACTTTGTTTGGCGGGCATGTTCACGCTGATAAAATTGCTGTAAATAAGCGTTAAGATTTTCATTCGTTGGCGGACCACTGACCTTGTTCGGCAGCGCTTCGGCGGCTTTGGTCACTGTCGCTGGTGCCGGTGTAGTCGCGTTAGCTGCAACCGGTGCCGGAGACAGTCCTGGCAGCACCAACAGGCTAAAATTAAGCCACAACAGCACGGCAACGGTCAGCGTAGTGATACGAATCCACTGCGAAATAAACAGGTAACCGACCAGCAGGACGAACGCCGCGCCAACCCACTGCCAGTTAATAAAGCGGTCAGCCAGTTCCAGCAGGTAATCAGCACTGAAACCGGTGACCTCAGCACCCTGGCTCACGATTGAACGCCAGCCCGGCAGCCATGTATCGTGATAGAAAAGTGCCAGCCCAAACGGTAGCGCCAGCCACAAACGCCAGCGGTGCAAACGCAGTGACGGCAGGGGAAAAAGCAGGCACGCCGCAAACACCAAGTTATTCAGCGCATCAAAATTGAGATACCCCTGCCAGAGCAAGACAAATTTCAGTAAGAAGTAGTAGTTCCAGGCACCTAAACCACGCCAGGATTGCCAGATCCGCAATTGCGGTGAAACGGATTTAAGGTCATTCATGATCGTGTGTTAGTTTTCCCGTTCGAAGAAAGTCGGCTTGTCGATGTACTGTTTTCCGCGGTATGCGTGGAAGATGTCTTCAGATGTTTAGCTGTCATCGGGGTGAGATAGCGCGGAGAGAGATAGCGCGCTGAAAAATCCCTTTTCCATATCGGCAAACGACGGCGCAGCATCATGCCGAAAGGGATGAATATCACCGCTGCTAAAATAAAAATTTCAACAATATCATTAATATTCATAGCGGCGACTCCTGCCCATCATGAGAGGGTTCATTGATATGGCGTGTCGTCTCTGCCATGGAACGGCTGACCGGAGTATCACTGAGTGTCAGGATCAGCGGTTCGGGCAGATGAACCGAGGTACGATGCGGCGACACGCTGGGCGAGGCACTGACAGGCTGTGGCTGCAGGACTTGTGCCGGTAAGGTTTTTTTCGCTGCCAAACGGCGAACTTCTGACTGAATGTCGCTATCCTGGTGCCAGAGCGTGCGGCTGGCAAAAATATCATTGGCGGGTAGGCTGAACAGGGAATTCAATACGTTATCCACATCACTGACCTGGCAGTTTGACAGGAAGAGATACAAATGATGTTCGGTCAGAGTGATCACATCACCATCACGGCGGAGGTGGCACAATGAAATCGCCTGCTGCGGCAAAATGCCTGACACCGGACGCAGAGAGATCAGTAACCCACGCGCTTCTGTGGTCAACGTCGTGTGACTCCAAATAGATTGCATCACTTCACAAAAGGTCGGTAGAGGCAGGAAGCCTTTATGATGCGTTGGCAGTCTGCCTTCCAGCAGTTTATCAATGTCTTCAGCAACATAACGGGTAAAACTCAGCTGTTGGATATCATCGAGCAAGGTGAGAAAGCTGGATAATCTTGCCGCATGGGGAACCACCAGGTTTGCGCCACAGGCCTGCAAAAGACGCTGGTCAATGTAACGCAATGAGGCACTCATCTCTCGGACGGCAATTTTCAGCCTATTACCACGCTGAATGCGCAGGGAGTGAATCTGCCGTGCCAGGGTTTCCACTTCGTCATTAGTGCGCAGGGAGAAAATGAGAGTGGCGGCCCGCGCATGCATGCCTCGCTCTGTCAAAACGGCGTTATCATCAAACAACTGCCAGTTCTCTGACAATGGCGGTGCGCCTTCCAATACGTCACGCTGCGCAAAATACAACCACTGGTCGTCATTGAGTGTATTACTACCACTGTTAGATGTGGAGGTTAGGGGCATTATTCCCCAACCCTGAGCATATTTTTGTAATGAATAGGAGTTATTGGCTTCAACGCCAAAATTGTTATGCCACCAGGAAATGACAAACTGGGCAGGAACTATGTCGGTTTGAAGGTTCGAAAGTCCATATATCAGGCGGTGGTGAGAATTAAGCTGGGCTTTGAGAGCGCTGTTGGTAAGGCCGTAGCAGAGAATAAGCAGTGCACAGTTTCGATGCTGGGCAAATGCTGACATTGCTTTTAACCATATCTCAAATTCGTTGCCGCTGAAGCTTTGCCAGGATGTTGCCGGAAATAATAAAATTATCAATTGATTCTGGGTGTTGCCAATGCGGTTTAAATCATCAGGTAACGCTCTAAAAGCACGTTTACCGCTGGCGAGTTGGTAATAAGAGCATGCAGAAGATTTGGCTAACAGCCTGGAAATAAGGATATGATCCTGAGTCAGGGTCTGTGTAGCGCCGCCACAAATAGGGTTATCCTTAGGGAGAATAAATGTGGTGACAATATCTTCGGCCTGGGCTGCCAGCACTTGCCCACCCAGATCATACGCATCACTCTGATTGGCAGTGTTGACCCAGTACAGACCTGATGTTTGTATTTCAGCTGAATCATTCCAAAATTTTTTCATGCCAAAAGGAAAGGAAAGTGTCATCTTTGGGTTTGCCTGAATTAAGTCTGTCTGGTAGATCTGTCTGAAGAAAATCTCAGGTGATTTTATTGAATATCTGTTTGTTACACAATTCAAAAAGGTGAGTATAATAAATTCTAACATCGCCAGATTAAATAACCAGCCAGCGCTGTAAATAATAATTTTGATTAAAAATCAGTCGAAAAATTTTTAGCTATATTGAGATATATAGCCGGTATTTTTCCTTGCAAATGAGGTACGCGTAATTGGGGCGAGAACAGTATACAGCGAATAAAATAGTTAGTGATGATGTCAATGAAGGACGGAATGATGATTTATTAGTATTAAGTCACATTTTTTCGTTACCGGAATTACATTATATTGACATTGCGACTCAACAGAAAATCCCACAAATCCTGCAACGTTGGCCCTTGTTGGCTGAATTAGCACACCTCTATACGCCAAAATCTGCTAAAGAGGTCTGATCTGATGTCAGTCATTGCTTTGCAAGGGATACGTGGTGGAACCGGCACGACCTCAGTCACGGCTGCATTAGCCTGGGCATTGTCCCAATTGGGCGAAAAAGTGCTGGCGATTGACTTTTCTGCCGCTAATCTTCTGCGTTTGCATTTCGCGATGCCTTACGATGCTGCGCGCGGTTGGGCCACGTCTGAGCGTGCGGGGTTAGGCTGGCAGCATGGAGCCATGTCTTATGATTCTCGTCTCGATTTTTTGCCTTTCGGCCAGTTGTCGATGGGAGATGAAGGACAAGTTAACTGCGACTGGCCAAGCAATTTGACCAAAATCTGCAACACTGCCATTTACGACTGGATCCTGCTGGATGTCCCCACAGGGGATCCTTTACGTGCAGCACAGGCTTTTTCGATCGCGGACCACACTCTGATGCTACTTCAGGCCGATGCACAGTCCCATGTCCGTTTGCATCAACAACCCTTACCCGCTAATAGTCATTATCTGGTAAATCAATTCATGCCTGGTAGCCAGTTACAGCAGGATACGCTGTTGCTATGGCAACAGAGCTTGCCGCGACTGTTGCCATTTATTCTTCATCGCGATGAAGCGATGGCAGAATCCCTGGCCGGTAAGCAACCGGTCGGTCAACTTCACCCACAAAGCAAAAGCGCTCAGGATGTCACCGCGTTGGCTAACTGGTGTCTGATTAATTTACGGGATGCCAGTCAATGAGCGGCCTGTTACGCGCATTTTTGATGCCGCCGGTGGCGACGGTGTTGCAAAACCGTTATCGCTTGTACCGGCAAAACGGCACGTCCTTTTTTACTGCGGTATTGATGGTATTTTGCGCAACGATGGGATGGCTGTTGCTGCGTTTTGAATCTCCAGTCTGGCAGCGGATCCGGGCAGAACGATTCCGCTGGTATCCACATCTTTCGACAATGCACCCCCGACCTCTCGACCCATTACGCTATCTGTTACAAACCCTGTGGTTACTATTGATTATTCCCAATGGGGGAGTAAGTGAACGTACTGTTGTCAGAGACTGGCCGCAGCGCCTTCGTAAGAAAGTGCATGACTGGCTGAATGCCATTCCCCTGCGTTTTCCGCCAGGTCCGCTGAAGGAAAAAGTGCCGAGGGGGAGAGTAACGGGTATTGCCAAGCGCTTGATGATGATCCTTGGCGGGACGGTTGCGGTTGTGATGGCGATGTTCTGTATTTCTCAACCCTTCGGTTATCTGGCGCAATTCATTTTCGTGATGCTGTTGTGGAGCATTGCCATGTTGGTGCGCCGTATCCCGGGACGCTTTCCGGCGTTAATGTTGATTGTCTTGTCGCTAACCATCTCTTGCCGTTATTTGTGGTGGCGCTATACCTCGACCCTTAACTGGGACGACCCCGTTAGTCTGATCTGCGGATTATTACTTCTGGCGGCTGAAACTTATTCATGGACCGTGTTGGTGTTGGGATATTTCCAAACCATTTGGCCGCTGAACCGGAAACCTGTACCGATGCCGGAGGACATTTCCATCTGGCCCACCGTTGATCTGCTGGTACCCACATACAATGAAGCGCTGAGCGTGGTGAAGCCGACGCTGTATGCTGCTCTGGGCCTTGACTGGCCAAAAGAAAAACTGACTATCTGGCTGCTGGATGACGGCAATCGGCCTGAGTTCGCCGCGTTTGCTCGTGAAATTGGCGTGAAGTATATTGCGCGTGCGACGAATGAAAACGCTAAAGCGGGCAATATCAATAATGCGTTGACACAGTGTCAGAGTGAGTTAGTCGCGATTTTCGACTGCGACCACGTACCGACCCGTTCCTTTCTGCAGTTGACCGTGGGCTGGTTCTTTAAAGATAAAAAACTCGGCATGTTGCAGACGCCACACCATTTTTTCTCCGCCGATCCTTTCGAACGCAACCTAGGCCGTATGCGTCGAACCCCCAACGAGGGCGAGCTGTTTTATGGACTGGTGCAGGACGGTAACGACCTGTGGGATGCCAGCTTCTTCTGCGGTTCCTGCGCCGTCTTACGCCGGTCCGTACTTTATGAAATAGGCGGCATTGCCGTAGAAACCGTCACTGAAGATGCCCATACGTCACTGCGTATGCATAGGCACGGATATACGTCGGCCTATATTCGTATTCCACAGGCGGCCGGGCTGGCGACGGAAAGCCTGTCGGCACACGTCAACCAACGCATCCGCTGGGCGCGTGGCATGATACAAATTTTCCGCCTCGATAATCCCCTGTTTGGCAAAGGATTAAAACTGGCCCAGCGATTGTGTTATGCCAATGCGATGCTGCATTTCCTGGCCGGTATTCCACGCTTAATTTTCCTTACGGCACCGTTAGCCTTCCTCTTGCTACATGCATACATCATCTATGCTCCGGCGCTGGCCATCGCACTGTATGTGCTTCCGCATATGATCCATGCCAGCCTTGCCACTTCAAGAGTTCAGGGAAAATATCGGCATTCGTTCTGGAGCGAGATCTACGAAACCGTGTTGGCATGGTATATCGCGCGGCCGACCACCGTGGCGTTGTTTAACCCTCATGCCGGAACTTTCAATGTCACCGCCAAAGGGGGGAAAAACCACCATGATTTCGTTGATTGGAAGATCTCCCGCCCTTATCAAATTCTGATGCTGTTAAATTTAGTTGGTTTTGTCGTCGGCATCTGGCGTCTGGTTTATGGCCATGCCGATGAGTATTACACCGTGCTGATCAGTTTGGCCTGGGTGATTTACAACATGATTATTCTCGGCGGTGCGATTGCCGTGGCCTTTGAATCTAAACAAGTTCGTCAGGCTCACCGGGTTGAGGTTTCTATGCCTGCAGCCCTGGCGCGGACAGAAGGGCATGTTTATGCCTGTACCCTGCAGGATTTTTCAGATAGTGGTGCCGGGATCAAAACCGAAAACGCTGCGCTGTTCCAGCCAGGCGAAAGTGTGATGTTGTTGTTACATCGCGGACAACAGGAATATGCATTTCCTTGCAGCGTGAGTCGAGTGTTTGGACATCATGTCGGTATTCAGTTGCAACAAATGAACACTCAGCAGCAGATCGATTTTATCCAATGTACGTTTGCCCGTGCCGACAGCTGGGTGGTGCGTAAGGACAGCTTCCCAGAAGATAAACCGCTGGAAAGTTTGCGCGAAGTCTTGGGGTTGGGGCTGCGTGGGTATTTACGTATGCTCGATATTGCGCCACATCGTTACCGAACTATTCTCGCCCGCACCAATACGCTCAGCCGCTGGGTGATATCATTTCTTCCGCGTAATCCACCACTGCCGGTTCAACCAAAAGAATCAACCTTGATGATGATGAAATAATGAAAATACTCCCATGGGTTACTTTGATCGCTGCAGCATTGGGTATCACAGCACCGGTTTTCAGTGCTGAGGCACCGGCCACTCTCGCCCCTGTCAGTAATGTTGTGATGCAACCTGCGCTGCCGGTTGTTCCGCCGGCACAGGCGCCAATGATCATTCCCGGCGCGCCGGTCCGTGATGTGACGTTAGCGTTTCAGGACATTGCACCCGCGCCGGGTGCAATGACACTGCGCGGGTTCCAGCCGAACGGCCAGATTGAATTTGGCGTGCGCGGTGATGAAGTGGTGACACAGGCCAGGCTAAACCTCGAATTCACGCCGTCTCCGTCGTTGATTCCTGTGCAGTCACACCTCAAGGTTTATCTCAATGACCAGTTGATGGGTGTGGAGGTCATCGATAAGGATCAACTTGGCAAGCAGAACCACCTACAGATGCCTATCGATCCGCGCTATATCACTGATTTCAATCGGATCCGGCTGGAGTTCATTGGTCATTATCAGAATATTTGTGAAAATCCGGCTAACAGCACGTTGTGGCTGGCAATAGGCAAGGGCAGTTCGCTGTCGCTGCAGTATCAGAAGTTACCGCTGAGCAACGAGTTATCGCACTTCCCGGTACCGTTCTTTGATGCGCGGGATACGCGACCGCTGTCATTGCCGATGGTATTTGCTGCTTCGCCGGACGCCCGTCAGCAGCAAGCGGCTGCCATCCTGGCATCGTGGTTTGGGGCCAAAGCTCAGTGGCGCGGACAGAATTTCCCGGTGCTTTATAACCAACTGCCGGACAGCCACGCGGTGGTATTTGCCACTAATGATAAGCGTCCTGACTTTCTCAAAGAGATGCCGCCGGTCAAAGGGCCAACGGTGGAAATGGTCAGCCGACCGGACAATCCCTATGTCAAAATGCTGCTGATCCTGGGCCGGGACGATAAAGATTTACTGACCGCCGTCAAAGGTATCGCACAGGGCAATATTCTGTTCCGTGGCCAAACGATCAATATCGATCACGTTGAACAGTTAAACCCACGTCAGCCTTACGACGCGCCAAACTGGGTGCGCACCGACCGGCCGATGCACTTCGGTGAACTCAAACAGTATGCTGAACAATTGCAGGCCGAAGGGATACAACCGAATCCGATCACTCTAAACATGAATCTGCCGCCTGACCTGTTCCTCATTAACAGTAACGGGATCGACATGCGGCTGAAGTACCGCTATACCTCGCCGCAGCTTAAAAATACTTCGAGAATGAGCATTAGCCTGAATAACCAATTTGTACAAGATTTCACGCTAATCCCGGGCCACGATCAGGATTCGCAACTGCTGCATTTATCTCTGCTGCAAGGGCTGCTGGATGGTCATAAAGATCTGATGATCCCTGCGCTCAAACTCGGTGCGGTTAACCAGATGCGATTCGATTTTGATTACACGTCACTGTTGGCGAGCGGTACTGAAGGGCGCTGTGAAACTTATACGACCGTGCCGAATCATGTGGTGATTGATGATAGTTCGACCATTGACTTCTCTGGCTACCGCCACTTTATTGCCATGCCGGATCTGCGGGCTTTCGCCAACGCCGGGTTCCCGTTCAGCCGCTTGGCCGATTTGTCGCAAACGTTGGTGCTGGTGAAAACTCAGCCGCAGGCGGTTGAGTTAACAACCCTGCTCGATACGCTCGGCAACATTGGTGCGCTGACAGGTTATCCGGCAGTAGGCATGTCGTTAAGTGATGACTGGTCGAAGGCCAAAACCACTGACGCCGATCTGCTAATGATTGGCGCACTGCCTGCCGATTTGCGTGATAGCAGCATGAAAGATGAGAAAAAGGCCAGTCTGCTCATTGACGCAACAAGGAGTGCGGTCAACATCCCGTCACGCCAGGTTGCGCTGCCGGAAAGTAACGCTCCAGCCAGAGATGCCATTGCCGATACCGATACGCAAATCACCGCACAGGGACCGATTTCCGCCGTTGTCGGACTGCAATCACCTTATTACGAGCAGCGGAGTATCGTGGCGTTGCTGGCCAACAGCCCGCAAGGTTTCGACATGCTGAATAAAGGTCTGCAGGACAGCAAGCAGAGAGCGCAGGTATTTGGTTCAGTCGCTATTTTCCGCGATTCTGGCGTGAACAGCTTGAAAGTCGGCGAGGTCTATTACGTCGGTCATTTACCATGGTGGGAGCGTATATGGAACGCACTGGCGACCCATCCGGTGCTGCTGGCCTTTATGGCAATGTTCGCCGTGGTACTGATGGCTATTTTGCTGTGGAGCGGGTTACGTGCGCTGAGCCGCCGCCGTTTATCTTCTGATGATCAGGATTAATCAGATGGTTAACTTTTCGTTTTCACCGCGCATCTTGCCGCTCAAATTGAGTCTGTGGACACTGACCTTCGGGCTAATCGTTTTGCCTGCGACGGGTTATGCGACCGAGGTAGCACCGGAGCAGTGGTTGCTGGAGCAGGTTCGCGTTGGCGAAGCCAGCCATCAAGACGACCTGGTGCGCCAGTCGCTCTACCGCCTGGAACTGATTGCGCCTGAGAACCCTCAGGTTTTGTCTGCCCGCCTGCGGCTGGCACTGCGTGAAGGTAATCAGGTGCTGGCAGAACAGCAGTTGGAGAAAATCCATCAGGCTGCGCCGAATTCAGATATCTATCATCAGGCGCAACTCAGCCTGAAAATGGCCAAGCCGGAAGTTCAGCAACAACTACAACAGGCGCGCTTATTGGCAATGGCAGGGCGTCTGTCAGAGGCCCGCACGCAGTATGATGCGCTATTTGCCGGACAGCCGCCGACGCTGGACCTGGCGATGGAATATTGGCTATTGGTTGGCCGGATCCCAGGGCAGAAAGAGCAGGCGCAGGCACAGCTGTGGGCGCTCAACACTCAATATCCTGGCGATGTCAGCCTGAGGCTGGAACTGGCTAAGATGTCCTTTGAACAGGGTCGTTCAGAACAGGCCATCACACTGTTAAAACAGGTAGCAAACACCAATGAAGGGCGTGGCCCGGCGGCAGACATGTGGCTGGCACAAATTAAATCACAGCCGGTAAGCAACCAAAGCGTGGCAGATCTGCAACGTTTTATGGGCGTGTTTGATTCCGGGGCAGCGGCGATCGCCGCACAGCAGGAATTACAGCGCCAACAGATGATGTTGGCTGATCCCCATTATCAGGCCCGTATGACCGGGCTGGCGCAGATTGCCCGTGGAGGATCAACCGGAGCCATTGCTCCGCTCAAGAAAGCGCTGGAAGAGTATCCCAACGATGCCGAAGTGCTTGGCGCTATGGGCTTAGCCTATTCCCGCGCAGGCAACCGCGTGCGGGCACTCAGCCTCTTTGAACAGGCCAAAATTGCCGAGCAGGATGGTTATAACAATAGTAAATGGACCAGCTTGATCCGGTCCAATCGCTATTGGCTGGAAATCGATCTGGGCGATAAAGCCCTAAAAGCCGGCGAACTCAATCAGGCAGGTGTTCATTACCAGCGGGCGCAACGTATTAACCCGGGTGATCCGTGGGCACAAGTTGGCCTCGGCGATATCGCGGTGATTCGGCATAATGATGCTCAGGCCGAACAGGCTTACCGCCGGGCGCTTAATCTTGAACGCGATAACAGCAGTGCCCAGCGCGGGTTGGCCAATATTTATCAACGCCAATCGCCGCAAAAAGCCCTCGATTATCTGAACACGTTACCGGCAGCCCAACGCGCCAAGCTCAGCGATAAGCAACAGGGCATTCAGAACGATTTACTGGCTGCCAGTGCAGCGCGCTTTGCTGCCAACCGTCAGTGGTCTCAGGCTGTACAGAGCTATGAAAAAATATTGCACCGCAATCCTGATGACGTGTGGACAATCTATCATTACGCCAATGCGCTGACAGAAATAGGCCGGCAGGGTGACGCTGACAGGGTATTTGAACAGCTGGCTGCAAGACGTCCGGCTGATCCGCAACAGGTCTATGCCTATTCGCTTTATCTTTCCGGCACGGACCGTGATGACGCTGCGCTTAACCATTTACATACCCTGCCGCAGGCACAATGGAACAACAGTATGCGCGAGATGGCGCAGCGTATTATGCTTGATAAAACGCTCAATAATGTTGACCAACTGACTGCAGATGGCGACATCGACGTGGCCAGAGTACAGCTACAAACCGCGAAACTTCCGGCCAGCGGACTGAGCCTCAACCAACAACGCCGTGTGGCAATGGCGTGGTACGATGTCGGCGAAACGGCAAAAGCTGCCGATTTATTACGCCCCCTCACCACAGAGGCCGCCGGGTTACCGGCCGGTCAGGATAAAGCACTGATTTACCGCGATGCCGGCCGTCTGGAGCAACAAACCGGTCATCCAGAGGTTGCTCGTGAAGATGACCAGCAGGCGATGGTCGCCAGCGGAATCACCGCTGAAATGCCAACAGATAACGACAGCTACACCGGACTGACTCGCATCAACCCCACTGATGACTGGCTCAAGCGCAGTATCCGCTCTGATGCTCATGACTTATACCGTCAGCAAAATATCAATTTCACTCTCGATCAGGACGTGGCAAGTAACAGCGGCACGCCGGGAAAATCCGATCTCCAAACCAATACCACCATGTTGCAGGCCGATATGCCTTGGTTTCAGGGGCGCGCTTTCTTGCGTTCTGACGTTGTGCGTATGAATAACGGCACCTTTAACAACGACAATGGCAATTACAGCTCATCGTTCGGAACCTGTGGCGATATCGTCTGTAACCGATATCAGGATCAACATGCTGACGGCGTGAGTTTCGGTGCAGGGTATAAAGACAATCAATGGGAAGGCGATCTCGGCTCCACACCGCTGGGTTTCCCAGTGGTCGACTGGGTCGGCGGTCTGGCATACAGCAGCGACTGGCACGATATCGGCTGGACGGCAACGGTATCGCGGCGGCCCATTTCCAGCTCATTACTCTCTTTCGCTGGGGCGAAAGATCCGAACACCGGCATGACATGGGGCGGTGTTCGTGCGACAGGCGTGAGTCTTGGTTTCAGCTACGATCAGGGTAAAGCCAATGGCCTGTGGGGGGATATCAGCGCGCATCAACTTACTGGTAAGAACGTGGCTGACAATAGCCGCGAGCGTTTGATGGGCGGTTATTATTACAAGATGATCAACGAGGATGATCGCCGCGCCACCATCGGCCTGAACTCAATGGTGTGGCACTACCAGAAAGATCTCAGTGGTTACACACTGGGACAGGGCGGTTATTACAGTCCGCAGCAATATTTCTCGCTGGCGGTGCCCGTAAATTATCGCCAGCGGACGGATAACTGGTCATGGCAAATCGGCGGGTCGGTTTCATGGTCGGCGTCCACGACCCGGGATCAAAAACAGTATCCTTTACAGAATCTGATCCCTGATACGCTGCAGGACAAAGACCGGGTCATTCAAGGTAGCAGCAGTTCTGGCTTCGGCTATACTGCTCAGGCGCTGGTTGAGCGGCGGTTGACATCGCACTGGACCCTCGGCGCAAGTATCGACATCCAGCAAGCAAAAGATTACACCCCGAGCCATTTTCTGTTGTATGCCCGCTACTCAATGGCAGGCTGGCAAGGGGATCTGGATATGCCACCACAGCCGTTGGTGCCTTACGGCGACTTCAAGTAAATGGGAAAAGCGCATGTCCGATGAAATATTGTCACAGGATACCCGGCCCCGCTGCCAATGGGGTTTTTCCGACCCGATGATGCTGCATTACCACGACACCGAGTGGGGCAAGCCAGTACATGACAGCCGGGCATTGTGGGAGAAACTGATGCTGGACGGTTTTCAGGCCGGGCTTTCATGGCGCATTATTTTGAAAAAACGCGAAGCCTTCCGGCTGGCATTTTGTGGTTTCGATCCCCAGAAAGTGGCGCAGTTCACCGAAGAGGATATCGAAAGACTGGTTGGCAACGCAGACATTATTCGCTCGCGCGCTAAGATTAATGCGGTAGTGAAAAATGCCCGTGCGTATCTTGCCATGCAACAGGCGGGTGAAGAGTTTGGTCAGTGGATCTGGTCGCAGGTGGGAGGGAAACCTATTCAGCACGTCGGTCCGGTGCCGACCAAAGATGCGCTGTCCGAACGCATTTCAAAGGACCTGAAAAAGCGCGGTTTTACCTTCGTCGGCCCGACAATTGTCTATGCCTGGATGGAAGCTACCGGGCTAATAAATACTCATCATCCTGACTGTTTTCGCCGTATTCAGGTCGCTGCAGAGATATAAAACTGACAGTACTGTGACGGTGTCACTTTTAATAGCGACTCATGTTCGGCTTTCTGCACATCGCTCTGGATTAGCCGATCAAATCAGGCGGAACTCAATCATAAACAGTTCATTAAGACCGGGATAAATTTCCGAGATCACCTGTTTCAGCTCGTCCAGCATCATATTTTCCTGAACGGCATGATACTGGTTCAACTCTGCGAACTGCACTGGCGTTACTGCGATCACTTCAATATTGCAGAAAAACACGTCATCTTCGTAACGCGAAACGCGTATGCGGTCTCCCGCCACAAATTGTGCATCGCTGGCTTCACGCAGGGTGATGGTTTTGCAGCCTGCCAGAATATCGGTTTCGAAACGGGAGTAGAAGGTGATGTTTTTCATGGGGATCCCTGTTGATGCGGTCAGATTATTTGATGAAGACTGAGCCGCTTAATCCGCTCATTGTAAGAGTCAAAGAGATGATGTGTAAACGGCTCATTGCTCCCGGTCAGGCTTTTTTCACCCCCGTATCCTCATCAGAAAAACGCGCCGTAATGGCGTCTCGTTCGTAGCCTTGACGCTCGGTCAGAATGTGGTACCTGGCGCTGGTTATTGCCGGTATTGGCGTGGCAATCTTGCCGGAGAGTATTGTGCATATCGCTCCAACTACGATTAACCGCATCCCCTTAACGGGGAGTTTTGTCAGTTGGAAAGTGGGCATTGCCTGGGATGAACGCATAGCGGATTTAATTCGTGATAATTTCATCGATATGGTGATGAGTAACGATTCACTGATTGAAAAAAAGAAAGCATAAACAGCTTTACAAGGAACTCGTGGGCAAAGTGGTAAAGGGCAGGGACGTGCCGTTTGGCATGTCTTGTGTTAATACTACGTGATTCATTAAATTGATGTGATAATCGTCTCCCTGACAACGTCAGCGAAACATAAGTATTTGTCCTTTAGGAGTAGTAAGAAATGACACGCACAGTTGAGAACATCGAGTTCGATTTAAAACGGGCTCGCCGGGAAAGAGACACCTGGAAAAGTAATGGCAACGGACGACAGAACTACGAACTGGTTAAAAAATACATTACATCGCTGGAGAAAGAACTCGCTGAAAGCATCAAATCTGATGATGTTAACCGTGATAAATAAGTTATAGATTCTGCCTTTTCTTGATATTCAGAAATTTAGCAGCGAAGGTCTGTGTGAAATGTTGATCGCAGAGTTGCTGCTAAACAGGGATCTGATTCAGTGAGCGCTGGGATTTTTTGCCCGGCGTCTCCGCTAAACAAAATTCATCCAGTCTGTGTCATCCAGATGTTTTGTTACGTTTCAACGGGTGAGGTATCAGCATAGCAATCCGCTTTGCATAATCACTTACGGACTGCGATTAAAATGCTGTCGCAAAACGGCAGATCTGCGAGCAACACAATGACAGCGCCAAAACCCCAGATTTTACCTATCTCCATCTCGGTGCGCATAATGTATATTATGTTAAATTGAATTAATGCTGTTTAAATAGCCTCTATCCAACCTGTTCTTACCCTTACCCGTCTGGTTTTGCTGATGAAAACATCAGGAGGATCTCCAGACCAGGATTGTTATTTGCTCTTCGATAATGCTGATCTTCGTTGACGTCGCTACGTTAAATCTGAATTTCTGGCAGTGTCATTACCCGCCAGAAATGCTCAAATCACGCCTCTTTTGTCCAGCACGATTCTGTCTTTATGTCATCGTTGTCATCGCCGTCCACTCAACTGTCAGTTGCCGGAGATTAAACTGTTTATATCAGTCCGACATCCTCTATTCATCTAACTGATTTAATTGAGAATTAATCATTCCTTCATTGAATAACCTTACCTGTGCACTTTCTTTAATGTGATAAGCAAAATGGCCCGTGAATTTTGGTTAAGAAACGTTATGGTGACACCATTATTATCGAAGCTAGCAACTCATGCGCTTGATGACGACAAGACTGAAGTCAGTCATTCAACAATGGATTGCGCCTGGAAACCAAAGCCAAGATCGGCAACGATCTCTGCTGATCTATTTGAACTCCCTGCCCTCATTTCTAGTCAATCGCTGATTATGTGAGCCTTCACCATAAATGCGGTCGCTGAAAATGGTTAATAGTCAGAGTGTCTATTGATCAAAAAAGGATTGAACATGGAAAATTACGCCAACAAAAGCGGTGACTCTGCTGTTACGGGTTTCCAGATTGAAAGTAATTCGATGAAAGTTCGCTTCAAAGACCATCATGTATACCTTTACGACATCCGCCATCCTGGCCCGGAACATCTGGAAAAGATGAAAGAACTGGCTCTTACTGGCTGGGGACTGAACACCTATATTGAAAGTGAAGTGAAAAAAGATTTTTCCTCAAAAGTCATTTAATTTTTTATGTGGGCGTAACCTTCTGCGCCCTTTGATTCCTCTGAATTTTATGACATTTCGATAACATTCCACTGTGACACATGCGTCGTGAAAAGGTAGTCTGATCACTATATTGAGAATCAACAGACCTCTTTTTCGGAGCTTCCCGATGACCCGTAAAATAACCCAACAGTATAAAGCCTACCGCGATGATATCCGCGATCTGCAAACCCGCCGCCCAGTCCCAGGTCCTCAGATCGAAAATCTGGACCCTTTTCTGTTTCTTAACCATCATGGCCCACAAGTTTATGCTCCGGATAATCTCGGGCTCCCTTTTGGTCCACATCCACATCGCGGTTTTGAAACCGTCACATTTATACTGCGCGGTGAGCTGTCGCACAGTGATACAGGCGGTCACGAGAGCATCATCGGCACCGGCGGTGTGCAGTGGATGACGGCGGGTTCCGGGCTGATTCATGCCGAACTTTCACCAGAATCATTCAAACGCAGTGGCGGAGAACTGGAAATTTTGCAGCTGTGGATTAACTTGCCGTCTTATCTGAAAATGACCTCGCCCCACTATGTTGGCCTACAATCTGATGAGATCCCGACTATTCCTCTCAGCAAGGGACATGGTTCAATCAGTCTGGTTTCCGGTAGTTTGTCCGGTATGACTGGGCCCATTTCTTCTTTAACCGGTATCGTTATGATGACCGGTCAACTCAGTGCAGGTGCTGAAGTGACTCTCCCTGCTCCCGCTGAGCGTCAGGTTTTCCTGTATACCGTCAAAGGTCGTCTGAGCATTGATGGCGAAGAGGCACATGCCTGGCATTTGATTGATCTTGATAACAGTGACGACAGCGTGACCATTACCGCTGTTGATGATGCAGTTTTCTTGTTTGGTCACGGCGATAAAATCAATGAGCCGGTTGTGTCACACGGTCCGTTCGTGATGAACAGCGTGGAGGAGATCAATCAAGCTATCCTTGATTATCAGGCGGGTAAGTTTGATGTGAAACTCAAATCATGACAGTGCTAACACTGTTGCTACGATGAAAATGACCTGGCACTCCCGGCCACCTCACCTTGCTTTTAAGGCGGCGGGAGCGTTTTTATGAAAAGCCTTGGCGTCGTCGACGCTGTGCTTTATTAACGTTCGTGAAGGAGACAAGCAATGGAATACCGCCAACTAGGCCACTCTGGCCTGAAAGTGTCCGTTCTCAGTCTGGGCACGATGACGTTTGGAGGTCAGGGGAAGTTCGCCAAAACAGGGCAGACTGACACCGAAACGGCCAAACGTCAGATTGGTTTATGTATCGATGCGGGGATCAATCTATTTGATACCGCGGATGTTTACTCGGGCGGCCTGTCGGAAGAGATTCTCGGCAAAGCATTGGGCGAAAAACGCCACGACGTGTTGGTGGCGAGTAAGGCTCGCTTCCCAATGGGCGAAGGCCCGAACGATCGCGGCTCCTCACGCCACCATATTATTCGCGCATGTGAAGCCAGCCTTAAGCGCCTCGGCACCGATTATCTCGATCTTTATCAACTTCACCAATGGGACGGTCAGACGCCAATCGATGAAACGCTTCGTGCTCTGGATGATTTAGTCAGCAGTGGCAAAGTGCGCTATATCGGCGTGTCTAATTTTTCCGCCTGGCACATCATGAAAACACTCGGTGTGGCACAGGCCAACCACTATATTCGTCCAGTCAGCCAACAGATCCACTACACCTTACAGGCACGTGAAGCGGAGTACGAATTACTGCCGGTCAGTCACGATCAGGGGTTAGGCGTTCTGGTCTGGAGTCCGCTGGCTGGCGGTTTGCTGTCAGGGAAGTATCGTCGTAATCAGGCTAAGCCCGAAGGTACCCGCCATCTCGCTGATTGGGGAGAACCTCCGGTCCGTGATGAAGATGCGCTGTATAACATTGTCGATGTCCTGGTTGAGATCGCTGAATCACGTGGCGTCTCGGCGGCACAAATCGCACTGGCTTGGCTGATTTCGCGTCCGGTCGTCAGCTCAGTGATTGTTGGTGCGCGCAGCGAAGATCAGCTTAAAGATAACCTGAAATCTGCCGATCTGACCCTGAGTCAGCATGAGATCCAGCGTCTGGACGACGTGAGTCAATTACCGTTGATCTATCCCTACTGGCACCAGGCATGGACCGCATCAGACCGGTTATCTAAGGCCGATCTCTCACTTATTGCGCCCTATCTGAAGAAATAGATAACCCAGTCTGAAAACCGGTGTAGTACTGCCGGTTTTCAGTTTTTTATGTTAATACTGAGTGCAGCTTCACATATTAAAGCGAAAACTATTGAGGAATATTGGAATGATTATTTTTGTAACCGGCGCAACCGCTGGCTTTGGTGCTGAAATCGCGCGTAGATTTGTCAAGTCAGGTCATAAAGTGGTCGCCAGCGGTCGCCGTAAAGAGCGTCTGGAGAATTTGAAACAAGAGCTGGGAGATGCGCTGTACGTGGTGCAACTCGACGTAACCAACCGCGCCTCTATTGAAAAAGCTATAGCCGCACTGCCTGCTGAATGGCGCAATATTGACGTGTTAGTCAACAACGCCGGTCTGGCACTGGGTCTGGAAAAAGCCGATAAAGCCGATCTGGATGATTGGGAAAACATGATCGACACCAATGCGAAAGGCCTGGTGTACATGACTCGTGCCGTGCTGCCGGGCATGGTTGAACGTAACGTTGGGCACATCATCAACATCGGCTCAACGGCCGGGAACTGGCCGTATGCTGGCGGCAACGTTTATGGCGCAACCAAAGCTTTTGTGCGTCAGTTCAGTTATAACCTGCGTTCAGATTTACACGGTACTCACGTTCGCGTCACTAATATCGAACCGGGTCTGTGCGGGGGAACTGAGTTTTCCAATGTGCGTTTTAAGGGCGATGACGATAAAGCCAGTAAAACCTACGATAATACCAATCCGCTGACCGCGGCTGACGTCGCTGAATCGGTATTCTGGGTATCAACGCTGCCCGCTCACGTCAACATCAACAGTATTGAAATGATGCCAGTAAGCCAGTCTCTGGCGGGTTTGCAGGTTCACCGTGACGCCTGATGGCCTTTCTTTCTTTGCTAAAAAAAGCGCCTTGTGTCCTGAGGGCTCCCCAGAAATATCATCAGTAGACCATGATGATGTCTCGGTAAGCCCTCGCCATTTCTTCATAAACACTGTCGGGGTTCATCCCCGACAGTGTTCCCGGTGATTGTCGTATAACGTTTTTACTCAGTGTCAGAATGCAATATCACCATTAACTCGCTTTCCAGCCGTAAACAATGATGAGCATTCCGACCAATACTACACCTGCGCCCAGCCAGTCGGTGTGGCTGAGTTTAACGCCATCAACAAAGTGCAGCCACATCATCGCGGTCACCACATATACGCCGCCATAACCCGCATATACTCGCCCGCTTGCCGCGGGATGTAATGTCAGCAACCAGACAAACAGCGCCAGACTCAATGCCGCAGGAAACAGTAACCAAGCGCTGGCACCCTTTCGCAGCCATAAAAAAGGCAGGAAACAACCGATAATTTCCGCCAGCGCCGTCACGAAAAAAAGCAAAGATGTTTTGATCATAGTGAGATTTGTCGCCCGTAGCTCAATCAGAAAGCAACCACATGGATGTCAAAGGGTGACGTTCATGGTGACGATGGTATAATTTAAGTATTCGCTTGAGCGATGTGTAAACCTATAAGGAAGAGCTAATGAATACAATGTTTATGACCCGAATGACTCGCCGGTTGTTACCGGTCGCCTTGCTGGTCATGGCGGCAAGTTGGCAGGTTTCGGCACAAGCTGCCACTAATTGCGCGGGAGGTACCTGCGTGTTCAGTGGTTCAGGTAATGACGCAATGAATAATGAAAATGCACGCCAGAGCAAAGAACAGTGGAATGATACGCAGCAATTGCGCCACGCCATTAACCAGCGCGCCACCAAGAGCTTCAACAAGTTCGATCAGGCCGTTGATTTACGTGACAAATGCCAGGCCAGCCAGAACCTGAATGCGTATTGGGAGCCCAATACGGAGCGCTGTCTCGACCGTCGTACGGGCCGCCAACTGTTAGCGCCGTAACCGGGTTTTTCAGCACAAAGATGCTTTCAGGATCTCTTTGTCTGGTCTTAACTGCTAAACTGTTTAATGCGGTCTTTCTCATTGCGAAAAAGTCATAAAAGGATTGGATGATGAAAAAAACACTGTTAGCAGGACTGGCCATTCTGGCCCTTGCCCCTTTGGCGGTTCAGGCTTCATGTGAAACCGTTAAAGCCGATATCACTCAGAAAATCGTCGCGAATGGCTTACCGGAGTCTAATTTTAAATTGGATATTGTTGCCAACGATCAAGCCGATCAGGCCGGTGGTCAGGTAGTCGGTCATTGCCAGAACGACACACAGAAAATTATCTACACCAAAACGTCTGATAGTGTGGATGACAGTGCCAAAACCGGCACCAGTCAGGATGCACCCGCCCAGTAATGATCAAGTGATGTTGTGATAAAGGCGCAGCCTAGGTGCTGCGCCTTTATCTTTAACGGCATCTGGCAAGCGCTCGTAGATGATCCTTCAAATCTGATAATCAATGACGACCTCGCTCCCTTGCGGTTGGGCAAAAACCTTCTCTTTGATTTCACTTACTGACAATCCTGGATTACAGAGTTCAATAAAACGCCAGACATAATTGCGTTGCAGTTGCGCCCTTTTGAGCCCAAGCCAGACGGTATTGGTTTCGAACAGATGTTCAGCGTTAAGCAGTGTCAACCCGCTGTCGCGCTCAGAGTGATAGGCTTTATCAGCGACAATACCGACGCCCAATCCTAATTCGACATAGGTTTTTATCACGTCAGAGTCCTGCGCGCTGAGTACAATATCGGGGTTTAATGCCGCCCGGCTGAAAGCTTCATCAATGCGCGAACGGCCGGTAATTCCCTGGCGGTAGGTCACCAATGATTGTTCACTGAGTTTTTGCAGCGTCACCGGCTGCTGATTGGCCAGCGAGTGTCCGATCGGGACCACAATAGCATGGTGCCAACGGTAATAAGGAAACGCTGTCACGGCAGGATCGTTTATCAGTTGCTCGCTGGCGATGCCAATATCAGCTTGTCCGCCCAGTAACATGGCCAGCACTTCTTGTGGTGAACCTTGCTGCAATTCCAGACGTACACCGGGATAGAGGGCGCGGAAGGCCTTGATGACGTTGGGCAGACTGTAGCATGCCTGCGTGTGGGTGGTGGCTATGGTCAGCACTCCGGCATCTTCTTTGGAAAAAATATCGGCCAAGCGGCGGATATTTTGTGCTTCATTAAGAATGCGCTCGGCGACAACCAGCAGCGCTTTCCCCGGTTCGGTCAGGCCCAACAGCCGTTTGCCACGGCGGATAAAAATCTCCATGCCCAGCTCATCTTCCAGTTCGCGAATATGCCGGCTGACACCCGATTGCGAAGTGAACAACATGTTGGAAACTTCCGTCAGGTTGTAGTTGCATCTCGCCGATTCGCGAATGATTTTAAGCTGTTGGAAATTCACCGTGTTCTGCCTCTGTTTTTTGCGTAAGCCCTATTGTTAGGGCCTGTTGCAGCGCAGGACAAATACGAAAAAAAGGTTACTTATGCTTTTTCCGACTAAAGCACCCGTAACGGGTAAACGCCGCGAATTGGCGGTTTATGGGCTCGATGTCAGGCCGGAACGGGCGTGGCTACCGGCTGACCCGCGAAATGCGCAGTTAGGTTCTTGATCACCAAGGACATCATATTGTCCACCGCTTCGGGTGAACGTCCGGCAATATGCGGAGTGAGGACCAAATTGGTCAACGCGAGCATGTCGACCGGCACAGCAGGTTCGCCGTCCACGACATCCAGAGCCGCGCCGGCGATCTGTTTATGTTGCAGATGGCTAATTAGGGCCGCGCTGTCCACCACACTTCCCCGTGCAATATTGATTAGGAATCCACTTTCGCCCAGTGCTTGCAAGACGGCCGAATCCACCAGTTTTACGGTGCCCTTTCCGCCCGGTGTGGCGACGACCAGATAATCTGCCCATTCGGCAAGCTCAGTAATAGTTTTAAAATAGCGCCAGGGACTGCCAGCCAGCGGATTTCGGTTGTGGTAACCCACACCCATGTTAAAGCCTCCTGCACAACGTAAGGCAATTTGTTCGCCAATATTGCCAAGGCCGATGATGCCCACTTTTTTGCCTGACATCCCCGGTACATTCCACCGCGAACGTGTCCACTCACCGCGCCGGACAGCGGCGTCCATCTGCGGGATGTGACGCGTGATTGCTAACATCAGCGCTAGCGCGTGGTCGGCCACGGCAGCGTTATTTGTGCCTGGCCCGTGAGTAACGGTAATCCCCCGTATTGCCGCAGCATGGGTGTCGATTTGTTCAAAGCCCACGCCCTGTGCACAGATGATCTCCAGATTAGGCAGTTTATCCATCTCTTCGGCATTCAACCCGATACTGCCGATAGTCAGTACGGCGCGAATCTGCCCGGCTAATTGCGGGTCAATATTGGCACGACTGGCCGCCGTTGTGGCGTAATGTAGGGTGAATCCGGCTTCTTCATAGCGTGCGGGATAGCCCGCGTCGAGTTCGACGTGGCTTAACAGCGCAATTCTCATGGCGGCTCCTGATTTAATAACGACAAAGTGATTTTATAGCCTAGCTTGGGAGTTTTTGGTGAAAAAAAAAGTAACGAAAAAGCCGATGCAAAGCAAAAGTATATGAATCCGACTACACTCCTTGATGGGTTTGTGCAGACACGATTTCAGCCACGAACGCTCTTGGCTCAATAATTCTTCAGAATTTATTCTGATTCTCAGGTTCAGGAGTGACGACAAGAATGGCAAAAACTTCACCCAAAAAAACCAGTAAACCTACCGCCGCCCTTCCCGAATCAGCACAGCGCGTGCTCAGCCACGCTCAGGTTGATGTCGCTGTGGATACTTCGGGCGTGCGGATCATCCATCCATACAGCGATGGCGAAATTGTCAAAGGTTTTGACTCCAACCATCAAACTCGCGTCCGTGAAGGCTTACCGGTTCCGCTCGGCGCCACCTGGGACGGTCTGGGTGTCAATTTTGCACTGTTCTCTGCCAATGCCACCAAAGTTGAGCTGTGTCTATTTAACGATGCAGGCGAGCAGTACGACGTGATTGAGCTGCCGGAATATACCGATGAGGTATGGCACGGTTATTTGCCGGATGCCCGTCCGGGCCTACTCTATGCCTACCGCGTCCACGGTCCTTATGCACCGCATGACGGACATCGATTCAACCCAGCCAAACTACTGCTTGACCCTTATGCCAAGCAAATCGTGGGTGAACTGAAATGGGATGATGCGCTGTTCGCCTATGACCTACAAAGTGATAAAAAAGATCTGCATATTGATAACCGTGACAGCGCTGAATTTTTGCCAAAATGCAAGGTGATCGACCCCGCCTTCTCATGGGCGCGTTCGCGCAAAAATCATATTCCGTGGGAGGAGACATTAATTTACGAAACCCATGTGCGTGGCTATACCATGCGGCATCCGGCAGTACCTGACCCTATGCGAGGGACCTTCTCCGGGTTGAGTACGCCGCAAATTGTCGATTACATAAAATCGCTGGGCATTACCTCTATCGAGCTGATGCCGATCCACGCATTTACCGACGACCGCCATCTGCAGGATAAAGGTCTGCACAATTTTTGGGGTTACAACACCCTGAGCTTTTTCGCTCCTCACCCGCAGTATATGGCCACTCATACGGTCAATGAGTTTAAGCAGATGATTGCCACGCTGCATGCCGCAGAGATCGAAGTGATCCTCGACGTGGTGTACAACCATACGGCAGAAGGCAATGAACTCGGCCCGACACTGTCGTTTAAGGGGATCGACAACGCCAGTTATTACCGGCTGATGCCGGACAATAAGCGCTATTACATCAATGATACCGGCACGGGGAATACGCTGAATCTCAGCCACCCAAGGGTATTGCAGATGGTCACCGATTCATTGCGTTACTGGGCCACAGAAATGCAAGTGGACGGTTTCCGCTTCGATTTGGCAACGATTCTCGGACGTGAAAGCTATGGTTTTGACGAAGGTTGTGGTTTCCTCGACACGTGCCGCCAGGACCCCATCCTCAGTCAGTGCAAACTGATTGCCGAACCCTGGGATTGCGGTCCCGGCGGTTATCAGGTTGGCGGTTTTCCTCCGGGTTGGACCGAATGGAATGACCGTTTCCGGGATTCAGCACGTAAATTCTGGCGTGGAGACGAAGGTCAGTTGGCGCAGTTTGCCACCCGCCTTTCCGGCTCAGCCGACATCTTTAACCATCGCGGGCGGAAGCCTTATGCTTCGGTCAACTTCATCACCGCGCACGATGGCTTCACGCTTAATGATCTGGTGTCGTATGAAAATAAGCATAACGAAGCTAACGGTGAGGATGGAAACGACGGCAGCAACAACAACATTTCAGCCAACTACGGGGCTGAAGGGCCGACTGATGACCCGTCAATCAACGAGTTGCGTCAGCGCCAGATGAGAAACTTGCTGGCAACATTGCTGTTCTCTCAGGGCACACCGATGCTGCTGGCTGGCGATGAGTTTGCGCGCTCCCAAAACGGCAATAACAATGCCTATTGTCAGGATACCGACATCGCTTGGGTGAACTGGGCTATCGAAGCAAAAGGCAAATCGATGCTCCTGTTTACCTACCGGCTGATTGCGCTGAGAAAGCGGTTCCCCATTCTCCACCGTGGTCGTTTTCTTACCGGTGCGGTACATGAAAAACTCAACGTAAAGGATGTCAGCTGGTTTCAGCCGCGCGGCGATGAGATGAGCGAAGAGGCTTGGGCTGATCCACACGCCAAAAGTATCGCCATGCTTCTTGATGGCCGTGCACAGCCCACCGGGCTGCTACGCTATGGTTCGCTAAGCACCGTATTGCTACTGTTCAACGCATCACATGAAGAAGTCATGTTTAGCCTACCCTCGGTGGCACATGGCGAAAGCTGGCGACATATCCTCGATACCTTCCAGCCGGATGACGTTAACGAGCATAATTTCGATTTTGGTCGAGAATATATCTGCCCGTCGCGCACCGTGGTTTTGTTCGAGTTAATCAGCAGCACGAAACAGTAACTTATGGCTGCAAATCTTCGGCACGGTTTCAGGTATCCACACTCTGAAACCGTGCCGCAAACTGATTATTCAGGCTTACGTAGATAGGCTTTAAATTGCGGCGTCATGTGGACCTCAAAACTGTCCCCTTTTTTGGTGATCAGATAGACTGCCAGGTGTTCTTTTTCGGCCAGAGCCATGGCCTTTTTCGTGCCCAATACCATCAGTCCGGTGTCCCAGCCGTCAGCTTCCAGCGCCGTAGACGCAATCACTGTGGCAGAAACCAGCTTATGGGTAATCGGGTGGCCGGTCGCCGGATCGATAATATGTGACAGGCGTTTGCCATCCAGTTCGTAATAGTTTCGGTAACTGCCCGATGTGCTGATGCCCATGCCCTGCAAGTCTACAATAGCCTGCACCGCGGACTCTTTATCGGTTGGTTTCTGGATCGCCACCTGCCACGGATTTCCTTTGGCGTTATAGCCCCGGGAAACCACTGCGCCGCCCACCGATACCAGATAATTGCTGATGCCGTTGCCTTCAATTAGCCGCGCCAGGTGGTCCGTCGCGTAACCTTCGCCCACGGTTGATAGGTCAACATACATATTCGGCAGATCTTTTTGCAGATACTGACCGTCTTCTTGCTGAATCACTCGCAGATGCTGTAACCCTATTTGCTGACGGGCTGCGTCAATCTGGGCGTCAGTCGGTGTCTTGATAGGCTGTTTCTGCGGACCAAACCCCCACAGGTTAACCAGTGGACCGACGGTGATATCCATCGCGCCTGAGGTTTTTTGCCCGATGCGCAACGATGTCACGATAATGTCTGCCATGCCAGCACTGATGGGTTGCGGCACACTGCCCTGATATTGGTTGAAACGAGACAGAACTGAATCGTCTTTATAGGTTGAAAGCTGATGGTCGTCCTCTGCGAGTTGTGCTTCGATTTGCTGACGCAGTGCGGCTTCTCGGCTGTTATCGACACCCGCCAGGCTAACGCGGTAGAACGTCCCCATGGTTTTGCCTTCAATGACTAACGTATTTGGTGTTTTTTTCGTGACGTTGTCACAAGATGCCAGCAGCGTGACACCGACAATGACGCAGACCAGACGTATCGCTTGTCGAAAGCCGGGATGTTGTAAATCAGACATGAATAACTCGCTTAAAAAACTAACGGTGTGCAAAGAGCCGGAAAAAAGTGTACGAACAGTAATTGAAATAACTTAAACCACAGACCAACAACAAGACTTGACCCGCATCTTCTTCCTATTACCGCACGATTTTACCTGAAAATGTGTGCACTGGCAGGATCCTGCTTAAGCCAGCGACGCTAGCAACTGGCTGCAAGAATGGGAGCTGAAACCATTCGACTAACATGTGGTGTCACTGGGTCGCAACCCATGAATCTGATTTTTCCGTATATACTGATTGACTGGAACAGGAAATAATCCTCATTGGTTATATTAGGTTCCTTAATAGAATTGAGGAGAAATAATGCCTTATCTTGATGATCCTCTGATTGTTTTTACCGACCTTGATGGTTCACTGCTTGACCACCATGATTACAGTTGGGCACCCGCACAAGGGTGGCTTGACCAACTGGCAGAACATAATATTCCGGTGATCATAACGACCAGTAAAACCTCAGCGGAAGTCTCAGCATTACAACACACTCTGAAGCTAAATCATCTGCCATTTATTGCTGAAAATGGCGCGCTAATTCAGCTGGCAGGTGGTGACAACCCCGCTCATCACCTGATTGGGGCTGACTATCAACATATCCGCGATGTCCTTGTGGACCTGCGTAAACGTTACGATTTTGAGTTTCGTGGATTCGGCGATGTTACGCCTCAGCAGGTGGCTGACTGGACAGGTCTGACACTGACGAATGCGAGGTTGGCGATGCAGCGTGATGCTTCTGAACCGCTTATGTGGTTCGGCAATACTCTGGATTTTTCCCGCATGGAAAAGTTGTTGAGAGAAGAAGGACTGGCGCTGACTCGTGGTGGAAGGTTTTGGCATGTTATGGGTCAGGACGCAGGTAAAGGCCAGGCGGTCCGCTGGCTGGCTGAACAGTATCAACAACAGCGAGACCAAGCGATGGTCACTCTCGGTCTGGGCGATGGTCCTAATGATATTTCGATGCTCGAAGCGGTGGATTTTGCGGTGGTGATTTTAGGCCATCACGATCAGGATATGCCGCTGAACAAAGAAGATCGAAATGTTTACCGCACTACGCGACATGGTCCGGAAGGTTGGCGACAAGGGTTGGATCATTTTATAGCGATTAAGTGAAAATAAAGCTGTCTTAAGGGATAAGCCGTTGTTGTATCACTTTGGTTTCGGGAATTTTACTAAAACTAAAATTGGAGAGTAGCAAATGAGCGACTTTTATCAGGATGGTGTCATTACTAATTTCCATAATTTAACTAACCGTAAAACAGAAGAGTTGGAATATGACCTTCAGGTGTTTTCCGGTCGCCGAACGATGGGACTGATCCTGCCTTCGCTGTTTTCAGAGCTTGAAGGTCCGGCACTGAGCAACATTGTCGATGAACTGAGCAAAGTCCCCTATCTCGAAGAAATTGTGATTGGTCTGGATCGCGCTGACCGCGATCAGTTTTTGTTTGCCAGGGAATTCTTTTCCCGTTTACCACAACGTCACCGTATTTTATGGAACGATGGCCCACGCCTGACGGCGCTGGATCAGGAGTTGCAAAAAAAAGGATTGTCGCCGATGGAACCCGGCAAAGGCCGTAATGTGTGGTTCTGCGTGGGTTACACCTTGTCGTCACGTCGTACTTCGGTCGTTGGCCTGCATGATTGTGACATTGTCACCTATAGTCGTGATATGTTGGCCCGTTTGATGTATCCGGTTGCGAATCCGAACTTCCATTACGACTTTTGTAAGGGGTATTACGCCCGCGTTGCGGAAGGTAAATTCAATGGGCGCGTAGGCCGACTGTTGGTCTTCCCACTGCTGAAATCCTTGCAAATCGTTTATGGGCATTCAGACTTTCTCGAATATCTGCGCTCATTTCGTTACCCCCTTTCCGGTGAGTTCGCGATGCGTACTGATGTGCTAAATGACTTGCGCATTCCAAGTGACTGGGGGCTCGAGATTGGCGTGCTATCGGAATTACACCGTAATACCGCCACCAAACGAATTTGTCAGGTTGATATTGCCAATAACTACGATCACAAACATCAGCCGATGTCTGAAGAGGATGCCAGCAACGGTTTGCAGCGAATGAGCATTGATATCACCAAAGCGCTGTACCGTAAAATGGCTATCCTTGGTGTGGGGATCACCAGCGAGTCTTTCCGTATTCTGAAAGCGACCTACTACCGTAAAGCCTTGGATATGATTGATGCCTTTGAGCATGACGCCAAGATGAATGGCCTTTCGTTTGATCGTCATAGTGAAGAATCGGCGGTAGAATTATTCTCTGGAGCGATTATGGAGGCCGGTCAGGCATTTGTGGACACACCGAGCGAAAAGCCATTCATTCCAAGCTGGAGCCGTGTGCAATCCGCCTTCCCTGATATTCTGGAGCGTCTACATGAGGCTGTGGAGCAGGATAATGAAGGGCATGTGTAGTTCCTAAATATTCAAACGTAAAGCGGGACGCCTTATTGCGTCCCGCTTTTTTTGTGAATTTTTCTATGATAGGGACGTTTTTATTTGTCCGCTTTTTTATCACCGGGGAACAGCAGGCTGGCGACAATACCTAACGCCAGTACACCGAGCACCACATACAAGCTGGCCAGCGCACTGATGTTATAGCCGTGGTGCCAAAGATGATCGCTGGAGTTTAAAGCCAGTTTGGCTGCCACAAAGAACAGTAGGAAGATCACCGATTTCTCAAGGTGGCGCAGATATTTACGCAGCGCCTCGAGCACGAAGTACATCGTACGCAGGCCCAGGACCGCAAACATCATGGCCGAATAAACAATCAGCGGCTCTCGACTGACGGCGATCACCGCAGGTACGCTGTCGAACGCAAACATCAGGTCTGAAATCTCCACGACGGCAATGCACAGCAGTAGCGGCGTAGCATAACGGACACCCTTCTTAACCTGAAAACTGAAGTCTTGGTTCTCCGTTTTCGCTAGTTCAGCTTCGATTTGCTGGCTGTTGACCAGGAAGTGCGCGCCGATGAGTTTCGGATAAACCGGAAAGAAACGGCGGACTAAGCGGTTGGCGATGTGGTCGGAATAATCGTCGGAAGCGTCGTCGTCATCTCCGGCGCGCATCATCAAAATAGCCGTCCACAGAATAATCACCGCAAACACCATTTCCACCCATGGACCGAGCGCCAGCAAGCTGGTGCCGATCACCACAAAAATGCCTCGGAACACGATGGCGCCGATCACACCCCAATAGAGAATTCGGTGGCGATAGCCGTCCGGGACTTTAAACCAGGCGAAAATCGCCATAATCACGAATAGGTTATCTATCGATAATACTTGCTCGAGGGCATACCCGGTCAGGAACAAACTGGCGACTTCTTTGCCGTGATGGAAATAGAGGAAACCAGCAAAAGAGAGTGACACCAAGATCCAGAAAAGTGTCCATATAGACGCACTCTTCAAGCCAATTGGCTTGTGGCTGCGGTGAGCAAAAATGTCAATTAGCAGTGCACAAACGGCAACAACAATAAAAACAACAGTCGTTTCCAGTGGAAACCCAAGCGATTCTGGCAGCATTACATATCCTGATAAGTAAACGAAAACCAAATGAAATCTAAACAAGTGTCATATTGTAAGGGGTTGCACCGGTGTTGGGTATTAAAGTCGAAATTCTGCTTGCTCCATGTAATAATGCTTGCTGGTTTTTTGGAGAGTTCTGATGCTGACATTAGTGAGTGAATCCATTGAGACTCCGCTTGGAGAGCTGGAAATTGTCACTGACATTCAGGGCTGTTTGCGCGCGCTTGAATGGGCTGATTTCCGTCACCGTATGATGCAGCTACTGGTCCGCCACTATGGTGCGGAAGTATCAGATAGCCTTGCTGTGAACCAGAAAGCAAAATCCGACGCAAAAAAAGGTTTTTGTCTTAATCAGGGGGATGTTGACGCTGACATTCGTCTACGAATCCAAGATTATTTTTCCGGGGATTTACAGGCTATTGATACCCTGCCCGTCGCCACTGCCGGAACTGAGTTCCAGCGTCGCGTATGGCAGATGTTACGCACTATTCCCTGTGGGAAAGTCATGACTTACGGACAGATGGCAGCTCAGTTAGGTAATCCGGGCGCATCACGCGCTGTCGGGCTGGCTAATGGTTCAAATCCGATAAGTGTGGTGGTTCCCTGTCATCGAGTTATCGGTAGTAACGGCACGTTGACCGGATATGCAGGCGGCGTGGAGAGAAAAAGAAGGTTACTGATCCACGAAGGTTATTTAGTGAATCAACAAAATTCACTTTTTTAATGCATCAGAGGTTATTCCCATTTTTTTTCGATTATGGATCCTTTTTTTTCCGTTCGAGATCAAATAATAAGAATAAAATTTGATAATAAAACGTAATTTTCTATCAGTTCGCCCTTTTCGCCTAATTGCCCTACTTATAAATTCCGTCAAAAGATGGTAAAATTGACCCATATCAATATTGCCAGAGTGAATCCTATGATCCCGGAAAAACGTATTATTCGTCGTATCCAATCTGGTGGTTGTGCCATCCACTGCCAAGACTGCAGTATCAGCCAGCTGTGTATTCCTTTCACCCTCAATGAGCACGAACTCGATCAGCTCGATAATATTATCGAAAGGAAGAAACCGATCCAAAAAGGCCAGGCTCTATTCAAAGCAGGTGATGCGTTGAAATCCCTATATGCCATCCGCTCCGGGACAATCAAAAGCTACACCATTACAGAGCAAGGCGATGAGCAAATCACCGGCTTCCATCTTGCAGGTGATTTGGTCGGATTCGACGCCATTGGTGGCTTACAACACCCAAGTTTTGCACTCGCGTTGGAAACCTCGATGGTGTGTGAAATCCCTTTCGAAACGCTGGATGATCTCTCAGGGAAAATGCCTAATTTGCGTCAGCAAATAATGCGTTTGATGAGTGGAGAAATTAAAGGCGATCAGGATATGATCCTGCTGCTGTCGAAGAAAAATGCAGAAGAGAGACTGGCTGCATTTATTTACAACCTCTCCCGCCGCTTTGCCGAGCGTGGCTTCTCTCAGCGCGAATTCCGCCTGACAATGACCCGTGGCGATATTGGTAATTATCTGGGCCTGACGGTAGAAACCATCAGCCGTTTATTGGGGCGTTTCCAGAAATCAGAAATGCTTAGCGTTAAAGGTAAATATATTACCATTGAGAATCATGCTCTGCTTTCTCAATTGGCGGGTCAATCCGTCGCCGCATAACTCAGTAGGTCGGATTTTCAAAACAATAATTTGTTGATCCGACTGAACTTCTCTGCTATCCGATTGCTTAATCTTGGTTTACTCTGTACTTAATACACTGAGCTATAACGCTGTTCCATCACAGATGTTAAGGAGTGCCCATGGCTAAGTATCAGAATATTTTGGTCGCAATCGACCCCAATCAGGACGACCAACCCGCGCTGCGTCGTGCAGTCTATCTGGTTCAGAGAAATGGCGGGTGCATAAAAGCCTTTCTGTCGATTTATGACTTCTCCTATGAAATGACCACCATGCTCTCCCCTGACGAGCGGTTAGCCATGCGACAAAGCGTGATCACCGAGCGTGAGGCCTGGATTGCCGAGCAGTGCCACTACTATGTTGAAGCCGGTATTCCGATTGAGATCAAAGTGGTATGGCATAACAAACCTTTCGAAGCCATCATTCTGGAAGTGCTCGCCGCTAAGCACGATCTGTTACTGAAAATGGCGCATCAGCATGACCGACTTGAATCTGTTATTTTCACCCCAACCGACTGGAATTTACTGCGCAAGTGCCCATGCCCAGTGTGGATGGTAAAAGACCAGCCATGGCCGGAAAGTGGGAAGGCGCTGGTCGCGGTGAATCTCTCTAGCGAAGAGTCCTACCATGACCCACTGAATATCAAATTAGTAAAAGAAACTATCGAACTGGCGGATCATGTCAATCAGACGGAAGTTCATCTGGTTGGGGCCTACCCGGTCACACCTATCAATATTGCCATCGAGTTGCCCGATTTTGATCCGAGTGTCTATAACGACGCTATTCGAGGCCAGCACTTAATCGCCATGAAAGCCCTGCGGCAGAAATTCCAACTGGACGAAAAATTCACCCATGTGGAGAAAGGCCTTCCAGAGGAAGTCATCCCTGACCTTGCAGAACATTTACAGGCAGGTGTTGTGGTCATCGGTACTATTGGCCGCACAGGATTGTCTGCGGCATTTCTCGGTAATACCACGGAACAGGTGATCGACCATCTGAAATGCGATCTGCTAGCGATTAAGCCCGACGATTTTGAGTGCCCTCTCACCACGGAAGATATCGAAGAGCACGACAACCAATAAAAGCAGATCTCTGTGTAGAAAAGACCAAAGAAAAAGCCAGTTCATGATGAACTGGCTTTTTACTGTTTTCTTAAAATTTAAGTACAGTCTGGAAAAACGATGGACTACAGTGCGCGAAGGATATTTTCTACGCTATCTTTGGCATCACCGAACAGCATCTGCGTGTTTTCTTTAAAGAACAGCGGATTCTGAACACCTGCGTAACCCGTATTCATTGAACGTTTAAAGACGATAACGTTCTGTGCCTTCCAGACTTCCAACACCGGCATACCAGCAATCGGGCTGCGTGGATCTTCCTGAGCGGCTGGGTTAACGGTATCGTTCGCGCCAATCACCAGCACCACGTCGGTGTCGGTAAAATCGTCGTTGATTTCATCCATTTCCAGCACAATGTCATAGGGTACACGTGCTTCAGCCAGTAACACGTTCATGTGGCCAGGCAAACGGCCGGCAACCGGATGAATCCCAAAACGAACTTTGATGCCCATTGCGCGCAGTTTGGCCGTGATATCCTGTACCGGATACTGTGCCTGTGCGACAGCCATACCGTAGCCTGGCGTGATGATCACTGAATTCGCACTTTTGAGCAGCTCTGCCACATCTTCTGCACTGGCTTCACGATATTCGCCCATTTCATCTGCATCACCGGTTGAAGAACCGTCGGTACCAAAACCGCCTGCAATCACGCTGATAAACGAACGGTTCATCGCTTTACACATGATGAAGGAGAGAATCGCACCGGAAGAACCCACCAATGCACCGGTCACAATCAGCAAGTCATTGCTGAGCATGAAGCCCGCTGCTGCTGCTGCCCAACCTGAATAAGAGTTAAGCATGGACACCACAACCGGCATGTCTGCGCCACCAATTGATGACACTAAATGCCAGCCAAAGCCGAGCGCAATCAACGTCATGAGCAACAGTGAGAAGACTTGCAAACCGACGCTATCGGTACGCACGAAGGTGACCATCAGCAGGAAAGAGATGACCAACGCCAGCAGATTCAATTTATGACGATGCGGCAGCGCTAGCGGCTTGGAAGAGATAATGCCGCGCAGTTTACCGAAAGCCACAATAGAACCGGTGAAGGTCACGCCACCGATGAATATCCCCAGGAACACTTCGGTCAGATGGATGTTTTCCATCACCGTGTCCATCGGAACTGAGCCGTGATCCAGATAGCTGTTAAAGCCGACCAAAACCGCCGCCAGACCGACGAAACTGTGCAAAATCGCGACCAATTCAGGCATTTCAGTCATTTCGACTTTGCGTGCCAAATAGATACCAATCGCACCGCCAATCACCATCGCAATGATGATCCAGCCCACGTTGCCTGAATCAGGCCCGAGAATGGTGGCAATTAACGCAATGGCCATCCCGGTCACGCCGAAAATATTGCCCTGTTTAGATGTCTCGTGTTTTGACAATCCAGCCAGGCTGAATATGAACAGAATAGCGGCAACGATATAGGCTGCTGTAACTAATCCCCCAGACATATGCTACCCCTTAATTCTTACGAAACATCTTCAGCATGCGCTGAGTGACGGTGAATCCGCCGAATATATTGATACTGGCAATCAGTACTGCAACAAATGACAGAAAGCTAACCCAGCCGCCATGCCCAATTTGCAACACCGCACCAACGACGATAATTCCCGAAATGGCATTAGTGACCGACATCAGCGGCGTATGTAACGCATGACTTACGTTCCACACCACGTAGTAACCCACTACGCAAGATAGAGCGAACACCGTGAAGTGAGACAGGAACTCTTTCGGCGCCACATTCGCCAGCCAACCAAACAGGATGATGGCCACGGCCATCATGATATATTTGGTGTAAGGCGAAGCCGGTTTGGTTTCTACTTTTTGCAACGGCTCTGTCTTTTTTGCCTGAGGCTGCGCGGAGACCTGAATCGGTGGCGCAGGCCAGGTCACTTCACCAGATCTCACCACTGTCACGCCGCGCACAACGGTGTCTTCGAAGTCTATTTCGATATTGCCATCTTTCTCTTTGCACAGCAGCTTCAGCAGATTCACCAGGTTGGTGCCATAAAGCTGAGAAGACTGAGTAGGTAAACGGCTTGGTAAGTCCGTGTAACCAATGATTTTGACACCATTAGAGGTTACGGTTATTTGGTCAGCCACTGTCAGTTCACAGTTACCTCCCGTTTGCGCTGCCAGATCAACGATCACGCTGCCCGATTTCATGGACGCGACCATCTCTTTGGTGATCAGCTTCGGTGCAGGACGGCCCGGAATTAACGCGGTGGTGACAATGATATCCACTTCAGCCGCTTGCGCCGCAAACAGAGCCATTTCAGCTTTAATAAAGGCTTCGGACATGACTTTGGCATAACCATCACCGCTGCCCGCTTCTTCTTCGAAGTCCAGTTCAAGGAACTCCGCGCCCATACTCTGAACCTGCTCCTTGACTTCAGGACGGGTATCAAAAGCACGAACGATGGCACCCAGGCTACCCGCAGCACCTATGGCTGCCAGACCGGCAACACCCGCGCCGATGATCATGACTTTTGCCGGCGGTACTTTACCGGCAGCGGTTATTTGCCCCGTAAAGAAACGACCAAACTCATGGGCAGCTTCGACAATGGCACGGTAACCCGCAATGTTGGCCATCGAACTCAGGGCATCCAAAGACTGCGCACGTGAGATGCGGGGAACGGAGTCCATCGCCATGGCGGTGATATTGCGCTCAGCGAGCTGCTGAATAAGTTCTGGATTCTGTGCAGGCCATATAAAACTCACCAACGTGGTGCCAGCCTGCAATTTTTGAATTTCATCGCCTTCAGGTGCATTCACCTTAAGCACGATATCGGATTGCCAGACGTCATTTCCGCTGACAATTTCAGCGCCAGCTTCCTGATAGGCTGCGTCATCAAAGCTGGCCAGTTTCCCGGCACTTTGCTCGATTGCGACCGTAAAGCCCAGTTTGATCAGCTGTTCCACCGTTTTCGGCGTAGCTGCAACCCTGGCTTCATTGGTCAACCGCTCTCTTGGTACACCAATACGCATAGTATTCCCTTCACCCTTTTCATTGATGAGTAGTGTCATCGACATACGTTGCTATTTTAGACGTGTTGATTTTTCTGTGCTAAAACTGTTTTAACAGCCATTTATAAGCTACTGAATTTCTAATCAATAATCTACGTATCACAGTGATAGTCAGAGAATTAATTAACAATTTCGCGCGGCAGGTCATAAAGCTGCTGCAAAGCCGGTAAAACACCGACTAAAAAATCTATTTTCTGAAAGAATTACCACATCTATCACTTCGCCCTTCTCACCTTAACCCGCACATTATCAGCATAAAAGTTATCAAATAGTGAATAATTAACATTTATTTCACTACTTGGTTTATTACCTAAACTTATATAAGTTATGAAGAGAAAAAAAAGTGACACAGCTAGCGGTTACCAACATCGCGAATGACATAAATTACTGAGACACTCGGTATTGTTACATGCAATAATCGGCCGCCTACTTGTTACACATCAAGAATTCAGCACGTTTCAACATTACTGCGCAAGGTGAAAGGATTTTTTATGAAGCTGACTAAAACGATCATCGCATCGGCCCTGTGTTTAACTCTAACGACTATTTCCGCGTTGTCAGCTGCACAGGCAGCCCAGGAAATCGCTCCAGAAAAAGCAGCAGCCATCAAGCCTTTTGATCGCATTGTTGTTTCCGGCCGTTTTAATACGCTGGGTGACGCGGCAGATGCCGTTTCCCGCCGTGCTGATGCGCTGGGTGCAGATTATTTTTATATTCAAGACTCCAATAGCTCAGGCAATAGTGGTAACTGGCGTGTCGTCGCGGACATCTATAAAAAAGATGCGGCTGAAGTCAGTAAGAAAACCAAGTACCGCGTGATCAATGGTGTAAAAGAATTACCAAAGGATGAAGCCTACTTGCTTGAGCCTTATGACACCGTGACGGTCGGCGGTTTCTACCGAAGCCAACCGGACGTTAACGATGCCATCACAAAAGCGGCGAAGGAGAAAGGGGCTGATTCCTTCTTCATCGTACGCCAGATTGATGCCAACAGCGGCGGCAACCAGTACATCACTGCGTTCATTTACAAGAAAGATGCGCCAAAACGTATCGTTCAGGACCCAGACGCCATTCCTGCAGATTCCGAAGCGGGTAAAGCCGCGCTGGCGGCCGGTGGTGCAGCAGCTAAAAAAGTGCAAATCCCGGGTGTTGCCTCTTCCGGCAGCCCAAGCCGTGATGTGGGTCGTTTCTTCGAAACCCAATCCTCAACCGGTCAACGTTATACCGTAACGGCCGTAAATGGTGCGAAGATTCAGGAAGTGAATAACGTGACAGCCGCGCAAATGGTACCCTTTGACTCGATTACCTTCTCTGGCCACTTCAACAGTGTCACGGATGTATCGCAGGAAGTCGGTAACCGTGCGGCGGCGAAAGGCGCGAAGTTCTACCATATTACCCGTCAATGGTCGAACAAGAGTGGTGGTAACCTGACAGTCAGCGCTGACTTGTTCAAGTAACATCTCCCGCTAAAGCCAGTAAAAACAAAGGCAGCCATTGGCTGCCTTTGTTTTCTGTATTTATTGAGTAATAATAAGACTATACGTGTTAAAAACAAAAAAGGCTTAATGCTGTGCTGGCATCTGCAGGATTTTTACCGTCAATAATTCATTATTCTGAGACAATTGAAGTAGATGTTTGCATTCAATTTTTATGGCGGTGAGCTGCTCTTCTTTGAGGGAATAGGGCAAATTTATCTCTATAAAATAAAATTCCTGCTGCTCTGCCAATTCAATCAGGCGCACAATATTGGTCTCATCGCTAACCTGAGTTGAAACCACCTGAAGGGCCAAACCCCGTAAACTTTCCTGCTTAGTTTTTTCCTGCGAAGTGCGCGCTTTGAGGACCATGCCAAAAAACGGCATCACACCATAAATCGCATCAAGAAAGCTCCACTGTTTTTTGCACGATGCTGACAGATATTCCATATAGTCAAAGGAGGCTTTTTCACTGCGCATATCAGGTATCAGGCGACTTTCGCTCATCCCCTTTTCCTCTCCTGGCCGGTGTTAGCACGGTTAAACGTACGAAGAATAGCTAGACGTAGTCTATTTATTGCCAACTATTAACGTTAAAAATATTCAGCTCTATGATGGCATATATCACTGATACTATGCCAGTCAGTTCAGACGCTTAGATTATACGTTTTTTGTCGTCTAACACCTTCTCGTTACGCTAGTATCTAGTCATCATCCACGTCGGTTCCATCAGGTGATATATCCGTCACGTTTTGATTTAATTGATACGCTAAATTGAGAAATTTTTAACCGGCGTCAGCTTTCCAATGTTTCTGTCGATAAAACGTCTGTAAACTCTGAAAAACTGTCACTTTCTATTACGCATGTCTCATAGTACTCGCGACCGACACGGACTATGCTGACCCACAGACATCTATTAGCAGCAAACCAATGAATAAAATAGTTTTTGTAGAAGATGATGCCGAAGTCGGTGACCTGATTGCCGCCTATTTAGGTAAACATGATATTGATGTTTTGGTTGAGCCTCGTGGTGACACCGCGCAGGATCGTATTGCACGCGAAAAACCCGATCTGGTACTGCTTGATATTATGCTTCCCGGCAAAGACGGCATGACCTTATGTCGCGATCTACGCCCAACCTACAGCGGCCCGATAGTCCTGCTTACCTCGTTAGACAGCGACATGAATCATATTCTGTCACTGGAAATGGGGGCGAATGATTACATTCTTAAAACCACGCCACCTGCCGTATTGCTGGCCCGGTTACGTCTGCATTTACGTCAGCACGCGCCACAGTCAACGGGTGAAGATAAACCGGCCAAACCGTTACAAAGTGGGAACGCACTGCATTTCGGCCAACTGTGTATTGACCCGGTAAACCGCGAAGTCACGCTGGTTGAGGAAACCATCACTCTTTCGACGTCAGATTTTGATTTGCTATGGGAACTCGCCACCCATGCCGGACGAATTATGGATCGTGAAGCCTTACTGCTAAACCTGCGAGGCATCAGCTATGACGGACTGGACCGCAGCATTGACGTGGCGATCTCCCGCCTGCGCCGCAAACTTTACGATAACGCGATGGAGCCTTTCCGTATAAAAACCGTGCGTAACAAAGGCTATCTGTTTGCGCCGAATGCCTGGGAGAAAGGCGAAGAATGAAAAAGCTTTTCATTCAATTTTTCCTGTTATTACTGGTCTGCTTTCTGGTGATGTCGATGCTGGTTGGCCTGGTGTATAAAGTCACCGCTGAACGAACCGGCCGGCAATCGATGAATGACCTGATGAAAAGTTCGCTCTATTTGATGCGCAGCGAATTGCGTGAGATCCCGATTAAAGACTGGAATAAAACCATTAACACGCTCGAGCTCAACCTCTCGTTTAAGTTACATATTGAACCTTTGGGCAAGCGCGTTCTGCCTCCTGATATGGATAAGCGCCTTAAAGATGGCGAAATTATTGCGTTGGATGACGAATACACCTTTATCCAACGTGTGCCGCGTAGCCATTATGTTTTAGTTGTCGGCCCCATCCCCTATCTGTTTTACATGCATGAAATGCGTATTCTGGATTTGGCCCTCATGATGTTGATTGGCCTATCACTCGCGGTGCCCGTGTTCCTCTGGATGAGTCCACATTGGAAAGACCTCGTGAAGCTTGAAAATTCCGCCCTGCGACTGGGTAATGGTTATCTGGATGAGCGTACCCATTTTGACTCTACCTCGAGCCTCAACCGGTTGGGTATCGCGTTCAACCAGATGGCGGATAACATAAGTACCTTGATAGCCAGTAAGAAGCAGTTGATCGACGGGATTGCCCACGAGCTGCGCACACCGCTGGTCAGGTTACGTTACCGCCTGGCCATTAGTGAAAATATCCCCGAGGCCGAGCAGCAAGCGATCAATCGTGATATTGGCCAGTTGGAAGCGCTAATTGATGAGCTGCTGACCTATGCACGGCTTGATCGTCCGCAAGTGGCACTTAACCTTGAGAAGGTCAGTCTGGCTGACTGGTTAGCCAGTAAGATCAATGATTTCAGCCTGATGAATGCAGAAAATAATATTGTGTTATCGGTGCCTGAAGATGTGGACTTCGGCGGCCTGGACTTGCGCCTGATGGAACGGGTGTTAGACAACCTGGTCAACAATGCCCTGCGCTACGCCAATAAACAATTACGCATCAGCCTGTGGCTTGAGGGTGATGAAGCGAGTTTACAGGTCGAAGATGACGGCCCAGGTATTCCTGTTGAAGAACGCCTGCGTATATTCGAGCCATTTGTTCGTCTTGATCCTAGCCGAGACCGTGCCACTGGCGGTTGTGGACTCGGCCTGGCGATTGTCCACTCTATCGCCGTTGCCTATCAGGGCCGTGTCAGCGTCGATGCCAGCCCTTCACTTGGTGGCGCTTGCATCCGTTTCACCTGGCCTGTCAAAGATGTTTTTAATCTTAACGTAGAACCAAGCTAGTTTTTTCATCCGAAGGGAGTAAATAATGACAACTGCCTATTCACATCTGTGCGCCACTTTTACCCGCTTGTCTCATTACAACCACCTGTCCGCCATCGCCGGTTGGGACATGGCAACCATGATGCCGTCAGCAGGCAGTCAGGCTCGTTCTGAGGCACTGGCTGAACTCAGTGTTCTGTCTCATCAGGTTCTCACGGCTAAACAAGTCGGCGAGTGGCTTAAACAGGCGGGAAACGAAGCACTGAATGACGTGGAGTTAGCCAACCTGCGCGAGATGCGCCGTCAGTATCAACAATCGGCTTTATTGCCAGAAAGTCTGGTGCAGGAAAAGTCTCTGGCGGGTGCCCGCTGTGAACATGCCTGGCGGGTACAGCGTAGAGCTAACGACTGGGAAGGTTTTTCGGAAAACTTGCGAGAGGTGGTTCGTCTGAGCCGTCAGGAAGCCAGCCTGCGAGCAGATGCCACCGGGAGCAGCCGTTATGACGCCCTGCTGGACATGTACGAACCAGGGATGACATCGAAGAAACTGGATGTGTTATTTGGTGATCTAAAAACCTGGCTGCCCGAATTATTGCAAAAAGTGGTCGAAAAACAGAAAGCCGAATCGTGCATCATCCCAGCAGGACCTTTCGATATTGAAAAACAGCGCCAACTAGGTCTGAAGGTCATGGAACGTCTGGGCTTTAATTTTGATGCAGGTCGTTTGGACGTCAGCTCTCACCCCTTCTGCGGCGGTGTACCTCAAGATGTGCGGATCACCACCCGTTACAATGAAGATGAATTTCTCAGCTCAATGATGGGTGTCATTCACGAAACAGGCCACGCACGTTATGAGCAGAACCTCCCTAAAAAGTGGCTCGGTCAACCGGTTTCGAACGCCCGCTCAATGGGTATCCATGAATCACAAAGCCTCCTGTTTGAAATGCAACTCGGGTGCAGCGAGCCCTTCCTGAGATCTATTTATCCACTGGTCAATGCCCAGTTTGGTGAGCGTAAAGGATTGGATGAGAGTAACTTCATCAAACTCAATCAGCGTGTACAGCCAGGCTTAATCCGTGTTGATGCTGATGAAATCAGCTATCCGGCGCACGTGATTTTACGTTATGAAATTGAAAAAGCGCTCATCGAAGGTGAAATTGAAGTCGAAGACATTCCTGCATTGTGGAGTCACAAGATGCAGGAGTACCTCGGTATTGATACTGTCGGTGACTATCGTAACGGCTGCATGCAGGATATTCACTGGACTGATGGCGGCTTCGGTTACTTCCCTACCTATACGCTCGGCGCCATGTACGCCGCGCAGCTTTTCCAGTGCGCCAACCATGCTATCCCAACATTGCAGGATGACATTGCCCGTGGTGATCTCACGGCATTGTTTCAGTGGTTGCAGCAGAACATCTGGCAGCACGGCAGCCGCTTCAGCACCGATCAATTGATTAATAATGCCACGGGCGAAACCCTGAATCCTGCCTACTTCCGCCAACATCTGGAAAACCGTTACCTATGATGTTTTTTATTGCAAAGTGGTTTTTTAAATAAAAACTGCGGCATCGGCCTATCCAGGCCCAAGTGGCTCTCTATGGTTGTATAAAAGAGGTGTTGCCAGGTGACTGGCGACACCGGTCTAAGGAGAGAATCAGCGGTCTGGCTACATAGCTTTGCGGATATCAGGTGATTACCCCATCCTGCTGTTAAGAATGTTTTAATAAATCATGTAGATCCCCCTATTTCCCAATGTTTTACGAACTTACAGAGTGTTGAAGTGCAGGCACGTCACTGTATGTTGTAACTAAAATAGTAAAAAACGTCTCAAATAAGAGCAAAATAAGATGCATTAACGTGTTGATTTATAGATTTTCACTTGCTGTACATAACGTTACACGCCGACACCATTCACTCACTGACAACCTGTTCCCCCCGCACTAGTATTCTCCTACCGACCCCGCAGTGGGGTGGACTTTTAACCAAACATTCTGAGGGATTTAACATGAAAAAAGTATTAGCTCTGGTTGTTGCCGCTGCAATGGGTCTGTCTTCTGTTGCTTTTGCTGCTGAAACGACCGCTGCACCAGCAGCGGCGACTTCAACAACGACTGCAGCACCTGCTGCAAAAGCACATACTAAACACGTCGTCAAAAAAGCGCATAAGAAACCTGCTCAGAAAGCTCAGGCGGCCAAGAAACACAAAAAACACGCTAAGAAAGCAGCACCGGTAGCTCAGAAAGCACAAGCGGCTAAAAAACACGTGAAACATGCTAAGAAAGCAGCGCCGGTAGCTCAGAAAGCGCAAGCCGCTAAAAAACATGTGAAACATGTTAAAAAAGCCGCTCCAGCTGCAAAAGCAACACCAGCAGCATAAGTAAAACGTCTTAGTGAGGTATAGCCTCATATCGATAAAGACTGATTATCTAACACCCGGTTCGCCGGGTGTTTTTTCTCCAGTTTTAAACTTGAGGTATTGATGGAAGATGCTGCGCCGATACCTGTTTGAAATCACCCTAAGTACCCTGATCCTTTGCGGTCTTATCACGCTGTTTTTCTATTGGTAACATCGCCCACTCAGCCTACGTCTGTTCACATTGAGCGCTCTAAAGAGGGCGAAACAACAGCAAGATACCTGCGTCGAATATTGCAAGCGTCTATAATCATTCCATAATCAATGATTCAAGGGATTTCCCTGTCTTCAAGGTCAGAATTTTATGCGCATCGCGTTACCCTTTGTTTTGTGCCTTTTCTGTTTCGCCCTTCCCTCTGCTCATGCTGATGTTACTGAGCCAGATTCTGACGCGCCGGTCATCAGCGTGAAAGAAAAAACAGCCCTGTTTTTTGGCCATGACCAGCGCGCAGTGGTTACCGATGCCCGCCAGTGGCCATGGCAGGCTATTGGCCAGATAGAAACCCAGAGCGGTAATTTATGCACCGCGACGCTTATATCCAAACATTTGGTGTTAACCGCTGGTCACTGTGTACTGGCCCCTCCGGGCAAAATCGATAAAGTGGTGGCGCTGCGTTTTATTTCTCATCATCAGAAATGGCGTTATCAGGTCACTGCACTTGAAACGCTGGTTGACCCTAAGCTCGGCAGAAAACTGAAAGCCGACGGTGATGGCTGGATTGTACCGCCGAAAGCGGCCCCTTTCGATTTTGCCTTGGTTCGTTTGACCGATACCCATATTGCACTCCCCATTACCCCGCTTCCCCTGTGGGAAGGCAGCCGCGATGAACTGACTGCTGCGTTAAAGCAAAACGGCAGGAAAGTCACCCAGGCGGGGTATCCGGAAGATCACCTGGACGATTTGTACAGCCATGAGGATTGTTTAGTGACCGGTTGGGCGCAGCCAGGTGTGTTATCTCACCGCTGCGATACGCTGCCGGGCGACAGCGGTTCACCGTTGTTACTAAAAAGTGGTGATAAGTGGTCCCTGATAGCGATACAGAGTTCTGCGCCCGCTGCCCAGGACCGCTATTTGGCAGACAACCGCGCTCTGGCCGTTCCGGCTATCAGAGATGCGTTAAATAAGCTCTCTGATGGCGTGATCAGCGCGGTGTCAGCCAAACCTTAATCAGCAAAAAACCACAGAGAGATCATCACTCTCTGTGGGATAAATCGTTTACGCCAACAGCTCCATCGTCTGCAAAATACGCTTGTCCGAAATAGGATATGGCGTACCCAATTGCTGGGCAAAGTAACTCACGCGCAGCTCTTCAATCATCCAGCGCACCTCTTTCACCTCTTCGCTTTGCAGTCGCACTTGAGGCTGTTTATTTAGCCACTGCTGCCACAGTTTCTGGACATGTTCAACTTTAAGCATCTGCGCCCGGTCTCGATGGGGATCAACGGGCAACTTATCCATACGCTTTTCGATAGCATTCAGATAACGCAGCGTATCCGGCAAACGTTTCCAACCATTTTGCGTCACAAATCCGCGATAAATTAATCCAGACAACTGGCTCTTAATGTCAGACAGCGCCAGCGCCATGGTCATATCAATCCGCCCTTTCAGGCGTTTATTGATGCTGAATACCGCCGTTAAAATTTGCTCAACTTGTACCGCAATTTGCACCACGGCTTCATTGAGATGCGCACGCACATGTTCATGCAGACGGCTAAACTCTTCCTCTTTCCACACCAGGCCGCCGCTTTCAGCAATCAATTTGTCGATACCACAAGCGATGCAATCGTCGATCAGGTCCAGCACTTTGCCGTAAGGATTAAAATAGAGTCCGAGCTTGGCTTTATTCGGTAATTTCTCATGCAGATACTTGATAGGCGATGGAATATTCAGCAATAAAAGACGGCGGACTCCTGCCCACATGGCCTGCTGCTGCTCAAGTTCGCTATCGAATAAACGTATGGCGATGCTGTCTTTGGTATCAACCAGCGCGGGATAGGCCTTCACTTCATAGCCGCCACGCTTTTGTTCATAACGCTCCGGCAACGTACCAAAACTCCAGACATGCAAGTCACTTTGCTCGATCCCGTCGTCGGCTACCGCAGATAGCGTCTGCTGTACCTGCTCTTTCAGGCCCGTTTTCAGTACCGCGAGGTCTTTCCCTTCACGCAGTGTTTTGTTTTTGTCGTCCAAAATACGGAAAGTCATTTTCAGATGTTCGGGGATCTGTTCAAGTTGCCACTGTTCGCGTGACACTGTCACCCCACTCATTTTACGTAACTCACGCTCCATGGTTTCAAGCAGGGGTAATTCAAAAGGTTTGAGCCTTCCGAGCAGAGCATCAGCATAGTTTGGCGCGGGGACAAAGTTGCGGCGTACAGGCTTGGGGAGCGACTTAATCAGGGCCATGATCAGATCACGGCGCAGACCCGGGATTTGCCAGTCAAAGCCCTGGTCTTCCACCTGATTGAGTAATGGCAGTGGAATATGCACCGTCACACCATCGGCGTCGGTACCGGGTTCAAACTGATAGGTTACCCGCAGTTTGATGTTGCCCTGATGCCAAGAGTTGGGGTAATCAAGCGCACTGATATTGCCCGCCCCCTCTTTGATCAGCATACTTTTTTCAAAGTTCAGGCTGTCGGCGGGCTGGCCTTTCCACCAGGTATCAAAATGTCGACCTGACACCACTTCCTGGCCGATGCGTTGTTCGTAAAACAGAAACAGCGTCTCTTCGTCGACCAGAATATCGCGGCGGCGAGACTTATGTTCCAGCTCTTCAACTTCACTACGCAGCTTCAGATTAGCGCGGAAGAACGCGTGACGCGTTTGCCAGTCGCCTTCCACCAACGCGTGACGGATAAAGAGATCACGGGACACAACGGGGTCGATAGTGCCGTAATTCACTTTGCGGGCAGCCACAATCGGCAGGCCAAATAGGGTGACTTTCTCGGTCGCCATCACGGCAGCCTGGGCTTTCTCCCAGTGCGGTTCGCTGTAACTGCTTTTCACCAGATGTTGAGCCAGTGGCTCAATCCATTCCGGTTCGATACGTGCGCCAATACGTCCCCACAGGCGGCTGGTCTCCACCAACTCAGCCACCATGATCCATTTCGGTGGTTTCTTGAATAAACCGGAGCCTGGGAAAATAGCAAAGCGGGCATTTCGCGCACCGGTGTACTCGTGTTTATCCACATCTTTTTGGCCGATATGCGACAACAACCCAGTGAGCAACGCGCAATGAATACTGCGATAATCCGCTGGCTCGCTGTTGACCGGTAAACCCAGCTCTTTCACCACCTGACGCAGCTGAGTATAGATATCTTGCCATTCGCGCACGCGCAGATAATTGAGATAATCGCTGCGGCACATTTTACGAAACTGAGCAGATGACAGTTCTTTTTGCTGCTCTTTCAGGTAATCCCATAAATTAACGAAGGCCTGGAAGTCCGAATCTTTATCGGCGAAGCGGCGGTGTTTTTCATCTGAAGCTTGTTTTTTGTCGGCCGGACGTTCTCGCGGATCTTGAATCGACAGTGCCGCAGTGATAATCATCACTTCGCGCACACAGCCATCTTTACGGGCCTCCAGCACCATTCGCGCCAGACGCGGATCCACCGGCAGTTGTGCCAGTTGGCGGCCGGACGGTGTCAGCGTATAACGCCCGTCCTGCGCATTGTTGATCGCCCCCAGCTCTTCCAGCAGCCGGACGCCATCTTGTATGTTGCGATTGTCCGGGGCTTCAACAAACGGAAACGCGGCAATATCGCCCAACCCCAGCGAGGTCATCTGTAAAATAACGGAGGCTAAGTTGGTGCGTAAAATCTCAGGATCGGTAAATTCCGGACGCGAAAGGAAATCCATCTCAGAATAGAGACGAATACAAATACCCTCAGAGACACGTCCGCAACGCCCTTTACGTTGGTTGGCAGAAGCCTGCGACACCGGCTCAATCGGCAGGCGCTGCACTTTGGTACGGAAACTGTAACGGCTGATACGCGCCGTGCCAGGATCGATCACATATTTAATGCCAGGCACGGTGAGCGAGGTTTCCGCCACGTTAGTCGCCAGCACAATACGCCGGCCAGCATGTGACTGGAACACGCGGTTCTGTTCACTGTTCGACAGCCTTGCGTAGAGCGGCAAAACCTCGGTATGTGGCAGGTCAAGTTTGGTTAGCGCATCGGCGGTATCGCGAATTTCACGCTCACCACTCATGAAAATCAAGATATCGCCGGGACTTTCGCGGCCCAGCTCATCCACAGCATCAAAAATCGCCTGCAGTTGATCGCGGTCCGTATCCTCGGCATCATCTGCCACCGGGCGATAACGCACATCCACCGGATAAGTCCGCCCGGAAACTTCAATAATCGGCGCATTATTAAAATGTTTGGAGAAGCGCTGAGGATCGATGGTTGCCGAGGTAATGATGATTTTCAGATCAGGACGCTTAGGCAGTAACTGACGCAGGTAACCGAGGATAAAATCGATATTCAGACTGCGCTCATGCGCTTCATCGATGATCAGTGTGTCGTATTGCATCAACATGCGGTCCTGCTGGATTTCCGCCAGCAATATGCCGTCCGTCATCAGCTTGACCAGCGTATTCTCACCAACCTGATCGTTGAAGCGTACTTTATAACCGACCGTTCCACCAAGCGAGGTTTCCAGCTCATCGGCAATACGGTTGGCGACGGTTCGCGCCGCTAACCGACGTGGCTGGGTATGTCCAATCATGCCGGTAATACCACGCCCCAACTCCATACAAATTTTGGGGATCTGCGTGGTTTTACCCGACCCCGTTTCACCGGCAATGATCACCACCTGATGGTCATGGATGGCGTTGAAGATATCCTGTTTCTTCTGACTGACCGGCAGGTTTTCCGGGTAGCTGATTTTTGGCCGTGAAGCTTCACGGGCCCTGACCTTCTGCAAACTTTGAGCAATCAAGGGTTCGAATTCGGCGGTCAGTTTTTCCAGCGCCTGGGGATCATGGTCAGGTTTATTAACTAGCGTTTTGGCACCCTGCAAACGTCGTTGCAGGCGTTGCCGGTCACGCAGCATCAACCCATCTAACTGCGCTGACAGTGCCGCGAGCGGAGATTTCACGTTCGGTATTCCTTGTTGCAAGCCAGACGACCCGATCAATGAGCTCATCTGTCGGCTGAATCTGAATGGGGTTAAGACGGTTTACTATTCATAAATACACGTGCCTATTGGCCGATATATTACCACAAGCTATTGAGGATGCTGAAAAGTGGTGGCTCTTTGTATGTTGTTGCTCTTCATTCAAAAAATTCGAACGTAGTGCTCGAATTATTGCGCTATCACTGAATGATATTTGTGAATAGAGTGGGTTCCATTCACAGGGCATCCGCTCTTGTTAAATGCACATTAAGGATTTTCACATGAGCAAAGTACTGGTTCTGAAATCAAGTATTCTGGCGAACTTCTCTCAGTCAAACCAACTGACTGACTACTTCGTTGCACAATATCAGGCAGCCAACAGTGGCTCACAAGTTACCGTGCGTGACCTGGCGGCTGACCCCATCCCGGTTCTGGATGGCGAACTGGTTGGTGCAATGCGCCCTTCAGATGCGGCACTAACACCACGCCAGGAAGAAGCGCTGGCACTGTCAAATACGCTGATTGAAGAATTGCAGGCTCATGACGTGATTGTCATCGCTGCACCTATGTATAACTTCAACATTTCAACTCAGCTGAAAAACTACTTTGACCTGGTAGCCCGTGCTGGTGTGACATTCCAATACACCGAAAAAGGTCCTGAAGGTCTGGTGAAAGGTAAACAGGTTATCGTTCTTACCAGCCGTGGTGGTATCCATAAAGATACCCCTACCGATCTGGTTACCCCTTACTTGTCTCTGTTCCTGGGCTTCCTGGGAATGACCAACGTCGAATTCATCTTTGCGGAAGGTATTGCTTACGGTCCGGAAGTGGCCGCCAAAGCCCAGACCGCCGCTAAAGAAGCCATTGACGCCGCCATCAAACAGGTGGCAGCAGCTTAATTATCTTAAGCATTATCACATTCAGTGAAGATTTATTACCCTCAAAATCTGTTGTCTAAAATCCTTGCTGAGGTTGTTGTGATAAACCCATTGCGCGCTGGAAAGCGCGCTTTTTTATTATTAACTTAGCAACCCTAAAGAAGATGAAGGGTTATTTCTGCAACCACTGCCCGTTTATGCCTTTTACCCATTCGCCTTTACTCGCTCTGGCCACCAGCTTTTGACCGGCTAATCTCGCCACATCATTGGTAGTGACCTGATTATTCTGCGCCACCTTCTGATACTGCTGCTTACGCCCTTCATTGATATATTTAATCAATGCCAACGTTTCGGCGTCCTGCTTAATCGGTGCCAAATAACCCGACAGCGTTTCGCCCACGCGCGCCTGGTGCTTAGCATCGTCCAGCGTTAAAGCGAAAGCGGCTGAGTTGAACAACAGTACTGAAACCAACAATCCCTGTGCTGACCTTCTGAAGCGCGAAATTTTAACGTTTAATGCACGCATGACACCTCCCGAATCAGAACAAATTGCTTTTATTTTTCAGCAAGTCTTCCACATCTTTATCGACCTTGATGTGGATCTCATGTTCGATTTTGACGTTCATGTTGATCGTGATGGGCTCTTTCGGTGCCGACAGCTCGATACGCGGTACGCAACCGTTTAGCAGCAAAACAGAGAGCGCCAAAAAGGTACAAACCGACGTCCGGTAAGCAAATAGCGGCTTCATTGTGTAGTCCTCAAATCAGTGTCTTTTTTAGCGCGGGAAGAAATAGCATCAGAGGGATGAGACAGCGAGATCTGCTGTTGCAGCCAATCTTGCAGGTTGTCACCAAAACGCAGGCTGCGCCAAAGCTGATAGATATTTTCCTGATGGGTGTAGTTGAGGATCACTTCGCGATCCTGCTTCTCTGACGTATTCGCACCCACAACGTGGGAAGCCAGGGTCAGTTCGCCGAGATTATCCAGATTAATCTTCGCCAGCATCTGGCGGATCTCCATATAGCGTATCCATTCAATCACCAGCCGGTTGGCAATATTGCCGCTAGCCATAGCATCAGCAAATTGCGGATCCAGGCGCAGCGTCAGCCAACCGTCGTTTTTAATCCAGCCGTTACGGATGATCCATCGCGGGTTATTAACATAGAGCGGCAGTTCACCGTCCACACTGCCCGACATCGCCAACTGTTTGGGTTTGAGCACCGTGAAAAGCTCACTTAAACTGATTTTATCCAGTTTGAGCACCGCCGCGTCATGCTGTGGCATACGCAGTACCGATAAGCTGACGTGACCGCCCAGTATATCGACGCCCAGATTGCTTAACGTCAACGGCGACGCTTCGCTCCATGGGTAACTGCCCTGAAGATCAGCCGTCACATTTTCCATTTTAGCGAGGTTATTCACTTCACGGATTCGCAGCATCACAGGCTCTTTGACCCCCAGCTTCCAAACCTGATTTTTCAACCGATAAGATAAGCTGAAATCCATACCGCTGAGATCGCCGTCCGGTAACCACATCCCACCGTTTTTTACGACCCAATGACCACCGGCAATAAAGCCCTGCCCACGTGCCATCGAAAACGCCGTCTGCGCATAGAAAGAGCCTTCTCGCAGTTTGATGCCTAATTCTGGCGTCAGTAGCGGCTGGAATACGGCCAGTGGTTGCTTGGGCCACCAGCCTTCACCTCGCAGACGTTCGCCATCCCAGCGACCATGTAACCGAATCGGTCCGATGGGTTTAGCATCCAGCATCCCTGACAGATTGAAATTGCCAGGGTCAGTGCCGCTAAGCTGTAGCTGCAATTGTGCCGGTGGAAGATAGCCCCCATTTTCCAGTGCGATCTTTTTCGCTACCAGCTTGATCGCGCCGCCAAACTGCAACGGCAGTGCGGGACGTTGATCCTGGTAACGTGGCGAAACCGGACGCCGCCAGGTCAGCGGTTTTTCGAGTGTAAGACGCGGCGCATCAACATCTATCAGGCCATAGTGCAAACGGTTGAACCCGGTCGAAAGTGACGTTAGGGTGATCAGGTTATCATGCCAGTGACCTTTACCCGACATATCCCAGCGACCTGCCAGCGGCGGTAATTTACCGTTGCCCCAATAGTTGAAATCCCATTTTCCCTGATCCGGCCAGAATTTTTGTGACTTACCATTAAGGTGCAGATCAAACGCGCCCCAGTAGCTGTCACGGGCTTTAACAATCGCCTGCAGTGGACCACTCACACCGCTGGCCGAAACCTTCACGCCCGCCAGCGGCCAGCGTGCATCCTGCAACGTTAGTTCTGGGGAGGGTTTCCCCCACGCGCGCAACAACGCACCACTTCGCAGAGCAAGCTCAGGGTTGAGCACCGAACCACTAAGGTTTCCTGGCAATGAGGCACTGAGTGAAGTCGACTGTAGATTTGCCTGCCCCGTTAGTTGGAAAGCCAGGTCGCTGCTGAGCAGGCCGATTTTACCCGGTCCGAGCGTCAGCACCACGTTGCCCTTCCCATTGTGTCCTTTGGTCAGCACATTCAGGCGGGCGGCAATCTGAGTCTGGTCAAAAGTATCGCTCCAGTCGCTGAGTGTCAGACTGATACCACCAGCAAGAGGCTGAACGGCATAGGGCCAGCGCCATTGACCCTCGGTAATTTGTAATGCTTTGTCTTGCAGTTGCCACGGCAAGGTTGCCAGTGGTTCCGTCGCGCCTTTTTCTGTCAGCGTGATAACGCCCTGCATTTTTTGCCATTGCAGCGTGATATCCAGCGGGTTGGGTACCTGGCGGGTTTGCATTTCAGCATGCAGTTCGCCCGCTTGTGGAAGCTGGTTAAAGGTCGCGGGTAAGGTCACTTTCCCGCTGAGCGACAAGGGTATTTCACTGCCCGGTGGTATCAGTTGCAGCGAACTCATGGTCAGCTGTTGTTGATTATCAAGCACAGCATTGAATTTCAGCCTGTCGCCCTGCTGGGAGATATGCTGAAACGTACCGTCATTGTCCAGATTTAACGTCCCGGCGTAGCGCTGCCATGGCGTGACGGAAAATTGCTTAATCGTCACCGAGCCGGAAGGCAACGCCTTCTGGATACTCGCCAATGTAAGAGGTTTACTGTCCACACTGTCTGGGATATTGCTCAGACAGGCGGTGTCTACTGCGAGGGAGTCGATCGCTAAAACCCAGCGGTCACGGCTTTTGCTCAGACGAATATTGTTCGCCTGCGCCAATTTACAATCTCCGGCCTTATAACTCAGGCTGCGAAGCGATAATGCGCCGTCGGACCACTGTGGGGAAGCCGAGAGGCTTAAGCTGGTGCCTGTGGGGAGCCAGTACTGCGCCAAAACAGGTAGCCAGCGCGGAATCGTTTTCCATAAGATCAGCGTCAGCAATAGCAGAAACACTACGATGGACAAACACACCCCTATGAATTTTTTCAATCCTTTCCTCATGAAATGCCTTGTCTTTCACTAAACCGCTATAAGATACCATATTAGAGTGTCTACCTATAAAGCCTGTCATGGAGAAAACTGATGAAAATGGCTGTCTACAGTACGAAGAGTTATGACCGTAAGTACCTTGAGCTGGTGAACCAGCAATACGGTTACGAACTTGAATTTTTTGATTTTCTTCTATCACCACACACGGCTAAAAATGCCATTGGAGCCGATGCCGTCTGTATTTTCGTTAATGACGAGGCTTGCAGTGAAGTATTGCAGGAATTCAAAGCGTTGGGTGTAAAAACACTGGCGCTGCGCTGCGCTGGATTTAACAATGTGGATCTAAAAGCAGCCAAAGACCTGGGTATTTCGGTGGTTCGCGTACCGGCTTACTCCCCAGAATCCGTGGCTGAGCACACCGTAGGCATGATGTTGTGCCTTAACCGTCATATTCACCGCGCCTATCAGCGCACACGCGAAGCTAACTTCTCGCTTGAGGGATTGATTGGTTTCAATATGCATCAGCGTACCGCAGGCGTTATTGGTACCGGTAAAATCGGCGTTGCCACCATGAGGATTCTGAAAGGATTCGGCATGCGAATCTTGGCTTATGATCCGTACCCAAGCCCACTGGCGTTAGAGCTTGGCGCTGAATATGTCGATCTTGATACGCTATACGCCGAATCCGACGTCATCACCTTGCACTGTCCGCTAACCCCGGAAAACCATCATCTACTCAACGCGACCTCTTTTGACAAAATGAAAGACGGGGTCATGATTGTCAATACCAGTCGCGGTGCTTTGCTCGACGCCAGTGCAGCCATCGATGCGCTGAAGAAACAAAAAATTGGCGCACTGGGTATGGACGTGTATGAGAACGAGCGCGACCTGTTTTTCGAGGATAACTCGAATGAGGTCATACTCGATGACGTCTTCCGCCGCCTCTCCTCTTGCCACAATGTGTTGTTCACCGGGCATCAGGCATTTCTCACCAGCGATGCACTGATCAGTATTTCAGAAACGACACTACAGAATGTTTCACAATTGGATAAGGGTGAGGTTTGCGCAAACCTGATAACCGTTTGAGTGCAGTGTTAGGAAAAACACGATAACGCTTTAGGCGGCCAACGAAAGTGGACCTAAACGTGAAGTGAAAGAACCGGAGAGGTTTAAGAGGCGCGGCGATAAGCGCCTCTTAACGCTAATTTGGGCGGCAACCCACAGAGTTAACGTGAATGTGGGTTGAGCAACGACACCATTACCCCGCGCTACAACGTCCCTGCATTAATGCAGCTTCAGAACACTGTCGGCCATTGGATAACGAACACATGCCAATACGGCTACCATCAAGCTGAGGCGCCAGACGTAATTGCCCGCCCGCCATTGAACAGGCCGCATACGCTGGGGTATCCATATTCACGCTATGCGCGCCGATATTAACGCTGTTACCTTTCTGGGGAACGTCGGATGAATCATCATGACTGCTGCAAGCAGCCAACACCAAAACGGCTCCAACCAGTAAAACGCGTAACGCAGTGATCATCAGTGCGGCTCCTGAAGATGAATGGCGGGAAAATTAGCAGCGCCCATCTTATCTGAGCCATTCGCCAAACGTCTAGCATTGACCGCAAATTAATATCAGTTTTTTCCTAAAAAGCGGCGTAGGTACGCGTCGCCCGGTTTCATGATGAGCTGAAGCCGTTGACCGCAACTGGCCACTCTCTACCGGTTTTAAAATCCAATACCTCGAATTTCAATGTCAATAAATAGCGGGTTTGGGTAACGCCTCAACTCATCCTTTCAATCGGTGTTTATGTCCTTTCATCAAACTCAGCGAAGCCGAATACGCTGCCCCTTCATCACCGGCCATAATGGCCTCGTAAATCAGTTTATGCTCATTAAGACACATCCCGCCCTCTTTGGAGGAGTACGAGATGAACCACTTAAAAATGGTGGTCAAGACATTACCAAAGGGCACATAAAAGCAGTTGCCGGAGGCAATGAAGATCGTGCGGTGAAACTGGGTATCTATCTCCACCCACTGCTCTTGATCAAACTGTTCTGCCACCTGGCACATCTGGCGGTAAATCCGTGACAGCTCAATACGCTGCTCTTTACTGGCATTCACCGCCGCCAGCGCCGTGGCGTGGGGTTCAATCGCCCGTCGGAACTCCAGAAACTGATGATATATCTCTTCGGTCGCGTCCATACCCTGCATCCAATCCAGCAACTGCGGGTCAAGCATATTCCACAGTGGCCGGGCACGCACACGGGTGCCAACTTTGGGCCGAGACTCCAGCAGCCCTTTCGATGACAACAGCTTCAGCGCTTCGCGTAGGGCAGTACGACTGACGCCGAACTGTTCTCCCAAATCCATTTCGCTGGGTAAAATGACGCCAGGTTGCAGCTCACCGGAGAGGATTTTGCGGGCAATGTCGCGCGCGATATGGGTATTCAGGCCCCGGGTCATGCCTGCGGCCGTTTCGAACTGCATACTCATGCATCATCCCTTAATTTCTGCATTTAACTGCGGTCATGATAGTCGAAGCGACGGGACGCTGCACGGTGCGGCATCCCGTTTTACGGCGTTAGGTCTTATGGCGCCATTTGTCCGCCGTTGACATCAAGGATCTGCCCGGTAATGTAGCCGCTGCAAGCATGCGAGGCGAAGAACAGAAAACTCGGTGCTAACTCTTCACTCGTGCCAAAACGCCCCATGGCAATACCACTGGAAATTTTGTCGCGCACTTCTGCGCTTTTATCCGCATGAAAAACAGTATCGATGGTGCCAGGAGAAACCACGTTGAAGCGGATATTGTCTTTCGTGAACTCTTTCACCCAATTGCGGTGAATATTGTGCAGCCAGGCTTTTGATGCCGCATAAATCGCCGCGCCTGGGCCACCGCCTTCACGACCGGCAATCGAACCGGTACTGATCACTGAGGTGGTATTTCCACTTTGTTTCGCGGCACGACGCAGATGTGGAATAGCATATTTCGTCACCATCAGCGCCGAACGGGCATTGAGATCCATCACGTGCTGATAGAACGCGTCGTCAATACTTTCCAGACCTTTTCGTCCACCCAAGCCCCCCGCATTATTAATTAATACGTCAATGCCGCCGAAACGTTCAACAAAAGCAGTAACCAGTTGTTCGCACTGCTCGGTTTGCGTCAGATCGGCAGCGAAATACTCAGCTTCGCCACCCAGCGCCGCCACCTCTTTGGCCAGAACGTGCAGACTGTCATCACTGCGTTGCCCGTTAAGGCCCACTTTGGCACCCGCTCGGGCAAAAGCCTGCGCCGTCGCCAGACCAATACCCTTGGTTGAACCGGTAATTAACACGCGTTTGTCTTTCAGATCACTGAACATAAAAACTCCGTTAACAGGATGGAAGGTCTGAGTCCATTTTTCTGAAAAAAATGGATTTAAAACGAACAGTATTTAAAGCGAACACTCTTCATGACTGCCACGCGACGCTGAACTCTGTGCCAGCCTCGGGAGTGTCATGGTTGTTAATCACCACACGTAAAATGCGTTCATCAGTGCAGTCGATTTGTATTTCGGACTGCCCCGCGCTATGCGAAAGCACACTGACACGAGCCACTTTTCCCCGCGCACCGAGGGAAGTTTCCGTCGCTTCATCAAAATAGCCGTGGCTTTCAATGACGCTGGCAAACAGCACGTCAGCGCCGTGCTGGCGCAACAGTAAAGCCGGTTCATTACGCAGGTTGAAGTGCGGATCGCTGGCACCGCTACGAGCGACAATCAGTTCACCACCGGACGGCATCGCGCTGACCAACGTGATATAGCGCTGACCATCCAGCCAACTGAACAGCACGGATTGACCTACGGGAACGTCGGCCCGCGCGCAATCCCACAGATGTTGGTAACCGTAGTTGGTGCCGAGTGGTCTGAGGGTGTCGGCCACCCGCAGTTCGGCATCACTGCGAACAAACTGACCCAGATGATGCAGGCAATAGTCATATTGATGGGTTAACTCACTGACGACACGGAATACGTCCACCAGCAGAGGTTGTTCGAGTTCAGGCAGATCCAGCATCAGTACGCTACGCTGCATCATGACGCCATGATAATAACCATCCAGCCGGGCGCTCATACCTTGTCCAGCAGGATGATCAACGACAAAAAAGTGACGTTCTCCCCAGCGTTTTTCCGCTTCACTGCTCTGCCCCTGGTTCTGGCTCTGCGCATCCACCACCACCGTATTGTGGGCGACAGTTTGCTTACAGTAGGTATTGTTTTCCGGGATATAGCGTCCGCCGAATTTGGGTTCAACATTAACCCAACGCCCAAAGCCATAGTCGCGCAAGGACTCACGCCCGTGGTTAAACAGGCTCAGATGCAGGCCGTCAAAATGGCCGTGGTTCAGTGCAGAATGCAGCCGTGGAATACTGCCGTGCTGGCCGTACCACATCAACGCCATCGAGAGCTCACCGCCCGCATCTTCGTGGCGTAAAATGGCCAACTCACCCTGCTGGCCTTCCTGCCCATCCGACAACGTTAGGCTGCCCCAGTGGTATTGCTGCGCAGGCTCGTATTGCATCGCCACTGACAGCGCAAGCCCCGCAGCACTCACCCATAGGGTGCTTTGCTGCCAGGCCGTAGCGATCCACTGCGGAAGGTAACCATAGCGATGGAAACAGACGCTGACCGCCACGACCGCACCGTCATCATGAATATTCATGCTCTTTGAGGCGTCATTGAGCGCCGGCAGTGTGCCGTCAGGAAACGCGCACTGCATCAGGGCTTCGCAGGTTTTTCGAATGATTTGCCCACGAAATTGATAAATTTGTAATTCGGGCTGGCGACGGTGAATAGCTTCGGCCAGCAACAGCATCGGGCGCAACGCAAAACGCTGGTAATAGGGTCCTTCAATATAGTAACCATCCGGAGAAAACAGCTGAGAAAGTTGGGCAAAGAACCCGCCACTTTCACTGTCCCCTTTCAGCCCGTACAGCGCCTTCTCCACCAGTTTGTGATCGCCAATCACGTAACCACACACTGCCATCGCCGCAACAGACCAAACACCGTGGTTATGTACGATGTCGAAATCTTGGGCATGCCGCGTCAGCGCGTCATCCGCCATAACACGAAACAACTGGTTTTCAATGTGGCCGCACTCCGCGGCGGTCAGCGTTGGCATAATGCAGTGATATCCCTCCACTGCGTATAGCATGAACATATTTTCGTTGAGTGTCTGATGAAAAAGGCGACCTGGCGCATTGCTGTCTTTGCTGACGTTGCTACCCAGCCAAGGGTAAATCGATGCGTAGCCGTTCAGCAGCGTCAGTGCAAAATCCCGGTAAGCTTGCTGCCCACAAATCATGAACAACCGCCCGGCCAGATTGATGTAGAAATAGTTTTGCTTGTGGCGTGCATGTTCTGTTCCGCCCGCCTCACCCTGCCCGGGGATCTCAACCGGCTGCACGATATAGCTTTCAAGGGCGGCTATCTGCTCACGCAGTACGCGTCCCATCAGGGAGTCAGCATCAAGCTGGGCGCGCAGTTGCTGCGCCTCGTCGGGTGAGATAAGCAGGGGTTGCCAGTCAATCATGATGAGGTGTCCCCGGTTCTCAGTGCCGGTTTTGGCGCGACGTAGCCTTTGGCCCACGAGGGTAATGAAAGCAACCAGGTTTCACGTTCGGCTTCGATTATCGCACCGCGCGTGACGTCAGCATGATAGCCGCCCTGGCGTTTTTCACCGGCGCGCGGCAGATGGAAAGTTGCGCGACGGATCTGCTGCTGATAGCGGGAGGTCCCGGTCGCATTATCGGCCCACGAGAGCAGCGGCACCGGCCGTATGCTAATACGGTCGATGGTTTTATACGGCCACGGCTGGGCGTCGTCAGTGTATTTCGCCATAAAATCTAACGATTTGATGACGCTACCTCCCTGCGGTGTCTGGTAATTCCACAGATCAATGCCTTCTTTCTGTGCCAGTTTGGCCATTAAACTAATGGCCTGTAGGTCAAAGTAGCTGTAATGGAAAGAACGCGTACGCGCCAGCTCAGCGGGTTGCGTGCCATCGGGCATCAGTTGCAGATCCAGTTTGCTTTTCATCAACGTTGCCATCTGCTTGATAACCTGCGGCTGGTCGAGATACCAGGCAATGCCCGCCACCTGTGTCACATACCAGTTGCCGTGATTGTTCTGGGTTAGGCGCTCTTTTTTAGCGATTTTATCGCCTTGTAACCACGCCAGATACGCGGTCATCCATTGATGCAATGCCTGTTCATCGGCCGATTTCCACGCTGGATTACCCTGCAACAGCACCACCGAATCCACGATACGGGTTGAGAAGTAGCGACCGTCGAGCACACCGGAATGACGCCCCGACGCAATCCCTGGAACACCTTGTGCGAAGTTGAGATTGGGGTTCATACGAGTATCTGGATCAATAAACCAGCGGCGTAACAGGCCAGCGGCTTTATCTGCATACTTTTGCTCACCGGAAAAATACCAGGCTAACGTCAGGTTCTGCACCCGCGCGGTGAAATCGGCCAGCCGTACACCGTCACTTTGATCATTTTTACTGGCTGGATTGACCTTACCGTCCTTACGGATCCAAGGCAGGCCATCAGGCTTACTCTCGTCCGGCCACCAGTAAGCACTCAGACTCAGATAGTCATGTTTTGAACCACTGGGTGGCGTCATTCCCTTCTCTGTCACGCTGAGATTGGGTTTGGACAACGCGTTATCGGCAGCGGCCAGGAGCTGTTGATAAGCCACTGCGGTTTGCGGCGCCGCCTGATGGTCGCTCAGTTGTTTTTTAATCACCGCCAACTGCGCGGTGTCCAGGAATGCCGGCTCTGCCGCCACCAGTGAAGCGCTGAAAAACAGCCCCAACATCCCGGTAACACCTCTCGTTAAAACAGAGACTTTCATGCATTCCCCTCAGGTTCGATGGTCTTTTTTATGCCCTTTAGTAATACAAATAAAGCAGAGTTTTTGCAAGTTAGCCACTCTGAAAATGATTAATTTTTTATTTAATGGCGCTCACATGCCCACCAGGTGACGAGCGTCACATCCTGGCAACAAATATAAGCTTTCTTATTTGTACTACTTTTAATTTCAAAGCAGTCTCCTACTATTGCTCATTAACCCTGACCAAAAGATAACCATAAAACCTCACCTACACTGAAGGGACTAACAACGATGGATATTAACGTTCTAGTGATGATCGGTTACTTCGTGTTAATGATTGCGATCAGCTACGCATTTAAGAAAATGGCCTCCGGCTCTTCCAGCCACTATTTTCGTGGGGGTGGGCGCATGCTGTGGTGGATGGTGGGCGCGACCGCTTTTATGATCCAGTTTAGTGCCTGGACCTTCACCGGTGCTGCCGGACAGGCCTACCGCTACGGCTTCAATGTCGTCAGCGTATTCGCCGGCAACATATTTGGCTATCTGGTGGCCTGGTGGTGGTTTGCTACTCGCTTTCGCCAACTGCGCGTGGATACGTCCACTGAGGCGATCAACCACCGTTTCGGTAAAGGCAACGAGCAGTTTTTTACCTGGATGATCATCCCGTTAAGCATTCTCAGCGCCGGCGTATGGCTCAACAGCCTGGCGGTATTTGCCAGCGCGGTATTCAAACATGACGTCACATTGACACTCTGGGTGACCGGAATAGTGGTGCTGTTGATTTCGCTAATGAGTGGTGCCTGGGGCGTGGTCGCCAGTGATTTTGTGCAGACGCTGGTGGTGGCCATTATCTCGATTGCCTGTGCAGTGGTCGCCCTGGTGAAAGTCGGCGGGCCAGTCAATCTGGTGACCGAATTCCCTTCAGGGTTTATTACCGGGCCGGACGTCGGGCCGCATTACATTTCGCTGCTGGTGGCCTGCTTCTTGTTCTTCTTTATTAAGAACGTGCAGAGCATCAATAACCTACAAGACTCCTACCGTTTTCTGAATGCCAAAGACAGTTTCAATGCCAAGAAAGCCGCTCTGTTTGCGCTCGTGTTGATGTCCGTAGGGACGCTGATTTGGTTTATTCCGCCTTGGGCCGTGGCGATCCTGTATCCCGATGCCGCCACCGCGCACCCTGAACTCGGTAAAAATGCCACCGATGCGGTGTATCTGATTTTCGCCGAACGCGCGATGCCCCTCGGCACGGTTGGCCTGTTGATGGCGGGTTTGTTTGCCGCCACCATGTCATCGATGGATTCAGCGCTGAACCGCAACTCGGGGATTTTCGTGCGCAGTTTCTGGACGCCTATCGTTAACCGCAATGCCGAACGCAGTGAAAAATATCAGGTCCGTGTTGGTCAGGCGATCTGCATGGTAAATGGCGTGCTGGTGATCCTGGTAGCACAATATATGCACACCATGCAGACGGTCAGCCTGTTCGATCTGATGATGAAAGTCGGCACGCTGATGCAAGCACCGATTGTGGTACCGCTGTTCCTTGGGGTCTTTATTCGTAAAACGCCCGACTGGGCCGGTTGGGCAACAGTGTTGTTTGGGCTGATGGTTTCTTACGTGATTGTCAACGTATTTACCGCGCCAGACGTGGTCAAGCTGTTGGGGATGAACTTTACCCAACGGGAAATGCTCGATATCGCCATCATGTGGAACATTTTCTCGCACATGGTCTTTACCGGCGGATTCTTTTGTCTTACCACCTTGTTTTACAAAGAGCAGGCCACAGAACGTACCGCCATCCGCAATAAATTCTTTACCGATATGGCATTACCAGTCTATGCCGATAATGAACAAGATGAGTTTGACCGTCTGCAACGCGACAAGATCGGTAAAATATCCATGTACATGGGCGGCGGATTGTTACTGATGGTTCTCGTGCCTAATCCGCTGTGGGGCCGCGGTCTGTTCCTGGTCTGTGCTCTGTCCATCCTGCTCTTTGGCTGGGTGTTGCATCGCAGTGCGGAACGTGGTGCGCGTGCGGCGAAAGGGGTGCCGATAGACAAAACACAAGAGGTCACGCCGCATCGCTAATCTGAGTCTTTCCTTCCTGTGAATATCCGTGGGAAGGACTGCTTAGTCGCATAAAAACCCCTTATTTACACAAAATGTGACTGACTTTCGGTGGCAAAATCCGTACCCTACTGCGCATAGAGTCAGGCGGCTTGGGCCGCCATTGCTAATGCGAAAGAGAACTTTGTGACAACTCCAATTCCAAAACAAAAATACAATCTTGATAAACTGCAAAAGCGCCTGCGTCGTGACGTGGGTAAAGCCATTGCAGACTTCGGCATGATTGAAGAAGGCGATCGTATTATGGTCTGCCTGTCCGGCGGCAAAGACAGCTACACTATGTTGGAGATTCTGCTTAATCTTCAACATAGTGCACCAGTAAACTTTGAACTGATTGCCGTTAATCTTGACCAGAAACAGCCGGGTTTCCCGGCGCATATTCTGCCTGCCTATTTAGAACAGCTGGGCGTGGAATATAAGATTGTGACCGAAGATACTTACGCGATTGTGAAAGAGAAGATCCCGGAAGGCAAAACGACTTGTTCACTCTGTTCACGCCTGCGTCGTGGAATTTTGTACCGTACAGCCACTGAATTGGGATGTACTAAAATCGCACTGGGTCATCACCGCGATGATATTTTACAAACCTTGTTCCTCAATATGTTCTACGGTGGCAAACTGAAAGGCATGCCACCGAAACTGATGAGTGACGATGGCAAGCATATTGTGATCCGCCCGCTGGCTTACTGCCGCGAGAAAGATATTGAACGCTTTGCCATTGAGCGTAAGTACCCTATCATTCCGTGTAACCTTTGCGGTTCACAGCCGAACCTGCAACGTCAGGTGATTGGTGAGATGCTCAATGACTGGGACAAAAAATACCCGGGACGAATCGAAACCATGTTTACCGCCATGCAGAATGTGGTGCCATCACATCTTAATGACGCCAGCCTGTTTGATTTCAAAGGTATTCAGCATGGCAGTGAAGTGGTAAACGGTGGCGATATTGCGTTTGACCGCGAAGAGATTCCGATGCAGCCTATGGGCTGGCAGCCACAAGATGATGAAAACGTCGCAGCGATTGAACGTTTAGACGTGTTTGAAATTAAATAACTCAAAGCAATAATAAAAGCAGTACTCCAAAACTCGCCCGCTTCATATTGAAGCGGGCTTTTTTTATCCGCGGTTCAAACCAGAAATTCCACTTGCTGCCAGTTGTAATTGCACATAACCAACCTGACCGGCAATGATATCGCCCCGAAATCATGGTTCTGAAAGTGCAGAAACAGGGCCTGCAGTTTGGGTGAAACGCACTCTGCGTTGTAGCGCAATAACGTGCTGTGCCAGAAAAGCTGGGGAATATCGCCGGAGGGATAACGCGCCCTGACCTTGTCTTGCCATTTTGAGTCCAGCAGCGCCTCAGCGAAAAGCTTTCGAACGTCCAGGCTGCGCGCATCGGGGATACCCGCCAGTAAGATTTGATTAGGTAGCGCCACCAACCGTAATTGGCTGATGTGCATGATGTGACCAGCGCAGCAGCGGCTAAAAATAGCGGTGAATGCTTCGCGTTCCTCAGACTGTTCCAATCGGGTATAAAGCGCATTGGTTATAGGGAAAAAGCTAAAATGCACGCCACTTGCCGTATTGAGATCCGCTAACGGATCATCTTGTGTTACCTCTTGCATCGCACTGAGCAACCGCAGAACGTCAGGACGCAGTTCGGCCCGGTTACCACTGGAGAACGCCAACTTAGTCGGATGATAAAAAGGCTCGTCACGCACAGAGCCGCATCCATCAGACCGCTCCCACCGCGCCAATGTTGTTTGTGTCACATCATTATAGGCCTGATGAATACGTTCAAACGGCAACATAAAATCTCCCAGTCCAATCAAAATCATCGCAGGTGCATCTCAGGAAATGCTGAGCAAAGCGCCATCGGGTAACAAAATCCCAAAAAGATTGCGCGAAATCAACATATTCGCCGCGCAACAGGTCCAATATCTATCCCGCAGGTGAATGCAACGTCAAGCGATGGGCGTTGTGCTCCATATTGTCTTATTTACAATTTTTAGAATTAATCTGTTAGATACTTTAATTCAAATGACGCCGGTCTTCTGACCGGCTTTTTTTTGCCTCTTTTCGTCCCACCTTCCCACTATAACCACTTACTTTTCTTCAGCCACCAGGCGACACCACCAACCAAAATCAGTAATGACAGGCAGAAAATGGAAAATCCATAAGGTGATGTGTTGCCCGGAATACCGCCGAGGTTGACCCCAAATAGGCCGGTCAGGAAAGTGGTGGGCAGAAACAACATCGCCAGCATCGACATGGTATAAGTCCGTCGATTGAGCGCGTCAGCCATCAGCGAGCCGATCTCATCCGCCAACACCCCCGTACGCGCAATGTTGGCATCCAGATCATCCAGACCCCGTCCCAGTCGGTCAGCAATCTCCTGCATACGACGGCGCTCATCATCGTTCATCCACGGCAAGCGTTCGCTGGCAAGACGCGAGAACACATCTCGCTGCGGCGACATATAACGACGCAGAACGATCAGTTGCTTACGCAGCAACGCCATCTGGCCACGTTCCGGCACCTGTTGCTCCATCAGGTCATCTTCGATATCAATGATTTTGTCATGCATATCTTCGATAAAGTCACTGGTGTGATCGGTCAGCGCATCACACATCTCAACCAACCAACTCCCGGTATCGGTTGGGCCGGTGCCGTGCTGCATGTCAGAGATCATTTCATCCATCGAAAATACTTTGCGATGCCGCGTGGAGACGATCATTTTCCCCGTGAGGTAAACGCGGATAGTGACCAACTGGTCCGGGCGCGAATCCGCATTGAGATTGATACTGCGTAGCGTAATGAGCGTGCCTTCACCCATGCGCAGGACTTTAGGTCGGACACTCTCACCGGCCAATGCTTCACGCACGTTGTCAGGCAGAAGTGACGTCGTATTGATCCACTGTTCGCTGGCGGGCAGCGTATAGTCCAGATGCAGCCAGCACGGCTTTTCAACGCTGGCGACACATTGGGTATTAATTTCATTTACGCCACCTTTGCCATCTAACTGGTAGGCGTACACTGCATCAGAAATCTGAAGTTCTTTGCCCTTAATGACGTCCACAACCATCCTCTCTGTTTTATTCGTTATCTCTCCCCAGTTTAGCGTTTAACGCGAACCTGCGGAATGTTAGGTTGGCGCTTGCATTTCGGCCAACTGCGACATCACGCTGCGCATCATGTCGAAGAATTTTCGCAACCGGGCAGGATAGTAAGTCGAATAGGGATAAACCAGATAAACCGGCAATGGTAACGCGCTCCAGCCGGGTAATATCTGCTGTAATCGCCCTTCGGCAATATCGGTTGTGACGACCCAGGAGGAGACGATTGCCGCACCCAACCCCGCGAGCGCAGCCTTACGCACGGCATACAGACTGTCTGTTGCCAGCCGTGGGGCGATCATGCAGCTCTCTGTCCGCCCATCGATATCATGCCGTAGCGTGACCTCGTTGCGATAAAAAGTACTGAGTGACACCCAGGGAAGTTGCCCCAGTTCGCTGACCTGCGCCACCGGATGCTTTCTTAGCAACTCAGGTGGCGCTACCACGATTCGCGGCACTTCAGCCAGCAAAAGCGCGACCATTGATGGGTCGGTCACGTTACCGACTTGAATAGCACAGTCGATATCTTCAGAGATAAAATCCGGCGTGCGGTCGTTGAGCATCCAATCAATTGTCACATCGGGGTAGCGTTGTAAATAACGGGTCAAGGGTTCAATCATTTGATCCTGCCCGAAGGCGTGCGGTGCACGCACACGCAACGTGCCAACCGGTTCGTCCCCCGCTCCGCGCAGTTCATCTTCCAGTGCGGCCCACCGCTCAAGCAGCAATTTTGCCTGCTGGTAACAGCGTTCACCGTCATCGGTGAGTTTCATCGCATGGGTGGTGCGCAAGATCAGTTTCACCCCCAACAAACGCTCGAGTGATTGCAACCGGCGGCTGATGGTCGGCTGGCTGGTATTCAGCTGGGCGGCGGCGGCTGACAGGCTGCCACTTTCAACGATGCGCACCAGCGTTTGCATCAGGTCTATGCGGTCAATTCCGCTGGAATTTAATTTGTTCATACGACATACGTATAACAGTTTTACCTTATGGCTGGCTACCACTCATAACCATTCAGGGGAAGAATGACACTCAGGTCATCTCACTTATCAGGAATAACATCATGTCAGAAGGTATTAATGCCACAGCAGCAGAACCGGAAGTTTCACTGTCAGGCAAAATGGTCTTTACATTGGCGGCGGGTGCTGGCCTGAGCGTCGCGTCCATTTATTACAGCCAGCCTATGCTTAACTTGATGGGCAAAGGGATGCAGGCTACTCCCGCGTCTATCGGCATGATACCCACACTAACGCAGGCCGGGTACGCGCTAGGCATTCTGTTTCTGGTCCCGCTTGGTGACCGGTACGACCGCCGCAAGATCATTTTGCTAAAAAGCAGTTTGTTGGCCATCGCGTTGCTACTTTGCAGCCTTGAACCGGCAATAAACGGCCTGCTGATTGCCAGCCTGATCACCGGCGTGGCGGCCACCATGGCGCAGGATATTGTTCCCGCTTCGGCGATACTGGCACCAGCATCACAGCGCGGAAAAACCGTCGGTACTGTGATGACTGGGTTACTGGTAGGTATTCTGCTTTCACGGGTGATCAGCGGATTTGTCGCCGAGTATTTTGGCTGGAGGGTGATGTATCAGCTGGCAGCCGCCAGTGTTGCGGTCATTGGTCTGGCACTGTGGCGGGTACTGCCGCGCTTTACGCCAGCGTCGCGCCTCAATTATTCTAGCCTGTTGCTGTCGATGTATCACCTGTGGCAACACTACCCAACGCTAAGACGCGCCGCCGTTGCCCAGGGCCTGCTCTCACTCGCGTTCAGTGCATTCTGGTCCACGCTGGCCATTATGCTGAATGACACCTATCACCTTGGCAGCGCCGTCGCGGGCGCGTTTGGTTTGGCCGGTGCAGCGGGCGCGCTGGCGGCACCGCTTGCTGGCGCAATGTCAGACAAAAGCGGCCCCGCACGGGTGACACAGTTAGGCGCAGGCCTGGTGATGATCTCGTTTGCCGCGATGTTCCTACTGCCGCTACTGCCTGCAGAAGGGCAATTAGCCTTAATTGTGATCAGCGCCATCGGTTTTGACCTGGGGATCCAGGCCACTCTGGTGGCCCACCAGACACTGGTTTACGGGCTGGAACCCGCCGCTCGCGGCAGGCTCAATGCCCTACTCTTCACGATGGTATTTATCGGTATGTCGGCCGGTGCGGCACTCGGAAGTTTCGCGCTTGAAAAAGGCGGCTGGTCTGCTGTGGTGTTGCTGGCAACGCTTGCCTCGGCCGCCAGCCTGATTGTCCGTAGGATGAGCCGTCATCTTCACTGAGTGGCGGTTAGCAAAAAAAGAGCGCCCGTTAATTCGGACGCTCTTTGCCTTTCTGATGTGGAAAATCAGTGCTTAAGAATATACATCTCCTGACTGTAAGCCACGTCTTCCGGGTTAGTGATCGGATAACCTTTCACCCAAGGCTTAATCAGGCGGCCATTGGTGTACTGATAAATCGGCGCGATCGGCGCCTGCTCGGCGATGATCTGCTCAGCCTGGTTGTAATCTGCGTTACGGCGGACGTCATTGGTTTCCCGACTAGCGTCGCTGATAGCTTTGTCGTAACTGACGTTGCTAAATTTACTGATGTTGCTGTTGTGGGTTGAGGTCAGCAACGACAGGAACGTTGAGGCTTCGTTATAATCCCCAATCCACGAGGCACGGATCACGTCGAAATTACCGGTATTGCGACTGTCAATGTAAGTTTTCCACTCTTGATTAACCAGTTTGACGTCAACACCCAGCGTCTTTTTCCACATCGAAGCCACAGCAATGGCAATCTTCTGGTGGCTTTCTGACGTGTTGTACAATAGCGTCAATTTAAGCGGTTTATGGGGGCCATAACCTGCCGCCGCCAGCAAACTTTTCGCCTGTGCATTCAGCTCTTTCTGTGAGTACTGCTGGAGAATACTTTGAGTGGGCTTGAAGCCATTAGTGACATCGGGCGTGAAGTGATAGGCCGGTATCTCGCCGGTGCCCAGCACTTTTTCAGCGATGATATTGCGGTCAATACTGTAAGACAACGCCTGCCGCACACGCACATCGTTGGTCGGTGCGCGTTGGGTGTTAAAAGCGTAGTAATAGGTCCCAAGCTGGAATGGCGTGTAGACCTGACCCGGAATGTCTTTGAGCAGCTTCTGATACTGATCTTTCGGGAAGGACTCCGTGATGTCGATATCGTCAGCCAGATAACGTTTGGTGGCATTCGACTCTTTGTTGATTGGCACGAAGGTGACTTTAGTCAGCACGGTATGCGCATGGTCCCAATAGTAAGGATTAGGCTCGAGCACCAGCTTTTCATTGACCACGCGCTGTTTAAGCACATAAGCCCCATTCCCTACCAAATTACCGGGTTTAGTCCAGTCTGCACCGAATTTCTCTACCGTGGCCTGATGTACAGGGAACAAACTGAAATTCGCCAGCAGGCTAACAAAATAAGGTACCGGGCGTACCAGTTGTACTTTAAGCTGAGTATCGCTGATGGCTGTCACGCCCAACGTATCCACCGGCATTTTGCCGGCAATAATGGCATCAGCATTTTGAATACCGGCCAGACCGGCAAACCATGCGCCGGACGATAACCCTTTCGGATCCACCAGACGGCGCCAGCTGTAAACAAAATCGTGGGCTGTGACCGGATCGCCATTTGACCAACGGGCATTTTTCCGCAGGGTAAATATAAAGGTCTGATTGTCCTGAGTCTGCCAGCTTTCTGCCACACCCGGCACATTTTTACCCTTGGCATCCTGATTCACCAGCCCTTCAAAGAGATCGCGCACGACCTGGGCTTCTGGCAAACCGATCACTTTGCTCGGATCCAGCGAGGCGGGCTCATCTTTAATATGACGAACGATCTCCTGCTTGTCGGCAAGTTGTGTTCCCGCAGGAACCTGAGCCGCCGTTGCGGTACCCAAAAAGAGCGCGATCAGTCCAGCGCAAGCAGTGTAAGAAAATGGACGAAGCAGTTTTCCCTCAAACATGTATTTCCCTCTGACAACCGATTGATTTAATGATGTTCATGTGTTGTATCATTCATTGAATTGATACCCTATAAAAATTCGCTATAGATCTGTATAGATCTGTCTTGGCGCACAAAACGGCAGTGAAGAAAAACAGAGAGAAAGAAGAAAAGTTGATAAATGCCCTACGGGGAACGATAAAACTACATTCCGACGGCAAACTGCGGTAGAAAAAGCCATCCTCATTCCAATCCTGTTCTGGAACTCTTATGACTGACATGCGACCCCGCTCCTTGCGCGGACAATTAAGCAATCTCGGCGCACCTTATGGTAAATCCCTGCTCGGTGCGCCGCTGCTCTACTTTCCGGCAAACGAACCGGATCACACGACCGGGCTGATTCTGGCCGGTACCCACGGAGACGAAACCGCGGCGGTGGTGGCACTGTCTTGCGCCCTGCGCTGCATCGAACCGGCTCAGCTCAGGCATCACGTGGTGCTGGCAGTCAACCCAGATGGTTGTCAGTTAGGGTTGCGCGCCAATGCCAACGGGGTTGATCTCAATCGCAACTTTCCCAGCGCTAACTGGCAAAGTGGCGAAACGGTTTATCGCTGGAATAGCGCGGCAGATGAACGGGACGTTCTGCTGTCAACGGGCGACCGGGCAGGTTCTGAGTTGGAGACACAGGCACTGTGTGATTTGATCCAAAAACTGGCCCCAAAATGGGTAGTGACCTTCCATGAACCGCTGGCCTGCATCGAAGATCCCCACAGTTCAGCCCTTGGGGCATGGCTGGCGCAGGCATTCGAGCTGCCGCTGGTGACCAGCGTAGGTTACGCCACACCGGGTTCCTTTGGCAGTTGGTGTGCGGATATCAACTTGCCTTGCATTACCGCAGAATATCCGCCGGTTTCCGCCGACTATGCCAGTGAAGCCTACCTGCAGGCGCTGGTAGATTTACTGACCGGCGTGGCGCAATAGTCGCGGTGACCGGTCATACTACTGCGATTCGCTGAGATCAATCACGCCGCAGTGGAAGGCCAGCGGCGGTTCGACGTCCTGAGCCAGCCAGGTTGGGCCGTCAAGGTCAATAAATCGAGCCCCGACGGTGAGCGGCAACGCCGCGCGAACCGCGCGCGACGTACACAGCATACAGCCGAGCATGATGTCAAAACCTTGCTCATGCGCCTGCTGTGCCAGCACCAGCGCGCCGGTCAATCCTCCGGTTTTGTCGAGCTTAATATTGATCATGTCGTAGCGCCCTTTGAGCCCCGCCAGGTCCTCAACGGTATGGCAGCTCTCATCGGCGCAAATCGGTAGTGGGTGAATAAAGTTGTCCAGCGTCTCATCCTGTCCGGCAGGCAGAGGCTGCTCGAGCATCATCACGCCCAAGTCCGCCAGCAGTTGACAACGCGCCGCCAGCCCTTCACTTTGCCAGGACTCATTCGCATCAACAATGAGCGTAACGTTAGGCACGGCACTGCGAATAGCCACCATCCGCTCGGTAATCAAATGGTCATCCAGTTTGATTTTCAGCAGTGTTGCCCCATTTTTCTGATGGGTAATGGCGACCTCTGCCATCGCTTCCGGCGTATCCACACTGAGTGTTTGCGCCATGCTGATGCCAGAGAGCGGTGCAATCCCGGTCAGTTGCCACAACGTCTGGCCGGTGAGCTGGCTTTCGAGGTTCCACAAAGCACAATCCAGCGCATTGCGCGCCGCCCCGGCAGGCAATAAATTCTGCAATTCTGCGCGCCCGGCGCCCTGCTCAATCGCGGGCAGGACGCTGGCAATTTGCGCCATTACGCTGCTTTCGCTCTCGCCATAGCGCGGATATGGCGTGCACTCTCCGATACCGCGTACACCGTTTTCTTCTATCTCCACCGCAACCACTCGGGCTTCGGTTCTGCTGCCGCGTGAAATGACAAAAGCCGTATGCAACGGCCAGGCTTGCGGATAAAAGCGCACACTTCTCATTGAGACTCCTGAAGGCTCTTTAAGCTACCTTCGGCTCATGCGCGAAGGTCACTACTCAACGTCATTACTCAACATAGTTCACTACAATGATTAGCAAACTTTATATACCCAATTTACATCCGATACCCTAAACTGATCACCGTTTGTCTCATCTGTACAAAGGAAAAGACCATGACCCAGACAGTACATTTTCAGAGCAACCCCGTCAGCGTTGCTGGCCAGCTTCCCCAGCAAGGCGACGTTGCCAAGCCTTTCACTTTAGTCGCAAAAGATCTCTCTGATGTCAGCCTGAGCAGTTTTGTGGGTAAACGCAAGGTGTTGAATATTTTCCCAAGCATTGATACCGGCGTTTGCGCCACTTCTGTGCGTAAATTTAATCAACTGGCTGGCGAAATCGACAACACGGTGGTGCTGTGTATTTCTGCTGATCTGCCGTTTGCCCAATCACGTTTTTGCGGTGCTGAGGGTTTATCACACGTCGTGACGCTCTCCACCCTACGCGGCGGCGAGTTCAAAAATGATTACGGTGTCGCGATCACTGACAGTGCGCTTTCAGGTCTGACTGCCCGTGCAGTGGTCGTGCTGGATGGTCAGGACAACGTGCTATACAGCCAACTCGTGGATGAAATCACCACCGAGCCGGACTATGAAGCCGCGCTGGCTGCGCTAAAAAAATAATTACGCGCTGCACAGCACTAAAAACAAAGCCCTGCGGTTCAATGCAGGGCTTTTTTATGATTCATCGCGCTTGCCCGCCAGGGGCTGAGAACAGACTGATTATTCGTCGCCAGTCTCAGACTTTCTGCTGCTTAAACCATATTCCCGCAGTTTGTTGGCGATAGCAGTATGGGAAACCCCCAGACGCTTGGCCAGTTTACGGGTGCTGGGATAAGTGCGGTAAAGACGCGTCAGCACCGAGCGTTCGAAACGCTTGCTGATATCATCAAGCGATCCGTTCAGCGCCTCTTCGCCGAGCGTCACTTCGGCATCGAAATCGGGCAATGCGATATCCTGCGGACGCAGTTCGCCACCGTCAAGCTGAGTCAGCGCACGATAAATCGCGTTTTTAAGCTGCCTGACGTTGCCCGGCCAGCCGTAGTGGGTCAGATAATTCGCCAGTTGCGGAGACAGTTTTGGCTGTGGCATACCTTGCTCATCAGCGAGTCGCGCCACGAACAGTTCCGTCAGCGGCATAATATCGGCCTGGCGTTCACGTAACGGCGGTAAAGCCAGCGATAAGACGTTGAGCCGATAATAGAGATCTTCGCGGAATTCACCCCGTTGTACGAGTTCCACCAGATTCTTCTGCGTGGCGCACATGACCCGCACGTCAACGCGCACTTCATGCTCTTCGCCCACGCGGCGGAAGGTACCGTCGTTAAGAAAACGCAGCAGTTTAATTTGCATACGTGGCGACATTTCACCAATCTCATCCAGCAGGACCGAACCGCCATTGGCTTGTTCGAAGAACCCTTTCTTCCCCTCAAGCGCATTCGGATAAGCCCCTGCGGCATAGCCAAACAGTTCGCTCTCAACCACGTCATCCGGCAGTGACGCACAGTTGAGACCAAGAAACACATTCTTGCCGCGCGCGCTGCGTAAATGGCAGGCATGTGCCAATAAATCTTTACCCGTGCCGGTATCGCCGACAATCAGTAATGGCGCATCAAGCATCGCCAGTTTGCGTGCCTGAGCCAGCACCTGACGCATTTTGCTGCTGACCGCCACGATGTGGTCGAACTCGCTGTCATCATTGACGGTTAAATCCTGCAACTGGCGTCCTATTCGGGCGGCAGATTTAAGCATAACGACCGCACCCACCACTTCGCTGACCTGATGTTCATCATCATTAAACTGAATAGGTGTCAGATCCATCAAGAAGTCCTGGCTACGTATCACGACGCGTTCAGCGTGCGGATGTTGGCTGTCATGCTCAAGCCAAAGGGCAATGTTGTAGCCAGGGATCAGGCTAGCGGCCGTCTGCTGGCGGATTTTATCTTCATCAAGTTCGAACAGTGCCTGTGCCGCGGGGTTGGCCAGATCGACCTTGCCCTTCATGTCGATAGAAAACACCGGTTCTGGCATAGAAACCAGCAAGGCGCGTAGCGCACGGTGCTCACGCTCAGAAGGCATGTAGGGGATTGTGCGTACGTCAGTGACCCCCTTAATACGCCGGATTTCGGCCATCAGGGCACGGAAAACATCAAAATCCAGTTGGGGGAAATTAAGGTAAATACGGCCAATGGCGGCAATCTCAATGCCGCGTAAATCGATGCTGCGTAGCACCAATAAATCGAGTAACTCTCGGGCAAGACCCAAGCGGTCTTCGCAAAAAACTTCCAGACGCATCAGTGTTGACCTTTTTTCTGCCGGTGCGGAAATCGCTGGGGGCATAATACCCTTTCATATACAGCCAAAGAAGAGACTGTCACAAAATGTTGACAGAAATTTCCGCCGAGCGCCGGTTGATACCCCGTCCCAATGCCCGATACGATGATCCGCAAGCGGAGCTTTACAGTGGGTTCTACGTACCATTCAGAAAAATAATCTGCTAACATCGACGCCTAATTTCATCGCCAAATGGTTCCCGACTATGAAGTTCATCTCTTTCAATATCAATGGATTGCGTGCTCGTCCACATCAACTCGCTGCGATCATCGAACAACACCAGCCTGACGTCATCGGTTTGCAGGAAACCAAAGTGCATGACGATATGTTTCCGCTGGAAGAAGTCAGCCAGCATGGCTATCACGTCTTTTATCATGGGCAGAAAGGCCACTACGGCGTGGCGATGTTAACCAAGCAGCAACCGGTCGCCGTGCGACGGGGTTTTCCGGGGGATGAAGAAGAGGCACAGCGCCGCATCATCATGGCCGATATTGAAACGCCGCAAGGTCTGCTGACCGTGATTAACGGGTACTTTCCACAGGGCGAAAGCCGTGACCACCCGACAAAATTCCCCGCTAAGCAGCGCTTTTATCAGGATTTACAGGATTATCTGACACAGCACATGTCGGTAGACAACCCGGTGCTGGTGATGGGCGATGTCAATATCAGCCCGACAGATCTGGATATTGGCATTGGTGAGGACAGCCGCAAACGCTGGTTACGCACCGGCAAATGCTCTTTCCTGCCGGAAGAGCGCGAATGGATGGACCGCCTGAAAAGCTGGGGATTGGTTGACACCTTCCGCGCCGCTAACCCGGACACTGCCGATAAGTACTCGTGGTTTGATTACCGCTCACGCGGCTTTGATGAGAACCGTGGTCTGCGCATCGACCTCCTGCTGGCCAGCCAGCCTCTGGCATCGCGCTGTATTGCCACCGGCATTGATTACGATATCCGTGCCATGGAAAAACCCTCTGACCATGCACCGGTATGGGCTGAGTTCGACCTGAAATAAGGTTGCGACGATGAAAGTCATTGATGTGGTGGCAGCAATCATTGAGCAGGATGGCAACATTCTTCTGGCACGCCGTGACGCCTCTGGCGATCAGGCGGGATTGTGGGAATTCCCCGGCGGAAAAGTCGAAGACGGCGAAAGCCAGCCGCAGGCGTTGATCCGCGAATTACAGGAAGAACTGGGCATCACCGCACAGGTCGAAGAGTGGATAACCAGTCACGATTTTCAGCAACCGACCCGAATCATTCGCCTGCATGCCTGGCGGGTGAGCGGATTTACCGATTCGATAACGTTACGGTGTCACTCGGAAATCGTCTGGACTCTGCCGCATGAAGCCGGTGAGTATGATCTGGCCCCTGCCGATGTGCCGTTGTTAGCAGCGTATTGCCAGAAAAGGGCGAGGTAGCAATAAAAAACGCGCACTCCTCACCGTGCGCGTTTTGTCTTTGGGTACCTGGGTACTTTTACTCTTTAGCGACTTTCAATGTTTTCTGCTGCAAAGAAGAGTGGATACCCAACTCTATAAGCTCCATCACCCGTATCGCATCGGAGGCAGGCACCGGATTATCGCCCTTGCCGAGAATGGCATCACGGATACTCGCGTAATATTCAGGGTAATCACCCGGCAGGGTTGGTAGGTGCTTATCGGCCTGTACGCCCTCGAAGCTTAGGGTCAACACACCATCACGCTTATCCAGACCCCAGTTGGCCTTCGGCGGATAGATACCCGACTTCAGGCTCTCTTCCTGCGTATCCAGCCCATATTTTACAAAACTGCCCTTTTCGCCCTGAACGATGAAACGCGCCGTTTCAGCCGAAGCGTAAACCGTACTGTGCAGAACCACACGTCGGCGGCCATAGGTCAGCACGGTGTTGAAGTAATCTACGGCTTTGCCGCCCGGACGCACAATGGCGAGATCGGACTGCAGCGTATCCGGCATACCAAACAGTTGTAAGGCCTGGTCCAACAGGTGAGAACCGAGATCGTACCAGATACCGCTACCGAGCTGCTCGTTCTCACGCCACCGTTCCTGTACCTGCGGTTTGAAGCGATCATAATGTGATTCGAAGTAGACGATCTCACCCAGCGTGCCCTCTTTGATCAAGGCTTTTACGGTAAGGAAATCGGAATCCCAGCGGCGGTTATGGAATACCGACAGCAACTTGCCCTTCTCCTCGGCCAGAATGTTCAGCGAGCGGGCTTCGCCGAGTGTCACCGTAAAAGGCTTATCGACAACCACATGTTTACCGGCTTCCAGCGCCTGCTGTGCCAACGGAAAATGCGTGGTATTGGGCGTAGGAATGATCACCAGATCAATGGTCGGATCGGCGAAAATTTTCTCCGGTGAATCGACAACGTCCACACTCGGCCAATCGGCGTGGACCTTGGATGCATCGCTGCTTGAGACCACCGCAAGCTCTAAGCCCGGTGTGCCAAAGATCAGCGGCGCGTGAAAGGTTTTGCTGGCGAAACCATAACCCACCAGCCCAACGCGTAGGGTATCCGTCATGTCTTTATCCTTTTATTTAGCTTCAACCTGATTGGATACCAGCTTAATAGCCGTGACAAGCGCTAGATGTGACAGAGAGCACATCCTGTGGTCTCTGCGATGTTGATACACTCGGGCATCAGAAATGATACGCAGTGACATTTTCCGGTTCATGGGAATGCGCCGAACGGTAGGGTTTGGCTGGATAGTTGGTTTCTACGCTGCGGCGGCGGAAATCACTCGGACTTACCCCTACCCGTTTGCGAAATACCCGGGAGAAATAGAGCTGATCGTCATAACCCACCACACGGCCAATGGTCGCGATGGACTCCTGCGTGGTCTGCAACAGCAGTTTGGCGCGGATCACTCGCTGGTCTTCACGCCAGCGCAAAATGTTGATCCCCACCTGTTCGCGGAACAGGTGCGCCAGCCGAGACGGTGACAGGCAAACGTGACGCGCTACTTCATCAATGCGCAGTTCTCCCGCCAGATTGCCGGTAATAAACTGGCATGCCTCGATCACGCGGGGATCCATTATTTTCTGCGGACTTTGCGGGTCTTCTTCCATCGCACGCAGCAACAGGCGCTCCAGCAAATTCATCCCCAGCTCTTCGCAAAAACGTCGTCCCGATTTTTGGGTTTGCTCAATATTGGCGAACAGCCGGTCAAACTCCAACAGCAATGTATTATTAGGCAGTGAAAGTCGTCCGACATCATTGATTTTGGTGTGCCATTCCAGCCAGTCGGCCCAGTAAGCACGTGGCCGGAAATAGACCCAACGGTGGTACCAACAGTCGCTGTTGACCGAACGGCCATAAAGGTGCCGCGCTTTCGGCGGGAAAAGCAGCAGATCGCCGGGGTTACAGTAGAAGGTGTCTTCGCCGTCAAATACTTTCCCCTGACCTTTTACCGTCAGGTTGAGAATAAATCCTTTCATGCCACCGGGACGATCAATAGAGAAATCCAGTGGCCCGTCGGCCAATATTGGCGTCATCCCCGCCACCAGATAAGCGTTAAAGCTGTACCCCGGTAACAACGGGTTTTGTTGTTGATCCTGGATCATGCGGTGATACATCGGGACCTCCTGAAAAATCGCTCTGGGCAGGTTTTCTCTTATTCTATCGACCGATGAAAGCGTTGCCAGAAAACGTTACAAAAACGTGAACAAAAGCAGTGTTTTGCGGCATTTAACCTATCAAAGCATTAAACACCGCATGAAAACGTTACCACGACTCTGTGACGTTTGAGTGGATGGCTTTTAAACCGCACCTTTCGCTTTCTGTTTGTAGCGGTCAAAGATCACCGCCGCCAGCAAGATAAGGCCACGCACCACGTATTGCGAGAACGGTGAAATATTCAGCAGGTTCATGGCATTTTCTACCGTGCCCAGAATGAGGATACCGGCAACCACATAAGAAATTTTACCAATACCGCCTTTCAGTGACACCCCACCCAAAACGCAGGCTGAAATCACGATCAACTCATAACCGAGCGAGGTCATCGGCTGGCCGCTGGTCATGCGTGATGCCAGAATGATCCCTGCCGCTGCCGATACCAGACCGGACAACATAAAGATGATGATTTTAGTACGGACCACCGGCACACCCGCCAGCCGTGCGGCGTCTTCATTACCCCCAATCGCCAGCGTGTTTCGGCCAAAAGTGGTTTTATTCAACAGCAGGCCGAAAATAATCAGGCAAATGACGGTCAGCCAGATCGGTGCAGGCAAGCCAAACCAGTTGGCATAACCTAGCGCAAAGAAACGCTCATCTTCAATCCCCACCGCTTTACCATCAGAAATGATATAAGCCAGACCACGCACGATCTGCATCGTCGCCAGCGTGGTGATCAGCGCATTGATTTTCAAACGGGCGATAACGAACCCATTAAGCAAACCGGTCAGCATCCCCAGAATCAAACCGGCACCCACACCAATCCACAGACTGTCAGAGAGATTAATGACCACCGCCGTGGTGACACCGGCGCAGGCAATTACCGAGGCAACCGACAGGTCGAAATCCCCGGAGGCAAGGCAGAACAGCATGCCGCAGGCCACCATGCCGGACATAGAAATCGCCAGCAGCAGCCCTTTCATATTGATGAATGAACTGAAGTTTGGCACAAAAATACTACAGGCTAGAAACAGCACCGCGAACACCACCAGCATGCCGTAACTGTCCCAAATGCGCATGAGGCTCTGACCGCCGCGTGATGCGGCAGAGGACTGCTCCGGTTTACCGGAATTTGTGGTCATAGATGACATAATTTAATGCTCCTGCACACCTATCGAATAGGCGTAATGGTTGCAGACAGTTTGGTCGAGCACCGCGGCCCGATCAAAATGGCATGTTAAATAGCCTATTCGGCAGGGGTTAACTCTGGCGTTCTTAACATCGCCAGCCCTAATGCTTTTTCTTCCGTGGCGTCGTCATGTAACAACTCGCCAGAAATCGCCCCTTCGCGCATCACGATAATTCTGTCTGCCAGCCCCAGGACTTCGGGTAGGTCACTTGAAGCAAACAGCACCGCAATGCCCTGCTTTGCCAGCTCATAAATCACGTTGTAAATCTCATGCTTAGCACCGACGTCAATGCCTCGCGTTGGTTCGTCGAGCAGGATCACTTTCATGTCTTCCGACAGCCAGCGCCCGAGAATCGCTTTCTGCTGATTGCCACCGGACAGGTTCATGATCAGTTGCTGGGGACTTGGGGTTTTAATATTGAGCGAGAGAATGTGCTTTTGGGCGTTCTGCGCCTCCCACTTATTGTTGATCAGGCAACCGGCGGTGACGCTTTTGCGCCGCGCGCTAATGTTGATATTGTCCTGCACAGAGTGAACAGGGATGATGCCGTCGGCTTTGCGGTCTTCCGGGCAAAGCATGATCCCTTGGCGTATCGCATCGGCAGGTTTGCGAATATTCAGTGCTACGCCGTCGAGCGACACGGTGCCTGCGGTGATTTGTGTACCACCAAACAGTCCTTTCATCAGCTCGCTGCGTCCGGCACCGACCAGCCCGAACAGGCCGACGATTTCTCCCTGGCGCACGTTGAGACTTATCGGTGTTTTGACACCCGGTGCTTTGACCGCATCGAGCTGCAAACGGATCTCGCCGTGCGGGCGCGGAGCATAATCATAGATGTCGCCCAAATTGCGCCCCACCATCGCCTGCACCAGCTTCTCGTTATTCACCTGCGTCATGTCATCAAAAGTGCAGACATAGCGGCCATCTTTGAACACGGTCACAGCATCACTGAGCGCGAAGATCTCTTCCATACGGTGCGAGACATACAAAATCACTCGCCCTTCAGCGCGCAATTCTCGGATAACCCGGAACAGTTGCTCGATTTCACGGGCCGACAACGAGCTGGTGGGTTCATCAAAGGCGATAATTTTGGCGTTACGCGCCAGCGCCTTAGCGATTTCCACCATCTGCCACTGACCAATTGAGAGGTATTTCAGTGGCAGATCGGGATCGATATCCAGCCCCAGATGTTCCAGCTGGATTTTGGCTTCATAACGCAACAGTTTGCGATTCACCATGCCGTATTTGCTCGGCAACTGCCCCAGATAGATGTTCTCTGCCACCGTCATTTCCGGCACCAGATGCAGCTCCTGATAGATAATCGCCACACCGGCATCCAGCGCTTCCGTGGTGTGGGTAAAATTCATTGGCTGACCCTTAATGTGGATTTCGCCTTGTGAAGGCTGATAGTTACCACTGAGGATCTTGAGTAGCGTGGATTTTCCCGCGCCATTTTCGCCCATGAGGGCATGAATTTGTCCGGCCTTGCAGTCGAACGTAATGCCATCCAGCGCTTTGACACCGGGAAACGTCTTGCCAATGTTATGAAATTCAAGATAAGGCGCATCGGCACCAAACTCTTTCAAAGACGGTTTCAGCACTGAGGCATTGAGAAGTGCTTGCTGAGTCATAGTAATCACCAAAAGACGAGACAAAGTGAGTAGCGAAACCTATTTACCCTAACGAATTCGGACGGCAGAAAGGCACCAGGTTCAAAAATCCCCAATCGCTTAATGCGTTAAACGACTGGGGTGAGCGAGCGCAGTCAACCCTTCTGCAACCCGGATGATGACAAAGAAATTACATCAAGCCTTTCTTCTTCAATTCAACTTTGAAGTTATCACGGGTGATCAGCACCACGTCGGTGACTTCGGTGAATTTCGGCGGCTTAACGTCTTTGCTCACCCATTCATACAGCATCTGGATGCTTTTGTAGCCATGGATGTCCGGACTTGGCAGCAGAGAACCATAGAACCCTGTTTGCTCGTCTTTCGACAATTCGTTGACCGCGTCAACACCATTGATACCGATGCCGATCACGTTAGCCGCTTTAAAGCCCTGACCTTCCGTTGCCCGCACGCCACCCAAGACGGTGTTGTCGTTCATGCCGAGGATCAGCCAGTTTTTCACTTTAGGATGTTGCACCAGCAGGGAGTTACCGGCATCCAATGCGCCCGGAATGTCGTTGGATTTAGTCGGTATTTTGTAGATCTGTTTTTCAGGGAAGCCAGCCGCTTTCAGTGCATCCATGGCACCGGAAGTCCGGCGACGTGCGGTATCAAGTTCATCGGCTGTGATAGCCATGACACCGGTGTCAGCGACATTCCAGCCACGTTTTTGCATCTCTTTGTACAGTTCCTGTCCCTGACGCTCACCAATTTTAGTCGCTGCCATCATCACTAATGGCACTTCTTCCATAGGTTTGCCTTTGGAGTTCACAAACTGGTCATCAACCTGAATCACTTTCATATCGTAGCTGCGGGCTTTGGCCATAATCGCAGGCCCTAAACGCGGGTCAGGCGTACAGATAACAAAACCTTTTGCGCCGTTAGCGGCCAGACTGTCAATCGCATTCAACGTCTTCTCGCCGTCCGGCACTGCAATTTTGATCACCTGGAAGTTCAGATCCTTGCCTGCTTTATCCGCAAACTTCCATTCAGTCTGAAACCATGGCTCTTCAGGCTGCTTAACCAGAAAGCCCAGCTTCATGGTCTCCGCCATAGCTGAATGTGACATAAGGACAGCAAAACCTGCCATCGCTAACGTCTTAGTGAATTTATGCATGATGTTCTCCGACTTTTTATAGTTGTTTTACGCTGCATACGCTGAGTTAACTCAGACTGGCAACAGCGTGAAAACGTTATCAGTAGGGTGTAGCCAAAAAGCCATCTGCTTTAAAGTGCCGTATAGCGGCAATTTTGGTGACAAATTTGCTGTCTGGCCAAATAGGACCGTACCAGTTTTAACGGGAAATTAACGCCGGAAGATAGAGCGCTATCACACTTGGGGATTACAGCAGGATCGTGCATAGATATAGCGATTTTAGCCAAGCAGTAACTTTTGACTAACTTCACATAAACATCATGAGGAGCAGGATTGTGCATACTTGTAGCTAACGCCTCCTCACGCATCTCACTCTCTCGCGCACAGGATAATCAGCAGACATATTCATCCGTATTTATGGGAGTGAGAAGAATGACGCAAGGTGCAATTGCTCTTGGTCTGGATTTTGGCAGCGACTCGGTAAGGGTGCTGGCCGTGGACTGTCAGAGCGGCGTGGAGATAGACACCGATGTCGTCTATTACCCGCGCTGGCAAGAAGGTTTGTTCTGCAACGCCGCGCAAAACCAGTTTCGTCATCATCCACGTGACTATATAGAAGCGATGGAACAGGCGATTGTGAATCTGGTACAGCGCCTTGGTGCCGAGCGCAGCGCAAGCATTATTGGTATCGGCGTGGACTCCACCGGCTCAACACCGGCCCCGGTCGATGAACAGGGCCAAGTGCTGGCTCTGCGTCCTGAATTCGAAAACAACCCCAACGCGATGTTCGTGTTGTGGAAAGACCACACCGCCATTGAGGAAGCCGAAGAGATCAACCGTCTGTGCCGCAGCGGCGACTTCCCCGACTACTCCCGCTACATTGGCGGTGTTTACTCTTCCGAATGGTTCTGGGCCAAGATCCTGCATGTTTCCCGTCAGGATGCCGCCGTACGTGAAGCCGCAGCGTCCTGGGTTGAGCTGTGCGACTGGGTTCCCGCCCTGCTTTCCGGCACTACCGCTCCGGCGGACATGGTTCGCGGACGTTGCAGCGCCGGACATAAGATGTTGTGGCATCCGTCTTGGGGTGGCCTGCCTCCACGCGACTTCTTCACCGCGCTCGATCCTCTCCTGGTAGAAGACTTGCCTTATCCGCTGTTCACCGACACGGCCACCGCCGAGAAGCCGGTCGGCACACTGACCGCAGAATGGGCGCAGCGTCTGGGCCTGCCACAAACCGTAGTGCTCTCGGGTGGTGCCTTCGACTGCCATATGGGTGCCGTCGGCGCAGGTGCACAACCTTATACGCTGGTGAAAGTGATTGGCACCTCAACCTGCGACATTCTGATTGCTGACATTAACCGGGTTAACGATCGCGCCATCGGCGGGATTTGCGGCCAGGTGGAAGGTAGCGTCGTGCCAGAGATGATCGGCATGGAAGCGGGACAGTCGGCATTTGGCGATATGTACGCCTGGTTCAGCCGCTTGCTGAGCTGGCCGCTGGTGCAGGCAATGCAGGCTCATCCTGAACTGATACCGGTACTGTCTGCGGTACAGAAAAATTTGTTGCCGGATCTGACGGCGGCATGGGCAGCCAATCCGTCACTGGATAACCTGCCACTGGTGCTGGACTGGTTCAATGGCCGCCGGACACCTTTCGCCAACCAGCGTCTGAAAGGCGTGATCACCGACATCAATCTCGGCACACAAGCACCTGAGTTGTTTGGCGGGTTTATCGCCGCCACCGCCTTCGGTGCGCGCGCCATCATGGAATGCTTCGAACAGCAGGATATTCCGGTGGAAAACGTCCTGACTCTCGGCGGCATTGCCCGAAAATCCCCGGTGATCATGCAAGTGTGCGCCGATGCCATGAACCGCCCGCTGCAAATCGTCGCGTCAGATCAGTGCTGTGCACTGGGTGCCGCTATTTTTGCCGCCGTGGCTGCCGGCGAGTTTATCGACGTTCCCACCGCGCAGAAAAATATGGCGTGCAGCATTGAACGTACCTTGCTGCCTGACCCACAGCGTGTGGCGCAATACCAGAAGCTGTATGAACGTTATCAGCAGTGGTGCAGCTCGACTGAACCGTTGTTTGCAGCAAAAACGACTCACTGAATTCACCCTATTATTTTGCAGGAGTAATAAATGGACGCGTTTAAACATCTCGAAGTCTGGTTTGCGATTGGCAGTCAGCACCTCTATGGCCCGGAAACACTGCGTCAGGTGAAAGAGAATGCCGAAAAGGTGGTTAATGGCCTGAACAGTGAAGCCGGTCTGCCGATTAAATTGGTACTCAAACCGCTGGTCACCACGCCGGATGAAATCACCACGCTGTGTCGCGAAGCTAACTACAGCCAGTCTTGTGTCGGTCTGATCACCTGGTTGCACACTTTCTCTCCGGCCAAAATGTGGATTGCGGGATTAACCATCCTGCATAAACCGCTGATGCAGTTCCATACCCAGTTCAATGCCGAAGTGCCGTGGGACACGATGGACATGGACTTTATGAACCTCAATCAAACTGCACACGGCGGTCGCGAGTTCGGTTTTATCGGTGCGCGTATGCGTCAGCAGCACAGCGTCGTCGCGGGTCACTGGCAGGATGGCGAATCCCATCGCCGTATTGGCCAATGGATGCGCGTCGCAGCGGCAAAAAATGAGAGTCAGAATCTGAAAGTGGCGCGCTTTGGCGACAATATGCGTCAGGTTGCGGTAACTGAAGGCGATAAAGTTGCGGCCCAAATTCAGTTTGGCTATACCGTCAGCGCCTTTGGTATTGGTGATCTGGTCGCGGTGATCAATGAAGTCAGCAAAAGTGACATTGATACGCTGGTCGAAGAGTACGAAGCCAGCTACCGCCTGACCGACACCGTTAAGCAGCATGGTGAACGCCGTGAGAACCTCCTCGATGCAGCAAAAATCGAACTGGGTATGACCCGTTTCCTCGAACAGGGGGGATTCCACGCTTTCACCACTAACTTTGAAGACCTGCACGGGATGAAGCAGTTGCCGGGCCTGGCGGTTCAACGCCTGATGCAAAAAGGTTACGGTTTTGGTGGCGAAGGCGACTGGAAAACTGCTGCCCTGCTGCGCATCATGAAAGTGATGGCCGGTGGCCTGAAAGGGGGTACCTCATTTATGGAGGATTACACCTACAACTTCAAAACCGGCAATGACTTGGTGGTCGGTTCGCACATGCTGGAAGTCTGCCCAAGTATCGCCAAAGAGCAAAAACCCCTGCTCGACGCGCAATATCTTGGCATAGGCGGTAAAGCGGATCCGGCACGATTGATCTTCTCCACGCCTGCAGGTCCGGCCGTTAACGCCAGCGTGATTGACATGGGCGACCGTTTCCGCCTACTGGTTAATCTGGTCGACACGGTCGAACAACCGCACGAACTGCCGAAACTGCCGGTGGCACGCGCCATCTGGAAAGCCCAGCCAACGCTGGCTACCGCAGCCGAAACCTGGATCCTTGGCGGCGGCGCACACCATACGGTGTTCTCACAGGCACTGGATATTGACCATCTGCGCCTGTATGCCGAAATGCACAATATGGAACTGTTGGTGATTGATAACGACACCACGTTGGCGGATTTCAAAAATCAAATTCGCTGGAATGAAGTTTATTTTAAACTTTGCGGTAAATAGACTTTACGGAAAGTAAAGTTGTTTTAAGAGCAGGTTTGGGCCGCTGCCCAAGCCTGTTTTAAACGTCAACGTCAAAACCGCACTACACCGCAAGGTAAACCGCGTCACTTCACATTTATCCCTGCTATAAATACTTCACCAACCATTCATTGATAACCGTCATTGACGCTTGCCCATGACATTGGGCAAAGTGCCGCCTTTATATTTCTTTAGCATTTCTGGGGCGTAAAACGATGTGGGATTTACTGATAGGACTCGTGGTAACGGTGGCTGTCGGCCGCTACATCATTAAAGGTTATTCGCCGACCGGCGTATTGATGGTTGGTGGTTTGCTATTGCTGATCATTAGCGCCTTGATGGGGCATAGCGTATTACCCGAAGGAACAAAATCGACCGGCTGGAATGTTACGGATATCGTCGAGTATGTGAAAATTCTGCTGATGAGCCGCGGTGGTGATCTCGGGATGATGATCATGATGCTATGCGGTTTCGCTGCTTACATGACCCACATCGGTGCTAACGATGTGGTAGTGCGCCTGGCTTCACGCCCGTTGCAGATGATCAACTCCCCTTATGTACTAATGGTTGCCGCCTATATTCTGGCCTGCCTGATGTCACTGGCCGTCTCTTCTGCCACCGGTCTGGGTGTATTGCTGATGGCCACCTTGTTCCCGATTATGATCAATGTCGGTATCAGTCGCGGTGCCGCTGCCGCGATCTGCGCCTCTCCGGCAGCGATAATCTTGTCACCAACCTCGGGTGACGTTGTGCTGGCCGCACAGGCTTCTAATATGTCCCTGGTGGATTTCGCCTTCAAATCCACCTTGCCGATTTCCATCGCCGCCATTGTCTCGATGGCCGTCGCACACTTCTTCTGGCAGCGTTATCTTGATAAGCGTGAAGTGGGCAATGCACCTGTCATTGAAAAAACCGAAACGACACCGGTTGAAACCAATGCGCCGTGGTTTTACGCCATCCTGCCGTTTACTCCCATTATTGGCGTGCTGGTCTTTGACGGCAAATGGGGGCCAAATCTGCATATCATTACTATTTTAGTGATCTGTATGTTCTTTACCGCCATCGTCGAAACTGTACGCAACCGCAACGGCAAAGCGGTGTTTGCCGGTTTGGATGTGGCTTACCGTGGCATGGCGGATGCCTTCGCTAACGTGGTGATGTTGTTAGTCGCGGCAGGCGTTTTCGCACAAGGGCTGAGTACGATAGGGTTTATCAGCAGCCTGATTGGTCTGGCACAAAGTGTCGGCTCTGGCAGCATCGTGATGATGTTGGTGCTGGTAACCATCACCGTGCTGGCTGCCATGACCACCGGTTCCGGCAATGCTTCGTTTTACGCTTTCGTCGAGCTGATCCCTAAGCTGGCGACCAAAATGGGCATTAACCCGGAATATCTGGTGATTCCAATGCTTCAGGCCTCTAACCTGGGCCGTACCATCTCCCCGGTCTCTGGCGTCATTGTCGCCGTGGCGGGTATGGCAAAAATCTCCCCGTTCGACCTGGTTAAACGGACCTCCGTTCCGGTGTTGGTGGGGCTTATCGTGGTAGTGATTGCCACCGAGGTATTTATTCCGCTGCACTAAGATCTTGGGCTTTGGCTCGAAACAGACTGGATCACATAAATACGATAGAGCCATTAAGCATCTCAGGGTAAACTTCTGCGCCTTATAAGATAGGTTTCCTGATTGAATAAGCGATACCTGCAATCATTTTGCACCGAACAGAAGGCTGACTATGTCTCAACAACCGATCACCAAGGAAAAGAGCAAAAAGCGCATTGGCGGCTGGCTGCTGGCTCCGCTGGCGTACTTGATTGTTACGCTGATGAGCGTCGCGCTGATGCTGGTGCTCTTCTCGATGGCGCTGTTGGTGCCGGAATCGCGGGAATATCTGTTGACCAATTCGCAAGCGTTCACCCTTCAATGGTATTTCTCGGTTGTCACCACCTTAGCGATGGGTGCGTTTAGCGTGGCGCTGCTGTGGCAGTTTTGCAAGTGCACCCGACATGTGCCGAAAATGTTTATCATCTGGCTGCTCTGTACCGTGCTGCTGGCGGTTAAAGCTTTCGCTTTCTCGCCGATTAACGACGACATGGCAGTCCGTAATTTACTATTAGCCTTGCTGGCCGCCGCCCTGCTGGTGCCTTATTTCAAACGCTCACGCCGGGTGAAAGAGACGTTTACCGAATAACCTTGCGGTTACCCCGTTGTCCCGGGGACGCTTATTTCAGATAATAAGTGGTTATGGTGTTTGACCTGCGCGGTCAGGCACCGATCTATTTTCAGTTAGCTTCAGGCAATGTCATGACTTCATACCTGTTACTGTTTGTCGGCACCGTGCTGGTGAACAACTTTGTTTTGGTTAAGTTTCTCGGTTTATGCCCGTTTATGGGCGTCTCCAAAAAACTCGAATCCGCCATTGGCATGGGATTAGCCACAACATTCGTCATCACGTTGTCGAGTATCTGCTCGTGGATTGTCAACACCTTTGTGCTGATGCCGCTGGATCTGGTTTACCTGCGCACCATGGCTTTTATTCTGGTGATCGCTGTGGTGGTCCAGTTCACCGAAATGGTGGTCCGCAAAACCAGCCCACCGCTTTACCGCCTGCTCGGTATTTTCTTGCCATTAATCACGACCAACTGCGCAGTGCTTGGCGTTGCTCTACTGAACATTAATCAGGCTCATAATTTCATGCAGTCGGCGCTGTATGGCTTTGCCGCATCGCTCGGCTTCTCGCTGGTGATGGTGTTGTTTGCTGCTATCCGCGAACGCCTGGTGGTAGCTGATGTCCCTGCGCCATTCAAAGGTTCGTCGATTGCACTGGTCACGGCAGGCCTGATGTCACTGGCCTTTATGGGCTTTACCGGTCTGGTGAAATTTTAATGTTTGAATTGTGGGTTGCGATTGGCGCGCTGACCATATTGGCACTGCTGTTTGGGCTATTGCTGGGTTATGCATCGCGCCGTTTTGCCGTTGAAGGCAATCCTGTGGTGGATCAAATTGACGATGTCCTGCCACAAAGTCAGTGCGCACAATGCGGCTATCCAGGCTGTAAACCTTATGCTGAAGCGGTCGCGAATGGCGACAGTATCAATAAATGTGTGCCCGGTGGCGAAGCTGTAATGCTGAAGCTCGCCGCGCTGCTCAACGTTGAGCCGCAACCGTTGGATGATGGCGCTGTTGCTGCCGAACCTGTCCGCACCGTGGCTTACATCGACGAGAGTAACTGCATCGGCTGTACCAAGTGCATTCAGGCCTGCCCGGTTGACGCCATCGTGGGCGCGACCCGCGCGGTCCACACAGTGATCACCGATTTATGTACCGGCTGTGACCTGTGCATCGCGCCCTGTCCAACCGACTGTATTGAAATGCTGCCAATTAAAACCACCACCGCAAACTGGAAGTGGGATATGAAGTCCATTCCAGTGCACGTCATTCATGCGGAGTAAGCGGAATACCATGTTTACTATGTTTTCCGCGCTCAAAAAAGACAAGCTGTGGGACTTCAACGGCGGTATTCATCCGCCGGAAATGAAGGCCCAATCCAGCCACGTGCCGCTGCGCCGTGCACCGTTATCTGAGCGCTTTATCATCCCTCTTCAACAGCATCTTGGCCCCGAAGGTGAGCTGTGTGTAAAAACCGGTGATCGGGTATTAAAAGGACAACCGCTAACCACTGGCCGTGGCCGCACTGTACCTGTTCATGCGCCGACCTCAGGCGTGGTCACCGCGATTGAGCCGCATATCACCGCGCATCCGTCCGGGCTGAAAGAGAGATGCATTCTAATTCGTGCCGATGGTGAAGACCGCTGGATTGAACGTGACATTGTCACTGATTTCCATCAGCTCGATGCTGCTCAAATCAATGCACTTATTCATCAGGCCGGGATTGCCGGGCTGGGTGGCGCAGGTTTCCCGACCGCCAGCAAACTGCAGGGCGGGCTGACCTCTACCCGCACACTGATCCTCAATGCCGCAGAATGTGAACCCTACATCACCGCCGATGATAGGTTGATGCAGGAACATGCCGGGGAAATCCTGGAAGGCACCCGTATTCTTTGCCATATGCTGAAACCTGAGCGAGTGATCATCGGCATCGAAGACAATAAACCTGCCGCCATCAGTGCGCTGAAAAAAGCCATTAAAGCCGAGCAAACTGACGGTGTGGCTATCGAACTTCGCGTGGTACCGACCAAATACCCTTCCGGCGGTGCCAAGCAGTTGACCAAAATACTGACCGGCCTCGAAGTCCCCAAAGGGCAGCACTCGTCGCACATCGGCGTATTAATGCAAAACGTCGGGACGGTATTTGCCATTAAACGCGCGATTATCGATGGCGAACCCCTGATTGAACGCGTCGTTACACTGACCGGCGAAGCAATGGAAAAACCGGGTAACGTCTGGGCGCGTCTCGGCACACCCATTGCCGACCTGATGGTAGAAGGCGCGCTGCGCCCACAGGGTACGCAGAAGATGGTGATCATGGGCGGACCTCTGATGGGCTTCACCCTGCCATCCCTTGACGTGCCGGTGGTGAAAATATCCAACTGTCTGCTGGCCCCGTCTGAAAGTGAAATAAGCCCGCCGGAACCGGAAGAAGCTTGTATCCGTTGTAGCCTGTGTGCGGATGCCTGCCCGGCGAGTTTACTGCCGCAACAACTTTACTGGTTTAGCCGTGGTCAGGAGCACGAGAAAGCCCGCAATCATAATCTGTTTGACTGCATAGAATGCGGTGCCTGCGCCTACGTCTGCCCGAGTAATATTCCGCTGGTACAGTATTACCGTCAGGAAAAGGCCGAGATCCGCGCCGTGGATTTAGAAACCGCTAAAGCTACCGAGGCCAAAGCGCGTTTTGAAGCCAAACAGGCCCGCATGGCACGGGAAAAACAGGCTCGCGAAGAGAAGCACCAGAAATCTGCGGTGAAGCTCAATACGCCACCGGTTGAAAAAGTAACAACCGCTGAAGAAAAGCAACAGTCCGTCACTGAGGTCGATCCTCGTCAGGCGGCACTGGCTGCCGCGATTGCGCGCGCCAAAGCTAAAAAAGCGGCAGCAACACAGGAGATTCCGGTAGCCGCGGAACCGGTGCCTATTCCCTCAACATCCGCTCAGACTGACGATGGCAGCGCCCGCAAAGCCGCTGTGGATGCGGCTATCGCCAGAGTGAAAGCCAAAAAAGCCGGGATGTCCGGCGTGGTGGTTGAAGCCACTGACAGCACGGTGTCTGTGACACCGTCACCGGTTGAACCTTGCGCCGATGATCCGCGTAAAGCCGCTGTGGCTGCTGCGATCGCACGGGTTAAAGCCAAAAAGGCGGCCGCGCAACAAGAAACATCAGAGAACGTGGCAGCAGAACCCACACAACAAGAAAACGATCCACGTAAAGCCGCTGTGGCGGCGGCTATCGCCCGGGTTAAGGCCAAAAAAGCGGCTGCCCAGACAATGTCGAACGAGGAATAAATGGCCTTCAGAATCGCGAGTTCTCCTTTTACACATAACCGGCAAAACACCAGCACCATCATGCTGATGGTCATCCTGGCCTGTATTCCCGGCCTGCTGGCGCAGGTGCGCTTCTTTGGGTATGGCACGCTGGTGCAGTTAGCCCTGGCGATGGTCATCGCCCTGCTGACTGAAGGTGCGGTGTTACAACTGCGTAAAATGCCGGTCAAAAAACACCTCAGTGATAACACCGCGCTATTGACGGCGGTGTTACTGGGCCTCAGTCTGCCGCCACTCGCGCCATGGTGGATAGTGGTGATCGGGACGGTATTTGCCATTGTTATCGCTAAGCAGATCTATGGCGGCCTCGGCCAGAACCCGTTTAATCCGGCAATGGTGGGTTACGTGGTGCTGCTGATCTCCTTCCCGGTACAGATGACAACATGGCTGCCACCGGATGCACTGCAACATCACCATGTTGGTTTGGTTGATACGTTGATGACCATATTTACCGGCCATAACAGTCAGGATTTATCCGCCTATCAGTTACAAATGAATGTGGATGGTGTGACGCAAGCCACCCCACTGGATGCGTTTAAAACCGGGTTGCGTTCCGGCCATAGCGCCGATCAGGTGCTGGCCGAACCGCTGTTTGCAGGATTGCTGGCGGGCCTTGGCTGGCAGTGGATTAACCTTGGTTTTCTGGTCGGTGGCCTGTTCCTGATGGCGAAAAAAATCATCAGTTGGCATATTCCGGTCAGCGTATTAGTGGTGATGACGTTCTGCGCTACGCTGGCCTGGGGGCTCTCTCCGGAAGCTTATCCGCCGCCGATGATTGGCCTGTTCTCGGGTGCCACCATGCTGGGGGCTTTCTTTATTGCCACCGACCCCGTAACGGCATCGACAACCCCCAAAGGCCGTCTGATTTTCGGCGGACTGATTGGCCTGCTGGCGTGGTTGATCCGCACTTATGGCGGTTATCCTGACGGTATCGCTTTTGCCGTATTACTGGCAAATATCACCGTGCCGTTGATCGACCATTATACCCAACCGCGCGTTTACGGGCATCGCTGAGGACAGCATGGAAAAAGGCAAGATTTTACAGACCATGCGCCGCCACGGCGTAACGCTGGCGGTATTCGGTGCGCTAATGACCGGCATGACCGCCGTGGTCAACATGCTCACCAAGCCAACGATTGAACATCAGGCGCTGTTGCAGCAGAAGAAGCTTTTCGACGAAGTGATCCCGTCGGATGTCTATAACAATGATATGCAAAAAGAATGTTACAACGTCACTGACCCCGCGCTCGGTAGCACCATGATCCACCCTCTCTATCTGGCGCGTAAAGACGGTATCCCCGTGGCAGCGGTCATTGAAACGACCGCGCCTGACGGCTACGCCGGGGCTATTCAACTGTTGGTGGCGGCAGATTTTCATGGCAAAGTCTATGGCACTCGCGTAATGGAACAACATGAAACGCCGGGCTTGGGTGACAAAATTGAAGTGCGTGTCTCCGACTGGATCAAAGGTTTTGCTGGCAAGATTGTTAACGGTCCCACAGATACTCGCTGGGCGGTAAAAAAAGACGGCGGGATGTATGACCAATTTACCGGTGCGACGATCACCCCACGTGCCGTGGTACGTTCTGTGAAACGCACTGCGTTATTTATCGAGACAGTGCCATCTCAGCTTTCCCACCTCACCCCATGTGGAGCCCGTGATGAGTGAAGCCAAAAAGATAATTGTTCAGGGTCTGTGGACCAATAACTCCTCATTAGTACAGCTGCTGGGTCTTTGTCCGCTGTTGGCGGTGACGTCTACAGCCACCAATGCTCTCGGTCTGGGACTGGCAACCACGCTGGTGTTGATCTGCACCAACGCCATGATCTCTGCGTTTCGCCGCTGGGTTCCGCATGAAATTCGTATCCCTATTTACGTGCTGATCATCGCGTCAGTGGTCAGTACCGTGCAGATGTTGATCAGCGCCTACGCCTTTGGTCTTTATCAGGCGTTGGGAATATTCATTCCGCTGATTGTGACCAACTGTATTGTTGTTGGCCGGGCCGAAGCCTGTGCGTCCAGTAGTCCGGTACATCTGGCAGCGCTCGACGGCATGATGACGGGACTCGGTGCGACGGCAGCCATGTTCGTACTGGGTTCGATGCGTGAAATTCTTGGCAGCGGCGTACTGTTTAACGGTGCTGATTTACTGCTCGGTAGTTGGGCAAAAGTGTTGCGTGTGGAAGTGATTCACCTGGATAACCCATTTCTGTTGGCCATGTTGCCGCCCGGGGCATTTATCGGCCTTGGTTTGTTGTTAGCAGGGAAATACCTGATCGACGAGCGGCAGAAAGCCAAACAGGCGGCAAGAGCTTCGGCGATTCAGTCGCAATCACTGCCAAAGGGCAACGCGGATAACGCCTCATGAATAAAGAAAAGCGCATCAGCATACTCAGCCGTCTGCGGGAAAATAACCCGCATCCGACCACCGAGCTGGTTTACACCACGCCATTCGAACTGTTAATCGCCGTGTTACTTTCCGCACAAGCCACCGATGTCAGCGTAAACAAGGCCACCGCGAAGCTCTATCCGGTCGCTAACACCCCGGCGGCTATGCTTGATCTGGGGGTAGACGGCGTGAAGGAGTACATTAAGACCATCGGCCTGTTTAACGCCAAAGCCGAGAACGTGATCAAAACGTGCCGCATTCTGTTAGAGAAACATAACAGCGAAGTACCGGAAGACCGCGCTGCACTCGAAGCCCTGCCCGGCGTCGGTCGTAAAACCGCTAACGTGGTGCTCAATACTGCTTTCGGCTGGCCGACCATTGCCGTTGACACCCATATTTATCGTGTCTGCAACCGCACCCGCTTTGCCCCAGGTAAAACCGTGGAAGAGGTCGAAGAGAAACTGCTGAAAGTGGTTCCCGCCGAGTTCAAACTCGACTGCCATCATTGGTTTATCTTACATGGCCGTTATACCTGCATCGCGAGGAAGCCACGGTGTGGGTCCTGTTTGATTGAGGACCTCTGCGAGTTTAAAGAAAAAGTGGATTAAGTTTTTGGGCTTTGGGAAAGCTGAGGCAAATTTTTAATCTTTAAATTCAACTTCAAGACCTTGGGTTGCCACCCAAACTGGCCTGAAGAGGCGCCTATCGCCGCGCCCCTTCAGAATCCCCGGCTCTTTTAAAAACAGCAGCTGCGCGGGTCACAATGGCCGTGTTCCAGGTATTTCTGTTATAGCCGCAAACTCCGCCGCTACTCGGTACTCTCCGTTCGGGCTTCAACCCGCGCAAACCCCCACGCGGTTTTGCGCCTCTCCCTCGACGTCGTTTTGAACGCGGCCTCGACATTTTTAAAGGCAAATATCGTGTTGGTTTTGAATTTTGAATTTTGAATTTAAAGAAGCTTCGGCCGCATTCAAAAATGGCGCTGAATGAGAGGTGAGAAACGGCGAGCGGGGTTATTGCGAGCCGGTCCGAACCCGAAATGAAGGCACCGCAACGCGGCGGCATTTTGCGGCTGTCACCGTGGCGACTGAAACACGGTCATTGTGACCGGCGCAGCTGGAGGAGCCTCATGAAAGAGCCCGGGAGTCCAGAGGGCGGCGGCGACAGGCCGCCCTCTGGTCGGTGTGGGCCGACGCCCACGACCTTGAATTTGAATTTGAATTTGAATTTGAATTTGAATTTGAATTTAAAGATTTAAAAGCAGGTTTGGGCTGCCACCCAAAAAACTTACCCGACACGCCCCACAAAAGGTAACCGCAGCGCAGGATCCTTGATGTCCACTCCCAGATTAAGTCCCAGAATATTCACCTCAATCCCTTCTTCAATACCTAACGTAATCCCCAGAACGCCCAGAATAGAAACCTGGACGCCACGGCCTGAAGGCGGTAAACCAATGGGATTAGTGATGGCCCGGTAATCTTTGCCAATCGCATTCGACGGAAGGTCCAATTTTAAATCAGGGACTTCCCGACCAATATGTGCAATAAACGTATTACTGTTCGGCCCGGGCCATGCGTGGTAAGTGTGCGGGAAAGGGTAATTTTTGATGGCCGCTTCTATCTGCGGAATCATCATTTCAGCTTGCGCCCCACGATGATCCACCAGCAGTGTGGGTTGTGAACCAAACCAGTAACCGTCCGGGATGGCGTAGTTGCGGCGAACCACATTTGTGCTGCCCCAGCTAATAACATCATAGCGGGTGAACTGAGTTTCCCCTTCGCGCTTGAAGATAATCCACGGATGCACCGCCACCAGCCCGCGCCAACCGTAAGTAGGCGCAGTATAAATCTGAACGATGGCGATACTTTTAAGCTTGTGCGGATCCGGCGCGATACCGGCTGAATCCCTGCGCGCGGTCGACCAGCTCTGACCCGCAGGTTCCGCACGTGGCTGCGTGGCTTTCGCATAGCTGTAACCCAATGACAGCAGTAGAACGCAGACAAATCCGAGAGTTAACCATTTCATGGCGATCATGCTTTGTTTACCTTGCCTCTTTCTGTGAAAAAAACACCTGGCTCAACGCTGACAAGGCAGACGATATCTTGGGATGCCGTTCTACCCGATTTAAAGCCGAAACGGTGTGCTGCGCCCTTTATTCGTTAAATAACCGATCGTACACATGTTGCAGATGTCCCTGCATCGCGGTTCTTGCGCCCTGCGCATCCCTCGCCAGGATGGCGTCGGTGATAGCCTGATGGTCTGTGTTCATTTCGCGGGCGAAATTCGTGTCGGTGTAATGGCTTTCCAACCGGACAAAACGGTGCGAGTTTCGCTTGTCCCACAGGTACTCCATCATGTCGTGCAGGACTTCATTTCCCGTCATTTCGCTGATCATCAAATGAAAACAACGGTCCTGTTCCAGAAATGCATCGTTATTCATGTTGAACTGGCTCAGTTCGCGGTTAATCTCTGCCAGTTTCTCACGTTGATCTTCCGTTGCGTTCAACGCCGCTAATTCTGCCATGGTGCATTCATAAATCTGACGCGCCCTGACCAGCGATTCCAGACTGAATTCTTCTTCCGTTTGTGCCACGGGCTGCAGCGGCAACGGGTGACTGACATACACACCATTACCGGTACGGATCTCAATCCAACCGGTGATTTCCAGCGCGATAAGCGCTTCTCGAATCGACGAGCGGCTCACGCCCAACTGTTTGGATAAGTCACGTTCGGACGGGATCATCTCACCCGGCGCAAACTGCCCATTCTTAATGCAGTTAATCAGAACGTTTGAAATCTGGCGGTACAGCCTTTCGACTTTGAGTGTGGGTAGTTCCATTATTTTCTCCGGCTAAAGCACGTTCTCTGGTCGATACTCGCATACGAAAATGTCTAACGATCAGAAATTTGCAAAGCAGATCACATTAATGATCCTTTTCATGCTGAATGATATGTCGGTCAGGTGGCCTGACCACCCTACCACCAGACCATCCAACGCGTGTAGAGTGAACTTCTAACCTGCATGGCGTCAAGAAAACTAAAACAAGTGATGTCACAGATTGCCTATTTTCCAGCAGAGTAACCCGTTTTAAGCACACCCATTTCGAATATAAGGAGTTTTACATGGAACAAACATGGCGCTGGTATGGCCCGAAAGACCCCGTGTCACTGGATGACGTAAGACAGGCCGGAGCCACCGGTGTTGTCACCGCCCTGCACCATATACCTAATGGTGACGTGTGGCCGGTCGAGGAGATCAAAAAACGGCAGGCTGAACTCGCTGCAAAAAATTTGGTGTGGTCGGTGGTCGAGAGCATTCCGGTTCACGAAGAGATCAAAACCCGAAGCGGTGACGTCGAAAAGTACATTGCCAACTACCAGCAGTCGATCCGCAATCTGGCGACCTGCGGCATCGATACGGTGTGTTATAACTTCATGCCAGTATTGGACTGGACCCGCACCGACTTGGGTTATTTGCTGCCGGACGGCTCGCGCGCCTTACGCTTCGACCATATCGCCTTTGCCGCGTTCGAATTGCACTTGCTGAAACGCGAAGGCGCAAAACAGTATTACTCGGCGGACGAGCAGGCTCAGGCTACTGAATACTTCAACGCAATGACCGATGCAGAGAAAGAGACGCTGACCGCCAATATCATTGCTGGCTTGCCGGGTGCTGAAGAGGGTTATACGTTAGCGCAGTTCCGCGCCCGTCTGGCCACCTACGACAATATCGACAAGAGCAAACTGCGCGAAAATATGGCACATTTCCTGCGCAGCATCGTGCCTGTAGCAGAACAGCACGGGCTAAAGCTGGCGGTGCATCCTGATGATCCCCCGCGCCCCATCCTCGGCTTGCCGCGTATTGTGTCGACCATTGAAGACATGCAGTGGCTGAAAGAGACAGTTGACAGTATTCACAATGGTTTCTGTTTCTGTACCGGTTCGTACGGCGTGCGCGAAGATAATGATCTGGTGAAGATGATGACCACCTATGCCGACCGGGTGCATTTTATCCACCTGCGCGCGACTCAGCGTGAAGCCACGCCAGGCAGCTTCCATGAAGCCGATCATCTTGACGGTGATGTGGATATGGTTGCCGTGATCAAAGCGATTCTGACTGAAGAACAGACCCGTCAGCGCGCAGGGAATATGCGCCCTATCCCGATGCGCCCGGACCACGGCCATCAGATGCTTGATGACCTGCACAAAAAGACCAACCCCGGTTATTCGGCGATTGGGCGACTCAGAGGATTAGCGGAGCTTCGCGGCATCGAGCGTGCGTTGAAGCAGACGCTGTTTACTGAGTAATCCTCCATTTCCTCCCTTACTAAAGGGAGGAAATATCACTCCCCCCAGGTTCTCTCCAGTACGCTAATCCAGTTTTTATGCGCTATTTTTGTCACCAATGCTTCACCGTAACCCGCCTCACGCATCGCGTTGATGAGCACCGGTAAACCACTGACATCTTTCATAAAGGGCGCCATTGAAGCCCCGTCATAATCCGAACCAAAGCCCACGTGGTCTTCACCCAGTTTTTCCAGCAGATAATCCAGGTGGCGCAGATAGTCACCGGTGCCGGTATTGGCATCGCGGGTGCCATCTTCACGCAGGAATGGCGTAGCGAAGTTAAGGCCGACAAAACCTCCGCTCTGTTGTATCGCACCCAGTTGCGCATCCGTCAGATTACGTGACTGGGCGCAAAGTGAAAAAGCATTGGAATGGCTGGCCACCAGCGGTGCATTGGAGATATCAGCCACCTGCCAGAAGCCCTTCTCATTGAGATGCGACAAATCCACCATGATGTGCTTACGGTTACAGGCTTCAACCAGCTTCACGCCAAGATCTGTCAGACCTGGACCGGTATCTGGTGAGGTATTGAATTTAAACGGCACGCCGTGCCCGAAGATATTCGGACGGCTCCACACCGGCCCCAAAGTTCGTAACCCCATCTGAAACAGCACGTCCAGTAGGTAGAGGTCTGGGTCAATCGCCTCTGCGCCCTCGATATGAATAACAATAGCTAATGCATGATTTTGCATCGCTTCACGGATCTGCTGCGCAGACCGGCAAATTTTTACTGCGCCCTGCGACTGCGCTTCAATGCGCAGCAAAAAAGCCATCATGCCAATGGTGACATCACGCGCAAATTCGAGAGCAGGTGTCGGAGAAAAATCTGCATGCTTTTGAGTCCCTTCCAGCAAAAAACGTGCGTCAATGGTGAGATCCGGCACGCGACTTGCAGGGTCTAATTGTGGCGACGGCACCCAGGCGGCAAAAAGCCCACCGGCGAAGCCCGCTTCACGGCAGCGCGGCAAATCCAGCTGTCCGCTGGCAGGACCATTAAGGAAAGCTTGTGCCGGATCCTGGCGATGTTGCTGCCAAAGTTGCATTAAAACATCGTTATGTCCGTCAAATACCGGCATTAAGGCTTCAGTTCCGTGCGCTATGTTATTCATAAAAAAGGTCTCTTGGGTTAAGCATGACAAAAGCTGCTGACAGTTTGCTCATCCACGGTGCATTCAATGCCCGTGACTGCACTACCGATGACCAGGTGTCGGCATTTTCAGATTAGTTTTTCTGAAAGGTAAAGCAGCGTTTTAAACGTGTGGCTGATTTTCAATTAAAGCCACCAGCATGCTGTCAAGTCAAGAGCACACCAGAGTCATTTTCTATTTTTGATTTAACTATCAATATCATGGGAGTTATTATGGTTACCAGGCGTCAATTTGTTACCGGTTTTGCTGCTGTTCCTGTTTTATCCTATTTGAGCTTTGAACCCGTCTTCGCCGCCACCCCGACGTCTATCCTGGTGATGGCTATCAAACTCGACATCATCACCAGTCTTGACCCGCACGAAGGCTTTGAATCGGTAGGTACCGAAATCACCGGCAATATCTATCAGCAACTGGTGAAACCCAAACTGGCTTCCCCTGACGAAATCGAAGGCGATCTGGCCGTCTCCTGGACAGCCTCTCCGGACATGAAAACCTTTACCTTTAAGATGGACCCGAAAGCGAAATGGGCTGACGGTAAACCCGTTACTGCCGAAGATGCCGCATTCTCCTTACAGCGTTCAGTGAAATTGGATAAAAGCCCGGCCTATATTATTAACCAGTTTGGCTACACCAAAGACAACGTTGATAGCTTTATCAGCGCCCCCGATGCCCACACACTCGTGATCAAAACCGCAGAACCGGCCTCTGAATCTTTCCTGCTGTATTGCCTGAGTGCCAACGTCGGCTGCATCGTGCAGAAATCGGCCTGTATGGCGCATCAGGTCGGTGAGGATCTGGGTAATGCCTGGCTGAAGAAAAACAGTGCGGGTTCTGGTGCGTTTAAGCTCCGTGACTGGAAAGTCAGTGAATCGGTTATTCTTGAAACCAATAAAAACAACCCACACGCCGGCAAGATCCAGCGCATTATCCTGCGCCACATCGTTGATCCCTCTGCGCAACTCTTGATGCTGAAAAAAGGCGATATCGACATCGCCCGCGATTTAAATACTGAGCAACTACGCCCGTTGGTTGACGATAAAAACTTCACGCTGGTGCGCAAAGGCATTGCCGGAACCATGATGTTGTCCGCCAATACGGCGCACCCTAACCTCTCTAAACCGCAGGTGTGGCAAGCCATCAAATGGGCCATTGATTACGATAGTATCCAACAGCACATTGTCCCGCTGACTCACAAAGTACATCAGAGTTTCCTGCCCGAAGGCTTCCCGGCTGCGGTAAACACCATCATGTACAAACGTGATGTTACAAAAGCCAAGGCTCTGATGGCAGAAGCGGGTTTCCCCGATGGCTTTGAAATCACGCTCGATCACTACTCGTCTTCACCGCAGGCTGACATCGTTCAGGCATTGCAGGCAAATCTGGCTGAAATTGGTATTAAGGTCACATTACTGGCCGCCGAAAGCCGTCAGGTACTGACCAAAATGCGTGCCCGTCAGCAGCAGTTGGCCTTCACCCAATGGGGCGCGGACTATTTTGATCCGAACTCCAATGCCGAAGCTTTCTGCAGTAACCCGGATAACAGTGACAAAACCAAAAGCCGCACACTGGCGTGGCGCTGCAGCTGGCAGGATCAATCCATTTCCGATCTCAGCCAGAAGGCGCTGCATGAGCCGGACCCAGCCACCCGCATAAAACTGTACGAAGAGTTGCAAATTAAACATATGGAAAACAGCCCGTTTGCCATCATGATGCAACCAACGCTAACCGCCGCCTGCCGACATGAGATTTCCGGCGTGGTATTAACTGTCATGAGTACCTGCCCTTATGAGAAGGTTATGAAAGCGTGAGCAAGAGACTCAAGGGTTTTCTGAGTACCTGCATCAGCGTTTGTCTAACCCTGTTCGGTCTGTCGGTAGTGACCTTTTTCATTGGTAGGGTCATGCCGACCGATCCGGTGCTGGCTGCGGTGGGCGATAATGCACCGCAGGCAGTCGTCGAACGTGTTCGTCATGAAATGGGGCTGGATCAGCCCCTCTGGATGCAGTTCCTCCATTATTTGAATCAGGTGTTTCACGGTGATTTAGGCCGTTCAGCCCTGACCACCAACCCCGTCACTACAGATATTGCCCGTTTCTTCCCTGCGACCCTGGAGCTGGCCACCGCAGCCATCATTATCGCTGCGGTGATCGGTATTCCACTGGGTGTTTGGGCGGCAACGCGCCAGGGCAGCTGGATTGATCAAACCATTCGCGTCGTTTGTTTGGCTGGTCACTCTCTGCCGGTGTTCATGCTGGCATTACTCAGCTTGCTGATTTTCTACTCGGTGCTGGGTATCGCACCTGGCCCAGGCCGTCAGGATATTATTTATCAGGACATGATCCCGCAGGTCACCGGATTGCTCACGGTGGACACTCTGCTGGCCGGGGATATAGACGCTTTCAGGGACGCGCTGGCGCATATGGTGCAACCGGTGCTGATCCTGGCCTATTTCAGCATGGCCTATATCACCCGTATGACACGCACCTTCATGCTCAATGCACTGAGCGGTGAATATATCATCACAGCCCGCGCCAAGGGATTATCAGCACAGACCGTTATCTGGAAGCACGCGTTCCCGACTGTCGGTGTACAACTGATCACGGTGCTGGCGCTGACCTATGCGGGTCTGCTGGAAGGCGCGGTGGTGACGGAAAACGTCTTCTCCTGGCCGGGCCTCGGGCAGTATCTCACCATGTCATTAATGAACGCCGATATGAACCCGGTGATTGGCTCCACGCTGCTGATTGGCGCGATTTACGTCATGCTGAATCTATTCGCCGACCTTCTCTACCGACTTCTGGACCCACGCGTAAAATGACGACTCTCCCTGCTTTACCGCAACCCCGGGCGGGTTCACGCGCCTGGCTGCTGGCCGATACACCCCACACGCGTACGCAGGCTATTTGGGGGCGCCGTTACCGTCTGTGGCTAGGTCTGCGCACCAATCCACTGGCCGTCATTGGCCTGTTTACCGTGCTACTGGTGCTGTTGATTTCAGTCTGTGCCCCGCTACTCGCCCACTACCCCCCTGGCGCTCAGGATTTGGCTAACCGTCTGGCAAAGCCCTCTTCATTGCACTGGTTGGGAACCGATGAACTGGGTCGCGATACCTTCAGCCGTATACTTTATGGCGGCCGGATCACGCTTGGCATGGTGATCACCGTAGTGGCTATTGTGGCACCACTCGGTCTGCTGATTGGCTGCGTTGCCGGCTATGCTGGCGGGCTGCTGGACCGCATCCTGATGCGCATTACCGATATCTTCCTCGCCTTCCCGCGTCTTATTTTGGCACTGGCGTTTGTTGCTGCACTGAAGCCGGGGATTGAGAGCGCCATTCTGGCCATCGCCCTCACGGCCTGGCCGCCGTATGCGCGTCTGGCCCGGGCCGAAACCATGCAGGTGCGCGGCACCGATTACATCGCGGCCTGCCGGCTGACCGGAGCGACGTCGGCACGCATTGTTTGGCAGCACATCATGCCACTGTGTGTACCAAGCCTGGTGGTGCGGATCACCCTGGACATGAGTTCGATCATTATTACCGCCGCCAGTCTGGGCTTTCTGGGCATGGGTGCGCAGCCACCTTCGCCGGAATGGGGGGCGATGATCGCAACCGCCCGCCGCTTCCTGTTCGAAGAGTGGTGGGTACCGCTGATCCCGGCGGTGGCTATTTTCATCACGTCTCTGGCGTTTAACTTTCTCGGCGACGGCCTGCGTGACGTCCTCGATCCTAAGGAGCGCTGATGTTGGTTGATATCAAAAATCTACATATTACCTTTGAGAGTCAAAGTGGGAGTTTTGACGCTGTACGTGGCGTGTCACTTTCGCTCGGCAAAGAGAAATTCGGCATTGTGGGCGAAAGCGGTTCGGGGAAATCCCTGACGGCGCGCTGCCTGATGAACCTGTTACCCTCCAGTGCCAAATACCGGGCCGACACGCTCTCTTTCGACGGCATCGATCTGCGTAATGCCAGTGAAAAGCAGATGCGTCAGATCCGAGGTAAACGGGTCGGTTTTATTTTGCAGGACCCTAAGTACTCGCTCAACCCAGTGATGCCGATCGGCAAACAAGTTGCTGAAGCCTGGCACACCCACAAAGGCGGTAGCAAAAAACAGGCGATGGAAGCTGCTATCGATTTGCTCGATCAAGTGCGTATCCGTGAACCGCATAAAGTGGCGCAGCGTTATGCCCATGAAGTGTCGGGTGGCATGGGACAGCGGGTGATGATCGCCATGATGCTGGCACCGGACCCGGAGCTGATGATCGCTGACGAGCCGACCAGTGCCCTGGACGCCACCGTGCAGGCAGAAATCCTGCGTCTGCTGGATGAGCTGGTGTCCAGTCGTGGCATGGGGTTGATTTTAATCAGCCATGATTTGCCGCTGGTGTCGAAATTCTGCGATCGCGTGGCAGTCATGTACGCCGGTCGTATTGTGGAAACCTTGCAGGCCGGTGATCTGCTCAAAGCGCAACACCCTTATACCCGTGGCCTGCTGGAGTGCCTGCCGTCGTTGAAACATCCGCGAGCGCGGTTGCCCGTGCTGGTACGGGATGAAGCATGGAAAACATCATGAGTGAGATGACAGAGAAAACTAACGCCAAGATAACCTTAGATAATTTACGCATTTCCTTTGGCGATATCGAGGTGGTAAAAGGGGTTAGCTTTAACGTGGCACCTGGCGAGTGTTTTGGTATCGTCGGCGAAAGTGGTTCGGGGAAATCCACCATTTTGCGAGCATTGGTCGGCTTATACCCATTCTGGCGCGGTGAGATGATCATTGGGGGTGATCCTCAACTGCCGATACGCCAAAAACGCTTTTACCGCCGCGTGCAGATGGTCTTTCAGGATCCGTATGGCTCGTTGCACCCGCGCCAAACTATTGACCGCATCCTCAGTGAACCATTGATCGTGCACGGTTTTCTTAATATTGAAAAGCGGATCAGCGACGCATTGTCGGAGGTTGGATTACCTCAATCGGTGCGTTTTCGCTTTCCGCATCAGTTGTCCGGCGGGCAACGACAGCGGGTAGCGATTGCCCGTGCGCTGATTTCTGAACCGGAGATCCTGCTGCTGGATGAGCCGACCTCCGCGCTGGATGTCTCCGTTCAGGCGGAGATTCTTAACCTGCTGACCGACCTGCGTGAGCGCCGCAAACTGACTTATATACTGGTCAGTCACAATCTGGCAGTCGTTACGCATCTTTGCACCAGAATCGGCGTGATGATTGGTGGTGAAATGGTCGAGCTGCTGAGCGCCGATGATTTACGGGCAGGACGCGTGACCCATCCACATACGGCAGAATTGCGATCGCTAAGTCTCAGTCTTGAGGAGCCGGGTTAAGTCAGGTCAACAGGGTTTTAACGGGCAGCGACCACGACTTTTCAATCACAGATTAACGTTACAGGGGATCAGGAATGACATCCACCCTAAGAAAATCAGAACACGCGTTACAGTGGCAGGCGGCGCTGGCCGCGGCCAACAACATTACCGAAAAATGGAACCAGCCCGGCGAGCCGGGGGGGGCGATGACGCTCTTTGACAGCCGTTCGCTTCAGGGACATGCCTCAGGCGGTCTGTCCAATCTCACTACCGGTGAGCGTTTCAGTATTGACAGCGTGGTACGCTACGCCTCGGTCACCAAGCATATTTTCGCCGCTTTGGCGCTGTATCACAGCGATGCTGGGCTCTCTCTTAATGACACTCTCGGCCAGTATTTACCCCAGTTGAAAGCCCCCATGTCACAGGTGACGATTGGTCAGGCGCTGGACATGACGGGAGGTTTGCCCGACGTGCGCGAAACGCTCTCGCTGCTGGGTGTCTCGGTCTATGCCGCCAGCGAACCAGACGCCATTCTCGAATTCCTGGCACAGTCTGGTGGGTTGAATTTTCCGGCGGGCACTGAAATTTCTTACTCGAATACCGGCTACCGTCTGGTTGAAGCCATTTTAAACAGTAAAGGGATCTTGTTTGAAACGTTGCTGCAACAGCACATTGCCCGGCCACTGGACATCGCATTGCATGCGCCGGAAAGTTGGTTTGATGTGGTTCCCGGTCTGGTTCCGGGTTACTGGAAAGATAAATCCGTCTGGAAAACCACCAGTGCGGGGTTGCATCTGTCGGCCTCAGGGAGCCTGACCGGCAGCCTGCGCTCACTCACGGTGTGGTTGCAAAGCCTGTTAGCAAACAGCGGTCCCGGTGCCGGGATGCTGGAAAAGCTGACTGTGCAACGCCATCTGCACGGTGACATTCGCTCTGCTTATGGTGTGGGAATCACCGCCGTTCAGATCGGCAGCCACAACGTGTACGGCCATGGCGGCTCTCATGCCGGTTATAAAGCCTATTTCCTGCTGCATCCGCAACTTAATGCCGGGATTGCGTTAGTCTCTAACCGCGAAGACACCGCTGCTTATAGCGCCGCACTGCAAGTGATGGCCGCCCTGCTCGACAGCCCCTTACCCACACGCAGCAACGCCATACCTGACGGACTCTACGCCAGCGTCGCCGAACCTTACTGGCTGAAAGTCAATCAAGGTGTCGCCAGCTATCTGGGCGCCGATGAGAGTTTGTATCAAGGGGCGGATAAAGATGAGGCCATTTCTCTTTCCGCTCATATGCCGATGCGCCTGCGCTGGGACGGCGATGCTATCAAGGGTGAGATAGGTCACGCAGTGCGCCAGTTTGTACCGGTCGAACCTAATGACTGTCTGGAGATGGTACAGGGAGGCTGGTTCCACCCAGAATCAAAAGCGGCGTTTGACATCGAAGGTGACCAGTTCGTGATGGGGGTTGGCCCTCTGCGTAGCCGTGGCACGCTGACATCGCTCGGTCAGGGCCGTTTATTGGTAGAAATGCCCGATGGGCCTTGGCAAAAGTCGTTCTGCCTCTATTTCCAGGGCTACAATGTTCGGTTAGTTTCCAACCGCAGCAGAGTGTTGAATTTCCGGCGTGCTCTATGCCTCCAGCTCCCATAATTTATGTCTGATCAGCTGTTTGAGTTTAATCGCTGCCTGGCTTTGAGGTTGATCTTTGCGGCTAAGCAAAATGACTTCAAAGGGCAGAGCTTCAACGACAGGCAGGATTTTAAGCTGGTCGCTGTAACGCCTGGCGGTAAAGGTATCAACCACACCGACACCCCCGCCAGCCAGCACCAAATCGGCGATCACCGAGTAGGTTTTAATATGCAGTTGCGAACGCGGTGTCAGGCCGTTTTCACGTAACACGCGGCTGAGTACCTGACCCAGCGGGTCTTGTTGTTGCAGCATCAGTAAATCGTTGTCACACAGCCAGCTCAGCGCAACCGGTCCTTCCTGCGGGCTGTCGAGGGGTAACAGCGCCACCATATCGGCGCGGTAGATAGACTCGGACACCAGTTCGGAAGACACCTGCTCGCCGAAAGCCAGTGCAAAATCCATCTTATAATGCAGCAAATCCTGACTGAGCGTGTTGAAATGGCCGGTGACCAACTCAACGCTGCCTCCGGGGATCTGACGGCGAAAATCCACCAGTACCGGGGCCATCACGCTGTGGCCCAGTGAGTGTGCCGAGCCGATGCGGACATGTTGCCCTTCGCCCTGACGCAGCTGTTCGGCCAGGACGCCGATGGCCTGAATGTGACTGAACAACGCCTCCACTTCCGGCATCAGCCGTCGCCCTTCCGGCGTGACGATCAATCCTTGTGGGCTACGATCAAACAACGTAAAGCCCAGCTGTTGCTCAGCATGGTTGAGCACCCGGCTGACATTGGGCTGCGATACATTAAGTAACCGTGCCGCGCCGCTGACGCTGCCTGCCTGTAAAACCGCCTGAAACACTTCGATATGACGTAAGCGCATGCGCTTCTGGCCCCTTCAAAAAATTCAATGTCACATGATACCCGTCATCCTTGATGCCGCAGAGGGTAACGCAGTTGCGGCATGAAGAATGAAGATAGGCAGTTTTATTTCTGCGTTGAAGCGAGATAGGAGAAGGCACTCAGTAAACTGATGATGGGCGCAACGCGGGCGCTGGCATAGCTCAGGGTAACGGCATCAAGACGTTCAACGCCGGGAATAAGCATGAACAGGTCCGCTAACACCGGTTTAGCCACCATCAGTTCGAGCGAATACGGCGAGGAAAAACGGTTGGTGATGCCCGGCACAGCTTTGGTGACAGCAAGGGTAGCCTGTTTACGTATCTGGGCGCGGGCAATCGACGGGCTGTCGGATTCGGCGGCGTTAGCCGAGATCGCGCGTTTGACACAAACAAACTGTGCATACGGATAGTGCTGATTGATCCACCTTTCGAGCTGGTCGTCGCCGGTCACCAGCCACAATGGCACATTTAACTCAGCTGCCGCCGCTGCATAAAGATCGCTCTCACCCACGACCTGCCCATTCAGTTTTACTCGATAAAACGCCCGTCCGTTGATGGTATGCGCCAGCACCCCCGCTTCACCCGCTGCGGTATGGAAGCCCACCAGCATCAGACCGTCGTACTGCTGTTGCGCAATACCTTCAATCATCGACAAAGCCCGAGGTTTACCCTGAACCAGGCGCGCACGCGGGTCGATATTTTCAGCCCGTAGGTTTTGCATTGAGCCGTGGCTGTCTGCCACTGTAACGGTCGTTGCACCCCCGGCAAATGCGCCGTCAATCGCAGCATTGACTTCCTGCTCCATTAAGGCACGGGCGGCGTCATAGTCGGCATTACCGGGGCTGCATTGCTCTGGGCGCATCACGCCCGCCACGCCTTCGATATCGGCAGAGATAAAAATTTTCATGATGGGTTCTCGTTGTAGTGATCCAAAACATCCCGCAAGGAGACGCGGTGATTACCGTGAAATCCGCGAACAGATTCAGCACTGAGCATGGCATCCTGCACAGCCTGTTCGGTCGCGTCTGCCGCCATCGCCAGCAAAGGTTCAAGCTCCCGTTCAGCGGGAAGCGTACCTTGTCGCTGGGTGGAAAATGCCAGTGCAATATCGCCAGAGCCGTGGCCCCAATAGCTTCCAAGACGGCCTAACCCCGCTCCGGTACGTTTGGCGATGCGCGACAACTGGCGGCTGTCGAGAAACCGGTCACAGGCCAGAATAATGATCACCGAACCGGCATCAACCTGCTGTGCAAGATGCGGTAAACGTTGCTGTATTGCTGGGCCGGCTCGCACACCATCAAGCGTAAGTTCAGACAGCATACCAAAGTTTGCCAGTACCAGAACGCCAAGCGTGGCATTGAGACTTTCGCACCAGCGCGACGCGGTGCCAATGCCCCCTTTTAGTCCGAAACAACTCATGCCCCGCCCGGCCCCTACGCTGCCACGGGTGAAGTCGCTGCGGGCGCTGTCCAGCGCGGCCAGCGCATCACTTTCTGTCACCGCCATCGCCTGAATATCATTGAGATAGAAGTCGTTGCATTCAAGGATCAGCGGATTGATGGTCGGATTCGGGCGGCCAATTTGCGGAAACTGCTGGCAACTTCGCTTCACCAGGGCGTTGAATAAAGTCCCGACGGCAAACGTGTTACTGAGCAGAATCGGTGTTTGTAGTTCGCCCAGTTCCATCACCTGAATCAACCCCATCGGTTTAGCAAAACCGTTGAGCACCGTGACACCGCAGGGCAAAGGCTGTGCGTAAAGATTGTCGCCGGGAGGCACAATCGCGGTGACGCCAGTCTGAACTTCACCCGCCGCCAGTGTACTGTGCCCAACGGTAACCCCCGCAACGTCGCCCAGGCTATTGGTCGGCCCGCAGGGAAAACGCGGACGAAAAATCTGCCGTTTGTCAGCCCAGCGCAGCAGTAAGGCATCCAGGCCAACGCGGGAAAAATTATCGGTTTCTGTCGTCATTTCTTCAGTTTAGGATCCAGCGTGTCGCGTAGGGCATCACCCAGCAAGTTAAAAGCCAATACCGTGAGGAAGATCGCAAGGCCGGGGAACACGCTGACATGCCACTTTCCGGCCATCATCATGTTGCGACTCATCGCCAAAATATTGCCCCACTCAGGAACATCTGGCTCAGGCCCGAGGCCGATAAAACTGAGGCTGGCCGCGGTCAGAATGCTGGTACCTATGCGCATGGTGAAATAGACAATCACATTCGAGAGCGTGCCGGGTAAAATATGGCGCAACAGCACTACCCGGTCAGGCGCACCAACACAGCGAACCGCTTCAACATAGGGACTTTGTTTGATGGATAACGTGGCGGCACGCACGATGCGGGCAAAAACTGGCACACTGAATACGGCGACTGCGATGATCACATTGTTGAGGCCGGGACCGAGGATCGCCACCACCGCAATCGCCAGCAGCATACCGGGGAAAGCAAACAGCACATCCGAGCCACGCATGATCAGCATGTCCAGCCATTTGCCGTAATAACCCGCCAGCAGCCCGAGAAATACGCCAACGATCATACCGAGCGTTACCGAGAAAACACCCACGTATAGCGAAATGCGCGAACCATAAATGATACGGCTTAACACGTCGCGGCCCAGATCATCCGTGCCAAACCAGTGCGTCGCCGAAGGACCAGCACCCAGTGCCATCCAGTCGGGTGTCATCGGGTCATAAGGGGCCAGCCATGGGGCAAAGATGGCGATCAGAACCAGCAATAGAATAAATCCACCGGCCACAACAGCCATCGGATTACGGATAAACGCGTGGAAAAAATCGTACCAAGGGGAACGGATGTCGTCGTTCTGCGGTGCAGGCGTGACAATTACAGGCTCAGTCATAGGGCCTCCTTAACGCAGACGGATAGCCGGATTAACCACTGCATAGAGCAAGTCTACCAACAGGTTAATCAGGATAAATTCGAACACAAACAGCATCACCAGCGCCTGAATAACCGGCTGATCCTGCGTTTTTATCGACTCAATCAGCAGCCACCCAAGGCCTGGCCAGCTGAACACGCTCTCAACAATGATCGAACCGCCGAGCAGGAATCCAAATTGCAGACCGAGCATGGTGATAATCGGGATCAGCGCATTGCGCATAATGTGCTTCCAGGTGACGCGCTGCGCCTGTAATCCTTTGGCGTTGGCGGTGCGTACGTAGTCCTCCTGTGCCACATCGAGAAACGCCGAGCGAGTAAAACGCGCCATCACTGCTGCTACGGAAGACCCCAGCGTGATCGCCGGTAAGATGATATCGCTGGGATGGTTAAATCCGCTGACTGAAAACACCCCGAATGGCATGGCGACGAACTGAATCAACAGCAGTCCCAGCCAGAAAGGCGGCATAGAAATCCCGCCGACCGCCATGCTCATCAGCGTCCAGTCTTGCCACTTTCCTCGCTTTAGCGCCGACACTACGCCGATCACCAAGCCCAATATCACCGACCAGGCGAAACCGGCCAGCGCCAGCAATAATGTCGGCATAAAACCGCTTTCAATGACGCTACTGACCGGCTGCCGGGTGCGATAGGTCGTGCCTAAATCACCATGTACCATACCGTCGAGCCAGTGCCAGTACTGCACAGGCAGCGGATCGTTCAGGCCAAGCAGTTGCCGCGCTGACTCCACCGCTTCAATCTGTGCATCCTGCCCGGCATAAATACGTGCAGGATCACCGGGTAGTAGCTTGATAAAACCAAAAACCAGCAGTGACACCACCAGGAGTACCGGGATCATTTCCAGGAGCCGGCGGATAAAATAGGTCAGCATAAATATGTTCCCGTACCTTCATGACAGGTGATGTTTACTCCTCCTGCTTCGTCACAGGAGGAGCAGAACAACAATAAAATTACTTAAACTCCGCCTGATTGAAGATCAGCGAACCGTCCGCCAGCATATAAACACCGGACAGGTCTTTGCGCTTGCCGACCAAATTGTCCGGAACACCAAGGTAGGCCACGGGTGCGTCAGCCCACAGGAGTTTTTGCGCGTCAGCGTAGGCCGCTTTACGTTTAGCGACATCGGCGGTTTGCAGGCCCGCAGTAATGGCCTCATCCACCTTTTTGTTGCTGTAATAAGAGACGTTATAGCCTTTCGGAATCCAAGATTCGGTGGCGAACAGCGGACGCAGCGCCCAGTCAGCATCACCGGTTGACGCTGACCACGCGCCGTAATACATCTCGACTTTAGCATCCGCCGGTTTCGGCGTGCTCCACAGACGCTGGTTCAATGTCCCGGAGTCCATCGGCACCAGTTTGACCCGGATGCCAATCAGCGACAGTTGCTGTTTGAGGAACTGACCGCTGCGGATACGGTCGGTTTTGTTGGAGCTCCAGAGTTCAACATCAAAACCCTTCTCGTAACCGGCGGCTTTCATCAGCGCTTTCGCTTTAGCGATGTTGTAGCTGTAATCCGGCGAAGTTTGCTTTTGATAGAACTGGACGTTTTTCGGCAGCGGCGATGTCGACGGCGACCCCAAACCGGCAAAACCGACTTTCAGCCACAGATTACGGTCGATGGCATAGTTAATTGCCTGGCGTACACGCACATCTGAGAACTCTTTCTTCTGCGTATTGAACGCGATGTAATAAAGGTAGATGCCTGGGTTTTGCGAAATATCCAGCTTCGGATCGCTTTTCACGGCATCGACCAAATCAGAAGGTAACGGATACACCGCATCCACGCCACCAGACTTGAGCTTTGCCACCTGCGTGGAGTCTTCCGGTGTCGGGTAAAGCGTCACCGAATCAACTTTTGGCCAACCTTTTTGCCAGTAGTTGTCATACTTCACCAACTTGACGTCTTTGCCCTGCTGCCACTCGACAAATTTAAACGGCCCGGTCCCTACCGGATGCACGCTGAGATCCTGCTCGTTCGGATACTGTTTCAGTGATGCCGGGCTGTGCATGACGGCTGACGGGTGCGCAAGCGTGTTGATCATCGCGCCAAACGGTTTATTTAGGGTGATTTTCACCTGATACGGCGTCACGACATCCACCGATTTAATCATGCTAAACAGCGCATTACGTTTCAGATGATTAGCCGGATTAGCGAGGCGATCGAGGTTAATTTTCACGGCATCGGCATTAAACGGCGTGCCGTCCTGGAAGGTCACGTCATGGCGCAGGTTGATAGTGAATTCGGTGGCTTCACTGTTGCTGGTGTAATCAGTGGCCAGTACGGGTACGATCGCCATTTTGCTATCGAACTGGAACAGACGCTCGAAAATAGCACTCTGTACGGAGTAACTTAGGGTGTCGGTAGTGTCATGCGGGTCAAACCCGGTCATGTCAGCGTACATGGAGATGCGCAGGTCTTTGGCCTGGGCCCCGGCAACAAAACAGAGCGCCAGTGCAGCAGCTACTAGGCTTTTACGTAAAAAAGTCGATTGCATGTAATTCTCCTGTGTGTCTCAAAAATAAGCGTGAATTATGTCTCTGATACCCAGTGGTGAGGGCTTACCTGCCGATACCGTTTTTTTTCTATCTGCATTCCCGCCGGATGGACCGGCGATTTCACTTCCACATCATCAAAATTACGCGTCGTACGCCTTGATGGATCCGCCACCGGCACGGAGCTAAGCAAGCGACGGGTATACGGATGCTGGGGCGAGCTGAAGATCGCCTCGCGCGGGCCAATCTCCACAATCTGTCCGAGGTACATCACCGCCACGCGATTCGCAATGCGCTCCACCACGGCCATATCGTGGGAGATAAATAGCCACGCCACGCCAGTGTCGCGCTGTAAATCCATCATCAGATTCACGACCTGCGCCTGGATAGACACATCAAGCGCTGATACCGCTTCGTCTGCGATAATCACCTGCGGTTGCAAGGCCATCGCACGGGCAATGGCGATGCGCTGGCGCTGGCCGCCTGAGAATTCGTGCGGGTAACGCCGTGCGTGTGACGGCTCCAGCCCGACGCTTTCCAGCAGTTTGTTTACCGTGGGCGTGGCGTGCGCCAGCGACTTCGCCAGCCCGTGCAGCAGCAGTGGTTCAGCAATGGAAAAACCCACCGTTAAGCGCGGATTCAAGGAGGCGTAAGGGTCCTGAAATACCATCTGGATTTGACGGCGCACCGCCTGAAACGGCTGGTCACGCATCAACGTGATCTCTTGGCCTTTCAGATGAATACTCTCAGATTGGCTGTCTGCCAGGCGCAAGATTGCCCGGCCGGTGGTCGACTTACCGCAACCACTCTCGCCGACCAGTGCCAGTGTTTCGCCCGGCCAGATGGAGAAATCGATCTGCTCGACGGCATGAACCTCTTTGGTTAACCGCGAGAGCACGCCGGAGCGGATCGGGTAACAGACGCGCAAACCGCGCACATCAAGCAGCGGAGGGACGGCGTAATTGGCGGTGATTTGATCACCCTCATCGGCTAAAACAGGCACATCATCAGTGGCAATCGGTTGCTTTCCTGGCGAAGAAAAAGTGTTCAACAACGGAAAACGGCGTGGCCATTTTAGGCCCTGCATATCACCAAGCTTTGGCACTGCAGCCAGCAACACACGGGTATAAGGATGCTGCGCATTGGCGAAAATCTCGGTCACACTGCCCTGTTCCACCACGCGCCCCTGATACATCACCACCACGCGGTCAGCAATTTCTGCGACCACCCCCATGTCGTGGGTAATAAACATCACCGACATATCGGTGCCCTGTTGCAAATCACGCAGAATTTGCAAAATACGTGCCTGCACGGTGACGTCGAGCGCAGTGGTCGGTTCATCAGCAATCAGAAGCGCAGGATCACAGGACAACGCCTGAGCAATCATCACCCGCTGGCGCATACCGCCGGACAGCTCATGCGGGTAACAGTGTAAAATACGTTCGACATCAGGAATGCGCACCTGCCGCAGCAGTTCTCGGGCTTTATCGAGCGCAGCTTTTTTGCCACAGATTTGGTGATCGAGCAGCGCTTCGGTGAGCTGATCGCCCACCCGTAGCACCGGATTGAGCGACGTCATGGGTTCTTGAAAAATCATCGCCATCTCCTGCCCGCGCAGCTTGCGTCGTGCCTCTGCAGAGGCCGCGGCCAACGGGTGCCGCTGGCCGTCGCGGGTAAAGAAGTCAATGTCGCCATCGTCAATGTGGGCAGAGTCCGGCAATAAACCCATGACGCTCAGTGAGGTGACTGATTTCCCTGATCCGCTTTCGCCGACCACGGCCACCACTTCACCTTTATTAATAGAAAAGGAAACGCCTTTTAGTGCCTGGGTCTTGCCCTGGCGGCCAGAAAAACTGACCGTCAGGTTGTTCACCTGCAGAATGGGCCGGTGAGGCTTGTCCGTTGATACCGTTTGCGCATCGCTGGGGTTGTCTTGAGTGGCCAGTTCTGTATTCAAAAAGCATCTCCTAAAGAGTTAAACAGGGAAATTACAACCAGACTTCACCTTGGTGATAACGCAATGCTGGTTCGGCGTCTTGTGCCAGCCAGATCGGCCCGTCGAGATCGACGCATTCCGCCTGCACGGCGACAGGAAGCGCCGCTTCCATCGCAATGGATGAACCTAGCATGCAACCCACCATGACGCGCAGGCCCATCGTTTTGGCCTCGGTACACATAGCCAGCGCTTCGGTCAGCCCACCGCATTTGTCCAGTTTGATGTTGATCATCTCGTAACGGTCACGCAAATGGGCAATGTCAGAACGCTGATGGCAGCTTTCATCAGCGCACACCGGAATAGGATGCAAACAACGTACCAGTTCATCATCATGACCCGCAGGCAACGGCTGCTCGATCATGGCAACATTAAAGTCATGCAAGGCATGAAACAGACTTTCAAGATCCAGCCCGGTCCAGGATTCATTGGCATCAACCACCAGCGTGGCGTGCGGTGCCACATGGCGGATTGCCGCGACCTTCTCAACGATTTTCTCGCCGTTAAGCTTAATCTTCAGCAACTTAACGCCGCCTGCAACCGCTTCTTCAGCGGCGGCCACCATATTCTCCAGCGTATCCAGACTCAGCGTTTCAGCGCTGATGACGCTCTCTGGCTGATCCACGCCAAGCAACTGCCAGACGGTTTTCCCCTGACGTGCGGCATCCAATTTCCACAGTGCGCAGTCCAGAGCATTACGCGCCGAACCTTGTGGCAGCGCCTGTTGTAGCGCCTCGCGGCTTAAACCCTGCTCGACGTGCGACTGGATCTGCACCAACTGCTCAGTAACGCTCTCTGCCGATTCCTGGTAGTGCGGCGTCGGAGTACATTCACCGGTCCCGCTGTACTCGCCGTCCGTCAGATGCACGCGCACTACGGTCACCGCGGTGCGCGCACTGCGCGAAATAACGAAAGGCCGGGCCAATGGCAGCGCCAACGTTTCAAAGGTCATGGTGATCATCAGCCGTTGTCCTTAATCCACTGCGCCATTTCCTGAATACCAAAGCGCACCGGATCAGTGGCCGGAACGCCGAATTCCGCCGTAATATCGGCCAACGCACTACGAGCTTCGTCTTCACTCACCCCGGAGGTATTGAGAGAGAAACCGGCCAGTTTCACATGTGGGCTGGTCAGCTGCGCTGCCGCCAGATTGGTGTCCACACACTGGCGCAGGGTTGGCATGGGTTGATGCGGTAAATGACGCATATGCGGGCGACCTAGTTCGTGGCACATCACCAGCAAATGAGCCTGCGCGCCATGAATCAGCCCCATGCTGACACCGGCAAACGACGGGTGATACAGCGAACCCTGCCCTTCAATGATGTCCCAGTGATGGTCCTCATTGGCCGGGGAAAGCGCTTCCACCGCACCGGAGATAAAGTCGGCGATCACCGCATCAATGGCGATACCTGACCCGGCTACCAACACGCCGGTCTGGCCGGTTGCGCGGAAATCAGCGTTGAGATCCAGTGCTCGCATGGCGGCTTCGAGCGCCAACGAGGTGTACATTTTGCCAACCGAACAGTCAGTACCGACGGTCAGAATTCTTTTACCGCTGCGTTTAATGCCGGTACCGGTATCCAGCGCCGGACGCATATGACGGACATCGAACAGCGCCACATGATGCTCTTTCGCCAGTTCGACCAGTTCGGGAATATCGTTCAGGCCCTGATGCAGTCCGTTAGCGACATTTAGCCCAGCGCGAATAGCCGTTTTAATAGAATCCAGCCAGTGGGCAGGCAACTTACCGCCGGAGTTGGCCGTGCCGAGCACCATGGTTTTTGCGCCCCGTGCTTTGGCGGTAGCGATGTCCATCTCTTCCAACCCGAGGGAGACCGAATCCGTAGCCAGACGGATCTGGCCGATACAGGAATCAGGACGCCAGACGTAAATGCCACGTGCCGTTTTCGCCGCCAGCGGATCCATCACATCACCGAGGAACAGTAAATACGGCATGGGAATATGTTGCATATCAGTTTCTCTCCAAAAAAATGTCAGGGAACAGATCCGGTTTTTGTCACCGGTAGACTGACTATTTCATGTGAGAGCAATGCTTGCGAATACTTGTTTAGCTGGGGGGTATACCTTCAGGCTATAGGTAACTATTTTATTGAAAAATAATGGGATTTTGACGAATTAACAACGTAGATAAGCATTAAATTGCAGACATAAAAAAAGGCAGAGCCAATGAACTCTGCCTTTGGAATTACCATTTTCAGACACAGAAACGGGTAATAACTCGTGGATTCAACTTAGAAACGATAGGTCAGAGCGACGGTCATGATGTCGTCGGTATTCAGGCCCAGTTTGTTGTCGTCACTCAGTTGGTTGATCAGGTAGTCAGCATAAACATACATGTTCTTGTTGAAGTAGTAAGTTGCGCCAACTTCAAAGTATTTCACCAGGTCTGCATCGCCAATACCGTTTTCGATGTCTTGTGCTTTAGACTGAACGTAACCTACAGAAGGACGCAGGCCGTTTTCGAATTGATACTGAGCAACAAATTCAATGCCCTTGGTTTTATTGGCGTAACCCGCTTGCGCTGGCGTCAGACCAACGGTAGGCACGCTGATGTTAGTCATGTTGCGGGTTTCGTTGTACATCGCCGCCAGGTAAAGCTGGTTAGCGTCATACTTCAGGCCAGTTGCCCATGCAGTCGCTTTGTCGCCTTTACCGTAGGTCGCGCTAGTCTGAGCATTGGTACGGTCAGAAGCTGAACCTGCCAATACTGCACCGATACCGCTGCCGGCAATGTTTTCATAATCCAGTGACGCGCCGTAGCCGTCGCCGTTAGATTTTGCACCACTACGGCTGTCATTCTCGTTTTTGCCCTGATATTGCAGAGCAAAGTTCAGACCTTCAACCAGACCGAAGAAATCTTTATTACGGAAGGTTGCCAGACCGTTAGAGCGGCCTACCATGAAGTTGTCGCTGTAACCGGTGTCGCCGCCGTATTCAGGCATCATATCGGTGAACGCGATAGCGTCATACACCACGCCGTAGTTACGGCCGTAGTCGAATGAGCCGACATCTTTAATTTTAAGACCCGCAAAGCCCAGACGTGTTTTGGTGCCTTCGGTGCCTGCTGATTCAGCGTGGTTAGCCTGAACGTTGTATTCCCACTGGCCGTAACCGGTCAGTTGGTCATTAATTTGAGTTTCGCCTTTAAAACCGAAACGCACATATGTTTTATCACCGTCAGAACTGGTGTTATCACTGAACTGGTGTTTACCATTTACGCGGCCATATAAGTCTAATTTATTGCCATCTTTATTATAAACTTCTGCCGCGTTTGCTACGGAGGATGCAACAATTAAAGAGACCATTACGGCCAACACACTGCGCTTCATCATTATTAAAGTTTCCTTGATTTTTTATAAAGGATTTCTCATGCCCGCTTTTAAATAATCAGGCTGTGAGTTTTAAATGTTTTAAAATGCTTCTGTCTGTAAATCGGTTTGAACCTTAGCATTAAGCACAAAAAGTTAAAATGAAAAAGTTCGGGAATTTTGGTTAATTTTGAGTAAATAGTTGTTACTAAGTATTTCTAACTTGAATTTATAACTTACTGATTATACGTATTTTTTGCACAAGCCACTGCACCAGCCAAGTGCATCTCCCTATTTTGGTGCAATTTTTGATGAAATTTGTATAGTTTTTGTAGCAGAGATCACTTTACAGCCGTGGTGAGGGAAGGTTAACAGTTGTTAATAAAATAATAGTGATTACAACGTTATTGCACCAAAATAATACATAGCCTGCTGTGTATTTAAAATAAGTTTGCTTAGCCAAAAAATAGAAAAAAGATAAAGTGTGATTTATATCCCACCACATTTTTCTTTTCTTTTTTTATAAAAGAATAATAAGCTAAATTTTTCCCGCTCATTATCGAACAATACGTTTCAATGCTAATTGCATTGAACAAAATAGGCCTGTTTAGGATGCCCGATTGGGGTATTATTTGTGCAAAAAAAAACCTCTTGTTCAAAAAAGAGGTTTTTTGATGAAGCCGTAAAAAAGAGATTAATTACTCAGAACGGAACTGGGCCGCGTGGAGTTGAGCATACCGGCCCTGTAATGCCAGCAGTACCTGATGGCTACCCTGCTCGATAATGCCTTCTTTATCGACCACTACTATACGGTCGGCATTTTGAATCGTCGCCAGCCGGTGGGCAATCACCAGCGTGGTACGCCCCTGTGACAATTCAGCCAGTGATTGCTGAATCGCCTGCTCGGTCGCCGTATCCAGCGCAGAGGTCGCTTCATCCAGAATAAGGATGGGTGGATTTTTAAGGAAAATACGCGCTATCGACAGGCGCTGTTTCTGCCCACCGGAGAGTTTCACACCCCGCTCGCCAATCACGGTGTCCATGCCCATAGGCAACGCATCAATCACATCATCCAGGCGTGCCTGTCGTGCCGCCTCGCGGATCTCGAATTCCGTCGCATCCAGTTTGCCGTAGGCGATGTTCTCACGAATGCTGCCGCCGAACAGAAATACGTCCTGTTGCACGATCCCGATGTTATTACGCAGTGAAACCTGGGTCATATCGCGGATGTCGATACCATCAATGGTGATCCCACCGCTGTCCAATTCGTAAAAACGGGGTAACAGTGAACAGAGCGTCGTTTTACCCGCACCGGATGGACCAACAAAAGCCAGCGTCTCACCCGCTTTGATCTCAAGATTAATGCCATTGAGGATTTTGCTGGCCGGTGTATAGCCGAACACCACATCGCGGTAGCAAATATCACCGCGCAAATGCGCCACCGTCTGCGCAGTGGGACGGTCAACAATGTCCGGTGCAGTATCAATCAGTTGGGTAAAGCGTTTAAAGCCCGCAATGCCTTTCGGATAACTCTCCAATACCGAGGTGATTTTCGCTACCGGGCGGAAAAACACCTCCACCAGCAGCAGGAACCCGACAAAACCGCCATAACTCAGCTGACCATTCACCACATACCAGGTTCCGGCGATCATGATGATAATCTGGATCAACCGCGTGCTGAGGTAGCTTAAGGTCAAGCTGGCCGTCATGATGCGGTAGGCTTTCAGCTTGGTGGTGCGATAGCTTTCATTATCCCTGGCGAAGAGTGTTTCCTCATGCGCTTCGTTTGCAAAAGCTTTCACTACGCGGATACCACCGATGCTCTCTTCAATCCGTGCATTGAAATTACCCACCTGCCCGAACAGACGCCGCCAGGTTTCGGTCATCTGAGCGCCGTAGCGGCTGACCAAAAACGTCATGAACGGCACAATCACGATGGTCATCAGCGCCATCGGCAGATGCACCGTCGCCATCAGGATAAACGCACCGATAAAGGTCATGATGGCAATAAACAAGTCTTCCGGACCGTGGTGCGCCACTTCCCCAACTTCTTCCAGGTCCTTGGTGACGTGAGTAATGATATGACCCGTTTTAGTGTTATCGTAATAACGGAAAGAGAGTTTCTGTAAATGGCTGAATGCCTGACGCCGCATATCCGTCTCAATGCCCACCCCCAGCGCATGTCCCCAATAGTTGACGATGGCCATTAAACCGGTGTTCAGCATATAAATCAGTAGCAGGCCGACGGTCGCTGCCAGGATTAGCACAAAGTCATGGGCTGGCAGCAGTTTATCGATGAAGACTTTAATGGCCATTGGAAAGCCCAGCTCCAGCAATCCGGCGAGGATCGCGCAACCGAAATCGAGATAGAAAAGTTTTTTATAGGGGGCGTAATAGGCAAAAAAGCGGCGGAGCATCGTCGATCCTTATTGGAATAGCCCAGGCGCGGGCAAGCTTGCCAGTCTAAATGAAAATTGTTCTCAGTTCATTGGGAAATGGCGTTCCCAACCCGCCCTTTAAGTTCAAGTTCAAGTTCAAGTTCAACTTCAAGGTCAAGACCTTGGGTTGCCACCCAAACTGGCCTCAAGGGTGGCTTATCGCCGCCACCCTTAAGAATCCCGGGCTCTTTTAAAGACAGCAGCTGCGCAGGTCACAATGGCCGTGTTTCAGGTATCTCAGCGATAGCCGCAAAATGTCGCCGCTTAGGCGGTACCCTCACTTCAGGTTCGGACCTGCTCGCAATAGACCCGCTCACAGTTTCTCACCGTTCGTTCGGCGTCATTTTTGAATGCGGCCTCGACATTTTAAAGGTCAACGCCATGCAGGTTTTGATTTTGAATTTAAAGAAGCTTCAGCCGTGTTCAAAATGTCACCGGCAAGTCGGTGGAGAGACAACATCTTTACCGTTGGCTCGAACCCGTAGCCGGGTAGCCCGAAGGGCTGACATTTTACGGCGATAACGAAAGTGCCTGAAACACGGCCATTGTGACCTGCGCAGCTGCGAGAGCCGCATAAAAGAGCCCGGAGGTCCTGGGGGCGGCGGCGACTGGCCGCCCCTAGGTCGGTGTGGGCCGATGCCCACGACCTTGACCTTCAAAAGCAAGTTCGGAATGCAATCCGAAGCCTGCCCGGTGTGGGCCGATGCCCACGACCTTGACTTTGAATTCGAATTTGAATTTGAATTTAAAAAAACTTACTGCTTCGCTTTACGCCGAATCACGATCCAACTGATCAACCCCAACACGCCCCCAAACACAATAAACCAGATACCCATTAATAACTGGGGTGGCATTTCTCCGCCGAGCGTGGGATCGCTGTTGCCCACAATCAAACCGTGAACCACGGCGACAATGCCGATCACGATGAGGATCAGACTGTTACGCAGTAAGCGACGCGGCAGGGAGAAGGGTTTTCTTTCAGTAGCCATGATGAGCATCCTTGGTAAATAGCGGCATTAACATAATAAAAAGGCGAAGGGCGCATCATAGCGCCCTTCTGTTTCTTGTCAAAATACCCTGTGCTGTGTCGGTCAGCGGCGGTTACGCACCAGTTGGTAGCGACGAGTGAGATACTCCACTGGCGCGCTCCAGATATGCACCAAACGGCAGAACGGGAACAGCAGGAAGAGTGTCATCCCCAGCACGATATGCACACGGTAAATCAGCGCCACACCCTCAAGATGCGCGGAAGCGCCGCCGTGGAAGGTCACCACCGACTGCGCCCAGCCCACCAGTTTCATCATTTCGCTGCCGTCCATATGTTGAGCAGAGAACGGAATGGTGCCGAGCCCAAGGCATACCTGGACCACCAGCAAGGCGATGATCATAATGTCACCCGCGCTTGAGGTTGCCCGCACTCGCGGATTACACAGACGTCGCTTGAGTAACATGGCACCGCCCACCAGCGTCATCAAACCACAGGCTCCGCCTGCCCACATGGCCATTTGCTGCTTCACGGCAATCGGCAGGAAGGACTCATACATCCAGTGCGGTGTCAACATGCCGAAGGCGTGGCCAGCGAAGATGCCAAGAATGCCGACATGGAACAGCGGAGAAGCAATGCGCAGCCCTTTTTTGTCCATGATTTGGCTGGAACCTGCACGCCAACTGTATTGTCCGTAGTCATAACGCAGCCAGCTACCGACCAGGAAAACGGTACCGCAAATATAAGGGTAAATATCAAATAAGAAAGTATTGAGGAAATTCATGGCCGTGCATCCTCTGTCGTTGTCACTCGAAGGGGTCCTGCATCAAGGTCGAGATATTGAGGCTGGACAGCCCCGGCGAAGCGCTTTTGATGGGCCGCTTCTTCTCCGCTGGTACAGCTCTGCTCACCGAGGAAGGTGATCTGCTCCTCTTCCCATACCGCATCCAAAGCAGCCGGTGTGTCATCGCGCACTTCTTGTTGCAGGCTCGGACGCACATCTTCACTGGCCAGTTCACTACCGGACATCGCCAGCAGCAGATCGAACAGAGAGGAATAGGCGCTGTCACGTTCCTGTAAGCGAGCGCCCAGCAAAGCCAGAATCGGCGCAATATCTTTCAGTCCGTCACAGGCTTCGGAAACCGTCATAGTAGAAAGGTATTCCAGATAGAGCGGCAGATAGTCCGGCAGTTCGCGGCTGTCGATCTCCAGACCGGCAGCCCGATACTGTTCCATCAAATCCACCATGGCCTGACCGCGATCGCGGGATTCACCGTGAACATGTTCAAACAGCAACAGCGACGTCGCACGACCGCGATCGAATAGGCCGGTATACGCAGACTGGGCATCCAGCAAGTCTTGTTTGCAGAAAGCCTGAATGTACTGCTGCAGAGCGAGGCGCTGTTGTGCATTGATTTCCGTTGATTCGTTTACCGCTTCGACCACCTCCAACTTATGCAACCAAAGGTCTTCAGATGGATAATCCAGCAGTAAGCCGATGAGTCGTAAACTGTTCATTAGCGCTTCCTCTCTGTTTTCGCGCCGATGTCGATAGCATCAATTCGCTTGCTGTTAAACAGATTGAATTGGGTGTCGCTACCGTGGCAACCATCACCAAAACTGAACCCACAACCTTTGGCTTCCGGGAAGGCTTCTCGCGCCTGCTCACGGTGGCTGGAAGGCACCACGAAACGGTCTTCGTAGTTGGCAATCGCCAGATAGCGGTACATCTCCTGTGCCTGCGCTTCGCTCAGACCCACCTGCTCCAGCGCAGAGGTATCCACCACGCCGTCCACCGTTTCCGCACGTTTGAAATGGCGCATCGCCAACATTCTTTTCAGTGCCCGCAGCACTGGTTCAGGATCGCCCGCGGTCAACAAATTGGCCAGGTATTGCACCGGAATACGCAAGCTTTCGACATCAGGCAATACGCCAGTATGTGGCAGTGCGCCTGCATCGGCGGCGGACTGAATCGGCGACAATGGCGGCACGTACCAAACCATCGGCAGCGTACGGTATTCCGGGTGCAGCGGCAGTGCCAGCTTCCACTCAATCGCCATTTTATACACCGGCGACTGGCGAGCGGCGTCCATCACAGAGATTGGAATTCCGTCCTTCTCAGCCTGTGCGATCACCTCCGGATCATTCGGATTAAGGAAGATACTCATCTGGCTTTGGTACAGATCTTTCTCGTTTTCAACCGATGCCGCCTGTTCGATACGATCAGCGTCATACAGCACCACACCGAGATAGCGGATACGGCCTACACAGGTTTCGGAGCAGACCGTTGGCTGCCCGGCTTCGATACGCGGATAGCAGAAAATACATTTTTCTGACTTGCCGCTTTTCCAGTTAAAGTAGATTTTTTTGTACGGGCAACCGGTCAGGCACATACGCCAGCCACGGCATTTATCCTGGTCGATCAACACGATCCCGTCTTCGTTACGTTTATAAATCGCACCGCTCGGGCAGGTCGCCACACAGGCAGGGTTGAGGCAGTGTTCACACAGACGTGGCAGATAGGCCATGAAGGTGTTTTCAAACTCGCCATACATCTCTTTTTGCATGTTAGCGAAGTTTTGGTCAGCTGAACGCTTGCTGAACTCGGTGCCTAAATCATCCTCCCAGTTCGGGCCACCGACGATGTTATTCATGCGTTTACCGGTCAGCAGCGAGCGTGGACGCGCCACTGGTTGATGTTTACTCTCTTTGGCGGTGTGCAGATGCTGGTAGTCAAAATCGAATGGTTCGTAATAATCGTCAATTTCCGGCATATGCGGGTTGAGGAAAATTTTGTGCAGCAAATTCATTTTGCCGCCCATACGCGGCTGCAGCTTGCCGTTAATTTTACGGATCCAGCCACCCTTCCATTTTTCCTGATTTTCCCAGTCGGTCGGGTAACCCAGACCTGGCTTGGTTTCGACGTTATTGAACCAGGCGTACTCCATGCCTTCACGGCTGGTCCAGACGTTTTTACAGGTTACGGAACAGGTATGGCAGCCGATGCATTTGTCGAGATTTAGCACCATGCCGACTTGTGAACGAATTTTCATTTGGCTTTCTCCTGTACTTTCTTCTGTACAACCGCGCCCTGTACGTAGTCGTTGCCTTCGTCATCTAACCAGTCGATACGGTTCATTTTGCGCACAATCACAAATTCATCTCGGTTGGAACCTACGGTGCCGTAATAGTTAAAGCCGTAAGAAAGTTGGGCATAACCGCCGATCATATGCGTCGGTTTTGGACAGACGCGGGTCACCGAGTTATGAATGCCGCCACGTTGCTGGCTGATTTCAGAACCTGGAATGTTCACGATGCGTTCCTGCGCGTGGTACATCATGGTCATCCCCGATGGCACCCGCTGGCTGACTACCGCACGGGCGCTCAGTGAGCCGTTAGCGTTAAAGGCTTCGATCCAGTCGTTATCTTCAACACCCAACTGTTTTGCATCCTCTTCACTCAGCCAGACAATCGGCCCGCCGCGGCTTAACGTCAGCATCAGCAAGTTGTCACTGTAGGTGGAGTGAATGCCCCATTTCTGGTGCGGCGTCAGGAAGTTAAGCGCCATTTCCGGGTTGCCGTTCGGCTTGGCATTGAGCAGCGGCTGTGCCGCACGGGTATCAATGGGTGGACGGTACACCAACAAGCTCTCACCGAAAGCACGCATCCACGCGTGATCCTGATAAATCTGCTGGCGACCTGACAGCGTGCGCCATGGAATCAACTCATGGACGTTGGTGTAACAGGCGTTGTAGGACACGTGCTCATCTTCCAAACCAGACCAGGTCGGACTGGAGATGATTTTGCGCGGCTGGGCCTGAATATCGCGGAAGCGGATCTTCTCATCTTCTTTGTTCAGCGCCAGATGCGTATGGTCTATACCGGTGTTTTGGCTGAGTGCCGCCCAGGCTTTGACGGCGACCTGACCGTTAGTTTCCGGTGCCAGCGTCAGAATGACTTCGGCAGCGTCGATCGCGGTGGCGATATTTGGACGCCCTTTGGCCGCACCATCAGCCTTGGTGTAATTGAGTTTTTTAAGCAGCTCGATTTCGCTGTCGGTGTTCCAGCTAATCCCTTTACCGCCGTTGCCCAATTTATCCATCAGCGGACCAAGCGAAGTGTAACGTTCGTAGGTGTTTGGGTAATCGCGTTCCACGGTCACCAGATGCGGTGCGGTCACGCCAGGTATTAAGTCGCAATCGCCTTTTTTCCAGTCTTCCACACCCAATGGCTGCGCCATTTCAGCGGCGGAGTCGTGTTGAATCGGCAGGGTTACCAGATCGGTTTCTACCCCCAGATGGCCGACACAAACACGAGAGAACTCTTTGGCGATGCCTTTGTAGATTTCCCAGTCACTTTTTGAATCCCACGCCGGATCAACGGCGGCAGACAGCGGATGAATAAAGGGATGCATGTCCGAGGTATTCATGTCGTCTTTTTCGTACCAGGTCGCCGTTGGCAGCACGATGTCGGAATAGAGACAGGTGCTGGACATGCGGAAATCGAGCGTCACCACCAGATCCAGTTTGCCTTCGCCGCCCTGATCCTGCCATTCGACCTCTTCCGGCATAATGCCGCCCTGCATCCCGAGATCTTCTCCCTGAATACCGTGTTCTGTACCCAGCAGATATTTCAGCATGTATTCGTGGCCTTTACCGGACGAGCCGAGCAGGTTTGAACGCCAGACAAACAGGTTACGCGGGAAGTTCTGCGGATCATCAGGCTGTTCTGCCGCAAAACGCACACTGCCGTCTTTCAGGCTGTCGACCGTATATTCCTGCGGGGTTTTACCGGCCTGTTTCGCCATGTCAGCCAGATTCAAAGGATTGACGTTCAACTGGGGCGCGGAAGGCAACCAACCCATGCGCTCAGCACGTACATTGAAATCAATCATGCTGCCAGTGAACTGCGATTTATCTGCCAGCGGCGACAGCAACTCCTGCGGCGCGACAGTTTCATAGCGCCACTGGCTGGAGTGGTTATAGAAGAACGAGGTGCTGTTCATCTGGCGCGGCGGACGCTGCCAGTCGAGGCCAAAGGCCAGCGGCTGCCAGCCGGTTTGCGGACGCAGTTTTTCCTGACCGACATAGTGCGCCCATCCGCCCCCACTCTGACCAACACAACCGCAGAACACCAGCATGTTGATCAGGCCGCGGTAGTTCATGTCCATGTGGTACCAGTGGTTCATACCGGCACCGACGATGATCATTGAACGGCCATGGGTTTTGTTAGCGTTATCGGCGAACTCGGTCGCGATACGCACGATATTTTGTTGTGAAACCCCGGTGATCAGCTCAGCCCAGGCTGGGCTGTAGGCTTTCACCTGGTCAAAGGTTTTAGCGCAGTTTTCATCATTCAGACCACGCTCAACGCCATAATTGGCGAGGGTCAAATCGTAGACACTGGTGACTAATACGCTGCTGCCATCGGCCAGTGGCAGGCGCTTCACCGGCAGCTTGTGCAGCAGCACTTCTTCCAGCGCAACGCTGTTAAAGTGTTCGCTGACCGCACCACCAAAGTAAGGGAATCCAACCTCAACTACGTCATCATGCTTGTCCATCAGGCTCAGCGTCAGGCTGACTTCTTGCTGATCTTTACCTTCTCGAGCTTGCAAATTCCATTTGCCTTTCTGGCCCCAGCGGTAACCGATGGACCCCAGCGGAGAGACCAGTTCGCCGCTGGTTTCATCAATAGCGATGGTTTTCCACTGCGGGTTATTTTCCTGACCAAGATTATCCACCAGGTCAGAAGCCCGTAGCATACGGCCAGCAGCATAAGAGCCATCTTCACGCGGCTCCAGCATCACCAGCATTGGCATGTCGGTGTAACGACGCACATAATCGATGAAGTATTGGCTTGGGTTATCGAGGTGGAAGGATTTGAGAATAACGTGGCCCATGGCCAGTGCCAGTGCGCTGTCGGTGCCCTGTTTTGGCGCTAACCAGTGGTCACACAGTTTGGCCACTTCGGCGTAATCCGGCGTGATCGCCACCGTCTTGGTGCCTTTGTAGCGCACTTCAGTGAAAAAGTGAGCGTCGGGCGTACGGGTCTGCGGGACGTTGGAACCCCAGGCTATAATGTATGACGAGTTGTACCAGTCAGCAGATTCCGGCACGTCAGTTTGTTCGCCCCAGGTCATCGGCGACGCCGGTGGCAAGTCGCAATACCAGTCGTAGAAACTCAGGCAGACGCCACCGATCAGCGACAGGTAACGAGCACCCGCCGCATAAGAGACCATCGACATCGCCGGAATAGGTGAAAAGCCGATAATGCGGTCCGGGCCAAAGGTTTTGGCGGTGTAGACGTTAGACGCGGCGATCAGCTCATTCACTTCCTGCCAGCTGGAACGCACAAAACCACCGCGTCCACGTGCCGCTTTATACTGTTTGGCTTGTTCAGGTTGGCTGATGATCGAACCCCAGGCATCCACCGGATCGCTGTGTTTCAGCTTGGCTTCGCGCCAGAGTTGAATCAGCTTCTTACGCATCAAGGGATATTTAAGGCGATTGGCGCTGTAGAGATACCAAGAGTAGCTCGCGCCACGCGGGCAGCCGCGCGGTTCATGATTGGGGAGATCAGGACGGGTACGCGGATAGTCGGTCTGCTGGGTTTCCCAGGTGACCAGGCCGTTCTTGACGTAGATTTTCCAACTACAGGAGCCGGTACAGTTAACACCGTGAGTGGAACGCACCACTTTGTCATGCTGCCAGCGGCTACGGTAGCCATCTTCCCAGTCACGATTGGTATTCAGCGTCTGGCCATGGCCATCAGCGAAGGGTTCCGCTAGCGTTTTAAAATAGCGAAACCGGTCAAGAAACTTGCTCATCCGAGACTCTCCTGTGCAAAGGCTTATCGCGCTTTGTCATTATGTGAATGGCGGGGATACAACGTCATTGCTCAATATGCAATCAGGGTATGCACCCCACACGCGCGCCTAGTTGATTACGATCAAGCCACAGTCGTTAGGTGATTATTTATATAGCGAAAAATACCCCCAAAGAGGTAACTAAGGGCTACTAGTTAAGGCATTGATTCTTAATACATAAATCTCAACATTCAACTAGGATTGGCCCATAAAGTGTTCCCGTGGGAAATTAGGGGTGAGGCGTGGTGGATTATTACAAAATTGTGAAATTAGCATTTCGGTTATTGTATTTACGCCGATTACTGGCGTAATGGGTCACCCGTTTTTCGCCATCAGAACATCGACATGCAGAAAGAAAAACCCGCCGTACTCAATTTCAATAAAGAAGTTACAGGAATGATTTACGGTTTTGTCTTCCGCCCTGACCAACCGCCCGAAAGAGTTTCCTCTCAGCAGGTGCAGGAGACCTATCAGGATATCCATCACGAACAGGGATTCATCTGGATCCATGTCAATCTCAATCATGCCATGTCAGAAAAATGGCTTAAGAAGCATTTTTCTGTAGGAGACGCTTTCTTCGAGGAGATCCGTGAGGGTTCACGCAGTACACGCATAGAACGGCTGGACGACATTTTACTCGCCGTGCTAAACGACGTGATTTTTCATCCGGAAGGGACAAGCGATGAGACGTCAACACTCTGGCTAAGCTGTCATCAACAACTTGTCGTTACCGCCCGTCATAAACCGGTGAGATTGATCGAACGCCTGTTTAAAAGGCTTGAACATCTGAATATTGGCTCACCGACTGAGCTGTTGGTCTATTTATTGGAAGAACAGGAGGCGTTGCTGGAGCAGATTGTCCGCCGCGCCAATCAGTATGTTGACATCATCGAGGAGCGCCTGCTCAGCCATCACGTAAAGAAGAACCGCGCCAATCTGGGACGTTTGCGGCGGATGCTATTGCGCTTCCAGCGTTTACTGGCCCCCGAACCGACCGCGCTTTTCAGGCTGTTCAACCGCCCGCCTGCGTGGATTGCGCCAGATGTAGTCCAGGATTTACGTCAGTTTGCCGAAGAGTTTTCCGTGGTGCTCAACGACCTGATTGCTCTGACCGAACGCATTAGGTTGCTGCAGGAAGAGATCACATCACGCCAGATGGAGCAAAGTAACCGCACCTTGTATGTGTTGACGGTTATCACCGTTCTGGCGCTACCCATTAATATTGTGGCGGGTTTTTTTGGCATGAACGTCGGCGGAATTCCTCTTGCCAACAATCACCATGGGTTTGTTTTACTGGTGGTGATTGTTGCGATTTTTACCCTGCTGGCAGGCTGGTATGCGTTTAAAAGAAGAGACGATAATTAGCATTTTTTAACACTATTACAGAAAGCTTTTAGCTTTATTGAGCAACGAGGCTTTGGTTACCACGCCTAGCAGACGGCGGGTTTCGGGGTTTTCCAGTACAGGCAGTCGTTCCAGTGGGGACTCACTGAATGTTGCCCATGCCTGCTCATAGCTGGCGTTTTGATACAGTATGGAAAATTCCTGCTCAATAAAACGCTCAATCGAGCTGTCAGGTTTCAGACTGCCATCAATAATACCGCTGGCTAATACATTGGTGGGGACCACGCCGAGGAAACGTTCCTGCCGGTCCACGACATAGACATAACGGGTACGCTGTTTCAGCCCTTCGGTGACCACGTCAGACAGCATTGAATCCACGACCATTTTCGAACAAGGGACGATCAACGAGGCAACCGAGCTGTATTCAAACTCATTTTTCGCGGCAAAACGTGCATTATGCCGGGACAGCACCGGGTATGTTCCTCCGTTTTTCAGCCTTGAGGCCACCACGTAGGAGATCGCTGTTGCCAGCATCAGCGGGAACAACAGCGAACTATTGAGCGTCATTTCGAACGCCATCATGATGGACATCAGCGGTGCGTGGCTGGTCGCCGCCAGTAAAGCACTCATCCCGATGGCAGCATATAAACCGACCGGTCCAGGATCAAAGCCCAGCCATTGCAGGAACGTACAAACCAGCGCCCCGCTGGCAGCACCGATCAGCAGCGACGGCGTAAACAATCCTCCTACCGCACCAGAACCGACGGTGATCGCCGTGGCAACAATTTTCAATATCAGCACCAGCAGCAGCGAGGTATGTAGCTCACCGTTGTTGAGGATCAGGTCGATCACTTCAAGACCGTTGCCCAGCACCAGCGGCGACACCATCGCTACCAGCCCGACAGCCAGCCCACCCAACCCAAGGCGCAACGCCGGATGTGAAATGGGTTTCATCCACTGACGGACTTTGTCGATGGAGGCAATAAACAGTGGCCCGAGCGTGCCGGTCACCACGCCGATTGCGAGCACGGTAACAATGGCGCCCGGCGACGGGCTGAAGATGGCAGAGGAATAAAGGTAGAGCGGTTCGTAGTCAGTCACCGAGCGAACGGTGAGCACCGCCACCGAGGCAGAAATAAACAGCGGGATCAGCCGCTGTACGGCGGTCACCCCAAAGGCAATTTCTGCCACGAAAAGCGCGCCCGCAAAGGGCGCGTGATAGACAGCGGCCAACCCACCTGCCGCCGCCATGGCAATAACATCTGACTGGTGCAAAACGCGCAAACGGGAAAAGCGCCCGAGCAAGCTGCCGCTGAGTGCCGAAAGCTGCACCATCGCCCCTTCACGGCCAATCGACCCGCCGCTGGCGATACTGGCCAGTGAGGACGCCGCCCGCAGCAAGGTGCTGCGCAACGGAATCCCCGGCAGGCGCTGGTCAATCACGTCGAGATAGTCCGGCATGTTGCCATGCTTGCGTTCGACATTCATCGCCCAAAGTAGGATAAAACCGGCGACCACGCCGCCAACGGTGGTGATCAGTGGCCATATCGCCCGCGGGTATTCGAGAAACGCTTTGGTAATATCGCTGCCGTCAGTGAACATTAGGCCGTTAATGCCCGAAATCGCCCCGCGAAAAGCAATCGTGACCAACGCGGCGATGATCCCGGCCGGAATAGCGATCAAGAGATTAATGAGGTCGCCCTTTTGCCAGGCGTCGGCTGCTTTCAAAGTCATGTTGTTCCGTAAGTGGCTGTATCGGCCGGTTCCGCAGAGTAGCATTTTACCGATGAGCAGCACACCTGCCGGCTCAGGTCTTTCTCTTCTTTTAGCCATCGTGACTGCGTAATCGATGGCCCGCAAAGAAATCCATTATCGCCCCTTTCAGGCAGTTGGCCGCATCACCAGGCTGAGTCTGACTCTGATGCAGACTGATCCCCACTTCACCGGGTGCGGGTAGCTGGTTTAAGACCCGCAATGTCTGAGGCATGCCAAAATCGGTGCGCACAGTGATACCAAGCCCCGCCGACATCGCCGCCCAGATCCCGCTAAGGCTACGGCTGGTAAACGCAATCCTCCAGGGAATACCCGCATGGTCCAACGCAGCGGTGGCGGCACTTCGCATCAAACAGGGCGCTTCAAACACCAGTAAAGGCAGCGGCTCACCAGAGTGCAAATAGTGTTCAAGAGAAAAATGCTCAGCGCCAATCCAGCGTAAAGCACTATGCCCGAGAGACTGGCTGGTCGGAAAACACGGTTCGTCATCGGCTTGCCAACTTACCGTCAGATCGAATTCACTATGGCGTATCCCCTCGAGCAATTGCTGATTACGGGTAATACTGGCAGAAAGTTGCACCTGAGGATGGGCACGGGTGAAGGTGCCGAGAATAGCCGGTAGCAAAGTCTCACCAAAGTCTTCCTGCATACCCAGATTCAGGCTGCCATTCAGTGGGCTGGCCAACAGTGCCGCGCTGGCTTCATCGTTGAGCCTCAGAATCCGCCGCGCATAGCTCAGCATGACTTCACCCCGTTCGGTCAGTATCAGATGTCGGCCAGATTTTTGTACCAATGGCGTCCCTGCCTGCTGCTCGAGTTTTTTCAACTGAGCACTGACCGCCGACGTCGAACGCCCCAAACGGTCAGCCGCCAGCACAAAGCTTCCAAGCTCAATTCCAGCGACAAAACTCCGCAACGCCTCAGCATCAAAAGTGATCGGTCGTTTGGCCATGCTTTAGCATCCTGTTTTTGTGGATTAACATTACTGTTATTTTCGATTTTCAGGATAATTATAACCGCTTATTCTCAGCTTCACACCCGTACTAAAGGACGCTGATATGAGCACAAACACCCCTCAAACACTGACATTGGAAATCATGGCGATTCTGACACCGAAATTGGCTGAGCTTACTGAGCAGGTCTTGTTTGGCGATCTTTGGGAAAGAGATGAGCTCTCTGTACGTGACCGCAGCCTGATCACGGTCGCCACCTTGGTTGCGCTGAACCGCGTTGAACAACTGCCTTATCATCTGACTCTGGCGATGAAAAACGGGGTTACTCAGCTTGAGTTGAGTGAACTGATCACCCATTTGGCTTTTTATGCAGGATGGCCGGCGGCAGCCTCAGCCTTGACCCCATTTGCCCATCTGATGATGGAAAAAGAAGGAGAATAACCATGCCATTTACCCGAATCTCTCTGCCTGCTCACCGTATTGATCGCTGGCAGGCGGTGATATCTGCCACGTTGCAGGAGGCACTGATCAGCACATTTTCCGTCCCTGAAGAGGATTGCTTTCAGTTGTTCGAGCCGGTCAGTAGAAGCCAGCGCGTGATTAATCCTACCTATTTGTGTGAGAAAAAAGATTCAGAGCAAAACTGCCTGCGTTCAGAAGACTTTCTGCTCTTCCATATTACAGGAGGTAAGCCACGTAACACCGCGCAAAAACAGGCGTTTTACCAAAATCTGGTTGGGCAATTACATCATAAGCTCGGTATTTCTCCTGCCGATGTGATGATTGTCATCAGCTTTACTCAGCCAGAAGATTGGTCATTCAGCCATGGAGAAATGTTCTCTATTACATAAGGCTCTATATCATGATTGCCATGCAATACAGTTTCACCCTGCCTGCGGATTACGACATGGGGATTATTGAAAAACGTATCACCGACAATGGCCATTTATTGGATGGCTATCCGGGACTGATTTTTAAAACATATCTTTATGCTCGCCTCGATGACATGAAAACCGGCAGTACGGAGAATCTCTATGCGCCCTTTTATTTGTGGCGCGACGCAGAAAGCCTAAATCACTTTCTCATTAGCACGGGTTTCCAGGGCGTAGCTAAGGCATTTGGATGGCCTCAAGTCAGAACCTATCCGGTGGTGGCTGCACGTTTAAGCGATGATATTGCTGATGCTGTTTTCGCCACCAGAGAGATCAGTGATATCGCCCCTTTCAGCGCGCTGTCGCAACTTGTCGGTGAACCCACCTTAGATGCGCTGATTGATATCGTCGCGTGGGACACGACAAATTGGAAAAAAATCCATTTCACGGCAGGAAAAAAGATCATTGCCGGTAACGGACAGCATTATCGGATCAAGCATATCTCGTTGCCGCTGCAGGCAAACATCGCCTCACGATCCTCATGATAAAAAAGGCTGCCCACAGGCAGCCTAAGTGTTCGGTCTTGCGACGCTGACGATAAAATAATTACTGCGCTTTTTTGGTGGCAAAACCTTTATTCAGCTTACGCCAGTAAACCCCCCAGGTGATCACCGCGCAGACCACATAGAACACCAGGAACACTTTCATCGCACCCGCGGGTGAACCGGTGATAGCCAGTGAGGTACCAAAAGCTTTAGGAATAAAGAAGCCGCCAATCGCGCCAATCGAAGAGATAAAGCCCAACGCGGCTGCGGTATCGGTCACTGCCTCACGCTGCGCAGACTCTGCGCTATCGCCACGAGCCAGCGCTGAATCAGTGGTCAGTCTGCGGAAAATCACCGCAATCATCTGATAAGTCGAACCACTCCCCAGACCGGCCGTCATGAACAACACCATAAACACGCCGAAGAAGGCCGCAAAGTTACCGCCACCCCCTCCCTGTGGTAAGGTGAGGAACAGCAATGCCGCCGTGATCGCCATCACCACGAAGTTCCAGAAAGTCACTCGCACGCCACCTAAGCGGTCAGAGAGCATACCGCCGGCTGAACGCGCCAGCGCACCGATGAGCGGCCCGAAGAAGGCATAATGCATGATGTTCACATCAGGGAACTGCGTTTTAGTCAGCATCGCAAAACCGGCTGAGAAGCCGATGAACGAGCCAAATGCCGCCAGATAGAGCACACTCATGATCCACAAATGGCCGCGTTTGAGTACCGGTAGCTGTTGGCGAATTGATGCTTTCGATGACGCCAGGTCATTCATACCCAACCAGGCCGCCAGGGTGCAGATCAGCAGGAATGGCACCCAGATCCATGCCGCATTTTGCAACCACATGCTGCTGCCATCGGCCAGCGTTTGTGGGTCACTGAACGCGCTGAAAATGCCCAAAGAGATCGCCAGCGGTGCCAGCAACTGCATCACGCTCACGCCCATATTGCCCAGCCCGCCATTGATGCCCAGCGCACCGCCCTGTTTAGCTTTCGGGTAGAAGAAGCTGATATTGCCCATGCTTGAGGCAAAATTCGCACCACCAAAACCGCACAGCAAAGAGATGATCAGGAAGGTATTGTATGACGTGGTGGTATCCTGCACCGCAAAGCCCAGCCAAACGCAGGGAATAACCAGGAATACCGTGCTGATGGCAGTCCAGCGGCGGCCGCCAAATAACGGGATCATAAAGGAGTAAGGTACGCGTAAAATGGCACCTGACACCGAAGGGATAGCCGTCAGCATAAAGAGTTGATCGGTCGTAAAATTGAAACCCACTTTGTTCAGGTTGACGGAAACCAGACTGAACAGCATCCATACACAGAAGCCAAGCAGCAAGGAAGGTACGGAGATCCACAAATTACGGCTGGCAACTTTATGACCGCTTTCAGCCCAGAAAGCCGGTTCTTCCGGTCTCCAGTCCTGTAGCAGGCGTGATTTTTTTTCAGTCAGTGTTGATGAAGTGTGTGACATAGAACCCTCAGTATGCAGCACATTGGCGTTATGAATGCTGCACACACTAGGTAGTGGTCTCTTGCTTGATGTTGATGCAAATCAACCCGATGATGAGTAGGTTTTCGGGGTTAAAACGGGTGGCGTCCTTTGTGAGTACGACAAATAATAAAAATAAAGCACTATAAATCAAAGTATTGATTACAAAACCCTCTTAATCCGGCAGAGTAAATATCGGCAGTGGAAATTAGTGGGTACTCCTATTGGGGTATTTTTGATTATGGCGAGATAATAAAAAATACGTACGTACAGGCAAGATGTCTTTTCCACAGGTTGTATCAACAGGAACTCATTCATGATTAAACGCGCCTTCACCCCGCTTTCGCTGGTCAGCCAGATTGCATTATTGATGCTTCTGTTAGGCCTGCTGGGTATTGGCAGCATGAGTGTGGCAGCCTGGATGGCGCAGAGTATTCAGGGCAATGCTCACGCCATTAATAAAGCGGGCTCGCTGCGCATGCAAAGTTATCGCTTACTGGCCGCTGTCCCCTTGACGAAAGAGAGTGACAGATATTTACGTCAGATGGAGCAGGATCAAGACAGCTCGGATTTACGCCGTGCCGTACAAAGCGAGAACTTACAACCCGAGTTCGACGCACTGCGCAGTTACTGGACAACCACGCTGAAAGGTCAGATTCAACGGGCAAAACACCCGGCTCAGGTGGAGGCCAATGTGGTGGTGTATGTGAGTCAACTCGACAAAATGGTCGCCGCACTGGAGCATAAAACCGAATATCATCTGGCACTGATCTCTATGGTACAGCACGGCCTGCTGGCATTCACACTGATGCTGCTGGCGCTGACCATCTGGTTTTTACGCCGCCGTTTACTCGAACCCTTGCGGCGCCTGCTGGCGCAGGCCAATGCGGTCAGCGCCGGGGAATTCAGCCAACGCTATCAGCCCATGCACTCTTCTGCGGCAGATACGCGGCATCCGCATAATGAGATGGATATTCTCGGCCAATCGCTCAATAGCATGTCGCTGGCGATGGAGCAGTTGGTCGACAGCCTGGCGCAAATGGTGGCCAATAAAACAGCCGATCTGCAACAAAAGAACCAGGTGCTGGATTTTCTCTACCGTGTGAGTCGCCAATTGCACACCAGCGCACCGCTCGAACAGCGTCTGGTCCCGGTGCTGGAAGAGTTACAAACTCTGACGCCGCTGCAGTCCGTGCAGCTACGCCTCTACGAGAACGACAGCGCCGAGCTGTTTAATGACATTGGCAGTCCGCAACCAGCGGATAAAAAAACACGGGCCGCTCAGGCTCAACATCATCTGCTTAGCGATAACATCCAACCGGATGAAGGTCATCCGCGCCAACCGCTGAGCTGGAGCCTGGGTGATGAACGGGAAAATTACGGTGTATTGCTGGCTCAATTGCCACAGGACTGCCAGCTTAATAGCGATCAACAGCAATTGATCACCACCTTGCTGGAACAGCTGACCAGCTCGCTGATGCTGGCGCGACAGGCTGAGCATCAGCAGCAATTGATGTTGATGGATGAACGTTCGGCCATCGCCCGGGAACTGCATGACTCGCTGGCCCAGTCGCTCTCGTGCATGAAGATTCAGATTGCCTGCCTGCAGATACAGGGCACCAATCTGAGCGAAGAAAACAGCCAGTTGATCCAGCAAATTCGCGATGAACTGAATACCGCTTACCGCCAGCTACGGGAATTGCTGACCACCTTCCGCCTGAAAATGCATGCGCCGGGTTTGCGGGCGGCACTGCAACATACCGTGGATGAGTTCTCCGGGCGCATGGGCATCAACATTACCTTCGATTACCAGCTACCTTCGCGTTCGGTACCGGCGAATCAGGCAATTCATCTGCTACACATCGCCCGCGAAGCACTTAATAATACGTTTAAACATGCCAGGGCTACCCACGTTTCCCTGAAGTTGACCTGCGAAAAAGGCCAGATTCTCATGCAAGTGGACGACAACGGCCAGGGGCTTCCCGCGAATATTGAACGACAAAATCATTACGGCCTGATCATTATGCAGGACCGCGCCAAAAGTTTGCATGGTGAATGCAGCATTGCCCGCAGGGTCAATGGTGGCACCAACGTTACCGTGCGCTTTCGCCCCGATGCATTGCCCATTAATCCTCAGGAGCAAGTATGACCGACATGACCCCTTCCACCATCCTGCTGATCGACGACCACCCAATGCTGCGCAATGGCGTCAAGCAACTTATCGCGCTGGACCCCATGCTGCTGGTGATTGGCGAAGCGAGCAATGGCGAACAAGGCGTTGAGCTGGCAAAGGAACTGGACCCCGACCTGACCCTTTTGGATCTCAATATGCCCGGCATGAACGGTCTGGATACCTTGGATAAAATGCGCCAGACCTCGCTGTCAGGCCGTATTGTCGTGTTTAGCGTCTCGAATCATGAAGATGATGTGGTGACAGCGCTTAAACGTGGCGCTGACGGCTATCTACTGAAAGATATGGAACCTGAAGATTTACTGGCTGCATTGCACAATGCCGCTGCCGGTAAAATGGTGCTGAGCGAAGCGCTGACGCCGGTGCTGGCTGCCAGTCTGCGGGAAAGCCGCCCCAGCGGTGACCGTGATATTCAATCCCTGACGCCACGTGAACGCGATATCATTAAACTTATCGCCGAAGGATTACCGAATAAAGTCATCGCTCGCCGTTTGAACATCACAGAAAGCACCGTCAAAGTCCATGTGAAACATCTGCTTAAAAAGATGAAACTGAAATCTCGCGTCGAAGCGGCGGTTTGGGTATTGCAAAGTAATGTGCTTTAGGGTGGGCGCTGGCCCACATGCACTTTTAAATTCAAATTTAAATTCAAGTTCAACTTCAAGTTCAACTTCAAGGTCGTGGGCTCGCCGCCCACACTGGCCCAAAGGGTTTTGAACGAAACCCTTTGGAATCCTGCGTTTTTTCTTTTTTCACACCGCAGCTGCGCAGGTCACAATGGCCGTGTTTCAGGTATTTCCGTTATAGCCGCAAAATGCCGCCGCGTTGCGGTTCCTTCGCTGCGGGTTACAACCCGCGCAAAAAGACGCGCGGTTTTCCACCTCTTGCTCAGCGCCATTTTTGAATGCGGCCCACGCTTTTTTAAAAGATAAAGACGTGTCTGGTTTTGAATTTGAAAAAGCCCCGGCCGTGTTCAAAATGTCACCGGCAAGTCGGTGGAGAGACAACCTCTTTATCGTTGGCTCGAACCCGCAGCCGGGGATCGCGGAGCGATGACATTTTACGGCTATCACTGAGATACCTGAAACACGTGCCCTGCCAGCGGCGAAGCTGTCGGTGTCTCATGAAAAAGCGCGGAGTCCAGAGGCCCGCGCGACTGCGGGTCTCTGGTCGGTGTGGGCCGACGCCCACGACCTTGAACTTGAATTTAAAGATTCAAAAGCAGCCGTGGACAGCAAGCCCACAGCTTAGAAATTAAGCCCCTGATCCTGCATCCCCGCGCTGAGCGGCGGCGGAGGTACGTCCAAAGTGATCCAGTTGGAGGTGACATGCTGCTGCTTGCTATCAACGACGGTGACCGAGAGATGATAACTGTTGCTGGCATCCGGCGAACTGTCCCACTGCGGTATGATCACGCTCCATCCCTCAGTATCGCGGTTATTGGGCGGCGGCGTCAGACTCAGCGCTTGGGTATCGCCCTGCCAGCTTAGTGCCGTCAGACTGTTGAGCGCCTTGACCTGGAGTTTCAGCGTTAATGTTTCGCCTGAATGTAACGTCCACGGTGGTGTGGCGAGAAACACTGAGAGGGTTTTACGCTGTTTGAAATCCATCACTGGCACGTTGTTGCGCTCGACCAGGTCCATACGACTACCGCGTAACGAGTGAGCATCATCCACAGAGTGAGTTGAGAGTTGCTGATCCAACGGCACGCCTAAACGGTAATTCAACGACAACTGCACGGTATCCTGATTGTCCCCGTCCTGCCCCGCCTGATGGGACGCCTTCAACGTCACCAGAGGTACCGGTGTGTAATTGATGCCAAACGTCATGGCCGACGGATTAGTCTGACGCGTGCCGTTGCCAAAGAGATCCACTTGATCGCCGTAATACTGTTCATAGCTCAGTGAGGCACCAAGCTGGCGATAGAAAGGCAAATAACCTTTAGTGGTGATATCGTAACCCCGCGCCTGACGTCTTAGCTGGGTCGAGGTACTGTCGTCCGGTCGGTAGGAGGAGAACGGCTGGTAGTAGTTGGTAGAAAAATGCAGGTAATCTGTCCAGGCTTCTGCACCAAGACTGCCGCGCGTCAATTGGTGGTCAAAATCGTTATCGACAAAAGCATTATATCCGAACATCCATGCCCCTTCGCTCCAGCGCTGCCCCAGGCCGAAATTCCCTATCATTGTATCGGCTGAGCGGCTAACGCCAACCTGGCTGTAGGTCAGCAGGGTTTTACCGTTATACAACGGGCTGAAGAGCTGGCCTGAACTGCCATCAAAATTATGCCCACTGACGTCCAGAGAGACACTGGCAGTCCCGAGCGGAGAGAGCAGACTACTGGTCTCTTTCTGCACCAGTTTAGCCGCCTGAGTCAGCGCCAGGGTTTCAGCCTGTTCACGCCAGGGATCTGCACTGTCGCTGGATATGCTTTGCTCACCGAACTGCTTGAGAGTTGTGGCAATTTTTGTCTCTACAGCGCGGGTACCGGATGATGGCTTGTAATAGGCGCTGCCAAGGCTCGGCAATGCATTACGATCCGTGGCAGGCATACCCGCGTTGAACAGAGAATCCGCATCGCCCGCCGGAGCAGAAAGATCAACATCATAGGACAATGGCTGATAGGCGTATCCCGTCAGCGCATTGACGCTTGTAGTATAAAATACCGACCCCACGAGCAACCAAAAAGGGCTGCGCAGCACAGGCACAATCCGCTTGATTAAATTGGGAAAAAAAACCGTGATGTCTATCATATTCTGCATAAATTAAGAGTGAGTTGGGATCTTACCCGAGGTCAGACATATTTCAACCCTGAATGCCGCTTTATCTCCCCATTACCCCGCTTTCGGTTGCTGGCCAAATCCGCGTTTCTCTGTCAATAAACTGCATTTTTAATAACACCTCTACCGAAATGCACACATTTATTAACATTTTTAACATCTACTTGCATTCTCCTCACCCCCTGTTTTCAACTATCCTAATGACGTACGTTTGATGTGGCTACGCCACCCGAATGTAAATTTTTATTTGCAGAGCGTGACTACCATCACAGTTCAATAACGTTATCAGCACGACATCTCCGACTTGCCAAACAGCAAAGACGGGTTGGTGAAAAGTGCACATTCTATAAAAAAAGGAACATAGATGAGCAAAAAAACCTTGCCTGGCGTCACGCGTCGGCAAATTTTGACGTTCACCGCAGCCTCTGCTGTGCTTGGCGCGGCGAAAGCCGCCAATGCCGTTACGCTCAAAGGTACGCCCGTATGGAGCCCCTTTGATGCCAGCCCACCACCGCAGATCGAAACAGACGGCTGGGTGTTCTTTACCGACGCCGAAGCCGCTGCTCTGGAAGCCATTGTTGACCGCCTGATCCCCGCCGATGAACTGAGCGTGGGGGGAAAAGATGCCGGTTGTGCGGTATTTATCGATCGTCAGATGGCCGGTTTTTACGGCACCTATTCACGCCTCTATATGCAAGGCCCTTTCAAGTCAGGTACACCTGAGCAAGGCGATCAGTCACCGCTGGTGCCACAACAGCGTTACCGTTTCGGGCTGGCAGCGCTCGATCAACATACTCAGGCCCAGTATAAAAAATCCTTCAAAGATCTGACCGGCGACCAGCAAGATGAGATCCTTAGCAATTTAGAGACCGGAAGCATTGCTCTGAATGGAATCGATTCCAACCTCTTCTTCGACATCGTGTTGAAGAACACCATGGAAGGTTTCTTCGCCGATCCGATTTATGGCGGAAACCGCAATATGGTGTCGTGGAAAATGCTCGGTTTCCCGGGTGCGCGCTATGACTACCGTGAATACGTCAGCAAACATAACCAGAAATTAGATCTGGAACCGCTGAGTATCTCCGGTGGAGATGCATGGAAGATGAAAGGCTAGGGGCGAAGAGAAAGATTATGGCAAAGAAATTACCCAAAACTGATGTTGTGGTGATTGGACTCGGCTGGGCCGGTTCCATCATTGCTAATGAACTGGCCGACGAAGGGCTGAATGTCGTCGCCATCGAACGTGGCCCCTGGCGCGATACCGCACGTGACTTCAACGTGGCGACCGTCACCGATGAACTGCGTTACAGCAGCCGCCAGGAACTGATGTTACAAACCGCACAAAACGCCGTCACCATCCGCAATAACCCGTCACAAACCGCGCTGCCCATGCGCGAATGGGGTTCATTCCACCCAGGTAACGGCACGGGTGGCGCGGGCAACCACTGGGCGGGCATCACCTTCCGCTTCCAGCCTGATGAATTTCGTCTCAAAAGCCACCTGACCGAAAAGTACGGTGCCAAAGCACTTCCTGAAGAGCTGGTATTACAGGATTGGGGCACCGACTGGGAAGAAATGGAGCCACACTATACCGCCTTTGAGCGCCTGGCCGGGGTTTCCGGTAAAGCCAGCAACGTCAACGGCGAGCATCATGAAGGTGGCAACCCTTACGAGGGAATGCGCTCGATTGAGTACCCGACCAAACCGATGGATATGCCCTACGGCCCAACGCTGTTTGCCGAAGCGGCACGTAATATGGGTTATAAAGCATTCCCGGTGCCTTCTTCGCTGATTTCAGAACCCTACACCAACCCGCTTGGCGTCAAAATGGGGCCTTGTACTTACTGTGGTTTTTGTACCAACTACGGCTGTGCCAACTACTCGAAAGCCAGTGCCATCACCACCGTGTTACCTTCGCTTATGCGTAAAGACAATTTCGAAGCGCGCACCCACTGTGAAGTGATGAAAATTGTTACCTCACCCGATGGAAAACAAGTCACCGGCGTGGTTTACATCGACTCCTCCGGCGACGAGTGGGAACAACCCGCAGACCTGATTGTGGTCACCGCGTTCACGTTCGAAAACGTCCGCCTGATGCTGCTGTCAGGTATCGGTAAACCTTACGACCCGATCAGCGGCACCGGCACCACTGGCCGTAACTATGCTTACCAGACCGCCAACGGCGTGCAGTTGTTCTTCGATGACAAGAACTTCAACCCGTTTATTGGCGCGGGCGCGGTCGGCATGGGCATTGATGATTTCAACAACGATAACTTCGATCACTCCGGTCTCGGCTTCTTCGGCGGCGGCAGCATCCGTGTGACCCCTATCGGTGGCGCGCCCATTGGTTATCGCCCTGTTCCACCAGGCACACCGAAATGGGGTAAAGAATGGAAAAAAACCACGGTCAGCAACTATCTCAGCAGCATGTCGATCGGTTGTGAGGCCAGCAGCTACAGCACGCGAACCAACTACCTGTCACTGGACCCGAATTATCAAGATCGCCTGGGGCGTCCGCTGCTGCGCATCACCTTCGACTTCGCGCAAAACGACCTAAAGATGGCGGCATACTGCACCAGCAAAGTCGGCGAAATCGCCAAAGCCATGAACCCACGGCAATATGTGGAAAAACCGATGAAAGGTCACTGGAACGGCTCGCCGTATCAGTCTTCGCACGTTGTCGGCGGCTTTGTCATGGGCGCCGATCCGGCGACCAGCTCGGTGAATAAGCATCTACAAGTCTGGGATGTCCCAAACCTGTTTGTGGTCGGTGCTTCTGCCTTCCCACAAAACCCTGGCTACAACCCAACCGGCACCGTCGGCGCGCTGGCATTCAAAGCCGCCGACGCCATTCGTAAGCATTACCTGAAAAAACCGGGAGAGATGATCGTATGAAAACCTTAACCTCATTCTCACTCGGACTGGTGGCATTGACCGTCTCGGGCATGGCACAGGCTGCCGGTGATGGCGCATTCGAACAAGTGGAGCGCGGACGTTATCTGGCCACCGTCGGCGACTGCGCTGCCTGCCACACGGCCTCTACGCCGGATGCCAAACCCTTTGCCGGTGGCGTCCCTATCGAAACACCTTTTGGACGTTTAGTCGGTGCCAATATCACGCCAGATGCTGAAACTGGGATCGGCAGATGGACCTTCGACGATTTCCAGCGGGCGATGTCTGAAGGCATCGGTCACGGCGGAAAACGCCTGTACGGTGCGATGCCGTTTACGGCTTACACCAAAGTGACTCGTGAAGATAACGCGGCTATCTGGGCCTATCTGCAAACCTTGCAGCCGGTGCACAGCGAAGTGGAATCTAACCAGTTGCCCTTCCCGTTTAACATTCGCACCAGCCTAATGGGCTGGAACTGGCTTAACTTCAGCCAAGGCGAATATAAGCCGAAAATGGACAAGTCAGCCGAGTGGAACCGGGGGGCTTATATTGTTGAAGGTCTGGGCCACTGCGGCACCTGTCATACACCGAAAAACATAACAGGCGGTGATAAAGAGAGTGAGTTCCTGCAAGGCGCAGTGATTGAAAACTGGGTCGCACCGGATATCACGACCAATAAACACACCGGGGTTGGAAACTGGACCGAGCAGGATCTGACGCAATATCTGAAAACTGGCGCTAACCGTTTCGATATTGCCTCCGGTCCGATGGCTGTTGAAGTCGAGCATTCATCGCAGCACTGGACCGATGCCGACCTGAAAGCCGTGGCGGTTTATCTGAAAGACAGTGGCCACGACAGCGGTGCCAACGCAACGGAACCCCTGAGGGCCGAGGATAAAGCCATGATTGCTGGCCGCCATATTTACGCCGACCGCTGTTCAGCCTGCCACACGCCGGACGGCAAAGGCCAGGAAGGCATGTTCCCGCGTCTGGCCGACTCTGCGCTGATTAATCAGGATCACGCCACCTCGCTTATCCGCGTCGTGCTGGCTGGCAGCCGCCCTGTCGCTACCAATGCTCTGCCTACCGCGCCAGCAATGCCGTCGTTCGATGCCAACATGAGTGACGAAGATGTTGCCAACGTGTTGACATACATTCGTAACAGCTGGGGGAACTCTGCCACGGCGGTGGCGGCATCGGATGTTAAGGATTTGCGAGCAGAACTGAAAAAGTGATTCAGTTCTTGTCTGCATAATCACACCTGTAGGGCGCTGAAAAGCGCCTTTTTTTGTTTGTCAGCCATGAACGTCAATTGACGTTGACGTTCAACGTCAAGATCGTGGACGGCCGCCGATCCCAATGCCTCGTCATTTTTTGTTCATTATTTTCCCTCCGGTTTGTCATAAACACATGCAAAGCTAATCACTTGATACCCTTAGCATTCCAACCGGATAACCCATGAAAAAACTCACCTGTATTAGCTTACTGTTGATGATGACCTTTGGTGCACAGGCGCAAACCACGCTGACGTTCTGGCATTCCATGGACGGTGATTTAGGGAAAGAGGTCAATGCGCTCACTGATCGTTTTAATCAAACTCACCCCGATTACCACATCGTCCCCGTTTATAAAGGCAACTATGAACTCGGTTTGGCGGCTGGCGTTTCAGCCTACCGCAACGGCAATGCACCGGATATTTTGCAGGTGTATGAGGTCGGCACACCCAACATGATGGCCAGTAACGCCGTGGTGCCGGTGGCGCAGGTTTTTAAAGAAGCGGGTATCCCTAACGATGAAAGCGCCTTTGTGCCGTCAGTGGCGGCGTATTACAGCGACAGCAAAACGGGGCATCTGATCTCACAGCCGTTTAACAGCTCGACACCGGTCCTTTATTACAACAAAGAAGCGTTCAAGAAAGCCGGGCTAAATCCAGAACAGCCGCCAAAAACCTGGAATGAGCTGTCGGCTGATGCCGTGAAATTACGCGCAGCAGGGATGAAATGTGGCTACACCAATGCCGGTCAACAGGGCTGGATTCAGATTGAAGGTTTTAGTGCCTGGAACGGTTTGCCGGTCGCGACCCGTAACAACGGGTTCGATGGCACCGACGCCAAACTCAATTTCAATGGCCCTTTGCAGATCGCACACATCGAACAACTCAGCGCGATGCATAAGAAAGGCGACTTCTCTTATTATGGCCGCCAAAATGACGCGATCAATAATTTTTATGCTGGCGACTGCGGCATATTGACCACCTCCTCCGCCGCACTAACCACCATCCGCCACTACGCCAAATTTGACGTTGGCGTCGGCATGATGCCTTACCAGGATGGCGCTCCGGGCGCACCTCAGAATGCCTTTATCGGCGGCGGAAGCCTGTGGGTGTTTAAAGGCAAAACGGCGGCGACCTACAAAGGTGTGGCGGAATTTCTGCATTTCCTGACAGAACCGGAAAATGCCGCTCAGTGGCACCAGAAAACCGGCTATCTGCCGATCACTAACGCGGCCTACACACTGACTCAGGAGCAAGGTTTTTATAAAAGCCATCCTGGTGCAGATACCGCCATGAAACAGATGCTCAACAAGCCGCCACTGCCTTTTACCAAAGGGCTACGGTTGGGCAATATGCCGCAAATCCGGAGCATTATGGATGAAGAGTTAGAAAAAGTCTGGAACGGACAGGAAACGCCGAAGCAGTCACTCGATAACATGGTTGCTCGCGGAAACGTGCTGTTGCGCCGTTTTGAACAGTCAGTCAAAGGAAAATAATCAATGCCAGTAGAACCCTCGCAGGCTAAATTTTACCGAGATCAGGAGTTATGATGAAAACGTTGACCCGCGCGTTGATTGCCCCGGAAAACCCGGATGTACTGGTGATTGCCCATCGAGGTGTGTGGCAAGCCCTCGCCGAAAATTCACTGGCCGCGCTGCATGAGGCGATACTTCAGGGTGCGGATATCATCGAGATTGATACGCAAACCACCGCCGATTCGCACCTGGTGGTGATCCACGACGCCAACCTCGACCGCACCTGTAATTTTCAGGGCGAAGTGTCGACCCTGTCGCTGGAGACGGTGCGTGGTGCCCGATTAAAAGCCAGTGATGGACGTGAAGGCATGATGCTAACCCACGAACGTGTTCCGCTACTGGAGGAGTTACTCGAGGAAGCACGCGGGCGCATCGTGGTAAACGTGGACATTAAGTATCCCCGTGATGTTGAACGCGTCGTGTCGCTTATTCTCAGAATGAATATGGCCGATGGCGTGCTGCTGAAAAGCAAAATTGACATGACGACACAGCGTTTTCCCCTGGCGCTTACCGACATATCTTCAACGATCCCCTTCATGCCGATCCTGCATGCCCGTCCGGGCCTGTTTGCTCAGGACTTACGTCACATCGAGCAGTTCGGTGCGCAGATGATTGAGCTGAATTTTACCGATCTGGCCGACGTGATAGCCGCCCGCGACGAGCTGCAACGCCTTGGTGTAAGACTGTGGGTCAACACGCTGGATGTCTCCCATTCGCTGGATTTCAGTGATAGCCGCGCGGCGCTGGACCCCGACGGGGTTTGGGGCGTATTGATAGACGCCGGTGTCCGGGCTTTCCAGACGGACAATGTGGATCAATTGGTTCGCTGGTTAAAAGACAACGGGTATAAAAACGCATAATTCCTGTTGTCGTTTTTTTGTTTGGGCGGAACAAGAACTTGTATACTGAGTTATCTTTGGCTACCCAGCGCAGCGCCAAGCTGATGGATAACATGTTTTCACTGCCCATTCCTTTTGTCATTGCTCTGTTAATGCTGATTTTTATGGCGAGGATCTTCGTCAGTCACCGGCAGCATGATAGGCGTACCTTGATATTTATGGGTGTCTGCACCATGTTGCTCATGCTGGTAGGCATACGCTGGGTAACCCATTTTGAATTTATTCGGTTAATTCAACCTGCCATCGCCTCCATTTTGCCACCCCTTGCCTGGTTCTGTTTTGCCGGTTTAACGCCATGTTCTCCCTCATTGAAATGGCATTGTATTTTCCCGGTCGTTTTCTCCCTGTTAATCTTTATGTCGCCCCCAACATGGCACCTTCCAATCGATCCGATTCTGTCTTTCTTGTATTTTGGTTATGGCATCGCCTTAATTCAGCTTGCGAACCGGGGAGGTGAGAATTTCGAAGCCGTACGACTGAGTGAAGTAGCAAGAGTAACAAAAACCACCTTGCTAGCCGGATTAGCGCTCTGTTTTTCCGCGTTGACTGACATGTTAATTGCTCTTGATATCACCCTTTTTCATGGAAACCACGTCCTGCAAGTTATCTCCACGGCGAACCTGTTGATCTTGCCATTATTGGCTGCCGCGGTGGCATTCACACAGCTTAGCCTACCGGCGAAAATGTCTGATACGGATCCGTCAAGCCCACCTGATGACGCGAATCCCACCGATGACATGCTGAATTCGGTACATGAAGAGGATATACGCATCATTGGAAAAATCAGGGCTGTGCTCGGTGAAAAGGCGCTGTTTTGTGATCAGGACATCACACTCGACCGTCTGGCGCGTAAGGCCGGGATACCCTCCAGGCAAATCTCACGCGCCATAAATCGTGTTCTTGAGTGTAATGTTTCACAGCTAATTAACGAATACCGTATCGAAGAGGCCCGCCGCCTTCTGACACAAACTGATCTCCCCGTAACCACTATTCTTTACGCGTCAGGTTTTCGTACAAAATCTAATTTTAATCGCGAGTTTCTACGGCAAACCGGCATGAATCCCGGCGACTACCGCCGCTCAACCTCAAATCAAAGATGCTGAGACGGCATTGCCTGAGTGAGAAAAGGGATAATCAGCGCTGCAATCTGTTGATGTATCGCCTGACGGTCCCGCCCATGGCCATCTTTGCAAACCACGCTGTCTCCCGGTGACTCGCGGTCAATTAGCGCTTCAGCACCGGGTTTGCACAATTGCATAAAACTAAAGTGCGTCGCATCAGCAATAAGGACATAACGAGAGGATTTTTTTGGCAAATTGGCCGCCAGATATCCGGACTCTTGGTTTGCAGGTAAATCAGCAATATCCACACCCGCGGCAATGACCAGAAAAGGCACCGATATCGTTGAAAGATTCTTAGGTGAAAAACCTCTGGCGAAACCGAGATCCAGTGAGACAACGGCTCTGATACGAGGATCACGCAAATTGCCGTCAAGTTGCCGGGCAAACTGCCGGTTCTTATTAATACCCAGTTTGGTTGAAAATCCACAGACCTGCGGATTGCCCCGCTGGTGGCAATCTCGCATAAAGCGGGCCGTATCAAAACGCGCTCCCGCCAGTTCTGCAACCGACCAGCCACCCAGTGAATGCCCAACCGCAGCAATGCGTGTGGTGTCGATGCGACCGGCTAAAGCCGGATTATCAATCAATGCATCAATAACACGGCTGAGGTCTTTCGGGCGTTCCCATAGTTTTTCTGCTGCTGCCGGACTTTTATCGAATGTCGTTGTCCCCGGATGTTCCGGCGCAGCAACAATGTAACCCTGTTTAGCCAGTTCAGCGGCCAGCCAGCTAAGATTTCGCCAGTTACCCCCGTAGCCATGAGACAACACCACTAATGGATGAGTGTCTGTGGATACCGCAGCATTCTCAACGACGCTAACACCGAAAAAGGCCGAATTTTCTCCCACATTCTTAGGGTTCTGCCCTACCTGAGTCGGATACCAAACAGTGACATGCAAAGGCCGTTCGCTGGCGGCACCAAGAAAAGTTTGACGAAAACCTACCGCTTCAGAAGCATTGGCTGCGTGAAAAAAACCTATCCATAACAACAGCAAAGCAGATAAATAATTAAACATAGAGACTCCGGATCATGAAAGAAGCGTCGATCTAACCTTCTGATTCCGGATGCCGCGACCTGAAACGCGATTTAGGTCGTGTTTTATTTGTGCTGGAAAATGAAGAACAAAAAACAGTTAAGAATATTTTCCTTCCCGGTCTGTTATCCGCAGCGTTTTTCTCGTCTGCTATGCTTTTCAGGCGGATTCTCTTTAAGGAAAAAACGATGTCTTCACGTAAAATGATGTTAAAAACGACCAGTGCCATCACTCTGGCTGTCTGGTTGCCACTGGCAAATGCCGCTGGAATATTTACCCTTTCGTCGCCAGATTTTCATGATAACGCGCTATTGTCACAAAAATTCGCCGGAAACATAAAAGGGAATGCCTTCTGTACTGGCGATAACATATCGCCAGCATTGAACTGGAAAAATGTACCGGCTGGCACCAAAAGTCTGGCTCTGACGATGGTAGATCCTGAAGGACGTGGTGGTCTGGGTGTTAATCATCTGGTCACATATGGCATCGCCGCTGACGTTAAAGGTTTTGCGCAAAACGACTTGTCTGCCGCCAAAGGATTTATTGGCGGGAAAAACACTCAGGGCAATGGCCACTATAACGGTCCTTGCCCACCGGTGAGTGCCGGCGTTCATCACTACGTCTTCACGCTGATCGCCACCGATTTAGCGCCAGATGCTTTGCCCGCCGAGAACAATTGTTCGAAAAGCTAGAGGATCACAGCAAAGGCGCTGCGGGGATTATTGGCCGCTTCGGCAACAAATAAGTCGCAAGCTTGGCGGTCGGTGATGCCGTCCGCCACGGCGCATTACCCGCGTCAGCAAGTCGATGCCGGTAAAAAATTTACCGGTCACGTTATCCAGATAACACGGCAACAGCGACGTTTTAGCACGAATCAGTGACATTTCACACAAAGCCACCAACAGCTTACTATTTAGACAGTCAATTCATAACCTTGCTATATTCCATTGCTTTATCAAGCTGCAATAAACATTTTGCAGATAGCTGACTTTCTGCCGCTTTGGTCAGTATCGCTGTTCGCGTCTGTAGATAGTATCTATATATTTCGTTATCAGTTGGTTCTATGAAAGGAATGCCGCATATATCATTTATATTATCTTTGTCGACAAACTGAAGCGTTTCAGAAGGATTAATAGCGAGAGCGTGAGCCATAGCAATATTCAAACCCTCTTGAAATGAGGTCTCACCAAGGAAAGGACTACTTTTTAATTTTGGATATAGAACCACCCAATGACTTCCCCCCTCAGAGATATACTCCCCAATCTGATCATATTCTAAGTCACTTAACTCATTCTGATCTTGGACGTTTATCGCATGTAGGATTTTAGTGTAAAGCGTTTTTTCAGGCGTTGATGTATCCTGATTAGGAATAGAGCAACCAGATAATATAAACAACAAAGGAATAACAGCGATAATTCTCATTTTACAATTAACTCCCTGTCCCCACTATCTGCTATTGATTTTCTAAAACCAGGTGCTAAGACTATACAGCCGTTAGAGGCTGTCCCTCGCCCGTTATCACCATGGATAAGAAATCCAGCACGGCCACACATTTGATTTTCTGAGTAAGGCGTCAGACGCAGAACAAAATGCCCAGCCGTAGGATGCTTTGCTATCGGATGGCCAATGTGGTACTTACCGCGCGGCAATGGCCCCTTATTAACTTCACACTCAAGCGCTGGATCATTTTTATACCCTTCCGCACCTGCATATATTGCACTAAACTGATATTTACCATCCAGTGTGAATGACTTTTTTCTGACATCATGAACCCAGGTCATTATGATCCCTCATTTTCAAATGGCGCGTTAAGCGCCATTTGCTATTTAATTATGCTCGTTCTTTCCATGAATCAGAGTGAATAATATTTCCATCGCAATACTTCCATGTGATTATTTCATAACGAAGTGTCACAGATTCAAGATGGTTCATATTTTCAATGGATTTTATGTTATGCATGAGAGGGTTGACTGAAACCACCTTAACGCCTTCGAGGAACATATTAAAATACTCTTCTTCTTGTCCGGCGTGATTAATGCGATACCACTTTATCTCTGCACTTTTTAGCGTTTGACCCGAAGATACCGCCTTATAGAGATAGGGGCTGGAAGAATCAAATTCTTTTTCGAATTCCAGCGCACTATGGACTCGCGTTCCGGTCAGTTTCCCCGTATGACTATCCGTAGGAATACTCAGACCATGCATAAAGCTGAGTACCTCGATACTTCCTTCTCTGTTTTGTACGTCAACAGACCCTTGATATCCGCGCCGCCATCATCTTTTAGCCATAAATACGCTGGAATTGCCATATATAATATCCTTATACAATGTATGGTCATATCTTCGCGGAATAATACGCTATTGAATGTAAACAGGGAATAGGTTCCTCGTCCTATCGACAGCCCGCACTAAAAAGAGCATAGAGTCCAGAGATACTCGCAATAGCGATTCAATGTAGTCGCCGTCGATCATCCAACAATATGTCCCTTGTCCATATGAACCGCCCTATCGCACATATGATCAATCACATCGGCATCGTGGCTGACCAACAGCATGGTCAGGTCACTTGCCGCTTTCAAATCGTTGAGCAGATTGAGGATCTCGGCCTGCACAGACATATCCAGAGCAGAGGTCGGTTCGTCGAGCAGCAGCAATTTGGGTTTCAGCAACAAGGCCCGCACAATGGCCACACGTTGGCGTTGACCACCGGAAAGCTGATGCGGATAACGGTTCATCATGCTCGGGTCGAGGCCGACCTGACGGAAAGCTTCGGCAATTTTCTGCTCGATATCCTGCTCTTTGAGAATGGTCAGCGGCTCGGCGAGCGTGCGGCGCAGCCGATGTTTCGGATGGAGCGAAGCGTACGGGTCCTGAAAGACCATCTGCACGTCACGGCGCAGGCTGCCTCTGAAAGGTTTGCCTGGCGTGAGTTTCTGCGAGAGCATCGTCAGGTTGCCCGTCCACTGCCCATTCAAACCGGCCAGTACCCAAAGCAGCGATGATTTACCACACCCCGAAGGCCCGACTAAACCGAAACATTCGCCCTGATTAATGGTGAGGTCAACGTCATGGACAACAGTACGAAGCTCATAACCATGGCGATGCGAGACGCTAAGACCGGCTAACTCAGCAATGACCTGACTCATGACTGCGATTCCTGTGGTGGTTTTTCTTGCGATGACGTCGGCAGAGAAGACCCATGCCGCAAAGATTCAAGCAATGCACGATCCAGCACAGGCAAACGTTCGCCGTGGGTTGATTGACTCGGACGACATGACCACAGCGTTTGCGTGTAGGGATGTGTTGCGTGCGCAAGTTGGTCGGCGGGCAGTTCATCCAGCAGATCGCCTTTGTACATCACCAGCACGCGTTCACAGAACTGCGAGACTTGTTGCAGGTCGTGGCTGATCAAAATTAACCCCATATTACGTTGTTCGACCAGTTGTTCGATGAGATCCAATATCTGCTCGCGCATGTCGAAATCCAGAGCGGAAGTGGGTTCATCAGCAATCAGCCATTGCGGGTCGTTTATCAGTGCAATCGCCAGCATGACACGTTGTCCCATGCCGCCAGAAAGCTGGTGCGGATACTGTTTGCAGAGACGTTTGGGGTCCGGCAACCCCACGGCATTGAGCATATCCAGCACTTTATCCTGCCGCTCTTTCCGTCCCAGACGAGTATGCAGGCGCAGCGGCTCTTCCACTTGCCAGCCAATCGGGCGAGCCGGATTCAGTGCGTGCTTGGGATCCTGCATCACCATGGCAACACGGTTGCCGCGCAACTGATTCCAATGACGTTCGCTTAGGGTCAGAAGATCCTGTTCGCCCAGCGTCAGTTGGCTGGCGCGCATGGCACATGGATAGGGTAACAAGCCCATCAGGGCGCGTGCAGTGAGGGATTTCCCTGAACCAGATTCCCCCACCATCGCCACCCGTTCTTTGCCCACGCTGAAAGAGAGAGATTTGACCAATTCCACTGGCTGCGGGCCGGGCAGATAGATGGTGAGATCTCTCGCGGTCAGCACGTCGTTGTGCTGGGTTTTTTGTTGATTCAGTTCGACATCATTTGCCATGTCGTGGATCCATTTTGTCACGCAGGCCATCGCCCAGCAGATTGAAAGCCAGGCTGGCGAACAGTATGGCGCCACCCGGTGCGGCAGCCACCCACCATTGGTCAAAAATGACTTTACTCCCTTCTGCCACCATCGAACCCCATTCGGCGGTCGGTGGTTGAATGCCCATTCCGAGGAAGCCAAGGCCAGCCGAAGCCAGGATGATACCGCCGAGGCTGAGTGCTGCACGCACCACCGCGCTTGGCAGGCACAGCGGCAAAATATGGCCGAACATCAGACGCAGCCCGCCAATGCCCTGCATACGCGCTGCCGACAAATAATCGCTGCGACGTAATGCCAGCGTTTCCGCCCTCGCCTGACGGGCAAACGACGGCCAACTGGTCAAAGCTAACGCCAATGCACCGTTCATCAAACCGGGACCGAGAATTGCCACCAGCGCCAGCGCGATCACCAAACTTGGTAACGACAGGACAATGTCAGTCATGCGCATACTGATGCGCTCATACCAGCCGCCAATATATCCGGCGCTGATGCCGACCAGCAGCCCGACCGGGATGGTTAGCACCAGAATCAGCGACACCAGCAACAGCGTGGGCCGTGCACCGTAGATCACGCGTGACAACAGGTCACGGCCAAAACCGTCAGTACCCAGCCAATGCTCAGATGAAGGCGGCAACAAACGCAGCTCTATATGCTGAATATTGGGAGCAAAAGGAGCCAGCCACGGGGCCAATAGCGCGCAGGCAATCAGGATAATCACCAGCGCAGTGCCGATCGACAGCGTGGTCATACGCAAGGCAGGTTGCCACGTACGCGTGACATCAGCCTGCGTTGGCGCTTCGGGAATGAGTTGAGTCATAGTATTCAGCCAGTTATCGGGTTCGCGGATCGAGAAGATACGTCAGGGCATCAGCCAAGGCGTTCAGCAGCACAAAACAGGTGCCGATAAGCAACGTTGCGCCAAGGATAGCCGGTGTATCAGCCGCAAACAGTGCGGTTGTCAGGTAACGACCGACGCCCGGCCATGCAAAGACCGTTTCAGTGAGCACCGCGCCTTCAAGCAGGCTGGCGTAGGAGAGTGTCAGTACGGTGATCAGCGTGCCGAGAACGTTCGGAAATATATGCCGTAACAGCACGCGTCCGCGTCCGGCACCTTTCGAACGCGCCAGGATCACGTATTCCTTGTTCATTTCACCCAGCATTGAAGCGCGTAGCAGTCGGGTGATCCCCGCCATTGATAACATCGCCAACACGGTGACCGGGAGCCACATATGACTGATGGCGTTAAAGAACATCTCGCGATCGCCTGACAGCCAAGTGTCAATGAGCACAAAGCCAGTTTTAGGCTCCATGCTGTAGAGATAAACATCATCGAGCCGTCCCGGCCCACCAGCCCAGTGCAATATTGCATAAAACAGGAGTAAGCCAAGTAGGCTCAGCCAGAAAATTGGCACGGAATAGCCCAGCAATGAGATCAATCGCGCGGTGTTATCCAACCAACTTCCTGGCTTCCACACCGCCAGCAGCGCCAGCGAAATACCCAATAAGGCACCGAGGATGATCGCACAGGTCGCCAGTTCCACGGTGGCCGGGAAAGTGTGGGCTAAATCAGTGGACACTGGCTGCCCAGTGCTTCGCGATATGCCCATGTCTCCATGGGCCAGATGTTGAATATAACGGCCGAACTGCACCGGAACGGACTCGTCGAGGCCCAGATCGTGGCGTACCTGCGCATAAGTTGATTCACTGGCATGGTCACCGGCGATTTGCAGCGTTGGGTCAATGGGGGCGAGATGGGACAGCATAAAGGTAAAGGCCAGCAAACCCAGCAGCGTTAGCGCCAGCGATATCACGCCAGTCAATAAGCGACCTGACCAGCGCCAACCCTGCCGGACGAATCCGGCGGGCGTTGAACGGTCTGTCATTATTTGGTGACCTTGCTGTAAAAGACCATGTCAGGATTAATGCCCTGCACGTACCCCTGGATATTGTCACGTACGGCGATCAAACTTTTTGCCTGTAGGCCAATCACGAACGGTGAGTTTTTCTGCACGTCTCGTTGTAACTGACGGTAATCCGCCACGCGTTTAGCCTGATCTGGTTCCGCAATCGCCGCCAGCGTCAGTTTATTCAACGCAGGAATCGACCAGTTGGCGCGCCACGCCAGGGTTTTGCTGCCATCTTCCGGATTGAATGCGAACGCCGAGGCATTGGTGTTCGGATCAAAGTAATCCGGTCCCCACGAGGTCATATAGGCGTCGTAGTCATGTACTTTCACCTTGGTTGAAATTTGCTGGCTCAGACCCGGATCCAGTTTCACTGTCACGCCGCCACGCGCGAAGCTGGCCTGCAAGGCTTGAGCAATGTCCAGGTATGGCGGTTGGTTCGAGGTTGAAATCGTGAAGCTGATATTTTTCAGTCCCGCTTTTTCCAAAATGGCTTTCGCTTTGGCCGGATCATAGGTGTACGGATTGTCGTTCAACGCCCCCAGGTAGCCTTCTGGCAGAAAGGCCTGATGGACCTGGAAGTTGTCTTTCATCAGATCATGGGCAATGCCCTGGTAGTCAAACAAATAACGGGCCGCAACCCAGAATGCTGGGTTGCCCAGCGCCGGAGAGGCTTTGGCATTGAATTGCAGGAAATACAACGACGCATAGGGAATAGCCAGCGCCTTAACGTTTTTGGTCTTGGCCAGTGCGGCCATCTGATCTGCCCCCAGGTTGCGCGCCATATCGGCATCGCCCTGCTCAATCAGCAGGCGGCGGGCAGCGGGGGATGGGACGTTTTTGAACAGAATGGTTTTCAGCTTCGGCGCACCTTCAGGTGATGTCGGATTGGCATCAAATACCAACACTTCATGCGGCACATAGGTGCGAATTTTATAGGGACCGCTACCCGCCGAATGGTTGCTCAGCCAGCCATGACCAAGATCATCGCCTTTCGCGTTCTCTTTCACCAGTTTGCTGTCGACAATAGATGAGACCGGCGCCGAGAGTAGGCTCAACACGAAAGATGGACTGACGTTGGCGGTCCAGCTAATTTTGACGTGATGGTCATCGATTTTGGTCAAAAGGTCGTCGACGTTTTTGTCATTCCAGCCTAACTGCGTCAGAACGAATGACGGCTCAAGGTTAAGCCTTACCACCCGAGACAACGAGAAAATCACGTCATCAGCGGTCAGTGGGTTACCGCTGGCAAAGGTCGCGTTCGGATCCAACGTAAAAGTCAGACTACGGTTGTCAGCGCCCGCTTCCCAGGATTTAGCCAACGTCGGCTTCAGATCAATCGGGTTATGCGGATCAGACTGCACCAAACGCTGATAAAGGTTGTTAAATGCTTGTACCGTGGTCAGTTCAAAGCCCTGCGCCGGGTCAAAGCTTGAGGTGTCATCAAGAGATTGCGCAATAACCAGGGTATTTGCAGGTGTCGCAGCCTGGACGGTGAAGCTCGCCGCGATAGCAACAAACAGAACGGAAGGAATAAAGGCTTTCATCGTAATGACTCTCCAACATAGCGAAATTGCTAATAATTTTCTGAGTGTATGTGAGTCTGTAACCCGCAAGAAAGTCGTTTAACGACTAACCTTATGCAAATTTTGTATAAGGTTAGTCGTTGGGTTATTAAAACCGCAGTTAGACCAGTATTCAGTATCAAAGAGAGCCAATAAAAACGCCGCCGAATGAGGGGTCTCTCATACAGCGGCGCCATAAGTATTCGATAAAGAGTGTTAACCGAGGCCGGGAATACCCTCGCCCGGTGAGATAGACAACAGGATGCGCACCTGATTAACCAGTTCGCTCATGCAATCGTCGCGCATGCCATAATTAGCCAGCTCTTTTTCCAGCGCAAACAAATACTGGGCGTTGGTGCCAAGCGGCCCGCTGGCTTTGGCAATAAGCGGTGCAATCACCTGATAGGAGGTATCGGCTTCAAACAGCGGGTGTGCGGGATCCATAATAAACACCAGCGCGGTGACGGTACGGCCATCGTCGAGATCCAGCTCGCACCAGGTGGGACGGTAGCAGCCAGTCAGCATTTCACGCTTCCACAGCAGTTCCAGCTCATCGCGCAGTTTCTCTTCTGGCAGACGAAACGCCAATCCGGTCGTGCGTCCACCGTCTTTCAGCGCCAGCATACGCCCAGGCTGAGCATGGGTGCCGCGCCCGGCAGTCAGACGCAAACAGAATGCGCGGTGAAAACCGTCGAGCGTGGCGGGACGCACCTCTTCTGCGTCAAACACCGGGTTCCACATCAGCGAGCCGTAGCCAAATATCCACACAGGGCTGTTATCCGGACGTCGTGCAAGAGTGCAGTCCAGCGATGCGGAGCGTTGTTCCATGGTCAATAACATCGATTCATCGATGCTGCCAAATGCTGTTTTGCAATCTGCGTTACGCAAAAAGTCACGGGTTAACATCATTAACGCCCTCCATCAAAGCCACTGCTTAAAATACTTACCATGCTGTTAACGCTGTTATCTCCGTAAAAGATCGACACTTCAGAATGACTTTATCCTATTAATAGTTCAAACCTTATGCGTTTCTGCGCCATCAATCAAGATTGAAGGTGATCACAAAATGTAAATTTAGTGAATATTTAATGAACATTGAAGAAGGGTTGGCCCGAAAAATATAAAGCCCAGCGCTCAGGGCAATCACTATAGGACTCTCTGCATGGTTTTTGGGATACCCCTTATCATCATTTTCTTTTGCATAACCGTGTGTTACCGCTGCTCACGTCTCCTGGTACGCCGGTTGCTCGCGAGTGGCCGCCCCCTATTCCCTCATTAGGGTGGTATTCATGCCATCCGTGATTGAACGCTTCTTTATAGACCTCCTGCACATGGACCGGAAGTGCATTGCGTCTCTGTCAGCAATGACCGGTTTTCATCAGGTCTTTCCTGTCTCCTCATTAAACGACGTAGTATTAACCTTGCCTGCAACTGGCACAGTGTGAAAGCTAGCTGCTACGCTCAATGAAGTGATACGTAGTGGTCTGATAAGACGGGCTGTTCTGGCAAAACGAGAGAAAAAAGCGGATTAGAGCCAGAAAAAACCTAACCCTCAGCATTTTTAAATTTGTGAATACACCGACAATAAATGAGAATATAAACCACATGCTCATAAAGTATGATTAACTTATTAACTCACTGTTTTAAATTAACTTTAAAAATAAATTAAATCATAAAATCACGCCATTAAAACATCAAAAAACGCACTCCAATGCACAAAACATACTGTTGGCTATTTTTTTACTCTAAGTTAGGTTTTTCTGTTAATCGAGCGCTTTTTCTACTATAGTACGCGGGTTAACCCATTAGATACTCGTGTGTTTTTGTACTGGCAGTTCTGCTCGACTGACAAGGTTAAGACTGCCGTTTTGTGAAGCCAGTTAATCTGGGGTCGCATGTGTTCATAAGGAGAATAATCATCATGGTGTCATCTCAGGAGTCCCCAAAGCACAAATCTCGTCATCAGGAATATTCACTCGTGTTTCCCATCGCCGCATTATTGGTGTTGGTCTTTTTCAGTCATAGCAGCGATTTTCTTACCGTTGTTGGAATCAATTTCATTGCCTTGGTGGGCATTCTCGCCAGCGCATTCAGCGTCGTGCGCCATGCCGACGTATTAGCCCATCGTCTGGGCGAACCTTATGGCTCCCTGATCCTCAGCCTGTCGGTGGTTATTCTGGAAGTCAGCCTGATCTCCGCCCTGATGGCCACCGGCGATGCCGCTCCGGCCCTGATGCGCGATACGCTGTTTTCGATCATTATGATCGTAACGGCCGGTCTGGTCGGCTTTTCATTGCTGCTCGGCGGGCGAAAATTCGCGACACAATATGTGAATCTTGGCGGTATCAAGCAGTATTTGATGGCGATTTTCCCGCTGGCTATCATCGTATTGGTGCTACCTTCCGCCCTACCTGATGGCAATTTCACCACCGGTCAGGCGTTATTCGTGGCGGCGATTTCTGCAGCGATGTACGGCGTATTTTTACTGATTCAAACTAAAACCCACCAGAGCCTGTTTATTTACGAGCATGAAGACGATGGTGAAGAAGAGGGTCATGGAAAACCTTCTTCAAAAAGCAATCTAACGCATACATTGTGGTTGATTGTGCATTTGATATTAGTGATCGCCGTGACCAAGTTTAATGCCAATCCGCTGGAAACGTTGCTGACAGAACTGAACGCTCCGGCGCAGTTCACGGGTTTCCTGGTTGCGTTGCTGATCCTATCCCCTGAAGGTTTGGGTGCGTTGAGGGCCGTCATGCAAAACCAGGTACAGCGCGCCATGAATCTGTTTTTCGGTTCGGTGCTGGCCACCATTTCACTGACCGTACCGGCGGTGACATTGATTGCTACCCTCACGAATCAACAACTGATTTTCGGCCTGGCTCCGGCGAATATCGTGGTGATGTTGGCGGTGTTAATTCTGTGCCAGATTTCGTTCTCGACCGGTCGTACCAATGTACTCAATGGGACGGCGCATTTGGCACTGTTCTGTGCCTATATGATGATCATTATGCTTTAATTGTTCATCCTTCAAGTAACCTGTATTTTGAATAAATAAAAGGCCGCCTTATTCCAGGCGGCCTTTCTATTATTTCAACGAATCCCCAAAACCATTCGAGTTACATCACGATGGCAATTGGATGAACCCCGGAAACTGACTCCAACCAGTGTCCGGGGTGAATAACGGCAGCCAACGCCGATACAGCTTGAAAGATAAAAGCGATTTAGGAGTAGGCGTGCAATGTGCGTCTACACAGCTCCGAGCGCACACAGTCCTCTTTACCAAACTCTATGATGCCGACCATCTCGTCTTCTTCGAAGCGGGACATCGCATCGCTAAGACCCGATATTACCCCACGCGGTAAATCACATTGGGTAATATCACCATTAACAATAACCGTTACGTTCTCACCCAGTCGAGTCAAGAACATTTTCATTTGGCTGGCCGTGACATTCTGGGCTTCATCCAGAATAACCACTGCATTTTCAAAAGTGCGCCCACGCATATAGGCAAAAGGCGCAATTTCAACTTTGCCTATTTCCGGTCGCAAACAATATTGCATAAATGACGACCCCAGACGACGGACTAAAATGTCGTATACCGGACGGAAATAAGGCGCAAATTTCTCAGAGATATCGCCAGGTAAGAAGCCGAGATCTTCATCAGCCTGCAATACAGGACGGGTGACAATGATTCTTTCTATCTCTTTGTGGATTAATGCCTCAGCAGCTTTCGCCGCGCTGATAAATGTTTTGCCACAGCCTGCTTCGCCGGTAGCAAAAATTAACTGCTTATTCTCTATGGCTGATAAGTAATGACCCTGAGCTTCATTTCGCGCCTGGATTGTTGACGAGTCGCGAGTATCACGCGCCATCCCAATCGATTCTACACCGCCCATTTGTATTAAAGAGGTCACTGATTCTTCCTCACGTTGGCGGTGACTACGTGAATCGCGACGAATAACACGTTTCGCTTCACGACGAGCTTTGATCACTTCTTTCTGTCTTCCCATAGTGGCACCTTACAGTTTGATTCACTTAACGCTATAGGCAGAGTTGCCCGCACGGTTATGTTTCACTAACAAATGAGGTTTTGGTCTCCTTTTAGACCAAGTAAAGCCATGAATAACGTGAAGAGGAAAATAAATGTAATCGATTAATAAACGATCTCTTGCTTATTCTCTTTAGACCTATTTTCTGTTCACGAAGAGGCATTGTCATTAAAGACAAACCGTTGCTCCACGCAGCATTCAATCCAGTGTACATACCAGAAAAATAACCAGTCAGTCTCAATATCAGAGTGGGGTCAGTTAAACAACGGAATTGCTGGTGTGTGGATGGAAAAATTTTGGATAGAGATGAGATAGAAGAGAGAGTATCGGTAAATATCAGAGAGTCGACGTTTTGTCCCTTGTTGGCGTTTGTGCGACAACAAAAAGTGGTGTGGTTAAAAAGAGTCTTTTTATTTCCGCGCCCAAAACTGGACATTCCCATTCGCGATCCCCGCTGTGATATTTACGGCCATTTACCGTACACCGAGTAAACTTTTAGTTTTGTTTGGTGCTAAACGTTTCGCACTCACTAAAAGTACCGCCTGATAATGTCAGTATAGTGACAACTAACATCTTTGCTAAAAAAATCGTTATCAATCTCTTAATGAAATGTAAAAAATATTGAGCGATGGGTCAACAAGATCTTTAAAGATCTTTTTCGGATCCTTACCTCAGTGCCTTTATGCCTGCTTGTTTTTGCCTGTGGGTTATTACGACGCCTGCAGCTTAAAACAGCAGGCGTCGACTCGTCAGGCTTCGATCAATGACTGTCCCAGATAGTGGTTACTGTCTTTCACGCCAGGCAGCGTGAAGAAGAAACCACCGCCAACCGGACGGATATACTCTTCCAACGGCTCACCATTTAGACGTTTTTGTACGGTCAGGAATCCTTTTTCCAAATCGTGCTGGAAACAGACAAACAATAGGCCCATTTCGAGCTGCCCGGAGTTAGTCACGCCGAGTGAATAACTGTAGCCACGGCGTAGCATCAGGCTATCTTCGGTGGCTTTGGTGCGCGGGTTGGCCAAGCGTATATGGGCGTCGAGCGGGATCACCTTACCGTCGGGATCTTTAGAATAGTCTGGCACGTCATGCTCTTTTTCCATCCCCAGCGGTGCGCCGGTATTTTTGTGGCGACCAAAAATGGTCTGCTGCTCCTGCAATGGCGTGCGGTCCCAGAATTCGACATGGAATGGAATAATGCGCATCGCCTGATAACTCCCGCCGACGGTCCAGGCGGGTTCACCCTGCTCTGGCGTCACCCAAATAGCTTTGTCCATCAATGGCGCATCTTTAGTATCTGGGTTGGCGGTGCCATCTTTAAAACCTAACAGGTTGATGGGCGTCTCCTTGCCCTCACTGCGGGCAGCATGGGATGAGATAAAACCATCCCGACGCCAGCGCACACTGAGCAAATCCGGCGTGTACTTGATAATGTCTCGTAGCGCGTGGACCACGGTGTCACTATTGTTCGCGCAAATTTGTAATAGCAGATCGCCGTGGCACAGTTTGGCGTCCAGCGAGTCATTCGGAAAACGTGCCATACGCTGCAGTTTCAGTGGCTTATGCGCGGCCAGCCCGAAGCGTCCATCAAACAGCGAATCTCCGGCCGACAGCGTCATCGTCAGGTTATCAGGATAGATTTCCGGCCCCATCACGCCGGAATCCATGGGTGGGAACTTCGGGTCAACTTCGGGTGTGCTGCCGCCGGTGGTCAGAAACGTGAAACGCGCCGTCAGCAGGCGGAACAGACGTTCAAGATCGGCTTTGCTGGTTGCCAACACGTCAAAGGCGATCACCATCATCGACGCCTGTTGTGGCGTCAATATTCCGGCCTGATGCTCGCCGTGGAAAGGCTGCTTGCTCCAGCGCTCGTCTGGAGAAAGAGTGCCTGGCTGGTAACCAGGCTTAGAACCGGTGTCTTTCGAAGGTGCAGCGTTTTCCATTCCGGCGGCGGCAGCGCCGCCCAGGGCAAACGCCCCACCCAACAAACCGACACCTTTCAATAAACGGCGGCGTGAAGAAGAAACGTCCTGTGAATCAAACTTATTGTCGTGTTTATCACTCATTGCTTATGCCTCAATACGTCATGACTGCTTCGTACTATGCAAAAGAGCGCCTGAGCGCTCTTCTCTTTCAAACGATTAAAACTTTCCCCAAAATCATTCGAGTCGCCCAGAGGCTCCTACTTTTGGTGCAAAAAAACGGCAGCCGAAGTATGAAGGAGAATCAGTCCAGGCCCAGTACACCACGCAGCTTCGCGAGATCTTCCGCCAGCGTGGTGATCGGCCCTTTCATCGCATTTCGGTCAGCGTCGGACAATTTCTCGTAATTCTCATAACCTTGTTTGGTTTTGTATTTATCCAGCAGAGCATCGACGGTTTTAAAGTTAGCGTCGATTTTATCCAGCAGCGGTTTGTCAGCCTTGATCAGCAATGGGCGCAGCAAGTTGACAATTTTTTGTGCGCCATCAAGGTTGGCACGGAAATCCCACAGATCGGTGCGGCTGTAACGGTCTTCTTCACCGCTGATTTTGCTAGAGGCCACTTCTTCAATTAGGCCCGCTGCGCCACCGACCACTTTGCTTGGTGGGAAGGTCAGATCGGTGATACGTTTTTGTAGATCCTGCACATCGGTATAAAGTTTGTCAGCGAACTTCTCAGTGCCTTGGGTGGTTTTATCCGCGAACAGGATTTTTTCCAGACGGTGGAAACCAGTGAAATTAGGATCCTCAGCTTTTTTCTCGAAGTCGTCTTCACGGGCATCGATGCTGCCATCCAAATCAGAGAAGAGCTCGGCGATAGGCTCGATGCGTTCATAGTAAACGCGCGTTGACGGATAGAGCGCCTGGGCTTTTTTCAGATCGCCCTTCTTGATAGCGTCGGTAAACGCTTTGGTGTGCGACACCAGTTCGCCAACCTGTTGGATGACATACACTTTGTATTCAGCAATGGGGCCAACCAGCGCCATAGCATCAGGCTTGGTAGCCACGGCAGCACCTTCAGCCGTCACGGTCAATTTGCCTTTTGGATTGCTCAGCAAACCGCAGGTCATGTCATATTCACCCGGTTCGAGATTAGCGGTCATTTTCTGGGTGAAGCCCGGCGCGACGTTCTCACGCTCCTCGATGACCATCACACCTTTGAGAATTTCCCATTCCAACCCTTTCTGGCTGGCATTGTGCACCACAAACTGAGTTTTACCGGCAGGCACGGTCAGCGCCATGGGTTCACATTGTTTGTCATTAACGGTGATCTTAACCTGACGAACATCGGCAGCCAGCACGTTAGCGCTCAGCGCAAAGGCCGGCAGAGACAACAGGGCAATCTGTAAAGCTTTACGGCGAAACAATGGGGATGAATATGACATGTATAACTCCCTGACAAAGACGGTGTGATAGACAATAAAGTGACAAACAATAGGGCTGTGGCATCAACGTGGTGTTTTTTGCCCGGCCGATGCCGACGCAACGGCAGGTGGTCGACTTTGTGGCATAAAGAACAGGAACAACGCCGGGATCAGATAGAGGAAATAGACCGAGACTTCGCTAACCGTCGGCGCTTCCTGATAACCGAACATGCCTTCCAGCAGGGTTCCGAATAAAGAATGTGTCGATAGCGTGCCGCTGAGATCGAATGCGACATCCTGCATGCGGTTCCATAGGCCAGCTTCGTGGAAGGCGCGAATAGCGCCCGCGGCCAGACCCGCAGCGACAAACAGAATAAACAGGCTGGTCCATTTGAAGAACTTCGCCAAATGCAGCTTCACACCACCGTAGTAAATCAGGAAACCGAGCGCGATAGCCGAACCTAAACCAAGCAGCGCACCGATCGGTGCTTCAATACCCACATCCTGCTGGAAGGCCGCCAACAGGAAAAAAACGGATTCCAGCCCTTCCCGAGCCACGGCGAAAAACACCATCGCCACCAGCGCCCAGCCCTGCCCGCGATTTGAATTCAGTGCATGATCAATCGCGCCTTCCAGATGTACTTTGATGGAGCGCGAGACTTTACGCATCCAGAACACCATGTAGGTCAGAATGCAGACGGCAACGATGGCCACCATGCCTTCAAATAACTCCTGCTGCTTTTGTGGGAATTCACCGGTGGTTTCATTGATGAATATGCCCAGCGCCAGACACAGGGCTGCGGCGACAATCACACCAATCCATACCACACCGAGCCACTGCCCGCGCTGCGTCCGTTTCAGATAGCTGGCGATCAAGCTAACAATTAACGCGGCTTCCAGCCCTTCGCGAAACATAATGAGAAAAGGGACGAACATAGAAGAGACTCCCGGCACCGGAATGCTGAATAGTGAAATACGAACCTATCGCGTAAAGATAAGTAAAATGAAAACGATAGTGATTATCATTCTTGAAGAAATAAAAACAAGGGCCTTAAGGGGATTTTTTGCACTGTTGCACGGCTTTCAGCACGATAATTTATTACTGATTATTTCTGCGGGGATTAATGACGGCGGGGATTAATGATAAAAGCGGAGCCAGAAGGACTGACTCCGCGGTTTCTGATGAACGATCAGACAGTCTTGAATTCAGCTTCTGCCGCATCAAAACGTTGCTCAATGGCAGCAGACGGCGCCCTTCCCATCAGGCTGACAATCCAGATCGCGAGCGAAGCAAAAATAAAGCCGGGAATAATTTCGTACAGATCCCACCAGGCGTACTGCTTCCATACCAGCACGGTTATTGCACCGACCAGCATACCGGCCAGCGCCCCATTGCGGGTCATTCGTTTCCACATGACGGAAATCAGGATCACCGGACCAAATGCCGCACCAAAGCCTGCCCACGCATAACTCACTAAGCCGAGTACCCGGTTTTCAGGGTTGGCTGCCAGCGCAATCGCGACCAGCGCCACCACCAGCACCATGGTACGGCCAATCCATACCAGTTCTAATTGGCTGGCATTTTTGCGCAGGAACGCTTTGTAGAGATCTTCCGTTATGGCGCTTGAACAGACCAGTAACTGGCAGCTCAGTGTACTCATTACCGCAGCAAGGATGGCGGAAAGCAGCACCCCGGCTATCCACGGATTGAACAGAATTTTCGTCAGTTCAATGAATACACGCTCGCCGTTTTGCGTCACATTGCCCGCCTGCCCCGGATTATCGCTGAAATAAGCAATACCGAAGAAGCCAACAGCAACGGTGCCCGCCAGACAGAGGATCATCCAGATCATGCTGATGCGCCGTGCACTGCGGATCGTGCGGTGAGAGTCAGCAGCCATAAAGCGTGCCAAAATATGTGGCTGGCCGAAATAACCCAGTCCCCAGCCCAGCAGGGAGAGAATCGTGACCAGATTCATCCCTTTAAACATATCGGTATATTCAGGATTCTTGGCATTGATCACCATCAGAGAGGTATCAATCCCCCCCACCGCCAGGATCACAAACACAGGTGTCAGGATCAGCGCGAAAATCATCAAGCTGGCTTGTACGGTATCGGTCCAGCTCACGGCCAGAAAACCGCCAATAAACGTATACACAATCGTTGCTGCCGCACCGGCCCACAGCGCAGTCTGATACGTCATACCGAAGGTACTTTCAAACAAACGCGCACCGGCAACAATACCGGAAGCACAATAGATAGTGAAAAACACCAGAATGACAATGGCGGAAATAATTCGCAGCATTTTGCTTTTATCTTCAAAGCGATGCGTGAAGTAATCCGGTAAGGTCAGCGCATTGTTATTGGCTTCGGTATGCACCCGCAAGCGCCCGGCCACCAACTTCCAGTTGAGATAAGCACCGACAGTAAGCCCGATGGCAATCCAGCTTTCGGAAATGCCGGAGATAAAAATCGCCCCCGGTAAGCCCATAAGCAACCAGCCGCTCATGTCAGACGCGCCGGCGGACAGCGCGGTCACCAGACTACCGAGACTCCGACCGCCCAAAATATAGTCATCGAAATTCTTGGTCCGCAAATAGGCGATCAGCCCTATCAGGATCATGCCGAAAATATAAACGCAAAACGTCACCATCATTGGCGTATTGACTGTCATGCAAGTTCTCCACTTGTTGTCCTGTACTTATTCTCTATGAAACAAGAAAAAGCCGGTTAATTATGATGTGTGTGCACAGGCTTGAGCGCCAGCTAAAAAGCCAATGAGGCCGGATACTCTGCGACATAAAGTCTAATTTCAATAGTTTTAACAAACCGGTTACAAGAAACCCATCCCAAGTCACAGTTAGCACCCTCTAAGGTTGCACCTTACATTACACAGAGTTGCACCTACCACATTTCTTACATACATGGGCTAACATCCATGGTCATGAAGCCAAAAATGTTAATAATTGCTGAAACTTTCGCATTGCCACGCATCTTATATTTAACACGGTTGCACAAAGTTGCAACTTAGAAGATATTGCTGCAGAGAGTGATTTCATGACAGATATTCATAATGGCTTTGCTCGTGCCATTGACGCTGCGGCTTCAGGGATCACGGGCCTTAATTACGGAGTGGCTAGATGGGCATGACGACGATGGGCGTTAAGTTGGATGAGGGCACCCGCGACCGGCTGAAAGTAGCAGCACAACGTATTGATCGCACACCACATTGGTTGATCAAACAGGCGATTTATTCTTATCTTGAGAGACTGGAAAACGGCGATACCTTGCCGGAGATCCCGGCGCTGAATGCCGGTAGCATGGCCGAAAATGATGATCAACCCGCGCTGACCTTGGTCGAGGCACATCAGCCCTTCCTCGACTTCGCCGAGCAAATCCTGCCACAATCGGTCAGTCGCTCAGCCATCACTTCTGCATATCGTCGCCCGGAGGCTGAAGCGGTCTCCATGTTATTGGAGCAGGCCCGTTTACCCGCCCCCATGGACCAAGCCGCGCACAAGCTGGCGTACGACCTGGCCAGCAAATTGCGCAATCAAAAAAGTGCTAACGGACGGGCCGGTATGGTACAGAGTCTGTTGCAGGAGTTCTCCCTCTCCTCTCATGAAGGCGTGGCCCTGATGTGTTTAGCCGAGGCCTTGCTACGTATACCCGATAAGCCAACCCGTGATGCGCTGATCCGTGACAAAATCAGCACCGGCAATTGGCATTCACACCTTGGGCGCAGTCCATCGCTGTTTGTGAACGCAGCAACCTGGGGATTATTGTTTACCGGTAAACTGGTGGCGACCCACAATGAAGCCAACTTGTCGCGATCCCTCAACCGTATTATCGGTAAAGGCGGCGAGCCGCTGATCCGCAAAGGCGTAGACATGGCAATGCGCCTAATGGGCGAGCAGTTTGTCACCGGCGAAACCATTGCCGAAGCGCTGGCCAACGCCCGTAAACACGAAGAAAAAGGCTTCCGTTACTCCTACGATATGCTGGGCGAAGCGGCGCTGACTGAAAAAGACGCACAGGCATATTTGCAGTCTTATCAGCAGGCGATTAACGCCATCGGTAAAGCGTCCAACGGGCGCGGCATTTATGAAGGGCCGGGGATTTCCATCAAGCTTTCCGCCCTGCATCCGCGTTACAGCCGTGCGCAGTACGAGCGCGTGATGGAAGAACTTTATCCGCGTCTGCTGTCGCTGACCTTGCTGGCACGCAGCTACGACATCGGCATTAACATTGACGCCGAAGAAGCGGATCGTCTGGAGATCTCCCTCGACCTGCTGGAAAAGCTCTGTTTTGAGCCCGAACTGACAGGCTGGAACGGCATCGGCTTCGTGATTCAGGCGTATCAGAAACGCTGCCCAATGGTCATCGATTACCTGACCAATCTGGCCCAACGCAGCCGCCGACGTCTAATGATCCGTCTGGTGAAAGGCGCGTATTGGGACAGCGAAGTCAAACGTGCGCAGGTTGAGGGTCTGGAAGATTATCCGGTCTATACCCGCAAAGTGTACACCGACGTCTCTTATCTGGCCTGCGCGCGTAAATTGCTGGCAGTGCCGAACCTGATTTACCCGCAGTTCGCGACCCATAATGCCCATACGCTGGCCGCGATTTACCAGTTGGCAGGCAATAACTATTATCCCGGACAGTACGAATTCCAGTGTCTGCATGGCATGGGCGAACCGTTGTACGAACAGGTGGTCGGTAAAATTTCCGCAGGCAAACTAAACCGTCCTTGCCGAATTTATGCCCCGGTGGGTACTCATGAAACCTTACTCGCCTATTTGGTCCGCCGCTTGCTGGAAAACGGCGCCAACACGTCATTTGTCAACCGTATCGCAGATGCCACATTGCCGCTTGACGAACTGGTCGCTGATCCGGTGAAAGCGGTTGAAGCCCTGAGCGTCAGTGAGGGACAGATTGGCCTGCCTCACCCGCGCATTGCGTTACCCCGTCACTTATATGGTGACACTTCAACGAATGGCATACATCGCCATACCCGCGTCAACTCTTCCGGGCTGGATATGTCTAACGAACATCGGTTGGCCTCATTGTCCAGCGCCCTGCTCAGTGGCGCAGCGCAACAGCTCAAAGCCCAGCCGATGATTGATGCCGAACTGGATGAGGGAGAATTTGTGGCGGTGACCAATCCGGCGGAACCGAAAGATATCGTCGGTTACGTAAGGGAGGCGACCGAGACTGAGGTAAGCCGCGCACTCAATGCCGCGGCGGCGGCGGGTCCGATCTGGTTTGCGACCCCTCCCGAAGAGCGCGCTGCCATCTTGCAACGTGCGGCTGAATTGATGGAAGGCGAACTGCAAAGCCTGCTTGGTGTTCTGGTGCGCGAAGCCGGCAAGACCTTTAATAACGCCATCGCTGAAGTACGCGAAGCGGTGGATTTCCTGCATTACTACGCCGGGCAGGTCCGCGAGTTGTTTGACAATAACACTCACCGCCCGTTAGGCACCGTTGTCTGTATCAGTCCATGGAACTTCCCGCTGGCGATTTTCAGCGGTCAGATCGCCGCCGCACTGGCGGCAGGTAACAGCGTGCTGGCTAAACCCGCGGAACAAACGTCGCTGATTGCCGCCCAGGCCGTACGCATTCTGCATGAAGCGGGCGTTCCCGCTGGCGTGTTACAACTGCTTCCGGGTCAGGGCGAAACCGTGGGCGCGCAACTGGTTAATGATGAACGCGTGCGTGGCGTGCTGTTTACCGGTTCCACCGACGTGGCGGGTATTTTACAGCGCAGCATTGCCGGACGACTGGATCCACAAGGCCGCCCTGTTCCGCTGATTGCTGAAACCGGTGGGTTAAACGCCATGATTGTCGACTCTTCGGCGCTGACTGAACAGGTGGTGACTGACATCGTGGCCTCGGCCTTCGACAGTGCCGGTCAGCGCTGCTCCGCATTGCGTATTCTGTGTATTCAGGAAGATGTCGCTGAGCACACCTTGCAAATGCTGCGCGGTGCCATGGCGGAATGCCGGATGGGTAACCCGGAACGCCTCTCGACGGACATCGGCCCGGTGATTGATAGCCAAGCGCAAAAAGGGATTGAGCAACATATCGACGCGATGCGTGCCAAAGGCCGTACGGTATATCAGGCCGCGCAGCACAAACCACAGGACCAGCAGGAGTGGGCTCGCGGGACATTCGTCAAGCCAACACTGATCGAGCTGGACAGCTTCGATGAACTGAAAAAAGAGATTTTTGGTCCGGTGCTGCACGTCGTGCGCTATGCACGTCAGGATCTCGACGCGTTGGTTGAGCAAATAAATGCCGCCGGTTATGGCCTGACATTAGGTATTCACACCCGAATTGACGAAACCATTAACCGCGTGACGTCAAAAGCGAAGGTTGGCAACATGTACGTCAACCGGAACATGGTCGGTGCCGTGGTGGGTGTCCAGCCGTTTGGCGGTGAAGGTCTGTCAGGGACTGGCCCGAAAGCAGGCGGACCGCTGTATCTGTATCGTCTGCTGTGCAACCGTCCGCTGGAAGCAGTGTCTCAGGCATTGAGCACTCAGGAACTGCCGCTGGATACCTCACTGCGAGAGGCCCTGCTGCTCCCGCATCACGCGTTGCAACAATGGGCAACGGATCAGAAAAACCGCGAGCCGTTAGTCACGATCTGCGAACGCTTTAGGCTAGCAGCCCAGGGCGGTAGTGTTCGTATCCTTCCAGGTCCAACGGGTGAGCGTAATACTTATGCGCTGTTACCTCGTGAGCGCGTGTTGGCGCTGGCGGATAATCAGGATGATGCACTGATTCAACTTGCCGCCGTTACTGCATGCGGTTGCCGTGTGTTGTGGCCGGATGCGCCATTGCAACGTGACGTGTTCAACCTGCTGCCGAAAACGGTACAAGCGCGTATTGATTTCGCCAAAGATTGGCAAACCGATGCCCTGGTCTTCGACGCGGTGATTTACCACGGTGACGCCGATCAACTGCGTGAGCTATGTCAGGTCATTGCCAGACGGGGCGGGCCAATTGTCTCTGTGCAGGGTTTTGCGCGCGGTGAAGACAATATTCTGCTTGAACGCCTGTTGCATGAGCGCTCCCTGAGTGTGAATACTGCGGCGGCCGGAGGTAATGCGAGTTTGATGACCATCGGATGATGGTCTGGGCATCTCCGGGCTTGCAGCCCAAACCTGCTAAGCCCTTGGCTTACAGCCCAAACTGGCCTTAACGTCAAGGTCGTGGGCGCCGGCCCACACCGGGTTAAGGGCAGTAAACGCTGCCCTTAACAATCCTGCGTTTTTTTGCTGCTGCAACACCGCCGCTACGCGGGTCACCATGGCCGTGTTTCAGTCACCGTTGTTATAGCCGCAAAATGTCGCCGCTTAAGCGGTGCCTTCGCTGCGGGTTTCGAGCCTATGGTCTCGAACCACTTGCTCAGCGCCATTTTTGAATGCGGCCCGGACTTTTTTAAAAGACAGAACGGTTCTGGTTCAGGTTTTGAATGGCGGCGTAATTTAAGAAAAACAAAGCGGGTTTGGTTTTGGTTTTGGTTTTGGTTTTGGTTTTGGTTTTAAAGAAGCTGAGGCCGTATTCAAAATGTCACCGGCAAGTTGGTGGAGAGACAACATTTTTACCGTTGGCTCGAACCCGCAGCCGGGAAGCCCGTCAGGGCTGACATTTTACGGCTATCGCTGGAGTTCCTGAAACACGGCCATTTTGACCCGCGTAGCTGCCAGTGCCCCATGAAAGAGCGCGGAGTCCAGAGGCCCGCGCGACTGCGGGTCTCTGGTCGGTGTGGGCCGACGCCCACGACCTTGAATTTGAAGTTGAAGTTGAAGTTGAATTTCAAATTCAATTTGAAGTTGAATTTGAATTTGAATTTGAATTTGAATTTGAATTTGAATTCAAAAGCGTCTGCAGCTCGCCATCAGTGTGCGAGAAACTTCTCGAGAAACTGTTTTGTCCGCGCCTGCTGAGGATTGGAAAAGAGCGCTTTAGCAGGACCTTGCTCAACAATCCGTCCTGCATCCATAAAAATTGCCCGGTCGGCAACATCGCGCGCAAAGCTCATTTCGTGGGTGACGATCACCATGGTTCGGTGTTCCAACGCTAAGGCGCGGATGGTGTTGAGCACCTCGCCAACCAACTCGGGGTCCAGCGCCGACGTGGGCTCATCGAATAAAATCACTTCAGGGTTCATCGCCAACGCGCGGGCAATGGCCACCCGCTGCTGCTGCCCCCCAGACAAACGTCGTGGGTAGGCATCTTCTTTACCACTCAAACCGACTTTGACTAGCAATTCACGGGCGTAGGCAATGGCTTTGGCCCGCGGTTCACCCTTCACAATCACCGGGCCTTCAATGATATTTTCCATCACAGAACGGTGCGGGAATAGGTTGAAGTTCTGGAACACAAAACCGACCTGCTGACGTAACTGGCGGACGTTTTCTTTCTGTTTACTGATGGGGCGATTACCATCAATTTGAATATTGCCAACGGTCACAGTGCCTGAATCCGGCTCTTCGAGCAGATTAATGCTACGCAACAGCGTGGTTTTGCCAGATCCGCTCGGCCCGATAATCGCCACAACTTCGCCAGAGTTCACTTGTAAATCAATAGCGTGCAGCACCGTCTGACCATTGAATTTCTTGGTCAGTTGCTTAACGTCAATGGTACTCATGAAGGCTCCTGATCATGACGGTTAACGCGGTCTTCCAGACGATTTTGCAGGAAGGACAAAACAGTGGCTAATACCCAATAAATCAGCGAAGCAGCCAGGTACATGGTGAACACTTCAAGCGTGCGCGAGGTCACCAGTTGCGCCTGACGGAACAGCTCCGGCACCTGAATAGTGGCGGCAAGCGAGGTATCTTTCACCAGACCAATAAAACTGTTTCCCAGCGGCGGCAGCGCAGTACGGGCTGCCTGCGGTAAAATCACGCGGCGCATGGCTTGCCAGCGACTCATACCAATACTGGCGGCGGCTTCCCACTGGCCTTTCTCAATAGAGGAAATCGCGGCGCGCAGCGTTTCCGAGGTGTAAGCGGCAGTATTAAGCGACAAACCAATCATGGCGGAGGGAATAGGATCCAGCTCAATGCCGAACTGCGGCAGGCCGTAATAGATCATAAACAGTTGCGCGATAAGCGGCGTGCCGCGAAAAACGGATACGTAAAAACGCGACAACCATGAGATGGGCCAAAATTTTGACAAGCGCATCAGCGCCAGCATGAACCCCAACAGCAGCCCGAACACCATCCCACCCAAACTGAGTTGAAGGGTAAACAGCGTACCTTTTAATAGAAAGGGTGCTGAATCCAGCACCAGTTGAATACTTTCTTGCATCTAGGACCTTTCGACTTTTTGGGATCGTCAAGATATTGCCGATGCTCTGGATAAATGAACGGGCATCAAGGTAGCCAGTGCATCAGCCCAGACTCACTGACATAAATCAGTGAGTCTGGCGAGCCAACGTCGCTACCGTCGAGGCAAGTTCAGTGATGACGAGCATTATTTGGTGACGTCAGCCCCAAACCACTTATCTGAGATTTTCGCTAATGAGCCATCTTTTTGCATCTCGGCAATGGCTTTATTGATAGCAGCCAGCAGCTCAGGGTTGTTTTTACGCAACGCTACGCCAGCCTCTTGACGGGCAAACGGCTTGCCTGCCACCGCGAGGGTATCGCCGGTTTTCTTCACCAAATCCAACGCGGCCAAACGGTCAACCAGAATGGCGTCGATACGGCCTACACGCAGATCTTGGTATTTTGTCGGGTCATCATCATAGGTACGGATATCCACGCCCGGCTCATTCGCACGCAGCCACTGTTCGTAGTTGCTGCCCAGACCCACACCGACTTTTTTCCCTTTGAGATCATCAGGCGTGGCAAACTTGGCTTCGTTGCCTTTCTTAGTCAGCACCTGAATACCTGAAACGGTATACGGCGTAGAGAAATCATATTTCTTCTGGCGCTCAGGAGAAATGGTCACCTGGTTTATTGCCACGTCGATACGCTTGGATTCCAACGACGCCAGCATGCCGTCCCATTTGGTTGGTTGCAGCTTGGCTTTCACACCCATATGCTGTGCCAGCGACTCAGCAAACTCCACTTCAAAACCGGTAAGCTTGCCATCAGTTCCCTGAAAACTGAACGGAGGATAAGTCCCTTCGAGGCCCACAATCAGCGTTCCGCGCTCTTTGACTTTCGCCAACAGACCTTCATCAGCGGCAAAGCTGTTGCTGACCATACCGCTGGTCAACGTCACGGCTACGGCACCCAGAAGTAAACGACGACGTAATGTAGAAAAAACCATATTCACCTCATTCGATTTAATTTTAGTTATCAGCCACGGCGCAGTTAATACCTATTTAACTTACCGAAACGTCTAATTATTATCATATTTTCATCACCAGCCGCACGTTAGCACTGCCCACGAATATTATCAGTAATATAATCCTCTAATCTTAGCGCATAAAAGCATAAGTGCGGCTAAGACGGCATAAGCCAGCCGTTAGGCTACGCCAATCACTGCGATGACTCGTATTGAGTCCCTGTAAACGGGTTTTAAATCTGGGGATGATAGGCAAACAGTGCTGGCGCGCCGCCGGTATGAATAAACAGAATAGGCCCGGTTCCCGGAAAACGCCCGCGCTCAATACCGTCCAGCAGACCCGCCATCGCCTTGCCGGTGTAAACCGGGTCCAGCAACATCGCTTCTTTCGCAGCCAGTAATTTGATCGCCGCCAGCCCTTCTTCACTCGGTTCACCGTAGCGTGGGCCAAAGTACTCATCCCACAGATGAATAGGCGGCAACGCCTCGTCAAACTGCAGTCTTTTGGCCACATCACGCGCAATCGCCTCAACTTTAGGCCGCTGCTGCTCCGCTGTACGTGACACCGTCACGCCAATCAACTGCGTGGCAGGCATAAGATGATGTAGCGCAACAGCCAGCCCCGCATGAGTGCCGGCACTGCCGGAAGCCACAACAACGGCGCTGAAATCGACAAAATTGGACGCGCTCTGCTCGGCAATTTCTAGCGCACATTGCACATAGCCCAGCGCCCCCAGAGCATTAGAGCCGCCGACTGGCACAATATAGGGCCGGAAACCCTGAGCTTCGAGTTTTTCTGCTTCATCCGTCAGTTGAGCCATCGGGTCATGCAGTGCCTCACACATCACCACCTCTACGTTGAACAGGTCAAGTAACAACCGGTTGCCGTTGGTGAGGTAATTTGCCTGCGTGGTGCCAATCGGGTTTTCCAGCAACGCAACGCACTTCATGCCCAGCTTGGCGGCGACGGCGGCGGTCTGGCGGACATGATTAGATTGAATCGCCCCCGCGGTGATCAAGGTATCCGCGCCCTCTTCTAACGCGGCAGCGGCCAGAAACTCGAGCTTCCTCAATTTGTTCCCTCCCATCGCCAACGGCGTGACATCGTCACGTTTTATGTAAATCTGGCGGCCGACATAATCGGAAAGACGGTTGAGTTTTTCCAGCGGCGTCACGCTGCCCAGTAAATCCAGACGCGAAAAGGCGTCCAGACGGAGTTTAACCAATGAAATTTTAGCAGGCACAGTGTTCCCCTGAAGCGCTTGATAGCACGCGCGGTGGCGATGAGATGAGTTAGCTGATGAAAGAGAAGGTCTTTGCATTGCCATCAATAGATTATAGACAGAATTTATACTGTCTTGCCGTGGATGCAACACAAAAAAACAGGCACCCGAAGGTGCCTGTTGATGGCAAAGCGTTGAGCAAAAAACGGTTAGGCTGACTTTTGCCATGCCAGATACTGATCATATTTTCGCAACGCAATGCGGTAGTTATCATGCGCTGCCACCGGCAGATCACTCATGATACGCTGATGGATGCTCTCCCCACGGGTACGCTCAAGGGGATAATTATGGGCCACCAGAATTTCATCCAGACGGCGCAGCCGCACAACATATTCGCGTACCGTGCTGTGATTCATTTCGGTTTGTTCAAACAAATATTGCTTGAACGCCATAATGTCAAAATAGGCTGGATGGCTGTTACAGCTGATCTCACTGCAAAAACGGCACAGCGCGGTCAGTTCCTGCGAGAGATTACGCCATACCTCGTCATCAACAGGCTGATCCATTTTAGCAATGGCTTCTTTATTGATGATCTGGCCACGAAATACCAGCGCCATCCGGTCGAGTTCTTTACTGCATTGTGAGCAGTGAGTCTGGCTGTGTTTATAATCTTTTAGATAACGGCTAAGAGGCCGTGTTTTCATTCCCGCTGACATAATGTTTTCCTGGTGAGGAAGTTTAAATATATACCCCAAATAATTCGAGTTGCACAAAAGTCACCAACGTGACTGCAACCTGAAGTATGACGAGTAGTTAACCGGCCAGGAAAAAGCGGATCAATGGTCGTTAGCCAGACGTGAGCGTAAACGCTTAATAGCCTGGCTGTGTAACTGGCTGACGCGGGATTCCCCGACGTCCAGTACTGCCCCGATCTCTTTTAAATTCAACTCTTCCTGGTAGTAAAGCGTTAATACCATCTTTTCCCGTTCTGGTAGTGCATCAATGGCATCCATCACCCGCTGGCGTAAATTACCCTCCAGCAAGAGATGTAACGGGTTGGCCTCTTCGTGCCCTTCCATTAACGCTTCGGCGGAATCACCGTGTTCTTCGCGCCATTCGTCATAAGAGAACAACTGGCTGCTATTGGTATCCATTAAAATCTGGCGGTATTCCTCAATGGGAATATCTAACGCCTGCGCCACTTCACTTTCGCTCGGTGGTCGCCCTAACGCCTGTTCAGCCTGATGCATTGCCTTAGACACTTCACGGGCATTACGCCGAACGCTACGGGGCACCCAGTCACGGCTGCGCAGTTCATCAAGCATCGCGCCACGAATACGCTGGACTGCATAGGTGGTAAACGCTGTGCCCTGCATGGCATCAAACCGCTCAACCGCATTCAATAAGCCAATGCCACCCGCTTGCAGCAGATCGTCAAGCTCCACGCTGGCGGGAAGCCGTACCTGCAAACGCAGGGCTTCATGGCGCACCAGAGGAACATAGCGCTGCCATAAAGAATTTTTGTCTATCACGCCGCTGGCGGTATACAGATCGCTCACTATTCTAACCTGGCAATGGGAGGGTCTGTACCATTATCCTTTCGTCAGCGCTTTCCAATCGCCTGAATAAGGGCTGAAAAACGCGGCTATTTGGATTATGTCGGCATAGCAAACACGTCACGGACGGCAAATATATCAGTGATTCTGCACACAGCATCACACTAAAAGGTAAGAATTAGTTAAAAACACAGTCCACAAAGCTAAAAAAACCCCGCCGAAGCGAGGTTTAAACTGTATGTAACCTGGCTGGCAATTATTGCAGCAGGGTAAGAACAGACTGTGGAACCTGGTTAGCTTTAGACAATACTGACGTACCGGCCTGCTGCAGGATCTGCGCTTTAGACATGGCAGACACTTCTGTTGCGTAGTCAGCATCCTGAATACGGCTCTGTGCAGAAGACAGGTTGGTGGTAGTGTTGTTCAGGTTAGTGATGGCAGAATCGAAACGGTTCTGAACCGCACCCAGTGAAGAACGGAAGGTATCAACTTTAGCGATTGCAGCGTCGATTGCTTTCAGTGGGTCTGAAGTTGCAACCCCTTTGTAAGCATTGGCGTTAGCAGCATCGGCGATGTCGCCGATAGCGCTGGCAACAGCAGCAGTAGGCGTCGCGCCGCCATCTACGATTGCGCCGGCAGCAGTTGTGTAGTCTTTACCCTGAACGGTCACGTAACCTACAGCGGCGCCAGCAGCGTCAGCACCAACTTTAACCAGCTGACCAGCCTGAGTACCGGCAGTAACACCGTTAGCCGTATCAGTATAAGAAACGTCAGTGGTGTTCAGAACAACCGCGCCAGTTGCGTCATCTACAGATGCAGCATAGTTGTTGCTACCATCAGAAACCACGTAAGTTGCCGTCGCTGCGCCAGCCGCAGTCTGCACGTTTTTCAGAGACAGTTTACTTGCGTCCACACCCAGAGAGGTCGCTGCAGAAGACAAGTCAACATTTTTCAGAGAGCCGCTTGCGCCAACCTGAGTGATAGCTGCGCTGGTGTTCAATGCGTTCTTAGACACAGAGAAGCCGTTCAGACCCAGAGTCGACGAATCAATTTTCTGCAGGTCGATGGAGATAGACTGACCATCATTGGCGCCAACCTGAATCTTCATGGTTTGGTTAGAAGCCAACACGTTCACGCCGTTGAACTGAGTCTGACCCGATACGCGGTCGATTTCAGACAGACGTGATGTAATTTCGTCCTGAATTGAGGTCAGGTCGGAATCGGAGTTGGTGCCGTTAGCAGCCTGAACAGACAGCTCACGAATACGCTGTAAGTTGTTGTTGATTTCGCTCAGTGAACCTTCAGTGGTCTGCGCAACAGAGATGCCGTCGTTGGCATTACGTGAAGCCTGAGTCAGGCCATTGATGTTTGACGTGAAACGGTTAGCAATCGCCTGGCCCGCTGCATCGTCTTTAGCGCTGTTAATACGCAGACCCGAAGACAGACGCTCGATAGCAGTGCCCAGTGCTGACTGGGATTTGTTCATGTTGTTCTGAGTCATCAGAGACAGCGTGTTGGTATTAATTACTTGGCCCATGAGTGTATTCCTTCAAATCTGGTTAAGGGGGTTGGGCTTATTTGCCCTCGGTGTTTATCACCGTCCAAACTTGTATCGGCCCTACTCCAGTAACCTTTAGGATTATTTTAAAAAAACATACTCAAAAGCATTTCAATCGCAGCACTAAACCTATCGCAACAGGTTTAGTGCGCGACTGGCTGCGGCTCCTTTGGGGAAGACCAGGGCTGGGATGAGCCAGGTAAAAAAGAAGCCAACGCAGAGGTCGTTCGAAGGATGACGAGCATACCATTTTATTACGCCGCGAATTACCCCTCCTTATAACGGCTATTCGCAGCATTACTTTTTATTGCAATATATTAAACTTTTCCTTCATCGTGCCGATAGGGCTTAAAGACTCTTTTATACCCCAAGTAATTTGAGTTGCAGTAAGGCGGCGAGGGAGTGAATCCTGAAGTCAGTGATTCAGGTGAGCAAGCGAAGCTAACGAAGCAGCAAACTCGAGTACGAAGGGTCAACATCTTATAAAGGATATTTATGGCTACTATTTCTTCATTAGGTATCGGGTCAGGTTTAGATCTTAACACTCTGCTGGCAAACCTGACGACCGCAGAAAAAACGCGCTTGACGCCGATCAGTACAGCTCAGACCAGCTACAGCGCCAAACTGACTGCCTATGGCACGCTGAAAAGCTCGCTGCAAGCCTTTGCGGATGCATCCAACGCACTCGCCTCAACCAATACTTATGGTGCGACTACCGCGACATCAAGCAACACCACTGCATTCAGTGCATCGACCAGTGCAGGTGCATCGGCGGGTAAATATTCTGTGTCGGTGACCCAATTAGCCACGGCACAGTCGCTGGTTTCAGGGTCTAAAGCCGATACGTCTACCGCGATGGGGGCTACCACCGACGCTAACTCCCGTACTCTTACGATCAGCCAGGGTGATGGCAGCAAGCCGTTAAACATTAACCTCACCGATGATCAAACGTCTATGACCGGCGTGCGCGATGCGATTAACAAAGCAGGCGGTGGCGTAACAGCCAGTATCGTTAAAATAACTGACAGCAGCTTTAAGCTGGTGCTGAGTGCCAACAATACCGGTACTAATTCAGAAATGACCGTCAGTGTGACAGGTGATGATACCCTGAATAACATTATCGGTTATGACTCATCCACCAGCACCGGTGCGATGACCCAAAACAGCACAGCAGCTAATGCGCAACTCACCTTTAACGGTATTGCTCTTGAGCGGCAGAGCAACACCATCAGCGATGCGCAGGACGGTATTACTTTAAACCTGACCGGGACAACAACCAGTGCAGCATCACTGACCGTGGCCAAGAATACCAGTACAGCAACCACGGCAATTCAGACCTTTGTTGATGCCTATAACAAGTTGCAGGATACCTATACCAGCCTGACCAAGTTTACAGAAACGACCACCAATTCGGATGCGCAAGATAGCACTAACGGTGCGTTACTGGGTGACAGTGCATTACGTACAATTCAGACCCGCCTAAAATCAGCCGTTGGCGGTGCTTCAGGTTCAGGTTCCATTACTGCATTATCCAATATTGGCATTACGACCGATCCTAATACCGGCAAACTCGTCATTGATAATACCAAACTGAGTACAGCACTGACCGATAACACCAGTGCCGTACAAACAATGATGGTCGGAGACGGTAAAACCACCGGCGTTATGACCAATATTAATAACCTGAACTCTACTTTCCTGAATGACAGCACAGGCACCATTGCCACTGCTGAAAATTCGGTCACTGCCACACTAAAAACGTTGACAACGCAGTACAATAAGGTCAATGACAGTATCAATGACACCATTGCACGTTACAAAACGCAGTTCACTGCGCTCGACGTTGCCATCCAGAAACTCAACAGTACAGCGGATTATCTGACCAAGCAGTTTGATGCCATGTCCACGTCCAGTTCAAGTTAGTAAGGAGGATAACTATGTATAAGGCTAAAGGAACCCAAGCCTACGCACAAATTGGTGTGGAAAGTGCCGTAATGAGCGCATCCCCTCACCAACTGGTTGTGATGCTATTCGATGGCGCGCGCAGCGCCCTTATTCGCGCCGGTATTTTTATTCAACAAGGCAATACCGCCGAGAAAGGCGCAGCCCTGTCGAAAGCCATTAATATTATCGACAGTGGTCTCAAAGCCGGGTTAAGCCGTGAAAAAGGGGACCCTGATTTAGTCGATAAACTCGACGCATTGTATTCGTATATGACACGTCGGTTATTATATGCCAACTTACATAACGACCAGCAAGCTATTACGGAAGTCATGGTGTTACTGGAAAATATTGCCGATGCCTGGCGGCAAATCGGCCCGAACTATCACCCGCCTCAGGATCAATATAATGGATCGACATCAGTACCTGGTTAATGAATATCAAGTCATCCTGGCGTTGAGCGAAAACATGCTGGCGCTCGCGCAGGAAGAAAAGTGGGATGAATTGGTTACTCTGGAAGTCAACTATCTGAAAGCCGTTGAGGCTACAACCATGTTGCCTTTGTCTGAAGAGGTGGCCATCGCTGTTCAGAACTTGATTCGTCTACATTTACAACGCATTCTGGATAATGAAGCCCAGATTAAAATCCTGCTACAAGCGCGGATGAATGCGCTGGCTGAATTAATCGGTCAGTCGGTGAAACAGCAGGAGGTCAACGCGACCTATGGACGTTTTACCAACAGAGCCATCGCCATGCGTGACCAGCAATAAATAAAAACCTTTATTGCCCCTTTGTATTATTTTTTTGTGTTTATTAAAGACTTCAGTGACAGAGAATAAGCAACCCATGAGCGGTCTCTTTTCTCTGTTGCTTCTCTGATATCGTTTATTTGGCGGGATACTGGCAATAGATCAGTGATCTTGAGACATTTGGGTGATACCGGAAAATATGGCAATATGGCAATATAATGTGCTGCCTCGAGCAAAATCACGATGATACGTAAAATTAAAGCGTCACCAGGGGCCGGATCATCATCATTGCTCTTACAGCATAGTGAGCTGTTTATCAGTAGTATTTTTGTGGATAAACCCGAACTTATTTTTATTCAGCAAGGCTACTCCATTATTCGCCATGGCTTGCAGGAAACCCGCGTTAATAGCGGCGAAATGCTGGCAGTCAATAGCGGAAATACGTTAAGTTTTACCAATTACCTGTCAGACAACGGCGTATTTAGTTGTGCCATATTGGCCTGGGATGCCTCTCTGTTCAGCGATGTCCGTCTGCACGCCTCGCCTTTAGAGGGGGTATTGCCAAAAGTTGAAGATATCCGGGTCATTACTCATCTTCCCCTCGCATTCCAGCAGTCATTTAGTGATACCCACCAATCGATGCTGTGGCAAAGCCTGCCGCCGATGATCGCGCGTCACCGAATGATTGAACAATTATTATGGCTGTCTCAACTCGGCATCAGTTATTCCCGTCAGCATAGCGAAACCGTGACGCTGCAGGTGCGCGATTTGCTGGTCAACAATCTGCATAAATCTTTTACCGCGGCGGAAGTCGCTGAACAGTTAAAAATGAACGAAGTGACACTTCGCCGCCGGCTGGCAGCGGAACACAGTGTACTGCGCGATCTCATGATTGACGTTCGCATGACCCACGCTCTACGCTTGTTGCAATGTACCGATCTGGCGATTTCCAATATTGCCCATCAAGTAGGTTACGAAAGTAGCTCACGGTTTGCTGAACGCTTTCGTAAACGCTTTGGCTTCGCACCGACCTCCATCCGCGGCCATTTACGCCCGTTATAATGGCGTTACTGATTAACTTGAAACGTAAATACAAGGTTACATTCAGTTTTTATCTTCGTGCGCAACGGTGAATATTGTAAAAATGTGACAAGCAGCACCCACCAATTGATTACCAAATGTTAACAACATACACTACACATTGTTTTTTACTTTGCCGTTTTCAGGAGTCAGTTGTGCACGTTTGGTGGGAAGTGATTAAAACAATTTATTGGGGCGGTTTTGTCTTGGCGGTAATTTTTACGCTCTTAATGAGTCGCGGCACGTTTAAAATCCGCTTGTTAACCTCTGGCATTATCGGGCTTACCTGGCCGATGAGTTTTCCTGTAGTCTTGCTATTTTCACTCTTCTAGTTTGCGTGCTGTCCTGTAAATCTCGCATTAAATAACCCGGTATTAAACCGGGTTATTTAATGCAACCTATTGTCTTACTATCTATTTACGCGTTTGGATCCAAAATGCGTGGATAAGACCGGGCAGGTAACCGCAAAGGGTCAGTACGATGTTAAGCAGAAATTGTAAGCCCAAACCATTGCCAATCAGCACCCCCAATGGCGGTACAAGAATAGTAATTAACACTCTCCAAAATCCCATAAATCTCCCCTTTTTTGATGATTCATTATTGAGTCATTTGATGTTGAATCAAAAGATAGTAAAAAAATTGTGACGGAACAATCGGACAATTCGTGAAAAATTTCAGTCAAGAAGTGTGAATGACGGATACAAAATAACATGCCATCATCCGGGCCAATAATCGAGATAATAAACTCTCCATCATACCCTACACTTTTACCGGGATTTCCTATGCAAACCAACGCTCCTGAAACACTGCCAAAAAAACGTGACCCTTTCCGCTTTCACCGTAAACATTCCCATCTTACCCCAACCTTTGGCGAAAGCTGGTTTGCCCTAAAAGCAGAAGCCTTTGCGCGTTTTTTCGGTACGCCACTGTTTCTTGGCGGTCAGACGCTGATTGTGGCGATTTGGATTATTGTTAATGTCACCGGTCTGGTGAAGTTTGACGTCTATCCGTTTATTTTGCTGAATCTCGCCTTCAGTTTGCAGGCCGCGTATGCCGCTCCGCTGATCCTGTTGGCGCAAACCCGACAAGCCGAACGTGATAAAGCCCACGCGGATGCCGATGCACAGCACCGTGAGGAACTGGCGCTTGCCAACGAGCAGCGCCAGAGCATGGCTGCGCAGCATGCAGAACAGATGATTGAGTTGCTGAAACAAAATACCGAGTTGACCAACATGACCAAGCAACTGACCGAGCGCATCGAAACGTTGACCTCGCAAGTGCATAAAAAGATGCTGGAAGCCTAATCAGGAAAACATCATGGCGGGCCGCAACAAGGCTAACGAATCATGTCAAGAATGATCTCAACGTTGTGGCGCGTCTTAACGAGCATCTCTTTGTCACTTGGATTATCCAGGTTATCAGGCACATGGTGAATTTGCCTCATTTGCTGTTTAATGCGCGTGCGTTGTTCCACACTGAGGCTATTGCACATGACCACTAACAAATTGCGTAGAACCACGCCCTGCAGGGTCGTCTCTTGCAACTGATTATTGACTGACATAACCAGTTCTACCATGTCGTCACGTTCCGTCATGTCGTTTATCCCTGCAACAGTGAAAGCAATAAAAAAATAACCCTGCCAGTTGCGGGGTTGGTTTTTGCAGAATACTGGAAATTCAGCTGGCCATGCCCTGAATGTTGGCACCGCGGAATTCAACGAAACCGCCAACCTCAAAATGCCGGTGAGTGGATGAGGTCCGTCCTAATGGTGAAACGCGGACGATCTCCCCTTCGAATTCGCCATCCATGATGCGACTGATGGTGACCTCTAACTGATAGCTTGCCGGTTCGACGCCAACGGGAAAAGTCAGCAGCTTCACTTTATCACCGACCTGAAAACGGGTTAGCATGGGTAACGGCGCCTGTACGAAAATATCCTCATTCATTCTATGTTTCCTTATTTTTCGGGATGATTAATAAGAGGATAGAACACTTCTAATCCATACGCATTACAAGGCTAAAAGGAAACCCCATGATTAAGCTAACTCAGCAACAGTGTGTGATCCTCACCGGCTTTACCGGCATTTTGCACGGTGAGTTTGAGTGGTTTCATGCCGATTTAGAATCCCGACTGGGCCGCGAGGTACAAACCTCAGAATTGGGTTACCCGGAATTTATCGCCGAGTGCAAAGCCCTTTATTCAGAAGATTTTAATACCCTGATGCCGGAGTAAATCCCCTACACCTGCATATTCATCACATCTTGATACGCCGCCACCAGCTTGTTTCTCACCTGGATACCCAGTTGCAGCGAGATGCTGGATTTTTGCATATCGACCATCACATCATTGAGGCCGACACCCGGCACGCCCAGTTCAAATTTTTCTGCTTGTAATTTGGCGGTGTTTTGCGTCTCACTGATCTTGCCTAATGCCGCCTTCATTTCACTGGCAAAGCCAGCTTCCTGTAACGGTTCGACCGGTTGTTTCATGCCGGCCTGCAACGCCGTGGCCTGTAATTGCTGCAAAACACTCTCAATGCCTTGAATTGCCATAAATTCCTCAGTTTTAACTGCTGTAACAATCTGGTCGAAACCTGAAATAGGATGCGGATGTGAACCATAGGACGTCACCCTACCACATAGGATTTCGCCTAAACGCGCTAATTGACCGTAAAAAACATGGCTTATCGACCCATTAACTTTGCATAAGGAGGCAAATAATGGCTTACCTGAAAAATCAGGTTCCTCTTGTGTTGCCTGATGAGGAACGATAAAAAATTTAACGCCTGTTGAGGTCAACCCGACAGGTTTGCGCATCTGGGAGTCCGTTTTGTTACGACACGATCGGTTACGACACAACACCAATATCACCGTTCAACGGCTAAACGGAGATTTGCTATGAGTTCCGCAATAGCCGGCGCTGACACTCCTGCAAACGGAGTAATGGCGTTTATCAATCGACTGCGGGCTAACCCAAAAATCCCTCTCGCTATTGCCGCTGCGGCTGCTGTGGCGATTGTCGTCGTCATGATGTTGTGGGCCAAGACCCCCACCTATCGAGTGTTGTTCAGCAATCTTAGTGATAAAGATGGTGGCGCCATTGTCACCCAGTTGACCACCATGAATATCCCCTATCAGTTCTCTGATAACGGTGGCGCAATACTGATCCCTGCCGATAAGGTCTATGAAACACGTCTTAAACTGGCATCTGCCGGTCTGCCCAAAGGCGGTGCGGTAGGTTTTGAGCTGATGGACCAGGAAAAATTCGGCATCAGTCAATTCAGCGAACAGATTAACTACCAGCGTGCACTCGAAGGTGAACTCTCACGCACGATCGAAACCCTGGGGCCGGTGCAAAGCGCCCGTGTCCATCTGGCTATCCCTAAACCTTCGCTGTTTGTCCGTGAACAGAAAAACCCATCAGCTTCCGTTACCTTGATGTTGCAATCCGGTCGCGCACTTGATGACGGTCAGATCAATGCCATCGTTTATATGGTATCGAGCAGCGTATCAGGGCTACCACCGGCCAACGTAACGGTGGTCGATCAAAGCGGTCACCTGCTGACTCAGTCCGACAACAACGGGCGTGATCTGAACGCTTCACAACTGAAATATGCCAACGAAGTCGAAGGTCGCCTGCAGCGCCGTATCGAATCTATCCTTCAGCCGGTGGTCGGTAACGGTAATGTTCACGCGCAGATCACCGCGCAGATCGACTACGCCGTCCGCGAACAGACGGATGAGAATTACCAACCCAATGGTTCACCTGACAAAGCGGCTGTACGTTCACGTCAACTGAGTACCAGCGACCAAATCGGGGGTTCAGGTATTGGCGGCGTACCGGGCGCACTGAGCAATCAGCCAAGCGCACCGGCCACCGCACCTATTACCAATCCGGCGACCAACGTTAACAATCCGAATGCGGCAGCGAATGCTAATCAGCCAGCGAATGCGCAGAATAATGCGACCAACCGGACTACCGCCTCAAATGGTCCGAGCAGCAACCGTCACGATGAAACCACCAACTATGAGCTTGATCGCACCATTACGCATACCCAGCACAGCGCCGGTGCCGTGCAACGGCTGTCGGCAGCCGTGGTTGTCAACTATCAGACTGGCGCGGACGGTAAATCCAAACCACTGACCGATGAGCAACTGAAGCAGGTTGATGCGCTGGTGCGCGAAGCGATGGGCTTCTCCGCAGACCGTGGTGACACGCTGAACGTAGTGAACACACCATTTAATGAAAATATGGATGACACCACCGCCCAGCCATTCTGGAAATCGCCAGCCTTCTTCGATCTATTGATCAATGCAGGCCGCTGGTTGCTGGTGCTGATCGTCGCCTGGATATTGTGGCGCAAAATGGTTCGCCCACTGTTGCAGAAACAACAAACTGAGCGCGAAGCGACGGCCGCGGCCAATATTTCCGCTTCCGCTCCACCGTCGGATGGTGGCACGAGCGTCAAACTCTCCAACGATGAGCTGGTCAAACGTAAGCGTTCACAACAACGTGTCAGTGTCGAAGTACAGACCCAACGTGTCCAGGAACTGACGGATCAAGATCCGCGCATCGTCGCCCTGGTTATCCGCCAATGGATGAGTAACGAACAATCATGACTATGACTGGAACTGAAAAAAGCGCCATCCTGATGGTCACGCTGGGCGAAGACCGCGCGGTGGAGGTGTTTAAACATCTGAGCCCGCGCGAAGTTCAGCAAATCAGCGGCGCGATGGCCAACATCCATCAAATCTCCAATAAACAGCTGAGCGAAGTGCTTACCGAGTTTGAGGAGGACTCCGAACAGTACGCAGCGCTCAGCGTGAACACCAGCGAGTACCTGCGTTCGGTGCTAACCAAAGCGCTCGGCGAAGAGCGTGCCGCCAGCCTGCTGGAAGATATTCTCGAATCGCGCGAAACCACCAGCGGTATGGAAACGCTCAACTTTATGGAACCGCAGATTGCGGCCGATCTTATCCGCGACGAGCATCCGCAGATCATCGCCACAATTCTCGTTCACCTTAAACGCGGTCAGGCCGCCGACATCCTGGCACTGTTTGACGAACGTCAACGTAACGACGTGATGCTACGTATCGCGACCTTTGGTGGCGTGCAGCCAGCGGCGCTGGCGGAACTCACCGAAGTGCTCAACAACCTTCTCGACGGCCAGAATCTCAAGCGGGCGAAGATGGGCGGTGTTCGTACTGCAGCGGAAATTATCAACCTGATGAAATCTCAACAGGAAGAGGCGGTTATCGAAGCCATGCGCGGTTACGACGGCGAACTGGCACAAAAAATCATCGACGAAATGTTCCTGTTCGAAAACCTGGTCAATGTCGACGACCGCAGTATCCAGCGGTTGTTGCAGGAGATCGAAGGCGAAGCACTGCTTATTGCACTGAAAGGTGCCGACGCGCCGCTGCGTGACAAGTTCCTGCGCAACATGTCCCAACGTGCCGCCGATATACTGCGCGACGATCTGGCCAACCGTGGCCCAATGCGCATGTCTCTGGTGGAAAACGAACAGAAAGCCATCCTGCAAACGGTACGTCGTCTGGCCGAGTCTGGCGAGATGATGATTGGCGGAGGCGAGGATTCCTATGTCTGATGACCTGACACCACAAGATAAACCGGTAGAGCCGAAAAAAAGCACCGAGGAGAAGAAGGCGGAGAAACTCAATGCGCTGCCGTGGAAGGCGTGGAAACTCAACGACCTGAATACCCCTTCTTATCAGACGCCGATAGAACCGCTGTTCGCCGAAGATGAACCTGAAAACGCTGAAATGCTGACGCAGGTCCAGGTCGATCAAAGTGAGTTGCAACGCCTGCAAATGCAGGCTCAGCAGCAGGGCCATCAGCAAGGTTATGACGCAGGTCAGCAGCAGGGTTATCAGGCGGGTTTTCAGGCCGGTCAGGAAGCAGGACAGTTACAAGGCGTGCAAGAAGCGCAGCAGCAACAAGCCGTTCTTACCGAGCACTGGCAGCATATGGTGACCGAGTTTCAGCAAACGCTGGATGCGCTGGACAGCGTGATCGCGTCACGTCTGATGCAAATGGCGTTGACCGCTGCCAAACAGGTCCTGGGACAGCCACCTATTTGCGACGGTTCCGCCCTACTCAATCAAATTCAGCAGTTAATTCAACAGGAACCCATGTTTAAAGGCAAACCACAACTGCGGGTTAATCCGGCCGACTTCGAACGGGTTGAACAGCAGCTTGGTGTGACGTTAAGCCTGCACGGCTGGCGTCTGCTGGCGGACAGTCAGATCCATGCAGGCGGTTGCAAAGTCAGCGCAGAAGATGGCGACATGGATGCTTCGCTCGCCACACGCTGGCATGAACTGTGTCGCCTTGCTGCACCAGGTACACTGTTATGACCGCCCGCCTTACCCGCCTGCTCAAAACACTCGACGACGCCGAAAAGCGTATGGAGCGTACGCCTGCGCTGCGACGTTATGGTCGGCTGACCCGCGCCACCGGCCTGGTTCTCGAAGCCACCGGCCTGCAATTACCGTTGGGAGCCACCTGCTTAATTGAACGGCATGACGGTGACAAAGTGCAGGAAGTCGAGAGCGAAGTGGTGGGTTTTAACGGCCAGCATCTATTTTTGATGCCGCTGGAAGAGGTCGAAGGCGTCCTGCCCGGCGCCCGCGTTTATGCGCGCATCTCGCCGGAAGGCCATACCGCCAGCAAACAGTTGCCGCTCGGCCCGCAGTTGCTGGGCCGCGTGCTGGATGGCAGTGCCAAACCGCTAGACGGCCTGCCATCGCCAGATACGGGATATCGGGCCGCACTTATCACGCCGCCCTTCAATCCCCTGCAACGCACGCCAATTACTGACGTTCTCGACGTCGGCGTACGCGCTATCAATGCGCTGCTAACCGTCGGTCGCGGTCAGCGTATGGGACTGTTCGCCGGTTCTGGCGTGGGTAAATCGGTGCTGCTCGGCATGATGGCGCGTTATACCCAGGCTGACATCATTGTCGTTGGCCTGATCGGTGAACGTGGCCGCGAAGTAAAAGATTTCATCGAAAATATTCTCGGCGACGAGGGCCGCGCACGCGCGGTGGTGATCGCCGCACCGGCGGACGTCTCGCCATTACTGCGTATGCAAGGCGCGGCTTATGCCACACGCATTGCCGAAGACTTCCGCGACCGAGGTCAGCACGTATTGCTGATCATGGACTCCCTAACCCGCTATGCCATGGCCCAGCGTGAAATTGCCCTGGCCATCGGCGAACCGCCAGCAACCAAAGGCTATCCACCTTCCGTGTTCGCCAAGCTACCTGCCCTGGTTGAACGAGCGGGTAACGGCATCAGCGGCGGCGGTTCGATCACCGCGTTTTATACCGTACTGACCGAAGGGGATGACCAGCAAGATCCGATTGCCGACTCCGCGCGCGCCATCCTTGATGGTCATGTGGTGCTGTCGCGCCGTCTGGCTGAGTCCGGTCATTATCCGGCCATTGATATCGAAGCCTCCATCAGCCGTGCCATGACATCGCTCATCGACGATGCCCAATACAGCCGTGTACGTGATTTCAAACAACTGTTGTCCAGCTATCAGCGCAACCGCGATCTGGTCAGCGTGGGTGCCTACGCCGCAGGCAGTGATCCGCTGCTTGACCGCGCTATCCGGCTCTACCCACAAATCGAAGATTTTTTACAGCAGGACATCATGGAACGCAGCTCGTATGAAGATGCCTGCCTGCAACTAAGAATGCTGTTACCGGGTTAATCCTTTAAGGAGGTCTCATGGAAAGTTCTTCCCCATTGATTACTCTCTGCTCTTTGGCACAGAAAGCGCTGGATCAGGCCACCAGCCATCTGGGTCAGACCAGAAAGTCACACAATCAGGCACAAGAACAGCTGTCAATGTTACTCAATTACCAGAATGAGTACCGGCAGAAGCTCAATACCACGATGGCCGCCGGGATCGCGGCCAACACCTGGCAGAATTACCAACAGTTTATTACTACGCTGGAAGTGGCTATCGATCAGCATCGCAAGCAACTACTGCAATGGAACCAGCGACTGGATGCCGCCGTCAACCAATGGCAGGAAAAACAGCAGCGATTAAACGCTTATCAGACCCTGCAAAGCCGTGCCAGCGAGAAACAACGTCAGCATGAAAATCGTATGGATCAGAAACAGACAGATGAGTTCGCCCAGCGCGGCACACACAGGAAAAAACACTGATGAATATGAATATTGTGCCCGCTGCCGTGACGCCAGCTAAAATCGTAGCCACCGGCAGCAAAACAATCACGGCCACCGACGACAGCGCGATGACCGATGCTGATGCCAGTACGGCAACCGGGGATTTCGCGACCCAGTTGGAGGCCCAGCTGGAAGCTAAGCCCGTTCTGTCTGGCGGATCATTGACGAAACCGTTGCGTGGTAAGGATCAGGGCGTTGACAACCACGCCCTGGCACAGGCAGTCAATGCCGGAGCAAAAACAGGCACGCTTTCGCAGCTCGACCAGACCCAGCTTAAACAGGTCATGACCGCGATTCAGAGCTTACCGGCGAGTAGCCTGAAAACCGCCGACCTGAGCGCGCTTAAAAATCTCATCACTGGTGACAAAGATGAAGCCCGTGATGCCAAGGCGGAAGATGCTAGTACTCTGCCTATCCAGGCACTGTTCGCTATGCTGGCGGCACAACCGGTCGCCGCTACTGCCGCCACCGCTACCGCGCAAAACGCCTCGCCCCCTAAAGTCGATGATGGCAAAGATAAAACCACGCTGTTGCAAAGCCTGAGCGGCGATGCCAAAGCGCTGTTGGCCGGTGAGGATAAAACCGCCGATCACAAAACTGCCGTGACGGACAGTAAATCCATCACCAGCAGCCCGAGCCCGGCGACGGCCAATAAAACCAGCAACGAGTCTGATTTCAGCAACGCAATGGCAGCGATGACCGCAGCGTCCAGCTCCGCCATGCAGCCGGATGGCCAACAGAAAAGCGCCGACAACAGCAGTCTGTTACAGACGCTGAGCCAGGTAAATACCGCGGCCATGGCGGCGCCTTCAGCCACCGTTTCCAGTACGCCAACCACCACCTCGCTGGTAAACGCGCCGAGTGTGCCACAATTAAACGCCCAGCTCGGCACCCCGGAATGGCAGCAGCAGTTAGGCCAGCAGGTGATGATGTTCAATCGCCAGGGGTTGCAGACGGCTGAACTGCGATTGAATCCGCAGGATTTAGGCTCGATTCAAATCAGAATGAAAATTGAAGATGGCCAGGCTCAGATGCACTTTGTCTCCGGCCATAGCGGCGTGCGTGCTGCACTGGAAGCGGCGATGCCGCAGTTGCGTACATCACTTGCCGACAGCGGCATCAACCTTAGCCAAAGTAACGTCAGCAGCGACAATTCGCAGTGGCAACAACAACAGCAACAACAACAGGCTTTCCAGCAGTCCGGCCAACAATCGGGCTCATCGCAGGGTAATGCCGCCAGCTGGGCCGCGTTTAACGGCATCAGCAGCGCGTCTGCCAGCGATGCCTTGCCCGTTCCTGCCTCGCTACAGCAGTTAGCTAACGGGAAAAGTGGCGTGGATATCTTTGCCTGACGGATCGCGCTCTTGTGACCCCAAATATTGTTAAGGCGTGATGTAGACACATTTATCCTGCCTATTCCGACTATTGAAAGACGGCATACGCGGGATAATTCTAAACAGAAATTAAATATCTGACTTATCCAAATAACAGGAACTTCGCTTATCCATGTCTGACTCTGCTATTTCGTCCAAGCGTAAAAGTAAACGCCCGATACTGATTATCCTGCTGGTTTTAGTGACCCTCGCCGCTTGTGCCGCTGGGGGTTATGCGTGGTGGATGTTACATAATCAGTCGGCAGCCCCAGGGGCTGAGCAGGTGAAGAAAGAGGTGCCACCCGCACCACCGATTTTTCTGGCGCTTGATACCTTTACGGTGAATCTGCAAACGGCAGATAACAATCCTGACCGTGTATTGTACATCGGCCTGACCCTGCGACTGTCGGATGAGAAAAACCGCGCCACACTGAGTGAGTACCTGCCGGAAGTCCGCAGCCGTTTGCTGATGTTGCTGTCACGCCAGAAAAGCGCCGATTTAGTCAGCGAAAACGGCAAGCAGCAGTTGATTGCCGAGATTAAACAGGTTCTGAGTCCTCCTTTTGTCAAAGGTCAGCCTAATCTGCTGATCAACGACGTGCTTTTCACTGCTTTCATACTGCGATAATCAAATTATGGCTGACAGCATTCTTTCACAGGCGGAAATTGACGCGTTGCTTAACGGTGACAGCGACAGTGACAGCGTCCAGGAGGTCAACACCACTGCGGGTAAAACTGACGATGGTGTAAAACCTTTTGACCCCACCACTCAGCGACGCGTGGTTCGCGAGCGGTTGCAGGCGCTGGAAATTATTAACGAGCGTTTTGCTCGTCATTTCCGCATGGGGCTCTTCAACCTGTTACGGCGCAGCCCAGACATCACCGTCGGCCCGATTAAAATCCAGCCATATCATGACTTTGCGCGTAACCTGCCGGTGCCAACCAACCTTAACGTTATCCACCTGAAACCACTGCGTGGCTCGGCACTGTTCGTGTTTGCCCCCAGCCTGGTGTTTATCGCCGTGGATAACCTGTTCGGTGGCGACGGCCGTTTTCCGACCAAAGTGGAAGGCCGTGAGTTCACCCATACCGAACAGCGGGTGATCAAACGTATGCTGACGCTGGCGCTCGACGCCTATCAGGATGCATGGAGCGCCGTCTACAAACTCAGCGTGGAATATGTGCGTGCTGAGTTACAGGTGAAGTTCACGAATATTACCTCTTCACCCAACGATATCGTGGTCACCACCCCGTTCCATGTAGAGATCGGCGCACTAAGCGGTGATTTCAACATCTGCATTCCGTTCAGCATGATTGAGCCGATTCGCGAATTGCTGACCAACCCGCCAATAGAAAACTCGCGTAATGAAGAGAGCCAGTGGCGTGAGAATCTGGTGCATCAGGTTAAGCATTCTCAACTGGAGTTGGTGGCGAATTTCGTCGATATCCCGCTACGCCTGTCGCAGATTCTTAAGCTACAGCCTGGCGATGTGCTACCGATTGAAAAACCGGATCGTCTGATTGCGCACGTCGATGGTGTCCCGGTTTTGACCAGTAAATATGGCACTCTCAACGATCAGTATGCCCTGCGCGTGGAACACTTGATTAACCCAATTTTAAATTCCCTGGATGAGGAACAGTCCCATGAGTGACACCAATACACCGTCTGACAGCGGATCAGACAACGTTGACGATTTATGGGCTGATGCGTTTAACGAACAGCAAGCAGCAGGCGGCAGTGAAAAAGCCTCTACCAGCGGTGTGTTCGCTGCGTTGGGTGCCCAGGAAGGCACGGGAAGTCTGCAAGATATCGACATGATCCTCGATATTCCAGTCAAGCTGACCGTCGAACTCGGTCGTACCAAAATGACCATCAAAGAACTGCTACGTCTGTCCCAGGGTTCCGTGGTGGCGCTGGACGGACTGGCGGGCGAACCACTGGATATCCTGATCAACGGTTATCTGATTGCGCAAGGTGAAGTCGTCGTGGTCGCCGATAAATACGGCGTGCGCATTACCGATATCATTACGCCATCAGAACGTATGCGTCGTCTGAGCCGCTAATGAGTAACACACCCGCCAGTCCGGATTCCCCTTACCTTACGCCGTCTGCACCGCACACGGCCGTACAGCAAGCGGCTCCGGCCATTCCTACCAGTGCAGTACTGACACAGGTCAGCACGGTACTGGGGGGGATTTTGCTGCTGATTTTGTTTATCGGCTGGGTGGCGAAACGTACGGGTTTTGCGCCACAGTCAAAGAACAACAAGCTGCTCAAGGTGACCGCCAGTTGTCAGGTAGGACGAGGTGAAAAAGTCGTGGTGGTCGAAGTGGACAACACCTGGCTGGTGCTTGGCGTGACCTCACATCAGATCACTCCGTTGCATACGCTGAGCGCACCACCGGTAGTGACGACAGCGGATGAGGTGACAGCGTCACAAAAACCCACTGACTTCGGTCAACTGCTAAAAAAAGTGTTAAAACGTCCGGGAAATAAGGCATGAGTTCGCTGAAATCTTCTTTACGCTGGCTGCTGCCGGTGCTGTTACTGGTCTGCCCGGCCGCCTTCGCGCAACTGCCGGGGATCATCAGCCAGCAGTTGTCCAACGGTACCCAGAGCTGGTCTTTACCGGTGCAGACGCTGGTGTTTATCACCACCTTAACGCTGCTCCCCGCCATGCTGCTGATGTGTACCAGCTTTACTCGCATCATTATTGTGCTCGGCTTGTTACGTAATGCCCTCGGCACCCCTTCGGCACCCCCCAATCAGGTCATGCTGGGTCTGGCGTTGTTTCTGACCTTTTTTGTTATGTCACCGGTGTTCGATAAAATCTACACTGATGCCTATCAGCCGTTTAGTGAAGATAAAATCAGTATGCAGGTCGCCATGGACAAAGGGGCTGAGCCGCTGCGGCAGTTTATGCTGCGTCAGACCCGCGAAAGCGATCTGGCTCTGTATGCCCGCTTAGCCCATTTACCGCCTCTGGCTGGCCCGGAAGCAGTACCTATGCGTATCCTGTTACCGGCCTATGTCACCAGCGAACTGAAAACGGCGTTCCAGATAGGCTTCACTGTCTTTATTCCATTTATGATCATTGACCTGGTGATCGCCAGCGTGCTGATGGCATTGGGGATGATGATGGTGCCACCCGCCACCATCTCGCTCCCGTTCAAACTGATGCTGTTTGTTCTGGTCGACGGCTGGCAACTGCTGCTTGGCTCGCTGGCACAGAGTTTTTATAGTTAAGTTTCCAGCGCTGTTTTCCCGAAGACTGGGCGTCAGCCTTGTTTTCACGACGGTTGGGCGTCAGCGTCGCAGTCAGTTTGAAGACGGCCAGCGCAGAGGAACCGTAGCGTACATGAGTACGTGAGGATTCCGAGCACTGCCCGGATTTAAAATGGCAAGTAAGCTCGCCCATGCAGACTAATCCTTAAGAGAATCCTATGACTCCTGAATCGGTGATGGCGATGGGTAATCAGGCAATGAGAATTGCACTGGCCGTGGCTGCACCTTTACTGCTGGCTGCACTGGTCACCGGGCTTATCGTCAGCCTGTTGCAGGCAGCAACGCAGATTAACGAACAAACACTGTCCTTTATCCCTAAGATCCTGGCTGTGGTTGCCACTATCGTGATCGCCGGTCCGTGGATGCTTAACCTGCTGCTGGACTACATGCGTACGCTGTTTACCAGCCTGCCCTATATTATCGGCTAACCGATGATCTCTTTTGACAGCACCCAACTGGCCGGCTGGCTGAGTCTGTATTTCTGGCCGCTGCTGCGCATTCTGGCGCTGATCAGTACTGCGCCGGTCACGAGCGAAAAGCAGGTGCCAAAGCGCGTTAAAATCGGCCTTGGGCTGATGATCACCTTTCTGATTGCTCCCGGCTTGCCCCCCATTGAGGTTCCTATGTTCTCAAGCGGCGCCCTGTGGCTGGCCGCACAGCAAATTATTATCGGTACCGCGATGGGACTGACCATGCAACTGGCGTTTTCTGCTGTGCGCATGGCAGGGGAAATTATCGGCCTACAGATGGGTATCTCGTTTGCCACCTTCTTCGATCCTAGCAGCCGCCTCAACACGCCCATTCTGGCGCAGCTCCTGAACCTGTTGGCGGTGCTGCTGTTTCTGAGTTTCAACGGCCACTTGTGGCTGATTTCAATACTGTCAGACAGTTTCCAAACCCTGCCCATCCGTTCGCACCCACTCAATGGCAACGGTTTTATGGCGCTGGCCAAAGGCGGCAGTATCGTTTTCAGTAGTGGCCTGATGCTGGCACTGCCCATCGTCACGGTATTGCTGACCATCAATATGGCGCTCGGTGTGCTTAACCGCGTGACACCGCAGCTATCCGTGTTCGTCATCGGCTTCCCGGTGACGCTGAGTGTCGGTATCTTGTCGATTGGCATGATGATGCCGCTGATCGCTCCCTTCTGCGAACATCTCTTCAGCGAGGTGTTCGACAAACTGCTATTGATATTAAGCCAACTGGCAGGATGACCTGTGGGCTATCAGCGTCGTGAAAGCAGCGTCAGGACTTCATAGTGTGCGGTGTGAGGGAACATGTCGAACAACTGCACGCGTTCGATCTGATAATCAGGCAATAGAAGCAGATCTTTCGCCATCGTTTGTGCATTACAGCTGGAATAAAGCAGGGTCTGCGGTGCCATGCGACTGAGATAATCGCAGAGTTCGTTGCCGATACCACGCCGCGGCGGATTGACCAGCACCAGGTCTGGCACTTCGCCTTTGCCGGTAGCAAACCCCGTTGAGTCCAGCGCCTGGAACTCTACGTGCTTTAATCCCAGTCTTATCGCCGATTCACGCGCACAAGCAATCGCTTCAGCACTAATTTCAATCCCCGTCAGTTTCATTTCAGGCGTGGCGCAGTGCAGGCCAAAGCCACCGACTCCGCAAAATAGATCCCACATACTGCTGATATTAAGATCGGTCACCCATTCGCGCGCCGTGGCATAAAGCGCGGCAGCAACCTGAGGATTCGTCTGGAAGAAACTTTGCGGTCGGATAAACAGCGGTACGTGATTAAATTCCTCTTCCAGCGCTTGTTGTGCCGTCAGCGGGATCTCCAGATCACCTTCGAGGATGGCCATATGCACCGGCTGAATATTGGCCGAAATCACCTTCAATTGCGGCAGTTGTTGATGTAACCACGGCAATGCTGCCCGCAGCTGGGCCAGTTTGGTTTCCGAACGCAACACGAAGCGCAGCATCATGTCACCGGTTTTCTGACTTTCGCTCAGCAGCAGAAATTTAAGTTCACCGCGTTTACGTGCGACGTGGTAAGGCGTTAGCCCGGCGCGGGCGATAAAGCTTTTTAGTCGGGTAAACACCGCGGAGAAACTGGCCGGATAAAGCGGACAGTCACACAAGTCAACCGGCGTACCGTCGCGATGAAGCATGCCCAATAGCGGCCGTTCAACGCTGCCGCTGACGACCATTTTGGCTTTATTTCGAAACGCACTTTCCGCGCTGGTGACTGGCTCGCACCACTCCCTGACCGGAAGACCATTGAGCAACTGCCCCAGATTCTGCTGTTTATCAGCTAACTGGTGCGAGTAGGGTTTATCAAGCCACTGACAGGAACGACAAGTCCCGGCGGTATAAAGTGCGCAATGCATAAAAGATGACCGTTATTGGAAGACCAGAAGAAAAGTTGGCGCGAAGTGTATCACCGTGCAGCCTGAAGCACGGCTTTGCGGCGCAGAAAAAATCGTCGGCTGGCGGGTGGTACAAACAATAGGAGCATCACCAGGATATCGGGCAGTTTTTGCATCAGTAAGGCATAGAGAAACTGCCCTTGCGTGTTGGTATCAAAGCTGAAAATCTTTGGCCCAACCCCATCAAAAGAGGCCAGCAGCATATAACTGACTACCACGGCCTGACAGCCAATATAAGCCCAGCGCCCCCAGTTACGGCCGCGCATCATGGCATAAGCAGCACGGCATTCCACCAATACGATAATCAGGCTGGCGAGCAGAATGAAACTGTTGAGCCAGGAACTGGCGCTGGCGCGCAGGAAATCCATGAGGCCATCCAACCCCATAGCATCAAGCAGCAGAATGAATTCCAGACAGCGTGTCGCCACAATCGCCGACGCGCCAATCATTACGGGTACGGGTACAAATTGAAATCTCATTCTGCCCAATTATTTCCTATCCGGTTGTAGCAGCTCACAGAGATGATCGGGTGGTAACGAAAGAATACTAGTGCAGAAGCGGGATGCTCAGACCGACTACCGGTTCGCCCTCTTCTTCCTCACCCGTAAACAGCATATCGTTGGCATGCGCTTCAAGGATGATCATCGACATCTGTTCCTCTGCCTGTTGCAGAAAATGCGCGAACTGAGACTGAGTGACACCCACGGCTATCGACAAAGCCTGGCAGACAATCAATTTCGGTAAGTTATCGTCTTGAATATCGACGAAGGCTTTCACCGTCAGCGAACTGGCATTGATTTGGCTGAGGTCAGCCACGATCGGAAGAAGCGAAGTAGGTCTCACTTCTGCCAGTGCCGAAAACAGAATGACGTTGTCGACAATATCCAATTTAGCATCAAATACGCCGTCAAAATTCTGCATATGTGGCAAATGGAGAGCCTGACACGAATCACACTCGAAAAATGAAATGCCCAACTGATCAAGCCAGCGCCGAAGCAACGCTAAATCAGGGACGATGAGTGAATCCATAAAATGCCTCATAAGTTCAAAACAGTGAAATCTAACCGCAGAAAAGCGCGCCGGTGAGGCGCGAAGGGGCGATAGCTTACGGAATATTGTCAGTCAACGCCATGACCAAAACGCCCTTGATGAACAATTTGCTTAATAGAATGCGTTATACGGCATTGTTATCGAAAGTCACCCTCCTGATTTCAATCGAAAACCCGGCCGCGCGCGATGTTCGATGTACTCAATCATCATGCCGGCAATATCCAATCCCGTGGTACTTTCAATGCCTTCCAGACCAGGAGAGGCGTTAACCTCCATCAACAGCGGCCCGCGGTTTGAGCGCAAAATATCAACACCCGCTACGTCCAACCCCAGAGTCGATGCCGCTTTGATCGCAATGGCCTTCTCTTGCGCGGTGATCTCAACCTTGTTGGCCGTGCCGCCCCGGTGTAGGTTAGAGCGAAAATCGCCGGCCTTCGCCTGGCGTTCAATCGCCCCCACCACCCGCTTACCGACCACCAGACAGCGAATGTCGCGCCCTTGTGCCTCGCGGATATACTCCTGTACCAAAATATGCGCATTCAGACCGCGAAAAGCATCAATGACGCTCTCTGCCGCTTGACGTGTCTCAGCGAGAACCACGCCAATACCCTGCGTCCCTTCGACCAGTTTCACCACCAACGGCGCACCGCCCACCAGCGCAATCAGGTCTGAGGTATCGTCAGGCGCGTTAGCAAAACCGGTGGTGGGCAAATCAATCCCTTCACGCGCCAGGATCTGCATTGAACGCAGTTTGTCCCGCGCACGAGTAATGGCGACCGATTCGTTGAGTGGAAAACTGCCCAACATTTCAAACTGACGCAGTACCGCAGTGCCATAAAACGTCGTTGTAGAGCCGATACGCGGGATCACCGCGTGATATTTATCCAGTTGGCGTCCCTGGTAATGCACGCTGGGTGCGGCCGGATTGATATTCATATAGCAAGATAGTGGATCGATAATATCGATCTCATGATCACGGCTTTCCGCCGCCTCCCGCAGACGTTTGCACGAATACAAATTTCCATCACGGGAAAGAATAGCTATTTTCATCCGACACTCCGTCGCCGTTAGCGCGTTATCCAGCCTTGTTTGTGCAAAGCATCCAGCATATGCGGACGCTGCTCTTTTTTCAGCGTACGGATAATCAGGTCACTCCAGGTGTCACGACGTGCATTGCTGTCACGTTGCTGATAATAGCTGTTTAGCTGGTCGTCATATTCGGCCAGAATCTGCTTGTCGACCGGCTGATAACTGTTTTCATGCACCAGCAAGGATTGCGGCATCCGCGGTTTGACCTGGTGATCCTGCGCCGGGTAACCGATGCAAAAACCAAATAAAGGCATGACAAATTTAGGCAAGTTCAGCAACGCTATCACTTCATCAATCTGATTACGAATACCGCCAATGAACACGCCCCCCAGACCCAGCGATTCTGCTGCTGTCATCGCATTTTGCGCCATCAACGCCGTATCAACACAGCCCAGCAACAACTGTTCGGCCAGACCAAGTTCAGCCTCGGGGTTGATTTGTTGATTTCGATTGAAATCAGCGCAGAAAACCCAAAACTCAGCGGCGCTGGCGACATACTTCTGACCACCAGTGAACTGCACCAGCTTTTCGCGCAGGGAGAGATCGGTAATGCGAATAATTGATACACATTGTAAAAAGCTGGAGGTGGATGCGCCTTGCGCTGCGCCGATAATGGCTTCACGTTGCTCATCAGACAACGGCTGGTCGGTAAATGAGCGAATAGAACGGTGAGCGCGCAGGAGTTCGATAGTGGGTGTCATTGGAGATCCTTGGACAGAAAAAAATATAAACAACTGACCCTGATCATTGATGCTCGGCCAGCGCTTTGCAATAGCCTGCAAACTGATTGCTGCAACAAAAGCTGCATTTCGCGGATGTAGGGATCACAAATAAAAATCCTTTGTCAGCATAATGATAGGTTCTATGGATGGGACTGAAAGGAATTTCCTGCTTTTTTTTAGCATTTGTAACAGGCATAGTAAGCCCATAAATAAATGTGACGCACTTAACATAATTGGTGCAGCTCATACTTTAGTTCTTTCATTTTAATGGCATTAAAAATCAAGGAGTCTCCATGTTTGCAGTAATTTTCGGGCGTCCTGGCTGTCCTTATTGTGTACGTGCAAAAGAGTTGGCTGAAAAATTGACTGAAGAACGTGATGATTTCAATTTCCGTTATATTGATATCCACGCTGAAGGCATTTCTAAAGCTGATCTTGAAAAAACGGTCGGCAAGCCGGTTGAAACCGTTCCGCAGATTTTCGTCGATTCCACCCACATCGGGGGTTTCACGGATTTTGAAGCCTACGCAAAAGAAAATCTGGCTCTGTTCCAGTCTTAATACAGATACCCCCACACAGTAAAAAGGCGCTCATTGAGCGCCTTTTTACTGTGTGGGGGTAATCTATCTTGATCGTGTGTGGGAGTTTACTGAAGGTACCGCAAGCGCCGCAACGACACATAACAGGCTTTCAACGCGTCTCTACCGGATCTTCTCTGGCTGAATAACGATTCTGTGGCTAAAATAACGTTAAAAATTGCGTTGTTATGGTCAGCCACTATATTATTAGCCTTTCAGTTAGGGGTTAAAATATAATGCAATCGAATTTATCCCTTACACTTCTCATATCAAGAATTTGTTGGTAAACAATAAGTTATCCTTGTGAACATAAATGTCGTCAGTCTGTTAAACGGGAATTACATCCTGTTGTTATTTGTCGTGCTCGCGCTCGGGCTTTGCCTGGGGAAAATCCGCCTGGGTTCCGTCCAGTTAGGAAATTCCATCGGCGTGTTAGTCGTTTCCCTACTGCTTGGCCAACAACACTTCAGCATTAACACCGAAGCGCTCAATCTCGGTTTTATGCTGTTTATTTTTTGTGTGGGTGTCGAAGCCGGGCCTAATTTTTTCTCGATTTTCTTCCGCGATGGCAAAAATTATCTGATGCTGGCGCTGGTGATGGTCGGAAGCGCCATGCTGTTAGCCTTTGGGCTGGGGCGTTTTTTCGGTTGGGACATCGGTCTTACTGCCGGTATGTTAGCCGGTTCGATGACCTCCACCCCGGTGCTGGTTGGCGCGGGGGATACGCTCAGAAATACACTAGGCGGCAATAGACTGCTCGGCACGGAACTGGATAATTTAAGTCTCGGTTACGCGCTGACTTATCTCATCGGGCTGGTGAGTCTGATTTTTGGCGCCCGATACCTGCCAAAATTACAGCATCAGGATTTACCGACCAGTGCACAGCAAATTGCCCGAGAACGCGGCCTGGATACCGACAGTCAACGCAAAGTTTATCTGCCGGTTATTCGTGCCTATCGCGTGGGTCAGGAATTGGTCGCCTGGGCCGATGGCAAGAACCTGCGTGAGCTGGGTATTTACCGTCAAACAGGCTGTTATATCGAACGTATTCGGCGCAACGGCATCCTGGCGACGCCGGACGGTGATGCAGTGTTGCAGGTCGGTGATGAGATCTCGCTGGTTGGCTATCCCGATGCTCACTCTCGTCTGGACCCCAGTTTCCGCAACGGTAAAGAGGTGTTTGACCGTGATTTGCTCGACATGCGCATTGTTACCGAAGAGGTTGTCGTCAAAAATAACAGTGCCGTCGGTAAACGTCTCAGTCAGCTTAACCTGACCGATCATGGTTGTTTCCTTAACCGGGTTATCCGCAGCCAGATTGAAATGCCTATTGATGACAGCATCGTGCTCAACAAAGGCGATGTGTTGCAGGTCAGCGGTGACGCCCGCCGCGTAAAAGCGGTAGCTGAGCGCATTGGTTTTATTTCGATCCACAGCCAGGTCACCGATCTTCTGGCCTTCTGCGCCTTTTTTATTGTTGGCCTGATGATTGGTCTCATCACCTTCCAGTTTAAGAACTTTAGTTTTGGGATTGGTAATGCCGCCGGATTACTGTTTGCCGGGATTATGTTGGGCTTCCTACGTGCCAACCATCCCACCTTCGGCTACATCCCGCAGGGCGCGCTGAATATGGTGAAAGAATTCGGTCTGATGGTATTTATGGCAGGTGTTGGTCTGAGTGCGGGTGCGGGGATCAATCAGGGGCTGGGAGTGATTGGCGGTCAAATGCTGATTTCTGGTCTGATTGTGAGCCTGGTGCCGGTGGTGATTTGCTTTATCTTCGGAGCTTATGTATTGCGCATGAATCGCGCACTGCTGTTCGGTGCCATTATGGGCGCTCGCACCTGCGCCCCGGCGATGGAGATCATCAGCGACACCGCGCGCAGTAACATCCCTGCCCTTGGTTATGCCGGTACCTATGCTATTGCTAACGTATTGCTGACACTTGCCGGTACGCTTATCGTGATAATCTGGCCCGGAGCATAATGCAACACACTGATTCATAATGGCGAAGTAAAAAATCAATAATTTTTTTGAATTTATGTCGCATTGAACGAACTTTGTTTAGGAAAGGCAGTCTTAATTAATGCCACTGCTTTTCTTTGAAGTCCCCACGTTGGAGAGCCCGCTAATCCCGCCTCATTAGGTTCAAGATTAGTGGGTTTTTTCTTTTCTAGATAAATATCCCTTTAAAATCAATGTTTCCCTATCATGTCACTTCGCGAATGGCGACATAGTGGCGATGACCAATAGCGGCTTTGCTTTACACCATTTGCGCTAGACTAATTTTCCGTTTGTGTACCGACAGCTTCAAAATAGGGATTCTATGAGAATGATGGACTTTGTTGCAGCAGGCAATAAAACACACAAAAGAGAGAAGGAGGCAAACCCCAATATATGCTTGCCTCCTCATCAGTTAAAAGTTAACTTTTACTCCAACCATTGCCGCACCATCGTTGTAGCCTTTATCTCCAACCTGAACGCCGATATTGCCCCACAGGTTCAGGCGAGGATTTAGCTGCCCTTCAACGCCAACTTTCACTTCCCCCAGATTACGTGCACCATCTTGCTTAACGGTGACACCGTTCATCGTGGCCGTAAAATCTTTAGTGTTGTGGATCTGTAGTCCCTCCGGTTTTTAGTACCACCGCCAATGAGGATCTCCGGCCAGTTTTTGCCTCGCATAGATAACGGGTGGCATATCACCGAGTGAGCTATGCGGACGTTCTTCGTTATATTCTGCGCG
>NZ_BMFZ01000005.1 GCF_014639435.1 Hafnia psychrotolerans | reverse complement strand
GCGCAGAATATAACGAAGAACGTCCGCATAGCTCACTCGGTGATATGCCACCCGTTATCTATGCGAGGCAAAAACTGGCCGGAGATCCTCATTGGCGGTGGTACTAAAAACCGGAGGGACTACAAGACGGCTAAAGGCCGAGAGCGCATCTCGCACGTTAGATTCATCAAATTCGGATGTTGGATCAATCCATGTAGAAAACAGATTGTTGTAGGCAATAAAGTAGCCCAAGTTGTCTTGCACGTATTTAACGGTGTCGGCGTCTTCTTCATTGAGGGCTTTGATGCCTTCGGGGGTCATACCCTGTTTGGTGACAAACTGCACCAACTGGTCGCTTAGATACTTGTAGAAGATAAAGCCGAGTATGTAATCTTTGTATTCGTTGGCTTCAATTTTAGAACGCATCTGGTTGGCGGATTCCCAGATTTTTGCTGCAAGCTGCTGTTTATTCACTATCAGTCCTGTTAAAAGCAATTTTTTTCGAAAAGGGCTATTTTAGGGTTTTGATTGTACGTTTGATAAGAGCTCCTTGCTAGCGGCAAGGCCCTACGAGTCTGTATCAGTGAGTAGTCTGAGTTTCGATTCCTACCAAGACGGCTATCTTCATCTGAGACAGCTTCGATGTTGCTTCCCATAACGCGAGTATTTATCCATTGCGCTGGGATGTTGATTGATGTTTTGAATTAGGGGTCAAGCGGCTTGCATACATCAATTATTGGGATTCGATGGCTGAGCATAACCATAGTGAAAGCTTCTACCGGCTCAAAGGAGTGGTTATGCTGGACTGGGAGTAGACCAAGAAGCGATTGGACGGGATGGTGGGGTAATACTTTCCGATTTATGATGTGGAGATGAAGTTTTACCTTAATCAGTTAAATTGGTAAAAGTTGTGTACATGCTCATCGCGAGTTGGAAGTACACTTGGTTGCTAACCAACCCACTAATCTATAGCGGATTGGGTTAACAACCAATCTAATAAAAACATTATCAGGGATGTTTCTATGGCCGTTCCTACCTACGATAAATTCATTGAGCCAGTATTGCGCTTCCTGGCGGATAAAACTGATGGTGTGCCAGCTCGAGATGCACACGAAGCTGCCGCTGACGCACTTAATCTTGATGATAATCAGCGAACAGAAGTTATAGCCAGTGGTCAGTTAGTTTATAAAAATCGGGCGGGTTGGGCACATGACCGCCTGAAGCGAGCCGGTTTATCGCAAAGCTTATCCAGAGGAAAGTGGTGCTTGACTCAAGAAGGGGTTAATTGGGTACATGCCCATACCCTGCCACCCACAGACGAGGAAGTGAACCATCTGGCGTTTGATTTCATGAACGTGAAGCTAAAACAGCAGCCGGATGCTGTCGATCTTGATCCAAAACCAGCGGTACTGAACCAGGAGGAGCTGGCAAAAAGCAGCCCGGATGATCGTCTTGATCAGGCGTTAAAAGAGCTACGGGACGCGGTTGCTGGTGAGTTGTTGGAAAATCTGTTGCAAGTTTCCCCTGCACGTTTTGAGGTTATCGTCTTGGATGTTTTACATCGTCTGGGATATGGCGGGCACCGGGATGATCTTCAGCGCGTAGGTGGCACTGGAGATGGTGGTATCGACGGGATCATCTCGCTTGATAAATTGGGACTAGAAAAGGTTTACGTACAGGCTAAACGCTGGCAGAACACGGTTGGCCGCCCGGAGCTTCAGGCGTTTTATGGTGCGCTGGCGGGACAAAAGGCCAAACGTGGCGTGTTTATCACCACCTCTGGTTTTACTTCTCAGGCGCGAGATTTTTCCCATTCCGTTGAGGGCATGGTTTTGGTTGATGGCAAACGCCTGGTTCATTTGATGATTGAGAACGAAGTCGGTGTTTCCTCCCGTTTGGTTAAAGTTCCCAAGTTGGATATGGATTACTTTGAGTAATGAGCGCATCCGGTAATCCCCCCATTTTTAACAGCGCTGATAAGTAGGATAAGTTAAGCGCTGAATGTGTTGTATCGGGGTAAAGCCATTCAACGTCATATTGGGACGTTCATGATTATAAAACCACACCCACCAGGTGGCATATTCCCGTAACTCACTTAGTGAAGAAAATAAATGCTGCCCCAGCCAGTCATAGCGCACTGTCCGGTTATAACGTTCAATATAAGCATTCTGCTGAGGTTTCCCCGGTTGAATAAAATTAAGCCGGATATTTTGCTGTTGTGCCCAGGTTATCAACTTGCTGCCTGCGTATTCCGGTCCGTTGTCACAACGAATTGACACGGGTTATCACCAACGCCTAACCTGATCATCGTCAGGCGCAGAACGGCGGGGCTGAGTGCTTAAAAGTAAAATCCCTGCGACTTAGCCGGGATTCCTATTGCTAAACTCAAAAACTAATTTAGTCTTGTGATTATAATATCATCACTTTTATCCATAATTAAGTTATCAGCTAAAGGCAATTTTCTAATTAATTTCTCAACCGTACCTCGTGGAAAACGGTTCTCAGAAAAACTGTTTTCAAAATCTAATGAATAAATTAGACGCTCTTCGTTACCATCGAACCCTAGCCAAAAATTACAACCGTAATCATATAATTCCGCAACATCTAACGATATTAAATTTTCAGGCTCCCCCTCTGAAAAGTCCATTTTTTCGATAGGAATACTGCCAATATCGGCATTGTATTTTTTAAGTCCTGAATCCAGACTTTCTTTCAAAGACGATATTACAATATAAAGATCTATGGTAACCCCTTTACCAGGAATAAACAGGTCATTGATAATAAAATTAAAAACACCACTCGGGGAGCATAAAACATCTAGCTGCTCCAGCTGTATAGCAATTCGATAAGGATCACCAATGATCATTTAATTTTCCACCCTTCTTGCTTGCGTAACTGAGCTCTGGTCTTATTATCTAACTGCATTGGGTTTTTTGAGTCACTAGTACTTCCAGACCAATGGTAGATTCCTGTATTGTCAGGAAAGTAACGATGGATAGAACCGTCAGTACCAATACTATAACGAGCTTTATTTCCATCAATTGATACTGAATTACCAAATAACTCTAAAGAATTTTTTGGCTCAATACCTGCACTAGGCCTGAATCCTTGTGCACCAGGCGTATGTTTGGTATTTGATTCAACTGTTAACCCGTTACTCGCTACAGTAGGCTCCGGAATTGGTAATCTATTATCCCTTCCCTCAGCCAAATAAGCCAGATCATCCGGATTCTGCTCTGCAATTGGCGTTGTCGTGGTATTCCCACCCACATCCGGCGCACCATCAGTATTACCGGTATTGCTCGCGCCCTGTTCACCTGACTGATCCGGCGTAACCAGCGTGGTTCCCTTATTCTGCTCCTGAGCCGGGTTTTCAAGCTTATCACCCGTCAGATCTTTTTCTCCCGCAGGGAAGACTGTGATCAAACCTTGGTTGCCCTTCCACTCCTCATAAGCCGTTCTCTCTGATGGGGAAAGGTTGTCGATGAGAGCCTTATCACCCGACATTGCTGCCAACATAACATTGGTTTTTTGAGGTTCGGAAAGCTGCTCCATCGCAGAAGTGGCTACACCAGCCCCAACTAAAGCGCCCAGCCCTATTTTAATGACGTTATCACGGCAAACAGAGATTTCTGCACAAGCCGCCGCGCCGGTACGAACAATAGCAAGGTTATTATTTGTCGCCGCATTTTTCCCAGCCTGCGCTCCCGCAACAGCATCCGCCGTGCTGTCACCAACCAAACCGCCTGCAAGACCTGCCGCCAGTGTCGACAGCGCACTGAGGGTCTGGCGCTGATCTTCGCTCAGTTTATCCCGCTCAACTCCCGGATACATCTGCTGGGCAATATACTCGCCCATCACTGCACCCGATGCACCGGCCAGCGCGCCATTGCCGTTCACCTGCGCAACCACCGCACCCAATACCGCGTGGGCCATCAGATTGGCTTCGCTGTTAACCTTGCCCGTCACCGGGTCGGTGGTCATATTGTGGATCACTTCAGCCAGATACGGTGCACTGGCTCCCGCCAATGCTTTCGCCATGTCGCCACCCGCCAGCCCCTGAACCGCTGCCGTCGCGGCCTGCAATCCCTGCTGAATGGCGCTCCCCGTACCCCATTTCTGCTGCGCGGTTTTATAGCCTGCCGTTTCCGTCAGGGCTTTATTATAGGCCGCTCGCTCTTCCTTCGTCGCATCTTTACCCGGCTGCTGAACGCCATGTTTCTCAAGCTCTGCCTTGCCAGCTTTCGTCGCCTCAATTTTCCCCTGCGTCCTGGCGATATCCATCGCCTGACTGCCAATTTCCCCAATCAGCTGTGCCTCTTTCAGCCGGTTCTGCTCCTTCTCTTTATCAAAAATAGGGGAGAGGGTCTGGTTAGCGTGTTCGACGTCGCGGCTGAGGTCTGCAACATCCTGTTTCTGATTATCTTTATCGCGGATTGTTATCGTGCCTTCCGACACGGCGGCTTTGGTCGTGGAACTGTCACTTCCGCTGCCGTTGATACCTACCAGCAGACTGCTCGCCATGTTGCCCGCAAACTGATCGCCGATGTTGCCACCCGAGCTAATCCCCACGCTCTGGTGCTCAACTTCATATTCGGCGCTGTTTTTGATATTGCTGAACCCTAACGTGCCGGTGTCGAGCTTGTTCAGGCTGGCATCCGCCGTCGAGCCGATGCCGTAGAAAAGGCTAATGCCGATGGCATTTTGGTCGCTGGCGTTTTCATTCGCCAGCGTATTAGCCTGCATTGCCTGCACGACACTCAGGGAAAATACTGAGTTTTTATCTCAATGTTAAAGAGCAATGCTCACAAAATCAGCAGTATAAAGGGATCTTAAAACGTTGGTAAATCGTTGTTTTATCATTGTGATATCCGTCGTGGCACGTTCGATTAAATGCTTTGACTAGTTCAGAAGTAGCTCACGTCGGTTACCGCTTCAACGGTGGCAAGCCCAACCCCAGCCCGCAACTGACCATTAAAGGGAAGTGGCTGGAACAGTTGGGTTTAGTACCGGCCAGCCGGTGAGTATTACGGCTGAGAATGGCTGTCTGGTAATCAGGGCTGAGGTTTGCTGAGGCTATAAAGTAATAATCCCGGCCTTGGCCGGGGTTATTACTAGCTTTCTTTTCTCAGATAGATGAACCCACTCAATGGTTCTAGATCTTTGAATGGCCTTAAGTCAAAAAATATTTCTTCTTTCACATCTTTAATATCATCATTAGATGATGTATTAGCTAAGATATTAGTAATTACCTCATCTAAACTTTCATAGTCAGATTCGTCTGGTTCCTTATCAAGATAATACCTTAGTGTTAACAGGCGCTCTTCATTAAACCCGACTGCGATTGCTCTAATTGATTGATATACTTCACCAAGTAAAGCCTTCGTTGTCCATATGTATAGCCACTCTGGTATGTTTTTCATCATTTTATTTACCTTAATGTTGAACAGGATTAGCTGGAACAACATGCGCGCCATTTTTCCCGGAATGGATTATTCCATAACTCGTTGGCTGCCCCTCATAAGTGCCTATTGGTTTACCAAAATTAACTACCGGCTGATTTCGTGGAGTCATTCTTATTATTTGATATTCACCTGTATGTACCCCATTCAATAGCCCCTGAGGATCAACACCGTCCACTAATGGGGAACGGCCTGGTGTATAATTATTATGCTCAGGAATATGTTTTCCCTGCTGGCCTGGATGGATCTCCTTAGAAAGACCATCAGGCACTGGTAATCCTTTGGGTAGCATATTTCCTTTAGCAAAATTAGTCGTCTTCATCCCATATACCGCACCACCAATCGCCGCTGTGGTGTGAACGCCCGCCATAGTCGTATACAGCGTTGAAGCCGTTTCAAGACTGACGCCCCAGTTTGTAGCTATAGTCTGGATGTCTTTCGCTTTCTGCGCCTGTGCATCTGCGTTCGCATACTGCCACATCAGGCTATCAACTTTATCAGCGCCTTCTTTGTAAACGCTGGCCATTGTGCCGATGTACTGACCATCCAGAGTGGCGTCGTAGCTTTTACCCATTGCCGCCAGCTCCTGGCGCATACCCCGACAGTCCTCTGATGACAGATTCTTACATGCTGCATCAATGGCGGCATCGAAGGCTTTATCTTTCTCATTCAGGTCAGTGACCAGCTTCTCTGCCTGTGCTTTCTTATCGCCTTCCAGATACGGCAGCGCCCACTTCGCATCCTGACGTTGCTTATCATCCGGGGCGCTCAGGGCATTGTTCTCAACCGCATTCTTACCCGCCTGCGCCCCCGCAACAGCATCCGCCGAGCTGTCACTAACCATACCGCCCGCAAGACCTGCCGCCAGCGTCGACAGCGCACTGAGGGTCTGGCGCTGCTCTTCGCTCAGTTTATCCCGGTCAACTCCCGGATACATCTGCTGGGCAATAAATTCACCCATCGCCGCACCGGACGCACCTGCTAATGCACTGTTGCCGTTCACCTGCGCAACCACCGCACCCAATACCGCGTGCGCCATCAGATTGGCTTCGCTGTTAACCTTGCCCGTCACCGGGTCGGTGGTCATGTTGTGGATCACTTCAGCCAGATACGGCGCACTGGCTCCCGCCAATGCTTTCGCCATGTCGCCGCCCGCTAAGCCCTGAACCGCTGCCGTCGCGGCCTGTAATCCCTGCTGAATGGCGCTCCCCGTACCCCATTTCTGCTGCGCTGTTTTATAGCCTGCCGTTTCCGTCAGGGCTTTATCATAGGCCGCTCGCTCTTCCTTCGTCGCATCTTTACCCGGCTGCTGAACGCCGTGTTTCTCAAGCTCTGCCTTGCCAGCCTTCGTCGCCTCGATTTTCCCCTGCGTCCTGGCGATATCCATTGCCTGACTGCCAATTTCCCCTATCAGCTGCGCCTCTTTCAGCCGGTTCTGCTCTTTCTCTTTATCAAAAATAGGGGAGAGGGTCTGGTTGGCGTGCTCGACATCGCGGCTCAGCTCACCCACGTCTTGCTTCTGATTGTCCTTATCGCGGATAGTTATCGTGCCTTCACTCACCGCCGATTGGGTGGTCGAGCTGTCACTGCCGTTACCGTTGATCCCGACCAGCAGGCTACTCGCCATGTTGCCCGCAAACTGATCGCCGATGTTGCCCCCCGAGCTAATCCCCACGCTCTGGTGCTCAACTTCATATTCGGCGCTGTTTTTGATATTGCTGAACCCTAATGTACCGGTGTCGAGCTTGTTCAGGCTGGCATCCGCCGTCGAGCCGATAACCGCACCGTTTAGCTGGGTGTGCTCACCGACGGTGATATCAAAGCCGCCCTTACCCGCGAAGATACCCGTCTGTTCCTGCACGCTCTCGTACGTGCTGTGCATTTTGTCCCGGCTCAGATTCACCGAACCGCTGCCGCCGCTCATGCTCACACTGCCGCCTGCGCTGGCATTCTGCTGCTTCGAGTCGTAGTTGTCGGTATCCTGCTCGCTGGTCAGGGTCAGGTTACGCCCCACGTCCAGCGTGACTTTTTCGCCATTGACCTGTGCACCGGTCAGCGCCGTGTCGCGACCGCTGCTGATGGTCAGGTGATTTCCGGCATTGACGGTGGTCTCAACATGGCTGGTGCCGTTGCCGGTCTCAGAGCCTTTGCCTTTATTGATGCTGGCGTTCAGGGATAATCCATTGGCACCCTGGCCGAAGTTGATGCCCACGCCTACCGACGCACCGTGGCTTTCATTTTTGCCTTCAAGCGTCTGGCTGTTCAGCCCGGAGAAAAGATTCACGTCCCGCGCTGCACTCAGGCCCACATCTTTCCCGGCCTGCAACTGGCTGCCCTGAACGTTGAGGTCGGTGCCGGTGGCGTTTATCGTCAGGTTGTGACCTGCGGTCAACGTACTTCCCTGGCTCTGGTTTGCTGTCGACGTCTGGGTGGATTTGGAGGACTGACTGCCGTAGGAAAGGCTAATGCCGATGGCGTTTTGGTCGCTGGCGTTTTCATTCACCAGCATATTAGCCTGCGTTGCCTGCACGACACTCAGGGAAAATACTGAGTTTTTATCTCAATGTTAAAGAGCAATGCTCACAAAATCAGCAGTATAAAAGGATCTTGAAAAACTCGTAACTTCTTGTTTTATAATTGTGATATCCGTCGTGGCAGGTTCGATTAAGTGCTTTGACTAGTTCAGAAGTAGCTCACGTCGGTTACCGCCTCAACGGTGGCAAGCAGAACCCCAGCCCGCAACTGACCATTAAAGGGAAGTGGCTGGAACAGTTGGGTTTGAGACCGGCACACCAGTTGATGTCCGGGTGCTGCCGGACTGCCTGATACTGACGGTTAAACCGCCCTCAGCGGAGCCGGAGGTGATACAGGCCCTGCGCCAGCTCTGCCCTAAGCTCTCGGCCCGTAAGCAGCGTGAGCTGATGGACGTGATTCAGGTTATGGCGAAGCCGAAGAAGCGCGGCGCTGGCTGACTACGTAATCAGCAAAATCCCAGCCGATTGGCTGGGATTGTTGTGCTATCTGCTTCGGCTCTTTCTATAGCGCTGGTAATAAATCCACCAACAGCCTATTCCTGCAACGATACCACCGCCTAAACCACCTTTTAAACACTTCCAAATATCAATGTTTGATATTTGGAATGGCAGACCATAAAAAATTAGAAAAAATAGTTCTACACCTATTTGAAGCAGCAAAAAGCTTAAAAATATGGCTACTACAGAAGCTACGATGAGATAAGCCATTAAAGATAACCAATTACGTTTTTTGATCATCATTTTTTGCCACCTAGCTCATCTATTTTTTTACCTACTTGATCATTAGTAAATTCTGTTGCTCCTGAACCTATAACGTTACCAGTGATCCCTGGCAGCGGATCTAATGGCATAGGTTTCGATATTCCCATCCCCAGATCAACCCACTCCCAATTTTTCCATTTCGGATTCAACACTTTATCAAGCTGTCCCTGAGCCACTTTACCAACCCCATAACCCAGCCCAGATGCCAGACCACTCATTGTGCCACCTTTCAATGGATCATCACCTTTAAGATAACTGGATGTGGCACCACTGCCGGCATTCACTGCAATTGTGCCCCATAGCCCGGTTCCTGCCGTAAATGCCCCCGTCCAGTACCACAGAATGACATCATTAGGATTCACTTCGCCATTGATCATATAACCCACCCCGGCATTAGCTCCCGCGCCTATCAGACTTGTCGTTGCAGCAGCTTCCGGCAACAGCGGCCAAGCCATCGCGCTACCCGCCGCAACAACCATTGTCTGACATGATACTGGCGTACCTCCACTACAAGCTTCCTTAATGGTAGCCTGTTGTTCAGCCTGCCATTTCTCAATAGTTCCGGCCTTGTTTGCCTCCGCTGCTGCCAGTACATGTGCAAGGCTGTTATTCTCAACCGCAAACTGATTCCACGATCCTGCGGCACTAATATAACCGGTCATACCAGATGGCAGATTAAAGTGGTTGTTTTCAACAAACTCCAAATCTCACCCCCAATTGGGGTGAGGTTATCACTCAGGATCTGAAGGCGGGAGTTTTTTACGATTGCTCCTTTCACAAAGCTTCATTTTTAGCCACAACCCTATACCTAAAATAACACCAGGTACAGGTGCTCGTTCTATCGCATTAAATAACAAATAATACCAAGAGAAAATAAATCTATCTATTTTAAAAAAAACAATCACCACAGCTAAGACATCTGAAACCACAGAAATAAAAGCACAAAAAAGAATGCTAATAACGACTAAAAAAAACAAATAATAATCTTTAGTTAGTTTCATTTTCGGCCTTTTTTATAGTTTCTTTTACTTGACTTCCAACATATTCACTTGATAGTGAACCACCAACGGCTTCCATCACATTCTTGGTGCTTTCTTTTATTACTGGTTCAAGCATCCCTATTCCTTTGGATACCGAACTACCGGCTAAAGAACCCGCAGTAGCTCCCAACACTTCATTCACAGTATCTTTACCTTGGATACTGCTTCCTATTAAAGCTCCTCCTGCGTTAATAACTGCGGATGTACCAATCCCTTTCCCTGTAGTCAACGCTGATGTAATTCCCGCCATAACTGCGTCTACATAGCTGAAGGGATCTTTGCTACTAAGTTGAGAACCAGTATTTACCGTCGTGCCTATTGCAGCATTGACTGCCATACCTTCTTTTATTGTCAGGCCAAGAACATTGCCACTAAAGAGCAATATTGGATCACCGATACTTGCGTTGGACTTATGGTAGCCCCACGTTTTCATGATGGTCTGGGCTTTCTGCTGCGCCTCTGTCTGTGGCGCTGACTTCATATAATCCTGCCCAGTCAGCATTCCTGCGATCAGCTCTTTAGTCACTGCCTCACCATATTTAGCCTGCATGTCAGATGCATATATCTTCAAATAACTTACCAACTCGGTTCGCTCTGCTGTGGTCAACTTAGCTGGTTCTTTGTTGAACTTAGCAACCAGTGCATCGCTACGTTTATCGGCATTCTCAAGTTGTAAAAACTCTTTCGCAGTTTGCAGGGATTTATCGCCTTTTAAGACTTTCTCTGCCAAAGCATCACGTTTTTCCGTGGATGTACTGCTCAAGAAATTATTCTCAACCGCATTTTTCCCCGCCTGCGCCCCCGCAACAGCATCCGCCGAGCTGTCACCAACCACATCGCCCGCAAGACCTGCCGCCAGCATCGACAGCGCACTGAGGGTCTGGCGCTGATCTTCGCTCAGTTTATCCCGGTCAACTCCCGGATACATCTGCTGGGCAATAAATTCACCCATCGCCGCACCGGACGCACCTGCTAATGCACTGTTGCCGTTCACCTTCGCAACCACCGCACCCAATACCGCGTGCGCCATCAGATTGGCTTCGCTGTTAACCTTGCCCGTCACCGGGTCGGTGGTCATATTGTGGATCACTTCAGCCAGATACGGCGCACTGGCTCCCGCCAATGCTTTCGCCATGTCGCCGCCCGCTAAGCCCTGAACCGCTGCCGTCGCGGCCTGTAATCCCTGCTGGATGGCGCTCCCCGTACCCCATTTCTGCTGCGCTGTTTTATAGCCTGCCGTTTCCGTCAGGGCTTTATCATAGGCCGCTCGCTCTTCCTTCGTCGCATCCTTACCGGGCTGCTGAACGCCGTGTTTCTCAAGCTCTGCCTTGCCAGCTTTCGTCGCCTCGATTTTCCCCTGCGTCCTGGCGATATCCATCGCCTGACTGCCAATTTCCCCTATCAACTGCGCCTCTTTCAGCCGGTTCTGCTCCTTCTCTTTATCAAAAATAGGAGAGAGGGTCTGGTTGGCGTGTTCGACGTCGCGGCTCAGCTCACCCACGTCTTGCTTCTGATTGTCCTTATCGCGGATTGTTATCGTGCCTTCCGACACCGCCGATTGGGTGGTCGAGCTGTCACTGCCGTTACCGTTGATCCCGACCAGCAGACTGCTCGCCATGTTGCCCGCAAACTGATCGCCGATGTTGCCGCCCGAACTAACGCCCACGCTCTGGTGTTCAACTTCATATTCGGCGCTGTTTTTGATATTGCTGAACCCTAACGTGCCGGTGTCGAGCTTGTTCAGGCTGGCATCCGCCGTCGAGCCGATAACCGCACCGTTGAGCTGGGTGTGCTCACCGACGGTGATATCAAAGCCGCCCTTACCCGCGAAGATACCCGTCTGCTCCTGCACGCTCTCGTACGTGCTGTGCATTTTGTCCCGGCTCAGGTTAAGCGAACCGCTGCCGCCGCTCATGCTCACACTGCCACCCGCGCTGGCATTCTGCTGCTTCGAGTCGTAGTTGTCGGTATCCTGCTCGCTGGTCAGGGTCAGGTTGCGCCCCACGTCCAGCGTGACTTTTTCGCCATTGACCTGTGCACCGGTCAGCGTCGTGTCGCGGCCACTGCTGATGGTCAGGTGATTCCCGGCGTTGACGGTGGTCTCAACATGGCTGGTGCCGTTGCCGGTCTCAGAGCCTTTGCCTTTATTGACGCTGGCGTTGAGCGACAGGCCATTGGCACCCTGACCGAAGTTGATGCCCACGCCTACTGACGCACCGTGGCTTTCATTTTTGCCTTCAAGCGTCTGGCTGTTCAGCGCAGAGGAAAGTTTCACGTCCCGCGCTGCACCCAGGCCCACATTTTTCCCGGCCTGCAGCTGGCTGCCCTGAACGTTGAGGTCGGTGCCGGTGGCGTTTATCGTCAGGTTGTGACCTGCGGTCAACGTACTTCCCTGGCTCTGGTTCTGCGTGCTGGTCTGGGTGGATTTGGACGACTGGCTGCCGTAAGAGAGGTTGACACCTATCATGCTGCCTTCACTGCCGCCCGCTTCAGCCAGAGACGCCGCCTGCGCGGCCTGCACGCCGCTGAGCGCCGATTTCATTCCCTGCAGGGCGGCCAGACGACCACTGCTTTCCGTACTGGCATCGTTGGCGCTCGACACCGCCGTATTAATCGCACTGCCTACTGTACCGGACAGGGCCAGCGTCAGCCCGCTGGTCTTCTGTTCCACCGTATGCGTCTGGCTGCTCTGATTATCCGCCGCCAGAATGTTCACTTCTTTGCCGGTCAGGTTGATATTTTTCCCCGCCAGCACGTCGGAACCTTTCACGATCAGCCCGTTACCGGCCGTCAGGTTAACATTGCTCTGCGTACTGCCGACGGTGCTGCCGGTGCTGCTCAGGGTTTTGCCATCGTCGGTGGTTTTCAGGCTGTTGGTGCCGATACTGAAGCCAATGCCACCGGTGCCGGAAAGGCCCGATTTTTTCTCGCTGTAGAGGTGTGATTCTTGCTGCTCAGTGGTCGCGGCCTGAATGTTCAGGTTGTTGCCTGCGGCAAGGTTGACGTCTTGCGTACCGACCACGTTGCTGCCGGTGACGGTCAGGTCATGCCCGGCCTTCACGTTTACGCGGTCTCCACTCAGTTGGCTGCCGCTGGCGGTCTGGTTATTGAAGCTGTCTCGCACTTCGGTGGTGGTTTTCGAGCCCAGGCTGCTGCTGCCCGTGGCTTTATAATGCTGGTCGAAGGTCTCAGTATCGGTGCCGTGCTGAAGGTTGATGTCATTGCCTGCGGTCACGCTGAGCTGCTGGCTGGCAGAGATATTACCTGCCGTTACATTCACATTATTTCCGGCGACCATTTGTACGTCACCCGCGCCAATCACCTCACTGCCAACCTGTTGGCTGGTGGACTGGTGCAGCCAGTTATCGCCCCAGTTGAGGTTATTCGTGCTGCCGGTGGTGACCGTGTTTAGATTGAGGTCACGGGCTGCCACAACGGAAGTTATGCCTCCATCGCCGCTATTGATAACCTGCGCGCCCGTCAGGTTGACATCGCGACCGGCCTGCAAGGCGAGGGTGCCATCCGGTTGCTGAACGTAGAAACCGGCCACGCGGTCAATGGTGTTGCGGGCGAAGTCGCCACCGGCATTTTCTGCGCTGCGCGTGGTGGTGAGGGCGTTAATGTCACGACCAGCAAGCACGGACAGACTATCGTTGCCCGAGAATATGCCGCCCACGTTGTTGATGTCCGTGCGTGCCTGCACGGCCACATCATTACCCTGGATAAGCCCGCCCAGGTTATTGATATTGTTCGCCAGGATTTGGGTGTTTTGCTGTCCGGTGATCCGGCCGCTGTTGGTCAGATCGCCGCTCAGGTTCAGACTGACATTTTTACCGGCCAGCAGTGCGCCGCTGCCATCCACATCGCCCGCCTGAACCATGGCGTACACCTGCGGCACCAGCACCCGTTGCGTGCTGCCATCAGCAAGACGGACGGTTTGCGCGACCATCCAGATCATGTCGCCGGTCATATGACTCATCTGTTCGGCGGTAAGCGCCACGCCCAACGTCAGGTTATATTTTTGACCCAAGGTGATGCCTTCATTCATCAACGCTTTGTACTGTTCTTCATCACTCTGCACGTCATTAAGATAGCGCTGTCCCGTCAGGGCAATGACTTGTTCGCGGATAAGCCGCTGTTCGTAATAACCATCGCCCAGGCGTTTAAGCACGTTGTCAGCATTGTTGGTAAAGGCATCCATCATGTAATCGGAGCCCAGCCATTTTTTCTGGTCAGTAAAGCGCGGATCGGTTTCCACCAGATAGGGGCTGGTGCTTTCCGGATGTGTGCGGAACAGGCTGTTATCCGGCAGGCGGGTGTTTGGCCCAATGGCGCGAACGACGCTGCCCGAATTATCTGCTTTCACTTCGAACGTTTTACCGGCGGGCAGGGTCACCGCGCCTGGCATGACCGTGATTAAACTGCCTGCATTGGGCCCCGAATTGGGCAGAATATTCAGGCTGTCTGCTTTTTGAATACTGCCGCTGATGTCGCTGCTCTGGTAGTCAGAAACGGTCAGACCGCTGCCTTGCCTCTGGGTGTACTCTTGCACCGTGCTGGGTTTAAGGGTGATGGCCTGGATCACCGTGGGCGGTACGTAATCTCTGGTATCAACGTTTGAAGAGTCACCGCGTTTGTTTTGATGACGAGAATAGAATACCGCTTTACCGACATCATTCGTTTGACGGTTGGCATCCACTTCCACGTTATTGACGGTGGTCCCCTGAAGTGCCAGTGCGCCACCGGCAACAATCTGGCTCTTGTCGTTGAGAACATCATTGGCATTGATGCTGAGGTTGCCACCGGCAATGATCTTCGCCGGGTCTGTTTCTTTGACCCGGTCTTCCGTGATGGTCCGGGTGTAGGCGTAGTGGGTGAAGCGGTCACCGTCAGTGGTGTGACAGATAACCCCTTCAATACAAAGAGTATTGACCTCATCCTGATAGATGTAGATGGTGTAATCTTTGTCGTTATAGCGCACGCCATTGTTAAGGCGTGAGACCTCATACTCAGAAATATCTTCCTGAGAAACCCGTACATTCTCCAGTGAGAAGGAGTCATTGATATTGTTGATACTGGCAATGTTCAGCGCCATATCCCCCGCAGATTCGAGGGTCGCGCTGTGGTTGTTCAGCGTCGCGGCCTGACCGCTGGCCTGATAGTCATCATTAAGCGCGCCGCCAACGGCCATCAGACCGTCGCTGTAGATCAGTGCGTGATCGCGGTTATTGATGGTCGTCGCGCCGATATCCAGCCGCTGCCGTGCCGCAAGAGTAGCTGCCTGCCCATTCTCCGCCAGATTGTTCAGCGTGCCGGTGCCAATGGCCAGCGCGTCACCGTAGATGCGCCCGCTGCCGATATTACTGACGGTCTGTCCGTTGATGCGGGTGTAAAAACCGTCAATAAGTCCGTAGTTGGTGACCGTCTGCGCCGCATTCACCTGCGTGGTGCCTGCGTTAATTTCCGCCGCTGCACCATTGAAGAGGTTGTTTGCCGACAAGGTGAGGGCGCTGCCTGCCTGAATCAACGACGAGTTCGTCAGGTCGCCCTGTGTTGTCAGACTCAGATTGTTGTTGGCCTGAACGGTGCCGGTATTGAGGAAGTCCTGCGTCAGATTAAGCGTCAGGTCGCCCAGCGATAAGAGTTTACCGTCGCCGCTCATTGCGTCGCCAGACAGGCGGATAAGTTTGCCCGCCTCAATATCACCGGCGCTGTTAATAATTTGCTGAGCCTGTGCGTCCAGATTGTTTTGCGAACTGAACAGGCCGGTGCTGTTATTGAGTACGCCGCCGAGGTTCAGGTTCAGGCCGTCATCGGCCAGCATTTGACCGTTACTGTTGTCCAGAACGGTGGCATTGAGGGTCAGCGTGTTGCCCTGGATCCCCAGACCGGCGGCGCGGGTATTTTGATTGAGCACTTGTACTGCGTTGAGGGTGACATTGGCTGCACCGTGGATAAGCCCTGCACCGTTATCAATCACCGATTGCGCCGCGCTGAGGACCATATCCCCCAGTGACTGGATTTGCCCCTGACGGTTATTAATGTCGCTAGCCGTAAGACTCAGCGCACCTTTGCTGGCAACTTGCCCAAGCTGGCTGTTATCGAATACGCCTGTATTAATTAACATCGTATCGCCTGATGCCAGCAATCCCTGCTGGTTATTCAGGCTGGCACTGTCGAGGGTCAGTGTGTCCTGCGCGCTCAGCGTGCCGCCCAGATTGGTCAGCGCAAAATCCTGTGTATTCCACTGTAATTTTTGCCCGGACTGCAAGCTGCCCCATTGATTATCCAGCGCGTGGCTCATAGCAACGATATCGCCCAGTGCCATAATCTGCCCTTGCTGATTATTCACATTCTCTGCACTGAGGGTCATTTGCCCGTTGCCCATCATCGCGCCTTGCTGATTGTCCAGCGCACCAGCTTTTACGGTCAGATTGCCCTGGCTGGTGATGCCGCCCGTGCTGCCGCTGTGGTTGTTACTCAGGGTTGCCCCCTGCGTATCCATCAGCAGATTTTTGGCGCTCTGGATAAGCCCGCCATCGTTATTTTGCAGGCCCCGGTTGGTCAGCGTAAGGTTACCCAGCGTGGAGAGTTGACCGCCATTATTATTGAGCAAAGAGGTTTGCAGCGAGGTATCGCCGCCAGCCACAACTTTGCCACTTTGATTGTCGAATTCGCCGCTGTCTGCCGACAACGTCCTCGTGGCAATAATTTGCCCTGATGAGGTGTTATTGATGCGCTGGCCGTGGGTATTCAGCGTCAATGCTTCGCCGGACTGTAGCAAGCCGCCCTGATTGTTCAACGCACCGCTGCTGAGGGACAGTGCCTGACTGGCCAGCCATTTTCCCGCCTGATTATTGATATCACCGGTGGTAGCGGTCAGCGATTGCGCCGCGATTTGCCCGTTGTGGTTATCGACATCCCCGGTCGCGAGGTTCATGCTGCCCGCGCTGATAATGCCGCCCTGATCGCCGCTGTCAGCATTGAGCAGGGCCTTGCCCCGGCTGTTAAGATCTAACGCTGAGCCTGACTGAATCAGGCCGCCGCTGTTATCAACCGCGCCGCTCAGTGAGGTTAAATTCCCACCTGCAGCGATAATGCCTGCGCTGTTGTTCAGTGCACCGCCGAGTGTCAACTGCAGGTTATTTTGGTCAGATGCAATCAGCCGTCCTTGCTGGTTATTCAGCTGCGCGGCACTAAGTGACAATGCGCCTTTTGAGGTGACAGCACCGCCCAGATTATCGAACAGGCCGGTGACCTTCAGGCTCATTGGCCCGTTACCGGTTTGCGTCATCTGACCTGAGTGGTGTGAAACCGTAGCGGCATTCAGCGTAATCCCCGCAGCCTGTGTCACCGCATTATCAAGATTGAGCGCCGAACCACTCAGGCTTAATGCACCGTTGCTGACCACTGTGCCTTGTGTGCCATCCATCTGACCCGTGGTAATCGTAAGCTGCCCGTCTCCGGCATGTAAAATGGTCCCCTGCTGGTTATCCAGCGTGGCGCTGTTGAGGGTCAGATTTTTGCTGTTACTGGCGAGTGTGCCTTCGCGGTTATTAATGCCTACGGCATGTGTGAGCTGCAGGTCTTGTTGCCCGAGTTGCTGCGCCGTGCCTTTTTGGTTCGAAAGTCGGTTCGCAGTCAGGTTAAGTTGGTCGGCGGCGATCTTGCCGCCGTCGTTGTTGAGCGTTCCCCGTGTGCTGGCCGTCAGTTGATGCGTGGCGGAAAGACTGGCGTTTGCGGTACTGATATCACCGTCGCTGGCCTGCAACGACAGGTTGTCGGCATAAGTCTGGCTGCCGCTGACATCGAGGGTCGTGGCACTGGCGGTCAGCTTGTCGCCTGCCATATTCTGCCCGTTGGCCTTTAATTCGCCGCGGCTGGTCAGCGTTAAATTCCCTGCGGATGTCAGCTTACCGTCGCCGGTGATACCGGCCGCGAGTACGCTCTGCGCGCCGCTGTTAATACCGGCAGCCGCAATGCGGGTGTCAATCCCTGCGGCAATAATGCCGGTGTTACTGAGGCTGGCCTGACTCGTGATATCCGTATTGTTTGCCGCATAAACTTTCCCCTGGTTATTCATCGCCGCCGATGACGCCAGTTGAACATTTTGCGACGCATTAATGGTGCCGCTGTTGGTCAGCGTACCGTCGGCATTGACGACAACGTCACCGGCCGACGCGCCCAGCGCCCCGGCGTTATGCACACCGACGCCGGATTCCGTCCCCATCAGGCGAATTTTGTTGGCGTACATGCCGCCAAGCTGAGAAACGTCAACGGCCAGCTGTGGGCGGACGCTGCCGTCATCCGCTTTTTTATCAATGCGCTGGTGCGTAGCATCGACCTGATTACGCCCGGTCGTCACGTTCAGTTCCTTCGCCCAGATACCGGCGTTCACTTTGACGGCGCGTGAAATCAGGTCAGTACTGTCCTGCTGGCTACTGTCGAGCCCGTTGCCCTGAATAACAATTTCGCCACGGTCAACGTTGTATCCCGTCAGCTGACCATTACTCATCTGCACCTGACCGGTGGTCAGCGTGGCGCGGTTCGCGTTAATAAAGCCGCAGCCGTTACAGGTGATACCCGAGGGGTTGGCAATCACCACCTGCGCCTTTCGCCCGGCGACTTCAATAAAGCCGTTCAGTTGGCTGGGGTCGCGTGCATTCACCTCATTGAGAATGACCTTTGCTTCGCCCTTTGCCAGCCACGGGTTGCCGTTAACCATTCCGGCAATTTGCGTTTGGGCGTTGGCGTGTGAGTTATTGAGCACCACGCCTTTTTTATCCACATCGAACTGGCTGTAGACATTGCGCGACACACCGGCCGCGCTGGGGGTCTGGATATTGACCTGCGGCGTGCCGTTGGCGCTGTTAATAATGGTAGGTTGCTGGCCGCCCGGCGCACTGCCATCGGCGACGACACCCGCCTGCACCGGCTGGACCGCACCCAGTGCCAGCAGTAAGGCAAAACTCACGCCATGAACCTTACCAATCAGTTGGCTGAGGGTATGACCTGTCCCGGATGAAGACGACGACGCGCCAGCCCGGCCTGCACCGGCAATATCCGCCACGACCATCAGCAGGCCGCGCGCTTTGTTGAAAACAATACGGTAGAGATTCTTATTCATGACAGCGTCCTTACTGGCATTTCGATAACTGGGACAGACAGCGGATGTGCAGCACGCCAGGCTCTGGCCTGTTGATGACTGACACGGTCGCCTTTGAAATTGATGACCCGCTGGCCTTTTTCAGCACCACGGTGATAGAGCGCCCGGAAGCAGCGTTCGGGAAAAAGGGTACTGCAAACCAGGCGACGCATGGCCATCGTGTCGCCAAAAGGCGCGATCCAGTCACGGATCCACATACGTTCGCCGCTGGCCCAGTCACGATCCTGCACGCTGATCGCCGGTTGTGTCAGGTAGCTCTGCTCGGCGATGTCGTCCAGCCACATCCAGCTGAGGAAAAACAGTGGCGTCGCGTCGCGGCTGACTAAGGCATATTGCTGCCTTTTAATAATGGGCAGAAGCACCGTCGGCAGCGCATGCAGAGGCAAGTCGCGATGTTGAGCCGAGTGCATCCATAACCAGACGGCTGCACCGAAAACTTCAGCTTCACTCATCTCCCCACCAATGATCATGGGTGAATGAACGTCATAAGGCCCTATTTGCATCCCTGCCTCTCAATACTGCCAGTTAAGGTTAAAGCCCAGCGAAACCGGATTGGTTTTGAAACCCTCAGGTTTGGAGAATGGCACGGCGGCAAACAGGTCATAGCCTGTTTTAAATGCTGAACCACGAATGCCGATAGCGCCCCCGGCCAGATGGTTACCCACCAGATATTGCGTGCCATTGCCGCCGACTTCGCCGTAGTCAACGCCCAGATAGAGTTCCTGCGCCGGAATCGGCGTGGCCCAGGCGATATCATTGCGCACGAACCAGCCGCGGTCGGCATTCAGCGTGCGTTCGCCATCAAAACCGCGCACCGTCCAGCGGTTGCCGATAGCAAACTGATCCTGCGGCGTCAGCGGTGTATTACTGAACTGACGCTGGTATTGCACGTTGTAATGGAATTTTTGATTAGCCAGCGTGAAGGGGATATTGAGCTGAGACGAAATTTGTACGATTTTGCTCAGTGCCGTGGCGTCGCCGAAATTTTCTTCAGGCGCAGGCATCGCACCGAACCAGCGGGTGCCGCGCTGGTAACTGATGCCCGCATCCAACGTGGCCTGAGCAATATAGTGGCGATGCTGCAGACCCACGCGCCATGCCGAGGTGCGGCGACGCTGTACCTCGACTTCCGTATCATCGATGTAGTTTTTCGACTCGCGGGCCAGCACATCGTAACTCAGGGTGGTTTTCTGGCTGCCGCTGCGATGCAGAACGCGGCTGACCTGGAAATTGACGCTGCTGCTTTTACCGCTGTAGCGGTAATCACTGTTCAGACCAGCCACTGTTTGGTGGTAGTTATAGCTGTTGGCCGTGAGGCCAAACATCCAGTATTCGAAAGGTACGGAATAGTGACCCGTGATGTTATCCGAGCCTTTTCCGCCTTTACTCTCCAGGCTGCTGCTGCCGGAGAGATAGAACAAGTCGCTGAGCGAGAAGGGATTATCCAGTGACAGCGTCAGGCCGCCCTGATAGCGCCCGGTGCTGCGGGTGCCGGAATCATCCAGCGAAGCGCCCACCCGCCACATGCGTTGCTGTTGCCAGTGCAAGGCAATATGACTTTCCCCCGGCTGGCTGCCGGGCAAGATTTCCATGTTGGCTTGCACCGTTGGCAACCGCTGTAAATTCTCCAACCCCTGTTCGATGTCGCGCAGATCTAACAGCTTGCCTTCATGGGCGGGAAACGCGCTGTACAACGTGATGTAGTGACCGCTGTCCGGCGTCAGTTTTACCTGCCGGACATGACCCGGCACCACGACCAGTTTAAGTTCGCCACTGTTGAGATCCTGCTGCGGAGCCAGCACGCGGGTAGTGATGTAGCCGTGATCCACCAGGCGGTTTTGCAACGTGCTCATCAGCAGGTTAATGCCTTTCCCGCCCAGACAGTGGCCCAGCGCCTGATTGCTGATCCGCTGCAATGGCAACCAGTACGGCAAAGTGTCAGTGCCGGAAAGTGTGACCTGAGAAATAGTAAAGCACGGGGTTTCCTGCGGGAAAATGATGCGGCCAAAACTATCAGAAGGCGGTGAAAGGCGAACGTCAGGTGCGTTGGGGGTCAAGCGTTGCTCTAATGCCCGCTGTTGCTCCTGCTGATGAATAAGCTGCCGGTCACCGGCGGTCAGGGCTCGTTCAGGGTTATTCCCCGCAACATTCGGCACCGCTGAGTTAATCAGCGGGGGCGGAACCTCCGGGGCGGCAAACAAAGGCAATGACCATAATGCCAGCAGGGCAAAACATGGGCGGAAACGCGCTAGATTAGCATGGTAAATCACTACATATCCTTATGTATGGAAAGCAAAAACATCCCTTTTATGTCTTAATTATTTTCATAAACTTACATTTTCCGTACAAAATTTCAATGAAATGGTCAGGGACTATACAAAAAATTTTAGAATTGAGATGGGTCGGTAATCCCCCTTCGTGTGGATTGCTCTACAGCTTAGTTTGTAACCTAATCAGAGGTGGGGTCTCCTTCCGATCGGGGGGCCATGAGTCGGCCAATTAAAGAAGCGTAATAGTTAATTTCAACAGGAAAAAACCATCGCTGATACTGCTTATCCCGCGAGCCAGACTGACCTTAGATATCCTGTGCCTGAACGACACTTTAAGCCCAGACCGGTCATACGCATTATTCCGGTACCACCCAAAAAAATGCCGGGTCTGCCGGGCACTGATAGCGCCTGTATGACCATAATCCGTACATTAAACAAAATGGCTGACAGCAAGATCGGTTATCTACATCAGATATATTCAACAACGCCTCGCGGTGATGGGGAGTCAACACTATTATTAGGTTGAAGCTGTGATTTCTCTAACTGTAGTATTGAAATAACATCTTTTAAATCAATTTCATATAACGGAGAATGTTATGAATGATAACCAACCAACTCAACCCTCACGTCGGACAATCTTGAAACAAACACTTGCTGTTTCGGCCCTTTCGGTCACCGGACTGGCGGCCTTATCGGTGCCGTCCATCTCTTTTGCCGCATCACTTAGCAAAGAAGAACGTGATGCTATGACACCGGATGCGGTCATTGAACATTTTAAACAAGGTAACCTGCGTTTCCGAGAAAATCGCCCGGTGAAACATGATTATCTGGCGCAGAAACGCAACAGCCTCGTGGGCCAGTATCCTGCTGCGGTGATCCTAAGCTGCATCGACTCACGTGCGCCTGCGGAAATTGTGCTGGATACCGGGATCGGTGAAACCTTTAATTCCCGTATTGCGGGTAATATCAGTAATCGCGATATTTTAGGCAGCATGGAATTCGCCTGTGCTCTTGCCGGCGCAAAAGTGGTGCTGGTTATGGGGCATACCCGCTGTGGTGCGGTACGTGGCGCTATTGATAATGCTGAGCTGGGTAACCTGACGGGCTTGCTGGATGAAATTAAACCTGCGGTTGGAAAAACTGAGTACAGCGGGGAGCGTAAAGGGAGCAATTACGATTTTGTTGATGCAGTGGCCAGGACAAATGTCGAACTGACCATCGAAAATATCCGTAAAAACAGTCCAGTACTAAAGCAGCTGGAAGACCAGAAGAAAATTAAAATAGTGGGCAGTATGTATCACCTTGCTGGCGGAACGGTTGAGTTTTTCGAGGCATAACGGCAAGGGGCCGGATTCGAAAACAAGGCGTTTCGCATTCCATTAAGCGACCATTAAATTTTTTCTCGGATGCTAATCTCTGTTTTGGGTGCACTCAAGGAAGACACGGCAATGAAACACTCTCCCTGTCTTATTTATAAGTGTTGAAACCAAACTTACGAGACAGCAATAAACAAGTATATAGAGTCAAAAAAGATATTTTTTCATTTGTAGTGATTGTGAGCTGGCGATAATGAAATGCGAGCCACTACACATAGTATGGCGCGTTAAGACGAAAGGGGTCACTTCGCCTGGTGAACGGGCTTCCTCTTGATTGAGGGGAAGCCCGTTAGAGCGAGGGTTCCTAGGTGGACCCTGCGCAGATCGGTGAGGCTATGGCCATGAACCGGGCATTAAACAAAATAACGCATCCAGGCATGCCAGAAGGGATACGGATTGTCTGAGAAAATGACTAACAGGACGATCTGTTATCTACATCCCATGTATTCAACCACGCCCAATATGACCTATTGAGGTGTCTTTTTTATGCCTGCTCTCTGAGTTTTCTGCTATTTCCGTACCTGGCGCATTTTGCTAATCTCAACACTCGATAGTCTTCACGCCTCTAAAAACATTCGCTGAAGGAAACGATCTTATGGCATTGGAATCCGCCATCGCCGAACTTGTTAACGCGTTTATCGCCGCAGGTCGTCCGTCATCGCGCAGTCAGACCTATGAAGCGCGCCGTGCCGGATATATTGCCAGCACCGTGCTGGCGGGCGATATCGAGCGACGGGTGAACGTTGAAGATATTGTCATCGAGGGTATTTCATTGCGGGTCGTCTCGCCTTTGAATGCGGAAGGGATATTGCCTGCGGTGATCTATTATCATGGTGGCTGCTTTGTCAGCGGTGGTTTTGCGACGCATGATAATCAGCTTCGGCAGCTCGCTTTTTTGAGTGGTTGCAGGGTCATTGCGGTGCAATACCGTTTAGCTCCGGAACAGACTTATCCGGCTGCTCATGACGACGCTGAGCTTGCCGCAAAACTTATCGGGTCACATGCCGAAGCGCTTGGCGTTGACCGTCGCCGTATCACATTAGCGGGCGATAGCGCCGGTGGACATATTGCTCTGATAACGGCTCTGCGCTTACGTGATGCCAGGCAATGGTTGCCTCAGCAGCTGGTCCTGATTTATCCGATGCTTGATGCCACGGCCTCATTCGACAGCCATAGACATAACGGTGCGGATTACGTGCTGACCAGCGATACGCTGCTCAGCGGTTTCGACGCCTATTTTCCTCAGACTGACTTCAGGCACCCAGAAGCCAGCCCGCTATGGCGAGATGACTTCTCAGGATTGCCGCCGGTTCATATTATCACCGCCGAATACGATCCATTGTGTGACGAAGGTGAAGCGCTGTTTGCCCGCCTGACGGAGCAGGGCGTCAATTGCAGCGCTCAGCGTTATCTCGGTGTGATCCACGGTTTCTTCCAACTGGGGGGGATCAGCCAGACGGCGCGTAATGCGATGCGTGATATCGCCGGACGTGTCAGTGGATTGGGCATGCCATGATGATGTTCACTTGTTCGAGGCTGTTATTGGCCTGAACGCACGGTTCAGGCCGTACATGAACCCAATCGGCAAAAGCCTTAAGATCAGCCCTCTTATCCATACACTTTTTGTCGCGCGAGTTCCTTCGCGGAGGCTAAATCAGCTTGCACCATCTCGATCACCAGGTCTTGTAACGATGTTTCTGGTACCCAGCCCAATTTATTGCGTGCTTTGGTTGGGTTCGCAGGCACTTTGCATTTTTCCGTAGGGCGCATATAGCGAGGATCAACGGCCACCACCACATCCCCGACTTTTAACGCTGCGGCAATCGGACTGATGATCGCGGCAATCACCCCTTTTTCATCCACGCCCTTGCCGACAAAACGAAGCTTTATTCCCAACTCCAGTGCGGCAAACGTCACAAACTGCCGCACGGTATACTGTACGCCAGTGGCAATAACGTAATCCTCAGGTTTATGCTGTTGCAACATGGACCACTGCATTTTGACGTAATCTCGGGCATGCCCCCAATCGCGCTGCGCATTCAGGTTACCTAAAAGAAGGCATTGCTCTAGGCCCTGAGTAATATTCGCCAATCCCATAGAGATTTTTCGGGTCACAAAATGTTCGCTGCGGCGCGGCGATTCATGGTTAAAAAGGATGCCGTTGCAGGCATACATACCAAAAGTGTTACGGTAATTAACGACCGTCCAAAAATCGGAGACCAGCGCAACGTTTTCCAGCGGACAGAGGTTAGACATCACCATTTCACTGATGGTCATACCGTTAACCAAGCTGCAAAGTTTTGAAGGGGAAGCATGGTAGTAACGGGTTTTATGTTCTAAACCCTGAGAACGGATGGCGTCCAGCATTCTCAGGGCGCTGATGCCGTCCGCCGCTAAAGAATGATGCGAGCGTATACACTCAGCATTGGCATGACTAACCCTTCCCAGATTATAAATTTCGTCTGGGCGAAGCATCGCTAATAAATCATTCAGGCTAGAAGCATCAGACAAGTTTTCATCATGAATATGCAAATTGGGGGATTTTATACAGAACTCATTATAGAAGAATTCCTCCTGCCCATTCGCGACTAAAGGAATATGTCGATTAATACCGTGGACTGTATAGCCTTTCTTTAATAATAGTTCAGACAAATAAGAACCATCTTGTCCAGCCATACTGATAATAAGTGCAACTTTAGACATATATGACCCTTAATTACAATTGATAAACGCATCGCAACAGATGCACGATTAGAATTGTAAGGTTATTCAGAATAACTAAGTACAACCCAGAGGTAAGATGTGAAATAGAACAATGCCATCATGTTTTCGAGTGGTAGCTTAATAAGCTATTTTTTTACTTTCAGTAAAATCATTCCATTTTACTTTGATATATTCGTCCAACTCACGATGAAAACGTTCAGCAGAAAATCTCAACGCGTTATCGCGACAGTCATTCGGATCAATAGACTCTCTAACCAGCTCAAATTGTTGGACAGCCTCTAATAGTGATGCAACGCTCTGTTCCTGGAAGAATATTCCCGTAGAGTGAGACTCACCGTAGGGCCTTATCGTTTCGAGCGCGCCGCCTTTACCAAAAGCAATCACTGGCGTACCACAAGCCTGTGCTTCTACCGGCGTAATGCCAAAGTCCTCTTCAGCGGCAAAGACAAAGGCCTTGGCGCGCTGCATGTGACTCTGCATGACGTCATCAGGTTGATACCCAAGGATCTCAATATTACTGCCTGCTTTCGCTTTGATTTTGGCCATGTCAGAACCATCGCCGATCACAATCAGTTTTTTATCCGGCATCTGACTAAAAGCTTCAACGATCAGGTCGATACGTTTGTAAGGCACCATACGAGAAGCGGTGAAATAAAAATCCTCTTTCTCTTCTTGCAAGGTAAACCGTTCGACATCCACAGGCGGGTAAATAACATCAGCATCTCGCCCATAAACTTTTTTTATTCTGCGGGCAATGAATTGTGAATTTGCAATGAAATGGTCGACCCCGTTAGCCGTCCGGTAATCCCACATTCTGATTTTGTGTAAGAACCATCTTGCCAGTTTACCTTTTAAACCTTTATTTAAGCCTGATTCGCGAAGATACTGATGCTGAAAATCCCATGCGTAACGTATAGGAGAGTGAACATAGCTGATATGAAGCTGATCCGGACCGGTCAGCACACCTTTAGCCACGGCATGACTGCTGGAAAGTACGATGTCATGCTTTATCACATCAAGTTGTTCAATCGCCAGCGGCATTAACGGCAGATAACTTTGGTATTTTGTTTTTGCAAAAGGTAACCGCTGAATAAAAGAGGTGGTTGATTTTTTTCCATTGAATGATTTTCTTGAATCATCGGATAAAAAATCCACCACAGAATAAATCTCAGATTCTGGGTATATATTGATAAATTCGGCGATAACTTTCTCAGCACCTGCAAACGTCACTAACCAGTCAGCGACAATCCCAACACTCACACCGTGTGACATAATGAACACCCCATGATTTTTATTATTCCTGGCACAGAATCGACAGGATTCTTTGAGTTTGCTCTTGCATTAATTTTACATCAGCTCGAGACTCTACATTCAAGCGTACAACAGGTTCGGTATTTGAACTGCGCAGGTTGAAACGCCACTCTTTGAACTCAAGGCTAATGCCGTCGGTATGATCAACGTGCAGCGCATCGGTTTCATATCTCGATAATACCCGGCCAATAGCCTCTTTTGGCTGAGGAATAATACTGTTAATTTCTCCCGATGCCGGATAAGCCGTGATCCGGTCATTAATCATGCTTCTCAATGATTGACCTTTGACAAGCAGTAATTCAGCAACCAGCAGCCAAGGGATCATACCGCTGTCGCAGTAATAAAAATCGCGGAAATAATGGTGGGCACTCATTTCACCGCCGTACACGGCATTTTCCAGCCGCATACGCTCTTTAATAAAGGCATGCCCTGTTTTAGACATGACCGGTACTCCGCCAGCCTGACTGACAATATCGATAGTATTCCAGCTTAAACGGGGGTCATGGATAATTCTGGAACCCGGGTTTTTTTCAAGAAAAGCCTCTGCCAGCAACCCAACAATATAGTAACCTTCAATGAAATTACCCATGTCATCGAAAAGAAAACACCGGTCAAAATCACCATCAAAGGCAATGCCCATATCAGCCTTGTGTTTGATGATGGCATCAGTTGTATCCTGGCGACATTCCGGTAATAACGGATTCGGGATACCATTAGGGAAATGACCATCAGGCTGATGATGGACTTTGATGAACTCTACGGGGAGGCCTGCCTGGTTAAACCGTTTTTCAATGGCATCAACAACATGACCTGCCGCACCATTACCAGAGTTAAATACTAATTTTAAAGGACGCGTAAAGTTTTCAACGTCTATAAAACTGAGTAGCTTATCAATGTAAGCCTCCAGAACGGATGCTTTCTCATAAGTCCCACGTTTTGCTTCATCAATGACGTCAAAGTTGTTCGCTTCAGCAAGACGTTGTATTTCGAACAGGCCGGTATCGCCGCTAATGGGTTTTGATTCCTCACGAACCAGCTTCATGCCGTTGTAGTTCATCGGATTATGGCTGGCAGTAACTTCAATGCCTCCATCAAGACAGAGATAAGAGGTGGCAAAATAAATCTCTTCGGTCCCGGTAAGACCAATATCAACCACGTCCGTCCCCGAGTCTTGTAAACCCCAGGCCAATGCCAGTTTCAATGCTTCACTGGTTAAACGGACATCACCACCTAATACCATTTTTGTAGGCTTTAAATATTCGCCATAGGCACGGCCAATTCTATAAGCAATATCTTCATTTAATTCCGTGCCCAACTCACCTCTGATATCATATGCTTTAAAACACGTTAATTTCCCAGACATGTTTCCTCCCCAAATTAACAATGACTATAATGGTCTTTAATATGATTGATGCTGTCTTTTCGCCAGTGCTCGCAGTGGAATACGCACCGTGCTTTCCAGGTAATACTCTGAGCCGAGAAGAATAAAAATCGGCTGCTGTCGCTATCACGGATAGCATGTAAACCTTGTCATTTTAGATGAAGCTATTCTTCCTCGATGGGATGAATTTTCTGTTAATAACAAACTGTATCTTTCTTTCTATAAAGTAATAACTTAAAACCCCAATAACAACTGAGGTGAAAATTGTTACAACACCGGCAATGAATAAAATTGGCAGAGAGAAGTTAAATGTTTTACATACAACACCATATCCCATGACAACGAAACCATGGCTTAGGTACAATGAATATGAAGCATCACCTAATACGCTAAATGCTTTATAGTTTGAACCTTTGGCGAAAAATAATAGAAATAAACCGACTGATAATAACCCCATGGCTATTTCCTTATATTCTTGCGCAACGCCACTGAACACAAGGAGATAAAAACAAACAATACAAGCGATGACGGATAGGTAGATGGGGAGATTTTTAGAATAAAACTCTAGTATTACACTTTGCCATTTATATATGGCCATCCCTAACACAAAAAAGTAAAAAATCTTAGAGGACATGAAAAAATCCAACGCAGGAAGCGTTGTGGCTGAATTGTTTCCAAGAAAAATAACAAAGCTAAATGTCAAAGCTAAGATGAATATAGCCTGGGTCTTTTTTACGTTCAGGAAAATTAGCGCGGTAAATAATAAGTAGTAGAACACCTCATATATTAACGTCCATCCCTGGCCAAGAACAGGGTTGATTTTATTTGGAGTGCTATCAGAATATGGAAAAAGAAAATATGATGCAACTATCTTATTTAAAGAGTAATCATGTTGTTTCAGTGCTAATCCAGAAAGCCAAACAATGATTAGCAATGTTAGCCATATCCAATATGCAGGATAGATTCTCAATGCTCTTTTCTTTAAAAATAACCAGGACTCTTCTTTATTCCAGCTTTTATTGAAAGTGGTAAAGGACATAATATAGCCACTAACAATAAAGAAAATATAGACACCCACTGTTCCTATTCCCTGGATATTGCTAAGTATGTCACCCGTTAACCCCGGGAGATGGTGATATATATTAAACTGTGTGATGGTGTGGTCGAAAACCACGAACAGTGCAGCCGTCGCTCTTAACGCTTGAATGCTATAATTTTTATTGGTGCTATCCCGACTATTATTCATTCTAACCTCGATATAACAACTGTACACGAGAATATAAGGAAGGAAATATCTCGCTTATTTTAAAAAAATAAAGAATAGCCACGAATTGTATAAGTGGTAATTATATTGAAATTATAACAATAGGGTGGTCATTGGTGTATAAGAGCCATCGTTAGTCATTAAAAGCATCAAAAGATAAAGGATTAATCGTCAGCGGGACATAGGTCAAATAAATATTAAAAAAAGCGCCCCATATTAGTAGGGCTCACTAATCAAACCATTATTATGCTGGTATTAATTTTATTCGGGAAACGTGATATTATTTATACACCAATAGAACGTGTTAATTGACTTTAGTCATCTATAGGCACCCATCATCAATGACCATAGTGATCTTTCAGCCTAATAATGTCATCTTCGGCCAAATAAGAACCAGACCCAATTTCCAGTAACTCCAAAGGGATTTTTCCTGGGTTCGCAAGCATATGGACAGCACCGATAGGTATAAATGTTGATTGATTTTCAGTGAGAAGGAAGGTGTTATTTTCCAATGTCACTTCAGCCGTACCCGATAGCACAACCCAATGCTCAGCTCTGTGCAGATGTTTCTGTAATGAAAACTTGCCCCCAGGTTTTACCGTAACTCGGTTCACATGATAACGAGGCGTTTCTACCACTTTATCTTGATGCCCCCAGGGACGATATGATTCGCGATGTAACTTATATTCACGACGCTGGTTGTTTTTAAGATATTCTACGACTTTTTTAACATCTTGAACTTTTGATTTATCGATGACCAGAACAGCATCTTTAGTATTAACTATGACTAAATTATCGACACCAATAGCGGCTACTAATTTTTCATCGGTATTGATATAGCAATTATTCGTACTATGTGTAAAAACATCACCAGTGATGCAATTACTTTCTGTATCTTTTGGGTTAACTTCCCATAGAGATGACCATGAGCCAACATCGTTCCAACCTGCATCAAGAGCAATGACAACTCCTTCAGCTGTTTTTTCCATCACAGCATAGTCAATCGACTCGTCAGGGCAAGCGAGGAAAGCCTCTTTATCAACGCGTATAAAGTCCTGGCAAGCGTCTTTTTCAATATTAGAGAAAGCATTCTGACAGGCATCGAGTATATCAGGGCGATATTTCGCTAATTCATCTAAGTATGTTTTGGCTCTAAAGATGAACATGCCGCTATTCCAATAATACTCACCGCTTGAGATATAATTGTTAGCGGTTTCAAAATCCGGCTTCTCAACAAATCGGTGCACATCAAACGCCATTTTATTTTCACCCAGTGGCTCCCCACGCTGAATGTAGCCATAACCGGTTTCTGGTCCGGTAGCCACAATGCCAAAAGTGACGAGTTTTCCTTGGTCGGCATAAGGAATGGCATTCGTGATGGCCTGATGAAATGCATTTTTATCTGCGATAACATGATCTGCTGCCAGGACGAGTAACAGTGGATTCTCACCATGAGTTGTTGCGCTAAGTGCTGCTAAAGCAATCGCTGGTGCAGTATTTCTTCCAACCGGTTCTAGAATGATATTGCCTGCAGCTAAATCTAGCTGACGCAATTGCTCTGCGGCTAAAAAACGATGTTGTTCATTACAAATGAGAATAGGTGGAACGATCTTTAGGCCATCAAGACGAGAGATCGTTTCCTGGAGCATAGATTTATCGCCATTCAGGCGTAAATATTGCTTTGGGTAGAGTTCTCTCGACATTGGCCATAACCGACTACCGGTTCCGCCGGCCATCACTACAGGAATAATCATAAGTTCACTCAATGTATATATGCATTAATAATAAAATTTTACACATAAGATAGTTATCTAATTAAAGTGTAAAATCTTGGCATTTTTTGATCAGATCGTTAGCAAAAGGGACATGCAAATCTTTATTTTTAAGAACTGTTCTAATGTTGATTTTTTCGCCGGAAAAAGAGAAGTTGCACTTTGAGTTACCTGAACTATCAACATCGATACGATTGAAAAAATCGAATAAGCCATCGAAACGGCAGTTGTCGACTTTGGTTTTAAAGCCACCATTGACAAAAATAACAGGAGTCCCCATAGCTAAGCAGGGTAACGCAGTGTGAATTCTTGATGTAACCACAAATCGTGCGGACGATAATCGTTTTAAATATTTATCAGCCATTTCAAATCCAACATCTGCATTAATATACGGAACCATTTGGTCAATATATACTGCTCTATTCAAGACATCCTCATCAAAATATTTTTGCAAAACATCACGTTTAACAGACAACTCTTTAATTCTACCATTAAGAATACGTTTCCCTAATCGTAGTGGTTGTTTGAGAAGCTGCTTCATAGATAAAGAATCATGCATAATATCAGCAAAAATCACCTCGTCGCTGATATTTTTTCTTTTATAAGTGTGGCCAAGAGTAAGTGTCATGCATCCTGAGTAATAAGCATCAACACCTTTTGCACGAAGTAAATCTCTTGTGTGATTATCCCTACACCCAATAGGCTGGTGTTTTTTGAAATGTTCAATAACTTCCGGTCTGAAAATACGGTCTATTATTGAAGAGTTTAAATGAACAGATACATATAATGGAGTGATTTTATTTGATGGCGGGAAGTTTTCTGGGTTTGCCATATACCATGCATTCATAATCATCTTAATACTTTCATCATTATATAAATGCATGCCCTCGCGAGTTACATGATGATTTACTTCTGGGAGAAATTGTTTTGCTGCAGTACTTTGAACATAATCTCCCAGATTTAAAAGGTTCTGCTCTTTAAATTTCCCACCTTCATATACAATAACACCATATTTGTTCATTTTTCACCTTAATAATTTAACTAAAGAATTTTTTATATAAAAAATTGGTTTTCTGTTTGCAAAATGTCTTTTCATCATTAGAAAGCACAATTATGTAGAAAAGAAAAATAATAGTAAAACTTGATATCAGTAATAATACAAACAGTCCCACAAAACTTTCAGGTAAAAACATGTTTGCGTAGTAAATTGAAACAAATGACAATAATGAAACAAAAATCAATCGTGAAAGAATGTTAAAAACATATTCTTTCACGTTAAAGCTAATTAAGTATCCTAACATATTTAATCGATATGCTAATAAAAACACAGTACTACTAACCCGGGCCATCACCACGACATACAATGGACAATGGCTGTAAACAAGTAAAAATGCGAGAGCTAAGTTGAGGAGTATAATTACACTGATTGTGATTTGATAACGTTTTAACTTACCCACAGCATATATGGCAGTAACAAAGGGTCCAGAGATACAATCGATGAGAACATACAGGGTAACCACACGCACGAGTGATACTAAATATTCTGGTACGGTACCAAGCCAAACAGAGAGAATAAACTGTGTGTCAGCAAACAGAGGAACAACCGCCAACAAAACTAAAGCAAATGATAGCTTGCTTGACTGACCAATTAATTTTTTTAGATACTCTAAATCACCCGCAGCATATGATTTAATGATTTGTGGGTTAAATGCCGTCTGAAAGTTCCCTGTAACTCGGTTAATAGCGGCTAAAACCTGGTCTGATAAACCGAGAGAAGCATTAGCAATGACACCAAAGAAGATATTTACTAAAATTGCGATCCCTTGAGATAAAGCAACAACGCTCATGGAACCCATTAATGTCCAACTTGAAAAAGAAAACATTTCCTTTAAAATTTTCTTTTCTATTTTTAAATTTAATTTGCAAATATCAAATTTTTTAACGCAAAATGTAAAATAGCAAAGAAAAATAAATAAATAGCCACATAAAACCAGAACGCCGTAAGCTTTTAATTTGTCACTAAAGTCAAAGTAGGTTAATAAAAAAACAATAAACCAGCGTTGAAATGCGTCCAGAATACCAATTTTTGCATAAACCTCCATTCGCTCACAGGCTATTATTGAAGCAATATAGGGGGTTTGTATGATCTGTACCATCAATGCCAAAAGTGAAAATTGGAAAACCCAACTTACATCCTGGATTCTATCTGGCGGTATACTTAAATGAGTATTCACAAACCAAAGGCCAATTGTCTCACCAGCCAAAAATATAAATAGTGCAATGGCGACATGAACGAGGATGCTGGTATTAAATGCTTTGTTAGTCCAGGAAATATCATTCTTACCCAGACCCATGGAAAGAAAACGTTGGGTTGCCAGTGTGGTGACATTCTGAATAAATCCGAAAAGAACGATCACGCCAGCGATAATACTATAAACACCGAGATCTTCCACACCTAAGGCGTGAAGTAGAATTCGTGATGTATATAAAGAAACGACCATTATCATGATCATTCTTGAGTAAAGCATCAATGTATTTTTTGCTATTCTCTTATTGTTAGCGTTAGACAATTTCACTTACCTTTATATCTTGCGATAATGTAGTTAACAGGTCAATTATTCAATCAGCTCTAACATTTTTCGTGTTCTTTCGTGATAGGTAAATTGCTTCGCCAGTTCCAATCTCTTCTCTAGTGGAATGCCGTTGCCTAATAAAATATTATCGACATCGGCGATAAAATCATCGTTAGTGAGGCTTATGCTCACGTACTCTTTAAAGTCTTGTATCGCTTTCAGATTGACAGAGACTACGTTTTTTCCAGCGGCAAGATATTCAAAAAACTTCATAGGGAACATACTGTCTGTATATGAGTTAATCATATTAGGTAGCAAAGCCACATCAAAATACTTCAAGTATACAGGTAGCTCATTATAACTTTTAGGTCCAATAAGATGTATGTTTTTATGATTTTTCAATAAGGATACATCAGTCTCTGGATCTCCCTCACCGACTAATCCGATAAGCACAATCTGATAATCTGGTCTACTGGTAGCAATATAACTCAGAAGCTTAAAATTAACCTTATAACTACTTATTGCACCAATGAATCCCAAAATAGGTCCTTGGATATCTTTAATATCTGATGGCCGAGGAAAATCCTCAGTTAGACTTCGATTAAAATGATTAAAATCTGCAACATTTGAATGATAGTATGTGTTCGAGTTTATTTTTTTACGACTTTCATATAAATTGGGCGAGGTAACGAAAACTATATCTGCGTCTTTAATTAATTCACTTTCTGCTTCCTCTAAAATAGTAACCGGCATTCCTGGCTGTGCTTTTATTTCATCGACGCAGTGATAAATTAGAGTGTTATAGTCGCTGACATCGACTAAGCGTTTCGTTAAAGGATTATATGTCCACATCACTTTATCTTTAAATTTAAGATAACGAGTCCAGAAGTTAATCATGCCTTTTAAATATAATTTATTAAAAGTTCTAATTATCTTATATTTGTTCCACGGAAGTGTAACAGGAGACCATACCCAAAGATTATCTCTTTTCTTCTTTGGGGCGGCAAATAGTTTAGATACTCGTTTGAAAACGCGTGACATGTCTTTTTTATTAAAGGACGGCGCTCTTAAACCAAGTGAGTCAATATAAAAAACCTTATAACCAAGACGAGATAATTCTACCGCCACATGTTGCTTATTAGTCCAAAACGGATTATCCCAGTCAGCTGTAGAGAGTAATACAATGTCTTTATTTTTCATTATAGAATCCTATTCATTAAGTTTCTTTAAATAACTCTCAAGATAATTCATTCAGTACTTTGCAAAAATCAGTTGTAAATATGTCCTCATTCCGGGAAAGAAGACGCTCAAGATTTTCATTGTATATAGCTTTGGTGGCGTCTTTTCGTAGTTTTGATATTATTTTATTAGCCAGTGAATCTGTATTATGCGGTGAAAAAACATCATTCTTTGAGATGTAGTTCTTAAAACCAATAATGTCGGAAGCAATAATATCTTTATCTAATATAGCTGCTTCTAACAATACTAAAGGAACACCTTCAAATAGAGAGGGGAGAACGACTAAGTCACATTCATACATAATGCTTAATAAATCACTTCTATTACCCAGCATGAAAATGTTATGGCTGAGGTCGAGATTTTTAATTTCATTATTAATTAGGCTATCATCTGGTCCATCACCGACAATATAACATAATATATTTTGAGATGTTTTTTCACTAACAACTTTCAACGCTCTTACTAAGTCTAATTGTCCTTTCTGCTTGTTAAGCAAGCGTCCAGGGAGTATTAATTTGTAATAGCTTTTGTCATAAAATAATGGTGGAACATCTTCGACTTTAACTAATGGCTTTCGTTGGGCAAAGTTTTCTACAACCTTGATTGTCGCGCTGCAATTTTCTCTCAACTCAATCGCCACTTCATTACTTATTGTTATAAATGAGTCTGGTAAACGATATAATGGTGAGCACAATAGATCCTTTATTGTTCCACTCAACTTACCTGATCCCATTTCAATATGACTATGTACCATGGGGATGTAAGAAATAATATTCATTCTTGCAAGTTTTCCAGCAAGGACGCCGATATTACCAGACTCTATTCGTCCCTGAGATACACATATTATTGGATATTGACGTCTCTTTTCTTTCAAATATTGAGATAAAGAATATATCCTGCTCCAGCGAAACCATATAAACAGTGATGAAAATTTTTGATCAAAGTTATCTATTAACTTAATTTCACTAAAATGACCGTTGCTTTTGGAGAATTTTATCGCAGCGTCATTAGTGCTGTTAACAATGAGAATGCATTTTGTTTGATGTGACCGTGCACACGCTGCTGTTAAAAACATTCTTTCCTGGCCACTGAATATTCTAGATTCACAATAGAAGATCATCGGCAGTCCTTCGATGTTATGATGCTTTTATATAGCTCATCGTATTTACGCGTAGAAACTGCTATATCAAAGTTTTCTAGCACATACTTTTCAGCATTATCGCGTATTTCATTATGAGGCATATTGTTAAGTGCTTCACTAAGGCTCTTTTCCAGTTCCGGTACTGTTACAGACTTACATAAGAAACCCGTATTCTTATCGAAAATTTTATCTGGAATACCACCTACTGGCATGGCGACAATGAGTGCACCATGTGTCATCGCCTCTAGTGTTGTAAGACTGCTTCCTTCATATCTTGACGGTTGGACAAAAATACTACTATTAGCAATAGCAGACTGTACCTCTTCATCCGATGCTCCCATGTGTACTTTCAACGGGATATTATTTTTGTTGCTGTACTCAATGATTTTATCTTTCATTTTACCATTACCATAATGATCCCATGAAAAATGTGCATCAATTTTGTTTTTGGATTTTAATTTCCCCAAGGCTGCTGCAAGTAAGTCATAGCCTTTGTTATGCTCCATTCGGCCCACGCTCACAATACAAAGGCCTTTAGTCTCATTTCTTTTTTTAGCTTTCTTTTTTAATTGTTGAATATCAATTGTATTCGGAACTACATAGATTTTTTCTGGAGGGATTTTTAAATTATCTTCAACATTTTTTATCAAAATAGTATCTGTTGCTATTACAAAATCAGCGAGATGAGATTTTCTTAATAATGACCTGGTAAATAAACGATTAGCCAGTCGTAAAATAGAACCAGAACCAAACTCCTCCATTCCATGAGGATTAACAACCGTTGCTTTATTATCAAGTAAATTCTTTTTTAAAAAGGATAATGTTCCTGCTGATGCGCCATGAAAGTGAATGATATCTATATCGTCTTCCATGATTTTTATTTTATTAGCTACATGTTTACACCATTGATAGTAGGCCAGCCCCATTGTCATGAGTATTTTATATTTATCCCAATAAGGCCAGCGAACATCAATGAAATTGATAAATGAGGGTATGTTCCCTTTCACTTTATTACCTGGTGCAATCAGATGGATTTTATATCCTTTCTCATACATTTCATATATATGTTGATTGGCGGCTTTCTCCATCCCACCAACACCAATGCCAAATGAAATAGATCGTACAACGACTAATATATTTTTCATATTATTCTCTAAAGGAGTTTTATTTCAAAAAGACATCACCACTTAGGTTGTTTTTATCATAAATAACCGGCGTGGAACTATTGTTTTTCTTCATTAGATTTAGAGACTTTAAACGCCCATTTTGTTCCAACTGATTTTCATTCCAGTTTATCTTATAGTTTTTATTACTTGCAGTGTCTTTCAGCGAAACTGTCACTTGCCGGTTGTTATTATTCTTATGGACCGACACACCATCGATAATCATGTTTTTTAATGTATTATGCATATTAGTAAATGCTAAAGCTGCCTGCTTAGGATTAAAACTATTATCATAAAATCCAAAATTATGTTCTTGATTGTCTGAATCTGTTCCATCGTCGCGTAAGTCGTACCACCAGACACCTTTAATATAGGATTTTGATTTGGCCAGGATTGTGTATTTTACAATAAAGTCTGCAGCTTGTTCCTGGCTCACTCCACCTAAGCCTGCATGCGTTGGTACGCCCACTTCTGTAATATAAATTGGGATGTCTTTATTATTTTTAGGCTTGATACTATTATAGAAATCATCAATTTTTTGTATATTGAACTCTGGGTTTCTCAATGATTTATCAGCATTAAGGAAGGAGTAAGGATGGATTGAAATTCCGTCGATATAATTAAGGATCCCTTCATCTATCAGTTGATTGAACCATACTGTATCCGAAATATTCAAGCGCCTGCCATTTGGGCTGATGGGGTTCAGTGAGCCAGCAAGGACTTTAGCTGTTGGATCAACGGATTTTATCGCAATACTTGTTGCTTTAACTAATTGTAGGTATACCTCAGAAGGAGGAATATCACCTTTCCCTTTCATTCCTGTGCCAACAGTCCATTCATTCCATACTTCATAGTATGGAACCTTACCTTTATAGCGTGCGGCTACCCATTTAGCATAGTCGGCAAATGCTTTAATATCTTGAGCACTAGTAGGGTATCCACCATTGTTGTAATTTTTATTGCCATAGTCCAGTATAACTAATGGCGAAATATTATGGCTTTCTGCGGTTTTAATTAATGCATCATTAATTTCTAGCTTCTTCGGAATTGAATAATGATTTTTTATAACTTCTATATCATTCCAGGTAAGATCCTGTCTGAATGAATCAAACCCTGATTGCTTAATTAAACCAAGAATGCTCTCAGCAGACTTGCTATATTTATTTGCATGTATCCCTATTCCTTGTATCTGGTCAGCAGCACTTACGTTCATACACATTAATGCTGACAAAAAACATGGGAAAAAGGATATTTTCATTTTGAACATTTTCAGTTACCTCTGCATACAGGGTGTCATTTTACACTTCCTTGTACTGAAGTATTAGGTGAGTTTCAAGCTTATTTTTTTGGAAAAAACAACACCAATGATCACTCCACCATACACCGAGTAGAATGATGCCTCGAAGAGGTTTGACGTTATACCACCGGTTAGAATGACTAAAGCCACAATGAAAAATTGTTTACTATCTTTGGATGATTCAAACTTAAAATATAGAAATTTTATCATCCCGTAAAATGCCAATATCACACTTGCTATGCCAAATATGATATATAAGTACACGAACATATTATCTGCCGAATTTGCCTCGGCGGGTGTGAAGTAATATGTTGGAACACCAATTGAACCAAATCCTTTACCTATGAAATATTGTGTTGAATTCTCAAGTAATAACATGGCGTTTGGCCATGTTTGATAAATTCGAATTAGCATGGTATTGGTCAGCATACCCGTTGATACATTATTGATATTGAACATGCAATAATACGAAAACAGGCTTAGCAGTAGAAAAGTTATTTTTACTGTATATCTCGTAATCAAAGATGTACAGAATGCCAACACAAAGACAAAGCCGAGAGTAGCCATTGTTGTTTTAGTTGTTGTTAAGTAAATGAGATAACCTGACAACGCAAACAATACAGCAAAACTAATAAGACGCCTTTTGCTTATTAAATAAAATCCAAGAAACGTACAGGTTATGATAACTAATGTGGCGGAACTCACCGAAGTACCCGTAAAACCAGGATTTCTTATCATGCCATCGGATATCCAATCGCGCGAAACCACTTTGGTCACGCCGCCAATTTCTTGTTCTGCACCAATCCATGCCGCACCAAATTGGTTTACATAAAATATTCCTGCTGCACAACTCAAAAAATAGAAAAAGTTGAACCTGGCATTATTAAAAAAAATACGTTCATACAGTACTGATGAGTAGAAAAATGCAAATAAAAACGGAACAAAAATGTACAGCCCAAAAACAGATCCAATAAGTGAATTATTAATAATACCTATTGCTACATATAGTAATAAGGAAACTAACAGTAGGACTATTTTCTTTCCCCTTAAAACATCCGTGTATATTCTATATCCCAGCAAAACAACCATCATCGCTATTGGCAGAAAGCGGACATAAGGGAGGTATAATGTTAATGGGCCGGTAAAAGCTTTGACAAATATAAAGATATGAAATGTATACCACGCAATATCATCTACATTTATTCTTAATTTTTTCATATATTCTTTAGCCGGCTTAAATGACAATGTTTTGATGGTTAGATTAATCGTTAATTCTTGTCAGCATATGAATACCCATAGCCATTATATCCATATCCGTATCGACTACTCGCTCTTCTAACGATACCATTCAACACACAGCCTTTAACTTCAACATTGCTTTGCTCCAGTTTTCTTATGCTAATATCTATTTCTTTCGCAGTGTTTTCTTCAAAACGAGCAACAAGCAACGTAGTACCTGAATAAGACCCAATAATAACTGCATCTGTAACGGCTAATACAGGAGGCGTATCAATAACAATAAGGTCATAGTTATCATTTGCCCAGGTCACTAATGCTTGCATTCGTGGATGCATTAGAAGCTCGGCAGGATTCGGAGGAATTGCTCCTCTTGATATAAAATCAAAGCCTGACTCTTTTATTGCTTTAACTATGTTAGGCAGTCCTTCACGACCAGATAAGTAATCCGAGAGACCACCCTCTACGGGGACGCCTAAAACTCTATGAACGTAGCCTTTACGCATATCCGCATCTATATATAATACTTTTTTCCCTGAATTTGCGATAGTGGCTGACAAGTTAGAGCTAATGAACGTTTTACCCGCCTTAGGGCTTGCCCCCGAAATCATTAACACCTTGTTTTTTGCTTCCATCATCGCGAAGTGTAAGCTGGTTCTTAAACCTCTTATTGCCTCTATCGAAATATCAGCGGGGTTCGTTAAGAACAGTAAACTGTTTTTTGCGTCAACGGTATGCCTTCTACTCCCTAATTGCCGGGCTTTGTTATTATTTTTATTTAGCCATTCTGATATTGGAACGTTAGCGTAGACATTAACCCCCAGATTTTCTAACTCTTCAGAAGACTCAATGCCATGTCGCAATGAGATTTTTAGAATAATTGCTCCTATTGCAATAAAACCACCAATAAACATCCCTATAAGGATGCCAAGTAACTTCCTTGGTTGAACAGGTTTAGGATCGGTAATCGCCTGGTCAATAATCCTTACATTACCGATAGCACTCGATTTAGAGATGCTGAGTTCTTGCTGGCGATTAAGCAACTGCATGTATACCGCTCTTCCTGATTCAACATCCCTGCTTAACTTCAGGATTCCTTGCTGTGTCGATGGCATTGACGAGACTTGTTTATTAAGTTTCGCTTGCTCATTCTCTAATGTCGCTCTTTTCTCGAGTAGTGCTTTATAAGTCGGATGCTCTTTTGTATATAACTGTGAGATCTCTGCTTCTTTGAATGTTAATTCATTGAGCTGATTGTCGACATTGACTATTTGGTCTAATACAGACTTAGCCTCTAATGACAGATCAACCGAATTTTTCTGTTTTCTATAATCATTTAATTTGTCTTCGGCAGTATCAAGTTCCTGCCTAACCTCTGGCAACTGTCGATTTAAAAATTCGAGACTTTTTGCATCTTGCGCCGCCTGGCGTTCAATATTTTGATTCAAATAATTCGTACTGATTTTATCTAATATTTTAGTGATTAGTGCTGGATTCTCACCTATTAATGTGAGACTTAACATCCCGGAGTCTTTCCCTTGTTCATTGACTGCAAATGCTTTCGATAAATTGTTAATGGCATCTAGTCTTGATAACTCTTTAACCTCAAACTCAGTACCCGCATCTGCATTTATCTTAGTGACTAATAATGATATATAGGGTTTCTTTAAAATGACCCCAACATGCCCATCATATTTAAAACCTTCGCCTTCAACGGTGAAGGTATTTTTATCAATGATGGTGACGACGACTGTATTTGAACCGATCACATCACTTGACAACTTCATATCAGAGATTGCCAAGGTTCCTTCGCTTTGACCGGTAAGTCTTGACCAGCCTTTGCCAAACAATGGGAAATAGCTCTGCTTTACAACATGTCGTAGGTCAAGTTGATCAACCGTTTTACCCAAAATCATTCGAGACTGTAATAGCGATATTTCAGGCGCTGACTGTGGAGCGGTATCAGGGAGAACCTGACTCAAACTACTTAATATGCTGTTTCCTTGTTTTTGCTCAACCTGAACTAGCGAACTCGCTTGATAAATTGGCGTTGAGAAAAAAACATAAATTATTGCAATAAGCGTTGTAAACGACACTATTGCGATAATCATTTTCCAATGATCAACGAGTTCCCCAATGAGACGGCCGACATTGATCTCGTCTGAATCATTGAAAACAGTATTTTTGGTTACGCCAGATCCCATGTTTTTATCCTGATAATCATTTGTTCAATTTGCCAATCCAACTTTGACATGCGAGGTCAATAGTCCCGTACACAGACTCAAACGCTTCATAACTCTTGCGATAAGGGTCAGATATCTCTTTTTGTCCTAACCAATAACCCAAAAGCATGGTTTTCCCCCTTGCTTCGGGCGCTATTTTTGAGATTTGCTCAATATGATCTTTTTCCATCACAAGAATAAGGTCATATTTCCTCGCTAAGGATGCACTAAACTGCTGTCCTACATGCCCTTCCAGCGATAGACCATTCTGCTCAGAGATTAAGCATGCAGTATCATCTGCCGCATGTCCGACTAATGCGCTGACACCGGCAGAATCTATTTTTTTTACTGGCAGATGATTTCGTAACAGTCTTTCAGCAATCGGGGATCTGCATATGTTTCCAGTACAAACAACGAGAATGGAATTAAACATTTTCTCACCAGTTCCTGATATAGCGAACGTTTTCTGTCATATCATGCAGACCTGTGATGGTCGGCACCAGTTGTGAAATAACGCGATTCCAACGAACAACAGGGGCTGTGGTGACATAGACAATATCGTACGGTTGCAGTTGGAATTCAGTACTCAGCACCATCGCGGAGGCATCTTGTGCATTTAACTGATAGATATTGGCAATCTTGCCGGTTTTATCATTTTTCAACTGACGCACGACAAAGATACCGCTGGCATCGCTCATCGCCTGCGAAATACCTTCTGCATGGCCCAATGCTTCAGCCAGCGTCATACCACTGCGATCCATCTTCAGCGTCGCCTGCTTGCCGACTTCACCCATTACAAATACTTTCAGGTCATCATTACGCGGAATAAACAGAATATCCCCGGGATAGAGCAATTTATTCTGTGTCAGGTCGCCCCTTTGCATTAGGGCATATAATGAGATTTTGGAATCCTGGCCGTTGTGGGTCAGTACGACGTTACGCCAGTCGGCATCAGGAGCCAGGCCACCCGCGGCATTGATCGCATCCATCACAGTCAATGGAATATTGGTAATCGCCTGCTGGCCAGATTTCGCCACTTCACCCGTAATGTAGGTTTTTTGTGAGCGGAATGCCGCGATGCTGACATCGACCTGCGGGCTTTCAATATAGGTAGTTAGCCGGCGGCTGATATCTTTACGGATCTCGCTCAATGTTTTACCTGCAACCGCGACCTTGCCGATATAGGGATAGAATATAGTGCCATCTGCATTGACCCAGTTACCTGTATCGCTGGCGCTGCGATATTGCCCTGCCGGCGTCGTCAATTCCGGGTGTTCCCACACTGTCACCATGAGCACGTCACCCACACCAACACGGTATTCATAGCGGCTGAGGAGAGCATCTAACTGCGGATTGGAACGGGCGTTAACCGGTACCGGACGCAGCTTGTCGATCAAACCTGGTGTCATCGGTAATACGTTAACCATTTTATCCAGATCAAAATCACTGTCCTGCGCTTTGATGATGTCTTTACCTGAAGTGCTAAGATCCTGTCCAGGTAGCACGTTACAGCCACTTAATAGCCCTAATGCAACGGCAATCACCGAAAATTTCAAATATTTTTTCGTCATAAGTTCATATCATCAATGAAGAAGAGAGTAATCTGTCAGTGTTAGTGTCAGTGAATGGTGTTAATAAACAGAAGTGGTCACTTTGAAAAAAAACGGGGCAATAAAACCCGGTAGACAACCTCAGTTTTGGTAAAAAAGAAGAGCACATTAAGAGTTATCAAAAACGCCTGAACAATTTTATCCGTTTGAAATAAATATTATTCATTCCACTTATTTTATTGGAGAGACGCCAATAAAGGAGTCATACATTCAAAACTATTTCACTCTGAGTTCTCACCATTGCAAGACTCCTTTTAACCCAAGGAGTCTATGTACGAAGCGAAGGGTTACACCTGATGCTTAAGGCATCCTGTATTAATTTCTCATTGTATTTGAAGGGTTTTTTAGCGCCATAATGCCTGGATAAAAAATGTAATAGGGTTGACGATATTTCAACTTAACCCGTAATAAAGGGACCTAAAGAGTCTGTATAAGATTAATATGCCGTCTTACTGACAAAGCCTTTGAAGAAGGTTAAGAATATAATCTCAAGATCCAACCAAATGCTCCAGCCACGAATATATAACAGGTCAAAGTCTACACGTTTTTGCATCTTGTCGAGTGTGTCAGTCTCACCCCGGAAGCCATTAATTTGAGCCAATCCGGTAATGCCGGGTTTGACTTTATGGCGGAGCATATAGCCTTCGATCAGAGAACGATATTGTTCATTATGAGCGACCGCATGTGGTCTGGGACCGACAACTGACATCTGACCGAAGAGTACGTTAAAAAATTGCGGTAACTCATCGAGAGAGGTGTTTCGCAGGAATTTCCCTAGCTTAGTGACCCGGGGATCATTTTGCTTTGCCTGTACCACTAATCCACCATTTTCCATGACCGTCATCGTACGGAATTTCCATACTATAATAGGCTTACCGTCCATGCCATAGCGAACCTGGCGGAAAATAGCCGGTCCCGGGGAGGTCAGTTTAATCGCACAAGCAATTATCATGAGTGGAACGGAAATCAACAGAAGGATAATAGAGGAAACCGCGATATCTTCGATACGTTTGAACACCATGTTAATACCGTTTAATGGTGTGTCAAACAGTGGCACAACAGGTATTCCATTGATTTCTTCAGTGCGTGACTGGAGGATGTTGAATGTAAATACATCAGGAATCAGCAGTACAGAACAGGTCGTATCCGTGAGTTTCCGCACAATATTTTTTATTTTTAACTCATCCTTCATACTCATCGCAATATAGATGCGATCCAGTTTTCCGCCGCGGGCATCTTCAATAAGTTGGTCGAAATCTCCAGCGTAATTAATACCGGTGATACCCTCTAAAGGCTTTTCATCGTAAATGCCGGTCACAACGAAACCCATCCATGGTTCGTCAATAAAACTACTGATGAGGTTAATGCCTGCGGGCATTGTACCGACGACTGCAACCCGTCGAACATTGTATCCCATCTTGCGTAAAAGACCGGATCCGACCCGAATACCAATACGACATAGAAAGAATCCAGCTAAAACGGCAAAATACCACTCAATGAAAATCTTGAAACCTAAATAAAAATCACTTAAGACTGAAATTAATCCCAGAGTGACAATCAAGCTTAGTGTCCAGTTCTTAGAGATGAGAACCAACTCAGCAGACATTTTCACTCCACGCCAAGAGCGATAAAAATCTGTAATTCCGCCAATCATTTGGAATGCACCCAGAACGACCAACGCTGTCAGTACATGTTTATAGTTAAATGTCAGTTTATTACATAAAATCACTATATACAGGCTGAAGAATATTATTGAGATATCAGAAAACCGCTGAACCATTGAAATCAATGACGCATTGGCATTAGAGCGTGTGCGATTGTGTGGAGTTTTCATTCTGGTTTCACTCTTATTAGGGTTTTGTTGAATAAATCAGATTTAGATAAAATATTCCCCTTCAGTCACCGCTCTTAGTCAATGCAGTAATTCCTCTGTAAAAGCGCCGTCTTTATAGGTGGGATTTTCATGTGCTCTTCATCATTAACAATAACAACCATGCTTCGTAAAACTAAAAAATATGATTTTTATTATGGTTAATAGTAGGGGGGTGAAAATATGAGGCTGGCATGATTTTAACAATACGTTAAAACCACATCGCCTATATGCTTCGCACCTTAGTAAGAGTCTTAGTAAGAGTGTTGAATTGCCATTTTTTTCGGTTGCTTCAGATATTTTAGCTACGCTACCGCCCCTGGTTTACGGCTACCAATTTGCCAAAATAGTTGCTCAATAATCAGGGCGATAAAAAGACCTCGCCATAATATTCTGACGATTATTCTTTATCTTTATAAAAGCATAAAAAATTTCATTCTATCTATTGCTCAATCAGGAAAAATATTGAATTATTTTTTCCTGGTTATAAGACCACCATAATGCCCCTTGCATTGCCTGAATATCGCTACCCTTTAAGTATTCAATGTGGCTATAGTGTTCAACGCCACAAATGATAACGCCATTACAATAGGGCCTCAGGTATTCAATAATTTTACGGAATGATAAGGTTCCCTGGTGTTGCCAGAAAAAACTCTCACTTATTTTTATATACTCAAATTTTTCATTCATCACCAGAGAAAGACTGGTGCTTCCTTCCCCAAAACGGTCTAGCCATAAGGTGCAGTATTTTGTCAGAGCATGAAGAACAGCACGTTCTTCCTCAATTTCAAACTCCTTGAAATGCTCATCCAGCGTCAGTCTTATGTAACTATGCTGTTGTAATACCTTTCGTATTGCTGTGTTACTAATGATATGAAGTGCAATGTCATAATCGATAACGATTGATAGCAAAAAAGAGTGATTAATAAAAACATCTTCATTGACACAAGCGATAGTGACCTGGTCAAAGAATGCTTTTATTCTGTCTTCTTCCGGTACAGCATCCCGATGCTCTTTAGTATTAAATTGATGTTCGTTCTTCTCTCTTTTTTTCACCAATTCAAAACCAAGCATTCCACCTGATACTGTGACTATGGGCTCGAAGACATATCCGGAGTTACTTCTTTTCACCGATCGCATTCCTTACTCCATGGATATAAGCTTAACGATATGTACTCAAAAACATGTACTCAAAAACCAGCAACACGTGCTTGTTATATTGATTTTTGTAAAACGGCTCTGTTTCCCACAACATGTTTATGAAAGAAAAACAAACCCGAACTGCTTTTGGCGTCGACGCCAATCTTTCTCAGTGAATTACATTTATGTACACTGATGGTCTTCACACTTAGCTTTAATATATTAGAAATATTTTTAACTGAAAGACCCGACATCATCATAACTAAGATTTTTTCTTCCATTTTTGTAATCTTATAATTAAATACATCCTCGTCACTCATTAGGTTCTTGAGCTGTATAAATTTCTCTACTGCGCTGGAAATCTCTGGTAAATACCTCTTCTTTTTAAGAAACTTGAACTCTTTCTTAAAAAGAAGATCTAGCATCAACATATCGACCTCAGAAGAAAAAATAAGAACTCTCTCTGGTTCTAATATGCTGTTGTGTTCATTTAAAAACTCATAGCACTTGTGAAAACCGTCTCCAGAAGGATCGATAATTAGATAATCTCTTGTACACAAGTTCACCTTGTCATCAGAGCCAATGAACATGACTTCGGTAACGTAAGGCAGTTTCCTGGATACAATCTCCTTTAACGCAAGCCTAGTAAACTGGCACTCACTCCAGATTATTAACCGAGGCATTTTTCCGCCTAATAGCATGGGTTTAAAGACGCTCAAAGACTTCTCGATGAGAGCGTGAAGAATAACTCATTTTTTTAGTGCGATATAAAGACAAGCATATTAACTATGCTGATTTCATATTTACTCCACTCCGTTTAATGTATGTAGAATAATACGAGGGCGAAACTCTTCCAATCGTTTATCTCACTCGCAATTACATCTAACAATAGGTTTTATCGATCGATTTACACTTTTCTATCAATATATTCACACTTTTTACTAGGCTTAATCCTAATAAAATTCCTATTTTTCGGTGGAACTGTGAGCTATGTAACGCTTTAGCTTCAATGTCGCAGTGAAATCTAGGCGCATTCTTAACTTGAATGGCTCTCATTCCAGTTTTTTATCTACTTGGTTTATTATTCTTTTTATTTAATTTATTTTTGTTTTTTATGCTGTTTTGGGTGGAATTTTGGTTTTTTTTTTTTGCGCAACCTAAACGAAAAAGAACCAAAACAGGGGAATTTCTTAAAATTGGGTTGAGAGGTTAAAAATATTAGCTTTTTTAATTAACTTGTGATTTTTATTGTCACTTTTCATTTTGAATCATCATCTAAGCTAATTACTAATCAAGATCTTCTGTGTGATTATCACTATATTTCAACCCATTGATTGTTTTTAATGGCATTTTTCATCTCATAATTACTAAGTCTATTCTTAATTTGGAAAGATCTATTCAGGAATAAAATTATTGTTCTTAATACATTATCGAATAAGTTGACGTCTTAGCGACCGTCAGGAGTTGAGTACTATCTTATTTGTGTTAAGTCGTAGATGTTACAGAATGTGGCGGAGAAGGGCAGCGAGACATAGCGCGGTACAGATGACGTGTTGACTCGCAATACGCTGCTCAGCAGGTTTGAAACCTATTTACCTTAAGCTAAATTCAGCCGGTTTTTTGCTTCGGAGCTATCGCGACACAATGGTTGAGGATGCGAATGCGAGTGCCCGGCAGTGAGTTACAGTCTCTTCAAGTTCAAGCGGGGTAGTGGTTCAAAAGTATGGTTTGAGGGCGTGGCTGTGATACAGAGCCACAGCATTGAATCTACACATCCTCAACTGAATAAGTCTTGCAATGGCTATTCGTTTGTCTGTTGGCTCATCACGATGGTCTTATGCTAAGCGGTACGCCTTTTCATCACCCCAAGGTGACCACTGAGCATAGTGATGCGAATATAATACCATGAGATGTGGTGAATTCATGTGTTGAACATGATGGCTTGTCACTTATAGATCGCCACGCGTATCGCTAGAGCGGGAAAATAGCCTTGCGGAGTGATAAAGCTATTTATCATGCTCGACGTGTAATCCGGTTACTGGATTGAAAAGGATTAATGGGAACGTGATGTTTTACTATTTATAAACTGCATTTTGCGTTCTGTTTTTACACCGGCATAGTGAGTAGAATCGATAACTCGAACTCATACTTACTGGATAATAAGCACATGGCTGGTGTGAACCGTTGGACTCGTGATCAACTTATCGTCGCTTTCACTCTTTATAGTCAAATTCCTTTTGGAAGGCTGCATTCAAAGAATTCCGATATTATTCACTATGCCAATCTCATTGGCCGTACGCCCTCTGCATTAGCTATGAAGTTGGTTAATTTTGCCAGCCTTGACCCCTTTATCATTGAATCGGGCCGTACGGGTTTGAAAGGTGTGTCTAATGCTGACCGCGCTTTATGGCAAGAAATGACGGAAGACACCGCAGCATTCGGCGCACAATGCGAGCAAGCGATGGAAAAACTTGAACCGTCTGCAGTGCAAATACAAGACAGTGAAGTTCATGATTTTAGTGGCAGAGAAAGAACGACAATTGTTAAGGCTCGAGTCGATCAGCAACTGTTCCGCAAACACGTTCTAGCAGCCTACGAATATCGCTGCTGCCTGACCGAACTGGAAGAACCCGCTTTATTGGTTGCAAGCCATATTCGTCCGTGGAGTCATGCTGTTGAGCACCGTTTAAACCCTAGCAACGGGCTATGTCTTTCCAGTCTGCATGACAAAGCTTTTGATCGCGGTTTGATCTCGTTTAATGACCATCTAGAGATGCTGCTTTCGCCGCAAATTAAGAAACTTAAAAGCACCATTTACATTGAAAATTTTGCCAATTATGAAGGAAAGAAGCTTCGGTTACCGCGCCGTTATCCGCCCGATATAAGCCAGTTAAAATATCATCGGAATAAAATCTTTCTCGCGGAATAATCAAAAGGGCGCCATTCACCATCCTCGCGCCCTTCAATGATTTATGTTACTCCCCTAAAACATCTCCCCCATATTCAACTGTCCCATTAATAACGCGTTATCGCTGTAATCCACCGGGACGGCGACCACGGAGGGACCTTGTACGTCCATAGCGGCGCGTAGGGTACTTTCCAGTGTGTCGGACGAGGTGACGGCGAAACCTTTGGCACCGAAGGATTCGGCGTAGGCTTTAAAGTCTATCGGGCCGAATTTTACGCCGGAGGTGCGCTGATATTTCTTCTGTTCCTGAATCGCTACCATGTTGTAGCCGTCATCCACCCAGATGATGTGCAGCAAGTTGACGCCAAGACGTACCGCGGTTTCCAGTTCCATGCTCGACTGCATGAAGCCGCCGTCGCCGGAGACAGACACCACTTTGCGGCCGGGTTCGACCAGTGCTGCACCAATCGCCCACGGCAGCGCGACGCCCATCGTCTGCTGGCCGTTGGAGATCAGCACCTGACGCGCACGGAAGCTGTAAAGATAGCGGGCGATCCATATATGGAAACTCCCCATGTCCACGCACAGCGTCACGTCACTGTTAACAATGTCCTGCATGGCGCGCACCAGGCGCAGTGGGTGAATGGCAAACTGGTTCAGGCTACGACCTTTTTGGGCCAGCAGTTCGCGCTGTTGGCGGCGATCGTCAAGGATCGCCAGCGTCGCCGAGCTGAGGTCAAAATGTTGATGCACCTGCTCGGTCAGCAGGTCCAGCGTATCGGCGATGTCACCGACCAGTTCGATATCAGGGGAGTAATCACTGTCGGTCTCAGCAGGCACCACGTCGATGTGTACCAGCTCGGCCTGGTCGTTACTCCACTGTGCCGGTTCGTACTCAACCGGACTGTAACCGATAGTGATCACTAAATCGGCATTGCGCAGCAGGCGGTCACCGGCCTGATTATTGAATAAACCGACGCGACCCGCGAAGCGGTGGAAGTGTGCCTGATCGATAACGCCTGCCGCCTGATAGGTGCTGGTCACGGGCAGATCGCTTTTACTGAGTAACCGACGGATGGCCGCAGCGTTGCGTGGCTGGCTGGCCATCAGGCCAAGCAGCAACACCGGATTTTTGGCTTTCTGCAGACAAGTGGCAACCTGATGGATGGCATCCTGTGGCGCACTGCCGAGTGTTGGTGGCTGCGAACTGAGCAAGCGGCCCTGTGCTGGCTCGTTGATAATGTCCATCGGCAGGCTAATGAATGACGCGCCGGGGCGACCAAACTCAGCGGCACGAAAGCCGTTGGCCAGCACTTCGGAGAGCGCAGAAGAGGAGGTGACTTCGGCGGCAAACTTGGTTACCGGGCGGAACATTGCCACCGTGTCCATGGTCTGGTGGACCTGCTTAACATGATCAGCACGTTTCACCGCACCGCCGATGGCGACCAGTGGGTCACCTTCTGAGGTGGCGGTAGCGACGCCGGTGATAAGGTTTGAGCAACCAGGTCCGGAAGTCACCAGCGCCACGCCAGCTTTGCCGGTCAAACGGCCAACTGCACCGGCCATAAATGCAGCATTGGCTTCGTGGCGTACCGGAATGGTCATGATCGACGAGTCGACCAGTGAATCGAATACCCGGTCAATCTTTGCACCGGGGATGCCAAAGACATGCTTCACGCCCTGTTGTTCAAGCTGCGCAACGACCAGATCCGCCCCGCAGTTCCACGTGTTTTTGTTGTCTGAATGGTTCATGAATCACACTCCTTCTTTAGCTCGGTGGCGGTTAACTTTCAACAGAACGGATGGCGTCATCCAGATTGCCAGGGTTGAGATCGGCCTGCTTAAAGTCGCGGTCGGTCGGGAAATCAATCAGTAACTTGTCAACGGTGCCGAAGGTCAGCACGCCACTTTCCAACTGGTAATCCAGCACATGGCCGCCGCTGCTGCGCTCGCGGTTGATAAAGTGCTCGTGATAGCCGGCAACGTTGATGCCTTGCATGTATTCAGGGGTCAGAAAACCAATCAATACCCCTTCGCTATGTTCAATGTGGAAGGTCGGTTGCGCCTCGATGGCCTCCAGCATGGGTTTGTACGGGCGGTGCTGTTCCGGCACGGTGCGTGTCTCCACGCGGCTGAATACACCGTCGATGCGCAGGGCGCAGAAGGTGTTATTGCTGGCGAGCACACCGTCGATGATTTTATGGATATCATCGCGACTGTGCGGTTTATCGAGAGGGTATTCATTAGTCGGATTGAAGAATGTCATCACTGCAAACGGTGTTTTTTGCTCGGGTCTGGCACGGCGGGCGGTACCATCGCCGCGCAGCTGGAATATGTTGCTATTAAAGGCAATCAGCTCACCGTCGAGATGGTTGAACGTCCCGAGGCCAAAATCGCCGTGTTCGAGCAGGTCGGCCATGGTGGTCTTGCCTTCGTAAACCCCGCTCAGCAGGGCGCTCATCATTGACGATTGATAAATGACGCGCTCAGGATGATCGTGCTGAAGCTGCATGGCGCTGCGGGTGATATCCGCCACGCAAGAGCAGTTGCTGTGGGCGTCATGGCGGTGAAGGTTATGGGAAGTCATGTTGTCGCTCCGTCAGAAAATGGTTAGCATTGTTAACTAAAGGTTGACTCCATTCAGCAAGGAGTTCCAATATGGCAAGGTGTTCACTTTGAGACGTTTTTGATATGGAACTTCGTCATCTGCGTTATTTTGTGGCAGTGGTCGATGCCGGGAATTTCACCCGCGCCGCCGAACAACTGGGGATATCGCAACCTCCGCTAAGCCAGCAAATACAGCGTCTGGAGCATGAAATCGGCGCGCCTTTACTGCGCCGCCTCACGCGGGGTGTTGAACTGACCGATGCGGGAAAAACGCTGTATGACGATGCCGTCAATATCCTGAAGCTGACCGATTCCGCACTGGAACGTGCGCGCAGCGTGGCGCGTGGCGTCAGCGGAACGTTGCGGATCGGCTTTGCCAGTTCGACCGCTTTTAATCCGCAAGTGTTTTCGCTGTTGCACCGCTTTCGCGAAAGTTATCCGGGCATGGAGTTATTGCCGCAGGAGAGGGAGATGTCGGGGTTGATGACCGCGCTGGCAGACGGCGCTATCGACGTGGCATTCATCCGCCTGCCCTGTGAGCGCAGTAAAGATTTTGCCTGCCGGGTTATTGATTTTGAGCCGATGGTGGTGGCACTGCCGAGTGCGCACCCGTTAGCACAGAAGGAGGATGTCGCGCTGGTGGCGTTGAAAGATGAATCGCTGATCACCTTTCCAAGGGACGTCGCTCCAAGCCTGTATGACTCGGTGATCGCCGCCTGTAATGAGGCCGGTTTTACGCCTAAGCTCGGGCAACAATCGCCGCAGGTCACTTCGGCCATCAGCATGGTCGCCACCGGTTTTGGTTACGCGGTCGTCCCTGCGTCACTGGGGAAAATCGATGATAAGAATGTCACCTGCCTGCCGCTCACCGGTCCGCCGCTCATCACCCAGGTCGCACTGGCGTGGCGGCGTAATGATAATGGTAAAGCGGCTATGCATCTGCTGAAGCTATTGTAGATTTGATCATGCCCGTACTGAATGTTAAAGATATGCCAGGGAATGTCACTCACTCTGTATTAGTGATGACGTTATGTTTTTAACAGGCACAGGGAAGAGATGAGGTGCTGACGTTATGATGATTATTTATAGGCAAAGGAAGAGTGATAGATATTCGTTTATTTTGTCTGGAAATGAACATGATAAATAATTTTGTGTAACTGCTGCTATATATTTATTTCAGGTGAATAATCAAGTCATTCTCTAAACGCAATAATAAAAAGTGACATAAGTAAATTTTTTCGGTTGTTATAGCAGGTTGACGTTAAGCCATAACGCTACCAACCCTCCTGCTACTGCGACGAATGACGGCAGCAGCATGTAGTGACGCAACGTTTTATGTAACAGCATGACCAGCGTGGCCAGCATGGCAACCACCACCAGCATACGCAGTTGTTCCAGAGATAAATCCGCCAATGCCAAAAAAGGTAACAGCCCGCAAGGGAGTAATACCCCCCATCCGCTGGTCAGACTCTTGCCAAAAAACCAGCTCACGCCCCACATTCCACACACTGTTACCATTGCTGCGATCATGATTTAGGCCATTAATGATAATGAGAACTAATAACATATAGGAATTTTTCTCATCATGCACCTTTTTACCTGTCAACCATCCCGCTGAGTGACACTCAATGCCAAAAGTGGTAATTTTAGCGCCAGATGTTTTTATTTTCATTCAATTGAAATAATAACGCAGGGTTACTTCTTGCGTTTTCGCATCTTGCCACTTATTTTTCTTCTCGGAATAAGCAGCGTACGACTGAAGATAGGTGCATCATCCTTATCTATTCAGAAGACCACCGGTTACCAGAGTGAATTTTTAATGATATTTCATTCCTATGATGAGTTGCTTAAAAGTAAACACCATCTTTCGATGTTGTTATTCTTTTTTTTAAATAGTGCTTCAGCACTCTTCGCCATATTGAATCCGACATTAAAAACATTAAAAATCACCTTACCTCTGGCCATGATCTTTGCTTTCTGCATCTTGGGATTTATCTTTACTTATTTTAACAAGAAAAATAGCTCGCCCTATTTAAATTTCTGTTCAATCACTGTCGGTATCTTATGGGCATGGCATATTTCTCTGCGCTTTGAGCAAATGGGGCAGGTGGATAATAACTTCCTGCTGGTCAGTTTACTCAGCGTGTTTTTTATCAGTGCTATTGCCTTAACGGATAATTTTCTGGGTTTTTGCCTTCATGCAGCACCATCCTCTATTGCTGTCATTTTATTAGATGATTTCAACCACACCGGTAAAATAGTATTCACGATTGCCCTGCCACTGATTGGCCTCTCTTTGCACCATTTTATGCTCAGGCGCAGCGATGCTTTCACGCGCCGGCTGGTGGCCAATTTATATACTGAAAGAGAGAAGTTTAGCGATCTAAGCATGCTTGACCCACTCACCGGGCTGTACAATCGGCGCGGGTTACAGAACAAGCTGGGGACATTGTTAAGCCAACAGGAGGCCAGTCATTATGTTATGTTGCTGGATATTGACCACTTCAAGGCCTATAACGACAATTATGGTCACAGCATGGGGGATCTGGCACTGGTTCAGGTCTCTGCGGCCATACGCGACGCTGTCCGCTCGCGGGATGTCGTGGTGCGCTATGGTGGCGAAGAGTTTCTGGTGCTGATATCTGACGTCAATCAGGAGTGCGCTATCCGCATGGCTGGGCGTATTCAACGTCAGGTTCTCGATCTGAACATCCCCCATCATTTTAATGCTGAGGTGTCGACGAAGGTGACGGTTAGCGCAGGGTTATCTGTCTTAGTGAAAGGAGACTTCGAAACAGCGCTAAGTGCTGCCGACCAATCCCTTTATTTGGCAAAAAATAGCGGGCGCAATAAAATTTCCTACGCATGGGATCAATCTCCGGTGAGAAAGGCCGAAAAAGTGGCACAGTGAATGGCTACCTCATTGTTATCTTTACCTATAAGTCAGGCCGTGTTGATAAATTAAGTCGTATCATGCTTGACCCTGACATGCGTTAAAGAACGGTACTGCATAACCCTACCAAATATCCCTACCCATTCGATCTTATGTCCCTACGTGAATATCCTGAATTCTCTACAGCCCTTTACCCCTAATGCCATGAGTCGTCGATGCCAGCCAATACTGATAACAGCCCGGTCAGTGATTCACTTATACCGGTTTTTTACCCCGACTGACCGGCTTTCTTTTCGCTGCGGGTTGAATGACACCGGGAGCGCCGGTAAAGCGGGTAGCCGCAGGGCTGCTGGTAAATTTCGATCTGTGGGAGGTATGACCTTTAGCCCGATCTTCGGTGTTTTCAGCCGGGATCAGGCAATCAGCACGGCTGCCAACCAGATGCTTGAGACCCAATGCGTTCAGCCCTGCACGGATCACCGGCCAGTTGAGAGGATCATGATAGCGCAGTAGTGCTTTATGCAGGCGGCGCTGACGATCCCCTTTTGGCACCACCACATCTTCACTTTTATAATCAACCTTATTCAGTGGATTTTTGCCGCTGTGATACATCGTGGTAGCGCTGGCGAGCGGAGACGGGTAGAAGTTCTGCACCTGATCTAACCGGAAACTGTTCTTTTTCAGCCACAGTGCCAGATTGACCATATCTTCATCACGGGTGCCTGGATGTGCTGAAATAAAGTAGGGGATAAGATACTGCTTTTTGCCCGCCAGTTTGGAATAGTGATCAAACAGTTTTTTGAAACGATCATAGCTGCCCATGCCCGGTTTCATCATTTTTGATAGCGGTCCGGCCTCGGTATGTTCCGGCGCGATCTTCAGATAACCCCCCACATGATGCTCAGCCAGCTCCTTGATATACAAAGGATCCTGTACCGCAAGGTCGTAACGCACACCGGAGGCGATCAGGATTTTTTTGATACCGGGTAGTGCTCGTGTACGGCGATACAGTTTGATGGTGGGTTCATGATTGGTGTCCATGTGGTGACAGATATCGGGGTAGACACATGAGGCCCGGCGACAGGTTTGTTCGGCACGGGGTGACTGGCAGCGCAACATGTACATATTCGCGGTTGGACCACCGAGATCGGAGATGACGCCGGTAAAGCCCGGAACCCGGTCACGGATCTCTTCAATCTCTTTGACAATCGACGCTTCCGAGCGACTCTGGATAATGCGCCCTTCGTGTTCGGTGATGGAACAGAACGAGCAGCCTCCGTAACACCCACGCATGATATTGACTGAGAAGCGGATCATGTCATAGGCCGGAATACGTGCCTGGCCGTAGGATGGGTGGGGCACGCGCTGGAAGGGCAGGGCAAAGACCCAATCCATTTCGTCGGTCGCCAGCGGGATGGCTGGCGGATTGATCCACACATAGCGATCACCATGTTTTTGCATCAGCGCACGTGCGCAGCCAGGGTTGGTTTCATGATGCAAAATGCGCGACGCATGGGCGTACATCACTTTGTCGTTTTTGACTTTCTCAAATGACGGCAGCAGCACATAGGTTTTCTCCCACGGCTTTGGTTTTGGTGCGCGAACGTTGATCGGTTGAGGGCCGTCGGGGTCAGGCAATACACCTTCGGAGCACGGCAGATCTTCACCGTACGGGTTCATGATAGGTTCAATGCGGCCAGGTTTGTCGAGGCGGGTAGAGTCAACCCCGCTCCAGCCGGTCAGCGCTATTTTGCGCATGATGGCCGTATTACGTACGTCAACGATGTCGGTGATCTTCTCTCCCACCGCCAGCCGATGCGCCACTTCGACTAACGGTCGTTCGCCATTACCATAGATCAACATGTCAGCCTTGGAATCTACCAGCACTGAACGGCGAACAGTGTCCGACCAGTAATCATAGTGCGCAATGCGCCGTAAGCTGGCTTCGATGCCCCCAAGCAGCACCGGTACATCACTAAATGCTTCTTTGCAGCGCTGCGTATAAGCCACAGTCGCGCGATCCGGGCGCATCCCGCCTTTATCATCCGGCGTGTAGGCATCATCATGGCGCAATTTTCGATCCGCCGTATAACGGTTGATCATTGAGTCCATATTGCCAGCCGTGACGCCAAAGAACAGATTCGGCTTGCCGAGCTGCATGAAGTCCTCTTTGCTGGTCCAGTCAGGTTGAGCAATGATCCCCACACGATAGCCTTGTGCTTCCAGCATCCTTCCCACAATCGCCATACCGAAACTCGGATGATCAACATAGGCGTCACCCGTTACCACGATCACATCGCAACTGTCCCAGCCAAGTCGAACCATCTCCTCGCGCGACATCGGCAGAAAAGGGGCCGTGCCAAAACATTCAGCCCAGTAGAGCGGGTAAGAAAACAGGTGACGATCGGGTTGGATCAGGCTGGTGGACATGAGGTCTCTTCATACAAAAAAACAATTTATAGATAAGTTTTTCTTATGTAAAAGCGCTTGATAGCCAAAGAATTTGAGGCGGGGGATTATACGGTGAGGCCGCGTGATATGTGGGCAAGAAGCACATTAACCTGCGCAATATCAACATTTTTTATACGCACTGCCATGATAGCGTGAGCAAAATCCCATCACTCTAAGATTTTCCTTATGCTGAATGGCCAACTAACATGTTAGAAAGTGTATAAATAAGCTTCAAACCGTAATTAAAGAACGCTTATGTTTATACGTTTATGGCCCTGGGCAGACGGGCTCAATCCCCGTTTGTCCCTCAGACCGAGAGAATCACACTGTGACAACATTGACACCTCTTCTGGCACGTAACCGCAGCTGGGCGCAGAAACAGCGTCAGAGCGATCCTGACTACTTCCAACTCACCGCCCAACCGCAGCAACCCCATACCTTGTGGATAGGCTGTTCTGACAGCCGCGTTCCGGCCGAAGTCCTGACCGGTGCATATCCCGGTGAACTCTTTGTGCATCGCAACATTGCCAATATGGTCATTGCCGAAGACGATAATCTGATCAGCGTGCTGCAATATGCGCTGGAGTATCTGAAGGTGTCGGCCATTATTTTGTGTGGTCACTATGGCTGTGGCGGGGTGCAGGCGGCGGTGCAATTACCTGAAATGCCCCTGGCAGCAGAAGACAGCGCCTTATCCCGCCGTATCCATCATTTACGCCACGCGCTGCAAGAACCCCTGGAGGATTTCCAGCGTGCGAAGGGGAATGACAGCGAGCGACTTAACCTGTTGGTTGAAGCCAACGTTCTGACTCAATTCGCCACGCTGATTGCCACTGCGCCGGTTCAGGCCACCTGGCGGGAAGGCAAGCCGCTGCACGTTTTCGGCTGCGTCTACGACCTGCACAGCGGTCATCTCAAACCTTTGGTGCAGCAAAGTGCTGACGGGAGTCCTGACCATGAGTAAACATCTTAGTTTTTCCACTCTGCGCTATGACATTCCCGCCGGCATTGTTGTGTTTCTGGTGGCCTTACCGCTGAGTCTTGGCATTGCTCAGGCGAGTGGAATGCCGCCTTTTGTTGGCTTACTCACCGGCGTTATCGGTGGTGTGCTGGTCACGCTGCTCAGCCCGTCGCGCTTTGCCGTTAGCGGTCCGGCAGCAGGTTTAGTCACCATTGTGGTCGGCGCGATGCATACCCTCGGTTCCTTTTCTACCCTATTGCTGGCACTCATGTTGGCGGGCGTGCTGCAAATTATCTTTGGTATTGTGAAGGCTGGCCGCTTCGTCTCGCTGGTCCCTGGCTCCGTCATTCAGGGCATGTTGGCGGCGATCGGCGTGTTGCTTATCCTGCAACAAATTCCGGTCGCGTTGGGTTATGAGGGGGATGGCGGCCTGAAAGCGTTAATCGCTGATCCGTCTGTCAGCATTTCGCCAGCCTCGCTATGGATCGCGATGGTGGCATTACTGATTTTGTGGGTGTGGACGACGGCACCCTTCAAACGCATCAAATTGATGACCTACATTCCTGGTCCGCTGATTGCCGTGCTGTGGGGAAGTCTGGCGGTGATCTTGGGTGACCGCATTCTGCCGGACGCCATGCAGTCGCTGCCGCGAATTGCTTTGCCTAAATTCGACAGTTTCGATGAAGTCACCGCGCAGTTGGAGAAACCTAATTGGAGTGCATGGAATAACCCGCAGGTTTATATCATCGCGGCCACGCTGGCCCTGGTTGCCAGCCTGGAAACATTGCTCAGCCAGGAAGCGCTGAAAAAGCTGAAAGAGCAGACGCCAGCACCGTCGCCAAACAAGGAGATGCGTGCACAAGGCATCGGTAATCTGGTGAGCGGCTTTCTGGGCGGCCTGCCGATCACCGCCGTGATTGTACGCAGTTCGGTTAACGTCAATACTGGCGCACGTAGCAAGATATCCATACTGCTGCATGGGGTTCTTCTCCTGCTGTGCGGCATGTTTTTCAGTGATCTGTTGAATACCATTCCACTGGCCTGTCTGGCGGCCGTTTTGCTGTATACCGGGTATAAATTGGCTTCACCCGAGTTGTTCATTGCGCAGTGGCGTCTTGGCCTGCCGCAATTTTTACCGTTTCTGGCCACGCTGGCGGGGATTTTAGTGTTCGGGATGCTGGCGGGTATAGGTATCGGTTTACTGGCCCAGCTGTTGTCAAGCACCTACAAAAGTCACCGCAATGCGTTACAGCTAACACGTTACGATAATCACTACGTGGTACGTTTTCAACAGAACCTGACTTTCCTGCACAACCCGCGGTTGCAGAGTTTACTGGCCGAAATACCGGACAACAGTGTGGTACGTGTCGAGCAAGACAACGCCGACTACATTGATCCTGACGTTAAAGCCGTACTGTCTGAATTTGGCGCAAAAGCTTCCGGGCGAGGTATTACTCTGGATCGCTGGCCGGGTTAATACCTGCCGGCTCATTATAAAAAACGGCCTGCCGGGCAACCGGGCAGGCCGTGAGACTTTTCGCTGGTGGCGTTACTTAGCCAGTGCTTCGAAGACTTTTTCTACTGCCACCGCGCCTGGGTCTTTCACCCCTTTTAGGCTGCTGCTGTTGAGGTAAGAAGAGCGGCCCGCATTGGCTTTTTTCATGCTGGCAGTCTCTTTCGCGCCTTTTGCCGCTGCTTTGGCGGCAGCGGTGAGATCATTCTTTTTACCGAGCGCTTCCAGTGCCGGTTGCAGCGCGTCAATCAAGGTACGATCACCCAGATTCGCACCGCCATAATGTTTCATGCGCTCAAGACCAAACAGCAGCGCATCGGCCACTTTTTTGCCTTCCTGTGCCTTTTGCCCTGCAGCGGTAAAGAAGATCGACATTAGCACGCCGCTGGAGCCGCCCATCACCGTTGCGAGCCTGTCACCCACCAATGTCAGTAATGCCGGCAGATCGTTGAGCGGCAATTTCTTGCCTTTGTTCTGCTGATGAATATCACGAGCACCTGACGCAAAGGTGGAACCGGTATCGCCATCGCCCACTTTGGCGTCCAGCTTATTCAGCTCGTCTTCAAGCCCTGATAGGGTTTGGGTGATGGTCTCGACAATGTTGCCGACTGCGGCATTGGCCGATGCCTTCACTTTCACTTTCTGGCCGATTTTTTTCGCTTTCTGTGTGGGGAGTTTTTCCAGTTTGACCAGCGGCTGCCAGCCGGAGGCTTGCACATCTGCCAGCAAGGCTTTCTCGATATCATCATTCAGGACAATGGCCGACAGTGAAAAACCTTTCATATCCAACGCACTGACCATCGCCGCAGGACCGATCAGATAACGAATGGATTTACCTAGCGCAGAGTGCACTAACTCTTTGGTCAGTTGGTTCATCTCCAGTGGAGAAACACCGCCAAGATTGTTGATAAGCAACGCCAGTTTGTCGCTCTTTTTCAGCGGTTCCTGGAGTTTCCCCACCAGCGTAGCGATGACTTTTTCACTGTTTTGGGTTTTGAGAATAGACACACCAGGCTCACCGTGAATGCCTAAACCGAGTTCAACCTGCCCGGCAGAAATACGGTTCTCTTCATCTTCTTCACTGTTGTCGCCCGGCAGACTGCAACCGGCCATCGCCACGCCGATACTTGAAATAGCATCAATGGCTTTTTGCGCTGCATCCGTTACGGCTTTGAGCGATTTACCGCGTTCGGCCGCGTAACCGGCAATTTTATGTACCAGCACCGTGCCGGCAATACCGCGCGGCTGCTTGTTGTCGGGCAAGGCAATATCATCAGACACCATCACCAGATCGACTTTATAACCGAGGTTTTTGGCTTTTTCCGCCGCCAGGCCGAAGTTAAGACGGTCGCCGGTATAATTTTTAACGATCAGCAAACAACCGGATTCACCGGTTACCGCCACGATGGCATTGAGTACGGCATCCACGCTTGGCGAGGCAAACACGTCACCACACACAGCGGCAGTCAACATGCCTTTGCCGACGAAACCGACGTGCGCAGGTTCATGCCCTGAACCCCCGCCGGAAATCAGCGCGACTTTTTTCTTATCCCAGTCGCTGCGCACCACCACGCGGATGGCCGGATCGATATCCAGTTTGGCGAGATTTTTGTAGGGTGAGGCCAAGATTGCGCCTTCAATCACGTCGTTAATAAGATTCTTACGGTCATTCATGAAAAATTTAGACATGCCGATTCGTCCCTTTAACTGTTTTTAGGTGTTGTGAAATTCTACATAACATCAAATTCAACATAGCACAGAGACGACGGGTATTCAGTTGCAGGCTAAGACCTTAATCGCTAACCCACCGCGTGACGTTTCACGGTACTTAGCATTCATATCCTTGCCGGTTTCGTACATGGTCTCGATCACTTTATCCAGGCAGACGCGCGGTTCGCTGGTGCGGCGCAGTGCCATGCGCGAGGCATTCACGGCTTTCACCGCAGAGATCGCATTGCGCTCAATGCAGGGAACTTGCACCTGTCCGGCCAGCGGATCACAGGTCAAACCGAGGTGGTGTTCCATGGCAATTTCTGCCGCCATAAATACCTGCGCGGTACTGCCACCCAGTAGTTCAGTTAGACCGGCAGCGGCCATCGAACAGGCTACACCGACTTCTCCCTGACAACCGACTTCTGCACCGGAGATCGATGCGTTCATTTTAAACAAGACGCCCACGGCGCCTGCGGCCAGGAAAAAGCGGCTGTAAGAGTCTGGGCTGACCGGACGAATAAACTGGTCATAGTAAGTCAGTACCGCAGGAATAATACCGCAGGCGCCATTGGTGGGTGCCGTGACGACTCGCCCACCCGCCGCATTTTCTTCATTGACCGCCATGGCATACATGTTGATCCAGTCAACCACACCCATAGGGTCTACATTGTTCTTGTCTTGAGTGACCAGAATTCGGCGCAGCGCGGCGGCGCGGCGGTTGATCTTCATCGGTCCCGGCAGTAAGCCTTCGGTATGAATACCTCGGGTAATGCCTTCGCTCATCACACTCCAGATCGCTGCAAAATGCTCGGCAATTTCCGTGCGTGAATGCCCGGCGAGCTCGTTTTGCAGCATTATGCCCGACAGTGAAAGGCCGGAGTCGTTGCAGTGCTGCTGTAAATCTTTCGCCGAATGGAACGAGAACGGCATGGTGACGTTGCTTTCTTCCACGAGGCCAAAGCGGCTCGCTTCGACAATAAAACCGCCACCAATAGAGTAATAAGTCTGGCGGTGGAGCAGATCCTCACCATTAAATGCACTCACCGTCATGCCGTTTTCATGCAGCGGCAGATTGTCAGAATGGAACATCATCGAGAGTTCCAGAGGGAAATCGACCTCTTTGGCTCCGTTCGCCAGCATCAGTCTGCCACTGTTTTCTACTGCCCGGATAAAAGCAGGAATAGCATCGATATCAACGGAATCCGGTAAGTTCCCGGCCAGACCCATGATAATGGCCAGATCGGTATGGTGCCCTTTACCTGTTAATGATAAAGAACCGTAAATATCTACCACGACGCGGGTTGTATTATTAATAAGGCCGAGAGAGATAAGTTCATCGCTGAATATTTTCCCGGCTTTCATTGGGCCAACAGTATGAGAACTGGAAGGGCCAATACCTATTTTGAAAATATCGAAGATGCTGATCACGTTTGACTCCATGACTTTAATTGTCAATAAAGGGCTGGGCGAGAAGTCGCCGGATAAAATAAAGATAATAACTGAGGTGGGACGTTAAAATATAAGCAGGTTTTACCCTGCTTATGATTGTGTTTTTACGTAATACTTAGCTTATTAGCGTGTAAATAATTGCCGACATGGCAATAAGACCCATTATTACAACAAATACATTACTAATATGGCCACTGTATTTTCTCATGGATGGCACTTTTCGGATGGCATACATTGGCATCAGGAATAATAGCATCGCAATGATCGGTCCGCCGATATTTTCAATGATACCTAAAATGCTAGGATTTAACGTTGCCACTAACCAGGTAGTTAATAACATGAAAATAGCGGTGTAGCGATTCAGCGTCGGCAGTTCAATATTTTTCCCTTTGCTACGCAGTGACTTAATTACCATGCCGTTAAAACCTTCACGGGCACCAAGATAATGGCCAAGGAAAGATTTAGTGATGGCAATAAAAGCAATGAAGGGTGCAACATAGGCAATCATTGGATTAGAAAAATGATTCGCCAGATAAGAGAGAATCGTGATGTTCTGGGTTTTCGCTTCCATCAGGTTTTCTGGAGACAGGCTGAGCACGCAGCTGAATACGAAGAACATGACGGTTAACACCATCATGATGTGGCTATAAGCCAGGATGCGCGAACACTTTTTCTCCGCGTCTTCACCGTACTCTTTACGTTTGGCCACCGCGAATGAGGAGATAATGGGTGAGTGGTTGAAGGAAAACACCATCACCGGGATCACCAGCCACAGGGTCATCAGCAAGCCATTACCCACACCGTTACCGGAAACAGAGATGTTCTGGAACACCGACATATTCCAGTTTGGGATCAGATATAAGGCCAGCGCCATCAGCACGGTCACAAAGGGAAACACCAAAATGCTCATTGCTTTAACGATCATGTCCTGACCGAAATGCACGATGCTCATTAGGCCAAGAATTAACACCAGAGAGAGTAATGCACGCGGTGGCGCGGTCAAATGCATTTGGTGAGTAATAAAACTTTCAACCGTATTGGTGATGGCGACGCTATAGACCAGCAGAATAGGGTAAATGGCAAAGAAATAAAGAAGGGTAATCAGTTTTCCGGCGGAGATACCAAAATGCTCTTCTACGACTTGGGTAATATCTTCACCTGCATTTTTCCCGGATAATACAAAACGCGTCAGACCACGGTGTGCAAAGAACGTCATCGGGAAAGCCAGGACGGTCATAATAAGTAAAGGAATCAAACCGCCGATGCCGGCATTAATAGGCAGGAAAAGAACGCCTGCACCAATTGCCGTACCATACAGACCCAGCATCCACATGGTGTCTGTTTTACGCCAGCTCGATGTTGAGCCACGAACCTGCGTATCAATATGTGTGTTGTCCATAATTCCTCGGTATAGAAAAATAAACTGCTATTTTAAATCGGTTTTTATTACGTCGTTTCCAGTGAGGTTTTATGTCACTTACGCGTGCTTAAAAAACCATTCAAACAAATAAAACATATCATTAATGGCGGGATGATACCTACAGGCAGCATAAAAATCTGCCATTTCCCATTAAATTGAGATCAAAGTCACTATTGGTGATGATTTATCGATAATGCAGCTTGTGGTGGGTGTTTTATTAACATAATCGTCCACAAGGTGTACCTATTAATGATCATTCGGTAACAACTTATATTTGTAGTCATCGACACATGTTTGGGTGTTATTTGTACTTGTTGTTTGTAAAATAGTCGCGGCGGTTTTTATTTATACAGTTAGACTGTGTGAGTCGTTTTTTTAACCGGAATAATACCCGGTGTTGCTGCTTCTCTGAGTTTGAATACTCTGAGTTGTTAGAGGATATAGGCGATGGCATATCCTGCGTCAGTCAGCGGCTTAAGTAGGTCAAGATCGGATCAGGTTAACTGAAAAAGACGGGAAACTTTGCGGGGTTGAATTTTAAGCATAAAAAAGACGTCCGTAGACGTCGATTCACATACTCATGGTGGCAGAATGGGGCGCGATGCTTAACAGCCAAACAACACTGTCAGTTTGAACTCGCACGTCTACCCATTTCGTCATCATCGTACAGGTATATCTTTAACGATCTGATTTATATCACCGGAGTGGTGCGAAGGGAGGGACTCGAACCCTCACATCCAAAGGACACTAACACCTGAAGCTAGCGCGTCTACCAATTCCGCCACCATCGCATACCGTACCGTGCGATATAAATCGGGTCTTTCTCAATCTACTCTGAGTTGTATTGGTGCGAAGGGAGGGACTCGAACCCTCACATCCAAAGGACACTAACACCTGAAGCTAGCGCGTCTACCAATTCCGCCACCATCGCATTCTCAGCAAAGCATTCATTCGAATACACTCTGCGAGTCATACAACTACGGGCCGAATTCTAGTGATTTCCTCACCTGCGTCAATACTTATTTCCTGCATTACGGACGTTTGACGGAAAAAACAGCATATTCGCCATGAATAGAGCAATCCGTCTCAATGACGGGGTTGAATTGCTCTATGCATGGTCGCAGCGGGCGAACGCTACGGCGCGCATCTGATTAGCGTTTTTTCTTTTTACTGTCGCGCGGTGTACGGCCTAACGTCGCCTGATACACCTTGAAGCGGGCATTTTGTGCCAAGACTTCGTGACTGCCAAAAGTGTCGTCCAGCAGCGTGGCATAAGGCAGGAATGAGTTGGCAACAATACGCAGATGGCCACCCACATTCAGGTGCTTGGCTGCCCCGCGGATCAGTTGTTCTGCGGCGTGTAGGCTGGTCTGTAGCCCTTCGTGGAACGGAGGGTTGGAGATGATCATGTCGAATCGACCGGCGATGTCTGAATAGACGTTGCTGGCGATCACGTCGCCCTGTAGCGCATTCGCGGCCAGCGTGGCGCGGCTGGCTTCAATGGCCGCAGCGCTGACGTCACTCAGGGTAATTTTCATTTTTGGTGAGTAGGTGGCCAATACCGCGGCCAGCACGCCTGAACCACAGGCGATGTCCAGCACTTTGCCTTTTACTGGTTGGTCGAAGCTGTTAATCAGTAATAGGCTACCGCTGTCGAGGCCTTCGCGGCTGAATACGCCCGGCAGTGTTTTGATGGCCACTTCTTCAACCATGTAAGTATCCCACCACGCTTCGGCGTTAAACTCAGGTTGTTTTTCCAGACGGCCGTGATACAAACCACAGCGACGAGCACTGTCGATTTTGCTCACTGCGCAAATCTCTTCCAGCACAGTGTCAGCGCTGCGGACGCCACAGCGGTTTTCACCGACGACAAACACATCAATGCCGACCGGGAGTTGTGACAACAGGTTGAACAACTGGAATTTGGCTTCCTGCTTGCTCTTTGGCCAGTAGTAAATCAGCAGGTCGCTAGGTGCGATAAATTCAGCATCAGCCAGCAGGCTGAACTGCACGTTGTCCTGCAGTGCGGCGCCAAGCATTTGTGCATGATGGTATTGATTAGTGTGAACGCGGACCTCTTCGGCACCGGTTTCTGCAACAAAATTGGTGGGTAAATCATCTTGTAAGTCACCGGCAAACAGCACGCGGCGCCCTGTAAATTCGTCACTGTGGCGCAGTATTACTTCACTTGCCGGGGTTAATGCAGACATCAGGTTGTGGCTCCTCAGGAATATAGTCCGGCATTATAGAGGTTTATTGGCGCACGTTCGATGGGTTTGCTAGCATAGCGCCGCGTTATCGTGAATTAACTGGCGGAAGTCTTCATTGTAGCGGGTCGCCAACAGACAGGAATGGGCATGGAATCAAGACGAGACTGGCTGTTACAACAGATGGGTATTACGCAGTGGACGCTGCGCAAACCGGCTGTGTTGCAAGGTGAAGTGGCAGTCAGCCTGCCTGATCATACGCAGTTGTTAATTGTCGCTGACGTCCCACCCGCGAGTGATGACCCCTTGATCTCTGATGTTCTGCGCACGTTAGCGTTGACGACTCAGCAGGTTTACCACTTGACACCAGAACAGGTCACGATGCTGCCAGAAGGCACTCAATGCAATACTTGGCGACTGGGCATCAACGAACCGTTAGCGGTCGAAGGTACGCAGTTATCCAGCCCGACGCTCTCCGAGCTTTATCAAAATGCCGGCGCCAAACGCGCGCTCTGGCAGCAGATTTGTGAAAATGAACAGTATTTCTATCCTGACGCCCGCTGATTTATCCCGCGCTTTCCAGATTGAAAACGCCAGCCATGCTTTTCCATGGACTGAAAAGACCTTTGCCAGTAATCAGGGCGAACGTTATCTCAACCTGAAAATGATGCAGGGCGATGAGATGGCCGGTTTCGCGATCACCCAAATTGTTCTCGATGAAGCGACGCTGTTTAATATCGCCATCGACCCCGTTTTTCAGCGTCATGGGCTCGGCCGCGCTCTGCTTGAAGAGCTGATCCAGCAGCTTGAACAGCGGGACGTGATCACTCTTTGGTTGGAAGTCCGGGCTTCGAACCACAAGGCCATTGCGCTTTATGAAAGCCTTGGTTTCAATGAAGTCTCTATTCGCCACAATTACTATCCTTCTGCACAAGGCCGCGAAGACGCCATTATGATGGCATTGATTTTAGGCTGAGCACGCTGAATCATCTAAAACAACATTTTGATTGTATCTATGCCATTTTAACAATTATTAAGTTGTTTTTAATTTCATTAAACAACAATAAAGATGTATTTTGCATTATAAACAGCTAATAAATTGTACTTGCAATAACAAACAACTAAAGTGATGTTTGTATTCGTTGGAGAGACATGATGAAAAAGCTTGCTCACGTCACCGAGTTTTTGAAACGACGCAGACAACAACTGAATCTGAATCAGAAAGATATGTTGATGAAAGTGGGTATGTCTCAGCAGCAGTACCAACGTATTGAAGCTGGAGGCGATCTGCGTCTTTCTACGCTATTGCGGGTTCTGGAAGGGATGGATCTTGAGCTGGTGCTCGTGCCACGCCAAAAAGTCGCTCAGGTCGAAGAATTATTGCACTCACCTCTTGTTGGTCACAATAAACTCAGCGATGAACATGCAGAGCATATGCATAACGAGTGGCTTGATATTTTAGGCCATTTGGAGGAGGAGTCGTAATGAGCAAGCAGACAGAATCCGTTGAGGCTCTGATGCTGTATCTGAAAGATCAACCTGTTGGCGTTTTGTCCCATTATTCTGGGAGTAAAAACATTCTGATATTTTCTCCAGACTATATTGCTTTGCCTGAAAGCTCTCGACCTGTTTTTACGTTAACTCAAAAACGTGCAGCCACGTATTTAGAAAAAACACGCTTTAGTTCTCAAAAATTGCCTCCTGTTTTGTCCAATTTACTGTCCGAGGGAGCGCTACGTGGATGGATGGCGCAAACATTAAAAGTGCATCGGGAGGATGAGTTTCCACTGTTTGCATACGCTGGCGGCAATTTACCCGGAGGACTGATAGCCAAGTCTATACCAAAAGGGGAGATCCCTGTATGGGCATTAGCTTCACGGGGTGAGCGCCTGGAAGCTGTACAAATTGATGTACGACATCAAGCGGATAAATTTTCGCTTGCGGGTGTTCAAATGAAGTTCTCTGCAGTCAGAAAGGAGGGCCGCTTTAATATAAGCACAGATATTGGGGCTGATAGTTGGATTATAAAAACCCCCTCAACGGTTCACCGAGCCGTGCCTGAAAACGAATTCAGTGCCATGATGCTCGCACAAAAAATCGGGGTAAGTATTCCCGAAATCAAGTTGATTGAACAATCAGAGCTGATTGATCTTCCCGATATTCCCCTCCCAGCAGAGAAGTATGCTTTTGCCATTCGGCGGTTCGATAGAGGTGATAGCGGAAGAATACATACCGAAGATTTTGCGCAAATTTTCCAAGTATATGCACATGAAAAATACAAGCGTTTTAACTATGACCATATTGCTATTGCATTACACACTGTCGGCTCAGGTGGTTTAGGTGACATTCAACAGATGGCACGTAGGCTGCTGGCTAATATTTTATTAGCCAATGGTGATGCCCATCTAAAAAATTGGACGGTCATTTATTCTAATGGACTTGATGCTCAGCTTTCACCGGCTTACGACATTGTGAGTACGCTTCCATATGTCGCCGGAGAAGATTCTGTTGCACTGAATATGGCTAAAGAGAAACGCTGGTCGATGATTGATTTTTCGACGTTTGAGAAGTGGGCCAGTCGCATTGATGTACCATGGCTTGCAATAAGGGTTCACTTACAAGATGCGATGCGCGTGGCGCGTGAAAGTTGGCCTGCAATGTTGGATGACTTACCCATGTTGGAAGCACACAAGGTTATTCTTAAAGCACACTGGGCATCACTTTCCTCTGACTTTCGCATCTGACCCTCATTCCAGGCGGTCTGACCAAAAAAGCATTGATTGCCCATCCCGGCTAAATCAGTGAAAATAGCCAGCTACAACTTATATTACCGCTTTGCCTGACGTCCTTTGACGTAGTGAACCTCTGGTGTAATGAACAACAGTGCAGGGCGGCCAACCGAAGAAACGTGAAAAACATGTCTCCAAGTGAATTCGCCCTCGAAGTGGCTAAGCGCCGTACCTTCGCTATTATTTCTCACCCCGATGCGGGTAAAACCACCATTACTGAAAAAGTGTTGTTATTCGGCAACGCGATTCAGACCGCCGGGACAGTTAAAGGCCGTGGCTCAAGCCATCACGCCAAATCTGACTGGATGGAAATGGAAAAGCAACGTGGTATTTCTATCACGACCTCGGTGATGCAATTCCCGTATAAAAAGTGCCTGGTGAATCTGCTCGATACCCCGGGACACGAAGACTTCTCCGAAGATACTTACCGTACCCTTACCGCCGTTGACTGTTGTTTGATGGTGATTGACGCCGCGAAAGGCGTAGAGGATCGAACCCGTAAGTTGATGGAAGTGACCCGTCTGCGCGATACGCCGATTCTGACGTTCATGAACAAACTCGACCGCGATATTCGTGATCCCATGGAAGTGATGGATGAAGTGGAGCGCGAGCTGAAAATCGCCTGTTCGCCAATTACCTGGCCTATCGGTTGCGGGAAGCTGTTTAAAGGCGTGTATCACCTTTATAAAGACGAAACGTATCTGTATCAGACCGGTAAAGGCAGCACGATTCAGGAAGTACGCATCGTGAAAGGGTTAAATAACCCCGATCTCGACACGGCGGTCGGCGAAGATCTCGCTAAACAGCTGCGTGAAGAGCTGGAGCTGGTGCAGGGCGCGTCGCACGAATTCGATCATGAAGCTTTCATCAGTGGCGATTTAACGCCGGTCTTCTTCGGAACGGCGTTGGGGAATTTCGGCGTGGATCATATGCTTGACGGTCTGATGGAGTGGGCGCCCGCGCCGATGCCGCGTAAAACCGACCTGCGCGAAGTGAAAGCCGACGACGAGAAATTCACCGGCTTCGTTTTCAAAATTCAGGCCAACATGGATCCCAAGCACCGTGACCGCGTGGCATTTATGCGTGTGGTGTCGGGCAGATATGAAAAGGGCATGAAACTGCGGCAGGTTCGTACTGGTAAAGATGTGGTGATCTCTGATGCCCTGACCTTTATGGCGGGCGACCGTTCTCACGTAGAAGAGGCTTTTCCAGGCGATATCATTGGCTTGCATAACCACGGCACCATTCAGATTGGCGATACCTTTACCCAAGGTGAGAACATGAAGTTCACCGGTATTCCGAACTTCGCCCCAGAGATGTTCCGTCGTATCCGTCTGCGAGATCCTCTCAAACAGAAACAGCTTCTCAAAGGTCTGGTGCAGCTCTCTGAAGAAGGTGCGGTTCAGGTATTCCGTCCCATCGCCAACAATGATTTGATCGTTGGGGCCGTCGGGGTTCTGCAGTTTGAAGTGGTGGTGGCGCGTTTGAAAAGTGAATACAACGTCGAAGCCATTTACGAGTCGGTCAACGTGAGCACCGCGCGTTGGGTTGAGTGCAACGACGTGAAGAAATTTGAAGAGTTTAAGCGCAAGAATGAAGTGAACCTGGCACTGGATGGCGGCGATAACTTGACTTACATCGCCCCGACCATGGTGAACCTGAACCTGGCCTCTGAGCGATATCCTGAAGTGAAATTCCGGAAAACCCGCGAGCATTAATTTTTTTATCGGTTTTTGCCTCCTGAGACGGCCGTTGCGCCGTCTTTTTTTCTCCTTTTCCCCTATTTTTCGATCATGCGTCACATTTCCCCTGTTCGTTTCTCCCTCAACTTGACTGAAAAATAGGCATAAGAACCCTCTGCGCTTAGGACTTATCTGCATTCGGGGCTGTTATCAACGATCTCTCTACTGTTTTTCTGATTCTTGACTATATTAAATGGGTGTTTAGGAAAAGGTGGCTTAAAGCACTATTTTTATGCCGCGACGCAGAGAGTTATATCGAAAGGCGATGAAAAGCCCGAATAAAACGAAGTACTCTGCTACAAGGGATGTAAAAACTCAGCAAAACATTTTGTTAGAAGGCGTCACCAAGAATGTGGCGTACCGAGCCCGCCAATTAGGGCTTATAAACTGAAAGGAAGAAATCGATGAAAAACTCTAAATTTGCCTATTCTATGATGGCTGTTGTTCTGGGTACCGCACTGATGAGCGGTAGCGCATTCGCTGCAACCACCACTGATAGTACAGGTGCAAAAATCGATAGTTCCATGAAGAAAGTGGATAACTATATGGGCGATAGCGCCACCACAGCAAAAGTGAAAAGTGCTCTGATAGACGAAAAAGCGATCAAGAGCAGTGATATCTCAGTAAAAACGGAACATGGCGTGGTTACGCTGAGCGGTTTTGTGGGTTCGCAGAAAGAAGCTGAACAGGCTGTTGCCGTGGCGACCAAAGTTGAAGGCGTGAAATCCGTCAGCGACAAACTCCACACTAAAGACAGCAAAGACCAATCGGTGACAGGGTATGCCGGTGACGCCGCCACCACCACATCGGTGAAAGCGAAACTGTTGGCTGACGACATCGTCCCTTCGCGTATGGTGAAAGTTGAAACGACTGACGGCGTTGTACAGTTATCCGGTTCGGTAAAAGATCAGGCGCAGTCTGACCGTGCTGAAAGCGTAGCCAAGACCGTTGATGGTGTGAAAAGTGTCAAGAATGACCTGAAAATCGCACCATAGGCTTCTATATACGTTGAGCGGTAACGTGTTGTAAGTGCAGTAAAGGTTGCCTGTCATAGGGTTTATGTGGCAGGCAACCTGTTCTTATAAAGTCAGCATAAAACACTATAAAACAGTACACATGGGGCCTTTCGGCCTAAAAAGTTGCCAGTTTTTCTAACACTTTCATTTTTGCAGCTATCTTTAAAAGGTAAGCATTTTTATTATCCGGGCAAAACGGGTTTTAAGACGCCAAATAGAAAGGTTTAAAATTGGGTTCAGGCCCGAAATATTGGGTACACCATGTTGAATTAGGCACTATTTAAAAATAGGGTAAGGAGAAGCTTATGTTTCGTTGGGGCATTATATTTCTAATCATCGCGTTAATCGCGGCGGCTCTTGGTTTTGGTGGTTTGGCCGGTACAGCGGCTTGGGCTGCAAAAATTGTCTTCGTAGTGGGTATCATTCTGTTCTTGGTCAGCCTCTTTACGGGTCGTAAACGACTCTGACATTCTTACTGACAGATTAAGCACTGAATAGACTCCTGCCGGAGATTGGGTCGTACACTGTTCAACTGAAACTAGTTAACAGAAAGTAACGATTTAATCTCCGGTATTTTATTAGAAAATTACCGAACTCATAAAGAAAAGGTATGCTCTGAGGTGAGGCCCATAGACTTTGCGGCTTGTTCACTGAGGGGAAGGCGTTGGGATACAGAATACCTGTTACGCTCGGCAATATTGAACCGCTGGCATACAAACCTTACAAACCCGGCAAGATTGCGCTGGTGTGTGAAGGCGGCGGGCAACGCGGGATTTTCACCGCGGGCGTGCTGGACGAATTTCAACGTGCGGGATTTAATCCGTTCGATCTTTTTATTGGTACCTCGGCAGGTGCGCAAAATCTCTCGGCCTTTGTTTGCGGCCAGCCAGGATATGCACGGCGGGTCATCACTCGATACACCACCAGTCCTCATTTTTTTAATCCACTGCGCTTTGTCCGTGGCGGGCATCTTATCGATCTCGACTGGCTGGTGGACGAAACCTCTAAAAATATGCCGTTGGCGATGGACTCGGCTGAGAAACTGTTGATCGACGGCCGTGAGTTTCTCATGTGTGCCTGTCGCAGCGATGATTACACCGCCAACTATTTTGCGCCAACGCGTGAAAACTGGTTACCCGTGATCAAAGCTTCCAGCGCTATACCGGGTTTTTACCGCATGGGCGTGGATCTTGACGGGATCAGCTATCAGGACGGTGGCATCAGCGATGCCATTCCAGTCGAAGAGGCCTACCGACGCGGCGCGGATACCATTGTGGTGATTCGCACCGTACCCTCGGCGATGTTCTACACGCCGCAGTGGATGAAGCGCATGGAACAGTGGTTGAGTGAAAGCAGTCTGCAGCAACTGGTGCGGATGATGCAGCATCATGAGAGCAGCTATCACCGCATTCAGCAGTTCATCGAAAACCCACCGGGCGATCTGCGAATTTTTGAAATTTTCCCACCCAAGCCACTTGCCAGCCACGCCTTAGGCAGCCGCTTACCCGCGCTAAATCAGGATTATCACCTTGGGCGTCGCTGCGCCCGCTACTTTCTGTCGGCGGTATCACACTGGTTTATTCCCCGCGAAAATGAACGCCCTATGCCGTTTATCACGCCGCGTAAAGCTCGGCCGAAGCGCGTGGTGGTGCCACAGGATAATCCAGATAACGTGATACCGCTTGCGGCTGCCAGCGTTGTCGAACAGATTATTCTCGACCCCGCCGTGCTTACAGATATGATTGCCGATGGCGGAATGGTGCGTCCTGCAGCCAGTGCATTTCATGATGATACCCAACACGCAGCTCACCACGAGATTCCGCACAGTGAAGAGAGCCATTATAACGAAGGTGAAGATCGGTGAGTTTCCATCTGATTGACACACACTGCCATTTTGATTTCCCGCCGTTTACCGGTGCTGAAACTGCAAGCCTGCAAAAAGCCGAAGTTGCCAATGTGCGGCAGTTGATTGTGCCTGCTGTCACCGCTGACCGTTTTCCGGGCGTACTGAAACTGGCAAAACACTATCCACAGATTTTCGCTGCACTTGGACTGCATCCGCTTTATATCTCTCGCCACAAGGACGCCGATCTTGAGTTACTTGAGGACGGGTTATCTCATCGTGATGCCAGGCTGGTGGCGATCGGCGAGATAGGTCTGGACCTGTATATGGCACAACCGCTGTTTGAGCGGCAGCAGCAGTTGCTCAAAGCACAGTTCGTGCTAGCGAAACGTGAAAACCTGCCGGTGATCCTGCATTCACGCCGCAGTCACGATCAGCTTGCGGCGATGCTGCGTCAGGCTCGACTTCCAGCCACCGGTGTGGTTCATGGTTTTGCGGGTAGCCTGTCACAAGCGCAGGTATTTGTGAAACTGGGGTTTGCCATCGGCGTAGGCGGTACCATCACTTACCATCGGGCGCAGAAAACGCGTAATGTGATGGCACAACTTCCTCTTTCATCCCTGGTGCTGGAAACCGATGCACCCGATATGCCACTGCAGGGTTTTCAGGGACAGCCTAATCGACCCGAGCGTGCTGCATCCGTGTTTGATGCATTATGTGAACTGCGCAGTGAAACGCCGGAGCAGATTGCCACCGCGCTGCTTGATAATACGCGCCGCATTTTTGCCCTGCCTGGCTGACCGCGAAAGCACCTTCATCGGCCTTTAAAATCATATGTTATTTAAATAACATTTTAATGTCGAACCTATCTATTTACACCCCATTCTCTCGATTCATGGCGCAATGACTTCCTTTGTTAATGTTATTATTATAACATTTATGCCGTGATTGCCGGTCGGTAGTCGCAGAGTGAGTCACCCGCCATCTATTGTAGTAAAAGGGGTATACACTCTTTATTCAGGCCAAATTCTGAGCGTAGAGCTGGTGTTATGTGATCTTAGTCCCATTTCACCAAGTAACGTTGCAATGGGTTTTCATTTTGTGTGAAATACTGCACACAGCAACCTGATGTGATGTGTTCAAATAGTCACAACGAATTGGCAGATGCCAATCCAAGCGCGGTGAGAAGGATCTCAGTTGCCAGCGGAAATGCTTCATCGTGTTTCCCGCACGCTATCTTCAAGGAACCAAGTCCGCTCGCCAACCGTGCAGAATTCTGCTGATGCCACACGGCACCCAATGAGTTCATGACTGTATGCTCAGTTCTGGCTGGTCGCTGGAATTGATAATTGTTGGAGAGTTTTATGACCGATTTAAACGCCGCTGCACAACGTGCACTGAACCTGATGGATTTAACTACCCTGAATGACGACGACACTGACGAAAAAGTGATCGCTCTTTGTCATCAGGCCAAAAGCCCTGCCGGCAATACCGCGGCTATCTGCATCTATCCACGTTTCATTCCTGTAGCCCGTAAAGCGCTGCGCGAACAAGGTACACCAGACATCCGTATTGCCACTGTCACCAACTTCCCGCACGGAAACGATGACATTGACATCGCTGTCGCAGAAACGCGTGCTGCTATCGCCTATGGCGCAGACGAAGTGGACGTCGTCTTCCCTTACCGTGCGTTGATCGCCGGTAATGAGCAGGTTGGTTTCGAGCTGGTGAAACAGTGTAAAGAAGCCTGCGCCGCCGCGAATGTGCTACTGAAAGTGATTATCGAAACCGGTGAACTGAAGCAGGATTCGCTGATCCGTAAAGCGTCCGAAATGGCTATCAAAGCCGGTGCTGACTTTATCAAAACCTCAACCGGCAAAGTGCCTGAGAACGCCACGTTGCACAGCGCAGAGCTGATGATGAGCGTGATTGCCGAGATGGGGGTTGGCAAAACGGTTGGTTTTAAACCCGCTGGTGGCGTGAAAACGGCTGAAGATGCCGCGCAATATCTGGCGTTGGCTGACCGTCTACTGGGACGCGAATGGGCTGATGCACGCCATTTCCGTTTTGGTGCTTCAAGCTTGTTGGCCAGTCTGCTGACTACGCTTGGCCACGCTGATCAAAAATCTACCAGCAGCTACTGATTGTTATCGTCATTGCGCAGTGTTGAACTGCGCTTTTGGCGATAGGAAGAACATCGGTTACCCCTTATACCTCTAGTCATCAAGGAGCACTCCGTGTTTCTCGCACAAGAAATCATTCGTAAAAAACGTGACGGGCAGTCATTAAGCGAAGAAGAAATTCGCTTTTTCATCAATGGTATTCGTGACAGTCAGATTTCCGAAGGTCAGATTGCTGCCCTGGCAATGACCATCTATTTCAATGATATGAATATGAACGAGCGTGTGGCGCTGACCATGGCGATGCGCGATTCTGGCACGGTACTTAACTGGAAAAGCCTCAACCTCAACGGCCCGGTTGTGGATAAACACTCCACCGGCGGTGTCGGGGATGTAACCTCCCTAATGCTTGGCCCGATGGTGGCCGCTTGTGGTGGCTATGTGCCCATGATCTCTGGACGTGGCCTCGGCCATACTGGCGGTACGCTGGACAAACTAGAAGCTATCCCGGGCTTTGATATCTTCCCTGATGACAACCGCTTTCGCAGTATCATTCAGGATGTCGGCGTAGCCATTATCGGTCAGACCAGTTCGCTGGCACCGGCGGACAAACGCTTCTATGCCACTCGCGACATTACCGCCACTGTTGATTCTATTCCGCTGATCACCGCTTCAATCCTCGCCAAAAAATTGGCTGAAGGTCTGGACGCGCTGGTCATGGACGTTAAAGTCGGCTCCGGTGCATTTATGCCGACCTATCAGTTGTCGCAGGATCTGGCCCAGGCCATTGTTGATGTTGCCAATGGCGCAGGTTGTAAAACCACCGCGCTGTTGACCGACATGAACCAGGTATTGGCTTCCAGCGCCGGTAACGCCGTCGAAGTGCGTGAAGCTGTGCGCTTCCTGACCGGTGAGTACCGTAATCCACGTCTGTTGGACGTGACGATGGCGCTGTGCGTTGAGATGTTGCTCTCTGGTGGTCTGGCAAAAGACGACGCTGATGCCCGCAGCAAATTACAGGCTGTACTGGATAACGGCAAAGCGGCAGAAATCTTCGGCCGTATGATCGCTGCGCAGAAAGGGCCGATCGACTTTATGGAACGCTACGATAGCTATCTGCCGCAGGCGACGCTGAGCAAGCCGGTTTACTCCGAGAAGGCCGGTATCGTCAGCGCCATGGATACCCGCGCGCTCGGTATGTCGGTGGTGTCACTGGGTGGTGGTCGCCGCCGCGCCGCCGATGCTATCGACTACAGCGTGGGGCTGACACATATGGCGCAACTGGGCCAGAAGGTGGACACCCAGCAACCGCTGGCGATGATTCATGCTAACAGCGAAGAAGCCTGGCAGCAGGCCGCCGAAGAAGTGCGCACCTCGATTGTCCTCAGTGATAAAGCGCCGGAAAGCACGCCAGTGATTTATCGCCGTATCAATTAACGAATACAAAAGAGGGTTGAAAATATTCATGATGCCCCCAAATCAATGCGATCAGTGTGTCGACCTTAACCGATGCACGCAACGAATAACCAAGCGTAGGAGTACAAGATGAAACGTACGTTTATCATGGTATTGGACTCATTTGGTATTGGTGCCAGTGAAGATGCTGAAAAATTCGGTGATACCGGTTCTGACACGCTGGGACATATTGCTGCCGCCTGCGCTCGTGGCGAAGCCAATGTGGGCCGTCAGGGCCCGCTAAATCTGCCTAACCTGACCCGTCTTGGGCTGGCGAAAGCCGCAGAAGAATCCACCGGTAAAATCCCTGAAGGGTTGGACGGTAATGCAGAAATCTCTGGCGCTTATGCTTATGCCAGCGAACTCTCCTCAGGTAAAGATACGCCGTCTGGCCACTGGGAAATTGCCGGTGTGCCTGTGCTGTTTGACTGGGGATATTTCAGCGATACGACCAACAGCTTCCCGCAAGCGCTGCTGGATAAACTGGTGAAGCGCGGTAATCTGCCCGGCTACCTCGGTAACTGCCATTCTTCGGGTACAGTCGTACTGGACGAGCTTGGCGAAGAACACATGAAAACGGGCAAGCCGATTTTCTATACCTCTGCTGACTCTGTATTTCAGATCGCCTGTCACGAGGAGACTTTCGGATTGGATCGCCTGTATGAACTGTGCGAAATCGCCCGCGAAGAGCTCACCGAAGGTGGCTACAATATTGGCCGTGTTATCGCCCGTCCGTTCCTGGGCGATAAAGTCGGTAACTTCGAACGTACCGGTAACCGCCACGACTTAGCGGTTGAACCACCGGCACCGACGATCCTGAAAAAACTGGTTGATGAGAAAAATGGCCAGGTGGTTTCCGTCGGTAAGATTGCCGATATCTACGCGCAAGTTGGTATCACCAAAAAAGTGAAAGCCACCGGTCTGGACGCGCTGTTTGATGCGACCATCAAAGAAATGAAAGAAGCCGGTGACAAAACTATCGTCTTCACTAACTTCGTTGATTTCGACTCATCTTACGGTCATCGTCGCGATGTGGCAGGTTATGCCGCTGCGTTGGAGCTGTTCGACCGTCGCCTGCCTGAACTGCTGGCGCTGGTGAAAGAAGATGACATGATCATCTTTACTGCGGACCACGGTTGCGACCCAACCTGGCGCGGCACAGACCATACTCGTGAGCACATTCCGGTGTTAATCTACGGCCCGAAAGTGAAACCTGGCTCATTAGGTCACCGCGACACTTTCGCGGATATCGGCCAGACCGTGGCGAAATACTTCGACTTGTCGCCAATGGACTACGGTAAATCGATGCTCTAAAGCCTATGCCTTTCACGTTGTTAGCTTGATGTCTGGCGACAACGTCGAATCCTTTGGGTTGGTACCTCGGTGCATTTTTAATAAGAATTTAAGGAAAGATAATAATGGCAACTCCACACATTAATGCTGAAATGGGCGACTTCGCTGACGTAGTGCTGATGCCGGGCGATCCGCTGCGCGCTAAACACATTGCTGAAACGTTCCTGAAAGATATTAAGCAGGTGAATGACGTGCGTGGCATGTTGGGTTTCACCGGGACTTATAAAGGTCGCAAAATCTCTGTTATGGGCCACGGTATGGGCATTCCTTCCTGCTCAATTTATGCCAAAGAGTTGATCACCGAATTTGGCGTGAAAAAAATCATCCGTGTGGGTTCTTGCGGTGCCGTTCGTGCGGACATTAAACTGCGCGACATCGTGATTGGGATGGGCGCTTGTACGGATTCCAAAGTGAACCGCATGCGTTTTAAAGATCATGACTACGCCGCTATTGCTGATTATGACATGGTGCGTAACGCGTCTGATGCGGCCAAGGCCAAAGGCATTAATGCCCGTGTAGGTAACATCTTCTCCGCTGATCTGTTCTACACGCCGGACCCACAGATGTTCGACGTAATGGAAAAATACGGCATTCTGGGCGTGGAAATGGAAGCCGCGGGTATCTACGGGGTCGCCGCTGAGTTCGGTGCGAAAGCGCTAACCATTTGTACCGTATCCGACCACATTCGTACCCACGAACAAACCACTGCTGAAGAACGCCAGACCACGTTCAACGACATGGTTGAAATCGCACTGGAATCCGTTCTGTTGGGTGATAAAGAGTAAGTTCTGTCGTTTTTCACCGATCGTAAAACGGGGGCTTTTAAAGTCCCCGTTTCTATTTAGGTTTATTGGTTTTGCTCTTCACTAAAGACAAATCGGCTTAGTACAGAATAAGTGGGAAGAATGAGTGTCTGGCTTAATCCTTTCTTTCCCGGCTACGTTTTAGGCTGCGGTAAGCTGCCTGGGCGGCTTCTTTGGTTTGTGCTTCGGTGGCCGGTTTGGCGGGAGCGACCGCGTCGTCAGGCTCGGTCATATTCAGCGTTGGCGGCGGGCCGAATTCATCGGTGTCTTCTTCTTCTTCCGGCTCGTCATCTTCTTTTAAAGGCTTACTGGCGGTCAGCAGGAATGGTGATTGCTGCCAGCGACTGCGGCGACCTTGCAACAGTGTGCGAGCAAGAATGATACCCACGCCAAGGGCAGCCAGCATCATCAGGCGTAGTAAGTTGGTGGTGTTATCCACCTGTTTGGACTCCGTGGCCAGCACGTGGGTATCCAGTGTTAAGCGCAGGAAACCGCTCGGGCCGTCTTTATCTTCAATGGGTTGTACAATCTGGTGATTGAAATAACTGCCCGCTCGCTTCCCGTCAAGCGCCAGTCGGTCACGCACCGGCACCTTCTCACCGGCGTGGGCCAACAGTGAGCCGTCCACTTCATAAACGCTGGCGTCAAGAATGCGGCTGTTATCGGTAAGTTGATTCAAAATAGTGGAAATTTGTGCGATATCAGCGCCATCATTGTCGCTGTTCATCAGCGGAGCCAGCGTAAAGGCCACCTGTTTCGCCAGTGTCTGGGCGAGTTGTTCCACCTGCTGAGATCGTGCAAGTTGATGTCCGAGGCTAAAATAGGATGCGCCTTGCATAAGCACGACTAATAAAGCCAGACAAATCATCACGATAAACGTGCGGTGCAGGCGAAATTTCAGTTTGGCCTTTGCCATTCCATTTCCTTAAGATTTTCGACGACTTTAATGTTGCCAGAAGCGTTGGCGATAGGGTAGCTTGATGCGTCATTTATACTCGGCATCCTTCAAGCAGTCCCTGCGCTGGCAGCCTTCCTGCAACTCGAACGATTTTGGGTATAACGTGCCATCCTTATTTTCCGACTGCCTTAACCGCCTGACAGGAGTAATCATGCCAAACAGTCTGACCTATTGCGATCTTCCCGCGGAGATCCATCAATGGCCGGGACTTCCCCTTTCTCTAAGCGGCGATGAAGTCATGCCGCTGGATTACCGCGCTGGGCATACTGGCTGGCTGCTGTATGGCAGGACACTCGACAAAACCAGCATTACCGAATTTCAGCGCCGTTTAGGCCGGGCATTGGTGATTGTCAGTGCCTGGACCGTTGATGACTATCAGGTTATCCGCTTGGCTGGCGCATTGACGGATGATGTAGAAGCCTTGGCCGAATCCTTCGCGTTGGATGTGACCCAACTCGGAAAAGTCCCGTACATGCGCATGCCGGGCCTACTGGTGATGGACATGGATTCTACTGCGATTGAGATTGAATGCATCGATGAGATCGCCAAATTGGCGGGTGTTGGTGAGCAGGTGGCTGAAGTCACGGAAAGGGCGATGCGCGGCGAGCTGGATTTTGCCGCCAGCCTGCGTCAGCGTGTCGCAACGCTAAAAGATGCCGATGCCAGCATTTTGCAGCAGGTGCGTGAAACCTTGCCACTGATGCCTGGGTTAACCCGCCTGGTGCAGCGTTTACAAGAATTAGGCTGGCATGTCGCCATCGCATCCGGTGGCTTTACTTATTATGCGGAATATTTACGTGACCAGTTGAACCTGGTTGATGTCGCAGCCAATGAGCTGGAGGTTCGCGACGGTAAACTGACTGGTCGGGTGATTGGGCCGATTGTCGATGCGCAATACAAAGCCGATACCCTGTTGAGGTTGGCAGACAAACTGGGCATTGCGAAAGAGCAGACCGTAGCGATTGGCGACGGTGCCAATGATTTGAAAATGATGGCGGTGGCGGGAATGGGCATTGCCTACCATGCTAAACCGAAAGTCTACGAGCAGGCTGAAGTGTGTATTCGCCATGCTGACTTAATCGGTGTGCTGTGCATTCTCAGTGGCAGTGTGGCGTAGTTTTTCCCAATTAAATAACGAGGTAGGTTGTGGCAAAAGCAGCAAAACGGGCATTTGTGTGTAATGAATGCGGTGCAGATTATCCGCGCTGGCAGGGGCAATGCAGTGCTTGTCAGGCCTGGAATTCTATTACCGAAATCCGTTTGTCGGCATCGCCGACCGTGGCTCGCAACGAACGTCTGACGGGTTACGCAGGTGACACCGGTGTTAGCCGGGTGCAGAAGTTGTCGGACATCAGCCTCGATGAAATGCCACGCTTCAGTACTGGCTTTAAAGAGTTCGACCGTGTGCTTGGCGGTGGCGTTGTACCCGGCAGTGCCATTTTGATCGGCGGCAACCCCGGCGCAGGTAAGAGTACTCTGCTGTTGCAGATTTTGTGCAGCCTCGGCGAGAGCATGAAAACCCTGTACGTGACGGGCGAAGAGTCTCTGCAACAGGTGGCCATGCGGGCGCATCGACTTGGGCTGCCGACCGCCAATATGAATATGCTGTCTGAAACCAGCATCGAGCAAATCTGCCTGATTGCCGATCAGGAAAAGCCGAAGCTGATGGTGATCGACTCCATTCAAGTGATGCACATGTCAGATATCCAATCCTCGCCCGGCACGGTGGCGCAGGTACGAGAAACCGCGGCATATCTTACGCGCTTCGCTAAAACCCGTGGTGTGGCGATTGTCATGGTCGGTCATGTGACCAAAGATGGCTCACTTGCCGGGCCAAAAGTGCTTGAGCACTGCATTGACTGCTCGGTAATGCTTGACGGCGATGCAGATTCCCGCTTTCGCACGCTGCGCAGCCATAAAAACCGCTTCGGTGCGGTTAACGAATTAGGTGTTTTCGCTATGACCGAACAGGGCCTGCGCGAAGTCAGTAATCCTTCCGCTATTTTCCTCAGTCGTGGCGATGAAATTACTTCAGGCAGTTCGGTGATGGTGTTGTGGGAAGGAACGCGCCCGCTGCTGGTAGAGATTCAGGCGCTGGTGGATCACTCAATGATGGGGAATCCGCGCCGTGTGGCGGTTGGCCTCGAACAAAATCGTCTGGCGATCCTCCTGGCCGTGTTACACCGCCACGGTGGTTTGCAAATGGCTGATCAGGACGTGTTTGTCAACGTGGTGGGTGGCGTGAAGGTTACTGAAACCAGCGCCGATTTAGCCCTGCTGCTGTCGCTGGTCTCCAGTCTGCGCGATCGTCCGTTGCCGCAGGATCTGGTGGTGTTTGGTGAAGTCGGGCTGGCCGGAGAAATTCGCCCGGTGCCGAGTGGGCAGGAGCGTATTGCTGAAGCCGCCAAACACGGCTTTAAGCGTGCGATTGTCCCTCACGCCAATGTGCCGAAGAAATTACCTGCCGGAATGCAGGTCTTTGGCGTGAAGAAACTGGCCGATGCGTTGGCACTCCTTGATGATTTGTAACAACGTCTGTATGTTGCTCTGGCCGTGAGCTATGCTATTTTTGTTTAGCAAACTAAACATGAGGTGAGGACAAGGTATGTCGCAGTTCGATTATCTAAAAACGGCCATTAAACAACAGGGACGCACCTTACAGCAGGTAGCTGATGCCAGCGGCATGACCAAAGGGTATCTGAGCCAACTGCTCAACGCCAAAATCAAAAGCCCGAGCGCCCAGAAACTGGAAGCTATACACCGCTTTCTGGACCTTGAATTTCCCCGCCGTGAGAAAAAAATTGGCGTGGTGTTTGGTAAGTTTTACCCTTTGCACACCGGCCACATCTATTTGATCCAGCGCGCCTGCAGCCAGGTTGACGAGTTGCACCTTATTATGGGCTATGACGAGCCCCGCGATCGGGCGCTGTTCGAAAACAGTTCGATGTCGCAACAACCGACGGTCAGTGACCGGCTGCGTTGGTTATTGCAAACGTTCAAGTATCAGAAAAATATTCATATCCATTCCTTCAATGAAGAGGGAATGGAGCCATATCCCCATGGCTGGGATGTTTGGAGCCGTGGCATCACGGAGTTTATGGAGAAAAAAGGGATCAACCCCAATACCATTTACTCCAGCGAAGAAAATGATGCGCCGCAGTACCGCAAACATCTGGGTATCGACACCGTACTTATCGATCCTAAACGTTCATTTATGAACATCAGCGGTTCGCAAATCCGTCAGGATCCCTTCCGTTACTGGGATTATATTCCGACCGAAGTGAAGCCTTTTTTTGTTCGCACCGTGGCGATTCTGGGTGGGGAATCCAGTGGGAAATCCACATTGGTCAATAAGTTAGCCAATATTTTTAACACAACCAGCGCCTGGGAATATGGTCGCGACTATGTCTTTTCACATCTGGGCGGCGATGAAATGGCGCTGCAATACTCTGACTATGACAAAATCGCGCTAGGGCAGGCACAGTACATTGATTTTGCAGTAAAATATGCCAATAAAGTGGCTTTTATTGATACGGACTTTCTTACTACGCAGGCGTTTTGTAAGAAGTACGAAGGGCGTGAGCATCCGTTTGTTCAGGCGCTGATGGATGAATACCGCTTTGATCTCGTGATCCTGCTGGAAAACAATACCCCCTGGGTGTCTGACGGTTTGCGGAGTCTCGGTAGCACAACGGATCGCATGTCATTCCAGAATCTGTTGATCGACATGCTCAAAAAAAATGGCGTCAATTATGTTCATGTCGAATCTGCGGACTACGATCAGCGCTTCCTGGAATGTGTCGAACTGGTGCAGACCATGCTGGCTGCTGACACGACCAGGGTCCGCCATCCGGTAAAATAAAACGGCGGACCGTGCCCCGTCACGAGTGCGAAGATGACGTGTCTGTTCGCCAGAAACCCTGTCATCGTCGTGACGGTTTTTTTCAGAACGCGATCACAACCTTGCCCTGCATATGGCCGCCGAGCACTTTGGTGTGCGCGGCCTCGATGCTTTCTACGGTGAGTCCCTGAAGCGTTTCACTCAGGGTTGTTTGTACTTTGCCTTCATCGACCAAGGCGGCAACCTGTTTGAGTATCTCACCTTGCTGCGCGATATCCGGCGTATTGAACATGCTGCGGGTGAACATCAACTCCCAGTGCAGTGCGGCGCTTTTCAGCTTCAGCTGGTTCAGCTCCAGCGGTTTTTTATTTTCGACAATCGTACAAATATGCCCCATGGGCGCAATGAGGTCGCTGATGGCGTCCCAGTGGCCATCGGTGTCATTGAGGCAGAGAATGTAGTCAACCTGTTTGATGTCATGCTTCGCCAATTCGCCTTGTAGATCGTTGTAGTTCACGGTGAGATCCGCGCCTCGTTCGAGACACCATTGAGCTGATTCCGGGCGTGACGCCGTGGCAATGATTTTTACCTTGCTACGTAATGCGGCCAGTGGGATTGCCAGCGAACCCACACCACCCGCGCCGCCAATGACCAGCAGGGTTTTGTCTGCTGGTGCATTCTGAATGTTGAGGTGTTCGAACAGGGCTTCCCAAGCGGTCAGCGCGGTTAAGGGCATCGCAGCAGATTGCGCCCAGTTCAGCGTTTTCGGCTTGACCGAGACGATACGGGAATCGATAAGCTGTTCGGTGGTGTTGCTACCGGAACGTGTGATGTCACCGGCATACCAGACTTCATCACCCGCTTTGAAATTTTTCACCGCGCTGCCGACGGATTTGACGATGCCGCTCGCATCCCAGCCCAGCACTTTCGGCGCATCCAGGCCGCTTTTTTGCAGGCTTTTATGCACCTTGGTGTCAACCGGATTGATTGACACGGCTTTCACTTCCACCAGCAGATCAAACTCTGTCGCTACCGGTTGTGGTAACTGAATGGACATGAAATGTGCTGGATCTTGCGGATTCACTGTAATGGCTTTGATAGTCATATTTTTTCTCCAATAAGGGTTATAGAGAGTCTAGGCTTCATACAGTAGTTTGTTCTATTAATTTTATGCTGTGACTCAGGATAACTGCGAAGTGATGGCGTGCGGAAAAGGGCACAAAAAAGGCCCATTTCCGGGCCTTTTTTGTTTCTGGTTGATGACTATTTGATCAGCTTCTTGTACTTGATACGTTTGGGTTCTAACGCTTCTGCGCCTAAAGTCCGTTTCTTATATTCTTCGTATTCGGTGAAGTTACCTTCGAAGAATTCGACTTTACCTTCATCCTGATAATCGAGGATATGGGTCGCTATACGGTCGAGGAACCAACGGTCATGGGAAATGACCATCGCGCAGCCCGGGAACTCCAGCAAGGCGTTTTCCAGCGCGCGCAGGGTTTCGATGTCCAGGTCGTTGGTTGGTTCATCGAGCAGCAACATGTTACCGCCAACCTGCAGCAGTTTAGCCAGATGCAGACGACCACGCTCACCACCAGACAGTTCGCCAACGCGTTTGCCTTGATCAACCCCTTTGAAGTTGAAACGGCCGACGTAGGCGCGGCTTGGCATTTCAGTGGTGCCAATGCGCATGATGTCCTGACCACGGGACACTTCTTCCCACACGGTTTTGCTGTTGTCCATGGAATCACGGAACTGATCGACCGACGCCAGCTTGACGGTGTCACCCAGTTCGATGGTGCCGCTGTTGGCCTCTTCCTGGCCAGACATCATACGGAACAGCGTCGATTTCCCCGCGCCATTCGGTCCGATAATCCCGACAATCGCCCCTTTAGGTACGGAGAAGGAAAGGTCGTCGATCAGAACGCGATCACCGTAAGACTTGCTGAGGTTCTTCACTTCAACCACTTTATCGCCCAGGCGTGGGCCCGGTGGGATAAACAGTTCGTTGGTTTCGTTACGTTTCTGATATTCGGCATTGTTCAGTTCTTCGAAGCGGGACAAACGTGCCTTGCCTTTAGACTGTTGGCCTTTTGCACCTTTGCGTACCCACTCCAGCTCTTTCTCGATCGATTTACGACGAGCCGCTTCAGATGACGCTTCCTGGGCCAGACGTTCATCTTTCTGTTCCAGCCAGCTGGAGTAGTTACCTTCCCACGGAATACCTTCACCGCGGTCAAGCTCAAGGATCCATCCGGCGACGTTATCGAGGAAGTAACGGTCATGCGTGATTGCCACAACGGTACCTTCGAAATCGTGCAGGAAGCGTTCCAGCCATGCCACGGACTCTGCATCCAGGTGGTTGGTTGGTTCGTCGAGCAGCAGCATGTCAGGCTTTTCTAACAGCAGGCGGCACAGGGCAACGCGGCGACGCTCACCACCGGAAAGGGTGGCGACTTTTGCATCCCAATCAGCCAGACGCAGTGCATCGGCGGCACGTTCCAGTTGGTTGTTCAGGTTATGACCGTCATGTGCCTGAATGATCTCTTCCAACTTACCCTGTTCCGCCGCCAGTTTATCGAAATCAGCGTCTGGATCGGCGTACAGCGCATAGACCTCATCGAGACGTTTTAATGCACCAACCACTTCTGACACGGCTTCTTCCACGGACTCACGTACCGTGTGTTCCATGTTCAGCTGAGGTTCCTGCGGCAGATAACCAATTTTCAAGTCCGGCTGTGCGCGTGCTTCGCCTTCGATATCCGTATCGACACCGGCCATGATGCGCAACAGCGTTGATTTGCCTGAGCCGTTCAGACCTAAAACACCGATTTTGGCGCCAGGGAAGAAACTGAGGGAGATGTTTTTCAGAATATGACGCTTCGGCGGAACCACTTTGCCGAGGCGATGCATTGAGTATACGTATTGAGCCACGTTGTCTTGAGCCTCTGTCTATGCGAGCCGCGCGCTTTCCATCAAAGGCAGGCGCTGCGGCGGATTAAAGTCAGTCCCGCCTGAAAACGGCATAACTGAGAAGTGTTCTGACTGCGAAGTTTAGCGTGTTTCGCCACGCTTCCCAACCTTCAACCTCACGGGATGCCAAGAATATGGCGATCACTGAGTTTAATCGTGTCAATAAAGTGGTGTTACATCAGTACAGGGGCGTGAAGATAGGGGGTTACCACTTTGGGAAAAGAGCGCACGCGGCCGACAAACATACCGGAGGTCAGGGCATCCGCCAGCTTCACCACATGATAGATCGCCTGCTTATTCTGTGTTTTCACTTTGCGCTTAATATTGCCTTTATGCGAGGCGACGGTTTTTTCTTTGATATTGAGGTGCTGGGAAATACGCAGGGTGTCGTGGCCTGACATCCACATTTTCAGAATATCGGCTTCGGTGCGGCTGAGGTTTACCGGTGTGAGATCCAAAACCTCGACGTTCAGGCTGGTTTCATCCAGTTGCAGGTTATGTTTAATCAGACGACAGACCAGCTGTGTCCGGATGGATTTTGATAAAATAATAATGTTATTGCGGATTGGAATATAATTTTGATAATTAAGGTTTTCTTTGGAGATAAAAATGAAAAATAGCGTCTTAGGATGGCTGTTTATCACGCCGCGTAACGCTTCACCGATGAGGGGGGCATAGGTGAAACTGTCTTCATTGATGAAGATCATATCCGGAGAAAGATCATTGCATGCTGTTTGCAGTTGGTTAATGTCAGTGAGAGAAATAATATCTTTATTTTTCATTCCATTATTCTGCAAAAGACACTGCAATGCCAGCTGTGTGTAGTGACAATTGTCCACAATGAGCGACGACATTTCAATCTACCTATTTTCTATGGGCTTTACTTTTCTCCGACTTATTCAGGTCATCCATGAAGTGAAAAAGAGTAGAGAAAAAAGCCTCGTTGTTTATGAATAAACCTGATGCGATGAGGCGGTTTTCCGCTAAAAAAAGGCAAGCCACGTCGGTGCAGATGCTGTGTAAACGTCGTGGTCGCGGAAAATACCTTGGGTAAAGATATAAAGAGCCGTGGTCGGAATGTAAACGAGGTGTGAACCTGTTGGGACAAAATGAACGTGATCAGGGACGAAATGAAACAAGTCTGGCGCATAACGGGTCTGCGAATGACAACATTTAAAATGCTTGTCGTCTGGTATCTCCATTGACATTGCACCACACTGTGTAAAGTTTGTGATGCCTTGAGTACATGGCTTCAATTTTAGAAATGAATCAATTAGCGTAGAAGGTATCTGGGCATAGCGGACGGCATGTATATCCCATTGGGGACACCACTGTGGCGCAGTATCGGGTAGTGAGCTCTACAATCAACGAGGATAAAGGTAAGTATGGTCAAGGTGGACAAATGGCATTTTCTGGCTGTGGGCATGTTGTTGATAACCGCATCCAGTGCGGTAAACGCTGATTCTTTAGACGGGCAGCGTCAGCGCTATATGCAAATCAAGCAGGCCTGGGACAACAACCAGATGGATACGGTTAACCAATTGATGCCCACCCTTGAGGACTACCCGCTTTATCCCTATCTCGAATATCGTCAACTGACGCAGAATCTGAGTATTGTCACATCAAAGCAAGTGAATGATTTCATCAAAACGCATCCCACTCTGCCACCGGCGCGTTCGCTGCCTTCGCGTTTTGTTAATGAGTTGGCAACCCGCCAAGATTGGACGGGTTTGCTCTCCTTCAGCCCGCAGGCACCCAAGCCGGTTGCGGCGCGCTGTAATTATTACTATGCAAAATGGGCCACCGGCCAGCAGAAAGTCGCCATGGATGCAACCAAAGACATCTGGCTGACAGGCAAATCTTTGCCGGGTACCTGTGACAAACTGTTCACCGTTTGGCAGCAGGCGGGCAATCAAACCGCGCTGACAACACTGCAACGCATCGGTCTGGCGATGAAAGAGGGCAACACCAATCTGGTAAACTTCCTCGCCAAGCAACTGCCGCCAGATTATCAGACGATGCGTGACGCATTGCTGGCGCTGCAAAAAGATCCCAACAGTATTGAAAGTTTCGCCCGCACCGTAGGGCCGACCGACTTCACCCGAAATGTAGTGAGTATTGCCTTTACCCGCATTGCTCGCGATGATCTTGATAACGCCCGCGCTATGCTACCGGTGCTGGCTCGCTTACAGAAAATGAGTGACAGTGACCGGCTGGAACTGGAAGAGACGGTCGCATGGCGCCTGATGGGCAGTGACGCTACACCGGAACAGGCTAACTGGCGTGATAACGTTATTCTCCGCAGCCACTCTACCTCGCTGGTTGAGCGCCGCATCCGTATGGCGCTAGCCGCAGGTGACCGTCATGGGTTGAGTCAGTGGATGGACCGTTTAACGCCTGACGCGCAACAGGAAGATGAATGGCGCTACTGGGAGGCATCGGTACTTCTCGATCAAGGTAAGCGTACCCAGAGCGAAGCGATTTTGCGCAAGCTGATGCAGGGACGTGGGTTCTATCCGATGGCCGCCGCGCAAAAACTCGGCGTGGCGTATCCGATTCAGGTCTCCGTGGCGGCTAAACCGGATGCCGACATGGCGAAGCTGCCAGAGATTGCTCGAGTTCGTGAGCTGATGTACTGGCATATGGATAATCTGGCGCGCACTGAATGGACCTATCTGGTACTGAGCCGCAGCAAGGAGCAGCAAACTGCGCTGGCACGTTACGCTTTTAATCAAAAGTGGGCCGATCTCAGTGTGCAGGCCACCATTGCCGGTAAACTGTGGAATTATTTGGAAGAGCGCTTCCCGTTGGCATGGTCGCCGGAATTCCGACAGGCAACCAACGACAAAGGCATTACGCAGAGCTATGCGATGGCCATTGCCCGTCAGGAAAGTGCCTGGAACCCAGAGGCGCGTTCACCGGTTGGCGCTGCGGGTTTGATGCAGGTGATGCCAGCTACGGCACAACATACTGTGCAGATGTTCGGCATTGCCGGTTACAGCGGCCCTGGGCAGCTGTTGGACCCACAGATGAATATCAACATTGGCACCCATTATCTGGAGTACGTTTACCAACAGTTTGGTCGTAACCGTATTCTTTCCAGCGCTGCCTACAACGCCGGCCCTTCCCGGGTAAATACTTGGTTGAGTAACAGCGGTGGGCGTATCGATGCCGTCGCTTTTATCGAAAGTATCCCTTTTTCTGAAACACGCAGATATGTTAAAAATGTGTTGGCATATGATGTATTTTATCGCTACTTTTTACATCAGCCCGCCAAAGTGTTGACCGATGCAGAGTGGCAGAGGCGTTACTGATTTTTAGGACTTATGCTATGCTGCTGTACTAGTTTAATAGTATGGCAGCCATAATATGACACGAATATTGTTAACCGACCCCGCTCTTTCCCAACAAGGCAATGAGGACTGGCAGCGCTTTATGGCGCTGTTACAACAAGCTTTTGCTGAAAATCTCCAACAGGATTTGCTGCAACTGCTGCTGACCCCTGATGAGCGCGCAGCATTAGGGACAAGAGTGAAGATCATTGAGGAATTGATGCGGGGTACGTTGAGTCAGCGCGAGTTGAAAAATCAGCTGGGAGCCGGAATTGCAACCATCACCCGTGGTTCGAATGGATTGAAAACGGCATCTCCCAGACTGAAAACCTGGCTTGATACACAACTTCTTAAGGGGTCAGAGACATAGTCATGATCTCTGCTTCAATGCGTTTGAGCTCGAGCCTGGTAGATGGCGTTATGGAAGGGCGCTAAGGCTAAAACCAATGCCTGATGGTAGACGCTGGTTCGACTGAGTTTACCGGCTGTAAATATCCCGATGGCGCCGCCTTTTCGCTTCACTTCATTAATTCCGGTCAATTTATCCATTTCATCGCCCAATTCGCTGCCTTGATTGATCTCTTGTAATATAGTTTCAGGCAGCATCAGGCTGGCAGAACGTGATTCTCCGCGTTGATGCATGTTTTCAATGACCATCCAGGCGAATGTCATATTGTCTTCGATACCGGCCTCAACGCCGACCCAAAAGTCGGCTTCAGGGCGAACCTGGCGCGCACCGATAACCCGGTGTCTTGCGCCCGTTCGGGTTTCGCTGCTGCCGATAGGCTGGTTGGGAACGCCACTATCGACGTCAACGCCTTCGATACGGAATGCATCAGCGCCAAAAATGTCCTCAAAAGCCATTGCGATAGCTTTGATCTTTGCCGGATTAGTGGTAGCAGCGACAACGTGGTACATAGAGTTTTAGCATCCTTTAGCAAATTTCACGCAGTATAACGGAAAACACTCATGTTACAGGTATATCTCGTCCGTCATGGCGAAACCGAATGGAATGCAGCTCGTAAGATTCAGGGGCAGTCTGACAGCCCGCTAACGCCAAAAGGCATTTTTCAGGCGCAGCAAGTGGCGGAACGCGTTCGTCATGAAGGTATCACGCATGTGATTGCCAGCGACCTAGGTCGGACTCGTGCCACGGCGCAAATTATCGCTGACGTCTGCGGTTGTGAGGTCAACGTTGAACCGCGGCTGCGTGAGTTGCATATGGGAGTGTTGGAAGCGCGCGAGCTGGACACGCTCAGCGCTGAAGAGGAAGTCTGGCGCAAACAGATGGTCGACGGCACCCCTGACGGGCGGATTCCTCAGGGGGAGAGCATGACAGAATTGGCTTTGCGCATGCGGTTAGCGCTGGACTGCTGTCTCGATTTACCCGCAGGCAGTAAGCCTTTGCTGGTCAGTCATGGCATTGCGCTGGGATGTCTTATCAGCACCATCCTTGGACTGGCTCCTTATGCAGAGCGTCGTTTGCGTTTGCGTAACTGCTCTATCTCGCGAGTCGATCATCAGGAAAGCGCGTGGCTGGCATCGGGATGGATAGTCGAAACTGCGGGCGATATATCACATCTTGATCAGCCCGCATTAGATGAGCAGCAGCGTTAATCACGACAGCTTTATGTCGGTGGGTTAGCGACGAATAGGGATAAGGTAATCACATTCTATTTCAACAGGTGGTGTCACGCTTGGCACCTTGTCTCTGGTATAGAAACGCTCGATATCTTGTCCCTTTCTACGCGTCATTTTTAACGTTGGCAGGCAGGTTCCGTATAACGTCAGAATGAATTCTTGCAGCCGTTCCGGCGACCCTTTGTAATGGAACATGGCATATTCACCTTCCTGCACCACAATTGGCTGACCTTCCACATTTTCTGGTAAGTGATTGGGCTCAATCGCCGTGGTGTACAGTACTTCCTGCTCGTCGTCTTTTTCCTGACTTGGGCGGGAGTGATGCAACCCATACAGCAATGGTGGTAGCGTTTTGGCTTCACCAATGTACTGACGCCAGAAGTGCAGACGCATTTCATTACGGTAGGTTGAAATTTGTTCCAGGGTGCAGGAGTAGCTTTGCGTTATGCCAATGAGATTCTGTTGAGGCAGCGATATAAACTCTGGCTGTGGCAAAATGAAGGCACCAAGGCGTATTGGTGGGCAAATCCCAAAGGAGTGCCAATCTTCAGAGCGGCGGTACAAGGCTGGAGTCTGTGCAAACTGTTTTTTGAAAGCACGGGTAAACGTCTGCTGAGAATCAAAACGATATTGCAGAGCGATATCTAAAATCGGGCGACTGGTCAGCCGTAAAGCGACGGCGGCCTTTGACAATCGCCGGGCACGGATATAAGCACCAATCGCGTTACTGGTGACATCCTTAAACATCCGCTGCAGGTGCCATTTAGAATAACCGGCTTTGGCTGCGACGTGGTCGAGTGATAACGGCTGGTCCAGGTGTGTTTCTAACCAGCTGAGAAGATCACGAATGATTCCTGCTTGATCCATAGATCGTCCTCGTTGAACTAAGATAAATGCACAGAATGTGACGCCGCATAATAGCAACTTTTTAAGCTTAAGACTTCTTAAGTATTTTTTGGCTATCTGTGCTATTCGTGGATATTACTGGTGATTGGATTCTTAATTTTTGAGCACTGGCTTCTTTTAATCTGTTTTTAACACAATCAACGTCGGTCAGCTGACACGGAGTAACTTGATGAAAAAATGTTGTATTTTGGTGTTTGGACTGCTTTTCGTTTGTAGTCATTCAGCGCTTGCCGAACAGATAGGCTCTGTCGATACGGTATTTAAACTGTTTGGGCCGGACCACAAAATTGTGGTGGAAGCTTTTGATGATCCTGATATTAAAAATGTAACCTGTTATATCAGTCGCGCTAAAACCGGTGGAATAAAAGGCGGGCTAGGTCTGGCCGAGGATACCTCTGATGCGGCGATTTCCTGCCAGCAAGTGGGGCCAATCGAACTGAGTGATAAAATAAAGCAAGGGAAGGATAAAGGGACTGTCGTTTTCCAGAAACGTACCTCTCTGGTGTTCAAAAAATTGCAGGTCGTGCGTTTCTATGATGATAAACGCAATGCGCTTATCTATCTTAGCTATTCGGATAAAGTCGTTGATGGCTCTCCAAAAAATGCCCTGAGCGCGGTGCCAATTATTCCGTGGGGTGCTCGCTAATTCTCTCGACGTTCTCGTTCTGTAAACGACAGTTTCCTGTCGATGGTAAAAGTAAAGGCCAGTAAACGCTGGCCTTTACTTTTACATATTGCAGCAGAAGGGTTGGCAACCTGCTGCTTATTCTTCTAAATCACCGCAGAAACGATAACCTTCGCCATGAATGGTGGCGATGATTTCAGGGGTATCTGGTGTGGATTCAAAATGCTTGCGAATTCGACGGATGGTGACGTCGACAGTACGGTCATGTGGTTTGAGTTCGCGTCCGGTCATCTTTTTGAGCAAATCACCACGGGTTTGAATCTTGCCTGGGTTTTCACAGAAGTGCAGCATGGCGCGGAACTCACTGCGTGGCAATTTGTATTGCTCGCCGGCAGGGCCCACCAATGAGCGGCTATTAATATCCAGTTCCCAACCGTTGAATTTGTAGCTTTCAACCAGACGGCGTTCTTCACCGGTGGTGCCCAGATTCATAGTACGGGACAACAGGTTGCGTGCACGGATGGTCAGTTCGCGCGGGTTAAAAGGTTTGGTGATGTAATCATCAGCACCAATTTCCAGCCCCAAAATTTTGTCGACTTCATTATCGCGACCGGTCAGGAACATCAGGGCTACACTGGCTTGTTCACGTAATTCACGCGCCAACAGCAGGCCATTTTTGCCGGGTAAATTGATATCCATGATCACTAAATTGATGTCATTTTCGGAAAGAATGTGGTGCATTTCTGCGCCATCATTAGCTTCATGCACCATGTAGCCTTCTGCTTCGAAAATGCTTTTTAACGTATTTCGTGTCACTAACTCGTCTTCGACGATCAGAATGTGAGGAGTCTGCATTATTGCTACCTAAGATTGCCAACAAATTGAAAATAGGAGTACAGAAGTCCTTGTTATTCCGATGAATGCTGATGGCCAACTAGGCTATCTCACTCGTTACATGACTAAAGTACGTAAATGCGTTACTGATGCGCTTTCTTTAAACGCTAACGTTGTCGCCAGCATGATAAGGAAGTCCACTTTTTGTCTTCCCAAAAGGGCATCGAATCGGCGGCTATACTAACCTCATTAACAGCAATATAACAGCTAGTGCCGATGTTAGTACCCAACAAAACTACGCTTTATTGACATACATCAAATTCAATTGTAGCACGGTAACAGTTTGGTGAAAAACACTTACAAGAATGCACGCTTAAGTCACATTCCATCAGTTTTGAACACGATTCAGCCTTTTAGAATAAACACCTTTTCAGTAAGTGGGATTAGGTTAAATAATATTAATTATTATTATGATTAATAAGGTTTAATTTTATATATGAAGTGTTTGATTAAGTTTCACTGTATTTGTGTCAGTTAATGTCTATTTTCCTATAAATTACGCTAATCCGTTCTGGTTGCTGTTAAGCTAATGTGAATGATTGATCATTTTTGACCTTGCGTTTTGGCAAACGATAAACGTCATTTAACATCAGCGAAAGATAACGGTCAGAAGTCTTTACCGAGGGACTCATGCAACTTCATATTATTTTGGTTTCACCGGCGCGCCCCGAGAATGTCGGTGCCGCTGCTCGCGCAATGAAAACCATGGGATTTACGTCGCTGCGGATTGTGGATAGCCAGGCACATTTGCAGCCTGAAGCCGGATGGGTAGCGCATGGTTCCAATGAGATCCTGCACCATGCGTTGCACTTCATGACACTGGAAGAGGCGTTGGCCGATATTGATTTCACTGTCGCTACGACCGCACGCAGCCGCGCACGCTTTCATTACTATTGCACGCCAGTGGAACTGCTGGGGCAGTTGGAAGAAAAACGCCAGTGGGTGAGTAATGCCGCGTTGGTGTTCGGGCGAGAAGATTCCGGGCTGACCAATGAAGAGCTGTCTCTGGCGGATATTCTCACTGGCGTCCCTATGGTGGCTGATTATCCCTCGCTTAATCTTGGGCAGGCGGTGATGGTGTTCTGTTATCAGCTTGCGTCACTTAATCAGGTATCCAACGCGTTACCTGGGAATGCGCAAGCAGGGCAACTGGCCGCATTGCGCTCACGTGTTGACCGGTTATTGGTTAACGTAGAGGCGGCTGACGATCAAAAACTGGGCGATTGGCTGCATCAACGACTGGGACTTTTACAGCAGCGCGATGCGGCTATGTTGCATACATTGCTGCATGATATCGAAAAAAAACTGGCGAAGTGATATGAGGTGTTCGAGGGTTCAGGTGGTTATAAAATTGGTCATGGCATCTTTATTCTGATTTTTTCACTGGATTTCATGATTTATGGAGAGAATAATCTGTTTTGGATGAAGTGCGCGTATTGGCTTGAAAACAGAAAAAAATTGACTTGTCCTGCCTGATGCTTTAGCTAATAGAGTCAGACAGCGTAAAAACACAATCAACAGACAGAAGAAAAAATGCGAACCATCAGCCTGAACACAACAATTATTACCACCACCGAAACCACAGGTAACGGGGCGGGCTGACGCATACAGGATAAACAGAAAAAAGCCCGCACCTAACCAGTGCGGGCTTTTTTTTTACCGACTTTTTACCAAATTATCATTTATAAAATGAGCTTCAGGAGAGTATCAGAAATGCGAGTGTTGAAATTTGGCGGCACCTCAGTAGCAAACGCGGAGCGCTTCTTGCGCGTCGCAGATATTATGGAAAGTAATACAGGTCAGGGACAGATTGCCACGGTGTTATCCGCGCCTGCCAAAATTACCAACCATCTGGTCGCGATGATCGAACGTACGGTTGCCGGTCAAGACATTCAGCCGATCATGAGTGACGCGCAGCGCATTTTCTCAGAGCTGCTAACGGGTCTGGCTGAGGCGCAGCCGGGCTTTGATTTGCTTAAGGTAAAGACCTTCGTTGAGCAAGAGTTTGCCCAGCTTAAACAACTGCTGCATGGCATCAACCTGTTAGGGCAGTGCCCAGACAGTGTGAACGCGTCGATCATCTGCCGTGGCGAAAAACTCTCTGTTGCCATTATGGAAGCCGTGTTTGTTGCCAAAGGTTTTGGTGTCACCGTCATTGATCCCGTGAAGAAACTTCTGGCGCAGGGCAGTTATCTTGAATCGACCGTTGATATCAATGAATCCACACTGCGAATTTCCGCCAGTGCCATCCCAGCCGAACACATCATTCTGATGGCGGGTTTCACCGCAGGCAATGATAAAGGCGAACTCGTGGTGCTGGGCCGCAATGGCTCCGACTATTCTGCTGCCGTGCTGGCGGCGTGTTTGCGTGCTGACTGCTGTGAAATCTGGACCGATGTCGATGGCGTCTATACTTGTGACCCACGCACTGTCCCGGATGCTCGCCTGTTGAAATCCATGTCATATCAGGAAGCGATGGAGTTGTCGTATTTCGGTGCCAAAGTGCTTCATCCTCGCACCATTCTGCCCATCGCCCAGTTCCAGATCCCATGCCTGATCAAAAATACCACTAATCCACAGGCTCCCGGCACGCTGATTGGTAGTGAAAGCCTTGACGACAACACACCGGTTAAAGGCATCACTAATCTTAACCATATGGCGATGATTAACGTCTCAGGACCGGGCATGAAGGGCATGATCGGTATGGCTGCCCGCGTGTTTGCGGTGATGTCCCGCTCCGGTATTTCGGTGGTGTTAATCACCCAGTCCTCTTCGGAATACAGCATCAGTTTCTGCATCCCACAGGGCGAACTGGCACGTGCACGTAAGGCGCTGGAAGACGAGTTTTATCTGGAGTTGAAAGACGGTTTGCTGGAGCCGCTGGACGTGATGGAGAAACTGGCCGTCATTTCTGTGGTTGGCGACGGTATGCGCACACTGCGTGGCATCTCAGCCAAGTTCTTCTCTGCGCTGGCCCGCGCTAATATCAATATTGTGGCCATTGCCCAAGGGTCTTCTGAACGTTCAATCTCTGTCGTCGTGAATAACGATGATGCCACTACCGGCGTGCGCGTCAGCCATCAGATGCTATTCAATACCGATCAGGTTATCGAAGTATTCCTGATTGGCGTGGGTGGTGTGGGTGGTGCGTTGATTGAGCAGATTCGCCGCCAGCAGCAATGGTTGAAAACCAAACATATCGATCTCCGGGTGTGCGGTATTGCCAATTCACGAGCGATGCTAACCAATACGCACGGCATTCCGCTGGAGAACTGGCGTGAAGAGTTGGGCGCGGCAAAAGAGCCCTTCAACCTGGGGCGCCTGATCCGTCTGGTGAAGGAGTATCACCTGCTCAATCCGGTGATTGTGGACTGTACCTCGAGTCAGGAAGTGGCGGACCAGTACGCTGATTTTCTGAGTGACGGTTTCCATGTCGTGACGCCGAACAAGAAAGCCAATACCTCTTCCATGAATTATTATTATCAGCTGCGTAAAGCCGCTGAAGGTTCACGTCGTAAATTTCTTTATGACACCAACGTCGGGGCCGGTCTTCCGGTAATCGAAAATCTACAGAATCTGCTGAATGCCGGTGATGAGTTGGTGCGTTTCTCCGGTATCCTTTCCGGTTCATTGTCGTTCATCTTCGGCAAGCTGGATGAAGGGTTGTCGCTGTCAGAGGCGACGCTTCAGGCACGTGATATGGGCTACACCGAGCCGGATCCGCGTGATGATCTCTCGGGCATGGATGTAGCACGCAAGCTGTTGATCCTCGCCCGCGAAGCAGGATACAAACTTGAACTGTCTGATATTGATGTTGAGTCTGTTTTACCTGCAACATTCAATTCAGAAGGCAGTGTGGCTGATTTTGTAGCCCGTTTGCCGGAGCTGGATAATGATTTCAGCCAGCGCGTGGCCGATGCCACGGCGCAGGGTAAAGTATTACGCTATGTTGGCGCTATCCATGAGGGGCGCTGTCAGGTGAAAATTGACGCGGTTGATGGTAATGATCCGTTGTATAAAGTGAAGAATGGTGAGAACGCGCTGGCATTTTACAGCCGCTATTATCAGCCTCTGCCTATGGTTTTACGCGGCTATGGTGCGGGTAACGATGTTACCGCAGCCGGCGTGTTTGCTGATCTTTTGCGGACGCTGTCATGGAAGTTAGGAGTTTAATATGGTTAAGGTGTATGCACCAGCCTCGATTGGTAACGTCAGCGTAGGTTTTGATGTACTGGGCGCAGCAGTTTCGCCGGTTGATGGTTCACTGCTGGGCGATTGCGTCAGCGTTGAAGCCGCAAATGAGTTCAGCCTTAAAAGTGAAGGGCGCTTCGTGTCCAAGTTACCGGACCGCATGGAAGACAACATCGTTTATCAGTGCTGGCAGCGTTTCTGCCAGGAGATCGGTAAAGAAGTACCAGTCGCCATGACGTTGGAAAAAAACATGCCGATTGGCTCCGGGCTGGGTTCCAGCGCCTGTTCAGTCGTTGCTGGTCTGATGGCGATGAATGAGTTTTGTGGTAAGCCGCTAGATGAAAATACCATGCTGGCACTGATGGGGGAGTTGGAAGGACGTATTTCCGGCAGCGTACATTTTGATAACGTTGCACCCTGTTATCTCGGTGGTATTCAACTGATGCTGGAAGAGCTGGACATTATCAGTCAGAACGTACCGAGCTTCGATGACTGGCTGTGGGTGATGGCCTATCCAGGGATTAAAGTGTCGACTGCGGAAGCACGCGCTATTTTGCCCGCGCAGTATCGCCGTCAGGATTGCATTAGCCATGGGCGTTACCTGGCCGGTTTCATCCATGCCTGCCATACGCAGCAGCCTGCGCTTGCGGCTAAACTGATGAAAGATGTCATCGCCGAGCCTTACCGCACACGTCTGTTACCGGGCTTTGCAGAAGCCCGTAGCGCGGCCGAAGAAATGGGTGCTTTGGCCTGCGGTATTTCCGGCTCCGGTCCGACGCTGTTTGCCGTTTGCAATGACAGTGCGACCGCTAAACGTATGGCCGATTGGTTGCAGAGTCACTATCTGCAAAATGATGAAGGTTTTGTTCATATTTGTCGTCTGGATACCACAGGCGCGAGACTACTGGGATAAATGATGAAACTGTACAACCTGAAGGATCACAACGAGCAGGTCAGCTTTGCTCAGGCCGTTAAGCAAGGCTTAGGCAAGCAGCAAGGTCTGTTCTTTCCGCTCGAATTGCCTGAGTTTGCACTGAGTGAGATCGATGTTTTACTGGAGCAGGATTTTGTCACTCGTAGCAGCCGCATTCTCTCCGCCTTCATTGGTGACGAGATTTCTGAAGACGAACTATATCAGCGGGTGAAAAGCGCGTTTGCGTTCCCAGCACCGGTCGCGAAAGTTGAAGAAGACATCGCCTGTCTCGAACTGTTCCATGGCCCTACGTTGGCGTTCAAAGACTTCGGTGGCCGCTTTATGGCGCAGATCCTGACCCAGGTTTCCGGCGACCAGCCAGTGACCATTTTGACCGCAACGTCTGGTGATACTGGCGCGGCGGTGGCACACGCCTTCCACGGCATGAAAAATGTGCGTGTGGTGATCCTCTATCCGCGTGGCAAAATCAGTCCGCTGCAGGAAAAACTGTTCTGTACGCTGGGCGACAACATCCATACGATTGCTATCGACGGTGACTTCGACCAGTGCCAGGCGCTGGTGAAGCAGGCGTTTGACGATGAGGAACTCAAGCATGAGTTGAAGCTGAACTCGGCAAACTCCATTAATATCAGTCGTCTGCTGGCGCAAATTTGCTACTATTTTGAAGCCGTGGCGCAGTTGCCACAGGAAGCGCGCAATCAACTCGTGATCTCCGTACCAAGCGGGAATTTTGGGGATCTGACCGCGGGTTTGCTGGCGAAGTCTCTCGGCTTGCCGGTGAAGCGTTTTATCGCTGCGACTAACGCCAATGATACGGTTCCGCGCTATTTGCACGACGGTGAGTGGGCGCCTAAGAAAACTGTCGCTACGCTCTCTAACGCCATGGACGTCAGCCAGCCAAATAACTGGCCGCGCGTGGAAGAGTTGTACCGCCGTAAAACCTGGCAGTTGAAAGATCTGGGCTTTGGCGCCATCAGCGATGACACCACTGAAGATGCCATGCGCGAGCTGGCTGACCTGGGGTATATTTCCGAACCTCATGCAGCGATCGCCTACCGTGTGCTGCGTGATCAATTGAAACCCGGTGAATTTGGTTTGTTTATCGGCACCGCGCATCCGGCCAAATTCAAAGAAAGCGTCGAGTCGATTCTGGGTCAGGACATCGGCCTGCCGAAAGAGCTGGCTGAGCGCGCTGATCTGCCGCTGCTGTCGCATAGCCTGTCAGCTGATTTCAGCGAAATGCGTGCTTTCCTGATGGCGCTACCTGAATAACAACGCGGGCTTCTGAAATGCAAAAACCCTCTTCGCGAGGGTTTTTTTATATCTGTCATATTATAAAAATCAGCGCTCAGGGCGGGTAAATACCAGCTCGTTGCCCTGCGAGCGCGATTCGTCAAACTGGTAGCCTTCCAGATTGAAATCCTGCAACTGCTTCGGCTTATCCAGACGTTCTTTAATAATGAAACGACTCATCAGACCGCGCGCTTTTTTGGCATAAAAACTGATGACTTTATAGTTGCCGTTCTTCTGGTCAAGAAATATGGGTTTGATGATTTCACCGTCGAGTTTCGCGGGTTTCACTACTTTGAAATATTCATCCGAAGCCAGGTTGATCAACACCTTGCTGCCTTGCTGGCTCAGTAGGCTATTGAGTTTCTCGGTGAGTAAATCCCCCCAGAAGGCATACAGATTGGCACCTTCTGCGTTTGGCAGGCGGATACCCATTTCCAGCCGGTAGGGCATCATCAAATCAAGGGGACGGAGTAAACCATACAGTCCGGACAGCATGCGCAGATGATTTTGTGCGAAATCAAAATCCTCCGCGCTGAAATCTTCTGCCTGCAAACCGGTATACACATCGCCTTTGAAGGCCAGAATTGCCTGACGCACATTGTCTGGCGAGAAATCCGGCTGCCAGTCATTGAAGCGCTCAGCATTGAGCAGTGCGAGCTTGTCGCTGATCCCCATCAGACTTGAGATTTGTGCTGGGGTCAATGTGCGGGCGATATTCATTAATTGGCTGGATTTATCCAGTAATTCGGGCTGGGTGAAACGTTCTGTCACCAGCGGGCTTTCGTAATCCAGAGTCTTGGCAGGAGAAATAATGGTTAGCATAGTCGCATCCGTTTGGTCGGCTGTCGGTTTAAATTAAACAATCTGTATGGGATTACTGTAACAAATAAATGGCATAAAACCGGCTAAAAAAGTCGCGATGAAGGGCTCTGAGCGGAAATTTCAGCGATAGGTAAAACGTAATTTTCTGACGGATCAGATTTTTGGCGTCATATGTCCATCCCGCGCATCTTTATCACCGCGTGATCGTCTGTTTTTCGCGGTAGCGACACGGATATATTTGGCTGGGGTGCGTGATTTTTGTTCCGCGAGAACTCTTTTTAAATCGGGGTTGTCTCGTCGCTATATCTGCCTTGCGCCTGGCTTTTTGCATGTTATCATCAAGCAAAGGCAAGGCATGAAAATGCCTCAACGATAATATATAAACGATGAGATATGCCAAATGACCGATAAACTGACCTCACTACGCCAATTGACTCAAGTTGTTGCAGATACCGGGGATATCGCGGCAATGAAGTTGTATAAGCCGCAAGATGCCACCACTAACCCGTCTCTGATCCTCAATGCAGCGCAAATTCCTGAATATCGCAAACTGATCGACGAGGCGATTGCCTGGGCGAAAGATCAGAGTAGCGATCGCGATCAACAGATCATTGATGCCGCAGACAAGCTAGCGGTAAACATTGGTCTTGAAATCCTTAAGCTGGTTCCCGGCCGTATTTCTACCGAAGTTGACGCGCGTCTTTCCTATGATACCGATGCCAGCATCGCTAAAGCTCACCGTTTGATCAAACTCTACAATGATGCGGGTATCAGCAATGACCGTATCTTGATCAAACTGGCCTCTACCTGGCAGGGCATCCGCGCTGCAGAAAAACTGGAAAAAGCCGGTATCAACTGTAACCTGACGCTGCTGTTCTCCTTTGCTCAGGCACGTGCTTGTGCTGAAGCGGGTGCCTACCTGATTTCGCCATTCGTTGGCCGTATCCTCGACTGGTACAAAGCCAATGGCGACAAAAAAGAGTTCGCTCCGCATGAAGATCCAGGTGTTGTATCCGTGACTGAAATTTACGAATACTACAAACAGCATGGCTATGAAACCGTCGTCATGGGCGCAAGCTTCCGTAACATCGGTGAAATCATCGAGCTGGCCGGTTGTGACCGTCTGACCATCGCGCCTGCATTGCTCAAAGAGCTGGCAGAAAGCGAAGGTGCGCTGGAGCGTAAACTTTCTTACACTGGCGAAACCAAATCCCGTCCAGAGCCACTGACTGAATCTCAGTTCTACTGGGACCACAGCCAGGATCCAATGGCTGTCGACAAACTGGCTGACGGCATTCGTAAGTTTGCTATCGACCAGGGCAAGCTGGAAAAAATGATTTCTGATCTGCTGTAATTACCGTCACTCAGCAATCATTCCTGATGTTAAAAGGCAGCCTGGCTGCCTTTTTTTATGTGCATCTGCCAGGAAATTTTTTCCTTAGATGAAACTCGTGCTGCACTTATCGATATACTGAATTTTTACTGCTCAGCATGGTGACTGTGCAGGCCGTTAAAAAATGACGTGGAGAACAGGCATGGATAAATTACGAATTGGTCTGGTATCGGTATCTGATCGCGCCTCAAACGGTATCTATCAGGATAAAGGGATCCCGGCGCTGGAAGCCTGGCTTGAGCGCGCGCTCATCACGCCATTTGTACTGGATAAAAAACTTATCCCTGACGAACAGTCATTAATCGAACAAGCCATTTGTGAGTTGGTAGACGAAAGTGGCTGCCAACTGGTGCTGACGACCGGGGGAACGGGTCCAGCCCGGCGTGATGTGACTCCTGATGCAACGCTGGCGATAGCCGATCGCGAGATGCCTGGCTTTGGCGAACAGATGCGCCAGATCAGCCTGCATTTTGTGCCTACCGCCATTTTGTCTCGTCAGGTGGGGGTTATCCGCAAGCAGTCGCTGATTTTGAATCTGCCGGGCCAGCCGAAATCGATCCAGGAAACGTTGGAAGGCCTGAAAGACGCAGACGGTAATGTGATTGTGTCCGGTATTTTTGCCAGCGTGCCTTACTGTATCCAACTGCTCGACGGCCCTTATATCGAAACCCATGAGGTGGTAGTAGCAGCTTTTCGTCCTAAGAACGCCCGCCGCGATACAAAAAACTAAAATTGAGCTATTTCTGACATAAGATTCAGCCACTGTGGTGTGAAAAATATTTGCCGCTATAGTAATGATTACTTTACATGAAGCGGCTAAAGCCCTTTTTCTCTACTCTGGTGCTATACGGTATCTTATGCAACACGCAAATAATCGCCGGCTGAACCGGCAAGATTTTAAAACCTTATCTCTTGCAGCATTAGGTGGCGCACTCGAATTCTACGATTTCATCATCTTTGTCTTCTTCGCTGCGATCCTTGGCGACCTGTTCTTTCCGGCAGACATGCCTGACTGGTTACGACAGGTACAAACCTTCGGTATTTTTGCTGCCGGTTATCTGGCACGTCCGCTAGGTGGCATCATCATGGCGCACTTTGGTGACCTGGTAGGCCGCAAGCGCATGTTCAGCCTGAGTATCTTACTTATGGCCTTACCAACGCTGGCGATGGGGTTGTTGCCGACTTACGCTTCGATTGGCATTGCTGCGCCGTTATTGCTGTTGTTGATGCGCGTTTTGCAAGGCGCAGCGATTGGAGGAGAAGTGCCGGGCGCCTGGGTGTTCGTGGCCGAGCATGTGCCGCGTAAACGCATCGGTTTTGCCTGCGGCACGCTAACCGCAGGGTTGACGGCCGGTATTTTACTCGGCTCCCTTGTTGCCACACTGCTTAACAGCACGCTCTCTCCGGCAACCATGAGTGATTATGGCTGGCGTATTCCGTTCTTCCTCGGTGGAATATTTGGCTTGTTCGCCATGTATTTGCGCCGTTGGTTGCAGGAAACACCGATTTTCCTGGAGATGAAAGCCCATAAGGCACTGGCTGCAGAGATGCCGCTGAAGTCAGTGGTGGCGAATCATAAAAAGGAGATCATTGTTTCCATGATCATGACCTGGCTGTTGTCGGCCGGTATCGTCGTGGTGATTCTGATGACACCGACTTATCTGCAAAAGCAGTTGGGGATCCCAGCAGCCCAGGCACTACAGGCTAACTGTCTGGCGACCATAGCACTGACCTTTGGTTGTGTAGCCGCAGGATGGATTGTTGACCGGTTGGGCGCGAGCAAGACGTTTATTTTTGGTAGCTTGTTCCTTGGCATCTGTACGTGGTTGTTCTATCACGTGGTGGCTGCTGACCCATCAAAACTGATGCTGATGTATACCTTGGCTGGTTTTAGTGTGGGTGTGGTGGGCGCAGTGCCTTACGTACTGGTTCGCGCTTTCCCAGCGGAGGTGCGTTTCACCGGAATATCCTTCTCTTATAATGTGGCCTATGCCATTTTCGGCGGGCTGACACCGATTTTTGTCACCTTAATTATGCGTATTACGCCGATGGCACCTGCTTATTATGTTTTGGCGCTGTCTGTGATTGGTTTGCTGACCGGTATTTACCTCAGCCGAGATTTAAACAGTGAAACCAAGGGAAAAGACAAATTTACCGAACGTGCGCTCTCCGGGCGATAGTGCCCTGATAAAAAGCCCCGACAGTATCTCGATAACTGTCGGGGCTTTTTATTACGTGAACGATAAGAAAGGGGTTATGCGCTTTTCATTACGCCAATCGGTAATACTGTACGGTCATACTGCTCATTCAGCATTTCAGCCATGGCCAGGTAAATAGCGCTGGCACCGCAGAAGATGCCTTCAAAACCTGCAAATCGCAGTAGCGCAGCATTGCCAGTCATATTACCTACGGCCAGCAGGGCAAATAAAAGGGTTAGGCTGCCGAAAATGACCTGTAATCCCCGGTTTGCTTTGAGTGTGCCAAAAAACATGAACAGCGTGAAAATGCCCCACAATCCAAGGTACGCGCCGAGGGCGCTTTCACTGCTGGCATCGGCAAGGCCCATGCGTGGCAGCATCAGAATACCGACCAGGCTCAGCCAGAATGCGCCGTAAGAAGTAAAAGCCGTGGTACCAAATGTGTTGCCCTTTTTGAATTCCATTACGCCTGCCAGAATTTGAATCAGGCCGCCGTAGAAAATCCCCATGCTGAGGATCACCGCAGTCAGCGGGAAGAAACCAGCATTGTGTAAATTCAATAAGATCGTTGTCATGCCAAAACCCATTAGACCCAAAGGGCCGGGATTAGCCATCGTTTTACTGTGCATATGTCCTCTGAACTCTAAATTATTATGAATAAATAACAGGGCTATAGCCGCTTGCGAACGGGCTAAAAAGTCCACATATCGTCAGAGGCGCGCGGCATCATAATGAGGTGCTGGCGAGCAAACATTGATCTGGCGTAACTGCAGTTGAAGATTTTTTTTCATCGAACCCCTTGATGCTGGCTCGCATGGCCCCATCTTATTCTCAACCGCAGTTGTTACCGCCGGTAAAACAGCGATATCGGACAGTTGAAATCAAATAAAATGTCCGCATATAGAGTAGCAACCTGACCGATTATGAATTTTTAGTGGAGGCGTTTGAAATGGGTAGAATTATTGGGATCGACCTGGGTACCACCAACTCTTGTGTGGCTATTATGGATGGTACTACTGCACGTGTGCTGGAGAACGCCGAAGGCGATCGCACAACTCCTTCCATCATTGCTTATGCAGCAGATGGCGAAATCTTGGTAGGTTCACCGGCTAAACGCCAGGCTGTAACCAACCCGCAGAACACGCTGTTTGCGATCAAGCGCCTGATTGGCCGCCGCTTCCAGGACGAAGAAGTGCAGCGTGACAAAGGCATTATGCCTTACCAGATCGTTGGCGCTGACAATGGCGATGCCTGGATTGACGTTAAAGGCCAGAAAATTGCACCTCCGCAGATCTCTGCTGAAGTGTTGAAGAAAATGAAGAAAACAGCCGAAGATTATCTGGGCGAACCAGTAACTGAAGCCGTTATCACTGTACCTGCATACTTCAATGATGCACAGCGTCAGGCAACTAAAGACGCCGGTCGTATCGCAGGTCTGGAAGTAAAACGTATTATCAACGAACCAACCGCAGCGGCTCTGGCCTACGGTCTGGATCGTGAAATTGGTAACCGTACCATTGCGGTATATGACTTGGGCGGCGGTACTTTCGATATCTCTATTATCGAAATAGATGAAGTTGATGGCGAAAAAACCTTCGAAGTACTGGCAACCAATGGGGATACCCATCTGGGTGGTGAAGACTTCGATAGCCGTCTGATTAACTACCTGGTTGAAGAGTTTAAGAAAGACCAAGGTATGGATCTGCGTAACGATCCGCTTGCGATGCAACGTCTGAAAGAAGCAGCAGAGAAAGCGAAAATCGAACTCTCTTCTGCGCAACAGACCGACGTCAACCTGCCGTACATCACTGCTGATGCGACAGGTCCAAAGCACATGAACATCAAAGTGACCCGAGCCAAACTTGAGTCACTGGTTGAAGATTTGGTTAACCGTTGTATTGATCCGCTGAAAGTGGCTCTGAAAGATGCAGGTCTTTCTGTTTCCGATATTCAGGACGTGATCCTGGTCGGTGGGCAGACACGTATGCCAATGGTTCAGAAGAAAGTGGCTGAATTCTTCGGTAAAGAGCCACGTAAAGACGTAAACCCGGATGAAGCCGTTGCTATCGGTGCTGCGGTTCAGGGCGGCGTTCTGTCTGGTGATGTTAAAGACGTTCTGTTGTTGGATGTGACTCCTCTGTCTCTGGGTATCGAAACCATGGGCGGTGTGATGACTCCACTCATCACCAAGAACACCACGATCCCAACTAAGCACAGCCAAGTGTTCTCTACCGCTGAAGACAATCAGTCTGCGGTAACCATCCACGTTGTGCAGGGTGAGCGTAAACGTTGTGTTGATAACAAGTCGTTGGGTCAGTTCAATCTGGACGGCATTCAGGCAGCACCGCGCGGTATGGCGCAGATCGAAGTAACCTTCGATTTGGATGCCGATGGTATCCTGCATGTTTCTGCTAAAGATAAGAACACGGGGCGTGAGCAGAAAATCACCATTAAAGCTTCTTCAGGTCTGACCGAAGAAGAAATCCAAAAAATGGTGAACGATGCAGAAGCCAATGCCGAGTCGGATCGCAAGTTCGAGGAGCTGGTTCAGACTCGCAACCAAGCGGATCATATGGTCCACAGTACGCGTAAACAACTCGAAGAGACTGGCGATAAACTGCCTGCTGAAGACAAAACTGCTATCGAGGAAGCCCTGAAGGCACTTGAAGGTGTCATCAAAGGCGAAGATAAAGCAGATATTGAAGCTAAACTTCAGGCCCTGGTTCAGGTGTCCGGTAAGTTAGCGGAAATGGCTCAGCAGCAAGGTCAGCCAGAAGGCAGTGATGATAACGCGAAGAAAGATGATGACGTTGTTGATGCTGAATTCGAAGAAGTCAAAGACAAGAAATAATCGCCCTTAAGCGGGCACAGTAAATTCGTTTTTACTGAAAACCAGCACGGGCGTCGAGGAAACTCTACGCCCGTGCACGCATGTTGAGGGCAGGAAAAGTATGGCGAAGCAAGATTATTACGAGCTCTTGGGCGTATCAAAAACGGCCGATGAGCGCGAAATCAAAAAGGCGTATAAGCGCCTGGCAATGAAGCATCACCCAGACCGCAACCAGGGCGATAAAGACTCCGAAAGCAAATTTAAAGAGATCAAAGAAGCATACGAAATTCTGACCGATGCGCAGAAACGTGCTGCTTATGACCAGTACGGCCATGCGGCTTTTGAACAAGGCGGTATGGGCGGTGGGTACGGCGGTGGTGGTGGTGCAGAGTTCAGCGACATCTTCGGTGACGTATTTGGTGATATCTTCGGTGGTGGCCGTCGTCAGCGTGCCAGCCGGGGTTCCGACCTGCGCTATAATATGGATCTAACGCTTGAAGAAGCTGTTCGTGGTGTCACCAAAGAAATCCGTATTCCAACGCTTGCTGAATGTGATGTTTGCCACGGCAGCGGTGCGAAAGCGGGAAGCTCTCCGGTCACCTGTTCAACCTGTCACGGTGCAGGTCAGGTACAAATGCGTCAGGGCTTCTTTACTGTGCAGCAGGCCTGTCCAACCTGTCAGGGGCGCGGAAAGGTTATCAAAGATCCTTGTAACAAGTGTCATGGCCATGGCCGCGTAGAACGCTCTAAAACGCTGTCAGTGAAGATCCCGGCGGGTGTGGATACTGGCGACCGTATTCGTCTCGAAGGCGAAGGTGAAGCGGGTGAACATGGTGCCCCGGCTGGCGATCTGTACGTACAGGTTCAGGTCAAGGCGCACAAAATCTTTGAGCGTGAAGGCAATAATTTGTACTGTGAAGTGCCGATCAACTTTGCGATGGCTGCGCTCGGTGGCGAAATCGAAGTACCCACGCTTGATGGTCGGGTAAAACTGAAGGTACCTGCGGAAACGCAGACCGGCAAACTGTTCCGTATGCGTGCGCGCGGTGTTAAATCTGTCCGTGGAGGTGCGCAGGGTGACTTGCTTTGCCGTGTTGTTGTCGAGACTCCCGTTAGTCTCAATGACAAGCAGAAGCAGCTGCTGCGTGATCTGGAAGAGAGTTTTGGTGGGGCGTCTGGTGAGAAAAACAGTCCGCGATCTAAAAGCTTTCTAGATGGTGTGAAAAAGTTTTTCGATGATTTGACCCGCTAATCTGCATACTGCCTTAGGCAGAAGCTGAAACCTCTTCAATCCCCGTCAGCGGCTAAGCGACGGGGATTTTTTGTTTTTGCCGAGCCAGAAATAACATCCATGATGAAAAATAGTTTGCGAAAGATCGGTAATTACGAGCTGTAATAGAGTAATAATCGATTTTTTCCGAATCATAATAAACGGTATCATGTCTCATCTGTGTAGATACAGTCTGCTTAACATGCATAACAGGAGATTCAGGGTGCCGAATATTATTCGTCAATTTTTACGAATGGAGGCTGCAGGTGGCATCGTATTGATCGTTGCCGCCTTGTTCGCGCTGGCCATGGCCAATACATCATTAGATACGCTATACCACGCATTTCTAAACATACCGGTCACGCTGCGTATTTCAGACCTGCTGATTGATAAGCCTTTATTGCTGTGGATTAACGACGGGCTGATGGCGATTTTCTTTCTGATGATTGGTCTTGAAGTGAAACGAGAGCTGCGTGAAGGGGCATTGTCAAGCCGGGAGCAGGCGCTTTTCCCGGCGATCGCAGCCATAGGTGGCATGGTCGCTCCGGCGTTGATTTATCTCTTATTTAACGGAGCCGATGACGTAGCGCGTCAGGGTTGGGCAATCCCTGCAGCCACTGATATCGCGTTTGCGCTGGGTGTCATGGCGCTGCTCGGATCACGTGTCCCAACCAGTCTTAAAGTTTTTTTACTGGCGTTGGCCATCATCGATGATTTGGGCGCAATTGCTATCATCGCGCTGTTCTACAGCCATGATGTTTCTACCACTGCGTTAGGTCTGGCGGCATTGTCTGTCGCTGTTCTTGCCTGGCTTAACTGGCGCGGTGTCGCCAGGTTAACGCCGTATCTGCTGGTAGGCATGGTGCTTTGGGTCTGTGTGCTGAAATCGGGCATTCATGCTACGTTGGCGGGGGTGATCCTGGGTTTCTTTATCCCATTAGATACTAAGAAAAAAGTGTCTCCGGCGCGTCGGCTTGAGCACGGCATTCATCCGTATGTCGCATGGTTTATCCTGCCATTGTTTGCATTTGCTAATGCGGGCGTTTCGTTTCAGGGTGTCTCCGGAGAGCAGATTTTCTCATTATTACCCGTAGGGATTGCCGCCGGTCTACTCTTGGGGAAACCTATAGGGATCATGCTTTTCAGCGGTATCGCCGTGAAAATGGGGATTGCTCGTTTGCCGTCTGGCATTAACTTTAAGCAGATCGCTGCGGTGTCAGTGCTCTGTGGTATTGGGTTTACTATGTCGATTTTTATCGGTTCGCTAGCCTTTGCGAAGGCAGATCCTGCGCTGATGATCTACGCCAAAATAGGTATTTTGTTGGGTTCAACGATGTCAGCGGTCATTGGTTATCTTATGTTGAATAAGCTGCTACCGAAAAAGACAGGTTCTCAGGTCGAATAAACAGGGATTGTGCAGTCTGCATATCTACTGCAATAGGGGCCAGATATGTCACATATTAATTTTAATCATCTGTATTACTTCTGGCAGGTTTGTAAAACCGGTTCGGTGGTGGGGGCGGCAGAGGCACTGTTTCTGACACCGCAAACCATCACCGGGCAGATAAAATCGCTGGAAAACCGGTTGGGTGGAAAGCTTTTTAAACGACAGGGGCGCGGATTGATCCCTTCGGAACTGGGGCAACTGGTGTTCCGCTATGCTGACAAGATGTTTACGGTGAGCCAGGAGATGCTGGACATTGTGAACTACCGAAAGGAATCCAGCCTGCTGTTTGATGTTGGGGTCGCGGATACGCTTTCCAAAAGGCTCGTTAGCCGTGTGCTCGACGCCGCGGTGGCAGAAAATAAAAGTATTCACCTGCGCTGTTTTGAATCCACACACGAAATGCTGCTGGAGCAGCTTAGCCAGCATAAACTGGATATGATTTTGTCCGACTGTCCGGTGGATTCAACGCAGCAGGAAGGGCTTTTTTCTGTGAAATTGGGGGAAAGCCCTATTAGTTTTTATTGTCGAGAACCTGCTGACGATGGTGCTTTTCCTGCCTGCCTTGAAAAACGGCCTTTACTTATCCCCGGCAGGCGCTCGATGTTGGGGCGTAAACTGCTCAATTGGTTTAACAGTCAGGGGCTGAAGGTACATATTCTGGGGGAATTTGATGATGCGGCACTGATGACCGCTTTTGCGAGAAACCACAATGCAATTTTTGTGGCGCCTTCAATCTACTCTGCTGACGTATTTTTGGATGAAGGAATTGTAGAAGTTGGGCGTGTCGATGGGCTTTTGGAGGAGTACTACGTGATTTTTGCGGAGAGAATGATCCAACACCCCTCGGTGCAGCGTGTTTGTCACACGGACTTCACTACGTTATTTGATGCCTGAGACAAGGCCTGATGCCTAAATTGTAGAGATAAAAAAACCGGCAGAAGCCGGTTTTTTTATCAAGCAGGACAACGAAATGCGATTATTGCATTGCGCTGATTGCCGCCGTAAGGTTTGACTTATGACGTGCTGCTTTGTTCTTGTGGATCAGACCTTTACAAGACTGACGGTCCACAATTGGTTGCATTTCGTTAAATGCATTTTGTGCAGCAGCTTTGTCGCCTGCTGCAATAGCCATGTGTACCTTTTTGATAAAGGTACGCATCATTGAACGGCGGCTCGCGTTATGCTTACGACGTTTTTCTGACTGTACGGCGCGTTTCTTAGCTGATTTGATATTAGCCAAGGCCAACTCCCAAATATTTTTCTATTGATGAACAATTCAAAGGCCGAGGAATATGCCTTTTCGGTCTTCTGTTGTCAACGGATTTGTGCAAATAAGCGCCGTTTCTACATTCAAACGGGGTTCAAACTTCAATCGACGCTTGTTACGTTGTGATGGCGCAGGATTTTAACAGCTTCCCACCTTGGAATACAGTCTTTCGCAAGAAAATTCGACAGGAGAGTGGTAATCCAGCCAACGGGAAGCATTAAGGCTTTGTTTCAGCTAAAAGTCACGCTTTCCCTACCAAGAATGAAATATTTTCCTCGGTACGCTTCCCTTTGTGCCGACATAACTGTCGTATGGCAAAGAGAATGCGGTGATCGGGTGAATCGCTGGTTAACCTCGGAGGCTGTACAAGGTATAATCCGCCGATTTCCACCGTTATGCGTCAGCTATGGATTTGAGCCAGCTATGGAGCTAATTCGCGGGATACACAATATTCGGGCACGCCATCATGGCTGTGTGCTTACTATAGGTAATTTTGACGGCGTTCATCGCGGTCATCAGGCATTGATAGAACAGTTGAAGCTGGAAGGGCGGAAACTGGGCGTACCGGTTATGGTGATGATTTTTGAACCACAACCTCTCGAATTGTTTGCCGGAGATAAAGCACCAGCCCGGCTCACCAGTTTACGAGATAAAGCCAAATATCTGGCAGAATGCGGCGTTGATTATCTGCTTTGTGTGCGTTTCGACCCCCGATTTGCAGCCAATATTGCCCAGGCCTTTGTCTCGCAATTGTTGGTTGAAAATCTGGGCGTGAAGTTTCTGGCTGTTGGTGATGATTTTCGTTTTGGCGCAGGGCGGCTGGGCGATTTTCCGCTTTTGCAAAAAGCCGGAGCCGAATATGGTTTTGATGTCATCAGTACCCAGACTTTCCGGGAAGGTGAGCACCGCATTAGCAGTACGGCAATTCGTGATGCATTACGCGATGACGATCTGCAACTGGCAGCGCATCTTTTAGGCCATCAGTTCAGTATTTCAGGGCGTGTAGTTCACGGAGATAAGCTTGGCCGAACTATCGGCTTCCCAACAGCAAACGTACCGTTAAAGCGTGTAGTGTCGCCGGTCAGAGGTGTCTATGCCGTGGACGTGTTAGGTTTGGACGCCAAGCCTCTGCCAGGGATTGCCAATATTGGCATACGTCCGACAGTTGGCGGCGTGCGTAAACAGTTAGAAGTACACCTGCTCGATACGACGATGGATTTATATGGGCGCCACATTGACGTGGTGCTGCGCGCGAAATTGCGCAATGAACAGCGTTTTGCCTCGCTTGATGCGTTAAAGCAACAAATTGCGAGCGATGAAGTGACGGCCCGGAAGTTCTTTGGACTACCTTTACAACGCTAACTATTTTTGACAGGCAAATGGGCGCAAAACCTGAGCCTGACATCCAGCCAAAAAACGGAACTGAGAATCTAATGAGTGACTATAAGAACACCCTGAACTTGCCGGAAACAGGGTTCCCGATGCGTGGCGACTTGGCCAAGCGTGAACCTGACATGCTGAAAAATTGGTATGAACAGGATCTGTACGGGATTATTCGCGCAGCCAAGAAGGGCAAAAAGTCCTTTATTTTGCATGACGGCCCTCCGTATGCGAACGGCAGCATTCATATTGGTCACTCAGTTAACAAAATTCTTAAAGACATTATTATCAAGTCTAAGGGCATGGCGGGTTTCGACTCGCCCTATATCCCGGGCTGGGACTGTCATGGTCTGCCAATCGAACTGAAAGTTGAACAGCTGATTGGTAAGCCGGGTGAGAAAGTGACAGCGGCGGAATTCCGCACAGCCTGCCGTCAATACGCTGCTGAGCAGGTTGAAGGTCAGAAACAGGACTTCATCCGCTTAGGTGTGTTGGGCGACTGGGATCATCCCTATCTGACCATGGACTTCAACACGGAAGCCAACATCATCCGTGCGCTCAGCAAAATCATCGGCAATGGCCATCTGTTAAAAGGTGCTAAACCGGTGCACTGGTGTACCGATTGCCGTTCGTCACTGGCTGAAGCTGAAGTCGAATATTATGACAAGGTCTCACCTTCCATTGATGTTGCGTTTCATGCCGTTGATCCTGCTGCGGTGGCTGAAAAATTTGGTGCCAGCGCATTTGAAGGCCCCGTGTCTCTGGTTATCTGGACTACCACGCCGTGGACCATGCCGGCTAACCGAGCGATCTCCCTAAACCCAGAGTTTGCTTATCAACTGGTCCAGATTGAAGGTCAATGCCTGATCCTTGCGACCGACCTGGTGGAAAGCGTAATGAAACGCGTCGGTATAGCAGAATGGACTGTACTGGGCGAATGCCAAGGTGCCGAGCTCGAACTGCTGCGTTTCAAACATCCGTTCCTCGATATCGACGTACCGGCAATTCTTGGCGATCACGTTACGCTGGATGCCGGTACTGGTGCGGTTCATACCGCCCCGGGCCACGGTCCTGATGACTATGTTATCGGCCAGAAATATGGTCTGGAAGTGGCGAACCCTGTCGGTCCGAATGGCTGTTACCTGCCAGGTACTTATCCGACGCTGGACGGCAAATTCGTCTTTAAAGCCAACGACCTGATCGTTGAGCTACTGCGCGAAAAAGGCGCACTGTTGCACGTTGAAAAGATGAACCACAGCTATCCGTGCTGCTGGCGTCATAAATCGCCGATCATCTTCCGTGCAACACCACAGTGGTTTATCAGCATGGACCAGAAAGGCCTGCGAGCGAAATCACTGGAAGAGATCAAAGGCGTGCAGTGGATCCCGGAATGGGGTCAGGCACGCATCGAAAATATGGTAGCGAACCGTCCTGACTGGTGTATTTCGCGTCAGCGGACTTGGGGTGTGCCTATGTCTTTGTTCGTTCACAAAGACACCGAGGAGCTGCATCCGCGTACGCTAGAATTGATGGAAGAAGTGGCGAAACGTGTAGAAAAAGACGGTATTCAGGCATGGTGGGATTTAAACCCAGCCGACATCTTGGGCGCTGATGCTGCAGATTACGTGAAAGTACCTGATACGCTGGACGTCTGGTTTGACTCAGGTTCAACCAGCGCCTCGGTTGTCGGTGTTCGCCCTGAATTTAACGGCCACGAAGCGGATATCTATCTGGAAGGTTCTGACCAGCATCGCGGTTGGTTTATGTCATCACTGATGATTTCCACCGCCATGAAAGGTAAAGCGCCATACAAGCAGGTACTGACTCACGGTTTCACTGTGGACGGCCAGGGCCGCAAAATGTCCAAATCCATCGGCAACACCATCGCTCCGCAGGACGTGATGAACAAGCTGGGTGGCGACATTTTGCGCCTGTGGGTGGCGTCAACGGATTACACCGGCGAAATCGCCGTGTCCGATGAGATCCTCAAACGTGCTGCCGACTCTTACCGCCGTATCCGCAACACCGCACGTTTCCTGTTGTCGAACCTTAACGGCTTCGACCCGCGGCAACATTGCGTGAAACCGGAAGAGATGGTAGTGCTGGACCGCTGGGCCGTTGGCCGTGCGCTAGCTGCACAGGAAGAGATCATTGCCGCTTACGAGCGTTATGATTTCCACGGTGTGGTACAGCGCTTGATGCAGTTCTGCTCGGTTGAAATGGGCTCGTTCTATCTTGATATCATTAAAGACCGTCAGTACACCGCGAAAAGCGACAGCATAGCTCGCCGTAGTTGCCAGACCGCGCTTTATCATATCTCCGAAGCGCTGGTGCGCTGGATGGCACCGATCATGTCCTTTACTGCTGACGAGATTTGGGCTTTCCTGCCGGGTTCCCGCGAGAAATTCGTCTTCACCGAAGAGTGGTACGAAGGTCTGTTTGGCCTAGCGGCTGACGAATCGATGAACGATACCTTCTGGGATGAGCTGCTGAAAGTCCGTGGTGAAGTGAATAAAGTGATTGAGCAGGCGCGTGCTGATAAACGTCTGGGCGGTTCGCTTGAAGCGGCAGTGACATTGTTCGCAGATGATGCACTGGCGGCAGACCTGCGCTCTCTGGGCAATGAACTGCGCTTTGTGCTGCTGACCTCTGGCGCACGCGTCGCGTCGCTGGCTGAAGCGGATAGCAGCGCACAGGTGAGCGAAATGCTTAAAGGCCTGAAGATTGGTCTGGAAAAAGCTGAAGGTGACAAATGTCCGCGCTGCTGGCATTACACCAATGACGTCGGCCAGAACGCGGAACATAGCGAAATCTGTGGCCGTTGTGTGACTAACATTGCCGGCGACGGCGAAGAGCGTAAGTTTGCATAATGACTAAACCTTTATGTTCTACCGGACTCCGCTGGCTTTGGCTGGCGGCTTTAGTCATCATCATGGATCTTGGTAGTAAGTTTCTGATTATGGGGAACTTCCAATTGGGTGAATCCATGCCGTTGATTCCGTATCTGAATCTGTTTTATGCACAGAACCATGGTGCAGCATTTAGTTTTCTGGCGGACAAGGGCGGCTGGCAGCGTTGGTTTTTTGCCGTGATAGCGTTGGTTATCGTGATTGCGTTGATCGTGCTGATGTACCGCAGTAACGCTAAGCAGAAGATCAATAATATCGCCTACGCCATGATTATCGGCGGGGCGTTGGGTAATCTGTTTGACCGCATGGTGCACGGTTATGTCATCGACTTTATCGATTTCTACGTCAATGACTGGCATTACCCGACGTTCAATCTGGCTGACAGCTTTATTTGTATCGGCGCAGTGCTGGTGGTGATCGAAGGCTTTATCGCTAAGCCGACTTCTGCGGCTAAAAGCAAAGGATAAGACATGTCTGAACAGGTGAAACACGACAGCGCGGTATTGGTGCATTTTACGTTGAAGCTGGAAGACGGCTCGACGGCCGAGTCCACGCGTGGCAATGGCAAGCCTGCGCTATTCCGTCTTGGCGATGGCAGCCTTTCAGATGCGCTGGAAAATCAACTCCTGGGCTTGACGGTGGGTGATAAACGCACATTTACTCTGGCTCCTGAATCGGCTTTCGGTTCCAAAAGCCCTGATCTGGTGCAGTATTTCTCGCAGCGTGATTTTCAGGAAACCGGCATTCCTGATGCCGGTACCATCATGTTATTTACTACTCGTGATGGCAGCGAAATGCCAGGCGTTGTGCGTGATGTGACTGAGGATTCAATCACCGTTGATTTCAACCATCCGCTGGCAGGCCAATATATCGATTTTGATATTGAGGTACTGGAGATTGATCCTCAAACGGAGGAGAAGCATGCAAATACTGCTGGCTAATCCGCGAGGATTCTGTGCGGGTGTCGATCGCGCGATCAGCATTGTTGAGCGCGCACTAGAGCTTTATGGCGCACCGATTTACGTGCGCCACGAAGTCGTACATAACCGTTATGTGGTCGACAGCCTGCGACAGCGCGGTGCTATTTTCATTGAGCAAATTAGTGAAGTGCCTGATGGCTCGATCCTGATTTTCTCTGCTCACGGCGTCTCTCAAGCGGTGCGTGCTGAAGCGAAATCGCGTGACCTGACAATGCTATTCGACGCCACCTGCCCGCTGGTCACCAAAGTGCATATGGAAGTGGCGCGTGCCAGCCGGAAAGGCACTGAAGCGATTCTGATTGGTCACGCTGGTCATCCTGAAGTGGAAGGCACTATGGGTCAGTACAGTAACCCCAAAGGGGGAATGTATCTGGTCGAGTCGCCTGCTGATGTCTATAAATTGCAGGTTAAAGATGAAAAAAACCTGTGTTTTATGACACAAACAACGCTGTCGGTTGATGATACCTCCGAGGTGATTGATGCTCTGCGAGACCGGTTCCCGAGTATTATCGGCCCGCGGAAAGATGATATTTGCTATGCGACGACTAACCGCCAGGAAGCCGTGCGCAATCTTGCAAATGATGCCGATGTGGTGTTGGTCGTCGGTTCGAAAAACTCCTCGAACTCGAACCGTCTGGCGGAACTGGCACAGCGTGTCGGTGTGCCTTCCTACCTCATTGACTCTGCGGCAGATATTCAGGAGGTCTGGCTGAAAGATGCGCAACGTATCGGCCTAACCGCTGGCGCTTCTGCTCCTGATATTTTGGTGCAGGATGTGATCAACAAGCTGAAAACGCTGGGTTGTGCAGATGTGGTCAATATGGAAGGGCGCGAAGAGAGTATCGTGTTTGAAGTGCCGAAAGAGCTGCGGGTTGACGTTAAACAGATTGACTAGCAACGCCCCAGATTGAAAGCGACATTATAAAAGCGGTCAGTGAAAACTGGCCGCTTTTATATTGACGGTGACCCGTCCTAAATCGCGTTGAGACGGAACAGATTTTGTGGCGTACCCACGACAGACGTTTGTACGTGCAAGAGTGCGCCATCCCATTCTCCTGCCGAGGTGAGGCCTTTACGGGCTGAGGTGATAAACAGCTCGGTCATATCGGGTCCGCCAAACGTGCAGCAACTGGGCTGGGTCACCGGAACAGGGAGCGTATCGAGGGTGAGCAATTCACCCTGATTAATTTTCTGCCGCAACAAACATTTTCCGCCCCAGCAAGCCGTAATCAAGGTGCCATCCTGAGAAACGGCAGACCCGTCAGGTGTTTTATCACCGGAAGAAAAACAGGAAATTTTCAGCGGATTAATGCACCTTGCGTTCGCCGAGTAAAAACGTTTCTTCATGCTGTCCGCAAACCAGACCTTACCTTCGTGCCATGCCAGTGTATTGGTGATGCCCACGTTATCCATCATCAGCACCGGTTTTTCATCTGCCCGTTCATAGCGATACCACGCACCAATCGTCTGTTGTTCCTTAAGATCCATCGTGCCAAACCACAAAGAACCATCGGGCGCGATAGCGGCTTCATTGGGCCGTGTGCCTTGTGCGCCAGCATAGTCACACAACTTTTCGCTTTTGCTGAGGGCGTAGTCGTAAAGATGTAACCCATCCTGTGAGACCAGTAGAAAACGATTCAGAGACTCCGTTAATAGCACCGCGCTGGTCAATGCCGGTAGTTCGCGTGTTTCGGTTTTTTGTTGGGAAGGCCAATAGCGCAGCAGCTTTAGGTTAACAATGTCGACCCAAAGCAGCGATTGTGTCCGCTGGCACCAGACCGGAGTTTCACCTAAATCAGCCCGGTAGTCGCCAATGGCTGTGATTGCGGAACGAAAAAATACGGACATGCTTAGCTCTCCTGCAAACGGTTAACGCTGAATCTTTTTCTGATAGTCAGTCTAGTCTGGCTTTGGTCGGAGAGGGTAGAAGAATAGGTATAAACTATGGGACGAGAAGCAATATGCAGATTGTTTGCATGATTATGCGAGAGCCGTGCTATGCCGGAAAACGCGTCATATCTCTTTGGTTCGTCAGCTATTAACATGATTATGCTTATTAAGTAACCGATAAGTCGATGTATTTTACTGATATTAACCAAGCTATATCATTAATTTCTAATTATTTGGCAATTTTGCTGGCTCTGTTCCTGAGGGGTCGCTAACCTGATTCTGCTTTATGCAGAACACATCTATTAAGAGAGAAATTATGAGTAACGCTGATATTCGCATGGCAATTGCGGGCGCGGGTGGCCGCATGGGACGGCAGCTGATTCAGGCTGTTTCGCAGGCTGAGGGAGTCGTACTTGGCGCGGCGCTTCAGCGCAAAGGATCTTCTCTGGTCGGTACCGATGCAGGAGAACTCGCGGGTGTGGGCCGCTTAAATGTGACGGTGAGCGACAGCCTTGATGATGTGGTGGACGATTTTGACATACTGATCGACTTTACCCGTCCAGAGGGCACGCTGGCATACCTGGAGTTTTGTCAAAAACACCATAAAAGCATCGTCATCGGTACTACCGGCTTTGATGATGCGGGTAAGGTCGCCATTGCGCAGGCTGCAGAAGCCATTCCAGTGGTCTTTGCCGCGAATTTCAGCGTGGGTGTCAATTTAGTTCTTAAGTTACTGGAGAAAGCCGCCAAGGTGATGGGCGACTATACTGACATCGAAATTGTCGAAGCTCATCATCGCCATAAAGTTGACGCGCCTTCAGGCACCGCGCTGGCAATGGGCGAGGCGATCGCAGGTACGCTGGGGCGCGATCTGAAAACGTGTGCGGTTTATGCCCGTGAAGGCTATACCGGTGAGCGTGATCCGAAGTCCATTGGTTTTGCCACGATCAGAGCCGGCGACATCGTTGGTGAGCATACCGTGATGTTTGCTGATATTGGCGAGCGGGTTGAGATCACCCACAAGGCTTCCAGTCGCATGACTTTCGCGAATGGCGCGGTAAAAGCTTCAGTTTGGCTTTCATCGCAAAAAGAGGGGCTTTATAACATGAAAGATGTGCTCGGCTTGGATGATCTATAAGTTTTTCATACCATCGTGATGTGGTTGTTTTTATCATAATGTTTTGATAAAAGGGCGGTTTCTTGATTGCCCTTTTCTTTTTTTTGTTTTTATGTGGGTTTTAGTTTGTTTTATTAATGAAGTTGATTTTAGTATAAGTTTCCCTTCCTTTACTTGACCGTGACGGCGAAAAAATAGCCGTGGCCGCCATCTCTTTGATTAACACTCAACGTTTTTCTGCATTTATCAGACAAAACTCCTCGCAAACGGTTACCACTGAAAGATAGTCTGCTCTTTTATGGCAGTGGCGGCCTGTTTTCACTGAGTTCAGCAAAATAGAGAGAAATAATAGTGCTTTTGGTAGACAAACCAGGCTGCCATCATTAGAATGCGCCCAATTTGCCAAAAATTGTCTTCGGGGATGATTTTTGCATTGATTTAGATCGGTTAATCTGAATTAATATGCAAATAATATGATTTATTATTCCTGGAGGATGCTTTGATAAAGTCAGCGCTATTGGTTCTGGAAGACGGAACCCAATTCCACGGTCGGGCCATCGGGGCAGAGGGTACGGCAGTGGGGGAAGTGGTCTTCAATACGTCGATGACCGGTTATCAAGAAATCCTTACTGATCCCTCCTATTCCCGCCAGATTGTCACTCTCACTTATCCCCATATCGGTAATGTCGGCACCAATGCCGCAGACGCAGAATCTTCCGCAGTACACGCTCAGGGCTTGGTCATTCGCGACTTACCTCTTATTGCCAGCAACTACCGCAGTGAAGAAAACCTTTCTGACTACCTCAAGCGCAACAACATCGTTGCCATCGCCGATATTGATACCCGCAAGTTGACCCGTCTGTTACGTGAAAAAGGCGCACAGAACGGCTGCATTATCGCGGGCGATTCACCGGATGCTGAGCTTGCACTGCAAAAAGCCAAAGCCTTCCCTGGCCTGAAAGGCATGGATCTGGCGAAAGAAGTCACAACGCAGGAAGCCTATAGCTGGCAGCAAGGCAGTTGGACACTGGAGGGAGAATTACCGGAAGCGAAGAAAGAAGAAGAGCTGCCATTCCACGTGGTGGCTTACGACTACGGCGCAAAACGTAACATCCTGCGCATGTTGGTGGATCGCGGCTGCCGCCTGACGGTGGTTCCGGCGCAAACGCCAGCGGCTGATGTGCTGAAACTCAATCCGGATGGCATCTTCCTGTCCAACGGCCCGGGCGACCCAGAGCCTTGCGACTACGCCATCGCCGCTATCAAAACTTTCCTTGAAACCGATATCCCGGTCTTCGGTATCTGCCTCGGCCATCAATTACTGGCATTAGCCAGCGGTGCGAAAACGCTGAAAATGAAACTGGGCCACCACGGCGGTAACCATCCGGTTAAAGATATCGATAACAACGTGGTGATGATTACCGCGCAAAACCATGGTTTCGCAGTCGATGAAAACAATCTACCTGCGAACCTGCGTGTGACGCACAAATCGCTGTTCGACCACACGGTTCAGGGCATTCACCGCACCGATAAAGCGGCGTTCAGCTTCCAGGGCCACCCTGAAGCCAGCCCTGGCCCACATGATGCGGCACCGCTGTTCGATCACTTTATCGAACTGATTAACGCTTTCCGCGCTTCTCACAACAACGCCAAATAACAGGAGCGAATAAAAAATGCCAAAACGTACAGACATAAAAAGCATCCTGATCCTCGGCGCCGGCCCGATTGTGATCGGCCAGGCTTGTGAATTTGACTACTCGGGTGCGCAGGCGTGTAAAGCGCTGCGTGAAGAGGGTTACCGCGTCATTCTGGTGAACTCGAATCCGGCGACCATCATGACTGACCCGGACATGGCCGATGCGACTTACATCGAGCCGATCACCTGGGAAGTGGTGCGCAAAATCATTGAAAAAGAGCGTCCGGACGCCGTGCTGCCAACGATGGGCGGCCAGACCGCGCTGAACTGTGCGCTGGAACTGGAACGTCAGGGCGTGCTGGAAGAGTTCGGCGTGACCATGATTGGTGCCACCGCAGACGCTATTGATAAAGCCGAAGACCGCCGCCGTTTCGACGTGGCGATGAAGAAAATCGGCCTCGACACCGCGCGTTCTGGTATCGCACACAATATGGAAGAAGCGCTGGCGGTTGCTGCGGATGTGGGCTTCCCCTGTATTATTCGTCCGTCATTCACCATGGGCGGCACTGGCGGCGGTATTGCATACAACCGCGAAGAATTTGAAGAGATTTGTGAACGTGGCTTGGATCTTTCGCCAACCAAAGAGCTACTGATTGATGAGTCGCTGATTGGCTGGAAAGAGTACGAGATGGAAGTCGTGCGTGATAAAAACGACAACTGCATTATCGTCTGCTCAATTGAAAACTTCGATGCGATGGGCATCCACACCGGTGATTCGATCACGGTGGCACCAGCGCAAACCCTGACTGACAAAGAATATCAAATCATGCGTAACGCCTCGATGGCGGTACTGCGTGAAATCGGCGTAGAAACCGGTGGCTCGAACGTCCAGTTCTCGGTGAACCCGAAAAACGGTCGCCTGATCGTTATCGAGATGAACCCACGCGTATCACGTTCTTCCGCGCTGGCCTCAAAAGCGACCGGTTTCCCGATTGCCAAAGTGGCAGCCAAACTGGCGGTGGGTTACACCCTCGACGAACTGATGAACGATATCACCGGAGGTAAAACCCCGGCATCGTTCGAACCGTCCATCGACTATGTTGTGACCAAAATCCCTCGTTTCAACTTCGAAAAATTCGCCGGTGCCAATGACCGTTTGACGACGCAGATGAAATCCGTCGGTGAAGTCATGGCCATTGGCCGTACGCAGCAGGAGTCACTGCAAAAAGCGTTGCGCGGTCTGGAAGTGGGTGCCAGTGGTTTTGACCCGAAAGTCAGTCTGGATGACCCGGAAGCGCTGACCAAGATTCGTCGTGAGCTGAAAGAAGCCGGTGCTGAGCGTATTTGGTACATCGCTGATGCATTCCGTGCGGGTCTGTCCGTTGATGGCATCTTCAACCTGACCAACGTGGACCGCTGGTTCCTGGTGCAGATTGAAGAGCTGGTGAAACTGGAAAATGAGGTTGCCGAAGGCGGCTTCACGATCCTAACGCCGGAATACCTGCGCATGCTCAAGCGCAAAGGCTTTGCCGATTTGCGTCTTGCAACACTGGTCGGTGTTTCTGAAAGCGAAGTGCGCAAACTGCGCCATAAATATAATCTTCATCCGGTCTACAAACGCGTGGATACCTGTGCGGCGGAATTTTCAACGGATACCGCTTACATGTACTCGACCTATGAAGAAGAGTGCGAATCCAACCCGACCAACGACAAGCCAAAAATCATGGTATTGGGTGGGGGGCCGAACCGTATCGGCCAGGGCATTGAGTTCGACTACTGCTGCGTACACGCTTCACTGGCGCTGCGCGAAGACGGTTACGAAACCATTATGGTCAACTGTAACCCCGAAACCGTATCTACCGATTATGATACTTCTGACCGTCTGTACTTCGAATCCGTGACGTTAGAAGATGTGCTGGAAATCGTGCGTATCGAACAGCCTAAAGGCGTGATTGTGCAGTACGGTGGTCAGACACCATTGAAACTGGCTCGTGAACTGGAAGCCGCAGGCGTGCCAATTATCGGCACCAGCCCGGATGCGATTGACCGCGCCGAAGACCGCGAACGTTTTCAGCAGGCGGTTCACCGGTTGGGCCTGAAACAACCGGCTAACGCGACGGTTTCAACGATAGAGCAAGCGATTGAGAAAGCGCCTGGTCTGGGTTACCCGCTGGTGGTGCGACCTTCTTATGTGTTGGGTGGACGCGCGATGGAAATCGTCTATGACGACATCGACCTTCGCCGTTATTTCCAGAACGCCGTTATCGTGTCCAACGATGCGCCGGTGCTGCTGGACCGTTTCCTTGATGACGCGATAGAAGTGGACGTCGATGCTATCTGCGACGGTGAACGCGTACTGATTGGCGGCATCATGGAGCACATTGAGCAGGCTGGCGTTCACTCCGGTGATTCCGCTTGTTCTCTGCCGTGCTACACGCTGAGCAAGGAAATTCAAGACGTTATGCGCCACCAGGTTGAGAAACTGGCGTTTGAACTCTGCGTTCGTGGTCTGATGAACGTTCAGTTCGCGGTGAAGAACAATGAAGTCTACCTGATTGAAGTTAACCCACGCGCTGCACGCACCGTTCCCTTCGTCTCTAAAGCCACAGGCGTACCTTTGGCGAAAGTGGCAGCCCGCGTGATGGCCGGTCAGACACTGGCTCAGCAAGGCATTACCCAGGAAGTGATCCCGCCTTACTACTCGGTGAAAGAAGTGGTTCTGCCGTTCAACAAATTCCCTGGCGTTGACCCAATTTTAGGGCCAGAAATGCGCTCTACCGGGGAAGTGATGGGCGTTGGGCGCACCTTCGCTGAAGCCTTTGCCAAAGCCCAGTTGGGGAGTCAGTCCGGTATGAAAAAAACGGGGCGTGCTCTGCTGTCGGTCCGAGATGGCGACAAAGCCCGCGTGGTTGACTTGGCCGCGAAACTGCTGAAACGCGGTTTCGAGCTGGATGCCACTCACGGCACCGCAGTGGTATTGGGTGAAGCGGGGATCAATCCGCGTCTGGTCAACAAGGTACATGAAGGTCGACCACACATTCAGGACCGTATCAAAAACGGTGAGTATGTGTACATCGTCAACACCACGGCTGGCCGTCAGGCGATTGAAGATTCTAAACTGATCCGCCGCAGCGCGCTGCAGTACAAAGTACATTATGACACCACGCTGAATGGCGGTTTTGCTACCGCGATGGCGCTCTCTTCTGACCCAACAGAGCAGGTGATTTCAGTGCAGGAAATGCACGCGAAAATCAAAGGCTAATGGCATAATTGTCTGACAAAGGGCGCGGCGAAAGCTGCGCCCTTTGCTTTTATACCTCCTGACTTTTAGAAAGTTGCGTATGCTGAAGTAAATAAAATAAGACAAGAGACCTGCATGATTTTAATCATTTATGCCCATCCTTATCCGCGCCATTCGCGGGCCAATCAGGGATTGCTCGCGGCAGTGAAAGACTTGCCGAACGTGGAAATTCGTTCGCTGTATGACCTTTACCCCGACTTCAATATTGATGTGAATGCCGAACAGAAAGCCGTTGAACGCGCCGACCTGGTGGTATTTCAGCATCCGATTCAATGGTATAGCTTGCCACCGCTGCTGAAACTCTGGATCGACAAAGTGTTGGAGCACGGCTGGGCTTACGGCCACGAAGGCAATGCACTGAACGGCAAACATTGCCTGTGGGCCGTGACCACCGGCGGCAACGAGCATCATTTTGAACTTGGTGATCATCCGAATTTCGACGTACTGGCGCAGCCTTTACAGGCGACGGCGGTCTACTGCGGCATGCACTGGCAACCATATTTTGCGGTGCACAACACCTTTATCTGCAATGAAGTCGCGCTGAAAGCGGCAGGCGAAGAGTATCGCCGGCGCTTAACCGCCTGCCAGGGCCTGAAAGAAGGCTGTGCGCCGGAGATCGAAAATGGACAACCATAATCTGATGGTTGAAGGGCTGATTTATCTCGGCTCCGCGGCGCTGTTTGTCCCGATCGCGGTACGCCTCGGATTAGGTTCCGTACTGGGATATCTCATTGCTGGCTGCATTATCGGCCCGTGGGGGCTAAAACTGGTGTCGGATGCCGAGTCGATCCTGACCTTTGCGGAAATTGGCGTAGTGCTAATGCTGTTTGTCATCGGCCTTGAGCTGGATCCTAAACGTTTGTGGACCATGCGTGCATCGGTCTTTGGCGGCGGCAGTATCCAGATGGTCGGCTGCGGCGCGGTGCTCAGTGTATTCTGCTACTTCCTCGGTCTCGACTGGAAAATCGCCATGCTGATTGGCCTGACGCTGGCGTTGTCTTCCACCGCGATTGCTATGCAGGCAATGAGTGAACGCAGCCTGACGGCTTCACCCATTGGCCGCAGCGGGTTTGCCGTCTTGCTGTTCCAGGACATTGCCGCTATCCCGCTGGTGGCGATGATCCCACTGTTGGCCAGCACCGGCGAAGCCACTACGCTGATGAGCTTTGGACTTTCTGCCGCGAAAGTCGCCGGTGCGCTGGTGCTGGTGATCCTGCTCGGACGCTATGTCACACGTCCGTTGCTGCATTTTGTGGCCCGTTCCGGTATGCGTGAAGTGTTCAGCGCTGTGGCACTTTTCCTGGTGTTCGGTTTTGGCATTCTGCTGGAAATGGCGGGCATGTCGATGGCGATGGGCGCGTTTCTGGCAGGTGTCTTGCTGGCGAGTTCTGAATACCGTCACGCACTGGAGAGCGATATTCAGCCATTCAAAGGTTTGTTGCTGGGGTTGTTCTTTATCGGCGTCGGTATGTCTATCGACTTCGGTACCCTGGTTCATCAACCTCTGCTGATTGCGACACTGCTGGTCGGTTTCATAGCGTTGAAAGCCGCGTTGCTGTGGTTGGTCGCGCCATGGCTGGGTGTGCCCAAAAAGCAGCGCGGAATGTTTGCTATTTTAATCGGGCAGGGCAGTGAGTTTGCCTTCGTGATTTTCAGCAGCGCGCAAATGGCCGGTGTGTTGCCGGTGGAATGGGCGAAAGCGCTGACGCTGGCTGTGGCGCTGTCGATGGCGGTGACGCCGTTGCTGCTGGTTCTCGCCGCGCGTTTGGAACGTAATGCGCCGCAGGATGATCGTCCGCAAGACACTATCGATGACGAAAATGCGCAGGTGATTATTGCTGGTTTTGGGCGCTTCGGGCAGATCGCCGGTCGTTTGCTGCTGGCCAATAACGTGCATACCGTGGTGTTGGACCACGATCCCGATCATATCGAAACGCTGCGTAAGTTTGGCACCAAGGTCTTTTACGGCGATGCGACCCGCGTTGATTTGCTGGAATCCGCCGGTGCCGCGCAGGCCAAAGTGCTGATTAACGCCATCGATGATGTTGAGGCCAACCTGCAACTGACCGCGCTGGCGAAAGCGCATTTCCCGAACCTGAAGATTATCGCCCGTGCGCGAGACGTCGACCACTGGTATCAACTGCGTCAGTTAGGTGTGGAAGCGCCGGAGCGTGAGCTGTTCGAAGGTTCCCTGCGCGTCGGTCGCGAAGTGCTGGAAACCTTGGGGCTGGATGCCTATGAAGCGCGCGAAAAAGCCGATCTGTTCCGTCGCTATAACCTGAAAATGCTGGAAGCCACAATCGAGAATTACGAAGATACCGAGTTCCGTATCGCCAGTATGCAGCGAGCAAAAGACATGCTGAGCGCGGCGATCGAGCAGGATCAGGAGCGTCTGGCCTCGGAGCAACAACAGGGCTGGCGGGGAAGTATCGACGGCAAAGCGCCGGAGAATGAAGTGATTGAAGCGAAGAGTTAACGAAGGATGAAACCAGAAGCCGGTGCCTGAAATGCACCGGTTTTTTTATCAGAACGCTCTCAGCTCAGCGCCACTTTAATGCCTAAACCGATAAGTACACCGCCGAGCAGTTTATCGATAATTTTCTGCGTTTTTGCCAGACCGCGACGGACAGGTGCACTTTGGATCAACAAGGACAGCAGTGGCCACCAGATAGCCGACAGACCGACAATGATCGACGCGTACCACAGTTTTTCAACGAGACTCGAGTTAACCTGTAGAACCTGAGTAAATACCGCCAGGAAAAACAGCGTTGCTTTAGGATTGAGCAGGTTACAAAGGTAGCCTTGCACGAAAGCCGTGCGCAGCTTGACTGACTTTTGCTCAATTCCGTCCAGGTTTAGCTTACTGTTGCTGCGTGAAAACAGTGTCTGAATACCCACCCAAATCAAATAGGCAGCGCCGACATACTTCAGCAGACCAAATAGCCAGGGTGTCGTTGTGATAACCACGGCAAGACCTGCGACGCAGTACGACATGTGGGTGATGACACCACAAATTACACCGAGTGAGGTTGTTAGCGCGGCCATACGCGGATAACGCGCCGCATTTTTGATCACCAGAAAGAAGTCCGGGCCGGGGGATAGCATGCCAAGGAAAGCGATACTGGCAATAAACAAGGAGGTTTCAAGCATAAAGTAACCGTCATCAATGTTCGGAACGAAATAAGGCGGCATCATACGCCAATCTTGATGGTCGGAACTACACTTGCCGGTTTTTTTTACTGGTTCTTTTATTGAGGCTCAGGACGCTATGCAAGCATCTATCACTGAAAGTTCCACAGCCAGCTATCAGCGGGAAATAACCCGTCTGTGTATTGAATGCGCACTGCTACTGCTCCAGCATGGCGCCGAAAGCATGTTGGTGGAACTGTTATCGGCGAGGCTGGGGATAGCCCTCGGCATGGATAATGTTGAAAGTTCCATTTCTGCCAACGCCGTTGTGCTTAGTACGATCAGTAAAGGGCATTGCCTGACCTCGACGCGCAAGAATACCGATCGCGGCATCAATATGCATGTGGTAACGGAGGTGCAGCATATTGTGATCATGGCTGAACATCGGTTGCTTGATAGTTCGCTGGTGGCAAAGCGTCTGCGAAATATCAAGCCACTGCGTTATCCACGTTGGTTGATGATTCTGATGGTGGCACTTTCCTGCGCCTGTTTCAGCAAACTCAATGGCGGTGGCTGGGATGCCTCTCTTGTCACGCTGCTAGCCAGTGGCGTAGCGATGGCGGTGCGCCAAACTCTGACGATTCGCCAGACACATCCCCTTTTGAACTTCTGTTGTACCGCGTTTGTTGCGACGAGCATTTCCGGTTTATTGCTCAAACTTGCCTGGTTCAGTCATGCTTCCGGTGTCGCGATGGCCGCAAGTATTCTACTGCTCGTTCCTGGTTTTCCATTGATTAATGCGGTGGCTGATATGTTCAAAGGCCATGTGAATACCGGTCTGGCGCGTTGGGCCATGGCCAGTTTATTGACGCTGGCGACGTGTATCGGTGTCGTCATAGCGATGTCAGTATGGGGGTTGCAGGGATGGGCATGAATCTGATGTGGGCACTGGTTCAGGATATGCTGCTGGCGGCGGTTCCTGCACTCGGTTTTGCTATGGTCTTCAACGTTCCACCCAGAGCGCTGCGCTATTGCGCGTTACTGGGAGCGCTGGGGCATGGTTCACGTATGCTGATGATGCACGCCGGATTGAATATCGAATGGGCTTCGTTACTGGCGGCTATATTGGTGGGCGTGATAGGTATCCACTGGTCACGCTGGTTACTGGCGCATCCGAAGGTATTTACCGTTGCGGCCGTTATCCCGATGTTTCCGGGGATTCCTGCGTATACGGCAATGATTTCTGTGGTTGAAATTTCTCACATTGGCTACAGTGAAGCGCTGATGGCCACGATGGTCACCAATTTCCTGAAAGCCAGTTTTATCGTCGGGGCATTATCGATTGGACTATCTTTGCCGGGACTTTGGTTGTATCGCAAACGCCCTAGCGTGTAAATCAGGTAAGCAGTCTCAAATCTTTGTAAAGCGCCAGTCTTCCTATCGACGGCTGATGGGGCTTTCCGTATAGTGGCAGCTCTTTTTACGGGTCACGGTTTTATTCCTTATCTACACAGGGCTTCACAATGATTATTAGCCTGATCGCCGCACTGGCGACGGATCGCGTTATTGGTATGGAAAACGCCATGCCTTGGCATTTACCGGCTGATCTGGCTTGGTTTAAGCGCAATACGCTGAACAAACCGGTCATCATGGGACGTAAAACATTTGAATCTATCGGCCGTCCTTTGCCTGGTCGCTTAAATATTGTCATGAGTTCAAATCCAGGGACTCATGATGATGTGACCTGGGTGAGCTCTGTTGAAGCGGCGATCGCGGCGGCAGGCGACGTTGAGGAAGTTATGGTGATGGGGGGCGGTCGGGTGTATGAACAGTTTTTGGACCGCGCAGACCGTTTATACCTGACGCACATTGATGCAGAAGTGGAAGGGGACACGCAATTCCCGGACTACGAACCGGACCAATGGGAAAGCACATTCAGCGAGTTCCATGATGCCGATGCGCAAAATTCTCACGGTTATTGCTTTGAAATCCTGGATCGCAGCCAGGACTAATCCCCGCAGCCCGTTCCAAAAAGAAAGGCACCTTCTCAGGTGCCTTTCTGTATTTCCAGCGCGCATAGAACCCTTCAATAGTCGGGTGTCTGGACCTGCTCTTTCTCAATCTTTCTGCTGGACGGCTGGGTAAACCAGGCTTTATCTTCCCAGCGCACCATAGTCATGACGCCACCCCAGCAACAGCCTGTATCCAGCGCGTAAACACCTTCTGGTGTGCCTTGACCTTCCAGAGAAGCCCAATGACCGAAAGCAATACTATATCCTGCCTGCAGGATTGGGCTTTCAATATCGAACCACGGCTTAAGTGGTCGTGGGGCGTTTTCCGGTGTGTCCTTGCAAATCATATCAAGCTGACCATTCGGGAAGCAGTAACGCATGCGGGTGAGCGCATTGGTGCTAAACCGCAGGCGTGCCAGACCGCTCAGTTCTGGTGACCAGTTATTTGGCATATCACCGTACATGGCATCAAGGAAAAGTGGGTAGGTATCACTGCGTAATACCGCTTCCACTTCACGTGCGCATGTCTGTGCTGTTTCCAGGTTCCACTGCGGCGTGATGCCCGCGTGGGCCATGACCAGCTTAAGTTCTTCGTCAACCTGCAAAACAGGCTGGCGCCGCAGCCAGTTGATCAACTTGTCGGCGTCTTCGGCTTCGAGCAGCGGTTTCAGGCGATCTTTAGGCTTGTTGAAGCTGATACCGGCAAAGATGGCCAGCAAATGCAGGTCATGATTACCGAGCACCATGCGCACCGAATCCCCTAAACCACTAACATAACGCAGCACTTCAAGCGAGTTCGGGCCTCGTGCGACGAGATCACCGGTCAGCCACAAACAGTCTTGCTGCGGATCAAAATCCGCCTGCGCCAATAGCGCTTTGAGTTCATCGATACAGCCATGAACATCACCAATAAGATATGTCGACATGAGGATTAATTTATCAGCGTTGGGATCGCGAGGCGAAAAACAGGGATGGGCACGTTGAACAGCTCGCCGTTCTCTGCAACCATTTCGTAATGACCTTCCATTGTCCCCAACGGCGTTTCAAGAACCGCACCGCTGGTGTAGTGAAATTCATTACCGGGCAAAATGAGCGGTTGTTGACCGACGACACCGTCACCACGAACTTCAGTTTGTCGCCCGTTACTGTTGGTGATTAGCCAGTAACGGCGGAGCAACTGCACGTTGAAACGCCCAAGGTTGCGAATGGTAATGGTGTAGGCGAAGACAAAACGCTCTTCATCAGGTATCGACTGCGACTCTATGTAGATACTTTGCACCTGAATACTGACGCGGGGTGAATCAAGCATAACGTTACTCCCTATCCCCTTCATCATTCAAGCTACAGGTGTGCTCCCTACTTCCTTTCAACTGAATCACTGACCTCAGTCTGCTCATCAGGTTTTTCTCGCTTGTTGCTGCCCTGTAACTCGAATTCTTTTGGGTATATGAAATGATTATTCCGGTTTCGGTTCAGCATTTTTCGGCCGGGTCGATAACCAGTTAGCCAGCTTGCAATATTGCTCAACAGAGATGTTTTCTGCACGCATTTGCAAATCCAGGCCCAGGGCGCTCATCTGTTCTGGAGTGAACAAATGACCGAGGCTATTACGAATTGTTTTCCGGCGCTGGTTGAAGGCGTCGGTTGTGAGACGGCTCAAAATACGAATGTCATCCACCGGGTAAGGGATGGTCTTATGCGGGATAAGACGAACCACGGCGGAGTTAACTTTTGGCGCTGGCGTAAAGGATTCCGGTGGTACTTCAAGTACCGGAATAATATTGCAGTAATATTGCGCCATGACGGTCAGACGACCAAATGCTTTGCTGTTAGGCCCGGCAACCAGACGGTTAACAACTTCTTTTTGCAACATGAAATGCATGTCACTGATGGCATCAGTATAGAGAAACAGATGGAACATCAACGGCGTGGAGATGTTATATGGCAAATTGCCAAACACGCGCAGGGGTTGTCCTAACTCTTTGGAAAGCTCGCCGAAATCCACTTTCATGGCATCGGATTGAATCACGCGGAGCTTGCCCAGCATCTTCGGGTTGGTCTCCAGACGCGCCGCTAAATCACGGTCAAGTTCGATCACCGTCATGCTATCGAGGCGTGAAGCAACCGGTTCTGTCAATGCTGCCAGACCGGGACCGATCTCAACGACTGCCTGACCCGGCATAGGATGAATGGCCGATACGATGCTGTCGATAACAAACTGATCGGTTAAAAAGTTTTGCCCAAAACGTTTACGAGCAAAGTGGCCCTGATGTACACGATTATTCATTGTGGTTATTTATCATTACTGTTGTTTGCCATGTGAATAGCGAGATTTATTGCTGTCTTGAAACTGCTTGCATCGGCGTTGCCGGTAGCAGCAAGTTCAAGGGCGGTGCCGTGATCAACGGAAGTCCGGATAAAGGGTAGGCCGAGTGTAATATTCACTGCGCGACCAAATCCCTGATATTTTAGCACCGGAAGGCCCTGATCGTGATACATCGATAGTACGGCGTCAGCATGTTGTAGATATTTCGGCTGGAAAAGGGTGTCCGCAGGCAGCGGGCCAATAAGGTTAATTCCTTGCTGACGTAGCTCTTCAAGCGCAGGAATGATGGTATCGATCTCTTCATGCCCCATGTGGCCCCCTTCACCCGCGTGCGGATTAAGACCACACACGTAGATTTGTGGATCAAGGATCCCAAATTTAGTCTGAAGATCGTGGTGCAAAATGGTGATCACTTCATGCAGGCATTGACGGGTGATCGCCGCTGGCACGGCAGACAATGGCAAATGCGTTGTCGCCAGTGCAACGCGTAGTTCTTCGGTTGCCAACATCATCACCACGCGATCGCATTGGCTGCGATCGGCAAAAAATTCAGTGTGTCCAATGAACGGAATGCCTGCGTCATTGATAATGCTTTTTTGTACCGGACCCGTAACCAGCGCAGCGAATTCGCCATTAATGGCGCCATCGCAGGCGCGTGCCAGTGTTTCTAACACGTAAGCACTGTTAGCGACAGCCAACTTACCTGGCGTCACGGCCACGGCAGTTTTGATCGGCAACACGGTCAGTGTACCGGCAGCTTGAGGCTGTGGCGGCATACCTGGCTGATAGTCGAGCAGTGTAATGTGCAGTCCTAAAACGCTGGCCCGATCTCGCAATAACGCCGGATCAGCACAGACGACTAACTCAACAGGCCATGCCTGCTGAGCGAGTGCCAGTACCAAATCCGGCCCAACCCCGGCGGGTTCGCCGGGGGTGATGACCACTGATTTCGTCATGGAACGCTTATTTTCCATTACCGTCCAGAATTTTCACGTACGCATTGGCACGCTGTTCCTGCATCCAGGTTTGTGCTTCTTCCGAGAATTTACGGTTAAACAACATCCGGTATGCACGTTCTTTCTGTGCAGCGTCAGTTTTATCAACCTGACGAGTGTCGAGCACCTCAATCAAGTGCCAGCCAAAGGATGAGTGAACCGGTGCACTGAGCTGCCCTTTCTTCAGGTTAAGCAATGCTTCACGGAAAGCAGGGTCATACATATCTGGCGAAGCCCAACCTAAATCGCCGCCCTGATTGGCAGAACCCGGATCCTGAGAGATCTGTTTGGCTTCTTCAGCAAACGTGACTTTACCGCTCTTAATGTCAGCCGCAACCTGCTCCAGTTTTGCCTTAGCCTGCGCGTCGGTCATCACCACGGAAGGTTTCAGCAGGATGTGACGTGCATGGACTTCAGTGACGGACACGGTTTTGTTATCGCCGCGAATATCGTTCACTTTCAGGATATGGAAACCAACACCTGAACGGATTGGACCAATGATCTGGCCTTTCTGCGCCGTACTCAACGCCTGAGCAAATAGCGAAGGCAGTTCCTGCAATTTACTCCAACCCATATTGCCGCCTTTCAGCGCCTGTGAGTCAGCAGAGTAGGTGATCGCCATTTTACCGAAATCGGCACCATTATTGATCTCACCTATCACTTTCTTCGCCAGTGCTTCAGTCGTATCTACCTGATCCTGCGTCGGATTTTCTGGCAGAGGCAGCAGAATGTGGCTGATGTTGAACTCAGCACTGCTACCATTTTGTGCGCCGATCTGCTTTGCAAGAGTATCGACTTCTTGAGGAAGCACGGTGACACGACGACGGACTTCACTGTTACGTACTTCGCTAATCATCATCTCTTTGCGGATCTGTGCACGGTAAGTGCTGTAGTTCAGACCGTCATACGCCAGACGACTACGCAGTTGGTCGACAGTCAGCTTATTCTGCGCAGCAATTCCGGCAATGGCTTTATCGACGTCTGCATCCGTTAGTTTAATGCCCATTTTATTGGCCATCTGCAACTGGATGTTATCCATGATCAGGCGATCCAGGATCTGATGGCGCAGCGTGGCGTCATCGGGCAATTGTTGATTAGCCTCTTTCGCTTGTTGTTTAACGGATGTCATCAGGCTCGTGACGTCACTTTCAAGGACGACGCCGTTATTAACCACGGCGGCCACTTTATCAACCTCTTGCGGCGCTGCGAATGCGGTGCTGGCACAAAGCGTTACGCCGAGGAGAAGCATTCTCCAGTTCTTCATACTTTTTCCATTTGTTTAATCCGCAATTGCGGATGCAAGTTCACTGAGTTCAACATATCGTTGGGCTTAGAAAGCACGTTGATAAGGCAGTATGCCGCTGGCCAACATTTCATTGGTTCCGAGGCTATGATTACTGCTCAGGCCACGAAGTTCAATGTTGAATGAAATCTTGTTGTCATACTTGCTTTCGGACTTGGTTGAGTCGTATGTGGTGATTTTACGTTCGTACCCCAAGTTGACAGCCCAACAGCAAGTGTTGTATTGCAAACCCAACAGTTGGTCGGCAGGTTGCTGTGCTTTGATGTCGTAATAGTAGGCACCGACGATCGCCCAGCGGTCAGCGATTGGCCAACTGGCAATCCCGCCTAACTGCGAGATGCCCTGCTGGTATCCAGGGTTAGTTAGCTGAGGCAACGTAGCCTGAATATATTCCGGGCTGGCATAACGGTAGCTCAACTGAACCATTCTTTCTGAATCAGCGCGGTATTCCAGTACAGCATCACCCAGCGCCAAGGCATCAAGACGGGTGTCATACTGTGCACCGCCACGGATACCCCAGAAGTCATTGATTTTGTAGTAAGAATCGCCAGCCCAGACGAGGCTGCCGGTATCGCTGTTTTTATCCAGTACGCTGTTTTGGTCACCCGTACGTGGGGGCGTAAAATAATAAATCTGACCAAGAGAGGCGTTAAAACGCTCCACCAGGCCGTCATCATAAATACGGGTCGTCAGACCACTGGCTACCTGATTCGCTGAAGCGATGCGGTCCAGGCCGCTATAGCTCTTATCACGGAATAGCCCGGTATAGTCAGACTGCAATAACGTCGAATCATAGGTGTTAATTCCACTCTGATCGCGGTAGGGAATGTACAGGTACTGCGCTCGCGGCTCGAGGGTCTGGGTGAAACTTTGGTTCCAGTCCATGGTGCGTTCAAACACCATTTTACCATCACTTTTAAACTCAGGTAGCGTACGGTTAACCGTACTTTTCAGCTTGGAATCCGGGTTAGCAGCGAAGTAGGAATCGGGAATATCCTGTTGATAATGCGTCGTCATCAATTTGACTTCATTATCCAGGCTACCCAAGCTATTGCTTAATGGCAGGCTTAGGGTTGGCTCTAAATGCAGTCGAATAGCATCAGGCTGATCCGGGTTTACGTTGGTAAACTTCACAGCCTGGCTGTAGACGTGAAGATCAAATGGGCCAAGATCATTTTTATAATAATTGACGTCAAATTGCGGCATGGCACGGTAAACGTTACCCGTGTCATAGCCACTGAATATCTGGAATTGCTTACTGGCTAAGGTCGCATCCCAATTTTTATTGGCGTAGCCGACGCTGAATTTCTGCGCCGCATAGCCGTAGGTGGTCGAGCCAAACTTTGAGTCAAAATCTGTGAAGTAATACGGGTCACTGACCTTGGTGTAGTCAATGTTGAAACGCCAGACCTTATCCACCACGCCTGAGTGCGCCCAATAGTACATCCAGCGGCTGGTACGACCTTGAGTCTTGACGTAATCATCATCGATTTTCTTATCGTCACCGAGATAATCGAACTCCATAATACCGGCACCGGCAACGGTCAGATAACGGAATTCATTCTGCAATTGCAGACCACGGTTACTCATGTAATTCGGTGTGATAGTGGCGTCGTAGTTAGGTGCTATGTTCCAGTAATAAGGAACGGTAACACCAAAGCCATTATTGCTGCTGTAGTTGGCGTTCGGAATCAGGAACCCGGAGCGACGTTTATTACCAATCGGTAACTGCATATAGGGGCTGTAGAACACCGGCACCGGGCCGATGTGGAAACGGGCATTCCAGATCTCTGCCACTTCTTCCTGACGGTCTTCGATGATCTGCGAACCCACTACGCTCCAGCTATTATCACCGGGCAGACAGGAGGTAAATGTGCCGTTATCAAGAATGGTGTAACGGTTGTTGTCACGCTGCTTCATTTTGTCCGCAACGCCGCGACCCTGACGGCCAACCATTTGATAATCGCCGTTTTCCACGTCGGTGTCTTTGGTTGTCAGGTTCGAGAAGGCTTTAGGGCCATTCAGCTTGATCTGATTGCTATTATATTTAACGTTTCCCGTCGCCGTGACGGTGCGGATCGGTGTGTCTTGCCCGGGATTCGCGATCTGATTCAGCTGAACCTGGTCGGCATCGAGTGTGGCATTACCCTGTTCGACATTAACTTTTCCGCTGAACAAGGCATTATCTGGGTAATTCCCGGTGGCTTGGTCAGCCTGAATACGAACGGGAAGTTTATTAGGGTCACCGGTAACCAGCGGTTTATCATAGGTCGGAACGCCGAGCATACATTGCGCAGCGAGATCGGCGAAAGCCCCATGGCTGTAAAGGGCCGCCCAAATAGTGGTGGCCAGCAGCGTAGGTAAGCGAGTTTTCAGACGTCTGTTTTTCATACGTAAAATGGTATTCCGTCATCAGAGGCATCATGCCGGCAAACGGTCAGAGACTATATCACTCGTCATCGTTGCGCTAGTGTTAAATCCAACCGGTAATCGTTGTCGCCGTTAGGCACAACGGTAAATGCCGGTTATGATAAAGCAATTTTTCGACGACGCCATGGTGAATTGAGGAGTATATGCAGTATTGGGGAAAGCTGCTCGGTCTTATACTGGGCTTAATGTCCGGTGTAGGGTTCTGGGGAATCGTTATAGGGTTGCTGGTTGGGCATATGTTCGACAAAGCGCGCTCGGTTAAGAGTCGCGGCTATTTTGCCGATCAGCAGACAAGACAAACACTTTTTTTCCGCACCACCTTTGAGGTGATGGGGCATTTAACCAAATCAAAGGGGAGAGTTACCGAGGCTGACATTCAGATTGCCAGCCTGTATATGGATCGCATGCAACTGCACGGTGAACACCGTAATGCAGCTCAGGGCGCGTTTCAAATAGGTAAAGAAGCCAGTTATCCGCTGCGCGAAAAAATGCGTGAATTACGCGGTGTCTGCTTCGGCCGTTTTGATTTAATCCGGACTTTTCTGGAAATTCAGATCCAGGCCGCTTTTGCCGACGGGTCGTTGCATCCTAATGAGCGTCAGGTGCTGTATGTCATTGCTGAAGAACTGGGGATTTCCCGTCAGCAGTTTGACCAGTTCCTGAGCATGATGGAAGGCGGTCAGCAGTTTGGTGGCGGACAGCAAGGGTACTCTTCGCAGGGAGGCTATCGTCAGGCGCCACAAGGCCCTACATTGGCGGATGCCTGTAAAGTGCTCGGCGTCAGCCCATCAGATGATGGCACCACCATCAAACGTGCTTACCGTAAGTTGATGAGTGAACATCATCCAGACAAACTGGTCGCAAAAGGTTTGCCGCCAGAAATGATGGAAATGGCGAAAGAAAAAGCGCAGTCAATCCAGGCCGCGTATGATCTGATCAAAAAAGAGAAGGGTTTTAAATAGCACTTTTCTTCCGGTCTGAAAAACGAAAGGCGCTGAATTCAGCGCCTTTTTCTTTCGATGACGTTTTGAACGTGACGTTAGAAATCCGGTTCGCAGTTAAACACCAGCGGTGCATCGGTGATCGGGTGATAAAATGACAACTCCTGCGCATGCAGTTGCAGCCGAGGGACCATCACCAACGCGTCGTGCGGCGCATAAAATTTATCGCCGAGGATCGGGTAGCCCAGCGCCAGCAGATGCACACGCAGTTGATGGGAACGTCCGGTGATTGGCCGCAGTCTGACCCGCGTGGTACCGTCGTCGTCCCAGGAAATCACTTCATATTGCGTCAGTGCCTTTTTGCCCGTTTCGTGGCAGACCTTCTGTTTGGGGCGGTTCGGATAGTCGCAAATTAACGGCAAGTCGATGATGCCGTAATCTTCCGCCATATGTCCCCACACCCGCGCGATATAGACTTTTTTGGTTTCACGCTCGCGAAACTGGCGCTTAAGCTCGCGCTCGGCCTTTTTGGTCAGCGCTGTGACCATTACGCCGCTGGTGGACATATCCAGACGATGTACCGATTCGGCCTCAGGAAAATCACGTTGAATACGCGTCATCAGGCTGTCCTGATGTTCAGCCGCTTTACCCGGAACCGACAATAAACCGCTGGGCTTATTGACCACCATGATGTGTTCATCCTGAAACAACACCTGCAACCAGGGATCGGTTGGGGGATAGTAATCCTCCAGCGGGCGGGTATTGGAGGGCTGATACGGTGCGGGCTGATTTTCGCTCATAGCGGATTTCCCGAGTCTGTTGTCATCAAAGGGAGAAAAGAAAGGCAGGAAAATCCTGCCTTGGTGCTGACATTACTGATGGCTGACGACTACCAGCCGGATAGCGTCCAGACGCCAGCTGGCCTCGTTCAGATTAGCCAGAACCTGAGTACGGTTAGATTCTACCGCTTCCAGCTCATCATCACGAATGTTTGGGTTGACCGCTTTCAGCGCTTTCAGACGCGCCAGCTCTTTACTCAGTTGAACGTCGGCTTCGACTTTGGCTGCTTCAATCAACACGCGGGCTTCATCGGCAATCTGGGGTTCAGCCCGTTGTAACATGGTATGAACCTCGGCCTGCACCGCATTCACCAGCTTGCTGGAGTTATGACGGTTGATGGCATTGAGCTGACGGTTGAAACTTTCAAACTCGACCTGTGCCGCCAAATTGGTGCCTTTGCTGTCGATCAGCATACGAACCGGCGTGGGTGGCAGGAAGCGGGTCAGTTGCAGGTGTTTCGGCGCCTGACACTCCACCACGTAAATCAGCTCCGCCAACAGCGTGCCCGCTGGCAGTGCTTTGTTTTTCAAAATAGAGACGGCACAGCTGCCGGTATCGCCTGAAAGGATGAGATCCAGACCATTGCGCACAATCGGATGTTCCCAACTGATGAACTGAGTATCTTCACGCGACAGGGCTTGTTCACGATTGAATGTCACGGTGCAGCCATCTTCCGGCAGGCCCGGGAAATCAGGAACCAGCATGTGATCGGATGGCGTCAGGACGATCAAGTTATCACTACGATCGTCTTGATTGATACCGACAATATCGAACAGGTTTAGCGCAAAATTCACCAGATTCACGTCGTTGTCCTGACCGGCAATTTCTTTCGCTAACTGCTGGGCCGGTTCGCCACCATTTGAGTGCATCTCCAGCAAGCGATCGCGGCCGTTCTCCAGTTCTAGTTTCAGCGCATCGTGCTGGTTGCGGCATTGCTGAATAAACAGATCAAGACCTTCCTGCTCGTTTGGCGTGGCGAGGAAGGTAATTAACTGCTGGTAAGCGCTGTCATAGATGGTTCGCCCGGTCGGGCAGGTGTGCTCGAAGGCATCCAGCCCTTCATGGAACCAGCGAACCAGCACCGCCTGCGCGGTTTGTTCGAGGTAAGGCACCATGATGTCGATATTGTTCAACTGGCCGATGCGGTCCAGGCGGCCAATACGCTGTTCGAGCAGATCGGGATTGAACGGCAGATCGAACATCACCATTTTACTGGCAAACTGGAAGTTACGGCCTTCGGAGCCTATCTCGGAGCAAAGCAGTACCTGTGCGCCATCTTCTTGCGAGGCAAAATAGGCTGCCGCACGATCACGCTCAATAATCGACAAACCTTCATGGAATACCGCGGCGCGGATAGCTTCGCGTTCGCGCAAGACCTGTTCCAGTTGAAGCGCGGTGGCGGCTTTGGCACAGATCACCAGCACTTTCTCATCGCGGTTGTGGGTCAGGTAATCGAGCAGCCATTCAACACGCGGGTCGAAGTTCCACCAGGTCGCGTTATCACCCTCAAATTCCTGATAAATCTGCTCCGGGTACAGCATGTCATAAGCGCGCGCTTCCATGGTTTTCTTGGTGCTCATAATGCCGGAGACTTTGAGCGCCGTCTGATACTGGGTCGGCAATGGCAGTTTCACTGCGTGCAGATGGCGATCGGGGAAGCCTTTCACGCCGTTACGTGTGTTACGAAATAGCACGCGGCTGGTGCCGTGGCGATCCATGAGCATGGCAACCAGCTGTTTAGCTGCCGCTTCTTCACCGTTGTTGGCTGCTTTCAGTAGCGCGTCAGTGTCGGTATTGCCGACGCTTTCGCCCAACAGCGTCAGTGCTTCTTGGGTCAAAGGCTCTTTATTCAGCAGCAATGTTACGGCATCAGCCACGGGCTGGTATTGCTGCTGCTCGTGAATAAACTCTTCGTAATCGTGGAAGCGATCCGGGTCGAGCAAACGCAGGCGGGCAAAGTGGCTTTGCTGGCCCAGTTGTTCTGGGGTGGCGGTTAAGAGCAACACGCTTGGGATCTGCTGAGAAAGCTGCTCGATCACTTGGTATTCACGACTTGGCGTCTCTTCGCTCCATACCAGATGGTGCGCTTCATCGACCACCAACATGTCCCATTCGGCCTCAGAAAGCTGCTCCAGACGCGATTTATTGCGGCGAACGAAGTCCAGAGAACAGATAACCAGTTGCTCGGTTTCGAAAGGATTAGTGGCGTCGTGCAGTGACTCGGCATAGCGGTCATCATCAAACAGCGAGAAACGCAGGTTAAAACGACGCAGCATTTCCACCAACCACTGGTGCTGTAAAGTTTCAGGTACCACAATCAGGACGCGCTCGGCCCGGCCAGACAGCAGTTGCTGATGAATGATCATTCCGGCTTCGATAGTTTTACCCAGACCCACTTCATCAGCTAATAATACGCGCGGCGCATGGCGCTGGCCGACTTCATAGGCGATGTGTAACTGATGCGGGATCAGGCTGGCACGCATGCCTCGCAGGCCGCCGAATTCCAAACGGAATTGCTCGCGCTGATATTTACGGGCGCGAAAACGCAGAGCAAAGCGATCCATGCGGTCAATCTGACCGGCAAATAGACGGTCCTGCGGTTTGCTGAAGGTCAGCTTGCTGTCTAACAGCACTTCGCGCATGGTGACGCCGGGTTCTTCGGTATCAAGACGGGTGCCGATGTAGGTCAACAGACCTTTATCTTCAATGACTTCTTCGACTTGCAACTGCCAGCCTTCGTGGCAACTGATGGTGTCACCGGTATTGAACATCACGCGGGTGATCGGGGAATCATTTCGGGCATACAAACGGTTTTCACCGGTGGCGGGGAAAAGCAAAGTCACCATGCGCACATCCACTGCAACCACGGTTCCTAATCCTAATTCGCTTTCCGTATCGCTTATCCAGCGTTGACCCAATGTAAACGGCATAATTTCTCTCTGTGTTGTGTGTTCCAGATGTGGCAACTGCGACGTCAACTGCGCAATGCTTGCTATGCCTCTGATAACGCGCGGGCAATAGTCTTCTTTCCCCGCCAGAAGGCGCGGAATGTTTCACTGTGTGAGGATGATTCAGAAATGGGAAAGGGCGCTATGGTAATGGAAGGTAAACGATTCGTCACCTGCGAATCACCGGACTCGCGCCAATTTTTGCTTAAAACAGCCCCATCTGACCTGTAATGAGTGTAGCAAAATTGTCATGCAGGAAAGGCAAAATGCCGTCGGCGACTGGCTCCAACTGGCGTTCAATGTAGTGATCGTAGTCGATAGTAGACCGGCGGTTCTCCAGCGGTTCCGGCCCGGAGGTGGTCATCACATAGCTGATCCAGCCGCCGTTCTGATACTGCTTCGCGCGCCCGTGCAACACGTTATAGTCATCGGCTAAGCGTGCCGCGCGGACGTGTGGCGGCACGTTTTTCTCATAGTCACTGAGCTTGCGGCGCAGTCGTTTGCGGTACACCAGTTTGTCATCAAACTCGCCGTTCAGCGTGCTGGCCACATAGTCACGGACATAATCCTGATAAGGCTGACGGTGAAATACACGATGGTAAAGTTCCTGCTGAAACGTTTGCGCCAGCGGTGTCCAGTCGGTGCGTACGGTCTCCAGACCCTTATAAATAATGTGTTCGCCGTCCGCGTCGCTAACCAGCCCGGCATAGCGCTTTTTACTGCCCTGTTCGGAGCCGCGAATGGTTGGCATCAGGAAGCGTTTGAAATGGGTTTCAAACTCCAGTTCCAGTGCACTTTCCAAACCATATTCCTGCTGTAGATGAGCCTTCCACCAGGTGTTCACTTGCTCAACCAGTTGGCGGCCAATCGCGCTGGCATCTTCCTCCGAATGCGCCCGGTTAAGCCAGACGAAAGTGGAGTCGGTGTCACCATAGATCACCTGATAGCCTTCGGCTTCAATCAGTTCGCGGGTCTGACGCATGATGTCGTGGCCGCGTAGTGTAATGGACGACGCCAGTCGCGGATCAAAGAACCGGCAACCGCTGGATCCCAGTACGCCATAAAAAGCATTCATGATGATTTTCAGCGCTTGCGACAGCGGCTTATTTTTCTGCTGTTTGGCGGCCTCGCGTCCCTGCCAGATCTGGCGGACGATTTCTGGCAGACAATGCTTTTCCCGCGAGAAACGGGCGTTGCGATAACCGGGCACTGAGTGTTCATCGTCCGGTTGTTGAAGCCCGGCGACCAGCCCGACCGGATCGATCAGAAAGGTGCGGATAATCGATGGGTACAGACTTTTGTAATCGAGTACCAGCACCGAGTCATACAAGCCGGGGCGCGAATCCATCACAAAACCGCCGGGGCTCATCTCTTCAGGCCGTTCGCCCAGATTGGGCGCGACATATCCGACGCGGTGCATACGCGGTAAGTAAAGATGGGTGAACGCTGCCACTGAGCCGCCGCTGCGATCAGCCGCCAGACCCGTGACTGAGGCACGTTCCAGCAGGAAGGGCATCAGCTCAGTCTTGGCAAAGATGCGCGTCACCAGCTCGCAGTCTTTCAGGTTGTAATGCGCCAGCGCGGGTTTGTTTTCGTGAAAACGTTGCTCGATCTCCTCCAGCCGCTGATAAGGACTGTCGCTGGCTTTCCCTTCGCCTAGCAACGTTTGCGAGACGGTTTCCAGACTAAATGAGGGAAAGTTCCAAAAGGCGGATTTGAGGGCTTCAATGCCGTCAATGATCAAGCGTCCGGCGGCGGCGGCAAAAAAATGACCTTGTTTAAATCCGTGTTCGCGCCACTCGAGTTCTCCGCCGCCGCGTCCGAAACGTAAAGGGATGTTGTAGCGCTCAGCATGTTTTTGTAGCACCCGCAAATCAAACTGCACCACGTTCCAGCCAATGATAGCGTCGGGATCGAAGTCGGCGATCCACTGGTTCAATTTTTGAATCAGTATTGGACGACTGTCGACATATTCGAGAATAAAGTCGCGAGGTGTATCAGGGTCACCATTGGGTGGCCCAAGCATGTAAACATGGCGCTGGCCGCAGCCCTCAAGGCCAATACAATACAGTTCGCCGCTGCCGCTGGTTTCAATGTCCAGCGAACAGAGTTTCAACGGCGGACGATAACCTTCAGCGGGTTTCATTTTGGTTTCGAGCAGCACATTGCCCGGTCCCGGTTTACCGCTGAACCAGACCGGTGCCGTGATATAACGCTCCATCAGAAAACGTTCCGGCGGGCGGATATCCGCTTCATACACCTGAACGCCGCCCTCTTTCAGCAGCTTTTCGATGCGCATCAGTTGGCGATGCTGCTGACAGTACAAGCCAAGTACCGGCCGTGAATGGAAATCCTGCATCGGCAATTCGCGCAGGCTGATATTTTTTTCATCGGCCAGAATGCGCACCACCTGAGCGCGCTGTTCCGCTGGAATAAACGCCACGGATTCTTGCAAAGGCAGGCGAACTTTCTGCGCGCCCTGGTCAGTTGCCAACCACACTTCCACCTCGGTACCCTGCTGTGTGTCGCGCCAGTGGCGGGTCAGCACAAAACCCTGACGCGGTGAAGTGTCAGTGGGGGCAAAAGAGGAACGTGCGGTTGCGGAGTTAATAAGCGCCTCGAAACGACAGAGAGAAAGAAGAGAAAATCAAAGACAGAGTATGGTTATTTATACAGTCCTTGTCCATTGCTATGGTATTAGCCAAATACGCATACAATTACGCAGTTGACTGCGAAAGTGCATGCACTGACAATTCAGCCGCTTAATGCTTTTACTACAATGAAAATGCAGAAAGCTCACACTTGTCTTATTTATCTACGCAATTTGCGTCACGAAATACTGGAAATCTATGGAAGCCTATCTACAACATCTGGTCGCTCAGTCGGTGGGCTTTGCTCTGATTATTGTCGCTGTGGTGGCTTTCTTTGAATCGCTGGCGCTGGTTGGACTGATTTTGCCGGGCACCGTGATGATGGCGACGCTCGGGACGCTGATTGGCAGTGGTCAGGTGGGGTTATACGAGGCTTGGCTGGCGGCCGGACTCGGTTGCTTCGTCGGTGATTGGGTGTCCTATTTTATCGGACGCGGATTTAAAGAACCCCTGCACCGTTGGCGATTTCTCAAACGGCATCAGTCACTGTTGGATAGAACCGGTTATGCCCTCGATCGCCACAGTTTTGCCACGGTGATTTTAGGGCGTTTTATTGGCCCGACGCGACCGCTGGTTCCATTGGTCGCCGGTATGCTGAATTTGCCGCCCTATAAATTTGCGCCACCAAATATTGTTGGCTGCATCACCTGGCCGCCAGTGTATTTTCTGCCAGGCATTTTGGCGGGTGTCGCTATCGACATTCCTGCCAGTCACAACAGCGCCGTTTTCAAATGGATGCTACTTATCAGTGTGGTGCTGGTGTGGCTCAGTGCATGGTTGCTCTGGCGCGGGTTCCGTGCCGGTAAAGGTTCACCGGACATGATGACCCAATGGTTGCCGCTGCCGCGACTGTGGGTCATGTGCATGCTGAGCGTGGTGGCGACCGTGGTGAGCATCATGGTGCTCAGTAAGCAGCCGATGATGCCGATTTACGGGCATCTGCTGTGGAACGTGCTCACCCGCTGACGGGGCGGATCCCTAATACCTTGGCTTCCGGCGCGGTGCCGTCCACCAGCGCCTGCGTCGGGCCGTCATAAAAAATTCTGCCATCGACCACCAGCAGCGTGCGCGGAGCAATCCGCGCCGCATCATCCAGATTGTGCGATACCATCAGCAGCGTTAGGTTGCGCTGCCCGCAGACCTTATCCAGCAAGCTCAGCATTTCACTGCGCAACGCCGGATCGAGTGCGGAGAAAGGCTCATCGAGCAGCAAAATCGGCTGGCTGCGTAACAGACAGCGCGCCAGTGCGACCCGCTGACGTTGCCCGCCGGAAAGCTGCGACGGCAGGCGGTCCAGACAATCACTCAGCCCGACCTGTAGGGCGATCTCTTCCAAATCCTGCTTTTGCTGCACGCTGAGTTTCAGGCCCGGATGTAACCCCAATCCCATGTTCTGACGCACAGTCAGATGCGAGAACAGATTGTTCTCCTGAAACAGCATCGACACCGGACGCTTCGCCGGCGGCGTCGCGCTGTGATCGTGATCATTTAGCCGGATCTGCCCGCTTACCGGTGCGAGAAAACCCGCGACCAGGCTGAGCAAGGTGCTTTTCCCCGCGCCGCTCGGGCCAAGGATCGCCACGCGCTCGCCCGCATCGATGTGTAAATCAAAGCGCATCGGCAGATGCTCGTACAGATAGGTCAGTTTATTCAGCGTCAGCATGGCGGCCCGGCAGTTTCTCGATCAGGGTGAATAACAGGAAGCACAGCAGCAGCAGCAACAGCGCCGTCACCGCGCCGTCCTGACTGCGGTAGGAACCGATCTGCTGATACAGATAAAACGGCAGCGTGCGGAAATTCTCATTGCCGAATAACGCGATCACGCCGAAATCCCCCAGCGACAGCACGCAGGCAAATGCCAGCGCCTGCGTGATCGGGCGTTTCAGCGCGTTGAGTTCCACCCAGCGCAGTCGCTGCCAGCCGTGCATATCCAGCGAAAGACACAGCGGATTGTAGCGTTCGGCCACGTCGCGCATCGGGTTATCCAGCACTTTTAATGCGTAAGGCACGGCCATCAGCGCGTTAGTGAGGATCACCAGCGGCCATGGCGACTGCGGTAGTCCCGTCGTATCGCTGAGCAGCAGGAAGAAACCGGTCGCCAGCACGATCCCCGGCATCGCCAGAATCAACATCCCGCTGAGATCCATGACTTGCGCCCAGCCATGTCGCTGGCGTAAGCGGAGTTCGCGGCTACTCCACAACAGCATCATCGTCAGCAATACGCATAATAATCCGCTACCCAGCGCAATGCGTATAGACGTCCACAACGCCAGCCAGAGCGCGGACTGTTGCAGCACGCTGATGGCGGCACGGTTTACACCATCAAAAATCACTGCCAGCAGCGGCGGCAAGATCAGCAGCAGGGCGAGGCCTATCAGCACAGCATCGACGAGGCGGCGCGGCAGGGAATCATCGGGATTGCGCCAGCGTTGGGAATGCGTTTGCCCGACCGGCAGCGCCTGGCTGAGTTTCTGACTTAGTAGCACCAGCGCCAGACAGCAGAACAGTTGGATCAGCGCCAGTGTGGCGGCGCGGCCTAAATCGTAGTCATAACTGAGCGCCTGATAGATCGCCAGTTCGATAGTGGTCGCCTGCGGGCCGCCGCCAAGAGACAGTACGGTGGCGAAGCTGGCGAAACACAGCATGAAAATCAGCGCCGCGGCGGGGAAAATCTGGCGGCGCAGGGCGGGCCATTCGACAAAGCGGAATTGCTGCCAGGCATTCATACCCAGCTGCGCGGCAAGTTGACGCTGTTCGACGGCGATATTCTCCAGCGCCTGTAAGAGAAGGCGCGTCGCCAGCGGCAGATTGAAGAAGATGTGTGCCAGCAAAATGCCTTTCAGACCATAAGGCGAGAAAGCGTAATCCATGCCAAACCAACCGCATAGCTGAGCCAGCCAGCCTTGTCTTCCGTACACGCTGAGAATGCCAAACACGGCAACTAACACCGGCAGCACCAGCGTCATGGCGCATAAGCGCAACAACAGCTGACGGCCGGGGAAGCGGCGGCGGAACAGCGCCCGCGCCAGTAAAATCGCGGGTAGCACCGAACAGAGCGCCGAAAGCAGAGCTTGCCAGAAGGTAAAGCGGATCACATGCCAGAGATAGGGATCCTGCCACAACGATGCGCCGCTCATCTGCGGCGCGTGACGCCACAGAGAACCTAAGGCCAGCGCGGCAACCAGCAGCATCGCCAGCGAGGCCACCGCGCCCGGCCACAGCCAGCGAGGGATCAACGGCTGACGGCGTTCTGCCATGCCTGGATCCATTCTGAACGGTGAGTCGCAACCTCTTGCGCACTGTATTGCAGCGATTTCGCCGGCACCGTGAGCTGATTAAAGGCATCAGGCAGTGGCGTGGCGATCACCGGATACATCCAGTTGCCGGTTGGGATCACTTTCTGGAAAGCGTCGGTGGTGACGAACCTCATAAACTGTTCAGCCAGCTTCGGCTGTTTGCTGTTCGCCAACTGACCCGCAACTTCCACCTGCATGTAATGACCCTCGGTGAAGTTGGCCGCGGCATAGTTGTCTTTCTTCTCCTCGACGATATGGTACGCCGGAGATGTGGTATAGCTCAGCACCAGATCGCTTTCGCCTTTGAGGAATAAGCCGTAGGCCTCGCTCCAGCCTTTGGTGACAGTGACGGTTTTCTTCGCCAGTTTCTGCCATTCCTGCGGCGCTTTATCACCATAGACTTTTTGCATCCACAGCATCAGGCCCAGACCCGGTGTGCTGGTGCGCGGATCTTCATAGATCACTTTCCAGTTCTGATCGCTGTTGATCAGTTCATCGAGGCTTTTGGGTGGATTCTTCATTTTGTTTTTGTCATAGACGAACGCGAAATAGCCATAGTCGTAAGGCACGAATGTGCTGTCATTCCAGCCACCCGGGACCGTCAGTTTAGCCTCGATTTTCGGTGCTTTGGCAAAAAGCCCGGTTTGCTCTGCAGCTTGCAACAGGTTGTTATCCAGCCCGAGTACCACGTCTGCTTTGCTGTTTTTGCCTTCCATCCGCAGACGGTTCAGCAAAGACACGCCATCTTCCAGCGCAACGTATTTCAATTCGCAGCCGCATTGTGCTTCAAAGGCTTTTTTGATGGCCGGACCCGGTCCCCAGTCGGCAGAGAAGGAGTCGTAGGTGTAGACCGTTAGGATAGGTTTGGCCGCATTGGCCGTGGCCGCGAAGATCGGTGCAGAAAGTAACAGCAGGCAGGGCAGTAATTTTTTCAACTTTGCACTCCAAAAAATAAAGGGGCAAAGGATTTTGAGTGAGCATCGCACAGTCTCAAATCCCTCCGCCGGGATTAACCGGACCAGGTTCGACGGGTTTACTCTCAGCCTTTTTAAACTTGCTGCGCAGGTATTGATCGGGCGTCGTGCAGTGCTCGCCATGCTCACGTACTGATGTACGCTGCGCTGGCTGTGCGCTGGACTTCACCCGTTGAACACCTGCTTGCGGCGTTTAAAGATCGAGCTCATTCTTCATGGAAAAGAATCAACTTCAGGCACCCCGTTGAGAACGGATGTCATTCTAGAGATTAACGGCGCGATGCGATAGTCCGATTAGTTGTCGGGGGGCGCAAACCAGGCGGATTTGAAGTCGAACCAGCCGAGGGTGTTCATGCGTACACCGCGCATGCTGCGTTGTCCCTGTAATACTAACCAGTGGTGGAACAGTGGGTGAATGTGATGGCTGGTGACCTGCCTCTGGCTCCACTCGGCCATTGAGAATTTACCGGCGTGCCACAATGCTGCGTCTTCAGCCATATCGTGACTGAAACAGTGCGCGGCTAATGGCAGCTCCAGGAAAGTAGCAAACAAGGAAAACTCCAGCGGCAGAGTGAAGTTGGCGCTGCCGAGCCACAGATCGCTGTTTGCCTCGCCGCGTTGCCAGACGCCGTAATCCACAATCTGAATAATGAGTTCGATGCCTTCCTCCGCCAGCAGCGGGCGCAGCGCGTTGCAGATCGCATGATGCTCGGAATGCTCGCCGTAAAACGTCAAGGTAATCTGTGTCAAATCCTGCGGTTTCACCGGGTGCGCCTGCGGATCTTTATGATGCCATCGTGGTAGTAGGCCGTACGCCGGAGACCAGTAGCGCTGATATATCGGCTCGGCGCCGTTAAGTAAGGCGATCGGGTTGAGCAATTCACACAGCCACTCGCGGGTTGCATCGTGCTGGCCGACTGCTGAACGCTGATCGAACAACAGGAAATAGCACCCTTCCTCCAGACGGCTTTCCAGCTCGCTTTTACCGGATTCATCCGCCTGCAGCTGCACGCCGGAATGGACCAGCTCTTCGGTCAGCTCCGGCAGCACCCAGATATTCACTTCATCGATCAGCGCGCGAAAGCCGAAATAGTCGTCAAACGCGCGGATACGCAACTGCGTTTTCTGATTGTGCACCACGGCGTAAGGGCCGGTACCGACCGGGTGCCGGGCGAAGTCGGGCAGAGATTGCCATTCTTGCGGCAGGATCGTGGCGTGGACATTGCCGAACAGCCACGGCAGCCAGCGGTCGGGCGTATTCAGATGGATGTCGATCACGTTGGGGGTAGGCGAGGAAAACGATGCGAGATTGCTGAACAACCGGTGGGTCTGTTGCAGGCGGGTAAACGTAGTGATGATATCCATCATCTCCAGTTCGCGCCCATGATGGAAATGGATCGCCGGACGCAAATAAAACCGCCAGTGCAGTGGCGTGATCGCTTGCCAGTGATGAGCTAAATCGGCTTCTACTTCCCCTTTTTCCTCATTTATTCGCGTCAGCCCGCTAAAGATTTGCCGGGCGATATGGGTTTCTGAACGACGCAACATGGTGCCGGGCAGCAGGTTAAACAGTGGACGGTAATACAATACGCGCAGAATATGTTTGCCCTGGCGGAAGCTGCGGCCAAGATGTGACAACAGCATCTGACGTACCTGGGTTTTATCGCCCACCAGTTGCACCAGCTGTTCGACTTTATCCTGTTCAAGAAGCTCTTCGGCCCGCAGCTGCTGGAGCGCCAGCCCGGTATACAGAAACGTCAGCCGGGAGCGTTTACCGCGCCCCACTTCAGCATGCCACGTCAGCCAGCCCCGTTCTTGCATCGTGCTGAGCAAGGAACGCATATGCCGACGCGAACAGCTCAGTACTTCCGACAGTGCCTGCAATGTCGTGTCGGTTTCTTCGCCGTGGCAGGATTGCCACAAGCGGATGAACTGCTGCTGCAAACGCGATGAGGCCATAAAAGAGGAACTCCATGGTCGATCTTCATCAATTTATCTTTCCCCATATTACTCCAATACTGTTTATCAACGAAAGCTTGTTGCGAACACCCGGAGGTCATCATGAAACGCATTCTGAACGCCCGTTTTTATCGAAGCTATTTCTCTGCAATAAATAGCGAAGCCATTAAAAATAATGGGGCCAGGAATCATGCTGACTGGCTGTCATGGGTTCCGGTGGAATACCGTATGGATATTTTGTCGCGGCTCACGCAGTGGGATATGGAATCGCTGGATGACGAACAATATCGTCGCAGGATCTGATTGCGGCGCAACCTGCTCAACCGAATTCGATTTTCTGAGTAATGGTGAACTTTCACCAGCCAGTGGGGAGACTCACTGGTTTTTTTATATCCATATACCCTTCACATTTCGAGCCGCAGATGCGTTGGCTGCGCTTACTCACCCGAATCACTGACTCATGTCAGCTCATCGGGATTCGTGCAATTTCCGCGTTGCTCGGCAAAGCCTCGCCCCTTCGGGGCCAGCGCGAGCGCTGTTCAAAGGCTAAAACCTTTGTCCTGCAGCTCGAACTGTTTTGGGTATACACTCTATATTTCGTTGTAAGACATTTATTTCTCAGGGAAGACGTCATGTCAAAACCTCGTATTAATGCCATTTATGTCACCTTTCTGGTGGTCTCCTTGTTGTGCGGCATTGCAGGCGCGCTGCAGGCGCCAACGCTGAGCTTGTTCTTGACGAATGAAGTGAAAGTCCGGCCGATGTGGGTTGGATTGTTTTATACGGTTAATGCCACCGCGGGGATAGCCATCAGCTTTCTGCTGGCTAACCGTTCCGACAATAAAGGCGACCGCCGCAAGCTGCTGATGTTTTGCTGCCTGATGGCGCTCGGTAATAGTCTGGTGTTTGCCTTCAGCCGCGACTATCTGGTGCTGATCACTGTCGGTGTGCTGCTGGCGGCGATAGGCAACGCGTCGATGCCACAGCTTTTTGCGCTGGCCCGTGAACATGCGGATCGCTCGTCCAGCGAAGTGGTGATGTTCAGTTCGATGATGCGTGCGATGCTTTCACTGGCGTGGGTGCTAGGTCCGCCGCTCTCTTTCATGCTGGCGCTGAATTATGGTTTTACCCCGATGTACCTAAGCGCAGCGGCGGTATTTGTTGGCAGCATACTGATGATCTTTTTCTTTCTGCCGTCGGTACCGCGCGTCGAGCAGCCAGTCGATGAAAAGGTGGTGCCGGTCAGCGCATGGCGCAACAAAGATGTACGTCTGCTGTTTGTCTCGTCACTGCTGATGTGGACCTGTAATATCATGTATGTGATTGATATGCCTCTGTATATCACCAGTGACTTAGGCTTGCCAGAAGGGCTGGCGGGGTTACTAATGGGCACGGCAGCGGGGCTGGAGATTCCTGCAATGTTACTGGCGGGTTATCTGGTCAAACGTACCGGCAAGCGCAAGCTGATGCTGTACGCAGTGGCGAGCGGGGTGGTTTTCTACGCCGGCCTTGTGGTGTTTCAGTTCAAAGCCGCGCTGATGATCCTGCAACTGTTTAACGCGATTTTTATCGGCATCGTGGCCGGTATCGGGATGCTCTATTTTCAGGATCTGATGCCGGGGCGTGCAGGTTCCGCGACCACGTTGTTCACCAACAGCATTTCCACCGGTGTGATCTGTGCAGGTTTGTTACAGGGCTTTATCGTCGAAAACTTCGGGCATTATCCGGTGTACTGGGCGGCGACGGCGCTGGCGGTTATCGCCTTAGGCCTGATGTATAAAGTCAAAGACGTTTGAAGCCTTCGATAAAAGAAAAAGAAAAACCCGCGATTGTCGCGGGTTTTTTATGCTGACGGAGCTGCAATCAGTTCATAAACGCAGGTTGATTCTTCTCGTAGGCAGAGATGTTTTCTTCGTGCTGGAGCGTCAGACCGATGCTGTCCAGACCGTTAATCATGCAGTGCCGACGGAAGCTGTCGATCACAAACGGATAGCTTTTATCACCGGCTTTGACAGTCTGCGCTTCCAGATCCACTTCAAAGGTGATGCCTTCGTTCTCTTTCACCAGCGCAAACAATTCATCAATTTCTGCATCGCTCAGTGTGATGGGCAGCAGTTGGTTGTTGAACGAATTACCGTAGAAGATATCGGCAAAGCTTGGTGCGATCACTGCATGAAAACCGTAGTCGGTCAGCGCCCAAGGCGCATGTTCACGGGAAGAGCCACAGCCAAAGTTTTCGCGCGCCAGTAAAATGCTCGCGCCTTTGTAGCGCGGTTTATTCAGCACGAAATCCGGGTTAGGCACCTGACCGGCGTCGTCCAGAAAACGCCAGTCGTTGAACAGGTGCTGGCCGAAACCGGTGCGGGTGACTTTCTGCAAAAACTGTTTCGGAATGATGGCATCGGTATCGACGTTAGCGGCATCCAGCGGAACCACCAGACCAATGTGTTGAGTAAATTTAGCCATGGTGTTGTCCTCAGTTCAGTTCACGGATATCAGCGAAACGGCCGGTCACCGCTGCTGCGGCTGCCATTGCCGGGCTGACCAGATGTGTGCGTCCGCCACGGCCCTGACGGCCTTCGAAGTTACGGTTGCTGGTGGAAGCACAACGTTCGCCGGGTTCCAGACGGTCGTTGTTCATCGCCAGACACATGGAGCAGCCCGGCAGACGCCATTCGAAACCGGCTTCGATGAAGATCTTATCCAGACCTTCTTCTTCCGCCTGCGCTTTTACCGGGCCAGAGCCGGGTACCACAATCGCCTGTACGCCGGTCGCGACTTTACGACCTTTGGCAACGGCTGCGGCAGCGCGTAAATCTTCGATACGTGAGTTGGTGCAGGAACCGATGAACACTTTATCAATCGCCACATCAGTCAGTTTAATGCCCGGTTGCAGATCCATGTATGCCAGCGCTTTTTCAGCGGAAGCACGTTCGACTGGATCGGCAAAGGAGGCCGGATTTGGGATGGTCTGATTGACGCCCATCACCTGACCCGGGTTAGTTCCCCACGTAACCTGTGGTGCGATATCCGCTGCATCCAGTGTTACGACGCTGTCGAATTTGGCATCCGCATCTGTTTGCAGGGTTTTCCAGTACGCGACTGCGGCGTCCCAGTCTTGGTCTTTCGGCGCGAACTGGCGTCCTTTCAGATAAGCAAAGGTCGTTTCGTCAGGCGCAACCAGTCCCGCTTTAGCCCCCATTTCGATCGCCATGTTGCACAGGGTCATACGACCTTCCATGCTCAGCGCTTCAATGGCTTTACCGCAGAACTCGACGACGTGACCGGTACCACCAGCGCTGCCGGTTTTACCGATAATCGCCAGCACGATATCTTTGGCGGTGATACCTGCTGGGGCATCGCCGGTCACTTCGATTTTCATGGTTTTGGCGCGGCCCTGTTTCAGGGTTTGCGTCGCCAGAACGTGTTCCACTTCTGACGTGCCGATACCAAATGCCAGCGAGCCGAATGCGCCGTGAGTCGCAGTATGGGAATCGCCGCAGACAATGGTCATTCCCGGTAACGTCATGCCTTGCTCTGGGCCAATCACGTGAACGATGCCCTGGAAAGGGTGATTCAGGTCATACAGCTGCACGCCAAATTCCGCACAGTTCTTGATCAGTTCCTGCATCTGAATACGGGCCATTTCGCCGCTGGCATTGATGTCTTTGGTTTGGGTGGAGACGTTGTGGTCCATGGTCGCGAAGGTTTTACCCGGCTGACGTACCGGACGACCCATGGCACGCAAGCCGTCGAAAGCCTGCGGAGAGGTGACTTCATGGACCAAATGGCGGTCGATGTACAACAGCGGCGTTTCGTTTTGCGCTTCATACACCAGGTGTGCATCAAATAATTTCTGATATAAGGTCTTCGCCATGATGTTATGCCCCCTCGGCCACGAAGCGGGCAATAATGTCGCCCATTTCGCTGGTGCCAATTGCGTTATGACTGTTCGCCAGATCGCCCGTACGATGGCCGGCTTCTAATGCTTTATTTACCGCCTGTTCGATGGCGTCTGCGGCTTCGTCAGCACCCAGGCTGTAACGTAACAAAAGGGCCGCTGAGAGGATTTGTGCAATCGGATTAGCAATGTTTTTGCCGGCAATATCCGGCGCTGAGCCGCCTGCAGGCTCAAACAGACCAAACGCCTGTTCGTTCATGCTGGCCGATGGCAACATACCCATGGAGCCGGTGATCATCGCGCATTCGTCCGACAAAATATCGCCGAACAGGTTAGAGCACAGCAACACGTCAAACTGAGACGGGTCTTTAATCAGCTGCATGGTCGCGTTGTCGATATACATGTGATTCAGGCTGACGTCCGAATAATCTTTCGCGATTTCGTTAACCACTTCGCGCCACATAATGGATGTCTGCAATACGTTGGCTTTGTCGATGGAGGTCACTTTGCTGCGGCGTTTTCGCGCAGATTCAAAGGCAATGCGTGCGATGCGCTCGATCTCAAAGCGGTAATATACTTCGGTGTCGAAGGCTTTCTCATGCATGCCCTGACCTTCACGGCCTTTCGGCTGGCCAAAGTAGATGCCGCCGGTCAGTTCACGGACGCACAGAATATCGAAGCCCTTGGCGGCGATGTCGGCACGCAGCGGACAGAATTCTTCCAGGCCCTTATACAGACGGGCGGGACGTAAGTTACTGAACAGTTTGAAGTGCTTACGCAGCGGCAGTAACGCGCCGCGCTCTGGCTGATCGTTTGGCGGTAAATGTTCCCACTTCGGACCACCGACGGAACCGAACAAAATCGCGTCAGCTTGTTCACAACCGGCAACGGTAGCCGGTGGCAATGGGCTGCCGTGTTTGTCGATGGCGGCACCGCCGACATCGTATTCGCTGGTTGAGATTTTCAGGCCAAAACGCTGACGGACCGCGTCCAGTACTTTATAAGCCTGCTGCATGACTTCCGGGCCGATGCCGTCGCCGGGTAAGACGGCAATATGATGGGTCTTGCTCATGTTCACACCGTTTCCTGATTGTTTTGTTTTTCGGTTTGCAGACGCTGTTTTTCGATTTCTACCTGCTTGCTGCGCCAGATGCTGTTCAATACGTGGATCATCGCTTTGGCGGAGGATTCAACAATGTCCGTCGCCAGACCGACACCGTGGAAACGACGGCCATTAAAGGAGACAACAATATCAACCTGGCCCAGTGCATCACGGCCATGACCTTTGGCGGTCAGCTGATATTTGATCAGTTCAATCTGGTAGCCAGTGATGCGGTTAATCGCCTGATAAACGGCATCGACAGGACCATTACCGGTCGCGGCTTCTGTTTTGAACTCATCGCCGCTGGCCAGATTGACTGAGGCCGTTGCTGTCATGTTGGAGCCGGATTGCACGCTGAAATTGTCCAGACGGTAAAACTCTGGCTCTTCTTGCTGCTTATTGATGAATACCAGCGCTTCCAAATCGTAGTCAAAGACCTGACCTTTCTTGTCGGCCAGTTTCAGAAACGCTGCATACAGATGATCCATATTATAGTCGGATTCTTTGTAGCCCATTTCTCCCATGCGGTGCTTCACTGCTGCACGGCCGGAGCGAGATGTCAGGTTAAGCTGAACCTGATTCAGGCCGATAGATTCCGGGGTCATGATTTCGTAGTTTTCGCGATTTTTCAGCACGCCGTCCTGGTGAATACCGGAGGAGTGAGCAAAAGCGTTGGAGCCGACAATGGCTTTATTGCCCGGAATTGGCATGTTGGTGATTTGGCTAACAATCTGGCTGGTGCGATAGATCTCTTTGTGATTGATGTTGGTGTGCACGTTCATGTATTCGGAACGGGTACGGATGGCCATAATCACTTCTTCCAGCGCCGTGTTTCCGGCACGTTCACCAATCCCGTTCAGCGTACCTTCAACTTGACGGGCACCGGCCTGAACCGCAGCGATGGAGTTACCGACCGCCATGCCTAAATCATCGTGGCAGTGAACAGAAATAATCGCTTTATCAATGTTCGGTACGCGTTCATACAAGTTAGTGATGATGCCGCCGAACTGAGTGGGTGTAGTGTAGCCGACGGTGTCAGGAATATTAATGGTGGTTGCACCCGCTTTGATCGCGGCTTCTACCACGCGACACAGGTTATCCAGTGGCGTACGGCCGGCATCTTCACAGGAAAATTCGACGTCATCCGTATAGTTACGGGCTCGTTTCACCGAGTGAACTGCCATATCCAGGACTTGATCGAAAGAGCGCTTTAATTTGGATTCGATATGCAGCGTAGATGTCGCCAAAAAGACGTGAATACGGAAGGCTTCGGCAACGCGTAATGCCTCCGCTGCGGCGTCGATATCGCCATCAACACAGCGGGCCAAACCGCAAACACGGCTGCTTTTAATCTGACGCGCAATGGTCTGCACAGATTCAAAATCACCAGGAGAAGAGACGGGGAAGCCAACTTCCATGACGTCGACGCCCATTCTTTCCAGCGCGATGGCAATTTGCAGCTTCTCTTTAACGCTCAGGCTGGCTTGCAATGCCTGCTCACCGTCACGCAGCGTAGTATCGAAAATAATGACTTGTTGGCTCATGGGTAGATTCCTTGTCTGCTTTACTTTCACGCCGTGGAGGTAAAAAAAAACCCGCGCATCGGCGCGGGTTTAGTGTCTTTGGAAGAGGAATCAGTTCTGATTTTCTGCCACTGGCTTACCGCGCGAATTTTCTGCGTTGAGTAGTAGGCCTGATAGAAGAGTGATCATGAACATGGGTTTCAGCTTCTCTTGAATAATGATTGTCGGAATTAATTAAACCGTGGCCTAAATTGATACGTGAATGCGTGGTTCGTGTCAACCACTCTCACGACAAACAAGTGAGAACAATAGAGTGTGAGAATATTTCTCATTTGGTGGAATATTCTGGATATGTAATCATTAACGAAGTAATCGAAACACCCTATAAAGTAATTATGGACAAGAGAGATATCCAGCAGAGGACTAGGTTTTCGGATTTTTTTGCTGAAATTTGAGGTTTTACACGGAACGCCTTAGCGCATTATTCTTTGCCTGGATGACAGGTAGAGTTGGTCTGGTGATTAAGCGCCAGCAATCCCTTTTTGGTGATTATAGCCAGGTTTAATTCTTTATGTGGTTTTTTCTCCTGTCAGAGATATTTTGTTTTTTTGCTTTTCTCATGCTGTCGCCATGCCTGCGAATTGAACTTCTGCTTCATTTTTTCTTTTCTCGTTTTCCTGATCTTCCTGAACCATAATTTGGTTTGCCTGCCGTAGCAGTCCCGGTAGACTACGCGAATTGTTAATATTGGTGAGCAACTGCAAATAAATCTTTGGGTTTATTGCCACTGGCTGTTCCTCCTTTACTCCTCAGGCTCACAGATTATGACCACGACGTTGAATGACTATCATCTTGTTACCCGTTTTCGGCAGCAGCTTTCCACCCGACCTGACAACATCGCTTTTCGCGAATGGTCAGCAGATCGGGAAACTGCGCTGACCTGGCGCGAAGTCGGTAAAGAAGTCGATCACTTTTCACGCCTTTTATTGCAGTTAGGTGTGGGTATTCAAGAGCGTGTCGCTATCTGTGGTGGTAATGCCATGGCATGGACACTGGCAGATATGGCCATTTTGCAACTTCGTGCCATCACGGTGCCGATTTATTCCACGAGTACTGTCGCACAATTTGCCTATGTCATAAATGATGGAGACATCCGCACGTTGTTTATCCTCGGCCAGGCGCAATTTGACACGGCGGTGCAATTGCGTGAACTGTGCCCACAGTTACAGAATATTTTGGTTCTCGATGACGATGTTGATCTCCGCGGGGTCACGATAGCTCGCCATGTGCATGCGCAGACCCTAATCGAACCTGCTCTGGACGAGACCTTACAGGCGAGGATCGCAAGTTGTCATCTCGAGGATTTGTTTACCCTGATTTATACCTCGGGCACCACCGGTGAGCCGAAGGGAGTGATGCTTGATTATCGCAGTATTGGCACGCAGCTCCAGCAACATGAACAGCGACTGGCGTTGTCAGAAAATGACGTTTCTTTGTGTTTCTTGCCGTTGGCACATGTCTTTGAGCGGGCATGGAGCTTCGTCGTCATGCATTTTGGTGCGCAGAACGTCTACCTGCGGGAAACCGACCGGGTTCGTGATGCGCTACAGGCTGTCAAACCGACGGTCATGTGTGCGGTGCCGCGTTTTTATGAAAAGGTCTTCAGCGCGATCAATCAAAAAGTCGCGCAAGCCGGATATATAAAAAAGAAGCTGTTTCACTGGGCTTTGGCTTGCGGGCGCAGAAAATTTTTGTCTGAAAGGCACGGTGCTGTTGCGACCTGGTGGCAAACTCGCCAGTACGCGCTGGCTGATAAACTGGTGCTCAGCAAGCTGCGCGATCTGTTGGGCGGCAATCTGCGCTTTTTGCCAGCGGCAGGTGCCAGCCTGGACGACAACATCATTCTGTTCTTTGAATCTATCGGACTTAAAATCAAATATGGTTATGGGTTAACAGAAACCTGTGCCACGGTCACTTGCTGGGAGGAAAAGGATTTTCTGTTTGGCTCCGTCGGGACGTCTTTACCCCTGATTAAGGTGCGTATTGGCGACGAAAATGAAATTCAGGTGCGCGGGCCGACGCTTTTTCGCGGTTATTTTAATAAGCCAAAAGAAACCGCTGCCAGTTTTACGGCGGATGGCTGGTTCAAAACGGGGGATGCTGGAAAGCGGGATGAGCAAGGTAATCTATTTGTCACCGAGCGTTTAAAGGATCTGATGAAAACCTCGGGCGGTAAATATATTGCACCTCAGCGTATCGAAGGCACGCTGGTTCAGGACCGTTATATCGAACAGGTGGCGGTTATCGCAGATGCCAAGCACTTTGTGCTCCGCGCTTATTGTGCCGGACTTTAATGCGCTGATTGATTATGCGCAAGCACACAGCATTGATTATCTCAACCGAGAAAGCCTGCTGAAGAATGAGCAGATTCTGTCGCTATTTACCTACCGTGTCCGCGAAATTCAGCATGAATTGGCCAGTTATGAGCAGGTGAAGAAATTTGCGTTGCTGACATCGCCTTTTACCATGGAAGCCGGAGAGTTGACGCCGACATTGAAGCTGCGGCGCAAAATTATCCTTCAACGATACAAAAAAGAGGTCGACAATTTCTATTGTGACTAAGGTCACTGACTGAATCAGCATTGCCTGTCGTGACGGGATTTTGTCGCTTTGAAGGTTTTTATTACGTTGCCATCGTTAAAATTGCCGTCAGTTAACAGCGCAAGTCAGCCATAATTTAATGCTGTAATTTATCCCTCCTTCCTGATAATCCTGAGTAGTTGTCTCAGTTGAGCAGTGTTTTGTCTGGAGAGAGCAGGGCAGAGCAGCGCGACGCATTAACCCTGTAACGACTCCGGCATTTTGTCGTTTGCCTGACCTAAATTCAGGCGTTAAGGTATTGGGTTAAGTTAGCGTAATCCGATAAGAACATCAGGGCTTAGCCCTCTTACCCGGAATGACTGGAAATGATTTCCATCACTCTTTTGAGTTGCCTACTTACCCGAGCAATTCACTTATTAAAATAAGTTATCCTATTAGAAACAAAAAGCCTGGAGGCAAAACCATGGAGATGTTGTCAGGAGCCGAGATGGTCGTGCGATCGTTGATCGACCAGGGTGTTAAACACGTATTCGGTTATCCCGGCGGAGCGGTGCTGGATATCTACGATGCCCTGCATACAGTCGGTGGGATTGATCATGTGCTGGTGAGACATGAACAAGGTGCTGTGCATATGGCGGATGGTTATGCCCGCGCCACAGGCGATGTCGGCGTAGTACTGGTGACCTCAGGTCCCGGTGCGACTAATGCCATCACGGGTATTGCTACGGCCTATATGGATTCCATTCCGCTAGTGGTGCTGTCAGGCCAGGTTCACAGTGCTCTTATCGGCTACGACGCCTTCCAGGAATGCGATATGGTGGGGATCTCCCGCCCAGTGGTGAAACACAGCTTCCTGGTGAAGCGCGCAGAAGATATTCCTACCGTATTGAAAAAAGCGTTTTATTTGGCATCCACAGGTCGTCCTGGTCCGGTGGTGGTTGATCTGCCCAAAGACGTCGTCAGTCCGCAGATAAAATTGCCTTATGCCTATCCTGAGCACGTTAGCCTGCGCTCGTATAACCCGACGGTTCAGGGGCATCGCGGGCAGATTAAGCGCGCACTGCAAACGCTGCTGGCGGCTAAAAGACCGGTGCTCTATGTGGGTGGCGGCGCGATCAATTCAGAATGTCATGCTGAGCTTTTACAGCTGGCAGAAAAACTCAATTTGCCGGTGACCAGTTCCCTGATGGGATTGGGCGCATTCCCTGGAACTCATCGTCAAAGTGTGGGTATGTTAGGCATGCATGGTACTTATGAAGCCAACATGACCATGCACAATGCCGATCTTATTTTCGGCGTGGGTGTGCGTTTTGACGACCGTACCACCAACAACCTGGCTAAGTACTGCCCGAATGCAACGATCATGCACATTGATATCGATCCGACCTCAATCTCCAAAACGGTCAGTGCAGATATTCCGATTGTCGGCGATGCCAAGCAAACCCTTGAGCAGATGCTTGAATTGCTGGCACAGAGTGAAGAGAAGCAGGAGTACGACGCTCTGCGTGACTGGTGGCAGAGCATCGAACAGTGGCGCGCCAAAAACTGTCTCGACTATGACAAGAACAGTGGCACCATTAAGCCTCAGGCAGTCATTGAGACGCTGTGCCGTCTGACTAAAGGGGATGCCTATGTCACCTCGGATGTCGGTCAGCATCAGATGTTCGCGGCGCTGTATTATCAATTTGATAAGCCACGCCGTTGGATAAATTCCGGTGGTCTCGGCACCATGGGCTTTGGTTTACCCGCTGCGCTGGGTGTAAAACTTGGTTTACCCGATGAAACAGTCATTTGCATCACGGGTGACGGAAGTATTCAGATGAACATTCAGGAGTTGTCTACCGCACTACAGTATGATCTGCCGGTCATCGTGGTGAACCTGAATAACGGTTATCTTGGCATGGTGAAACAGTGGCAGGATATGATTTACTCTGGACGTCACTCCCAGTCTTACATGCAGTCACTGCCTGATTTCGTCAAGCTGGCGGAAGCTTACGGGCACGTGGGTATTGCCATTCGTACCCCGGATGAATTGGAAAGCAAACTGGCGCTGGCGCTGGCACAGAAAAACCGTCTGGTATTTGTGGATATCAGCGTGGATGAAACTGAACACGTTTACCCTATGCACATCCGTGGCGGTGCGATGGACGAAATGTGGTTAAGCAAAACGGAGAGGACTTGATCATGCGCCGGATTTTATCAGTACTGTTGGAGAACGAATCAGGCGCGCTGTCGCGTGTAGTGGGCCTCTTTTCACAACGCGGTTATAACATTGAAAGCCTGACCGTGGCCCCGACCGATGACCCAACCCTGTCACGCATGACCATTCAAACCATGGGTGATGCCAAGGTCATTGAGCAGATCGAAAAGCAACTGCACAAGCTGGTCGATGTGCTTCGCGTCACCGAGCTGGTTCAGGGCGCTCATGTTGAGAGAGAAATCATGCTGGTCAAGGTGCAGGCTTCTGGCTATGGCCGCGAAGAAGTGAAAAGGTCCACCGAGATTTTCCGCGGGCAAATTGTTGATGTCACCGCAACGCTTTACACCGTTCAACTGGCGGGTACCAGCGATAAGCTTGACGCATTTCTGGCATCGATTCGTGATGTGGCGGAAATCGTTGAGGTTGCCCGTTCCGGTGTTGTGGGTGTGTCGCGTGGCGACAAAATCATGCGCTAAAAGTACGCTTGTCTCATGGCCATGATTTTACCTGAGAGATGACGTATAACCGACAAAAGCCCAGCCTCAGGTTGGGCTTTTGTTTTTTTGCAACAGCAGAGCGCTTGTTGCGCGGACAGACATTTTTAGGTGAAACGATTCGGTAAAACACCAAACCCCTTGCTCAACAGGGTCTTCTGCGGTTAGATAATGGAAGTTTAATTAATCATTTCATCATTCAGGCTACGCTTTATGCGCGCCAGGATGGTCCAAAAAGAGCAGGCAGCCATTTACTCGTCGGAATGACGGGCAATTTCAGAGCGGCTTGCATGTCATGTTATGGGTAATGAAAGGGGATTTCTGGGTGAAACTGGATGAAATCGCGAGGTTAGCGGGCGTTTCGCGTACCACCGCCAGTTATGTGATAAACGGCAAAGCGAAGCAGTATCGTGTCAGCGATAAGACAGTTGAAAAAGTGATGGCTGTCGTGAAGGAACATAACTACCACCCGAATGCTGTCGCAGCCGGTTTACGCGCCGGTAGAACCCGTTCTATAGGGTTGGTTATCCCCGATCTTGAAAATACCAGCTACACCAAAATCGCCAATTACCTTGAACGTCAGGCTCGCCAGCGCGGTTATCAATTGTTGATTGCCTGCTCAGAAGATCAGCCTGATAACGAAATGCGCTGCGTGGAACATCTGCTGCAACGTCAGGTTGATGCAATCATTATTTCTACTGCACTACCACCGGAACACCCCTTTTATCAGCGCTGGAAGGATGGCAGTTTCCCGATCATTGCGCTGGACCGCGCCCTCGATCCTGAACATTTTATTAGCGTAGTGGGTGCCGATCAGGACGATGCTTTGATGCTGGCCCAAGAGCTGCGTTCATTCCCGGCTGAATCGGTTCTCTATCTTGGCGCTTTGCCCGAGCTTTCCGTCAGTTTTTTGCGTGAGGCGGGATTCCGTCAGGCATGGGCTGAGGATAGCCGCGAACCGCAGTATCTCTATGCAAATGCCTACGATCGTGAATCTGCGAGCGTCGCTTTTGCAGCGTGGTTGAAAACCCATCCGATGCCGCAGGCGTTATTTACTACCTCATTCCCGCTCTTGCAAGGCGTGATGGATGTGACGCTTAAGCAGCATGGCCGTCTGCCCGTTGATTTGGTGATCGCCACCTTTGGTGACAATGAACTACTCGACTTCCTCGATTGCCCTGTACTGGCCGTCGCGCAACGCCATCGTGAAGTGGCTGAAAGGGTACTGGAACTGGTGTTGGGTTGCCTGGATGAGCCGAAGAAACCGAAAGCTGGCCTTACCCGCATTCGTCGTAATCTGTTCCGCCGAGGGCGTTTAAGCCGTAAGTGATGATTCAGTAAAGAATATGACGGATTTTCTTAGAGTAAAGTCCGTCCCTTTACTTTCACATTAACCCTAATTAATTTGTGATAAGACGTCTAAAGATGAGCTACGACGTTCTAAAAGGTATTTTGGGAGATATCTTAATCTCTGAATTATTAGCAAATATTTTCGGCCTTATTTCTCTGGTATAACCTCCCCCTAAATCAATTTCAAAAATACGCTAATACCGGTTTTAAAAGTGCTGTAGAATTCACGCCGTCATTTTGACGTGGTTTATTAACGTTTTTTGGTCCTATTAAAACCTGGTTAAAGGCTTGCAGCATACGGCCTGGCAACGTGAGTCATGTCGTTTTAGCAGTCAGCATCGAAATGAGGCCAAAATTTCATTTCGACGAGAAACAGGTTAAGAAATGAAAGATCGATGGCAGAAGAATATAAATAGCTAAATAATGTTCAATTTGATTTTTTTTTAATCATCATTATTTTTCCTACAAAATTTCCTCAACTAATCATGATGTTATTTTCTATTCCGCAGCTAAAAACTCCTACCTCATTGAGAAGCATCTTAGTGATGCTTGGTAAATATTACCAAACCGCCTCCGCTCTGGCTTGACAAGGTTTTAAAACCATCCGTAAACTCTTTCAAGTGGGAATTTGTGGAGGAAAGTGGTGATTATGGTCATAGAGGGGTAGATCGGTCATGTTTCGTGGCGCGACGATGGTTAACCTCGACAGCAAAGGGCGACTTGCAGTACCCACCCGATATAGGGATTTGCTGAGCGAAGAATCTCAAGGTCAAATGGTTTGTACCATAGACCTCCATCACCCGTGCCTCCTCCTGTACACCTTGCCTGAATGGGAAGTTATCGAACAAAAATTATCCCGTCTGTCGAGTATGAACCCTATTGAGCGCCGTATTCAGCGACTACTTTTGGGCCATGCAAGTGAATGTCAGATGGATAACGCCGGGCGATTGCTAATCGCAACCACATTGCGTCAACACGCCGGGCTTGCCAAAGAAGTGATGCTGGTTGGGCAGTTCAACAAGTTTGAACTGTGGGATGAACAGACATGGTATCAACAAGTTAAAGAAGATATTGACGCTGAACAGTCGTCTCAGGAACCACTTTCTACACGATTACAGGACTTGTCACTATAAGCATGGTTGAAAATTATAAGCACACATCCGTATTGCTGGATGAGGCCGTGAATGGCCTGAACATTCAGCAGGATGGAATTTACATCGATGGAACTTTTGGCCGTGGTGGTCATTCCCGTCTGATTCTGTCCCAACTTGGGCCGGACGGACGCTTGCTTGCGATCGATCGCGACCCTCAAGCCATTAAAGCCGCCGAAGCGATAGACGATCCTCGTTTTTCCATTATTCATGGCCCTTTCTCTGATTTGGCGCAATACGTCAAAGATCGTGGCCTTGAAGGCAAGATTGACGGTGTATTACTGGATCTTGGTGTCTCTTCGCCGCAATTAGACGACGCCGAACGTGGTTTCTCGTTTATGCGCGACGGGCCACTGGATATGCGCATGGACCCCACGCGAGGTTACTCTGCCGCCGAATGGTTAATGAAAGCAGAGGAAGAAGATATTGCCTGGGTGCTGAAAACTTTTGGTGAAGAACGGTTTGCCAAACGTATTGCACGGGCCATCGTTGAGCGTAATCGCGAGCAACCGATGACTCGAACCAAAGAACTGGCAGCTCTGATCGCTGATGCATCGCCGTTTCGCGAAAAGCATAAGCACCCGGCGACACGTAGTTTTCAGGCGATCCGTATTTACATCAACAGTGAATTGGAAGAGATCGAACGCGCGCTGGATGGCGCACTGGAGATCCTGGCGACTGATGGACGTCTTTCAGTGATCAGCTTCCATTCCCTGGAAGATCGCATCGTGAAACGTTTCATTCGTCAGCATAGCCGCGGCGCACAAGTGCCGGCAGGGATCCCAATGACTGAAGCGCAGATTGCTGAACTGGGTGGTCGTTCACTTAAGCCCGTTGGGAAAATGAAGCCTTCGGATGCCGAAGTCTCTGAAAACCCACGTGCACGTAGCTCAGTCTTACGGTTTGCCGAGAGAACGGCATCGTGATGGGTAACGAGAGGCATGGATTAGTGGGTGTCATCACCAGTGACATTCTACGTAATGGCAAAATCCCAATGATTTTGATGATTGCGGTTCTGGTGAGTGCCATTTTAGTAGTGACCACCTCTCACCGAACCCGTTTGCTGACGGCGCAAAGAGAACAGTTAGTGCTGGAAAGGGATGCGCTGGATATTGAGTGGCGCAACCTTATCCTTGAAGAGAATGCCCTCGGCGATCACAGCCGGGTAGAACGTATCGCAACGGAGAAATTGCAGATGCAACATGTTGATCCATCGAAAGAAAACATCGTGGTTCAACCCTAGAATACTCATGGAGAAGATAAGCAACAGATGAAAGCAGCGCACAAAACGAAGTTAAAACGTCCTGAAGATCAAACCAGCTTTATTAGCTGGCGTTTTGCGTTGCTGTGCGGTTGTATTCTTCTCGCGCTGGTGGGGTTGATGCTGCGGGTGGCTTATCTGCAAGTTATCAATCCGGAACGTCTGGTTAAAGAGGGTGATCTGCGCTCGCTACGGGTGCAAACCATTGAAACATCAAGAGGTATGATCACTGACCGTGCTGGACGACCTTTGGCGGTGAGTGTGCCGGTAAATGCTATCTGGGCCGATCCGAAAGAGATTCATGATCGCGGGGGGATCACGGTAGACGCCCGCTGGAAAGCGCTATCCGATGCGTTAAACATTCCTCTCGATCAACTTTCCGCCCGTATTAATGCCAACCCGAAAGGACGCTTTGTTTATCTGGCGCGTCAGGTCAATCCATCGATCGGTGAATACATCCATAAGCTGAAACTTCCCGGCATATCGTTGCGCCAGGAATCTCGCCGTTATTATCCTGCGGGGCAGGTTACTGCACATGTCATCGGTGTGACCAACATCGATAGTCAGGGTATCGAAGGTGTAGAGAAGAGCTTTGATCGTTGGCTAACCGGAAAACCGGGTGAACGTACCATTCGTAAAGACCGTTTTGGACGTGTTATCGAAGATATCTCTTCAGTAGATAGCCAGGCTGCGCACAATCTGGCACTCAGTATCGACGAACGCTTACAAGCACTGGTCTATCGCGAATTGAGCAATGCTGTGGCGTTCAATAAAGCTGAATCAGGGACTGCCGTGCTGGTGGATGTGCAGACCGGTGAAGTGCTGGCTATGGCAAACAGCCCTTCTTACAATCCAAATAATTTGCCGGATACGCCTAAAGAAGCCATGCGCAACCGTGCTATTACAGACATTTTCGAGCCGGGTTCTACCGTCAAACCGATGGTGGTTATGACTGCGCTTAGAAACGGTGTGGTGAAAGAGAACAGCGTTCTCAACACGTTGCCGTACTACATTAATGGTCACGAAATCAAAGACGTGGCCCGATATCCGGAGCTTTCAGTGACGGGTGTCTTGCAGAAGTCGAGTAACGTCGGTGTATCAAAAATGGCGTTAGCGATGCCGTCCGCAGAGCTGGTAGATACTTATTCGCGATTCGGATTGGGAAAACCGACCAATTTGGGGCTGGTTGGAGAAAGCAGTGGCTTATACCCTAAAAAACAACGGTGGTCTGACATAGAGAGGGCCACCTTCTCTTTCGGTTACGGGCTAATGGTGACGCCTCTCCAGTTAGCACGTGTCTATGCAACGATCGGCAGTATGGGTATTTATCGCCCATTGTCGATCACCAAGGTTGATCCTCCTGTTTCTGGTGAACGTATCTTCCCTGAACCGCTGGTACGCACTGTGCTTCATATGATGGAAAGTGTGGCGTTACCAGGCGGAGGTGGGGTTAAAGCGGCCATTAAGGGCTACCGGATTGCGATTAAAACCGGTACGGCTAAGAAAGTTGGTCCGGATGGTAAATACGTTAATCGTTACATCGCTTACACCGCTGGCGTTGCCCCAGCCAGTAATCCACGGTTTGCGCTCGTGGTGGTCATCAATGATCCCCAGGGCGGTAAATATTACGGTGGTGCTATTTCAGCGCCAGTCTTCGGCGCGATCATGGGCGGCGTTCTACGCACAATGAACATTGAACCTGATGCACTGACCGCCGCTGAAAATGATTCAATAGTTAACAATCAAAAAGAGGCTTCAGGTGGCAGATCGTAATTTGCGCGACCTACTGGCGCCCTGGGTGAGTGATGCCCCGGATGTAGCGCTGAGAGAGTTGATTTTAGACAGCCGTGTTGCGGCTGCCGGAGATCTTTTCGTCGCGATTTCAGGCCATAGCAACGACGGACGTCGTTTTATTCCACAGGCTATTGCACAAGGTGTGGCTGCTGTGGTGGCCGAAGCTAAGGGTGAAAAAGAACATGGATCGGTATGCCAGATGCATGGTGTACCGGTTATCTATCTCGATAATCTTAACGTGTTGCTATCGGCACTGGCTGGGCGTTTCTACGCTGAGCCAGGCAAAGTATTACGCTTGGTGGGTGTGACGGGGACCAATGGGAAAACCACCACCACTCAGCTATTAGCACAATGGGCGCAGTTATTGGGCGAGACCGGTGCGGTGATGGGGACGGTGGGAAATGGTTTACTTGACCAGGTTATCCCTGCTGAAAATACCACCGGTTCTGCTGTGCAGGTTCAACATGTGTTAGCTGATCTGGCGCAGCAGGGCGCAACCTTTGCAGCGATGGAAGTCTCATCCCATGGGTTGGTCCAGCATCGCGTTGCGGCATTGCCATTCGCCGCCGCGGCGTTTACCAACCTGAGCCGCGATCACCTCGATTATCACGGTGACATGCAAAATTATGAAGCGGCCAAATGGCAGCTCTTCGCCACGCATCAGGTGGGGCAAAAAATCATTAATGCTGATGACGAAGTCGGGCTGCGTTGGCTGGCAACATTGCCAGATGCGGTGGCGGTCAGCATGGAAGATAAAATCCCGGCAAGTTGGAAAGGACGCTGGCTGGTGGCGCGTAGTGTGGATTATCACGATAACGGTGCCAGCGTAATCATCGACTCCAGTTGGGGTGAGGGTAAACTTGAAAGCCGTCTTATGGGCGCATTCAACGTGAGTAATCTGCTGGTAGGACTGGCGACATTGCTGTCACTGGATTATCCATTGGCGCAATTGCTGTCAACCTCTTCCCAATTACAACCCGTTTGCGGTCGTATGGAAGTGTTCAACGCGCCAGGTAAACCCACTGTTGTCGTCGATTACGCCCACACGCCGGATGCGTTGGAAAAAGCGCTGGTAGCTGCCCGACTACATTGCAAAGGGCAGTTGTGGTGCGTCTTTGGTTGCGGCGGTGATCGCGACAAAGGTAAGCGCCCACTTATGGGGGGGATTGCTGAGCAGTTTGCTGACCGAGTCATCGTCACCGATGACAACCCGCGTAGTGAAGAGCCACGTGCCATTGTGGCCGATATCCTCTCAGGCCTGCTTGATGCTGGCCGTGCGCTGGAAATTCATGGGCGTGCCGAAGCCGTGACAAACGCCATTATGCAGGCGACTGAAGACGATGTCGTTTTGATCGCTGGTAAAGGGCATGAGGATTATCAACTGGTTGGTAATCAACGTCTTGACTACTCAGATCGCGTTACCGCCGCCCGCTTGCTGGGGGTGATCGCATGATCCGCGTTTCTCTACAGACACTTGCCCGCGAACTAAAAGCTGAGTTAATCGGTGCTGATGCGCAGATCGATGTCGTCGTAACGGATACCCGTAAGGTCGAAGCAGGTTGCCTGTTCGTTGCTCTCAAAGGTGAAAAATTTGACGCCCATGACTTCGCCGTTGATGCCATCACTTTAGGAGCAGTAGCATTGCTGGTAAGTAAGCGCTTACCTGTTGAGGTTCCACAATTAGTGGTTGCTGATACCCGTATCGCATTAGGTCAATTAGGCGCTTGGGTCCGTCAGCAAGTTCCTGCCCGCATTGTCGGTCTTACCGGATCGTCAGGAAAAACCTCAGTAAAAGAGATGACTGCCGCGATTTTGCGCGAGTGCGGCAACGTGCTGTACACCGCAGGCAATTTCAATAATGACATCGGCGTGCCGTTAACGCTGTTGCGGCTGACGGCCGAGCATGACTTTGCTGTGATCGAAATGGGCGCCAACCATCTGGGTGAAATCGCCTACACCACCGATCTGACCAGGCCGGAAACCGCGCTGGTGAATAACCTTTCCGCTGCCCACCTCGAAGGTTTTGGCTCTCTGGCCGGTGTTGCACAGGCCAAAGGCGAAATTTTCGAAGGCTTGCCAGCGCAAGGCGTTGCTATTCTCAATGCTGACAGCAATGACTGGCCGCACTGGCAGCGCCATCTGAACAATAAAACCGTCTGGCGTTTCTCGCCGGATGCGGCTGATGGCGTTGATTTCTACGCAACAGATATTCATCTCAGCCCGCTAAATACCGTATTTACTCTGCACTCGCCACAAGGCTCTATGGATATTTCCTTACCATTGCCAGGGCGTCACAACATTGCTAATGCACTTGCCTCCGCAGCACTGGCGTTATCCGTGGGTGCCAGTCTGGACAACGTACGTGAAGGTTTAGCTACCCTGCAAGCCGTTCCGGGGCGTTTGTTCCCTGTCGCATTAAGTGAAGGTAAAACCCTGCTTGATGACAGCTATAACGCTAACGTGGGTTCAATGACCGCCGCCGCACAAACCCTTGCCGAGATGCCAGGCTATCGCGTGATGGCGGTGGGCGACATGGCTGAACTGGGAGATGCAACTGAAAACTGCCATCGGCAGGTAGGTGAGTCTATTCGCGAGGCCGGGATCGACAAAGTCTTCAGTATTGGCCATGCCAGCCGCCTCATTAGTGACATGAGTGGCTGTGGGGAACATCTTCAAGATAAGGCAGCCCTGACAGCCCGTTTAACACGCTTACTGTCAGAACATGCGGTTATTACCATTTTAATTAAAGGTTCACGTAGTGCCGCTATGGAGCAGGTAGTACGGGCGTTACAGGAGAATGCAACATGTTAGTTTGGCTGGCCGAACATTTGGTCAAATATTATTCCGGCTTCAACGTCTTTTCCTATTTGACGTTTCGCGCCATCGTCAGCCTGCTGACCGCTCTGTTCATCTCGTTGTGGATGGGGCCGCGCATGATTGCGCGTCTGCAGAAAATGTCTTTTGGTCAGGTTGTGCGTAGCGACGGTCCTGAATCGCATTTCAGCAAACGCGGTACGCCAACCATGGGGGGATTGATGATTCTTACCTCAATCACCATTTCGGTATTGATGTGGGCATATCCCTGGAACCCTTATGTATGGTGCGTTCTGTTCGTACTGATTGGGTATGGCATCGTCGGCTTTGTGGATGATTATCGCAAAGTGGTGCGTAAAGACACTAAAGGTCTGATCGCCCGTTGGAAATATTTCTGGCAGTCGGTGATTGCGCTGGCAGCAGCTTTCGTTATGTACGCCATTGGCAAGGATACTCCCGCCACTGAGTTGGTGGTGCCGTTTTTCAAGGACATCATGCCGCAGTTGGGGTTGCTTTATATCTTACTGAGCTATTTCGTGATTGTGGGCACCAGTAATGCCGTCAACCTGACTGATGGTCTGGATGGGCTGGCGATTATGCCGACTGTATTCGTGGCGGGGGGTTTTGCACTGGTGGCTTGGGCTACCGGTAACATGAACTTCGCTAACTATCTGCATATTCCTTACTTGCGACATGCCGGTGAGCTAGTGATTGTCTGTACGGCGATAGTGGGTGCGGGGCTGGGCTTCCTTTGGTTCAATACCTACCCGGCTCAGGTATTCATGGGTGATGTTGGGTCACTGGCATTAGGTGGCGCACTCGGTACCATCGCAGTTTTACTGCGACAGGAGTTCTTACTGTTGATCATGGGCGGTGTATTTGTGGTTGAAACGCTCTCGGTCATTTTACAAGTTGGGTCCTTTAAGTTACGTGGCCAGCGCATTTTCCGTATGGCGCCGATTCACCACCACTATGAACTTAAAGGCTGGCCGGAACCGCGTGTCATTGTACGTTTCTGGATCATTTCGCTGATGCTGGTACTGATTGGCCTTGCGACGCTGAAGGTGCGGTAATTATGGCTGACTATCTGGGTAAAAAAGTTGTCATTATCGGGTTGGGCCTGACTGGCCTCTCTTGTGTTGATTTCTTTGTGGCGCGTGGCGTAACGCCGCGCGTTATTGATACCCGTGTCAGCCCTCCGGGTCTGGACAAACTGGCAGACAACGTTGAGCGTCATCTTGGATCCCTGAACGAAGACTGGTTGCTGGATGCTGATCTGATCGTTGCGAGCCCGGGAATGGCGCTGGCGACACCGGCGCTGAACGCGGCGGCTGAAGCGGGTGTAGAAGTGGTAGGCGATATCGAACTGTTTTGCCGGGAAGTGCAGATACCTATCGTGGCGATCACTGGCTCAAACGGTAAAAGCACGGTCACTATGCTGGTGGGCGAGATGGCAAAAGCCGCGGGTTGGAAGGTTGGCGTCGGTGGCAATATCGGCTTGCCTGTCCTCAGTATGCTTGATCAAGAGTACGAGTTGTATGTGCTTGAACTTTCAAGCTTCCAGCTTGAAACGACCCACAGTCTGCACGCCGCCGCAGCGACGGTGCTGAATGTGACTGAAGATCATATGGACCGTTATCCGTTTGGATTGCAGCAGTACCGCGCTGCCAAATTAAACGTTTATGAGCATGCCAAGCTGTGCGTCGTTAATGCCGATGATGCATTGACTATGCCGGTGCGAGGTGCCGACAAGCGCTGTGTCAGCTTCGGTGTCGACGTGGGGGATTACCATCTGACCCGTCAGTTGAATGATATCTGGTTACGCGTGCGTGGCGAGAAAGTTTTGAATACGAAAGAGATGCCGCTAACAGGTCGTCACAACTACACCAACGCGCTGGCCGCGCTCGCGTTAGCCGATGCTGTGGGCATTCCTCAGTCCTCAAGTTTGCAAGCGCTCACTCATTTTACCGGTTTAGCACACCGCTATCAGACGGCATGGCAACATAACGGTGTGCAATGGATTAACGATTCCAAAGCAACCAACGTCGGTAGCACAGAAGCTGCGCTCAACGGGATTCAGGTTGAGGGAATGCTACATTTGCTGCTGGGTGGGGATGGAAAATCTGCTGATTTTTCTCCGCTGGCGCCTTATCTGCAAGGCGATAATATTCGGATTTACTGTTTTGGCCGTGATGGTGGGGAATTGGCCCAACTGCGCCCTGAAGTTTCATCGACCTTTGAAACGATGGAGCAAGCGATGCGCGATATCAGCAAGCACGTCACTGCTGGCGATCTGGTGCTGTTGTCTCCGGCCTGTGCCAGTCTTGACCAGTTCCGCAATTTTGAACATCGTGGCGATGTGTTTAGCGCTCTGGCTAAGGAACTTGGCTGATGCGTATTCCCGGATTTGGCCTGATAGGCAAATTTAACGATTGGGCGATGGGCGTAAAAGATAACGATGCCCCAACGCTGGTGCTATATGACCGTACATTGCTCTGGCTGACATTTGGTCTGGCCATCGTCGGTTTTGTCATGGTCACTTCGGCATCAATGCCAATTGGGCAACGTTTGGCTAATGATCCTTTCCTGTTTGCCAAGCGTGATGCGATTTACCTCGGGCTGGCATTTGGTTTGTCACTGATAACGTTACGTGTGCCAATGAGTATTTGGCAACGTTACAGCAACGTATTGCTGCTGATCTCCATCGTGATGCTGCTGGTGGTGCTGGTCGTCGGTAGCTCAGTGAATGGAGCATCCCGTTGGATCTCCTTCGGACCTTTGCGCATTCAGCCGGCTGAGTTTTCTAAGCTGTCTCTGTTTTGCTATCTGGCCAGTTATTTGGTGCGCAAGGTTGAAGAGGTTCGCAGCAATTTCTGGGGCTTCTGTAAGCCGATGGGAGTGATGGTCATTCTGGCCGTTTTGCTGCTGGCTCAACCTGACTTGGGTACGGTGGTGGTGCTGTTTATTACTACGCTTGCCATGCTGTTTTTAGCCGGTGCGAAAATGTGGCAGTTTTTGGCGATTATCGGCTCCGGTGGTTTCGCGGTTGCTCTGCTTATTGTGGCTGAGCCCTATCGTATGCGCCGCGTTACATCATTCTGGAATCCATGGGCGGATCCATTCGGCAGTGGTTATCAATTAACCCAGTCATTGATGGCGTTTGGCCGCGGTGAATTCTGGGGCCAAGGCTTAGGTAACTCGGTGCAAAAGCTCGAATATCTGCCCGAAGCACACACGGACTTTATCTTCTCTATTTTAGCTGAAGAATTGGGCTATTTCGGTGTGGTATTAACGTTGTTAATGGTATTCTTCGTCGCTTTTCGTGCTATGTCCATTGGCCGACGTGCTCTGGAAATTGATCAACGTTTTTCCGGCTTTTTGGCCTGTTCGATTGGCGTGTGGTTTAGCTTCCAGGCACTGGTTAATGTCGGCGCTGCCGCTGGCATATTACCGACCAAAGGCCTGACACTGCCGTTGATCAGTTACGGTGGTTCGAGCCTGATTATTATGTCGACAGCCATCGTGCTGTTGCTGCGAGTTGATTTCGAAACGCGTCTGGCGAAAGCCCAGGCGTTTGTAAGGAGTGCCCGATGAGCGACAAGACCAAGCGTTTAATGGTGATGGCTGGCGGCACCGGCGGGCATGTGTTCCCCGGCCTGGCTGTGGCTCATCATCTAATGGCGCAAGGCTGGGAAGTACGCTGGTTAGGCACAGCCGACAGAATGGAAGCGGATCTAGTGCCTAAAAATGGCATTGAGATTGATTTTATTCAGATCTCCGGTTTGCGTGGGAAAGGTCTGAAAGCGCAACTCACCGCCCCTATTCGCATATATCATGCGTGGCGCCAGGCGAAAGCCATTATGCGCCGTTTCAAGCCCGATGTGGTGCTGGGTATGGGGGGGTATGTTTCTGGTCCGGGCGGGCTTGCAGCATGGTCATGCCGTATCCCGGTGGTGTTACATGAACAAAACGGTATTGCAGGGCTGACTAATCGCTGGTTGTCGCGTATTGCCAAAACTGTTTTACAGGCTTTCCCCGGTGCATTTCCGAAAGCGGCAGTCGTGGGAAATCCGGTACGTACTGACGTTTTGGCCTTGCCAAAGCCTGAAGTCCGTTTTGCCGATCGTCAGGGTGCGATTCGTGTCTTGGTGATTGGTGGTAGTCAAGGTGCCAGGGTGTTGAACCAAGCTATGCCTGAACTGGCTTCTCTGATGGGCGACAAGATCACTCTGTGGCATCAGGTCGGTAAAGGTGCGCTGGAGTCAGTGAATCAGGCTTATCAGAAAGCGGGTCAAACTCAGCACAATGTCACCGAATTTATTGACGACATGGCGCAGGCCTATGCATGGGCTGATGTTGTTGTGTGTCGCTCCGGGGCATTGACGGTCAGCGAAATCGCTGCTGCGGGATTACCTGCGATCTTTGTGCCTTTCCAGCATAAAGACAGACAACAATATTGGAACGCGTTGCCACTGGAAAAAGCCGGTGCAGCGAAAATTATTGAACAGGTGAATTTCAGTGCCGCTGCCGTGGCTGATGTGATGGCAGGATGGGACAGAACTCATCTGCTGGAGATGGCTATTGCAGCACGTGCAGTGGCCATTCCTGATGCGACTGAGCGAGTGGCTGCTGAAGTGGTTACCGCCAGTAAAAAATGAAATATGAACGGATCGCCATCATTGCGCTCCGAGACGTAATGATCGAATTAATCAGTAACTGAAAATAGTGAAGAAAAACGTGAATACACAACAATTGGCGAAACTACGTACCTTCGTGCCCGAGATGCATCGCGTCCGGCACATACACTTTGTTGGCATCGGTGGTGCCGGCATGGGGGGTATCGCCGAAGTGTTGGCAAATGAAGGCTATCAGATCAGCGGTTCAGATCTTGCACCCAACGCCGTAACGCAGCAACTGACCGCACTGGGTGCTCAGATTTATTTTAATCACCGTCCTGAGAATGTGCAGGATGCGAGCGTGGTGGTGGTGTCGACGGCTATTTCCGCCGATAACCCAGAGATCGTTGCGGCACGTGAAGCGCGTATTCCCGTTATCCGCCGTGCTGAGATGCTGGCCGAACTGATGCGCTTTCGTCACGGTATTGCTGTTGCCGGAACGCACGGTAAAACCACGACCACGGCTATGGTCACCAGCATTTATGCTGAAGCCGGTCTGGATCCTACTTTTGTGAACGGTGGGTTGGTTAAAGCTGCGGGTACGCATGCACGGTTGGGCTCAAGCCGGTTTTTGATTGCTGAAGCTGATGAAAGCGATGCGTCCTTCCTGCATCTGCAACCGATGGTAGCGATTGTGACTAACATTGAAGCGGATCATATGGATACGTATCAGGGTGACTTCGAGATTCTGAAGCAGACCTTCATCAACTTCCTGCACAACCTCCCCTTTTATGGCCGTGCGGTGATGTGTATCGATGATCCGGTTATTCGCGAATTGCTGCCACGAGTTGGTCGCCATATCACCACTTATGGCTTCAGTGAAGATGCTGATGTGTTTATAGAAAGCTATCGTCAGGATGGCGCTCAGGGTCACTTCACCATTCGCCGTCAGGACAAACCGCTGATCACTGTCACGTTGAACGCTCCAGGGCGCCACAACGCCCTGAATGCGGCGGCAGCTGTTGCGGTCGCGACGGATGCTGGCATTGAAGATGACGCGATTTTACATGCTTTGGCAGGTTTCCAGGGGACCGGGCGCCGGTTTGATTTCCTCGGTGAATATTCGCTTGAGAACGTTAATGCTAAAAGCGGTAGCGCCATGCTGGTGGATGATTACGGCCACCATCCGACAGAAGTTGACGCCACCATTAAAGCGGCGCGCGCAGGTTGGCCAGACCGACGTCTGGTGATGATTTTCCAGCCTCACCGTTACACGCGTACCCGTGATTTATACGATGATTTTGCCAACGTACTGTCGCAGGTAGATGTTTTGATCATGTTAGATGTTTATCCGGCGGGTGAAGCACCGATTCCTGGGGCTGATAGCCGTTCTCTTTGCCGCACCATTCGTGCCCGCGGTAAGTTGGATCCGATTTTAGTTTCAGATATTGATGCCGTGCCGGAAAGTCTGGCGCAGATCCTTGAAGGTGGCGATCTGGTGATGGTGCAGGGCGCAGGGAACATCGGCAAAGTGGCCCGTAAATTGGCTGATCAGAAATTACAGCCAGTGAGAAAAGGTGAAGAACATCATGTCTGAGAAAGTCGCAGTGTTATTTGGCGGTACTTCCGCAGAGCGTGATGTGTCTTTGAACTCTGGCGCTGCCGTATTGGCAGGCCTGAGAGAATCAGGTATTGACGCCCATGCCGTTGATACCAAAACCTTCGCTGTCACCCGCCTGAAAGAAGAAGGTTTCGAAAAAGTCTTTATTGCGTTGCATGGTCGTGGCGGTGAAGACGGTACTTTACAGGGCACGCTGGAACATCTGGGTCTGCCTTATACCGGCAGCGGCGTGATGGCTTCTGCGCTGGCTATGGACAAATTCCGCACCAAACTGGTGTGGCAAGCGCTGGGCTTACCGATTGCGCCTTTCGTCCTGGTAAATAAAAAGCAGCTTGGCGAAGTATTGCAAGGCGCTTTAGCCGAGAAAATATCCGCTCTTGGTCTGCCATTGATTGTTAAGCCAAGCCGCGAAGGTTCCAGCGTCGGTATGAGTAAAGTGACCGCGCAAGAAGCGTTGATTCCTGCGCTGCAGGAAGGCTTTCTTCATGACGAGAACGTACTGATTGAACAGTGGTTGAGTGGACCGGAGTATGCCGTGGCTGTGGTAGGTGATCAGGTATTACCTTCAATTCGCATTCAGCCAACAGGGACCTTTTACGACTATGAGGCAAAATATCTCTCTGATGAAACACAATATTTTTGTCCGAGTGGTTTAAGTATCGAACAAGAACAAACGCTTTCAGAACTGGTAATGCAGGCTTATCGCGCACTGGATTGCAGCGGCTGGGGTCGGATTGATGTGATGCAAGACAGTAAAGGCGGCTTCAATTTACTTGAGGCGAATACGTCCCCAGGTATGACCAGCCACAGCCTGGTACCGATGGGGGCAAAACAGTTTGGGTTAAGTTTCCCTCAACTGGTCGCCCGCATACTGGAATTGGCTGACTGATGTCTCAAGCGGCCCTGAATGCACGAGAGCGCGAGACGGCGGAGAAGACCGCTCGTCGCAGTAACGGCAGCCAATTGGCAGGTATCATTTTCCTGCTGATGGTGTTGGGAACTATTTTATGGAGTGTGTGGGCCGTGATTGGCTGGATGCAGGATGCGAACCGGTTGCCATTGTCCCAACTGGTTGTGACAGGTGAACGTCACTACACCACGAACGATGATATTCGTCAGGCTATTCTGGCTTTAGGTGCGCCGGGTACGTTCATGACGCAGGATGTAAACGTCATTCAGCAGCAGATTGAGCGTTTACCTTGGATAAAACAGGTCAGTGTACGTAAGCAATGGCCGAACGAGTTGAAGATCCATCTGGTGGAGTATGTGCCAGTCGCACATTGGAATGATTTGCACATGGTCGATGCTGACGGCAAATCATTCAGCATACCTGCCGAGCGAGTAGTCAAACAGAAGATGCCGTTGCTTTATGGTCCGGAAGGCAGCGAACAAGATGTTTTGCAAGGTTTTCAAACGATGAGCCAGACGCTTTCTGCCGCTAAGTTCACGTTGAAAGCGGTGGCAATGAGTGCACGTCACTCTTGGCAAGTCACTCTGGATAACGATATCCGTCTGGAGCTGGGAAGAGACGATCGAATGAAACGCTTACAACGTTTTATAGACCTTTATCCGAAATTCCAGCAGCAGGCCGAAGCTGATAAAACACGCATCAGTTATGTCGATTTACGTTACGACACCGGTGCGTCAGTCGGCTGGGCACCAGAGTTTATCGATCAGCAAAACAGTAATCAGCAACAGAATCAGGCACAGGCTAAACAACAATGATCAAGTCGACGGACAGAAAACTGGTAGTGGGGCTGGAGATCGGCACGGCGAAGGTCGCCGCATTGGTAGGGGAAGTTCTGCCCGATGGCATGGTCAATATTATTGGCGTGGGAAGTTGCCCATCGCGTGGGATGGATAAAGGTGGCGTGAATGACCTTGAATCAGTGGTGAAATGCGTACAGCGCGCCATTGATCAGGCAGAATTGATGGCAGATTGCCAAATTTCCTCTGTTTACCTTGCTTTGTCTGGTAAACATATCAGTTGTCAGAATGAAATAGGGATGGTTCCTATTTCAGAAGAGGAAGTAACACAGGAAGATGTAGAGAACGTAGTGCATACCGCTAAATCGGTTCGTGTTCGCGATGAACACCGCGTCCTGCACGTCATTCCACAGGAATATGCTATCGATTATCAGGAAGGGATCAAAAATCCTGTCGGACTTTCGGGCGTGCGTATGCAGGCCAAGGTTCATTTGATTACCTGCCATAACGATATGGCGAAGAACATCGTTAAAGCCGTTGAACGTTGCGGATTGAAAGTCGACCAGCTTATTTTTGCTGGCCTGGCAGCCAGCTACGCGGTTTTGACTGAAGATGAACGTGAATTAGGCGTATGTGTCGTCGATATTGGTGGCGGCACCATGGATATTGCGGTTTATACCGGCGGAGCGCTGCGACATACTAAAGTTATTCCTTATGCGGGTAACGTTGTGACCAGTGATATCGCCTATGCATTTGGTACTCCACCTACAGATGCCGAAGCGATTAAAGTACGCCACGGTTGTGCGTTGGGTGCAATGGTTGGGAAAGACGAAAACGTCGAAGTGCCAAGCGTGGGAGGGCGTCCTCCGCGCAGTCTGCAGCGCCAGACTTTGGCTGAAGTCATTGAGCCACGCTACACCGAACTGCTGAATTTAGTTAATGATGAGATTTTGCAATTGCAGGAGCAGTTACGTCAGCAAGGCGTAAAACATCATCTGGCTGCCGGAATAGTATTGACTGGCGGTGCAGCACAAATTGATGGTCTGGCAGCTTGTGCGCAGCGGGTATTTCATACCCAGGTGCGTATCGGACAACCGCTGAACATCACCGGGCTGACAGATTATGCGCAGGAACCTTACTACTCAACTGCTGTAGGGCTGCTGCACTATGGAAAAGAGTCTCACCTGAGTGGTGAGGCAGAAGTGGAAAAACGCGCCTCAGTGGGCAACTGGTTCAAACGAATCAGCAGCTGGTTGAGAAAAGAGTTTTAATGTTTTAATAACGGGATCATGCTGTCATTTATTGTGATCCCGAAGCGACAGGCACAAAACGGAGAGAAACTATGTTTGAACCTATGGAACTGACCAACGACGCGGTGATTAAAGTCATCGGCGTCGGCGGTGGCGGTGGCAACGCCGTAGAGCACATGGTGCGCGAACGCATCGAAGGTGTTGAATTCTTTGCCGTTAATACCGACGCGCAGGCGTTACGTAAAACGGCTGTAGGCCAGACTATCCAGATTGGTAGCGGTATTACCAAAGGTCTGGGTGCTGGTGCAAACCCAGAAGTAGGCCGCAATTCAGCTGAAGAAGACCGTGAAGCTCTACGTGCAGCACTCGAAGGCGCAGATATGGTCTTTATTGCAGCGGGTATGGGTGGCGGTACAGGTACTGGTGCCGCGCCAGTAGTTGCTGAAGTTGCAAAAGATTTGGGTATTCTTACCGTCGCTGTCGTGACTAAGCCTTTCAACTTTGAAGGTAAGAAGCGAATGGCCTTTGCGGAACAGGGGATCGCTGAGTTGTCCAAACACGTTGACTCCTTGATCACTATTCCTAATGACAAGTTGTTGAAAGTATTAGGTCGCGGCATTTCTTTGCTAGACGCCTTCGGTGCGGCCAACGACGTCCTTAAAGGCGCAGTGCAAGGGATTGCAGAACTGATCACCCGCCCGGGTCTGATGAACGTCGACTTTGCTGACGTGCGTACCGTGATGTCTGAAATGGGTTATGCCATGATGGGCTCCGGTGTGGCATGTGGTGAAGACCGTGCGGAAGAAGCCGCCGAAATGGCTATTTCCAGCCCACTGTTGGAAGACATCGATTTGTCCGGCGCCCGCGGCGTTCTTGTCAACATCACGGCCGGTTTCGATTTGCGTCTGGACGAGTTTGAAACAGTAGGTAACACCATTCGTGCTTTCGCTTCTGACAATGCGACTGTTGTTATCGGGACTTCCCTTGACCCAGAAATGAATGACGAACTGCGTGTCACTGTGGTGGCAACCGGTATTGGCATGGACAAGCGTCCAGAGATCACTCTGGTGACTAACAAAGCCAGCCAGCCAGTGATGGATCATCGTTATCAGCAGCACGGGTTGTCGCCTTTGCCGCAGGAAACCAAACCCGCAGCGAAGGTGGTTAATGATCCGAATACGCAATCAAACAAAGAGCCCGACTATCTGGACATCCCAGCCTTCCTGCGTAAGCAGGCAGACTAGTCCGAATTGTAGGGTCTCCGCTCTTTGTGCTAAACTGTCCCACCAACCTTCATGTAGTATTGTGAGGTTGGTAGGATAGATGGATAACATTGCGAGATAAAAACGATGATCAAACAACGCACATTAAAACGTATCGTTCAGGCGACGGGTGTCGGTTTACATACCGGCAAGAAAGTCTCCCTTACTCTGCGTCCTGCACCGGCCAATACCGGGGTCATCTATCGTCGCACTGACTTGAATCCACCGGTCGATTTCCCGGCAGATGCCAAATCCGTGCGTGATACTATGCTCTGTACTTGCCTGGTCAATGAGCATGACGTACGTATTTCTACGGTAGAGCACCTTAATGCGGCCCTGGCGGGTTTAGGCATTGATAACATCGTTATCGAAGTTGATGCGCCAGAAGTGCCTATTATGGACGGTAGCGCAGCACCTTTCGTCTATCTGTTGATGGATGCAGGGATTGAAGAATTGAATTGCGCCAAGAAATTCTTGCGCATCAAGCAGACGGTTCGTGTTGAAGACGGTGACAAGTGGGCCGAGTTTACGCCATTCAATGGCTTCTCTCTGGATTTCACCATCGACTTTAATCACCCGGCGATTGATTCTAGTTCTCAGCGTTACAAGATGAATTTCTCCGCAGAAGCATTTGTTCGCCAAATCAGCCGCGCACGCACCTTCGGTTTTATGCGTGATATTGAGTATCTGCAGTCACGCGGTTTGTGTCTGGGTGGCAGCTTTGATTGCGCTATTGTTGTGGATGATTACCGTGTGCTTAACGAAGATGGCTTGCGTTTTGAAGATGAATTCGTTCGTCACAAAATGCTTGATGCTATCGGTGATTTGTTTATGTGTGGGCATAACATTATTGGTGCGTTTACCGCATTCAAATCTGGCCATGCGCTGAACAACAAGTTATTGCAAGCGGTACTGGCTAAGCAGGAAGCCTGGGAACTCGTTACCTTCCAGGATGAAGCTGAAATGCCTCTGGCATTCAAAGCCCCTTCTACAGTATTGGCATAATTGGTACTGATATCATTATTTATTACGACTGGTTGGTTTGGTACTCTCTCCGGCCAATCCTGCCAGTCGTTCTAATGCCTTTCTAAGTTTCTCAGGGCTTCGGCTCGCGAGTATCATTAGTTCCTGTGCACTTTCTGCACTCAGATGTCTGAACGGTTTCCCGCCGGACGTTGATGCGCTTGTCTGATCCTTAAACTGCGATACATTTTCCACTTTCACCATCAGTGAGGGATTAATCCTGATGTCGATTGATGACAATGATGGTAGAATTTGCGCTCGAAGTGCAGAGAGGAGTGCGGGTTGTTCATAGCGTAGTCGCATCATCCAACTGGCGTTTGCTATTTCCAGCACTAAAACACCTTGTCGATAATTACCAACACGACACCATGGTTTCATGGGTTTAGGTAACAAGCCTTTCACGGCGCGGTTAAGTTTTAATAATGCCGCAGCACGTTGCTGAACGAGTCGCAGCGGGCTTTTGTCCGCTGAAGAGGCATCATCGAACAGGACATCTAATAATTGTGGGCGACTATCGCGCATGACCGGCTCCGGCGGATTGTAAACTTGTGATTGGTATTCTAAATCGTTGGCGACAATTTGGCAGAAGGTATTTTTGGCCACATCTCCTTTTGGGGATGGTCGCGGCTAGCTTCGGCGTGTCCACAAACCTGACGCAAACAGAACTGGCCGCGGTACCTAATACGTCCTCAAGCTTAAACCGGTTAAGCATCGGGAGTACAGGGCTGACGAATCTCGCTCTGCTTCAGGCACATCGACGGCCTGCATTTGGGGTCGATTACTGGCAACAGCATGCACTTCGCACCGTAATTCGCCACCTTTCTTTTGCTCTGGCCCCGCAGGTATCCTATACCACTGCGCCTGAAATCATCATTCAGGAAGCCGAACCGCTTCATATTCAGCAACTGGCATTACTGGTAACCCTCAACGCATTATTGACGCATGAGCCAAAACCACCGGTTATCATCCGCCAGACTCGCCAACCGCAGATTCTTTCTACCCATCAGCATCAACCCGGTCTATGGCTGGCTCAGGTGCAAGGCATTCGTGCCGGCCCATTGTCTTTGAGTTAACCTCCTTCGATTTCAAAGATTTTTAATTTTTGGTTCTATCAATAAATCAACAAAACAGTGGCCACTTTACGTGGCCTCAAAGAGACATTAAGCATTATGTTAACTAAATTATTGACCAAAGTTTTTGGTAGCCGTAACGATCGTACCCTGCGTCGAATGCGTAAAGTTGTCGATCTCGTGAGCCGTTTGGAACCTGAAATGCAGCAACTGACGGATGAACAGTTAAGAGCGAAGACGGATGAATTCCGCGCGCGTCTGGCACAAGGTGAGATCCTTGAGAATCTTATCCCGGAAGCGTTTGCTGTGGTTCGTGAGTCGAGTAAGCGCGTGTTTGGTATGCGCCACTTTGACGTGCAGTTGCTCGGCGGCATGGTGCTCAACGAGCGTTGCATCGCAGAAATGCGTACAGGTGAAGGTAAAACGTTGACCGCGACGTTGCCAGCATACCTTAACGCGCTAAGCGGAAAGGGTGTACACGTCGTGACTGTGAACGACTATCTGGCCCAGCGTGATGCCGAAAACAACCGAGATCTGTTTGAATTCCTTGGGTTGACCATTGGTATCAACTTGCCAAACATGCCAGCCCCCGCCAAACGTGCCGCGTATGCTGCGGACATCACTTATGGTACTAACAACGAATACGGTTTTGACTACTTGCGTGACAACATGGCGTTCAGCCCTGAAGAACGCGTACAGCGTAAACTGCACTATGCACTGGTCGATGAAGTTGACTCCATTCTGATCGATGAAGCCCGTACACCACTGATCATCTCTGGTCCTGCTGAAGACAGCTCCGAGATGTATGTTCGCGTTGACAAACTGATCCCGAAACTGATTCGCCAGGAAAAAGAAGATACGGAAACCTTCCAGGGTGAAGGCCACTTCTCTGTGGATGAAAAATCGCGTCAGGTTCACCTTACTGAACGTGGTCTGGTACTGATTGAAGAGCTCCTGATGGAAGCCGGCATCATGGACGATGGTGAATCACTATATTCCCCATCAAACATTATGCTTATGCACCATGTTACTGCAGCATTGCGCGCCCACGTCCTGTTTACTCGTGATGTTGACTACATCGTAAAAGATGGCGAAGTCATTATTGTCGATGAACATACCGGCCGTACTATGCAAGGGCGTCGTTGGTCAGACGGTTTACATCAGGCTGTTGAAGCGAAAGAAGGCGTTGATATACAAAACGAAAACCAAACGCTGGCTTCTATTACTTTCCAGAACTATTTCCGTTTGTACGAAAAACTTGCCGGTATGACCGGTACCGCAGACACGGAAGCGTTCGAATTTAGCTCTATCTATAAACTCGATACCATCGTTGTTCCAACTAACCGCCCAATGGTGCGTAAAGATTTACCTGATCTGGTCTACATGACTGAAATGGAAAAAATCGGCGCTATCATTGAAGATATCCGTGAGCGGACAGCCAACGGTCAGCCAGTGCTGGTAGGGACTATTTCGATTGAAAAATCTGAAGTCGTTTCGCGTGAACTCGATAAAGCCGGTATTAAACACAGCGTACTGAACGCCAAGTTCCATGCTAAAGAAGCTGAAATCGTTTCTCAGGCGGGTCAGCCAAGTGCGGTGACTATTGCTACCAACATGGCGGGTCGTGGTACAGATATCGTGTTGGGTGGCAGTTGGCAGGTTGAGATTGAAAACCTGGGCGAAGAGGTGACTGACGAACAAAAAGCTGAGATTAAAGCCGCCTGGCAGATCCGCCATGATGCCGTTCTTGCATCGGGTGGTTTGCACATCATCGGTACTGAGCGTCATGAATCTCGCCGTATCGATAATCAACTTCGTGGCCGTGCGGGTCGTCAGGGTGATGCCGGTTCCTCACGCTTCTACCTGTCTATGGAAGATGCCCTGATGCGTATCTTCGCATCAGACCGCGTTTCCAGCATGATGCGTAAATTAGGTATGAAACCTGGAGAAGCGATCGAGCATCCTTGGGTGACCAAAGCCATTGCCAATGCGCAGCGTAAAGTTGAAGGCCGTAACTTTGATATTCGTAAGCAGTTGCTTGAATATGATGATGTTGCGAGCGATCAGCGCCGTGCTATATACAGTCAACGTAACGAATTACTCGACGTATCTGACGTTAGCGAAACGATTCGCAGTATCCGCGAGGATGTGTTCAAAACGACCATCGACAGCTATATTCCACCACAGTCCCTGGAAGAAATGTGGGATGTAGAAGGGTTGGAGCAGCGTCTGAAAAATGACTTTGAACTGGAGATGCCGATTGCCGAGTGGCTTGATAAAGAGCCTGAACTGCATGAAGAAACGCTGCGCGAGCGTATCATGCAAAATGCGATGGAATCCTACGCCAGTAAAGAAGAAGTGGTCGGTATTGAAATGATGCGTAACTTTGAAAAAGGCGTGATGTTGCAAACGCTAGATTCATTGTGGAAAGAGCATCTCGCGGCCATGGATTACTTACGTCAGGGCATTCATTTACGTGGTTATGCGCAGAAAGATCCAAAGCAAGAATACAAACGGGAATCCTTCGCCATGTTTGCTGCCATGCTTGAGTCACTGAAATATGAAGTGGTCAGCGTGCTGAGCAAAGTTCAGGTGCGTATGCCTGAAGAAGTTGAAGCGATGGAGCTTCAACGTCGCGAAGAAGCTGAACGTCTGGCTCGCCAGCAACATCTTAGCCATCAGGATCAGCTTTCCCTGGAAGTCGATGAAGCTGAACGTTTGGCCTCCGGTTCACAAGGCGATCGCAAAGTAGGGCGCAATGATCCCTGCCCATGTGGATCAGGTAAGAAATACAAACAGTGTCACGGCCGCTTGCAAAAGTAAGCTGTGACTTAGTGAGTGTATAAAAAAGAAGGGCGGCTAATCACCGCCTTTCTTTTTATCTAAAACAAGTCATGTTTTAAGGATGGATATAATGACGCTGAAAAAAATAACTATTTCGGTGGGTATTATTCGTAATTCGCAGAATGAAATCTTTATCACGCAGCGTGATGCATCATCGCATATGGCTGGTTTTTGGGAGTTTCCGGGCGGTAAGGTTGAAGCGGATGAAACACCTTGCGAAGCCGTTGTTCGCGAACTGCAAGAAGAAACGGGGATTGTGGCCGAACGACCGGTGCTAATTAAAAGCCTTGAGCACATTTTCCCGGACCGTGTGATCATTCTACATTTTCATTTGGTCGAGAAATGGCAAGGAGAGCCTTATGGTAAAGAGGGACAGCCTATGCGCTGGTTACCTCAATCAGAACTAAAACCGGAAGACTTTCCGCCGGCTAATGAGTCGATAGTGAAAGCGTTAATCAGTGGCGAAATTTAACGCGATTTACTGGGTATTAATATCAAGGGCCTCAGGCCCTTAACGTTCTGATGGTTTGCTGCGAATTAACGGAGGTCTTCTTCACTCCAATCATCCAGATCGTTGATTTCTCCTTTACTCGGGATACGTTTTTCTTCATCAGCCCATTCGCCAAGATCAATCAACTGGCAGCGTTTACAGCAAAAAGGACGGTATGGGCTCTGTGCACCCCAGACCACAGATTTGCCGCAGGTCGGACACTTCACAACAATAATTTCGGGATCCATTCTTACTCCTAACAACAGGCAAGTTCAAAAGTCAGTCTGGCTGGCACCTGACCGCGCTCACTGTCCAGCGGTAAAAAGCGGATGGCGTAACGGGTTTTATGACCAGACACTTGCGGATAAATTTTATTTTCCAATGAAATGCGCATTCTTAGCAAGTCAGCACCTTCCGCATTTTCCTGGAAAAAACCATTAAGGCTGATCTGATTACGGAAGATGCCCGATTGCCTGATTAATGCCAACACCAGAGTGAGTGCATTATGCAGCGGAGACAAGGTTTCTAGCCAGCCTTGCACCTCATTATCACGTTGGCTTTGTAGCATATGCAGCCATATGTGTAGCGTAGGCAGGTCAAAACTACAGCAGCCTCCGGGGATGCTTAGCCGCTGGCGAACCAACGCAATCAGACGATCATCTCGTAAAGCCTGACCAATACGCGGCGCTTTCATTAACATTGCTGCCGCTTGTTTAAGATCGCCACGAAGTGAATCGATTCGCGAGGTATCAACCCCCGGAACGTCTTTCCATTGTGAGAGTTTCTGTTGCTGACGCTCGAGCTCTTTCAATAAATCAGTTCGCACTTCACCGCGTTCCAGTACATCGAGTAAATCAGATGCAGTACGAAAAAAAATCAGGGCGGTAGAAATTGAAGTGATCTGAGTGTTTTCATGCATTTGCTGCAATAAAAACTCAATACGCAGCCAGGTGCGCATTTTTTCATTTAAAGGATGTTCAAAGAGAACGGTAGTTACTACATCACTCATTCTTGTCAATATCCTGTTGGGCCGCTGAAAACGCTAATTCCAGATAACGGCTATGTAATGAAGCAACGCGCGGTTCGATCGTCTCGACACCACCGCTGTTATCAATAATGTCATCAGCGCAGGCGAGTCGCTGTTGTCGACTTACCTGGGCGCAGAGGATTTGTTCTGCCTGCTGGCGGTTCACGCCATCTCGCAACATGGTTCTGGCAAGTTGAGTTTGTTCATCAACATCCACCGCCAACACACGATTTGCCTGTTTTTGTAAACCATTTTCAATTAACAGTGGCACAACCCACAGTACGTAAGGCGTTGTGGCCGCGGAGATCAATTGCCTGGTTTTAGCATGTATTAACGGATGCAAAAGCTGATTCACCCACTGTTTAATCGATGGGTCGCTAAAGATGATTTCTCGCAGAACGGCACGATTTAGCGATCCATCAGGAAGAAGGATTTGCTTACCCAATCGATCCGACAAATCCTGGAGTGCAGGTTGCCCGGGTTCAACCACCTGGCGCGCAATCACATCAGCGTCAACAATGCTGACACCATGGCGTGCAAAACTTTCTGCCACAGTACTCTTGCCACTGCCGATACCACCGGTCAATGCAACGACATAACTCATTGGCTTGCTCACTAATAACAGTTGGGCTAAATGATAAAGAGATTATGAGTAAGTGCAAGCCGTGCTCATCGCGCTTTTGGTTTGAAATGCCTTAAGTCGGAGCGACAGATGGGGGATTAAAGTTATGAAAGCAGTCTTGCCGTTATGGTTTTCATGCGTATGATAAAACCACTGGAAGGGTGCTAAACAAACTCCGTCGAACATCCCAGCGATACGTCGCCACGATTTATCGAAAAACCCAGGACATGACCCCATGCGCATTGAAGAAGATTTGAAATTAGGATTCAAAGACGTTTTGATTCGACCAAAACGCTCAACCCTCAAGAGCCGTTCCGAAGTTGAGCTAGAGCGCACTTTTACCTTCAAACACTCCGGTTTTAAATGGTCAGGTACCCCCATCATTGCCGCAAACATGGATACGGTCGGAACTTTTCGCATGGCGGAAGCACTGGCTTCATTCGATGTACTGACGGCGGTTCATAAACACTACAGCGTTGAACAATGGAAGGCATTTGTTGATGCCTCCACCGATTCTGTTCTGCGCCACGTGATGGTATCGACAGGCACTTCAGAAGCTGATTTCGTCAAAATGAAGCAAATTTTGGCGCTTTCACCGCTGCTTAAATTTGTGTGTCTTGATGTTGCTAATGGCTATTCGGAACATTTTGTGTCGTTTCTAAAACGTGTCCGTGAGGCATGTCCGGATAAAGTTATTTGTGCCGGAAATGTTGTGACTGGCGAAATGGTTGAAGAACTTATCCTTTCAGGTGCAGATATCGTTAAAGTCGGCATTGGCCCGGGTTCGGTTTGTACTACACGGGTTAAAACCGGCGTGGGATATCCGCAACTTTCTGCGGTCATAGAATGTGCCGATGCCGCGCATGGATTGGGTGGGCAAATCGTGAGTGATGGCGGTTGTGCAGTACCGGGTGATGTAGCGAAAGCCTTTGGCGGGGGTGCCGATTTCGTCATGCTGGGCGGTATGCTCGCTGCGCACGATGAATGTGAAGGGACAGTTGTTGAAGAAGACGGCGAGAAATTCATGCTGTTTTACGGTATGAGTTCCGAATCCGCGATGAAGCGCCATGTTGGCGGTGTCGCTGAGTACCGGGCAGCTGAAGGTAAAACGGTCAAGCTGCCCTTACGTGGGCCGGTAGAAAATACCGTGCGTGATATTCTCGGCGGATTGCGTTCAGCTTGTACTTATGTTGGTGCGGAACGCTTGAAAGAGCTGACTAAACGTACAACATTTATTCGGGTGGCTGAACAGGAAAACCGACTTTTTGGTTCAAACTAAATACGCTATATCATTGCCCAAAACAGCGGCGGTATCATACTGCCGCATGTTACTTTTGGCTGCAGCACTTAGCCCATGACAGATCCCAGCTGGAATATGGGCAAATACATGGCAATGACCAGGCCGCCCACCACAATCCCCATTACAACCATCAATATCGGCTCGATAGATTGTGACATCGTCTCTGCTAATTGATTAGCATTTTGGTTATGCCAATGTGCCAGTTTCAATAAAATATCGTCCAGTGAGCCAGACTCTTCACCAATACGGACTAACTGCTGACAAAGTGAGGGAAACAAAGGTGAGTGACCAATCGCGGTATGCAGCGGAATACCCAGCGCCAATTGCTCTTTAATACCCATTACAGCGCGTTGGAAAAGTAAGTTCGTTGATGACGTTGCAGCAGCATCCAATCCTGTCAGCAGTGTCATTCCTGCCTGTTGCGTCATTGCGAGGGTCTGGAATATTTGTCCCAGACAACTGTCTGCAACCAGTTGTCTTACTAATGGTATGCGTAACAGTATGCTCTGTTCTCGCCAACGCCAGATTGGCTGCGGGTGGTAGATTCTTATATAAGCTATGGCTAACACTATATTTAACAGGGCAAACGCGGGACCATAACTGATCAAAGCTTTTGACGCTATCATCAACAGTTCCGTGAACCAAGGCAAAGTGGCATCAAATGAGGCGTATATTTTGGTGAACTCAGGCAGCACCATTGTTAGCATGATAACGGTGACAATGATTGCAATGGAACTGACGATCAGTGGATAGCGGAGAGCCTTCTTCACTTTTTTGCGTAGTTCATCCTGCTGCTCTTGCTGCGCGGCCAGTTGCAGGCAACACCGATCAAGCTGGCCCGTTAATTCTCCTATGGAAATAACCTGCCGGTAAATAGGCGGAAACACGTCAGGGAATGTGGTTAACATCGTCGATAAAGGCTTCCCTTCTTTCACCCCACAGGCAATGTCTTTCAACATACAACGCCAGGGCGCTTTTGAATGTTCTCCAGCCAACAACATCAGACTGTTGACCAACGGGAGTCCGGCCTGTAATAGCGTGGCTAATTGTCTTATCAGAGCAATGAGGTCTGAATTTCGCCAATATGCGGCCCGCAGCCGTATCTGTTTTTTGACTAAAATGGGTTGCAGTGAAAGGGCAAAGAGCTGGTGATGGACCTCAGAAGAGGCACTCGCCAGTCGTTCTCCAGTTTGTAACTGTCCTTGTGCATCAATGGCCTGCCAACGATACAGGACACAGATATTGCTATTGGATTGAGGGACTGTATTCATGTTTCCACACCTTCACCCGTCACTCGGTATAATTCTTCAAGTGTAGTCACTCCCTGTTCCACCAGAGCGGTCCCCGCTTCCAGCAGGCTCTTATGACCTTGCTCACGTGCAATTTTGTTAAGTTCTGACACGCTAGAACCGATCACCAATGCCTGTTGTAAACGCGCGGTAATGGTGAGGATTTCATAAATTCCGGTTCGCCCGTAGTAACCAGAGGAACAGTGACTGCAGCCTACAGCTAACCAAATGGGCACGGGTTCTGCTTTACCGGCTTCAATAAAGGTGGCATGGGGTTTACGGCAATGAGGACAGAGTTTGCGGACGAGTCGCTGTGCGATGACCAGACGTAAACTGGCTGCAATGTGGTAGCTTTCAATTCCCATTTGGACCAGGCGACTCAAGGTTTCACAGGTCGAGTTAGTGTGTAGCGTCGATAAGACCAAATGCCCAGTTTGTGCGGCTTTAATCGCAATTTCTGCGGTTTCTTTGTCGCGTATTTCACCCACCATAATGACATCAGGGTCCTGCCTTAGCAGAGCCCTTAGCACTCGGGCAAAACTCAGATCGGTTTTAGTATTAACTTGTGTTTGGTTTATCCCGATGACAGGGATCTCAACCGGGTCTTCAACGCTGCTAATATTGCGTTCTGCCGCATTCAGATGGCGTAATCCGCTATAGAGCGTCACCGTTTTCCCGCTACCGGTCGGGCCTGTGACGAGGATCAGACCCTGTGGTTTTTTTAGCGCGTTGACATAATGTCTGAGGTCCTCTCTCGTAAACCCGAGCTGGTTCATGCTTAAATCCTGTTGGGCCATATGCAGGATCCGCAGCACGATTTTTTCACCGTGTAAAACGGGCAGGGAGGCAATACGCATCGAGTAGCGCTGGTTTTGAAAAGTAATCAGTAATTGTCCATCTTGCGGTAGACGGCGTTCGGCGACGTTGAGTTGCCCCATAATTTTAAGCCGGGCACACAGACTGGCAGCCATCGAAAACTCAGGGCCAGGGATCTCCTGCAATACGCCATCAATACGCAGACGAATGCGCAGATTACGCTCTCCTGGCTCGAAGTGAATGTCTGAAGCCCTACGTAATATCGCCATCCGGAGCGTTTTATTGAGGAAGTTAACCACCGGAGCATCGCTGATATTCTCCAGCTCATCGGCATCTGTAATTTTCAGCGAGCTGGTTTGTTCTATGGCTGAATCGCGTGCTGGTTTTTCCAACGCTTGCTCAAAGCGTGCCTGAGGCCAGCGTTCAATGTGTACCTTTAGCCCGCAAGCGAACTGTAGAGCTTTGCTGAGTGCCTCAGTGTCACCTTCATCCTCATGGCAAGCGACGTTCAAATGGGATTCGTCCTTGTATAGCACGATGGCTTTATAGCGCTGGCAGAGTACATCCAGTGCAGCCTCTGAATTGTGCTTGTCAGCATCACGCAAGGATGACGTATTTAAAAGGGTGCTGTTCATTGGGATGCTCCTGCACCTTCAAAGCGGAAGACGCTTTCGCAGGCCTCTTTCATGCCGGTATCTTTCGCATTGGAACAGCTTCTGCTCCAGACAATACCGCCTGAGGTGGTATCAACCTTGGGTGTCATCACCACGCTCAACCCATTTAATGCCTGTTGCCCGGTTAGGGTAATGACCCCAGCAGCAACCTGAACCTGGCTAACATAACGGGTGGTTGCTGCGGCAGGAATCCCCTGACTGGCCGAGTTACAGGGAACCAGCGTGCCCTGATCAATGACGCAGAGCTCGACTCCTGTTTTGTAAGGCACCATGGTTTGCAGCATGTCAGTCAGTGCGGCTTTCTGGATATAGCTTTGATAAGCAGGAATGCCGATGGCACTGAGAATAGCGATGATAGCAATAACTACCATGAGTTCGATTAGGGTAAATCCGCCTTGTTTAACGTTGCAGTGAGTTGCGTTCTTATTCATTTTCCGGTCCTTGGTTGTGGCTAAAAGTGGCTTTCGGTCAGCAAACTATCTGCTGCAAAAACCTTGCGCCATCACCAGAGATGTCATCTCCAGGGCGTCTCGGGAAATAAAAATGCAAAGGTGTAATTTGGGGGAGAATTTGCGGCATATCTCGCAAGCCGCATAAATGATGTCAAAAGGATTTGGCGGGCGGAAGGAGGGCATGAGAGGTTATTAACAAAGAAGCATTGAGGGGAAAAGATAACTCAGCCCTCCGAAGACTCTGACAGAGGGCTGGAAATAGGATGAAAATCAGCTAAAACGCATCGATAGATCCATGGCGCGAACATGCTTGGTCAGTGCACCGACGGAGATGTAGTCAACGCCGGTCTCTGCAAATTCACGCAGAGTTTGTTCGGTGACATTCCCCGAAACTTCAAGTAATGCTTTGCCAGCCGTGAGTTTAACGCCATCGCTCATCATCTGAGTGGTGAAGTTGTCCAGCATCACGATATCTGCTCCCGCATCCAATGCTTGTTGCAGTTCGTGGAGGGTTTCTACTTCAACTTCTACAGGGACATCCGCATGAATTTGCTGGGCGCGTTCAACCGCCGCTTTAATCGAACCACATGAGATAATGTGATTTTCTTTAATCAGAAAGGCGTCAGCCAGCCCCAGGCGGTGGTTGCTTCCTCCACCACAGAGCACGGCATATTTCAGGGCTGTTCGCAGACCTGGCAACGTTTTGCGGGTATCAAGCAGGCGAGTTTGCGTGCCTTCCAATAATTTTACGTAGTGATTCACTTCGGTTGCGACGCCAGAGAGCGTTTGTACAAAATTAAGCGCAGTTCGCTCACCGGTCAAAAGTAGCCGCGCCGGACCTGACAATTCACAAAGTGGTTGGTTGTCGACCAATGTATCGCCGTCTTTTACCTTCCACATAATGGTGACCTTATCGCCCCCCAACTGGCGGAAAACTTCATCTAGCCATTTTTGTCCGCAGAAAATCCCTGCTTCACGGGTGATAATAGTGGCTTTGGCCTGCGTATTTTCAGGTAACAGTTGTGCGGTGAGATCGTTGTTTGCATTGGCCTCGCCACCGAGGTCTTCACCCAATGCCAGAGTCACTGATGCGGGGATATCATTTTGAATACGTTCGAGTAACTGAGTGCGGCGACTTTCAATATTGTAGCTGCGGGTCGTCATGCAAATACTCCAAAATGGTGAGTAAGGGAGAGAAAAAAACATGCTACCCTGTTGCTCTGATAAGTACCACCAAAGCACATCGTTGAGGCTTTTGATGCAGTTAGAATATGGCTGGGTTAACGAAGCCAGAAGGGTGATTTCGCCGCATTGCGATAGTCGCCCTAAAGATGAAACACCCTCGCTGTTGGTTATTCACAACATCAGCTTGCCGCCCGGTCAGTTTGGTGGTCCTTATATCGATCAACTTTTCACCGGCACACTCAACCCCGAAGAAGATCCGTACTTCGCAGGCATTCATCAACTGCGTGTGGCAGCGCATTGCCTCATCCGCCGCGATGGCGAAATCGTACAATATGTCCCCTTTGATAAACGCGCCTGGCATGCTGGTGTGTCGGTTTGGCAAGGAAGGGAACGCTGTAATGATTTCTCTATTGGTATCGAGTTGGAAGGCACGGACTTCGTTCCTTTCACGCAAGCACAGTACCAGAGTTTGGCTGCGCTCAGTCAGCTGTTAACTGAGCACTATTCTATTGGTTTTGATGCCATCACCGGACACAGTGACATCGCTCCCGGACGTAAAACCGATCCCGGACCTGAGTTTGACTGGCCGCTGTATTTGTCTTTATTAAAGCAACATCAGATTAACGGCAGTGCCGGAGATTAACGTAGACTGTCCAGTCATGGAGACGCCCTTTTATACTCTGTGTTGCGCAAAAGAGAGAGTAATTACTGATGACGTTATTTACCTTGTTGCTGGTACTGGCGTGGGAACGCTTGTTTAAGTTGGGTGAACATTGGCAGTTAGATCATCGTTTGGAAGGACTTTTCAGCCGTGTGCGCATGACTTCGCTCATCAAAACGCTGGCTATTGCTATCGTCTGGATGGCGCTGCTATGGGCCGTATTACGTGTGGTTCAGGGCCTCTTTTTTGGCGTGCCGTCATTGCTGCTGTGGGTGGTTATTTGCCTGTTCTGTATCGGTGCGGGAATAAAGCGTAAACACTACCGCGCCTATCTCAAGTCCGCCCGTCAGGGGGATGCCAATGCCTGCTTACAAATGGCCGACGAACTTGCACTGATCCACGGTCTACCGGTGGATTGTTCTGAGGCAGTCCGTCTGCGCGAACTTCAGAACGCCTTGTTGTGGATTAACTTCCGCTATTATCTGGCTCCTCTGTTCTGGTTTGTGGTGTTCGGTCCTTATGGTCCGGTTGCTGTGGGAGGCTATGCGATACTTCGCGGTTATCAAACCTGGCTGGCGCGACATATGACGTCACTTAAACGTTCGCAGTCAGGTGTCGATGCCTTGTTGCATGTGCTCGATTGGGTGCCGGTACGACTGGCGGGTGTGGCTTATGCACTATTTGGTCACGGTGAAAAAGCGCTTCCGGCCTGGTTTGCCTCTCTGGGCGATATCCACACCTCTCAATATCAGGTCTTGACCCGTCTGGCGCAGTTCTCGCTGGCACGTGATCTGCATACTGACCCGGTTCAAACTCCGCGAACTGCCGTTGCGCTGGCGCGTAAAGTCACCATGATTATTCTGGTGGTGGTCGCGGTGTTGACGATTTACGGCACGCTGATTTAACCCGTGGTGAATCAAAGAGAAAACCCTGCTCGTTTCACGGCAGGGTTTTTTTACGTTTATTGTTGCTTGATGAGAGGCTGATTATCTGCAGGCGGGATGCCAAAGACGGGCATGCCGTTTTCATCCCACTCAATGGTTTTCAGCCGTGTATGGCGGTTTGGGTCATAGAGTGGGTCACCGTCGATCTCGGTGTAGTTTCTCGCGTGATAGACCAGCACATCCTGACCGCTTTCATCGCGGGTAAAACTATTGTGGCCCGGGCCGAATTGAAGGTTATCTGCCTGCGTGGTAAACATCGGTTTTGGTAATTTATGCCATTGTGCTGAGTCGCTGATGTCGCTGTTAATATCAGCCCATAGCAAGCCGATACAGTAATTTTCATCGGTTGCACTGGCGGAATAGCTGATAAAAATCTTACCATTATGTGTAATCACTGCCGGCCCTTCATTGACCCAAAAGCCCTGAGTCTCCCATTCAAGTTCTGGTTTGCTGAGCATCACCGGCGGTGATTTCAGCGTCCATGGGTTTTCCATTTCCGCCATATACAGATTGGAGTTGCCGCGAATGGCAGGATCTTTCTGCGCCCACAGGTAATAGCTTTTCCCCTGATGTTCGAAATGCGTGGCATCGAGTGAGAAGCTGTCGATAGGCGTCTGGATCTGGCCTTTTTCCACCCATTTTCCCGTAAGCGGATCCGCATCTTCGCACACCAGTGCATACATGCGGTGTTGGAACAAGCCGTCCACAATCTCTTGCGAAGGTGCGGCGGCGTAATAGATAACCCATTTTCCGTTGATGAAATGCAACTCCGGTGCCCAGATAAGCGCGCTCATCGGGCCGGTGTCAGGTTTGTGCCAGATTACGCTTACCGGCGCGTCGGCGAGACCAATCAACGTTTTTGAGCGACGGATCTCCAGTCGATCATATTCAGGTACTGAAGCAATGAAGTAGTAGTTGCCATCGCTATGCAACCAGATATGCGGATCAGCACGTTGTTCAATCAACGGGTTTGGATAAAGGGTATTACTCATGTTTTAACTCCTTGCTGCTGAGAGGCAATGGCGCGTCGCTGTCAGCATTTTTTGCGTCATGATATTCATTCAGCTCGCGGTAATTACGGCGGCGGATCTCAAGATCGATTTGAATGGTACGCATCATTTCCCGGTCGACTTTCAGTAAACGTACCACGCCAGCCGTAATTAAATAGCCGATGCCAGGGATGACGGTAAACAGCAGCACAATGCCATTAATCGCATGATCGCTCTGGTGTGAGGCACCGCCCTCGTACCCATAACCGGCGAGCAGGAAGCCTACCATCGCACCCGCCACGGCCAGCCCACACTTGAGGAAGAATAGATTCCCTGAGAAGCTTATACCGGTAATGCGCTTGCCTGTTTTCCATTCACCGTAGTCATCCACATCTGCCATCAACGACCAGTGCAGTGGAGAAGGGAGTTGGTGCAGAATATTGAGCACAAAATATGCCACCAGAATCAGCGTGGTCATGTGCGGATTCAGGAAATAGAAGCCGACTGAGAAGATTGCCAGCACGATATTGGTCCAGAAGAAGACTTTGAGTTTGCAGTATTTATCCGTGAGCGGTTTAGCCAGCGCACTGCCAATCATCATGCCGACCACGCCAAGGCTGATAAACATACTGGCGAACGAGGTCGATTTCTCCATCACCCAGGTCACGTAGTACATGGTGGCGGCCATGCGAATGAAACCGGGGCAAACGTTGCAGAAGGTCAGCAGCAGTATGCGAACCCATTGATCATTTTTCCATACGTCTTTGAGGTCAGATTTCAATGCATGTTTGGACGGCACTGCGGGCTGAATACGTTCTTTCACAAAGCTGAAGCAGAACAAGAACATGAACAGTGCAATGATGGCCATCACGCCCATCGACATCTGATAACCCTTGGCTTTGTCCGCACCGCCAAACCAGTCGGCCATCGGTAACAACGTTGAAGAGAGAATAAGTGTAGCGATACCGACCATAAAAAATCGGTAGGACTGGCAGGCTACACGCTCGTGTGGGTCCGCTGTGATCACACCACCCAGTGAACAGTAAGGAATGTTGATCGCTGTGTAGGTCAGTGACATCAGGAAGTAGGTGGCAAACGCATAGATAACCTTGCTGTTATAGCTCCAGTCCGGCGTAGTAAACATCAGTACACTAAACAGCACGTAAGGTACGCAGATCCACAACAGGTATGGGCGGAAGCGGCCCCAGCGGGTGGTGGTGCGGTCTGCGATAGCGCCCATGATCGGGTCAGTGACGGCGTCGATCACGCGTACCGAGAGCAGTAAAACGCCGACCAGAGCCGGGGCGAGGCCGAAAACGTCGGTATAAAAGTAATTAAGAAATAGCATGATGGCGCCGCCAATCATGTTGCATCCCGCATCCCCCATGCCGTACGCCACTTTCTCTCTGAATGACAGTGCGCCTTCCTTCATGGATGTTGTCTCCGGCTATTGGTTAAAAAGAGTCATGTAACGAAACGGTTTGTTAGCTATGAGTATTGGTGCGGAAGGGGCAGAGGAGTCAGGAGGTAAGAGTCGTGAAGATGGACATTTTAGTCATGCTGGGCAAAGTGTGACCCAGATAACAAAGCGCCCCGGCCAGGAAACCCAACCGGGGCGCTTTAGATTTTCAGTGTATTAATAACGTTAAGCTTATGCTCAGGCTTTAACGGATTTTCCGCTTTGCTGATTTTTGACCCAGTAACCGAGGCCCAGAACCACCAGCCAGACCGGGATCAGCCATACGGAGATTGCCATGCCCGGCGTGATCGCCATAATCACCAAAATCCCCGCCATAAACAGCAAGCAAATATAGTTACCCAGCGGATACAGCAGTGCTTTGAACTTAGTTTCCACGCCTGCGCGACGCATCGCCTGACGGAACTTGATGTGTGCCAGGCTGATCATCGCCCAGTTGATGACCAACGCTGAAACCACCAGGGCCATCAGCAGGCCAAAGGCCTCACCTGGCATCAGGTAGTTAATCAGTACGCACAGTGCGGTGGTGGCAGCGGAAACCAGAATAGAAGCGACCGGAACGCCACGTTTGTCGACGCTCATCAGTGCTTTTGGCGCATTACCTTGCTGAGCCAGGCCGAACAGCATACGGCTGTTGCAGTATACACAGCTGTTATAGACAGACAGGGCAGCGGTCAGGATCACCACGTTGAGAGCGTTCGCCACCAGCACATCGCCCAGATCATGGAAAATCAGAACGAACGGGCTGGTGTCCGGCCCTATGCGGGTCCAAGGCATCAGAGACAGCAATACAGCCAGCGATCCCACGTAGAAAATCAGGATGCGGTAGATAACCTGGTTAGTCGCTTTAGGGATACTGATTTCTGGGTTATCCGCTTCTGCGGCAGTGATCCCGACCAGTTCAAGACCACCGAATGAGAACATGATGATTGCCATCATCATGACCAGTCCGGTCATGCCATGCGGCAGGAATCCTCCCTGTTCCCACAGGTTGCGTACCGTGGCTTGCGGGCCTGCAGTATCGCTAAAGAGCAGCCAACCACCGAACAGAATCATCGCTACAACGGCAACAACCTTGATGATTGCAAACCAGAATTCCATTTCGCCAAAGACTTTAACGTTGGTCAGATTGATGGCGTTAATCAGCACAAAGAAAACGGCTGCGGAAGCCCAGGTTGGGATTTCTGGATACCAGAATTGAATATATTTACCCACTGCAGTCAGTTCAGCCATTGCCACCAGAACGTACAGAACCCAGTAATTCCAGCCGGAAGCAAAACCAGCAAATCCACCCCAATACTTATATGCAAAATGGCTAAAGGAGCCTGCAACCGGCTCTGCAACAACCATCTCGCCCAACTGGCGCATAATTAAAAATGCGATAAATCCAGCGATAGCGTAGCCGAGAATAATCCCCGGTCCTGCGGACTGGATAACGGAGGCGCTGCCCAGAAACAGGCCAGTTCCAACGGCCCCGCCCAGCGCAATCAGCTGAATATGACGGTTTTTGAGTCCGCGCTTCAGCTCATCGCCATGTTGTTTATCATCCATTTAGGATCCTCTGTGTTTGGGTAAACCCCATACAAATCTGCAAGTTAAGCAAGTTGTAAGGCAATAGTTTGCGTTTTTGTATCTATTTGTTTACGGCTTCCATGCGATAAAAAAACGACATGAACTACCGCTGTCGAAAGAATAGTGATATGTCAGCAAGTTTGCACCTGCTTTATGCACTAACTGAATAACGAACAAGCAAAAGAGGCGAAAAATTGTCCGTTATCCGAAAGTTGCGATCTGAGACAGGGTGAAAATTTGGAATGATAAATATTTGTTAAAATGTGCGGAGCTTACTCAATTCCATGGGGGCTATATGGACACAAGGTGAATACTTTGTTACTTTACGGCCACGTTTTTTAAATTGGTATTACCAATTTACTCCGCGCACTCACAGGTACGCTACTCGCAGAGAACAGTTCACATGGCTTACAGCAAAATTCGACAACCTAAATTGTCAGATGTGATCGAGCAGCAACTGGAGTTCCTGATCCTTGAAGGGACCCTGCGTCCGGGCGAGAAATTACCTCCCGAGCGTGAACTGGCGAAGCAATTTGACGTTTCGCGCCCTTCTTTAAGAGAAGCAATCCAAAGTCTTGAAGGCAAAGGCCTGCTCCTTCGCCGCCAGGGTGGTGGCACATTTGTGCAGAGCAATCTCTGGCAAAGCGTGAGTGATCCGCTGGCCGAATTACTCGCTGACCATCCTGAATCGCAATTTGATCTCCTTGAAACACGTCACGCTCTTGAGGGCATTGGTGCCTATTATGCCGCGCTCAGGGGAACTGATGATGATTTACAACGTATCCGCGATTGCCACTTACTGATTCAGGTTGCGCAGGAAAGCGGGGATTTGGACGCTGAAGCCGACGCCGTTATGCAATATCAGGTGGCTGTAACAGAAGCTGCGCATAATGTGGTGCTGCTGCATCTGCTCCGTTGTATGGGACCGATGTTGGAAAAAAACGTCCGACAGAATTTTGAATTGCTTTATTCACGCCGGGAAATGCTGGCGGTAGTGAGCAAGCATCGCGCCGGGATATTTGAGGCGATTGTGGCACGCGAACCAGAAAAAGCGCGTGAAGCATCCCACCGTCACCTGGCGTTTATAGAAGAAGTTATGCTGGATGTGAGCCGTGAGCGCAGTCGTCGCGACCGGTCATTACGTCGTCTCCAGCAACGCAAGGAAGAGAACTAGTCCACCAGGACCAACGTTGAGGTTCTCATTTTGAGAACTGCGACAACGAAACTGACGGGCCTGCCTTCGTGCGCTTTTGTGGCATGAAGACCCTGCACCAGAGCGCAGGAAGACAGGCTCCAGATAAACCTACGTATTAGATACAGATAAGGAAAAGCACCATGTCAGAACGTGTAAATAATGACGTGGATCCGATCGAAACTCGCGACTGGCTACAAGCGATCGAATCGGTCATCCGTGAAGAAGGTGTTGAGCGCGCACAGTTCCTGATTGATCAGGTACTGAGTGAAGCACGTAAAGGCGGCGTAAGTGTCGCAGCTGGCGCTGCAAGCCGTAACTATATCAACACCATCGCTGTTGAAGACGAACCGGAATATCCGGGTAACCTGGAGTTGGAACGCAACATCCGGACGGCTATCCGCTGGAATGCGATCATGACCGTTCTGCGAGCCTCCAAGAAAGACTTGGATCTGGGCGGCCACATGTCATCCTTCCAGTCTTCAGCCGCTATTTACGAAGTGTGCTTCAACCACTTCTTCCGTGCGCGCAACGACAAAGATGGCGGTGATCTGGTGTACTTCCAGGGCCACATCTCTCCGGGCGTGTACGCGCGTGCTTTCCTCGAAGGCCGCCTGACCGAAGACCAGATGAACAATTTCCGTCAGGAAGTTCACGGTAAAGGTCTGTCATCTTATCCGCACCCTAAACTGATGCCTGAATTCTGGCAGTTCCCGACCGTTTCCATGGGGCTGGGTCCAATCGGTGCTATCTATCAGGCTAAGTTCCTGAAATACCTTGATCACCGAGGTCTGAAAGACACCTCAGAGCAGCGCGTTTATGCGTTCCTGGGCGACGGTGAAATGGACGAACCAGAATCCAAAGGTGCGATCACCATCGCGACCCGTGAGAAACTGGACAACCTGTGCTTCATCATCAACTGTAACTTACAGCGTCTTGATGGCCCGGTGACCGGCAACGGCAAAATCATCAACGAACTGGAAGGCATCTTTGCAGGCGCCGGCTGGAACGTGATCAAAGTGATCTGGGGCAACCGTTGGGACGAACTGCTGCGTAAAGACACCAGCGGTAAACTGATCCAACTGATGAACGAAACTGTGGACGGCGACTACCAGACCTTCAAGTCCCGCGACGGTAAATATGTCCGTGAGCACTTCTTTGGTCGCTACCCAGAAACTGCGGCACTGGTCAAAGATATGACCGACGACCAAATCTGGGCGCTGAACCGTGGTGGCCACGATCCGAAGAAAGTCTTCGCTGCACTGAATAAAGCCCAGAACACCAAAGGTCAGCCGACCGTGATCCTTGCGCATACCATTAAAGGTTATGGCATGGGCGAAACGGCTGAAGGCAAGAACATTGCCCACCAGGTGAAGAAAATGAACATGGATGGCGTGCGCTATATCCGCGATCGTTTCAGCGTGCCGATCACCGATGAAAATCTGGAAGAACTGCCGTATATCACCCTGGAAAAAGAGTCCGCAGAGTACAAATATCTGCATGAGCGTCGTGCTGCCCTGAAAGGCTACCTGCCAACCCGCCTGCCGAAATTCACCCAGAAGCTGGAAATGCCGAAGCTTGAAGATTTCTCTCAGTTGCTGGAAGAGCAGAAGAAAGAGATCTCCACTACGATCGCCTTCGTCCGTGCCCTGAACGTGATGCTGAAAAACGACTCCATCAAAGACCGTCTGGTGCCGATCATCGCTGATGAAGCGCGTACTTTTGGTATGGAAGGTCTGTTCCGTCAGATTGGTATCTACAGCCCGAACGGTCAGCAATATACTCCGCAAGACCGCGAGCAAGTTGCTTACTATAAAGAAGACGAGAAAGGCCAGATCCTGCAGGAAGGTATCAACGAACTGGGCGCTGCTTCTTCATGGCTGGCCGCAGCGACGTCCTACAGCACCAACGATCTGCCAATGATTCCGTTCTACATCTACTACTCCATGTTCGGTTTCCAGCGTATCGGTGACCTGTGCTGGGCGGCAGGTGACCAACAGGCGCGTGGCTTCCTGGTCGGTGGTACTTCCGGTCGTACAACGCTAAACGGCGAAGGTTTGCAACACGAAGATGGTCACAGCCATATTCAGTCACTGACCATCCCTAACTGTATTTCTTACGATCCGGCGTATGCTTACGAAGTGGCAGTCATCATGCATGACGGTCTGGTGCGTATGTACGGCGACGCGCAGGAAAACATCTATTACTACATCACTACGCTCAACGAAAACTACCACATGCCTGCCATGCCAGAAGGCGCAGAAGAAGGCATCCGTAAAGGTATCTACAAGCTAGAAACCCTGGAAGGTAGCAAAGGCAAAGTGCAGTTGATGAGCTCCGGTTCAATTCTGCGTCACGTACGTGATGCGGCTCAGATCCTCTCCAAAGACTACGGCGTAGGTTCTGACGTGTACAGCGTAACCTCGTTTACTGAGCTGGCCCGCGATGGTCAGGACTGTGAGCGCTGGAACATGCTGCACCCAACTGAAACCCCTCGCGTACCTTACGTGGCTCAGGTGATGAACGATGCACCGGTTGTGGCTTCAACCGACTACATGAAATTGTTCGCCGAGCAGATCCGTAACTTCGTTCCTGCCAGCGATTTCCGCGTACTGGGCACCGATGGCTTCGGTCGTTCTGACAGCCGCGAAAACCTGCGTCACCACTTCGAAATCGACGCTTCCTACGTTGTGGTTGCGGCGCTGGGCGAACTGGCCAAACGTGGCGAGATCGATGTGAAAGTTGTGGCTGAAGCCATTACCAAATTCGGCATCGATGCTGACAAAGTTAACCCGCGTCTGGCATAAGAGGTAAAAGACAGATGGCTATTGAAATTAACGTACCCGATATCGGTGCAGATGCAGTGGAAGTCACCGAAATTATGGTGAAGGTGGGCGATAAAGTTGACGTTGAACAATCGCTGATCACCGTTGAAGGCGATAAAGCTTCTATGGAAGTGCCTTCTCCACAAGCTGGCGTGGTGAAAGAGATCAAAATTGCAGTCGGCGATACCGTGGAAACCGGCAAATTGATCATGATTTTCGATGCGGCTGAGGGCGCTACTGATGCCGCGCCGGCCAAAACGGAAGAGCCGGCAGCACCGAAAGCAGAAGAAAAACCTGCGGCTTCCAGCGAAAGCAAAGAAGTTAACGTGCCGGATATCGGCGGTGACGAAGTTGAAGTCACCGAGATCATGGTTAAAGTGGGCGACAACGTTGAAGCTGAACAGTCTTTGATCACCGTTGAAGGCGACAAAGCTTCAATGGAAGTGCCTGCACCGTTCGCCGGTACTGTAAAAGAGATCAAAATCACTGCGGGCGATAAAGTCAGCACGGGTTCTCTGATCATGGTCTTTGAGGTTGCAGGCTCGGGTTCTGCCGCACCAGCAAAAGAAGAAACCCAATCAGAAGCGGCTCCGGCTGCGCCAGCGGCCTCCGGCAGCAAAGAAGTCAACGTGCCGGATATCGGTGGCGACGAAGTTGAAGTCACTGAAATCATGGTCAAAGTGGGCGACAACGTCACTGCAGATCAGTCGGTGATCACCGTTGAAGGCGACAAAGCCTCAATGGAAGTGCCTGCGCCATTTGCAGGTACCGTGAAAGAGATCAAAATCACTGTGGGTGATAAGGTCAGCACGGGCTCTCTGATCATGGTCTTCGAAGTCGAAGGCGCGGCGCCTGCTGCTCCGGCGACCAAGAAGGAAGAAGCTACTGCTCCTGCGAAACAGGAACAAAAAGCCGCTGCGCCTGCAGCTAAAGCAGAAAGCAAAGGCGACTTCGCTGAGAACGACGCGTACGTTCACGCCACGCCGGTTATCCGTCGTCTGGCCCGCGAGTTCGGCGTTAACCTGGCGAAAGTCAAAGGGACGGGCCGTAAGGGTCGTATCCTGCGCGAAGACGTTCAGACTTACGTGAAAGACGCGGTCAAACGCGCTGAAGCCGCTCCGGCTGCTGCCACTGGCGGCGGTATTCCGGGCATGCTGCCTTGGCCGAAAGTCGACTTCAGCAAGTTTGGTGAAATCGAAGAAGTGGAACTGGGTCGTATCCAGAAAATTTCTGGTGCAAACCTGAGCCGTAATTGGGTGATGATCCCACACGTTACACACTTCGACAAAACCGATATCACGGAACTGGAAGCGTTCCGTAAACAACAGAACGATGAAGCGGCTAAACGCAAGCTGGACGTGAAATTCACGCCAGTGGTGTTCATCATGAAGGCAGTTGCGGCTGCGCTTGAGCAGATGCCACGTTTAAACAGCTCTCTGTCCGAAGATGGCCAGAAACTGACCCTGAAAAAATACATCAACATCGGTGTGGCGGTTGATACGCCTAACGGTCTGGTTGTTCCGGTCTTCAAAGACGTGAACAAGAAAGGCATCGCTGAGTTGTCCCGTGAACTGATGGCGATCTCTAAGAAGGCGCGTGACGGTAAGCTGACTGCCGGCGAAATGCAGGGCGGTTGCTTCACTATCTCCAGCCTTGGCGGTATCGGCACGACCCACTTCGCGCCAATCGTTAATGCGCCGGAAGTGGCCATTCTGGGTGTCTCCAAGTCCGCAATGGAGCCTGTCTGGAATGGTAAAGAGTTCGTACCGCGCTTGATGATGCCAATGTCGCTCTCCTTCGACCACCGCGTGATTGACGGTGCAGATGGTGCGCGCTTTATCACCATCATCAACAACGTACTGTCAGACATTCGCCGTTTGGTGATGTAAGCGAAAAGCCGGCCAAACGGCCGGCTTTTTTCTGGTAATCTCATTGTGCTGTTTGAGATTGTCAGGTGCAAAAGACAAATCGTATGCCGTTTGTTGTTTCAAATTTGTTAACAATTTTGTAAACTGCGGGCGGATAGAACGACCCGGTGGATGATGGGCGTTACGACACAAAAATGACGTCAGACCCGCCGGAAATAAATTAAGAGGTCATGATGAGTACTGAAATTAAAACTCAAGTCGTGGTACTTGGGGCAGGTCCTGCGGGCTACTCTGCTGCTTTCCGTTGCGCTGATTTAGGTCTTGAGACCGTTCTGGTTGAACGTTATTCCACCCTCGGTGGCGTATGCCTGAACGTCGGCTGTATCCCTTCTAAAGCTCTGTTGCACGTGGCAAAAGTTATCTCCGAAGCGAAAGCTCTGGAAGAGCACGGTATTATTTTCGGCGAACCGAAAACCGACATCGACAAAGTCCGTGTCTGGAAAGAAAAAGTGATTAACCAACTGACCGGTGGTCTGGCTGGTATGGCAAAAGGCCGTAAAGTAAAAGTTGTCACTGGTCAGGGCAAATTTACAGGTGCGAATACTCTGGTTGTTGAAGGCGAAAATGGTGCGACTACCATTAACTTCGATAATGCCATCATTGCGGCGGGTTCCCGTCCTATTAAATTGCCATTCATTCCACATGATGACCCACGCGTTTGGGACTCAACCGATGCTCTGGAGTTGAAAAGCGTCCCTGAACGTCTGCTGGTCATGGGTGGCGGTATCATCGGTCTGGAAATGGGTACCGTTTACCATGCGCTCGGTTCTAAAATCGACGTAGTGGAAATGTTTGACCAGGTTATTCCTGCGGCTGATAAAGACGTTGTGAAAGTTTTCACCAAAAAAATCAGCAAGCAATTCAACCTGATGCTGGAAACCAAGGTCACTGCGGTTGAAGCCAAAGAAGATGGCATCTACGTGACAATGGAAGGCAAAAAAGCACCCGCTGAACCACAGCGTTACGACGCGGTGTTGGTGGCTATCGGCCGTGTTCCTAATGGTAAATTGCTGGAAGCTGGCGCTGCTGGCGTAGAAGTTGACGACCGTGGTTTTATCCACGTCGACAAACAAATGCGTACCAACGTGCCAAACATCTTTGCTATCGGCGATATCGTCGGTCAGCCAATGCTGGCACACAAAGGTGTTCACGAAGGCCATGTGGCTGCCGAAGTGATCTCCGGCAAAAAACATTACTTCGATCCGAAAGTCATTCCATCGATCGCCTACACTGAGCCAGAAGTTGCCTGGGTTGGTCTGACCGAGAAAGAAGCCAAAGAGAAAGGCATCAGCTATGAAACTGCTACTTTCCCGTGGGCAGCTTCCGGTCGTGCTATCGCTTCCGATTGTGCAGAGGGTATGACCAAACTGATCTTCGACAAAGAAACTCACCGTGTGATCGGCGGTGCGATTGTCGGTACTAACGGCGGCGAGCTGTTGGGTGAGATCGGTCTGGCGATTGAAATGGGTTGTGATGCGGAAGATATCGCGCTGACCATCCATGCTCACCCGACTCTGCATGAGTCCGTGGGTCTGGCAGCAGAAATCTACGAAGGCAGCATTACTGACCTGCCGAATCCGAAAGCGAAGAAGAAATAATTCTGCTTTAACGGTTTGTATCAGCGGCGCCGAAAGGCGCCGTTTTTTATGGATAATCCCCGTCAACTCCGCGTTTAATCCCTTGTTAAGCTATGCCTATTGTGCTGATCTAATACCCTCTATCGCCGTGCGCAGCCGATCCGTCTGTGCTCAACGATTCAGCAAAGATTTAATGTTGCTTTTATGTGAACGAATTAACATGCAGATGAAATCCTGCTATGCTGCCAAGGCCGCAAGGGCCACTGTGCTTAGGTTCAGGACGTGCCATGCTTACATTGAAAAAGCTGGCAAAGAAACAAGCATACCCGCAGTGTCCCGACTCATCAGACCGTTTGAAAACCCCTGTCCCTACAGGCGTAACGTCAGTTTGATGATGGAAGCCAGGCATAATAAATGACAATGAGAGCGAGGAGAGAGTCGTGCTAGAAGAATACCGTAAGCACGTAGCCGAGCGTGCTGCAGAGGGCATCGCCCCTAAGCCACTTGATGCTTCACAGATGGCAGCGTTGGTTGAGTCCCTGAAGAACCCGCCAAAAGGCGAAGAAGATACTCTGTTAGACCTGCTGATTAATCGTGTACCGCCAGGCGTTGATGAAGCCGCCTATGTAAAAGCCGGGTTCCTGGCTGCCGTCGTCGAAGGAAAAACAACCTCCCCGTTGGTTACCCCTGAAAAAGCTGTTGAACTGCTGGGCACCATGCAGGGCGGATACAATATTCATCCGCTGATCGATGCGCTGGAAGTTCCACATCTTGCTCCGATCGCAGCGAAAGCGCTGTCTCATACCTTGCTGATGTTCGACAACTTCTACGATGTGGAAGAGAAGGCACAAGCGGGTAACGCATACGCGAAACAAATTCTACAATCCTGGGCCGATGCCGAATGGTATTTGTCCCGTCCATCGCTGGCCGAAAAAATCACCGTGACCGTTTTCAAGGTGACTGGCGAGACGAATACCGATGATTTGTCGCCTGCTCAGGATGCCTGGTCCCGTCCAGATATTCCTCTGCATGCGCTGGCTATGTTGAAAAATGAACGCGAAGGCATTGTGCCTGACGCGCCGGGCTCTGTCGGCCCGATCAAACAAATTGATGAATTGAATAAAAAAGGCTTCCCGCTGGCTTATGTTGGCGACGTGGTCGGTACCGGTTCTTCCCGTAAATCTGCGACCAACTCGGTATTGTGGTTCATGGGTGACGACATCCCACACGTGCCGAACAAGCGCGGTGGCGGTGTGGTGCTGGGCAGCAAAATTGCGCCAATTTTCTTCAACACAATGGAAGATGCCGGTGCATTACCTATCGAAGTGGACGTTTCCGGCCTGAATATGGGCGATGTGATCGACATTTTCCCGTACCTCGGGGAAATTCGTCATCACGAGACCGGTGCTGTGATCACCACCTTCGCGCTCAAAACCGACGTGCTGCTGGACGAAGTGCGTGCGGGCGGCCGTATTCCGCTGATCATTGGTCGTGGTTTAACCACCAAAGCCCGTGAATCGCTGAAGCTGCCTCAGAGCGACGTGTTCCGCATTGCTAAGCCTGTTGCGGCGAGCAATAAAGGTTTCTCACTGGCGCAGAAAATGGTTGGCCGTGCTTGTGGCGTTGCCGGTATTCGCCCTAACGAATACTGTGAACCTAAGATGGCTTCGGTTGGCTCTCAGGACACCACCGGTCCAATGACCCGCGATGAGCTGAAAGATTTGGCTTGCCTGGGTTTCTCTGCAGATCTGGTCATGCAGTCATTCTGTCATACTGCGGCCTATCCGAAGCCGGTTGACGTGACCACTCACCATACGCTGCCGGATTTCATCATGAACCGTGGCGGTGTGTCACTGCGCCCAGGCGACGGTATCATCCACTCGTGGTTGAACCGTATGCTGCTGCCTGACACGGTCGGTACCGGCGGTGACTCCCATACCCGTTTCCCGATCGGGATTTCATTCCCTGCGGGTTCTGGTCTGGTGGCGTTTGCGGCGGCGACCGGCGTGATGCCTCTTGATATGCCGGAATCCGTGCTCGTCCGCTTCAAAGGCAAAATGCAGCCAGGCATCACTCTGCGTGATCTGGTACATGCAATCCCTTACTACGCGATCAAAGAAGGTCACCTGACCGTGGAGAAGAAGGGTAAGAAAAACCTCTTCTCTGGCCGTATTTTGGAAATCGAAGGTCTACCGGAACTGAAAGTCGAACAGGCGTTTGAACTGGCGGATGCTTCTGCTGAACGTTCAGCCGCCGGTTGTACCATCAAGCTGGATCAGGCACCAATCAAAGAGTATTTGAGCTCTAATATCGTGCTGTTGAAGTGGATGATCTCTGAAGGCTATGGCGATCGCCGTACCATCGAGCGCCGCATCAAAGGGATGGAAGAGTGGCTGGCGAATCCGAGCTTGCTCGAAGCCGATGCTGACGCAGAGTACGCAGCAGTGATCGAAATCGATCTGGCTGACATCAAAGAGCCGATCCTTTGTGCGCCAAACGATCCGGATGATGCCCGTCTGCTTTCCTCTGTGCAGAATAGTAAAATCGACGAAGTCTTTATTGGTTCATGCATGACCAATATCGGTCACTTCCGCGCTGCCGGTAAACTGCTCGACAGCCATAAAGGCGCGTTGCCAACCCGCTTGTGGGTTGCGCCACCAACCAAGATGGATGCCGCTCAGTTGACCGAAGAGGGTTACTACAGCATCTTCGGCAAGAGCGGTGCGCGGGTTGAAATTCCGGGTTGTTCTCTGTGCATGGGTAACCAGGCACGTGTGGCTGACGGTGCGACAGTGGTGTCCACCTCAACCCGTAATTTCCCGAACCGTCTGGGTAATGGCGCGAATGTTTATCTGGCTTCTGCTGAACTGGCTGCCGTGGCTTCTTTGTTGGGCCGTTTACCCACTCCGGCCGAGTATCTGAGCTATATGGAGCAGGTCGACAAGACGGCAGTGGATACCTATCGCTACCTGAACTTTGACAAGCTCAGCGAATACACCGACAAAGCGGACGGCGTGATCTTCCAAACCGCCGTCTAAATCGTTATATTTGCTCGACTGACGGAAAGGAGGCTTCGGCCTCCTTTTTTATTTCTTTTTTCCTGACCCTTTTGGAGGCGTTTACTATGGACTACGACTTTTTGCGCGACATCACCGGCGAGGTCAAAGTACGTTTTTCAATGGGGCATGAAGTGGTCGGTCATTGGATCAATGAGGAAGTGAAGGGCGATCTCAGCGTGCTGGATAAAGTCGAGGCGGCGATTGCGGATCTCAAAGGCAGCGAGCGTGAGACGCAGATAGTGGGTCATGAATACACGCTGCTGTTAGCCGATGATGAAGTGATGGTTCGTACCAATCAACTGGATTTCGACGGTGATGAGATCGAAGAAGGCATGAGCTATTACGATGAAGAGAGTCTGGCGTTTTGCGGCGTCGAGGACTTTCTGCAAGTCCTCGCGAAATACCGCACGTTCGTGACAACCTATAAATAACTCTTATTGACTCCGCGAGGCTGTCCAGCAGAGTAGCGAGCCCACAACGACCATGCCTACGCCAGGCCAGAAACTGGCGCCTGGTAAGGTATTGAGCCACAAACCGGCAATGAAAATGGCTGACAGTGGCGTGAAGTACGACAGCGCCGTCACCAGCGTGGCATTGCCTTTTTTCATCGCCATATCCCAGCACTGATATGAAATGGCTGTCACGGCACCCATTGCCAGTAATTCAGTGATGGCCGGCCAGGTCAAATTGATACGAGTCGACGAATACGTAAAGTACAGCGCCCAAAGCACGGCGCCGGTTGCCAGCAAAAACAGCGGTAATACGCCTTTGCCTTTACTGAATATTCGCACCAGATTGGAATAGAGCGCCCATGCAACCGCTGCACCAAAAGCCAACCCGTAGGCAACCGGATTGCTGTGCACATTACGCATCAACTGATGCACATCCACGCCGTGTCCACCGCTTATCGCCCACATCACGCCGGCAAACGCCAGCACTGCACCCGGCAATATCCACCAGCGTACTTTGAGCCTCAATAATGGCACCGCAAACATCAGCGTTAAACAGGGCCATAGATAGTTGATAAGCCCGAGTTCCAGTGTTTGCTGGCGGCTGTGCGCCAGACCAATTGCCAGTGAAAAGGCCACCATATAAAACACAAACAGCGAACCGCAAATAAGAAGATAGGCTGGAGACTGTCCGCGTAGCGTAGGCCTGCCGCTGGCCATCCACACCATAATGCCGCTGACCGTATAAATAGAGGCCGCTGCGCCGAATGGCCCGAGTGATTCTGCCAGACTGCGGGTGAGCGCGACGCTCATACTCCACAGTAAAATAGCGATAACGCCCAACAGCGTTGCAAAACGATCCATCGAAAAGGTAAGCCTCTAAATTAAGGAAGCTTTTAAGATAAGCGATTGTCCCGATAAATTACACCGGAACAATCGCTTTATGGCGACACACCAGCAATAGAACTCCAACGTTCAACACCAAACCCCGTGTTGAGGTGGCTGGCAAGTTCTGCCTGAAGCTTACATCGACGGCAGATTGCGACCGTAATAGATTTCCTGCATCTCTTTGTAGAGCAAGTCAGTAATTTCTTTATGCTCAGCCGGGCTTAATTCATCGGGTTTTGCATTAAAAAGGTAATGCTTCAGATCGAATTCCTTAAGCATCATTTTGGTATGGAATATATTTTCCTGATACACATTCACATCCATCATGTCGTACAGCGCTTTCATATCCTGCGACATAAAGTTCTGAATTGAATTGATGGAATGGTCGATATAATGCTTCAGGCCATTGATGTCACGTGTGAATCCGCGAACGCGATAATCAATGGTGACAATGTCTGATTCCAACTGGTGAATTAAATAGTTCAATGCTTTCAACGGTGAAATCACGCCACACGTGGAGACTTCAATATCGGCGCGGAAAGTACAAAGTCCACCTTCTGGGTGACTCTCCGGATAAGTGTGAACACAGATGTGGCTCTTATCGAGGTGGGCCACCACCGAGTTCGGTAACGGGCCAGGGTGTTCCGTGGTATCCACATCACGCGGATCCATTGGCTCTTCGCTCACTAAAATCGTGACGCTGGCACCCTGTGGTTCGTAATCCTGTCGTGCCACGTTGAGGATATTAGCACCGATGATTGAACACGTTTCGGTGAGGATTTCCGTTAAACGATTGGCGTTATATTCTTTGTCAATGTAGGCGATATAGCCGTCACGATCGTCAGCCGTCTTGGCATAACAGATATCGTAGATACAAAAACTCAGGCTTTTGGTCAGGTTATTGAAGCCATGCAGTTTCAGCTTTTGCAATTTAGTTCACCCCCTTATGGATACAGTATCAGCGGGAGGCTGACAGGGCATTGAGTAGATATTGTGGCAAGGCAAAGCTGCCGTGATGAATTGCCGGATTGTAATATCGGCAGGTGATGCCTGCGGCATCAAAGCGTGCCTGCAATGTTTTACTGTCGATCTGGCGATATTCCGGTCGGTTGGTTGCCCAGGCAAAGGTCATGATGCCACCGTAATAAGTCGGTATTGCTGCCTGATAAAAAGAAACGTCACTAAAATAGTGGCTCAGTTTTTGATGGCTGTTTACCGCTTCATCTTGTTGCAGGAAGCAGACGCCGTTTTGTGCGACGAAAATCCCGCCTGGTTTCAGGCAGCGGGCGCAACCTTCGTAAAACGTTGACGTAAACAAGCTTTCGCCTGGACCAATAGGGTCGGTACAGTCGGAGATGATCACATCATAGGTTTCAGTGGTCTGGTTGACGAAGTTCACACCGTCATCAATTACCAGATTAAAGCGGGGATCGTCATAGGCACCGGCGCTGTGGTTTGGCAGATACTGGCGGCAAAACGCCACCACGCCAGCATCGATTTCCACCATCGTGATCGCTTCCACGCCTTTGTGGCGGCACACTTCACGCAGCATTCCGCCGTCGCCGCCGCCAATGATCAACACTTTTTTGGCATCACCGTGCGACAGTAACGGCACGTGGGTCAGCATCTCGTGATAAATGAATTCATCACGCTCGGTGGTTTGCACCACGCCATCGAGCGCCATTACGCGACCGAGCGCCGCGTTTTCAAAAATCACCAGATCCTGATGCTCAGTCTTATCGCGGTATAACGTTTTTTCGACACTGAAATACTGGCCAAAATTGGCATGCAGTGTCTCAAACCATATTTCTTTTGGTGGGTGATCCTGGGACATGTTGCGGTCTTCTCCTGAGTATTCACAGCCATTGAAAAATGGGGGCAACATAATAGCCAACATTACCCGCTCATGCACGGTTGAATTTCGCTCAGACGGCGTTGTTTTAAATGAGCAGAGTTAAGTGTAGCTGAGGTAGAAAGGGGAGGAAGTTAAGCGCTGGCGGTTGATATGACTCCGCCAGTCAAAAAAGCTAATTAGTTTGAGTAAGCCAGCAGACTGAGTGAGTCACGCGCCAGCGATTTGCATTTGATTGGTGTGGCAACCGCAATACCACTGAGATCGCGGTAGCTGTCTTCGCCCATGGACTGCATATTAAAACTGTTGTAATTGGCTAAATCCCAGCGGTTCTGTTGCGCAAAAAACACGATGGCGCGTTTGATTTTCGCGTTAGGTAACTGGTCATAGCCGCAGTTATTTTTCAAATAAACAAAGACGGCGGTCAGATCCGCTAAATCTTCGGCTTCAGATTCACTTAATGCCTGGCTTGCAGAGGAGAAACCAAGGAGGGTAAGCAACAGCAAAGTCAGCGTGGTTCTTTTCATTGCATTGTTCTTTTAATAGGAAAAGGAGACTCTCATTGAATTGCAAGACGTTAACATATTTGCCATGAGTCACCCTAAATTTCTTTTGTCCGATCTGTCGCTTGACCTTACCCTTAGTAGAGGGTTTAGGCTGAGGTCATTATACTGTCGGTATACTGTCAAAAGGATCTGAATATGCATCGCCGCGACTTTATCAAATGGACCACTCTGCTGGGCGCAGCCACCACGTTGCCCGGCTGGAGTCGTCTGGTACTGGCTGCTGACCGCCCGGTGCTGCCTGTTCCCCCGATCCTCAAGGTCGATTTCAAGGGGAACTATATCCTGAATTTACAACGCGGGCAGAGTCAGTTTATACCCGGCGTGAATACCGATACCTGGGGAATTAACGGTAATTTACTGGGTCCGGCGCTACGCCTTAAACGTGGCGAACAGGTGACGGTGACTGTGAATAATCACCTTAGCGTCCCCAGCACGGTGCATTGGCACGGGCTGGAAATCCCCGGTGATATCGACGGTGGCCCGCAGGGCGTGATTGCGGCCGGTGCCAGTCGCACGGTGCAGTTCAAGCTTGATCAGCCAGCATCGACGTGCTGGTTCCATCCCCACCCGCATCAGACCAGCGGTTATCAGGTGGCAATGGGGTTGGCTGGGCTGGTACTGATTGAGGATGATGAAAGTAATAAACTGCAACTCCCATCCCGCTGGGGTGTCGATGATATTCCGCTGGTGTTTCAGGACAAGCGCCTCAACGAAGCGGGGCAAATTGACTATCAGATGGACGTGATGACTGCCGCCATCGGATGGTTTGGTCAACATATGCTGACTAACGGCGTGGTCTACCCGCAGCACGGTGTGTCACGCGGCTGGGTACGTCTACGCCTGCTGAATGGCTGTAATGCACGTTCACTTAATATCGCCACCAGTGACGGACGTCCGCTGTACGTGATCGCCAGCGACGGCGGCTTTCTGGCTGAGCCGATAAAAGTCAGCGAATTGCCGATGCTGATGGGCGAACGTTTCGAAGTGCTGGTGGAGTGTCAAGGTAATCAACCTTTTGATATCGTCACTCTGCCGGTCAAACAGATAGGTATGACGCTGGCACCGTTCGACCAGCCGCTACCTGTGCTGCGTATTCAACCGACGCTGACGTTGGGCCTGGAGTCGCTCCCTGACACCTTAGTGACGATGCCTGAGCTGGTTTCTGCCGAGGGTCTGCCGACCCGCTGGCTGCAACTGTCGATGGATCCACAACTCGATCATCAGGGCATGGCGGCATTGATGCAAAGGTATGGGCATGAGGCGATGGCCGGCATGAATATGGGCCACGGAGCAGCGGAGAGCAGCAATGATATGGCCTCCATGCCGGGGATGTCTCGCGATGCGCATGGTGGCATGGCAGGTATGGATATGCAGAAAAGCGCCAGTACGTTTGATTTCATGAATGCCAATAAAATTAACGGTAAAGCTTACGATATGAACACACCGGCGTTCGATGTCAAACGGGGCCAATACGAGAAATGGACCATTTCGGGAGAGGGCGACATGATGCTGCATCCTTTCCATATTCATGGTACGCAGTTCCGAATCCTTTCCGAAAACGGTCAGCCAGTCGCAGCACATCGTGCAGGGTGGAAAGATACTGTCCGTGTTGAAGGCGCGCGCAGCGAAGTGCTGGTGTGCTTCAATCACCTGGCCGACAGACAGCAGGCTTACATGGCGCATTGTCATCTGCTGGAACACGAAGACACCGGTATGATGCTCGGCTTCACGGTTTCTGCTTAGCTCGCTTTCTGAACGTTTTTCTCTAAATCCCTTTGTGAATATTCAGGCCAGAGACATTTCTCTGGCCGCTTTCTCTTGTTTCTACCCTCTCCCCGGTTTTCACCGCGTCATACCGTTTCGTTTTTATGTTTCATTTTGAAAGTATAAACTTTCAAAATGTGATCGGCGGCGTGTAATTATATTTTCATAATGATTATATTTCATGCGTAGTGACATAAAAATGAAAGCGTAGACCCGCGTATCCTACAGGAGAGCAAGATGATCGAAATTATCACGCACGGAGCCGAGTGGTTTATCGGCCTATTTCAGAAAGGGGGAGAGGTCTTTGTCAGTATGGTCACCGGCATTTTACCTCTCTTAATCAGTTTACTGGTGGTCATGAATGCACTGATCGTATTCGTTGGCCAGAAAAGGATAGAACGTCTGGCGCAACGTTGTGCCGGAAATCCGGTGTCGCGCTACTTGCTGTTGCCGGTGATTGGCACCTTTGTTTTCTGCAATCCGATGACACTGAGCCTCGGGCGCTTTATGCCTGAGATCTACAAGCCCAGCTATTACGCTGCCAGCTCCTACAGTTGCCACTCCATGAATGGATTATTTCCGCATATCAACCCCGGAGAACTCTTCGTCTATCTCGGTGTTGCCAGCGGTCTTACGACACTCGGATTACCTCTGGGGCCGCTAGCGGTCAGCTATTTCCTGGTCGGCATGATGACCAATTTCTTCCGTGGCTGGGTAACCGATCTCACAACACGCATCTTCGAACACAAGATGGGTATTCAGCTTGATCGTCAGGTTCAACTTTAAACGCGGAGCAGAAAATGAGCACTATTATTCGAATTAACCGCGGTGAAGGCGGTTGGGGCGGTCCTCTATTCATTCAGGCCTTGCCGGGTAAAAAAGTGGTGTATATCACGGCGGGTACCCGCCCGGCGATCGTCGACAAGCTGGCCGCGCTGACTGGCTGGGAAGCCGTGGATGGTTTCAAAGAAGGTGAGCCGCCTGCCGAAGAGATCGGCGTGATGGTCATCGACTGTGGTGGCACGTTGCGCTGCGGTATCTATCCGAAGCGCAGGATCCCCACGGTCAATATTCATTCAACCGGAAAATCCGGCCCGCTGTCGCAATACATTACTGAAGACATCTATGTTTCCGGCGTGCGTGAGCACGACATCATCATTGAAGCATCCGCCAGCGCTGAGTCGGTTCCGGCTGCTGAGAAGGCACCGTCATCAGGTACCGGGCGTGAATATGACACGACCAAAAAAATCACCGAACAAAGTGATGGCCTGTTGGCGAAAGTCGGTATGGGGATGGGGTCCGGCGTTGCAGTGCTGTTTCAGGCCGGACGCGACACCATCGATACCGTACTCAAAACCATTCTGCCGTTTATGGCGTTTGTGGCCGCGCTTATCGGCATCATTATGGCTTCCGGATTGGGTGACCTGGTGGCCCACGGTCTGACACCGCTGGCGAAAAGTCCGGTCGGGTTGGTGATGCTGGCACTGATCTGCTCTTTCCCGCTGCTCTCTCCTTTCCTTGGCCCAGGCGCGGTCATCGCACAGGTCATTGGTGTACTCGTTGGCGTGCAGATTGGGCTGGGAAATATTCCACCGCATCTGGCCTTGCCGGCGTTATTTGCCATCAATGCTCAGGCAGCGTGTGACTTTATTCCGGTTGGATTATCTCTGGCAGAAGCGAAGCAAGACACCGTGCGAGTGGGCGTGCCTTCGGTACTGGTCGGGCGCTTCCTCACCGGCGCGCCGACGGTGCTGATCGCCTGGGCCGCTTCGGCCTTCATCTACCAATAAGGAGCCACCATGCACACCATCTACCAAACCACTATCACGCGTATCGGTGATTTCGCCCGTGAAGCACTTTCCGACCAGATGCTGATCACCTTTCGCGAAGGTGCACCACAGGATATTCAGGATTATTGCTTCATCCATCAACACGGCCAGACCGAAGGTGAGCTGCATAGAGACGCATATATGGAGCTGGCAGATGTCCGCTATCCGGTGACTGCCGTCGGTGACGTGGCGATGCAGAATTTACGCGAGCTGGGCCATATCACGCTGCGTTTTGACGGCAGCGATCAGGCTGAATTTCCCGGCAGCGTGCATGTGAAAGGTATTACGCCCGACGATATCCCGCTGGGTAGCATATTGAAATTCATCGATTAATATTAGGATTAGGAGTTAATTATGGAACAAGTTGCAGTCGTGATCGGCGGTGGTCAGACGCTGGGCGCATTTCTTTGTCAGGGACTGGCTGAATCCGGTTATCGCGTTGCCGTTGCCGATCTCAATGAGAAGAATGCCGCGCGGGTAGCCGCGCAGATCAATCAACAATTCGGCGAAGGCCGTGCATTTGGGTTTGGCGTAGATGCCACCAGTGAAAGCAGCGTTGGGCAGTTGTCGAAAGCCGTTGATCAGACATTCGGTCAGGTGAGTTTACTGGTCTACAGTGCGGGAATGGCTAAGGCTTCGCCGATCACGGATTTTGCTCTCAATGATTTCGATCTCTCATTACAGGTCAATCTGGTGGGCTATTTCCTGTGTGCTCGTGAGTTTTCACGGTTGATGATCCGCGACCGGATCCCCGGGCGCATTATTCAGATCAACTCGAAATCCGGCAAAGTGGGCAGTAAACATAATGCAGGTTACAGCGCAGCAAAATTCGGTGGCGTGGGTCTGACACAATCGATGGCACTGGATCTGGCTGAATATGGTATTACGGTGCATTCGCTGATGTTGGGGAATTTACTAAAATCACCGATGTTCCAGTCATTATTGCCGCAGTACGCCAGTAAATTGGCTATTAATGCCGATCAGGTTGAACAGTATTACATCGATAAAGTGCCGCTAAAACGTGGCTGTGACTATCAGGATGTGCTGGATATGTTGCTGTTTTACGCCAGTGATAAGGCCTCTTACTGCACCGGCCAGTCGATCAATATCACCGGCGGTCAAGTCATGTTCTGATACCATCCGCTCCGCTTAGCGGGGCGGATTTTCATGTTAAGGAGAAAACCATGACGTCTGCTTCGGCATTAATCTTCTGTGCAGTGCTGGCCTGGCTGGCACAGATCGCGTTGGGCTGGTGGCAATTACAACGTTTTAACCGGGCATTTGACCGGTTATGCCAGCAGGGCACGGTCGGTGTCGGTCGCTCAGCCGGACGCTTCAAACCCCGCGTAGTGTTGGCGCTGGCATTCGATAAAGAAGAGAAAGTGTGCGCCGGTTTTTTACTGCGTGGCCTGACGATCTTCGCCCGTCCACAGCCTCTTTTCATACTCAATGGTATGAGTAGACAACAATTGATGACAGGTGTGATCTTCCCGAAAGATCCGGATGTTCAAACTGCACTATCATTAGCGATTAAACCGAAATCATGATATTTTCATTTTAAAAGCTATTTTCTTTCGAAAAGAATGATGGCGAATGGAACTTATCTGAAAATTTGAACGGAAATCGTGATGAAACCTAAACAGCGTCAGGCGGCGATACTGGAACATTTGCAACAATTTGGTAAAACGGCAGTCGATGACCTGGCGGCGCATTTTGCTACCACCGGCACCACCATTCGTAAAGATCTCACCTTGCTGGAGGAAGAGGGCGCGGTGATACGAACTTATGGCGGCGTGGTGTTGAGCCGGGAAGAGGGCGATCAGCCCATCGATCGTAAAACCCACATTAATACCGGCAAAAAATTACGTATTGCGCGCGCCGCCATTAAAGAAATTCAGGACGGTGACTCCCTGATTTTTGATGCAGGCAGTACGGTCATGCAGATGGTGCCTTTCCTCGGCCTGTTTAATAACATTACGGTGATGACCAACAGTCTGCACATCATCAATGCGCTGGTGGAGCTGGATAATGACCAGACTATCCTGATGCCCGGCGGCACTTACCGTAAAAAATCCTCCTCGTTTCACGGCAGTCTGGCCGAAGGTGCCTTCAACCAATTTAATTTCGACAAACTGTTTATTGGTGCGGATGGGGTGGATCTCAACGGCGGTGTGACAACCTTCAATGAAGCTCATGGCGTCAGCCAGGCCATGTGCAAAGCGGCAGAGCGCATCATTCTGATGGTTGATTCCTCAAAGTTTGGCCGTAAAAGCCCCAATATTGTGTGCGATCTTTCCCGTGTCGATACGCTGATCACTGACAGCGGTATCAGCGACCAGTACCGTGAAGCCATCGAAAAACACGGTATTCGCATCATTCTTGTGGGAGAAAACGATGAATAAATCGCTACTGGGCTTCGCACGCGAAACACTGGAAATCGAAATTGAAGAGGCGCAGCGGTTGCTGACGCGGCTGGATGAGCGCTTCGTCCACGCCTGCCAGTTACTGCTTGATTGCACCGGTAAAGCGGTGGTGTCCGGCATGGGTAAATCTGGGCACATCGGCAAAAAAATCGCTGCGTCGCTGGCCAGTACCGGCACGCCTGCTTTTTTTGTCCATCCCGCCGAGGCGCTGCATGGCGACTTAGGCATGATTGGCAGCCAGGATGTGCTGATTTTCATCTCTTATTCAGGCCGCGCTAAAGAGCTGGATATGTTGCTGCCGCTGCTGGCAGAAAATAACACCAAACTTATTGCTATTACCGGCGGCAAAGATTCCCCGCTGGCGCATGCAGCCGACGCTGTGATTGATGTTAGCGTTGAGCGTGAAGCCTGCCCGATGGGCCTGGCCCCAACCTCAAGTGCCGTCAATACGCTGATGATGGGCGATGCTCTTGCCATGGCGCTGATGCGCCACCGGGGTTTCGGCGCAGAAGATTTTGCTCGCTCACATCCTGGCGGTAGTCTGGGTGCACGTTTGCTTAACCGCGTGCATCATCTGATGCGTACGGGTGACCGGCTGCCAGTGATTGGTAGCGACGACAATGTCATGAATGCGATGCTGGAACTGAGCCGCACTGGCCTCGGGCTGATTGCGGTATGTGATGTGCAGCAGCACGTCGTTGGGGTTTTCACCGACGGCGACCTGCGCCGCTGGCTGGTCAAAGGGCATGGTCTGAATGAGCCGCTGCTCAACGCCATGACGCGGCCGGGTTATCGGTTACCGGTACAGTCGCGCGCTGGTGATGCACTCGAGGCGCTTCATCAGCAAAATATCAGTGCTGCACCGGTGGTGGACAGTGAGGGTGTTCTGGTCGGGGCGATTAATCTGCATGATTTACATCAGGCAGGGGTTGGCTGATGTTCTGACGTTATCCCCTCAGCGGGTTCTTTGTTATAATCCCTGTCACTTTAGGTGGTCATTTTTTGATTGATGGCGATAAATATTAAAAATTTCAGGTGGTTAGGCTTTTATGAAACACAGAGTAGACGTCATGATTTCCGAACAAGAAGTCAAAACCCGGATCGCCGAATTAGGTCGTGAAATCACCGAACACTACCGTGATAGCGGCAGCGAAATGGTGCTGGTCGGGCTGCTACGCGGTTCGTTTATGTTTATGGCTGACCTGTGTCGTACGATTGACGTATCCCATGAAGTCGATTTCATGACGGCATCCAGCTACGGCAATGGGATGTCCACCACCCGCGATGTCAAAATTCTCAAAGATCTCGACGAGGATATCCGTGGCAAGGATGTGCTGATTGTTGAGGATATTATCGACTCCGGCAATACGCTGAGCAAAGTGCGCGAACTGCTGCAATTGCGCGGACCAAAATCACTCGCTATCTGTACGCTGCTCGACAAACCTCAGCGCCGTGAAGTTGACGTGAAGGTGGAGTATGTCGGTTTCGCCATTCCCGATGAATTCGTGGTCGGTTACGGCATCGACTATGCTCAGCGTTATCGTCATTTGCCGTACGTAGGCAAAGTCGTGGTGCTTGACGAGTAAGCATTGATTAGCCAGATCTCTCGCCTTGACTATGTTGAGGTGAGTCATATCCAAAAGCCTCCCATCACGAGGCTTTTTTTGTGCCTGTCGATCGGGAAAGTTTGCTGATGGTGCGAGGTTAGGGCGGCATTAGCGTGCGGGCCAGTTCAGTAAGGGGGGCAGGTGTGTTCATGTGAGAAAGGATGCCGCTGAGGAGTTAACAGCAATGCAGGTACGTTATATGACAGTCAACTCACCAGTGCTACGTAAAATTACATTTAAGACCGAATCCCTATTAGCGAAGCTAAATGTGAAGAGAATATAAATAATTATCATTCCGATATTAATGATCCCATTTGTAATGAAATGAGAATATTATCGCAGATAGTTTAGACGTTAAGGTTAAGCCAATAATCCTTTCGTATGATTCAGATTGTCGATAAACCCACTAAGGCTATCACTAATGAAATCAAAACTCTGGAATATGTTGCCACATGAATATGCCCCCTTTTTTCGTATTCTTCACATTATTGTGGCATTTTTAATACTTTCACAGATCATTAACTCCAACCTGACAGATGCTGAGGCACTCACAGACCACAGCCTGGAAGGTATTATAACGTGGATACACGTAGTCTCAGGATTAGGACTGATTGTCTGTGGCTTCCTCATGTTAATTTGGATGCTGAGCCAGAGAGGTTTTTCCTATTACTTTGCTTGGGTAAAGCTTGACTTTGATGGCATTAAACAAGATATAAAAACGCTGATGAACTATCGCTTACCGGATGCTCACTCAGGCGGTATTGCGAGCACCATTCAAGGGCTTGGGGTTCTCGCGTTGTTAAGCGTAGCGCTTTCAGGTGGATTATGGTTCTTGTTAAATACTCTACAATCTAATCTGGCTTACAGCGTGATGCACTGGCATAAATTCCTGACTACATTCATTGAAATTTATTTTTATGCCCATGGCGCAATGGGACTTTTGCACCTTTTTATTCAGCAATACAAAAGTCGCTCAGCGGCTATAGATGATTAAAGTCAAATATCACGATTTTATATTTAATAAGCAATCAAGTTAGATGCAATACAGTTGAGTTTTGACGTATAAGAAGATAAGACGGCTGATGTGAAATGTATTGCGCACAAAGGCTGCTTACTATGAATGAATGTGATGAGCCCCATGTGTTGGTGGGGGCAAGTGGTTGAGGTTATTCATGCTACCTATGATGGGTGAATGGCCTGGCTAGAAAATGGATAAAAAGCTTTTTCTAAACAGCAGGCCCTAATATCGCGACACTTTTATCTGCCATGACTCTTCTAGGTACTTATGTCACAAGGATCAACGTGAGTCATGACATTCAATACACGATGATTTTCTAATACAGCATTTCGTGCAGACATAGCGATATCATGCCCTTCTTTGACTGACAAGTTACCGTCGGCTTCCAGATGCACATCAATAAGAATGAGATCCCCTACCTTTCTTGTTTTTAAATCGTGAATTTTAACAACCCCTTTCGTTGATAGCAGTGTTTTTCTTATATCATTTTCAGTCTCAATATCAACCGAGCGATCCATCAAATCTTGTAATGCGTCATAAAGAAAAGAATAACCCATTTTTGCAATAATAAGTCCAACAATTAACGCTGCAATGAGATCCAAAAACTTAAAACCTAACAAATTACCGACAATCCCTAATGCTACAATAAGTGATGAAGCTGCATCAGAACGTGCATGCCAAGCATTAGCAATCAACATATTGGATTTAACTCGCTTTGCTACGCTGAGCATGTATCTAAACAACGTTTCTTTAACAATCAGAGCAAAGAGTGCTACCCATAAAGCAATGATATGAACCTGAGGGATTTTATCCGGAGAATTGATTTTGTTTATTGCGGACCACAACATTGCAACACCCACAACTAATAATATTGTCCCAATAATTAATGAAGCCCCATTTTCGTATCGGTAATGACCATAATTATGGTCTTGGTCTGCACCTTTCTTACTTTTTTTATTAGCAATAAGAACAACAAAATCAGCCAGCAAATCTGAAAGAGAATGTATACCATCAGCGATAAGCCCCTGTGAACCTGAAAGTACACCCGTAATAATTTGACCTATAGTTAGAAAGCAATTTGCAACAACACTAATCCATGTGCTCTTTTTAGCTGCGTGGAAACGAGCATGAGATTGATTACTACTATCATCAATATTTATATTTTTGCTCACAACAAAAATGCCTATGGTTAGATTATGTCGATGACTACACCTATTATTATTTTATTATCGCTGATCTGGATTACAATTTACACGGATAAAGATGACACATAGGTATTAATTTTTAACGTTATGAATTGAGGGTGTTTATTGCATATTTAATGGCCTTTTATGCGGGGTTGAATGAGGAAACACGGCCACGATATGCTCAGACACAGCAAAAAACGCATACAAGATACATCAGCCGGCTTTTTATGTCGGTTTTAATGCAGTAGCTTGCTTCCACGAAAAACACGGCAGCATGCAGTATAAATGGATATTTACTCCCCAACATGGAACATTTACACTTTCCGCACGGATGTAATGGAAGTTAACAAGGAGCGGTTATGTACTACAACAATGAAGTCATAAGTTATTTACAGTCCAATAAAATCCTCGCGTTAAAACTCGACCACGCATTTACGGGCGTAGGAAAGGCGGTATCCAATCAGATTGAAACGATAGGAGCAGGTGCAACGCGTGCACTGTATTACACCTCCTGCTTTACTGATGAATATCAGGACGTCTGTCAGCAACAAAAGACCGAGGACATTCGATTCAAAAATGGCGTTATTCATCTTCTACGGCATGGCAATGTTGCGTATGACATGCTCAAAATTTATTTCGAAGAAATATTTAAATATAAAACATCCGATCAAATAGAACACATCAAACAAATGTTAATGGCGGTTAATGTGCATATCGCCGCAAGCTCACTCACAGGCGCTGGATTCGCGTTAGCGGTTGCTTCTGCCGTCGCCATTGGTATGAACCTAAGCCTTGATATGAGCGCCTTAGTCGGGGGCAAAGCAGGTGGGCTTGTAGGAGTGGCTGGCATATATGGGGTCGTCCAGAAAGCGGCAGATAGCGCCCGCCGCCTTCATTATACTTATCCGGCCTATTACGCTGCGCTTTACGTTCAAGAACTGGAAATGATGTATTTCCTAGTAGAACCGTTGTTTGAGCGAGCAGGTGCGTTTCATCAATCAACATCAGATGGCGGCATTGCGAACATCATCACCAAAATGATTCGATAACCATGATGAATCTTATCAAAAGGTTGTTTAAACGAATATTCAGGTCTTTAGTTTCGTATTATGGCCCCGCCGTACTAACAATGATATTCGCATTCGTCCTATTACACTTTTTCCCGAATGGTCCCCTATGGCCTATCCCCCTATTCCTCGTATTCGTGATAGTTTTCGTGAAATGGTAATTTTCTGACCCACCACCATTTAAATCTCCTTGATAAGGAAATTATATGTCTACTCCAGCACATTTATGGCTTGAAGATGAAAATGGCTCACCGATTGTTGGCAGTTGTTTAATGCCACAGCGTTTAGGCTCTATCGAATTAAAATCATTTTCCCACGGTGTCACTATCCCTGTTGATTCTCAATGGGGGAAACTTACTGGCACGCGCGTTCATCGGCCTATCACGATAGTGAAAGAATTCGACCAGACAACGCCCGTTTTGTATCGCGCCGTATGCGAAGGTCGTACCCTGAAAAAAGCCACGATCAAGATGTATCGTATCCTTGAATCTGGCATTGAGGCTGAGTACTTCAACATCATCCTGGAAAACGTCAAAATCACGACAGTTTCTCCGTACCTTTCCCCCAACGGCTTGAGCAGCACTCACCTGGAAACCCTCGAGTTACGTTATGAGGCAATCGTCTGGAAGTACACAGAAGGCAACATTATCTACCGCGATACATGGAATGATCGTTGTACTGCCTGATATCTAAACCGGCAGATAAACGTACTCAATTTTAAGCGTTAAAGATTAAGCCGAGTGTGAAAGTCACAACGGTGAATCGAGATTTAATCCTTTGCAGGAGAAAACCGGATTAATGTCCACACTCTAGCCGTTTAGGTCTGCTTATCGTGGCTTGTAGAGGTGTTTAACTCACTGATTTTATTGCAATCCACTGTAGTGGCTTGAAAGAAAAGCACAAAAAAAGGCACATAATGCGCCTTTTGCTTTCTAATCTTTTGTACAGTTACTCAGGATTGCCGTGCAGCAGTGCGGAAACGCCCTGACGATAACGTTGTTCTAGCGTTTCGCGGCTGGTGGAGGAGACCTGGAGATCGCGCAGACGCCCGTCCTGAATGCCGTACACCCAGCCGTGCAGGGCGACTTTCTGCCCGCGCTTCCATGCCGTCTGCATCACCGTTGAGTGTCCGAGGTTGTAAATTTGCTCAACCACATTTAGTTCACACAACTTATTCAGACGCTGGTCCGGTGACAGTTCGCCTAGCAGTGAGCTGTGTTTGTACCAGATATCACGAATGTGCAGTAGCCAGTTGTTGATAAGCCCAAGCTCCGGGTTTTCAACCGCAGCCTGTACGCCGCCACAACCGTAGTGACCACAGATGATCACGTGCTCAACTTCCAGCACGTCGATAGCGTATTGCACCACGGAAAGGCAGTTGAGGTCTGTGTGGATCACCAGGTTAGCCACATTACGGTGAACAAAGAGCTCACCGGGCTCGAGTCCGGTCAGTTGTTCGGCGGGAACGCGGCTATCAGAACAGCCAATCCACAGGAAGCGTGGTTTTTGCGACTCAGAGAGACGTTCGAAGAAGCCTGGGTCTTCTTCCACCATCGTTTTCGACCAAAGGGCGTTATTACTTTTAAGCGTTTCAATCTCTTTCATGGAAGTTAATAGCCTGTAACCAACTAGTAGCGATGGGTTAATATAGGGGAACTCATCGATTATTAAAACAGATTAAGCATCACAAAAGATGATCAAATCTTAACTTCAGATTTTATAACAAGACTCTCTATACAAGGTAAGCTCCATTTATGACATACGCATTAGAACTGGAGAAGTTAACCAAGACCTACGCCGGTGGCGTACAAGCGTTACGCAGCATTGACCTGAAAGTGGAAGCGGGGGATTTTTACGCTCTGCTCGGCCCGAACGGCGCCGGTAAATCTACCACCATCGGTATTATCAGCTCGCTGGTTAATAAAACCGCCGGTAAGGTGCGGGTGTTTGGTTATGACATTGATAAAGATATCGTTAACGCGAAGCGCCAACTCGGGTTGGTGCCGCAGGAGTTCAATTTCAACCCGTTTGAAACCGTGATGCAGGTCGTGGTGAACCAGGCGGGCTATTATGGCGTTCAACGTTCTCTGGCAGTGCAGCGTGCTGAGAAATACCTCACTCAGCTAGACTTATGGGGCAAACGCAACGAGCGCTCGCGTATGCTTTCCGGTGGGATGAAACGTCGCCTGATGATAGCCCGTGCGTTGATGCATGAGCCAAAACTGCTGATTCTCGATGAGCCGACCGCGGGGGTGGACATCGAATTGCGCCGCTCCATGTGGGGCTTTCTTAAAGATCTGAACGTGCAGGGCACGACGATAATCCTGACCACGCACTATCTGGAAGAGGCGGAAATGTTGTGCCGCAATATAGGCATCATTCAGGGCGGTCTTCTGGTGGAAAACACCAGCATGAAAAACCTGCTTTCCAAGTTGAAATCAGAAACCTTTATTCTCGATTTAGGGCCTAAAAGTGCCCTGCCGCAGTTAGAAGGCTACCGCAGCTATCTGACGGATACCTCGACGCTGGAAGTTGAAGTGATGCGCGAGCAGGGACTGAACTCTCTGTTCAGTCAGTTGAACAATCAGGGGGTGCAGGTGTTGAGTATGCGTAACAAAGCTAACCGTCTGGAAGAGCTGTTTGTCACCTTGGTGAACGGCAGTGGAGAAAAAAAATAATGTCGCAATTGTATTGGGTGGCACTGAAAAGTATCTGGCTGAAAGAGATCAACAGGTTTGGACGTATCTGGATCCAAACACTGGTTCCACCGGTTATCACTATGGCGCTCTACTTCATCATTTTCGGCAACCTGATTGGCGCGCAGATTGGCAGTATGCAAGGTTTTACCTACATGCAGTTTATCGTGCCGGGTCTTATCATGATGGCGGTGATCACTAACTCCTACGCCAACGTGGCCGCATCGTTTTTCAGCGCCAAATTCCAGCGCAACATCGAAGAGTTGCTGGTAGCGCCGGTACCCACCCATGTGGTGATCGCCGGTTTTGTCGGTGGCGGTGTGGCGCGAGGGATCTGCGTCGGGATTCTGGTCACCGCCATTTCGCTGTTTTTCGTGCCGCTGGTGATCCACTCTTGGTGGGTCATTGCGCTGACGCTGTTGTTGACCGCGATCCTGTTCTCACTGGGCGGCCTGCTGAATGCGGTATTCGCGACAACGTTCGATGATATCAGCCTGATACCGACCTTTGTGTTGACGCCGCTGACCTACCTGGGCGGCGTATTTTATTCGCTATCCCTGCTGCCGCCAATCTGGCAGGCCGTTTCGAAGCTGAACCCCATTGTCTATATGATCAGTGGCTTCCGTTATGGTTTCCTCGGAATTTCTGACGTACCGTTGGTGTTCACTATGGCTGTTCTGGTGGCGTTTATCGCGGTGTTTTATCTGCTGGCGTGGTACCTGATAGAGCGTGGGCGCGGTCTGCGAAGCTAACCCCGTCATCCTTGATGTAGCACGAATGATTTTGTGGATTCAAATTTGCGTAATAAAAAACGGGGCAATCTATGCCCCGTTTTTTATGTGTCAATATCGAAGTGAGGGGGCTTACGCCACCTGAACCGGCACGGCCTTCGCGGTGCGTTTCAGAATATTATCGCCTTCGAAATAGGCCACTTTCGGTTGGTGCTTACGGGCTTCGACGTCTGACATCTGCACATACGAGCAGATGATCAGCAGGTCACCGACGCAGGCGCAGCGGGCTGCCGCGCCATTTACCGAGATGATACGAGAACCACGTTCAGCAGCGATGGCATAAGTAGAAAAACGCTGACCATTATTTATGTTATAAATATCAATGGCTTCGTATTCCAAAATTCCTGATGCGTCGAGAAAATCCTGATCGATGGCGCAGGAACCTTCGTAATGCAAATCAGCCTGAGTAACGTGAACCCGGTGCAGTTTACCTTGTAGCATAGTTCGAATCATTGCAGTGCCCTTCATCTTTATCCTGTTTCTTTCCCGCGATCACGGTGCGAAAACGAATGGATAAAATTATATGAAATACCGTTCAGTTCGGAAACTATAAATCGTATATCCGACACATCTTTGCTGATTTAAATCCCGCTGTCTACTGGGTCAGATCAACCTGCTGGTTGTCGATTAACCGCGCTTTGCCTAGCCATGCTGCCATCAGGATCACCGCCGAGGTGCTGTCTACCCCGAGATCCTGCAACGTACTGGCATCACGGATAAACAGCTCATCCGGCGTGAAACCGGCTTCACGCAACTGCTGCGCTGTCTCTTCCAGTAACTGCTCGGTATGGCGTTCGCCCTGCGTTAAGCGCTCTGCCAGTTGGTTCATGATTTTTGCCAACTTTGGCGCGACTTTACGCTCGTCATTTGTCAGATAACCGTTGCGTGAACTCAGCGCCAACCCATCTTTGGCACGAACGGTTGGCACGCCGACGATTTCTAGCCCATAGCCCATGTCTTCTGCCATGGTGCGGATAAGGGCCAACTGCTGAAAATCTTTCTGCCCGAAACAGGCCACATCGGGCTGTACCAAATTGAACAGTTTACTGACGATGGTCGACACGCCACGGAAATGACCGGGGCGGCTGGCGCCTTCCAGAATGGTAGAGATAACGGGCACATCCACCTGAGTCTGCGTTGCCAGACCTTTCGGGTAAATATCGGCAGGCGAGGGGGCAAAGACCAGGTCCACACCGCGCTTGTTCAGCTTTTCGCAATCTTCCTGCAAGGTGCGCGGATAACGCTCGAGATCGTCAGCGCGTTCAAACTGCATCGGGTTGACAAAAATAGTCACCACGACCACGTCGGCGCGTGCTTTAGCCTCTTCGACCAGCGCCATATGACCTTCGTGCAGATTGCCCATCGTGGGAACCAGCGCGATGCGCTTATTGTTCTGGTGATAAAAACGAATTTCACGGCGCAGCAGCGGTATGTTTTCGATAATTAGCACAACAACTCCTGAATAGTGGCGGGCATTTACTTGAAACTGTGCTCTTCGCCCGGATAAATACCCTGAGCAACCTGTTCGACATAAAGACGCACAGCGCTGCGCATGTCACCGGCTTCGCTGAGGAAATCTTTGGCGAATTTGGGCGTGTGGCCACCGGTAATGCCAAAAGCATCATGCATCACTAAAATCTGACCGTCAGTTACATTTCCTGCGCCGATGCCAATGACCGGAATCGATAGCTCCTGCGTTATACGTTGAGCTAATTCAACCGGAACGCACTCGAGTACCAGCAACTGGGCTCCTGCTTCCTCAAGCGCCAGAGCGTCCTTCACCAACAGATTAGCCGCCACTTCATCACGGCCCTGTACTTTATAACCGCCGAAAATGTTCACTGACTGCGGTGTCAAACCCAGATGTCCGCATACCGGCACGGCACGTTCAGTCAGCCCCTTTACCGTGTCGCACAACCAGCTTCCTCCTTCCAGTTTCACCATATTGGCACCCGCACGCATCAGTACGGCGGCGCTGGCGAAGGTTTGCTCGGGCGTGGCGTAACTCATAAAAGGCAGGTCAGCCAGCAGCAACGCTAGCGGTGCACCACGGCGAACGCAGCGGGTATGATAGGCAATGTCTTCGACGGTAACCGGCAGAGTGGAATCATTGCCCTGCACGACCATGCCGAGTGAATCGCCGATCAGCATCACCGGGACCCCTTGTTCAGAGAACAATTGGGCGAAACTGGCGTCGTAGGCTGTGAGGGTCGCAAACTTATGGTTATCCTGTTTCCACTGGCGTAACTGACTGAGAGTGGTAGCTTTCATGGGATCTTCCTGTGAACACTTGATACGGTGAATATCTTGTCGTCATTCTACTGTATGACCCGATAAGCCGGTAGTGAAGTTACTGACTTCAGTCTGTAGATCTTAAGAACTGCTTAATATGCCCGATATAGACTGGAGGCATGGAGAACCCCGTTATCCTTCAAGCCGCAGACGCGTTGGCTGCGTTTCTGTGACTCGAATGATGTTGGGTTAATTTAACGATGGGAGCGAGGCGCATGCGGATTCTGCTGATAGAAGACGACAAGATGATCGGCGACGGTATTAAAGCCGGACTGGGAAAGTTGGGTTTCCCACTCGACTGGTTTACCGACGGTCTGATCGGCAAAGTGGCGCTCGACAGCGCACCTTATGATGCCGTGATCCTCGATCTCAGTCTGCCCGGAATGGACGGTATGCAACTGCTTAAAGAGTGGCGTCAGGCTGGGAAAGATACGCCAGTCTTGATCCTCACCGCCCGTGATGCGCTGGAACAACGGGTCAGCGGATTGCAGGCCGGTGCCGATGATTATTTATGTAAGCCGTTTGCACTGGTGGAAGTGGCGGCGCGTTTGCAGGCACTGATCCGCCGTCGCCACGGGCAAATTACGCCAAAAATTACCCACGGTATTCTGGAGTTCGACCCGGCGTTACGCAGCGTGACATTGAATGGCGGCCCGGTAGTGTTGACACCGCGTGAGATAACGGTGCTGGAGCTATTCCTCAACAACAAAGGTCGTGTTTTACCGCGTCCACTGATCCAGGAAAAACTCTACAACTGGGATGATGAGGTTAGCAGCAACGCCGTCGAGGTGCATATTCACCATCTGCGTAAAAAATTGGGTAACGGTTTCATCCGCACCGTACACGGTGTGGGTTATACCCTGGGAGATGAGCTCGCCGATGTAGCGGGCCCAATGACCGGAGAAAATGCGTGAAGCAACATTGCAAAAATCTTAGTTTACGTCTGCGTTTGATCCTGCTGTTTGGCATGCTCGCGCTGGTCACTTGGCTGCTGGCCTCTGCTATAGCCTGGTATCAGACCCGCCACAACATCAACGAAGTGTTTGATACCCAACAAATGTTATTTGCCAAACGCCTGGCGTCCACTGGCGTGGGCGATATGTTGTTGCAAAATCATGAAGTTCGTCTGCCTGAGACCAAAAAGCTGGTGCACAAATCCGGGCGCGGACATACCGATGATGATGCTCTGACGTTTGCCATCTTTAATTTGCAGGGCAATATGCTGCTTAACGACGGTGAAAACGGCAAAAATATCCGCTTTGATAAGAACACACAGGGCTTTATTGATAGTGAAATCAATAACAATGACGACCCATGGCGGCTGCTGTGGCTGACGACAGCGGACGGACGTTTTCGCATCGCCGTTGGTCAGGAATATGATTATCGTCAGGATATGGCCTGGAATCTGGTCTCCGGACAACTGCTGCCGTGGCTGGCCTGCCTGCCAATATTGCTGCTGGCCATGATGGTGATGATGGGGGTGGAGCTGCGCCCTCTGCGCCGCGTGGCGGGCGATCTTCACCGGCGAGCCCCTGATGATGCTTCCCCCCTCTCCACCGATCGGGTACCCAGTGAAGTGCTGCCGCTGGTGCTATCCCTCAACGCATTGTTCACCCGTACCGGCGATATGCTAACCCGTGAACGGCGTTTTACCTCAGATGCAGCCCACGAACTGCGTAGTCCGCTTGCCGCGCTGCGGGTGCAAACCGAAGTGGTGCAGTTGTCTGGTGATGACAACGAAATGCGTGAGCACGCGTTGCAAAATCTTACTACCAGTATCGACCGCGCCAGCCGACTGGTTGATCAGTTGCTGACGCTGTCCAGACTGGAGTCTTTTAGTGGGTTGGATGAGTTGAAACCGGTGGATTGGGCAGAACTGATAGCGCAGACCTTGGGCGAGCAGGATGCTGCCGCCCATGCCAAGGGTATCGCTTTGCGCTTTGAAAATACCGGTACACCGCCAGCGATGGAGGGGTAATCTTTGTTGCTGTCGTTGATGTTACGTAATTTGGTGGATAATGCGGTGCGATATTCACCCGCCGGGTCGCCGGTGGTTGTCCATCTCAGCCCGCAGGGCATTAACGTCGAGGATCGCGGGCCGGGCATTTCAGATAAACATCTGGCAAGGCTGGGTGAGCGTTTTTATCGCCCGCCGGGTCAGGAACAGACCGGCAGTGGGCTGGGAGTCTCGATTGTTAAACGAATCGCCCAACTGCATGGGCTTCGCGTCGTATACCGCAACCGAGCTGAAGGTGGAACGCGGGTAGAAGTTCGGGCAAGCTGTTCGGGATGAATAATGCAGGCTACCAGCGCACCAGACCGTTGAGTGGGACGCGGGTCAGGACTTCCTGCAAGGATTCACCATCGGGGAAAATCAACGCCGGAGCAATCTCTGCCAGCGGATAGAGCATGAACTCGCGGTTCTTCATATCATAATGCGGCACGATCAACCGTTCAGTATTGATCACCTGGTTGCCATACAGCAGCAGGTCTAAATCCAGTGTACGTGGGCCCCAGCGCTCGGCCTTACGGACACGCCCCTGATTCTGTTCAATCGCCTGCGTGGCATCCAGCAGCTCCTCAGCAGGCAAATGGGTATCAAGGACAACAACGGCATTGAGGAAGTCGGGCTGATTTTGCGGGCCGAGGGGTTTACTGCGATAAAACGAGGAACAGACCACCAGTTTGGTGCGGGGCATGTGCGCCAGAGCTTCCAGCGCACAGTTAACCTGGTCTACAGGCTTGGCAAGATTACTGCCGAGCGCAATGTAGACTCGGATCATTGACCGCTTTCCTTACGAGGTGCCCGTTTACGCGGACGGCGAGTACGTGTGCGGCGCGGTGCGACATCATCGCCCAACGTCCCCAGCATATTTTTTTGCGATGCAGGCGTGGCTTCCTGGAATTCACTCCACCATTCGGTCAGGCTTTGTAGTTCGCGATGCTGTTCTACTTCGGCACGCAGTGCCAGTAAATCAAAGGCGGCGCGGAACTTAGGATGTTCCATTAGCTTGTGCGCACGTTTGCCCTGGCGGCGTGAAAGACGCAGTTGCAGTGCCCAGATATCACGCACCAGAGTGGTAATACGTTTCGGTATCGCCAGTGAACGGCATTGCTCATCAAGCACGTCGTTCATCGCCAGCGAGAACGCATCGTAGTAAGTCAACCCACCTTCCTGCGCCAGTTTCTGCGCATGTTCAATCACTGGGTACCACAGCATGGCGGCGAACAGGAATGCTGGATTAACGCGCTGATCGTTTTGTAGACGGAAATCAGTATTTTTCAATACCTGATTCAGTATACGTTCCATCGGGCTGTCGCCCTGTTCGGTGAACTGGCTGGCAATCAGCGGGAACAACGGCTGGAATAACTGGTATTCGCACAGCTTCAGGTAGGTTTGATGACCATAACCGGACTGCAACAATTTCAGCGACTCTTCAAACAGTCGGGCTGGTGGAATCTCTTGTAACAGGGTTGCCAGACGTGGAATAGGCTCGGCCGTTATCGGGCAGATTTTCATGTCCAGTTTGGCGGCAAAACGCACGGCACGTAGCATGCGCACTGGATCTTCGCGATAGCGGGTTTCCGGGTCACCAATCAGACGAATAATGCCATTTTCCAGATCGCGCAGACCGCCGGTGTAATCACGCACGGTGAAATCAGACACGCTGTAATACAGGCTGTTGATAGTGAAGTCGCGGCGCTGGGCATCATCTTCGATACTGCCAAAAATGTTGTCACGCAGCAGCATACCGTTCACCGCTTGCTGGGAAGAATTCTTGTCTTCCGGTTCTTCTTCCAGCTGTTCGTGATGACCGCGGAAAGTCGCGACTTCAATAACTTCCGGCCCAAACATGACGTGCGCCAGGCGGAAACGGCGGCCAACCAGACGGCAGTTGCGGAACAATTTACGTACCTGATCCGGCGTGGCGTTGGTGGTGATGTCGAAATCTTTGGGTTTCTTTTCTAGCAGTAAATCACGTACACCACCGCCGACTAAGTAGGCTTCATAGCCAGATTTGTTCAAGCGGTAGAGAACTTTCAGGGCATTTTCGCTGATATCACGGCGGGAAATGTTGTGCGCATCGCGTGGAATAACCGTGATCGCACGCGTTTCACCCGCATAGTCGAACGATGCACGTGGTTTAGAAGGATGCTCAGTGACATAGCGCTCAATAATGGGCTGGTGTTCGCCACGTGTCGACTCGCTGGCCGGACGGCGGTTGCCGTTGTTCGCGCTTTGGCGCTGACTCTGCGAAGCGCTATTGTTGCGGCGATCACTTCGGTGGCTACGATTATCGCGGCTCCCGTTGCGTTCTCGCCGTGGGGCCGGGGCCGTTTTCACGTTGCCTTCAGCAACAAGCGTTGTGTCGCGATGGGTTTTATCTTCACGAAGAGGGGCTTGCTCAGGCACCGCGGTTTCTTCACGAATGACTTTGTCTTCACGAATTAGCACCTTACGGCAGAAATTGGCTACTCGGGTAAAAATGGGACACCTCGATAGTGACTGATAAAAATAACGCGACGCAAAAACAGCGGCTAATCATAGCTCACACCGGCTACTTTGAGAATGCCGAACTCAAATCTGGCGGTGCTTTCGCATCCTGACGCGGCATCTTCGCTGGTGTCCAATGTTTTGTCGCCCAGCGTAATAATAAATCTAATGGTAAATCTTGCCAGTTTTCCGGCACGTTTTGGCCCAAAAATTGTAACGCTTTCAACAAGACCGGGCGGGGATCGCCTTCCGGTAACGCTGGGGCATGATTCTGCTTGGAGAGTTTATCTCCCTGTGCATTCACCGCTAGCGGTAAATGCAAATAATTCGGCTGCGGATAGCCTAAATGTTGATAAAGCGAAATCTGCCGCACGGTGGGTTCAATTAAATCGGCACCACGCACAATATGATTCACGCCCTGATAGTGGTCATCGACCACCACCGCCAGATTATAAGCGAACAGTCCGTCGCGCCGGCAAATAATGAAATCCTCTTCAGCCAGCGCGGGTTTGGCATGCTGTTTCCCCTGGAAATCATCTTCAAACCCATAAATTGGGTGAGTTTGGCGTAAACGCATGGCGGCGTTTTCCGCACCTAAGGCCAAATCACGGCAGTGCCCGTCGTAGGTGCCGCCAAGCTGGCTAATCCGATGGCGGGTACAGGTGCAGTAATAACTGACTCCCTGATGCCGTAATGTCTCCAACGCCGCGCGGTAGGCGTCATGACGCTTCGACTGCCAGACAACGTCACCATCCCAATGCAATCCGTAACGATCCAGTGTTGCCAGAATGTTGTCGGCGGAGCCGGGGATTTCGCGTGGGGGATCGAGATCGTCAATACGCACCAGCCAGCGGCCCTGTAAAGAGCGGGCATGCAGGTAGCTGCCGAGTGCGGCAATCAGAGAACCAAAATGGAGAGCGCCGGAAGGCGAGGGGGCAAAACGGCCAACATAACGCTGAGCTGGGTGGAAATCAGACATAGAACAGTAACATCTTCTATAAAGGGAACGCGGTGCATGACGCACCGCGTAGGACCCGAGACTTAACCAGCCATCTGCTTTTCGCGGATTTCAGCCAGTGTCTTACAGTCAATGCACAAATCGGCGGTAGGACGTGCTTCGAGGCGGCGGATGCCGATCTCAACGCCACAGGAATCGCAGTAACCGAAATCCTCGTCTTCCACTTTTTTCAGTGTTTTTTCTATTTTTTTAATCAGCTTACGTTCACGATCGCGGTTACGCAGTTCGAGGCTGAACTCTTCTTCCTGAGCGGCACGGTCGACCGGATCTGGGAAGTTTGCAGCTTCGTCTTGCATATGCGAAACAGTACGATCAACTTCGTCTCTGAGCTGGTTACGCCACGCTTCAAGAATTTTCTTGAAATGGGTCAGCTGAGCGACGTTCATGTACTCTTCGCCTGGCTTCTCTTGGTATGGTTCTACCCCAGCGATGGCGAGAATGCTCAAGGACGATGTCTTACGGGGTTGCCCTTCTTGCATGATGCTTCTCCTACATAAAACGCACTATGCTCGTCGTCTATCAAGTCGCCTTGTTGCAACCTAAATGATTAAGAGCATTTCGATCCCCAAAAGGGGAAAAATCAGGCCGCTATAAATACCAGAAGGTAACGAGGTAAGCAATTAATCATCGCAGGAGCTTGACAGCACTGTGAGGAAAAGCGTATTCGCGTACCTTATTATCCATTCAACGGAATGATATGGAACATCTGCCTTTATAGCCGACGATGACTGTAATAACAGGGAGTTATCCGACAAACTGGCGGTTAGCCAGAGGTAAACGATCTGTGAGGCGGATACCCCCGTCAGAAAGTTTGGCACCGTAACACATCACTTCGACACCGTACTGTTGTACCTGCGTCAGTAATTCTGTGTAACGCGGATCAATATGGTGTGCCGGTGAGACACTTTCAATGCCTGAATGCAATACAGCGAAGAAAAGAACGGCTCGCTGTCCCTGTTCCGCCATCGCTTGTAGTTCGCGTAAATGCTTCTGGCCACGCAGCGTGACTGCGTCGGGAAAGAAGCCGCATCCTTGCTGCAACAAGGTGACAGATTTCACTTCAATATAGCAGTCAGAACGATTATCCGCCTGTAACATAAGGTCAATACGGCTGTTTTCGGTGCCGTATTTAACTTCAGCCGTTAATTTACTGTAAGCGGATAATTCTGGAATCGCGTCAGTTTCCAGCGCTTCTTGCACTACCTGGTTCGCTCGCAACGTATTGACGCAAATCCACTGTCCCTGCTGGGTTTCGGTTAACTCCCAGCTGTGAGCATACTTGCGTTTTGGGTTATCTGAGGTGGAATACCACACCGTATCTCCCGGTGTGGCACATCCCGTCATGGCACCGGTATTGGCACAATGCAGCGTCATCTCCCGGCCATCTGGCGTCACCACATCAGCCAGAAAGCGTTTGTAACGTTTGATTAGTGTCGCAGATTGCAGCGGAGGATCGAAGATCATGACAATTCCTGATAAACGTTAGTCGGAGACAGGCAGCGGCCAGCTTTGCAGGCGGGTATAGCGAGTACGGCCTTGGGCAAATACTGACTGATACAGCCCGAACTCTCTGGCTTCCAGAGCCCAATCGGGTGTGGAAGGCGGAATAGCCACCGGTCGGGTCGCCGCACTTAATATGGAAATATGGGGGTGAAAAGGCAGAGTGCTTTGATAGCAACCGTTGCGCGCGGTGTGTGAACGCAGAACCTCCGCCAGTTGCAATAGTGGACGAGGCGCGCGGCGGGAGCCTAGCCATACCACACCCGCACCGGGCCAGTGCCCTGCATCGTCAATCTTCAGGCTGAAACCTTGGGCGTCAATTCTTCCGGCTATGTTGCGCAGCGCGGTTTCTTTCAGCTCACTGACCTCGCCCAGAAACGCCAGTGTAATATGCAGGTTAGCGGCGGCGATGGGCCGTCCGGCATCGACAGGGAAGTTGTCGGCCCGCCATTGTATCATCTGCTTTTGTAATGTCGGTGGCAGTGATAAAGCGAAAAACAGGCGGCGTTGAGCAGACATCTCGGGTTCCTTTTCAGCTGTGCAAGGGCAGATGCTACAATGCCGGCGCTTTAAATCAAATCATATGGGGTTTTTTCATTGTCTTCTTCTTTGCCGGTCAGTACCGTACTCGAATCGCTATTCTCCGCATTGCGAACGGCACCGCAGGTATTATTGCTGGCACCTACCGGTGCGGGTAAATCCACCTGGCTGCCGCTGCAGCTCCTACAACAGGCCAACCTGTCCGGCAAAATCCTGCTGCTAGAGCCACGCCGCCTGGCAGCGAAAAATGTGGCTTTTCGCCTAGCGCAGCAACTGGGTGAAACACCAGGCCAGACCGTCGGCTACCGCATGCGTGCAGAGAGTAAAACCAGCGCCGCCACCCGGCTTGAAGTGGTGACGGAAGGGATTCTGACCCGCATGGTGCAGGATGACCCGGAACTTACCGGCGTGTCACTGGTGATCCTCGATGAATTTCACGAACGCAGTCTACATGCCGATCTTGCGCTGGCTTTGCTGCTCGATGTACAAAGTGGCCTGCGTGATGACCTCAAATTACTGATCATGTCAGCAACGCTCGATAATGCCCGCCTCGCGCTGCTGCTGCCCGATGCGCCGGTGATCGTCTCTGAAGGACGCAGTTTTCCGGTAGATCGCCATTATATTTCCCTTGCCAGCCATGAGCGACTGGATGAGGGTATCGCCCGCGTGGTGAGCCGTTTGATGAACGAACACGACGGCTCGATGCTACTGTTCCTTCCCGGTGTTGGGGAAATCACGCGTGTACAAAACCTACTGGTGGGCAAAGTGGCGAATGATGTGGCGCTCTGCCCGCTCTATGGTGCGCTGTCACTTGAACAGCAGCAGAGGGCCATTCAACCCGCAGCTCCAGGCTGTCGTAAAATTGTGTTGGCCACTAACATAGCGGAAACCAGCCTGACGATAGAAGGTATCCGTTTGGTGGTAGACAGCGGCCTGGAACGCAGCGCGCAGTTTGACGTGCGTAGCGGCCTGACCCGGCTTGTCACCCAACGTATCAGTCAGGCGTCAATGACCCAGCGTGCTGGTCGCGCCGGGCGTCTTGAGCCCGGCCTTTGCTGGCATCTTTTTGCTAAAGAGCAAGCGGAGCGCGCCAGTGCTCAGGCTGAAGCAGAAATTCTACAAAGCGATCTCAGTGGTTTCTGGCTGGAATTATTGCAATGGGGATGTCAGGATGCCGCACAACTGACCTGGCTGGACGCCCCCCCCATACCGGCTCTGGCGGCGGCAGAAACGCTGCTTCACTCTCTGGGTGCCACGGATAAACAGGGCAAACTCACCCCCGCAGGGCAGCGTATGGGGAAGATCGGCTGTGACCCGCGCCTTGCCGCGATGCTGATTGCCGCCGATGAGCAAGGTGCCGATGCTCTGACTACTGCGGCACTGCTGGCCGCCATACTTGAGGAGCCGCCGCGAGGTGGTGTCTCGGATATCGACTATTGGCTCAGCCGCCCGCAAGGGCACTGGCAGCGGCGCGCCAGCCAGTTAGCACGGCGCGCTTCAAATAAAAAAGGTCAGGTGGATGCCTCGCTGGCGCCTTGGTTACTTGCTTGCGCATTCAGTGACCGTATCGCGCAACGTCGTGGCGTTGACGGCCGCTATTTACTGGCTAACGGGCTTGGCGCTTCGCTACCTCAGGATGATGCCTTAAATCGTGCCGCCTGGCTGGTGGCACCGCAACTGTTGCAAGGCAATAACAGTCCCGATGCCCGCATTCTATTGGCGGTAACGCTGGATGCCAGCCAACTGGCAGAGCGTTTGCCGCAGATTGTGAAAGAGCAAACCGCCGTCGAATGGGACGAAGAGAAAGGCACGCTGCGCGCATGGCGGCGCTGGCAGGTTGGGCGGCTGGTGCTGAAGGCCAATCCGCAGGCCAAACCGGATGATGCCGAATTACAACAGGCGCTGATTGAGTGGATCCGCAATCAGGGGTTGCAGGCGCTGACCTGGTCGGTCGCGGCTGAACAGTTACGCCTGCGGCTGATTTGTGCAGCGACATGGCTGCCTGAGGCTGGCTGGCCCGCGATGGATGATCAAAGCCTACTCGACACACTGGAGCAGTGGTTGTTACCTTCGCTTGGCGGGGTTCGCTCACTAAAAGCGATGCAACAGGTCGATGTGCACGACGCCCTTTCGCGCCTGCTGGATTGGCATCAGCGGCAGCGACTCGACAGCGCATTGCCGACGCACTATAGCGTGCCTACTGGCAGCCGTTTGGCAATCCGCTATTATGCAGACCAGCCGCCGGTGTTGTCAGTTCGGATGCAGGAGATGTTTGGCGAAGAGCGCAGCCCGCGAGTAGCCGAAGGCCGAATTGCCGTCGTGCTGGAGTTGCTTTCTCCGGCGCAGCGTCCGCTGCAGATCACCGCCGATCTGGCCGCGTTCTGGCAGGGAACTTATCGCGATGTACAAAAAGAGATGAAAGGCCGTTATCCTAAACACCCGTGGCCGGATAACCCGGCAGACGCGTTACCCACGCGCCGGACCAAGAAATACCAGTAATCAGAAGTCACTCTTTTTAAGAGATTTCTTCTGGTGAGAATGAATACCGAGGCACAGAGTAAGCGCCACTTTATGAACAGAGCAGATTTTATGGAGAATTGTCATGTCTGGCGATGATCGCGAGCCGATTGGCCGTAAAGGCAAAACCGCAGGGCGTAAGCCTTCGCGCTCCCGTCCCGTTCGCGGTCGCCGGGTTGACGATGAAGAAGAGATTGATGACGACTATGAAGATGACTACGAAACGGATCATGATGACTACGATGAAGAAGATAACCACCGGGAGTCGCGCATGACACGTAAAGCCGCATCACGCAAAGCCGCAAAATCAGGCAAAGGAGGCAAACCGCGCAGCAGAAAACGCGGGTGGTTCTGGCTGCTGTTCAAACTGTTTATCATTTTCGCCATTCTGATGGGGATTTACGGTTTCTATCTGAATACTGAAATCCGCAGCCGCATTGATGGCAAAGTCTGGCAACTGCCGGCGGCAGTCTATGGCCGTCAGGTGAACCTTGAACCGGATATGCCGTACAGCAAGAAAGAGATGATTAACCTGCTGGAAGGTACGCAATATCGCCAGGTGACGCGCATTACCCGTCCGGGAGAATTTACCGTCGCGGCTAACAGCATCGATTTGCTGCGTCGTCCGTTTGATTTTCCTGAGGGTAAAGAGGGGCAGATCAACGCCCGGCTGATCTTTGCTGATAACCATCTTGATGAGATCAAAAATCTGGATAACAACCGCGACTTCGGGCTGTTCCGCCTTGATCCGCGGTTGATCACCATGTTGCAGTCGCCGAACGGTGAGCAGCGACTGTTCGTGCCACGCGTCGGTTTCCCTGACCTGCTGGTGGACACCTTGCTGGCAACTGAAGATCGTCATTTCTATGAACATGACGGCATCAATTTTTGGTCGATTGGCCGTGCATTGGTGGCTAACCTGACTGCCGGTCACGCGGTACAAGGTGGTAGTACGCTGACGCAACAACTGGTAAAAAACCTGTTTCTGACTAATGAGCGCTCCCTTAGCCGTAAAGCGCGTGAAGCCTATATGGCGATTTTAGTCGACGCGAATTACAGCAAAGACCGCATTCTGGAACTGTACCTGAACGAAGTGTATCTCGGTCAGAGCGGGTCCGATGAGATCCGCGGTTTCCCGTTGGCGAGCCTTTACTACTTCGGTCGCCCGGTGAATGAGCTGAGCCTGGATCAGCAGGCGCTGCTGGTGGGCATGGTGAAAGGCGCGTCGCTGTATAACCCATGGCGTAACCCGAAACTGGCCCTGGAACGCCGTAACTTAGTGCTACGTTTGCTGGTCAATCAGAAGGTTATCGATCAAGAACTGTATGACATGCTCAGCGCACGTCCGCTCGGTGTTCAGCCGAAGGGCGGGGTGATTTCGCCGCAGCCTGCATTTATGCAAATGGTGCGTAACGAACTGCAGGCTAAACTCGGCGATAAAGTGCAGGAAATGTCCGGTGTGAAGATTTTCACCACGCTGGACCCGATTTCACAGGACTCTGCTGAAAAAGCGGTGGAAGAGGGCATTCCGCTGCTGCGTAAGAAAAGCGGCCTGAATGACATCGAAACCGCGATGGTGATTGTTGACCGTTATACCGGTGAAGTGCGAGCGATGGTTGGCGGGGCGGAAACGCAGTTTGCCGGTTTCAACCGTGCGATGCAGGCGCGGCGTCAAGTGGGTTCTCTGGCTAAACCTGCAACCTATTTGACGGCGTTGTCGCAACCAGACAAATATCGCCTGAACACGGTATTGGCTGACCAGCCTCTCACCATCAAATTGGCCAACGGTCAGACGTGGTCACCGAAAAACGATGACCATCAGTTCCGTGGACAGGTGTTGCTGGTCGATGCGCTGGCACGTTCCATGAACGTGCCTACCGTGAATCTGGGGATGGCAGTCGGGCTGGATAACATCACCAAAGAGCTGATCAACCTTGGCGTGCCGAAAGAGTCGCTTACCCAGTTGCCATCCATGCTGCTTGGTGCCATTGCGCTGACGCCGATGGAAGTGGCGCAGGAGTATCAGACCATCGCCAGCGGCGGTAATAAGGCGCCATTGTCGGCGGTACGTTCGGTCATTGCTGAAGACGGCACGGTGTTGTATCAGAGTTTCCCACAGGCGGAGCGTGTTATCCCGGCGCAGGCGTCATATCTCACTATGTACGCTATGCAACAGGTCGTCTCCGAAGGGACCTCGCGTGCGTTGGCGAGTAAATTCCCTAACCTGCATCTGGCGGCGAAAACCGGGACTTCGAACGAACTGCGTGACAGTTGGTTTGCGGGTATCGATGGCAGTCAGGTCGCCATCACCTGGGTCGGGCGTGACAACAACGGCCCATCCAAACTATGGGGATCCACCGGTGCGTTAGTGCTCTACAGTCGCTATCTGGAGAACGAAATACCGCAGCCGCTGAATCTGCAAGTGCCGGAAGGCATCAGCGTGATGAACATCGACGCCAGCGGAAACTTCGTCTGTAACGGCGGTGGCACCCGCAGTATTCCAGTCTGGACAGACTCACCGGAGAGCTTGTGTCAGGCCTCGCAGGCAGCAGTACAGCAGCAGCAACAACAACAGCAACAACAACAACAACAACAGCAACAACAACAACAGCAACAACAACAGCAACAACAGCAGCAACAGTCGCAACCACAGCAAGAAGATGGCAAAGGGGTAGCTGGCTGGATTAAAGACATGTTTGGTTCCGGCAAGTAAGTTTCAGCCAGACCGGATAGAGAGAAAAGGGCGCGACAATCAATGTCGCGCCCTTTTTTTTATTCTTTTATTGACCCACAACATATCGGGTCTAAATGGACTTGCAGAAGCTCGCAGAATACGCATATCATGTGATGTTCATAATAATAATTATCATTTACATTCCCATTCAATTATATCCAGAGAATACTAAATGGCACTCCACCGCTCTCTTTCACTTATTTCATCCAACGCCATTTTTCCGCGTGGCACACTGGCGTTAACCATCGCCGCAGCACTGAGTGCTTATGCCTTTCAGGCTACCGCGGCTGAAACCAGCGCCAATACAGGCAACACCATTGTGGTCACCGGCAATTCGGCGACAAACGTGGTGCCGGAATCTGCCTGGGGTCCATCGCCAACTATCGCCGCAAAGCACAGTGCGACGGGCACAAAAACCGACACGCCAATTGTTAAAACCCCACAATCTATCTCGGTGGTGACGCGTGAAGAGATGGACATGAAGCAGCCCGCGACAGTGAAGGAAGCGCTGAGTTATACGCCGGGTGTGTTCGCCAGTCGTGGCAGTTCAGCGACCTATGATGCCGTGGCTATTCGCGGTTTCACCTCAGTGAACACTAACCAGTACCTCGATGGCATAAAGCTGCAAGGCGACAACTATTCCGAAGTGTCGATGGATCCTTACTTCCTCGAACGCGTGGAAGTGCTGCGTGGTCCTTCTTCTGTGCTATATGGTAAAAGTAATCCGGGTGGCGTGGTGACGATGATCAGCAAGCGTCCGACCACTGAACCGTTGAAAGAAATACAGTTCAAAATGGGGACCGACAATCTCTACCAGACCGGGTTTGACTTCAGTGATGCTATCGATGACGCAGGCGTATATTCCTACCGTCTGACCGGCGTGGCGCGCAGCCAAGACACTCAGCAGGTCATGTCTAAAGAGCAACGTTACGCGATAGCACCGTCCTTTAGCTGGCGTCCGGACGACAAAACCAACTTCACTTTCCTGAGCAATTTCCAGAACGATCCAAACACCGGTTTTTATGGATGGTTGCCGCGCCAGGGCACGGTGGTGCCTTATACCGATGCCAATGGCAATTCTCGCAAGCTCTCGACTGACTTCAATGATGGCGAGGCGGACAACAAACTGTCACGCAACCAGAAAATGGTCGGCTACAGCTTCGATCATGCATTTAATGACACCTGGACCCTGCGCCAGAACCTGCGTTACACCAAACTCGATACCCAGTACAAAAGTGTTTACGGCACCGGCTATATCTCTAACGGCGTCATGAGCCGTGCGTACGTTCAGTCAAAAGAGAAACTGGCTAACTTCGATGTGGATACCCAGGCGCAGGCTAAGTTTTCCACCGCAGAGGTCGATCACATCCTGCTGATGGGCGTGGATTACATGCGTATGCGCAACGACATTGATGCCGATTACGGCACCGCCAGCAATCTGAATATGAGCAATCCGCAGTATGGCAACAGCAATGTTTCCCTGTACTTCCCGTATGAAATTCTGGACCGTCAGGAGCAAACGGGTCTGTACGCGCAGGATCAGGCGGAATGGAAAAAATGGATCCTGACCGTGGGTGGTCGTTACGATTTCGCCAAAAGCTCGACCTATACGCGTTCAAGCAACAGCACGTCGCAAATAGATGATCAGCAGTTCACCTGGCGCGGCGGTCTGAACTATTTGTTCGATAACGGCATCTCCCCGTACTTCAGCTACAGCGAATCTTTCGAACCGACTGCTGGTGCGAGCAAAGCCGGTAAGCCGTTTGATCCTTCCATGGGTAAACAGTACGAAGCGGGTGTGAAATACATTCCGAACGATCGTCCGATCACCCTGACCGCTGCGATTTACCAGCTCACTAAAGACAAAAATCTGACGGCAGACCCTTCTGATTCCAGCTTCAGCGTACAATCGGGCGAAATTCGCTCACGCGGTGTTGAACTCGAAGCTAAAGCCGCAGTGAATGCCAACATCAACGTGACCGCGTCCTACACTTACACTAATGCGAAATACACCGAAGACACGGCTTACCAGGGCAAACGTCCGGCAGAAGTGCCGCGCAACATGGCATCATTATGGGCTGACTATACCTTCCACGAAACCGCACTTAGCGGCCTGACTGTGGGCTCCGGCGTGCGTTATGTCGGGGATAGCTCCAGTTTCTACACGACGGGTGAGCAAAATAATGACACCTTCAACGTAGCCTCTTACACGCTGGTTGATGCGACCATTAAGTACGATTTGGGTCGCTTCGGGTTGCCGGGTTCTTCAGTCGGTGTGAACATAAACAACCTGCTGGACCGAGAGTATGTAGCCAGTTGCTACCGCGATTATGCTTGTTACTGGGGTACCGACCGCCAGATCGTCGCTACCGCAACGTTACGCTTCTGATCGTCAGCCTTTAACGTTGTAAATCCGGGCACGCTGGTCGTGCCCGTTTCCTATTCACTGCTTCTCGACGTCAACGTAGAAAATCTTATGCCTAGTAACAACGTACCTCTGTCTTCATCACTGCCAGATAGCACTTTCAGTTTGCAGCAGGTGAGTTTTACTGTGCCGGGACGCACACTGCTCGCGCCACTGTCGCTGACCTTTCCTAAAGGTAAGGTGTGTGGCCTGATTGGTCATAATGGTTCGGGTAAATCGACGTTGTTAAAAATGCTGGGGCGTCATCAACCGGCATCATCCGGGCAGATCCAACTCAATGACACGCCGCTGGAACAGTGGGACAGTAAAGCCTTTGCCCGTCAGGTCGCCTATTTACCGCAGCAACTTCCCGCCGCCGAAGGGATGACAGTACAAGAGCTGGTGGCCATCGGGCGTTACCCATGGCATGGCGCGCTGGGGCGTTTTAAGCATCATGATAAAGAGAAAGTGGAAGAGGCGATCGAGCGGGTGGGGCTAAAGCCTTTCGCACGCCGACTGGTCGACAGCCTGTCTGGTGGCGAGCGTCAGCGTGCCTGGTTGGCGATGATGATGGCGCAAGATAGCCGCTGTTTACTGCTCGACGAACCGACCTCCGCGCTGGATATTGCCCATCAGGTCGATGTGCTGGCGCTGATTCATCGCCTTAGCCAAGAGAAAGGGTTGACGGTGATCGCCGTGCTGCATGATCTGAATATGGCAGCCCGCTATTGCGACTACCTGATGGCACTGCGTGATGGTGAGATGATTGCCCAAGGCACACCGCAAGAGATGATGCGTGGTGACGTACTGGAGCAGATTTACGGTATCCCGATGGGAATCCTTCCGCACCCAGCCGGTGGTGCACCAGTGAGCTTCGTATATTGATATGTCTGAGATTTTTCCTGCACCCGATTTAACCCGCCGTCGTCTGTTACAGGCGCTGGCGATCGCTCCATTGCTGGCGTCGTTGCCTGCCTTCGCGGCATCCCGTCCTGATGTAAATAAAATTATCGCGCTGGAATGGTTGCCCGCCGAGTTGCTGATTGCATTAGGCGTGACGCCGATGGGCGTGGCCGATATCCACAATTACAACCTGTGGGTTGAGGAGCCAAAGCTCCCCGCAGGCGTGATTGATGTGGGCCAGCGGACGGAGCCCAACATGGAGCTAATGCAACAGCTTCAACCTTCGTTGCTGTTGGTTTCCCAAGGTTATGGGCCGAATGCGAAGCAGCTTGCGCCTATCGCACCTGTGTTCGGCGTAGCGGCGAACGATGGCAGTGAACAGCCTTTACAGCAGGCTATCCGCTCACTTCACAAACTGGCTGCTTATCTTGATTTACAAGATCGCGCGGCCAGCCATTTAAAAATTTATTACGACATGCTGGCGAGTACGCGTCAGAACGTGCAACCGCTCGCGCAGCAGCCGATTTTACTTTTCTCCTTCCTCGATACTCGCCACGTTTTAGTTTTCGGTAAAGGCAGTCTGTTTCAGGAGGTGATGACAGATCTCGGACTGACCAACGCGTGGTCCGGCGAAAGCAGTTTCTGGGGCAGCGTTAACGTTGGGATAGAACGTCTGGCGTCGATTAAAAATGCCCGTGCACTCTGCTTCAGCCATGGTGATACCGAGATCTATTCCCAGGTTTCGCGGACGCCGCTTTGGCAGTCAATGCCATTCGTGCGTCAAAAACAGCTCAGCGTAGTGCCTGCGGTGTGGTTCTACGGCGCGACCTTTAGCGCCATGCGTTTTTGCCGCATTCTTAACGACCAACTGGGGAAAAAGATGCAATGAACCGTCTCTCACTCAGCCTGGCGTTTATTCTGTTAACCGTAATGGTTTTGGTGAGTACGCTGCTCACCGTATACAACCTCCATCAACAACTGCCTTATGCTCTATGGCGTGAAGCGCTCTGGCAACCCAATGTCGATGACGTCAACCAGATGCTGTTCCATTACAGCACCTTGCCGCGAGTGGCTGTTGCGCTGCTGGCTGGGGCGGGTCTGGGGCTGGCTGGTCTGCTGTTTCAGCAAGTGTTGCGTAATCCGCTGGCGGAACCGGCCACGCTTGGTGTATCAGCCGGGGCACAACTCGGGCTGACCGTTGCCACGCTGTGGGCGCTACCGGGTGGAGAGATCACCCAGCAGTTTGCTGCCATGATCGGGGCGGTGGTGATTGGCTTGCTGGTTTTTGGCATCGCCTGGGGTAAACGTATGTCACCGATCACGCTGATCCTGGCCGGATTGGTGCTCGGTTTATATTGCGGTGCGGTTAACAGCCTGATTGGTCTGTTTAATTACCAGAGTCTGCAAAGCTTGTATATGTGGAGTACGGGGTCGCTTAATCAGCAGGACTGGCATGTTGCCAACTTTCTGCTTCCGCGAGTGATGATTGCCTGGCTGCTGGCGTTTTTGCTACAACGGCCAATGATCCTTATGGGGCTTGATGACGGTGTAGCAAAAAATTTGGGGCTGGGACTGACGGCCGCCCGTCTTATCGTCCTGGCGCTGGCTATCTTGATGAGTGCGCAACTGGTGAATGCCGTTGGCATTGTCGGGTTTATCGGCTTGTTTGCGCCGTTGCTGGCAAAAATGCTTGGTGCTCGTCGCCTGCGTGCGCGGTTGATCCTCGCCCCCTTGATTGGCGCATTGTTGTTGTGGCTGACCGACCAGATTATGCAATACCTGACGCAAGTGTGGATGGAGATCCCAACCGGTGTCGCCACGGCGCTGGTCGGTGCGCCGCTGCTATTATGGCTGTTGCCGCGTTTACGCAAAAGTCTGATACCCCCGCCAATGGATCAGGGCGACAAGGTACCCAATGAGCGTCATCATCTGGTTGGCTGGGTATCGCTGGCGTCGTTGTTGTTGCTGGCAGGTATTGCTGTGGCACTCATGGCGGGGCGAGATTCACACGGCTGGAACTGGTCAACTGGCTTGCAGCTTGAAGCCCTGTTGCCCTGGCGAACGCCACGCGTATTGGCTGCGTTGGCGGCTGGCGTGATGCTGGCTTCGGCGGGTGTGTTGATCCAAAAACTCACCGGTAATGCGATGGCGAGCCCCGAAGTACTGGGCATCAGTTCGGGTGCTGCTTTGGGGGTAGTACTGATGCTGTTTATTGTGCCCGGCGACGCCTTTATCTGGCTGCTGCCTGCGGGCAGCGCGGGTGCCGCCATCACATTATTGGTCATTATGGTTTCTTCCGGATTGCGGCGTTTCTCCGCCGAACGCATGTTACTGGCCGGTATTGCGCTAAGTACGGCGTTCACTACGCTGATCTCGCTGTTGCTGGCCAGTGGTGATCCGCGTATGGGCGGCCTGCTTGCCTGGATTTCTGGCTCGACTTATTCGGTCACGATGGCGCAGGCGTGGCGTACCGCAGCGATTGCCGTGGTACTGCTGATACTGGTGCCATTCTGCCGCCGCTGGATCAATATTTTGCCTCTGGGAAGTGTGACAGCGCGGTCTATTGGAATGGCATTAACACCCAGCCGCATGGCGATTTTGCTGCTGGCGGCGGTAATGACTGCTGCCGCTACGTTGACCGTAGGGCCGCTGAGTTTTATTGGGTTGATGGCGCCCCATATGGCACGGATGCTCGGCTTTCGTCGAGCTATACCCCAGTGGATGGTCGCCAGTATTTTAGGTGGGTTGCTGATGGTGTTTGCTGACTGGTGCGGGCGAATGGTGATCTTCCCGGATCAAATTCCGGCCGGACTGCTCGCGACCTTTATTGGTGCGCCCTACTTTATTTATTTGCTTCGAAAGCAAGGTCAATCCCGATAGGGCGATTTTATTTGCTACTTTGGGGGCAGACAGTGCTCGGGATCCTCACGGACTTTGTGTATGCTCCGGTCCCTTCGCGCTGGCTGCCCCCAAGTTGCCTGTAACGATAACGCCCTACTCACTCAGATGGCGATGTGACTCGCCGAGTGAGTGCTTCAAAGCTTAGCGAAACAGCGGCGTGCGGCGTCAATGGTACGCTGGATATCTTCCTGCGAATGCGCCAGTGACATGAAACCCGCTTCGAAGGCTGACGGTGCAAGATAGACACCCTCATCGAGCATCAGATGGAAGAATTTTTTGAAGCGTTCGACGTTGCACTGCATCACGTCCTGATAGCAGGTTACGGTTGCTGAATCGGTGAAGAACAAGCCGAACATCCCGCCAACGTGATTAACCACAAACGGGATGTTTTCCCGCTGTGCCGCATGAACCAAGCCTTCTGCCAGACGGGTAGTCAGTTCAGTCAGGGTCTGATGCACTCCCGGCTGAGCGACTTGAGTCAGACAGGCGATACCCGCCGCCATAGCAATCGGGTTACCGGACAGCGTACCCGCCTGATAAACAGGGCCGGTTGGTGCCAGCGCCTCCATCACTTCACGGCGCCCGCCGAAGGCACCAACCGGCATACCTCCACCGATAATTTTACCCAGGCACGTTAGGTCCGGCATCACGTTGTAATATTCCTGAGCACCGCCTAATGCGACGCGGAAGCCGGTCATGACTTCATCAATGATCAACAGCGCGCCGAATTCATCACACAAAGTACGCAAGCCCGGCAAGAACTCGGGTAACGGCGGCACGCAGTTCATGTTACCCGCCACCGGTTCAACAATGATGCAGGCAATATCGTCAGGGAACTGTTCAAACGCTGCGCGAACGGAAGGTAGATCATTGTAGGTACAGGTCAAGGTATGTTTGGCAAAGTCAGCCGGAACGCCCGGTGAGTTTGGCTGGCCGAGCGTCAGCGCCCCCGAACCGGCTTTCACCAGTAGGCAGTCGGCGTGGCCGTGATAGCAACCTTCGAACTTGATAATTTTATCGCGATGAGTGAAGCCACGAGCCAAGCGAATGGCACTCATGGTGGCTTCGGTGCCGGAGTTTACCATGCGCACCATGTCCATGCTTGGTACTAAGTCAGTGACCAACTCCGCCATTTTAACTTCCATCTCGGTCGGCGCACCAAAGCTAAGGCCGCGCTGAGCTGCTTCGATCACGGCGTTACGGATCTCTGGGTTGTTATGGCCTAGCACCATCGGTCCCCACGAACCGACATAATCAATATAGGCTTTGCCGTCGACATCAAATAAGAAAGCGCCATTGGCACGTTCAATGAATAAAGGGATGCCGCCGACGCCGGAGAATGCACGTACCGGCGAATTCACCCCGCCTGGGATCAGCGCTTGCGCCTGCGAAAACAGACTTTCTGACTTACTCATAGTTCGGCTCCTGACGTGACTTTTTTATACTAAATGAGAGTGGCAATCGGTCCATTCTAAAGAAGTTGACTGTGTTATGAAATCGTAACGCGTGCGGCCATCCGCTTTTCATATTTCAGTGATCACGATTTGTATGATTTAATTGTCACTTCTTTTCGATCCCCTTTTTCTTAAAAGCCAATGAAATGATCAGTGAAAACCATACCGATACGATTGAGCAACGCAGTGCGCCTGGACCCCGTAAACGTAGTGAAATATTGCGCCAGTTCCTTCGCCGCGATAAAACGCCGGTAGCAATACTTATTGTCGCCGCCATGGTTGGCACGTTAGCGGGTCTACTGGGTGTGGGGTTTGAAATGGCGGTGGACTGGGTGCAGCATCTGCGCTTGTCCGGTTTGGGTTTTTTCAGCGGCTATTGGATCCTGCTGTGGCCGTTAACATTTGTGGCGTCAGCGGGGCTGGCGATGTTTGGCTATTATCTGGTCCGCCGTTTTGCGCCGGAAGCCAGCGGCTCAGGCATCCCGGAAATTGAAGGTGCACTGGAGGAGCTTCGGCCGGTACGCTGGTGGCGGGTGATCCCGGTTAAGTTCTTTGGCGGTATGGGTACGTTGGGCGCGGGCATGGTACTGGGGCGCGAAGGACCAACCGTGCAGATGGGGGCCAATGTTGGACAAATGGTAGCGGATATTTTCCGTCTGCGTAGTGCTGAGGCTCGCCACTCCTTGTTGGCTACCGGCGCGGCAGCCGGGCTTTCTGCGGCGTTCAATGCGCCGCTGGCAGGCATCTTATTTATTATCGAAGAGATGCGCTTACAGTTTCGCTACAGTCTGATTTCGATAAAAGCCGTGTTCATCGGCGTGATTATGTCGAGCATTGTGTATCGCGTTTTCAACGGTGAAGGGGCCGTCGTTGAAGTGGGCAAACTGGCCAGTGCACCGCTCAATACGCTGTGGCTGTATATGGTCTTGGGCATGGTTTTCGGCGTAGTGGGTGTTACCTTCAACGAACTGATTTTCCGCGCGCAGGATATGTTTGCCCGCATTCACGGTGGCAATCTACGCAAGATATTACTCATCGGCGGGGGGATTGGTGGTGTCTGCGGCATTCTTGGGCTTATCCAGTCTGAAGCCGCAGGCGGCGGTTTTGCGTTAATCCCACTGGCGGCGGCCGGGAAATATACCCTCGGCATGCTGCTGTTCATTTTTATCGTCCGCGTTGCGACCACGCTGCTCTGCTTTGGCTCCGGTGCGCCAGGCGGAATTTTTGCCCCGATGCTGGCGCTGGGAACGTTACTGGGAACCGCATTTGGTATGGTTGCACTGGCCTTGTTCCCGCAATATGGGATCGAGCCCGCCACCTTTGCCATTGCGGGAATGGGCGCGCTATTTGCTGCCAGCGTGCGCGCGCCACTGACCGGTATCGTGTTGGTGTTGGAGATGACCGACAACTATCAACTGATTTTACCGATGATCATTACCTGTCTCGGTGCGACACTGCTGGCACAGTTTCTCGGCGGGAAACCCTTATATTCCGCGATCCTGACACGGACTTTACAGCGGCAGGAGCGTGAGATTGCAGCCAAAGCAGAGGCAGAACAGGCAGGCGAGGGCATAAATAGGCAGGACGACAGCGTTAAAACCGCTCATAATTGAAGTATTGGTTTATGTACTACATAATCAGTTCATTATTCAGACAGTCAATCCGGCGGCCTGAACATACAACGGGTTGGGAGTAAAAAGATGAGTGAAGCAATAATCAGTGATCCGATGGAAGTAGAAACCAGCGCGCTGCCGCTGCAATTTACCGAAGCCGCTGCACGCAAAGTGAAGAATCTGATCTCCGATGAAGAAAACCCAGAGCTCAAGTTGCGGGTTTATATCACCGGTGGCGGTTGTAGTGGTTTTCAATACGGTTTCACCTTCGATGATAAGATCAACGATGGCGACATGACCATTGAAAAATCCGGCGTCGCCCTGGTGGTTGACCCGATGAGCCTGCAATATCTGGTTGGTGGTGCGGTGGATTATACGGAAGGGCTGGAAGGATCGCGCTTTATTGTCACCAATCCGAATGCCAAAACCACCTGCGGGTGTGGATCATCGTTCAGTATTTAAGCATCGCTGATGCCCTAACCTAGAAAAGCATCTAAGAAGCCTGTCGCCTTTCCTTAAGCCGACGGGCTTTTTCTTTTGGGCTTTACTCTTCTAGGCTAACCGGTTTGGCAGCGAGCCTATTTCTGAGACAGTAAGGCCATGCGCTACCGGGCGGTCAACGGATGTAACTGCGAACACAGCTGTTGAGCTGCCAGCATAATACGTGGCCCGGCACGACTGAACCAGTCGGCATCCACGGTCACTACCGGTACTTTTAACGCCGGTTGCCAGAAATCTCTCACGCTCTCTTGCTGCCGTTTTCCGCCGCTGATGATGATGGCCTGTGGCTGGCGGGACAAAACCTGCTCGCGGCTCACCTGTGGCCAGGGTGCTCGGCTGTCCTTGAAAATATTTTCTGCACCACACAGCGAAACAATTTCACTTTGCAGTGTCCTTGACGACGCAGTAAACAGCGGTTGCGTACCAAACTGAATAAACACCGGCAGTGGATGAGGGCGCGTATAACGTCTTTTCAAACGATCGCGTTGCTGGCGGATCTGTTCAGCGGCCTGCCGGGCCATGTGCGGCATCGGGCTGTAGGCAGCGAGTTGGTCCAACGCCTGCGCCACTTGTTCAATGTTTTCAGGATCGAGATACAACACAGGGATCCCGAGTGAGGCAATCTGATCCAGCGGACGCTGCGGATTGCCGCCGCGCCATGCCAGGACTAAATCGGGTTTCAGCGCTATCACACGTTCGACATTCACGCCTTGCCAACTGGCAACCTGCTCTAGTTTCTTTGCCTGAGGTGGGAAATCAGAGTAAGCGCTGACGCCCACCAGATGGTCGCCCAATCCGGCAGCATAGGCCAATTCGGTCAGATTAGGTGCCAGGCTCACCACGCGCTGAGCCGGTTGAGCTATGGCCGCCAACGGCAGCCATAAATATAACAATATCCCTAAAACTCGAAAGGCCACGCGGCATTACCCATTCGCCAAAGATTGCAACATGGCGTCGATCATCAGCGTCGACTGCTTAGCCGCGACCACCAGGAATTCTTCGAAACTCAGGTGTGATTCGCTGTCTGCTACGTCAGAAATCGCGCGGACAACCACGAATGGCGTGCCAAATAGGTGGCATACATGGCCGATGGCCGCCGCTTCCATTTCCACGGCCGCGACGGTCGGGAAGGTTGCTCGGATGCGTGCCAGCGGGGCCGCGCCGTTGATGAAGGCATCACCGCTGCATACCAGACCACGCACGGCATTCAGATCCAACTGACGAATGCAGGTTTCAGCCAGTTCAATCAGCGCAGGATCGGCAATGAAAGCCGCCGGGCAACCGGCCATCTGGCCCGGCTCGTAACCGAACGCGGTGACGTCAGCATCGTGGTAACGCACTTCTTCAGAAACGACGATATCACCCACTTTTAATGTTTTCGCCAGACCGCCCGCCGAACCGGTGTTAATCACCACGTCAGGTTTGCACAGCTCCAGCAGAAGCGTGGTGCCCATAGCCGCAGAGACTTTACCGATGCCTGACTTCAGCAGCGCTACGTCAATACCGTGCAACTGGCCGGTATAGATTTCGCAGCCTGCACGTTCGATGGTTTTACGGTTGATAATTTTGTCGCGCAACAGGGTAACTTCTTGTTCCATTGCGCCAATGATGCCAACTTTCATAATGTTACTCGCAGATTGAGGAGGGAATTGACTGTTTTATAACAAGTCCGATACACGATAGTCTATCATGGCTATGATACCCGTCATCCTTCAAGCTGCAGGTGTGTTGGCTATACGTTCGTTCACCCGAATGACTTACACCAGTAAGTTCAAGGGGGTCACTTACTTACCGTCTGCCTACTGCTCGAATGATTTTGGGGATAAGCAAGTGACAACGTATTGGGTGCTGGCGGGATGCCAGAGTGAAGCGCGTATGACTGAAAAGGGTAGGAAACATGTCCGGGGTCGATTTTAAGAGCAAATTCAATTTCCAACGGCCTTTCAGTCCTCCGATTGAGGCTCGTGATGAATATGACGTGGTACGCCAGTTTGAAAGCGATCGTGGGCGTATTATCAATTCGGCAGCTATCCGCCGGTTGCAGCAAAAAACTCAGGTCTTCCCTCTGGAGAAAAACGCGGCGGTACGCAGCCGGTTAACCCACTCACTTGAGGTCCAGCAGGTCGGTCGTCATATTGCCAAAGAGATTTTGCATCGCTTGCGCAAGCAAGGAAAACTCGACGAACTCGGCTTAAGCGACTTCACCGATCCCTTCGAAAGCGTAGTAGAAATGGCCTGCCTGATGCATGACATCGGCAACCCACCGTTCGGTCATTTTGGCGAATCTGCGATCAACAACTGGTTCGCGAAACGGATGGATATCGCCAGCTGTGGGGCGGTGCCGCAGAGCACCGACAGTTGCACTTTCACCTTTCTGCGTTTGCTGGAAGGTGAGGATCAATTGAACGTGTTACGCAGTAAAATCCGTCATGATTTATGCAATTTCGACGGTAATGCGCAGGCTATCCGGTTAGTCTTTACTCTCCTCAAACTGAATCTGACTTTCTCGCAAACCGCCTGTATTTTGAAATATACTCGTCCGGCTTATTGGGCTGCGGCGATGCCGGAAAATCTTGATTATTTGATGAAAAAACCCGGCTTCTATCTGGCGGAAGAACTTTTTATTAAGCGGTTGCGGGAAACGTTGGATATGGGCGAATTTAGTCGCTTTCCGCTGACCTATATTATGGAAGCGGCGGATGATATCTCTTATTGCATTGCCGATTTGGAAGATGCCGTTGAGAAGAATATTTTCAGCGTAGAGCAACTGTTTGACCATCTCGAGCATGAGTGGGGCGAGGAGATTAAAGGTGACTGGTTCGAAGAAGTCGTGCGCACGGCCTACCAGAAAATGAATAAGGCGAAAACTTTCCGTGATCCGGTAGATTATTTCTTCCTGGAATTACGTGTACAAACTGTTAAGCATCTTGTACCACATGCTGCGATTCGTTTTATCGATAATCTCCCGGCTATATTTGCAGGCACTTTTAATCAGGCATTACTGGAAGATGTCAGTCAGGCTAATAGATTGTTAAAAATATATAAAAGCGTGGCGTTTAAACATGTTTTTAATCATCACGAAGTTGAACAGCTGGAATTACAGGGTTATCGGGTGATCAGTGGATTACTGGATATTTACAGTCCAATTCTTGATATGCCTTTACAGGAATTTCGTCAACTGGTTGATGATGATACTCACCGCCGATATCCGATTGAAACCCGACTCTTTCACAAGCTATCGGCCAAACACCGGTTGGCCTACAATGAGGCTGTAGCCCACCTCCGCCAGCAGCCTGAAAATCAGCAGCAGATTGGTGAGCTTTATTATCGGGCGCGCATGATTCAGGATTACATCAGTGGCATGACAGATCTTTACGCTTATGACGAGTACCGCCGCCTGATGGCTGCTGAATAATATATCCGTCATACTTCAAGCAGCCGCTTTGTTGGCTAAGTTATTCGGCCCGTCCATGGGCCTCATCCCTGAAAGGGCCGCTGCTAGCCGTGTTCAAATCTGCTCCAGGCAGATTTGTCATTTCCCCCGGCGATAGGATTGACTATGTTCCTGCGGATTCATTCAATTACTGCGGTGCTGCAACTCGAATTATTTAGGTTATCTCTCTTTAATAATATGAAATGGAAATGATATTAACTTCATTGACTCATATGGTTAAAAAGTAGACTTTTGTAAATAACCTCAATATTTTTTTACCATTGTCATTTCGACCAAAATGAACTTCAGGTTTTTAATAATATCTCAGTACTACGACTACCAAGCAGGGCGACCGACTACGGTTGCCAAGTATAATTTTAAAAACTCATTAAAGAGATCACGACTGATGAAAAAATCTACTCTATTCCTGAGCGCATTAGCGTTAAGTATTGGTATGGCTGTGGCCCCTGTTTCATCGGCGTTTGCCGCAGAAACGGCGTCTTCAAGTTCAACGCAAGTTCCCAGTCTGGCACCTATGCTGGAAAAAGTGATGCCTTCCGTGGTCAGTGTGAACGTTGAAGGCAGTGCGGATGTGAAAACGCCACGCATGGGCCAGCAGTTCCAGCAATTCTTTGGTCAGAATTCGCCGCTGTGTCAGGACGGTTCGCCGTTCCAGGGCTCTCCAGTTTGTCAGGGCCAGGACGGAGCGCAGCAGGCGCCTCAGCAGCAGAAAGAAGATTTCCGTGCATTGGGTTCTGGCGTGATCATCGACGCGGATAAAGGCTATGTGGTAACGAACAACCACGTGGTAGATAACGCCACCAAAATCACGGTGCAACTGAACGATGGCCGTAAATTTGATGCCAAAGTGATCGGTAAAGATCCTCGCTCAGATATTGCGGTTATTCAGCTGATTGGCGCGAAAAATCTGACTGCGATTAAAATCGCTGACTCAGAACAACTGCGTGTTGGTGACTACACTGTCGCTATCGGCAACCCGTATGGTTTAGGCGAAACGGCCACATCCGGTATCGTTTCAGCGTTGGGACGCAGCGGGCTGAATATCGAAAACTACGAAAACTTTATCCAGACTGATGCCGCCATTAACCGGGGTAACTCTGGTGGTGCGCTGGTGAATTTAAACGGTGAGCTCATTGGTTTGAACACGGCGATCCTCGCGCCGGACGGCGGTAACATCGGTATCGGTTTTGCGATCCCAAGTAACATGGTGAAAAATCTGTCCAAACAGATGATCGAATTCGGTCAGGTGAAACGCGGTGAGTTAGGCATTATGGGTACCGAGCTGAACTCTGAATTGGCGAAAGCCATGAAGGTCGATGCGCAGCGCGGTGCCTTCATTAGCCAGGTTATGCCGAAGTCTGCTGCTGCAAAAGCAGGGATCAAAGCCGGTGACGTTATTCTGAGCATGAACGGTAAACCTATCAGTAGCTTCGCGTCCTTCCGCGCTGATATTGGTACATTGCCAATTGGCACTAAAGTATCGCTGGGTCTGCTGCGCGATGGTAAACCGCTTAATGTGGATGTGACGATTGAGCAGAGTACGCAAACGGCGAAAGTCGATTCCGGCAATATTTATACCGGCATCGAAGGTGCTGAACTGAGCAATGGTCAGGCTGGCACGCAGAAAGGTGTGAAAGTGGATGCCGTTAAGCCAGGCAGTGCTGCAGCACGCATCGGCCTGAAAAAGGATGACGTGATCCTCGGCATTAACCAGCAGAAAATCACCAATTTGGGCGAACTGCGGAAGATCCTCGACAGTAAGCCTTCGGTGCTGGCGCTGGATATCCAACGTGGTGACACCTCTATCTACCTGTTAGCGCAGTAATTTCTCTCGGCGGCAGCCGTATATCACTCAGGCACGCTTCGGCGTGCCTTTTTTATCTGTGGCGACCAATACGGTGAAGCAAAACTGTGACTCTACCTGCAACTCCTGCGGGCTCTTTGACGCTTTGGGCATTTGCATAATGTTTGACGCAGCGCCGCTGAGTATGCTGTTCGATCATTGATCACATGGCAGGAGCAGCAGTTCATGGCAGCGTACCATCTTGATGCAAAACTGGCGCAGAAAATCGTAGCCCGCACGATGCAAATTATTGATAGTAATGTGAATGTTATGGATTCGCGAGGCAGGATCATCGGCAGCGGTGACGATCAGCGTCTTGGGGAATTGCACGAAGGGGCGCTACTGGCGATATCGCAGAAGCGAATTGTTGATATTGACGACGGCGTAGCCCGGCATCTGCACGGGGTTCGGCCAGGCATTAATTTGCCGCTGCGTATTGATGGTGACATTGTCGGTGTGATTGGCCTGACGGGCAACCCGATGCAGCTACGTCAGTATGGCGAGCTGGTGTGCATGACGGCAGAAATGATGCTCGAACAGGCACGCTTGCTGAATATGCTAGCGCAGGACAGCCGGCTGCGGGAAGAGCTGGTGCTGAATCTGATCCGCGTTGATACCCTTTCCCCCGCGCTAAACGAGTGGGCGCAGCGTCTCGGCATTGATCTGAATAAACCACGCATTGCGGCCGTGGTGGAAGTCGATAGCGGCCAACTGGGCGTTGACAGCGCTATGGAGGAACTTCAGCAGTTGCAAACTCTGCTGACCACGCCGGAGCGAGATAATTTGATCGCCATCGTGTCGTTGACGGAAATGGTGGTGCTCAAACCTGCGCTGAACAACTTCGAACGATGGGATCCGGAAGCGCATCGCCAGCGGATCGAACATTTTTTATCGCGCATGACGGAAACGGGCCGTTTACGTATCCGCATTTCTCTTGGCAACTACTTTACCGGTCCAGGTAGTATTGCGCGCTCTTACCGCACGGCACGAACCACGATGAGCGTTGGCAAACAGCGGATGCCGGAACAACGCAGTTATTGTTATCAGGATCTCGTCCTGCCTGTGCTGCTCGATAGCCTGCGCGGTGGCTGGCAAGCCGATGAACTGGCACGCCCGTTGGCACGGTTGAAATCAATGGATAGCAATGGCCTGCTGCGGCGCACGCTCTCCTCGTGGTTCAATAATAACGTTCACCCCACCGCGACCTCGAAAGCGCTCTACATTCACCGTAACACCCTGGAATATCGTCTGAACCGCATCTCGGAACTCACCGGGCTGAATCTGGGTAATTTTGACGATCGCCTGCTGCTCTACGTCGCCTTACAGTTGGACAATGATCGTTGAGATAAAATTCGTCGGGATCACATTCCTGGGGCATTTCGTGAGCTGTTTCGCATTGCTCTGTGCATCCGCCATAAGAAAACTGTAATTCTGAATTTATGCTTGTTGGTTTGCCTAATGAGTCGCCATGGGGTTGTTCATATACTCGATCTGACTTTTCCCCCACTCCCTCTGAACCCTACATGTTCTGTGAAGGAGTGAATTTTGCCTGGCGAGTTATTCTGGAGAACACCATGGATACATTAAGCACAGCGGCGAGCGTCACACATAAAAGAACTAACGCCCGCTACTGGATAGTGGTGATGTTATTTATCGTCACCTCCTTCAACTACGGCGACCGCGCGACGCTGTCGATTGTCGGTTCCGCGATGTCCAAAGATATCGGCCTTGATTCAGTCGGTTTGGGCTATATCTTCTCGGCTTTTTCGTGGGCCTACGTCATTGGGCAAATTCCCGGTGGCTGGCTGCTGGATAAGTTCGGTTCGAAGAGAGTCTATTTCTACAGCATCTTCATCTGGTCGCTGTTCACGCTGTTACAGGGCTTTGTGGATGTCTTCAGCGGCTTTGGCATTGTGGTGTCGTTGTTTGCCCTGCGCTTTTTGGTAGGGCTGGCTGAAGCACCGTCGTTCCCTGGCAACAGCCGAATCGTTGCGGCTTGGTTCCCGGCGCAAGAGCGTGGAACCGCGGTATCAATTTTTAACTCAGCCCAGTACTTCGCGACGGTGATCTTCGCACCAATCATGGGCTGGCTGACGCAGGCTGTCGGTTGGTCGCACGTGTTCTTCTTTATGGGCGGACTTGGGATCATCCTCAGCTTTGTCTGGCTGAAAGTGATCCATGATCCGAAAGATCATCCGGGTGTGAATCAGGCTGAACTCGACTATATGGAAGCCGGTGGTGCACTGATCAATATGGATCAGAAAAGCACTAAAAAAATCAGCACCAAAGGCGAAAAGTTTTTCCAGGTTAAGCAGTTATTGAAATCACGCATGATGATTGGTGTGTATCTCGGGCAGTACTGCATTAACGCCATCACCTATTTCTTTATCACGTGGTTCCCGGTGTATCTGGTGCAGGCGCGTGGTATGTCGATCCTCAAAGCGGGTATGGTGGCGTCGGTTCCGGCGATTTGCGGTTTTCTCGGCGGCATACTCGGCGGTGTTATTTCCGATTACTTGATGCGCAGAACCAACAATCTGACGTTTGCCCGTAAAGCGCCAATTGTTATCGGTATGCTGCTTTCCATTTCGATGGTGGCCTGCAACTACGTGGACAGCGAATGGATGGTGGTCGGCGTTATGGCTTTCGCTTTCTTCGGCAAGGGCTTGGGTGCGCTGGGTTGGGCAGTCATGGCAGATACCGCGCCAAAAGAGATCAGTGGCCTGAGCGGTGGCTTGTTCAATATGTTCGGTAACATTTCCGGCATCATCACGCCTATTGCCATCGGTTACATCATCGGCACGACCGGTTCTTTCAACGGCGCGCTGGTTTATGTCGGTATCCACGCCTTGCTGGCGGTGGTCAGCTATCTATTTATTGTGGGTAAAATCGAGCGTATTCAACTGCGTCCTTTCGTCAGCCCTGAGGCATCAGGAAGAAAATGAAGATAAACACACAACACTCTCCAATTATTACCGACATGCAGGTGATCCCTGTCGCTGGCCACGACAGTATGCTGATGAACATTGGTGGTGCGCACGGCGCGTATTTCACCCGTAATATCGTGATTCTGAAAGACAGCGCCGGACATACCGGCGTTGGTGAGGCACCGGGCGGTGAGGTGATTTACAACACACTGTGCGAGGCTATCCCGCAGGTTAAAGGCCAGGAAGTGGCGCGTATGAACCGGCTTGTGCATCAGATTCATACCGGTAATCAGTCCTCTGATTTTGACTCATTTGGCAAAGGTGCCTGGACTTTCGAACTGCGTGTAAATGCTGTAGCGGCGCTGGAAGCTGCACTGCTTGACCTGCTGGGTCAGTTCCTCGGCGTACCGGTATGCGAGCTGCTCGGGCCGGGTAAACAGCGCGATGAAGTGACGGTCCTCGGTTATCTGTTTTACATCGGTGATCGGCAAAAAACTGATTTGCCTTATCTCGACGGCACTCAACAACGAGGACACGACTGGTATCGCCTGCGCCATCAGGAAGCGATGAGCAGCGACGCCATTGTCCAGTTAGCTGAAGCGGCACAGGATCGCTACGGTTTTAAAGACTTCAAATTGAAAGGCGGAGTACTGCCGGGCGAAAAAGAGATTGAGGCAGTATGCGAACTGGCTAAACGCTTCCCCGAGGCGCGTATTACGGTCGATCCCAACGGGGCATGGCTGCTGGATGAAGCTATCGGCCTCTGCAAAAACATGCAAGGGATCCTCAGCTATGCGGAGGATCCGTGCGGTGCTGAACAGGGATTCTCCGGACGCGAAGTCATGGCCGAGTTCCGCCGCGCGACCGGTTTGCCAGTCGCCACTAATATGATCGCCACTAACTGGCGCGAAATGCAGCACGCGGTGATGTTGCAGGCGGTGGATATTCCGCTGGCCGATCCGCATTTCTGGACCATGCATGGTGCGGTCCGTGTCGCACAACTTTGTGACGACTGGGGCCTGACCTGGGGTTGTCACTCCAATAACCACTTTGATATTTCGCTGGCGATGTTCACTCACGTTGGTGCTGCGGCACCGGGTAAACCGACAGCGATCGATACGCACTGGATCTGGCAAGAGGGCAATCAACGCTTGACCAAAGAACCCTTGCAGATTGTTAACGGTAAAATCAAAGTGCCTGAAAAACCGGGGCTGGGTGTCGAAATCGACATGGATAGGATCCATCAGGCGCACGAGTTATACCAAAAACTGCCCGGCGGCTCGCGCAATGATGCTGCCGCGATGCAATACCTGATCCCCGGCTGGACTTTTGATCGCAAACGCCCGGCGCTTGGACGCTGACGTTTACCACTCTCTACGGCTTTTGATAAGGACATAATATGACCACCTCTTCTACCCCCAAAATTGTCTCCATGCAGGTGATCCCGGTTGCCGGTCACGACAGTATGCTGCTTAATCTCAGCGGGGCGCACGCGCCTTACTTCACCCGCAATATCCTGATCCTCACCGATAACAGCGGTAACACCGGCGTCGGAGAAGTGCCGGGCGGCGAGAAAATCCGCCATACGCTGGAGGACGCACAACCTCTGGTGGTGGGTAAAACGCTGGGTGAATACAAAAATATCATGAGCGCCGTGCGTGACCAGTTTGCCGATCGCGACGCCGCTGGGCGCGGGTTACAGACCTTTGACCTGCGCACTACCATTCATGTTGTGACCGCCATTGAAGCGGCAATGCTGGACCTGCTCGGGCAGTACCTTCATGTCAGTGTGGCTTCTCTGCTCGGCGACGGCCAGCAGCGCGACGAAGTCGAAATGCTCGGTTATCTGTTCTACATCGGCGACCGCAATAAAACGGATTTGCCGTACCAGAATCAGTCCAGCGAGCGTTGCGACTGGTACCGCCTGCGCCATGAAACAGCGCTGGACGCCGACAGCATTGTGCGGTTGGCCGAAGCTTCCTACGAAAAGTATGGTTTCAACGATTTTAAACTGAAAGGCGGCGTACTGCGGGGTAGCGAAGAGGCTGAAGCGGTTACGGCACTTTCGAAACGCTTCCCACAGGCACGCATTACGCTGGATCCGAACGGCGCATGGTCACTCAACGAAGCCATCGGCCTGGGCAAACAGCTGCGCGGTGTGCTGGCCTATGCGGAGGATCCTTGTGGTGCAGAGCAGGGCTTTTCCGGTCGCGAAGTGATGGCTGAATTCCGTCAGGCTACCGGTATGCCGACTGCCACTAATATGATTGCGACCGACTGGCGGCAGATGGGCCACACCATCCAGTTGAAATCCGTAGATATCCCGCTGGCGGATCCCCATTTCTGGACCATGCAGGGATCCGTTCGCGTTGCACAGATGTGCCACGAATGGGGTCTGACCTGGGGTTCTCATTCCAACAACCACTTCGACATTTCACTGGCGATGTTTACTCATGTCGCCGCGGCTGCACCGGGCAAAATCACCGCGATTGACACTCACTGGATCTGGCAGGAGGGAAATCAGCGCCTGACCCAAGAGCCGTTGCAGATTAAGGGCGGTAAGGTCAAAGTTCCTGAAAGACCGGGCCTTGGCGTCGAACTGGATATGGACCAGGTAATGAAGGCCCACGCGTTGTACAAGAACATGGGATTGGGGGCGCGGGATGATGCAATGGGTATGCAATTCCTGATTCCGGACTGGAAGTTTGATCCAAAGAAACCGTGTCTTGTTCGCTAACCGCTTTTGAGCTTTTGGAAAAGCTGGGCAAAACTTTAGCTTCAATTTCAACTTCAACTTCAACTTCAACTTCAAAACCGTGGGCATCGGCCCACACCGACCAGAGGGCGGCCAGTCGCCGCCGCCCTCTGGACTCCCGGGCTTTTCCATGGAACATCAGCAGCTACGCTGGTCACAATGGCCGTGTTTCAGGTACCAAAGTGATAGCCGCAAAATGCCGCCGCTTAGGCGGGCCCCTCACTGCGGGTTTCAACCCGCGCAAAAAGCCGCGCGGTTTTGCACCTCTTGTTCGGCGTCATTTTTGAATGCGGCCCGGACTTTTTTAAAAGACAAAACATAGAGCAGGTTTTTGAATTCGGTTTTGAATTTTAGGTTTTGAATTTAAAGAAGCTTCGGCCGCGTTCAAAAATGTCACCGGCAAGTCGGTGGCGAGACAACGTCTTTACCGTTGGCTCAAACCCGCAGCCGGGAATCGCGGAGCGATGACATTTTGCGGCTGTAACAGAAATACCTGAAACACGGCCATCCCGATTCAGCGATAGCGCGCAGTTAAAAAAGCTCGGATTGTTAAGGCCCGAGCGACTGCGGGCCTTAACGCGGGTTTGGGCGGCAGCCCAAGGTCTTGAAGTTGAATTTAAAAGCGGAATTCGGGCCGCCACCCGATTAAGTGACCGGTGCCGGATTGAACACCGCCAGGGCATTATGAATCCCCCATTGATCTGACCAGGTTTTCTTGCGGCCGCTGGCGATGTCCAGAATGAGGTGGAACAGTTCCCAGCCGACATCCTCGATGGTGGCGTCACCGGTAGCGATAGTGCCGGCATTGATGTCCATCAAATCAAACCAGCGGTTTGCCAGTGCGGTGCGCGTTGCCATTTTTATCACCGGCACGGCTACCAGACCATAAGGTGTGCCGCGTCCGGTAGTGAAAACCTGAATCGTGATGCCTGAGGCCAGCTGTTGGGTGCCGCAGACAAAATCACTGGCCGGTGTGGCGGCATAAATTAGCCCTTTTTGGGTCGGACGCTGGCCGGGGGAGAGCACTTCAACAATCGCGCTGGTGCCGGATTTCGCAATAGATCCGAGCGCTTTTTCTACCACGTTGGCCAGCCCGCCTTTCTTATTGCCTGGCGAAGGGTTGGCGCTACGGTCGGTCTGCCCCAATGACAGATAGTTGTCGTACCACGTCATCTCTTCGAGCAGGCGCTTGCCGATGCTTTCATCGGCCGCACGCGGTGTGAGCAGATGAATGGCATCGCGGACTTCAGTCACTTCCGAGAACATTACCGTGGCGCCGCAGCGCACCAGCAGATCGGACGCATAACCCACCGCTGGGTTAGCGGTGACACCGGAGAAAGCATCGCTGCCACCACACTGAGTACCGACCACTAAATCTGACACCGGACAGGTTTCCCGCTGTCGACGGTTAAGTCGCTCAAGATGATGGCGGGCCACGTTCAGGATATCGTCGACCATCGACTGAAAGCCAACGTGCTGTTCGTCTTGCAAGCGCACAATGCGCACGTCGTCGAGCGAAATAGATTGAACATCCGGCGTGCCTTCCAGCAGGCGTTCGGGCTGCAGCTTTTCACAACCGAGGCCAACGACCATCACTTCACCGCCGAAATTTGGATTGAGCGCCAGATTGTGAATAGTTCGGATGGGCACTATTGCCGCTGGCGCGTTGATGGCTACACCGCAGCCGTAGAGGTGGTTCAGACCGACCACGCCATCGACATTGGGATAGTGCGACAGCAGGTCACGTTCAACAATTTTGACCACGTGATCAACCACGCCAGCCACGCACTGCACGCTGGTGGTGATGGCTAGCAAATTCTTGGTGCCAACGCTGCCGTCTGCGTTGCGGTAACCCTCAAAGGTATAGCCTTCGAGCGGCGGTAGCGCTGCAGGCACGCGGGTAGCGAGTGGTAATGTGTCGAGTGGCGGTGCGACCGGAAGCTCCACCAGAGACTCGTCGATCCAACTGCCGCGGGCGATATCTCGCAGAGCATAGCCGATGACTTCGCCATAACGAATGATATCGCCGCCTTTGGCTATCGGCATCAGTGCCACTTTGTGGCCTTGCGGGATGTGCTCTATTAATTCAAGGCCGCATGCGAACCGGGTTCCTGCCGCTAATCCGTTGTCATTCACAATAATCGCGACGTTGTCGCTGGCATGAACTTTAATAAATAGCGCTTCAGTGGCTTGTTCTTTTGGACGTGACATAACTGTCTCCGCAGAGGAATAGTATTGCTGCACATTAATCTGTCTATTCTACGTCGATCGCGTGATCGCGTTCATCGGGCATATGACTAGTTTCTCTCGTCTTTACGCATCTTGATTGGGGCGGTTGACACAGGCTTTGTGACATTTATCACGGTCTGTTTGGTACGGATAAACCGCCACGAATGATTTGTGATTCCTCTCTCATATCGATGGGTAAACGCCACGAAAAAGCTTTTTCTGCGCACAGAATATTGGGCTTATGCCCAATGCCATTTGAGGGGCATATTTTTATACTGTTTTACCATCTCAGTGGGCGTGAATGAGGGTGTGCTGTTTGCCGCCGTCGGTTAAATCCGCTCCCTTTATACATCCGAGGTACCGAGGTAACTATGAGTGATCAACTGATTCCAAACCGTTTCCGTCAGAACTTATTACAAGGTAAAACCCTGATTGGCTGCTGGGCCGCCATCGGCAGCGCTTATGCGACCGAAGTGCTGGGCTTGGCGGGGTTTGATTGGGTGTTACTGGATGGGGAGCATGCGCCCAATGACATCACGACCTTTGTTCCGCAACTGATGGCGCTGAAGGGCAGCAGAAGTGCGCCCGTGGTCCGCCCACCGTGTAATGAGCCCGTCGTGATTAAACGCCTGCTGGATATCGGCTTCTACAACTTCTTGATCCCATTTGTGGAAACACAGCAACAGGCTGAACTGGCCGTTGCTGCCACCCGCTATCCGCCCGCCGGGATCCGTGGTGTGTCGGTGTCGCATCGCAGCAACATGTTTGGCACCGTGCCGGATTATTTCACCCAGATTAACGACAATATTACCGTGATGTTACAGATAGAAAGCCAGGCAGGGCTCGACAACCTTGATGCTATTGCGGCCGTTGAGGGCGTGGATGGCATCTTCGTCGGTCCAAGCGATCTGGCCGCTGCGTTGGGACATCTCGGTCAGTCCGGGCATCCGCAGGTGCAGGAAGCTATCCGCCACATTTTTGCCCGAGCCAAAGCACAGGGTAAAGCCAGCGGAATTCTGGCGCCGGTTGAAGCCGATGCTCGTCGTTATCTCGAATGGGGTGCGACCTTTGTCGCCGTTGGCAGTGATTTGGGTATTTACCGCGCCGGAACGCAGGCGCTGTGCGATCGTTTCACCAAATAAACAAAACGAGGTTAGCAGCATGAAAATTGGATTTATTGGTTTAGGTATCATGGGTAAACCCATGAGTAAAAACCTGCTGAAGGCCGGTTATCAACTGGTGGTGCTGGACAATAATCAGACAGCCATGCAGGAGTTGGTTGATGCCGGGGCCAGTCGGGCTGAAACGCCGAAAGCGGTGGCCGAACAGAGTGATGTCATCATTACCATGCTGCCCAATTCACCGCAGGTGAAACAGGTGGTGCTGGGCGAGAATGGGATTATTGAAGGTGCGCGTGCGGGCACCATTGTTATTGATATGAGTTCTATCGCACCGCTGGCGAGCCGCGAAATCAGCCTGGCACTGGCGGAGAAACAAGTTGCGATGCTCGATGCACCCGTCTCCGGCGGAGAACCCAAAGCCATCGACGCGACATTGTCCGTGATGGTAGGCGGCGACAAAGCGGTATTCGAGAAATGCTATGAATTGATGAAAACGATGGCCGGTTCCGTAGTTCATACCGGTGATATCGGGGCGGGTAACGTCACCAAACTGGCGAATCAGGTCATTGTGGCGCTTAACATTGCGGCAATGTCAGAAGCGCTGGTGCTGGCCACCAAGGCCGGTGTTGATCCTAATTTGGTTTTTCAAGCCATTCGCGGTGGGCTGGCGGGCAGCACCGTTTTAGACGCTAAAGCGCCGATGGTGATGGATCGTAATTTCAAACCGGGTTTCCGTATTGACCTGCATATTAAAGACTTAGCCAATGCATTGGACACGTCTCACAGCGTGGGCGCGCAATTGCCACTGACCTCTCTGGTGATGGAAATGATGCAAGCGCTGAAGGCGGATGGGCATGGGCAATCTGACCATAGCGCGATTGCACGCTATTATGAAAGCTTAGCGAAGGTTGAAGTTACCCGATAGTCATGACGGATAACGGCGCAGATAACGCGCCGTTATCCTGTATGACTCAATGAATAAACCCACAGGACGCTTTTCCACAGCGGCGCGTGCAATTGATGAAAATAGTGATCGCACCGGATTCATACAAAGAAAGTTTGTCTGCTTTGGACGTGGCAAAAGCCATTGAAAGTGGATTTCGTGAAATATTTCCTGATGCACAGTACGTCAAACTGCCCGTCGCTGACGGGGGGGAAGGTACGGTTGAAGCCATGGTAGCGGCAACCGGTGGCCGTGTGGTGAAGGCGAACGTTACCGGCCCACTCGGGGAACCCCTCGAGGCATTCTTTGGATTGTCGGGGGATGAGAACGTTGCGTTCATCGAAATGGCGGCAGCCAGTGGGCTTGAAAGCGTTCCCTGTGCTAAACGTAATCCACTGAAAACGACCTCTTTCGGTACCGGTGAATTGATCCGCGCCGCGCTGGATTGCGGCGTGAAACACTGCATTATCGGCATTGGTGGTAGCGCCACCAATGATGGAGGATCCGGCATGGTGCAGGCGCTCGGTGCAAAACTGCTGACGAAAGAGGGCCAGGATATTGGCTACGGTGGCGGAGAACTGGCAAAGCTGGCGAGTATTGATGTCAGTGGGTTGGATCCCCGCATCAAAGCCTGTCGTTTTGAAGTGGCCTGCGATGTGACCAACCCGCTGACCGGTAAAGAAGGCGCTTCGGCAGTCTTCGGCCCGCAGAAAGGAGCCACACCAGAGATGATCGAGCAGCTTGACGGCTATCTCAACCATTATGCTCAGGTGATCCGCCGTGATTTGCTTATTGATGTGGATACCATCCCCGGCAGCGGCGCGGCCGGTGGCATGGGGGCAGCGCTGCATGCATTTTGTGGGGCAGAGTTGCGCCGGGGCATTGAGATTGTCACCGAAGCCCTCGGCCTGGACGCACTGGTGAAAGATGCCACACTGGTGATCACCGGCGAAGGGCGCATCGACAGCCAGAGCATTAATGGTAAGGTGCCCATCGGCGTGGCGCGGGTGGCTAAACGCTACAACAAACCGGTGATTGCTATCGGTGGCAGCCTGACCAAAGATGTCGACGTGGTGTTTGATCACGGTCTGGACGCCGTTTTTAGCGTGCTATACAGCATATGCACGCTGGATGAGGCGCTGGAGAATGCAGCAGAAAATTTACGCAAGACGGCGCGTAACATCGCGGCCACGATCAGGCTGGCGCAAAAATTGTAGGCGTAGTGTGATTTTTTGGTACGGACAAAACCGGCATCCGATGAAAATCTGTGTCGGTTTTTTATTTGTGATCTGTCTCTTTACCCTTACTGGTGTGCTGCGCTAGGTTTGGGATATTGATCGTGCAACCCTATCTAAATGGAGAGCCACCATGTCTGAGCCTGATTTCTCTGAGCCTTATGATTTTTCTGAACTTTATGATTTATCCTCGTTGTATGATTTTTCATCCCAGCCGGTAAATACCCAGACCAAAGGCCTCGGAGTGCTGCCTGCCGAAGCCTGCATGGCGGATATCGGTGAGCAAGGCTGGAACATTCTGCGTGAAGAGGTCAGTCTGCCGGTCGCCGTTTTGCTGGAAGAGCGTATTGAACATAACTTGTCGTGGATGCGCGAGTTTATCGGCCGCTATGATCTCAAGCTGGCACCTCATGGCAAAACCACCATGAGCCCAGAGCTTTATCAGTTACAACTGGATTACGGTGCCTGGGGCATTACGCTGGCCACTGCACCGCAGGTTAATGTGGCGTTCCAACACGGTGTGCGTCGGGTGATTATGGCGAATCAACTGGTCGGTAAAGCCAATATGTCGTTGATTGCCGGACTGCTCTCACGCGATAGTGAATTCAATTTCACGTGTATCGTAGATTCCGCTGCTAACGTTGATGCGCTGGGCGAATTCTTCGCTGGGTGCGGGCAAAAACTGCGCGTTTTGCTCGAATATGGCGTAACCGGCGGGCGAACCGGTGTACGTAATGCAGAACAGGAACAGCAGGTACTTGATGCAGTACAACGCTGGCCACAGTCGATTTCGCTGGTTGGCGTGGAGATCTATGAAGGCGTGATTGACGAAGAAGCGCCGATTCGCGCCTTCTTGCAACACGTTATGCGTCGGACTGAAGCGTTGGCGCTGGCTGGGCTGTTTGCTGAGCCGGAGGTGATTCTGACCGGGGCGGGGTCGGCGTGGTACGACGTGGTGGCCGAAGAGTTCAGCCGCGAAAACCAACACCTCGATGCTGCACAACACGTCGTACTTGAGGTCATATTGCGTTCCGGATGTTACCTGACGCACGATGCAGGAGTGTATGAAAAAGCCAATCAACGTATTCAGACGCATAATCCTGTTGCGCGGGAAATGAACAGTAGCCTGCAACCCGCCTTGCAAGTCTGGGCTTATGTACAGTCTTTACCCGAACCTGGCCGGGCGATTATTGGTCTGGGAAAACGTGATGCCGGAGGTGACGCAGGCTTCCCGGTTGTGGCCGGGCATTTCCGCCCCGCAACTGCCCGTTCGGCAGGCTATACCACGGTGGTTACTGCGCCAAAAACGTGGGCAATCGTCAAAATGATGGACCAGCACGCTTTTATGTCGCTGCCACCACAGGCGGATATTCAGGTGGGCGATATGCTGCTATTTGATATTTCACATCCGTGCCTGACCTTTGATAAATGGCGGCAGCTATTACGGGTAAACGAGCAGTGGGACGTGACCGGCGCAGTGACCACTTGGTTCTGAACGGTCAACTCGGGCCAGATAAAAAATTGGCCCAATGATTCTATCTCTATGTCATGCGGCCCATGCATGATTTCATACGATCAGTGTTGATTAAGCGTGAAAATACTTTCCGTCAGTGGGATTCCAGACAAACCTTACCCGGTTTAAACCTGGGTTTGCAGATGCAACTGAGCTGCACGGGTCACATTCTCGATTTCATCCAGTAATTCAAGCCACTCGGGTTCCAGCTCGTCAACCGGGACGTTGTTGCGCAGCTGCTGCTCAATGTAAAAACAGAGCTGCTTCAGGCGAGGTACACCGCTATAGCTACAACTGCCGTGCAGTTTGTGGATGAGCGAAAGAATGTCAGGATCGTCCTCTCCCCGTACCACTGTGTTGACGCGTTCACTAACCTGCGGCAGAAAATCCACCAGCATTTGCAACAAATCGCGTGCCAGCAACTCTTTGTTGGCTGACTGACGCAGCGCAAGTTGCCAGTCCAGCGTGCTAGCAGGCAGGTGGTTTGCCACCTGATTCAGTGGGGACTCCTGGGGTGTGTGATGTGAGTAATGGCGTGCCAACACCCGTTTGAGCATGCTTTCGTCGATCGGTTTTGCCAGATAGTCATCCATCCCGACTTTCAGCAGTTGTTCCCGCTCACCGCTCAGGGAATGGGCAGTCACTGCCACAATGGGGGTTTTGCTATGATGCGGCAACTGATGAATGATTTCGCTGGCGCGGATACCGTCGATGTCTGGCATCTGAATATCCATCAGAATGATATCGAGATCGTTTTTACGCGCTATATCGATGGCCTCTTCGCCACTGTGACAAAGCAGGGTATTTTCCACCAACTCCTCTAATAACGTACCAATCAGCTTCAGGTTAGCCGGGTTATCATCCACCGCCATGGCGGTCAGTGGCAGGCGTGAGGCCTTGGGAACTGTGGTATTTAACACCACGGTAGAGGGCCCTTCATCTAGCAGCAGCGGTAGCAGACGCAGGCGAGAGATAGGTTTTATGAGACAGGCTTGTACGCCGCGTGTTTTGAGTGTTTCAGCATCCACCTGGAATTCACTCGGCAGCGCCAGCAGCAGACGATCCGTCATGGTCAGGACTTTTTGCAACTGTGCATCATAGTCTGACCAGCGGTGATTGAGTTTGACAGGAATACTGCACAGCATCAGGTCGTAGTGTGAGTCGGGCAGTGCCTGTATGGTCGTGCGGTGGACGACATCAAGCGGTGTGGATTGCAGGATCTCCAGCGTGGCCTTGGCCGCCGCCGGGTTAGATTCCACATAGGCCATGCGTTTACCTTCGAGGCAGGACATGGAAACCGGCGTAATATGGCGGTTGTCGTTTAACTCGAGAGTAATGTGGAACCAAAACGTGGAGCCCCGGTTGATCTGGCTGTAGAAGCTGATATCGCCGCCCATCTCCTTGACCAGCCGCTGGGTGATCACCAGGCCAAGTCCGGTACCGCCGTGACGACGTGAAATACTGGCATCTGCCTGTCGGAATGCCTGGAAAAGCTGCGACTGCTGACGTTCCGAAATGCCGATACCTGTGTCATGAATTTGCACTTCTAATTCGACTTGCAAATTGTTCTGCGAGCGCAATTCCACATTGATATCAATGTTGCCCTTTTCGGTGAACTTGATGGCATTTCCTAGTAAATTAGTCACCACTTGCTGCAGACGCATCGGATCGCCTAGCACGCTTTCCGGCACGTTGTTGTGTACGGAGAGCGTCAGCTCCAGCCCTTTATCATGCGCCGTGTGTACCAACAGCGTCACCACTTCGTCGAGCATTTCACGCAATGAGAACGGAATATGTTCAAGGATCAACTTACCGGCTTCCAATTTTGAGAAGTCGAGGACGTCATTAATAATTGTCAGCAAGTTATTAGCCGAACGCTCAATGGTTTGCAGATAGTCAGCCTGCATAGGTGACAGCGGTGTTTTCAGCGTCTGGCGGGTGAAGCCAATCACGCCATTGAGCGGTGTGCGTAATTCGTGGGACATGTTGGCGAGGAATTCAGATTTGATACGCGCAGCTTCCTGTGCACGTTTTTTGGCTAAATCTAGCTCGACGTTCTGAATCTCCATCTGTTCGAGGGTTTCACGCAAATCAGAGGTGGCCTGATCGATATTCTGTTGCACCTCTTCATGATAAGCCGTCAGCGACATTGCCATAGAGTTGATACCATTTTTCAACATGCTCAGTTCGCCGAGCATGTTGCCTTCCACGCGGCTATCGAGCTGGCCACGTCGGATGCGGTCTACGGTATTGACCATGTTGCGTATCGGGACTGTCACGTCACGCATGAGGCGGTAGGCAAACAAGGTGGCGATTCCCAGACAAAGCAACATTAGCATGGTCGAGACAAAGGCTTCTTGATATTGCTGTAAACGCACCGAACTGAGGTCTAGTTCAATCGCGATGTATCCCAGATTGCGCGGTGGGGTGGTGTCGGAAGCGTCATCGTCAGATGCGGTATGATTTTCGGCCAAAATAGGCGTGCGCAGGATCAGTGAGTCGCCGACGCGGTTTTGGGTGAGCTCTTTGGGAATGTTATTGAGCGAAGGCACTTGTAATATCACGCTTTCGCTCAGCGAGTTTGAGGTTACAAACAGTTTGTTATCACTGTCAAAAACGCTGATTGCCCGGACAATTTTCGAGTGATTGCGGTGCAGACGGTTGATCAGCTGTCTAACAGGGTCGCGTTCCCGGAAGGTCATGCCGTACTCGCTGGCAACCGCGAGTGGCTCAATAATACTGGAACCAGCATCGATTAACTGTTTTTGCAGCTCGTTATAGCGGTGCACCACAAAGAAGGTGCTGAGCAGCAGACCAATCATTAATGTGGGTGCCAAAATTAAGATCATCATCCGTGCGCGCAGGCTATATTTGGTCATGGGGTTCCAATGTGGGAGAATCAGTGGCTGACGTAAGCTTAATGAACCAGCGTGCAATCGACAATAATAGCCTGATTCTATCTTCTGTATTGCCGCATGACGACACGGTAAACAGCAGAAAATCAGAAGGTGTTGCCACGTTGAGAGTGAATGGGCAAGATAATGCCCTTCGCACGCGAAGATTTTGTTTATCAACCCGTCTGCCGCCAAACTGGCAGCAGAATTGTAGGGAGAGGGTATGGTTGCGGTAAGAAGTGCACATTTGAACACGGCAGGCGAGTTTGCGCTCGACGACTGGATCACCAGTTTAGGCCTCTCCAGCACGCAATCATGTGAGCGTTTAGCCGAAACCTGGCGCTACTGCGAACAACAGACTCAGGGCCATCCTGATGCCTCGTTGCTTTTGTGGCGTGGATTGGAGATGGTCGAGATTCTCTCTACCCTTAGTATGGACAACGACAGCATGCGTGCTGCGCTGCTGTTTCCGCTGGTGGATGTTGGCATCATCGACGAAGACACCCTCACGCAGCAGTTCGGTAAAAGCATCACCGATCTGGTCCATGGGGTACGCGACATGGATGCCATCCGCCAACTGAAAGCCACGCAAAATGATTCGATGGCCTCCGAGCAGGTCGACAACGTGCGCCGCATGTTGCTGGCAATGGTGGAAGATTTCCGCTGCGTGGTGCTCAAACTCGCTGAACGTATTGCCCATTTGCGCGAAGTGAAAGATGCGCCGGAAGAAGAGCGAGTTCTGGCCGCTAAAGAGTGTAGCAATATCTATGCGCCGCTGGCTAACCGGCTGGGGATCGGCCAACTGAAGTGGGAGCTCGAAGATTTCTGTTTCCGCTATCTGCATCCTGATGAATATAAACATATTGCCAAACTGCTGCATGAACGGCGTATCGATCGTGAGCAATATATTGATGATTTTGTCTCCACCGTGCGCGGTGCGATGGATGAACAGGGCATCAAAGTGGATGTCTATGGGCGACCAAAACATATCTACAGCATCTGGCGCAAGATGCAGAAAAAATCGTTGTCATTTGATGAACTGTTCGATGTACGCGCGGTGCGTATCGTGGTCGAGCGTCTTCAGGATTGTTACGCGGCGCTGGGGATTGTGCATACCCATTTCCGCCATCTGCCCGACGAATTTGACGACTACGTCGCTAACCCGAAACCTAATGGTTATCAATCCATCCACACCGTGGTGCTCGGGCCACACGGTAAAACGCTGGAAGTCCAAATCCGTACCCGCCAGATGCATGAAGACGCCGAACTCGGCGTAGCGGCGCACTGGAAATATAAAGAAGGTACCGCAGTCGTCGGTGGTCGCAGTGGTGGCTACGAAGGGCGTATTGCGTGGCTGCGTAAGCTGATTGCCTGGCAGGAAGAGATGGCCGATTCGGGCGAGATGCTCGACGAAGTGCGCAGCCAAGTCTTCGACGACCGCGTTTACGTGTTTACGCCGAAAGGCGATGTGATCGACCTACCGATGGGCTCAACGCCGCTTGATTTTGCCTACCACATTCACAGCGATGTCGGACACCGTTGTATCGGTGCAAAAATCGGCGGGCGCATTGTGCCATTTACCTACCAACTGCGTATGGGTGATCAGATCGATATTATCACCCAGAAGCACCCGAACCCGAGCCGCGACTGGCTGAACCCGAACCTCGGTTATGTCACGACCAGCCGTGGACGCTCGAAGATCCACAACTGGTTCCGTAAACAGGATCGCGACAAAAACATTATTGCCGGTAAGCAGATCCTGGACGACGAGTTAGATCGCCTGGAAATCAGTATCAAAGATGCTGAGAAGCTGCTGCTACCACGCTACAACGTCAATTCGTTGGACGAAGTGCTGGCTGCCATTGGCAATGGCGATATCCGTATCAATCAGATGGTCAACTTCCTGCAATCTCAGTTGAAAAAACCGAGTGCGGAGGAGCTGGACAAAGAAGCGCTGCGCCAGTTGACGCAAAAAACCACGCCGGTACCGCAGCGTAACAGCGGCAAAGACAATGGCCGCGTGGTTGTCGAGGGCGTCGGCAATCTGATGCACCACATTGCGCGCTGTTGCCAGCCGATTCCAGGTGATGAGATAGTCGGTTATATCACGCAAGGGCGCGGCATTTCGATTCACCGCGCCGACTGTGACCAACTGGAAGACTTGCGCCTTAATGCGCCGGAGCGTGTGGTGGATGCGGTGTGGGGCGAGAGCTACTCCAGCGGCTATTCTCTGGTGGTGCGCGTGGTGGCCAACGATCGCAGTGGGTTGTTGCGCGACATTACCACTATTCTGGCCAACGAGAAGGTTAATGTCCTGGGTGTTGCCAGCCGCAGCGACACTAAACAGCAACTGGCGACCATCGATATGGATATCGAGATCTACAACCCGCAGGTGCTTGGGCGTGTGATTGCTAAACTCAACCAGTTACCGGATGTGATAGACGCTAAGCGTCTGCATGGCAGCTAAGTATTTTCAGCCTGCAAGGCCCGCCAGTCGGGCCTTTCTTTTTTCTCTGTTTGTATGAATTTTTTAACGGGTATGGGTTATGACCTCAACTTCAGCACTTCAACGCTTGCTTACCATTATGAAAACCTTGCGCGATCCGGCCGCAGGTTGTCCGTGGGACAAGGAACAAACCTTCGCCACTATTGCACCCTACACGCTGGAGGAGACTTACGAAGTGCTGGATGCCATTGCCCGTAAAGACTATGACGACGTGCGCGATGAGCTGGGCGACTTGCTGTTTCAAGTGGTGTTTTACGCCCAGATGGGCAGTGAGCAAGGGCTGTTTACATTTGACGAGATTTGCCATGCTATCTCCGATAAGCTTGAACGCCGTCATCCGCAGATTTTTGGCGACGAAGCCGCTTGGTCGAAAGAGGCCAGCAGTAAAGACGTGCTGGTGAAATGGGAAGCACGCAAGGCGCTGGAGCGGGCGGAAAAATCGCTGCACTCGGCGCTCGACGATATTCCCTCCGCACTGCCTGCGCTGATGAAAGCGCACAAAATTCAGAAGCGCTGTTCAAACGTCGGTTTCGACTGGACGACGCTCGGGCCGGTGCTGGATAAAGTCTACGAAGAAATCGATGAAGTGATGTTTGAAGCGCGTCAGGCGGTGATCGACGAAGAAAAGCTCGGCGAGGAAATTGGCGATCTGCTGTTCGCGACGGTTAATCTTTCCCGCCATCTGGGTCACAAAGCTGAAGATGCGCTGCAAGCCGCGAACCGCAAGTTCGAGCGTCGTTTCCGTCATGTGGAAAGTATCATCCGTGAGCAGGGAATGAGCATGGAAGAAGCGAACTTAGATCAAATGGAAGCGGCGTGGCAGCAGGTAAAGAAGAGTGAGAAGCCGTAAAACGGGTGCCCTGACTTTGATCACAGACAATATCTGCGTTTGCTGAAACGGTTAAGCTCAGAGTCAATGAGCGGCTAAAAACCCGATTTGAGAGTGTTAAAGTCCAAGAAATTGATATCTAAGGTGTTTTAGTGAGTCATGCCAACGGTTGAGCTATTTTTATTCGCTAACTGTTTGTTTTTTAAAGAATGAAAAATGAAGACGTGAAAGGTTAACCTTTCTGAACTGACGCTGAGGAAAACGATGATGGGCAGCAAAACGTTTATTTGTGGCGCACACAAGGTTCCGGTATACTGTTTTCCCGTCTTGGTTACTCCATCATCTTTAAACCTAACCTCTCAGGTTCAGCATGACAACTAATTATATTTTTGTGACCGGCGGGGTCGTATCCTCTCTGGGTAAAGGCATTGCCGCAGCCTCTCTGGCGGCTATTCTCGAAGCCCGTGGCCTCAATGTGACCATGATGAAATTGGACCCGTACATCAACGTGGATCCAGGCACCATGAGCCCGACCCAACACGGTGAAGTCTTTGTTACTGAAGATGGCGCTGAAACGGATCTGGACCTCGGTCACTACGAGCGTTTTATTCGCACCAAAATGACCCGTCGTAACAACTTCACTACTGGCCGTATTTACTCCGACGTGCTGCGCAAAGAACGCCGCGGCGACTATCTCGGCGCGACCATTCAGGTTATCCCGCACATCACCAATAACATCAAAGAACGCATCATTGAAGGTGGCGAAGGCCACGATGTTGTTCTTGTGGAAATTGGCGGTACTGTTGGTGATATCGAATCCCTGCCGTTCCTGGAAGCCATTCGTCAGATGGCCGTGGACGTGGGTCGTGAGCACACACTGTACATGCACCTGACGCTGGTGCCGTACATGGCGGCTGCCGGTGAAGTGAAAACGAAACCAACCCAGCACTCTGTTAAAGAATTGCTGTCGATTGGTATTCAACCCGACGTGCTGATTTGCCGCTCAGACCGTGCGGTGCCAGCCAACGAACGCGCTAAAATTGCCCTGTTCTGTAATGTGCCTGAAAAAGCTGTTATCTCGCTTAAAGATGTTGATTCCATTTATAAAATCCCGGCTCTATTGAAATCTCAGGGCCTGGACGACTATATTTGTAAGCGCTTCAACCTGACCCCACCGGAAGCTAACCTCAGCGAATGGGAACAAGTTGTCTATGAGGAAGCGAATCCTGGTGGCGAAGTCACTATCGGGATGGTGGGTAAATATATTGAGCTGCCAGACGCTTACAAGTCTGTGATTGAAGCGCTCAAACACGGTGGGCTGAAAAATCGGCTGACGGTGAACATTAAACTTATCGACTCTCAGGATGTCGAAACGCGTGGTGTAGAAGTATTGAAAGGGCTGGACGCGATCCTTATCCCAGGGGGGTTCGGCTACCGTGGTGTGGAAGGTAAAGTGACCACCGCCCGTTACGCACGTGAAAACAACATCCCTTATCTCGGCATTTGTCTGGGTATGCAGGTGGCATTGATGGAGTTTGCCCGCAACGTGGTGGGCATGGAAAATGCCAACTCAACCGAATTTATGCCAGACTGCAAATTCCCTGTTGTGGCGTTGATCACAGAATGGCGCGATGAGGAAGGGAACGTAGAAGTCCGTTCAGAAGAGAGTGATTTAGGTGGCACTATGCGTGTGGGTGGACAGCAATGTCACCTGACCGATGGTAGCTTGGTTCGCAAAATGTATGGCGAGCCGACAATAGTTGAACGTCATCGTCACCGTTACGAAGTAAACAATATGCTGCTCAAACAAATCGAAGCCGCAGGTTTACGCGTTGCAGGGCGCTCTGGCGATAAGCAACTGGTGGAAATTATCGAGTTACCGAACCATCCATGGTTTGTGGCTTGCCAGTTCCACCCTGAATTTACGTCAACGCCGCGTGATGGTCATCCGTTGTTTGCAGGCTTTGTGAAGGCTGCCGGTGAGTATCAGAAGCGTCAGGTAAAATAAAATACCAGACAAGTGATACGGAGCAATATGCCCAAATCACTTGCCTGAAGCTTTAGTTAACTTGTACTGAGGAAATCATAATGTCCAAAATCATTAAAGTCATTGGTCGTGAAATCATCGACTCCCGTGGTAACCCAACCGTAGAAGCTGAAGTTCATCTGGAAGGCGGTTTTGTTGGTCTGGCAGCTGCACCATCAGGCGCATCTACTGGTTCCCGTGAAGCACTGGAACTGCGTGACGGTGACAAATCTCGTTTCCTCGGCAAAGGCGTAATGAAAGCCGTTGCTGCAGTAAATGGCCCGATTGCTCAGGCTGTAATGGGTAAAGATGCGAAAGACCAGGCTAACATCGACAAGATCATGATCGATCTTGATGGTACCGAGAACAAATCTCAGTTCGGTGCAAACGCGATTCTGGCTGTTTCCCTGGCTGCTGCTAAAGCGGCTGCTGCTTCTAAAGGTCTGCCACTTTACGCTCACATCGCAGAACTGAACGGCACCCCAGGCAAATACTCTATGCCACTGCCTATGATGAACATCATCAACGGCGGCGAACATGCTGATAACAACGTTGATATCCAAGAGTTCATGATTCAACCTGTTGGCGCAAAAACGCTGAAAGAAGCTGTTCGCATGGGTTCTGAAGTGTTCCACACCTTGGCTAAAGTTCTGAAGTCTAAAGGCATGGGAACTGCTGTTGGTGACGAAGGCGGCTACGCGCCAAACCTGGGTTCTAACGCAGAAGCTCTGGCTGTTATCGCTGAAGCGGTAAAAGCTGCAGGCTATGAGCTGGGTAAAGACATTACTCTGGCAATGGACTGTGCGGCATCAGAATTCTACAAAGACGGTAAATACGTTCTGGCTGGCGAAGGCAACAAAGCTTTCACTTCTGAAGAGTTCACTCACTTCCTGGAAGACCTGACCAAACAATACCCAATCGTTTCTATCGAAGATGGCTTGGACGAATCCGACTGGGATGGTTTTGCTTACCAGACTAAAGTTCTGGGCGACAAAATCCAGCTGGTTGGTGACGATCTGTTCGTAACCAACACCAAGATCCTGAAAGAAGGTATCGACAAAGGTATCGTTAACTCCATCTTGATCAAATTCAACCAGATCGGTTCACTGACCGAAACTCTGGCTGCGATCAAAATGGCGAAAGATGCTGGCTACACTGCCGTTATCTCTCACCGTTCAGGCGAAACCGAAGATGCAACTATTGCCGACCTGGCAGTAGGTACTGCAGCGGGCCAAATCAAAACCGGTTCTATGAGCCGTTCTGACCGTGTTGCTAAATACAACCAGCTGATTCGTATCGAAGAAGCGCTGGCTGCACAAGGTACACCTGCACCGTTCAACGGTCTGAAAGAAGTTAAAGGTCAGTAATTATTGCCCCGTAACGCTTTCCTGAAAAACCCGCTCCGGCGGGTTTTTTTATGCCTGAAATTCAGGAAACGATGCGGGAAAGGTGTGGGTTACAGCAACAAAGAAAGCGTGGCACTGGCACTATGTTCGCTGGCCTGCAGATAAGCAGGGGAGAGCGTTAACAGCTGATTGATCAGTAATTCTACCAGCAACATCCCGCCAACTTTTGATGTTAGTAATCCCGCCGTCAGCGGGCCTTCCGGCTTGGCGGCGACCAGTAAAATATCCGCCAGTGAGGAAAGCGGGCTGCGCAGCGTATTGCTGATGCCGATGATAGTGGTACCCTGACGCTTCGCCAGTTCTGCCGCGTGCAGCACATCTTTGGTGGATCCTGAGCTTGAAATCACCACCACAATATCCCGTTTGTCCAGACTCACTGCGTTCATCGCTGCACGATGCATATCGGCAAAACATTGTGACGTTTTGCCCAGACGCAGCAACTTGTAACCCAGATAGTCCGCCACAATGGCGCTGGCGGCGACGCCATACACCTGCACGGAACGCGCATTATGGATGTGCAATGCCGCATCTGCCAATACCTGACGATCGAGCAGTTTACCGGTATCGCGCAGGGCGGCGATGCTGTCTTCGATCAGCGTCTGGACGTCGTCACCCCCTTCAGGGGCCTGCTGCGCCGGGTTCTGACGTGTCTCCAGCGCGAGCCCCATCTTGAACTCGGTAAACCCCTTGCACCCCAGTTGGCGACAAAGCCGGGTGACGCTGGCCTCGCTGGTGTCACTTTCACGCGCCAGTTCAGTGATGGTCAGGTAAAGCACGCGCTGCGGCTGTTCCAGCACAAAACTACCCAGCTTATGCAACGTCGGACTGTAATTCTCCAGCCCCTGACGCATTCGCAGTAATAGCGTGCCTGTTTCCTTGGTCTGACTCACTCGGCTCTCCTCAGAATAATTGACCTCCCTAGTTTGGCTGATGTGACGCAGTTAACGCCAGAAGAATTCCGTATGGATAACGTTGTGCATTTGATGGTAATTATTATTTTATTTATATAGTGTGGTGAAAATAATTACCACAACAACACAACGCGGAGTCATCTCATGTCAATATTCAATGGTTCAGGGGGCGGGGCGTGGTTCGAAAGAGCCCAAAAGTTTGGCAAGTCTTTCATGTTGCCTATCGCGATTTTGCCCGCAGCCGGATTGCTGTTGGGGATCGGCGGGGCGCTCTCTAATCCCAATACGTTATCTGCATATCCGTTTCTGGATATCCCGGCGTTACAGGCGATTTTCATCGTCATGGCCAGTGCCGGTTCTATCGTCTTCGCCAATCTGGCGGTGCTGTTTGCCGTCGGGGTCGCGGTCGGACTGGCGCGCAGTGACAAGGGAACGGCGGGATTATCGGCGCTGCTGGGGTATCTGGTGATGAACGCAACCATTAACGCCATCCTGATCCTCAAAGGCCAGCTCGCCACGACCAGTCTCAGCGCCGCAGGGCAGGGCATGGCGCTCGGCATCCAGACGCTGGAAACCGGTGTCTTTGGCGGTGTGGTAATTGGTCTTGTAACGTGGTGGCTGCACAACCGTTATAACAAAATCGAGTTACCGCAGTTTCTCGGGTTTTTTGGCGGTTCGCGCTTTATACCGATCATCTCTTCCCTTGCGGCCATCGTCGTGGGTGCGGTGATGTTCTTCATCTGGCCACATTTCCAGAAAGTGATTTTTAGTATGGGCGGGCTGGTGGATGCCACCGGTTACCTCGGCACCTTCATTTATGGCTTTGTGCTGCGCATGCTCGGTCCGTTCGGCCTGCATCATATTTTCTATCTGCCGTTCTGGACTACCGCACTCGGCGGCAGCGAGGTGGTGAATGGGCATCTGGTAGAAGGGACGCAGCGGATCTTCTTCGCCCAGTTGGCGGATCCAAATACGCAGCAGTTTTATATCGGCACCTCACGGTTTATGTCCGGGCGCTTCATTACCATGATGTTTGGTCTGGTGGGGGCGTGTCTGGCGATGTACCACACGGCGCGGCCTGAGAACAAAAAGCGCGTCGCAGGGTTGCTGCTCTCGGCCGCACTGACCTCCTTTCTGACCGGGATCACCGAACCGATTGAGTTCTCGTTCCTGTTTGTCGCACCGATGCTTTATGTCCTGCACGCGGTGTTCGACGGGCTGGCATTCATGATTGCCCACATTTTGCAGATCACTATCGGGCAGACTTTCTCCGGCGGCTTTATCGATTTCATTCTGTTTGGCGTTTTACAGGGCGAAAGCAAAACGCATTGGATGTACGTCCCGCTGGTCGGCGTGCCGTGGTTCGCGCTTTATTACTTCTCTTTCCGTTACCTGATCAGGCGCTTCAACCTGAAAACGCCGGGACGCGATGAGGTTGAAATTCAGCAGGATAACGTCGTGACTGATCGCGCCGGACTGATTATCGAAGCACTCGGCGGCGCGACCAATATTGCGGAGCTGGATTGCTGCGCAACCCGTTTACGTATCAGCGTCCGCCAGGCTGCCGACGTGAATGAAAGTAAGCTGAAGTCCAGCGGAGCAAGGGCCGTGCTGATCCGCGGGAACGGAATTCAGGTCATTTACGGGCCGCATGTCACGATCATTAAAAATGAAATTGAGGAGATGTTGGGAGTATGAATCAGTCAATGTTAACAACCATCAGGGGAAAACTGGTGGTGTCCTGTCAGGCGCTGGACGACGAACCGCTGCACAGCGATTTTATTATGAGCCGCATGGCGCTGGCCGCGATGCAGGGCGGGGCTGCGGGCATCCGCGCCAACAGCGTCGCGGATGTCAAAGCTATTCGCGCCACCGTACCCTTACCGGTTATCGGGATCATCAAGCGTGATTATCCCGCCAGCGACGTGTACATCACAGCAACCCTGAAGGAAGTGCGTGAACTGATGGCCGTGGCACCGGATATGATTGCGCTTGATGCCACTGCTCATCAGCGCCCCGGCGAATTACAACTCGCCGGGCTGGTACAACGCATTCGTGAAGAGTTTCCCGCTGTATTATTGATGGCAGACGTCGCGACTGTAGAGGAAGCGCAGAACGCGCAGACGTTAGGGTTTGATTGTATCGGCACGACGTTGCACGGCTATACTCAGGAAACGCAGGGCAGCAAACTCTGGCATGACGACTTCGCCTTCCTGCGACAGGTGCTGGCGCATTGCGATACGCCGGTCATTGCCGAGGGAAACGTGGATACACCTGAAATGGCGGTGCGATGCTTAACGCTTGGGGCGCACTCTGTTGTGGTCGGTGGTGCAATCACTCGCCCGCAGCAGATCACGCAAAGTTTTACCGATGCCATTCACTCTGCGGGCTGACAGATATTTTTGCAGACATTTCCGCTGCGCCCCGTGTTTGGCGCAGCGCCTGTGATCTGCGATAATGCGCGCTGACTTTTTAGAGATGACTGAGAAAACGATGCAGTACCCGATAAATGAGATGTTCGAAACCCTGCAAGGGGAAGGTTATTTTACCGGCGTGCCGGCGATCTTTGTGCGCCTGCAAGGCTGTCCGGTGGGTTGCAACTGGTGCGACACCAAACACACCTGGGATAAAATTGCCGATCGGGAAGTCGATATGCAGCGCATTCTGGTCAAAACCGAAGAAAGCGATGCCTGGGGCAACGCGACCTCAGAGCAACTGCTCGACGTCATCGTGCAGCAGGGTTATACCGCGCGTCATATCGTGATCACTGGCGGTGAGCCCTGTATTTACGATCTGATGCCGCTGACCCTGCTGCTGGAAAAGAACGGTTTCAGTTGCCAGATTGAGACCAGCGGAACACATGAAGTGCGCTGCTCGGTGAATACCTGGGTGACGGTTTCGCCAAAAGTGAATATGCGCGGTGGCTACGATATTCTGCCGCAGGCGCTGAAGCGTGCTGATGAAGTGAAACATCCGGTGGCGCGCCAGCGTGATATCGACGCATTGGATGAATTGCTGGAAACGCTGACCGACAGTAAAGCGCGCATTATCGCCCTGCAGCCGATCAGTCAAAAAGAAGAAGCCACCAAACTTTGCATTGCGACCTGCATAGCAAGGAACTGGCGGTTATCAATGCAAACCCACAAGTATCTTAACATCGCATAAATCGCGATGTTTTTATCCGCGGTAAACGCAACCCGCTGTGCAGGTTTCTTTCACGCGCACGGCGGAAAGCAAAGGTAACTTCGGCTTCATCTCATTCCAGATCCATTCGGCCAAGACTTCGCTGGTCGGGTTTTCTAATCCCGCAATGTCATTCAGATTGTAGTGATCCAGGCGCTCGAGGGTTGGGTTGAACGCAGCTTTCAGTTCGGCGAAATCCATCACCCATCCGGTATACGGATCCACTTCACCGGTAATTTCTATACGCACAGTGAAAGAGTGCCCGTGAAGACGGCCGCATTTATGGCCAGCCGGGACGTGCGGTAAATGATGTGCGGCTTCGAACTGAAAATCTTTAAATAATGTGGTGGTCATGGCATGGTCTCATTGCTCAAAAAACGCGGCATAGTACCCGAAATCAGCCTTTCACGCCACGAATACCCTCATCCTTCGTGGTTGCAGAGGTTGGCTGCAACACGAAGGATTTTAGGCATATCAAGAAGCCTGTGGCTGTACAAGGCGTTACCAACCGTTGCTTTACTCACCCCGTTTCACTGGCTTAAAGTGAAGCCAATGGATTAGTCTGTTGAGGGTTTGAATGATTACTGTGCTGCGTTGCGCTCTATTATCGCTGCTGTTCTCGGCAGGTGTCAGGGCGGAAACCTCTCTACCGCCTGTTGCGACCGCCTTACCCGAAGCGGTTGCCGCTAAATCGGCGGTTAAAGCTGCGGTGGCGGTGGCGACACCGACTACGAAGGCTGCTGCGCTGACCTTTCCGTCGGGGTCTGGTAGCATGCGCATCCCGCTTGGGCAGGGCAAAAAGTCACTGGAAGTTTTCACCTATCAGCCCGCAGGCGCCGATGCGACCACGCCGATTGTGATGGTGATGACCGGTGTTGACCGTAATGCGGTCACTTACCGTAATGACTGGGTGACCGTAGCGGATCAATACCATTTACGGGTGGTCGTGCCGCGTTTTAGCGAACAAGAGTTTCCTGGCGCTGCCGGTTATAATCTGGGTAATCTGGTGGATGGCAAAACGCATCATAAACTTCCGCCTTCCCAGTGGGCGTTCACTATTGTTGATACTCTATTCAGCCAGTTACAGAAAGAGGGCATCACCAGTCAGCCACAATATTATTTGTTCGGTAACAGTGCTGGATGCCAGTTCGTCCACCGCATGTTGACGTTGCTGCCTCAGCCTCAGGTAAAAGCTGCCGTCTGTGCTGCCGCTGGCTGGTGGACGCTGCCAGACACCGATCAGCACTGGCCTTATGGGTTACGGCAGTCGCCGGTCGCCGTTAGCCAGCAACAGTTAGACAGTTACTTTGCCAAACCGATGCTGATTGCCGTCGGCAGCGAAGATGACGATCCCGAAAACCATTTATTGCGCCGTTCAAAACAGGCGATGGCGCAGGGCAGTAACCGCCTCGAACGGGCTGAAAGTTACTTCACCACGTCCCAGCAACGAGCCGAGCAAAATAATACGCCATTTAACTGGCATTTTATCGACTTATCCGACACCGGACACAGCGGCATTAAAATGTCAGTCTTTGCTGCCGGGCAATTTGCCTGGTTCGAACAGCATGGCGGATTCCATCTGTAAACCGTGTCTGTGAAAAACGAATGTAAACCTCGTTCTTGCGGGGTTTTCTTTCTACCACTTTTAGCGGTTATTCCTATCGTAAAAACCACTTAGTCATTTTGGTTATTATTTATTTCCATCACTTCTTTAATTGTTACCATCTGGCTGGTTAATCTACCCACTCTCCAGGCCTTTATGTTGGCCGGAATGGCTTATGCATAAGGGAATTCGTACCGTAATGACGACTCAGGCTCCTCCAACTTCTTTGCTCCCGCTATCGCCGGAGCAACTGGCCCGCCTTCAATCGGCGATTGGTGAATACTCACCCACCCAACTGGCCTGGCTCTCTGGTTATTTCTGGGGAATGGTCAATCAGCAACCGGGCGCAGTGGCCGCTCCGGCACCGGTGCAGGCTTCCGCGTCGGTCACCCTGATTTCTGCGTCGCAAACCGGTAACGCCCGTCGTGTCGCCGAACAGTTACGCGATGATCTGACGGCTGCAAAAATTAACGTCAACCTGGTGAATGCCGGTGACTATAAATTCAAACAAATTGGTCAGGAAAAGCTGCTGCTGATCGTGGCCTCTACGCAGGGCGAAGGCGAACAGGCGGAAGAAGCGGTCGCGTTGCATAAGTTCCTGCAATCCAAAAAAGCTCCGAACATGAAAGACACGGCTTTTGCGGTGTTTGCACTGGGCGATACGTCCTACGAATTCTTCTGTCAGGCGGGTAAAGACTTTGATACCCGTCTGGGCGAGCTGGGCGCAGAACGTCTGTTAGACCGTGTCGATGCCGATGTCGAATATAAAGAAGTGGCAGAAGAGTGGCGTAAACGTATTGTGGCGGTGCTCAAACAGCGTGTGCCTGCTGATACCCCTGGGCAGCCTGTCGCAACGCTTGCCGGTGCTGTCAACCAAATCGACAGCAGCCCCTATACTAAAGAGCAACCACTGACCGCACTGCTGTCAGTAAACCAAAAAATAACTGGCCGTAACTCAGACAAAGATGTGCGCCATATCGAAATTGATCTCGGGGACTCCGGCCTGCGTTATCAGCCGGGCGATGCGTTGGGTATCTGGTTTGAAAACGATCCAGCGCTCGTACAAGAATTAGTGGAATTACTGTGGCTGGAAGGTGATGAGCCGGTTGACGTGAATGGCACCCAATATGCTCTTCGCGAAGCTTTGCAGCATCATATTGAACTGACCCAGAATACTACGCCGATCGTCGAGAAATATGCCACCTTATGCCGCGATGAAAAGCTCACGGCGATGCTGGCAGATAAGCATATGTTACAGCAGTTCGCGCAAACTGTGCCATTCGTGGACATGGTGCGCCGCGCGCCGACCGAACTGGACGCGCAACAACTGGTGGATTTGCTGCGTCCGCTGACGCCGCGCCTGTACTCCATCGCCTCTTCGCAGGCCGAGACCGAATCTGAAGTTCACATCACCGTTGGCGTGGTGCGTTACGACATCGACGGCCGCCCGCGCTCTGGCGGAGCATCCGGCTATCTGGCAGACCGCCTGGAAGAAGACGGCGAAGTGAAAGTCTTCATTGAGCACAACGATAACTTCCGCCTCCCGGCCAACCCGGAAACGCCGGTCATTATGATTGGTCCCGGCACCGGTATCGCGCCATTCCGCGCCTTTATGCAACAACGTGAAAACGATTCAGCGCCGGGCAAAAACTGGCTGTTCTTCGGTAATCCGCACTTTACCGATGATTTCCTCTACCAGGTCGAATGGCAGCGCTACGTTAAAGATGGCTTGTTGACGAATATCGATCTGGCGTGGTCACGCGATCAGGCTGAAAAAGTCTACGTGCAGGACAAACTGCGTGAGAAAGGCACGGAAGTCTGGCAATGGTTGCAGGAAGGTGCGCACGTGTATGTTTGCGGCGATGCCAACCGTATGGCGAAAGACGTAGAGCAGGCTTTACTTGAAATCATTGCCGAAAACGGCGTGATGGATCTGGAAACGGCCGACGAATATTTAAGTGAATTGCGTCTGGATCGCCGCTATCAGCGTGACGTTTATTAACGAATTTGAGCAATGAGCGAAAACCTTATGAGCAATAAATTGTGGAGCGAACAGAATCCCGGCCCCGGCCCTTTGATCGTCGATGCCCCGCTGGCCGATGCTGAGCGCCTGAAAAAGGAAAGTCATTTCCTGCGCGGGACCATTACCGAAGATTTAAAAGACGGCCTGACCGGCGGTTTCAACGGTGACAACTTCCTGTTGATCCGTTTCCACGGCATGTATCAGCAGGATGACCGTGATATCCGCGCCGAACGCGCCGAGCAAAAGCTCGAACCTCGTCACGCCATGATGCTACGTTGTCGTTTGCCGGGCGGGGTGATGACGCCTGCGCAGTGGCTGGGCATCGACAAATTTGCCGATGACAGCACGCTCTACGGCAGCATCCGTATTACTAACCGTCAGACGTTCCAGTTCCACGGCATCCTGAAGCCTAACGTTAAACCGGTGCATCAGTTGCTGAACAAACTGGGTCTGGACGCGCTGGCGACCGCCAACGACGTGAACCGTAACGTCTTGTGTACATCGAACCCGGTAGAGTCTGAGCTGCATCGCGAAGCTTACGAGTGGGCGAAAAAACTCTCTGAGCATCTGTTACCGCGCACCCGTGCGTACGCCGAAGTGTGGCTGGATCAGGAAAAAGTCGAAACCACCGATGAAGAGCCGATTCTGGGGTCCACTTACCTGCCACGTAAATTCAAAACGACCGTGGTCATCCCACCGCAAAACGACGTGGATCTTCACGCCAACGATCTTAACTTTGTGGCGATCGCCGATAACGGCAAACTGATCGGCTTCAACGTGCTTGTCGGTGGCGGATTATCTATCGCTCACGGTGACAAAGCGACGTATGCCCGTACCGCCAGTGAGCTGGGGTTTATTCCGCTGGAAAATACGCTGGCTGTCGCTGAAGCCGTGGTCACCACGCAGCGCGACTGGGGCAACCGTACCAACCGTAAAAATGCTAAAACCAAATACACACTGGAACGCGTTGGTGTGCCGGTCTTCAAAGCCGAAGTCGAAAAGCGCGCGGGCATTCAGTTTGCGGAAGTTCGTCCTTACGAATTCACCAGCCGCGGCGACCGCATCGGCTGGGTTAAAGGCATCGACAACCAGTGGCACCTGACGTTGTTTATCGAAAATGGTCGTATTCTGGATTATCCAGGCAAACCGCTTAAAACCGGTTTGGCAGAAATCGCCAAGATCCATAAAGGTGATTTCAGGCTTACTGCTAATCAGAACCTGATCGTCGCTGGTGTTGCCGAACAGGATAAAGACGCGATTGAAACGTTAGCCCGTAACCATGGGCTGATCGACGATAGCGTCAGCGATCAGCGCAAAAACTCGATGGCCTGCGTCTCCTATCCAACCTGTCCATTGGCGATGGCCGAAGCAGAGCGGTTCCTGCCGGAGTTTGTTACCAAGGTTGAAGGCATTATGCATAACCATGGCGTCGGAAAAGAGCACATTGTTCTACGCGTTACCGGCTGCCCTAACGGTTGTGGTCGTGCGCTGCTGGCTGAAATTGGCCTGGTGGGTAAAGCGATGAACCGTTACAACCTGCATCTGGGCGGTAACCGTGCGGGTACGCGGATCCCTCGCATGTATCGCGAGAACATTTCCGATACTGAAATCTTGACCATCATCGATGAACTGGTGGGGCGCTGGGCCGAAGAACGTGAAGCAGACGAAGGTTTCGGTGATTACGTTATCCGTGCAGGGATCATTCGTCCGGTACTCGATCCGGCCCGGGATTTTTACGATTAACTGTACGGCTGAATCTGAAAGACGGAGAGTGTATGAGTTTGCTTACTCTTGCTGCATTGAATGAGTTACCCAAGTCTGGACAGGCGCTTGCGCTGGCCGAAACCAATGGTCAGTTGGAAAAGCTGTCTGCACAGGAGCGTGTGCAATGGGCGCTGGAGAATATGCCCGGCGAATTCGCATTGTCCTCCAGTTTCGGTATTCAGGCGGCGGTGTGCCTGCATCTGGTCACTCAGCAGAAACCTGATATTCCGGTGATCCTGACGGATACCGGTTATCTGTTCCCGGAAACCTACCAGTTTATTGATGCGTTAACGGAACAGCTGAATCTGAACTTGCAGGTGTTCCGCGCGGAGCACTCTCCGGCCTGGCAGGAAGCGCGTTACGGCAAACTGTGGGAGCAGGGCGTAGAAGGGATCGAGCGCTACAACGACATCAATAAAGTTGAACCGATGAACCGCGCACTGGAAACACTTGGCGCGAAAACCTGGTTCGCGGGACTACGCCGTGAACAGTCAGGGAGTCGAGCCCACTTACCGGTATTGGCAGTGCAGCGTGGGGTGTTTAAAATCCTGCCGATCATTGACTGGGATAACCGCCAAATCTTCCAATATCTGAAAGAGAACGACCTGAGTTATCACCCGCTATGGGATCAGGGCTATTTATCCGTGGGCGATACTCACACCACTAAAAAGTGGGAAGAAGGGATGAGCGAAGAGGAGACGAGATTTTTCGGGCTTAAGCGCGAGTGCGGCTTACACGAATAATAGCCTATCTTATTTGACAGTTTGAACCCGGGCAGTGCTCGAACTCCTCATGGGCTACCTGTACGCTCCGGGTTCTCCGCGCTGTCCGTATCCAAACTGTCTGCAACGATAACGGCTATTTGCCAGGTGAATAAATGCTTTTATTGCGCAGGTTTAGCCAGTTCTTTCAGTAAGGGCAATAAAATCTTAACGCTCTCTTTGGCGCGTTTATCGATGCGGCCAGGCAGTACACGATCCAGGTATTGCAGGTTATCCCGTTGTCCCTGATGACGGGATGTGCCGGCCGGGAAATGCGGGCTGATGGCTCGTTGCTGTGCGCCGTCTTTCTGGCCTAATGCATAGTCGGTTGCGTTGACTATTAGCAAGGGAATATGTGCATCATCCAGCGCCTGCATACCACTACAGCAATCTTTGCCAGCGTAACTCTCTGCGGCAATGCCATAACGGTGTGCCAGTTTAACGGCCCGGTCGCGAGTCAGTTTGGTCACGGCCGCTGAGGTGTTTTTACCACTTTTGAAATAGAGCTTATCGCCGACAATCAGTGAATCGAGATCCACAGCCAGCAGGGTATTTTTTCTCTCTTCTGGCGACATGCGCTGAACATAATTCTCAGCGCCTTGTGCACCGGTTTCCTGCGCACTCAGCGCCACAAAGCGCAAACTATAGTGTGTCTTCACTTTGCTGAGCTGTTCAGCCAGCTCCAGCATGACACCCACACCTGAAGCATTATCGTCTACGCCCTGTAAGGTTAGGCCACCGAGATTGTGGTCGGAATCTGCGTCGCTTTTTGGCAGATAGGTGTCGAAGTGTGCCATGACGAGAATTTGCTGCGACACTTCACCTGGTCGGGCGGCAATGACTGACGTGGCGTGCACGTTATGCCAGCTCTGTTTGCCGTCTTTGCTGCTATAGATATAGCGGGTGTCGAAACCGCGTAAATCACTCTGGTAACCCAGCTTGGCAAAGTATTGATGTAGATAATCTGCGGCGAGAAGTTCGCCCGGGCTGCCGGCCATTCGCCCTGGGAAATAGGTCGCAATATGGCGTATTTGCGCCGCAGCAATAACGCCAGGCGCTGGCTCAATCGAAGGCTTAACCGCATGAGCAAAACCCACACAGCTGATACTGATAGCCAGCAGCGCGAGCTTCATGCGTAAAGTGGAAAACATAGCCGAAAAATCCTTATCAGAAGATCTGGGAGACTGGATGACGTCATCTGCCATCCTTTAAATATGCAGCAGTCTGCGTTGTGAGGTCTTTATTGCATAATAGTATGCGACTGTGCAGCCGGATAGACAATTTCCCTTCATCTCAAAGGGCTCTTTTTGCTGCTGAAATACATAATCTTCTGAAGCATTTTGCGGTCTATATACCATTCTGGAACTATTCATTCCATTTCGTCATTTCAGATCAATTATTACCACCACGTATAGTCATGTGAATTCTATTCGCTATTAAATAAGGCCGTTGTGGACTATCTACCCATTTTTGCCGACCTCAGACAGCGCCCGGTGCTGGTCGTAGGAGGCGGTGAAGTTGCAGCACGCAAAATTGATCTCCTCCTGCGTGCAGGCGCAGCAGTGCGTATTGTCGCGCAATCACTTTCTCCGGAACTCGAACATCGCCGTCAGGCATCACAGGTGAGCTGGTTGGCGGAACGTTTTGTGCCACAACAGCTTGATGATGTTTTCCTGGTGATTGCCGCAACGGATGATGCACGGCTTAATGCAGAAGTCTTCGAGCAGGCCAACCAGCGTCAACGACTGGCTAACGTGGTGGACGATCAACCCAAGTGTTCGTTTATTTTCCCGTCGATTGTCGATCGTTCACCGATTGTGGTGGCGATCTCCTCCAGCGGTACCGCACCGGTGCTGGCACGCCTGTTACGTGAAAAATTGGAAACTTTACTGCCCGCCAGTCTTGGGAAAATGGCTGAAATTGCCGGAGGCTGGCGTGAAAGGGTCAAACAGCGTTTTAGCTCGATGAGAGCCCGACGTCGTTTTTGGGAACAAGCTTTCGACGGCAGCTTCGCCTCGCTGATGGCTGCGGGAAAGATTCCACAGGCGGAGCAGGCGTTGCAGTACCAGTTAGATAATCCGGAAGCCATCGCGCAAAACGGAGAAGTGACGTTGGTCGGCGCAGGGCCGGGTGATGCAGGATTACTCACCTTACGCGGTTTGCAGGTTATGCAGCAGGCAGATGTGGTGCTGTATGACTATCTGGTCAGCGAAGAAGTTTTAGATCTGGTGCGCCGTGATGCAGACAAAATTTGTGTCGGCAAACGGGCAAGCAGCCATTCAGTGGCACAGGACGATATTAATCGTCTGCTGGTTAAGCTGGCGCTGCAGGGCAAAAAGGTGGTGCGTCTCAAAGGCGGTGACCCGTTTATTTTTGGGCGTGGGGGCGAGGAATTACAGGCGGTAAAAGCTGCGGGCATTCCTTTCCAGGTTGTTCCAGGCGTCACCGCAGCCGCGGGAGCTACGGCTTACGCGGGTATTCCACTGACCCACCGTGATTACGCGCAGAGCGTAGTCTTCGTGACCGGCCACTGTCGTCCTGAAGACAATGGCGTTCAGTGGGAAACGCTCGCGAAGGGCAAACAGACATTGGCTATTTACATGGGCACGCTGAAGGCTGCGGAAATCAGCCAGCAACTGATTGCTCATGGTCGTGCGGCTTCCACACCGGTCGCGGTCATCGGACGAGGAACCCGCACAGACCAACAGGTGCTTACGGGAACTCTGGATAATCTTGAACACTTAGCTCAACAGGCGCCGACACCGGCTCTACTGGTCATCGGTGAGGTGGTAGCACTTCACTCTCAACTTGCCTGGTTTGGGCATCATCTGCAGGCTGACGGCGTTCAGCGCCCGACAGTCGTGAATTTGGCTTAAGGATCTATTATGGACGAAAAACGACTCACACATTTGCGGCAACTGGAGGCGGAGAGTATCCATATCATCCGTGAAGTCGCAGCTGAATTCGCCAATCCGGTGATGATGTACTCTATTGGAAAAGACTCGTCGGTAATGTTACACCTCGCGCGTAAAGCCTTTTTCCCCGGTAAGCTGCCTTTCCCTTTGCTGCATGTGGACACCGGCTGGAAATTCCGTGAAATGTACGCGTTTCGAGATCGCACGGCCAAGAACTACGGTTTTGAACTGCTGGTGCATAAGAATCCGGAAGGTGTCGCAATGGGCATCAATCCGTTTGTTCATGGCAGCGCCAAACATACTGACATCATGAAAACGGAAGGCCTAAAGCAGGCGCTGAATAAATACGGTTTCGATGCCGCCTTTGGTGGTGCGCGACGCGATGAAGAGAAGTCACGCGCGAAAGAGCGTATTTACTCGTTTCGTGACCGCTTTCATCGCTGGGATCCGAAAAATCAGCGCCCGGAGCTGTGGCATAACTACAACGGCCAGATTAACAAAGGCGAAAGTATCCGCGTCTTCCCGCTATCCAACTGGACTGAGCTGGATATCTGGCAGTACATCTATCTGGAAAATATCGAGATTGTTCCACTCTATCTGGCTGCACCGCGTCCAGTACTGGAGCGTGACGGTATGTTGCTGATGGTGGATGACGACCGCATTGACTTGCAAGCGGGCGAAAGGGTGGAACAAAAAATGGTGCGTTTCCGTACTCTTGGTTGCTGGCCATTAACCGGCGCCGTTGAGTCTGAAGCGCAAACGCTTCCTGAGATTATCGAAGAGATGCTGGTATCTACCACCAGTGAGCGGCAAGGGCGGGCAATCGACCGTGACCAGGCGGGTTCGATGGAACTGAAAAAACGCCAGGGCTATTTCTGAGGAGCGACCAAAATGAACAATGCTATTGCACAACAAATTGAAGAACAAGGTGGTGTAGAAGCCTACCTGCTCTCCCAACAACATAAAAGCTTGCTGCGCTTCCTGACCTGCGGCAGCGTCGATGACGGAAAAAGTACTCTGATTGGCCGCTTGCTACATGACACTCGTCAGATTTACGAAGACCAGCTCTCATCCTTACATAATGACAGCAAGCGTCATGGTACTCAGGGCGAAAAGCTTGATCTGGCACTGCTGGTCGATGGTTTACAAGCTGAGCGGGAACAGGGCATCACTATTGACGTGGCGTACCGTTATTTCTCCACCGAGAAGCGTAAATTCATTATTGCTGATACGCCGGGACATGAGCAGTACACACGGAATATGGCCACCGGAGCCTCAACGTGCGATCTGGCGATTTTGCTGATTGATGCACGTAAAGGTGTGCTGGATCAAACGCGTCGCCATAGCTTTATTGCCACGCTGTTAGGGATCCGCCATCTGGTGGTGGCCGTCAATAAAATGGATCTGGTTGACTACAGCGAAACGGTTTTCGAACAGCTCAAGGCAGATTATCTCGATTTTGCCCAGCAACTTCCGACCGATCTGGATATCAAATTTGTTCCGCTGTCCGCCCTCGAAGGTGACAACGTGGCAAGCCCAAGCGATAAAATGGACTGGTATACTGGGCCTACGCTGCTTGATGTTCTGGAAACAGTAAATGTCATCAATATCCGTGAACAACAGCCGATGCGGTTCCCTGTGCAGTATGTTAACCGTCCGAACCTCGATTTCCGTGGTTATGCCGGTACACTGGCATCTGGTTCTATTCGCGTCGGGCAGAAAATCAAAGTACTGCCTTCTGGCGTTGAATCGACCATTGCGCGCATTGTGACGTTCGATGGTGACCTTCAGCAAGCCTGGGCAGGTGAAGCGATTACGCTGGTGTTGGCGGATGAGCGCGATATAAGTCGTGGTGATTTGTTGGTTGACGCAGATGAAACCGTGAAAGCTGTGCAGAATGCTAAAGTGGACATCGTGTGGATGGCCGAAAAACCGCTGAGTGTCGGGCAAAGTTATGGTATTAAAATTGGTGGCAAAAAGGCCCGTGCTCGCGTAGAAAATATAGAATATCAGGTGGAAATTAACTCGCTGACCCAGCGAACGGTTGAGCATTTACCGCTTAATGGCATCGGTTTAGTTGAACTGACCTTCGATGAGCCTCTGGTATTAGATAATTACCAAAACAATGCCGTAACCGGCGGAATGATCTTTATCGATCAGATGACCAATGTCACGGTTGGTGCCGGGCTGGTGTGTGAAGTGCTCGAACAGGAATCTCAGGAGTCCCACAAATTCAGTGCTTTTGAACTGGAACTGAATAATCTTATTCGCCGTCACTTCCCGCATTGGGGTGCCCGCGACCTGTTAGGTGGAAAATAGGATGGCTTTACAGGAAGCGAACGCAGACAACGAGAATATCGTCTGGCATCCGCATGCGGTAACCCGTGAGGATCGCGAGCAGCAGCATGGCCATAAAGGAACCGTGCTGTGGTTTACCGGGCTGTCAGGTTCAGGGAAGTCTACCGTTGCCGGGGCGCTTGAGCAGGCGCTTCATGCGCTCGGCGTCACCACATACCTTCTTGATGGCGATAATGTCCGCCACGGTTTGTGTCGGGATTTGGGCTTTAGCGATGACGACCGGCGCGAGAATATCCGCCGTGTCGGGGAAGTCGCTAAACTGATGGTGGATGCCGGACTGGTGGTGTTGACGGCGTTTATCTCACCGCATCGTGCCGAACGTGAAATGGTGCGTGATCTACTGGATGATGGGCAGTTTATTGAAGTCTTTGTTGATACTCCGCTCGCTATCTGCGAATTGCGCGATCCCAAAGGTCTGTATAAAAAAGCACGCGCCGGTGAGCTGAAAAATTTCACCGGGATCGATTCTGAATACCAGCCGCCGCAAGCTCCGGATGTTCATCTTGATGGCGAACAATTGGTAACACATTTGGTGCCGCAATTGTTAGATGTACTGCGTCATCACGCTATTATCAATCCCTGAATGTTACCGGCCAAACGTCCCAGAACGTGCCGGTTTACACTGTTACAACGGGGATCGCTCTATGCAGGCATTACTTCACAAAATAGTCAGTCGGATCCGGATAGACAGCCCCGTGGCGTTGTCTTACGATCCGACCACTGACGCCGACGATCCCTCGTACTCATTTTTTGGTGGAAGTGTCGGCTTTGTTTTTTATTGGCTGGCATTTACTATTCCATTCCTAATCTATGGCTCTAACACTCTGTTTTTCCTTCTATATACATGGCCTTTCTTCCTCGCTTTGATGCCGATAGCCGTGTTAATCGGTATCGCCTTCAGCATGCTGTTCAGTGGTAAATGGTGGCAAACGCTACTCACCACCGGTGTTGTGGTCATTGGGATGTTCTGGGCTCTGTTTTCTTTCCTATCTGGCTGGTAACTTCTGAACAATTTGTCGGCAATTTCTTATCGCTATGTAAACCATTGTGTCATTCTCACCGCTAATTACTCCCTTAACTCTGAATCTCACCGCCAATATCCCTGTCAGTGTGGAGTCCGGTTGAAAGTTGTGGGATGATTGAGCGGCTTTTTTAGGGGGCGGGGATGGGCAAATTAACGCTGCTGTTATTGGTTTTGCTTGGCTGGTTACAGTATTCACTGTGGCTGGGTAAGAATGGTATCCACGATTATGTTCGTGTGAATGACGACGTTGAGGTACAGCAGGCCAACAACGGCAAACTCAAGTCACGGAATGATCAACTCTTTGCTGAAATCGATGACTTAACCGGCGGTCAGGAAGCTATCGAAGAACGCGCGCGCAATGAACTGGGCATGATTAAGCCCGGTGAGACTTTTTATCGCCTGGTGCCTGACCAGTCAAAGCGTAATGCAGGTATCGGTGCTTCACAAAACAACCTAAAACAATAGCTATGAGTCACTTCGCAGGTTCCCTTCCAGAGGTTATTGCTGTTGTGCCCGCTGCCGGTATCGGCAGTCGTATGCAGGCAGAATGTCCTAAGCAATATCTCTCTATTGGCGGTATGACACTGATCGAACATTCGATTCGTGCGCTTCTTCAGAGTCCGCAGATTTCAAAAGTTGTGGTGTCGCTGAGTCCACATGATGTGCAATTTGCACAGTTATCCATTGCTTCAGATCCCCGTATTCAAATAGTGATCGGGGGTCGCCAGCGTGCGGACTCGGTGATGGCTGGTCTCGAACAGGCTGGCTCTCATGGCTGGGTGTTGGTGCATGACGCTGCTCGCCCCTGTCTGCACATTGACGATCTCAATCGTCTGCTGGCAATTTCTACATTCAGCGACGTCGGCGGCATTCTTGCTACACCGGTGCGCGATACCATGAAGCGCGGTGAACCGGGCAAGAGGGATATTGCCCATACGGTCGATCGTGAAGAGTTATGGCATGCGCTGACACCACAGTTTTTCCCTCTCGAATTACTCAAAACGTGTCTGCGTCGTTCGCTGGATGAAGGGGCGACGGTGACAGATGAAGCCTCCGCGATGGAATATTGCGGGTTTCATCCCATGCTGATAGCTGGACGTTCAGACAATATTAAAATTACCAGGCCGGAAGACCTGGCTCTGGCAGAATTCTATTTAACCCAGCTATATCTAAAGGAGAACGTATAATGCGTATCGGTCACGGTTTTGACGTGCATAAATTCGGCGGCGAAGGCCCATTGGTGATCGGCGGCGTGCGTATTCCTTACCCGCAGGGTTTGCTGGCCCATTCTGACGGTGATGTTGCCCTGCATGCGGCGACTGATGCTCTACTGGGTGCTGCTGCAATGGGGGATATCGGTAAGCTGTTCCCAGATACCGATCCTGCTTTTAAAGGCGCAGACAGCCGCGAACTGCTGCGAGAAGCTTACCGCCGGATCCGTGCCAAAGGTTATACATTGGGCAATATCGATATCACCATTATTGCTCAGGCGCCGAAAATGGCCCCACATATCCCACAGATGCGGGTATTTATTGCTGAAGACTTGCAATGTCATATGGACGAGGTGAACGTCAAAGCCACGACAACTGAACAGTTGGGCTTTACCGGTCGCGGCGAAGGTATTGCTTGCGAAGCCGTTGTCTTGTTGATTCAGGACTGAACCGGTGGAAATGAATCCAATGGATATGTCTCGCCTGACCTGGTTGTATGGTGAGCCGCTTTCAACCGGCAAACTGAAAGCCAACCCAGAAGATTTCATCGTCGAGGAAGATCTCGGCTTTGAACCTGACGGTGAAGGTGAACATCTGTTGGTGCGTATTCGTAAAAATGGCTGCAACACACAGTTTGTGGCCGAACAGCTGGCGCGTTTTGCGGGTATTCACCCACGTTTGGTCAGCTATGCTGGATTAAAAGATCGCCATGCGGTAACCGAACAGTGGTTCTGTCTGCATCTGCCTGGCAAAGAGGATCCGGATCTCAGCCAGTTTGCCCTGGAAGGGTGTGAGGTGGTGCGCGCTGCACGTCATCGCAAGAAAATGCGTATTGGCACCTTGAAAGGTAATGCTTTCACTCTGGTGTTACGTCAATTGAGTCATCTCGGTGATATCGAAACACGCTTGCAAAATATCCTTTTGCAAGGTGTGCCGAATTATTTTGGTGAACAGCGTTTTGGTCGCGGTGGCAATAATCTGGTGCAAGCTCGAAAGTGGGCCAATAACGAGATCCGTGTTAAAGAGCGGCCAAAACGCAGTTTTTACCTCTCTGCGAGTCGCAGTGCGATGTTTAATATTATTGCCAGCCGTCGGCTTGCCGATAATACACATCGTCAGGTAATGCTGGGTGATGCATTGCAACTTAGCGGACGGGGAAGCTGGTTCGTGGCGACAGAGGAGGAATTTGACAGCCTTCAGCCGCGTGTCGATAGTAATGAATTATTGATCACTGCGCCTTTACCGGGAGATGGCCCGCTGGGTACCCGTGAGGTGGCCGAGGTTTTCGAGCAGGGTTGTCTGACAGATTGCAACGAGCTGTTGTCGCTGATTAAACGTGAGCGGGTTGAACCGGCCAGACGTGCAATCATGCTTCAGCCTTTGCACATGAGCTGGAAAAGCTGGGACGAGGCCACACTGGAGCTGAAGTTCTGGCTTCCTGCCGGCAGTTTTGCGACCAGTGTGGTACGGGAACTGATGCGCCAGGAAAATAGTGATGCGGATATTACTGAGTAACGACGACGGTGTGCTGGCGCCGGGGATACAAACGCTGGCTGCTGCATTACGTGAGTTTGCTGATGTGAAGCTGGTGGCACCGGACCGCAATCGCAGTGGTGCCTCCAACGCTCTGACACTGGATGCTCCTTTACGTATTCAGTCTTACCCTAATGGCGACACTGCGGTGATTAACGGGACGCCTACCGACTGCGTTTATCTTGGTGTTAACTCGCTGATGCGACCGCGCCCGGATATCGTCGTGTCGGGTATCAATGCCGGCCCGAACCTTGGTGATGACGTGATTTATTCCGGCACGGTAGCCGCAGCAATGGAAGGCCGTCATCTTGGGTATCCCGCGCTGGCGGTCTCCCTTGATGGGTATCAGCACTATGATACCGCTGCCGCCATCACTTGCCGGATTTTACGTGCGCTGGCCATCGAGCCGATGCGCACCGGTAAGATCCTCAATGTCAATGTCCCGGATCTGCCTCTCTCTGAAATTAAAGGTATTCGCGTTACCCGCTGTGGCAGTCGTTATCCTGCGGAACAGGTATTTAGCCAGCAAGATCCAAAAGGTCAAAGCTTGTACTGGATCGGCCCGCCAGGTGATAAGTTCGATATCGCGCCTGACACGGATTTTGCCGCTGTCGCGCAAGGGTTTGTTTCCGTCACGCCACTTCAGGTCGATTTAACTGCTTATGCAGCTCAGGACGTGGTGAATGCGTGGTTAGTTAAATCTGGGGTCAACAGGCATGGTGAGTAAAGCGATGTATAACTTACTGGAGCAACTGCGGCAGCAGGGGATTCAGGACGAAAATCTACTGCACGCCATTGAAACTGTTCCCCGTGAGCGTTTTGTTGATGAAGCCTTTCAGCACAAGGCTTATGAGAACACTGCTTTGCCGATCGGTTCTGGCCAGACAATTTCGCAACCTTATACCGTGGCCAGGATGACTGAACTGTTGCATCTGACTCCTGCCTCGCGCGTGCTGGAAATCGGCACCGGTTCGGGTTACCAAACCGCGATTCTGGCGCATTTGGTCGAACATGTTTGTTCCGTTGAACGTATTAAAGGTCTGCAATGGCAGGCGAAGCGCCGCCTGAAGCAGCTGGATTTGCACAATGTTTCGACCCGTCATGGTGACGGCTGGGAAGGGTGGCCGTCACGGGGGCCATTTGATGCGATTATCGTCACTGCCGCGCCGCCGGAAATTCCTCAAGGTTTGCTTCAGCAACTGGACGAAGGTGGGGTAATGATTTTACCTGTGGGGGAGCAAAATCAGATACTCAAGCGCATCACGCGACGGGGGAGCGAGTTTGTTATTGAGAATATCGAAGCGGTACGATTTGTTCCTCTGGTAAAAGGCGAGTTGGCCTGAATTCGACCTGTAATCTGTGTCTGTCAGGACTAAACCCTTAAAATTTAAATACAAATGTTGTATGGTGCTGTACTGGTGATGTTGATAGCATTCCCTACAGTTTTTTACTGTCGCCATCTGGCGGGCATGTGCTTAGCCCGGATGTGTTTACCCGCTTATACTGTGCCAATTGGCATGTAGACCGCATATGGCGGCGTATAAGCGGTGAATAGATAGATTCTGAGATCGCCGTAACGGGGGAAATATGAGCACAGGAAGCCCAATGAAAACCTTAAGCCGCATTGCGGTGTGTACATTCATCAGCGCCTGGATGGTGGGATGTACTAATAAAGCTTCGACTTCGGCCCCAATTAGTAGCGTAAACGGCGGTGGGGGTCAGAATACTCTGAATTCTGCGTCCGCGAATGGCCCTGAAGGCCGCATCGTTTATAACCGTAGTTATAACACGATTCCAAAAGGCAGTTATAGCGGAAGTACTTATCAGGTCAAGCGTGGAGACACACTGTTTTATATCGCCTGGATCACTGGCAATGACTTCAGAGACCTTGCAGCACGTAACAATATCGCTGCTCCCTATAGCTTGAATGTCGGCCAGACAGTGCAGATAAATAACGTCTCATCCAACGCGAGCACGGGTGGAATGTTAGCCAGCACGGATGCCACAAATGGCGGTGTTCCGAAAGCGCCTTCCGCCGGAATGATGCAAGGAACGGTGGTTGCATCTCAACCAACTACCACGTATTCTGATTCCTCGGGTAAACAGAGTGTAGGTAAAATGTTGCCTTCATCAGGTGTGGCTACTACCACAGCACCTGTTGCCGTAGCCAGTACTCCTGTCACCAGCACGACGAATAATGGCGGTCCGGTTTCCTCTTGGAAATGGCCGACTGACGGGAAAATTATCGATAATTTCTCAGCTTCCGAAGGGGGAAATAAAGGGATCGATATTGCTGGCTCGCGCGGGCAATCTGTCGTAGCTACTGCCTCTGGGCGCGTAGTTTACGCAGGTAATGCTCTTCGCGGTTACGGTAATCTCATCATCATTAAACACAATGATGATTACCTGTCCGCCTATGCTCATAACGATTCAATGCTGGTCCGGGAACAACAAGAAGTGCAGGCGGGACAGAAAATAGCCACGATGGGTAGCACCGGAACCAGTTCAGTTAGATTGCATTTTGAAATTCGTTACAAGGGGAAATCCGTAAACCCGCTGCGCTATCTGCCGCAGCGATAACTCGGGCAGAGTTTTGATTCTGCCCTCGGGACCACGGGTAGGAGCAGCATATGAAACAGAATACGCTGAAAGTTAACGAGTTACATGATGATGTAGATTTCGACGAGAACAGCGCGGAAGCCTTTGACGATAAAAACACAGTCGAAGAGACGGCTGATAACGACACGATTGATGCTGATGCAGAAGAAGAGTTGTTGTCACAGGCTGTAAGCCAAAGAGTGCTGGACGCAACTCAACTGTACCTTGGTGAGATCGGTTACTCTCCTCTGCTGACCGCAGAAGAAGAGGTCTATTTTGCACGCCGTGCGCTGCGAGGGGATGTTCCATCTCGCCGTCGTATGATCGAAAGTAACCTGCGTTTGGTCGTTAAAATAGCCCGCCGCTACAGTAATCGCGGACTGGCACTGCTGGATTTGATCGAGGAAGGTAACCTTGGCCTTATCCGTGCAGTTGAAAAATTTGACCCGGAACGCGGTTTCCGCTTTTCAACTTATGCCACTTGGTGGATTCGTCAGACGATCGAACGGGCAATTATGAACCAAACCCGTACTATCCGATTACCGATTCACATCGTTAAAGAGTTGAACGTTTACCTGCGTACTGCGCGTGAACTTGCACACAAACTTGACCATGAACCGAGCGCTGAGGAAATTGCTGAGCAGCTCGATAAGTCGGTACATGACGTCAGCCGTATGTTACGCCTGAATGAGCGTATTACTTCAGTCGATACTCCGTTAGGTGGTGACTCTGAAAAAGCGCTATTAGACATTCTGGCGGACGAGAAAGAAAACGGTCCGGAAGACACCACCCAAGACAACGATATGAAACAGAGTATCGTGAAGTGGTTATTCGAGTTAAATGCAAAACAGCGTGAAGTTCTGGCGCGCCGCTTCGGTCTGTTAGGGTATGAAGCAGCAACGCTGGAAGATGTTGGCCGTGAAATCGGCCTTACGCGTGAACGTGTTCGCCAGATTCAGGTTGAAGGTTTGCGCCGCCTGCGCGAGATTTTGCAGGCACAGGGCTTGAGTATTGAAGCTCTGTTTCGCGAGTAATTTGCTCGTTTAGCCACCGTGACACACTGACAGGCTATCGTTAACTATACTGTCTTTAGCAAACAAAACGCCGGGGTATTTGATACCCCGGCGTTTTTTATTTCGCGAAAATTTTCACACCATATCTTTCAGGCGATAGATCCACTCCAGCGCCTGGCGTGGCGATAGTGAGTCAGCATCCAACGCTTCAAGCGCTTCCACTGCGGGCGAAATCTCTTCTGTGAGTAAAGCCAACTGGGTGCCATCCACTTTACTGGCTGCTGTACTGCTGGAGAGATTTTCCAGTTCTTTCAGTTTCTGGCGCGCCCGTTTGATCACATCACGAGGCACACCGGCTAGTGCTGCAACGGCCAGACCGTAGCTCTTACTGGCAGCACCTTCCTGAACACTATGCATAAAAGCGATGGTATCGCCGTGTTCGATGGCGTCGAGGTGGACGTTAACCGCACCTTCCATTTTTTCCGGCAAGGTGGTCAGTTCAAAATAGTGGGTGGCAAACAATGTCATGGCTTTAATGCGGTTGGTCAGGTTTTCAGCACACGCCCAAGCCAGCGACAGGCCATCATAAGTGGAGGTGCCACGCCCGATTTCATCCATCAGGACCAGGCTGTTTTCCGTAGCGTTGTGCAGGATATTTGCCGTTTCGGTCATTTCAACCATAAAAGTCGAACGCCCTGATGCCAGATCATCTGCTGCACCCACGCGGGTAAATATACGATCCACTGGGCCAATCACTGCCTGGTCAGCAGGCACATAGCAACCAATATGCGCCATCAACACAATCAGCGCAGCCTGGCGCATATAAGTACTTTTACCGCCCATATTGGGACCCGTTATGATCAACATACGGCGCTGTGGCGACATGGACAGCGGGTTGGAGATAAAGGGTTCGCTGAGAACCTGCTCCACCACCGGATGGCGACCACCGATAATGCTAATTCCGGATTTATCGCTGAGTGTCGGGCAGGTGTAGTTAAGTGTGTAAGCCCGTTCTGCCAGGTTACTTAACACGTCAAGCTCAGCTAGCGCATTGGCACTTTGTTGCAGTGCATTCAGATGCGGCATGAGTAGATCGAACAGCTCTTCGTATAGTGCTTTTTCCAGCGAAAGCGCCTTGCCTTTCGATGTCAGTACTTTGTCTTCATATTCCTTAAGTTCAGGAATAATGTAGCGTTCAGCATTCTTCAATGTTTGGCGACGGACGTAATGAATAGGAACTAAGTGGCTCTGCCCGCGGCTGACTTGGATGAAGTAACCATGAACGCCGTTAAAACCCACTTTAAGCGTATCCAGACCGAGTTTTTCGCGTTCGCGGATCTCCAGTTGGTCGAGATAATCGGTCGCACCGTCTGCCAGAGCACGCCATTCGTCCAGTTCGGCATTATAGCCTGGCGCAATCACACCACCGTCACGGACCAGTACAGGCGGCATCTCAACTACGGCATGTTCCAGCAGGGAAACCAGCTCATTAAACTCACCACAGTTTTTGATCAGCGCTTGAATATGTGCTGTTTGCAAAGGCTGCAACAATGCACGAATTTCCGGCAGTTGCTGCAAGGCGTGGCGCATACGGGCCAAGTCACGTGGTCGCGCACTGCGCAACGCCAGACGCGCCAGGATGCGTTCAAGATCGCCTACCTGGCGTAAAACCGGCTGCAATTCCGCGCTGAGATCCTGCAACGATCCCAGAGCCATCTGACGATGATTCAATACTTTTACATCGCGCGTTGGCATGTGGATCCAGCGCTTGAGCATGCGGCTGCCCATCGGTGTTACTGCGTGATCGAGTATCGCTGCCAGTGTATTTTCAATGCCACCTGACAGGTTCTGCGTTAGTTCCAGATTACGACGTGTAGCGGCATCCATAATAATACCGTCCTGCAGACGCTCCATGGTCACACCACGGATGTGCGGCAGGGCGGTGCGCTGGGTATCTTTTACATATTGCAGCAGACAACCCGCAGCGCGCAGTGCCTGAGGTGACTGTTCAACACCAAAACCACTCAGATCGCGGGTACCAAATTGTAGGTTAAGCTGTTGTTTGGCCGTCTCAAGTTCAAACTCCCATATTGGCCTGCGGCGCAGACCACGACGTGAAGATATCAGTGGCATAGCTTCAAACGTTTCAGGATAAAGCAGCTCTGCCGGGTTGGTACGCTGTATTTCAGCGGCCATGGTTTCCAGATCTTCAGGCTGTGCCACGCGAAAACGACCGGAGCTGATGTCCAGTGTTGCATAGCCAAAACCTCGCCCGTCCTGCCAGATCGCCGCCAGTAAGTTGTCATGGCGCTCATTGAGTAAGGCTTCATCGCTGACCGTTCCCGGCGTGACAATACGTACTACTTTACGTTCAACGGGACCTTTACTGAGCGCCGGGTCACCAATTTGCTCGCAAATTGCTACTGACTCACCCAGTTGTACCAACTTGGCTAAATAACCTTCGACGGCGTGATAGGGTACGCCCGCCATTGGAATAGGTTCACCGGCTGAGGCGCCGCGTTTAGTCAGGGAAATATCCAGTAACTGTGAAGCACGCTTTGCATCGTCATAGAACAGCTCGTAGAAATCTCCCATGCGGTAAAACATCAAGATTTCAGGGTTCTCGGCCTTCAGGCGAAGATACTGTTGCATCATCGGGGTGTGGGAATCTAAATTTTGCTTGTCAGTCATAGACTTAATCTTATTAATGGATTGAATTTAAAGTGAATTGTGATTTTTATAGTTCTCATTCGGTATCACAATGTCTAACTGGCGTTTACCGGCTCAGGCGTACGAGTACAGAATTTTATCCCGCTATACTAGCCCAGTGACCAATAAGCTGTCACAGGTAAAAATTGGAAGTTTCCCGCAAATCTCGCTTGCAATGGCCCGTATGAAGTTGCAAAAGCTCAAATTAAAATGACAACTTCACTAACCCGGCACTGTTAGCTAAATCCAGCCTACGTCAGACCAATATCAAACTGACCTGTGAACGTGGCACTCGAATACTGAGTGAGAAGGCGTTGGCGACGTTTTTACGAGGGTTACCGGGTTCTGCTTATAGCCACAACGAGCAAAAACGTGTTGCGGCTGACACTATGGACGGGGTGTCGAACAGGTGAGGTCTGCAACATGGCCCGCTGGGGGACCTGTTATCTACATTCGATTTATTCCGTGAAAATATTGGTCACGTATTTAAAGTACAATAGGAAGCAGTGAGCACGTAACCACTTATAATCAAGCGTTTTTAAAGGCGAGCAAAGGAGGCTTTATGCAGCAGTTGGACACAATTCTAAAGCAATATGGAATAGATTCAGACCACTCGATATCATTGATTATTATTTTTTTCACCGCGCTAATTGTTCACTTTATTCTGCATCGCATCGTTCTGCGCGTATTTGAACGACGTGCCCAGGCAAGCAGCCATCTGTGGCTACAGATTATTACCGGAAATAAGTTGTTTCACCGACTCGCGTTTACTCTGCAAGGGATGATCGTCAATATTCAGGCTGTACTGTGGTTGCAAAAGGGCAGCGATGCCGCGCTTATTCTTACCACTTGTGCTCAACTTTGGGTCATGCTTTACGCGCTGATGTCCTTATTCTCACTACTGGATGTTATCTCTGGTCTGTCGCACCGTTTTGCTTTCGCCTCGCAGTTCCCACTTAAGGGGATTTTCCAAGGGGTTAAGTTGGTGAGTGCGATTGTGATTGGCATCATGATGATATCACTGCTGATCGGCAAATCTCCGGCGATACTGATTAGCGGGCTGGGCGCGATGGCAGCAGTGCTGATGTTGGTGTTTAAAGACCCTATCCTTGGACTGGTGGCAGGAATTCAACTTTCTGCCAACAGTATGTTGAAACTGGGCGACTGGCTGGAAATGCCTAAATATGGCGCTGACGGTGAGGTGGTTGATATTGGGCTGACGACGGTAAAAGTGCGCAACTGGGATAACACCATCACCACCATTCCAACCTATTCGCTGGTGTCGGATGCGTTTAAAAACTGGAGCGGCATGTCAGCCTCTGGCGGGCGGCGTATTAAGCGCTGCATCAATATAGATACTACCAGTATCCGTTTTCTCTCCCAGGATGAGCAGGACAAGCTTATGCAGGTCCGCTTGCTTAAACCTTATATGGTGGCCCGTCAGGAGGAGATCGATAGTTGGAATGGTCAGGTTGCTGCCACGGCTTCAGTGCTCAATCAGCGCAGCATGACCAACGTCGGGATATTCCGGGCATACCTGACCGAGTATCTGCGTCAGCATTTGTTGATTCGTCAAGATATGACGCTGATGGTGCGGCAACTTTCCTCTGGTGCAGAAGGCTTACCCGTTGAGATCTATGCGTTTACCAATACGGTTGCCTGGCTCGAGTATGAAAGTATCCAGGCTGATATTTTTGACCATATATTTGCGGTAATAGGTGAGTTCGGCTTACGCATTCATCAGGCACCGACTGGCAGTGACATGCGCGCTATCGGGAGCTTAGGGTGAATTGATCTTGAAAATGCATAGGATGACCGTTGGTGGTTAATGTGATTTTATAACGCTATGTTATAAAAGGTAATTATCTTGAATCACTGTTAGTTGCGGCATCGAAAAGAGTGTAACTAACAGAGCTGGATTACAATTCACCTCTAGATTCCGGTTTGTCCACGCAGGGCAATGCTTTAACATAGCCGTCACTTATTTTTGTATGGCTATACGGATATCTGATGCGTCATTTGGTTGCCATTCTTCCTGTTATTACCCTGCTCACAGCCTGCAGTAGCAAGCCGGCACCCGCGCCAGAATACTCCGGCAATCCTTTCAAAGGTGGTGTGGAGACTCCCATCATTCGAGGCAACACGAGTGGTGGATTCATGCTGCAACCTGAGCATACAGGCCAGTTGCAAAACGGCGATTTTGCCTACGACGCAGGAATGAACCGGTTCGTGGAGAAGATGGTCAGCGAGCATGGTTTTGACCGCCAGCAATTGCATGATGTACTGGCACAGACCAAGCGTCTGGGATTTGTGTTGCGATTGATGGACCAACAAGCACCAAGTGGTGGGCCTTCAGTTGTGCCCAACGGTGCCTGGAACCGTTACCGCGCTAAATTCATTACGCCGGATAATGTGCAAAATGGTGTGGTGTTTTGGAATCAATACCAGGATGCGTTGCAGCGCGCTGAACAAATTTATGGTGTGCCGCCTGAAATCATCGTTGGCATTATCGGTGTTGAAACCCGCTGGGGCCGCGTGATGGGTAAAACCCGTATTATTGATGCGCTGGCAACGCTCTCTTTTGCATATCCGCGCCGGGCTGATTATTTCTCGGGTGAACTGGAAACCTTCTTGCTGATGTCGCGCAGCGAAGGCGATGATCCTCTTAGCTTACGTGGTTCTTTCGCCGGTGCGATGGGCTACGGACAGTTCATGCCCTCTTCTTATAAAGACTATGCGGTAGATTTCAACGGTGACGGTCACGCAAATCTTTGGGATCCGGTTGATGCTATCGGCAGCGTTGCCAATTATTTCAAAGCGCATGGCTGGACCAAAGGGGCACCTATTGCCATTCCTGCCGCCGGGCAAGCTCCGTTGCTTGAAAATGGCTTTAAGACCAAGTATCCGATCTTTACATTGAAGGCTGCTGGTCTGAGCCCTTTGGGGTCGTTGGCTAATTATCAGGAAGCCAGCCTGCTGCGATTGGATATGGGCACCAATTACCAGTACTGGTACGGGTTGCCTAACTTCTACACTATCACTCGTTATAACCACAGCGCGTATTATGCGATGGCCGTCTGGCAACTAGGGGAAGCAGTAAGTAAGGCAAGGCAGGGGAACTGAGCATCCAACTGTACTTAACAATAAGGGCCACGGTAAGTGGTCCTTTTGCTTTGTCAGGGTTCACCTGGTAGTGACGAATCGTTACCTGAATACATCTCGCAAAAAATGGTCACTAACTGATTTCTGCGATGCAGAAGTGTTAACATTGGCGAATGTGATCACTCTCTAAGGATCGGTTATGCGCGAGCATCAGCTACACCAGTTAAGTATGCTGGTTGGCAACAGCTTGAAAGAAAAAGGGTTATGGATCACCTGCGCTGAGTCGTGTACCGGTGGCTGGGTGGCAAAAGCGATTACTGATATCGCAGGCAGTTCAGCATGGTTTGATCGCGGCTTTGTAACCTACAGCAATGCATCGAAACACCAACTTTTAGGTGTGGCCGAGGCAACCCTGAATGAATTCGGCGCGGTCAGCGAAGAAACCGTACGCGAAATGGCGCAGGGGGCTTTACATGCCGCGGGAGCGAACCTAGCGCTGTCTATTAGTGGGATTGCAGGCCCTGACGGTGGTTCTGAAGATAAACCTGTCGGCACGGTATGGTTTGGATTTGCCGACAGCGAAGGGCGAATTTTGGCAATCAAACAACACTTTCCCGGCGATCGTGCATCAGTCCGTTTGCAAGCTGCTGTTTTTTCATTACAAACAGTATTGAGTGAGTTTCTTGAAAAATAGGCTTGATACTGTATGAGCATACAGTATAATTAGGCGCAATTACCTGTGCATAAATTACATTCAGTGACGTGAGTGAGGTCATTCACTCTCTGTCAGACGAAGGAGCAAAAATGGCTATTGATGAGAATAAGCAAAAGGCGTTAGCTGCAGCATTGGGCCAGATTGAAAAGCAGTTCGGTAAAGGCTCCATCATGCGTCTTGGTGAAGATCGCTCTATGGACGTTGAAACGATCTCTACCGGCTCTTTGTCTTTGGATATCGCGTTAGGTGCTGGCGGTTTACCGATGGGCCGTATCGTTGAGATTTATGGCCCAGAATCATCCGGTAAAACAACACTGACGCTGCAGGTTATTGCTTCGGCGCAACGCTTATGCTAAAAAACTTGGCGTTGATATCGACAACCTGCTGTGCTCGCAGCCTGATACGGGTGAGCAGGCGTTGGAAATCTGTGATGCCTTGACCCGTTCAGGTGCGGTTGATGTGATCAACTAAAATTCTATGCTTCTGTGCGTCTTGATATCCGCCGTATCGGTGCCATAAAAGATGGTGATGTGGTTATTTTGTATGGTGAGGGTATCAATATTCATGGTGAACTGGTCGATCTGGGCGTTAAACACAAATTGATCGAAAAAGCCGGTGCATGGTACAGCTACAACGGTGAGAAAATTGGGCAGGGTAAAGCTAATTCCAGCAACTTCCTGAAAGAAAATCCGAAAATCGCCGCAGAGATAGACAAAAAACTGCGTGATATGCTGCTTAGCGGCGGCACCGGTGAAATCAGCGCGAAGGCTACCGTTGAAGATCTGGGTGACAGTGTTGAAACTAGCGAAGAGTTTTAATTTCGCCTGGTCCTGAACCTGCTGTTCAGGATCTAATACGCTCTACAAAACGCCAGCCTGAGATCCAGGCTGGCGTTTTGCTTATATAAGGTGACCAAAATGTCTGATGACAACGCGGTAAATCTTGAACATCGATCCCAACATGATGAATTAGAAGATGCTTCCTCGCTTTTTTCACCAGCAAAAGAGGGAGATGCTGGAAAAATCAATGCGTTGATTAGCCGGGCTATGCGGTTATTATCCCAGCGAGATCATGGCGAAATGGAACTCCGACGTAAGCTGCTGACTCCACCGATAGCCTTCAGTAAACCCTCCTCTTTTAAGTCTCCAAAATCTCATGCTCGCAAATCCACGCTCTCCTTTTCAAAAGAGTGGCAAGAAGAAGAGGAGCAGAAAAAAATAGATCGTCAAATCCCTGAAGACATCTCTCCTGAACACGTCCAGTCTGTCATCGATTATTGTTACCAGCACAGCTGGTTGGATGACGCTAAATTTGCCAATCATTATATTTCAGGACGCAGCAAAAAAGGCTACGGCGCTCAGCGGATCCGTTCAGAACTGCAGCAAAAAGGCGTGGATAAAGAAACGATCATCCTCGCATTAGAAAATAGTGATGTCGACTGGTGTGCACTCGCGCGCGATCTAGCCGTGCGAAAATTCGATGAGCCATTACCCACTGATTGGAAAGAAAAATCGAAAGTGATGCGTTATTTGCTCTCTCGGGGCTTCTTTAACGAAGAAATCCAGTCAATTTATCGTGATTTTGATGATTGATCGCATACGGGATTTTACTTCCCTGCGAAGAAAATTTATCTTATCCACACTTTTTGTTCGTGGGATGCGCAGTCTGATGCCGAATTTGGCACTTTCTCGCTCACGAATCGTTTTTTAAGCCAGATTCCGGGACATTTATGAGCAAGAGCACCGCTGAGATCCGACAAGCGTTTCTCGATTTCTTCCATAGTAAGGGACACAACATTGTTTCAAGCAGTTCGCTTGTCCCGACTAACGATCCAACACTGTTGTTTACCAATGCTGGGATGAACCAATTTAAAGATGTTTTCCTGGGTCTGGATAAACGTGATTACAGCCGTGCGACCACATCTCAACGTTGTGTGCGTGCAGGCGGTAAACATAACGATCTGGAAAATGTTGGTTATACCGCACGTCACCACACTTTCTTCGAAATGCTGGGTAACTTCAGTTTTGGTGATTACTTTAAGCATGATGCCATCAACTATGCCTGGGAATTATTGACCGGTGAAAACTGGTTCAATCTGCCAAAAGATAAGCTCTGGGTTACGGTCTACGAGACCGATGACGAAGCCTTCGATATTTGGGAAGGGAAGGTTGGTATACCTAAAGAGCGTATTATTCGCATTGGTGACAATAAAGGTGGCGCCTTCTCGTCAGACAATTTTTGGCAGATGGGGGATACCGGTCCTTGTGGACCTTGTACCGAGATTTTCTACGATCATGGCGACCATATCTGGGGCGGTCCTCCTGGTTCCGCAGAAGAAGATGGCGATCGCTATATCGAGATCTGGAATATCGTCTTTATGCAGTTCAACCGTCAGTCTGATGGCACGATGCTTCCGCTGCCCAAGCCATCCGTTGATACCGGGATGGGTTTGGAACGTATTACTGCGGTAATGCAGCATGTGAACTCAAATTACGATATTGATCTGTTTAAGAAACTGATTGCCTCTGTTGCTCAGGTTACTGGCGCGAAAGACTTAAATAACAAATCACTGCGGGTTATCGCTGACCACATTCGTTCCTGCGCATTCCTTATCGCTGACGGCGTGATCCCGTCGAATGAAAACCGTGGTTATGTATTGCGTCGTATTATTCGTCGCGCAATTCGTCATGGCAACATGCTTGGCGCCAAAGATACCTTCTTCTATAAACTGGTTGCTCCGCTGATTGACGTGATGGGCTCTGCTGGGGAAGAGTTGAAACAACAGCAAGCGATGGTTGAACAGTTGCTTAAAACGGAAGAGGAGCAATTTGCACGCACGCTTGAGCGCGGTCTGGCATTGCTTGACGACGAGTTGTCTTCAATGAAAGGCGATACTCTTGATGGCGACATTGCTTTCCGTCTGTACGACACCTTTGGCTTTCCGCTGGATTTAACGGCTGACGTTTGTCGCGAGCGTGATCTTAAAGTTGATGAAGCCGGATTTGAACGAGCGATGGAAATTCAGCGCCGTCGTGCGCGTGAATCTAGCGGTTTTAGTGCTGATTACAACAATATGGTACGCATTGATAGCGTTACTCAGTTCTCCGGATATGAACACCTGGAACGTCAGTCAAAAGTAGTGGCATTGTTTATTAATGGGCAACCCGTTGATGCTATCAGCGCAGGTGATAACGCCATTGTCGTGCTCGATGACACCCCATTCTATGGTGAGTCTGGCGGTCAGGTTGGCGACAAAGGTGAACTGAAAACGGCATCCGGTGCATTCATTGTCTCTGATACACAAAAATACGGTAAAGCCATCGGTCATCAGGGGGCACTCAGTGCTGGTAAGTTAAGCATCGGTGATGTTGTCGAAGCGGTTGTTGATGTTGCCCGTCGTGAACGTATCCGGTTGAATCACTCAGCCACGCATTTGTTGCACGCAGCATTGCGTCAGGTTTTGGGCAAGCATGTTGCTCAGAAAGGCTCATTAGTGAATGATCACTACCTACGTTTCGATTTCTCGCATTTTGAAGCGATGAAACCGGAAGAAATTCGTCAGGTTGAAGACCTGGTGAATGCACAAATCCGTCGTAACTTGCCAATTCAGACCAAAATCATGGCACTAGATGATGCCAAAGAGCAGGGGGCGATGGCGCTGTTCGGCGAGAAGTATGATGACAGCGTCCGAGTACTATCGATGGGCGATTTCTCCACTGAGCTTTGTGGTGGTACTCATGCTAATCGTACGGGTGATATTGGGCTGTTCCGAATTCAGAGCGAGTCAGGCACCGCTGCGGGTATTCGTCGTATCGAAGGTATTACGGGGGAAAATGCTATTGAGGCACTGCATCAGCAAAGTGATTTGTTGCAGGACGTGGCGCATTTAGTTAAAGGTGACGTGAACAGCATCACAGATAAAGTCCGTATGTTGATCGACCGTTCGCGTTTGCTGGAAAAAGAGCTTAATCAAGTGAAAGCTCAGCAGGCCGCACAGGAAAGTGCTTCACTCTCCAGCCAGACCAAAGAAGTAAAAGGCGTTAAATTGCTGGTCCGTAAACTGGATAATGTTGAACCCAAAATGCTGCGAACCATGGTTGATGATCTGAAAAATCAGTTGGGCTCAGCCATTATTGTTTTAGCGACCATCGACGATGAAAAAGTCAGTATGATCGTTGGCGTTACCAAAGATCTGACCGACCGTGTTAAAGCCGGGGAGTTGATTGCTTCTATTGCGCAGCAGGTTGGCGGTAAAGGCGGTGGTCGTCCTGATATGGCACAGGCTGGGGGCAGTGACGTTAAAGCCCTTCCTGCCGCACTGGCGAGTGTAGAGGCCTGGGTAGACGCTAAACTGTAATAATAAATAAATCACTACACAAAGAAACGCCATAATGTATTGTACAGCATGGCGTTTTCACTATCGCAGGTAGGTTAGGCCAGGCAAGGAAAGCCACGAAAGTCTTGTTTTCAGCTAAGCTTAATGTATTGCTGACTCATGGCGCAGGCTCGTTACACTTAGTGTGGGGGTTATGGCTTACGTTTTACCCTCGGTTAATAGATAATGTCCGGGAAACTGAGAGACTCGACTCTTTTAATTCTTCAAGGAGCAAAGAATGCTTATTCTGACTCGCCGAGTTGGTGAAACCCTCATGATTGGCGATGAGGTAACTGTTACCGTTTTAGGTGTTAAAGGTAACCAAGTGCGTATTGGTGTTAATGCGCCCAAAGAGGTCTCTGTGCATCGTGAGGAGATCTATCAGCGCATTCAGGCTGAGAAGTCTCAACAAACGAATTACTGATTTACCAGGCGTCTCGCTAACGGCGAGGCGCTGACCTCTTTTCCTGCCTATTTCTATTTCCCCCTTTCTGTTTTTTTCTCATTCTTGCTTAAAGTGCACCTTATCTTTTGATCTCTATCTCAAGAAAAAATAATGTTTTTATGGTCTAAACGTCACTATTTGCCGTCAAACTGCGCATGTTGCGCGTGAATTGTCCAAACAGGTCGATGTTGTAAAAAAAGGGTTTGACTTATAAGTGCGGGAAAGTAATATGTGCGCCACGCAGTGCCGATGAGCTTAAACAAAGTGAGTCAGCACAACTCGAAAGAAGCGTATGGTGAGGTGGCCGAGAGGCTGAAGGCGCTCCCCTGCTAAGGGAGTATGCGGTCAAAAGCTGCATCCGGGGTTCGAATCCCCGCCTCACCGCCATTTAAAATGCACCCATAGCTCAGCTGGATAGAGTACTCGGCTACGAACCGAGCGGTCGGAAGTTCGAATCTTCCTGGGTGCACCATACTTTCCAAAGCGTATGTTGATTTGCAATCAAATGAGCGTAATGGGCGGAAGCGAAAGCTGAAGTAGTACGGACAGAAATGGTTGGGTAAAATCTGCAGTAAGAATCAAAATGCACCCATAGCTCAGCTGGATAGAGTACTCGGCTACGAACCGAGCGGTCGGAAGTTCGAATCTTCCTGGGTGCACCATATTTTGTGTATGTTGAAGCGACGGTAGGTATCTTATTGCGCACTCAACATGCAGATAGCACGAAGGAAGATAACGTTGCTTTAGCAACGGCCTGTAGGGCGAAGCGTTAGCTGAGTAATCTTCCCGGGTGCACCATTCTTTTTCTCTGCTTTTCCCGAATTACATAAAACACAAATACCCCAAACGCACCCATAGCTCAGCTGGATAGAGTACTCGGCTACGAACCGAGCGGTCGGAAGTTCGAATCTTCCTGGGTGCACCATATTTTGTGTATGTTGAAGCGACGGTAGGCATCTTATCGCGCACTCAGCATGCAGATAGCACGAAGGAAGATAACGTTGCGTTAGCAACGGCCTGTAGGGCGAAGCGTTAGCTGAGTAATCTTCCAGTGTGCACCCTATTAGATAAACTCGCTCCAGCGAGTTTTTTGTTTTTAGGCATTTCTTACGTCTTCAAATCTCCCTTCATCTCATTGTCCGCCCTTCTTATATCGCCCTGACAAAATGCGACTTTCGACAGACTTTACGCTAAAGTGGCTTCCTGTTTTTATCCTGAGCAGGAGTACAAGATGTACGATCTCTACGAGGGTTTGATCTTTGATATGGATGGAACCATATTGGATACAGAGCCCACGCACCGTAAGGCTTGGCATCAGGTATTGTCCAAATACAATATGCGCTATGATTTCAACGCCATGGTGGCTCTCAATGGTTCGCCGACGTGGCGCATAGCAAAGTTTATTATCGATGATAACCAAGCTGAATTGGATCCTCATCTTCTTGCTGCCGAGAAAACCACTGCCGTGCAAGAGATGCTTATGGATATCGTACAACCACTTCCGCTCATTGATGTGGTGAAGTTCTACCACGGTCGTCGCCCGATGGCTGTAGGTACAGGCAGTGAACGCTGGACGGCGGATGCTCTTCTTCGCCACTTAGGTCTACGTCACTGTTTTGACGCTATTGTGGGTGCCAGTGATGTACAGAACTACAAGCCAGCACCTGACACCTTTTTACTATGCGCTGAATTAATCGGCGTACCACCTGAAAAATGCGTAGTATTCGAGGATGCTGATTTTGGTATCCAGGCTGCACAGCGCGCCAATATGGCTGTCGTGGATGTTCGCGCACTTTGAGTACAATGCTGGCGGTGACATCTCTCTTTGGCAGCAGTTTTCTTAGTGCGACCTTGTTGCCGGGAAATTCAGAGATCTTACTGATTGGCTTGCTATCGTCTGGCAGTGCGTCGCCACTTTTATTGGTGGCAGCTGCATCTTTTGGCAATACCTTGGGCGGGATAACCAATATTATCATTGGTCGATTGCTGCCCGGGCTGAAACCCCAGCGCGGGCTTAATACCGCAATGGCATGGTTGAATCGTTTTGGTCCTGCTGCACTATTGTTGAGTTGGCTACCGGTAGTGGGTGATGTTTTATGTGTGTTGGCAGGCTGGTTGCGCATGCCTTGGGGTCCGGTGGTGTTTTTCCTCTGTATAGGGAAAACAATACGCTATGCGGTATTAACCGTCATTACGTTACAGGGGATTTCATGGTGGAGTTAGATTGGTATCGCTTATCATGATGGTTACGTCTATGCAGATTCAGTATGCTTGCAAGTTAATGATTTCAAATAGCGGGAGGTCAATTTGATCCCGGATGTATCTCAGGCGCTTTCCTGGTTGGAAGCCCACCCTCAGGCAGTAAAAGGTATTCGTCGTGGCATAGAACGTGAAACGCTTCGTGTTAATGCTGATGGTTCACTCGCGGCGACAGGGCATCCAGAGGTTTTAGGTGCTGCGCTAACGCATCATTGGATAACAACCGATTTCGCGGAATCCCTTCTGGAGTTCATTACTCCGGTTGATGGTGATATTGACCATCTGCTGAAGTTCTTGCGTGATGTTCACCGCCACGTTGCCCGTGAACTGGGTGATGAAAGAATGTGGCCGTTGAGTATGCCTTGTTTCGTTGGCGCGGAGCAGGAGATTAAACTCGCACAATACGGTTCTTCCAATATTGGGCGTTTAAAAAATCTGTACCGTGAGGGCCTTAAAAACCGTTATGGCGCATTGATGCAGATTATTTCTGGCATTCATTATAATTTTTCGCTACCGCTTGAATTTTGGCAAGCACGTCTTGGTATCACTGATGCGGAAAGTGGAAAGGATGAAATCTCTGCTGCCTATTTCAAACTCATTCGTAACTACTACCGTTTCGGGTGGGTTATTCCTTATTTGTTCGGAGCATCTCCGGCTATCTGTTCCTCCTTCCTGAAAGGGCGAGAAATAGACTTACCGTTTGAAACGACGGAATCAGGAATGTGTTATTTGCCTTATGCGACTTCATTGCGTCTGAGTGATCTGGGTTACACCAATAAAGCGCAGAGTAATCTGGGGGTTACATACAACGACCTGGAATCTTATGTTAAAGGCGTGAAGCAGGCGATCCGTACTCCTTCCGAAGAGTACGCTGCAATGGGCGTCAAGGATAAAGACGGCCAATATCTGCAGTTGAACACCAATGTGTTACAGATTGAGAACGAACTTTATGCTCCGATCCGTCCGAAACGCGTGACTCGTTCTGGCGAAACGCCTTCAGAAGCCCTGTTACGTGGTGGAATCGAATACATTGAGGTGCGTTCTTTGGATGTGAATCCCTTCTCGCCTATTGGTGTCGATGCGTCTCAGGCGCGTTTCCTTGATCTGTTTTTGATATGGTGTGCTTTGGCCGATGCACCAGAGATGAATAGCGATGAACTGCTGTGTACGCGTAAAAACTGGAATCGCGTGATCCTTGAAGGGCGTAAGCCTAATCAAACCATTGGCATCGGTTGTAACGACGAGCGTAAGCCACTTGATCAGGTAGGGAAGGCATTGTTTGCCGACTTGCGTCGTGTGGCGGAAGTGTTGGATGGTCAGAATGGTAACCAGCAATACCAGGAGGTTTGTAACGAACTGGTTGTTGGGTTTGATAACCCTGAGCAGACCTACTCCGCACGCATCTTACGAGATATCAAAGCGCAGGGTGCCGGTAACCTGGGGTTAGCGTTAGCCGAGAAATATCGCCAGATGCTATTGCAGGAACCGCTGGAAATTCTAAGCGCAGAACAGCTTGCTGTAGAATCAGCAGCTTCATGGCAGCGACAGCGCGATCTTGAAGCCAATGATAAGCTAAGCTTTGAAGAGTATCTGACCGCACTTAACGGCGGTTAAAAAGAAAAAGGCCACAATCAATGTGGCCAAATAACATCTCTGTTTACAGGGATGATGATAACGAATGTGCGTCTTTCATATATTCAGACTCGTATTATGGGAAAAGGTTTCCTGAGTTCGATAAAAAACATTTTTTCTTTAGGAGGGTGACGATATGCCACTGTTGGATAGCTTTACCGTAGACCATACCCGTATGGCAGCACCTGCTGTTCGCGTCGCAAAAACCATGAAAACCCCACATGGGGATACCATCACTGTATTCGACCTGCGCTTTTGCCGCCCGAATATTGAAGTCATGCCTGAGCGCGGTATCCACACTCTTGAACACTTGTTCGCGGGTTTTATGCGTAACCATCTCAATGGGAATGGTGTCGAAATCATTGATATTTCGCCTATGGGGTGTCGTACCGGTTTCTATATGAGTCTGATTGGCGTACCAACGGAGAAATTGGTTGCTGACTCCTGGAAAGCGGCGATGGGCGACGTTCTGAAAGTGACTGACCAGCGTAAAATTCCTGAGCTGAATGAGTTTCAGTGTGGGACTTACGAAATGCATTCCCTGAAAGAAGCTCAGGAAATAGCACAACACATTCTCGATAACGATGTGGTCGTCAATCACAACGACGATTTGGCACTGCCAAAAGAGAAATTGACCGAACTGCATATCTAGTTTCAATGCATTTAGTCACAAAAAAGACGCGATATCGCGTCTTTTTCTATTTCGATGAAACCCAAGTAAGTGGTTGGCTCAGTGCCGGTTAACACTGTTTTTTAGCGGTTGCATCGGTCTTACCTGAACTTGTTTAATCATATTCTCTTGTACGGCGAGGATTTCTACTGCGTAATTTTCAACGCGCAGACTAGCCCCCGCTTGAGGGATCTCTTCCAGTATTTCCAACAGCATACCATTCACCGTGCGTGGGCCGTCGGCTGGTAAAGTCCAATTGAAGGCTTTATTTAGCTCTCGGACGTTAGCACTGCCTTCAATAATCACTGAACCATCACTTTGCGGCATAACCTCTTCTGCCAGCGTCGGGGACATTGAGGTCGTAAAATCACCCACGATCTCTTCAAGAATATCCTCGACTGTCACCAGTCCCTGTATATCGCCATATTCGTCGACCACAATGCCAACTTTCTTCTTGTTGCGTTGGAATTTTACCAGTTGGATGTTGAGCGGCGTACCTTCGGGGATAAAATAAACCTCATCGGCGGCACGCAACAGGTTCTCTTTGGTGAACTCTTTTTTCTCGGTCATTAGGCGGTAAGCTTCGCGCAATCGCAGCATGCCGATGGCATCATCCAGGGAATTGCGATAAAGCAGAATGCGACCGTGCGGAGAGTGCGTTAACTGACGGATGATCGATTTCCAGTCATCATTAATATCAATCCCCACAATATCGTTACGTGGCACCATGATGTCATCAACGGTGACTTTTTCCAGATCGAGAACTGACAGCAACATGTCCTGATTTCTGCGGGAGATCTGCGAGCGTGATTCGTTCACTATGCTTCTCAACTCTTCCTTACTTACCGCATCGCTGATTCCGACATTGGTTTTGATACCAAGCATGCGCATGAGCAAACGCGACAGGCTGTTGAGGATCCACACCAGAGGCATCATGATTGTTTGCAGCGGTCGCAGCAGCAGGCTGCTGGGGAATGCAATACGTTCTGGGTTGAGCGCCGCAAAAGTTTTTGGCAGTACTTCGGCAAAAAGCAGTACCACAAAGGTCAAAATACCGGTTGCGATGGCGACGCCTGCGTCACCATACAACCGTATACCCACAATTGTTGCCAGAGCAGAGGCGAGAATGTTGACCAGATTATTGCCGATGAGAACCAGACTTATCAGCTGATCGGGACGTTTCAGCAGTTTCTCAACGCGACGTGCTCCACGGTTGCCTTGTTTGGCAAGGTGGCGTAACCGGTATCGGTTGAGCGTCATCATGCCGGTCTCGGAGGCGGAAAAATAAGCCGAAACCACCACCATAATGATCAATGTGATGATGAGGGTAGTTGTCGAGACGTGCTCCAACGGGGAATTCCTTATTTATTGATTGAACTGCAATTTATTGATGAATCATCAGTTGCTGGATCATGCGGCTGCCAAAGTAGGCCAGTGTCAATAACACGGCACCTGCCATGCTAAACCATACGACTCGGCGACCACGCCAACCTTCATGATAGTGGCCCCACAGCAAAACGATATAGACAAACCATGCGAGAATCGACAGCACTGCTTTGTCAATGTTCTCCCGACTGAATAGATTATCCATATATAGCAAGCCGGTGCAGAGCGTCAGCGTTAGCAAAATAACGCCAACCTGTGTGATGTGAAAGAGTTTACGCTCTATGGTCATCAGCGGCGGCATGTCATTGTTGAATGTCAGACGTTTATTTTTTAGCTGATAGTCGAGCCAGGCCAGTTGGAGCGCATAGAGCGCCGCAATAATAAGCGTCGCGTAGGCAAACAGTGCGAGACCAATATGTACCAGTAGCCCTTTGCTTTGCTCAAGGTGAGTGATGAACTCACCAGGAAGGAAGGTGACAAACGCCAGATTGATCAGTGCGAAACTATAAACGATAGGTAAAATAAACCAACCACGGTTGCGCGAAGCAACAATGGTCATTACCGTACATATGATCAGACTGACAACTGAGCCGATATTAACCAGACTCAGGTTTTGACCAGTACTGACATCGAAGATGCGTTGCTGGAGTGCCACAGCATGGCAAATCAGCGCGATGATCACTGAAATCAATGCTAACCGCCGATATGCGCCAGTCTTCCTGATAATGCTCGGGATGATCAGGGCAAGGCTGAGCAGGTAGGCAAACATGGCGATAACGGGAAAAACTGACATAGCGTATCATTAGCATCAAAAATGAATTAGACGGTCAGTATAACGTTACGCGCCTCACGCTCCAACCTATCTGAGATGCCAAAGCAGAGATCGTCAACACTTCGTGTTATAATCCCGCAATTGTGTCGCTAAGGCGGCCTGTCATTACGTTGAGCAAGAGACGATGTTTGAGAATTTAAGCGATCGATTGTCGCGCACATTGCGCAATATCAGCGGCCGTGGGCGGCTGACCGAAGAGAACATTAAAGAAACATTACGTGAAGTTCGTATGGCATTGCTGGAAGCTGACGTTGCGCTGCCAGTGGTCCGGGACTTTATCAACCGGGTTAAAGAGAGTGCCGTTGGCCATGAGGTCAACAAAAGCCTGACCCCTGGTCAGGAATTCGTAAAAATAGTCCAGAAAGAGCTGGAAACAGCCATGGGCGAGGCGAATTCAGAGCTTAATCTTGCCGCCCAGCCACCGGCTGTTGTGCTGATGGCGGGTCTGCAAGGTGCCGGTAAGACAACCAGCGTTGCAAAACTGGCAAAATTTCTTAAAGAGAAGAAAAAGAAGAAGGTTTTGGTTGTTTCTGCCGACGTCTATCGCCCTGCGGCGATTAAACAGCTGGAGACACTTGCCGAGCAGGTTGGCGTAGATTTCTTCGCTTCCGACGCCCAAGAGAAACCTGTTGATATTGTTAATCACGCACTGCAACAAGCCAAACTCAAGTTCTATGATGTGCTGATTGTTGATACTGCCGGTCGTTTGCATATCGACGAAGCGATGATGGACGAAATCAAGCAGGTTCACGCGGCAATAAAGCCAGTTGAAACGCTGTTTGTTGTAGACGCAATGACGGGTCAGGATGCGGCTAATACGGCGAAAGCCTTCAACGAGGCGCTGCCATTAACCGGTGTTATCCTGACGAAAGTCGATGGTGATGCCCGTGGCGGTGCAGCGCTGTCTATTCGTCATATCACCGGAAAGCCGATTAAATTCCTCGGCATGGGTGAAAAAACAGATGCGCTTGAGCCGTTCCATCCAGATCGTGTCGCCTCCCGAATTCTGGGGATGGGTGATGTTCTTACACTTATCGAAGATATTGAGAGTAAAGTTGACCGCGCTCAGGCTGAGAAGCTGGCGAACAAACTTAAAAAAGGCGATGGCTTCGATCTAACCGACTTCCTTGATCAGCTCAAGCAAATGCGCAACATGGGTGGCATGGCCAATATGATGAGCAAGCTGCCTGGCGTGGGTCAGTTGCCGGATAACGTCAAGTCACAAATGGACGATAAAGTGCTGGTCCGCATGGAGGCGATCATCAATTCGATGACCTTTAAAGAGCGGGCTAAGCCAGAGATTATCAAAGGTTCCCGCAAACGTCGCATCGCGATGGGTTCCGGCATGCAGGTGCAGGACGTCAACCGTTTACTCAAACAGTTCGACGATATGCAGCGCATGATGAAAAAAATGAAGAAAGGCGGCATGGCAAAAATGATGCGTGGCATGAAAGGTATGATGCCACCAGGTTTCCCAGGCCGCTGATCGACAATACTGGCTATTTATCAGCCACATAAACTGTTCAGAGATCACTCAGGTAAATAGCAGCGGAGGCAATCTACGCTTTCGATTGCTTTTTGCGCCAAAATGAGTAAAATTTTCGGGCTTTTTATATAGCAACCAGACCCCGTTCCCCGATGGGGTCTGGTTGTTTTATTAACTAAAGAGGATGTTATGGTAACAATTCGTTTAGCACGTGGCGGCGCAAAAAAGCGTCCGTTTTATCAAGTAGTAGTGACTGACAGCCGCAATGCTCGTGATGGTCGTTTCATCGAGCGTGTAGGTTTCTTCAACCCATTGGCATCTGGCCAGGCTGAAGCACTGCGTCTGGACCTGGATCGTATTACCCATTGGGTCGATCTGGGTGCAACCGTTTCTGATCGCGTTTCTTCGCTGATCAAAGACGCTAAGAAAGCGGCTTAATCTGTCGCGGTGGTAACAATGAGCAAGCAACTCAATCCAGTGACGCCCGCTGAGCCGATAGTACTTGGCAAAATGGGGTCAACATACGGCATTCGTGGTTGGCTCAGAGTGTTTTCATCCACCGAAGACGCCGAAAGCATCTTCGAATACCAGCCTTGGTTTATCCAACAAGCCGGTAAGTGGCAGGTTGTCGAGCTGGAAGGCTGGAAACGCCACACTCAGGACCTGATCATCAAAGTCAAAGGCTATGACGATCGGGACGCAGCGAATCTTCTTACCAATTGCGAAATTGTGGTTGATTCAAAGCAACTTCCATCACTGGAAGACGGCGACTATTACTGGAAAGACCTTTTTGGCTGCCAGGTAGTCACAACGACAGGTTATGAGCTGGGCAAAATCATCGATATGATGGAAACCGGTTCTAACGATGTGATTGTTGTTAAAGCCAACCTGAAGGATGCCTTCGGAATCAAGGAGCGGTTGATCCCGTTCCTCGATGGGCAGGTTATCAAGAAAGTCGATCTCACTACTCGCATTGTCGAAGTAGATTGGGATCCTGGTTTTTGACCTCCGTAGCGTTTACTGACGTAGTTAATACTGAAGTCGCTAAAGCAGGTTGGGTGGAATATTGTCTGACTGGAGTAGGCTATGTGGATCGGTATAATTAGCCTGTTTCCTGAGATGTTTCGCGCGATCACCGATTACGGGGTAACTGGCCGGGCAGTAAAGAATGGCCTGTTGAGCGTAAATTGCTGGAGTCCGCGCGACTTCGCATACGATCGACATCGTACCGTGGATGAGCGGCCTTATGGCGGCGGTCCCGGAATGCTGATGATGGTGCAACCTTTACGGGAAGCCATTCATGCAGCTAAAGCGGCGGCAGGCGAAGGTGTTAAAGTGATTTATCTTTCACCTCAGGGACGCAAGCTGGATCAAACCGGTGTTTGTGAACTGGCGGCCTATCAGAAAATTATTCTGGTGTGTGGTCGTTATGAAGGGATTGATGAGCGCGTAATCAAAACCGAGATTGACGAAGAATGGTCGATTGGCGATTACGTTCTCAGTGGTGGAGAGTTACCGGCAATGACGCTGATTGATTCAGTCTCCCGTTTTATACCGGGCGTTCTGGGTAGTCAGGCTTCAGCAGAAGAAGATTCTTTTGTTGATGGGTTGCTCGATTGTCCACACTATACCCGTCCTGAAGTGTTGGAAGGCATGGAAGTACCGTCGGTGTTACTGTCGGGAAACCACGCTGATATACGTCGCTGGCGCCTGAAACAGTCGCTGGGTCGAACCTGGCTTAGAAGACCTGAACTTCTGGAAAACCTAGCTCTGACTGACGAGCAAGAGGTGTTACTGAGAGAGTTCCGAAAGGAACATCGGCTCATTTAACAAAACTATTAAGGGATCGTATGAGCAATCTGCCATGCCCTCCCGATATATCAGTTTACCTAGGGTAAGAGACATATTATGAGCAATATCATTAAACAGATCGAACAAGAGCAGATGAAGCAAGACGTACCTGCATTCCGTCCGGGTGATTCCGTGGAAGTTAAGGTATGGGTCGTTGAAGGTTCTAAAAAACGTCTGCAGGCATTCGAGGGCGTGGTTATCGCTATTCGTAACCGCGGTCTGCACTCTGCATTCACTGTTCGCAAAATTTCTAACGGCGAAGGTGTTGAGCGTGTATTCCAGACTCACTCCCCAGTAATCGACAGCATTGCTGTTAAACGTCGTGGTGCCGTTCGTAAAGCTAAACTGTACTACCTGCGTGAGCGTACTGGTAAGTCTGCTCGTATTAAAGAGCGTCTAACTAAGACTCGCTAACGCGACATTTAAAAAGCTCTTAGTTAACAGGGGTCTGGCGAAAGCCAGGCCCTTTTTTATTGCGCTGATTTAGTGTTTGCTGGTTCCAATGACTTACACACCCACATATACCAGGTGCGAGAGGATGGTTAGAGATCGCAGCTCATGTCCATACAACGCAGCTCGATGTTTGCCCGCCGGGAATAGTGAAAACTTTCTCTGATCAAAGTGAAACCATTCTTTTTATAGAATTCAAAAGCGTTAGGCGTTGAAGATAAAACCAGTGTTTTCATCCCCCGTCTTTTAGCTTCGGCTTTTATAGCTTCAAGAATGGCCTTCGCCATTCCCTGGCCTGTAAATTCAGGAAGGGTGAAGATAGCTTCGACACTCTGATTTTCGAGATCGAGAAAACCCGTCGCGACGGTTTTCCACCCTTAGCGTCATCAATCACGAAAAATGGATTATCGGAGATCGTTTTACGAAAGCTCTCAGGCATTTCATCTTGCGTCCATGCCATGATGGTCTTTTCGTCATAGGATGTTTTGTAGCCATGTCGTATCGCGCTGTTTCTAATTTCCCATAGTTTTTCCGCTTCATGTGGTAGCGCACACCGGACAACCATCATTCTCTCCTTATCTCTTTGCCTGATTTATATACGGCTAATTACCATGATCTTTATCCTGGTGCACTATCCGCTTTGAATCTAATGCGCGGGGTAATTTCGTGGCTAGTTCAAAAGATTAAAGTCGAGTGATAGAGATAACAAGGTTAGTACAATTAACTGTAAATAAAAATTTACGATTTAAGGGCTATTGTTGGCAATGGTAATTAAAAGTTTACATATAAGCTTTGTGGAATTTACACTTTATGCTATCTTCTCTGCATGCTAATAAGCAGCACCCATTTTACTGACAGCGGATGGCCACCATGCAAAAAGATGCACTTAATAACGTACATATCAGCGCAGAACAGATCCTCATAACGCCTGAAGAACTGAAAGTTCGTTTCCCATTGGGGAGCAATGACGAAAATAATATTGCCCAGGCACGTAAGACCATCGCGGATATCGTACATGGTCGAGATCCTCGTCTGTTGGTGGTTTGCGGTCCTTGTTCAATTCATGATTTGGATGCGGCGCTGGATTATGCGCGCCATTTGAAAACCTTATCTGACGAACTAAGTGACCGTCTGTACATTGTTATGCGCGTCTATTTTGAAAAACCGCGGACGACTGTGGGCTGGAAAGGTTTAATTAACGATCCACATATGGACGGTACTTTCGATGTGGAAGGGGGCTTGCACATTGCACGTAATCTGCTGTTGCAATTGGTTGGTATGGGACTGCCACTGGCGACTGAAGCCTTAGATCCGAACAGTCCGCAATACCTAGGCGATCTGTTCAGCTGGTCAGCTATCGGGGCACGTACTACTGAATCCCAGACTCACCGGGAAATGGCGTCTGGCCTTTCAATGCCGGTGGGTTTCAAAAATGGGACGGACGGTAGTCTCGGCACCGCCATTAATGCTATGCGTGCAGCTGAAATGCCGCACCGTTTCGTGGGCATCAATCAAGCCGGTCAGGTTTGTTTGCTGCAAACTCAGGGTAATCCCGACGGACATGTTATTCTGCGCGGCGGAAAAACGCCAAACTACAGCAGTGAAGATGTTCAGTCCTGTGAAAAACAGATGCAGGATGCGGGACTCCGCCCTTCCTTGATGATAGATTGCAGCCATGGTAACTCGAACAAAGACTACCGCCGTCAGACCCTAGTGGCACAGTCAGTTATCGATCAAATCAAGGCGGGTAACCGTTCAATCACCGGTTTGATGCTGGAAAGTAATCTGCACGAAGGTAACCAGTCTTCTGAACAACCCCGTTCAGAGATGAAGTATGGTGTCTCTGTCACTGATGCCTGTATTAACTGGGAAAGCACAGAAACATTGCTGCGCACTATGCACCAGGAATTGGGCGAGTCGCTGGCGGCACGAATCGCAGGAGAATAGGTTTTATATGGTGGCTGAACTTAACGCATTGCGCGATCAGATTGATGAAGTTGATAAAGCTTTGTTGGATCTTCTATCCCGTCGCCTAAATCTGGTGGCGGAAGTGGGTGAAGTTAAAAGCCGCTACGGTCTGCCTATTTATGTGCCTGAACGAGAAGCCGCCATGTTGGCTTCTCGCCGACAGGAAGCACAGCAGTTAGGTGTTCCTCCCGATTTGATTGAAGATGTTTTGCGCCGCGTGATGCGCGAGTCTTATTCCAGTGAAAATGATAAGGGCTTCAAAACTCTACGCCCGGAATTACGATCCATCGTTATTGTCGGTGGACGGGGTCAGATGGGGCGTTTATTCACCCGTATGCTTGAGCTGTCGGGTTATCAGGTCAACGTGCTGGAGCAAGAAGATTGGTCGCAGGCAGAAGCGCTGCTTTCGGATGCTGGCATGGTTATCGTTAGCGTGCCGATTCATTTGACCGAAGAGGTGATTAGCCAGTTACCCAAACTGCCTGATGATTGTATTCTTGTTGATCTTGCGTCAGTGAAGAATCGTCCGCTTCAAGCGATGCTTGCAGTACACGAAGGGCCCGTGCTGGGCCTGCACCCTATGTTTGGACCCGATGTGGGTAGCCTTGCCAAACAGGTCGTGGTCTATTGTGACGGTCGCGAACCGCAGGCATATCAGTGGTTGCTTGAGCAGTTACAAGTCTGGGGCGCAAGGTTGCATAAAATCAGTGCGGTTGAACATGATCAGAGCATGGCATTCATTCAGGCACTGCGCCATTTCGCGACTTTCGCTTATGGTCTTCATTTGTGCGAAGAGAATGTACAAATTGAGCAACTGCTGGCTTTGTCTTCCCCTATTTATCGCCTTGAACTGGCCATGGTTGGACGACTGTTTGCCCAAGATCCCCAGCTTTATGCTGACATCATTATGTCTTCGGAAAGTAACCTGGCATTGATCAAACGCTATTATCAGCGTTTTGGTGATGCACTGGCGTTGCTTGAGAACGGTGATAAGCAGGCATTTATAAGCAAGTTCAAACAGGTTGAGAGTTGGTTCGGTGATTACGCGCCGCGTTTTTTGAAAGAGAGTGGGTCGTTGCTGCGACAGGCGAACGATAACCGGCGTTAATTAAGCTCTGTATATAAGAAAGGCCATCCGTTTAAACCGGTATGGCCTTTCTTGTTATTCAGCGTGGATTGACAGCAACAATGTTCTCTCCGGGATAGCAGCCCAGTACTTTCAATGAGCGGGTTATGGCGCTGAGGCCGCGTAACGCTGCCTCCATTGGCTCCGAACGCAGATTAGCCAGCACATCAATATAAAACATCTCTTCCCACGGGTTACCGTTAATCGGACGGGATTCAAGTTTAGTCATAATAATGCTCTGTTCGCGCAGCACCAGCAATGCTTCAACCAGGGCACCTGCCTGTTGCCCTGTCGCCATGATAAAGGTGGTCTTTGCGGGTACCTGTTCAGTCACTTCGATAGCTTTACGCGCCAGCACAATAAAGCGGGTGATGTTCTGCTGCTGATTCGCCAAATTGTATTCCAGCACTTGAAGGCCATATAGCGCACCGCCTGCTTCGCTGCCAAGTGCTGCAGCATGTGGTGATTTTGATGCTGCAACTTTTTCCATTGCTGCGGCGGTACTTTCGCAATATTCAATCTTCCAGTGTGGGAAACGGTTTATGAACTGACTGCACTGCTGGAAAGGTTGTGGATGGCTGTAAACCGTTTCAATTTTAGATAGGTCAGTGTCTGCCGCAACCAGCACGCAGTGATCGATTGGGTTGGTCAGTTCGCCGACAATCGATAGGCTGGTGTGCTGCAGTAGATCGTAGACGTCGTTAATGGAGCCAGAACTGGTATTTTCAATCGGTAGTACGGCATAGTCTGCTTGGCCGGTTTCGACCTGAGTGAAAATATCTTGGAATTTCTGGCAACCGCATTCGATAAATTGTTCGAAATGGCGCGCAGCGTACTGCCTGGCTGCAAGATGCGAGTAGGAGCCTTTGGGGCCCAGGAAAGCGATGCGTGCGGAGTTTGGCGTGGTTTGATTTAGATGTTGTTGTAATAACGCCTGCTGGGTCAGAACCGAGTCTTCAATAATGAGTTGAAAAACGCGGGTAATGTAGTGGCCATCCAGTCCCTGTTTTTTTCCTTCCAGAATTAGGGCACTCATTAGCTCTTTTTCGCGCTCCTTGTCACGGATCGGTCGATGAGAATGCAATTTTGACATGCCGACTTCTACTGCAAGGCTGCGTCTTTCACCTAACAACGCCAGTAATTTTAGGTCCAGTGCGCTGATGCGTTCACGTAACGCCAGCAATGGATTCTCGGTCATTATCTCATCCTTTTTATGTGCTTTGTTCTATCGAATTTGTCAAACTATGAGCATAAAAAAAAGCCCCCTTTTCAGGAGGCTTTATTGTTCGTCTTCGCATTGATTCTTACACGACGAAACGCCTCCCATTCAGGGGAAGGTAAAAAAGGATGCGAAGAAAAACAGTTTTGTGTTCATGCGTAGCGTTTTCTCTGAATAACTCTACTCTAAAGTAACCGCTGGCTTTTCTCTGTGTCAATACAATTTCCTGCGGACATAAATAACGCGCTCCCGGGAGCGCGTTATTCTTTGCGATTAAACGTCGAAAATTACTTCTCTTCTTCTTGCTCAGGTTCAAGATTTATCTCTTTAACGCAAGATTCTGCGCGGCGTGCTTCGCCTTTGTGTTGCGCCTTATTCAACTGACGTTCGAGTTTCGCAATCAACTCATTGACGGCAGCATACATATCATCGTGCGTGGCACTAGCAACCAGTGGCCCATTAGCCGTGGTAATGGTCGCGTCGGCAACGAATCCCTGAGGTTCTTTCGAAAGAACAATATGCGGGTTAATTAACTGAGTTTGCCATTTTTCCAGTTTTTTTAGACGGTCTTCAACGTGGTCCCGAATTGCTGGGGTGATGTCCATTTGTTTGCTGGTAATGTTCACTGTCATGTAATTTACCTCTCTCTTTCCGTCTAGGATGGATTCAGCATACCTGCCTTTGAGACAAAATGCGTGATAGAAATCACGTTTTTTTGTCACTTTTTGTCAAGTGAAACAAAACTGTGACTTAGGGTGATTAACGGCCGGATAGGGCTTGTGACTTAAAGCAGAATAAAGCATTATCGATAAGATCTATGCGATAATATTACTCCCTCGTGAATCCCCTCTGCTTTAAAAATCATCAAGTTACTTGTCAAAATCCAATAAAAAACGGCAGCCTGAGCTACCGTTTTTTCCAGACCACAACATTATTGGCCTTTTCGCTGAATTATGACGCGTTGTTGGTCGCGATAATTTTCGCCACTTTGTCCGCTTCGTTATTCAACTGCAGTTGGCGATAGGCATTTTCCATCATTGGCAGCGCATCACGCGTTGCTTTGGTATCCGGGTAATCCTTCAGCATTTGCTCTACACGATTAACGACGGCGACGTATGCGCCACGTTTAGTGTAGTATTGCACGACCGATAGCTCATATTTGGCCAGACGATCTTTCAGGAATACCAGACGCTTATTGGCATCGGTAGCATACTGACTGTTCGGATAGCTATGAATGAGCTGGCTGAAGTCACGGAAGGCGGCACGTGCATGTTGAGGATCACGGTCTGAGCGATCAATACCGAAGAAGCCCTGCAACGCACTGTCGTCCAGCGCCATATCCGTCAGACCACGCATATACATGACGTAATCGATATTCGGATGGGTGGGGTTTAGGCGCATAAAGCGATCAATTGAGGCCTGAGCCAAAGGCAAGTCAGCAGACTTGTAGTAAGCGTAGATTAGATCTAACTGCACTTGCTGTGAGTAAGGTCCAAATGGATAGCGGTTATCCAACGCTTCTAATTGAGCAATTGCGCCCTTAAAGTTACCGTCCTGCAGCTTTTGCTGGGCAGTAGCATAAAGTACGTTTGGTGGGTTATCAGGAACCGTTTCTTTGGAACCAGAGCAACCGACCAGCGCCAGGCTCAACGTGGCTGCCGCCACCAGATATTTCACACGCGTCATGACGTTTTGATTATCCTCAGGTGTTATTCTGGGAGACTGTCCGTTAAGCTCCCGACAAAGACCAGCTACAATAGCACATTATTTTAAACGGCATCGCCGTGAAAACCCAACGTTAACCAAGAAGCTGCATATGGCACAACAAGTACAACTCACCGCAACGGTGGCCGAATCTCAACTCGGTCAACGGTTAGATCAAGCTTTAGCCGAATTGTTCCCTGATTATTCACGATCTCGCATAAAAGATTGGATCCTGGATGACAGAGTACAAGTTAATGGCAAGAAAGTGACCAAACCAAAAGAAAAAGTGTTGGGTGGCGAAGCTATCGCAATCGATGCGCAAATTGAAGAAGATGCGCGTTGGCTGCCACAGGATATCGCATTAAACATTGTGTACGAAGATAACGATATTTTAGTCATCAATAAACCCCGCGGTCTGGTTGTTCATCCTGGCGCAGGCAATCCAGATGGCACAGTGCTCAATGCATTATTGCATTATTACCCAGAAATCATGGACGTACCTCGGTGTGGCATTGTTCACCGACTGGATAAAGACACCACGGGTTTGATGGTGGTGGCTAAAACCGTTCCAGCGCAAACTCATCTGGTCGAAGCTTTACAGGCGCGCGAAATTACACGCGAATATGAAGCGGTAGCGATGGGTACCATGACTGCTGGTGGTACGGTTGATCAACCTATTGCCCGCCATGCGACCAAGCGCACGCATATGGCCGTTCACCCAATGGGTAAACCTGCTACTACGCACTACCGCATTATGGAGCACTTTCGCGCTCATACGCGTTTGCGTTTGCGTCTGGAAACGGGGCGTACGCACCAAATCCGTGTGCATATGGCCCACATTAGCCATCCTCTGTTAGGTGACCAGCTTTATGGTGGACGTCCCCGTTTGCCAAAAGGGGCTTCAGAAGCGTTCATTGCCACGCTGCGCAGTTTTGACCGTCAGGCTTTGCATGCCACTATGCTGCGTCTTTATCATCCGGTAACCGGTATTGAGATGGAATGGCATGCTCCGCTCCCACAGGATATGGTTGATATGATTAATGCTCTAAAAGCCGATACCGAAGAGTTTAAGGACCAGATGAATTGGTGATGAGACCGCTCATCTTGCCACAGTGGCCGCAGCCTGCAACGGTGCGGTCATGCGTAACAACCCGTCAGGGCGGTGTCAGTTTGCCGCCCTATGACGCGCTTAATTTAGGTTTACACGTTGGTGACGACCCTTACGCCGTTAATGCTAACCGCCTTTCTCTTATTGATTTAGCTGGCCTTCCTGCAGCACCTCACTGGCTTGAGCAAGTGCATGGGACTGACGTGGTACGACTAACCAAATCCACCCCTTATTTGCCAACCCTCATCGCTGATGCTGTTTACACCAACCAGCCCGGTGTGGTCTGCGCTGTCATGACTGCCGATTGCCTGCCCGTCCTTTTCTCCAGTTGTACAGGTGATGAAGTCGCCGCTGCGCATGCAGGATGGCGGGGGCTTTGCGCGGGTATGCTCGAAAAAACCGTGGCTGAATTCTCTGCAGAGTCTTCCGATATCGTTGCATGGCTGGGGCCAGCAATTGGCGCGCAAAAGTTCGAAGTGGGTGGTGAGGTGCGTGAAGCGTTTATGTCAGCAGATTCAGCGGCCAGCGAGGCTTTTCAACCCGCGGGGAATAAATTTCTGGCAGATATTTATCATCTGGCACGGCTGCGGCTGATGGCGTGCGGGGTAACACACATCTATGGTGGGGAATATTGCACCGTCACTGACAGCACAACATTTTATTCTTACAGACGTGATGCCAAGACCGGGCGGATGGCAAGTTTAATTTGGTTCGTATCACCTTCCTAATCAAGATGATCCGCCGACGCATGGCGTTGTATGCATAATATACTGACGAGATAACCTTGAAAATGGCAGGGTTGACCTCATCTATTCTCCAGTAGCAATTTTGTTCAGCAAAGGAGGTGTTATGCGTCTGGATCGTCTTACTAGCAAATTCCAGCTTGCTCTCGCCGACGCCCAATCACTCGCACTTGGGCGCGACAACCAATTTATCGAACCTGTTCACCTGATGAGCGCTTTACTCACTCAGGAAGGTGGAACCGTGAGTCCGTTACTTACTGCAGCCGGGATTGATACCCCGAAACTGCGCACGGGCATAGAACAGGCTTTGGGGCGATTGCCGCAAGTTGAAGGTACTGGTGGTGATGTTCAACCATCCAGCGAATTGATCCGTATTTTAAATCATTGTGACAAATTGGCGCAGCAACGCGCTGACACGTTTATTTCGTCCGAACTGTTTATTCTCGCGGTACTTAAAGACCGCGGCACGTTGACCGATCTGCTTAAAGCAAGCGGTGCAACCGTGGAGAAAATCAGTGCGGCAATTGATCAAATGAGAGGTGGCGACAAAGTGGATGATCAAGGAGCCGAAGACCAACGCCAGGCTTTGAAAAAATACACTATCGATCTGACCGAACGTGCGGAACAAGGAAAGCTTGACCCGGTGATCGGTCGTGACGAAGAAATTCGTCGTACCATTCAGGTATTACAGCGTCGTACCAAAAATAATCCAGTGTTGATCGGTGAGCCTGGTGTAGGTAAAACGGCCATCGCCGAAGGGTTGGCTCAGCGTATTGTTAATGGTGAGGTCCCTGAAGGCCTGAAAAACAAACGCGTTCTTTCTTTAGATATGGGCGCGCTGGTGGCCGGTGCCAAGTACCGTGGTGAGTTCGAAGAACGCCTGAAAGGCTTGCTTAGTGACCTGTCAAAGCAGGAAGGTAATGTCATCCTCTTTATTGATGAATTACATACCATGGTTGGTGCGGGTAAAGCTGATGGAGCAATGGATGCAGGTAACATGCTTAAGCCGGCGCTCGCTCGCGGTGAACTTCACTGTGTCGGTGCCACGACGTTAAGTGAATACCGTCAGTATATAGAGAAGGATGCGGCGCTTGAACGTCGCTTCCAAAAAGTGTTTATTGCCGAGCCATCTGTCGAAGACACCATCGCGATCTTGCGCGGTCTGAAAGAACGTTATGAATTGCATCATCATGTGCAGATCACCGACCCGGCGATCGTGGCGGCAGCGACATTGTCACATCGTTACATCTCTGACCGTCAGTTGCCGGATAAGGCGATTGACCTTATAGATGAAGCAGCATCGAGTATTCGTATGCAGATGGATTCTAAGCCGGAAGCGTTGGATCGGCTGGAACGTCGCATCATCCAGCTAAAGCTGGAACAACAGGCACTCAAGAAAGAGTCTGATGACGCCAGTGTTAAACGTCTGGAAATGCTTAACACCGAACTTAAGCAAAAGGAACGCGCGTTCTCGGAGCTTGATGAGGAGTGGAAAGCAGAGAAAGCTTCCCTGACCGGTACTCAGAATATTAAATCTGACCTGGAGCAGGCGAAGATTACGCTTGAACAGGCGCGTCGTGTGGGCGATCTTGGCCGCATGTCTGAATTACAGTACGGTAAAATTCCTGAACTGGAAAAACAGCTGGCTACCGCCACTCAGGCTGAAGGCAAAACGGTGAAAATGTTGCGTAACCGCGTAACAGATGTGGAAATTGCCGATGTATTGGCTCGTTGGACTGGGATTCCGGTCGCCAGGATGTTGGAAGGCGAGCGTGAAAAACTGTTGCGTATGGAAGATGCTTTGCATCAGCGAGTGATTGGGCAGGATGAAGCGGTCGAAGCTGTGTCTAATGCGATACGTCGTAGCCGGGCGGGTTTGTCTGATCCAAACCGACCAATTGGTTCATTCCTGTTCCTGGGGCCAACGGGTGTGGGTAAAACGGAACTTTGTAAAGCGCTGGCGACTTTCCTGTTCAATAGCGATGACGCTATGGTGCGTATCGACATGTCAGAATTCATGGAGAAGCACTCAGTCTCTCGGTTGGTCGGTGCACCTCCGGGCTATGTCGGTTATGAAGAAGGTGGCTACCTGACCGAGGCCGTTCGCCGCCGTCCTTATTCTGTCATTTTATTGGATGAAGTGGAAAAGGCGCATCCAGATGTCTTCAATATTCTGTTGCAGGTATTGGATGATGGGCGCCTGACAGATGGGCAGGGCAGGACAGTCGATTTCCGTAATACTGTGGTGATCATGACGTCGAACTTAGGTTCAGACCTGATCCAGCAGAATTTTGGTGTGGCAACTTATGCGCAGATGAAAGAATCAGTGATGGAAGTGGTGACTCATAACTTCCGTCCTGAGTTCATCAACCGTATTGACGAGGTGGTGGTGTTCCATCCACTGGGTCATGCACTCATCAAGAGTATTGCGCAAATCCAGCTTGGGCGGTTATATAAACGTCTTGAGGAGCGCGGCTATACGGCGACTTTAACCGATGCTGCACTTGAGCTGCTTGGTAACAGTGGTTTCGACCCAGTATATGGGGCACGACCATTGAAACGAGCAATTCAGCAGGAAATTGAGAACCCGTTGGCGCAGCAGATACTCTCAGGGAAACTCATTCCTGGAGTGCCAATTACTATAGATGTCGAAAATGACCATATAGTGGCGCGCCAGTAATTCTCTATTTAGGCCGCCATAAAACCGATAAAAAGGGTTCAGAGTTAATCTGAACCCTTTTTTTGTTCATATATTAATCGAAAAACACGTATTTGTTCGAAATGCGAACGGTCAGTAATTTATTTGAAATTAAGGGTTGCGGCCTTCTGAGAACTCCCTATAATGCGCCTCCACTGACCGGGAACAACGACTGACAAGTCGCTCGGACAGGAAGAGGAAAAGATGAAAGTTCGAATGAATAATCTCTTGACTCTTCAGCGGGAAAACGTAATATACGCCTCCCGCGCCGCATAAGATTCCTTGCGAACCACAAGACGATATCAGCCACTTCGGTGGCAAAAAATATCAAGTCTTAAAGAGTGACCAAGCAGTAATTCATTTAGTTGAATTATTACGAACTTTTAGTTTTGCAAAAGTCAGTTTTTGAGCATCGCTTCACGAGTTGAAGCAAATCGAACTTTAATTGAAGAGTTTGATCATGGCTCAGATTGAACGCTGGCGGCAGGCCTAACACATGCAAGTCGAGCGGTAGCACAGGAGAGCTTGCTCTCTGGGTGACGAGCGGCGGACGGGTGAGTAATGTCTGGGAAACTGCCTGGTGGAGGGGGATAACTACTGGAAACGGTAGCTAATACCGCATGACCTCGCAAGAGCAAAGTGGGGGACCTTCGGGCCTCACGCCATCGGATGTGCCCAGATGGGATTAGCTAGTAGGTGAGGTAATG